>CAWGMW010000003.1:0-1828420 GCA_963823805.1 uncultured Acidobacteriaceae bacterium | reverse complement strand
ACGCCGTCGTCGCTGGGTTGGTCCAGAGCACGTTGTGAGGTTAGAACATTGCCGCCTCCTGCGCCAACACTCGGAACATCCGCCCACTACAATGAATTCCTTGCTCAACGATTCTCAACGCGACCGCATCGAAGTAGTCCTAGTCTCGCCGCGCAATCCCCTCAATATAGGAGCGGCGGCGCGAGCGATGGCGAACTTCGGCTTTGCGCGCCTTACAGTTGTGGCTCCCTACGACGCGCACTGGCGCGAGGCGAAGTCCGCCGTCGGCGCCTCGGACCTCCTCCAAAGCGCAAAACGCGTAGAACGCGTCGCGGACGCTGTAGCCGATTGCACGCTGGTCGTAGGCACAGGCTCGCTCGAGTATCGCAAGCCCGAACAGCCCGTGGTTCCGCTGCCTGAGCTGGGCCCGCGAATTCAGGAGGAGATCGCACGCAGCGGCAGCGTAGCCCTCGTATTCGGCTCGGAGAAACGCGGCCTGACGCAGGAGGATCTTGCGCACTGCCACATCCTCGCCGTAATTCCGACCGATCCACAACAGCCTTCGATCAATCTCGGTCAGGCCGTCGCAGTCTGTCTTTACGAAATCGCCTCGCACATCGGCGAACTATCGCCCAACGAAACGAAGTCACCGGATGCGAATGGAGGACCGGCTGACAACGCCGCAACAGCTCCGGCTTCCACGCGTGATCTGGAACTCCTCGCTGGCGTGGTCGAAGAAGCGATGCTTGCCGCCAACTACTCTCCGCCCGATATGCGCAAAGCCAACCGGCACGACCTCAACGTGCTTTTGCGCAGGCTGACCCTCACCCGCAGCGATGCCGGGCGCATTCTCGGATTCTTCAGGCGAATCCTTTGGCGGCTGAAGCAGGACTGAATTCGGAAACGTCGCGAACAGCGAGACGTAACCCGCAAGTAACTCCGCCGGGGGGTTGTTTTTCGCACTACAGGTCGCGAAACTTGCTAAAGTGGCCTCTAAAGGCTCCCCCATGCCGCACTCGATCTCTCGTTTCCGTTTCTTGTCGTTTGAAACGTCCCCGGCCCGCCTCGGCGTGCTCGTGCTCGGCACTGCGATGGCTGTCGTCTTCGCTTCGTCAGCTCTCACCAGTGTCAACGCGCAGCAGGCGCCCGCCGCGCCCCCAGCCAACCAACAGCCCGCCGCCCAAGCGCCTGCTCCCGGCCAATCTTCACCGCCGGCTCCCGCTCCTTCGCCGGACGCCCAGCCCCCAACGCAAGCGCCATCGGCGCAACAACCCTCCACCGGCCAATCCCCTCAAGCGTCGCCCGCGCCTACCTCCGCTCCCGCTGCAAGCCAGCCCGCACCAGCACCCTCGCCCTCGATTTCGCAGGGTACCCCGACACATGCGGCAGAGCCGCCAGAGATCTCTGAAGATGAGATCCGGCATCTGCTCGTCGGCAAGGAGCTTTTTCTCCGCAACGGCTACCTGGACAACGATCTCAGCTATAACGAGAACGGCGTGCTGGTTGGCCATTCGCCCCAAGGTTCCTATACGCTGAGCGGAATCCAGATCGACAAAGTGCGCCTGACCAAACATAAGCTGGAGTTAGAAGGCCAGCGATACGGCCTGCACTTCCTCGGCGCGCTGCCTTACGAGGATCCCACCAAAGCCGTCGATCAGGTGAACATCACGCCTAAGAAAAAAGTGGTCAAGATCACCATCGACCGCGAGCTAGTGGTCAAGCCGAAGGAAAAGAAAGAAAAAGGCAAGGCTGCGAAGCCGGCGCCGAAAACTGCAGCGGCTCCAGCGCCAGCAGCGGCCCCCGCAATCGCGCCAGCTCCTCCTGCCGAGGCGAGCGACGCCGCCAACACCACAGATGAAGCGCAGGCAGAGATTGCCGCCGCCCCTCCGGCCGAGCGACCCGCCGACACCAAGAGCGTGACCATCACCATCTCGCAGGGGCATGCGAACAAGTTGCTGCGCGACGCTTTGGACAACGTCTTAGCGCAGGGCTTTGACAGCCGCCTGATGGAGTCGATGCCCGACTTCTGGAAGCTCTACTATGCGGCGGCAGCCGCGAAGACCGATTACCAGCCCGCCGATCCCACTGTGCTGCGCCAAAGCATGGTCGACAAAAAGGCTCGCCTTGTTTCAACCTTCGAGCCGCCATCGAACGAGTACGCGCAGGACCACGGTGTTGCCGGCATGTGCCTTTATCACGTTGTCATCGGCGCTGATGGCAAGCCCGGCGAAATCGCCGTTGCCAGACCCATCGGCTTCGGTCTCGACGAGAATGCAGTCGACACGATTCGCAAGGCCAAATTCGAACCGGCGATCAAGGACGGCAAGTCGGTTCCGGTAATGCTCGACCTTGTCGTCGAGTTCCGCATCTATTCCAAGCGAACCGCGGTCACGGCGAATCCAAGCGAGCAACCTTCCGCGCCGTCGCTCCCCGGCCCCTACAGTGCCCAGCGGCCACAGTAAAGGGCCTCAACCATCACGCTGGCCCGACCTTCTCAGCCACTAAGGCTGCCACAGCTCAACGCGATTGCCCTCCAGATCCCAGATCCATGCGAATCGGCCGTATGGAGCGTCCTCGCGTTTGGGATCGATGCGCACGCCAGCCCCGGACAGCTGCTTCAACAGTTCGTCCAGATCGTCAACCCTGAAGTTGATCATCGCTGCCTGCACGCCCTCGCCGAAATACTTCGTGTCCACCGGAAAGTGCGCGAATACCGTCATCCCCACCGATTCCGGTCCGTCGAAAGCCAGCGACCCGCCATCCTGGCTGGGGATACCGAGGTGCTGCGCGTACCAGAGGGCGAGAGCCTGCGGGTCGCGCGCCTTCAGAAAAACACCACCGAAGCCTACCGCTTTGGCCATGCCTGTTCCTCCTGCCGATTATTCCTCTTGCTGGATAATTTCTTCGAGCCTGGGTTTGTGTTTGGCCTGTCTCCCTGTGCGCGGCTTGTCTGGCAAAATGCGCGAGGGTTTGGGCTGGCCCACGCGCTCGCGGGCGTTGGCCTTCACCGCCTTGGTGGCGGAAAAACGGGCTGGCTTGCGTTTCGCCATGGCAAGGATGAGTATGGAATAGATTCGCGCGGCACGAAAGTGCCAGCGCGGATTCATGCCGGTACGGATTCGCCTCACGCGTGCGGGTTGGAAGCGGCGGCATTCCACAAGTCAGGACAGCAGAGGAAAAACGGGCAAAGGAACAACAGAATGGATGAGCGGGAATTCTTCAACGAGACGACCGAACAACGCACGCATACCCTCAGCTGCCCCAAGTGCGGCCAGGCGGGGGAATACAAAGTGACCTGGATCGTGCGCCGCAAGCGTGCCCAACTGCCGCGCGGCGGCGACGAGCGCGACCGCGCCCGTTTTGCCAAGGCCCAGTCCTACATGGTCCGCCGTGACGACAAGCTGCAGTGTGTGAACATCCGCTGCCGCAAGCCGTTCGAGATCACCTCCCTGCAGTCGCTGGCTTTCATCGTGGACTAGGGTCGTGGGTCAGCATCAGGAATCCACGCATTTCAACCATTAGGTGAGGAATTTGCGCACTGTTGGATGCATGTATTCGATGAGCACGTCGTGGTTTGTAAGAGACTTGGCAGTATTTGCCGTCATCGGCTGCCTTTTAGGCCTCTTGATCTGGTTTTGGCGTCGCCGAAAAGAGCGCAACAGAATATATTTTCAAACGTTTCTTGCAAACCTTGTCTGCTACCTGCTGTGGTTCGCAACGTTCGCCACGATGTTTTTCCTACAAAAAATGCCAAGCATTTGTTCCGTGATCGACTATCGGTTTCCTGCCTACGTGTTTGTGATTTCTCCCATGATTCTCGCCCTGTGCTCAATTCCATTGTCCCTGTTGGGCTTGTCCGCGGAGGAAGGCGAACGCCGATATCCAGTTATCGGAAACGGGCTGATCTTCCTTTTGTGGGCGTGCATGATCGTCCCGCCGAATTAGCCTCCGACCTTGCATTGCGAAACCTCTTGTAGGCTGGCGCTGGCCGGGCGGCGTGTGATTGAATCGTAATCAGGAGCGCCGGTCTTGAGAGGTCACAACCGGACCGGCGAGAAGAACGCGATGGCAAATTCCCTGCTTCCCCTCGAAGAACGCAACCTTTCACCCGACCAAGTGGAGGCGCTGGACAAGCGCCGCGACCTGGGGCATACCCTTCTTGTGATTGCCGGACAATTTGCGGTGATCGCAACGGTCCTTTTGCTTTGGGTAGGCCAGGATTTAAAGTACTCTCCCGGCTGGGCCCATCCCATGGCGTATTACTTCTTTCTCGCCCTCATCCTGATCGTGGTTTTTGGGATGACCGGAATGATTCTTCGCCGCGGCACGCCGCGCATCGACTGAGACACTCTCGCCGGCTGAGTCAAACACTGGGGATGCCGTGTATCGATTCTTAGCCATTCTCACGGCCTTCTCCATGGCAGTCACGTTCTGCCCGTTCGCAAAAGCGCAAGACTATTCGCCGCAGGCTTCCGAGGAAGATCGCGCGCTCGCGCGGGCTATCTTCAAGGAACTCGTCGAGATCAACACCACTGACACGCCGCAGGGCAATGTGACCACTGCGACTGCAGCCATGGAGCGACGTTTCCTCGATGCGGGATTCTCGCCCCAGGACGTTCGCCTGCTGGGACCCGATGAGCGCAAGAAGAATCTCGTTGTGCGTTTCCGCGCAACCGGCACACCCGCAGAGAAGCCCGTCCTCTTCCTTTGCCACATGGACGTGGTTCAGGCGCTTCGCTCCGACTGGTCGACCGATCCATTTCAGTTTGTCGAGAAGGACGGATATTTTTACGGGCGTGGCACGCAGGACATGAAGGACTCCGACGCCGCGTTGGTGGAGACTTTTCTGCGCCTTCGTCGCGAGGGGTACAAGCCGCGGCGCGACTTGATCCTGGCGCTGACGGCGGATGAAGAGGGCGGCAAGTTCAACGGCGCAGACTGGCTGGTGCGCGAGCACCGCGACCTGGTGGACGCAGCCTACGTGATTAATCCCGACTCCGGCGGCATCGAGCTGGAGCACGGGCGGCCTGTAGTGGCCGAAGTTGAGGCGACCGAAAAGGTATACGCCGACTACCAAATAACAGTCACGAATCGCGGGGGCCACAGCTCGCTGCCGCGGCCTGACAATGCTATTTACGAACTTGCGTCGGCGCTTGGCCGGCTCGCGGCGTATACGTTCCCCTTCGAGCTGAACGAGGTCACGCGAACCTACTTCACGAACCTGGCCGAGAATGAGACCGGAGAGACGGCTGCCGATATGCGCGCAATTCTGGCCGCGCCGCCGGACATGGCAGCTGCAGCGCGACTCAGTGCGGAGCCAGCCTTCAACGCGAGGTTGCGAACAACTTGCGTGGCCACGCGATTGAATGCCGGTGACGCAAACAACGCCCTGCCTCAGATGGCTCAGGCAATCGTGAACTGCCGGATCCTCCCTGGCCACTCTCCCGAGGAAGTCAGGAAGCAACTCATTTCCATCCTTGCCGACCCTCAGATCCGCGTAGAGTATGTCTCGGACCAGGGCGACGTGAGTGCGACCGCTCCCGAGCAGACGGCGATCGTTCCTCCGGCGCCCATCGAGGAAGTCTGGGGACCGCTTACGAGCCTGACGCAAGCAATCTGGCCCGGAATCACGGTAACTCCCGTGATGGAGACCGGCGCCAGCGACTCCATCTACTTCGCACAGGCAGGCATTCCGAGCTACTGCTACTCGGCGATCGCGCTGGAACGGAACGATGTGCGTGCTCACGGACGCGATGAGCGCTTGCCTCTCGATTCTTACTGGAAGTCGCTCGACTTCTGGTACACATTCGCAAAGAAACTCGGAGACGAGTAAATACCTTAGAATCTGTGCCCCCAATAGCAAGATAATTCGGCGCCAATCGGGAAGGTATGATAAGGTACAAATAGGTAACACCTTGGAGCACCTTATGCCCGCGTCCACGACTACCAGCCTTAAGCTCGACGTAAAACTGAAGAAGCGGGTGCAGCATCTTGCAGCCACGCAACGCAGGTCGTCGCACTGGATCATGTGCGAAGCGGTCGAGCAATACGTGGAACGTGAAGAGAAGCGGGTGCGACTGCGTCAGGACGCGCTTGCCGCCTGGAACCACTACCAGGCCACCGGCCTTCACGTTGCTGCAGGGGAAGCCGATGCTTGGCTCGAAAAACTCGAAGCGGGCAAGGACGCCGAGGCCCCTGAATGCCACGATTGAGGTGGTCGCAAGCTGCGCTGCTTGATGTGGTCCGCTTGCATGATTTCCTCGCTCCCAAAAGCCGTGAAGCGGCGCAACGAGCCGTGTCGGCAATTCGCCGGGGCGTGAAGGCTCTGGGAAAACACCCAACAATTGGACGTCCCGTGGATGAAATGCCTCCTGAGTTCCGTGAGTGGCTAATCGAATTCGGCCACGGAGCCTACGTAGTTCTCTACCACTTCGATGGTAATGAAGCGGTCATTTTGGCAGTTCGGCATGGACGGGAAGCTGGATACTGACGATTGCCGAATCTTCAGCAATCCAATTGATCCTTCGAAGCGGCCGCCCGGATCTCGTTCACATCCCCACTGCTAAACTAAAGCTTGATGATCCTCCCGTTTGTCCGCGAAATCTTCGCGGAGCTGGAGCAGTCCTCGGGCTTTGAGCGCGTTCGCAGGCACCTTAGCCTGGGTGCGGGACGGCGGCGTGTGTCCGGACTGACATCAACGGCGCGGGCTCTCTATCTGCCGCTGATGGCACGGGCCGCCAAGCAGCCGGTCATCGTAATCATAGCCGACAACAAGGCCGCCGAAGCGCTTGAGCCGCTCCTCAAGGCCGGTTGCGAGCTGACCGGCGCAGTGGATCCAGCACGCGTCGTCCGCTTTCCCGCCCACGATGTGCTCCCTTTTGAAAATCTCTCGCCGCACCCTGACGTCCAGGAACAGCGCGCCGCCGCACTGTGGAAGCTTTCAAGCGGCGCCGTCGATATTCTCATTGCTCCCGTCGAATCTGCTGCTCTCAAACTCTTCGACCTCGAGTATTATGCCGGCCTCGCTGTAACACTCAAGCGCAGCGAGGAGGTCGACATCGAGGTGCTCACCGCGCATCTCGCCAGCGTGGGTTACACACAGGTGGATCTCGTCGAGATGCCTGGTCAGTTCACGCGCCGCGGCGGAATTCTGGACGTTTATTCGCCGGAATTCGATCGCCCCGTGCGCATCGAGTTCTTCGGCGACGAGATCGAGACGATCCGTAAATTCGATCCGGAAACGCAGCGCTCGCAGAGCGGACTGGATGAGACCGAACTTCTGCCGCTGACGGAAACGCCGGCGACCGAGCAGTTGCTGGCCGCAGTAAACGGGCGCCTGAGCCGGCAGCGCATCCAAATCGAGAATGACACCGAGAGTGACGAGATGGCCGCCGAAGCTGCGGCAGCCGGTGGCGTCAGCGTGTTCCCCGGATGGGAGTTTTTTGCGCCTGTGGCCGGAGCGGAGCGCTCGCTTCTCACGCTCCTGCCTCGCTGCGCGCTCTTTGTTGATGAGCCGGCGATGGTGCACAGCCAGATCGACCGCTGGTGGAGCAAGGTCGAGCTGCGTCACGAGCGCTCCGGAGTTGGCTCGCTCTTCAGGCCTGAGGATATCTATCTCCGCCCCGAGGTCCTCCAGGCGTCGCTCGATGCTCACATGGGCCTCGATCTCGATCAACTCGGCGCGGTGGATGTGCTGGAGGCAGACACAACCCTTGGCGAAATCGAGCTGCCTACACGGCCCACTCTCCGCTTCCATGGCTCCATTCCCGCCTTGACCGAGCAACTGAAGAAACTCATGACAGCAGACGCGCGCATCGTGCTTGCTGCTGCGCATCAGGGCGACGTGGAGCGTCTTGCAACTGTTCTTCGCGAATACGAGGTTCCCTACCGGCTGGGCAGCCGTGCGCCGCGCGCCGGCGACACGATGCTCGAGGAAGCCAGCTTCATGGCCGGCGACCTGCGCGTGCCGGTGATCGTGCGCTCGCCGCTCGCGTCGGGCGTCGTGTTTGCAAACGCGAACCTGATCGTCTTCGGCGCCAACGATCTTTCCGACGAAGCCGACGTTGCGGCGCGGCCCGTCCCCAGAAAATCGAAGACCGCGGCCTTCGTCTCTGATTTTCGCGACCTCGGCGTCGGCGACTACGTCGTTCACGTTGAGCACGGCATCGCGCAGTACCAGGGCCTGAAGGAGATTGAGCAGGACGGCCTCTCGGTTGAGTTCATGATTCTGGAGTTCGCCGAGGGCGCAAAGCTATACGTTCCGCTCACCCGGCTCGACCTGATCCAGAAATACCGTTCGACGGATACCGGCCCGGCGCCTGTGCTGAACAGGCTTGGCACGCAGCAATGGACCCGAACCAAGGCGCGCGTCCGCAAGGCCATGCAGGACATGGCTGCCGAACTGCTCAAGCTTTATGCGGAGCGGCGCACAGCGCAAGGCAACGCGTTCTCGGTGGACAACGAGTTTCAGCGCGAGTTCGAGGACGCATTCGATTTCAGCGAGACCGACGACCAGATTACGGCCATTCGCGCCGTCAAGGAAGACATGGAATCGCCCACGCCCATGGATCGCCTGCTGTGCGGCGACGTGGGCTACGGCAAAACCGAAGTCGCCATGCGTGCCGCCTTCAAGGCCGTCCAGGATGGCAAGCAGGTTGCGGTGCTCACGCCCACCACCGTGCTCAGCTTTCAGCACTTCGAAACCTTTAAGCAGCGGTTTGCGCCGTTCCCCATTCACATCGAGATGATCTCGCGCTTCCGCACCGCAAAGGAGCAGAAGGACATCATCGAGCGCGTGGCCACTGGCCGCGTCGACATTCTCATCGGCACGCATCGCCTGCTCTCGAAGGACATCAAGTTCCAGGATCTTGGCCTCCTCATTGTCGACGAGGAGCAGCGCTTCGGTGTGCGGCACAAGGAGCGCCTGAAGCAGTTGCGAAAGGAGATTGACGTGCTGGCTATGAGCGCGACGCCTATTCCACGCACGCTCCATATGTCGCTCGTTGGCCTGCGCGACATGAGCATCATCGAGACGCCGCCTAAAGATCGCATGGCGATTCAAACCGTTGTGGCGCGCTTCGACGAGAAAATCGTCCGCTCGGCCATCGAGGTGGAGCTCGAGCGTGGCGGCCAGGTGTTTTTCGTGCACAATCGCGTGGAATCGATCTACGAAATCGCCGCGCGCATTCAGGAGCTTGTGCCAATAGCGCGCGTGGCCGTGGCGCACGGCCAGATGGGCGAGAACGACCTGGAGAAAGTGATGCTCGCCTTCATGCGTCACGAGTTCGACGTGCTCGTGGCCACAACCATCATCGAGAACGGCCTCGACATTCCACTCGCGAATACAATCCTGATCAACCGCGCTGAGCGCCACGGCCTGAGCGAGCTCTACCAGTTGCGCGGCCGCGTTGGCCGCTCCAATCGCCGCGCCTACGCCTACTTGCTTATCCCGCCAGAGAACGAATTAACGGAAATCGCGCGTCGCCGTCTCGCGGCCCTCAAAGAGTTCAGCGACCTCGGCGCGGGATTCAAGATCGCTGCGCTCGACCTCGAGCTGCGCGGCGCCGGAAATATGCTGGGCGGCGAACAGAGCGGCCACATCGAGGCGGTCGGGTTCGAGCTGTACACTTCGATGCTCGAGGCCGCGGTGAAGGAGATGAAGGGCGAGGCCGGCGAAGAGCGGCCTGTCACTCAGCTTAACCTCGGCATCGCGCTGCGCATCGACGAAAGCTATGTGCCGGAAGAAAACCAGCGGCTTCGCCTCTACAAGAAAATCGCTGGAGCGAATACCGAGGCCTCGGTCAACGAGATTCGCGCGGAGATGGAAGACCGTTATGGCGCGCCGCCTGACGCCACTGTCTATCTTCTTGAAGCGGCGTTTCTGCGCTTCGAGTGTGAGCGCCTCGGGATTGCGCAAGTCGACCGCAAACGGGCCGAGCTCCACATTCGCTTTATGGAAAATGCGGCCGTGGATCCTGCGCACCTCATGCAACTGGTAGCACGCAACGCGAAACGCGGCGCGCAGTTCACGCCGCAGGGACTGCTCAAGCTCCTGTTGCGGGCTACACGGCCCGACGAAGTTCTGCTCGAAGTCAGGGAACTGCTTGCCAACCTGGCGCCGGCCCCTGTGAACGCGTAATGGGTCGGCGCGTAAGACATTGGCGCGAATTGGAGATGATCATGAAATTCTGGACCACCATGACTGCGATAGGAGCTTTTATGTTGTCTGCGATCGGCGCGCACGCCGCAACTGCTGACTGGAAGCAGCAGTTCGCAAAGGCCTCCGACGACTATTTTGACCAGGTGTACTTTCACTACGCGCCGTCGGGCGGGACGATGGTGGGATACCACCAGTACGACGCGCAGCTTGAAGACTTCTCGCGCAAGAACATCGACGCAGAGATCGCGGCCCTGAAAAGCTTCGAACAGCGCATCGAGGCCATCGTTCCCGACGACTCGCGGGTCGACTTCGTGCCGCGCAGCGACCGCGAGATTGTGCTCAACAACATCCGCTCGCAACTGCTGACCCTTGAAACCATCCGGCCCTGGGAGAAGGACGCGGACACCTATTCGAGCACCTGCGCCAATGCGGCCTTCGTTTTGATGGAGCGCAAATTTGCGCCGCCGAATGACCGCCTGCGCTCGCTCGTCGCCCGCGAAAAGCAAATGCCCGCGCTGCTTGCCGCCGCGCGTCAGAACCTCCAGAACCCTCCACACATCTTCACTGAGATCGCCATCGAGCAGTTGCCGGACATCATCGGCTTCTTCAAACATGACGTGCCGCAGGGTTTCGCCGATGCCGACGACGCCGCGCTCAAGGCTGAATTTGCCACCAGCAACGCAGCTGTCGTCGCAGCGCTCAACGATTACCTTGGTTGGCTCAAGACCGATCTACTCCCGCGCTCGAACGGCGACTTCCGCATCGGAGCGGATGCATTCCAGAAAAAGCTCGAATACGACGAAATGGTCGATCTGCCTCTCGGCAAGCTTCTCGAAATCGGCTGGGCCGACCTGCGCAAAAATCAGGACCACTTCAAACAAGTCGCCGCGGATCTCGATCCGGAAAAAGACCCGCACGAAGTGCTCGAGGAACTCGGTGAAGATCATCCGGCGCCCGATCAGCTTCTCGATGCCTTCCGTGCAACATTCAATAGCCTGGTAAGCTTCATCCGCGAACATCGCATCGTTACGATTCCATCCGATGTCCGCCCCATCGTGGAAGAGACGCCGCCATTTATGCGCGCCACAACATTTGCCAGCATGGATACTGCCGGCCCCTTCGAGACTCACGCAACCGAATCCTATTTCAATGTCACGCTGCCTGACTCGTCCATGACCCCGGCAGAGGTCGACGGTTATATGCACGGATTCAACGTGGGCACAGTGATTTCGACCGCCGTGCACGAGGCGTATCCGGGGCACTACGTTCAATTCCTCTGGCTGCCGCAGGCGCCGAGCAAAGTGCGCAAGCTACTCGGCGCGAACACCGACGTGGAAGGCTGGGCGCACTACTGCGAGCAGATGATGCTGGACGAAGGCTACGGGCAGCCTGGAGCTGGCGCGAAGGACGAGCGCGAAGCGAAGCTGTTGCGCCTGGGCCAGTTGCAGGATGCGCTGCTCCGCGATGCGCGCTTCATCGTCGGCATCGAGATGCACACCGGCGACATGAGTATCGAGCAGGCCGAGGACTTCTTCCAGAAGGAGGGCTATCAATCCAAAGAGACGGCGGAAGTTGAGACGAAGCGCGGAGCCGGCGATCCGACCTATCTCTACTACACCCTGGGCAAACTCGAAATTATGAAGCTGCGGGCGGACGTGAAGAAGAAAGAAGGCGCAGCATTCAGCCTCGAAAAATTCCACGACGATTTTCTGCGCCAGGGCTTTCCGCCCATCAAGATTGTGCGCGAAGCGATGCTGGGCGACAACTCGCCCACACTGTAAAAGGCGCGTTGAAGTTTGCTGTGCCAGTGTAGCCAGCGAAGTCGGCAAGATATGACCCCCACCCAACTCCGCCAGCCCCGCTGGCACCGCTAACTCCGCTGCTTTTTCATGCTTTCCATTTGATGTTGCAGCCGATCGACGGCTTCTGCTCCGGCGGAACCGGCTTGCCCGCAAGCACCAGATCGATGGCGGCGCGCAGATACTTCCCCGTCACCGGCACGCCGTTGCCAGGGCGGCTGTCATCGTACTGCCCGCGATAAACAAGCCGGAAATCTGCATCGAACAGATAAGGATCGGGCGTGCATGCGGCCTTGTACGCGCGCGCCACATACTGCGTCTCGTCATACAAATATGGGAAGTCGAAGTCGTTGTCGTGCGCCTGTTGCCTCAGGCCGTCCGGGCTGTCGGCGGGGTGCGTCTTCACATCGTTGGAACTGATAGCAACAATCGCCAGCGGCTTGTCTTCGTAGTCGGCGCTGAGATCGCCGAGAGATTTCTCGATGTGCTTCACATAGGGGCAGTGCGCGCAGATGAACAGGACGAGCAGCCCCTTCTTGCCGCGGAAATCGTCGCGACGAACGGTCTTTTCAGTGATCACATCAGTGAGCGCAAAATCCGGCGCAATGGTGCCAAGTTCGAGCATGGTGGATTCGGTGAGTGCCATGATTCCTCTCCCAATGGAAGGTCAGCGGAGCGAGTGTTGCCTGTGAATAGGATGAGCGAGCGCCTCTATGCGATGCGCACGCCGAATTTAATTCTTACTAAAACAATCCCGCCTGCCTGCCCGGCACTGCAATTCCAAAGTGCTCGTAGGCGCGTCGCGTCGCTACTCGGCCACGCGGCGTGCGGTCGAGAAATCCGATCTGAATCAGGAACGGCTCGTAGACTTCCTCCAGCGCGTCTTCCTCCTCGGCGAGCGTTGCCGCCAGAGTGCCCAGGCCCACCGGCCCTCCATCGTATTTCTGCATGATCGTCAGCAGCAGTCGGCGATCGATCTCGTCGAATCCGTGCGCGTCCACTTCCAGCATGGTCAACGCCGCATTGGCCGTGGGCCGGTCGATCGACCCCGTTCCGCGCACCTGCGCATAATCGCGAACTCGCCGCAACAATCTGTTTGCAATGCGCGGAGTCCCGCGTGAGCGCAGCGCAATCTCCGCAGCGCCATCGCCATCGATGGGAATTTGTAGCACCTCGGCGGAGCGCTCCACGATAACCCGCAACTCATCTTCTGTATAGAACTCGAGGCGCAGCAAAATGCCGAAGCGCGAGCGCAGCGGCGAGCTCAACAGCCCCGGCCGCGTGGTCGCGCCGATGAATGTGAACGGATGAATCTCCATCACATGAGTCCGGGCAGCCGGCCCCTGCCCGATGATGATGTCGAGCTTGTAATCCTCGAGCGCGGTGTAGAGCTTTTCTTCAAGAACCGGCTGAAGACGGTGAATTTCGTCAAGAAAAAGCACCTGGCGCTCGCGCAGATTGGTCAGGACCGCGGTCAAGTCGCCCTGGATCACGAGCGCCGGCCCTGAGGTCTGCTGAAATCCCACGTCGAGCTCGTTGGCAATGATCGTGGCCAGCGTGGTTTTGCCTAATCCCGGAGGGCCGAAGAGGAGCACATGGTCCAGTGCCTCGCCACGGGACTTGGCAGCCTCGAGCGCAATCGCAAGCTGTTCCTTGGCTTTTGACTGACCGATGAATTCCTGCAGCCAGCGGGGACGCAACTTGAGCTCAAAACCCTGCTCTTCGTCGGCGCGCGCCGCGCTCACCAGACGTTCCGGAGTGTTGTCGCGCGCAAGAGTCATGCTGAGGAGAAGTGTAGCCGTTCTTGGGCGGCGGCGGCAAAGCAAACACCGGCAAGACGTAAGGCAAGTCGCGGATCGGGACCCACGCGCACAGCGAGGCTTTCACTGCGGCAACACGGGGCTTTCCACTGCCGCACACGTGACTATGGTCATGCTCATATCTACGTTCAAAGTCAATGCTGATGCGCTTATTGACTGTCTTGATGCCAAGCCAAAAGTAACACCTTCGTGTGACTGCGGTGCGCTGATTACATGGCCTATAGTCGAAGGCATACAGGCCAGCGAGAGTCTGCCATGACGATTTATGTCAATGCAGTCTGCAGGCTCCAGAGGTCAACCATGCATGATCGAGTTTTATCGCCGCGGGTGCTTCTTCTCATCGCTATGGCGCTGCCGATAGCGGGCTGCACCAATCCACTAGCTGACTCCATCTCAGTGTCGCCCACAACGCAATCGGTCGGCGTCGGCCAAACTGCGGACTTCACGGCCACGGGTGTTTTCGGCCATGGAAACAACCATCCCTCCACGACGCAAGACCTCACGGACTCCGCGACCTGGACTTCGAGCGCGCCCAGTGTGGCTACGATCAGCGCCAGCGGCATAGCAACCGGGGTTTCAGCGGGCGCAACGTTGATTACTGCAAGCATCAACGGATTTACGGGGGTTGTTTCGGCGACGGCGACGCTTACGGTATCGGGCAGCTCGAGCGGAGGAGGGACTCCATCATCGATCGCAATTATCCCGAACACTCAATTGGTGACGACGGTGGGGGACACTGCCCAATTCGAGGCCATTGAGACCACTGCCACAGGGGCGACGGTCGACGTCACCAACTCGGCCACCTGGGGTTCAAGCAGCCAGTCGATTGCCACCATCGGCGCCTCCACTGGGCTTGCCACCGCAGTGAGTCTGGGCACAGTCACGATCACCGTGACTTATCCCAGCGGCGCAAACACATTGACGGGCACTGCGACCTTTACAGTGGGAAGCGGATCCCCGGGAACCGGCGGATCAACCGAAGAATATACCGCTGTAACCATCGTTCCCGGCTCCCAGTCCGTTTCCGCCTCAGGCCAGACGGGACAATTCATTGCGCTTGCCACATTAGGAGCCAACGGCCTTGAGGAAGATGTAACCAACTCCCCGCAGTTGACATGGCTTTCGAGCATTCCGTCGGTTGCCACGATCACCACCGGACTTGCCTCGGGCGATGGCTTGGCCACGGGAGTGAGCCTGGGCACCAGCACCATCACCGCGGAGCTTGCAAATCCCGATGGTTCTCTTGTCTCGAATTCCTCAACGGTCGACGTGACAAATACTCCCGCGCCGGAACCCCTTCTGAGCCTCTCCATCATTCCCGGCTCCATCACGGTCGCTAATTTGCTCGATTCAGCGCAATTCCTGGCCATCGGAACGTATTCCACGTCTCCCACCGTCAGGGACTTGACAAGCTCGGTTACCTGGCTTTCCTCCTCGCCCGATGTGTTCCCCGTCGACACCAGCACGGGCACAAACACGGGGACGAGCGGCGGCATTGTAACGGCCTACGGAACCGGATCGGCCACGATCATTGCCGAGGCGACGGATCCAACCACGGGTTCGATCCAGACGGCTACGGCAACCTTTAGTTGCCCGCTGGTTCTGCCTACGCCAACGACCGCCGGCTCGTGCTATCCCGGCTCCGAGTCCTCGGCACTGAAGGCTACGCTGACCGTCTATGACGAAGGCCTGAATACGACCGACTGGCTGGTAACGGCTCCCTCCGCCACTGGCACACCCAACGTGCTCCACTGCGGCCCCGGCTCGAACGCTGCCGGACTCGGAGGATCGGTTTGCGCCGCGGCCTACCCCATCGGCACCACCGTCACGCTCACGGCGCCGGCAGGAGCAGGAGCCTTCGGCGGATGGTCCTATAACTGTGTACCCACGTCGGCCGTCACCGCCGCCGGTCCCAACACTTGCCAGGTCACGCTCACCTTCGACGACACTGTCGGCGCGATCTTCAACTAGCGTACGCATCCTCACGGAAAGCCGCCCTTCGGGGCGGCTTTCTTGGTTTGAGCACCGCGTGCTGCCTCATTCTGCCTGCCCTGCTCAGTCCGGTACCGGAAATCACCGGTTAGACTGGTAAGGTTGCTTTGAACGTGATGGCCCACCGCTTTGGCATGCTTCGCCGCTTTCGCTTCAACCTGCCGCAACGCATCGCGGCTGCATTGTTGGCGGCTTTCTTGCTTCAGGGGTTTTGGCTTGTCAGCCGCCAGACGCTGACTGATAGCGATTATCAATACGCGCGTTGCGGCCGCGAAACCTGGGAAAGGCCTTCGCCCCTCGCGGGTTATTACACTTCCTGTGGCAACATTCACGACGGCATACTGGCTTACCGCCTCGCTGGCCTTCCCCTCACCCTCAACCTGCTCCTCGAGCGCGGATTCGATCTCTTTCGTAAACCGGAAAGTCGTGTGGTTCAGCAGTCAGGCGGTGGGCTGAGCACTTGGGAACTGCGCCATCAGATAACTCATATCCTGCTGCTCCTGCGCCTGCCTTTCCTCTTTGCTGGATGCGCGCTCGGCGGATGCATCTGGTGGGTCACCCGCCGCCTCTATGGCAATCTGGGCGGCTACACGGCCCTCGCGCTCTATTGCTTCTCGCCACCTGTGCTTAAGGCTTGCGTCGCGCCAAATCCTGAAGTGCTGGCCGCGTTGGGAGTCTTTGGCGGGGTCTACACTTGCATCGGAGTGGCCCACTCCATGCAGGGGCCAGCTCACAAGTGGCGACCGCGCATCGTGCTCCTCACAGTTATCTTTGGCGTCGCGGCGGCCGCGCACATCGCGTCGCTTCCTGTTGCAGCTCTCCTCGGCCTGGCGGCCATGATATGGATCGCCGAAGGCCGCAGAAGCCAGACCCTGCCCATAGTGCTGATGGCTGCTGCCGGTGGCTTGGTCTTCCTTTTTGCCTGTTACGGCTTCTCGCCCGACGCGTTCAGCTATGTCTTCCGTTCCTCTGCTGGATTCCTCTGGTTCTCAATCGATCCGGCTCGCCGCTTCTTTTCGACCTTCACCAACAGCGGAGTCACGCTGGCCTCCGGCGCCGCTCTCGTGCTGTATCTGGCTGCGCGCAAGTCGCGCTACTTCGGCAACACCGTCCCTTTGTTCTGCACAGTCGTCTTAATGTTGCTCGTCATGACCGGCGCGCCGGGATCTCCCTGGCTCTGGTCGCTGCCATTTCTGCTCACCTTTGTGGGCGGCGTGTTTGCCGACGCTTACGACGGTCCACGCGGCCGCCTGGCGCTCGCGGCGGGCGGAGCCATCGTCTTTCTTCAAGCAGTGATGTGCATCATCAGCCTGCCAGCGCTCTCGCAGTAATCCAAAACCCGCTCAATTCTCGTGCAAGAAACTCCACCAAAAAACGCTCACAAAGCGTCACCTAGCCCAACCCCCTGAACCGCCGATTCGCGCAAAAAATCGAGCTCATCGCGCGAACCTCCTCGATCCCTCCGCGCACTGTTGAAATCGCCTCATAAAACTAAGCAAAATAAGGCTTTATTTCCTCTCGTCCACCTTGCTAAACCGCCCATCGAACCACTAAAATAAGCACTAGAGACCTGCGGACCCGGCCCTGCTCCTTCCGGACTTTTTGCCGCCTCCCTGCGGACCTCGCAAATTCTATGGCAGACGATCAGAATCCCCAGCTCCCTCTCGATCCACCGACTCCTCCCGGCGGCGGCACCAATCTAGTTCCCATCAACATTGAAGAGGAGATGAAGCGCTCCTATCTCGACTACTCCATGTCGGTGATCATCGGGCGCGCGCTCCCCGATGCCCGCGATGGCCTTAAGCCCGTGCATCGCCGTGTGCTCTACACCATGAGCGAGATGGGCCTGGAGCACAACAAAAAATACACCAAGTGCGCCAAGGTCGTCGGCCAGGCCATGGGTGTCTATCATCCCCACGGCGACTCGGCCATCTACGACACGCTGGTCCGCATGGCGCAGCCGTTTTCCATGCGTTATCCCCTTGTCGACGGTCAGGGAAACTTCGGCTCGGTCGACGGCGATCCGCCCGCGGCCATGCGTTACACCGAGTGCCGCATGGAGCGCATCACCGGCGAGCTCATGGCCGACATTGATATGGAAACCGTCGATTTCGTGCCCAACTACGACGAGTCCACCGTGGAACCCTCCGTCCTGCCCACCCGCATCCCCAACCTGATCGTCAACGGATCGAGCGGCATCGCGGTCGGCATGGCCACAAACATTCCGCCGCACAATCTCACTGAAGTCGTCAACGCCGCCATCGATCTGGTCAAGAATCCCAAAGCCGGCCTTGCCGAAGTCTTCAAGCACGTCAAAGGGCCGGACTTCCCTACGGGCGCGATTCTTTACGGCCGTGCGGGGATTGTCGACGCCTACCGCACCGGCCGTGGCCGATTTCTCATGCGCGCCCGCGTGGCCACTGAAAACGTCACCAAGGATCTCAAGGCGCTGGTCGTCACCGAGCTTCCCTATCAGGTCAACAAGTCCACGCTCTTTAAGCGCATCGCCGAGCTGGTGCAGAACAAGGTCATCTCCGACATCGACATCGGCGCCGACCGCACACGCGACGAGAGCGATCGCGACGGCATGAGATTCGTCATCGGCCTCAAGCGCGGCGCACAGCCTGAAATCGTCCTCAACCAGCTCTACAAGCACACGCAACTGCAGGAAAGCTTCTCCATGATCTTCCTGGCCGTGGTCAACGGCCAGCCGCGCGAGCTGGGCCTCGCCGAGGCCATCCGCGTCTTCATCGACCACCGCATTGAAGTCGTGCAGCGCCGCACCGTCTTCCTGCTGCGCAAGGCGCGCGAGCGTGAGCACATCTTGGAAGGCCTCAAGATTGCGCTCGACAATCTCGACACCGTCATCAAGATCATTCGTGCGTCGGCCTCGCGCGCTGAGGCACGCGACAACCTTTACGCCTGGGGCAAAGGCACCGAAATCATCATCACCCTCGATCGCGAGCTGCAGCGCCACGAGGAGCGCGGCCTCAGCCTCCGCCAGGTTGACGCCATTCTCGAACTCCAGCTCTACCGCCTCACCCAGCTCTCCGTTGGCGAGCTGCTCAAAGAACTCAAGGAAATCCGCGAGAAAATTGCCGAATACGAAGAAATCCTCGGCAGCGAGAAAAAGCTTCGCGCGGTCATCGTCAAGGAGCTCGAAGACGTCCGCGACAAATACGGCGACGAGCGGCGCACCGAGATTATCGACGAAAGCGCGGAGATTCAGCTTGAAGACCTCATCGCAGACGAGCAGGTCGCCGTCACCGTCAGCCATCAGGGTTACCTCAAGCGCACGCCCATCTCCATCTACCGCCAGCAGCGCCGCGGCGGCACCGGACGCATGGGCATGAAGACCCGCGAAGAGGACTTCGTCTCGCAGCTCATCGTCAACTCCACGCACGCATACCTGCTCTGCTTCACCAACACCGGCCGCGTCTACTGGCTCAAGGTCTACGAGATTCCTGACGTTGGCGCCGCCGGCAAGGGCAAGTCGATGCAGAGCCTGCTCGATCTCCAGTCCGGCGAAAAAGTCTGCGCCATCCTGCCCGTCCGCGATCTTGAAGAGGAAGGCAAATTCATCTTCTTCTCCACGCAAAAGGGCACCGTCAAGAAGACTCCGCTCAAGGACTTCTCCAACGTAATGGCCCGTGGCATCATCGCCATCGGCATCGATTCGGACGACGAGCTCGTGGCCGCGCGTATCACCGACGGCTCACAGGTCATCTTCATCGCCACGCACCTCGGCATGGGAATCCGCTTCGAAGAGAGCGATGTCCGCTCCATGGGCCGCCCCGCTTACGGCGTCCGTGGCATCACCCTCATCAAGAACGACTACGTAATCGGCACTGTGGTCACGCCCAAGGAGCACGCTCCGGGCGCGTACCGCATTCTCTCCGTCACCGAGAACGGCTTCGGCAAGCGCACCGATGTCGAGGAGTATCGCCTGCAGACTCGCGGCGGCAAGGGCGTCAAGAACCTTTCCGTCACCGAGCGCGTCGGCCGCGTCAATTCAATCCAAATGGTCGACGAGACCTCTGAGCTCATGGTCATCAGCCAGTTCGGCAAGATCATCCGCTGCGACACCAAGACCATCCGCTCCGCTGGCCGCGCCACGCAAGGCGTCCGCATCCTCAACCTCGAGCCCGAAGACAAGGTCGCCGCAACAGTCATCATCCCGCCCGAAGAGCTCAACGGCAATGGCCACGAAGAGCAACCGACGCTGCTGCAATGATCACGGCGGTCGGCTGTCAGCGATAAATTGTCGGCGAAGCGAGGCTGGCCGCGGGTCGCGGTTTTCCAGGTCTCAAAGGCAAGACCTGTGCCACCCGGCCCGCTAGCATAGACACAAACGAGGACGGGAAACCGGCGTAACCCTGCCCGATGAAAGCAGAAGGACGGCGCGCTGGCGAGGGCATGGATTAAGTTCGGGAATCACGGTTCGACAGAAGATGAAGAAAAAGAATGAAATTAACGCCTGCAATGCCTTAATAAGGACGTTTGAAAGAATGGCGGGCGTGCAATATGAATGCGAAAGTTCCCCGGACGAAGGGGCATCTAAAGAAAGAGAACCAGATTTTGTCCTAAAATCTACGGACGTTGAAATGACAAGGATGGCGGTTGAACACACTGTCATTCCATTATTTGAAGGACAACATAACTACGTTATATCGTCCTTTGATAGGGCAGAGAAAATTAACGAGCTGTGTCAGGGAAAGATACCAAAAGACCGGTATTACTATATGACCGCGCCACCCACGCTCATCGACTCCCTTAGAGACCAAAAAAGGCAAAAGGCCTTTGATGAGAACATGGCCCATTGGATTACGCAACAGACATGGGATTCCTATCACGGTTTTTCCACAAACCATGTGACACGGAGACCGCGCAACAGTTATTCGAAACGTGTTTACGAGCAATACAGGTTGATCTGTACGCAGACCTTCGTAATATTTACTCCTCGCAAATGGACGGCGAGGCGGCCAGCGCTCTCGCAGCGCAAGTTGTAAATTTCCTTAAGGGCGAGGACATTGACAAAACTCCCAACGTTTCTGACGAGGCGCGGCGCTCTGTAATTAGGTCCATATTGCCGCAAATTAGGCAAAGGGCAGCGGAATGCATGCAAGCCGACCGGCAGACTCGCGAGATCATCGTTGCGACTCTTCGCATGACAACTGTTCTGAATTTTGGGAAATACGGAAGAGCGTGGTTCCAAGATCCCGGGAAAATGCGAATCGAGCGGCTGCTGGTTGAGTACGGCCCTGAGTTCCCGAAGGAGATTACTCCTGAGGGATACGCACAGTTGACCGCCGCATATCACGCACTCAAGCGCACAGCGTGGGCGGGCAGTTAGATAGGGCCAGTGTAGGGCCGCCGGGTGCCCCAGGCCTCGCTTCTGAGACCTGGGATAGCACACAGCATTCTGCACGGCCCAAAGCTCCCGGAGGGAGCGCAAGAAGTTAGCCCAGGGTGAAGCGTAGAGGAACCCTGGGACAGCGGCAAAAAACGATCAAGCCCCGTAGGGGCGACAGAACCTGGCGCAAACCCCTGGTTAAGAACTGCGAACTCCCGAGTTCACCCTACTCCCACGGATCGACCACCGGTGCACTCCCTGGGCGCTCCCCCGGTTTTGCGATTTGGCAGGCCCGCCGTTAAGCGTCACCCTCGATCAAAAGGGCTCTAGCTCTCCATTCTCTTTGCGACGAAGCCTCCGGATCGTCTTATCCGTCGGCTTGCTCGGATCGTAAACGACGCCGATCTTCTCCCATGCCGCCAGGCTAAGTTCAGACACCAACTCCATCCGCTCGCCGACCGAAAGGCTGCGCCAGTTCTTCTTCCTCTCCTTCAAATGTTCCGGCACATAGTCGTAATCGAATTTCGATTCGTCTACGCTCATGGCCGAATTCTATTCCGAAACTGCTCTAGAAGTCCGGCTTCGCAGCCGTTTTTGCAGGCGCCACACTGTTGTCCCGCAAAATGGCGGTGGCATCTAGTTTTGGAACCAGGCAATCGCCGGAGTCGGGGCTCCGATAATCGCAGCCGTCCTGTCCCGGCCCGTTATCCGGCCCCTCTGTCACGACAATTGTTTGGTTCCTCTGCCGCCAGATGCTCACTTCACCCGTCCAACTCGCGCCGAAGCCGTTCTGGTAGTCCATACTCCGCATCTCGCTCAACGGACCATACTTCTCAATAAATGCCGCCTTCACCTGGGGGTAGCCCGACGAACCGAATTGGCTTTCAATCTGAAACAGATAGCCCCTGTAGAACCGGTAGCGCACCTGTACGAATCGCTGCCCCGCAAATTGCGGCCTGTCTTCCGGGCAAACCACTTCGTCCGGAACCAGATTCACTCTCTCACCCGGGTCCTCCGCAAAGGCCGCGCTGTCAGTACAAACCGGTGAAGCCACCTGGATCGCGCCCTTCTTCCCCTCCTTCGTCAAGTTCCCCTTCTTGTCGTAGAAGACATACCCATGGAAGTTCTGCTTCTTGAAATCTTCAAGGGTCATTCCCAGAGAATTACCCTTGAACGTATATGCCGTCTCCTGTGCGGACATGCGGCCGCCGTCACACAGGCAAACAGAACACACCAGTCCGGCTGCCATAACTTGCAGGCATTGACGCATGAATCTCTCCTTGAGAATCTGCGAATCATCATACGCCGGGCCAACGCAATCTGATAAAACGAAGTTGCACGTAAGCTGAAATCCAACTTTATGCCCTCAACGCTCTTCCGCCCCTTCGCCGCAGCCCTCATCCTGTCGGCCCTCAGCCTCCCGCTCTGCCTCGCCGAACAAGACCCCTATTCCAAAGCCACCATCGCCGATCCCTCCGCCTCTTTCCTTGACGTCTCCGCCCGCCGCGACGAACTGGCCCATGCCACCACTCCTCGCGTGCTTGAGGCTCTCAGTTGGAAGTCCGCCTGTACCAATTCAGACCAGCCCGCGCCGCCCGCCGGCCGCATGATCATCCCGCATCACTACCTCACCGGAAGCAACGGCCCCATCAATCCGCAAGAGGGCATCGCCACCACCCCGTACCGCAAGCTAAACGACGCGGTCAGCGACGGCGCAAGCCGTTACGTCGCTACCGGTGACTCTGCTGAAGCCGTTTGTGTCGCAAACCTGCTCGCCCGCTGGGCCGCCGCGAACACCCTGCTCGACTACAGCTTTCAGGAAAGCAGTCAGGCCTGGTATCAGGTGGAGTGGACGCTCAGTTCCATCTCGCTCTCATGGTCAGTCGTCCAAACCGACCCCGCCATTCCAGCCGCGCAGCGCGCCGCAATCCTCGCTTGGTTGCACAAGGTGACCGAGTACATGTTCGACCAGGATCCCCATCCCGGCGAACCCGCTCGCGAAAACAACCACGCCTACTGGCGCGCCCTTTGCGCCACATCGGTCGGCATCATCACCTCCGACGACAAGCTCTATCGCCGCGGCCTTGCGCAATATGTACGCGCCATCGGGCAAATGAACCCTGACGGCTCGTTCCCTCTCGAGATGGCTCGCCATGAAAACGCAATTCACTATCAGAGCTTCGCGCTCGCGCCGCTGGTCATGATCGCGGAGCTTGCCCGGCGTCAGGGTATCGACCTCTATAGCCTCCGCGTCAATGGCCACATCATCGCCGATGCGGTTGACTTCCTCGTGCGCGCTTCCGCCAACCCCGGCCTCGTAAAGGAGTACGCATCCGAGCCGCAGACCTTCTCTCTCTTCTCCAATGAAAAGCCGCCGGCATGGACGGAGTTTTGGGCCGCGCGTCATCCCGGCAAGCCCCAGTCCGATTTTGCGGATCTGACGGAGCTGCTTACCAAGCCTTTGGTCGACTCAACGATTGGCGGCAACTCGACAATCTACGCCGCCCCCGCACAAGCCAAGTAATCCGCGGTGTTCCTTGGCCTTGTATCAGGGCTTGGCTGGTAGGTCGGGGATTCATCCCCGAATGCCGAAAACACGCATAAAAACGTGAACGGGCTTTAGCCCCTGCGGAAGCTTTGGGCTGCACTCCTTTTCCATGTCAAGCTTCTTCAGCAGGGTTGTGGCCTTCGCTCGTCCACTAACTTCACCGGAATCAAACGAATGCAACCGGAAAATATTTCGCGCCGAGTTTGCCGGTGATTATGCTCGCTTGGCGCATACTCATTCCATCATCGAGGAGCTTTCAATCTGGGGACAGGGAGAATGAGCACAGCCAGAATGAATCGATGGAGCGCGGGAAGCCTCCGTGGGCCTGGCTCGTATGAAATGAGCAATGAATTCGACTGAAATTCGCCCGAAGTCCCCACAAAATGGGCCTTAACTCTTTCAGATAGAGGATTTTAATATCTAAGCCATTTGAAATCAATGGGTTACAGCAACTGATCGCGGGTACAAGTAATTGAAAACAAAATGCTTAACCGCAAAAAAAGGGCAAAGAAAAAACGCCACGCTGGCCCTGCGAACTACGAACTGCGAACTGCCTTACGCGACCAAATCACGTAAACCGGAACCCCCAGCAGAACCAGGATCAATCCCGGCCATGTGTATTGCGGCTTATAGCGCAAGAGCGCCGCGCAAATGCCGGAAGCCATCAAGATATAGATCACCGGCAGCACCGGATAGCCGATCGCTTTGTACGGCCGCGGCGCATCGGGCTGCTTGAAGCGAAGCACGAAAAGCCCAACGATGGTGAGTATGTAGAACACCAGCGCCGCGAAGATAATGTAGTCGAGCAATTGGCCATATGAACCGGACACGCAGAGGACCACAGTCCAGATCGCCTGCACAATCAGTCCCGCCGCCGGAGTGCGAAAGCGCGGATGCAGTTTGCCCACCGACTTGAAGAACAGCCCGTCCTGCGCCATCGCGTAGTAGACCCGCGCGCCCGCAAGGGTCATTCCATTGGCGCAGCCGAAGGTGGAGACCATAATCGCCGCCGCCATTAGATAGCCGCCAAAGTGCGGAAAGATCTGTTGCAGGACCGCGGCGCCGATCCGATCCTCGGCGGCGAATTGAATGCCCCGCGCAAAAACGGTGGCGCCGTGCGGGTCGCCATGCAGTGGAAGCACCATCATGTATGCCGTGCTTGCCAGGAAATAAGTGATCACAACGAAACCCACGCCCAGTCCGAGCGAGAGCGGGACGTTTCTCTTCGGCTGCTTGATTTCTCCCGCGGTGAAGGTGACGTTGTTCCATGCATCACAGGAGAAAAGTGACCCCACTTGGACCACCGCCAGAACCACAATGGACCCGACCAATGCAATGGGCCCCTGCACGCCCACCTGCACGGGATGCAGCGAATGCCAGCTTGCATTGCGCCAGAACTCGCTCCAATGAGCGCCGAAGTTCGCAGCAAGCGCTCCGCCGTTGCGCCCGATAGTGAATCCCAGAACAATCAGCCCGGCCAGCGCCAGCGCCTTGGCGACGGTAAAGACGT
This sequence comes from uncultured Acidobacteriaceae bacterium, assembly GCA_963823805.1. Classification (GTDB taxonomy): domain Bacteria; phylum Acidobacteriota; class Terriglobia; order Terriglobales; family Acidobacteriaceae; genus Telmatobacter. The sequence continues at coordinate 1,803,260 of CAWGMW010000003.1, read as the reverse complement.
TCTGCAAGCCGGCGCCAAATCGCACGCCGCGAATATTGACCGCCGCAACAAACGCCACCACAACGATACCGGCGAGATTGGCGGTGTTCACGCCGATGTCCATGTTGCCCAGCACCATGGGTCCTAGAGGAATGGCGGGAACGTGCGCGATGTGCCACAGCCAGTGCGTGCTTGAGACCGTTGGGAAAAAGACGCCGAGGAATTTCCCGAAGGCCACGCAAACTGCGGCGATCGTTCCGGTCTGGATGACGAGAAAGAGTGTCCAGCCGTAGAGAAAACCCCAGAGCGGTCCAAGCGACTCGCGCAGGTAGACGTACTGACCGCCGGCTTTTGGCATCATGGCGGCAAGCTCGCCGTAGCTGAGCGCGCAAATCAAGGTCATGGTTCCGGTCACGATCCAGGCAGCGAGAAAAAGCGCAGGAGAATCGGTGAGCCGCGCAATGTCGCAGTCGACAATGAAGATGCCGCTGCCAATCATGGAGCCGACAACCAGCGTAGTGGCGCTGAAAAGCCCGAGGCTTTGCATCATCTGCGGGCCAGAGCCGAGATTCGCCGGACCGGTATCGAGTTGGGCCGCAGAAGTCGTCATCCGAGTATATTCGCCGACCCCTGGCTGCGTATGAGGCCGGGATTTGTGTCTGTCATAGCTTTCGATGGGTCGATTTGATGGTGCCCAGGGGGGACTTAAACCTCCACGGCCGGTGAAGGCCTGCGGATTCTAGATCCTATTTTTCAGGTTTGGTGGGGCACTGCATAGCGTCGCATACTCCTGAATAACTCATTTATTATGAACGAAATGATCGCAATATTGATTTTGCATGATGTTGCAGAGAATGGCAGCGAAGTCCGGTACAAAGTATCACCATAAGTATCACCAGCGCTGACCTGAAAATAGTGCGATTCAACACGCTTCGGAACGCTCGAGATCAGTGGCTGAGCGGAATCGAACCGGAAATAAGGTCCCATTGGAAGCTTCGTCCTCATTTCAGAATTAGTCTGACACATTTTGCCGACGTGCGACGTCCATCACGGCGACAGGCCCTTTGGACGGCACGTCGGAGATGGCAGCAAGGACCGAAGCGAAGTCTTCGAATGCACCTGCCTCTGAAGGCTCAGCCGCTCTCGACTTGAGCCGTAGGCCTTGTCTGCGCTGACCAGGTCGCGATCGGCGTCTATGAGAAGATTCGCCAATACGCTCATGAGATCACTGAGGCCCACGAGTTCGACGACGTCACGCTGCAAAGGACCGCTCGACCGTAGGAAAGCCGGCTAAGAAAGAGAACTTGATACTCTGATCATCGACTGCCGGCCCTAGCAGCGCCCGGAAGGCAGCAACAGCACTGTTGTGATAGCTCCGACAGCCATGGCATTTATATCGGTTAACACCTACATCCCTTGTGCCAGTTCAAATCCCAGCCGGACGTGACACACTTAACCCGTGGTGCCGGGCCCAAAAAACGCATCCGGGGAGGGCATGGCGATGTCAAGATTGGACAGCGATCAGTTAGAAGCATTGCGGGATCGGGTGGAAGAGGACTTCCGCCGGGCGGAAGAGAACTACCGCCTCGATACGGCAGCCATTGAACATCTTCGGCGCCGGTTCTTCGGCGCCGTGAGCAGCATTCCCTCCGGCAATGATTCTCCGCCCAGCAAGGGGTCGAACAGTGAGTCGCCCACCACGATACTGCTTCCACAGTCCACTCCGGCAAGTTCACGGAATGACGAACTGGAAGACTCGCTCCGGTCGATGTTCCATACGAGCCGCAGGTAGGACGGTTACGGTTTGATAGGGTCGCCAGGCCCAAGTGTGGATCAGTTCACCTCAAGGGGATCCGTAAACTGAGACGGCAGGAAAAGGGCGAGCCGCAGAGGACTCTTCGTAGCCGCCGGGCACTTGGAACTGTGTCCTGGGGAGTTTTACTGCTATGGTCCTTTAGTTAGCATCGCGAAGGTTACCTAAGGCCGCAGCAAGCCCCCGGAAAGGAGTATTGCTCGGTTCCGTGCAAAAGGACTATCTGTCATTCAAGGAAGAAGCTATCTAAAGATCTTGGGACCAGAGATATCTTCTGGGGGCCTTGATGAATCGCATTCTCCGGCAGCGCGCCCCGATTGCTCGCATGGCTACCATCGCATTGGTAGCATGTGGGTTGGTTACCGGCTATCTGCTGGGCCGCGCCCTTGTGCTTCAACAGGCCACAAACTGGCTCAATCAGTACTTAGATCTCACGGCAGCACAGGACGATGCGTCCTTTACGGAAGCGAGTAGCGTTCTGGATGTCCTGAAAGTTTCGCCGTATTCCTTCTGTTCAGATGCCGAAATCGCCTATCTTCGTGGGCTTGTCTTCCGGTCGGAATATCTGAAGGATGCCGGCCGCATCCGCGGCAAAAAGATTGACTGCTCTGCCACCGCAGGTCACCTGAAGCAGTCCACTTGGCCATTCAAGCTGGAGTCCCGCCGGGGGGATGGCCTCATCGCTTACTCCAATCTCGTCCCGATACGGGATCCTAGCCTGAGCAGGGCGGCCCTGCAACTGGGCAGTGCCTACGTTGTGCTGGGCTCGAATCAGCCCCCCGTCCGGGGTCCCATTTCCCTGCACATCTCTGTCGCAACGCAAGACGTTGCCCACAAGCAATCAAGCCTTGCGGCTAGCGGAGTGCCTGACGGCAATGAGCTGAATCTGACCGCCGACGGGTCGGGGCGCTTGGGAAATACAGTCTATGCGACACGGTGCTCGACTCTTCACTTCAATTGCGTAACGGCATCAACAACTGTTTCCGAGGCGTTGTATCGCGGAATCGTCACGCTTTCAGCAAGTACTGCTGCGGGAGGCACATTAGGCATCTTGCTGGGAATGGTCTTTTCCCTGGTGTACAGTCGCAACCGGGACTTGCGTCGGCAGCTTCGCCGGGCCGTTGATCGCGGCGAATTGCAGGTGGTCTATCAACCCATTGTCGATCTGTCTACCCATCGGGTCGTGGGGGCAGAGGCGTTGGCCCGCTGGTCCGATGAAGAAGGCAATGCGGTCGAACCCGACGTCTTTGTTAGCATCGCTGAAGACCTCGGCTTCGTGGGAGGAATCACGAAACTGGTGTTGCAGGGTGCTTTGCATGACTTCGCAAAAACCATACACAATCATCCCGAATTCCGTGTGAGTGTCAACGTAGCCGCGACAGACCTCGTGGACCCAATGTTTCTGCCCATGCTTGATGCTTCTCTTAAGCAGGCGAAGGTCAGACCGCAGAATCTGGTAATCGAGATCACTGAAAGGTCTGCCGCCAACGGCGAGGTGGCCATGGAGACGATCCGCAACCTGCGGCGGATGGGACACAGCATCCATATCGACGACTTCGGCACCGGCCATTCGAACCTGGACAAGCTGCTTTATCTGTTTGCAGATACCATCAAGATCGACAAGTCCTTTACCAAGGTTATCGGCACTGAATCAATCGCCGTGGGCATTCTTCCGCAGATCCTGGCGATGGCCAAATCGCTGAATCTTGAAGTGGTTGTGGAAGGCGTCGAAACCGACTACCAGGCCGACTATTTTTCCCCGGCCACGCAGAAAATGTACGGCCAGGGTTGGCTTTATGGACGTCCTGTTACAGCCGACCGATTTCATATCCTTCTGGGCGATGCCTTGTCGCCGGTGATCGCTACCCCAGACTCCGTCGCCGCCTTCGACGCGAAGCCGGGGGCCATATTCCTTGTGGGCTCCCGCGTCGCTTGATCCCTTGCATCTTCCGCCCGCCGCAGATTAGGCGGCCCGCGAAAGCTCCATGCGCCGTCTTTGCTGTCATCCTTGTATCTCTAGAGCATTTTAGGAAATGCCGTAGACTGCATTGCAGAGCCTGAACCACGCCCTGGCGTTGTCCGGCGTGATCCTTTTGAGGGCATCGGCAATGGCTTGTTCGAGAGTTTCCCGGGTTCGGGCCTGGGCGGCGCGAAGCAGTTCCTTGAGTTTTGCCCAAGCCTTCTCGATGGGATTCATGTCCGGCGAATAGGGCGGCAGGTAGAGCAATTCCGCGCCGGCTTTCCCGATGCTGGCGCGCACCGCGGCAGCCTTATGCGAGCTGAGATTATCCATCACCACCACGTCGCCAGGTTTCAACGCCGGACACAGCACCTGCTGTATGAAAGCCAGGAAGATGTCGCCGTCGGTGGCTTCTTCGATGGTCATGGCGGCGACCATGCCGTTCAGGCTCATGGCCCCCAAAATAGTCATGATTTTCCAGTGACCGCCGGGCGTCGCCTCATGAATGCGCCCGCCGCCGGCGCAGCGGGCACGCAGCCGCGTCATCGAAGTGGTGACTCCGCTCTCGTCCAGAAAAATCAGCCGCTCCGGGGTGATCGTGCCTATCCGCGCGGCGAATTCCGCTCGCTGCTTGCGGTTGGCTTCGCGGTCGCGTTCGCTGGCGTGGAGCGACTTTTTTTGAGCCGCAAACCCATTCTGCGCAGCAGGTGCCAGATTTGCGGAATGCTCAACCTCACCGCAGCTTGACTGCGCAGCTTGTCTTGAATCTCGGCCAGCGTCAGGTCCGGCTTGGCTTCAACCCAGACCAGAATCTGCTGCTGTGCCTCGGCTCCGGCGTGCGGCTTGCGCCCGGCGCGATGGGGCACCCGCTCGGCCTGCCCGGTACGGTTTCGCTGCGCGGAGATCTTCTTCCCCCAACCTACACTGACCAGGAAACGCTCGGCCAACTCCTCAAGCGTGTCCTCGCCTTCGTCGTAGGCAGATAGAAACTTACGACGCAAATCATCCCCATAGGGTCGCCCCATATCTTCTGCGCCGCGGAGTGTCGCCAATTACAGTTTATACTATTTCCTAAAATGCTCTAAGACAGCGGCATGGGTATAAGAAACGATCGCAGTGGGGGAACCGAGGCATTGGTTCCCCCCGCGGGCGGACATCGGAGCCATCGCCGAACTCGAACGCTCCCCGATCTCCTCAGGTGAAGCGTAGCTGATCGTGTTCAGCTCGCGTGCCAAGCTCGCAAACGTAATGCGCTTTGCCGCCACATCGGTCGCCGCCCGCTCGACCTCTACCGCGAGGCGATCCTTCGGGATCGCCACAGCGGACAGAGCCTCGGCCGGATCGCCAAGGCACACCGCATCAGCCGCGCCACCGTCCACAAGATCGTCCACTCAGAAATGGCCACTGAACAGGGCGTTCAAAAAGGGTGCCGAGAACCTGCGGCATAAACCCAACAAAATGAATGGCCGGATCTTACCGATCCGGCCGTTCGCAAACCTCTACCTTCTGATACAGAGTAATTCGGAGAAACAGACAACCGATATCGGCGAGATCACCAAACACAAGCCTACAAATCAGACTTAATCATCTCACTCTACTGGATGAGTCTCGCACGGCGCGCCTCCTGTTAAGAGGAAAGCCGGGTACCAGTAATCGCGGGTTATCATGCCAACATGACAGACGCCGCATCCGAACGGCTCTCCCGTTTAACGATGGAGCATGGCCTCAAGCCTATAGCCATTGCGGTTTGCTTTGTCCTCGTGGCGCTTATCTGGACCTTCCCGCTGCAACATGTGATCGCTTACCCGTTTGTCTTTCTTTTCTTCGGCGCAGTGATGGGAAGCGCGTGGTTTGGCGGTATGGTTGCCGGATTCATGGCGGTGATCCTTTCGTCATTCGTTATTGGCTATTTCTTTATTCCTCCCTTCTTCTCCATCGACATCGCAAAGGAGTCGCAAAGCTTTTTCGCGGCCTTTATTCTCTGTGCCATCGCCATCACAGTGGTAAGTTCCGCGCGCAAGCGGACCGAGAACGCAATTCGTCAGGCTCGTGATCAATTCGAGACGAAGGTGCAGGAACGAACCGCCGAGCTAGTGCGCTCGAACCGCGAGATCCAGGAGAGCGAACGGCAACTACGCCTGCTGACCGAGGCCATTCCGCAGCAAATCTGGCGCGCCGACGCCGCAGGGCTCATCGAACACTGCAACCAGCATCTGCGCGACTACACAGGCAAGGATATGGCGGAACTTGCCGGTGAGGCCTTCTTCCAGATTCTTCATCCTGAAGATGCACCGCTCTATTTACAGGGATGGCAAGCTGCGCTCGCGATGGGAAGCCGATTTGAAGAAGAGGCTCGAGTGCGGGGAGCGGATGGCTTTTATCGATGGTTCATTGCGCGCAGCATTCCGCAGCGATCGGAGGACGGCAGAATCGCGCGCTGGTATGGCATTCACATCGACATCGAAGAGCAGCATCGCGCCCAGCAGAATCTGGTGCTCGCGCAGGAGGACTTGTCAAGGCTGTCTCGCACGATGAGCATGGCGGAGATGGCGGCGTCGATCGCTCATGAACTCAATCAGCCGCTGACGGCCGTTGTGACGCACGCGTATGCGTGCCGCGAGTGGCTGCGCAGCGAGCCGGTGAATACGGAGAAAGCGGCGGCAACGGCGGAGAAGATTGTGCGGGAGAGCACGCGCGCCAGCTCGGTTGTGGGCCGTGTGCGCGCCCTGTTCCGCAAAGACACGCAGGTGAGAGAGCCAGCCGACATGAACCGGCTGATTCAGGATCTGGTTCGAGTGCTGCGTGACGAGGCGATACGCCGCGAGATCACGATCCGATTGGATTTGGCCGCGGATCTTTCACGGCTGAAGATGGATCAGATCCAGATTCAGCAGGTGCTGCGGAACCTGGTGATGAACGCAATGGAGGCCATGGATCAGGCGGCCCCGCCGCAGGAGATCAAGATTCGTTCAAAGAATCATGGCGAAGGAGGGATTCAGGTAGCCGTGGAAGATCGCGGGCCGGGCGTAAGTGATGAAATTGCACCGCGCATCTTCGAGCCATTCTTCACCACCAAGCCTGAAGGAACGGGAATGGGATTGGCGATTTGCCGTAGCATTGTGGAAGCACACGACGGCCGCCTCTGGGTAGAGAACTCCCCGAGAGGCGGCGCTGTTTTCCAATTCACCTTGCGAGCGCAGCCGTGACAGAAAAGGCAGACACAGCAATTCGAACCGGCCAAGCGGTGTTCATCGTGGATGACGACGCCTCTATTTGCGAAGGCCTCTGCAACTTGCTCGAATCGGTCGGAATACGTGCGATGTGCTATTCGTCCGCCGAGGAGATCCTCGAAGGGTGGAGCGAGTCCAATGCAGGTTGCATGTTGCTGGATGCGCGGCTGCCCGGAATGAGCGGCGTTGAATTTCAGGAGCAGCTGCAGAAGCTTCGGATTGGCATTCCGGTGATATTCATGACCGCGCACGGCGACATACCCATGGTGCGAAAAGTCATGAAGACGGGTGCGCTCGAGTTTCTGACCAAGCCTTTTCAAAAAGAGGAGTTGCTGCACGCCATTGAACATGCATTTGCTTTCGATCGAGAGCGGCGGAACGGAGAAGAGGTTCTCAAATCGATCAAGGCACGAATGGACACTCTGACGGAGCGCGAACGCGAGGTGATGGAGAGAGTGACGGCTGGGTTGCTCAACAAACAGATTGCCGCCGAACTTAAAGTGAGCGAGATCACCGTGAAGCTGCATCGCCGCCGCGTGATGGAAAAAATGCAATGCGATTCGCTAGCGAAGCTTGTTAGAATTCGCGAACGAGTGAGAGAAACGCCGCGCACCGGCCAGGCCAAGTAATCGCCGCCGTAAATATTGAAATCGATCTCTCTTCCATTGCAGAATCCTTATTCTATCCTTACGCGATATACCAAGGTATAGGTTGTATTCCCAATCCATCCAATCTAAGCTGCGCTCATAGTCGCTGAACTTTCAGGCGAAGAGTGGTGCGGCAGCTCCGCACATTGAGTTTGTGATCCGCGGCAGCAGTCCTGCTTTTGCCGCGCTCGTGTTCGCAGTCAGCTGGATTCGTATTTTCGTTTGCTGCATCGGTTGCGCGGTAGCCTTAAATCCGATAACCGCGCATGCAGCAGGCACAGCTTTCGTGTATCTGGGGAGGATCCTTGGACGCTCAGGCATTACTCGTCGAAATTCTGCTTTCCGGATTTTTTGCGATCGCCTGCTTTCGCGCCCGGGCCGAGGCGCCCAGTACGAATGGCCTCGCGCCCCAGCGGCTCTTCGCGCTGACCGACCGATTGGAGCGCCTGAGCCGCTCCCGCTGGCAATGGTTTGCCATGGTATTGCTGCTGTTCGTCATGCGCAAGCAGATGGGCACTCCCATGGTCGCGGAGCTGACTGCGTTGGCTCAGTTTCTGGTTTTTCTGGCTCTGCCAACGCTCAAGCAAGCACCGGGGGCTGTGCCGCGCCGATGATAGAACTTCTTGACGCCGCGAATTTTCTCGATAGAGCGCGCCGCAAGATGCGCTCAGGTGATTACTCGCGGGAACCATTGATGTTGTTGCGCGTGGAGTGGAAAGGGGATTCAGTGGAGTGCGACTGGCTCATGCGCCCGGTCGATGCGTGGGACAGAGATCTTCCTCTGCATCTGGCCAGGGAGAACCAGACGCTACAGGCGCTCCGGGATGCACTGAACCTTCGCGAGATCGTTTTCAAATCGTTTCCGGCCGCGGTGAATGCCGACCTGCGCATGTTTCGCGCCGGTGAGGACCATCGGCTCGAGTTGGTGATGAGAGGGAGCACGAGCCGATCGAACGAAGTGCTCTATCGTGTCGCCTCGGTGGCAATGCGGGCCAAGCTGTGCGGCTTTCATTTCACTTTAGCCGAGGGCGGTCTCAAAAGCCTGGTTCCGATTTCGTTGAGTTGATTTCATTTTCAGAAGCACGAATGTAACTCTGCAACCAGCAGGCTGCCAGGAACTTACCCCAAGGTTCGAGGTCTTAGCTTTTCCGCTGGCATACGAAACGCACTCAGCACTCAAACGGCAACTCAAGGAGGACGTTCATGGCGGCAACAAAATCACAAGGCAAAGATCTTACGCTGTTCCTGGCGGGACTGACGGCAGTTTGCGCTGGAATTGCATTCTCTTCGTCCGGCGCGGGCAAAGTAGCGCTAGTCGTCGGCGCTGTTGTCTTGGCAATCTCTCTCTGGGGGCTATTCAAGATCAAACCCCTTGAAGGCAAGACCGGGGGCGGACCGCAACCGGTCGTAATGAAACTGATCGGCATAGCAGTGGTGCTGGGAGGCTGGCTGTTCGTGCTCTTTGGTTTGCACTTCACAGCGGGCGTCGGCGCTCGAATGGTGACCTCGATTGTGGGCTTCGCCATCTCGCTTGCCGGAATCATCTTTGTTCTAGCGCCGGCGGTGAGCAAGAACGCCATTTGGAAGGCCTAATCGCTTTTTCGCAACTTTCCTCGGAGAGGATCAACCCAATCGATGATCAACCCAATCATGGAGCTGAATCGATGAGAATTGCCCGCTTTACAACCTGGACTTGCGCCCTGGCGATACTACTGATGGCAGGCGCAGCGATTGTGGCTCGGGCTGACGCTGCACCTTCAGCGTCGGCTGCCGAGTTGAAGAGCGCACTTGCTGGGGCGCCCAGCACCGGTGCGCTCGCAAACGGCGATCCCGGCGGCGTGCTGACCGGCACTGTCAACGACGTACCCGTGGCCGATCCCAAAGCGGGTATCACCATTGGGGACGTGGCGAATCAGGTCGGCCAAAACAAGATCGCAATCAACTTCGTCTGGACCCTGGTCACCGGCTTCCTGGTCATGTTCATGCAGGCCGGTTTCGCCATGGTCGAGGCGGGTCTCTGCCGTGTCAAGAACGCGAACCATACGTACATGATGAACTTCTGCGTGTACACATGCGGTCTGTTCGCCTACTGGATCATCGGCTTCGCCATCCAGATGGGTGGTGCGGCCGGGAATGGGAATCTTGGCGGATTGCAGTCGCTGAACACGGAACATGTTCTCACTTTGTTCGGCACTCATTGGGGCATCTTCGGGGAATGCGGCATGTTCCTCGCAGGAAGTACCTATGACGTTGGCGTCATGGTCATCTTCCTGTTCGAGATGGTGTTTATGGACACGGCGCTGACAATCGTCACTGGAGCCTGCGCCGAGCGCTGGAAGTTTTTGGCCTTCGCGATCTCCTCGGTGCTGATGGGCGCCTTCACCTATCCGCTCTACGGCAACTGGGCGTGGGGCGGCGGCTGGCTCTCGCAGCTGGGCGCTAACCTCGGCCTCGGGAAAGGCTATTGCGACTTTGCTGGTTCGGGCGTGGTTCATACCGTCGGTGGTATCACTGCGCTGGCGGTGGCAATGATTATTGGGCCCCGCATCGGCAAGTTTAATCGCGATGGCTCGGCTAATGCCATCATTGGCCACGACATTTCAGCAGTGCTCATCGGCTGCTTCATCCTCGCCTTCGGGTGGTTTGGATTCAATCCCGGCAGCACTCTCGGTGCCTCCGCAGCCGGCAACCTTCGCATTGGCACTATCGCAGTAAACACCATGCTTGCAGGTTGCACCGCAACTTTCGGCGCGCTGCTCTATATGTGGGTCTTCAAAGGCAAACCGGACGCCTCAATGAGTGGCAATGGAATCCTGGCAGGCCTGGTGGCCATCACCGCGCCCAGCGGTTTCGTCAGCACAATGGGAGCGGCCATCATCGGCTTCATTGCCGGGGTGCTGGTCTGTCTCAGTTGCGCATTTGTCGAGAACGTTCTCAAGGTCGACGATCCGGTCGGCGCGGTCTCTGTGCATGGAACCTGCGGATTGTGGGGTGTGCTCTCGATCGGATTCTTTGCCGACGGCACAAGCAACTACGGCGGCTCCTGGAACGGAGTTACTGGCTCCGTAACCGGCCTGTTCTACGGGGACGGCAGCCAGTTGGTGGCGCAGATTGTCGGATGCGCAACGCTGGTTGGCTTCGTCTTCAGCTTCAGCTTTGTCCTCAACTGGATCCTCGACATCATCATCGGACAGCGCGTTTCGATCGAAACCGAAGTCGCCGGACTCGATCTTCCAGAGATGGGACAGCTCGGGTATCCGGAGTTCGTCTTCCGTGCGGAGCCGGACTTTATGCAGGCTGCCGAAAAGATGGCGGTGGCGTAGGGTTCCATCTTGCTGACAAATCCCTGGCCGAGTTACTCACCATCGGCCAGGGATTAGCCGGCTCGGCTTTCACGTTTCGTTTTGCCTGTGGCATTTTCCTGAAGCAGCAAGGATCATCTGCCAAGCCTTGCTGCCCATTTTTCCCCAGCCTTCGGAGTTATCGCATGAAGAAAAATATCCTTGGCAAAATGGAGCACACAGAGACGCTGTTCCTCGCTCCGGCCTCGCCCGCACCTCTGTCACTGCCGGCGGCGATCGGTCCCGAAACAGGCCGCTTGTTGCAGCGCATGTTCCGCGATCCGCGCGTGCTCGAATCCGATGAGCGCGCAAGCCTTGTCACGCAGCTTCGCAGCGCCGTCGAATTAGAACCGCACGTTCCTGAGATCCGGGTGCTCTATGGCATGGCACTTAGCGTCGACCTACAGGTTCAGGAAGCGCTTGAGCAGTTGCGCGAGTCCACCCGTCAGGCGCCGGATTGCTTCATCGCCCGGCTCAAGTTCGGCGAGATCCTTATGCGCCTGCGTATCTGCGACCAGGCTGCTGAACAAACACAGAGAGCGGCAGAACTTGCCATGAATGATATGCAGGCCGATTTGGCACGCCGTCAGGCCACAACGATTCGCACCATGCGGCGCGAGGGCATCGAACGCGGAGGGCTTGGCGCGATTCTGCCCCGGTGGGTTCCACGGGGCCGCAAATCCAGGAAGCAAGAAACCCTGCCTGTCCTGGCCGGATCCAAGTAGGAGAGGATGTCCGCCACTCTCCAGCTGGCGCTGCTCATCGCGATACTTCTTCCTGCGAGTAAGCTTGCGGCTTCGCTCTGCACGCGCTTTGGCATTCCTGCGATTCTAGGTGAACTTCTGGTTGGTGTTGCCGCCGGTCCAGGCGCATTCAACCTGATGCACCTCAGCCTTTTCCAGGGAGGAGATGCCGCAAAGGCGTTCATGATGATCGCGCAGGTCGGCGGCCTGGTTCTGATGTTCATCGCCGGCCTGGAAACCGATATCGAACGCATGCGCGAGGCGAGCATCACCGCATTCCTGGTGGCTTTGTCAGGAGTGATATGGCCGTTCTTCCTGGGAGCGGGCGCGGCGCACGCTCTCGGCCTGCCCTGGAACAGCGCGCTCTTCCTCGGAGGCGCATTGACGGCTACCAGCGTTTCCATTTCCGCCAGAACGCTGATGGACGCTGGAAAAATGTCGTCACCAGAGGCCACAGTCATTCTCGGCGCTGCAGTCATCGACGACGTGATGGGTCTGTTCGTCCTTGCATTCCTAGCGGCGTCCCTCACAACCGGCGCAACAGGGTCCTTTGGCTTAGCCGCGATGGCCTCCGACTGGTTGAGGCTGCACTCAGACTCTGCGGCGCACCATCCGCTATTGGTTCAAATGTCGCTCATCGCTATTTGCGTGGCGATTTTTTTTACGGTCTCCTATGGCGCGGCAAAACGTTGGCTCGATCCGCTCATCCTGCAGTTGCGGCGGCTTTCCGCCAATGAGTCCGTATCGAGCTGCGTGCTGGCACTGGTTCTGGTTTATGCCATCGCGGCGGAATGGCTTGGCAGCGTTGCAGGAATTACCGGAGCGTACTTGCTGGGATATGTCTTCGCGGGGTCAGAATATAAGGCTGATATCGAGCGGACCTTTTATGCCATTGGACACGGGCTCTTGATTCCGTTGTTCTTTATTTCGATCGGGTTGTCGAGTAACTTTCGCTCTCTCGGCGGACATTGGCTGTTGCTTGGGACTATCTTCCTGATCGCGGTCGTGAGCAAAATGCTGGGATGCGGCGTGGCTGCATTGGCGCGCGGCATGGGGCCTGTGCGAAGCTTCCGTGTAGGTTGCGGCATGGTTTCTCGAGGCGAGGTCGGCCTGATTGTGACGGCGATGGGCGCCGCATCCGGCGCGTTTCGAGAGCCGGAGGTAGCGGTCATGGTTTCCGTCGTTCTCTTTACTACCCTGCTCACGCCGCTCGCGTTGCGTGGAGCATTTCGCATCAAGTGCGCAGAAGACGATCAGGATGAAGAGCTCGCGGCGTATGAAGCGATGCTCCAGTCAAGAGCTGATGGTTCAACTCACTCTGGAATCAGTCAGTCGCGGTGAGGTATCACGTTGGTCCGGATTATCCTGAGGATTCTACCAGGGAGCGAAAACGGATGAGAAGCGCGAAATGTCGAGTATCTACGGAGTTCACGGACCTAACGACCAGCAATCGCGGAACTGCCGCTGAGTGGTTCGATGTATGAAAGAGATATCTGTTGGCGACCAACTCGATCACTACCGGGTGGATGCCCTTGTCGCCACTGGCAGCCATGCCTCAATCTTTCGTGGAGTCGACCTGAAGAATGGCACAGTTGTCGCGATCAAGGTGCCACATATCGAACTGGAATTGGACCCTGTGTTTTACGAACGATTCCGCCGCGAACAGGAAATCGGCCAGAAACTAGATAACGCAAGGGTCATGAAGGTTCTGCCCAGTGAGCACCATAGCCGGGACTACATTGTCATGGAGTGGATCAATGGGCGTCCGCTCAAGGAGATTCTTGTCGAGCAAGGCAAGCTTCCCCAGGACCGCGCAACCCACATTGCCATCGGCATTTGCGATGCAGTGGCTTATATTAATTCGCACGGTGTCGTTCATCGTGACCTCCGGCCCGCCCATATCATGGTCGATAACAACGACAACATCAAGCTCATCAATTTCGGGCTCGCCTCGCAGGTTGCGGCAAAGCGCATTACATTTACGAGCTTGACACGCGAGCTGGACACAATCAGCTACGCTTCGCCTGAGGAGATCAGGGGGCATCGTTGCGATGCTCGCAGCGATGTCTACTCGATCGGCGTAATCCTCTATGAAATGCTCACCGGCCAACTGCCCTACGAGAACAACTACCTCCTGGCTCACATGAACGACCGCACGATCAAGGAGCCTACCCCGCCGCGCAAGCTTGAATCATCGATCACCCCGCAAATGCAGCAGATTGCCCTCCGCGCAATGGAGCGGACGCCCATGTACCGCTATGCGAGCGCTCATGATTTGGCGCATGACCTGGCACATATGCAAGATGTAGTCATAGATGAAAGTGACGTATCGCATAAGAGTTATAGAACGACTGCCGCCTGGAACAAGAATCTTCTCTTTTATGTTGCGCTGGCAGCGATCCCCATCGTTCTTTTTGTCCTGATGATGTTAGCGACACATCGCAGATAGCCGATGTTGGTACATCCGGCAAGGCTTGCACCTCCGGATGTAGGTCCCGGCAAACGCCACACGGCGAGGGAATCTTTCCTTTAGTTTTCTGCTGCCGGTTTTTCTGTGTCGCCCTGTATTAGAAGTTATACGTTGAGGGACGGCGGGGGTACATCACAAACTCATTACTGGACGGTAACATTGACCGTCCCGACGGTGGCGCTGACCGAGCCCGAAGTTCCGGTAACGGTTATCGTATAGGTTCCGGCAGTCGTGCCGGGGTTTCCGCCGCCACCTCCACCGCCGTTTCCGCTACCGCCTCCACCGCAACCAACCGCGCCAATCACAACACACAGAAGAATAATTTCCGTCATTGCCAGCCAATTACGTCGTCTTCTCGGAACCACCAAGAGCATAACCAGAGCCAGTGTTGTTCCGCCGGTCGGCCAAATGAGCTTCTTGATATTGTTCTCCGCGCTTGAGGCCGCAGTGGTGGTCACGGTCAGTACCGAGGTCTGGGTTGTTGTTCCGCTGATAGTTACGCTAGGCGGATTCAGGCTGCACGAAGGCATGTCGCTGACATTTGTCATCGCCGTGGTGACATTGCAGCTCAGGTTCACCGTTCCGGCAAACCCGTTTGTCCCGGCAATGCTGATCGTTCCAGTATTCCCCGTGGTTGCTCCGGGTGTGATCGAGATGGAGGTGGTCCCACCACCGCCGGCGGTAAAGCTGGGCAGTGGCGTGATCGAAAGGGATATGCTGGTCATCGCACTCAGTGTCCCGGAGGTCCCAGTCACGGTCACCGTCACCGGCGTGGAGGTGACCTGAGCTGAGGTGCTGGCCATCAGCGTAAGCACCTGGGTTCCAGCTGCGGAACCGGCCGCGAATGATGAAGTAACGCCGCTGGGCAAGCCGGAGGCGGAAAGCATGACGCTGCCGGAGAACCCTCCAACATCGGCCACCGTGATGGTGCTTGTACCGCTGCCGCCCTGCGCTACCGAAACAGACATGGGCGAAGGCGATAGCGTAAAGCCCGGCGCTGCATTCACAGTCACCATGATTGTACTGGTCACTGCGTCATAATCCGTTGTGTCTGTAGGCGTGAATGTCACGCCGCCGGAGTAATTCCCGACTCCGGGCGCCGTCGTCGGTGTGGTCCAGGCAAACGTGCCGCCGACTGAAGCTGCGCCCCCGGCTAGCGTCGAAGAGGCCAGTGTTTGCCCAACAGTGATCGCGCTCGCCGTCGGCCATGTTGTGACGGTTGGCGTCGCCTTGTTGACGATGAGCGTGTAAGCCTGCGAAGTGATGTCACTCAGCGAATCGGTGAGCTGCACAGTAAAGTTCGCCGTGCCTGCAGTCGGCGTTCCCGAGATCACTCCCGCTGAGGATAAGTTCAATCCCAAAGCGGTCAGGCTCGCTGCGCCGGTCGTGATCGAAAATTTGAAGCCGGTTCCGCTGCCGCCGCTGGGAGTAAGCGTCTCGGAATAAGGTTCCTCCGCGGTGATTGCCGCCAACGAGGATGGCGATATGGAAAGCGGCGGCGGATTCACGGTCAGCGAAATAAAGCCCGACACGACGCCGCCGCAGGTGACCGAATAATTGAACGTGCCGGTCTTCGTCGGAGTAATCGTTGCGGAGTCGCTATAAACGCCACCTGTGGTCGACGCGGTGCCGGGACTTGACCAGGTCCCCGCCCCGGATTGATTCGCCTGCACAAAGGGATAACATTGCCGGCTGGAATTCGAATAAGCGTTGGGAACCTTCCAGGTGAGCGTTGCCGTACTGTCAAGTTCAATGGACGAGTCAGCGAAACTGAGTTGGACGGGCAGCGGAAGAGGACTGGACGGCTTGACCTGGAAAACCGCGCCGAAACCGCTTCCGCCACTCAAGGTCGTTCCGTACAGGTTTCCGTCGCCGCCCTGGATCAACCACGTGGGAGTGTCCGTACTGCTGAGCGGGGCGTAGGACGAAATGCCGCTTGCCGCCAAGGCAAAAACTTCGCTGGTTGAGGATCCGACGCCGCTTGCGCCGTAGAAATTGCCATCGGCCGCCAGGATGAGGCCCGCCTCAGTGGCGCCGCCGTCGTTGTTCCCCGTGAAGTTATAGAGGGTATCAAGCGTGCCGGATGAACCAGCGGACGTGGGGGGGCTCATCTTGAAGACCGAGCTGACTTCGGAGGCGGGGTCGCCGTTAACATTGGTGCTGGTGCAATTCGGATCCGGTAAGTAGGTGCTGCCATCGGCGCAACCAGGTGGGGTTGTTCCGTAAATACTTCCAGTGTTGTCGATCGCCAATGCGATGGGCAATGCGGAGAAGTTCCATTGATTGGCGCCCACAGGGAACCGGGCTCCCGACTGCTTGATCGCGATTTCGGGCTGAGCTCGCTCAGGTGACTTGCCTGACACGGAAAGATGACCCTCATCAACCGATGCAGGGACGAAGCAACTGTTGTCTCCAAAATCGCACAGTTCGGTAATAGTTTGTTCATTGATGCCTACCTCAAATACTCCCCCGCAGCCAAACATTCCATTCGAATTCGCCGGACAATATGTGTTCGTGGCCGTTGCTCCGCCCATTTGCGCGGTTCCGTAAAGGGTATCGTTGCCGCTTTGAATCAGGGAATTCGGATAAGCAAGGCTGAAGCTGGGAGTGAAAGAAAGAGGGAAGGTGACGATCGTTGTCGGCGTCACCGCTGTGCTCCCCGCGGGAACGAAGTCGAAAACGGTGCCGTAGATTGAGTAGCCGGCGTCATCCACACTGAAAGTGCAATTGGTGCATGCCAGCGTCGTGCCCAAAATGACCGCAGACTCGGACGCTGTGCTGCCCAGGATCAGCGTTCCAGGAGACGCTCCATCTGTGCCTCCAGCGAATGTATAGAGCGGGTTCAACGTGATCGGAGCTGCCTGCGAGGGGTTGAACTCGAAGATCGCTCCGCAGGTAACTGGGCCATTGGCGCCAATACAGCAAGGGGCGGCGTCACCGGTACCGGTGTTGGTGCAGGTATCCAATGACGTTGAGTCGGGGCCTCCAATCAGGGTCGTAAC
Source organism: uncultured Acidobacteriaceae bacterium (assembly GCA_963823805.1). GTDB lineage: Bacteria > Acidobacteriota > Terriglobia > Terriglobales > Acidobacteriaceae > Telmatobacter. Next base: position 1,786,075 of record CAWGMW010000003.1, on the reverse strand, counting down.
ATAAATATTGCCGTCTGGTCCCTGAACTATGCTGCTCGGAATGCCACCATCCGCGCCGCCAGTGAAGCCGTGGAGCGGGGGAGAGGTCTCGCTGCCGCTGCTGTTGAGCCGGAAGATCGTGCCGCATCCATCGGCGTTCCCGGCATTATTCAAGCAGTTTTCTCCGCCTCCACCCCCGAAAGAAGTAATGCCATAGAAGTTTCCGTCCTGAGCTTGAATGAGAACGGTGGGTCCATTTCCGTCTCCGGCACTTACGCCGCCGAATCCGTAGAAGTTTGAAGCGGTCTGCGCTCCCGCATGCGCCGCTCCCATCACGCACGCCGCAAGGCCAATCCACTGAAATGCTAAGAGCCGTTTCATGGGCACCAATCGACAAGTTATAAGAAGCGGATCAAATGGGATCAGGGAGTTTGGGGGAACTAGCTCGAAAGGGGGATCGAGTTGCATGCAGCATAGCAGAGGGTTGTTTACCTTGCAAGAACTTTCCACGACACCTTGGTTAATACGCGAATCGGTTGCCGGACAAGCCGGTTTGTGGAGGTCACTGCCAGTTCCCCGTCAACACAAAGGGAGCCCAGAAGTACGGGTCAGAGAAACTCGTCGGCGCGTTCGGATCTGACAGAACTTCCGCCGGCTTGACTTTTTCGTGAATGAGATCCAACTCGGCTTCCCGCAGCGCTTCGCTCTTGGTTAGCTTGCCGCCGGAGCTGATCCACTTTCGATAAAAGTCCGCCATGAGCGCGCCCGTACTAAGATCATTGACCTTCCATAGAGATGAAAGGACCGCTTCCGCACCCTTTCCCAGCACCGCTTCGCTCATGCCTTCCATCACCACTCCGTCTTCACGCTGATTGGCATTCCTCGCACTGCATGCAGACGCCTCGACGCCAGTTTTGCCGGCTGCGAAGCAAACTTGCCGTTCATTGGCCGCTCCTGTCTGGCATGCTGAGAGCGTAAAGAGCTTCGTGCCCTCAACATTCAGGTTGTGGTCATTTTCAAAATCCGCCATCGAAAAGTGATAGCCCCGTTGATCATTATCCTTGCCACCCAGGAGGAGAAACGAAAGATCGTCATTGCCAGGTGTCAGCACAAAGTGGCTCGCAATATGAACAACAGCTTGCGCTTTGACCTGCTCTTCCATGGCCTTCTCGGTGAATTGGCCGTTCAGAAGAATTGTTCCGGGCAAAACTCCATTCGAGCTTGGAGTCGCAGGATCGGAAATGATCGAGTCCAGTTCGACCTTAGCGTTCGTGAGCGCTTCCAGGTCCTGATCGTACTTTCTGCTGGTCCCCATGCCGATGGCCTCGGCATTACTGATCTGCGGCACGTCTTCGAGTGAGTGATCGAGCGGAGTAAAGTTAACGATGCTGTAATCCTCGACAAGATAGCGGTGCGTCTGAGGGTTCATCATCGCTCCGACGGGGATATAGCGCAGCGACCCGTCCAGATCCCAAACGATCGTCTCGGCACCCATTGCCTCAAGGTCCTTTTGCACCGGACCAAAAACGACTTCGAATAGACCCTGCGCCGCCGTTGCGGCGCCGTCTTCGTGATTGCTCAGAATATCCAGGAACTGTCGGCATTTCTTATCCAGACTCTCCTGGGTGATGGCATACGACCGCGAGAATCGCCCCTTATGCGTAATGGCGATTACGCGATAGCGATCGACGCCCTCCAGCGTGTATAGGGCAACAGCACGTGGGTCTGCGGAAATGAGCCGTTCGAGCGGCAACTCCGCACCCGTAACGCTTTGCACAGCGGCTGCGGGTCCATCCTGGCCTTCCAGTTGCCGGTAAAGATTTTGAAGAAACATATTGAAGGCGGCTTCTCCTGCGCGCAGCGCTCCGCGGTCCTGAAGAATCACTGACGCCTGCTTAGTTTGGCCGCTCTCCGCCGCGTGCAATGCCTGGTCCAAGTCAACCAGCCGTTTGAGCTGATTGTCGTATTGCGCGTCAAGTGGCGCTTCCCCCTGGCTACGGGCTAGCGGCTGGCTCAATTCGCTGGGTTGTTGTCCAACGTAATCGGAATACTGTTGAATCTTGAGCAGATCGAGAACCTGCTGCGCCTCGATCAGCCGTCCCTGGTCGATGAGGATCTCCGCCAACGTCCGATAGGTCGCGGATTTTCTTTGCAGAAACGAACTCGTTAAATCGTTGCTCATCTGCCCCATGCTCTTGCGCAGCGATTGAAATTCGTCCACGGCTCTCTTACCGAAGAAAATAGCCACGTTGGGTTGATGGTGTGCGCGAAAATGATCCATCAGGGAAGAGTCGACTTCGCCCTCCAGGTCACCTTGTTCATTTTCCCGAGCCAGGCGGATGGATTGAAAGTAGCTGGGTAGTGCGTCTGCCTGTTCGAGCTCCCCGATTCCCCATAAAGAGTAGGCGGGAGTTGTTGGATCGCCTGCGCCCGACGCCAACCGCATCGCATCGTTGTAGTAACTCCGCGCCTCGGCGTAATGATGCAGATCCGCTTCAACTGTGCCCAGGTTACTCAAAATCATTATTTTCCAAGGGATATCATTTGTACGTTCGAGCGTTGGCAATACCTGCAGGTATGTGCGAAGAGCCACGGAGGGCCACTGGGCGTCGCGGTAGACACCAGCGATCGCAGCGAGAGATTCCGCTTCGGAGTCGACGTCACCTGCCTGCTTCTTGATTTGCAGCGCTTGATTGAACAACGAAAGTGCCTGGCCGAGATCGCCAATTTCCCAATGGAAGTATGCCAACTGATGCAGAACCTCCCCCTCTGAAGTGTGGTCGCCAACCTGGCGCACGAGAACCACGGCTTCATCGCCATCCGCCAGCCCATTTCGAATCTGGCCTCGATCGAATTCGAGTGTTGCAAGATTTGTTAGGGTGCCGATCTTGTCCCGGCAATCGTGGATCTGGTCTTCGATCGAAAGAGCCTGGCGAAAGATATCGAATGGACTGGTAGAATCCTGGACGGCCTCTCCTTCGTCATTCAGAATCATTGCCTGTGTCTTTGGATCGTTCGCCTGAATACTGAGCGGAAGTGCTTTTTGAAGGTACGGCAAAGCTTTCTCCGGAGAGGAGATAATGGTGGCCTCTGCCTGTGCGCGCAACTCCGATGCTTCAGCAGCCACATCGCCAAGCCTAGAACTGATGGAGAGTGCCTCCGTTGCTTCACGCAGTGCTTCATCGGGCGGACCCACTTGCGTCAGAGCATCGGCGGTCATTGTGAGTACCTGCGCTTTCACGCGGCTATCCCTCGCCAGGGGCAGTGCGCTTCGCAGGAAGGGCAGGGCCTTTTTGTACTCTCCTGTCTGCTCGTAAAGCGTTCCAAGAAGAATCAGCGCACGGACCTCATCTTGCTGGTCGTGTTTGTTTTGGAAGGTTGTCACCGCTGACTTGACCTCGGCCACCGCACTGTCGGATGGGGCGTGGCAGTCGTCGGGAATGACTCGAGTGAACAGCGAAGAGAGATTGCTGCCTGCAGAAGGTTGACCGTTCGAAGCAGCTTGTGGATGCATGAGTGGGCCCATGCAGAAGCAGGCAATTAGAAGGCTCAAACGGAAGCCACAATTCGTGACACCGGCGGGCGAAAGCATGGGGCAAGCGGTAGGTGCTCCCGTTGGTCTCGGTACGGGAACCCCTTGCAAGATGGTCGGTAAGCTCAACATGTGAATGCTGCGCTACGGGGGAAGGAGCGATAGCCTGAGCTAGATCTTATCTGAAACTCAATGGAGGTTCGATGAAAATCAGAACGAATGCGGTTTGCGAGAAAATCCTTTATTGCCCGGCGACAAACATGATATAAGACTCACATTCCCCCGGGGCCCGAAACCTTTAGGCCTGAATACCCGTCTCATTCGAAATGAAACGCCTTAGGATTCTCAATGGAGAATTGACTCTATGACGCTGTCCCGGCGCTCCTTTCTCGGAAAATCGGCAACCTTTGGCGCGTTATCGCCGTTACTGGCGCGACCCGAAATCGCAGCCGCAATTGATTCGGCGGGCGCTAAGCCGGCCTCGGCGCCGACAGCGGGCGAGACATACTGGAAGAATCTCTATGCGAGTGCGGCCGAGCGAAGCCGTAGTAGTTCCACACCAGATCCGAATCGCGATCCGCGCATCGCGCAATACAGCGATAAGGTCGGTCTGCGTTGGGCAGAAGACATCAAGGATTCTGAGCTGCCGGTATTCCTGGATGATGCGGTCATCACCATGGAGATTACGGGCTTCCGTCCAGGAAGCCAGGACAAATCGCAACTCTCCAAGGTCCGGTTCGCACAGTTGCATCTTTCATGTCAAAGAGTGACCGGCAGTGAATTCCTCGGACCAATCGTTTGGGCGGCGCTTGCCACACTCTTTACCAGCAAGGCGAGCCAGCTACCCACCGAGCAAAACTTGACCTGGAGCGCGCTGGCGGGTGGTATGTCTCCGTCGACTCAGCCGCAGACGAACAACGGGCCGCAGTTGACTCACGTTGTGCTGAACGACGGCGCTGGTCATATGAGTATCAACGTCACCTCAACTCCGACGACATCCCTCCTCGACAAGGTTCTCGGTGGATTGATTGAAGGCACGAAGATCCTTTCTCCATTGCTTGGCTTCCCGGGTATTGCGTTGTCGGCACTCCAGAACTTCTATAGTTTCTACGGTCAACTTGAGCAGTCCCGCCCCGAGAATTTTCTCCTCAATAGCGAGCAACAGGATGTGGTCGTTACGCAAAAGGGAACGGATAACACCCTCGTCTCGGCTTCCGCACTGAGACTCATCAGCGGCACTTATTTTCTGGTTCCCAAGTCTCAAGAAGCTGACTTGGAAAAAGAGATGGATAATCTGGTCATCAGCAACAATAGCTATCTCGTGGAACGTGATGCGAAGGGTACTCCCGACGCCTTAATTAAGCAGGCTGTGCAGACCGTCAGCTATGTCGCACTTAACGTTCGAGTTCAGTCGGCCAGCGATTTCCCGGCGACATCGACCGTCACAGATCCATTACTGGACTCCACGCCTTCCTCGCCAACCCCATCAGGCAGCAAGCCCTCCACAGCAAAGAAGCCTCAATAGGTTTCGATCGTGCAATCGACAAGGCTCGGCGATATCCCTCGTTGCTCGCGGATTGTCCTGTATCAGAAGGTATAGGTTTGCGAACGGCCGGATCGGTAAGATCCGGCCGTTCATTTTGTTGGGTTTATGCCGCAGGTCTTCGGCACCCTTTTTGAACGCCCTGTTCAGTGGCCATTTCTGAGTGGAAGATCTTGTGAACGGTGGCGCGGCTGATGCGGTGTGCCTTGGCGATCTGGCCGAGGCTCTGTCCGCTGTGGCGATCCCGAAGGATCGCCTCGCGGTTGAGGTCGAGCGGGCGGCGACCGATGTGGCGGCAAAGCGCATTACGTTTGCGAGCTTGGCACGCGAGCTGAACACGATCAGCTACGCTTCACCTGAGGAGATCGGGGAGCGTTCGAGTTCGGCGATGGCTCCGATGATGACCACGACGGCCCTGCCTAACGGGCCGGCGGTGTCGAGGTTCTCCCGGAAGCTGACGTACTCGACGTTGAGCCGGTTCAGTTCGTCGAGCGTTTCGAGGAAGTGTTTCACTGACCAGGCGATCCGGCCTGACGCCCAGACCAAGACGACATCGAAGTGTCCGCGGCGGGCATCGACCATCGTCCGATCGAGGCCAAGGCGGCGCGCCGTCGTGCCGCTGATCCGATCCGTGTACTCTCGCACGATCTCGTAACCGCGCTGCGTGGCCATCTGCCGGAGATCGTAAAGTTGCGTGGCCGGGTGCTGATCGAGAGTTGAAGTGCGTAGATAAAGGGCAACGCGCTTCATGCTTCACCTTCTGGACTGCACTCACCCCCTCTTGTGAGTGGAGCATTGTGATTGTGATGGGCTGCGTCCACCGCGCGGCTCGGTGTTGCCAGACCTTCCGACATAAGTATGTGTAGAGGGCTAACTGGTCGGGCCGGTTCCATGCCTGATGGATGATCGACCAACTTTCTCCCGCTTGAGTTTTCCGTCGACGCGATACCGAATCCACCAGACACCACTGTCGTGGACCTTTTCCCAAACTCCCGTGACCCTTGGCTGTTCTTTTCTAGGCATCTTTCGTAAACGCGGAAAAAGTTAGGTACAAAGTATCACCAGCGCCAAATTCCATGATCTTTCATTCTTGCAAATATCCTGTAAGTTTTTGATTCTATGGTGCCCAGAGGGGGACTTGAACCCCCACGGCCGGTTAAGGCCTGCGGATTTTAAGTCCGCTGCGTCTGCCAATTTCGCCATCCGGGCCCGCTTCTATATTATGCAACCGCTTGGGCCTTGCCGGCGCGCGCGTTCCTCCTCTGGAACTCATTCGGCAACGTGCTTGCCGGTCCACCAACGGGCGATCTTTCCACAACTTGCTCTGGAGCGCCAAGCCCTCGTATCATCCCGCAAGAGCACAAAAGCCATGAGCGACTTGGAAAATAAGACTGGATTGCGTGTGAAGGGGCGGCTCATGTCCGCCTCGGAGATCGAACGCACACTGGTGCGCCTGGCACACGAAATCGTAGAAAAGAGTAACGGCAGCGAAGACCTGGCCCTGGTGGGCATCAAGCGCCGCGGCGTTCCCCTGGCCGAACGGCTGGGCAAGCTGATTTCCACCATCGAAAAGCGGCCCGTCGATACGGGAGTGCTCGACATTCAGTTTTATCGTGATGATCTCTCCACAGCGGACGTGCGACCGGTGGTCACGCCGGGAGCCGTAGGCTTCGATGTGGAGGGCCGCGACATTGTGATCTGCGACGATGTGCTCTACACCGGCCGCACCATCCGTGCCGCGCTCGACGCGCTCTTTGACCATGGCCGGCCGCGGCGCGTGCAACTGGCCGTGCTCATTGACCGCGGCCACCGCGAGTTGCCCATCGAAGCCACATACGTGGGTAAGCATGTTCCCACCAGCAGCCGCGAGATTATCGAAGTGAAGTTTCAGGAAGTCGACTCCACCGAGCAGGTGCTGCTGGTGGAGAAGACGAACTAGAATACGTCCTTCAGGTCGCGACCCTTCCGCCGTCGAAGAATGATGAAGAGACGCGGCAGCCGGCTGGAGGATTGCAGTGGTAAGGCGCCTCTTCAACCCGATCGGGGCCCGCCCCGATGTAGGCCAACGATGAACCCAGCCGCACCCGCGATTCGGCGCGCACTCACAACTCCGCCTGCGCCCGCATCTTCGTTTCCCTACAATCCTGGCTCGCTGCTTTCTGTTCTCGATCTGTCCGTTGAAGGCGTGAGTCGGCTGCTTGTGCGTGCCACCGAGCTGGAGCACGAGGATCCTATCGTGCGCGATCGCATCCTGGCCAAGCGGAGAATCGCGCTCCTTTTCTACGAGTCTTCGACGCGCACGCGCACCAGTTTCGAACTCGCCTCGAAGGCATTGGGTGCCGACACGACGCTGGTCTCAAACCTGAGCTCGAGCATCGAGAAGGGCGAGTCTCTGAAGGATACGGGCCTCACGCTGCGTGCGCTGGGCGCGGAGGCCATCATCCTCCGGCACAACTCATCTGGCGCGGCTTGGCTGCTGGAAGAGTCGACACGGCTGCCTGTGGTCAACGCGGGCGACGGCATGCACGAGCATCCCACTCAGGCTTTGCTTGACCTGCGCACTATTCTGTCGCACCTGCGGCCGGGAGTGAGCGGCGTAGGGCCCGACACGCTCGCCGGGGTGACGGTGATGATCGTCGGTGACATCCTGCACAGCCGGGTGGCGCGATCGAACATGTTACTGTTGCCGCGGGTGGGCGCACGGGTGTTGCTTTGCGGGCCCAAGGAGTTGCTGCCGGAGCAGGCGGCACGCTCCGGGCCGGGTATCGAGATCGAACGGGACTTCGAGGCGGCACTCAAGCAGTCGCAGGCAGTGATGATGTTGCGCATCCAGGCGGAGCGGCTGGCCGGGCTGCAACTGGACCTGGAGGAGTACAAGGCCAGCTACCAACTGACCGGGCAGCGGCTGGCGGCGCTCGCGCCTACAGCGGTGGTATTGCATCCGGGGCCGATCATCCGCGGCATGGAGATTACGGCGGGCGTGGCCGATGGCGTGCAGTCGGCGATCCTCGAGCAAGTCACCAACGGGCTCGCCATTCGCATGGCAGTAATGGAGCGCGCACTGACGGCGGAGAACGGGGTGCGCGCATGACGGCGATGGCGATTTGCGGCGGGCGACTCGTCGATCCGGCTGCAGGAGTGGACGGACTGAAGGACGTGCTGCTGATCGATGGCCGCGTGGCGGAGGTCGCCGGCACGGGAAAGCTGAAGGGCAGGAACGGCGCGGAGGTTCTGGATGCAACGGGAATGGTCGTGGCGCCGGGGCTGATCGACATCCATGTGCACCTGCGCGAGCCGGGACAAGCCTACAAGGAGACGATCGCAACGGGAACAGCAGCGGCCGCAGCGGGCGGATTCTCGAGCGTGGCCGCGATGCCGAACACGAACCCGGTGAACGACTCGCCCGAGGTGACGCGTTGGATGCAAGCGCCCGAGCGCGGCGCGTTGGTGAGGGTCTTCCCCATCGCCGCGGCAACACGCGGGTCGAAAGGTGAAGCGATCAGCGATTACGCGGCGCTGAAGTCAGCCGGCGCCGTGGCGGTGACCGACGATGGACGACCGATCCTGAAGGACGGAATGATGCGCGAGACCCTTGCAGCGGCGGCGCGCGTGGGACTCACCGTGATCCAGCACGCCGAGGACACGCGCATGACGCAAGGTGCGAGCATGAACCTTGGTCCCGTGTCGTTCAAGCTGGGATTGCGCGGAATGCCTACCGAAGCCGAGACGAGCATCGTAGAGCGCGACATTCGGTTGGTCGCTGAGCTGCGCGAAGCGCATCCGCACCTGCACGTGGCGCATATATCGACCGCTGCAGCACTGGCCGCCGTTCGCCAGGCGCGGCGCAATGGGCTGCGCGTGACTTGCGAGGTTACTCCGCATCACTTCCTGCTCACCGATGAGCACGTTGGACTCTACAACACAGATGCGAAGATGAATCCGCCGCTGCGCTCGGCGGCCGATCGCGATGCAATGATCGAAGGCATTCTCGATGGCGTTGTGGACGCGATTGCAACCGATCACGCGCCGCACGCGATGCACGAGAAGGAAGTTGAGTTCGAGCTGGCGCCGAATGGGATCATTGGCCTCGAAACCGCGCTGGGACTGAGCCTGCGCTGGCTGCATCGCGAGTGGCGAATGCCGCTCGGCCGAGTGCTGAACCTGCTGAGCGCGCAGCCTGCTGCGCTGCTCGGGTTAAAAGGCCGCGGAACGCTGACCGTCGGAAGTTACGCCGACGTTGTCGTCTTCGACCCCAAAGTTGAGTGGACCTATCGCGCGACAGAATCGCAATCGAAGGCCAAGAACACTCCTTTCGATGGCTGGCAAATGCAAGGCAAAGTGCGCTGGACCGTGAGCGAAGGAAAGATCGCCTACGCGCAAGTGTAGGCAAGTTGTCAGCTTTTTAGCTCCATCCGTGGCGCGCGAAATACAACACCTTCCGCACCAGGAAACGGTGGGATAGAGGCGAATTGGCCGGAACGGTTCGCGCCCGGCTCCCGCTACAGAGACGCGCGCCTTAGCGGTCTGCAGTCCTATTCCCTAGCAGCAAGCAGCCTATTTCCAATTGCCCATGAGCACGAAGGGGGCCCAGTAGTAGGGGTGCGAAAATCCCGCAGGGACAGGCGTGGCATTTTCGACGACCTCGAAACCTCTGCCGCTGGCGCTGCCATTGCCGTTGATCTTGCCGTGGAGCATGTCGAGCTGGGCCTGGCGCAATGCTTCGACCTTCATCACTTTGCCGCCGCCGCCGGCCCAGAGCTTGTAGAAGTCGGCCATCAGCTGGCCGGTGCTGGCATCGTTTACCGACCACAGCGACGAGATCACGGCCTTGGCGCCCTTTTTCTGCGCTGTGATGCCCAGTCCATCCACCTCGCGGCCGTCGCTGGTGTCGCCGCTGATCCCCGTCTGGCAGGCCGAGAGCGTAAGCAGGTCGGTCGAGGTGAGATCCAGGCTCGGGTTGTTGCCGAATTCCTCTACCGTCAAGGGATGGCCCAAGCTGGGGTTGTTGTCGTCCGCCAGCAGCAGATAGCTCTTGCTGTCGTCGCCCGGCTGGAACACGAAGTGACTGGCAATATGCACTACGCTGTACTGCCCGTTCAACGCGTTCTCCATCGCCTTCTCAGTAAACTGCCCATTGAGCAGAATCGTTCCCGGCAACACGCCGTTGGCGCCCTGCACGTGCGCATCGCGCACCACACCGTCCAACTCGCCGACTACGGCCGGCAGCGCGGGCAAATTGTCCTCGTATTGGCGTGAAATCCCCATGCCGACAACGCTCAGGCCGCTCACGTCGGGCTTCCCTGGCAGGCGCGTGTAGCTCTCCGGCGCAATTGTCACCGTGCTGTAGTTCTCCACCAGGTACTGCTTGCCGTCGTAGAGCGCGGCCAGGGGCACATAACGCAACACGCCGTCGAGAGACCACACCAGCGTCTCGGCATTCGCCTGGTCCAGGTCCGCCTTCACGGGGCCGATCAGGATGTTGTAAAGCTCCTGCGCCAGAGGCCTGGGGTCGCTTCCGGGGTCGCGCAGCACCTGGTCGAATGCCGCGACCTTGCGGCTCAAGTCCGTATCAGAGATGGCATACTCTCGCGCCACTGTTTGCTGTTTAGAAGAAGTGACGATCACCCGGTAGTGATCTTTTGTAACCATGGTGTAGAGGGCAACAGTGCGCGGCGAATCGGCAACTGCGTCCTGGAGCCCGCTGACGTGGCCCTGGATTTCGTTCACCTTGTCATTGAGATCGCTGACGTTGGCAAACAGCACGTGCAGGCGGCTGTAATAGGCGGTTAGGCCAATACCGGCGTCTTTCAACTTGGTATTCAAGTCCTGGAACTGCGCCTCCTGATCGGGAGTGCGCGCTTGATTTTTCTTCAACTTCTTCCAGTCCTCGCCGAGCTGGATCAACTGCGCCGTGGACTGCTGATAATCCGCCTCCGCCTGCTGCTCTGCCGGCGTGAGCGTGAGCGGGCTCAGCATATCGGCCGCCGCGCCGCGCGTGTAGTCGGAGTACTCCTGCTGTTTGAGCAGATCGAGCACCTGCTCCGCTTCGGGCAGACGATTTTGCGCAATCAGCAGGTCAGCCAAGTCGCGATAGTAGTCGATGTGGGAAGCAAGAAAGCTGGATTGCAATTCCTTGTCGAGTCCCTGGATGTTTCCTCGTATTTGCTGCAGGAGGTTGACTCCCTGCTTGCCGTAGAAGATGGCCTCGGCAGGGTGCCCACTGCTTTGATTCGATGCCATGCAACCGAGGACGAACGCCTCAAGAAGAGGATCGCTGACTGCAGTTGCCAGCGGCAGCGCCTGGTTATAGTCGTCCAGCGCCTTCTGCTTGTCGCCCATAGAGAAGTAGAGAAGACCGATGTTGGCCAGCGCGGTCGCCTCGCCGGAGCGGTCGCCCGCCTCGCGGAGAATGGGGAGTGCCTGGTTGTAGTAGTCCAGTGCCTTCTGCTTGTCGCCCAGAGAGGAGTAAGCGATGCCGATTCCGGCCAAAGCCTTGCCTTCACTCCCCCGGTCGCTCACCTGGCGAAAGATCGACAACGCCTGGTTCAAGGAGTCCAGCGCCTTCTGCGGCTCGCCCAAATCGGAGTAGACCATGCCGATGTTGCCCAGCGTGAAAGCCTCGTAATCCAGCTCGCCCAGCCCGAGAAAGATCGTCAGCGCCTGATTAAAGTGGTCCAGCGCCTCATGTGGCTCGCCCAAATCGGAGTAGACAAGGCCGATGCCGTTCAAAGTGAGAGACTCGCCGTCGCGGTCGTCCGCCGCACGAAAGGCCGCCAGTGCCTGGTCATAATAATCGAGCGCCTTCCGCGGATCGCGCAGGAGAGAGTTGGCGTAGGCGATGCCGCGCAGCGCTGCCCCCAGGTCGGCGAGGTCGCTCGATTGGCGAGCGATGGGGAGTGCCTGGTTGTAGTAGTCTATCGCCTTCTGCTGCTCACCCAGGTCAGAATAGACAAACCCGATCCTGTTGAGTGTCTTTGCCTCGTCTAGTTGGTCACCCAATTGGCGAACGACGGACAGCGCCTGATTGAGATACTCCAGCGCCTTCTCGTTCCTGCCCAGACTGGAGGAGATATTGCCAAGGGCGAACAGTGTCATGCCTTCGTTCGAGTGGTCGCCCACCTCGCGAAGCACGGGAAGCGCCTGGTTGTAATAGTCGAGCGCCTTCTGCAGCTCGCCCAGGCCGAAAGAAACGCTGCCGAGGCTGGTCAAAGTCATGTCTTCGCCAGGATGGTCATCCACCTGGCGAAAGATCGGGAGGGCCTGGTTGAGATTGTCCAGCGCTTTCTGCGGCTCGGACAAAGAAAGGCAGGTACCGGCGACGTGCCAGAGAATCGTGGCTTCCAAATCCAGATCTCCCGCCTGTTGGGTCAGCGCCAAGGCTTTCTGATAAGACTGCAATGCCTGCTGAGGCTGGTGGGTGTTATCGTCGGCCCAGCCAATGCCCTTCAGCGCTGTTGCCTGACCAACAAGATCGCCAGAGCTAGTGGCCAGGTCCAGGGCCTGGTGGAGAAGCCCAAGTGCGGTGTCGTTCTGGTCATCATCCAGATAGCAGCCTGCGATTCCGTTCAGCGCGGCTGCTTCCTGTTGTGCGTCATTCGCAAATCGCGCTAGAGTCAGGGCCTGGTTGTAGACGTTCAGTGCCATATCACCTTGGGATGTGTCCCAGTAGACCTTGCCGACCTCGTTGAGCAATCTTGCTTGAGTTTTCGCGTCTCCCTTGGCCTGCGCGGCCTTGAGATCGGCCTGCAGCCTATCCAGTTTTGCCTGCACCTCGGGCGGCAGAGTTGCGCTGGTGTCGGCGGTCGCCTGTGTCGTTTGGGCGGCTATGCGAACGGGGATCAACAAGCAAGCTGCCAGGAGCAGACCAACGGCAGAGCATCCGGGGAAAAATCGTGCACTGAACATAGGCAGACCTCGCGGAGCGCGAATGGAAGGGGGGGAAGAAGTCTCACATAGTTTACAACTGTACAGCCGATTGAGGCTGGGCGAACGGGCGCACAAATAGTGGCGCCGAGGTTCGGCCGCTCATAATCGCTCCGAAGAGCGTAGGGGGGTTGGTTGCGCTGGTAGGCTTGAGGCGAAGGAGGGCGGTCATGTTCATAATCCCGGGAGCGATGGCCTATGCGGACTGGAGCCTGCTTTTTCTGCGGCTGGTGGTGGCGCTGGTGTTCGGGACGAGCGGTTACAACCACCTGACCAAGCCGAAGGAGCGAGCGGCGAGCATCGAGATGAGCGTGCCGTTCACCATCTTCCTCGGCACGGCGGAGTCAGCCGGAGCGATTGCCCTCGTGGCAGGTTTCATGGCGCAGTGGGCGGCGCTGGGGCTGATTGCCTTGATGCTGGGAGCGATCTATAAGAAGGCGGTGAAGTGGAAGACCGGGTTCTGGGGCGATAAGTCGTCGGGATGGAACTACGAAGTGCTGCTGATTGCGATGAACCTGGTGATTGTGACGATGGGAGCGGGGAGATACAGCTTGTAAAGGATAGTGGTTAGTGGTTAGTGATTAGCGGGCGAGAGGTTTTCGATTTGCGGGCGAGCGAGAAGAGCAATGCACCGAGCAGGGCGCTGGAGACAATGCCGGTGATGGCATCGATGGCCAGGCTGCCGGAGATTCCGCCGTGGGCGTAGCCAAAGGCATCGACATAGAGCATGTAGGAGATGGGCACTCCATAGGCCGAGCCGAGAAAGCAGAAGGTGGTGGAGGCGAGCGGATTGTTTTGGCCGATGGTTTCGAATGTGATGGCGGTGCAGGCGGTGATGGCCAGGCATTGGAAGAGGTTCTCTGCGATTAGAACGATGGCGAAAGAGGCTGGAGCGCGCGGGAGCAGAATGAGCGAGAGCGTGCACACTGCGCCGGCAACCCCCACAGCAAGATAAAAGGGGCGAAGCGGCATGAGGCGGCTGAGCGCGGGAAAAACGAGGCAGCCGGCAATGCCGCCGAGAGCCACTCCCGCACCCCCGATGAGGCCGACGAAACCGGGCGAGGCGTGGAAGTCGCTGCCACGGCCACCGAGGAAGTTGGTGAGCGAGAAGGTGGCGGCGGGAGAAACGAAGAGGACGACGGCGACGAGCACTTCGCGGCGCTTGACGAGCGATACGAGGTCGCCGAAGAATTGCGGAAACGACTCGCTGGCGAGACGGCGGTCAGGACCGGGCGCCTGCATAAAGGGGAAAGGAATGATGGGCACGAGGATGCAGGCGGCGAGGGCCAGCGCGGCTGCGGGCGGCGAAAAGTGGCGCACAATCTGATTGCATCCGATGGCCATGAGGCCAAAGCCGCCGGTGTTGCCAATGGTCATCCAGACGCTGACCAGATTTTCCTCTTCGGCAGAGGTGATGGAGGAGAGCCAGCCGCCGAGGGCGCTTTGATAGAGATATGCGGCGAAGAAGCCTGTCGTGAGCACGACCTGAAGCAGCGCGAGCTGACCGAGCGAGAGAAAGGCCACCACCAGCGTGAACGAGGCGAATGCTGCCAGCGCGACTGCGTAGAAGCGGCGGCTGAAGCGGACATCGAGAATGGGGCTGAACAGGAATGCCCAGAAGCCGGGCGAGATGGCGATGGCGGTGAGGCCGGCGATGGCCGCCTCGGGAACCTGGCGATTGCCGAGGAGTTGCGGGATGGCAAAGGCGATGACTCCGCCGTAAAGGCCGTAGGACAGGTTGGTGAGACCCATGAGCCAGACAGGAACCCGATGGCGATTTGGCACCCTGAAGAACTCCTTGGGCGACGAAGTTGGATCAGATTAGCACGGCGGTGGGGCGGGGAGTTTACGCTGCTCGGAAACGAATGAGCAGGTTTCGAATGTCGCTAGTCTCGAGAACGGGCTTGGGCGCACCATGGCGGGCAACGAGGAGCATGGCCTGGCCGATTTCATCTGTGGTGAGCACTTGGTTGGGAAAGGCACGGAGCAGGAGCGGAAGAAGCGGGCGGGTGAGTGCGTAGGGGATGCGATAGAGCGCAGTGCGCGAGCGGGCGCCGAAGCGGGGCACGATGACTCCGGGGCGAAACATGAATGCGGCCTTGAAGGGCAGGCGCAGAAGGGCGTTCTCAGTGCGGCCCTTTACGCGCGCCCACATGATGCGGCCGTGCTCGGAGCTGTCGGTTCCCTGCCCTGAGACGTAGACAAACGTCATGGCGGGATTGAGGCGGGCGAGCGTTTCCGCCGCGCCGAGGACGATGTCATATGTGATGCGCGTGTATTGCTCTTCGTTGAGACCGGCGGAGGAGACGCCGAGGCAGAAAAAGCAGGCGTCGAAACCGGAGAGCTGCGATTCGATGGCCGAGTAGTTGGTCAGATCGGGGCGAATGATTTCGCGCAGTTTTGGATGAGTGACGCCTGTTGCCGAGCGGCCGATGGAGACGACAGTCGCGACACCGGAATCGAGCAGACATTCGCGGAGAACTCCCTGACCAACCATGCCGGTAGCGCCGAAGAGAAGGACGTTCATTCGCATTGACCTTTATTCGTGGGCAGTTCATGGATCATCGTACGCGGTTTGCGATTTTCTTCGGCGGGCCGCAACGATCTAGCCTTTGCGGCGGTAGTGAATCTGGAATTCGTAGCCGGAGTTGGCGGGGAAGAGAGCGGCGACGTGGCGAAGACGGTCGGCAAGGGCGGGAGCGGCGAGGAGCGGGTACTCGCGCTCGCGGAGGTCGTGGTAGTCGAAGTCGACGGCGAGGGAGAGCATGTAGATGGCGAGAGCATCGGAGAATGACGCCTCAAAGAAGGCGTTGCGGGCGCGCTCGTCAATGACTTTAGCGCCGGGGTGGGGCTCGAGAGCGCGGCGGCGGGCCTCCCAAGCGTCCTGGCTGGTTTCACCGCGGACCTGAGCCTCAGCCTGCGACCAGACGAGGGTGGAGAAGCTGTCGGGTACGCCGGCCGCTTCAACGAAGTTGTGGGCGACATTGATGAAGAATTCGAAGGCGAGGCCGAAGCGGTCTTCGACAAGGCGTGTGGATAGGAAGACGGCCTCAGTATCGCCGAAGCTGGCGTTGCGATGGCAGACGGCGCGGTCGCCGAGCTCGACCGTGTAGGCGGGGGCGACGAGGTTCTCGCCGGTGTCCGCAATGGCGAGGGGAACAAAGTAGTAGGCGCGCTGGCGAAGCGCAGGGGCGAGCGGGCCGGGGACAGCGGCGACGAGACGCTCGAGATCGGAGTCGGAGACGCGGGTTTCGCCCCAGGCAGCGTAGTGGATGCCGTTGGGGGCGTCGATCATGGCGACCTGCGTGGCGACTTTGTCTGCCTGCCACAGCTCGATTTGCGCAGTACTGGCCATGAATTTGTATTCTAGACGAGAGAGGTCAAAAGATGATGGAGCAAATGGCGCAGGGTGGACGCGGGAAAACGGTGTTGAGGTTTCCACTGGAGGGATTCAGCCTGTTCCAGAGCCTGCTGTTGGCGTTGGCATCGGCGTTTCTAACGTTTTTCGCGACGACGTGTGTGGCTATTTTCACTCTGTTGGGGTGGAACGTGCTCGGAGGCCACTCGGTGAGCTACGTGGACACGTATCTCTATGTCGGATTTCCCGCGGGCGTACTGGTGCTGGTGGTGGCGCTGCCGTTCTTCTTAATCCTGTGGGTGCGGGCGAAGGTGCTGAAGTAGGCGCGAGCCGTTTGAAGGCGGTCTTTTCGGGGTATGCGTCTATCCAAGCCACGCGCGAGCCGTCTATTCTTTATAGATATTCCCGGTTGAGCATCTTCAGAGCGCGGGCGCACGATTCCCCTGGGTTAGAAACCCCACAAACAAGGCGGAGGCCGATTGACGATCGCGAGGCATCGGACGATTTTGCTGGTCGCGGCGGGGATTTCGCTTGTTGCGGCGGCGGGACTTGTGCTGGCGGGTTGCAGCGAGGGTGCGCCTCCAACAACGACGACGACCAGCAATCTGATTCCCAGCCTGCAACCGTATCCGACGCCGAGCGGGACGGAGTCAACGTACAGCGCGACAGGAAGCATCGATCCGACCGGGATCTTTTTTCAAGCGCTGGGAACGAATCCGCGCAGCTGCGCGAGCTGCCACCAACTGAGCCAGGGGATGGGATTGAGCGCCGCGAGTGTGCAGGCGTTGTTTACGAGCAGCAACGGGAGCGATCCGCTGTTTGCGGCGGTGGACGGCGCGAACTGCCCGACAGTGGCCACAGGCGATAGCACCGGTCACAGCCTGATCGTGAACAACGGATTAATCCGCATCGCCCAGGCGCTGCCCGCAGGCGCGCAGTTCACGGTGGCCGTGGCGCAGGATCCATATGGGTGCGCGGCGGTGACCAATAATTCGACAGGGCAGACGACGTATTCGGTATACCGTCGACCGCTGCCGGCCACGAGCCTGACGATGCTGAGCGAAGTGATGTGGGATGGGCGGTTCACCGTCGCGCCGCTGAACGCGGCGGCGACCTTGAGTGCAAATCTGGAATCCGACCTGAGCGCGCAGGCGGCGAATGCGATTGCAACACACGAACAGGGGAACGCGGCTCCGACGGCAGCGCAGTTGAACGAGCTGATTGCGTTTGAGGAAGGGCTGTTCACGGCTGAGGCAACGGATACGCAGGCAGGACCGTTGACGGGAAGTGGGGCCACCGGCGGTGCGGCGGCGCTCTCTGCGCAGAATTATTATCCGGGGATCAACGACGCGTTCGGGCAGGACCCGACGGGAGCAAAGTTCAATCCGGTGGTGTTTACGCTGTTTGCCGCCTGGGAAGGGAGCGCGAATCCGGCCCAGGCAAGCATCGCGCGTGGCGAGGACCTTTTCAACAGCGCACCGATGCAGATTACGGACGTGCACGGACTGAATGACAACACCGCGCTGGGAAGCCCGGCAGTGATTGTGGGGACGTGCGGGACGTGCCACGACGCGCCGAACGTCGGGACGCATTCGCTGCCGCTGGCAATGGACATTGGCACGAGCCATTTGATCGCAAGCGAGACGGATGCGAACATCATTGGCGGGTTGCAAGCGCTGACCGCACCGAATTTACCGATATATCAGATCAGCGGGTGCGCGGATGCGGGCGGGAATGCAGTCGTTTACGTGACGACCGATCCGGGAATGGCGCTCGAGACGGGACAATGCGCGGACGTAAATCGGTTGAAGGTGCCGGGGCTGCGCGGGCTTGCGGCGCGGGCGCCCTACTTCCACAACGGTTCGGCGGCGAACCTGGGGCAGGTGGTGCAGTTTTACAGCACGCGCTTCCAAATGAACCTGAATCCGCAGCAACTAGTGGACTTGCAGAACTTTCTGGCCGCGTTATGAGGGGTCGCGGAGAAGCGGCACACGGGCGCGACTGGGCCGCTTGCACGTTGAATCCGGCCGCACGCATAATTCCAGATGCGCCTTCTTCCCTTCGTTGCGGCGTGATTGGCTAACAATGACTCAAACGAATTTCTGCGCGGGCAGGTTTTGGCGGTGGCCGATAGCGGCAAGCGCGGCGTGGCTGGCTGTTGCCGCGGCGATGGCGGGCGCGCAAACAAACTTCGGCGCAGTGAATGTGGGCTCGAGCACGACGGCGAACGTGACGGTAACGGTCCCCGCCGCGGCCACACTGGGCAGCATTGAGGTCGCGACTCAAGGCGCGACGGGATTGGACTTTACCAACGGAGGCGGGGGAAGCTGCGACGCCGGAACGAACTATAACGCCGGGCAATCGTGCACGGTAAACGTGACGTTTAAGCCGGTGTATGCGGGAGAACGGTACGGAGCGGTGTTGCTGCTGGATGGATCGGGAGACGTGATTGCAAGCGTGCCGCTCGAAGGGAATGGCGTGGGTCCGCAGGCTGCATTTGGGGCCGGCGCGGCGATCGCGTTCGCTCCGATGGCAAACGGCGTGGCGTTCAATGATCCCTTCGACGCCACGGTGGACGGCAGGGGCAATCTGTATATCACCGACCAAAATAACTCCCGCGTGGTGGAGCTGCCGGCGGGCAACGGCGCTCCAGTCGTGATGGATCCGATTGTGGGCGGGGCGGGATTGGTGCATCCGGGCGGCGTGGCCGTGGATGGCGCAGGGAATCTCTATATTTCCGATCTCGATCGCAACATTGTTGTGGAAGTTTCGGCGAACGGCGGTGCAGCGACCGTGATCAATCCAATGGTGAACGGGATCGGGCTGCACTATCCGTGCGGAATGGTGATCGACGGAGCGGGCGACCTGTACATCGCGGACGTGGACAACGGTCGCGTGGTGGAGGTGCCGGCGGGCGGCGGAGCAGCAGTCGCGATTGACCCGCTGGTAAGCGGCGAAAAGCTGTCATATCCGGTGACGCTGGCGCTGGACAGCGCGGGCGACCTGTTTATCGCGGATTTGTTTGCCAATCGCGTGGTGGAAATTGCTGCGAACGGTGGGACAGCGACTGCGATTGATCCCAGCGTGAACGGGGAGAGCCTGCACTTTCCCTACGGCGTTGCGGTGGACGCGGCGGGCGATTTGTTCATCGCGGACGCCAACAACCGCGTAGTTGAAGTGCCTGCGGACGGAGGGGCAGCGACCGCGATTACTCCAGCGGCAAATGGCGAGGCGCTAAGCGACCCGATCGGAATCGGTCTGGACGCGGCGGGCGATTTGTTCATTGCAGACTCGCTGAATAATCGCGTGGTGGAGGTCGTGCGAGGGCAGCCGCCGGCGATCAACTTTGCGGCGACTGCGACAGGGACGGTGAGCAGCGACAGCCCGCAGACAGTGTCCGTGGAGAACGTGGGCAATGCTGCGCTGACGTTCCCCGTGCCGGGCACAGGTGCAAATCCGGTGATCTCGACGAACTTTACGCTCAACAGCACCGCGACTTCGGCGTGCCCGGCGCTGACGGCCGACGCCGCGCAGCCGGGAACGCTGGCGGCAGGAACGACGTGCGTTATGCCGATCAGCTTTCAGCCTGGGGCGACAGGGACGGAATACGGCACGCTGACGC
This sequence comes from uncultured Acidobacteriaceae bacterium, assembly GCA_963823805.1. GTDB lineage: Bacteria > Acidobacteriota > Terriglobia > Terriglobales > Acidobacteriaceae > Telmatobacter. The sequence goes on along the minus strand of CAWGMW010000003.1, from coordinate 1,766,118 downwards.
TGACGGACAACAATCTGAATGCGGCGGGCCCGGCATATACGACCCAGATGATCGCGCTGAGCGGGGCCGCGCCAGTGGCGACAGTCTCGGAGATGCTGCTCGCATTCGGGCCGCAGCAGGCGCAGATGTCGAGCGCGCCGCAGCAGGTGACGCTGACCAACACGGGAAGCGCGACGCTCACGATTACAAACATCATCGTGTCTGGGACGAATTCCTCAGCGTTCGTTTTTCCGAATCCGTGTGGAGGGAGCCTTGCGGCGGGCGCGAATTGCGCGATCGAAGGGCACTTCGCGCCCGAGGGCGCTGGGCCGATGGCGGCTGCGCTTACGATCACGGACAATGCGACCGGATCGCCGCAGAGCATTGGACTTAGCGGCGTGGGCGTATACCCCGCGACGGTTGCAGTGACGCCGTCCGCATTGAACGTGACTACGGCGCAGGCCTTCACGGTGACGGTGGCGGTGGGCGGTACGAACGGATATCCGACGCCGACCGGTTCTATCGTCGTGACCAGCGGCAGCTACGATCTGGGAACTGCGACTTTGGCGAGCGGCAGCGCGACGATCGATGTTCCGCCGGGAGCGCTGGCAGTCGGCACAGACAACATCGAAGCCGTGTACTTGCCGGACAACGCGAGCGCACTTTTGTATGCAAGCGAAACGGGCGAGAACCAAGTCACGGTGACCGCATCGTCGACAGCAACGGCGCCGGCGACAGCAACAGCAGTCGCAACGGCGGTAACAGCGAACTCAGCAACGCTCGAAGGCACGGTGAATCCCAACGGCGCGGACACGCACACGTGGTTCCTGTGGGGCACAAGCAGCTCGCTGAGTGGAGCGACACAGACGGCGATGCAGGACCTGGGGGCGACGGCAGGAAACAACTCGGTGAGCGCGTCGATCCAGGGATTGAGCGCGAGCACGACGTACTACTACCAGGCCGTGGCGCAAAACAGCCTGGGTACGACGAGCGGGGCAATTTTTTCGTTCGCAACCAATCCTGCTCCGTATTTTCAAATGGTGACGGGAGCGCCGATGAGCGTTGCGCCAGGAGCGGCAACGGGGAATACGTCAACGATCTCTGTGACGCCTTGGTACGGATTCACGGGCACAGTGAGCCTGAGCTGCGCTATCACTCCGGCGGCGGCGAACGATCCGCCGACGTGCAGCGTGCCAGCTTCAGTGATGGTTTCGGGCACAACCGCGCAGACGGCGACATTGACGGTGAACACGACGGCGGCGACGGCGATGAATCGGCCGATACGGATGCCGTGGCGAGGCGCGGGCGGCGCAGTTCTGGCGTGCGTGCTGCTGGTGTTTGTGCCGTTGCGGCGGCGGAGCTGGCTGGCGCTGATGGTGTGGGTGGTGCTCTTTGCCGCTGCGGCCGGGATGGGATGCGGGAGCGGAGCCAACGCTGGTGGAGGTGGTGGCGGAGGGGGAGGACAGACAAATCCCGGGACCACAGCCGGGACTTACACCGTGACGATCACTGGGGTGTCAGGCGGAATGACCGAAACTGGGACAGTGGCGCTGACGGTCCAATAAAACTGTCGTCAGTTGTCAGTGGTCAGATCCGGCAACTACATCCCAGCGGGCTTGGGGTCTTTGCGGTCGAACTTGGCGACCTGGACTTTGCGGGCGAGGCCTAGTTTCGACAGGATCCAGATGCCCCAGAAGTTGGGATCGATTTCGTACCAGGTGAGGCCGTGGCGCGCGGAGACGGGATGGGCGTGGTGGTTGTTGTGCCAGCCCTCGCCGCCGGTTAACAGGGCGACCCACCAACTATTGCGGGAGTCGTCGTGGGTATTAAAGCGGCGCCTGCCCCACATGTGGGTTGCGGAGTTGACCAGCCAGGTGGCGTGCAGACCAAGGGTTACGCGGAGCAGAGCGCCCCAGAGGAACATGGCAAGGCCGTTCACGAAGCCACCCCAGTACCATCCGAGTGAGAAGAGCAAGATCGCGCTAAGGGTGATGGGAATCCAGTGGTATTTGCTGAGCCAGACGTGGAAGCGGTCGCGGCTGAGGTCGGGCGAGTAACGAGAGAGCGCCTCAATCTGCAGGTGCAATGACTGGCCGAAAAGGATCCATCCTGCGTGTGCCCACCAGCCGCCTTCGCGCGGGGTGTGTGGATCGCCTTCCTTATCGCTGAGCTGGTGATGGACGCGATGCGTGGAAACCCAGAAGATCGGGCCGCCCTCAAGGGAGAGCGTGGCGAAAACCGTCATGGTGTATTCAAGCCACTTGGGCACCTTGTAGCCGCGATGCGTAAGCAGGCGGTGATAGCACATGCCGATGCCTACATTGATGGCGAGGATGTAGAGGATGGCCATGACCAGCAGGCGCTGCCAACTAAAGAGGAAGAGCGCAGCCACCGCGCCCAAATGAAAGATGGCGATGACAAAGACCATAGGCCAGCTCAACCCATCGCTGACGGCATTTTTGCGGCCCATGCGAATCTGGCGCCACTTGGCAACGGCTTTGGCGGCGACGGAAGCGGATGCGGATGCGGTTTCGTTTGACTCGGGTACCAGGGAAGTGGGCTGGGTTGACTCAGTTGCGACGGTGTCGGTTGAAGGAACGGTGGTTACAGATGCCATGCGAAGGGGAATCCTTGAGAAGTGTCAATGTGCCCACTTGTATCTTCTTATTGTATAGGACACCTTGTAAAAATGCCCGGCCGCCAAAGAAAAGGGCAAGCGAAAGTACTGCGAGGGAGTGCACAAAGAGCAAACACCTGCACGCCAACCCGGTTGATTCTAAAGGCGCGTGGGCGCGGCAAAGGCGATGGGCATGCGTCAGTTGGTGACGGGAACCGCAATGGATTCCGGGCCACTAAGGAAGATGCGCGTGGCATCGCCGCGAAGGACGCGATAGAGGGCGAACTGGCGCTCCGTGGCGCCGCGAAGTTCGAAGAGGAGCTCGCCGCGGTTGTCGGCTTCGGCGTCGACAGCATCGACGAGGCGCATGCGTGGCGTCACGTCGAGGTGCGCGGCGTCGGTGACGTTCTTGAAGAGGACGACGACGCCTCCATAAAGATCGGGCTGCGCAACCAGGGTGACAAACTTCTCCTGCTCTCCGGTGCCTGTGGTGTGCGCGGAGAGAACCATGGTGGCGCCGGAGCCGTAGGCCAGCTCGAAGACGCGGAACTGCTCGACGAGAAGCGGAGCGGGCGGTGGTGGAACGGCGGGCTTCGTGGATTTGTGCGTGGCGGCGGATTTCGGCTTCGGTTTGGGTGCGGGCGGCGGATTGAGGCCGAGGGCGGTGCGAGCGAGATCTTCCATCGCGGCCTTCATCTTGTCTTCGTCGTCAGGATTGGCCCAGGTGTAGTTCCACAGATGCTCAGGACGGTCGGTTGCGTCTGATACCGCGACGGTCTGCCGCAAATCGACTGGCAGACCGAAAAGGTTGGGAACTACGGCCGCTCCATAGCCTGAAGGCTTGCCATAAAAGAGACGCGGGCGATCTGGATCGGTGGAGGTTGCAACGTCTTCAACGTAGGCCTCATCGTCGTCCTTCTTCTTCTTTTTCAGCTTTGGGCCGCTGGAGTCGCCGGAGGATGTGCTACTGGATGACGAACTGTCGTCAGTGCGATGGAGGATGGGGCGATCGGAGTCGGGCGGAGGCGCGTTGGAGTCGACGCCGGAATCGCTGCCCGAGCCGGAAGCTGAGCCGGAATTTGTTCCGCTTGTGCCGGAATTCGTGCCAGAACCTGAGGTCGAAGCGTCGCCTCCCTTGTGCAGCGTGGGACGATCTGGATCGGGAGCAGGCGAGCCATTGCCGGAACTTGAGCCGGAACTCGACCCGGAACTGCCGCCGGCGGCGGAATCGTCGGCGTGATGCTTGCGATGCAAAATGGGGACGTTGCTCTGTGCGTCGTCGTCTTCGTCCACTTTGGCCACCTGCGTTGGAGCAGGTTTGGGTTTGGACAGAGGCTTCCACTTGCCGAATCCGACCCATCCACCCTGCCCGCGAGCGGAGGTATCAATGTCGAAGAGGCCTATCGGCTGGCCGTCCTGCTGGAGCTGATACTCGACGTCGCTTTCGAGCGCGAGCGGCTCGGGCTGGGTGAGATAGACGCCTGCGTCATTGAGATCCTGGCCGTCGTAGATGCAGACGGGAACGAGACGGCCGGCCTTGGGATGCGCTTCATCGCCGGTCCACTCGAAGATCGCGACAGCGCGGAGATCAGGTGCGTTCGTGTCGGGATTCGCAATCTGGCCGGGATATTGCGCGGGCGCGGGGAGGACGAAAACGAACACAGCAAGAGCGGGCAGCGCGGCTGCCTTTATCCACAATCGATTTACACTCCGCGATGACACGTTCGACTTCCCTCGACAATAATCAAAATTGACGGCCGAATCGAACCTGGCGGCTGCACCCGTGCCCGACCCATCTCCCGCATTACGGGCCCATCCATCTTTTGAAAGGATATGCCACATGAAGCTGCATGAGAAAGTCGCCGACTTTACCCTGCAAACGGACGAAGACAAAACCGTGAGTCTCTCGGACTTTGCCGGCAAGCCGGTGATCCTGTTCCTTTATCCAAAGGCCGATACCCCCGGCTGCACCATTGAGGCCTGCGGCTTTCGCGATACGTTCAAAAAGCTGCTGGCGGCGGGCGCCGTGGTTCTGGGCATCAGCCGCGACACGCCGCGCGACCAGGCCAAGTTCCGGGCGAAGTACGACCTTCCGTACACACTCCTTGCTGATGTAGACGAGAAAGTTTGCAAACAGTTTGATGTGCTGAAGGAAAAGAACATGTATGGGAAGAAAGTGATGGGCATCGAGCGGACGACGTTTGTGATCGGGCCGGACCGGACGCTGCTTCACATCTACCCCAAGGTGACGCCCCAGGGCCACGCCGAGGAGGTTTTGGCGCTGATTGAGGAATGGAACAAGGCGCACAAGAAAGCATGACGCGGGACGCGACCGGGAGTAGGGAGAGCAAATGCGCGGCAGGCTGCTGAAGCGCGGCTTCTTCGAGGATGCGCCGGAGCGCGTTGCTCCGCGGCTGTTGGGCAAATTGCTGGTCCACAAGACCGCGGCGGGCGTGGTGGCAGGCCGGATTGTCGAGGTTGAGGCGTATCTTGGACCGCACGCACGGCCGGCTGACCGCGCGGCGCATTCGCATCGCGGGCCAACGCCGAGGAACCGGGTGCTGTTTGGGCCAGCGGGTTACGCGTATGTCTACTCGATCTACGGCCTCTACTTCTGCGTGAATTTTTCCTGCGAAAAAGAGGGCCGCGGAGGCGGCGTGCTGCTGCGCGCGCTGGAACCGGTGGCAGGGATCGAACTAATGGCCCGGCGTCGCGGCTCGCCGACAGACGCCGCGCCGTGCGACCTCACGGGTGGCCCCGGCCGCTTGTGCCAGGCGATGGGGCTTACGCGCGAAACGCATAATGGGCTCGATCTGCTCGATCCCCATTCGCCTTTGCAGGTGCGGGATGATGGAATGCGCGTGACGCGCGTGCTAGTGACGCGCCGCATTGGCATCCGGCATGCCATGGAGCTTCCACTGCGCTTTGCTCTGCCCGGAAACGAATGCGTGTCAGGGCCCAGAAAGATGGAGGGCGAGTATATCTTTCTCCGCAAGGGCGGCGCGGGTAGACTGTTACGGTGAACGAACCGGGGTCTCAAGAACTGATCCCGAGAGGAAACGCGAACGTGAAGCTCACTTCCCTGCTTTCGCCTGCCGCCGCAGTTGCCTTGTTGACCGCGGCCGTGCTTGCCGCCACCACCGGAGTGCAAGCGACGCAAGACCAGCCGCCGCCCGCTCAAACATCGCCCGCTCCGCCTGCGGGGGGCGCGCCGGGCGGCCGGCCGATGCGCAGCTTTCCGGCGCCCACCAACCTGCAGGTGCTGCCCAAGGATCTGACGGGACAGCAGCTGCACGAAATTATGGAGGGTTTCGCGGGCTCGCTCGGCGTGCACTGCGATTTTTGCCACGCCGCCGACCCGAAGAACTTGATGCCCAATGGACGGCCGCGGCTGAACTTCGCCGACGACTCCAAGGACGACAAAAAGATCGCGCGGATCATGATCTCCATGACGCAGCAGATCAACGCGGACTATATCAGCAAAGCGTCTGCGCTCGATCCGGACTCGATGGGCATGAAGGTGACCTGCGGGACATGCCATCGCGGCCACGAGATGCCCGAGGAATTCGTGATTCCAAAAGAGGGCGGGCCACCTCCAGCGGGAGGCCCACCAGCAGGTGGCGCACCTCCCGCAGCCGGGACGCCGCCGGCAAACTAAACTGCTGCACGCTATCCGCATCGCGCGGAACTACACTGGCTCGGTATGCGGCTGTTTGTGGGGATTCCGTTGGCGGATGCGGCGGCGCGCGAGCTTGCGGCGGTGGTGGAGCGGCTACGCAGTGGCGACAGCGCGGAGCAAGGCGGCGGTTTGCGCTGGACAGCGCCAGAGTCGTGGCACATCACGCTGCAATTCCTGGGGAACGCAACAGCGGAACAACTGGAGTGCCTGACGGCGCGGCTGGGCCAGGTGCGCTCGGAGCCGGTTGCCGTCGAACTGGGTGAGCTCGGCTGCTTTGAGCGCGCAGGCGTGTTCTTTTTGGATGTGACGGTGACGGTGGAGCTGGCCGCACTCGAAAAAAGCGTCGTGGCGGCGACCAGCCGGTGCGGATTCGCGGCGGAGACGCGGCCGTATCATCCGCATATCACGCTGGCGCGAGTGAAGGGGCAGCGTCGGGGAGCGGAGTTGCGCGCCCTGCGAAGCAGAGTTCGTGTGCAGCCCGCGTTCGCACGCTTCACAGCGAACGAGCTTGTGCTGTATGAGAGCCATCTGGGGCCGGGCGGGGCGTGGTATGAGGCCCGGATGCGCGTAGCTCTTAAAGCATCTTCGGAATACACATAGACATCTTGAGTGCATTGTTGAGCGGCTTTTACTTCCACCCCGGCGGCGAGGACCGGCGGCCGGGGGCCCCGGTTGAGGAAAAAGCCGCTTGAGTGCGTGCTTTCGGTCTACAGCAATTCCGAAATGCTGGAGCGGCGGGTTAGGCCTGATGGCCGGCGCCCATGACTGATATACTGAAGATTCGGCAACGTGATAGCGCGTGACGCTGTGCGCGCCCCGGCGGTTCAAGCCGCGCCCGAAGACATTAGAAGATCTGGAGTTGGACGATGGCACAAACTTGCGATATCTGCGGCAAAGGGCCGCGCTTTGGCAATAACATCTCGCACGCGCACAACATCACGCGGCGGCGCTGGAACGTGAACCTGCAGGCAGTGAAGGCGATGGTGAACGGCGCGCCCAAGAAGCTGCGCGTGTGCGCCAGCTGCATCAAAAGCGGAAAAGTCGCCAAGGCGTAGGCGCTCCGCCCTCCTTTCTTTTCATTCAACGTTGCGGAACCCCGTCCCACGCGGACGGGGTTTTGTTGTGCGCAAAAGCGGGTAAGCGCCGCTTGGAGCGATCCCATCCTTTCGACTGGCCCCGGAGCTACTCGCCCTGGCGAGTGAAGCTGAGCGAGGCAGAGTTGATGCAGTAGCGGAGGCCGGTGGGACCGGGGCCGTCGGGAAAGACATGGCCGAGATGGCCGCCGCATCTGGCGCAGGTGACCTCGACGCGCCGCATGCCATGGCTCAAGTCTTCATGCTCGTCGACGGATTTGGAACCTGCGGGGATCATGAAGCTGGGCCAGCCGCAGCCGGAGTCGAACTTGGCGCCGCTCATGAAGAGCAGCGCGCCACATGCAGCGCAGTGGTAGTTGCCGGTCTCGTGATTCTCGGTGAGCAGGCCGGTGAAAGGGCGCTCCGTGCCCTTCTCGCGCAGCACGTGATACTGCTGAGGCGTGAGGAGGGTTCGCCACTCAGCGTCGCTGCGGACGACTTTGGCCTCGGAATCGATTTTGGAATCGCTTTCGGATTGACTCAAGGTGACCTCCTGCACTTGCGGGGTGGCGCGATGGGATGTGGGGAGCCGAACGCCGACACGACGGGAGCCACACGGAACTGGCTCGTTCTTCCATTGAAACAGATCAGAGGCTGGCCTGGAACAGATCGGCGGCGCCGGTCAGACTTCGGCAATGACTTCGATTTCGACGAGCAGATTGCGAGGCAAGCGGGCGACTTCAACCGTGGTGCGCGCGGGAAGCGTATCGCTATCGGTTCCGAAGCAGGACGCGTAGACCGCATTCATGGCCGCGAAATCGTTCATGTCCTTAAGAAAGACTGTGGCCTTGACCACCTGGCCGAGACTGCTTCCAGCGGCCTCAAGAACGGCTTTAAGGTTCTCAAGAGTTCGCGCCGTTTGTTCCTTGATTCCGCCGGTGACAACCTGACCGGTAACGGGATCCAGGCCGCCTTGGCCGGCCGTGAAGACGAGGTTTCCTACACGCACGCCTTGCGCATACGGGCCTATTGCGGCAGGCGCGCCGTCGGTGGTGATATTCGAGCGACTCATGGGTCGATTCTATGACGATGGGGAGGGATGACTCGAAGAAAATCGTGCGCAAAGCGCACACGCAGTTGGAGCGCCAGACCGCGTGACCCGTAAAAGACATAGGGGCAATTTCACAAGGAAATTGCCCCTATGTCCGCTGGATTCCCAAAGGCTCGAGCGCGAGATGCCCGCTATCCGTGGAAGGCCGCCGTGAAACCACCACCAATGGCCATGACCAGCAGCCAATAGGCGGCGTTAATGGCAAAGAGATTGGCGCGGCGGTTCTCGAAAATGTGCTGAGTAAAGAGCGGCGGCGCCATGAATCCAAGCCAGCAGATGACGCCAAGCTTGGCGCCCGCAGTGAAGGTGAGCGCTCCCGCCCAGCCCACGATGTGCGCGATCACGAAGGTGAGAAGCAAACAGGCGATAAACGATGCGACCATGCCAAAAGCGCCGTTCTTCGGCTTATTGGTCTCGGAAAAGCCAGCCATCAGCAACCAGGACTTGCGAAACACGAGACCGAACCAGAGGGCTCCCAACAGCCATTCGATCACGGCTGCAATCACGATCATCGTTATTGCGTGCTTGGAAAGCGCCATCGAGAGCAAAAACGCAGAGTAAGTGACAACGTGCATTCTTGAATCCTCCACAACGGGATTAATGTTCGGCTCCCACGCGCAGAAACCCCACGGAAGCGGGTTCCCGCGCGGCCCCGTTTGACAGGAGTCGCCGCAAACACGATGCGGCATGCAACGAATCGATGTCAAGGCAATTCAAGGGTCACGCGCAGAAGTGGTAACTAACACGAATGAGTCACAGATAGCGGCAAGTGGCTTCCTTCTCGTCTTCGGCGCACGGCGGGAGGCAACGCCTTAGCGGCGCTTGAGCGCATCTATCTCTTCGAGCGTGCGCGGCCAATCGGAGCCGAGAAGGCGCGAAAGACTGCGGTCAGCGAGAACTTTGCCGGCGGTCTGGCAGGTGGCGCAGTAGTTGGTTTCGTTGTCGGCGTAACGGATGCGCTGGATCGGACTGCCGCAGTGCGGGCAAGGCTGGCCGAAGCGGCCGTGAACAGCCATCTCAGGACGGAACGCGGTGACTCCCTCAGGGAATTTCTTTTGGGCCTCGGCGACGAGGCGATCGGTCCATAAAGAAAGCGTGGAGCGAGTCGAGTCGAACAGGCGCTGCCACTCGTCGGGCGTGAGTTTACGTGTGAGCGCGATGGGCGAGAGGCGCGCGGCATGAAGAATCTCGTCGGAGTAGGCATTGCCCACGCCGCTGATGAGGCGCGGATCGGTCAGACCGCGTTTGAGGGTGCGGTTCTCCTGCGTAAGCGCGGCCCGAAAGCCATCGAGATCGGAGGAAAAAATCTCGATGCCACCGGGATCGATGTCGTGCAGTGCCTGCTCGCCCCGCAGGAGATGGAGCGAGGCGCGACGCTTGGAGCCGGCCTCGGTTAGGACGAGAGTCCCGTCCAAAAAGTCGAAGCCCATGAGAGCTTGGCGTCCGGAAAGCTTGGCTTGCGGCGGTCGCCAGTGGAGTCGGCCGGCAATCATGAGATGGATGACCAGCCAGAGTTTCTCCTGGTTTTGGACTGAAGCGTCACTGACGCCGATTGCGATGCGCTTGCCGATGCGGCGGATTTCGCGAACGGTGCGGCCTTCAACCGAAGCGATGGGAGGGTCGGCGGTGCGCAGCACGAAGATGCTGTTCAGGCGCACATGCTGGAGCGTCTGGCCGAGGATCCGCGGCTCGAGCGCGGCGATGTAGGCGGTGATATCGGGGAGTTCCGGCATTGCTATCAGCTTGCAGTGAATGAGATGGCCAGCGCAACGAATTTCTTTCGCCGGCTTAAGACAGGATTGCGTTGTCGATCAGCCGCGTTGCGCCGATATATGCGGCGACGGCGAAGAGAGTGCCGGGGGCTGCGGTTTCGACCGGCAGCAGAGTGGACCCGTCAACGAGGGCGATGTAGTCGATGCGAACCTCGGGTTCGGAAGTAAAGACGCCGTGCGCCGATGCAATAAGCATATTTGCGCGGCGCTCGCCGTGAGCGACAAGCGACTCGACGTGGCGGACCGCGCGGCTTAGCGTGAGAGCCTGCGCGCGCTCGGACAGGTTGAGGTAGACGTTGCGCGAGCTGATTGCGAGGCCGTCAACGTCACGAATGATAGGGCAGACGACGATTTCGGCAGCAAGCCCGAGATCGATGACCATGCGGCGCAGAACGGCGACCTGAGCCGCATCTTTCTGGCCGAAGAAAGCGCGATCGGGCTCGGCGGCGATGAGCAGTTTGGCAACAACTGTGGCGACGCCGCGAAAGTGGCCGGGGCGGGATGCGCCGTCGAGACGATCGCCGAGGCCAGGGACTTCGACAAAGGTTGACTCGTGGCCGTTGGGGTAAAGCTCTTCGATCGCCGGTGCGAAAAGAACAACGGCGCCTTCTCGCTCGGCAAGAGCGAGGTCGGCATCGAAGGAACGCGGATAGAGGGCGTAGTCCTCGTTGGGGCCGAATTGCGTAGGGTTGACGAAGAGGCTGACTGCAACGTGACTGCACGCGGCGCGGGCAGCGCGGATAAGCGAGGCGTGGCCCGCGTGGAGCGCGCCCATGGTGGGCACGAGACCGATGGAATTGCCGGGTGTGGAGCGGAGCGCGCGGGACCAGCGGCGAATCTCGTCAACAGTACGAAGGATCTCGATCGGCACGTTTTAGCCTGCCCAATCCTCGAACGCGTCGCGATTCACGACAGTCTCTTCGGATTCGAAATCGGCGCCCTGGGCAGATACGCCCATCGTCTGTCGACCGGTCGCGTTCATCGCCTCACGCGCGGTCAAGTGATAGCTTTCGGCGTCGGACGGGAAAGCACGATGCTCCACGTCTTCGCGGTAGCGCTCGATGGCTGAGCGAAAAAGCGTGGAAGCGTCAGCGTAGCGGCGGACAAACTTGGCCGGTGGCGCGAAAGTGAGATTCACGAGATCGTGGAAGACGAGAATCTGGCCGTCGCAATCGGGACCGGCGCCAATTCCAATGGTCGGGACGGGCAGATCGGCGGTGATGGCAGCGGCAGCTTCGCGGGGAACGCCTTCGAGCACGATGGCGCCTGCGCCGGCGTCAACGAGTGCGAGAGCGTCGGCTTCAAGCTGGCGCGCGGCCTCGGCAGTGCGGGCCTGCACGCGATAGCCGCCCATGCGATTGACGCTTTGCGGCGTGAGGCCGAGATGGCCGACGACAGGAATCTCCGCGTCGCAAAGCGCGCGGACGAGCTCGAAGCGCGGGCCCTCGATCTTAACGGCTTCGGCGCCGGCCTCCTTGACGAATCGAACAGCATTCGCGACGGCTTCGGCGACGGCACTGTGATAGCTGCCGAAGGGCATGTCGGAGACAACGAGCGCGCGGCGGACAGCGCGGCGCACTGCGCGGGTGTGGTGGAGCATTTCGTCGACGGTGACAGCGAGCGTGTTTTCCTGGCCGAGGACGACCATGGCGAGCGAATCGCCGACGAGGATGAAGTCGATGCCCGCCTCATCGGCAAGGCGAGCGGTGGGGTAGTCGTAGGCGGTGAGCGCAGAGATAGGCTTGCCTTGGCGCTTCATTTCGCCGAGGGCGGGCATGGTGACTTTGGGGATGGGGACGCCGGGCTGCGAGGGAGGTGCGCCTGCGGAAGATTGGGTGATGCTCATAGTTGGCTCCAGTGCCGCTCCGAAGACTCAGGATGCGACCCGAACAATTTCAGTATACGCCGGAGGTTCCCTGCGAAACAGGTCCGGCTAGCGAGTTCTACCAAAGTGCTATAAGGATGAGAGCGGGCAGCAATTGCTCATCCGAGCAGCCTCGGAATTGCCCAGCGCCGCGGAGGAAAGTATGGCCTACGATCTGGCAATCGTGCTGCCCACGTTCAACGAGAGCGGGAATGTGGGTCCGATCGTCGATCGTCTGGAAAACGCGCTGAAGGGCATCCGTTACGAAGTGATTTTTGTGGACGACGACTCGCCCGACGGCACCGCGGACGTGGTGCGTCGGCTGGGCGAGCAGCACGACAATGTACGCGTGCTGCAGCGGATCGGCAGGCGTGGCCTCGCGTCAGCGTGCATCGAGGGCATTCTGGGCGCCGCAGCCCCTTATGTAGCGGTGATGGATGCGGACATGCAGCACGACGAAACCATCCTGCCGGAGATGCTGCGCCGGATTCGCGGTGAGAATCTCGACCTGGTGGTGGGCTCGCGCAATATAGAAGGCGGCAGCATGGGCGAGTTTACCAAGTGGCGCGTGAAGCTGAGCCAATTGGGCAAGCGCCTCAGCATGATGGGCGCCGAGCACGAGCTCAGTGATCCCATGAGCGGGTTCTTCGTGGTCCGCGTGTCGACCTTCGAACAGTTTGCTCATCGGCTTTCTGGAATCGGCTTCAAGATCCTGCTCGATATCGTGCTTTCGGCGGGACCAGGGCTGCGCATCGGCGAGGTGCCTTACCGCTTCAGGCAGCGCGAACATGGCGAGAGCAAGCTCGACATGCTGGTGGGTCTGGAGTACTTCGAGCTGCTCGTGGATAAGCATCTCGGGGGCGTGGTGAATGTGCGCTTCGTGCTCTTCGGCATGGTGGGCGCGCTGGGCGTGTGCGTTCACCTGCTGATTTTGAGCGCGCTGCTGAAGCTTGCGGGGATGAGCTTTGCCACCGGCCAGGCGGTGACGACATTCATCGTGATGATCTTGAACTTTGTCTTGAACAACTCCGTCACCTACCGCGACCGGCGGCTGCGGGGATGGAGATTCTGGAGCGGCCTGATCACGTTCTGCCTGGCTTGCGGATTGGGTGTGGCAGCAAACGTGGCCATCGCGAGCGAGGTATTCCGCCGCGGTGTTCCGTGGGTGCTGGCGGCCGTGACGGGCCTATTGTTCTCTTCGGTTTGGAACTACGGCGTGACATCGATGACGACGTGGAGGCAGGAGCGGCGCTCGAGCGAAAAGCGCGCCCGGCAGCGGATGGAAGCGGGCGCGTTGCAGGCTGGTCGGCGGGATGACGAAAAGCTGCCCGCAAAGAGTCTATGAGCTGCTAGGGTGTATCGACATATACCCTAAGGCACCGCAAATGTCTTGGCAGGTTGCCCGTCCCTGCCTCTACACAGCATACTGGCAAGCGGAATGATCTCACCCATTGCGACAGGCATTTATGCAGGACTGGGCTTGGCCGCGTGCGCCGGCGTGGCGGCGGGCGTTTATGCCTATGCTTCGATGTGGCCGGGTTCGCGGCTCTTCGGCGAGGCGCTGACTGCGCCTGCACGGCCAGACGAGCTGGCGTTCACCTTCGACGACGGACCCAATGCGACATGGACGCCGATGCTGCTTGACGTTCTGGCGAGCCATAAAGTGCGGGCGACGTTCTTTCTGCTTGGAGAGCGCGCGAAAGCGGAGCCGCAACTTGTGCAGCGGATGGCCGCCGCCGGACACGTAATCGGCAATCACTCCTGGGACCATCCCAACCTGGCGCGGAGCTCTCCGGAAGTGATTCGAGAACAACTGAGGCGCACCAAGGATACGCTGGAGCAGATCACGGGTAAGGCGGTGAAGTTTTTCCGGCCACCTTTCGGAGCGCGGCGGCCGGCTGTGTTTCGCATAGCGCGCGAGATGGAGCTGAACCTGGTGCTTTGGAACGCGATGGTGCCGGATTGGAGCGATCCCTCGCCGCGGCGGATCACCGAGCGGATGACGGACAAAATCGAGCGGCTTCGACAGATGGGCCGCGCGGCAAACATCGTGCTGCATGATGGAGGTCACAAGGACCCGGCGGCCGATCGCCAGGCGTCAGTGGCCGTGGCAGAGAGACTGATCGAGCGGTATAAAGGGACGCACCATTTTGTAACGCTGGATGCGTGGGCAGGCGATGTAGTGGCCGTACCCACGCATGGTTGACTGGATGGTGTCGAGGCCAAGCGAAGAATTCTTACGCTCTTTCTGTAGAAAGCGCTTTGTCAACCTGCACCGAGAGCCGCTCCAGACTCTGTGTCCAGCCCATCTCCATACCCTTGAGATATTGCGGCGCGTTGGGCGTCGAAGTGATAACACGTGCGGTTAGCGTGAGGATCGTTTTGCCCCCGTTTTCAGCAAACGTGACGGTGTTGAGAACCTCGAACATAGGTTTTCCCGATTCGTCCAACGCGGTGCTAACAAAAACAAGCCGCTCGGGCTCAACGATCTCCCGGAACCTCCCGGACATCGGGTAGATGTGGCCGTCGGGGCCTCGCATGTCGATTTGAATTTCGCCGCCGGGGCGCGCATCCCACTCGCAGCGTGGATTCGTGAATCCATGCGGGCCCCACCAGGCGGTCAGATGCTTGGGGTCGGTCCAGACCTTAAAGACGAGGCGGCGCGGGGCGTCGAAGGTGCGCGTGAATGTGACCTCCATTCCGAGCCCGTTCTCCGCCGTGCTAATGCTTGCGCTGTTTTGAGCCATGTTGTTTCTCCTTTTTTAGTGTGCGAAGGTATTCGTCCAGTCGATCGAAACTCTGTTCCCAGAAGCGGCGATAATCTTCCAGCCAGCCGGCTACATCCTTGAGCGGGGCGGCTCGCAAGCGGCACGGCCTCCATTGCGCTTCGCGCCCACGCGCGATCAATCCGGCGCGCTCCAATACTTTCAAGTGCTTGGACACTGCAGGCATGCTCATTCTGAATGGCTCAGCCAGTTCGGTAACTGAAGCATCGCGCAAAACCAGCCGGGCGAGGATGGCTCGCCGGGTCGGATCGGCGAGGGCGGCGAAAGTCGTGCTGAGGGAATCGTGTGTCATTTCGTATTTAACCATCAGATTAAGTAACCTGATAGTTAAATATAACAACTGGGACAATCTGTCAAGCGGTCTCTTGCCGATTTTGCCAAAAGCCGCGAGCATGCAAGGGCCCATGACCGAGCGGGCGATTAGCTCACCGGTTTGTGACGCTGGATGCGTGGGGCTGAGCGCGCGACCTAACCTGCGTGAAGTGACGCGAACGCCGCGCGCGAGGCGGCAATCGTTGCCTCGATGTCGGCGTCCGTGTGGGCGTAGGACATAAATGCGGCTTCGAACTGCGAAGGTGGGAGCCAGATGCCGCGATCGAGCATCGCTCGATGGAAGCGGCCGAAAGCCTTGGTGTCGCTGCGCGCGGCGCGGGCATAGTTGGTGACGCGGCCATTTGTGAAGAACCAGGTCCACATGGAGCCGACGCGATTGGTTGTGACCGGGATGGCGGCGCGGGCGGCTTCGGCGGCGATGCCGTCGGCGACAGCTTTGGATGTCGCTTCAAGCCGCGGGTAAACTTCAGCGGCATGCTCCTGAAGATAACTGATCGTGGCGATGCCCGCGGCCATGGCGAGCGGATTGCCGCTGAGCGTTCCAGCTTGATAAACGGGCCCCAGCGGCGCCAGAAGATCCATGAAGCGCTCCTTGCCGCCGAAGACGCCGACGGGAAGGCCTCCGCCAACAATCTTTCCTAACGTGACGAGATCGGGATCGAGCGAGTAGAGCTGGCAGGCGCCGCCGAGAGCGACACGAAAGCCAGTCATGACCTCGTCGACGATGAACAGCGCGCCGTGGCTCGCGGTAAGCTTGCGCAGGGCGGCCAGGAAGCCGGGCGCGGGAAGAATGCAGCCCGCGTTGCCGACGATGGGTTCGACAATGACGGCGGCGATGGCTTTGGGGTGAGCGGCGAATGCGGCTTTTAGAGCTTTAGTGTCGTTGTAGGGCAAGGCGAGGGTAAGGCGGGCAATCTCTTTCGGCACGCCTGCCGAGCCGGGGATGCCAAATGTGGCCACGCCGGAACCGGCTTTGACGAGCAGCCCGTCGGCGTGGCCGTGATAGCAGCCCTCGAATTTGACGATGAGCTTGCGGCCGGTAACCGCGCGGGCCAGGCGGATGGCCGACATGGTGGCCTCGGTGCCCGAGCTGACGAATCGCATCTTTTCAATGGCGGGATAGCAGGCCACGATGCGCTCGGCCAGATCGGCCTCGGCGGCGGTGGATGCGCCGAAGCTAGCGGAGTTGCGCGCCGCGCGCTCGATGGCCTCGACGACGGGCGGAAAGGCGTGGCCGAGGATCATCGGTCCCCAGGAGCCGAAGTAGTCGATATAGCGATTGCCGTCGACGTCGTAAAGGTAGGCGCCGTTGGCGCGATCGATGAATGGCGGCGCGCCGCCTACCGCGCGAAATGCCCGCACGGGCGAGTTGACCCCGCCGGGGAAGAATTGCTCGGCGCGCTGCTGAAGCGCCTGGGATCGGGCGCGCTTTGGGGCGCGAATTTCGACGCTCCGAATCTTGGCGCACATGGTGGATTCAGTATAGAGGGCCAGTGACAGCGCAGCATCCGCGTTGAAACGCATTGATTCGAGCGCGGCAATTCGTGGAGTGCTGGCGAATTGAATGGAACCGGCGGCCGGGTTTTAAACCGCCTTGCGCTTTGCGGCGGCGGCCTTAGCGGCGAGTGCGACGCCGGCGATTTCGAGGACGATGGCGATGCCGAGGATTACGCCGCGGAAGAAGTCGCTCCAATCCGTTCCCGGATGCGGGAGCGACGGCGACAACCGCGACCAGGCGATGCCGATCACAGTCATCGACAAGCCAACAACAATGAACGCCATGGCGGTAGGGATCGCCTCTTCTGGAGATTCCTGGAGCTTGCGGAGAATCATAGATTCCTTTCGCTGACTTGCGCAAAACGATCGAAATGCCAGGCCATTGCTGGAGTGAGTTTCAATTCTGGACTACGTTAAGTCTGTTCATCCCGGCAACGGCGAGCGGCGCGGAGGCAGAACAAGTTGATCGTGATGGAAAGCCCGAGGAAGAACCCGCAAAAGGCATCGAGCCAATTGTGATTGATGGTGATGTACTCGCGGAAGATCCACGGCACCAGGCCAAGGACGAGTGAGAAGTTGGCGATCTGGAACAGGCGGCGGCGTTTCGGGTCGAGGCGGCGAACCATGGGATGCATGAGGGATTCTCCTTTTCTTGAGTTCAGTCGTCGAAGCGGTATAGCAAGAGATGACCTTACTCGTGCTCTGGGTCGCCACGGGTTTCGATTGCGCGTTTGGCGTAGATGCGGGCGAGTTGGAAGATCACCAGAACATCGATGGAGGTTCCAAGCCCCGCGCAGACACCGCGGCAGAGATCGTCCGTTGCAGCCGTCAGATGGACCAGCGACAAAAGCGTTTGCGGCCAGCCGAAGGCGCTGGCCAGGTCGACCTGAGCCACGAGAAGAAGCGCGATGAGAAACGGCAGCGATTTTTTCAGACTGCAAATGTCAATATCGAACATTGGAACTCCTTTTCAGGGCGGGATTCGCGGCCGCCTCCGAGAGATTTAGTTCTTGTAGTGATACCAGCGCATGAGGGCGATTTTTGTCCCGCCCATTGCATAGATCACGGCAATCAGATCCCAGGCCACGCGGTGCTCGACGAGCAGGTGAAATTCCATCATCACGAAGGCGATGAGCGTACCGATGATGGCCGCGGCGCTGGTCGAGCGGCGTCGATGCTCGCGGACCCGCTCGTCAGCGATCTGATCGAGCATAAAGATTCGGTTGAGAATGGGATGGGTCATCGTTGGATCTCCAACTGGAAGATTTGATCGGTGGGACAGGAAAAGATGCGGGCGAAAATCAGGGCCAGCTCGAGCGAGGGCACGTAGCGGTTGCGTTCGATGGAGTTGATGCTCTGTCGCGAGACGCCTGCGGCCTGGGCCAGTTGCTCCTGGGTCCAGCCGAGAGCAATGCGAAGCTCCTTGACGCGGTTTGTGATGGACTGAGACACGGTTTACGCGAATCGCTCCATGTAAAGCTGACTTTCCAAACAAGAGTAGCCCGGATTGGTTTCGATGTCAAGCCGACTCGACATTGTGCCTTTGACAAACCCAAGTTGCGGCGGTTTTTACCGTTTTGGAACGTCCGAATTCTCGGGAACCTGCAACCATAGTGTTAACCACGGCGTCAAAATCCTTATTGACAAGGATCGACAGGGTGTTACTCTGTTGGTCGAGTTCAACCCTTCGTTACGCCCCTGATCCAAGTAGGCCGAGAGGCCTCGCGTGACGAAGGGTTCTCGTTTTTATGGCAGATAAGATCGTTCTGCTCTTGGATGGCGGCTTCATCAAGAAGAAGCTTCAAGAGAGACTTAATCGCTTTCCTACCGTTGCCGATGTCGTCGGTGCTTGCAACACCATTCTCGCAAAGCCAGAACTCGCCAAAGGCGAGCTATTCCGCATCTATTTTTACGATGCGCCTCCCTACACAGGCACGGTCATTAATCCAATCAGTAAAGCCTCTCTAAACCTCTCCACTACAACTCAGGCAAAGGAGAACATGGCTCTGATTGATTCTCTTGAGCTTCAGCCGGATTTCGCTGTTCGTCGGGGGATGCTGAAGTGCTCTGGATGGAAGTTAGGGAGAAGCGCTCTAAGAAAACTAAACTCGCCGGGTACCCACCCTGTCACCGCTCATGACATTGTCCCGAATATCAACCAAAAAGGTGTAGACATGCGAATCGGGCTAGATATGGCCTGGATCGCTTTGAAGCGTCTCGCGGACGTTCTTGTTCTCGTGACCGGGGATTCCGATTTTGTTCCCGTCATGAAATTTGCGCGAAGAGAAGGAATGCGAGTCTGTCTGGAACACATGGGGCACTCCGTCTCAAGAGACGTTAAAGCTCATGCGGATCGCGTCCTTTAACTCTTCCGACCCTCCTTAGCCTTCGGGTGATTGTTCTTATTCAAACCCTTCTCTTTTTCCGGAGGTTTCACCTTGAGTACGTCCCTCATTACTTCTTCAAATGGAAGCGGAATGCGTGGGATAAGTCTTGGAATCTCGGGTGGTTTAGGCATTTGAACTCTCAATCCTCTTTATAATGGTAGTGCGCCGGTAGCTCAAGTGGATAGAGCATTCCCTTCGTATGGAATGGTTGCAGGTTCGAACCCTGTCCGGCGTGCTCAAATGGTGCCATTGCGTTCTTCCCCGTATGGGTGGTAGCCTATTTTCACCATACGAGGGGTGTGTTTCTATCCTTGGGTGACACCCAGGAATAGGACTCAAACCGAGAAGGGTCAGGCGAATAAAATCGACTGGCCCTTTTTCATTTGCTTCAAATCTGCATCGGTTCCGTTCCATCGAACAGTGGGGTCTTACTCTTCGGGAGAGGTAATTCCCACGTCGCTACACCTTTAATTCCTACATCCTCGGCAATGTCTCTCACATCCCCATCATCCGAATAAATTGTGTGGACTTTATGGAGCTTCGCCGTCGCGACGATCTGCCTGTCGAATTTTACTTTCTGCCAAGATGTTGCGACGGGCAGCGGCGAACGCTTGTGTCCGCTTCCCCTCGCGAGGATTTCCATCGCGGCTAATTCAACAGCAGCCAGCTGATCAAACGGCTCAACGTGGAAGCTGGATTGGAGCGCAATATCGCTGAGGTATTGCGGGCCATCTTTTCCGGCCAGAACAAGGAATTCGGCTAGTGCGGGCGCTGGGATGATGATTCGCTCGCGCTTCGCATCCAAGTCTTCGAGCAGTTGCTCTAAACGCTCCTTTGCCCTCTCTGTCGGTTTTTTGGTTTTGGGATCTTCCGGTGCTTTAGCAGTCGGATAGAGCAGTAGTCCCAAAAACCCCGCGTCAATAGAGACCATTAGTTAGACCTTTCGCCGTTTCTTAACGCCGCCAAATCAGCCAGCGGATCATCTAACTCTTTCCATGCAGCAGGAATACTTCTTAGATGCTGTATGTCACTTCTAATATCTCCTTCTTTCAATACTTCAAAATCGCTGACATAAAAATCCAACATATCCCATTCTCCGGTGCGGTCTCGCAGCCAGCGGCCTTTTCCTTCAACACGCACCACGGATACAAACAGGTAGTCGGCTATTTGTCTGGCTATACGGCGGGAAGCCGAGACGATATGGGTGGTCTCGCCATCCTCCAAATGCACCCACACCGGGTCGCGTTCACCGCCAACCTTGATTGGAACTCCCTGGAAAGAAGAGCTTTGTCTGATGGGGCCGAATTCTGGCTGATTAGCTCCATCGCGTCCCGGAAATCGGATCACTTTGCTCTTGCCTGGATCGACTAGGACACCATTTGCGTTGTCCTCCACGAGACGCCTGTTGATCTCCTTGTATGCGCGACGAGCTTCGAGCGGTCCTTCGTCAAACTTGACGGCCCGAATACGCTCGCGCACTTTCGGCTCTGCTTCCCAGTCCACGCGAATCACTGGTACCGTGCTACCAGACTCGATTCTATTCAGGTGTACATTCGCGGTCTCTCCCATTATGCGAGCTAAGTCGCCAAGATATTGGGAGAGACGAGATAGGGGTATAGTTTCGGGGCTGAATGCATCAATCTCAAAACGATATTCGCGAGCCGCTTTGCGCCTAGTAGCCATGGTCTACCCTCCGTGATACACTGATCACGTTGAGTTCGGCAACTGGGCAGAGGCCGCCAACAGACATTAAATTGTGGGCAAAGAGGTCAGCTGGCAGGCTGACCTTTCGCCGTTTTATAGTCTTTAGAATCCCGCTTCGTTCCTTTCAATTTGGCTGTCGTGAGTCCCGCAGCATCAACCGCTTTCCGGTCGTGCTTTTCAGGGCGTGGACGGTTCGCATCGAGTCCGTCTCTTTTCTAGAGTTGTACCGATAGTCGAACTCGGTCAAGTAGCGATGCAGATGCTGCTGACCGACATGGTGGTAAACACCAGTGATGCCTCTCTTTAATAGCCCAAAGAATCCTTCCACGCTGTTGGTGGTAATGCACACGCCATCCTCATAGCGAACGTATTCCTTGGCAAAATGGTTCACTTGATCGTGCTTGTGATTCCTTAGTGCGCCCACAAGGACGTTGGCGCTATCGGTCATTACGTGAGCATCCTCAGAGACCATTTGCTCAACGATTGGCTTGAGGTTTTCCGCTGTGACTCTCTGAATGTGACGCGACTGTACGCGTCCGTTCCGCTGCAATACGGAGACAACAGCGGCCTTGTTCGATACCACGCTTTGGCGCTTTTCCCCATCCGCACGCTTCCGTGGGATGCGGAGCTTTCCACCGATGTACGTTTCGTCAATTTCAACCACTCCAGTGAGTTTCGATGACAACGGTTCCTGGGTCATCGTGTAGCGAATCCGATGAGCCATGAACCATGCGCTCCTGTACGTCACTTTGAGCATCCGGTGAAGCTGATGGGCGCTCATGCCCTTCTTGCTGGCGCAGAGCAGGTGATAGGCCAGCAACCATTTGCTCAAGGGAATATGGGAATCCTCGAAGATGGTCCCAACGGTCACGGTGAACTGCTCACGGCACCCGCCACACTTCCAGACCCCATTCCGGACGTGCTGATCCTTCTTGGACGGCTTAGGGGTCAAGCGGTAGGCGTTATTGACCACTCCGCAATGTGGGCAGACAGGGCCGTCAGGCCAGCGGAGCTTTTCAACATATTCCCGCGCTGCATTCTCATTGCTAAAGTGTTGAGCCAGATTGATTAGGTTGATTTCACCGTTTTCCATAGCTAAACAATAGACTTAATCTATGGGTTTGTCAAGTGCATAATGTCGAGCCGACTTTCCATTTTTCTTCAAGACACTTACCCGCAGGGCTGACCAGCGCTGTTCGTATGGGGCGCCATCCGGCGTGTTGATTTGTGGGAAATGCGCTCGATGATTGCTGCTAGAATTCTGCTTTCCGGCTCATCTCGGTAGAATCAAACCGCCGAATCAATTCACTCATAAGAAAGCCCAGGCCGTGGCTCAAGAGACCGCACCCAAATCCGTAACCTACGCTGACGCCGGGGTGGATCTGCGCACCGGTGAACGCGCCAAAGAGCGCATCAAGTATTTGGCGCAAAAGACCTTTAACCGTAACGCACTGGGTGGGATCGGCAGTTTTGGCGCGCTTTACCGGCTGGATATGCAGCGGTGGAAGAACCCCATCCTCGTGAGCTCAGCTGACGGAGTGGGGACCAAGCTGAAGGTGGCCTTTCAACTCGGTCTGCACCAAACCGTGGGTGCGGATCTTGTGAACCACTGCGTGAACGACATCGCTGTGCAGGGGGCAACACCCCTCTTCTTCCTGGATTACCTCGCGACCGGAAAACTGGACGAGGACGTTGTGGAGAGCGTGGTGAGCGGGCTCGCGGACGCCTGCAAGGCAAATGGGTGCGTGCTGATCGGCGGCGAGACTGCGCAGATGCCGGGATTTTATGCCGACGGCGAGTATGACCTGGCGGGTTTCATTGTGGGCGCAGTGGACCGCGACAAGATGGTGACGGGCGCGGGTATTAAAGCGGGCGACGTGTTGATCGGGCTGCCGTCGACGGGCCTGCACACCAACGGCTATTCGCTGGCACGCAAGCTGCTGTTCGAAGTGGCCGGATACAAGGCCACGCAGTACGTTACGGCGATCAAGGAGAAGGCCGGCGCGGCGCTGTTGCGCACGCACCGCAGCTACCTGCATGTGATCCAGAAGCTGGTGTCTGGCGGGCTCACCACGGGCATGGCGCACATCACCGGCGGCGGCATCACGGAGAACCTGCCTCGCATTCTACCCAAAGGAGTGACGGCGCAGGTGGAGATTGGATCGTGGCCAGTGCTTCCCATCTTCGAGCACCTGCGCGAGCTGGGGAACATTCCGCAGGAAGAGATGATGCGCACGTTCAACATGGGCATCGGGCTGATTGCGGTGATTCCGGCGGCGAAGTTTGCGCGCGCCAAGAACCTGCTTGACCGGTCGGAAGAGAAGTTCTACGTTGTTGGCCGCGTGGTCAAGGGCGAGCGCCGGGTACAGTACACGTGAGCCAAAGCGCGCCGGCCTTGCGCAAAGCGGTGCGGCTGGGAATTCTCCTCTCCGGTCGTGGCTCCAACTTTCTCGCCATTGCCGAGTCGATTCGCGAGGGACGGCTCAAGGGCGCCGAGATCGCGGTGGTGATCTCGAATGTGGCCGATGCCGTCGGATTGGCGAAAGCGCGCGAGATGGGCCTGCACACCAAGGTCCTCGTTTCTCACGGCCGCAAGCGCGAAGAGCACGATGCCGATGTGATTGCGTGCCTGCGCGCGCACGGAGTAGAGTTGGTTTGCCTCGCCGGCTACATGCGGCTGCTGTCGCCGCAATTCGTAGCCGCGTTTCCCCATCGAATTCTGAATATTCATCCCTCGCTGCTGCCGGCGTTTCCGGGGCTCGAGGCGCAGGAGCAAGCGTTCAACTACGGCGCGAAGGTCACGGGCTGCACCGTGCATTTTGTCGATGAGGAACTCGATCATGGCGCGATCGTGGTGCAGCGTGCGGTTCCGGTGCTCGAGACGGACGATGCACATTCGCTCACGGAGCGGATTCTGAAGGAAGAGCACCTGGCTTACACCGAGGCGATTGCGCGTGTCGTGAGCGGCGAGTATGAAGTGCGCGGGCGCAGGTACGTGAAGAAGCAGAGAACAGCGAATAGGGAATAGGGGCCCCCTATTGTTCCTGCATCTCAGGCCAGCCTTGCGGACAGAAACAGGCCGGTGAGACTGAGCGTGAACGATGCTTGATGCGTCTGTAACGAAAGGACGCTTCGTCCGCGCCAAAGGCTGGAACGTCAATCCGGTTCAATTCGGCTCGACACGGCTACCATCTTAGAGGTGCGTTTGTGTGGAAGGCCCAACGCTCGAACACTGCAGCCATCAGGTTCGCGGCGTTCTTGATCGCCGTTGCGGCAATGGGCGCAGCGGAATCTCTGGCGCTCGATGGCCAAGCACGGTCAATAGTGTTTCGGTTCCAACCCGTCACGATGGGGGAGAAGCGGGCCTTTCACGTACAGGTGCGATTCCGCACGAAGGAAACAGTCACGCGGATTGTTGTGCCGACAAGCTGGGGTGGCGCGTCGTCTCTTCTCGGGCAGACACAGAACCTTAAAGTATTGACTCCGGGGGCGACGATCGAGGACGTTGCCAACGCGGGCGAAGAGAAGTTACATGCTCGTGCCGGCGAGCGCGTCGAATTAGCTTACGACATTGTCCCTTTGCAAACGGAGCGGTTTCAGCATCCGCAGGAACACATGGCGATCATCAACGCTGATTATTTCCTCTTCAACACTCGGAATGCGCTGGTTTATCCGGTAATGCCCCAGACAGAGCTAGTGAATGCGGCGTTCGATTGGCGGGCGCTACCCAAGGAAATCCCGCTGTTTAGCAGCTTTGGCGTTGGAAAGCGCAAACTCCGGGTCCACGCGCCCTGGAATCAGATACTGAATGGCCTCTTTGCCGGTGGAGACTTTCGCACGACCGAGAGCGATGAGAACGGAACCACGTTAGTTCTGGCGGTGCGGGGGACCTGGAGTTTCAGCGATGCGGAGGCGTTTGAGCAGATTCGTCGCGTGCTCGACGTAGAGAACAGATTTTGGCATATGCAACAAATTCCATTTTTCCTGGTAACCCTAGCGCCGTTCGATGAGAAGTCGGGAGATAACGACGGCAGTGGCTTCACTGATGCCTACATGCTCTTTCTCTCGCATGAGGATACGTTCGACGCAGCGCGGGTACGGCTGCTGGCGCATGAAATGTTTCATCATTGGAATCCCTTGAGCATGGGCGCGGTCATCGACGACGAAGCAACGAATTGGTTCAGCGAAGGATTCACAAGGTACTACGAAGCGGCGGTACCATTGCGCGCGGGTCTGATTTCATACTCGAATTATCTCGATGACCTCAACCGGCTGCTGCGAGAATATGAAACCTTACGGTTTCGGGAAGTGGCGAATGCTGGATGGCAAAAATGGTCGCACGCGTCCGGGCCGGGATATGAGTTGGACTGTACGCGAGGTTTAGCTGTGGCCTTATGGGCAGATGCGGCGATTCGGCAGCGCAGCGGAGGCAAGGCCTCACTAGACAATGTGATGCGCGATCTGGTCAAAGATGCCCAAGGGCCGAATCCGCCCGAGCTGACCGAGGATCGGATATTCAGAGCGTTTGCGAACTATCTCGGGCCGGACAAAGTTGCCGAGCTGCGCGCGATGGCGGACGATGGCGCAGACGTGCCGCTCCCACAGAGCTTGGGAAACTGCGCATATTTGGATCAGGTGACGCAGACAGTTGTCGATCCGGGATTCGACGAGAACGGTCTGGACGAAAAGCGCATTGCCGGCGTCGATCCGGCTGGCCCGGCATATCGGGCCGGCATCCGCGACGGGCAGGAAGTCTTCCGAGTATCGATCTTTCGAGATGACCCATCAAAGGATGTGCTGCTCGGGGTGATTGTCGACGGCAAGAGGGAGATCATTCATTACTCTGCCGCAAGACAGACGAACATTGCGCAGTTTCGGGCGACAGCCGAAGGGAACACGGCCGAAACTTGCGCGCCGTTTTAGGAATGCCGCAGGCGAAGTCTTGGGGACGGGATCTGGAAGGCGGGAACTTAGCCTCGTTTCTCTCGGGCCGCCGCGAAGTGTCAAGGGCCAGCCCACGCTGATTCATCGCAACCTGCTGAAAACACTACGCAAAAAATCGTTCGCCAAGTTTGCCGATCAATTCGCCCGTTTTGCTAGCCTGAATGGGTAATCGCAGAAAGTGTTCGGCCTTTGCAGGGAAGGCTGAGAGGCGAAATTAGGAATGGGAGTGATTTTATACACTCCCAAAAGCGATTTACGACTCTAACTATCTATAGAATCAACAAAAACTCCTCAAAATCTGCCTCGATTTTTTGCGATTTTTGTCGATTTTTGTGCGCAAAACGGCCCTTTTTGAGTGCAAAATCGCCCCAAATCGCCGCCTCCCTGCTCCCTCTTCTTCGTCCACCGTTCTCCGTTCACCGTCCACCGTTTTTACCGACCGAAAAATGCTTGTCAAGGGGGTCAGCGTCCATATTTGTTGTAAGTCCATTATTCTTCAGTGACTCGCAGCTTCGCGAAGTTTGCCGGTAATTTGCCCCAAAAAGCCTAACCTTAAAAACAATCAGACAAAGAACGGAAATACCGAGCCGGGCGAATGGGTACGCCCTCCCCGACGCGGTTCTTTGGGCGCCCGTGCGCCTGCTCTCGGTTGAGAGGCGCTCGGAGGGGGCTGCTGAGGAACCGTGTCAACGGAGGGCGCCGGGGCGCGGAACCGTTCTTGTCTCGACGGAGCAGCTCTCTACTCGATGCCAGACCGGAACCACGGCAACATCGAGACTTTGAGAGCGTTCCGAGGCCGCGCGCATGGCCGGTGGGCGATCTGATCTGGATCGAGCCGGCCGTGCGCAGGAAAAAACTGAGGCGCAGGTTTACCGATTCAATTCAATCCCGCACGCCGCGCTCAACGAGCCGGCACGGAGGAGTGTGAACAATGAACTTCAAAAATATCTGGAACCATCCGAAGACGTTGGCGGCGGGGCTGCTCATTGCGGTCGCGAGCATTGCCGGAGTGTTGTCGCAGCAGGGCATTTCGCTGGGCAAAGTGGGAACGGGAACCGTGGTGTCGCTGGCCAGCGCGCTGGCTACGGCGCTTTTGGGACTGATGGCGAAGGATCCCGGGGCAGCAGTAGGCCAATCCGCCGCGGCGGACGGGTCAGCCAGCCAGCAGGCAAAGCTGGGCGCGTGGATGCTGATTGCGCTGCTGATTCCGCTGCCGTGGATGCAGGGCTGCACGGCCGCCGGCGTGGCCGAAAACATTGTGAACTGGACGCCGGCCTTGCAAAGCGCTGTGGCCACGGTGGACTCGACCGCCGCTCTGCTGGCGCCGGTCGACGCGCCAATCTTTACCGCGGCAACTATCGGCTTCGACGCGGCCAGCAATCTGCTGGTGGCGCAGGCCAAGGCCTACCTAGCCAACCCGTCGGCAAGCGTGCTGGCGCAACTGCAGAACCAGATCGTGACGTTCCAGCAGCAGGTGAATACAGCGTTGTTGCAGGCGGCAAAGATTGTGGATCAAAAGAGCCAGCAACATGCGTTGGCGGCCATTCAGGGAGTGGGCACGATTGTGGTCGCTATTCTGTCGCTGGTGCAGTCGATTTCAAGCAAAGCGCAGGTAGCGCAGATGGCTGCCGGGTCCGGCGTCAAGCTGGCCGCGGTTGAGCCTTATTTGAATGAAAACCGCGCGGCAGAGATCGTGGCCACGCACTACGGTGAGCCGGTTGAAGTGGCGCGTGCGCAGGTAGCGCAGGTGAAGCAAGCAGAGATGAATGCCGGTTTCTAGGGACCGGCGAGGCAGTACTGAATCGCCGAATCGAATCTGAAGGAGCCAACAAAACGGGCCGCTCTCGAATTGGAGCGGCCCGCTAAATTCAATCGATCCGACCTGTATTGATTTCCCGCCTAAATGTTTGTGTCCCGCGCTTCACCCAGAATCAATTTAAGAGTCATTTGCCTTTTGCCGCGCACGATGGTCACGCTGACGGTGTCACCGGCCTGGTGCTTGTCCATCATGGCGCTGATGTCCTCGGGGTCGCTGATCTCGTGGCCGTCGATGGCGACGATGAGATCGCCGCCGAGCAAAATCGGAGTGTTGCCCACGTAAGCCTGCTCATTGCCTCCGCGCAGGCCGGCGCGTTCGGCCGCTCCGCCGGGAACGACGCGCTGGATGAGGACGCCGGAGTCGGCCGAGAGACCCATTTGCGACGCGAGGTCAGGACCAATCGCATACGACACGATGCCCAGCGAAGGCCGTTTGACGCGGCCATAGCGGATGAGGTCGGCGAGCACGGCCTTGGCGGTGTTGATGGGAATGGCAAATCCGATGCCGGAGCTTTGGTCGGCGCCGTTGGAGGCGATCATCGTGTTGATGCCAATGACTTCGCCCGAGGAGTTGAGCAGCGGGCCGCCGGAGTTGCCGGGATTGATGGCCGCGTCGGTCTGGATGGCGTCTTCGATGGGCGCGCCATCCGCATTGCGAATTGACCGGATGGAGCTGATGATGCCCCTCGTCATGGTGCCGCTGAGACCAAAGGGATTGCCGATTGCATAGACCTTCTGGCCGACATTGAGCTGCGAGGAATCAGCGAGCGTAACGGGCTGGAGGTCGGGTGCATCGATCTGGAGCAACGCAAGATCGTGAACTTTGTCCGTGCCCACGACGCGGGCCGGATAGCGGCGCTTGTTCGAGAGCATGACCTCGATGCCGCGATTGGCGCCGTCGACTACGTGAAAGTTGGTGAGGATGTGGCCGGACTTATCGAGAATGAAGCCCGAGCCCTGGCCCTGCTGGGGAACCGTTCCGTAAAAGAAGTCGAAGACCAGGGTGGTGGATGTGATGTTGACCACCGAGGGCAGGACCTTCTTATAGATAGCGATATTGTTCTGCTCTTCGGCGTCGTAGGCAGGCGCGGCGTGAGCCTCGGTGAGCTCGAGCGGCGAACCGGAGCCATCGGGCCCAACGAGCGTAGAGTGGCTCCAGGGAAGATCGGGCTGGAAATGGGTCGTAACGAACCAGAATCCGCCCAGTAAAAGCAAAATGATGATGAGAATTCGGGTCAGTCTCATAGTTGGTCGACCTGGAAAACCCTCCTGATCTTGTTACGAAAGCGGGCAGGCAGAGTTCCTCAGAACAGCGCGCGCCTCTCTTATTGTAGAGACAACTTCTGCCCGGGTTTGTTGCTCTCGGCCTGTAGGCGCGGCCACAGAGCTTCGACCTGGGCGCGAAGGGCGGCGATATCGCCCGAATTATCAAGAACATAATCGGCCTGGGCTACTTTCTGGGAGTCGGGAACCTGGTGGGAAAGGCGAATGCGGGCATCGGCTTTGATGGTGTCAAGGTCGAGCTTCGTTGCGCGTTGATTTGCGGACGACAGGACGCGGGCGGCATAGCGGGCGATTTTGAGATCGTCGGGCGCAGTGACGACGATGATCCGATCGATGCGGCGGCGCCAATCGGCCAAGACACTTTCCCTTTCGCCGCGAGCGATCGCGTCGCGGACGACTTCAAAAATCAGTGCCGACTCGAGGACGGCGACGGCGGAGGGATCGCGAGCGAAGACCTCTTCCATCCACCGGCGCTGCGCTTCAATCACGGGCGGATGGACAATAGCATTCAGTTCCTGCAGGCGTCCCTGGCGAAAGGCAAGGTCGGCGAGTCGAGCGCGGTTGAGATGGCCGTCTGGATTCACGACTTCAGGGCCGAAGCGAACGACGATCTGGTCGTAGACGTCGTGGCCGGGCTCCATGAACTCGCGGCCGAGCGCATCGGCTTCGACCACCTGAACGCCGAGCTCGCGGAGCATCGCGGCGACGGTGCTTTTACCACTGCCCGAACCGCCGGTGAGGCCGACACGGAGCATGGGCTAGAGTCCCCTCCGCATTTTGGCGGCGCGCACGGTGTTGGACATCAACATCGCAATGGTGAGCAGGCCGACGCCGCCGGGCACCGGCGTATAGGCCGAGGAGAGCTCGAAGGCTTTGGGATCGATGTCGCCTACGACCACGGATCCGCGCTTGGCAAACGCGGCTTCGCGTTTGGCGTTGCCTTTGAAGAAGCGATCGAATTCCTCGCGCGACGTGAGCCGGTTGATGCCGACATCGACCAGCGTGGCGCCGGGTGTGACCATTTCCGATGTGATGAAGCCGGGACGGCCGATGGCGGCAACAAGAATGTCGGCCTGGCGCGTTATAGTGGGCAGGTCACGCGTCTTCGAGTGACAAATCGTCACAGTAGCGTTCTGGTGGAGCAGGAGCATGGCGACTGGCTTACCCACAATGTCGCTGCGGCCGACGACGACGGCGTGCTGGCCGGCAATGGAAATGTCGCTGCGCTTGAGAATCTCAGTGACGCCGGCGGGCGTGCAGGGCGCGAGCGCCGGACGGCCGGCAAGCAAGCGGCCCGCGTTCACGGGATGAAAGCCGTCGACATCCTTCGCAGGGTCGACGGCATCGAGGAGGGCCTTCGAGTCGACTTGCGGCGGAAGCGGCAACTGAATAAGGATGCCGTCGATGTCGTCACGCGCATTGAGCTGGGCGACGAGCGAGAGCATCTCATCTGTCGTGACGGTGTCGGGCGGGGTAATGAGGTCGCTGTATAGGCCTAGCTCGGCGCAGGCCTGCACTTTGCTGCGGACGTAAATCTCCGATGCGGGCACATGGCCCACGAGCACAGCCGCAAGTCCCGGCTTGATGCCACGAGCGGCGAGCGCGTGGACCTCTTCGGCCACTTCCTGCTTGATGGCTGCGGCAATGGCCGCGCCGTCGAGAATCTTTGGCATTCTTTGCTCCAAAGATTCATGGTATCGCTTCGGTTCGGGCCTGCGGCGCTGGCCGGGTGGGAGCGCTTGCAGCAGCGTTTGAGGGGCGAAGCGGTCTTCTGCCAAGGATCCCTCGTCG
Source organism: uncultured Acidobacteriaceae bacterium (assembly GCA_963823805.1). Lineage (GTDB taxonomy): Bacteria > Acidobacteriota > Terriglobia > Terriglobales > Acidobacteriaceae > Telmatobacter. The sequence goes on along the minus strand of CAWGMW010000003.1, from coordinate 1,735,479 downwards.
TGTACGGCGTCACATCGACTTGTGAGCAGGCTCACATACAGCCTTCCATTTCATGCCTAACGTCGAAGGTGTCGGAAGTGTGCCAGATCACACGACGGATCACATCCCGCTTTCGGCAGTTGCTGCACGGAGACAGCGCCTGATGAGCAGTTTCAAGGACGCAGGACATCTTTTCCGGTTTGCGGGGCTATTCGTCCTCGCATTTCTGGTGTTTCTGGTGGTGCGCTCATACGTGGTGCCCAAAAGCTTTGGGGAGTACGGGCACTATCGCGGGGCAGCGATCGGCGAGATTGCGTCGCGCCCGATAAAGTTTGCGGGGCACCAGACTTGCGAGACCTGCCACACGGACATCGCCGATACCAAGACAAAAGGCGCGCACGCGCATGTGAATTGCGAGGCTTGCCATGGAGCGCTTGCGGCGCATGCCGACGATCCCATGACGGTGACGCCGGTGAAGCTGGACACGGCGGTGCTGTGCGCGCGCTGCCATACAGCCAGCGCGGCCAAGCCGGCGAGCTTTCCGCAAGTTGATCCAGCGGATCACTCGGGAGGCGTTCCGTGCGAGACCTGTCACAACCCACATAGCCCGATTATTGGTTCCGACTCCAGCGCGAGCGCGGCAAAGGGAGGCGCGAAATGAACATCAGCCGGCGTCATCTGCTGATCCTCTTGCCGGCGGCGGCCGTGGCTTGGAAACACGTGCTGGCCGGAACACCTGGGGATTCGCCCAACTACCAGATGAGCGAGCACTGGTGGGGCATGCTCATCGATATTCCCAAGTGCATCGGCTGCGGCAACTGCGTGCGCGCCTGCCAGGCGGAGAACGATGTGCCCGATGGATTCTTCCGTACCTGGGTAGAGCGGTACCACCGCACGGACTGGCATCTTGAGAATCCCGAAGTCATCTCGCCCGATGGCGGGAAAGAGGGTTTTCCGGTAGTCGCAGCGGGTGAAGAAGGTAAGTTTTTCTTCGTGCCCAAAATGTGTAACCACTGCGCGGATTCACCCTGCACGCAGGTGTGTCCCGTAGGCGCGACGTTTGTCACTCCGGATGGGGTGGTTTTGATCGATCAGAAGTATTGCCTGGGCTGCGCCTACTGTGTGCAGGCTTGCCCATACGGATGCCGCTACATTCATCCCACGAAGAAGGTCGCGGACAAGTGCACGCTGTGCTACCACCGAATTACCAAGGGACTGACGACGGCTTGCTGCGAGGCCTGTCCGACGGGAGCGCGGCAATTGGCCGACCTGAAGAATCCCAATGATCCGATTCACGAGTTTCTGAAGACTCACACGGTGCAGGTGTTGAAACCTCAGATGGCAACCGGTGCGAAGGCCTTCTATAACGGTCTGGATGGTTCGGTGCGGTGAGAAGAGCACGGACGAAGGGACTAGAGACGAGGACCGAGTAGAGGATGGGCGAGGCATTATGAGCGGTGTTGAAGGCTACATTTATCCCAACGAAGTGACGCTGTATTGGAGCGTGCTGATTGTCCTCTATCCGTACATCACAGGGCTGGTGGCTGGCGCGTTCATTCTGGCGTCGCTGGAGCGCGTGTTTCGCGTGGAGGCGATCAAGCCGACCTACCGGCTGGCACTTTTGACGGCCCTTGCATTCCTGCTGGACGCGCCGTTGCCGCTGCAGTTGCACCTCGGCCACCCGGAACGCTCGCCGGAGATGTACTTCACGCCGCACAGCACCTCGGCCATGGCGATGTTCGGATACGTGTACTTGTGGTATCTGATGGCGGTGCTGGTGTTCGAAATCTGGCTCGACTACCGGCGTGACATTGTGCTGATGTCGCAACAGTCCAAAGGTGTGATGCGCCTCATCTACAAGGTCATGACGCTGGGCTCGAGCAACATCAGCGAGCGAGCGCTTCACATAGACGATAAGGTCGGATGGATTGTGACCCTGATCGGCATTCCTTCAGCGTTCCTGCTGCACGGCTACGTAGGATTCATCTTCGGCTCTATCAAAGCCAATCCTTGGTGGTCGTCGCCGCTGATGCCAGTGGTGTTCATCTTTTCCGCCATGGTGTCGGGCATCGCCGCCGTCATGCTGCTTTACATGGCTACGACCAAGCTGCGCGGGCAGAAGATAGACATGCGCTGCGTGGACGCAATCGCGATGTACATGTTCTACATCTTCATCATCGACTTCAGTTTGGAAATGCTGGACCTGGTGCACCGCATCTACGAGGCAGACGAATCGTTCCGCAGCTTGAATTTCATGGTGCACACGCGGCTCTTCTTTTCGCAGATCGTGCTGCAGATTATCGTGGGCACGCTGGTGCCGCTGATCCTGCTCTTCATCACACAGGTGGTAAAGCTGCCGGAAGTTGCGCGCAAACGCATCTTTGTGCTTTCCGGTTGCCTGATTATGATCAGCGTGTTTGCCATGCGCTGGAACGTGGTGATCGGCGGCCAACTGTTCTCAAAGAGTTTTCTCGGGTACACGACCTACAAGATGGAACTCGTGACCCGCGAAGGTCTGCTGGCAGCCATCGGGTTGACCATTCTGCCGCTGCTCTTTCTTTGGGCGTTGGTGAAGCTGCTGCCTCCGTGGCCGGATAAAAGCCTGCACGAAGCCACGACGGGCGATTGAAGACAGCATCGCCAGAGAAAGATCGGGGGAGCCATGCACGATCTTCCCGACGAATTCGGGCGGCTTGAGAAACGCATGGAGGTGCTGGAGCGGCGCGTGCACGCGCTGGAGCACCCGCTCGAAGCGCGCTGGCCACTTCCCACGCCAGAATTGGAGACTGAGCCGCCTGCTCTAAGTGAGGCGACGACGGCCCTCGCGTCGCCCGGAAGCATCTTTTCCGTGCTGGGCATGGCGATGCTGGGCGTCGCAGGCGCCTATGTGCTGCGCGCGGTTGAGGAGTCCAGCTCGCTTCCCCGGCTGGCCGTGGCTGCCGCCGGCATCGCTTATGCCTTCGCGTGGTTGGTGTGGGCGGCACGGACGCGCAGCGGGTTGCGCTTCACGGGCGCTATCTACGCCGGAACCTCGGCGCTCATCCTGGCTCCGATGGTCTGGGAGCTCACGTTGCGCTTCCATGTGATTTCACCAGCGATGGCTGCTTGCGTGGTTTGCGGCTTTGCGCTTGCCGCTGTTGGCCTGGCGTGGGGACAAGATCTGAAACCGATTTTGCGAGTCGGATGCGTGGCGGCAGCGGGGCTCGCGCTGGCGCTGGCCGTTGCCTCACACACGCTGATGCCCTTCGTGATCGCACTGCTTGTGCTCATGGCGGTCTGCGAGTTTGCTCCGGGGATGGAGAGCGTGCCGGAGGTTCGCGCGCTGGCGGCGTTGGCTGCTGATGCGGCAATTTGGATCCTGATCTATATCTACTTTGCGCCGCAATTTACAAGCGAAGAATACCCTTTGTTGGGCAGGACCGCATTGCTTGCACCCGGCGTGGCGATCTTCCTGTTGTTTGCGTCGAGTGCAGGCTGGCAAACGCTGGCACGCGGACGACGAGTCTCTGTCTTTGCAACATTCCAGACGACGATTGCATTTCTGCTGGCTGCTGTGAGTGTGGCGGACTTCGGTCCGCAAGGCAGCGTAGTGATGATTGGGGCGGTTTGCCTGGCATTGGCCGCGGCAGTCTATGCAGTGGTCTTTAAGGTCTTTGAGCGCGCGAAGGAACCGCGCAACATCTCAGTCTTTTCTGCGTGGGGTGCGGCGCTGCTTTTGGCCGGTAGCTTTTTGTGCCTCCCAGCGCCAGCCACAATCGCGTTGTTGGGCGCAGCTGCGATCGCGTCGACGCTTGTGGGAAGCCGAAGGAACCGGCTGGCCTTCGAGCTCTACGGGATGGTGTTCTTGCTGGCTGGGGCCGCAGAATCAGGATTGATGAGCTTTCTTGCCAGCGCGTTGGTTGGGACGCCGCAGGGCGCACCGCAAGCTGGCGTTTGGATGATCGCGTGTTCCGCGATTCTCTGCTATGCGGCCGCGCAGCCGCACGAGGGCGAGTCCTGGGTAACGCAAACACTTCATCTTGGCTTTGCCGCTTTGGCGGCCGCGACCCTGGCTGCGCTGCTTGTGGAGGCGCTTACAGGACTGGCCACGCTCCGCATACAGCCCGGCCCACACCACCTGGCGTTCATCCGCACGCTGACGCTGTGCTCGGCGGCGCTCGGTCTGGTGTTTAGCGGAGCGCATTGGCGGCGACCGGAATTGACGCGACTCGGGTACGCGGCAATGGCCCTGGTCGCAATTAAGCTCGTAACCGAAGACCTGCGTCACGGCCACCTGGCCTACATTGCCGCGTCAATCTTTCTCGTGGCTCTCACGCTGATGGCGGCGCCTCGTCTGGCGCGAGCCAGGCAGGCAGCGCTCGGCAAATCATAAACGCGACTTGAATGCTATCTCCGCGTCCACCGCGGTGGGCTGCGGCGGACGCGGAGAGAATGGGCGCGCGGCGAGTCAGCGGACGATTTCGGGGTTGTAGACATCGGGGCGGAACCTCGGCGGCTGGTTGGTTGGTTGCGGCCTTAGGTTTTGACTCTCCTCGCCGCGGAGCTTCATTTTGCTCAGGTGCACGTCGTAGCCGGTGCCGGGCAGCAGCGATTCGAGCACGAAGGTCTCCGTGCCACTGCTCTTGAGTTCACGATAGCGGTAGATGCCGACTTCGCCTTCGCTGTTCTCTGCGCCGCCCGAGGGTGCGTCGAGAAAATGCTGCGCGTCGGCTAAGGTGGGCTTGGGATGATCGTCGCCTTCCGTCAGGCTTTCGGCTGCGTAGGAACGGACCAGCTTGGTCCAATAACGGGAGAGCAGATCGGTGTTTGCGAAGAGGTCGGCCCAGATGATCTCGCCGCGAACGGCTACCACCACGCCGACAGCATGCTCCTCGCGCAACTGTGTGAGGACCTGCTCGCGGGCGTTCATCACGGGTGCGGCGGCCTCATCGACTTTCTCGCTGACACCCGAATCCTGCATTGCCTTGGCGTAGCTGCTTGTGCCGAGAGAGCGGTGATACGAGCCTTCGGGGGCTGATCCACCGGAGCCCACCGGCGGTGCCGCCGCCACTTCCATCTGCGAGATCGCGCCGTTCACCGAGTTCCATACTTGCTGCTGGTTCTGGTCGACCATGGCGCGCTCGCGTACCTCGGGCTGGACCATGAAGCTCTTCGAAGCCGATTTTCCGGCTGCGCCGAATGTGGCCGAACTCTCGGTCCAGCGGCCCGGCTCGATGCAGAAAACCCCAAGGTCGATGGGATCGGCGTCGGCGGGAACGATGCGATCCTTGGCGACGATGCGGTCCTGCTTGCCGCCGGTGACGATCTCGCCCGCAAGCAACAACAGCGGGTGTTTGGAGTGGTTGACGAGAACCAGCGTGTTCACCTCGTCGCCGCGATCGACGTAGTCCTGAGCCGGCGAATGCGAAGATCCACGCGGCCGCACGAGCTCTCGGGCGCGGCCAGCTTCGGTGACTTCGACGTCTCCGCTCTTCAGGCCTTCATCGAGGGTGATGAACGGGGTCTCGCCGGTTGATTTGTCGTCTGCGCGCACCACCGGGAACAGCAGAAGATTGCCGCTCTCGATGGGCGCCAGCACGCGGTAGGGGCCGCCTTCGCCCTGTGCCGGGCCGCCGGCTGCTTTCACGCTTCTCAATTGACGAACTGCCAAGGCCGCGACGAGCATTGTCGCCACTACCAACCCAATTCTGCCCCAATGCTTCATAGGTCTCCTCCGCCGGCTCGCGGTTCGCCGCACCGGCCTTCAATGGAAGAACGCCGGGCGGGCGGAACCTTGCAGAACTTTTTTTGTGGGCTCAGGCTGGTGGACATTCTGCTCGGAGACCAAAAAGAGGCTCTAAACGTCCAAATAATCAGTCGAATCGCGAGGCAGTGAGAATGTCGCCAGCTGAGACCGTAGCCGGCGTGGCAGAAGCCGAACTCCCTGCAATGCAGGGAGCGATGGACCGCAGTCTGCTCGACGAGCTTTGGCGCGCGAGCGATGCGGCCGGCTGGGGCCTGGAGCGCGACGAATTCGATCGCATCCTGCTTGAAGCGGGAACGGCGTGGAACTTTGGTCTGGCGGAAAGCACCGCACCGACCCAGCGACAGCAGGCAGCCTTCTTTCGCGGGCTTTGCCTCGGCGACCTAGTGCTCGCGCGCGCTTGTGCGGCGGGCAACGAGCGCGCGTGGGAGCACTTCATCGCTCAGCACCGGCAGCCGCTGATTCGGGCGGCCATTTCTATCGCTGGCGGCGAGACGCTGGGCCGCGATCTGGCCGATCAACTTTACGCGGAGCTCTATGGATTGAACACGCGCGAGGGCGAGCGGCGCTGTCCGCTGCTCTCATATCGCGGGCGTGGATCGTTGATGGGTTGGCTGCGAACGACGCTGGCCCAGCGCCACGTGGATCACTATCGCCGTAGCCGGCGCCTGAAGCCTCTAGACGACACGCTGGAAGAGATGGATGCGCCAGCGGCAGAACTTTCGCCAGAGACGCCTGCTACAGAGCTTTCGCAGTTGGAGCGGGCCATTGAAGGTGCGCTGGAAGAGCGCGACGCAGAGGAGCGATTCCTGCTGGCGGCTTATTATCTTGACGGGCAGACGCTGCTGCAGATTGCGCGCGTGCTGGGGGTGCACGAAGCCACGGTGAGCCGCAAGCTCAAGCGCGCGACCGAAGAAACGCGGAAGCAGGTGCTCAGGAATTTGCAGCGCAACGGACTGAGCAGGCGCGCGGCGGAAGAGGCGCTGGGGGCCGATCCGCGCGATTTGGATATGAATCTGAAAAAACTTCTGCAAAATTCGCAGACGGAAGCGTTCCAGGAACAGGTGGCGCCATGAGTGCGGCAATGAGTGGAAACGGCCAACACGAGTCACATCCCGACGCTGAGACGTTGAGCGCGTTTGCCGAGCAGGCACTGGGCAAGCGGCAGCGCGGCGAGGTGCTCGAACATCTAGCCGCGTGCGGCCGCTGCCGGCAGGTGATAGCGCTGGCGCGTGAGGCGGCGGGTGCGGAGGTTGCGGCGCGGCAGCGTGCGACTGTCGGGTCGCGTGTTTGGTTCAGAAGCTGGGGGCTTGCCCTGGTTCCCGCAGCAGCGATCGCAGCGTCGACTGTGATTGCGATTTACGTGCACGAGCTGGATTCGGAACGGAACGCTGAAGTGGCCAAAGTTGAGCGGCAGCAAGCGAACGAGAAAGCGCCGATGCCTCCGCAGGCCTCTCCGCCGCCGCAAGCGCAAGCTGCGCCGCCTCCGGCTAGCTCTCCCGAAAAGAAGGCTGGGGCGGGCAGGGCGCCGGGCGAGCCAGCGCGGGCGGCCGCAGCAAGAATGCAGACTCAGATTGAATTCATCGACCCGTACAACGATGAGGGCGGGCCAATACTGACTGCCAAGGAAGAGCAAGAGCTTGACCGCGCGCTGGAGGAGCCACCGTCTCCCGCCGCCGAAGCTCAGGCACCGGTTGTCCGAACCCAGGGAATGATGGGAGTGGCGCCCGCTCCGTCGGGGACATCGGCGGACGAAAAGACGGGATCCGAAGTTGCGACGTATGACGAGGAGCGAAAAAGAAAGGCCGAGGCCGAGATGGAGGCGAGGGACAAGCATTTGTTAGCCGCTATGTCGACAAAGCTGGCCGATGAAAACGGGGCGAGAAGCGGCACTGCGGGGAGCGGCGGCGCGGACAGCAGCGAGCGGGTCGTCGTTACTGACCAGCAGCTTGAAACGCAGCCTGCTCCCGCTTCCAGCGCCGGGTCACTCATGGGGCTGAGAGCTGGCGCATTTTCTGCCGCGCGGGCTGCGAATCTGGTTCAACTTCCCAGCGGACTGCCTGCAATTTCGATGACGCATGTGGGTCCGCGAATGCTTGCCATCGACAAGTCGGGCGCGCTGTTTCTCAGCGAGGACTCCGGAGGGACGTGGGATGAAGTGAAGCGGCAGTGGACTAGGCGCGCCACGGTTGTCCGAAGGAGAGGGGAGGAGGAGGAAAACCGGGAAGCGGCCGCCTCTGACAGCTCCGAAGCTTCCCAAGACACCTCCGGCTCCGGCGCTGTGTCCCACTCTGATGCAGTCTTTGAACTCGTTAATGACTACGGTCAGGTCTGGTTGAGTACGGACGGAAAAGTCTGGGTTGCGAGATGAGTTCGAGCCACGCCCTTCGAGCCGCAGCGATCAAATTCCCCTGTTGAAAACACTCTTGCATGCCGAAATTCAGTTACAGGAACATTCGTGACAGCGGCGGTGCGCCGGTAGCAATTGACGAATGCACACGCCGCATCCCGGGTCTCGGGGAAAATCTGCGGAAAGGGGGCGGCGAGTGGGGTTGAACAGATTGGAGCAGCGAAGTGCGGACGCCGCCGCGGTGCCCTGGGCGTATCTGCGCCTTCCGCCGTTTCCGCAGGTTGCCGTCAGGGTGCTGCAACTGGCCAACAACGAGAATGTGCAACTGCATCAATTGTGCGATCTGATCTCCACAGACCCGGCGTTCGCCAGCGAAGTTCTCACGGTATCCAACTCTCTGCTCTACGCACCGCGTTATCCCTCGACGACGATTCTGCAGGCTGTGGCAGTGCTGGGAGCAAATACGCTTCAGGGAATGTGCGTGACGGTGGGCGTAAGAGCGTATCTGGGCAAGGCGATGAACTACCCGGCTATGCGTAACCTTTGGCGGCACAACCTGGCATGCGCCATCATCGCGGGACGGATCGCCGAGTCAGGTTCGCTCGACAAGGAAATCGCATACACCGGCGGCATCCTGCATGACATCGGGCGCATGGCGCTGGCGGTGATTCAGCCGAAGGGTTACGCGGCACTGTTGGAGAAGCATCATGGCGTTCCAGTCTCGATGCTGGAAGCAGAGCGTGAGTTGTTCGGCTGGGACCACTGCCAGATTGGGCGGCAGCTTATCGGCGACTGGAAGCTGCCGGAAAGCCTCGAAGCAATCGTCGCCGATCATCATTCGGAGTTGCCCACGGACGGCGCGTGGGATCTGGGCGAGGTGGTCAAGGTCAGCTGCGCCATGGCTTCGGCATTGGGCTTTACCGCATTCTCGGGATGCGTGACAGAGAATTACACCGGACTGCTCAACGCGTTGGCCGCGCAGGAACGAGCGATGTTTCCTCCTGACGAGAAGACGCTCAGGAGCGACGTTGCCAGGAGCATCCAATCGATCGAATCAGAGTGAGCTTGTCGTTCCACCTTGCAACGGTTGCGCCGGTACGAAATAGGCCCGCGTTCCGGCGCGCTTTTGCAGTCATTCGCCCCGAATCTATGTCCGCATGAGTTTGCGCTGCAACTGCTCAAGAGTTTGGCCTTTGGTTTCGGGATAAAAGAGCGCGACCACAACAAACTGAACAACCGTAGCCGCGGCGAAGAACACGAACGGCGTAGCGGTGCTCATCATCGTCACCACAACGGGGAACATCAGCGCGATGATTGCGTCCATGAACCAGTGGCTGGCGCTGCCCACGCCCTGGCCTTTGGAACGAACCGCGGTAGGAAAGACCTCACCGATGTAAACCCAGATCACAGCGCCCTGCGAAACGCTAAAAAACGCAATGAACGTGACCAGGAGCCAAAGCAAGTCGCCACGATGGGTTTGCGTGGCGAACACCCGGGCCACGCCGCCGAGGCAGCTTGCGCATCCCGCCGCGCCAATTAAGAGCAATGATTTGCGCCCCAGCTTGTCGATCAGGGCCATGCCGACGATGGTAAACAGAAAGTTGGTTGTGCCGATAGCGATTGCCTGCTGGTCGCTCGAAATCTGGCTGAAGCCGGCCGCGGCGAAGATATCGTTCAGGTAGTACAGAATCGCATTGATCCCGGCGAGTTGGTTGAATGCGCCGATTGTGATGGCGAGGAACAATGGGTAGCGATACTTCCATTGGAAGACCCTCTCGTGTGCCGTTGCGTGTTCCTGCGCCAGCGCTGCCTGAATGTCCGCCAGCTCCGCCTCCGGTTCGGGTTCGCCGATCATTTTCAATACGGCCAGCGCCTCATCGTTCCGATTCTTCGATACCGACCAGCGGGGGCTGCGCGGTATTCCGAAGAGCAACGCAAGGAAGACCGCGGCCGGAGCCACCGCGATGCCCACTTGAAATCGCCATTCTGCCGCGCCCAGGTGCATGGTGCGAATAACGTAATTGGAAATGTAGGCCGCCATGACGCCAAACACGACGTTCAACTGGAAGGCCGCCACGAGCCGGCCACGCAACTTGGCTGGAGCAATTTCGGCAATGTATACCGGACCGAGAACCGACGACGCGCCAATACCGAGCCCGCCGATGAAGCGAAACGCCATGAAGGCCGGCCAGTTCCAAGCGAGCCCGCATCCGAGCGCCGAGACGACGTAAAGCAGCGCGGTGATGCGCAGCGTCTCGCGGCTGCCGAGCCTTTGTCCCACGTGACCGGCGGCCAGCGCGCCAATCACCGTACCGACCAACCCGATGGCTACCGTGAATCCCTTTTCCTGCGGGTTTAATCCGTAAAGGCGAACCAGGGCGTCGATCGCGCCGGAAATGACGACCGTGTCAAAACCGAAGAGCAGGCCGGCCAAAGCCCCAGAGAGCGTGGCGCGAAACAATTTGGAGTTGAGTTGCATTATCCCTCAAGCGGTGAGTTCCAAACCATGCTACAGAGCGAAGTCGAGGGAGGCAAACAGGAACTCGCAGACAGGGGTCGAGTTCACTTTGGCCTGCAGTTTCGGAACTCACCGCTCTAAAGAACGTTTCAAGCGGATGGCTTCGCAACGGCCTCTCCGCGAGGCATCACGGCGAGAACGCGGCAATGGTGCTTATCGGCAGCGCTCCATGCGAGGGGCATCTCGCTTTCCATGCACGCGCAGTCACCGGTCTCGAGAACTTCGTGCATCCCGCCCGCATCCAGCCGAAGGCGCCCTTCAAGCACGTAGACGACCGCGCCGGTTTCCTGAAAAGCGTTTATCGCTGCGCCAGCGCCGCCGGGCGGAAACTCGACCATTTGCGCAATAAGGCGAAATCCTCTGCCTCCGGCGTTTAATGGCGTCACTCTCATGGAGTCCATGCCGCGCCCGTCGCCCTGCAAGTGCGCCTTGCGCGTGATGGACAGAGTGTGGCGCGCGGGTTCCGAGAAAAAGTAGCTCATGCTTACTCCATAGACGCGGGCAATGGTTGCGAGCGTGGGCAACGTAGGAATCATGCGATCGGTTTCGAGCTTGGAGAGCAGCGCGGTGGAAAGCCCCGTCTCGCCGGCCAGGCGGGAAAGCGTGAGCCGTTTGGCGGTGCGCAGGGAGCGCAGCTTGAGGCCGATGCAATAGGGTTCCAGAGACCATTGGGCGTACGAAACAGTCTTGGACATCGAAAACTCCAGAATAATGTAATTGAAACTGAGAATCAGTCTACGTCAAACGGAAAGGAAGCGCGCCACACTGGACAGAGGTTGAATGATTCCTTCGGTGCAACCGGCTGCAACCATGTGCCGCTGCCGGCCGAGCTGCACGCGTCAAGGCGTGTCATTTCGTGCCTTGCGGAAACTCACGCGCACAATTTACACCTTCACGAAGATCTTCCCGCGGTAAAGGGCCCACACGGGGAGAAAGCAGACGGCAGTGTAGGAAACGGAGTAGGCGAAGGTCCTCCAGCCCGGATCTGGGATGGGCGCGAAGATATGCTCGTAGAAGAAGCTGAGCACGTCTGTCCGCCGTCCGCCCACAGAAAAGCGAAGCAGCTCGAGGGTCGCGCCCAGCAGCTCACTGATCATATAGGCCACAATGGCATTCGAACCGAAGACGAGCCAAGGCCAGGCCAGCACCTTGCTCCAGCCGGACTTGCACCAGCCTCGTTGCTCAACCACCCCATAGAAAAGCGCAAACAGAAGCAGCGACCATCCGGCAGCGACCAGAACATAGGAACTGGTCCACATCTTCTTGTTGAGCGGCAGCCAGACCGACCAGAAATAACCTGTGGCAAGGCAGGCGGCGGCGCCCGCTGCCAGGCCGAGAGTTTTCGCCCTTGCCGCACAGTTGCCGCTGAGCCACAACGCAGCTAGCAGACCAAGGAGTGTTGTTCCGACAGCAGGAATGTCGCTGAGAAGACCTTCGGGGTCGTGCAGATTGTAAGTTGGCCACTTTTCGTAAAGGTGTCCCGGCATCAGTTGCCGGTCGAGCCATGCGACGATGTTCTGATCTTTATCGAGTAGCGGGATGTCGCGGCCCGGCACGCCCGCTCCCGGCACCGGAACCCAGCGCACCAGAATCCAGTAGCCCATGAGTACGCAGACCAGAAGCGCAACCTTGGTCCATACTCGCCGGTCCCGCAAATAGAACAGGCTCACGATCAGGTAGCAGATGGCGATGCGCTGCAGCACACCGTAGAAGCGCATGTGGTCGAGTTGGAAATCGGGAAAGCTGTTGACCACAATACCGAGCAGAATCAGGACAGCCGCGCGCCACAGCGAGTGCCATGCCAGCCTGGCGCGGGAATCGCCGCGCCTGAGTCGCGCCTCGATGGAGAAGACGATGGACGCACCCACTACGAAGAGAAAAGTGGGAAAAACCAGATCCGTAGCCGTAAAGCCATTCCAGTCGGCGTGGCGCATCTCGGTCCACGCACCCTCACCGCCCGTGTTGTTCACCATGATCATGAAGGCCATGGTGAGGCCGCGGAGGACGTTGAGTGAAAGCAAACGCCGAGGCGCCGAATCGAGCGCAGAACCAGTCATGGGCCAAGGCTCTCCTTGAATCGCGGATGAACCTAAGCTACGCGACCGGAGTTCATTTCGCAAAGCCGGCGCCGGGCGATGTCGCATCCACCCCTCCCGCTGCTAAACTCGCCCTTCAGGGGTTTCACAGAAACTTTGCAATCCATCATCCGGAGGCTCTCCGTGGCCGACTTTCAGCCCTTCATTCCCGACGATCAGCATCCGCCGGAGTTCACGCTTCGCGCGATCCTACTCGGATGCTTCTTCGGGCTCATCTTCGGCGCCGTTACGGTCTATGTGGGTCTGCGCGCCGGACTCACCGTGGCCGCATCGATCCCCATTGCAGTGCTTTCGATCAGCATTCTTCGCGCCTTTGGCCGCGCTTCGATTCTTGAAAACAACATCGTTCAGACAACGGGCAACGCAGGGCAGTCGATCGCATCGGGCGTCATCTTTACTTTGCCCGCGCTGGTCTTCCTGGGATTCGATCTCGAGTACTCCCGGATCTTTATCCTGGCGCTGATCGGCGGATGGCTGGGCGTCCTTTTCATGATTCCACTTCGGCGCCAGCTGATCGTCCAGGAACACGGTGTACTGCCCTATCCCGAGGGAACGGCATGCGCCGACGTGCTGATCGCGGGCGAAAAAGGCGGCTCGCTGGCAAGCCGCGTCTTTCTTGGCCTTGGCCTCGGCGGCCTGTATACGTTCTTACAGAACAAATTCCTCTTCAGCGCGTGGCCCGGCTCGCCGGAGTATCAACCCGACTTCGGCCCTCAGCATGTGCTGAAAGGCGCCAGCATCAACGCCGATGCGACCTCGGAGTACCTGGGCGTTGGTTACATCATCGGTTCACGAGTGGCCGGCATCATCTTCGCCGGCGGTGTCATTTCCTGGCTGGTGATCATGCCGCTGATTTACTTTTTCGGAAAGGCGCTGCCCAACCCCGTCTATCCCGGCCAGACACCGATCGCGCAGATGGGCCCGAGCGATCTTTGGGCCACGTATATCAAGCCCATGGGCGCGGGCGCCGTTGCGGCCGCCGGGCTGATTACGCTTATCAAGACTCTGCCTACCATTTGGAATGCGCTCACAGCCGGAGTGCGTACCATGCGCAAGGGCGCGGGCGCCGTGCTGGCCAAACCCGCACGCACCGAGAACGACCTTCCTATGTCCGTCGTTCTTATCGGCTCACTTCTCATCGTCGTTTGCATGTTCATCTTTCTCGAATTCAAGCCGGTCCCCGGCGCGTTTGTGGGCTGGGCGGCCAACCTCGCTGCTTCGCTCCTTGTTGTTGTCTTCGGGTTTCTTTTTGTCACTGTCAGCTCGCGCATCGTTGGCCTCGTGGGATCGTCGGCGAGTCCGGTATCCGGAATGACGATTGCAACCCTCATGGCGACGGCGGCAGTCTTTCTGATGCAAGGCTGGACCGCGCCGGCATTCGGTGCGCTCGCCATTATGATCGGTGGCGTTGTTTGCATCGCCGCATCCAACTCCGGCGACACTTCGCAGGATTTGAAAACCGGCTACATTGTCGGATCGACGCCCCGGCTGCAACAGATCGCGCTAATGATCGGCGTCGTCGTCTCGACGCTCGTCATCGGATTCACGCTCAACCTCATGAATGTCGGCTTGCAGGAGTTTCACGCAGTTGCGCAACCGTGGAACCTCAGCGCTCCGCATCCCGGTGTGTCGATTCAGTACGACACGAACCATCTCCCGAACGAAATTCGCGTGGTGGGGCCCGACGGCAAAACCATTACCACGCACCAGAAATCCGAGTACGTTCTGCTGAACTCGATCGGATCGACCGGGTTGCAGGATGGCAAGTATCTCTATTCGCCGGCCACGGGGCGCATCGAAGTGCATTGGATTCAGGGAATCGGATCGGCGAATGCGCCCGCGCCGCAAGCACGCCTGATGGCCACGGTCATCAATGGAATCCTGAGCCGCAAGCTCCCGTGGGGACTGGTGCTGCTTGGCGTATCGCTGGTCATCGCGGTCGAGTTGCTGGGCATTCGCTCGCTCCCCTTTGCGGTCGGGGCTTATCTGCCCATCGGCACCACGCTACCGATCTTCTGCGGCGGCGTTGTGCGGTGGCTTGTGGACCGGGCTACCGAGCGCTCGGGCGAAGGCGAATCCGGCGCCAGCGAAGAGATCTCTCCGGGCTCGCTCTTTGCATCGGGCCTCATCGCCGCCGGCGGCATCGCGGGACTGATCGGCGTGGCCCTGAAAGCTGTTGAAGCCACCTACTACGACAACCGTGATCTTCTGAACCTGCCTCACACCTTCCTCGATCATGATTGGGTTTCGGTGGTAGCCTTCGCGCTGCTGGCGTATTCGCTGTTCTACTTCGCCCGCAAGCCGCTGAAGAAGTGAACAGACACCTACGCCACCACTCTCAGCCGCACTCCCTCCTGCTCCTGCAGGCAGGCGATGATGTGGAATAGGTTTGCCGCAGTCGGATTGCCCCTCGGACCGAACATTTGATGCAGCGTCTTTACGTGGATGCCGGTCTTTCGGGCGAGTGAGGGAAAGCCGACTGTTGCATTGATGAAGTCGCGTAGAATCTCGCGCCCAAGCGGCCCATCGCCTGCCAGCAGAGCTTCGATTGCATCGCGCAGCAGGCCGCGGCGAAACTTTTCGTCTCTCTGCACCCGCGCCTGCACCGTTTCTCTAAAATCCCGCGTCAACGCCATAGTTCGCTCCTTTTCTGCCGCTTGTATTCCAGCCAGTAGTCTTTTGCCGTTGCAATGTCGTTCTGCTGGCGCATCTTCGATCCTCCGCAAAGCAGGATCACGATCTGCTCGCCGTCTTTTCCGAAGTACACTCTGTAGCCCGGGCCGAAGTCGATGCGGTACTCGAAAACCCCGCCTCCCACACCTTTCACATTCGAGAAGTTACCCAATCCGAGACGGTAGAGCGCCATTGCGACGCGTCGAGCTGCTTCCGAGTTGAGACGACCGAACCACTCGCCGAAGGGACTGCGCCCATCCAGCTGTACGTACTCGCGGACGTTGATCATCTGAATGATAGTAACATATATTATCCCATCGCGTCGGCTTAACTATTCACCAGGTCAGGGTCTGAATTGCCTACGATTTATTGAGGCTGAACTGGTCTACCCGGCTGCCGCGTTGACGGGAATCAAAATCATCGGCGCAGGTGCGGCGGGCACGCTCCGCTACAATAGTGGGAACCGCCCGCCAGTGAAGAGTCCTTGTTCCTCGGGCGCCTCATACCATCATGCTTACCGAGAATCTTCCTGAAGCCCTCACTTTCGACGATGTCCTGCTGGTGCCCGCCTTTAGCGACGTTGTGCCGGTGCAGGTGAGCACGCAGACGCATCTGACCCGGGCTATCACGCTGAACACGCCGCTGCTCTCCTCGGCCATGGACACAGTGACGGAGTCGCGCATGGCAATCGCCATGGCGCAACAGGGCGGCATTGGAATTGTGCACCGCAATCTTTCCATCGCCGACCAGGCCGGCGAGATCGACAAGGTCAAGCGATCAGAAAGCGGCATGATCGTCGATCCGGTGACTGTAGGACCGGAGAAGCTGATCGGCGACGCGCTCGAAGTGATGCGCCGCTACCGCATCAGCGGCGTGCCGGTGACGCAGGGCAAGCGTCTGGTGGGTATCCTGACCAATCGCGATCTGCGCTTTGAAACCCGCACTGATATTCCCGTTGGCGACGTGATGACCAAGGAACACCTGATCACCGTGCCTGTGGGCACCACGCTCGAAGAGGCGGAGCTAATCCTGCACAAGCACCGCGTGGAAAAGCTGCTGGTGGTGAACGACCGCTACGAGCTGATGGGCTTGATCACCGTCAAAGACATCCAGAAAAAGCTGAAGTATCCCAACGCCAGCAAAGACGATCAGGGTCGGCTGCGCGTGGGCGGAGCGATCGGCGCCACAGGCGATTTTCTTGAGCGCGCCGTAGAGCTGGTGCGCAACCGCGCTGACGCGCTGGCCATTGACTCCGCGCATGGGCACTCGTCTCGCGTGCTCGAGGCGGTGCGCGAGGTTAAGAAGCGCTTCCCCGGCGTGGCATTGCTGGCCGGCAACGTGGCCACGTATGACGGCGCAATGGCGCTGATCGACGCTGGCGCCGACGCCATCAAAGTGGGTATCGGGCCCGGCTCCATCTGTACCACGCGCATGGTCACCGGCGCCGGCATGCCGCAGATCACCGCCATCGCCGAGGCTTACCGCGCCGCGCAGAAGCACGGGATTCCGGTCATTGCCGACGGCGGCATCAAATACTCCGGCGAGGTCACCAAGGCCATTGCCGCGGGAGCCAGCTCGGTGATGATCGGTTCGCTCTTTGCCGGAGTTGACGAGAGCCCGGGCGAGACCATCCTCTACCAAGGGCGCAGTTTCAAGAGCTATCGCGGCATGGGCTCGCTAACGGCCATGAGCCAGGGCTCAGGCGAGCGCTACTTTCAAGGGTCGGCGGATCTCGCCGTTGCGGAAAGCGGACCCGCAGACGTGGTGCAGCGCGAGCGCGCCAATGAAAACCGGCTGGCCAAGTTTGTTCCCGAAGGGATCGAGGGCCGCGTGCCCTATCGCGGGCCGCTGGAGGCGATGGTCTTCCAACTCGTGGGTGGTTTGCGCTCCGGCATGGGCTATCTGGGGTGCGCGAATATTACGGAGTTGCAGCAAAAGGCGAAGTTCGTGCGCATCTCCGGCGCCGGCTTGCGCGAGAGTCACGTGCACGACGTGATTATCACCCGCGAGGCGCCCAACTATCATGTCGAGTAGCCGGCGCGGCCTCAGGTTCTCCGCCCCACGGACGGAGACCTGTCCGCGGGGACCCGGGTTTTGGATCGGAGCATGGTGGCCGGTCGCAGTTGGAATCATCGTTATCGCGGCGGAGTCGACAAAGTATTTCGGCGCCGACCGGACGTTGCATCCCCTGCGCATTTTGTTTGAGTCACTCTTCGGACCCATCGGAGATCCCCGCTGGGAAACGATCCACCACTACATTCGCAAGTCCGGCCACTTTGTCGGGTATGGCGCGCTGGGGCTGACCTGGCTGCGCGCTTTGTGGATGAGTTTGCCTCGCTATCGGTTTCTCTTCGATGCCGAATTGGCGCTTGCTGCCACAGCCTTGGTGGCCAGTTTGGATGAATGGCACCAGACCTTTTTACCCAACCGCACCGGATCCCCATGGGATGTCCTGCTGGATTGCTGTGGCGCAGTCTCTATGCAGGGAGCCGCATTCGTCTATTTACGACTGCGTCGGCCGGGACAGCTGCACAATCGATATTGACAGGTCTCGCCACCTCGAGAGGGTGCCTTTGGTCACATGCATGAAGAGAGAAATCGACCGTACATGGCAATGAAGTCAATCACTTAGATGTGTATTCATGTGTCATACGTTTCCCTTGCTTCCACTGGATACGCGTGTTAAGGTAGTCTCGCTCACGAATCCAAGCTTGGCACAAATGGGCCGCATCGGGCTGCGAGGCACACATCCATCAAGTCTTTAGCCTGACCAAATGGTGTTTTTTATTGAAGCGAAAATGAGCGGTTCATCGAGCGGCTTGGGACCGAGAGGGGCGAAGCCTGCACCGGAGACCGCTGAGGTCGCAACCCAATTCCACCCGGAACAGATCCGAGCGTACAAAGCTTGAGTTCAACCCCGCGAGTCATCTGACCTCTGCCCCCGCCTCTGCAAGCGGCGCTGAACAGCTGAAGTCCTGATTCCCAGCCTGAGTTCAATATTATGAGAGTCCTGAGACCAAGGTCACGGATCGTCAGCATCCGAATGTCTGAAGAAGAGTTCTCCACTCTGCGGCGGATTTGTGTCGCCACCGGCGCGCGCAGCGTGTCGGACCTGGCGCGCGAAGCCATGCGCGGCCTCTTGAGCGGCGGAATCCAGGAGAGTTCCGGCGATGGTTCGCGCAACGAATACTCCGCTCAAATGCGTAACCTGGAACAAAAGGTCGACAAACTCAGTGCCGAAATCGCCCTGTTCAAGGCGGATCGCAACTTTTAGAACGTCTGTTCCACGGTGCGCCAACACATCCAAGCGAAAGCGGGCATGCATTAAGAACGCCAATCCGATGAGAAATAGAATCCTGCTCCTTCTTCTCTTACCCAGCGCCCTTTGCGGCGGGCAGACAACCCCCACAGCTCCTGGGTCGCAGACGATTGTCTGCCCAACCGGGCCGGGCCCTGTCCCAGAGGGCTTGGAGGCCGTATGTCCTCCGACGACAAACACGGTTCCCTCCACGGAAACGACGCCTTATCCGCAAGGACCGATACCCGGTGTGAATACACTTCCTTCCGGACTCGCTCCTACTCCCCTAACGAACATCCCGCCGCCCTACAAAGTAGTTGGCCCCATTACGACGCGAACGGAGTTCCAGATTTTCGCAGAGGACGAGGCTGGCCATCGTCTGAAGGTATTCGGCAGAGATCTGTTCGACGAGGCTCCCACAACTTTTGCGCCGCTTGACCGGATTCCGGTTCCCGCAGATTACGTGATCGGGCCGGGCGACGAGTTGCTCATTCATGTGTGGGGAAAGATCGATCTGGATACGCGCGTTCTCGTGGATCGGAACGGACAAATCTTTGTTCCCACGATCGGCACCTTGACCGTCGCCGGCCTGCGGTTCGAGCAACTGCAGAGCTTTCTGCACTCGTCCATCGCCACACTGTACAAGGACTTTGACCTCAACGTGACTATGGGTCAGCTTCGCTCCATTCAGGTTTTTGTCTTGGGCAGCGCCCGACAGCCGGGTGTGTACACCATCAGCTCGCTCAGCACCCTGGTGAATGCGCTCTTTGCATCGGGAGGGCCCTCCGCTACCGGCTCCATGCGCCACATTCAGTTGCGGCGCGGCGATGCGGTGGTCACGGAGTTTGACCTATACGATTTATTGCGAAGAGGCGACAAATCGCGCGATGCTCAGTTGCTACCCGGAGACGTGATCTATATTCCGCCAGTGGGATCGCAGGTAGCGATCATCGGCAGTGTCAACGAGCCTGGGATTTACGAAATCAAGGGCGACGAGACGGTTGCTTCGGCCCTGGATGATGCCGGTGGCGCGACGAATCTGGCCAACGCGGATCGTGTTCTGCTCGAGCGCATTGAGAATCACGAAGGCCGGCAGGCGGATTCGTTCGCTCTCGACGATATCGGAATGAAGCGCGTGCTTCGAGACGGTGATTTGCTGCGCATTTATCCGCTTTCGCCGCGCTTTGATAATGCGGTTACTCTGCGCGGCAATGTGGCCCAGCCGGGGCGCTACGTGTGGCACGACGGTATGCGCGTTTCCGACCTCATTCCGACCCGCCAGTTCCTGCTCACCCGGGATTACTGGAATCAGCAGAATTTTCTAGTGCCCCAGGGAACCGCTCATCCGTTTGGCCTTTCACCGAATCAGTTCAATCCCCAGACGGGCACGAATGGGCAAACTGGATTACCCGGACAAACACAGCTCAACAATCAGAACGAATTTAATCAGCAGACTGAGGTGAATCCGCAGCCGGGAACCAATGGCCAGGCTCCCCGGGCCGGACAGACCGCGACAAACATGCAACCGGGGCTCAATGCGCAGACCGGAATCAATCCGCAAGCGGAGCTGAATGCGCAGCCTGGAAGCAATCAACAGACGGCAACCAATCAGCTAACGAGAACCAATGCCCAGAATGAAACCATTCAGCGCGGCGAAACCAGTTTCGAGGCGGCTCGGAACAGCGAAGAGATCAATTGGGACTACGCCGCCGTTGAGCGTCTCGATCAACACGATTTGAGCACTCGCCTGATTGCCTTCAACCTGGCCAACGCCGTCGATAACCCAGCCTCGACCGATAACGTTGTTTTGCAGCCCGGAGACGTTGTCACCATCTTTTCTGAAAAAGACATCCCTCTTCCCGTCGATAAGCACGCGGCGTTCGTCCGTGTTGACGGCGAGGTGAATGCGCCGGGCGTTTACCGCATCGATGCGGGAGAAACGCTACGCGAACTCGTGAGACGCGCTGGTGGGCTCACTCCACACTCCTATCTCTATGCCTCGCAGCTCAACCGCCTCTCCACGCGCAAGGCCGAAGAGCTCGAAATCAGGCAATCGACAGCGCAAATGCAGAGAGACCTCCTGGCTCGAAATGCGGCCACCTCCACAGTCGGCGCACCCAGCACCCAGGAGCAGCAGGCGCAGTTGAGCGCCCAGCAGGCCTTGATCGCGCAACTAGCGGCTGTTCAGCCCACGGGGCGCGTGGTTCTGGCCATGAAGCCCGACGCGAGCAACGTCGATGATATTCCGGAATTTCCGCTCGAGGACGGAGACACGTTCTACATTCCGCCGGAGCTGAACACCGTTCAGGTTTCCGGCGCCGTATACAACGAGAATGCTTTCCGCTATGAGCGGCGGAAGCGGCTCTACGCGTATCTGAACGATGCGGGGGGACCCACGCGCCAGGCAGATACCAGACGCATTTTTCTTATTCGCGCGGACGGCACGGTGATCAGCCGCCAAACTCACGGCGAGCTTTGGCGCTCGGACTTTGACAAAACAACTCTGCTGCCTGGAGATGCGATCATCGTTCCGCCGAAGTTGAAGGGGCCGAGCACATTTATCCAGCAGCTCCCGTATTTCACGCAAATCCTTTCGCAAACAGCATTGACGGGCGCCGTCCTCGGTACGACCTACTAGCAGATCGGCGAGCCACGATGAATCAGAGTCCAGTGATCACTCGGGAAACAGCCTCTACGCACCAGGAGCCCTCATTCGAGGAGCCCGCTGCGGCATTGTCTTTCTTTGGAGCTCTCATGCAATTGGCGCGTGGCAAGCGCCTGGTGGCGTTGGTAACGGGAATTGCAACGCTTGTTGGGATCGTGGTGAGCCTGCTGCTGCCGGTGCGTTTTACGGCAACAACCAGGATCATGACGCCGCAACAAACGCAATCGTCTGCAGCCTTCCTGATGAGCCAATTGTCGCTGAATCCAACTGCCACGAACCCACTGGCGGGTGCAACCGGTGGATCATTGGGCCTGCGAAATCCCAATGAGCTTTATCTGGGACTGCTGGCTTCGCGGCCCATCGCGGACGGGATTATTGAAGAATTCGGCCTCGAGGGCGTTTATCACGCGAAAGATATGACAGCCGCTCGAAAGGCGCTGGCCGATCGTACAGCTGTCACGTCAGAAAAAAGCACGCTAATCGCAATCTCCGTGACCGATACCGACAAGAAACGGGCCGCCGACATCGCCAACGCTTACCCTGAGCAACTTCGCGCGCTCACAAAGAACCTGGCGGTAACTGAAGCGTCGCAAAGGCGGCTTTTCTATGAGCAGCGATTAAGGGACGCCAAGGAGGACCTGGTTTCAGCCGAGCTTGCGCTTCAGCAAATCCAAAAGCAAAAGGGCCTTGTTCAGCTGGACGCGCAGACCAAAGCATTGATCACGTCATTGGCTGATCTGCACGCGCAGGTCGCGGCCAAGGAAGTACAGCTTCAGGCGTTGCGCTCTTATTCGACTGAGCAGAATCCCGAGGTGCAGTTGCTTGAGAGCCAACTCTCCTCGCTGCAGGATCAATCAGCCAAACTGGAAGAGCGCAGCGGTTCTACGGAATCCGGCGGCCTGGATTTCGCGGACGTGACCGGCGCAGGTTCGGACTATCTGCGCGCGGAGCATGAGCTCGAGTACCGCCAGGCGCTCTTCGACCTGCTCCTGAAACAATATGACGCCGCGCGGTGGGATGAGGCGAGGAACGCCGCGGTGATCCAGGTGGTCGAAGAGGCTATACCCCCGGAACGAAAATCCGCGCCCCGGCGAACCGTCATCGTCCTTATGTTTATGGCGATGGGCCTACTTGGCTCGTGGTTCTATATTTTGGGGCGCAGCATCCTCGCCGGCAATCGCCACATTGCGCAACTGCTGGCCGAATTCAAGTCGATTCCAGTCAACGAGTGACTCGCGATCGAATCATTGAAAACTAAGACGCCTCACCACCGCAAACATCTCATTTGGTCTTACGTCTCGACTTCGGGAGCAAACGCGCTCCGCGTAGGCCTTGGCGCCGTTTCAGGCCTTCTGGTCTCCCGTTTATTGTTGCCGATAGGTCGCGGCGAGCTGGCGATTCTCCTGTACTTTCCCACGCTGATGGGAGCTTTCTTCAGTTTGGGGACACCCCAGGCGATCACCGCCCTGATCTCCAAAAGCGCGGAGCGAACTGAAGAAATCCTAACTACCGGCTTCCGCCTCGCGGTTGTTCAGGCTCTTCTCGCTGTTCCGCTCTTCGTGCTGTGCGCACCGCTCACACTTACCGGCGACAATCGTCAATTAGCGGTTCCAGTTGAAATCTCCTGCGCGTGCGGCGCATTCATGGTTCTGGTGCCGTACTTCAATGCCATGGCTTACGGCTTGAAGCGTTTCACTTGGGTCAATGCCGTATCGCTCGCCGGTCAGGCGGGCTACGTGCTCGCGCTTCTTATCCTTTGGCTCGCCGGCACTCTCACGCCGCTCGCCGCCGCACTTTCCGCGCTGGGCAGCCAATTGCTGCAGTGCCTTCTGCACCTCATTCACATCAAACCGCGGTGGCTCAACAGAAAGCTTCCGCGCGGCGCCTATACTCGGTGTCTCGCGTTGGGGATTCGTTTTGCCGCGCCGAGCCTTGCGGCTGTCGTTCTGCTCAACTCCGATCGGGCTATCCTCATTCGCACAACGACTCTGGAGCAAATTGGTTACTTCGCAATCGCCTTCGCGGTAACCATGCCCATCACGATTACCACTGAAGCGTTTACGCAGATTGGTTTTGTCGAAGTTTCAAGCGCCGAAAACTCTGGCGCCTCATTTGCACTGATGCTGCGCCGTTTTCAGATGGCGCAGGTCGTGGCCGGAGCGAGTTTTCTCTTCGCCTGCGCTCTTATCGATCCGGTGATCCGGTTCGGCTTCGGCAAAGCATATGTCAACGCGATTCCCGCCGCATATCCTCTTGCACTCGCCATGTCGCTGAGAGCCATGACAAGAACGCTGGAGAATAACCTTCGCGGGCTCCGCTTCATCGTTCCGGGCACCGTTGGAGCCGCCATCAATCTCACAGCGCTCATCCTTCTCAGTGTGTTTTTCGTGCCGCGGTGGGGAGCATTCGGATTCTGCTGCGCAAGCTTGATTTCAGAGGCCATTTATCTCACTTGCCTGGCGCTCTATCTCGGCACGCTGCGGGATGTTCGCCTGCAATCGCTGTGGGGTATTCGGCCCAGCATTATTCGCGCCATGGCTTCTGCGCTTGTAGAACTTTTCAGGGACAGGTTTCTCGCGGAAAACAAAGAAGAGGTCGCCGAAAGTCCGTGCTGATAGAAACACAGAACACGCGTGCCATTCCATGGCGCCGGCTCGTTGCAGCGATCGTGGTACTCGTTGCTGTCACTTTGCTTGTGCGGCGCGAGCGGGTCGACGCTCCGGGTGCCGGGGTGCTCGCCGCAATCGTTCTTGTAATTTCCGCCGCAATTCTGGTTCGTGCAGCAGTCAGGACCGGCAGTTTCATGAACAGCTACACGCTGGTGCTCGGCACGTTCTTGCTCACCTACCCGCTGTCAGCGTTCGTTCACCTTACCGGGACTGACTATGTGTCGCTCGGCTTTTATGAGATCGCCGCGCTTGACACCCATACACAACTCCATCACGTGTACTTATCGCTTGCGCTCGTCTTCCTTGCGCAATTGGCTCTTTGGTGGGGACTAGCGCCAGCGCGCCGGGCGTCGCTTGAGAACGGCCCACAGCTTGTCCGAGTGCGCTCCAGATTGCTCGTTCTCGCTGGGTTTGTTTTCACGCTGATAGGCATTGCAGGCACAACCCTGCTTTTCTCCCGTTCCGGAGAGTCTCTTGAAGACATTGGAACCGTCGACAGTTCGAGGCAACTCGCTGAAGGGACCGCCCGTTTCGCATTCATGTCCACGTGGCTTTCCTGGGGAATCATCTTCCTGTTGACAGCATTCCTGGTTTCGCGAATCGGAAAGAATCATCCCAGGATCGCCTTTGCAGCGCTTGTCGGCGGTTCGACCTGCATACTCCTGAATCTCTTTTGGACGGGCAGCCGCGCTGAGAGTTTGTTGGCTGTGTTGCCCTTGATCTTTGTCGTGAAGAAAATTGCTCCTTTGCATTTCCGGCGCTTTGCAGCCGTCATTGTTGTTGGAGTCATTGGGATCATTGTGTTTGAAACCATCGCGCGAACGACCACAATGCTGAACAGCGGCCTCAACGATCTCATTCAAGGCGACATCAGCACGAGCCAGTTCGCAGCCAATCAATTGGCCGCCATTTTCGACTGGCAAATGGGAAGGTACCCCACGATCAGCCTTGTCTTTGACATGGTGGGTCGATACGGCCATGCGCTCGGCTCAACCCTGCTCCAGGGGCTGACCATGACCATTAACGCTCCAGCGACTTTGCTGCACATTCCTTTCAAGGTTCCGGAACCAGTACCAATCAGTGCGCTCGCTGGACAGTATATCTATGATGATCCATCCATCAACGGCGTCGTGCCCGGGACCCTCGCCGAACTTTACTTCAACTTTGGCGTGCTCGGCGTATTTGGCGGATTCTTTGTGATTGGCAGGGTTGCGAAGTACTGCATTTCCGCGAAGGATTCTGCCAAAGACTCGGGAACTCTGCTGTTGAGCTTCTATATTCTGGCGATGCTTTGCGTTTCAACGATACCGATGACCATGACCATCATCGTGTATGAGATGGCTACAATTGGCTTTCCGATTATTGCCTTCTGTGCCATTGAACAGATTGTGATCCACGCAGCAAAATCTCTGCCGCAGAGCGCCGCCCACCTGACGGTCACGTCATGATGTACAACCTCCGCCGTTAAGATCCGCTGAGGAGCTACGCTCAGTAATGCGATTGTCTCCGAATGATCGTGTCGATCTGCCCGAGATGCCCTCGTCGGCCCGCTGATTAAGAATGGCAACTAAAATGGAGGCGCAATCGACGAGGCTCCTTGTCTATCCTCGCGCAAACGGTAGAGAAAGTGCGGGCATCTTCGTCAGCCGCATTGTCAAGGAACTGCGCCGGAGGAATTATTCTTATACGTCTTTCCCATTTCATTACACGGGGCGATCCGTCATTCCGTGGACTCACGCTTTCACCATGGGGTTCGCGAGATTCGTACCGCAACTCCTGGCGGATAGGCGACCGTCAGTTCATACCCTGGGCCAAACGTTCGAGCCGGCTCATCTGCAGGCGCTTGGGATCGACAGGGCCGCCGAGCAGCAATTGATTTTGAATCGCGGCTTTTCCATTTTGGCAAGCGGCCGCAAGATCGTTTTCATCTCAAAACATGTGCGTGGCATCTGGCAGCGCCTTGCTGAAGAACAGAACATGCCATGGCCGGATGCTTCACGGGTTCGAGTTATATATCACGCGCTGGACCTCAATGAGTTCAGGCCGCCATCCCACCCGCCATCCGGCCCCTTCGTCATTGGATCGGCCGGAGCATTGCGTTTCCCCTTCCGGCTTGCGACCTTGTTCCAGGTTTCCGGACGATTGCGGTTCGATCATCGCATCCTGTTGGTTGGATCAATGGATGATGATTGCAAGCGAATCATGTCCGAAGCAATGAAGGATCCAGATCTTGCGGCGAGAACGTCTTACGTGCCGTGGGTTGATTCCGAGGCATTGCCGCCGCTCTATCAGCGAATGCACTGCCTCTTCCATCCCGTCTCGGGTGAACCGTGTGGAATTGTCGTAACCGAGGCCCTTGCCTGCGGCGTCCCAGTAGTGATGCCGGCATACGGTGGACCGAGCGAATTCGTCCTTCCGGAAGGCGGCATCGCAATTCAGGCCAAACCTTACCACCACGATGACGAGTTTTGCGATCGCATGGCTGACGCGGTGACAAAGATTCGCGAGAACCACGATGCATTCGCACGAGGTGCGCGCCGTCAGGCCGAGTTGCATCTTTCAATCACTGCATCCGTCGATGAGTATCTGGATATGCTGGACCTGCCGCGAAGACACCAGTGATTGTAAGCGCGCTCAAAGAAACTTCATCGCTCCATCCCATGAAGGGGACGCCGGGAAGATGGTTCGATTCCATGCAGGAAGACGACTTCACAATGAGGGTTGCAGTTGCGTGGCACGGGCTACCTTACTACGGCGCTCGCCTTATGCGGCCTGTGGTGAGCAAGCTGCGAGAGAGGATCGCAATCATTGCAACTCAAGGGCCCCGATCCCCCCAGGAGATCGAAGCCGCTCTAGGCACCTCGATTTGCATTGCGCCTGAAGATCCACGTCTCCGTTGGAACCAACTCGGCTTGCAGGTACCGCACCTGTTCTTCCATTCGGGCTGGGCCTATCCCAATTTTCGTTCGCTCGCCCGAGAAGTTAAGCGCCAGGGTGGAACAGTGGTCACCATGGTCGACAATAACTGCAAACACAACCTGCGGCAGGAGATTGGAAAATACATTTTCCGGTGGCGCTATCGGCCCCAGGTTGATTTTGCGATGGTGCCCGGCGCCAGCGGGCGGGAATTAATGAAGCTCTTCGGGATGCCCGACGGATCGGTCTACACAGGCCTTTACGGAGCCGATCCGGATACATTCCAGTTGGGGCCACTATGGAGTGAGCGAGCCTATCACTTTTTGTTTGTCGGCCAATTCATTTCGCGTAAGGGGTTACAGGGCCTTGTTGAAGCGGTGCGCTTGCTGCGTTCTGAGGGCATGGACTTCCGGATTGCAGCTCTCGGAGCCGGACCTATGCGTGCAGAACTCGAATCTGCGGAGATCGAAGTTCATTCATCTGCCGAGGCTGCGGAGGTTGCGCGCATGATGCAAAATGCGCGCTTCTTAGTCTTGCCGAGCATGGAGGATCATTGGGGCCTGGTGGTACACGAGGCAGCATTAAGTGGATGTGGATTGATTCTTAGCACCGCAGTGGGAGCTCACCGGGATCTATTAAACGCGCGAAACGGTTTCATCTGTGAACCCGGGCAGCCGGCGCGAGCAATGCGGCAGGCGCTCCTTGCAGACCCTGCATGGTTATCGGCCTGCTCGCCGGAAAGTCGGCGACTGGCTTCCGCGTTTGGTCCTCAGCGATGGAGTCAGGTCTTCGGACAAATCTATGCGCATGCCGCAGCGTCGCGGCACTCCCAAGCGAATTCGCAGCGTGCGGACTCAGCCCGGAACACGAATTGATTCGTCTGCAGATATCGCCCAGGCAGGACATCTGGATCGCATAGAGCGAACTGACCGCAGCAAGCAGCGCTTCAGTGCTTCCCCAATTCGATTCCTGCGCCACGGGCGCTAGCCAAACGAGCTCCTCGTAAACCTGGTTTCCGTTCGATAGATTATGGCGAGCCCCCGCAAAAGGAAAGTCGAGTCTGTCCTCATCGTCCGGTCGGCGTTCGGGGAGATCTACGAACTTGCCTGGCTTAAGGCGCTTCGCGATCTCGGAATCCATACCGAGCTTTTCGACACGCATTCCCATATTCCACGAAACCTTGCTGGACGTCTCGAACAGCGCTATTTGTTTGGTCCCGATATCGCCAAAGTCAATCGGCTGGTCCTAGAGCGCGTCAAAGAGGCGCCCCCGGACGTGACGCACTTTTATCAGGGGCACCACTACACGGCCGAAACCGTCGCGCACGTTGCAAAGATCACGTTCACCTCGGGACTGCATTGCGACGATCCGTTTGGACGACCGGATCGCAGAGAATACCGCCATCTGAAAGAAGCGCTTAGGGAGTA
Organism: uncultured Acidobacteriaceae bacterium; assembly: GCA_963823805.1. GTDB lineage: Bacteria > Acidobacteriota > Terriglobia > Terriglobales > Acidobacteriaceae > Telmatobacter. Next base: position 1,707,145 of record CAWGMW010000003.1, on the reverse strand, counting down.
CGACGGATACCACGTCTTCCGCAAGTGCAATGTCGATGAAGCCACCGCATCCGGCGTTAGACGAGTGCGGGTCCTCATGATGTATTACATCCCGTGGATGCATTTCCCATGCCGCATTAGTGCGGCCGATCCACGAGATTTTGGATCCGATGTAGTTTTCGCCGGACACATGGAGCCCGATCTTCGCATCGAATGCCTGTCAAGAGTTACGCGGGCCGGGCTGAAGTGCAGGATATTCGGTGGGAATACAGAATGGAAATCTGCGCTTCCGCGCGATGTGTATCAGGCTGTGCAGCCCATCTTCCACGTCAGAGGCGCAGACTACCGGCGGGCGCTATGTGCAAGCAAGATTGCAGCCTGTTTCTTCAGCAAGTGGAATCGCGATCAGTACACGGCGCGATCGTGGGAGATTCCGGCTTGTGGCGTTTTTCTTCTCTCCGAGCGAACTCCTGCCATGCAGGAGTTTTACTGCGAAGGGAAAGAGGCGGAGTTCTTCGAAAGCCCGGACGAGTTTATGGATAAGGCGGAATTCTACCTGCAGAATGAAGGGGCAAGAAAGAGGATTGCAGCGGCTGGCTTTGCGCGCGTGATTGCCTCTGGAAACGATATCTACAGCAGAATGCGCCAATGGCTCGCGGATGTTACAGAATGGCGCGATGAAAAACAGCTCGAGAGTAAGTTACCAGTAACCTCATAGGCGTACAGCTTTCGCTTTGATTCATGGCCTCACAAATACCTTCGCCGCTCGACCTACCTGCCATGACAAATTACACCTCTGGCTCTGCATCTCCCGTCGATGCGTCGAGGATCGATGCAAAGCTCCTTCTGAGAGTGGGATTTCTAACCTACGATTTGCAGCGGAATACCGAAGACGCGCTTTTCGAGTTGGCAGGTGCGACGTCGTACCCAGTGAAGGCATTCCCGCTTTACCGGCACGCCGACCAGGAGCTTTCCAGGGTCGCCTATCGCCCGGCGACAGCTCCGTGCAGGCCATTCGGTGTGACCGTGAAGGGCAGCACGCCGGAGGGCCTCGCTGCCAATCCCGAGTGGGCGGTAGGCCTCGCCTGCGCGCGCGAATCCGACATAGTGATTCTGAAGGGACTGCTGGGGCTGGGAGCAATCTGGTGCGCGTTTTGCGCTCGAGTTCTCGGGCGCGTCGTCATCTCAACAAATCAGACGCTGCCGGTAAAGTGGGAAAGGAAGCGGCGTTGGTGGATTCGATCATTGAAGCGGCTGTTACTCCGAATGTGCCAATATCATATCTATCAGAGTCCCGCGGCGTTCGAAGTTCTCACCTTCGTTTACGGGTTTGCGCCAGACCGGCTGATCTCCGCCCCGTTCGAAGGTGGGGCCGGGCTTTTCAGAAGGATCCTGAGTAGTACCAGCCCCAATGGCGAATCGAGAGCGTTTTTTAACTCCGACGCGAGCGTGATTTTTCTCTTTGTTGGCACACTGCTCCCATTTAAAGGGGTGGTGGATATGATTCGAGCGGCGGCCTTACTTCCTGAGAGTGCGTCGTTCTTATGTGTCTTTGTCGGTGCGGAAGCGCCGCAAGTCAAGGAGGACGGAACAATCGAAAATTTCCTGCGCTTTGCCCGGTCAAATGGAGTTGAGCACCGCGTGCACTTTCCTGGACCTGTTGCACCAGAGAAGCTCGCGGGAATATACCGGGCGTCCGATGCCGTGCTGCTTCCAACGCACAAAGATTGCTTCCCGAAGGTTTTGGTTGAAGCCGGGCTTGCCGGCAAGCCACTGGTAACGACGAGCGCCTGTGGGTCGGCGGGGCTGATCGTGCAGGACGGCGTGAATGGGTTTGTCATCGAGCCCGGCGACATTGGGCAGCTGGCTCAGGCAATGACGAAACTCTTTGATCCTGAGCTGCGCGAAAGAATGGGCGCCCACTCGATTGAGATCGTCAATCAACATTGCAGGATGGATCTCGAAGTTCAAGGCTATCTCGAAGCAATTGCGCGCGGCGCGGAGTACCTGGGATTGCGGGAGAGCGCCTGAGTTTGCGAGTGTTTCGCTTTGATTGATTAGCCAGGTCTCCTCTCTTTCCCTTGAGCAACATGTCCAGTTCGCAATTTCGACTAGCCGTCCTGACTAATTCAATCTCGAGGATGAACGGCGGTATCTTCGATGTAATGCGTAATCTTACTGCCGCTATTGCCGCGGAGAAACGATATCTGCCCATGGTTTTCAGTGCGCGCGATGCCCATACGCAAACCGATGAGCCACTTTGGGGCGACGTGCCCACCAGGACATTCCCGGTTCGCGGCCCGCGCATCTTCGGCTATGCACCGGGACTGGCGGGAGCACTGAACACGAACAATGCAGACCTTCTTCACGTCCATGGCATCTGGATGTATCCGTCGGTCGTGGCTCGTCGTTGGTCGCGGGGGACGAAGCCCTATCTTGTCAGCCCGCATGGTCTGCTCAAGCAATGGGCGCTGCGCAATTCCCGCTGGAAGAAGCGGCTTGCTGCCCTGCTCTACGAGAATGAACACCTGCGCCGTGCCGCCTGCCTGCATGCTCTGAATACTGCCGAGGCGGAGGCATTGCGGGAATACGGGCTGAAGAATCCAATCTGCGTTATTCCCAATGGCATGTCAATTCGGGGCGACACTGCCCCTCAGGTCTCGCGGAAGGGCCGGTCAATTCTTTATCTCGGCAGATTCCATCCCTCGAAAGGGCTGCGCAGCCTGATTGCGGCGTGGCGTTCAGTCCGCGAGGAAGCGGCGGCGGGCGGTTGGCGCCTGACGATCGCCGGATGGGACCAGAACCACCATCGTGCTGAACTGGAACGGCTCGCGGACCAGCTTCAGGTTCGATCGAGCGTTGACTTCCTCGGTCCGCAGTTCGATGCGGACAAAGATCAGTGTTTTGCATCGGCATCCGCGTTTATTCTGCCCAGTAAGAGCGAGGGCCTGCCTATAAGCATTCTCGAGGCGTGGTCTTGGAAACTGCCAGTTCTGATGACTCGCGAGTGCAATCTTCCCGAGGGGGCTGCGGCAGGGGCAGCAATCATGATGGAGCCGGAAGTGAAAAGCATCGCGGTGGCATTGCGTCGATTATTTTTCTTGACGGATTCAGAACGCGAACAATTGGGCCGAAATGGGCGATCTCTCGTTGAGCAGCACTACCAGTGGCAACAGATTGGGAAATCCATGACTGATGTATACGACTGGATTCTCGGTCAGGGACCGAAGCCGAATTGTATTTTGAGTTGACAACATCGGCATGAAAGATGAGTCATCGTGCGAGACGTACTCAATAGCTCCACAGCCGCGCGATCTCCAATGGGATTGACCTCTCGCGTAAGAATCATCGTCATCAGTCAGTTTTTTGGTCCGGATCAATCGGCAGTCGGACAGTTTCTGGCCGACTTCGCGAATGGCGCCTCAGACGCTGGCCACGATGTACGTGTGATCTGCGGCGCCAATGATTATGCCGCGGAAGAGGTTGCAGCGCGTGGCAGCGCTCAACGCGAGAATTCCGAATCAAGTGCAGAACTGCCTCGTCGCCGGGGGTCAATTCATGTCGCGAGGGTCAGAACAGCAACATTTTCGCAGAGCAAACCGAAGAAACTGATTTCTTACGCCACCTTTTATGCGGGGGCAGTATGGAGAGCGCTGCGGATCCCAAGGCCCGACGTTGTCGTGACGCTCACTGCGCCCCCGGGATTGGCATGGATTGGCTGGATAGTGCAACAAATACGCGGATGCCGTCACATAGCGTGGGAGATGGATCTGTATCCGGATATTGCAATTGCGTTGAACATACCCGTTGCCCGATGGACCTCGATGGTGCTGGATTTTCCCCGGCGAAGGGCGGACTCAGTGATTGCTCCGGGCGACTGCATGAAGATCCGACTGTTGCAGCACAAGATTCCCGAGGATCGAATTGTCGTCGTGGAGAACTGGGCCGATGGGCGGACGATTTTTCCCTTGCCGTTTCCCACGCCACGGCCGCTTCGCATTCTCTACTCAGGAAACTTCGGGTTGGCCCACGATGTTGAGACCATTCGCGCAGTGATGGTGCACCTCGCGAATCATCCAGACTTCCAATTTGTTTTTGCTGGCGGCGGTCTCGCGCGCAGAGAGTTGATTGAGTTCTGCCATGAACGCGGAATCGAAAATGCTTCCTTTCCGAGCTACGTTCGCCTGCGGGATCTGGGAGTGAGCCTCGCCGAGTGCCATGTAGGCCTGGTGACGCAGAAGACTTCGACTCTCGGGGCCGTTGTACCGAGCAAGATCTACGGATTGATGGCGGCAGGAAGGCCGGTACTTTATATTGGCCCGGCGGAAGCCACACCAGCTCTTCTCATCCGGCGATTCGGATGCGGCTGGCACTTTGACTGCGGCGATGAAGCCGGAGTATCGGCTCTGCTCTTGCGGCTCCTTGAAACTCCGGAGGAGCTGCGCCGAAAAGGACGGAACGGCCGCGAGGCATTCCTTGCGGGTTACGACAAGCCTGCCGGGATAGCTCGATTGATGCGTGCCTTGGGCTTGGAAGCGCAGAGCAATTGCTGAGCTGGAATCCTCACTTCTCGCCGTTTGACCCGCAGATTTAAACAAGATGCTTCTTGATGAGCCCGCATGAACGAGCGAGTATTGGTCACAGGCGCGGACGGATTTGTGGGGAGATATGTTTGCCGAAAGCTGATTTCATCGGGATTCATTCCACATGCCGGAGTGCGAACTCTTCAATTGTGGCCGGAGTTGCAACGTGTCGTTCCGGGATTGACTGAGCATTCTCTTCTGGGAGATTTGAGCGCAGATCCGGAATTGCGAAGTCCGCTCAACGGCGTATCTGTTGTTGTACACTTGGCGGCTCGTGTCCACGTGATGAAGGAATCCGCCCGCGATCCATTGCAAGAGTACAGACGGGTGAATGTGGACGGCACAAGGTCAATCGCTCTCGCCGCTATTGCGGCCGGTGTTCGGCGGTTCATCTTTGTGAGCACGGTTAAGGTTCAGGGTGAGTCAACTTCCCAGAAGCCGTTCCGCGAGGATATGGCCCCCCATCCCGAGGACGCGTACGCGGTTTCGAAATTGGAGGCGGAAGAAGCGCTTCGCACCATTGCGGCAGAGAGCGGTCTCGAAGTTGTGATTGTCCGTCCCCCGCTGGTCTACGGCCCGGGGGTTCGTGGAAACTTTCTGCGGCTCATGAAGTTCGTCGATCGCGCTCTTCCGCTGCCCTGGCCCAAAAGTGGGAACTGCCGCAGTATGATTGGCGCCGATAACCTTGCCGATTTCCTTGTGCGATGCGTCGACCATCCCAAGGCTGCCGGCCAACGTTTTCTGGTGAAAGACTCCGAAGACATATCGACGCGCGAACTGGTCGCGCGGTTGGCGCGTTGCCTGGCTCGCCCTGTGCGGCTTGTTCCCGTTCCTGAGGCTTTGGTCCGTTTGGCAGCAAGACTGACATTCAAAGAGGAGGCGGCCAACAGAGTTTTGGATTCGCTCGTAATTGATTCTCGTCGCGCTCAACAGGAATTGCAGTGGACTCCGCCCGTGACGCTCGACGATGGGTTGGCGGCAACAGCCCGGTGGTATCGAGAGTTAACTCTTGCAGAACGAGCGAAGGCCTCCTGATGGGACTTTTCATTCTGGTCTTCTTCGCTTCGGCTCTCATTACTGCCGGGGTTCGCATGCTTCTGGTCCGGCATGGCGTCATGGATCTCCCCAACTCCCGCAGTTCTCATGCGGTTCCTGTTCCCCGCGGTGGCGGCGTGGCAATCGTAGTGGTCTTCTTGTCAGCGGTCGCCTGGCTTTTCATGAGGCACGGCATTCCCGCCCAGCTGGCTTGGTCGCTTGTCGGAGGTGGACTCGCGATCTCCATTGTCGGATTTCTCGATGATCGCTTCCGGTTGCCGCCCTGGCCGCGGCTCGCCGTTCACTCACTCGCGGCGGCATGGACACTCTGGTGTCTCAGTTCGATGGATCCTTCGCAGTTTGGCAACAGCGATTCCATTGGGCGCTGGGCGAGCCGGGCCGCCGAATTTACCGGATTAATCTGGCTTACCAACCTTTTCAACTTCATGGACGGAATCGACGGGTTGGCAGGAATGGAAGCCGTCTGCGTGAGCGTCTTCGGCGGAATCCTGTTGTTCCGTGGCGGCCTGGCGTCTTATTCGCAGCTTTTCTGGTTGCTGGCCGCCGCCAGTCTCGGCTTTCTGCTTTGGAATTGGCCGCCCGCCAAGATCTTCATGGGTGACGTGGGAAGCGGATTCCTCGGATTCACACTGGGCACGCTGGCGCTCTTCTCTTCGAATTCAAATCCAGGATTCATTTGGCCATGGCTGATCTTGCTGGCGGCATTCTTTGTGGATGCCACAGTGACTCTTTTGCGCCGCATGTTTTTGCGCGCGCGTTGGTACGAGGCTCATCGCAGCCACGCTTATCAACATGCTGCTCAAGCGTGGGCCAGCCATAGCAAGGTTACGCTTGCGGTCGCCGCAATCAATATCGGATGGTTGTTTCCGCTGGCATGGGCCGCATCCCGGTTTCCGCAAGCCGCACCCGCATTTGCCGCCGTTGCTGCCTTGCCGCTCGTCTACATAACACTGCAATTTGAAGCAGGCCGGGAACGGCCTGCTTCAGTTGTCGTCCCTCAGGATTGATTCCATTGGCAAATGATCTACGGCTCCGCATGAAGTCCTTTTCCCGTCTGCGTCATTCTGGAATGTGAGTCTCCCATCATGAGCAAGCAACCGGGTTTTCTTATTCGGAACATCACTGTGCGCCGGATTCTTATCTGGGCGACGCAGACGGGAATCTTCGCCGCCGCGGCGGTGGCGGCATTTCTGCTCCGCTTCGATTTCAGCGTGCCGGCATACTATCTCCGCTATCTTCCTTATGCTCTCGCGATCTGGCTGCCTGTCAAGTTCATCGTCTTTTACGCGGCCAAGCTTGATCGAGGCTTTTGGCGTTATGTTTCTGCGATCGATCTGATCCGGATTTCAGTTGCGAACATCATCTCTTCAGTGATTGGCTTTTTTCTCATTCATTCATTGGCGCCGTCGGGATTTCCGCGATCCCTCTATGTGCTCGATCTAATGGTTTGTTTCTTCGGCACGTGCGGCCTTCGACTTCTGGCTCGCGCAACATCGAGGCTCAGTTCACAAGCGCGCAACAGTAAGACGCCGATGAAGAGGACCCTGATTTACGGGGCCGGCGACGCCGGCGCTTCTCTGCAAAGGGAAATCCGCAACAACGCGAGGCTGGCTTATCGGGTGTGCGGTTTCATTGACGACGACCCCGGCAAGCTGGGTCTGCGCATCGGCGGCGAGCCAGTGCTCGGAGGAGGCGATGCAATCGGAACGCTTGTCGTGCGCCACAAGGTAGCCATCGTTCTCATCGCCATTCCGTCCGCGACGGGCGCCGAAATGACACGGATTCTGGAGTTGTGCCAGGCCGCGGAAGTCGAATTCAAAACCGTGCCTGGATTAGGCGAAGTGATCGAGGAACGCGGGTTAGCCGGCCAGATCAGGGAGGTGGCGGTTGAGGATCTTTTGGGGCGCATTCCAGTGCACCTCGAAGAAGACTCAATCAGAAGCACGCTGGAGGGAAAAGTCGTTCTCGTTACCGGCGCGGCCGGATCGATCGGCTTCGAACTTTGCCGGCAAATCGCACGCTTCCGCCCTGCGGGGATTGTCGGATTCGAGATTGCGGAATCCTCTCTCTTCGAAATCGATCGAGAAATGCGTCATGCATTTCCCTTGGTTCCGTTTTATCCGGAGATTGGAAGCGTTCAGAACCGCGATCGCCTGAGCGAGATTTTTCGGAGTTACAAACCCTCAGTGGTTTATCATGCCGCGGCCTACAAGCACGTTCCTTTAATGGAAACGCATGTGTTTGAGGCCATCGAAAACAATGTCTTCGGAAGTTACAACGTTGCCGTTGCGGCAGCGGAGCATGGCGTTGAAGATTTCTTGCTGATCTCCTCGGACAAGGCTGTCCGGCCGACAAACGTGATGGGCGCGACGAAGCGCATTGCCGAGCTCATCCTGTTGGCGTTGCACAACGGCCGCACCAAATACGTGGCCGTCCGTTTTGGCAACGTGCTCGGCTCGAATGGAAGCGTCATCCCGATTTTTAAGAAGCAGATCGCGGCCGGGGGGCCCGTCACTGTCACGCATCCGGAGATGCGCCGCTTTTTTATGACCATCCCCGAGGCTTGCCAGCTGGTACTGCAAGCTCTGGCCATCGGCAAGGGCGGCCAGATTTGTGTTCTCGACATGGGGCAACCCGTGAGGATCGTCGATCTCGCCAGACATCTGATTCTCTTGTCGGGACTCAGGCCCGAAGAAGACATCAAGATCGAATTCACGGGCATGCGCCCTGGCGAAAAACTCTCGGAGGAACTCAGCACCATGCTTGAGGACACGGTGCCGTCGAAGCACGACAAGATTCGAATCTTTGTCGGCGACGGGTTTCCGGAAGAAGACATGCGGATTTGGCTCGAAGCGCTGCGCGAAATCTGCGCGGCTCGGGATATCGGCCGTTTAGTTGTAGCGCTCAAGGAGCTCGTGCCGGATTACAGTCCAAGCGTCCATTTGCTCAAGCGCATCATGGAGCGGCAAGAGCTCAGCCGCGCCGCGTTGAATATTAATTGACACCGTGGGCGCCCGAATCTGCGCCCGATCGCGAGCCGTTGCTGATCCGATGGCTCGGCAGGTCAGTCAGATAAATTAGACATTTCCCATTTCCGTTCTTGCGCCCTTAAGCGCTTGCGTCCTGCAAGCTGCGGCGCCTCATCCCTTTTATTCAAGAAAGCTCAACTCACCGCGTTCCTTAGAGCGTCGAGAGTGTCGATTAGCGCCTTGCGGCGCATTCGTTGATATTGCGAATGATTGGGTTGATACGATGATTGATTTCTTCAGGTCTGTAAAGTTTGAAACGGGAGACAAGAGGTTTACAGGAACCTCTGGGATATACTTGCAGTGTCGCCCCGATAACTTTGATCAGGGCGTTGCTGAGATCCAGCGACTCCCGTGGCTCGCACTGCGACCGGAATGTTTGAGGCTTTTCTTGATTTGGACAATTCTCTTCGGAGCGTGCGATGTTCGATAGTCCATGGCGTGTTCTGCATGTTGTCGCAAATCATGAGAAGCGGGTCGCACGGCATCTAACGGCGCGTTCCCTTGAGCACTACCTTCCACTTTATGCAGTCCGCTCAAAATGGACTGATCGGGTGGTCGACTTGGAGCGCCCTCTCTTTGCCGGATACGTCTTTGTGCGCTTTCCCCGCGAGGAGCGCCTTTCTGTCGTCAGCGCGCCAGGTGTCCTTCGCCTGCTAGGAAGCGGTGTTGGCGAAACAGTGAGCGCCGCCGAGATTGAGAGAATTCGCGAGAGCCTGGCCACCGGATGCATTTTGCGCCCTCATCCCACGGTTTCTGTCGGGGAGTTGGTGCGCGTGCATCGAGGCGTCTTCGCAGGGGTCGAGGGAATTGTCACGGAGCTTCGACATCAGTGCAAAGTCATCATCACCCTCGCGGCGACCAAGCAATGCTTTTCCCTGGAAGTGGATTCTGACGACATCGAGGTCCTGCGCAAGCCGGTTGTGAAGGAAGTGGAGGCTGCGAGCCGGAAGTCAGCAGCGGCTCGCTCTTAGCGGAACAAACGCAGAGGTTTTCGATTCATTGGCACTTTTTCGGCTGAAAGTCCACGCCTGGAAAGTTCGGAAAAGAACAGCGGGCATATCTCGAATGAGATATGCCCGCTGTTTCTTTTGACTCGATGGCCGCTTGGCCGGCCCGCGCTTACGCTGCCTTCTCGCCGCCCTCAGGTTCTTCTGCGTCCTTCTTCTGCTCTTCGAGCTGCTTCTCGAGTTCGGCGCGTTTCTTGGCCTTGAGGTCGGCGCGTTTTTGGCGCTTGACTTCGAGTTGCTTCTCCGCGCCTAACAGTTCGATGAACGCCTTGGCGGCTCCGTCGCCCTGCTGGAAGCCAGTGCGAACAATTCTCAAATAGCCGCCGTTGCGATCGCCGTAGCGCGGAGCCACGACATCAAATAGCCGCTTGACGGCATCGTCAGTACAGAGAAAGGCGTGCGCCTGGCGGCGCGAGTGCAGATCGCCCTTCTTGCCCAGGGTGATCATCTTTTCGACGAGCGGACGAACCGCCTTGGCCTTTGCCACGGTTGTCTGCACGCGGTCTTCTTTGATAACGGACGTGACCAGGTTCCGCAAGAGTGCGCGGCGATGGCTGGTGTTGCGTCCGAGTTTGAATCCTGCATTGCGATGGCGCATGATGAAAAACTCTCTTTCGAAAATTTGCGGCTGTTAGCTGTCAGCTTTCAGTTCTCTTCGTGCCCGGCGTAGTGATAACAACTTGGGATCGATGACGGTACCGGTTGATGGCTGAAAGCTGATAGCTGACGGCTGTCCTTAGAAATTCTCCGTTTCCGTCGGCAACTGGAGATCCACTGAATCCAGCGGCTCCTCTTCGTCGTCGAATCGGCCGTAGCTTGCTGCCAGCGCTGTCTGAGGCGGAATGCTGGTTGGCCCCGGAACCGCGTTGCCCTGTTCGTCGATCTTCATGCCCAGCGACAGGCCCATCTGCGCCAGGATTTCCTTGATCTCGTTCAGGCTCTTGCGTCCGAAGTTCTTGGTCTTCAGCATCTCCGCTTCGGTCTTCTGCACCAGCTCGCCGATGGTCTGAATGTTCGCGTTCTTCAGACAGTTGTAGCTGCGGACCGAAAGCTCAAGCTCTTCCACCGAGCGGTTTAGGTTGTCGTTGCGCAGCAGAATGCGGCTTTCATCGCCGCGCGCTTCCGCCTCGATCTCCTCTTCGAAGTTGATGAAGATGTTCATGTGGTCCTTGAGCAGCTTGGCGGCCAGGCCGACAGCATCGGCGGGCAGCACGGCTCCGTTGGTCCACACTTCAAGAGTCAGCTTGTCGAAGTCGGTGATCTGGCCCAAACGAGCAGCGTCGACGGTGTAGTTTACGCGGCGCACTGGCGAGTGCACTGAGTCCACGGGAATAAAACCGAGTCCCAGGTCAGCGTCGAAATTCTTGTCCGCCGAAACATAGCCGCGACCGCGTTTAAGGCGCATCTCCATGTCGAGCCTGCCGCTTTCAGAGAGCGTGGCGATGTAAACGTTCTTGTCGAGAATTTCGACGTTGCTGTCGGCCTCGATCATGCCGCTGGTCACAGGCCCAGGCTGGTCAGCGCGCAGATAGAGCGCCTTGGGGCCCTCGCCCTGCAGCTTGAAAGGAATCTGCTTCAAATTGAGAATGATGTCGGTCGCGTCTTCCACGACACCGGTGATGGACTGGAACTCGTGCAGCACGCCCTCAATGCGGACCGCGGTGACGGCTGCGCCTTCAATGGAGCTGAGCAGCGTGCGCCGCAAGGCGTTGCCAATGGTGGTGCCGAAGCCCCGTTCAAAGGGCTGGGCGCTGAACTTTCCGTAGGTGTCGGTAAGCGTCTCGGCATCGACCGCAAGGCGCTTCGGCTTTTGAAATCCTCTCCACAACATATATGTCTCTCGTTTCCCGCGCGGCATGTACGTCGCGATGCATTTTGCGGCGGCCGCGCAAGTTCTCCTTCGATTGAAATTCAGCTCTTAGCTTCTGGCCAATAGCTGTTACTTCGAGTACAGCTCGACGATCAACTGTTCGTTGATCGGTAGGTTGACGTCCGCGCGTTTGGGCAGATGGAGCACGCGTCCGGACAAGTTTTCAAAGTTCGCCTCCAGCCAACTGGGAACAGGGTTCTGCGCGGCGTACTGCGAGGCCTGCTCCACAATCAGCAACTTCTTGGCGTTGTCGCGGACTGCGATCACGTCGCCCGCGTTCACCTGGTACGAGGGAATGTTCACCTTGCGTCCATTCACCGTCACATGCCCGTGACGAAGCAACTGCCGGGCCTGGCGGCGCGATATGGCAAATCCGAGGCGGTAGGTCACATTGTCGAGGCGCCGCTCCAATTGTTGGATGAGCAACTCGCCGGTGACGCCGGCGGAACGGCTGGCCTTCTCGTAGTACTCGCGGAACTGGCTTTCCAGCGTGAAGTACATGCGCTTGGCCTTCTGCTTCTCATGCAGTTGCAGGCCATAGCCCACGATCTTGGCTTTTCGGTCTTTGCCGTGCTGGCCGGGCGGGAAGTTGCGCTTTTCCAGCGGGCAGCGGTCAGAGGTGCACTTGGTGCCCTTCAAAAATAACTTTGTGCCTTCGCGTCGGCAAAGGCGGCAAACTGCTCCGGTATAACGTGCCATTTCTTCTCCTGACTTCGGATGTCGGCCGGTTTACGTCCGCAGAGGACTTCGTCCCGGCCCGTTGTTGAGCCGCGCCTTAGACGCGACGCCGCTTCGGTGGCCGGCAGCCGTTGTGCGGCACCGGAGTAACGTCGCGGATGGTTTTCACTTCGATACCCGCGGCAGCAAGCGCGCGGATGGCCGACTCGCGGCCCGAACCCGGACCGGCGACTCGAACCTCTACTGCGCGCACACCGTGATCGCGCGCCATGTTGGCGGCGTTTGAAGCCGCCTGCTGCGCCGCGAAGGGCGTGCCCTTGCGTGATCCGCGGAATCCCAGGGAGCCCGAGCTCTTCCAGCTCAGCGTGTTGCCCACCGGGTCGGTGATGGTGACGATGGTGTTGTTGAACGAGGCCTGAATGTACGCAATACCAAACGGGACATTCTTGCGCTCGCGCTTCTTGAATTTCTTGGTCTTGCCCTTCTTGCCGGCTTCGGGCTTCTGCTCTGGTTTCGCCATTAGGTCTTCGCACTCGCTTTCTTCTTGCCGGCAATCGTGCCCTTACGCGGGCCCTTGCGAGTGCGAGCATTGGTGTGGGTGCGTTGTCCGCGCACCGGCAGCGATTTCCGGTGGCGCAAGCCGCGATAGCTCTGAATGTCGATGAGGCGCTTGATGTGCATCGAAACGTCCTTGCGCAGGTCGCCTTCGACGTCGCCCTGGTCCTCAATGACCTGACGGATGCGGTTGACCTCTTCCTCGCCCAGATCCTGGATCTTCTTGAAGGCATCGACGTTCGCCTTGTCCAGAATTTTGAGGGCGCGGGGCTGACCGATCCCGAAGATGTAAGTGAGCGCGATCCGTGCCTGCTTGTTGCGGGGCAGATCGACGCCAGCAATACGTGCCATTCTTGGTTTCCTTCTCTCGTTGTGTGCCTCCGGCCTCAACCGGCTCGCACGGGTTATTGGGAGCAACTTCCGAGGTTCATCGCAAGCCTTGACTCCGGCTAACTAGCCTCGCACTTCCGTGGAAGTCTCCCATCCTTGCCAGGCCTTACTTATCCCTGACGCTGCTTGTGCTTGGGGTTCTCGCAGATCACACGTACCACACCATTGCGAGTAATCACCTTGCACTTGACGCAAATCTTTTTTACCGAAGCCCGAACTTTCATTGCTGCTACCCCTCTCCGCGCAATTATCGAGGCGCGGGGAAATCTCCGGCTCTTGGCCGCTGGCTACTTGTACCGGTACACAATCCGTCCGCGATTCAGGTCGTATGGACTCAACTCCACGGCCACGCGGTCACCGGGTAGAATCCGGATGAAGTTCTTGCGCATTCTTCCCGAGACATGCGCCAGTACCTCATGATTGTTCTCGAGCTTCACCTTGAACATGGCGTTTGGCAGCGTCTCCTGGACGGTTGCCATAACCTCAATCGCATCTTCCTTCGACAATCAGTGTCCACTTCTGGCGCTTCCCGCGCCTTCACGTTTTGGACAAGAGTATCGCTACTCCGTCAGAATCCTTGCTCCGGTTGCAGTCACCGCAACCGTGTGCTCAAAATGAGCGCTCATACTTCCATCGCTGGCCACTGCGGTCCAGCCGTCGTCCAGCACCTGCACGTCGGGCTTGCCTGCATTCACCATGGGCTCGATGGCGATGACCATGCCCACTTTCAACTTCATGCCCTGGCCCGCTTCGCCAAAGTTTGGCACCTGCGGATCCTCGTGCATGTGGACTCCGATTCCGTGGCCCACAAAGTCACGCACCACCGAGAATCCTTCACCCTCGACCACGTTCTGCACCGCCGCTCCCACATCGCCCAGCGTCGCGCCCGGCTTCACCGCCGCGATGCCGGCCTTGAGCGACTCTTCCGTGGCTTTCAGCAGCCGCGCGGCTTTGGCGTCGATGGCTCCCACCGGCACGGTGATAGCCGCATCGCCATAGTACCCATCGACGACTACGCCAAAGTCCACCGAAACAATGTCCCCTTCCTTCAGGACCCGTTTCGGCGACGGAATACCATGCACCACCTCGCTATTGACCGAGGTGCAAAGCACGCACGGATACCCGTGATAGCCCTTGAAAGCCGCCTTCACGCCCAGTTCGTTCAACCGCTCTTCGGCAGCTTTTTCGAGATCGAAAGTGGTGGCGCCCGGCTTCACCTTGCTGCGCACCAACTCCAGCACCTCACGAACCACCCGGCCCGCGCGGCGCATCTTCTCGATCTCCTGCGACGACTTGAGTACCACAGCCATGAAAACCAGTTCTCAGTTCACAGTTGTCAGTTCACAGTTTTCAGTCGAAAGCCGCAGGCCGCGGTTCCAGCATTGCGCCGCTGTGAACTAAGAACTGCAAACCATGAACTGCCTTACACGCAAACCCGCCGCTGCAGTTACGCTGCCTTGCGCAACCGCTCAACGGCGGCAACAATTCCGGCCGCGATTTCCGGTATCGGCCGGTCTCCATCCACTTCCGCAAATCGTCCCTGTGTCCGGTAATGCTCGACAACAGGCGCGGTAAGAGCCTCGTAAGCGCGCATGCGCTCCTTGAAAACCTCTTCCGTGTCGTCGGCTCGCTGGACCAACTCGGCACCTTCAATATCGCAAATGCCTTCCCTCTGAGGGGGATGCATATAGATGTTGTAGATGGTCTGGCAAACAGGACAATTCCGGCGCCCCGTAATACGGCGCAATAATTGATTATAGTTCACATGGATGCTGATCGCAACTACCGGCAAAGACTCGATTTGTGCCCCGAGCCGGCCGTCCAGCCAATGGGCTTGGCCCAGCGTTCGTGGAAAGCCGTCCAGAATGTAACCCCGGGCCGTGTCGGGCTCCAGCAGCCGGGCGGCGACCATCTCGTCAACCAGGGAATCGGGGACGAGCTCGCCTCGTGCCATGATCTCTTTGGCCATCTTGCCCAGATTCGTTCCCTGGGCTACATTGGCGCGCAGCAGGTCTCCGGTGGAGATTTGCGGAATATTCCAGATTTTCACGAGCTCCTTGGCTTGGGTTCCCTTGCCCCCGCCCGGCGCTCCCAATAAAAGAATTGGGCCGGGAACGGTATCGGATTCCGTTGCCCGGCCAGATTCCATTTGAGTCTCAGATGATACAAATGAAGACATTACCAGGTTTTCCTTCCGCGGATGCGACCGGACCGCGGGGAAAAGCCGTCATAGTGACGCATGATCAGCTGCGATTCGATCTGGTTGACCGTATCCATGGCCACACCAACCACAATCAGCAGTGAGGTGCCGCCAAAGTAGAAGTTCACGTTCATGCCGTGAATTGCCCAGTTGGGCAAATTCTCAAAGAACCTCCCGATAAGCCAGATCTTGTCGAACCGGATGCCCGAAATGAGGAAGGTGGGCACCATCTGCACCAGAATCAGGTAAAACGCGCCTACCAGCGTGATGCGCGTAAGAATGTCGTTGATAAAGTCGGAGGTGCGCTTTCCGGGCCGGATTCCGGGGATAAAAGAACCCGACTTCCGGAAATTGTCGGCGATATCGTCCGGCCGCATCACGATGGAAACGTAAAAATACGCGAAGAAGATGATGAACAGGATGTTCAGCAGCTCGTACCACGGGTAGCCCGGAGCAAGCGCCTGCATGATGGGCTGGAGAATGCGGTTGTTCTGCACCCACTCCACCTGGCCGAAGAGCAAAGGCGCCGAAAGAATCGAGCTGGCGAAGATGATCGGCATCACGCCGCCGGAGTTCACCTTCAAAGGCAGATGGCTCGATGCGCCGCCCATCATGCGCCGGCCCACAATGCGCCGCGCGCTCTGGATAGGAATGCGCCGCTCACTGCGCTCCACAAAAACGATAAACGCCACCACCGCCGCCATGCCCGCAACCAGCAGCAGGACGACGAGGAAGCTCATCGGTCCCCAGGCGTCAGTCTGGACCTTCTGGACCAGGTCGATGATGCCGCGGGGCAAACCGGCGACAATGCCGGCGAAAATCAGCAGGCTCATGCCGTTGCCGATGCCGCGATCGGTGATCTGCTCGCCCAGCCACATGATGAATGCACTTCCGGTGGTCAGCGTGAGTACGGTCATCATTATGAAGCCGGGGCCAGGATCCATCACCACGCCCTGCTTGGTGAGAATGGCCGCAATGCCGATCGCCTGCAGCGCGGCCAAAATGACGGTCATGTAGCGCGTCCACTGCGTAATCTTGCGCCTGCCCAGCTCGCCTTCCTTCTGGATGCGCGCCAGCGGCTCATAGACCACGGTGAGAAGCTGAAAGATGATGGACGCAGTAATGTAGGGCATGATGCCCAGCGCGAAGATGGTCATGCGGCGCAGCGTGCCGCCGCTGAACAGGTCCATGAGGCCGAGCGCAGATCCGCCCTGCGAGCTGAAGAGCAGTTCCAGTTGGCGATAGTTCACACCCGGCGTGGGAATCCATGCGCCTAGGCGGTACACCGCCAGTATGCCCAGAGTGAACAGCACCCGCTTGCGCAGGTCGGGAATCCGGAAGATGTTGAGAAATTTCTCCAGCATATTGGGTAATCCGCTTCAGGCGCCCGAAGCGCCGGTCGATTCCTTCAATGAATTCATCTTACGGCGATTCCCGGTTCTTTCAGCCTACCCAACTCCGGGAAACGCGGACTATGCGTTGCGTCACATCTCAAAAATGGGCCGTTATAGTCCAATTTTGAGTGTCTTATGGCAGAAACCTACGCCGCCGCGGGCGCAGTCTCGCCGCCCACAACCACGGCCTTGCCGCCGGCCTTCGCGATCTTCTCGGCCGCTGACTTGGAAAACTTGTGCGCGTGAATGGTCAAGGCTGCCTTGAGCTCACCGGAGCCGAGAACTTTGATGAGCGCCTTCTTGCTGGAGGCGAGACCGAGCTTCTTATAGTCGTCGAGGCCGATTTCGGTTACCTTGAGATCGGCGATGGTCTCACCGATGCGGTCGAGGTTCACGACTGTGTACTCGGTGCGGAAGATGTTGGTAAAGCCGCGCTTGGGCAGCCGCCGATGCAACGGCATCTGGCCGCCTTCAAAGCCGCGCATCATGCTGGAGCCGGTGCGCGAACGCTGGCCCTTGTGGCCCCGGGTCGAGGTCTTGCCCATGCCGGATCCCATGCCCCGGCCCACACGCTTGCGCCCGGTGTTGGCCTTCTTCGGCGCGCGCAAATTCGATAGATTTCTCGCCATGTTCCCCTCGCTATAGCGCCGGCGGATTAGTTCCCGCCGACTCGCGTTGTAAATTCCGGCCCGGCTACTTCTCCAAAATACGAACCAAATGCGGCACAGCCTTCACCATGCCCCGCACCGATTCCGTGTCCTCGCGCTCCACGATCTGATTGAGGCGCGTAAAGCCCAGCCCCTTGATCACCAGCTTGTGCTTGGTGGGCGTGGCGATTTTGGAACGGTAATACTGAATGCGAATCATCTTTGTCTTCGCCATCACAGATCTCCCACCTGCTTGCCGCGCGCCGTGGCCACGTCAGCCCTGTCGCGCAGTTGCGTAAGCGCGTCGAACGTGGCTTTGATGACGTTGTGCGGGTTGGGCGAGCCGAGGCTCTTGGTCAGAACGTTCTGCACGCCGACCGAGGTCATCACCGCGCGCACCGCGCCGCCGGCAATTACTCCCGTGCCTTCCGGCGCCGGCTTCAGCAACACCTGGCCGGAGCCGAAACGTCCCAGTACCTGATGCGGAATCGTGGTCTCAGTTAGGTGCACCCTCACCAGATTCTTCTTGGCGCTTTCGATTCCCTTGCGAATGGCCTGGGGAACCTCTTTGGCCTTGCCCGATCCGTAGCCCACCACGCCTGAAGCAGCGTCGCCCACCACAACCAGTGCGGCAAACGACATGTTCTTGCCGCCCTTCACCACCTTGGTCACGCGATTGATGGCCACCACCTGATCCTTCAGGTTGAACTGGTTGGCATCGAGTTTCTTCGTTAACATCGTCATTTGATCTCTCGTCTCTTTTTCAGCTGCCAGCTGCTCTAGAACTTCAGGCCCGCTTCGCGCGCCGCATCGGCCAACGCCTTCACGCGGCCGTGATACAGATAGCCGCCGCGATCGAAGACTACCTGCTTGATGCCCTTGGCGACGGCTTGTTCCGCAACAGCCTTGCCAATCTCCTTCGCCGCAGCCACGTTGCCGCCGCTCTTCAGCTTGATGCTCGATGCCGAAACCAGCGTCTGACCGGTCTGATCGTCGACCACCTGCGCGTAAATGTGGTTGAGCGAGCGGTACACGTTCAGCCGCGGCCGCTCCGTTGTCCCGGCCAGCTTCTCGCGAATACGCGCGTGGATGCGCTGCCGGATTGCGTTTCTCTTGTTCTGCGTAATCATGTCTTCTCTCACCTATCAGCGGAGCCGCCCCGCGACCCCGCTCGGATTCAGATCCTTCACTTCGTTCAGCATGATCGCGCGAGGCTCAGACGCCTCGCAAACGCGATCACTTCGCTCCGGTCTTGCCGGCCTTCTTCTTCAGCCGCTCGTCGGAGTAGCGCACGCCCTTGTTCTTGTACGGATCCGGCTTGCGCAGCGAGCGCATGTCGGCCGCCACCTGGCCCACTTTCTGCCGGTCGACGCCGATGACGGTCAGGTGCGTCTGCTTGGGATCGATCGTCACTTCGATGCCGGAAGGCAGCGGAACCTCAATGGGATGCGAGTAGCCCAGCGTGAACACCACCATGCCCTTGCCCTTCAACTCGGCGCGGTAGCCGATGCCCACAATGTCCAGCTCCCTGGTCCATCCCTTCGTCACGCCGTGCACCGCATTATTCACCAGGGCGCGCGTCAGCCCGTGCACTGCGGCCTTGTCTTCGCTCGCGCGCTCCAACTGCAAGTTGCCGTCGGCGGTCTTCAGTGTGATGCCGTCGGCAATCAGCGCTGAAACCTTGCCCTTTGGCCCCTCCACCAACACGGTGTTGCCCTCAACTTTGTATTTCACTCCCGTGGGCAGCGGGATCGGCTTCTTTCCAATACGCGACATTCTTTGAAATCCTTCTTTTGGCTTGCGAGTCCCGCAGAAGCATAACCACTTCGCGTTCCACTGCAGCCGGTTCGGGCCAATGGCCCGAAGAGCTTGTAGCCGTTAGCCTCTAGTCTCATCACGCTTCAATCAGCAACGTCAACTCAGCAAGATGAGCTAATAGCTAAGGGCTAAAAGCTAATAGCTGTCTTTCTTACCACACTTCGCACAGCAACTCGCCGCCTACACCCTCGCGGCGCGCCTGGCGGCCAGTCATTACGCCCTTCGGCGTGGTCAAAATCGAAATGCCCAGCCCGCCCTGGACGCGCTTGATGTCATCGCGGCCCACGTAAACGCGGCATCCGGGACGAGAAACACGCGCCAGATCGCGGATGGCCGCTTCGGTGCTGCCGTACTTCAGATACACACGCAGCACCAGCTTGCCCTCTTCGTCCTGGACTTTGTAATTCGAGATATACCCCTCCTCCTTGAGGATGCGGGCGATCTCGGTCTTCAGCTTTGAAGCGGGAACATCCATCTTCTGATGACGCGCCCGGATTGCGTTCCGGATGCGCGCCAGAAAATCTGCTACTGGATCCGTCAGACTCATTCCTTCTCCTTCATTCCCCGTTCGTCCGCCGCGGCGGAAACCTGCGGGAATGGTTTAAAAAACAGCCCTCAACTCTTAGCCCTCAGCCTTCAGCTTCATCTCGCTTCAGCCTCGCCCATCAACCCGGCACGAAAAAGCTGAAGACTGAGAGCTGACGGCTGAAGGCTGTCTTGCTACCAGCTCGACTTGTTGACGCCGGGAATCTCGCCCTTCAGCGCGAGCCCCCGGAAACACAAACGGCATACACCGAACTTGCGCAGGAAACCCCGCGGCCGCCCGCACAGCTGGCAGCGATTGTGCTTGCGGCTGCTGAACTTCGGCTTCCGCGCGTCCTTGACTCGTTTTGCAGTAGTTGCCATAAATTCTCGACTCTCTCCCTACGCGCCCTGGCGGAAGGGCATTCCAAAGTGGCGCAGCAGCGCGCGCGCCTGGTTGTCGTCTCGCGCCGAAGTCACAATCGTGATGTTCATGCCCTTCAGCTTTTCCACCTTTGCGTAGTCAATCTCCGGAAAAATCAATTGGTCCCGCAGCCCCAGCGTGTAATTGCCGCGGCCATCGAAGCTCTTGGTCGAAACCCCGCGGAAATCGCGCACGCGCGGCAGCGCAATCGAGATCAGCCGGTCAAGAAACTCGTACGCCTTGTCGGATCGCAATGTGACCATGGCGCCGATGGCATTGCCGGTGCGCACCTTGAAGGCCGCAATCGACTTCTTGGCCTTCGTTGTCACCGGCTTCTGACCGGAAATCTGCGCCAGATCCGCCACCAGCGGATCCAGCAGCTTCGAGTTCTGCGTCGACTCGCCCAGGCCCATGTTGATCACAATCTTTTCCAGGCGCGGCACCGCCATCGCATTCTCCAGGCCAAGCTCCTTCTGGAGCGCCTGCTTGATCTCTTTCTGGTACTTTTCTTTCAACCTCGCTGCCATATCACTTCACTCACTTTCTTCCGTTGCTCGGATTGGTTCACCGCAGCGAACCGTCTACCGTTGCGGAAGGGACCAAAATCAGCTGCTAGCTTCTAGCGGCTAGAAGCTGTTTCTCTACTTCTTCGTGGGCAATTCCTGCCCGCACTTCTTGCAAACCCGCATCCGCACGTCGCCTTCAACTTTGTGGCCTACGCGCGCAACGCCGCAGTTGGGGCACACCAGAACCACATTGGAAACGTTGATCGGCGACTCCTGATCGGCGATGCCGCCCTGGGTCCGCTGTCCCTGCTTGCTTGAAACCGTCTTCTTGACTACGCGCACATGCTCCACCAGCATGGTGCCGTTGTCAGGGAACACACGAAGCACGCGGCCTGTCTTGCCCCGGTCAGAGCCCGTTAGCACCTTGACCGTATCGTTGCGATGAATACTCAAACTCGGCATCTTCTTCTCCAAAATCAGCTACCGGCTCCTAGACCACTTCCGGCGCCAGCGAAACAATCTTCAGAAACTTCTTCTCGCGCAGTTCGCGGGCCACCGGCCCAAACACGCGGGTACCGATCGGCTCATGATCGTCGCCAATCACTACCGCGGCGTTTTCGTCAAAGCGAATGTATGTTCCGTCGCGCCGCCGGTGCTCCTTGCGCGTGCGCACAATCACCGCTTTCACCACCTTGCCCTTTTTCACGGTGCCGTCTGGTGAGGCTTCTTTTACCGCTGCGGTCACAACGTCGCCCAGTCCAGCCTTTGCGCCCAGCCCACCGCCCAGCGGCAGAATCACTTGCAGCTTGCGCGCGCCGGAGTTGTCGGCTACCGCGAGCATGGTTCTCATTTGCACAGCCATGGTTTGCCCTCCTTTCGGCAGCCTTACTTCTCAGCAGGAACAGTCTCGCCCGGCAGCACGGCGTCTTCAATTTGGCCCAGCGACGATCGCCGCACAATCTCTTCCAACGACCACCTCTTCAACTTGCTCAGCGGCCGCGTCTCGCGGATACGCACCACATCGCCCATGCGCGCCGAACTCTGCTCGTCGTGCGCGTAGAACTTCTTGGTCGAGCGCACAATGCGCTTGTACTTCGCGTGCGCCTTGCGCATTTCCACTGCGACCACGATCGTCTTCTGCATCTTGGTTGAGACCACTTGCCCAACCTTCTCGTTGCGCCGCGCGCCTGCCGCGGCGGGCGCCTGTGTTGCTTTCTCGGTCGCCGTCATTTGCTCACTCCCTTTTTCTTCCCTGTCTTCTTCTTCTCCGTGCTTGCCGCGACCTTGTTTGTCTTTCCGGTCTTGGCTTTCGCGGCCGGAGCGGCCTTCGAAGCGGGCTTCTTCACCTTCGCAGCCTTTGCCGCGGGAGCCGCCGCTTCAGCCTTGGCTTCTGCCGCCGGCGCCGCTTCCCTGGCCTTCGCAGCCTTGGTCTCCGCTACCGGGGCAGCTTGCTTCTCTTCAGCTTCGTTGTTGATGCCCAGTTCGCGCTCACGCGCCACAGTCTTGATCTGCGCAATTTCCTTGCGCAGCTGGCGGAGCTTCTTCACTCCGTCGTTCTGCCCCAGTGCTACCTGGAAGCGAATCCTGAAGAGCTGCTCCGAGGAGGTCTTCTCCTGGTGCTTCAACTCTTCGTCGCTCAAATTGCGAATCTTCGTCAGTTCCATCTTCTTTTCCTAGCTCCAGGCCTTCAGCTTTTTGCCTTACTACTCCGCCTTGGCTGCGACTTTCTCGCCTGCCGCGCGCTCGCGCGCAACAAACTTCGTTCTCAGCGGCAGCTTGTGCGACGCCAGGCGCATGGCCTCGGCCGCAAGCTCCGGCGTCACGCCTTCCATCTCAAACAGAATCTTTCCCGGACGCACCACCGCTACCCAATGGTCCAGTGCGCCCTTGCCCGAGCCCATTCGGACTTCGGCCGGCTTCTTCGTAATCGGCTTGTCAGGGAACAGCCGCACCCAGATCTTGCCCCCGCGCTTGACGAAACGCGTCATCGCGATACGGCTGGCCTCGATCTGCCGGTCGGTGATGTACCCGCACTCCAGGACCTTCAAACCGTATTCGCCGAACGACAGCGTAGAGCCGCGCCACGCCTTGCCCCGGCGCTTGCCCTTTTGCTGCTTGCGGAACTTCACCTTCTTTGGCATCAACATAACGAAAACCCTCTAAAACAAACCTCAGCTTTTAGCTGTCAGCTCTCAGCTTTTCCTTACACAACCTAGCTTTCGTAACCTCAGCTTTTAGCTGAAAGCTGAGGGCTGAAAGCTGCTCTTAAAACACCGTCTTTCCAACCGTCGGAGCCTGGCGGCGCTTCTGCTCATAAATGTCGCCGCGATAGATCCAGACCTTCACGCCGATCACGCCATACGTTGTGTGCGCTTCGGTAAATCCGTAATCGATGTCCGCGCGCAGCGTGTGCAGCGGCAAACGCCCCTGCAGGTACCACTCCGAGCGCGCGATTTCGTTGCCATTCAGCCGGCCCGAGACGCGCACCTTGATTCCCTTGCAACCGAAGCGCAGCGCCGAGTCCACGCTCTTGCGCATGGCGCGCCGGAAACTCACGCGCTTTTCCAGCTGCAGTGCGATGTTCTCGCTCACCAGTTGCGCGTCCAGCTCCGGCTTGTTCACTTCAATGATGTCGATGAACACGTCGCGATTGGTGCGCTTGCCCAGCTCGGTCTTGAGCTTCTCGATCTCCGCGCCCTTGCGCCCGATCACGATGCCCGGCCGCGCGGTGCGGATGAGGAAGCGCAGCTTGTTCCCCGGCCGCTCGATCTCCACCGAGCTCACGCCCGCCGCTTTCAGCTTCTCGCGCAGCTCAGCCTTCAGCTTCACGTCCTCGACCAGGAGCTTTGCATACTCGCGCTCCGAGAACCAGCGTGACCGCCATGGCTTGTTGATTCCCAGCCGGAATCCGTAAGGATGGACTTTTTGTCCCATATACTTCCTCTCAAAAATCTCCCGGCTTATTTGCCGGACTTCTTCTTGGTTGCCGCTGTTTTCTTGGCTGTGGCCTTGGCTTTCGCCGCCTTGGGCGCAGCCTTTTTCCCCTTGGCCGTTTTCGCTGGCTCCGCTACAACCGCCGGCTCCTCTACCTTTGTCACCAAACTCTTTTCGGACTCGCGCTCCGCAACCGACAGCACAATGTGCGTGAGCCTGCGTTGATAGCGGTACGCCCGCCCCATCGGCGCCGGCCGGATGCGCTTCATGCGCGGTCCGTCGTTGGCCACGGCCAGCTTCACGTAGAGGTTATCCACGTCCAGATCGATGCCCTCTTCGCCGGCCACATACTTCGCGTTGTCGATCGCCGAAGTCAGAAGCTTGTGCACCACCGGGGCAATGCGCTTGCGGGCGAAAGCCGCCGTATCCAGCGCCTCCTGCACCCCGCGCCCCTTGATCAGTTCAAGTACCAGCCGCGCCTTCTGCGGCGACACGCGCTGAAACTTCGCTTCGGCTCTATACTCCCTGGTTGCCACTGCCATACTCATGCCTTCCTCAAACTTCAGCTTTCAGCCTTCCGCTTCGAGTCCTACGCCGGCTTGGCCACAGCCTCTGTGGTTGGAGCCTTGGCGCCGCCGGTGTGGCCTTTGAAGACCCTTGTCGGCGCAAACTCGCCCAGCTTGTGTCCCACCATGTTCTCGGTCACGTACACGGGAACAAATTTTTTGCCGTTGTGCACGGCGATGGTGTGGCCCACGAACTCGGGAAAAATCGTCGAGCGCCGCGTCCAGGTCTTCACCACTTTCTTATCGTTGGCCTTGTTAAGCGCATCGATCTTCACCATCAGGTGCGCATCCACAAACGGCCCCTTCTTCGTCGAACGTCCCATAAAATCCAGCTCCTGCCTTTTCTACTTCGTCCTGCGGTTGACGATGAACACGTCCGTCCGCTTGTTGTTGCGCGTCTTGTAGCCTCGCGTCGGCTGGCCCCACGGCGTCACCGGATGGCGTCCGCCCGAGGTCTTGCCCTCGCCGCCGCCATGCGGATGGTCCACCGGGTTCATGCTGACGCCGCGATTCGTCGGCCGGATGCCCAGCCAGCGATTGCGTCCCGCCTTGCCGATCGAAATGTTTTCGTGGTCCGTGTTGCCCACCTGTCCGATGGTCGCCATGCACTCGACGAGCACCCTGCGCGTCTCGCCCGAGGGTAGCTTCAGCAGGGCATAATCGCCCTCCTTGGCAACCAACTGCGCCTGCGCTCCGGCTGAACGCGCCATCTGAGCGCCCTTGCCCGGCTTAAGCTCGATGGCGTGAACCGTGGTGCCTGAGGGAATGCTCTTGAGCGGCAGCGCATTGCCAATCAGAATGTCGGCCTCGGGTCCCAACGTCACCGTCGCCCCGACCTTCAGCCCCACTGGCTGCAAAATGTAGCGCTTCTCGCCGTCGGCATAGTTCACCAGGGCGATGCGCGCCGACCGATTGGGGTCGTACTCGATGGTCGCCACTTTGCCCGGCACGCCGAACTTTTCGCGCTTGAAGTCGATCAGCCGCAGCTTCTGCTTGTGCCCGCCGCCTTGATGGCGGATGGTCAGGTCGCCTGAGTTGCGCCGTCCGCCGGTGCGCTTGCGCGTCGTCAGCAGCGGCTTGTGCGGCGTATCCGTCGTCAGATCGCCGGTTTCAAGCGACGTCTGGAACCGCAACGTCGGTGTGACCGGCCTGTATGTTTTGATTGCCATGTTCCCTGTCCTTGAGTGCCGGCCTATTACTCGATCCGGCTCTCACTTCTTTTCCGGAACCGCCTTACAGTTCCGATATTTCCCACTGCGAGCATCGCCAGGAAGGGCACTTACTGATCCCTGATTCCTGACCTCTGTTCCCTGTCTTTACAGATTGCTCACGTACTCCGGCAGCTTCTCGCCGGCCTTCAGCTTCACGTAGGCCTTCTTCCAATCCGGCCTGAATCCTGCGAATTTGCCGCGCCGGCGTTCTTTGCCGACAACATTTGCGGTGCGAACCGCGACGACCTTCACTTTGAAGAGCGCTTCCACGGCTTCCTTCACTTCAGTCTTCGTGGCCGAGGGAGCAACCTCAAACACCAGCGTTCCTTCGATCTCTTTCACGCCCAATCCCTTTTCGGTGATCAGCGGGCGGCGAATGACGGTGTAGAGTGTCGGCATTACGCGACCTCCTTTTCGGCAGCGGTTTTCGGCGCCCGAGTCTTGCGTCTTGATGCGCTCTTCTCCAGCGCTTCCGTCAACTGCTCAATCGCGGCCTTTGAGAAGATCGCCCGCTCGTAGCGCAGCAGATCGTAGGGGTGAACCTCGTTATTCAGCACCAGCTCCACGCCCTTCAGATTGCGCGCGCCCAGCACCAGCGATTGCGTCAGCGTTTTGCCGTTTTCCACCAGCAGCGCCGTGCGCTTGGCGTCCAGCTTGTCCAGCGCCTCGCGGTAGAGCTTGGTTTTGCCTTCCTTGATCTCGAGCGAATCCACCACGGTCAGTTTGCCGTCGGCCAGCTTCGCGGCCAGCGCCGAGCGCAATGCGCCCAGCAGCTTCTTGCGCGGGAAGGGATATTCGTAGCTGCGCGGCTGCGGCCCGTGGACCGTGTAGCCATGACGCCACAGAGGCGAGCGCACCGAACCGATACGCGCCCGGCCCGTGCCCTTCTGCTTCCACAGCTTCTTGCCGGAACCGGCAACCTCGGTGCGGCTCTTGGTCTTGTGCGTGCCCTGGCGCTGCGAGGCGCGATAGTGCTTCACCGCCTCCCACAACAGAGCCTCGTTCACCTGCTCCGGCGCAAACACCGCGTCGGCCAGCTCCACCGAGCCCACTTTCTTGCCGCTCATATTCACTACATCCACTTTTGCCATCGTCTTCTTCTTCTGCCGGAAATCCCTTCCCGGCTTCAATCTCGTGCGCCTCATGGCGCGACTGCTCCACCGCAGATGACTACTTCTTCTTCGCCGCCTTCTTCGCTGCCTTCAGCGGATCCACAGTGCCCAATCCGGCAAAGCCACGACGCTCGCGCGGCGGAGCCTTGGCCTTCGAGATCAGCACGTAGCCCTCGCGCGGACCCGGCACCGCTCCTTCAACCATCAGCAGATTCTCGTCCACATCGATGCCGCGAATGCGCAGATTGCGCACCGTCACCTGGTCCGTTCCGAAGTGGCCAGGCATGCGCTGACCGGGAAAAACTCGCGACGGAAAGCTCGAAGCACCGATCGATCCCTGTACCTGGAACATGTGTCCGTGCGATTTGGGACCGCCGCCGAATTTGTGTCTCTTCACCACTCCGGCAAACCCGCGGCCCTTTGACGTGCCGATTACGTCCACGAACTTTGCATCGGTGAAGATGTCCACCAGCACGCGATCGCCGGCTTTGGTTTCTGCCGCGCCCTCGGTTGCCGCCTCTACGTCCACTTCCTTGATGACCTTGACTGGCGGCGCCTCGCTCTTCTTGAGGTGGCCGTTCTGCGCCTTGGTCATGCGCGAAGCCTTCACGAACTCCACCAGCCCGATCTGCGCTGCGTCGTATCCGTCCCTGGCCGCCGTCTTCAACTGCGTGATCACGCACGGGCCGGCCTGCAGCACCGTAATCGGGTGCACGTCGCCCTTTTCGTCGAAGACCTGCGTCATGCCGATCTTTTTTCCCAGAATCCCTGTGACTGCCATCTTTCCCTCACCTCATCATGCGGGCTTGCAATTCCCGCACTGCCGGGCCCTTCTCGGGCTTGCCCTTCGCCGCGGCTCCCTGGTGCACGTCTGCGCCGCTAGGCGCGTCTGCCGCACCGCAGGCGCCTACTTCTCGAACGCCTTGATCTCCACATCCACGCCGGCGGGCAAATCGAGCTTCATCAGCGCGTCCACCGTCTGTTGCGTCGGCTCCAGAATGTCGATCAGCCGTTTATGCGTGCGGATCTCGAACTGCTCACGCGACTTTTTGTCCACGTGGGGCGAGCGCAGCACGCAATACTTGTTCTTCACCGTCGGCAACGGGATCGGCCCGGCCACCGTTGCTCCGGTGCGCTTGGCCGTGTCCACAATCTCGCCGGTCGAGGTGTCCAGCACGCGATAGTCGTATGCCTTCAACCGAATGCGAATCCTTTGTCCTACCATGACTTCCCTTCAGTTTCCAGTTCGTTGTTCCCAGTTCGTAGTTCTTAGTCACTGTGTTTCGTTCAGCCGCAGGCCCCGTTCACCGCTCACCGCTCACCGTTCTCCTTACTTAATGATTTCGCTGATCGTTCCCGCGCCCACGGTCCTTCCGCCCTCGCGAATTGCGAAGCGCAGCCCCTTCTCCATGGCCACCGGCGTAATCAGGTCGATCGTCAATTCCACGTTGTCGCCCGGCATCACCATCTCCACGCCCGCCGGCAGCTCCGCCACTCCCGTCACGTCCGTCGTGCGGAAGTAGAACTGCGGCCGGTAGCCCTTGAAGAACGGCGTGTGACGCCCGCCCTCTTCCTTCGACAGCACGTACACCGTGCTCTTGAAGTGCGTGTGTGGTGTAATCGACGCCGGCTTGGCCAGCACCATCCCCCGCTCCACGTCTTCCTTCGGCGTGCCGCGCAGCAGGATCCCGGCGTTGTCGCCCGCCAGACCTTCGTCCAGCTGCTTCTTGAACATTTCGACACCGGTGCAGACGGTTTTGCGCGTCTCGCGGAAACCGACAATCTCCACGTCCTCGCCCACCTTCACCTTGCCGCGCTCGATGCGGCCCGTGACGACGGTCCCACGTCCGGAGATTGAAAAAATATCTTCGATCGGCATCAGGAACGGCAGGTCGACCGCGCGGTCAGGCCGCGGTACGTACTTGTCCACCGCCTCCATCAGCTCGTCGATCTTCGCCTCCCACTTCGCCTCGCCGTTCAGCGCGCCCAGGGCCGACCCGCGGATTACCGGCACGTCGTCGCCCGGGAACTGGTACTTCGACAACAGCTCGCGAACTTCCATCTCCACCAGGTCGGTCAGCTCTTCGTCCTCGACCGCGTCGCACTTGTTCAGGAACACCACGATGCAGGGCACGCCCACCTGGCGGGCCAGCAACACGTGCTCCTTGGTCTGCGGCATCGGCCCATCGGTCGCCGCCACCACCAGAATCGCTCCGTCCATCTGCGCCGCGCCGGTAATCATGTTCTTGATGTAGTCGGCGTGGCCCGGGCAATCCACGTGCGCGTAATGACGGTTGGCCGTCTCGTACTCCACGTGCGCCGTCGCGATCGTGATGCCCCGCTCCCGCTCTTCCGGCGCGTTGTCAATCGAGTCGAACGAGCGGTACACGTTCTTCGGGTTGTGCTTCTGCAATACCTTCGTGATCGCCGCCGTCAACGTCGTCTTGCCGTGATCGATGTGCCCGATCGTCCCCACGTTTACGTGCGGCTTTGAACGATCAAACTTTTCCTTCGCCATAAAACTCCCTTTTCCCCTTCCGGGCTTCTCTGCTTCCCTTTACAACAAGGGGCGTTCGCCGCGGCGAACTCCAGCCCCAAAACCTTACTTGCCCTGCGCGCGGCCGATAATTTCATCGGCAATCATGCGCGGCGCCTCCTCGTAGCGCGCAAACTGCATTGAATACGACGCCCGGCCCTGCGTGGACGAGCGAATTTCGTTTACGTAGCCGAACATTTCCTTGAGCGGCACGATCGCCCGAATCACCTGGGAACCGGCAGCGTGCTCCATGCCCTCGATCCGCCCCCGGCGCGAGTTGATGTCGCCGATAATCACGCCCATGAACTCTTCGGGCACCGTCACTTCCACGGCCATCACCGGCTCCAGCAGCACCGGCGACGCATGCCTTGCCGCTTCCTTGAAGGCAATCGATCCGGCAAACTTGAAGGCCATCTCATTCGAGTCCACTTCGTGATAGCTGCCGTCGTACAGCGTTACTTTCACGTCAACAATGGGATAGCCGGCCAGGATGCCCAGCTCCAGAGCTCCCTGCACGCCCTGGTCGATTGGCTTGATGTACTCCCTGGGCACCGAACCGCCCCTGATCTCGTTGATGAACTCGTAGCCCTTACCCGGCTCATTCGGCTCCACGCGCAGCTTGCAATGGCCATAGTTGCCCGATCCGCCGGTCTGCCGGATGTACTTGCCTTCAGCCTCGGCCTTCTTCCGGATGGTCTCGCGGAAGGCCACTTTGGGCTCGCCGACATTGGCTTCCACCTTGTGCTCGCGCTTCATGCGGTCCACAAGAATCTCGAGGTGCAGCTCGCCCATCCCGCTGATGATCGTCTGGCCCGAATCTTCATCGGTCCGCACCTTGAAGGTGGGATCTTCATCGGCCAGCCGCGACAGCGCCACGGCCATCTTTTCCTGATCGGCCTTGGTCTTGGGCTCAATGGCCACCGAGATTACGGTGTCGGGGAAGGTGATCGCGCCCAGCGCGATGGGATGATGCGGATCCGAGAGCGTGTCGCCGGTCTTCAGATCCTTGACTCCCAGGCAGGCGCAAATGTCGCCAGCCAGAATCTCGGTCACGTCCTCGCGCTTGTTGGCGTGCATCTTCACCAGGCGCCCGATGCGGTCGGTCTTGCCGGTGCGTGGGTTCAACACCGTGTCGCCGGTCTTCAGCGAGCCTGAATAAACGCGGACAAAGCAGAGCTTGCCGTAAGGATCGTTGATGATCTTGAAGGCCAGAGCCGACAGCGGCTCGTTGTCGTCGGGCTTACGCTTTTCAATTTTGGAGTGATGGTTGGGATCGATGCCCTCAACCGGTGGCTTGTCGAGCGGGCTGGGAAGGTAATCGACGACGGCGTCGAGAAGCGTCTGAATTCCCTTGTTCTTGAAAGCGCTACCGCAGATTACCGGGAAGACCTTCAGATCGATGGTGGCCTGTCGGATGCCGGCCTTGAGCTCTTCCACCGTCGGCGTCTCGCCCTCCAGGAACTTTTCCAGCAGCACATCGTCGGTCTCGGCGATGACTTCAATCAATTGCAGGCGGAATGCTTCGGCCTTTTTCTGCAAATCGGCGGGAATTGGCTCGATTGAAAATTCGGCGCCTAGGGTCTCGTCGTGCCAGAGAATGGCTTTCATTTCGATTAGGTCGACAACGCCCTTGAAGTTCGCCTCGGCGCCGACGGGAATCTGCAGCGCCACGGGCCGCGCGCCCAGCCGTTTGCGAATGGTCTCGAGCACATGCTCAAAGTCCGCGCCATTCTTGTCCATCTTGTTGACGAAGCAAATCCGCGGAACCTTGTACTTATCGCCCTGCCGCCAAACGGTCTCAGTCTGTGGTTGCACGCCGCTCACGGAGTCAAACAATGCCACCGCGCCGTCGAGCACGCGCAGGCTGCGCTCCACCTCAGCGGTAAAGTCCACGTGGCCGGGGGTATCGATAATATTAATGCGAACGTCGCGCCAGGTGCAGGTCGTCGCCGCCGAGGTAATCGTGATGCCCCGCTCCTGCTCCTGCTCCATGTAATCCATGGTCGCCGTGCCTTCATGCACCTCTCCCAGCCGGTGCGTGATGCCGGTGTAGAACAGGATCCGTTCTGTCGCTGTCGTCTTTCCGGCGTCAATGTGCGCCATGATCCCGATGTTCCGGCAGCGATTTAGAGGTACGGTGCGAGCCACGATTTCAATTCCTTGCGGGACGTTTTTCCCCGCCGTTTGATCTTGCGTTGAGTCGATCCGGCCCGCCTTCAGTGCTCCGGGCCTGATCCCTGTTCCCTAATCCCTACCAGCGATAATGCGCGAAGGCCTTGTTGGCCTCGGCCATTCGGTGCACGTCTTCCTTCTTCTTCATCGCCGCGCCGCGCCCGTTGGCCGCGTCCAGCAACTCGTTCGACAGCTTGTCGGTCATGCCCTTCTCGCCGCGGCTGCGCCCGTAGGTGATCAGCCAGCGAATAGCCAGCGAGGTCCTGCGGTCGGCATTCACCTCAATCGGCACCTGGTAATTGGCGCCGCCCACACGCCGCGTCTTCACTTCAAGCAGCGGCTTGCAATTCTCCACCGCCTTCTTGAAAAGCTTGAGCGCGTCGTCCCCGCCGCCCTTCTCCTCCAGGTTCTTCATCGCCTTGTAGAAGATGGACTGAGCGGTCGACTTCTTGCCGCCCCACATCATCGAGTTCACAAATTTCGTCACCAGCGTCGATCCGTACACCGGATCCGCTGCCACTTCCCGCTTCGCAATGTGCCCTTTTCTCGGCATAAATCCTCAATTTCAGCTACTAGCTTCTAGCCGCTAGCTTTGAGCTCTCCCTCGCTCCCAGCTGAGCTCTTGCTCCAGCACGAAAAAGCTAGAAGCTAGAGGCTAGGAGCTAAAAGCTGCTTTACTTCGCCGCGCCGCCCTTGGCGCGTTTGGTCCCATATTTCGACCGGCTTTGCGAGCGGCCGGCCACGCCCACTGAATCCAGCGTTCCCCGCACCACGTGATAACGCACGCCCGGCAGATCTTTCACGCGGCCCCCGCGGATGAGCACAATCGAGTGCTCCTGCAGGTTGTGGCCGATGCCGGGAATGTAGGTGGTCACCTCAATCCCGTTGGTTAGCCGCACGCGGGCCACTTTACGCAGCGCCGAGTTCGGCTTCTTGGGCGTTTGCGTATACACGCGCGTGCAAACACCGCGCCGCTGCGGCGACGCCTGCAATGCGGGCGACGCCGTCTTGTAACGTGGGGCCGTACGCCCCTTGCGAACAAGCTGATTAAAAGTTGGCAAACCGCAACTCCTTACCCTTCAAAAACCCCTAACTACGCGCTCCACAGCCGCACACGCCCTTTTGGGCCGTTCCGGCTTCGAGCGGCAATTCATGCCGCTTGAAGCGCAGAGAAGCCCTATGGCTGCTGCTTCGCGTCTGCCTTCGTTCCAGTCTCAGACGAGAACCGCGACGGTGATCGGTCGTCCCTGTAAAACAGGAGCCAATTCCGTTTCGTCGATTCCGGCCCGCATAGCCCTCCAAGGTGGGGGAACGCGCGGACCGCCGATGCAAGTACTGCCGAATGTTTCCTGCCCTCCGCAAGAAGAGAGCCACTCCGGAAACTTGTCTGGCCGGCCGACTTCACCTGGCCCTGGAAATCTCCCCGTCTGTTCGAGCCTGCCCCTGTTCCTGCCTGCCCGGAGAATTTCCCGACTCCACCCGAGTTGACACACACCTCAGGCGGTGTTCTTGCGAACCTTTCAAAGATAGCAAGAAAATCCTGCCGAGTCAACGCTCAAATCGGGGTCAGGAGGGACTGCCGGAGGCGAGCTACTGAAGCGCCGCAAGCCCCGATCCGGCTGCTTCCTTAACAATTTGGCCATCCCGCATGTGCAGAATCCGCCCCGCGACTGCTGCAGCCTCCGGATTGTGAGTAATCATCAGCGTGGTCTGGCCCAGCTCCCGGTTCGACCGCAGCAGCATCTGCAACACGGCGTCGGAGGTCTTCGTATCCAGGTTGCCGGTCGGCTCGTCAGCCAGCATAATGGCCGGTCGCGTGATCAGCGCCCGGGCGATAGCCACCCGCTGCTGCTCACCGCCGCTCAACTCAGAAGGCCGGTGGTCGAGCCTTCCTTTGATCGCCAACATATCGCTCAAGTGGTCCAGATACTTCCGGTCCATCGGCACTCCATTTGGACCCGAGGCGCGCCCGCTCACGGTATACGCAATCTCGATATTGCCCATCGCGGAAAGAGTCGGCAACAGGTTGAACTTCTGGAAAACAAAGCCGATACGGTGTTTTCGCAGCCGGGTGCGCTCGCCGTCGTTCAGGGCGGCAAAATCCACGCCGTCAATTACTACTCGTCCTTCGGTGGCCCGAGTCAGGCCGCCCAGCAAATAGAAAAGAGTCGACTTTCCCGAGCCCGACGGCCCCACAATGGCCACAAACTCGCCCGGCTCGACGGCCAGCGAAATCCCCCGCACCGCAGCCACCTGGATACGGCCTGCCGCATAAACCTTGGTCAGATTTTCAGCGAGAATGATATGTTTCGAGCTTTCGGAAGGCACGACTGCCATTGTAAATGTGGCGTTTGGTTTGCTGGTTCGGCAAATCGGCCAATTCGCCCCCGCGAACGCGATTGCTCTCGTCAGGCTCTAGAATGGTTCTACATCGATCTCCGACTCAGGATTCCCCGTTCATGACCTCCGATCTCAAAACTTCGCTCGTTTCATCGCTCACTTCAGCCGCTGAAAAGGCCGGCCTGGTTCTCATCGCCGTCAAACAGGGCGCCGATTTTCACGGGCAACCGACCGCCATCTTCGAGCTCGGCCTTTCTGGCCCGGATGCCATTGGCCGCTCGCTCAAGCTCGAGCTCAGCGATGCCTTCGACTTCGACAAGTCGGATCTACTCCCCACGATGACCGCGCACCTGGCTGGAGAAGCCAAGCGGCTGCGCAATCCTCGCCCCGATTGCTACGTGACTCTCGGCGGGCTGCCTTTGGCCTTCGGGCAATTCGAGTGGCCCTTTCACCAATCGACCTCTGGGGCCGATACCCACATCGTCCACGGCGAGATTCATTTGGCCGACGGCGGAGCGCACAACCTGCACGCCAAAATCTCCGCCTCTGTCACGCTCACCTTCGCCGAAATCGTGCCCGCAATGGAGCAGCCCTACGCAGAGACCTTCGTCTACAACGCCATCCGCAAAACGATCGATATGGGGCAGCTCGAGTTCGTGAAGTCCGGTAACCGCCAGCCCGTTCCCGTTACCACGCGCTATTACAGCCGCTGGCAAAAGAAGTTCATCTTTACCGAGACAGACGACAATGAACGTCTCCGCTATCTGCTCAGCAAGGTCTATTGGCTATCGGGCGTGCTCGGCGAGGGCAAGCCGGTGTGGATCGCCGATCCGCGCGACGCGCAATACCTGAACACTACCGAGGACGACCTGCGGCGCATGGCCGGGGATGAAGCAGGCCACGGACTGATGTTGCTTTCAGGCGAATTCGCCGCGGCCACTCCCGCGCTCATGGAGCGCGCCGCCAACTATCAGGAAGCGCTCGAAGCCGCCCTCGACTTCACCAAGCCCAAGTTCAACGAGAGCATGCGCTCCGGCCACGCCAATATGTAGCCGCCGCCGGATCCACGCGCCTTCTGATCCACGATGCGTGTTCCCTTGTTCCCTTGCTCCCTTGTTCCCTGCTTCTACAACGCCTGCCCGCACCCAACGCAGAAACGCGCGCCCGGCGGATTGGTGTTCTGGCAGCGTGGGCAGGCTGCGGCTTGCACCACAGCAGGCGGGTATGCCGGCGCCACTGCCTCCGGCATGGGTGGCTGCGGGTATGTTGCCGCGCCAACCACTGGCCCCGGCACAGCACCAGCCGGCGGCATATTCCCCTGTACATTGATCGCCACGTTCACCGGCGCCTGGCCCCATCCCGGCACCGCGATTCCCAGTGACGCCGCAATGGCCGCCGCCTGGATGGAGTTGAACTCGCGTACGCGCCCGGGCATAAAGAAGCACTCGATCAACCCGAGGAGCGATGGAATGCCGGTCCAGAAGAAGCAGAGATAGAGAATCCCCAGCCCCGTGCGGCGCAGATAAAAATGATGCACGCCAAAGGTGCCCAGGAAGAGCGCCAGCAAAATGCCCACGACCTCGTCGCGGCGCGCTGCGTTGTATTGCTGGTAAAAGATGGCTTGCGGGTTGGGGTATGTGTACGTGCTCATCCTTTGAGTTCTCCTTGCCTGCCGTGGTTTAAGATACGCAGCCTGCGTGCGGCCGGTTCCGGGTCTCCGAAACACGAGCGAAAACTCGCAAGCTCAAACCCACACCGAAACCCACACATTGTCCCACGGCGCCACGCGGGCATACCATCGAAATCGAATGACCGGCCCGTCCCCTCTCCCCGCGTCTCTCAGCGGAACTTTTCTCATCGGCGGCGATTTGCCCGTACACCGCCTCGGCTACGGAACCATGCGCCTCGTGGGTGAGGGAGCATGGGGCGAACCGGCCGACGAAGCCGAGGCCAGCCGCGTTCTGCGCCGCGCCGTTGAGCTCGGTGTCACGCTCATTGACACTGCCGACGCCTATGGCCCCGAGATTGCCGAACGGCTCATCGGTGAAACGCTCGCGCCTTATCCTCCCGCCTTGGTCATCGCCACCAAGGGCGGCATCACGCGTCAGGGTCCCGCCAAAACGGAATACGTCGGCCGCGCGGGATATTTGATCCAGTGTGTGGAAATGAGCCTTCGCCGCCTCAAGCTTGAGCGAATCGATCTCTATCAACTCCACAGGATCGATCCGCGCACGCCGCTCGAGGAGTCCCTCGGCGCGCTCCGCCGCATGCAGGAGCAGGGCAAGATTCGACATATAGGCTTGAGCGAGGTCACCGCAGCCGAAATCGAGGATGCCGAGAAGATCGTCCCCATCGTAGCCGTCCAGAATCGCTACTCGCTCGCCGATCGCCGTCACGAGGAGACGCTCAACTATTGCGAGCGCCGCTGCATCGCCTTCCTGCCCTGGTACCCCAACGCCGGAGGCAAGTTGCTCAAAGCCGACCACCCCGCCGCGCAGGAACTCATCCGCATCGCCGGTTTCCACTTGGTTTCCGTCTCGCAGCTCTCGCTCGCCTGGCTGCTGCAGCGCTCGCCGGTCCTTCTGCCCATTCCGGGCACATCGAAGGTCACGCACCTCGAAGAGAACGTCGCCGCGTCCGAGATCAGGCTCCCGCAAGCGGAATGGCGCGAGGTGGAAGCCGCGGCCAGCGGCGCGCGCTAGAAAGAGACTGGAGCAGCGCTGCCTGCCGCGGCCATCGCTTCAGAAATGATGCTGTCCGTGCGGCGTCACAAACACCAGCAAGCGCAAAAGCAAAATCACGACGAAGAGAACCGCGGCAAAAGCCACGAGCAAAGTCCCACGGCCCGGCTTCCCCGCGCTCTGTTTTGCCTTGCTCTTCATCGCTGTTGCACCCGGAATTGGATTTTACGCACCGCCCAATTCTCGATGGCCCAAAATGCGGAGGCCCTCCGATAAGAATCGGAGGGCCGCATCAAGCTAAAAGCTAAGAGCTGGTAGCTGTTTCCCTCGGCTTCGATCCCCACAGTCCGTACCACGCAATATAGAGATAGCAGCAAAGCGGGATGATGAACGCGTGCTGGATGCCGTACTTGTCTGCCGCCGCGCCCAGCAGAGCGGGAATCACCGCGCCGCCGACGATCGCCGTCATGATCAGTCCCGAACCTTTGCTCGTCATCGGTCCCAAACCGGCAATGCCCAGCGTAAAGATGTTCGGGAACATGATGGAGTTGAAGAAGCCGCACAGCACCATCGTCCAAATCGCCACATTGCCTGAAGTCGCCATCGACGTAATCAGAAGCGCGGAGGCCGCGAATCCGAAAATCCCCAGCAGCTTGCCCGACTTTACCCTGGTTAAAATCCAGGAACCGAGCAATCTACCCACCAGCGCGCCAAACCAGTAGAGCGATGCCAGGTCCGATGCCGTCTTCAATGAGCTCATGCCCTGCGACTTGAAGTAATTCACCGCGATCGACGCCAATCCAACTTCCACGCCCACGTAAAGGAAAATGCCCAGCGCGCCCAGCACCGTGTGCCTGTAGCTCCATATGCTGCGGCTCGCCTGCGCGTCGCCCGCCTTCGCCGGGTGGGCAGATGGCGGTTGGTCGATGTGGGGCAAATGAGAAAATGCCACGGCGATCCCGAGCACCAGCAGCGCGCCCGCAATGGCGATGTACGGCGCGCGAACCGTGTTCGCAATGGCCGCCGGCGTGGCGAACTTTGTGGGATCGGTCAGGATAAATGCGCCGGCGAAGATCGGCGCGACCGTCGTGCCAATCGAATTGAACGCCTGCGCCAGCGTCAGCCGCACAGGAGCGCTCGACTCGGGGCCCAGAATCGCGGCATACGGGTTCACCGAAGTCTGCAGCGCCGTCACGCCCGCGCCCACAACAAAACAGGCAGTCAGGAAGAGCGGGAAATTCACGAGCTTGGCCGCCGGAATAAACAACAGGCAGCCTACCACCTGAATAAAGAGCGAGATCACCATCGTCTTCTTATAGCCAATCCACTCGATCAGCTTTGACGTTGGCGCGGAAAAGACGAAGTAGGCGAGGAAAAACGCAGATTCCGCCAGCATCGCCGACTTGTAACCGACGTTGAAGATCGACCGAAGGTGCGGCACCAGCGACATGTTCAGCGTGGTGATGAATCCGAACGTCAGGAACAGCGCCGTAACGGTGACGAACGGAAGAAAGTAGCCCGGCGACGTGAGTGGTGCCGCCCCCTTCGATTCCAATGCTTTCGAGTTTTCAGCCATAGATGTACTTTCCCGCTTTCTCGTAATCGATGCTTCCTTGGTTCAAGGGCCGATCACAGGTCCGCCATTGCCAATGCGCTGGCCGGCCTCTTCGCCAGGCGGTCAATCTTTAAGCCTGGTATCAGCCTTCCCCAGCCCACACAACACTATACGGGAGACGCGGTCGGGTTGGCAGAGCGCGCCAATGCTCTCTGGGACGTTTGTTCCGCCTCGGGGCCGCGCGATCCGTTATCCTCAAAGCGAGGTTCACCCCATGCCCATCGCCATTCTGAGCGGCGCCAGAAACAAGAAGATCCTTGCTGCCCTCGAGGGCAACTGGCAAGCCGAGATGGAGGGCTACCACACCTACAACACTCTGGCCGACCGCGATTCTGACCCCGTGCGCGCGCAGGTGCTCCGTCATCTGGCCCAGGCGGAGATCGAGCACGCCACTTTGTGGGAAGGCCGCATCAAAGACCTCGGTGGACCTGAGCCGGTCTACTCCGGTGGACCCGGAGGCCAGGCCGACTCGCTGGCCAATCGCGCCGGCGGCATGCGTATGGCGCTGCGCCGCCTTGAGATCGAAGAAAGCCGTCACATCGCTAATTACGGCGAGCAGCTGAAAGCTCTTGGCGACGAGGGATCGGTCGCGATCCTGGAGCACGTCATCCAGGACGAAAAAGACCACTACCACGAGCTCGGCTCGCTCTTGCGCGGCCACTACGCCGCCCCTGCCGGCACGCACAAAATTGACGCCAAAGCCGTGCTCGAGGAGATGCTGGCCAAGCGCAACCAGGGCCGCAAACAGCCCGGTGCGTGGATCGGCGACGCCATCTACGGCGTCAACGACGGTCTGGGCGCTATCTTCGGCATCGTCTCCGGCGTCTCCGGCGCCACTTCCGGCGATTCCAAATACGTTCTCCTCGCCGGCCTTTCCGGCATGATCGCGTCCGCGCTCTCCATGGGCTCGGGCGCATACCTCGCCGCCAAGAGCGAACGCGAAATCTACCACGCTGAAATCTCCCGCGAGCGCGAGGCCATCCAGATGAACGGCCCCGAAGCCCGCGAGCTGCTCTCGCTCTACTACCAGGTCAAGGGCCTTCCCGAGGAAGACGCCATTCACATGGTCAACCACATCGCCAACGACCCCGAGCAGTTGCTGCGTGCACTGTCTGCCGAGCGTCTCGGCTCCAGCGAAGGAGCTCTGGCCAACCCCCTCGTCTCCGCCAGCTCCGGCGCGTTGTCCACGGCGGTCGGCGCCATCATTCCCGTCATTCCCTTCTTCTTCATGCAGGGAATCCCCGCCGTCATCGCTGCCGCCGTAGTCTCGCTCGCCGCGCACTTCGCCGTCGGCGCCGCCAAGTCCCTCATCACCGTCCGCTCCTGGTGGTCGTCCGGCCTCGAAATGACCGTCGTCGGCGCTGTCGAAGGCGCAGTCACCTACGGCATTGGCATTCTGCTGGGCAAAGGTGGGGTGTAAGACTCGAACTCAGTCGAACACGGACCTCCGATCAATTTTCTCGAAAGCTTATGGCATGCAGTTTCTTCTTTTAGACGGGACGCGGCGCGAACGCAGAAATTGGCCCAGGAAGCTTTTCATATGTGCCGCAAAAGCCAAACTCCACCAAATGCGGCGAGGTAAGCCAATCCGCCGAGGACGCCTGCAACCCGACCGATAGCCTGCATAGGTTTGTCTTCAACGCTGAGAAATGGCAAGACTCTTACCCAAAGCGCACGAACGCTGTGGAGGACTCGGATCGTGGCCGAGCCCGTGACGTATAGCCAGACCCATATGGATGTGAACAAGGATGCGAACAGATAGAGTCTGAGAAAAGGACCCCAACCCCAGGATTCCGTCAACGCGCGGGCGTAAGATGCGAAAGTCGCGAAGAACAGAGAAACTTCCTCGCGGAAGCCATGCGCGTAAACATCGACAGCTCCGAGGAACCCGAACACCCTCAGGTATGGCGCGACCATGCCAATGGCAGCTATTGGGATGACCAAAGAGACCGAACTATCTAGAATAAGCAGAGCGACCACACGAATCGGAGTTGGGCATCTTGCCATCTGGCGCACGATGAAACGACTAAACAAAAGCGAAAAGAAATCGGGTATGCAATTGACTGGGATGGCAAGCCATAAATAGTACACAAGAGTTCGATACCCGATCCAATTTTCACCACTACCGAACTCGCTCTTGCCGAGCATTGCGACCGTCAACGCCTCGGTTACCCCGACTGCCAAAATCGAGGCAACACACGAGCGCAGAAAGAATTTAAGAGAAAATGCTCTTTTTCCGAAAACTCTATCTATGAGATTTGGGAACACGCACGCCCAAGCGCTGATTTGCGGCGGCCCGGGCACACTCTTGAGCCAGAGCGATAGTTTGAACCTACTTTCTTGGCTCAATCCACCGTCAGCCCATTCGAATGATTTTGCAATGCCCGCAACGATGCCGACGAAAGTTAGCCCGTGAAGTAAAAGCCCGGTTTGACCTAAGAACATGCTCGAAATGGCCATTGAAGAGATAGTGACTACGATACCAAACTCCACCGCTCGATTCCTCGGCCGACTGACGATAACGGTTGACCCAAATCGCGACATTGACACGGCACCGGCACTCCCACATACTTTGCCAATGGACATCACTCTTTCTGTCGAGGATCAGGTCGCCGAGCGCGCACGCCGGAATGCGACCGAGATGGGCGAAACTTTGGAGCAGGCGGTCGAAGATTACGTCCGAGAATTGGCCGACAAGCCAACTCGGTCCGAGCTCTATCCCAAGCACAGAACAGTCCGCGAACAAATCTACCGGTAGTGATAAACGCCCCGTTTCGCGCTAGAATAAGAGCTGTAATGACTCTCCACCAGCCCATCCCGGCGCTCCTCTAGCGGCTCCCGCCGCATACGCTCCTGCTGCGCTTTTTCACCTATTCACTCTTTCACTCCTTCACTCCGCCCACTGGAGAACCGCCATGATCTTTGATCGCCTGGAACAAATGGAGCAGCGCTACAACGAGATGCAGGCGCAGTTCGCGCTGCCTGAGGTCGTCAGCGACCACGAAAAGTACCAGAAGATCGCGAAAGCTCTGCGCGAAATCGAAGTTCCCGTCGAAAAGTACCGCGAGCTGAAGCAAGTTCGCCAGGGCCTCGCCGAGGCGCGCGCCATGCTCGCCGAGAGCGATGCCGATCTGCGCGCCATGGCGCTGGAGGAGATTGCCGCGCTCGAGCCCCGCGCTCAGGCCCTCGAAGAAGAGCTCAGGGTGATGCTGCTGCCCAAGGACCCCAACGACGAAAAGAACGTGATTCTCGAAATCCGCGCCGGCACCGGCGGCGACGAGGCCTCGCTCTTTGCCGCTGAAATCTTCCGCATGTACACACGCTTCGCCGAACAGAAGCGCTGGAAGGTCGAGGTGATGTCGATCTCGGAATCCGGCATCGGCGGCTACAAGGAAGTCATCGCCATCATCGAGGGCGAGCGCGTCTTTTCGCAGCTCAAGTGGGAGTCGGGCGTGCACCGCGTGCAGCGCGTGCCCGAAACCGAGCAGCAGGGCCGGGTACACACTTCGGCGGT
The DNA here is from genome assembly GCA_963823805.1 of uncultured Acidobacteriaceae bacterium. Taxonomy (GTDB): domain Bacteria; phylum Acidobacteriota; class Terriglobia; order Terriglobales; family Acidobacteriaceae; genus Telmatobacter. The sequence continues at coordinate 1,665,806 of CAWGMW010000003.1, read as the reverse complement.
CACGGTCGCCGTGCTGCCTGAGGCCGAGGAAGTCGACATCAAGATCGAGGCCAAGGATATCCGCATCGACACGTTTTGCTCGTCGGGTCCCGGCGGCCAATCGGTCAACACCACCTACTCCGCCGTGCGCATCACCCACCTGCCCACCAACACCGTGGTCAGTTGCCAGGACGAGAAGTCGCAGATCAAGAACCGCGAGAAGGGCATGCGCGTCCTCCGCTCGCGTCTGTATGAAATGGAAATGGAAAAGCAGAACGCCGAGTTGGCCCAAGCCCGCAAACAGCAGGTCGGCTCCGGCGACCGCAGCGAAAAAATCCGCACCTACAACTTTCCGCAGAATCGCGTCACCGACCACCGCATCGGACTCACGCTGCACCAACTCGACCTGGTGATGCAGGGCCGGCTGCAGCTGATCGTCGACGCGCTCATCGCGCATTACCAGGCCGAGCAGTTGAAGGGTGAAACACAAGCCGCATAATTCAGACGAACAGAATCCGCATTGGCTGCTCCACCGCGACGCTGCTCTTCGCCTCGTCGGCCAGCTCGCCCGTCGCCAGGTCGCGCGCGAAGACGCTGATCAGATTCGAATCCTGATTGGCAACCAGCATCCATTGCTCCGTGGGATCGAGCGTGAAATTGCGCGGCGTCTTTCCTCCGCAATTCGACCGCTTCATCGGCGTCAGCGCGCCGGTCTTCGGGTCGGCGCGGAACGCATAGAGAAAATTGTCGTCGCGGTTGGCGAAGTAAACTTGCCGCCCGCCGTGCGTGATCACCGTGTCGCAGCCGCGCGTCGGGCCGTGGTAATCCGCGGGCAGCAATTCGATGCGATCGACCAGCTTCAGGAACCCGTCGGCCCTGTGCCAGTCCAGCACGTCCACCGTCGAAACCAGCTCGTTCATGCAATAGGCCGTGCGGCCGTTGGGATGAAAGTGCAGTGTCCGCGGCCCGGAGCCGGGTGCGCCCCGATAGGTCCCGGCCGCCGCCATTCGCGCCGTCGCCGGATCGGCCTTGTAAATATGAATCGAATCTCCGCCCAGGTCGTTGATGTATGCGAACCGATTATCCGGCGAGAACGACGCAAAGTGCGCATGAGCGGTCGGCTGCCGGTCCGGATTCGGTCCGTGCTCGGTGTAGTGCTCGGTCCACACGGCCTCGCTCAACTTGCCATCTTCAATGCGAAAGCTGGCCGCGCTCGCTCCCGTATAGTCGGCGGCGAGCAACATGCGGCTCGTCGCGTCCACGGCCACGTGGCAGGTTCCCGTGCCGGCCGAGTTGCGTGACGAAAGCGGTTGCAGTTCTCCGCCGGCCACGCGAAAGCTCGCCACTTCGCCGGTCGGTTTGCCTTCGAACGTATCCAACTCCGACGCCGAATAAACGAATCTGCCCGAAAGCGCGAGCCACGCTACGCTGGGAATCTTCGCTGCCAAGCCCACCGGGGTTAGCGTCGCGCTTGCCGGATCCCAGTCGAACGCGAGAATCCCATCGTGCGCATGCGACCCGACGAATACTCGCCTGCGCGTGACCTTCGGCCCCATCTCGGCAGCGCGCAAAAAGCCCGGTGCGGCGAATGTTCCAACTGTGGCGGCGGAGGCAGTGCTCAAGAATTCGCGGCGAGTGTGTCGTCTCATGGCAGTAGCCATTGTCGCCGACGGAGCTTTATGCACGCCACCTTTGCCAACCTCAATCCAGCTTGGAGTTCACGTTTGCCGGTCGAATTCTCTGCATTCACCGGCTCCGCCAGCTGATCGGTGCCTGATCCAGCCGCGCTTCAACCGGGTGGTTGAAGTGGATGAGCGCGATCCACATTCCGTCGTCGTCGCGCTTCCACACCAGATCTCCACCCAGTTCGTGGGCGATCAGCTCCGGCGGCAGGTCGTGGTGCAGGCCGAAGTAGCGCTCGTCGAGTGCCTCGCCGCTCAGCCTCTCGAGCGGTGAGTCCGGATCGTATTTCGTTGAGAACACCAGCGCAGTTGAGTACGCTTGCGGCTCCTCGGCAGCGCGCGCAATTTGCGCGGCGGAAAAATCGTCGATCGCCACCACATCCCACGGGTGCTTCACGTAGCCGAGCTCCGGATGCGTCAGCTCATCAGTCGCTGGCCAGGCGCTCAGCACCGTTGCGCCGGGATAGAGCTTTGTGAGTTCCGTAATCGCCGATTCATGCATCCGCACCACGCGCGCGTAGGCCAGATTGTCTTCAGGGGCAAATCCATATGGCGGATTGATAAACAAACCCACAAAGAACGCGCCGCCGGAAATAAGCGCCAGGCCTTGCCAATAAGGCACGCGCCGGTAAATCGTAGTCACCGCGATCAGCAGAACCAGCGGATACATCGGCAGCAGGTACCGCGTCAGCAACGCGCCGCCCAGCACGCTGAAAAGCACTGCATTGGCCAACAGCAGAAAAAAAATCCGCATCTGCACCGCTGGCGCGAGAGTCGCGCGCTCGTGCCCCTCGCCGTCCGGTCGCGGACTCAGCAGCAGAGCGGCAAAGGCCATTCCCACCGGAACGAAGAGGTTCATGTGCGCAGTCAGATGCAGAATGCGATGGCCGAAAGCCGCCAGCATGCGCACCGGCGTAAGCGTGGCCTCGGCGTTGTAGCGCAAGTACTCTGGATTACCAAACAGAAAGCCGGTCTTCGCGTAGTGATACGCGTACCACCCGGCCAAAGGCAGAACGCAGCTCGAGAACCACGCCGCCTCGCGCCACAGTTTGCCGCGTGCCGTGCCGCCAAGCCTGAAACTCTCCGCAATGTTGACCGCCGCCAAAGTCAACGGAATCACGATAGCCGTTTCCTTGCAAAGCGCAGCGGCCGCGAACCACAGCGCAGCAGCCCAAGGCACGCGTCCGCGGCTGGGTAGCGCGTACACCAAGCCCCACAACGAGCATGCGGCGGCAAAAATATCCGCCTGGGCAAGCGAGCTCTGCGCGAACCAGATCGGATAAAGCCCCGTCAGCAGCGCCGTCCAGAAAGCAACCGAGCCCGCTCCTACCAGGCGCATCGCCAGCCGCCACACAGCGAGCAGCCCCAGCGAGGCCTCCATGAGCACGGCCTCGCGTGTGATCTCGGGATAGTAGCCGCACACCTTCCACCACAGCGCCAGGTAAATGCTCGGCAGCGGAGGATGAGCGTTGCTCAACGTCGTCGTCGGGATCAGCGAACCGGTGCGAAAAAAATCCCATGCCGCGGGAATGTAGTACCCCGCCTCGTCCCAGTAATAGGGAACGCGCAGAAGCGTAAAGTGGCTGGCATACAGCGCCATAAAGATGACCGGAAAAATCATCCAGATGGGCAGCGGCGCGTCCAGCCGCGGGTTCAGAATGTCTTTCAAGCGCACGAGCTCGCTCCTGCGGTGCGATCGCGCCGCTCAGTTCACCGGCCCGCGCGGAAAGTTCTGCGTCTGCGGCTCCAGGTTGAGCGTGCCAAATGCCTGCTCGTATTGCGCAATGTTTTGCCCCAGCACGTTAAACAAGGCCTTGGCCTGCTGCGGGCTCAAAAAGATCGCCTGGTGATTGCGGATAGTCACCTGGTCCGGGCTTTCGCTGGAGGCAAGGCCGAAGACCAGCTGAAAGTCCCACACGCTCACGCGCACTTGCACGCTGTTGGCATAGGACTCGCGGTAGTCCGCGGTCTGGGCGAGGTTCAGTTGGGGCTGCTGCGGAGTTGGGCTCATGATGCAACCAGATTACAGCTTTCCGCTCGCGGCCTTCAGCCGTCAGCTTCTCGCGCATGGCCGCAAACCTCCGGCGTTTTGGGTTTGGATTTTCTAACTCTCTTGAGAAGAGTTGATGGGCTTCGTCCCGGCATGACGAGCTAAGAGCTTATGGCTAAAGGCTAAAAGTTGCTTTTAAGATCCGCAGCAAGCGGGCAGGCCTCGCACCGTGCGGTCCGCCCGCAGTGCGCCTTGCCCACCGCCACAGTCAATGCGTGGAACTCGTTAAAGAGCTGTGCGCGGCTTTTCTCCGAGTCGCCCGCGAATGCCAGCCGCGTCAGGTCCGCGAGCGCATCGTACGGAATTCGCAGCCGGCCCGCCGCCGGCGCCAGAAGCCTGTGACGCTCCGCGATACGCCGCAGATATTCGTCGGCCACGGGAACCGGATGCCCAAGCGCATACAGCAGAATCACATCCGCCGTCTCATCGCCTACGCCTGGCAAATCGAGCAATCGCTGGCGCAGCGCGGCGGTCGGCACAGTGGCCATCGCCTCCAACGAGCCTCCAAATTCCTTGTCGAGCTTGGCCAAAAATGCATTCAACGCCGGCGCCTTGCGCATAATGAAGCCGGAAGGCCGGATCAGTCGCCGCAACTTGGCCAGCGGAATCGCGCGCAGTCCTTCAGGCGTCAGCGCTCCGGCCGCACGTAGGTTCTCAAGCGACCGCTCCACCGCCTTCCATGAGGTGCTCTGCGTCAGATACGCGCCAACGATCACTTCGAATGCCGCCTTTGCCGGCCACCAATGCTGCGGGCCATACGCATGCAGCAATTCCTCGTGCATCTTGCGCAGGCGCTTGGCTCCATCGTGTTGGCGGTGTTGCTTCACGGCTCTAGGATAAGGGCCAGGGGATCGCGATAACTTCGCGCCGCCCAGCCTATTGAGGGAGCCTTCCATGAAAAGTCACACCGAGTATCTGGTCTTTGAAACGCGACGTCCGCGCGAAATGGTGCACATCACCGACCAGGTGGAGGAAATCGTCGCGCGCAGCGGCGTCAGGGACGGCCTGTGCTTTGTCTCGCCCATGCATATCACCGCAGCTGTCTACGTCAACGACCTCGAGAGCGGCCTTATCGAGGACATCGCCAAGTGGCTCGAAGAGCTTGCCCCGGCGCGGCCCGACTACAAGCACCACCGCACCGGCGAGGACAACGGCGACGCGCATCTCAAGTCATTGCTGCTCCATCACGAAACAACGCTGCCCGTCACTAATGGCAAGCTCGACTTGGGCACATGGCAGCGCGTTTTCTACGCGGAGTTCGACGGCCAGCGCCGTAAGCGCGTCATCGTTAAAGTGCTCGGCGTCGAGTAACGGCCCTCACCAACTTGCAGACTTGCTCACTCCCCATCCGTCACCTTGCGCCACGGACCCGAAGGATTACTACTCACCGTTGCGAAGTTGATCGTCGTTCGCGGCATCACCACCAGATCCACGCGGCGATTCTCCGCGCGCCCTTCCGCAGTGTCGTTGCTCGCGACAGGATGGAACTCCGCATATCCGGCGGCCGAGAGCCGGTCGGCGGGAATGACTTTCATCTCCAGAAAAAGCCGTGCAATGTGCGTGGCGCGCGCCGCCGAAAGCTCCCAATTGGAATCGAATTCCGCGTTATGGATCGGCACGTTGTCTGTGTGGCCCTCGATGCGCAAGTCGTAAGGCGAGCGGCCGAGCTTGTCCGCAATCTCGCGCAGCGTAGGTAGCGCCTCGGGCTTGGGAATAGCGGAACCGGATTCGAAGAATCCCGCCTCCCGCAGGCTGATTACCAGGCCATCGCGGCCCATCTCGAGAGAAACCGTGTGCGCGGCAATCTGCTTCGAGAGTGCCGCTGCCAGATCGCGCCGTATGCGGTCCAGATCCTCCTTTACCTGCGCCGAAGAGACCACTTCCGCGTCCATTACCGCATTCGCTGCAGGCGCCGCATCGCTCCCGCTGGCCTGCTGGCTTGCCGCATCGGACATAACTCCCATCGAGCGGAAGGCAGAGTCGATCGCCTTTGAAACCTGCGCCTGCTTCTTCTGGTCGGCCCTCGCAAAGGCATACATTACCACGAACAAACCGAAAAGCAGCGTGATGAAATCGGCATAGGAAACCAGCCAGCGGTCGTGAGTCACGCGGCTGCGCGGCACGCGGGCGTTCATGCGGCGCGCTCCTTCTCATCGCGGTCTGAATCGTCCAGAAAGCCCGCCAGCTTGATCTCCAGCATCCGCGGGTTTATGCCTTCCAGTATGGAAATCACTCCCTCGAGCATCATCTCGCGCCGGCGATGACCGTTGCGAATGCGCAGCCGCATTTTGCCCGCAAAGGGCAAGAAGAACAAATTGGCGATGCCCACGCCGTAGATTGTCGCCACAAAGGCCACGGCGATGCCGCGGCCTACCTCCGTAATGTTGTCCAGATGCTGCATCACCTGGATCAGTCCCAGCACCGCGCCCAGAATGCCGATCGTTGGCGAGAATCCGCCCGCGGATTCGAAAACCGCCGGCAGCCGCTCCTCATCTTCTGTCATCGAATCCAGGCTCACGCGCATGATTTTGCGCAGTTCCACCGGCTCAGTGCCGTCCACGGCCAGCGTCAGCGTCTGCTTCAAAAACGGATCCTCGATCGTCTGCAGATCGGCGTCGAGCGAAACCACCCCGTTGCGGCGCGCTTTGTTAGCGAACGCCACCAGTTGCCGGATCAAATGGCTGTCCTGTTTGCGCGGCGCCGCAAAAACGTGCCCAAGGCTCCGGAATGCGCTCGCCACCGTGGCCAGAGGAAACTGCAGCAACACCGCGCCCATCGTGCCGCCAAAGACGATCAGCGCCGCCGTGGGCTGCAGGATCTGGCCCACATTCCCGCCTTCGATCAGCAATCCGGCGACGATTCCCGCGATAGCCAGAACTGCTCCGCCGATGCTCCCTTTATCCATGTGCTGCTCCTGAGGGTCTTGCAGTGGCCGTGCAAGATCTATTGCTCGTCATCGGCGACTTGCTTTGGTTTCGTCGGCGACGCGCCCTGCGAGCCTTCGGCATCGAGACTGATCAACGCCGTAGCGCGTTCCAGATCCCCAAAGTGGTGCAGCCGCCTCGCCACCACCGCCAGCAGCCGTGCGCGATACACCAGAATCCGCTCCACGACCTCTGAAATCTCCTCGCGCACGATCAGCTTTTCTCCGTTGATCAGGGTCAGCATCGTGTCTGGAGAAGCTTCCGCGGTCTTGATCAGGTCGCTGTTGACGACCATCGGACGGCCGTTCAGCCGCGTCAATTCGATCATCGCTTTTCTCCTCGCGTTCGTTATCGGCAACCCCGGCCAAACGTTAAAAAAACAAAACCAATGAAACAGAAGTGTCTCCCGGCGGGACACAAACCGCGCATCCGTAAAGTCCATAGGTACCGCGCCGAAATAGGGGCCAGATGCGTCGGCTCCAGACCGCGAGCAGCAACCCAGGGCCATACATAGGGATGCGCAACCGGAATTGGAACCGCAAATCACCGCATCCACAAGGAGAACCCCATGTCCCTGGGTGTCTTAAACAACCTCTCCGCGGTGTATGCGGAGAACAATCTCAACAACAGCAACAACAGCCTGAATACCGTGCTGCAACAGTTGTCTTCCGGATCGAAGATCAACTCCGGCGCGGACGATGCTGCCGGCCTCTCATTGGTCGACGGCCTTCAAGCTAACCAAACGGCGCTCACGCAATCTGAGACCAATGCTTCCGAAGGCGTCGGTCTGCTGCAAGTGGCTGATGGCGCACTCTCGCAGGTCACAAGCCTGCTCAACCGTGCCGTTACGCTGGCTACCGAGGCCTCCAACGGCACCCTCAACAGCTCGCAGGATACGGCAGCTAACCAGGAATTCCAGTCGATTCTGTCCGAGATTAACAACATCGGCACCACGACCACCTACAACCAGGAGCAGGTTTTTGGCACCGGCAACGATGTAGGCATCTACACCGGCGACTCCTCGGCCGCGGGCTCGTCTTTGGACAGCCTGAACATCGCCGCCCTGACTGCAACCAACGTCGGCGACACGGCAGGCGCGATGAGCTACAGCACCGGCCAGAACGTATTCATCGATCTGTCGAGCGCCACGGACAACGCGCAATCCACCGACGCCATCGAAGCGGCCAGCTCGCTCACAATCAACTATAAGAACTCCGATGGCACCACTGGAGCCGTAACTGTTACTCCCGGCACGGACACAGTTGCCGGTCTGGTGAACGCCATCAACGGCTCCGGTCGCGGCCTGGTTGCTTCGTTCACCACAGCAGGAGCCGCTGGCGATGGAGCTCCGGTGAACGACTCTTCCGACACCGGAATCGAAATTTCCGGCGCCATCGGCACAGCAGCGCCGACGGTTTCCGTTCAGCAGCTCGCGCAGGGCGCGACCGCCGTCTACGATACGGCAACCCAGGCCGCAGGGGCGACCCTCCAGGCCGACAACACCGGCGGAATCGCGACCATCAGCTACACCGATGGGGCCGGCGCCGACCTCACAACCAACAACCTTCTCACTCAGGGTGGCGCAGAGGCCACGCTCACAGCCCTCAACACGGCCATCACCGATGTTGCGGCACAGGATGGCTACATCGGCGCTCAGATCAACACGCTGAACTCCGTCAGCCAGGTGCTCAGCACGCAACAGGAGAACGTGCAGTCGGCGCAAAACGCCGTCCAGGCCACCGACTACGCGTCCGCAACCTCCAACATGTCGAAGTACGAAATCCTGAGCCAGACCGGCATCTCCGCCCTGGCCCAGGCGAACAGCATGCAGCAGGAAGTCACCAAGCTCCTGCAATAACCAATAGGCAGAAACGCCGATAACCAAAGAGGGGCGTCCACTGGGCGCCCCCTTTGCTTGAATGCTTGTCACGCTCGGTGATGAGAACTCTTTAATCCAGCTTCTACGAGAGTTGGTTCACGGGCTGCATCAGTCTTCGATGGAGGGTTCGATGGGTACAGTTGGACTGAGCTTCGGGTCGCCAACCAGCGGTGCGGGATTCGACGTCAGCTCCACTGTCGCCGAGATTGTTGGCAACCTCCAGAATGTCGAAACGCCCTGGAAGAATCAGTTGACCTCGCTCGAAAGCCAGGACACGGCGATCTCGAGCCTCGGCACGCTCTTCTCGAATCTCTCCAACGATATGAGCGCGCTCACCGACTTTCAGGGCATTCTGGCGCAAAAGGAAGGTTCGAGCTCCGACACCAACGTGCTCGAGCTTACTGCGGCCACCTCTTCGGCAACCGCCGGCACGCACACGGTGGTTGTGAACAACCTTGCCCAGACCTCCAGCGGTTACCTCGACTCGATCGCCAACGCGTCCGACGCGCTCTCCGGCTCCATGACCATCCAGTTGGGCAACGGGACCATCGAGAACATCGTGATTGGCGCGGCGCCGACAGATCCAGCGGCCAACACGATCTACACCGGGAGCGGCAACAACACGCTTGCCAGCATCGCCTCGGCCATCAACTCAGCGAATCTTGGCCTCACCGCCAATGTGCTCGCCGACTCTACGGGTTCCCGGCTGAGCCTCGTCTCCGGAACCTCCGGCGAAGCCGGCCAGTTGACCGTCACTTCCACGCTCACGGACCCCAACAATATCACCGGCACCAACTCCACCGGCGCGCTCAACTACAACGTCGGCGTCAAGGGTGAGGATGCTTCCCTGACCATTGACGGCGTCCCTCTCACTAGCGCCTCGAACACTGTGACCAATCTCATCCCCGGCGTCACCTTCCAGTTGCTCGCGCCCAGCGCTGAGGAGTCCAACAACACTCTTGAACAGGTTCAGGTGGTCATCGCCAACGACAACTCCGGCGTGGAGAGCACGGTCAATCAATTCGTCACCGATTACAACTCGCTCATCAGCGCCATCAACACGCAGGAGGGACATGACAGCTCGGGCAATCCCGAGCCTCTCTTCGGCTCGCCCACGCTCTCCTTGCTCCAGCAGGAGCTTCTCGGTGGCCTCAACACGCTTAGCCCAAACGGATACGTCGACCCGGTCTCATCCTCCGCGGCTGTCGCGTTATCCGGCTCGATCACTATTCAGGTGGGCAGCGGCACGGCGCAAACCGTCAATGTCAGCGACTCCTCCACGCCCGATACGCTCTCTGGTCTCGCTTCGGCCATCAACTCGGCCAATCTCGGCGTCAACGCCCAAGTTGCAATCGTGAGCGGCCAGTCCACGCTCACGCTCACTTCGCAAACGTTGGGCCCGAGTGGCGCCTTGACCGTCACCTCCGCACTCTCCTCCAGCACGCCAACGCCCGTGAATTACTCTGACACCGCCCCGTTCACCAGCTCGACGCCCGACATCGGCACATTAGGCGCGGTCGCCGGCGCCGATGATGCGCTCTCCGGCTCCCTCACCATCCAGGTGGGCAGCGGCACGGCGCAAACCATCACCCTCGATTCCTCTGACAACACTCTCTCCGGGCTGATGGGCGCCATCAACAGCCTGTCAGGCGTCTCGGCGGCGCTGGATCAGGCCGGAACCGGGCTAACCCTGACCTCCGGCACGAATGGCGCGGCGGGCGCGCTCACGGTGACCTCAAACATCGTCGACACCACCAGCCCCACCACTACAGCGCTCAACTACAACACCTCGGCCGACATCAACAGCCTGACCTCGCTTGGCATCGGCGTGAACAACGATGGCTCACTCACTTTCGATGCCGACTCGCTCGATTCCGTGCTCAACACCGACTACTCCAGCGTGGCGGGCTTTTTCCAGAACGCCAACAGTTGGGGCCAGACCTTCAACAACATGCTCACCGGCGCGGGCACCGGTTCGTCCACGGGAATTCTGTCCCTGGCGTCCAGCTCCAACAGCATGATTGAATCCACGCTCAATGCCGATATCTCCAGGGAGCAGAGCCTCATCTCCGCAGAACAGTCGAGCCTGACCGCGGAGCTGAACAGCGCCAACGAGATCATGCAGCAACTGCCCTCGCAACTGAACGGCATGAACGAGCTTTACTCGGCGATCACAGGTTACGACCAGAACTTGAACGGATAAGGAATCTAGAATGTCGACTTACCGCGAACATGCGCTGGAAAGCGCTTCGGCCGTCGATCTTGTCGTTGCTCTTTATGACGGCATCATCCGTTTTCTCTATGCCGCCATCGCCGCCGTTGAGCGGGGTGACGCCGACGCCCGCAGAGCCGCGGTCAAGCGCGCCATGGACATCATCATTCACCTGCAGGCTCGCCTTCGAATGGATGTGGGAGGCCGCCCGGCGCAATCCCTCAGCGAGTTTTACGCGGCCATCTTTGCCCAGATTCTCCAGGCATCGCAATCGGCATCGAAAGCCAAATTCGAACATGCAATCGATTGCGTGCGGAATGTCCGCGACGCCTGGCGCGAGGTGGCAAAGAACCCAGGCGGCCCATCATCCTTGCCAGATGAGTTCAGCTCTTCGCACCCCACGCGATTGGCCGTCGAGCGTGTGCAGGCGGATTCGCCCACCGGCTCATCGTGGACTGCGTGACTGACCGCATAGCTTCGAAGCCGCGCCAACACCGCTAACCCCGCTAGCTCCGCTGCGTTATCCCGCCACCGTCAGCTCTTCTTCCAGTTGCTGCTTCTGGTAGAGGCTGGCGTAGTAGCCGTCGAGCTCGAGCAGTTCGTCGTGCCGTCCCACTTCGACGATTCGCCCCTTGTCCAGCACCGCGATGCGGTCGGCATTGCGCACGGTCGACACTCGGTGCGAAATCAGAATCGTCGTTGCCGTCTCTGTATAGCTGCGCAGGCCGCCCAGAATGCGTTCTTCCGTGTAGGTGTCAACGCTGGCCAGCGCGTCGTCAAGAATCAGGATCGCCGGCCGCCGCACCAGCGCGCGCGCGATCGCCGAGCGTTGTTTCTGCCCGCCCGATAGCGTCACGCCCCGCTCGCCCACCATGGTTTCAAATCCCTGGGGGAACTCCTCGAACTCCAGGCGGATGTGTGCCGCTTCGGCCGCTTCCAGCAGCTCTTCGGGGCTCGCGTCCGGCACGCCAAAGGCCAGGTTCTCGCGGATCGTTTCGCTGAACAGAAAAGTCTCCTGAGGCACCATGCCGATGTTGCGCCGCAGCACGGCCAGCGGATAATCAGTTACCGGCCGGCCGTCGATGAGCAGCGTCCCCTCCGGCGCGTCGTAAATGCGTGGAATGAGATTCGCGAGCGTCGACTTGCCGCACCCCGTGGGCCCTACGATGGCCAGGCTCGATCCCGCCGGAATCTTCAGCGAGAACGTCGCGCAGCACAGGCGTTTCGCCGTAGCTGAAGTTGAGATGCCGGAATTCGATTTCCCCGTTGAGCACCGTCTCCGGCCCAAAACCCGAAGCCAAGGAGTGGCCGTCGGTGATGGCAGGCTCGGCTTTGAGCAACTCGTCGATGCGCTTTACTGAAGCCGTTCCGCGCTGGAAGATGTTGATCACCCATCCCACGGCAATGATGGGCCAGATCAGCATGATCATGTAGGTGCTGAACGCCACGAACTGGCCCACATTGATCCGGTGTGCCAAAACCTCGTGCCCGCCGGCCAGCAGCGTAATCACCATGGAGATGCCGAGAATAAACTCGAGCGTCGGCCACAACATGCCCATCAGTTGCACCAGCCGCAAGGCGCGCCCGATGTACTGCCGGTTCAGCCGCTCGAAGAGACCGATCTGCGATTCCTCGCGAGCGAAGGCTCTGATCAGCCGCACTCCGGAGTAGTTCTCCTGCGCCTGCGCGGAGATATCCGAGAAGCTGGCCTGGATGCGCTCGAAGCGTTCGTGAATCCTGCGCCCGAGATACTGGACCAGAATGCTGGCCAGCGGCATGGGCGCCAGCGCCACTAGAGTCAGGTAGGGACTGATGCGCAGCATGAAGAACAGCGCGAACACGCTGAGGAAGATCGTGTTGGCGCTGTACATCAGCGCCGGTCCCAGCAGCATGCGCACTGCATTTAGATCATTGGTCATGCGCGCCATGATGTCGCCGGTCCGATAGCGCTGGTAAAAACCTGAGTCCTGAATTTCGAGCTTGCGGAACAGGTCGTTGCGCAGGTCGAACTCGATCTCGCGCGAGATTCCAATCAAAATCCAGCGCTGCGCGTAAAGAAACACGCCCTTCACCAGGCTGATGCCGACTAGGAGCCCCGCAAACTCGAGGATCATCTCACGCGTGGCACGGTTTTTCTGGATCGCATTGATGGTCCATCCCAGGACCAAAGGAAAGAACACCGCGACGATATTGGTCGAAATACACGCCAGCGTGCCCCGCACGTACTGCCAGCGGTAGCGGCGCATGTAGCTGTAAAGGGGACCGAGATCGCCGAGCATAGCTCTATTCTACGATTGATTCCATTCAGGTCGAAGATGGCGCGGAAATCGCCCTGTTCCCTATTCCCTATTCCCTGACTTTTACGTCGGCGTCCGCAGCAGCAGGTACCCGCCGACAAGACCGAACAGAATGTCTGCCGACCACGCGGCCAACGATGCAGGCAGGTAATTCACATAGCCCATCGCTCCAAACAGGCTGTCGACCACGCGGTACGCAAGCGCCACGCCGATGGCCACGGCGATTCCTGTGATCGACCCCCGGCGTCCCATGGAGAGTGCAAACGGAATGGCCAGAACCGCCATGACCACCGCAACAACCGGGTAGGAGAGCTTTTGCCATAGCGCAACGCTCAGCCGCTTGGTGTCGAAGCCGCTCTGCCGCAGGTCGCGAATGTAGTGGTCGAGTTGGCCGAAATTCATCTCCTGCGACTGCAGGTCCTCTTTCTTGAAGTAGTCGGGCGCCGCGTGAATCTCCTGAAAGTTCGTCTCGAGAAACGTGCGGTAACCGGTCACATTGCCGCCCTGGATATCGCGCACCCATCCGTTCTCGAAATGCCATGCGCCGGAATCGGCGTCCCACGCGGCTCGCTTGGCAAAGATCCGCCGCGTCAGCTTGAAGGTCGAGGGTTCAAACTCGAAGACCGAGAGATTGGCGAATTCATTGCTGTCGGCGTCGAAAAATTCGTAGTAAAAAATGCAGCCGGGTTCGCCTGGCGCGGACCTCGGGCCGAAGATCCATTGTTCCTCGGGGTGCAGATAAGTCTGCGGCGGGCGGCCCTTGATCACGTTGCGCAGCGACTCCTGCCTGCGGTTGGCCTGCGGCAGATAGTACTGGTCAAAAAGAAAGAGACCGATGGCCAGGCAAAAAGCAATCGTGACGATGGGAATCACCAATCGGTAGAGGCTGATGCCCGTCGCCTTCATGGCGATAATTTCGCTGTTGCGGTTGAGTACGCTGAAGGTGACCAGCACGGCAATCAGCACCGCCAGCGGCGCGGTCAGGTAGAGCATGCTCGGCGTCAGGTTCAGCAGGTATTCGCCCACAATGGCCAGCGCGATGTGGTTGCGCAGAATGTCGCCCAGTAGGTCGAAGAACGTGAAGACGATCAGGAGCATGACAAAGCCGGCCAGCACCAGCACGAACAGGGTGGCGAACTCGCGCACAATGTACTCATCGATGATCCGCGGAAAGAATCCCCGCGATTTGCCCTTCGTTGCGGACCCGTTGCGTGGCCTCAGCTTTTCCAGAAACTCGGTCAGCGAGAACCCATTGCGCTTCTTTGCGGTCGAGGGCTTTGGCGACCGTGCGATCCACGCTGAAATCGCGCTCAGGATTCGCCCTCCCGTCGCCATCTGCCACAGGAGAAACGTTCCCGCGACGGCAAACAACAGGTTGGCCGACCATACCGCCACGAACGCCGGCAGCTTGTTCTGGTGGCCCAGCGCAATTCCCGTAGAAGACAGGAAATAGTAGACGAACACCAGCAGAATCGTGAACACGAATCCCGAGCTCTTGCCGCCCCGCCTCGACGCCACTCCCAACGGCACGCCCACCAGCATTAGCACCAGGCACGCGGCAGGAAACGCAAATCGGTTGTGCAGCTCGATCAGGAATCGCTTCCCGTCGGGCCCGCTCGTGTGTTGCACTAATGCGTCTAACGGCATCGCATAAAGAGCGGTGTCCAGCCGCCCCAGGTGCACATCGCTCTGCTGGCCCAGCATCAGCGGCAAGTCGGTTGTGGTGAACGTGGAAATGTTCGACTGTTCCGGCTCGTCGGCCACAGTCTCGTCGCGCACGCCGTCGCGCAGCCGCATCAGCAGTTCCTGCGTGTTGTCCGTCACCACCGTCGCCGAGGCAGCCGTCGTAATCAGTGGATTGTCTGGGTCCGAAACATCGGCCATGAATACCTGGCGCCAGTTGGCCGCGCCCGCTCCCGAGCGCACGTCCTGCACATAGAGCACGTAATTGCGAAAATCCTCGTAGAAAACCCGCGGCTCAATCTCGTAGCTGGCTTGCGATGTCTCTAGCGACTGCTCCATCTCGATGATCGCCTGGTTGGCGCGCGGAGCAAGATAGAGCGAGTTGCCCAGCCCCAGCAGCGTGCCCCCGATCGCCACAATTGACGCCACGCGCACAAAATATCCGATGCCCAGCCCCGATGCGCGCATCGCGATGATTTCGCTGTCCGACGCCAGCCGGCTCAGCCCCAGCAGAATCCCCCACAGCACCGCCATGGGAATCGTCACTTTGAACAGATTGGGCAGCGTAAAGAGAAACACCTGCGCCACATCCACAAGCGTGGAGCTGTTGCGCACCACCACCTCGAGAATGTGTGGCAGTTGCGGCATGAACAGAATGAAGGTGAAAAGCGCGCAACCGATCAGCGTGAGCGAGAGGATTTCGCCGAGAATGTAGCGGGTTAGGATGCGCACAAAGTGAACCTGCGCCCAGTTTACCGTGTCCGCGCGGCGCCCAAGGCGGGCTGCCACCCTCGCAGCCGCAGGCTGTTCCCCAGAACGCACACGCTGCTCAGCGCCATCGCCGCCGCCGCCAGCCACGGCGTCAGCAGAATGTGAAAGGCCGGATACAACAGCCCGGCGGCCAGCGGAATCCCGATCAGGTTGTAGCCCACGGCCCATCCCAGGTTCTGCCGCATGATGTGTAGAGTCTCGCGCGCCAGCTCAAGCGCCGCGGGAATCGACGCTGGCTGCGCCCGCAGCAGCAGCACATCGCCGGCTTCCTGCGCCAAATCCGCGCCGGTTCCCATCGCGATGCCCGCGTCGGCCTGCGCCAGCGCGGCCGCGTCGTTGATGCCGTCGCCCACCATGGCAACGCGCAGCCCCAATTTCTGCAGCACGCGAATTCTGGCTAGCTTTCCCGCCGGATCAAGCCCCGCTTCCACTTCCGCAATGCCCGACTGTTCCGCGATCGGCGCTGCCGCGGCAGCTGAGTCGCCGGTCAACATCAGCACGCGAAGCCCCTCGTCGCGCAGCTCAGCGATCGCACTCGCTGCGTCCGGCCGCAGTGCATCGCATGCGTCAAAATAACCGGCGACCACGCCGTCCAGCGCCATCCAAAGCCGAGTCACGCCCGGCTCCGGAGCCGCAACATCGCCGGGCAGAGCAATGCCATTCTCGATGAACAGCGCCTCATTACCCAGCATGCAATCGTGGCCTTCCACGAGCGCCGTCAGCCCACGCCCCGGCAAGACTTGCGCATCCTCCGCCGGTCGCCACTCCAGCCCTCGCTCATGCGCGGCAAAAACGACCGCATGCGCCAGCGGATGATTCGACCGCTCCTCTGCCGCCGCTGCCATCCGCAGCAAATCACTCTCAGAGCGGCCCGCGAGCACATGCACCTGCTCCAGCACCGGCCGCCCCACCGTCAGCGTTCCCGTCTTGTCCAGCACGATCACATCAAGCCGCGTCAGCCGCTCCAGAGCCTCGCCGCCTTTGAACAGCACTCCCAACTGCGCGCCGCGGCCTACCGCGACAGTCAGCGCGGCCGGCACCGCCAGCCCCATCGCGCACGGGCAGGCAATCACCAGCACCGCCACAGTGTTCGCCAGCGCCAGCGGCAGCGAGTGCGCCGCAATCAGCCACACCGCAAACGTCACCGCCGCAAGCCCCAGCACTACCGGCACAAAAATCGCGCTCGCCCGGTCGGCCAGTCGCTCCATCGGCGCGCGCGAGCTCTGCGCCTGGTCCACCATGCGCGTAATCTGCGCCAGCACCGTGGCCTCGCCTAGCGATTCCGCGCGGCACACCACCGCTCCGTCGTAGTTCAGCGAGCCGGCCAGCACGCGCCCGCCCACCTCGCGAGCCAGCGGCGTCGACTCGCCCGTCAGCATCGACTCATCCACCGTCGTGCGTCCTTCAACAATTGTCGCGTCCACCGGAAATCTTTCCCCCGGCAGCACCACGACGCTGTCGCCCGGCCGCACTTCTTCAAGCGGCACCACGGTTTCAACGCCATCCACAATCCTGCGTGCGCTCATTGGCCGCAGCCGCGAAAGCGAATCCAACGCCGCCAGAGCCCGCCGTTTCGCCCGGCCCTCCAGGCTCTTGCCCAGCAACAGAAATCCGACAATCAGCAATACCGCGTCGAAATAAACACTGCGCCCTGGCGCCGGCGCGATCGTCGCGTAAGCGGAATACGCAAACGCCACGCCCGTTCCCAGGCTCACCAGCGTGTTCATGTTCGTTATGCCGTGGCTCAGCGCGCTGATGGCGCTCGCATAGATCCCGCGTCCCGCCCACGCCACCACCGCCGCCGTCATCGCCAGCAGAAACCACCGCAACCCATTCGCCGGCAGCGCATAGAGCCACGGCAGCAGACGCCCCGCCGCGCCCATCCCCATTCCTGTCTCTGTGCCCAGCGGCATCGCCAGCAGCATCGCCACCGCGCCCGCCACAAGCGTCACCCACGCCTTCAGGTCCGCGCCGGCTGTTCCATCTTCGCCGTGCCCTCCGCCTTCACCCGCGCGCGGCAGCACCGCATCGTATCCCGCCCCGCGAATCGCCTCCACCAGTTGTTCCGGCGCGGCCACCGCAGGGTCAAACACCACGCTCGCACGATGCGCCATCAGGTCCACGCGCGCTTCCTCCACGCCCGGAGTTCCGCGTAACGCCTCTTCCACGTGATGCTGGCAACTGGCGCATGTCATCCCCAGAACGGGAAGCGTCAGCGATTCTGTCTCAGGTGCGGCCACAAGTCGATCCTTTCGGCGTATCGACCGGATTGAGCCTTGCT
Organism: uncultured Acidobacteriaceae bacterium; assembly: GCA_963823805.1. Lineage (GTDB taxonomy): Bacteria > Acidobacteriota > Terriglobia > Terriglobales > Acidobacteriaceae > Telmatobacter. The sequence continues at coordinate 1,648,048 of CAWGMW010000003.1, read as the reverse complement.
TTGAAAGGGCACGACCTCAGTCGTACCGCAAACGTCCCAAAAACCCGAGGGCTTTAGCCCCTGAGGAATGCTCCCGCGCATCAATCCGTTCGGGACAACGCCAAATCGACGGTACTTGACTCCAAATACGCCGTGTAACCGGCCTTGGCAATGGCGGCAATGGCCCGACCGAGAGGCGCTGGGTCCTCGTCAGAACTCAGACTGACCGCCCCTATCCTGACCTCGTTCACCACCACCCCCGGCGTCGCAGCAAGCGCCTGGCTCACGCGCCGCACACAGGATCCGCAGTGCATTCCGTCGATCCTCAGTGTGAACTCAGCCATCTTTATCTCCCGTTGGTGTCTATTTGATGATAGCGGCAAGCGAGAGATTCGTGTGCGATCCGCCCTCTGGGACGACGCACTCGTTTCGTGACAGAATTGGCTTATCGCATGGCCAGCATCATCGAACGCGAGTTTCCCGCCACGCCCCTCGTCGGCGTGGGCGCAGTTGTCGTCCACGATGGCCGCGTGCTACTGGTTCGCCGCGGCAACGAGCCGCTCAAGGGCCACTGGACGCTCCCCGGCGGCATGCTCGAGGTGGGCGAGGCGCTCACCGTCGGTACCATCCGCGAAGTCCGCGAGGAAACCGGCCTCAGCGTCGAGCCCATCGAGCTCATCGAGCTCATTGACCGCATCCATCGCGAGGGCGGCCGCGTCCGCTACCACTACGTCATCGCCGACTACCTCTGCCACGTCACCGGCGGCGAGCTGCGCGCCGCCTCTGACGCCGACGCCGTTCGCTGGGTCGAGCGCTCCGAATGGAATAGTCACAGCGCCCTTATCCTCGACCCCATCACTGTGCTTGTCATTGAAAAAGGCTGGCAGAGAGCTGAGCAGCTTAAAGCTGAACAGCCTGAAGTTGGCCAACTGCGCAACAAAAGGCCTTAAACCGATGAAATGGACAATTCGGATCTTTCTTGCTTTGCTTGCCTTCGCGGCAGTTGCCGGGCTTGGTTTCTATCTCCGCCCGGTGAGCTACTTCAGCACGTGGGTGTATGTAAAGGAGCCCTTCGACGGATTTGAAAACCACTCGGTCAAGGTTGACGGCTACCGCATGCACTACCTCGCAATGGGACCTGCGAGCGGCTCGCCGGTCATTCTCGTCCACGGCCTGGGCGGCCACGCCGAGGATTGGTGGAACGTCGCTCCCGTTCTGGCCAAAGCGGGTTTCCGCATCTACATGCCCGACTTGATCGGATTCGGCCGCAGTCAGCAGCCCGCCGATTTCTCCTATTCCGTGCGTGACCAGGCCGCTGTTTTGTTGGCCTTTATGGACAAGCTTGGCTTGAAGAAGGCCGACATCGCCGGCTGGTCGATGGGCGGATGGATCGTGCAGTTAATCGCATCCGGCCATGCTGAGCGTGTCTCCCGCCTCATCCTCATCGATTCCGTCGGCCTCGACATCAAGCCTGCCTGGGACACCGGGCTCTTTACCCCTACCTCGTCCCAGCAATTGGACCAGCTTGACGCCCTGCTCATGCCTGATCCGCCGGCGATCCCGGCCTTCATAGTGCGCGATATTTTGCGCATCTCCCGCCGCAACGCCTGGGTTATCAAGCGCGCGCTCACCACCATGCAGACCGCCCAGGACGTGACCGACAACCTGCTGCCGCAATTGAAGATGCCGGTTCTCATCATCTGGGGTTCCCTGGATCAAATTGCTCCCGTCGATCAGGCCCAGATTATGAACAAACTCATCCCGCAATCCCAGCTCGATGTGATTCCCGGCTGCGGTCACATGGTCCCGATCCAGTGCAGCGCGGAGATGGACCAGGAAGTACTCCAGTTCGTCCAGTAATCACAAGGTTCCCTGCCCCCAAGTTTCGATTTGACTCGCTCGCTCCTACTCTGCGAGACTCAGCCAGATGTCCTACAACGGAAAACTTGAATTCGCTGCGGAGCGCAGATTCCGGGAGCGCAATACTCGCCTCTACCGGTTGGCGCATTGGCCCATTTGGATTTGGGTCTTTTTTCTTGCCCCCGGGCCACTCACCTTCTCCATGTTTTCTCGTGGCTTCCATTGGATCAATTGGAGTTGGCTCGCTTTGGTTCTCATTGGGACGGGAATCGCCGGCCTGCGCGGCCGCCTCCCGGGTGTCGAGCCGCGACCATACATTCTTCGCTTCGACGAAGACCGGCCTAACCCGCTCTACCGGCGTGTCTGCTACACCTTCGCCTGGAACGCCGTGCTCAATTTCACGCTTCTCAATATGACAGGCCTGGTGCTGGCCTCAGCCACCGGGGTCTGGCATCTTAAGCAGATCTACTACTACGCCTACTCGCCGCTCTGCGCCATCATCCTGCTGCTCGGGATCATCGGCAAGCTGCCCCGCGTTGGGCCGTCAACCAAAGGCGAAGGCCTCGAGCGCCGCTACTTCTATGGTTCGGTCTGGGCAGCCACCGCCGCCCATTGCGTCCTCCTCCTTCTCTGGAGGGTCCTGCCGGAAACCCGTCAGGGCAACTTCGCCAAGCTGGTCGTTTTCGCTGCCGTGCTGGCGGCTTTTGGCGTAGCTGCCTCGCGCGGCCAGCTCCCTCGCACCCGCCCAATCGTCTCCGGCGAGCTCATCGCCTCCGACTAACTGCATAAAGCGTGCTTGTAGCGCCGGTCTCCACAGGCTGCGGAAAAACTCGCTGTTTTGAAAGGGCACGAGTTTACTCGTGCCGCAAATGGTGCAATATGATCGCGGCTTTAGCCGCTGAGGGATGATTTTCCCCCTTTTGCCAACCTTTTCCGCAGCCTCTCCAGACCGGGGTTCCCAACAACAGGCTTTTGTCGTTGGGGCGGTAGACCGGCTGTCGTGCGGGTCTCCTGACCCGCACATTTCAACTAACCCGTTCCCTCCAACACAAGCCCGATTTAGCGGACGAGAGATATTAGCCCCGGGCGAAAGCCTGGGGGGCCGATCTCGCTTCGCAGCCCGCGTCAGCGGTCGAAAGTTCCATCCCCTCATTGCCTCGCTCCCGTGTCAACCCCCTCGCCGCAATCCTCCCAATGCAACCCATTGAAAACACTCCGCAAATATTTTCGCGAAGTTTGCCGGTTAATTCCCGCAATTGGCGCATTCTCAAACCATGAGCATCACTTCAAGACTCGGCCACTCAGCTCCTTCGCCAATGCCCCATTCAAGCCTTTTGTCGGCTGGGAATGCCGCGAAGTCCGCCGGATCCGCTTACCCCGGCGGCCCGCTTGAGGCCAAAAATAACAAAAGAAAAAAATTAACACCCACAAAACCCGAAGTAACGACGTTAACTCCTTGTGTATCAACAAAAACGTCCAAAAAAACGACGCGATTTTTTGCGATTTTTATCGATTTTGTGCGCAAAACAGCCCTTTTCTCCCACAAATCGGCCCCACTGCGACCATTCTGCACCGCAGCCAACCTCCGCAATCTGCCGGTGATTCAAATCACATTTGACCGTCAGGCCACGGAGGTATAACAAGGTTGCTATGTGCCTCGCCATTCCAGGAAAAGTCGAAGAGATCACAACCGACGGCCTGATCCGCATCGGTCGCGTTAACTTTGGCGGAGTGGTCAAGAACGTCTGCCTCGACTACGTGCCTGAGGTCGTCGTCGGCGACTACACCATCGTTCACGTCGGCTTCGCCATCTCCAAGATCGACGAGGAGACTGCCGAGCAGACGCTCGCCGACTTCCGTGCCCTCGGCGTCCTCGACGAAGAACTCGCCGGCGAAGAGGAAGCCTTTGCCCGCGCGGCCAAGGCGCCTCAATCCCGCTGCCCCGACGGAAGCTGCAACGGCCAATGAAGTACCTCACTGAATTTCGCAACGGCGAAATCGCTCGAGCGCTCGCCCGTGAGATTACGCAGATCACCGCGCGCTCGTGGAAGATCATGGAAGTCTGCGGCGGCCAAACCCACTCGATTATCAAAAATGGAATTGACCAGATGCTCCCGTCGGGCCCCGGCGCAAGTATCGAAATGATTCACGGCCCCGGCTGTCCCGTCTGCGTCACGCCGCTCGAGCTTATTGACAAAGCGCTGGCCATCGCCGCGCAGCCCGGCGTCATCTTCTGTTCCTTCGGCGATATGCTGCGCGTCCCCGGCACCGACAGCGACCTCTTCCAGGTCAAGGGCCGCGGAGGCGATGTACGCGTCGTCTATTCGCCTCTCGATGCCGTCGATCTCGCTGTCAAGAATCCTGACAAGCAAGTCGTATTCTTCGGCGTCGGCTTTGAAACCACCGCTCCCGCCAACGCCATGAGCGTGCATCTGGCCAAGCGCCGCGGCCTCCGGAATTTCTCAGTGCTTGTCTCGCACGTCCTCGTTCCACCCGCCATCACCGCAATCCTTCAGTCGCCGGGCAACCAGGTGCAGGCCTTTCTCGCCGCCGGTCACGTGTGCAGCGTCATGGGCTATTGGCAGTACCCGCCGCTGGCGGAGAAGTTCGGCGTGCCCATCGTCGTTACCGGCTTTGAGCCGCTGGATCTGCTCGAAGGCATTCGACGCGCCGTCGTGCAACTAGAGGCCGGCCGCCACGAAGTGGAGAACGCCTATAGCCGCGTCGTCACCTTCGACGGCAATCAAGCTGCGCAGAAATTGCTCGCCGAAGTCTTTGAGGTCACTGATCGCGCCTGGCGCGGCATCGGAGTCATCCCGAACAGCGGCTGGCGTCTCAACGCGGACTATCGCGACTTCGACGCCGAGGAGCGCTTCCACATCACCGGCATTCACACCCAGGAGTCGGCGCTTTGCCGCGCCGGCGACGTCCTGCGTGGAGCCATCAAGCCGGCCGAATGCTCAGCCTTCGGAAAAGAGTGCACCCCTCGCCATCCGCTCGGTGCCACTATGGTTTCAAGCGAAGGCGCCTGCGCCGCCTATTACAACTACGGCCGCTTCCTTTCCGTCGAAGAGCTGGCCGGCGCCGGCTCCGCTCTCACGGGAGCTGCAAATGGCTAACGATCTCAAGATCGTCGCGCCGCACACTGAGAAAGCAGGGCCCGATTTTTCCAACTGGTCTTGCCCGCTGCCTCTCGCCGACTACCCCACTATCGTGATGGGTCATGGCGGAGGCGGCAAGCTCGGCTCGGAGCTCGTCGAACATCTGTTTCTTCCCGCGTTCCGTAATCCCGCCCTTGAAAATCTCGGAGACGCTGCCGTGCTTGATGTAGCCGGCGCGCGTCTCGCGCTCTCGACCGATTCCTTCGTCGTGCAGCCGCTCTTCTTCCCCGGTGGATCGATCGGCGAGCTCGCCGTCAACGGAACCGTGAACGATCTCGCCGTTTCGGGAGCCAACCCCAAGTTCCTCAGCGCAAGCTTCATCCTCGAAGAAGGTTTTTCGCTCGCCCAACTCGCTGCCATCGTCGACGCAATGTCTAATTCCGCTGCAACCGCGGGCGTGCAGATTGTCACCGGCGACACAAAAGTTGTCGAGCGCGGCCACGGCGACGGTTGCTACATCACGACTGCGGGCGTCGGAGTTCTCCGTGCGGGCATTCAAGTTGGTCCGCAACTCGTCCAGCCGGGAGACGCGATCATCGTCTCGGGAACCATCGGCGACCACGGCATGGCCATCATGAGCGTGCGTGAAGGCCTCGAATTCGAGAGCCCCATCCGCTCCGACTGCGCTGCGCTCAACGGAATGATCGCCGAGGTGCTCGATGCCGTCGGTACGGCGGTCCACGCCATGCGCGATCCCACCCGCGGCGGCCTCGCCTCCACATTGAACGAGATCGCCCAGTCTTCAAATGTCGGCATTGTCATCGGCGAGGCCAGCCTTCCCGTGCGCCACGAGGTCCAGTCGGCTTGTGAGTTGCTTGGCCTCGACCCGGTCTACGTCGCCAACGAGGGCAAGGTCGTCTTCTTCGTCGCGCCTGAATCTGCGGATCGAGTGCTCTCCATCCTTCGCACCCACCCTCTAGGCAAAGATGCCGCGCGCATTGGCCACGCCACCGCCGAGCACAAGCGCATGTTGGTCGCTCGCACCGCCATGGGCGCCAACCGCGTCATTCCCACCATGATCGGCGAACAGTTGCCGCGAATCTGCTAGTTCTTCCTCTGCTGCGATCAAGATTGTTGAGCTGAACAGCTTCGGGTGCCGAACGGCGCACGAAAACGAGTTTTTTCAAATTACATTCGTAAGTTGGTCTTCCTCACTCTCCGCCCTATACTCCTCAAATCACGGCTCTCCCCGCCGATAAATAAGAAGGCTCTAAGACCGGACACCGCTCGCAAAGAGCCTGTGCCCGTTTGTGTCTCCTCGATCGCCAGCTATGCGCATACGGATAAGCTCCGCCTCATGTCTCGCCTCCGCGTTCCTGCTTGCAAGCTGCGGCGGAAATCCACGTGTCGCAACGTCGCCGGCAAACGCGCTGCTCCCCGTCACCAACCTCGCAAACCCCATCGACGAATCGCGGATGGTCACGCTCCGCGGCAACGTCCATCCCTTGGCGCGAGCCGAGTTCGATCAGGGCGTCGTCGATCCCGCCACGCGTCTCGACCGCATGTTGCTGGTGCTCAACTCTTCGCCGGCGCAGCAAGCTGACCTCGACGATCTTGTCACCGCGCAGCAGGACCCTCACTCGCCGCTCTATCACCAATGGCTCACTCCCGCCGAGTTTGGCGCTCGATTCGGCGCAAGCGACACTGACCTTGCGCGGGTGACGACCTGGCTGGCGCTCCACGGACTCACCGTCGACGAAATCCCCGGCGGACGTTGGCTCCTCGTGTTCTCCGGTTCAGCCGCACAAGTTTCCGACACGTTTCGCACCAGCCTGCACATCTACCGCGTCAACGGAACCAACCATCTTGCCAACGCTTCGGACCCGCAGATTCCCGCGGCGCTCTCTGGCTTGGTCGCGGGCATCGTTTCCCTCCACGACTTTCGGCGCACATCGGAGATGCGCACGCAAAGCCCGCTCTCCGGGCAGCCTGACTACTCGGCCGGCGCAACGCATTACCTCTTCCCAGCCGATTTCGCCACAATCTACGACCTCAACCCGCTTTTCACTGCGGGAACCAACGGGGCCGGAAGCTCCCTCGCCATCGCCGCTCGCAGCAACATCAAGCTGAGCGACGTGGAAGCATTCCGTTCCATGGCCGGTTTGATCGCGAACGATCCCACGGTCACTCTCGACGGCGCCGATCCGGGATTGGTCGACCACGATCAGGACGAGTCCACCCTCGACGCGGAGTGGAGCGGAGCCGTAGCGCCCGCAGCCTCGGTGAACCTCGTCGTCGCGGCAACAACCGCCACCACCGACGGCGTCGACCTCGCATCCGCCTGGATCGTGAATCACGCCGTAGCGCCGATCGTCAGCGTAAGCTACGGCAGTTGCGAGCAGGAGATGGGGGCGACGGAGCTGGTTTTCTACAATAGCCTGTGGGAGCAGGCGGCCAGCCAGGGAATGAGCGTCTTTGTCGCTTCGGGTGACGCGGGTGCAGCCGGTTGCTCGACGCCCACCGCCAACTCTGGGTCGGCGACAGCTATCAATGGCCTTTGCACTTCGCCCTACTCCACGTGCGTCGGCGGAACCGAGTTCAACGAAGGATCGAGCGCGGTGCACTACTGGTCCGCCACAAACTCTGCCGGCTATAGCTCGGCGCTCACCTACATCCCTGAAGAGGTTTGGAACGAGAGCGCGTCAAACGGTGGCACAGGATTGTGGGCGTCCGGCGGAGGCATCAGTACGCTGTACTCGCAACCGCCCTGGCAAGCCAACGTGGACGGCGCAGCGGCAGCCAACGGCATGCGAGCCGTCCCCGACATCTCGCTTGCTGCCGCCGACCATGACGGCTACTTCGTCGTGGAGAACGGATCGTTCTGGATTGCTTCGGGCACCTCCGCGGCCGCGCCGTCGTTTGCCGGCATTATGGCGCTGGTGGCCGAAAGCCAAAACGGCGCTCCGCAAGGCAACGTCAATCCCCGGTTATATGCACTGGCTAACTCAACGGACGATCCGTTCCACCCGACGCCATCCGGCGATAACACTGTGCCCGGAGTCGCGGGTTTCACGGCTGCCGGCTCGACCTACAACCTCGCCACGGGCCTTGGATCGGTCGACGCCTCACTTCTGGTGAACAAGTGGAGCTCTCTGAGCAATCCCCCAACGCTTGCGCTCGCCGCCGCCGCACAAACCGTCTCGGTCTCTCAGGGCGGCTCCGCGGTTCTCGCATTCACCGCCGCAACAGCAGGATCATTCGCCGGCACCATCAACTTCTCTGTCTCTGGATTACCCGCAGGCGTCGCGTCTGCGTGGTCCGCGAATCCCATCGCAGCTTCCGCGAATGCCAACACAGATCATGTCACGCTCACCCTGACGGCGGCGCAAGGATCAGCCATTGGTTACTTCCCAATTGTCGTTTCGGCTGCCGGCGATGGTCTCACTTCAGAGCAGATTTTGACTCTGCTGGTTCAGCCCCGCCCAATCGCCTGCTCGCGCTTCGGTCTCTTGCCCACAAGATGCGCGCCGCTGCCGCGCGCGCCCATCCCGCTGGCCGATTCGCCACGCAGTTCCACATCAGTGCGCTCCCGCTGACTGAAGCACCTATGCAAACAATCCGAATCCCTGCTCGATTCGCGCGGGCAAAGCTGCGGGGGCGTCAGGAAGCTTTTCGCTGATCTCAAGCACAGTTGCCGGCGCTGATGCCAACGCTTTGATCCCCTTCAGCGTCTCCGGCCAGTCGATCGTGCCATCGCCGGGCCACAGGTGCTCGTCCTTGAAGCCGTGATTGTCGTGCAGATGAACGGATGCGATGCGCTCACCTAGAGTCGCGATCGCCGCTGCAGTTCCAGTCGTGACGTGCGCATGGCCAAGATCGAGGCACACGCCGACGTTTGTCAGGTGACCCATTTCGAGAATCAGAACCAGATGTTCGGGCGTCGTGGCCTCGCTCAGCAGATTCTCCACCAGCAGCCGGACGCCAAGCGGCCTGGCAAACGCGCCCAGATGCTCAAGCGCGGTAAGCGCAAGCTCAATGGTGCGCTGCGACCAGGCGTCGTCCCGCTCGCCGAGATGGACCACGAGATTGCGCAGAGGGATGTGCTCGGCTGCTTCCAATGCTCGCTTGATCTCATCCATCGCGTCGATGCGCCGAGCCTTGTCGGGGTGCAGTACATTCACGCCAAGACCGCCGGAGCGGCCCATGTCGCGGTCAGCATACAGCGGGGCGTGCATGGAAAACGGTTGCAGCGCGTTCCCTCGGAACCACTCGGCAAGCTCTGCCACATCCTCCCGGTTGGTGTAGTCAAAGTGCTGGCGCGCGGCAAAGATCTCCACCGCCTGGGCGCCCGAGCGATCCGCCAGCTCAAGCAAACCTGGATGCAGACGATGGTTCAGAAAAAGATGAGTTGAGAGAACGCGCAGCATCTTCGAGAGACCCCTTGCGCCAGACGAACGAACAAAGCAAAGCCGGCGCTAGGTTCATTCTCGCATCCTGACAGGGATTTCTTGCATAGGCTCTGTTGCGACAGATGATGCGGGACGCAGGCACTCGATGCGTTGCGTCGATCTCTCGTTGATCTGCCAGAACTTCTTGTGGGCTGCGGGAATTGTCCGGCGCTCACCGTCTATGATCAATTCGAAGATGCAGCTTTAGAGCAGTCTCCGGGAGTTTGAGCACTTGGACAATGTGTTTTGGATCGATGGAACTCCGCCCGTGGGCCTGGCCATTGTGCTGTGTCCGCGCGGCGAAGATTGGCTCAGCGACGAACTGCTGCGTTACAAGCGGAGCGGAGTGGAAGTCCTTGTTTCGCTGCTCGACCCGAACGAAGCCACCTGGCTTGGCCTGGGGCAGGAAGGTCCGCTCGCCGAAGCGTCCGGGATGCATTTTCTTTCCTACCCGATTCTCGACGTTCACGCACCCGCCAACGTTGCCTCTTTCCGCGCCTTCGTAGCAGGCCTGGCTGACCGTATTCGCGCCGGAGAGCGCATTGGTGTGCACTGCCGTGGAAGCATTGGCAGGTCGACTGTTACAGCCGCCTGCACGCTCATTCACCTTGGCTGGAGCGCAAGAGCAGCCCTCAGGGCGATTCAGGCCGCGCGCGGCTGCGAGGTGCCCGATACAGCGGAGCAGCTGCGCTGGATTCTGAACTACAAGGCGCAACCGTGACTGCGCCAAAGCCGATCCCCAACCCGATTCTCGACCTGAGCTTTCCGCATGTCTGGCAGGCCGAAGTGCTTCCCGCACGCCCGCTGATCCTGCCTCCACGCCACTTCGTGTATCCGCAAGCCGCTGAGGAAGTCGAACGCGGCGCATTGGAAGTCTTGATTCGGCCCGGCGAAATTTCCCGGGATTCTGGTCCAAAACGTTCGCCGGGCGCGCAGCCCTTCCTCGCCACTTGCGCGCTCGGCTTTCGCGATCCGGCGGCCCCAACCGGCCTATGGTCGACTCCAAATCCAGTCGAAATCTGCGCCGTCGCAGGCGGCTACGCCTATCTCATCGACACCACTTCGCCGGACCGCTTCACCATGATTCCCGATCGCCCAGTGTTGGAAATTCGGCCGCTCGTGCAGGAGGGTCTGTTGCTCTTCGTCGGCCATCATTCGATTTTTGCCTGGGGGCGCGAAGGCCAGGCGTGGGAATCGGCAAAGCTCTCGGATGAGGGCGTCACGATTGTCGGAGTGGAGGGCGGCGTTTTGCGCGGAACGGGCTGGGAGATGAACACGGATCGCGAAGCGTCATTCGCGATTGATTTGCGCAGCGGGAAGCGCTTGCCAGTCGCACGCTCCGGGTGAGCCTCGATTGCGGCGAAGCGTGCGCGAACCATCGCGCCGCCATTTGCGTAACTAAGAACTACTCAGGTTCTGGGCGCAAACAGCCGCGTATGATCTGGGTCTGAGGGAAGCATGACAATACAAGGGGTGTTCGCCGATCTGTTCTGGGTGTGGGTTGCGTCCGAAATTCTGCTTCAACTGGTCACGCGCACCAGCCGCAGCACCGGACAGATCAAAGATCGCGGGTCTCTGCTGATCATGTTTCCGGTGGTGTTCGCATCTTCCTGGTGGGCCATGTGGTACGGTGACGTGCATCCGCACACCATGCTCGGCGGCGCGCACTGGCTCAGAACTGCGGGGCTTGTGTTGCTGATCCTCGGCCTCGCCATTCGCTGGACGGCGATTCTCACTCTGGGAACAACCTTCAGCACCAATGTGGCGATTCACGCCGCGCAAACCCTGCGCACCACAGGCCCTTACCGGTGGGTCCGCCATCCTTCATACACCGGCATGTTGATCATCTTCGCCGCCATCGGTCTCTACGAGCGCAACTGGATCAGCCTGGCGGTTGTGCTCATTCTTCCTACTGCGGCGCTGCTCTATCGCATCCATGTGGAGGAGATGGCGCTGACTGAGGCATTCGGCGAGCAATATCTCGTGTACAGCAGGACCACCAAGCGGCTCCTGCCGGGCATCTACTGACGTTGCCCGAGTCTGCAAGTCTACTATTGCGGATCGCCTGTGCTCGGGCCCGACGGAGGGCTGATTAGGCTGAGCCCCTCAGGCACGCCTTCCAAAGACCGGAACTCCCGGACTTGCTTCGCCGCCAGCGCTGCGCACGGCAGGATCGTTTCATAGTTAGCGTAGATGCCTTCGAACACTGAATCCCAACTGGCGGTGACGGCGTAGGCGCGAGCGTCTCGTCGCATTTGGCCGAGGTTCCGGGGATCGTCTAGCAGCCCGGCGATCGCATCAGCGAATTGATCGTCGGGCACGATCCGGCCGGTCTCGCCGTCCCGGACAATCGTGCGCGGCCCTCCGTCGGGAGTCACGATCGCCGGCACGCCGCTTGCCAGAGCCTCAAGCACAACGTTGCCAAACGTGTCCGTGTGCGATGGGAAGACAAACAGGTCCATATTGGCGTATGCGGTCGCAAGCGCTTCTCCGCGCAGAACGCCCGTGAACTCCGCCTGCGGGAGCCGCTCGCGCAGCCAGGCCTCATCACCGCCGTGGCCGACAATCAAAAAATGGAAATTCTTCACTCCCCTGCGATCGAGCTCCTCCTGGATCTTCGCCAGCAGGCCAACGTTTTTCTCGATCGAAAGCCGCCCCACGAATCCCAGAATGCGCTCGCAGTCATCGCGTTCGCGCGTGCGCTTCGCAGGATGAAAAAGTGCCGCGTCCACGCCTCGAGGCATCAGGTGGCAGGGACGGCCGGTGCTGCGCTCGAGCAGCGCGCAAAGCTCAGGATTCGGCGCGAACAACACTCTCGCGATGGAGTAGAACCGGGCCGCAGTCGCCAACGCCAGGTCCTCGATCGCCTGGCCCGTGGCGGCGGATTGCTGCTTGGGCAACAAACGCAGAAACCACTCTGCTCGTCGCGCGGCGTATTCGTGAACGTTCGTATGCCAGCTCGCCGCAAGCGGAACGTGCAGGTGGTGCGCCAGCCCCGCGCCCAGGATTCCGATCTCGCTGGGCCCGGTGATATGGATCAGGTCTGGCTGGAAACGCTGGAGCACTTCGTTGATCAGCGGAATATGCCGGAAGAACGCCGGATCAAGCCGCAAATCTTTTTCGAGAACGAAGGAAAGAAAGCCGCGCGGCAGTTCCAATGTCCAAACGTTGCCCTCTTCCATCACCGCCTGGGCACGGTCGCCGGCGCGCACGCAAAGGAAAGGTAGGTTGCGCCTCCGGGCAAAGGACTCAAAATGGCGGCTTGTGTGGGCGACTCCATTCACTTCGTGGAAGGAGTCGGGAAAATACGCGACGCGGGGAGCCGGGGCGGTCATATCGGCAGCGAGGTTGGCTGCGCTCGCAAGGGCTGTCACGCAAACTCCGCTAACTCCGCTGTCCTGTTCAGAACTCGTGCTCGCCCAGCGCAAGACGCAACTGATTTGAGTCGCTCCATGCCAGGCGCAGCCCGCCGGCCACCAACCCCTGACCCATGAGCTGCACCAGTGCAAGCCCTGCGCTGATCAGTCGCGGCGCCGACCCGTTCGGCCAAAGCTCGCTCAACGGCCTCACGACACCACTCGTATCGGGATGAAAGACGCGGTCGTCCCACGAACGCGAGCCTTGCGGAAACTCTGGATAATGGCGGATCGCATCAATCGTCGATTGCAGAATCCGATGCTTCCACGGCTCGGCGTATTGCGGAAGAAAAAGCACGTTGCTCCGCTTTTCCCGCCGCACTTCGTGCACAAACTCGGTAAAGCTGGCGGCGTTGGTCAGGTTCACGTTGGCGTTTGGTTCTACGCCGTGGCGGTCACCGCCGGATATGAGCAGCATGTTCCACTTCTCGGCCAGGCGCCTCACCGCCCGATTCTCGTCCCAGTTGCGCAGGCCGTTCACCTCCAGGGCGTGGAGGAATGCGCCATTCTTCTGCAGAAACTCACCCACCAGGAATTGATGCTTCTCCTTGCCAATGAGGTACAGATCCCACATCGGATGGTTGAAAACCACCAGCACGTTCGCTTCGCGATGAAGCGCGGCCAGAATCTCCGTCAGGCGCGCATCGCTCGGATGGGCGGTGAACTCTTCCAGCGTCGCCATCCACTCCGCCGCGCGGCCGCTGGGCAGGTTGTGCACGCCAAGGTGGAACGCCTGCGCGCCGCCATAGGGCGCGCTCCACTCCACCGACACCGGAATTTGCCGTGCGCTCGGCACCGTGCGCAGAAGCATTGGCGCCTTGATGTTGTCGTGGTCGGTGATCGAGACCATCCCCGCCAGGCCGAGCTTCTCAATCTGCCGCATCTCCAGATCGAACGCCAGCTTCGGTGTCATGGGCGGTGTCCAATAGCTTGCTGCGTAGTCGATGTGCACTCCGTGCATTTGCTCGGCGCGCCGCTCCAATCGCGACAGCAGCGGACGCATCACCGGAAACTGATTGCCGAAGTTGGCCAGGAAATCCAGAGTCTCGCGCGATTGGTTGGTGTGACTATGCAGCGAAACACCCGCCCGAAAGCCTTTGGGGGCTTCCTTGTCGCGCCAGAGATATGAGATCGCTGAACTTGGCATGTCCACTCCTCGGTTCTTCGGATTTCCACAGCCAGTATCCGTTCTCACCGATGAATCCCCCGTTAAGAGCGCGCGAATTACCCTTCAATTCAGGCCGCAATGGAATCAAACAAGTTACCAAAATACCGAAAATACGCGGCAAAACACGTGTAAATTCCCAACATCCCTATTCTCTGTCCGCAGCGATGGAGGCACTTGTGATTCCCGTTTCTGGCCTCGAGGGCACTTATCGGTCCAGATGGATTCAGTCGCCGAGGGGTTCGCGTGAATTTTCGGTGAAAAGTACTACCGAAATGAATCACCTGTTGCGATTCCAGAGTTGCGCTACTTTCGAGTCTTGGCGAACTCGGGGCCGAGAAAATCATCCATGTTCCAGCCAGCCATCAAATCCTCGTCCTGCATCGGTTTCTTGCTGTCAGCGTGCGCGGCCGAGGCCGCCTCGCCCGCCAGGTAGTTTTCCGTCAGGCCCTGACGCAGTAGTTCGAACGCTTGCTCGGGCGTATTGGCATATTGGAACAGATCGAGGTCCTTAGGGGAGATGGCGCCCGTATCCACCAGTACCTCGAGATTGAAGACTTTCTTCCAGTATTCCGGCCCGTAGATGACCACCGTGATCTTCTTGGTCATCTTCTGAGTCTGTGCGAGAGTGAGGATCTCGAACATTTCGTCGAGCGTGCCGAAACCCCCAGGAAAAACCACCAGAGCCTTGGCCAGGTAGGCGAACCAAAGCTTGCGCATGAAGAAGTAATGGAATTCCAGGTTGAGTGAAGGCGTGATGTAGGGATTCGGCCTCTGCTCGAAGGGCAGCATGATGTTCATGCCGATGGTTTTGCCACCGGCCTCATACGCGCCGCGATTGGCCGCCTCCATGATTCCCGGCCCGCCGCCTGAGGTGACCACAAACCGGCTCTTGCGGGAAGGGATAGTCTTGGCCCACTGTGTCAGCAGTTGTGCCAGGCGACGAGCGTCCTCGTAGTAGCGAGCCATCTCCACCGCGGCTACTGCGCGCTTGCGCTGCAACTCCGTAGCGTTGCCTGCCGCGATGTCCTTGGCCTTGGCAGGCTGTTCTTCGCTGGGAGCTGCCTGCGTAGAACCCGTGTTCTCCAGCAATTCCAGAGCATGACCGGCTTCTTCGCGGCCACGAAAGCGCGCGGAGCCGAAAAAGACCACCGTATCCTGGATCTGCTCGCGCCGAAACCGCGATAGCGGTTCCAGAAACTCCGAAACAATCCGGATGAGGCGTCCGTCGGCGCTGTTCAGGAATGCGGAATTCTCATAAGCCAGCGGAGCACGCTCCAGCGGAGGTGGCGCTCCGTTTCCGGGAATTACGGCGCGGGAAGGCGCTTCAGAAGCCGCGCCCAGAGCAGTTGCGTCTTGAGGAGCTCCACCGGAATTCTTCAGAGTCTCGACCTTCTGATCCCTGTTCCCTGCCGGGGTCGCGCAGCGGGGGGACGAGCGGTCGTTGCTCGTTGGGGTGGCTGTTCCCTGTTCCCTTTTTTTCATAACTCAACCATCACGGCGGCGAATGGCGTCTTGAAACGCGATCCATAAATTCAATAGACCGAGACCTGAGACGATGCCGCGCACGGCGCCAAGCCTGGCAAAGTCAGCCAGCGCGGGCGACTGCAGGAAGATCGGATTCTGGTCCCAAAAGGCATGCGACCATGGCGCGTAGCAGATGGCCAGTCCTATATACATTCGCAACATGACGCGCAGGAACAATTCGACGCGCTCAAGCCATCGCGGAACTCTGTGCTGCGGCTGCGCCGGGTCTTCAGTCCCGGGTGCCGATGCAGGTGCAGGATCCAATGCCGCCCCGGTCAGTGGAGCCGGACTCACAGTAAGCGTAGATGAGGTCGATTCCGGCTGCTGCATTCGTATGCTTCTGTCCGTCGTCCCCGATGTTCGTGGTTCGCAAGCACTTGCACCCATCGCCCTTGCTTGGCGCCGGTCGCGATTTGCAAGCCCCGCGCGGGAACACCGTATTGAAACGGTAACACAGGGCAGCTTGCGACGCTGATGCCCACGCGCTCCGTGCCTTGGTCGCGCTTTCGCGGCCCGCCGCAATCGGCAGCTCTAGAAGCGGTAATACACGCCTGCCATCGGCTCGTAGATTTGGGTGTATTTGGTCGTCGAGTTGAAAATATCCGACAAATTCGGCGCCTTGCTCATGTTGCCGCGAACTTGCAGGCGCAGGCCGAAGTGCGGGATGAACGTCCAATCCAGCCCGCCGCCATAGATGAAGTCCGGCCTCATGACAGTGTTCACCGAGTATGGGCTGGATCCCGGCACGGTGACGACAAACCCGGCGCCTCCCAAAGCAAACGGTCTTACGTTTCCTATCTTCTTGGAGACCACCCAGACCCCGCCGAATTGAATTGCCTTGCCCGAAACCTTAAGCGGCTGGCAAGTGGCAGGCGTTCCGGTAGGTCCGGTGGGAAAGCAGTTGTTTGAAAGCACATTGGCATTGGGGTTGATATAAGACTGATTCGCCGGGTTAAATGAGATCTCAAACTCGTATCCAACCAGTGGATTGACGATGTGCCGCCATTCGAATAGCCCGCCTTCGGAGTCTGTTGGCGTCTGCTGCGTGCCGGAGCCGCTGCTGCTGCTGGTGATAGTTCTGTAGCCGCTCAACGCCACGTCGGTCTGCGCTTGGGCCGTTGCGCCACAAAGTGCAGCTGCTACGACCGCTACGAACGCGCCTTGCATCCAAATCTTCATCCGAATTTGAGCCTCCTGGGTTGATTGTCTCGTGTTGTGGTGTTTCCCGCTTACCCGCCCTCTGCTATCTTCAACGCATTTGGACGCTTACACAAGTCGAATGGATAGTTCGCCACTCCTTGCTTTCCCCTGCCATGCGCAAAAAACTGAGCCTGGTCGCTCACCCAACCGCGGGCAGTCCCGCAAGCGCCATAGCGATCTCTTCTGCCGGATACTCGTAATTCTCTAGTTTACCTGCCTGATAGTCGATATAGGATTGCATGTCGAAATGGCCATGCCCGCTCAAATTGAAGAGAATTGCGCGCGCCTTGCCCTCCGCTTTGGCTTCGAGCGCCTGACGAATGGCTTCGGCAATCGCGTGGTTCGCCTCCGGCGCAGGCACAATCCCTTCAGCCCGCGCAAACTGGATGCCCGCGGCAAACGCGTCCAATTGCTGAACCGTCGTCGCCTCGGCTAGCCCGAGGTCGATCACGTGCGAGACCAGCGGCGCCATTCCGTGATAGCGCAGCCCACCTGCGTGGATCCCCGGAGGCATAAACGTGCTGCCCAGCGTGTGCATCTTCACCAGAGGCGTCAGATGACCGGTGTCCCCGAAGTCGTATGCAAATCTGCCCTTGGTCAGGCTGGGGCAGGCGGCAGGCTCGACGGCCACGATGCGCGCATTGCACTTCCCCTTCAGCTTGCGCCCCAGGAAAGGCATCACAAGTCCCGCAAAATTCGATCCGCCTCCCGTGCAGCCGATGATCGTGTCCGGCTCGTCACCGGCCAGCGCCATCTGTTCAATCGCTTCTTGCCCGATCACAGTCTGGTGCAGCAGCACGTGATTCAAAACGCTGCCCAGCGCGTAATTGGTCTGCGGGTCCTTGGCGGCAACTTCTACAGCCTCTGAGATTGCAATCCCTAGCGAGCCGTTCGAATGCGGATGTTCGGCGAGGATCGCTCGGCCTGACTCGGTCTCCGTGCTGGGGCTGGCGATGACTGAGGCACCGAAGGCTTCAATCAGTGCGCGCCGGTACGGCTTCTGGTCGTAGCTCACGCGCACCATGAAGACCTTGCAATGCAAACCCAGAAACGCGCAAGCCATCGACAGAGCGGAACCCCATTGTCCGGCGCCCGTCTCAGTGGACAGGTACTGCACGCCTTCCTGTTTGTTGTAGTAGGCCTGCGCAACCGCTGTATTCAGCTTGTGCGACCCGGCCGGGCTCACGCCTTCGTATTTGTAGTAGATTCGTGCCGGTGTATCCAGCGCCTTCTCCAGCCGCCGCGCCCTCATCAGCGGCGACGGCCGCCATTGCGCATAGATCTGCCGCACCTCTCCGGGAATTTCGATCTCGCGCTCGCTGCTCACTTCCTGCAGGATCAAACCGATCGGAAACAGCGGAGCAAGATCGTCGGGACCGATCGGCTTCAGCGTCCCCGGATGCAGCGGCGGCGCCAGCGGTGTTGGTAAATCGGGAAGGATGTTGTACCAGGATTGCGGAATATGGCTTTGCGGCAGGTTGTATTGGATGGTCTCCATGCGCAACATTTTACAGGTCTGCACGGGATCAGGATCGTGTTCAAGCTCACCCGCATTACCGCTGGCTCAATTCCCCCGCGGCTACTTTTTTGTTGAACTCGGCCGACTTGTTCCGCGGCACGCTCAGCGACTGCCAGCGGTCGCAGGCGAAGTGTTTCGCCAGCAGCACAATCTGACCCACATGATGGGGATAGTGCGCCAGCTGACGATTGATGGCCTGCATCACGCTGTGCGCTTCACCGCGAATAGTTACGGTACGACCCAGGTCTGCGTCGGTCAGCGGCTCGATGGCTGAAAAGACTCGACTCCATCCTTCTTCCAACATAGCCAGCAGGCCTTCGCGTGTTGCCGGCGGTTCAACGAACTCACTGTCGCGGTCGCGGTCGGACTTCTCGCCATCCGTTGTAAGAAAATCAGTCCACCTCGAGCGCATGTTGCCCGTCATATGTTTCACGATGACGGCGATCGAGTTGGCCTCTTTGTCGATCGCGGCAAAGAGCTCCTCGTCCGTCACCTGCTCCATGGCGCGCTCGGCCAACCGCTTGTAGTAGCGGAAGACCGCGAGAGCATCTTCAATGTACGAGGTTGTGAATTCGAGCGCCATGGGGAAAGTGTATTCGAGAACCGCGCGTCAACGCCCCGCTTACGGCTCATCGCTGTAAATATGCACCTCAATCTGCCCGCCCTCCACCTGCTTCGCTCGAAACATGCCGGGCGTATTGAAGCTCCAGGCAAGCTGGCCGTCGGGAGCAATCGCGATCACGCCGCCGTCGCCGTGAACCGGCGCAAGCTGCTTGTGAATGACTTCGTCGGCGGCCTGTTGCAACGTGAAGCCTTTGTACTGAACCAGCGCGCAGATCTCGCGTGCGACGGTGTAGCGAATAAAGTATTCGCCCACGCCCGTGCCCGACACCGCGCACGATTGATTCGACGCATAAGTCCCGGCGCCGATCAGCGGCGAATCGCCGACGCGTCCCGGCATCTTTCCCTGCAAGCCGCCAGTCGAGGTGCCGGCGGCGATGTTGCCGCTGCGGTCGAGTGCCACCACGCCCACGGTCCCAAAGCGGTGCGTGTCCGCTGCTTCTTCCAATTGCGTCACCGGCACGGCCTGGTCCGGCGGCGGTGCACCTGCCGGGCGCGGCGGAATCGGCTTGCCCTCCTTTTGCAACTGCTTCACCAGCGATTGCCAGCGGCTCTCCGTGAAGAAATATCCCGCACCCTCCTGCTCCATGCCGGCTTGAAGCGAAAACGAATCGGCGCCGGGTCCGACGAGGAAAACGTATTGCGTCTTCTCCATGACCGCCCGTGCCAGCGTGATTGGGTATCGCGTATGAGTCACGTCGGCCACTGCCCCCGCGCGCAGCGTCGCCCCATCCATGATGGCTGCGTCCAGCTCCGTCTTTCCCGCCGCGGTAAACACCGCTCCGCGCGCCGCGTTGAAGTGTGGATCGTCCTCCATCACGCGAATCGCTGCCTCAACCGCGTCCAGCGACGAGCCCCCGCGATCGAGCACCGTGGCTCCGGCCTTCACAGCTTCGCTCAGCGCCTCGCGATACGCCTTATCGCGTTCCGGACCCAATTCCGCGCGGTCAATGTCGCCCGCGCCGCCGTGCACAACGATGGCCCAGTGCCGGGCCTGTGGCTGCTGTGCCATTCCCCACGCTCCCGTCAGGGCAGCCCATGCGCCACATGCGCAGATGATCTTCTTAATCCTCGCTTGCACGCGCCAATCCCCCGTCGCATCTCATAGTACCGCCGTTTTCCGGCCTCTCCGCATTCCCGTGGGTCCAGCCTCTGCGATCCACAACCTTATCGCTTACCATCGCAATCAATGATAAGGCGAGCGCAACTTCTGTCTTCCGTTCTTCTGCTCGCGGCCTGGCCTGTCGCGGCAAACGCCTCGGCGCGGCCCATCCCGGTGAAGGTCGTCGTCGTAACCATGTTCGAGGTCGGCGCCGACACCGGCGATGCGCCAGGCGAGCTGCAGTTTTGGGTGGAGCGGGATCATCTCGACCACATCTATCCCCTGCCCGCCGCCTACCACGCAGTGCGCATGAACTCCGCCGGCGAGATGGCAGTACTGACCGGACCGGGGACAGCGCATGCGGCCGCGACGATTATGGCCGTCGGCCTCGACCCGCGATTCGACTTCAGTCACGCGTATTGGCTTATCGCCGGAATTGCCGGCGGCTGCCCCGACCAGGTTTCGCTTGGATCCGCCGCATGGGCGCGCTGGGTCGTGGATGGCGATCTCGGATATGAGATCGATGCACGCGAGATTCCTCCCAGCTGGACAACTGGGTATCTGCCCTTCGACAAGGCCGTCCCCTTTGCGCAGCCAGTTGCGCCCCGGCCCGGTCAACTCTACTCGCTGAATGCCAGCCTGGCTGAGTGGGCCTTTCAACTCACTCGCGCGACGCCCCTTGAAGACTCCAGCAAGCTCTCGGAAACTCGCAGCCACTTCGATGGCGCTGCCGCCAACCGTCCGCCATTTGTCGCAATGGGCGATGAGATTTCCTCTTCGACCTATTGGCACGGCAAATTGATGGATGCGTGGGCCGCAGAGTGGGTATCCTACTTCACCGGTGGCAAGGGCGTCTTTGCAACTACGGCAATGGAGGACACGGGAACGCTTCAGTCGCTCGAGTTCCTTGCGCGTGCCGGACGCGTTGACGTGAATCGCGTTCTGGTGTTGCGCGCCGTCAGCAACTACGACCGCCAGCCTCAGGGCCTCACCGCGCCAGAGAGCCTGGCGAAACAGCGAATCGGCGCGTATGCCGCATATCTGCCCGCCCTCGAAGCCGCGTACACCGTTGGCCACGTTGTGGTCAGCGAGCTGCTCAACCATTGGCCGCGCTACGAGCAATCAATTCCCGCGAGCACCGAATCCGCGACTGGCAATCCTTAGTCATTTTCCGCAGCTGTACTGGAGCCACTGGCGCGCACCTGGCTATTCGTCCGCCGGGATTGGGTTTGGCGATCGCATGTCCGGCGATGGACAATGCTTGAGTTCCTCCAATAGAGTTCCGTGTTGCGCGATGTGACGGTCCGGAGTCTGCACCTGTCCGGCAGGGAAGGCCCGAAAAGGAAGACACCCAAAAAGGAAGGGTTGATGCATTCAGTCTGGTTTGGCGAGTTCATGGGAACGCTGGTTCTGGTGCTGCTGGGCGATGGTGTCAATGCCGGTGTAACGCTGCGCAAGTCTTATGCAGCGGATTCCGGCTGGATGGTGATCACCACCGGATGGGCTCTGGGCGTGCTGTGCGGCGTCATGGTGGCGCAGGCCTTCGGCAGTCCTAACGCTAATCTGAACCCCGCCATCACTCTTGCCGGCGCGATCGTCACCGGAGACTATGCGCAGCTTCCCGTCTACTGGTCCGCCCAACTCCTGGGCGCGATGGCAGGTGCCGCGCTGGTCACCTTGCACTATGCGCCGCATTGGAGTCTTACTCCCGATCCCGCCGCGAAGCTCGGTATCTTCTGCACCAATGCCGCCGTGCGCAGTCCGCTGGCAAACATCTTCAGCGAGATGCTGGGCACAGCGGTGCTTGTCGTGATTGCGGCTGCCATCTTCTCGCACGGAGTGGCGATGAACGGACCGGCCGCAGGATTGGGCCCGTGGCTTGTCGGCAGTCTGGTGTGGGGCATCGGGCTTTCGCTCGGCGGCACCACCGGCTATGCCATCAACCCCGCACGCGATCTCGGACCTCGAATCGTCCACGCGCTGCTGCCCATTCCCGGCAAGGGCGGATCGAATTGGAGCTACGCGCCCATTCCCATCGTCGGCGACCTTACTGGCGCGGTGCTCGCGGGTTTGCTTCTGCGCTTCGCGCATTTGTGAGTGTCAGCGCGTCTCTTGATAGTTTGTCCCGGCTTTTCCACAGCGAACCGGAAATCGCCCGCTCCGATTCTGTCTGAATCAGCGCCATCACTCCAGGCACGACGCAACCACCGCCAGCGCCGCGATGGCCGCAGTCTCGGCGCGCAGAATGCGCGGACCAAGCGACGCGGCGCGCCACCCGTTGGCGTCGAAGAGAGCCTCTTCCGCGGGAGCCCATCCGCCCTCTGGACCGATGGCAATCTCGAACGTGGGCATTTCCCCTTTGGCGGCATCGATAGCTTCTGCAATCGCGTAGCGCAGCGTGGTTGTCCGTTCCTGCTCTGCGAGCACGATGCGCGTCGCTGCGGACGCAGCCCGCAAGCGCGTCGCCAGTTCGATAGGCTCGTGAATCAGCGGCTCATCGGAGCGGCGCGCCTGTTGCGATGCTTCGCGCGCGATGCGCCTCCAGCGTTCCGCGCGCTTCTCTGCTGCCTGGGCAAGGTGCTTCTCCGTCCTTCGCGCAACCACCGGCGCGATTGCCGCCACACCAAGTTCGGTGGCTTTTTCGATGGCCCATTCCATCCGATCGAACTTGTAGACGGCCATCACCAAAGTAACGGGCAAAGCGGGGTCAGCATCCAGTTCCGCAACAAGGTTGAAGCGAACTTCACTGTTTTCCCCCGCCTGGGTCACCGCGGCGACTTCGGCATGAAAGACGTGGCCGCCCGCCACAACATCTGCCTCCATGCCCGGTTGCGCGCGCAGCACGCGCGCTAAATGCTCCGCTTGCGCGCCCACGATCATGGCAGTTGCTTCGTCCCAATGCTCGGCGATCCAGCGTCGGCGCGTCATCGTGCATGCCCTCTGTTCTTATAAAGTCTACGACGTTCCGTGCCTGTCGAGTGAAATCTCAATTCTTTCGAATCGGCCCAATCGCCGCTCCCAGAGCGGGTTTCAGCGAATTGACCATTCGCTGCGTTGTCGTTTTTTCACCGCGTCGATTTTCTCTCCCACAAACACTAAGGGGAACGCTTTTGAGCGTCCCCCTAGAGTGTTGCCTTATGGGTTGTTCAGACCGTTACTTTTTCTTCGCGGCCTTCTTGGCGGTCTTCTTGGCTTTCTTCGCTGGTTTCTTGGCTGCTTTCTTGGTTGCCATTTGCCTATTCTCCCTTTTCGATGGGTTGCATCGATTCTGCAATTAGAAACTGCAGTTGAAAAAGGTATAGATTCATGTGACATCGATGTCAAGAAAAAAACAACGTCCGAGTGAAAAAAAGATCAACACCGTTTTCGGCGCGAATCGAGGTTCAAAGAGAATTCGAACTCGAATTTCGAATCACGGAATGAAATGTATCTGTGCTCGCATCGCATTCGACCAGCGCGCGAGTGAGTTCCGAATCGCAACTCGCATTGTCAATCGCTGCTCCGATCAACATTCAATCACGTTTAGCGCAAGCCCCGCGAGGCTCGTTTCCTTGTAGCGCGATTGCATATCGAGGCCGGTGAGGTACATCGTTCGGATCACCTGGTCGAGTGAGACTTTGTGAGCTTCAGACTCGTTGAGAGCCAGGCGCGAAGCCTGCACGGCCTTCGCGGCGCCCACCGCGTTGCGCTCGATACAGGGAATCTGCACCAGCCCTCCGATGGGATCGCACGTCATGCCCAGATTGTGCTCCATCGCAATTTCAGCGGCGTGCTCGATCTGGCCGTCGTTGCCGCCCAGCGCTGAAGTCAGTCCCGCCGCGGCCATCGAACAGGCGACGCCGACTTCGCCTTGGCAACCGACCTCTGCGCCGCTGATCGATGCGTTCTCCTTGTAAAGAACCCCGATCGCCGCGGACGTGAGAAAGAAGCGAAAAATGCCTTCTTCGTCCGACTCGCGAATAAAGCGCCGATAGTAAAGCGCCACCGCGGGAATCACCCCCGCGGCTCCGTTGGTCGGCGCGGTGACCACTCGGCCGCCCGCTGCATTCTCTTCGTTCACCGCCATGGCGTAGACCGTAACCCAATCGAGCGGCGCCAATGGATCGCCTTGCTGCCCCCTTGCCTCGCGCGCACGTAGCCGCTCGGCGAGGCGACGCGCGCGGCGGCGAACGTTCAGGCCGCCCGGCAGAATGCCTTCCGCAGCCATGCCGCGCTCGGCGCATGCCTGCACGATTTGCCAAATTGCTTCGATGCCGGAACGGACGCGTCCCTGGATTGCTTCCGCGGTTGCGTTGCGGTCGCCGGCGCGCAGCCGTTCGCACTCGTTGGCCAGCATCACGCGGTCAATGGAAAGCGAGTGCGCCCGAGCCATCTCAAGCAGCTCCGCGGCGTTATGAAATGGGTAAGGCAGGCGGACTTCCGATTCAGCCGCAGCCTTGTCGTCCACCCCGTCCTCGACAATGAATCCTCCGCCAACGGAAAAGAATGTGCGCTCCGCAAGCACCTCGCCCCTTCCATCGAAAGCGGTGAAACGCACGCCGTTAGGGTGCCGCGTGAGCGCTCCAGGAGGAAACATCTGGTCCCGGTGAAAAATCAGGTCGCGCGGTTCATCGAATTCGATCCATCGCTTCCCCGCAAGCTCGATTCTTCTCGAGGTACGAATCGCGGCGACTGTGGATTCAATCGAAGCTGGATCGATTGCAGCAGGTTCATTGCCCGCCAGTCCGAGAAGAATAGCGCGGTCGGTTCCGTGGCCAAGGCCGGTTAGAGCCAGCGAACCGTACAAATCCGCTTGCACGCGCGTGGTCCGGTCGAGTAGCCCGTCGGATTCGAGTGTCCGTGCGAAACGGCAAGCTGCGCGCATCGGCCCCATGGTATGCGAACTCGAGGGGCCCACGCCGATCTTGTAGAGATCGAATAGACTCGCAGTCACGCCTCAAATTGTAGCGGGAAATGAAAGATCAGGCGGTGAAAACCGGCAAGAGCAACCTGAAAACTGAAGGCTGTTCCCTGCCTTATTCCAGGAATTCTCTTACAAACTTGTTATCGGTGTGGAGAAGCTCATCGAGAGAACCATCGAGAATCAGCCGTCCCTCCTCCAGCATCAGAAAGGTCGTGTTGGAATTCGTCTCTCCCGCTGGGAGCGGAACCATGCGATCCTGCCCGGCATCGAATCGGTGATTACACAGCATAAAGGCATCCTGCAGGCGGTGAGTTACCAGCAAGGCCGGGGTTGCGTGCACGTCGCGCTGCTTCACGATGAGCTCGATGATGGTGGTGGACGTCACTGGATCCAGGCCGCCAGTTGGCGAGTCGTACAGGATCAGCTCGGGATCGTGGATGAGGGCGCGGGCAATGGCTACCCGCCGCTTCATGCCCCCTGATAGGCTCGCCGGATACTGCTCGAAGGTCTCTTCCAGGCCGACAAAGCTCAACGCCTCCCGGACGCGGCTGTCTATCTCCCCGTCGGGCACTCGCTCCTGAATCAGTTGGTAGGCAACATTGTCGCGCACCGTGAGAGAGTCGAAGAGCGCGCCTTCCTGGAAGACCATGCCGGCCCGTGCGCGCAGAGGAAAGAGATTTTCCTCTGGCAGCTGGGAGATGTCTTCGCCGAAGAGATGGATCGTTCCCTTTCGCGGGCGAAGCAGACCGATGATGAGTTTGAGCAGGACGCTTTTGCCCACGCCTGCGGGACCGAGCAGAACTCGTGTCTCCCCGGGAGCCACGGAAAAGCTGATGTCCTCAAGCACCGGTGGACCGTCGAAATCCATTGAAACGTCGCGCAGGGCCACAACGGGCTCGGCTTCCTGATCGCTCGCCGGCGGTTCGGCCGCGGAAATTGAAGTGTCGCTCATGTTGGGAAAACTGTGAGCAGTATGTGGGTAATTACAAAATCGACGGCGATAATTAGCACCGATGAAGTCACCACCGCTGTAATCGTCGAGCGGCCAACGCCTTCGGTGCCCCCGGTCGTTCTCATCCCGTAGAAGCATCCGATGGAGGCGAGAAGATAGCCGAAGAAAAGCGGTTTCACCAGGCCCTGGATGATATCGGGATAGCGAAGATGCTCGTAGGCCGAGTTGAGGTACTGAGTGCCGTTCTGATGATTCAGGAAAACAGTCACTGCGGCGCCACCGAGGATGCCGAATGCGTCGGCCACGATCGTGAGCAGCAGCAGCATCGCGATGCTGGCAAAGATGCGCGGCGTCACGAGCTTGCGCAACGGGTCCACTCCCAGGGCGCGCATCGCATCAATCTGCTCGGTCACCACCATTGAGCCCAGCTCGCTGGCCATCGAGGATGAGTTCCGGCCGGCCACCATAATTCCGGTAAGCACCGCACCAAGCTCGCGAATCATCGTCAGGCTCACGAACTGGCCCGTAACCGCCGTTGCGCCGAACTCTGCCAGTGTGGCCGCGGATTGCAGAGCAAGCACGCCGCCCGTGAAGAAGCCGGAAAGGATCACGATAGGCAGAGACCCGACGCCGATGATGTCGGACTGCATCAGGAAGTCGGTCCAGTAAATGGGAGGCCGGAAAAGATTGAGCACCGCACGCCACGCGAACAGGGAATATTCCTGCACGGTGAGCACGATTTGTTTGGCGGTGCGGTCGATCGCGGATGTCGCCATGGGGTGTCGGTCTTTGGAAGGAAAACGTTGTGCGCTTCAGTGGACAGAATAGCGCATGGAACAGTCAGGGTAACAGCGGTTCCACAATTGCTATACCCAAGCCCGCGACGGTTCAGTGGCTTTTTCGCAAAGAAAAAGCCACCTTGCAAGACGTTGGAAAGGGCACGTGAATTCTCGAACCGCTCCAAAACATCGGTTCTTCGCCGAGCCAATCCACCGCCATCCGAAATTCAACAGCTTCCGAAAACTATTCGCAGGCACTAAGTATCTTTGCTCTCAACAAATACCTGTTTTGGGTCGCTTGATCGGCTTTGCCGGGCCTATGAAATCGCTTCGGAGCGCATCTAATTGAGTTTACGGAGGTCACGATGCATCTGTTCCGCGTGCGGCTGATCCTTGCGCTAATCGCGAGCGTGACGTTGGTTTCGCTTGCCTCCACATATTTTGATGTCTTGGCCCACCGGCATAGTTTGCGCGAGGACCTGGAGCGTCGCACCACTTGGATGGGTGCCAGCATTGAGCCGGATGTGCGCAGCGCGCTTTCGACCGCTGATCCCTCTGCACTCCCCGGGGTGGTCGAGCTCCTCAAGAACGGAACCGGCGCGCTCGGGCTCGCAATCTACGATGCGCACGGAAATCTTCTCGCTGGCAGCGGTCCGACGGACGTTATGGGTGCGCTGGGCCGGGGAGTTGTTGAGAAATCGTTGCAGCGCGGAGTCGAAGCGGGCGCATTTGGACACGCGGGCCAGTGGCAATGGTTGGAGGAGACCTTTCCCATCCAAAACGGAACCCAACTGCAGGGTGCCCTCGCAATCGTCGTCGATGCCGGGTACATCCGCTCAGAGGGAATGGCCGTGTGGCAGCGAAGTTTCTGGCGCATCGTTGCGTTTGTGATTGTGATTGTGGCCATCACGCTCCTGATGATCCGCTGGTTCCTCCTTCGGCCGATGAGCCGCGTTGCTGAACGGGTGCGCCTGCTGCGAATTGGCCACTCGGAAAAATCCGCACCGCCGGACCTGAAGGAACTCCGCCTGTTTTCGCCGCTGGCGCGCGAAGTGGAAACAATGGCCGAGAGCTTGAAAGCGGCGCGAGCTGCCGCCGCTGCTGAAGCTCGTCTCCGCGAAGCCGGCGCGCACCAGTGGACCGCCGAGCGACTGGCAGTGCACATCCGCAACCGTGCCGGTTCCAGCAAAATCTTCGTCGTCTCCAACCGCGAGCCTTACATGCACGTCCGCCAGGGGCGCGAGACCGTCTGCGTGGTGCCGCCCAGCGGCCTGGTCACGGCCCTCGAGCCGGTTCTGCGCGCCTGCGACGGCGTTTGGGTGGCCAGCGGCAGTGGCGACGCGGACCGAACCACGGTGGACGAATTCGATCGCCTGCGCGTCCCGCCCGATGATCCGCGTTACACCCTCCGCCGGGTCTGGCTCTCTGAGGAGGAAGAGGCGCGCTACTACGAAGGCTTCTCCAACGAAGGGCTGTGGCCCCTCTGTCACATCGCGCATACGCGGCCCATCTTCCGCGCCGCGGACTGGGAGTCCTATCAACTCGTGAATCAGCGCTTTGCCAACGCGCTACTTGAAGAAATGCAGGACAGTCCGGATCCAGTCGTCTTTGTGCAGGACTACCACCTGGCTTTGCTGCCGCGCCTCATCAAGAAAGAGCGGCCCGATGCGCGTGTGGCGATCTTCTGGCATATTCCCTGGCCAAACCCTGAAGCTTTCGGAATTTGTCCCTGGCAATCCGAGCTGCTCGATGGTCTCCTTGGCGCTGATCTGATCGGGTTCCACATTCCTCTTCACTGCCACAACTTTCTCGCCACGGTCGACCGCGCGTTTGAAGCCCGCACCGACCGCGATCGGATGTCTGTCCTCCGCCATGGGCACGTAAGCGTCATTCGTCCATACCCTGTCAGCGTGGCGTTTGATGGCTCCACGCGGTCCGCCGCGGGTTGGGACGGCGAGACGATGGCGGAAGAGCGTGGCGAGACGCGTCGCCGCCTCTTGAGCGAGTTCAGCGTCCGCGCTGAGACTCTGGTGGTCGGTGTTGACCGGCTCGACTATACCAAGGGAATCGTCGAACGGCTCGAGGCCATCGGCCAGCTCCTCGAGGATCACCCCTGGTACCGCGAGCGTCTCACCATGGTCCAGATCGCCGCGCCCAGCCGCACGCGCATCCCCAGCTACGTTGATCTGCGGCGTCGCGTCGAAGAGACCGTCGAACGCATCAACTCCCTCTATCAAACCGTCTATTGGAGGCCCATCGTTCTCATCGAGCGCCAGTGCAATCACCAGGAGGTCAATCAGTGGTACCGTGCCGCCGATATCTGCCTCGTCACTTCGCTCCACGATGGCATGAACCTCGTCGCCAAGGAGTTTGTGGCCGCGCGCGACGACGAAGACGGAGTGCTCGTGCTCAGCAAGTTCACTGGCGCTGCCGTTGAGCTGCGCGATGCTCTGCTCATCAATCCTTACGATGTGGTCGGTGTCGCCGAGGCCATCCATGCCGGACTGGAGATGAGCCGCGAGGAGCGCCGCGAACGCATGGAACGGATGCGGCGCCAGGTGATGGAATACAACATTTATATGTGGGCGGCCAAGGTGCTGGGCGACCTTCGCGAGTTGCGCCTTGAGCCTTTTGAAGGAGCGGAGCCGGCACGTCTCGCGCCAGCCCCGGTACCGTCGCTCGCCCGCGAAGCCGCGGTCCCGGCCGAAAAACTGGCATGAAAGCGAGTTCTGATTGACGAACGAGGAACGAGCGAAGCTGGACGAATTCTTTTTGGCCTTCAGCGGCGCGGCCAGACCCTCATTGCTGCTCGATTACGACGGGACACTGGCGCCCTTCCGCGTCGACCGCTTCCAGGCGCGCCCCTGGGCTGGCGTGCGAGAGCTGCTCACGTGCATCCAGAATCAGGGCCGGACCCGCTTGGCAGTCGTCACCGGACGCCCCGCCGCCGAAATCCTGCCTTTGCTCAGCATCGAGCCCACGCCCGAGATCTGGGGATTGCATGGTGCCGAGCGCCTCTACGCCAGCGGCCGCCGAGAGTTCGAAGAGCTCTCACCCACAACTCGATCCGCCCTTGAAACGCTCCTCGCGCAGCTTCGCAGCAACTCAACCGGCGGGCTGATCGAAGTAAAGCCTAACGCCGTCGTCATGCACTGGCGTGGCGTTCCTCCTACGCGCGCCAAAACCATCGAAGAACGCACCCGTGCCCTCTTCGAGCCACTCGCTCAAGTCGACGGCCTCAACCTGCTTGAATTTGAAGCCGGTCTTGAGCTTCGCGTAGGCCGCGACAAGGGCGGAGCGGTCACCGCGATTCTTGAAGAGACCGCCGGCCCCGGTTCCCATCCTGTCCCGCACCCAACGGCGTATCTCGGTGATGACCTGACCGACGAATCGGCCTTTCGCGCCGTCAAAGGTCGCGGGCTCGGCGTCCTCGTCCGCCGCCAAAGTCGTCCCTCCAACGCCGATGTCTGGCTGCGCCCGCCCGAAGAACTGCTCGACTTCCTGAAAAGGTGGTTCCACGCCTGCGCGCATTTACAATCGAATCTGTATGATCCGCTTCTCCACAGCCGGTGAATCCCACGGCGAGGCTCTCATTGCCCTGGTCTCCGGAATCCCCGCCGGCGTTCCCGTCGACCTCGACTTCGTAAACCGCGAGCTTTGGCGGCGTCAGCAGGGCTATGGCCGCGGCGGCCGTATGAAGATCGAAACCGATCAGGCACACATCCTCTCCGGCGTGCGCCACGGCAAGACCATCGGTTCGCCGATCGCCATTCAACTCATCAATCGCGACTGGAAGAACTGGCAGGAGAAGCTCCCCGTCGAGACCGGCGATCCCGCGAAGCATCGTGCAGTCGCTTCGCCGCGGCCCGGCCACGCCGATCTCGCCGGCGCGCTTAAATTCAACTTTCCAGACGCACGCTACGTCCTCGAGCGTGCCTCGGCGCGCGAGTCTGCCGCCCGCGTTGCCGCCGGAGCCTTCGCCAAGCTGCTCCTGCGCCACCTCGGAATCGAAGTCGCGAGCCACGTCGTTCGTGTCGGCAGCGTCGAGCTTGACCGCGACCCGTCGTGGGACGAAATCGCGGCCCTCGCGGCAAAAGAAGAGGTCATCCTCGCCTGCGTCGATTCCGCCGCCGAAGCCCGCATGAAAGACGAGGTCGATGCCGCGTCCAAGGCCGGCGACACCGTAAACGGCATCTTCGAGGTCGTCGCTCACGCGGTTCCTGCCGGTCTCGGCTCTTACGCCAACTGGGATGAACGCCTCGACGGCCAGCTTGCCTGGGCGGTCATGAGCCTGCAAGCGGTCAAGGCCGTTGAAATTGGCCGTGGAGTCGCCGCCGCTGCAACCTTCGGCTCGCGCGTCCACGATCCCATTCATTACGCCAGCGAAAATCCGCCGGGCAAGCCAACGCGCTTTACCCGCCCGCACAACAACGCCGGCGGCATCGAAGGCGGCGTCTCCAACGGCGAGGACATCGTCGTTCGTGGCTACTTGAAGCCCATCTCCACGCTCCGCCAGCCCCTCGAATCCGTGCGTTTTGACACGCGCGAGCCCACCAGCGCAAGCTACGAGCGCAGCGACATCTGCGTCGTTCCTGCCGCGGGCGTTGCTGCTGAGGCCATGGTTGCCCTCGTTCTTGCCAACTTGGCTCGCGAGAAATTCGGTGGCGACTCATTGCTGGAGTTGAAGCGAAACTTCCAGGGGTACATCGAACAGATACGGAGCTTTTAGCGGCGGCGATGATTCTCAAGATTGTGAAATATCCCGAGCCTGTGCTGGAGCAGCCTGGCGAACCGGTCACCGAATTCAACGCCGAATTGCGCAAGTTCGTAGCCGACATGTTTGAGACCACCTACGCCTCGCAAGGCATCGGTCTTGCCGCCCCACAGGTGGGTGTATCCAAACGCATCACGGTCATCGATCTGAGCATGGGCAAGGATCCAGCGCAAAAACTCGTTCTCATCAATCCCGAGGTCATAGTCAGCGAGGGCAGGCAGTATGAAGAAGAAGGCTGCCTCAGCTTTCCCGAGATCCGCGAGAAGGTCGTTCGCGCCGCCAAGGTTCGCATCCGCGCTCAGGACGAGAATGGCAAATGGTTTGAGTTGGACGGCGAAGAGCTTCTCGCACGCGCCTTCCAGCACGAGATTGACCACCTCGACGGCATCGTCTTCCTCTTCCGCATGAGCGCGCTTAAGCGCAGCCTGAATCTGCGCAAGATTCGCAAGATGCAAAACGAAGGCACCTGGTAGCCATGTCATGACCGACGCTGCGAACGCCCTCAAGCTCGTCTTTTGCGGCACTCCGGAGTTCGCCGTCCCCACGCTTGAGGCTCTGCTCGCGGCCCATCACCAAATCGCGCTTGTCGTCTCGCAGCCTGACCGGCCCACGGGACGCGACCAGCAACTCACCGCACCGCCTGTCAAGCAGGCCGCGCTTGCTGCCGGGCTCCCGGTAACGCAGCCCGAAAAAATCCGCAGCAACGCCGAGTTCCGCGCGCAGCTTGAGTCCATGGCGCCCGACGCCATCGTCGTCGTCGCCTATGGCCGCATCATTCCGCCGTGGATGCTCGCTCTGCCTCGCCTCGGATGCATCAATCTCCACGCCTCCCTGCTTCCCAAGCACCGCGGCGCGGCGCCCATCCAGTGGGCCATTGCCCTCGGCGACGCTTACACCGGCAACACCACGATGCTCCTGGAAGAAGGCCTCGACACGGGACCAATTCTGCTCCAGCAGACAATGGAGATCGGCCCCAACCAAACTTCGGTCGACCTTTTTCCCTTGCTGGCGCGAGCCGGTGCGCCCCTCGTCGTCGAATCCCTCGCCGGCTTGGCCAACGGCTCGATTCTCCCTCAACCCCAGAGTCACGAGGCCGCGACCTTCGCGCCGCTGCTCGACCGCGAAGACGGTCGCATCGACTTTGCTGCGCGCACCGCGCACGAAATCTACAATCGCTGGCGCGGATTTCAACCCTGGCCCGGCGCATTCACCACTCTCAACGGCAAGAAGCTGATCGTCCATCGCATGGCTATCACGCGCGGCAGCTACGCCGAAGGCCTGGGCTTTGCCGAGCCGGGCTGGGTTGTCGTGGAAAACCATCGCCTTCTGGCCGCATGCGCCGAAAATACCTGGCTCGAATTCCTCGACATTCAGCTCGAAGGCAAGAAACGCATGACCACAGACGAGTTTCTGCGCGGAAATCCGTTCCCGGCAGACGCGCGCTTCGGTTGAGCGCCGTGTCCGCTGTCTCTCCTGCGCGCAAGGCCGCCTTCGATGTTTTGCTGGCCGTCGAGCGCGGTAAGGCTCATGCCGATGACCTCTTGCGCGAGCCGGCAGTTGACGCGCTCTCTCCTTCCGATCGTCACCTCGCCACAATTCTCGTGCTTGGCGTTCTTCGCTGGCAGATTCGTCTCGACGAGCAGATCAAGCTCCTCATCAAGAAGCCCGGAGCCAAACTCGATCGCGAAGTCTCAATCGCCCTCCGCATGGGCGCATTTCAGTTGCAATTTCTCGATCGCGTTCCTGCCCACGCCGCCATCGATGAAAGTGTCGAGCTGACCAAGCAGTCCGGCCACCGCTTCGCCTCTGGACTGGTGAACGCGGTATTGCGAAAGTTCGCCACCCTGGGTCCGGCCGTCGCCGTTCCAGAACAATCCGCCGCCGAAATCGCAAAAGCCTTTGCTCACCCCACATGGCTCGTCGAGCGATGGACGCATTTCTATGGCCTGGAAGCTGCCCGTGCGATTTGCCGCCACGGCCAGGCCCAGCCGCCGCGAACCGTCCGCTTTGTGGATTCCGCCGGTGAAGCCGAACTGACCGGCGTCGGCCTTTGCCTGGAACCCGGAGCCATTCTTACCGCCGCGCGCTCCGTCATTTCTGGCGACGTCACTGCAACTGCAGCCTATCGCGAGGGTCGCGTGCGCATCCAGGATGAAGGCTCGCAATTGATCGCTGAGCTCGCCGCCAGTCCCGGCGATACTCTCAACCAAAAGGTCAAGAAAATCCTCGACGCATGCGCCGCGCCCGGGGGAAAAACCCTCATCCTCGCTGAGCGCAACCCAGAGGCTCGCATTCTGGCTTGTGAATCGAGTCAGAGGCGGCTAGCTGAATTGACTACGCGTCTCGCCGCATACTCCGATCGCATCGAATGCCGTCTCGCCGACGCAACTGCCCTGCCCGAACAATCATCCTTCGATCTTGTGCTGGCCGACGTGCCCTGCAGTGGCACTGGTACTCTTGGCCGCAACCCCGAAATCCGTCATCGCCTGCGACCGGAAGATTTGCCGCGCCACGCAGATCGGCAGCGCGCGATTCTCTCCGCCGCCTTGCGTTCGGTTCGCCCCGGCGGCCGCGTCGTCTATTCCACCTGTTCCCTCGAGCCCGAAGAAAATGAGCAGGTCGTCGCCGCCGTCCTCGCTGAAAACCAAAATGCGCGCCAACTTTCCCTCGCGGATCGCATCGCAGCGCTGGCAACGGCCGGAATCCTCACTAGCCCCGCCGCCGATCGCCTCCACGACTCCCTCACTCCCGACGGCGCACTCCGCCTTCTGCCCGGTGCTCTGCCCACCGACGGCTTCTATGTCGCCTTGATCGAGAAGAATGCTTAGAGTGCGGCAGCAAGATCCACTTCAGCCCTACGCCTGCTCCGGCTCAAGCATCAACGCCGCAAAATCCCGCCCCAGCATCGCACACAGCGCCTCCACCACCAGGTTGTGATCGTCGCGCTGCGGCAGCCCGGAAACCGTTACGCTGCCCACCACACCCGCTCCCTCAACGCACAGCGGAAACGATCCGCCGTCCGCAGCGTAATCCGAAACCGGCAGCCCTTGGCGCTCGAAAAGGGACGTCCCCTTCAACTTCTGTGTCATTCCCACGCCATACGAGCTGCGATGAAAGCGTGCCACCACGTTGCTCTTGCGGCGCACCCATTCAGGATTGTCCGGCGTTGTTCCGTCCAGAGCGGCATAGAACAGCGGCTGCCCGAAACGCCGCACGTCGACCACCAGCTTCAGCCCGCGCTCGAGCGCCATCGTTCGAATCTTCGAGCCAAGCTCCCACGCCACGCCCGCAT
Source organism: uncultured Acidobacteriaceae bacterium (assembly GCA_963823805.1). GTDB lineage: Bacteria > Acidobacteriota > Terriglobia > Terriglobales > Acidobacteriaceae > Telmatobacter. The sequence goes on along the minus strand of CAWGMW010000003.1, from coordinate 1,613,410 downwards.
CCAGGCGCGGCAACCTCAGCTCGCGCTCCTGCAATGCGATTCGTTCCAAATCCCTGCCTTCCATATTTTCGTCCAGTCCCATCCCGTTCCTCTCCCAACCCTGCCTATCTCACCACGGTCAGCTTCACGACTGTGCTCTCGTCCACGCGCGTGCCGGAACTCGGCCATTGCGTCAGCACTTCGCCCGGTTTCACCGGCAGCTTCAGCGGCGCATCGCCGCTTCCCACCGGCGCGACAGGCACATTCACAAAACTCGGCGCTGCGGTCTTAATGCCGATTTTCTTCAGCGCCGCTTCCGCGCTCGCGAACTGCCAGCCCGTCAGGTCGGGCATCACGTACCCGTCGGGAGTCTCATCGTCCGGCGCGGCTACCAGCAGGCTGACACTTGGCTGCTCAATGCCTTGCGCGTGCGGTGGTGGGTCCTGCGCCAGCACGGTTCCCTCAGCGGCCAAGCTATACGGCAGCCGCGCAGTCTCGCCCACCTCAAGCCCAGCGCGCCGCAACTCCAGCGCAGCCACGCGCTCATTCGCTCCTACCGTGTCCGGCACATCCACTTTCTGCGGACCAAGGCTTTCGGCCACGCGCACGCGCCATTCGCGCCTCACCACCGTTCCGGCTGCCGGCGACTGCGACAAAATGTGCCCTGCCGCCACGTCGCTCGAGTAGTAGCGGTTGTCCACGTCCAGGTCCAACCCCAACCCCGCCGCCACGCTGCGAGCATCGGCAGTCGTCATTCCCTTCAGCGCCGGAACCTGCACCTCCGCACCGTGAATCGCGAACTGCATCGTCAGGATCGCCGACAGCAAGCCCACAGCCACGAGCAGCATCAACAACCACGAAATGCGAAAGACTCTGGCGATCAGATCGGTGTTCATTGGCGTTGCCCACACTCGAAAACCCGGGTATTTCCCTAACGCGTATTATCCGTTACCGGCTCCGGATGAATCGTCACCCGGTACACCTCCGGGCACTCCAGCTTGAACCGGTCTTCGAGCGCGGTGATCACCTCGTGAACCCGGTTCATCGGCAGCTCGTCGGGCAATGTGCAGTGGCAAGTCACCGAGATGTGTTCACCCGTCCGGCCCACGGCGACAGCGTGCACGTCAACGATCTCCGGCAGCCCCGCTGCTGCCGACCGCAGCGCCTGCTCCAGTCTGCGGTCTTCCACGTCTTCTTCCTCCGGCTGCTCAATCGTCGCGGGCTCGCTTTCAATGTGCGTCAGCACCGAGTCGACTTCCGGAACGCTGCGCAGAATCTGCGCTTCCATCGCGGTCACAAAGTTGTGCGCCTCTCTCAGCGCCAGGTGTTCATCGAGTTCCACGTGCAACTCCACCTGCAGCCGTCCATGATGCGTCTGGATGCTTAGCTCATGCACCGACACGTTGTTCACTGCCGCCACCGCGCGCACGCGGTCAAAGATGCTTTCCGCCTTGGTTTCCCGCGGAATCGCGTGGATGACCACATCCGCCGTGGGCAGCGCTCGCTGCACAGCCTCCGTCGCGGCCCGCACCAAATCGCTGGTGTGCTCAAACGTGAATCGCCGCGGCAGAGCCAGCGTCAGGTCGGCAAAGTACCCGGCTCCCGCCCGCCGCACGCGCGCCCGTTCCACGGCCAGCACACCATCCACTCGCTCCACCTCGCGCACCAGCCGCCGCCGAGTTTCGGCGGGAATCTCATCCACCAGCGCCGCCACCGCTTCATGGCCCAGCCGCACCGTCATGCGCAGGATCATCAGCGACACCACCAAAGCCGCCAGCGGGTCGGCGTAGCGCAGCGCGCCGATCTGCAGCCGCTCGCCCATCCACGTCGCGCAAAGGCCCGCCAGCACGGCCGATGTCGCCCAGATATCCGAGGCGAAATGGAACGCATCAGTCGCCAGAGCCGGCGATCCCGTGCGCACAGCCACCGCGCGCAATTGCCGCGAACGCCAGATGTCCACGCCGATTGAAGTCACCAGCACCACCACGGGCCACAGCGAGTGGTGCAGTTCCACCGCATGGTAAAAGATTCGTTCGACAGCCTCCCAGATAATCCACGCGCAGGAGAGAGCCATCAGTCCCGCCTCGCTGAAGGCGGACAGATTCTCGATCTTCCCGTGGCCGTAAGTGTGATCCTCGTCCGCCGGCTTGTCGCTCACATGAACGGAAAAGTACGTCAGCGCCGCGCCCACAAGGTCGAGTCCCGAATGTGCCGCGTCCGACAGCACTCCCAGCGATCCCGATAGCAATCCGGCCGCGACTTTCAGCAGTGTCATCGCCGCCGCGGCCGCCATCGACCGCCGCGCCACGCGCTGCTTTTCGGCGGAGAAACTCACAACGGCAGGCTCGTTCACGCGCGAACTGGAGACGGCGGGGGGCATCAGGCTCCTAGACTACCGTGGGCCGCATCGCCGTGTACAACCCCGCAATCCCGAACGTGTATGGCTGCCACGCGCACCCTTCAAAGTCCGCTCGCCGCATCATCTCCACCATCGCATCGGGGGGCGGAAAACTGCCCACCGAGATCGGCAGGTAGTTGTACGCCCCATCCTTCCCGCAGATCATGCGGCCAATCGCAGGCAGCACGCGCCGGAAGTACACGCCATACGCCTTCCCGATCAGCCCTCCCGGCTCGCTGAACTCCAGGATTCCCAGCTGCCCGCCCGGCTTCAGCGCGCGATAAAACTCCTTCAGTCCGGCCTCGTAGTTCGCCAGATTTCGAAATCCGAACGCCGTCACAATCAAGTCGAGCGACTCCGCGCGCAGCGGCAGATGCAGAGCATCGGCCTCGATCGCTACCGCATAAGGCGCGTCACTCGCCGGCCTGTCCGCCGATTCGCGAAGCTCCCGCTGCCCGAACTTCTCCGCGCCACGCCGCAGCATCGCGCGCGCAAAATCCCCGGCCAGAATCGGCTTTGCTCCGCGCGGCCGCAGCTTCAAAAGCGCCATCGTCAAATCGCCCGTGCCGCAGCAAATATCCAGCACCGCCGCCTCGGGCCGCGCCAGGACATCCTTAAACCTGCGCGCAGCCCTCCGCCACCAGAGCCGGTCCACATTGGCTGAGAGGACGTGATTCAGCAGGTCATAGTTTGGCGCGATCGAGTCGAACATCTGCCGCACTGCTGTCGCCGCGCCTGCTTCGTCTGCCGCGCCTGCTGGTCTGGCACCTGTTGCGGGCATCTTCCTTCTTTCTTCGCCGATTGCGCGAGTCTGCGAGCGCTATCGCAGCACGCTCGCTCTATCATGCTATCGCTTCTCATCCCCGTTCCCTGATCGAACTCCCGGCCTTTCAGGCCCCGGCGAAAAAGGTATACGCTTGAAGTTGCCGATGGCTGCCCCTTCCCTTTCCGCAATCCCCACGCCGGCGTTGCACCCGCCGCTCACGGATAGCCATGGCCGTGTGATTCACGACCTGCGCGTCTCCGTCACCGACCGCTGCAACTACAAATGCGTCTATTGCCGCACAGGCGAAATCGGCGCCCAGTATCCCGAGCTGGCCATCGATGAATACCTCCGCCTTATCGAGCTCTTTGTCGGCCTCGGAATTACCAAGGTCCGCCTCACCGGCGGTGAGCCGCTTTTGCGCCGTGGTCTGGTCGACCTGGTTCGTGAGCTCTCGCGCCTCCGCACCCACGCGGGCGATCCCCTTGACCTCGCGATCACCACCAACGGCCACCTGCTTGAATCGCTCGCCGAGCCGCTCAAGGCCGCCGGCCTCAACCGCGTGACAGTCAGCATGGATGCCGTCGATGCCGCAACCTTCGAGCGCATCACTCGCGTCGAGGGCAGCTTCTCTAAAGTTCTCGCAGGCATTCGCGCCGCCCGCGCCGCCGGCCTCACGCCCCTCAAAATCAACTGCGTGCTCCTGCGCGGCTTCAACGACGAACAGATCGAAGGTTTTGCGCGCTTCGCCCGCGCGGAAAACGTCGTCGTCCGCTTCATTGAATTCATGCCACTTGAGGAGGGTCGCCTCTGGACGCCCGAGATCGTCGTCACGCTGCGCGAAATTGTCGAGCGCATCGGCCGCACCCTGCCGCTGGTCGAGCTCGCGCCGCGCGAGGCCAGCGAGACAGCCCGGCGCTACACCTTCGCCGACGGCGTTGGCGAAATCGGAATTATCGCCCCCGTCAGCCAGGCCTTTTGCGGCGCATGCAGTCGCGTGCGCCTCACTTCTGACGGCAAAATTCGCACCTGCTTGTTCTCGCAGGTGGAACACGACCTCTACGGACGCCTCCGCGCCGGCGCCGGCGACGAGGAGCTCCGCGCCTACATCGTCCGCACCATCCAGGAGAAGGAAGCCCGCCACCACATCGGCGAGCCCGGCTTCCTCAAACCCTCACGGTCGATGGTCCACATCGGCGGCTGACCCCGCGCGACGCGCGGTGAAGGAATTCCACACGAATCGTAATTAGAAACGCAACGGTCCAGGTTTAGTCTGTACCGTGAAGAATCCATGAAAGAATAAGGTCAGCACTTCCCCCACAGGGCCCGAACATGCCTAACGAGACCGAAGGGCGCATCCCGCTCGCCGATCTGCTTGTGTTTCACCAGCTGGCGCGGTCGCTCACTTCGAGCTTCGACCTCGACGCGATTTTGCGTACCATCCTCGATCAAATGGAGCGAATGGTGGAGGCGGAGTTTTGGGCGCTGCTCATGCTCGACGAATCCACCCACGATCTCTACTACGCCATCGCCGCGGGCGAAGAGCAGGAAACCTTGCGCGGCCTTCGCGTCAAAGCCGGCGAGGGCGTCGCCGGATGGGTCCTCGAGCACGGTGAAACGCTCATCGTGCCCGAGATGGAAGGCGATCCGCGCGCCGCACAATCCGCCACTCCCGGCATCAGCAGCGTCAGGTCCGTCATCGCCCTCCCTTTGCGGGGGCGCACCGGCACACAAGGCGTTATCGAAATCCTCAATCCCCGCGCCGAGATGTCGGACTATTCCATCGCCTTCCTGCACATTCTCGCCGACCACGCAGCCATCGCTATTGAAAATGCGCGCGACGTCAGCCGCATCCAGCAGCTCACCATCACCGATGACACCACCGGCCTCTTCAACGTGCGCCACCTTTACGATGTGCTGGGCCGCGAACTCAAGCGGTCGAAAAAGCTCAAGCTACCGCTAAGCCTCGCGTTCTGGGATCTGGACCGCTTCAAGCTGGTTAACGATGCGCACGGGCACATGGTCGGCAGCGAGCTACTCGCCCTCACCGGGCGTCGGCTCCAGAAACTCTGCCGCGAGCAGGATCTCTGCTTCCGCTACGGCGGCGACGAATTCGTCATTCTCATGCCCGAGACACCTGCCGGTCAGGCATTGGAGCTGACCAAAGGAATCCACGCGGCACTGATGGAAACTCCGTTCGGGATGAAGAGCGGCCTCACGCTCAAAGTCAGCGCCAGTGTGGGCCTCGCGTCCTCTCCCGGCGATGGCACGCAAGTACCTGAGATCATCGGCACCGCCGACGCGCGCATGTACGCCGTCAAGCGTCACGGCCGCGGCCACGTCCGCGCAGATTGATCGCCGCTGCTACCTCTTCGTATCCCCGCCAATCTGGATAACCACGTACTTCGCGGGCCCGTCGCCCACGTTCCTGACGGAGTGTAAGGTCCCAAGCGCTACATAAATGATGCTTCCCGCGCCGGCGCGCTCGGTCTTTCCGTCGTGCATGTAGTCGAGCGTTCCCTCCTCCACCAGAATCAGCTCCGAGTGCAGAATGCGGTGCGCGGGATTGGGCGCGGTTCCCTTGGGCTGCATGGACTCGTGCGCGGCAATCACCTCGCCGGTCGCGAGCGTTCCAGTGAATGCGTTACGGCTCATGGCGCCGTTGGCCGCGGTCTTCGCCGCCATCTCGTCGTAGGCAAACACACGCGATGCCGCGAGCGGGTTTGGGAGCGTTTGCTGAGCGGATATTGCGGCGCAAGCGACGACGAGAAAAACCATTGTGATTCGTTTCATGCGAGTTCCTTCAAGTTTGCGATTGATCAAACGATCAGCCAATTCTCGGTGCGCGTGATCAGGCAAACAACATAAATCGAGAACTGAAAACTGTGAAGCTGTGAAACTGTGGCTGCAAGCTATTGATTATAAAGGTTTCACGGTTTCACAGTCTCACAAAACGGGTAGGGGGGCTGCGAAGGGGTGGGGGTGGGGGGTAAAAGGCATGGGGTTTGCTAGAGACAGTGATTCGTGGGCAGTGGTTAGAAAGTCCGCGAGCGGAGAGTCTGGCAGCACTGGGTCATGGATCGTGGACGTGCCTGACGGATTGGACTGGAATGCGCCTGACAGGGAGATCCCGGACACTGCGCGGATGTGTCTTGACTCGTGATTCATGGCCCCGAGGCGGGGGTTCCCGATGATGAATTGAGGATTCCTGACCATGCATTGAGCGTAGCAAACTGCGGGGAATAATCTGCGAACTTGGAGAGACAGGACTAGGGGACTTAGGGACCAGAGAAAGAACGACTTACGGAAGCCGGTCGAATTTATTTTGACTGCGGGAACTTGACAACGGAGAGAGCTGACGGCTCAGATCTGGCAGTCTCGAGTTCGCAAAGAGGTTCTGCGAGCGATCAGCGAGCGGCTGCTCCATGCAATGGCTTGCCCAGCCGAAACCCGAGAGGGCGAAGTAACCGTCCGCCTTCGCTGAAAGCTACGGCGCGACAGCCTTCACTTCTTAAATGGCTTGCCGAGCCGAAGCCCGACTGGGCGGGCGAAGGCTGGTGGACGCGGAAGGAATCGAACTTGAGCCGCTTTGCGGGCGTCTGAGCCCGCTGGCGAAATCCTGAGTCGCCGCGGCGACGAAGGACCTTGAAGTTGATTTGTCTGGATTTGGAAGGCTGGTGGACGCGGAAGGAATCGAACCTTCAACCTGTCGGTTAAGAGCCGAATGCTCTGCCAGTTGAGCTACGCGTCCATGGGGTTCAAAAAGCCACGCCGTTGACGATCTTGCGCGACTTCAGGCGGAGGTGAAAATCGCTTCCGCACCTCAAAAAATATACCACAGACGCGGCGCGCACCCAAACGCCGCCGAGCGAATCGCTGGTGAGGAAATCAGCTCTTCATCGCCACGCGAATGTGCAACTCCTTCAGTTGCTGCTCGCTCACGGGCGTGGGCGCTTCGGCCATCAAATCAATCGCCTTCGCCGTCTTCGGGAAAGTGATCACTTCGCGCAAGTTGCTGGCGCCGGTCAGCAGCATCACAATGCGATCGAGGCCCAGCGCAATGCCGCCGTGTGGAGGCGTTCCGTATTCGAGCGCGTCGAGGAAGAAGCCGAATCTTGCTTTCGCTTCTTCCTCGCTGATGCCGAGCGAGGCAAAGATCTGCTGCTGCACGTCCTTGCGGTGAATACGAATCGATCCCGATCCAAGCTCGAGCCCGTTCATCGCCAGGTCATAACAATTGGCGCGCACGCTCGCCGGATCGCTCTTGAGATTCGCCATATCAGCCTCAATGGGCGCGGTGAACGGATGGTGCGCGGGCATCCACTTTCCCGATGCCAGATCGTACTCGAACATCGGAAAGTCGGTGAGCCACATCGGATTGAAGGCCTTGCTGCCGTCAATCAGCTCGCTCGCCGAGCTTCTTGCTGCCGCGTTTTGAACGACTTCATCGGTGACGCGAAACGCTCCGTGCCGGTCGGCGTACTTCTTCGCCAGCTCGGCGCGGAAGTTGCCCGCCGCAGCGTACACGTTGATCTCGCGCTCTGAAAGCCTGCCGGGAAACTTGGTGTCGCTGGCCTTGATGTGATGTGCCGGATCTCCCGCAACCACAATCACGAAGTCCGCATCGGCCGCGCCCGCCAGCTCACGTACCTTCGCGGCCGCCTCAGGAAAGCTCTTCGCCAGGCGCTTGAAATCGTCAATGAACTTCGCGCCCTTCTTCTGATCGAAAAGCGGATGGTTGTCTTCGCGCTCCTTGCGGCTCAGCTCGCCCACGCTGGGAATGCGCAGCGCTACCACGGGCAGCGCAGGATCGATCTGCAGCGTCCCGAGCGCGTCATCGGTGAACGCCGGCCGCACGTCAGTGAGCCCGGGCAGCCGCAGGTCAGGCTTGTCCGTGCCGTACTGGCGCATGGACTCGTCGTAGGAGATGCGCGGGAACGGAATCGGCAGATCGATGCCTGCCGCCGCAAAACCTGCTTTCATAAACTGCTCCACCACGCCGAAGACCGTCTCTTGCCGCGGGAAGCTCATCTCGAGATCGACCTGCGTGAACTCAAGCTGCCGGTCGGCGCGCAAGTCCTCGTCGCGGAAGCAGCGAGCGATTTGGAAGTACCTGTCGAACCCCGAAATCATCAGAATCTGCTTGAAGATCTGCGGGGACTGCGGCAGAGCATAGAACTCGCCGGGATGCACGCGGCTGGGCACCAGGAAATCGCGCGCGCCCTCGGGCGTCGACTTGGTCAGAATCGGCGTTTCGATCTCGAAAAAGCCCTGCTTGCTCAGGCTCTCGCGAATGGCCAGCGTAATCTCATGCCGCAGCTTGAAGTTGTGCTGCATCTCGGGGCGCCGCAGATCGATGTAACGATATTTGAGCCGCACTTCCTCGTTCTGGATCGCTTCTTCGGAAGGCGAAAAGGGCGCAAGCCGCGTATCGTTCAGCACGCGAATCTCCGTGGCCTCAATCTCAATTTCGCCGGTTGGCATTTTAGGGTTGATGGCGTCCGGGGCGCGCAGCCGCACCTTGCCGACAGCTGCCACCACGAACTCAGGCCGCACCTGTTCGCCCTTTGCGTGGCCCTCGGGAATCAGGTCGTGGTCGAGCACCACTTGCGCAATTCCCGTTCGATCCCGGAGGTCGAGGAAAATAAGATTGCCGTGGTCGCGGCGCCGGTTTACCCAGCCCATCAGCACCACTTGCTTGCCCGCGTCGGCGGCGCGCAGCTCGCCGCACATGTGCGTCCGTTCGAGATTGCCTAAAAAGTCGAGCACGTTGCCAATTCCTTCATTGCCTTGAAAGGGCGCGACTTAAGTCGTGCCGTAAATGTCTCCTAAGAGAACGTGGGCTTTAGCCGCTGAGGGATGGTTTCTCGAATCGAGCCGCCACCTATCCTTCCAGCTCACCAGCGGGCTTCTTCAGATGTGTGGCTAACTCTTCGCGAGGAATCTTACTCTGGACCCCGGTCACAAAGTCCTTCACCGTCAGAATACCGGACTTCACCTCATCATCTCCGAGGATCACGATGCGGCGGGCAATCTTGTCTGCCGCCTCAAACGACTTCTTCAATCGGAAGCTGCCGTCGCCGAGCTCGACGCGCAGCCCGGCTCGCCGCAACTCGCGCGCCAGAACCAGAGCGGCGGTGTTGAGGCTTTCGCCGATCGGCGCGATGTATGCATCAGCCACCCGCGGCGGGGCAGCCTTTTGGACGAGTTCCGTGGATTGCAGGGTCAGCACCAGCCGGTCGAGGCCGATCGCGAAGCCGATGCCCGGCGCCTTCGGTCCGCCGATGGCCTCGCTCAATCCGTCGTAGCGGCCGCCGCCGAGCAGCGCGTTCTGCGCACCGAGTCCGCCGTGCGTAAACTCGAACGTCGTCCGCGTGTAGTAATCCAGCCCGCGCACCAGGCGGTGATTCAGCTTATAAGGCACGCCGGCAGCGTCGAGTGCCGCGGTCACCTGGGCGAAGTGATCCTTCGAATCCTGGCCGAGCGAGTCGCCAATCCTCGGCAGCTTCTCGATGATCGGCTGATCTTCCGGCACCTTGCAGTCGAGCACGCGCAGTGGATTCGTGACGGCGCGCCGCTGACAGTCTCCGCACATCTTCGGCGCCACATCGACCAACGCCGCTCGCAGCACGTCGTTGTATTTCGCCCGGTCCGCGCTGGACCCGACAGAATTCAGCTCGAGCGTCCAGCCGCCGATGCCCAGCTCGTCGAGCAGCGTGGCCAGCATCTCCAGAACTTCGGCGTCGCGCAGCGGCGACTCACTGCCCGACGATGGCGGCCCGATGACCTCCGCGCCGATCTGCCAAAACTGCCGGTAGCGGCCCTTCTGCGGGCGCTCGCGTCGGAACTGCGGCCCAATGTAATAGAGCTTCTGTAACTGTCCGCTCTCGCCCAGCCCGTGCTCGATATAGGCGCGCACTACGCCGGCCGTGTTCTCGGGGCGCAAGGTCAGCGACTGCGTCTTCTCTGACTGCGCGCGGGCGCGATCCTCCCACGTGTACATCTCTTTCGAGACAATGTCGGTTTCCTCGCCCACGCTGCGCGCAAACAGGGCCGTGTCCTCAAAGATCGGCGTGCGAATCTCTCCGAAGTTGTAGCGGGCAAAGACCTGGCGCGCGGTCGCCTCGATGCGGTTCCACAGCACCGTCTCAGGCGGCAGAAGATCCCGCGTCCCGCGCACGGCTTTCAGAGTGGCCATAACTCACCCATTCTAAATGTGCCTTTTGCGGCGCCCGAGATTGCGTCCCTTTACCGAAGCCCGGATAGTAGTACCGATTGCGGTATAAATGTGTATGTGCGGCCTGCCCGCGCCGGAGTTCGCCCATGATGTTCCACGTGGTCCTGAAGAGCGACGAAGATGGCTGGATCGTTGCGGAGTGTCCCGCCCTGCCTGGCTGTTTTTCTCAAGGGAAAACTGAACAAGAGGCACTCGCCAATGTCAAAGAGGCCATCACGGCGTGGCTTTGGGCCGAGGATCAGAAGGCAGCCGAGGCGCTGCCAGACGACGAGACCCCGCTCGTTGTGGCCGTCTAAGTTTCGTTACCAGTTTTTTCCGCATTTCCCACATCTTCCACACTGGGCCCGGTTTTCCTCATGCAATTGCACTAAACCCTGTGCATGACAATTGATATGTCACGCCCATGATTAGAGTTGCAAGGGCACTATGATTAGAGTTACAAGGGCCAATGCGTGGGACGACTTTCAAACATCTCGGGCAAGGAGGCAGCGAAGGCCTTCCAAAAGGCTGGCTGGCAAGTGCGCGGCCAGGTCGGAAGCCACCTCGTATTGACGAAGCCGGGTGTCCGAGCGAACCTCACCGTTCCTCAACACGTGGAGCTGGCGCCGGGAACATTGAGGGGACTCATCAAAACGTCAGGGCTCACGGTCGATGAGTTTCTGGCTCTGCTTTAAATAGCTTTGTGCTGGATTTCGGCAAACTTTCCAATCGATTTCTCAGACTGAATCGGCGGTCTGTGTCTGCCTCCTGGCCGTTCGCCACTCCTATCCGAGAACTTTGTCCGCAATCCGCAACCACCAGGCCGACGCGCTGGCGTAAGTGTGGACCGCAAACATCTGGCACACAATCAACACGGGAAGCGACACGAGATACACCTTGTGGATGCGCCGGTTGACCACGAGATCGCGAACAACGCCGAGAAGAATCACCCCGTCGAGGCACCAGAAGTAGAGGTTGTGGTTGAAGATGTAGTCCTGCCGGCCAAACGCGGCATCGAGCAGGCCGCACGTGGCAATGAAAATCAGCCGGCGATGCACTTCGGACTTCTTCCGCCATAGAACCGCCAGGCTCAAAAGCGTCGCAAATGCAACCATGTCGTACCAGGGAATGATCAAAAACGAGTCGATGCCCGTCTCGTGAAGGGTATGGATATCGAAGCGCCCCATCACAATTGACGTGGTAATCCCCAGCGGAACCATCACCGTGGCCAGCCCCACACCAAACCATCCAAAGAACCGGTGCCACTTCACGTTGTGCGTGCGCACCAGCGTGGACTGAAAAATGAAGAACAGCACCCAAGTCGAGAACACGGCGCCGTGAAACCAGAGCAGCAGCGGCCGCGGCGGAGCCGCATGGAACAGATTCTGGTCGACCGTATGGTTGAATCCCCACACTACAATCCCCGCCACCAGCAGCGACATCGCGAAATAGAAATACTTGTCGATGAGTCCGCCGCGCCCGGAAAAGTGAACCGCCGAACGCACACTCGCGCCTTGGGACACAGTTGCCATCGTCAAAACCTCGCTTTGGATCTTTGTGGAAACCAGGCTGCGCTCAATGCAGCGGGGAAGTAGCGCAAGGCTAGCACAAGGAAGTTTTGAGGCTCAACGGAAAAGCGCGCACCCCGCCCAGGACGGACTCGAGCATCGCCATCGTGGTTCGATTTCATTGCACAACTGATGCTCGAGTGTGCGCGTGCCGCCTTGGCTGCTAAGTGCAACAAAAAGCGACTTCGGCCGCTGAACCCGGTTCAGATTGGTACAAAGGTAATCCAAATAGCAACACTAAAGACTCGATCACGACTATGGTGGTATTACCCTCGACTTTTGATAAGCGCACAAAGGTAATTATGAGACGATAAGTCTCCGCCCCCGAATTGGGCCCGGAAGCTGCGCCGACACTCCTGCTTCCGTCGGCTGCAAGTCGGCAGCGCCCCACTGCCAGTAGCGTTCGCTCCGACTGCTGTTGATGCGCCGGACAGAGCATTCAGGGTGGGAGAAAGCCGCACAGGGAGGTCGCGAACGGAGCCGCATATGCAACGCCAGACTGAACCAATTGTCCGCACTCTTTCTTATCGAGCACCCGCAACGAACGATCCGAAAATCCGCCCTCTTCACAGCCCCACGCCCGGCAATGATTCGAACTTTCATGGCACGCTTTACCGCGCTGCCGGCACCCTGGCAGGCGCCGCTCTTTTGCTGGCGGCCGCTGCCGCTCAGGCACAGTTCGGCTCGCAACCGGTCGGGGCATCCACGGGCAATCAGGGCGTAACCGTTACGGCGTCCATAGCGGGCACGGTCACGAGCGTTGAAATTCTTACGTCTGGCGCGCCCTCCGGCGATTTCGCGGCAGGCACTGGCACTTCAAATTGCGCATCGGCCACGCTGGCGCAAGGCGCTACCTGCACGGAATCGATCACATTCACGCCCGCCAAGCCCGGCTTCAGATTGGGCGCGGTCGTCCTCGTAGGCACGCCCTCGGGCGGCTCGGGCCAATCCGTGTTGGGCACGGCCTACATATCCGGTACGGGAGTTGGCGGGTTGGGCGTGCTGGTGGATGGCAACCTGTTGCCCGTGGCCGGTCAGCTCGGACTCTACACCGCAGTCGGCGATGGCGGTCCGGCGACGCAAGCTGAGCTTTATCTGCCCAGCGGCATCGCCCTCGATGGAGCCGGCAACCTATATATCGCCGACAGCCTGCACAACCGCATCCGCATGGTGTGCGCGAGCGCCGCCAGCGCCACCATTCAGGGAACCACCTGCACCGGCGCGGGAATCATCTCGACCATCGCCGGAAGCGGCAATCCGTCCTATACGGGCGACAGCGGCCCGGCGGCCAGCGCCACTTTGAATGGTCCCGGCGACGTAGCCATCGACGGCGCGGGAAATCTCTACATCGCGGACAGCGGCAACAATGTGATCCGCATGATCACCGCCGCAACGGGCATCATCACCACGGTTGCAGGCAACAACGGCGGCTCGGTCTGCGGCTCCGGCAGCGACGCAGCCGGCGACGGCTGCCCAGCCACGCAGGCGACGCTCAACCAGCCTGAAGGCGTGACGTTCGACGCTAATGCGAACCTTTACATCGCCGACACCAACAACCATCGCATTCGCGAAGTGAGCTCGGCCACCGGCGTCATTGCCACGATCGCGGGCAACGGATTCGCCAACGGCAACGGCACAGGCGGCTACAACGGCGACGAAATCGCAGCCACGAGCGCGAAGCTCAACTTTCCCTATGCCGTGGCCTTCGATGCCTCCGGCAATATGTACATTCCCGACTCCGCCAATCAGCGTGTCCGCGAAGTGATGGCGGTCGGCGGCGTCATTACGCCGGCCAGCATCATCTCCACTTTTGCAGGCACCGGAAATGCGGGCGCTACGCCCTGCGCGGCTACCCCGGTCGCCGCCAACCTGGCTGACGTATGGTCGCCATCGGGTGTCGCGGTCGATGCCGCGGGCAACGTCTACATTGCCGAAACGCAAAACGCCGCTGTTCGCAAGGTGAGCGCGGCTACTGGACTCATCACCACGCTGGCCGAAAACGGCTGCGGAGATTTCTACGCCGGCGGTCAATTCCAGCCAGTGCAGCTTTACGGCCCGGTCGGTCTCTACCTCGATGGCAGCGGCGACCTCTACGTTGCTGACACTCTGGATATGGTGGTTCGCGAGATTCAGGGCAACTTCGCCGCGCTCGATTACACCGTGCCCATTCGCCAGGGCAACACCTCCGCAACCCAGGACGAGACCGTCGAAAACGACGGCAATGCCGCGCTCGACCTGACCGCAATCACTCCCACGGTGAACGCCGCGATCGATCCCACGGTCGCGAACTCCTGCACGGATAGCGCATCGCTGGCCGTCAACGCGGATTGCATGATTGGCGCGGTCTTTGCGCCCGCCGCCTCTCCCACGCTGCCCAGCAACCAAACCGAGACGCCGAATATCGACGTCACCGAAGATGCTCAGCCCAGCGTTGCCGCGGCAAGTTCGCCGCTCGACATCGAGCTGGTTGGAACGGCCGAGCCGGTTAACTCCACCACCACCACGCTGGCATCCAATCCCGATCCCTCCGGATTCGGGCAGAACGTCACCTTCACGGTCACGGTGGTGACGGGTGCGGGAACTGGAAGCCTTACAGGAACCGTCAGCATCGCCGACACCTTTGGCGGCAATACGACAACGCTGGCCTCGGGTCTTGCGCTCAATGCCTCGGGCGTCGCCACGTTCTCCACCACCACGCTCGCTGTCGGCCTGCACTCCATCGTCGCCACCTATGCCGGCGACACAATGCACTTCACCAGCTCGTCAGCGCCTGCGCTGATCCAAACTGTTCTCGAAGGCACGTCGACCGGCCTGACATCGACCGCGAACCCATCCGCGATTGGTCAGAGCGTCACCTTTACGGCCACAGTGTCCGTCTCCGGGGGCGGAGGCGTCACACCCGACGGCACAGTAACCTTCATGGACGGAACGACCTTACTGACCGCGCAGGCGATCAATGCCGGAGGTGTCGCGATGTATACGACTTCGACGCTCACAGCCGGCATCCACCAGATCACGGCAGTCTATAACGGCGACGCCGCCAAGCAAATTCAAGGGAGCACATCGGCCGTCCTCTATCAGGATGTACAGGCGCCCACCACCGCAACACTGACTTCAAGCCTCAACCCGTCGTTCTTCGGCAATCCCGTCACCTTCACCGCAACCATTCCGCCCAGCGGCACCACGGCTCCCACGGGAACGGTCACTTTCCTCGATGGCGCCACGCCGATTGGCACGGGAACGCTCATGGGCAATCCGGGCGTCGCCGCCTTCACCACCGCGACCCTCAACATGGGCACGCACATCATCACTGTGTCCTATCCAGGCGACTCGTTGAACGGGCCAAGCAGTTCTTTGCCTTTGAGCCAATTAGTCGAGCAGGCGCAAACCGCAACCACCGTCATAGCAACCCCCAGCCCGGGAATCGCCGGCGGGCCTGAGACGATCACAGCCACTGTCAAGGTGACGTCGGGCTCGGGAACGCCCACGGGCACGGTCACATTCACGTCGGGAACCACGCAACTGGGCAGCGCGCCTCTCGGCGCCGGAGGAACAGCAACGATCACGCCGGCGCTGGCGCAGGGAAGCTACCAGATTGTGGCCACCTACAGCGGCGACTCCAACAATCTGGGCAGCGCATCGGCGCCGTTCGCGCTCACCGTTGTGCAGGCCACCTCGCAGACCGCGCTCACCGTTTCGCCCAGCCCGGCGCTGGTGCTGGCGCCCATTACATTCACCGCCCAGGTGTTGGGTAACGGCGGAACGCCCACGGGCAGCGTAAACTTCCTCGCCAATGGAAGCGTGATCGGCGCCGGAACCTTGACCGCCTCCGGAATTGCGACCTTCACCACCGCAACGCTGGCCGCGGGCACTTACTCCATCACGGCCATGTATACCGGCGACGCCAACAATGGCAGCAGCACTTCCTCGCCAACATCGCTCACCATCTCGCTGGCTACCACCGCCACCGCGATCTCCGTCACTCCCAACCCCGCGCTGGTCGGGGCGGCTATCACCATTACCGCCGAGGTCACCGGCAATGGTGGAACTCCGACCGGCAGCGTGAACTTCATCGCCAATGGAATCACGCTCAACACAGCAACTCTCGCCGGGGGAACGGCCAGCTTCACAACTTCCGCGCTGGCTCCCGGAACCTACACCATCACAGCGAGCTACCTTGGCGACGCAGCCGACTCGCCCAGCACGTCGCCTTCAATCAGCGAAGGCGTCGGCCTCATTCCCACCACCACCAGCCTGGGCTCCTCAGTGACCTCCAGCACGCCTCCGCAGGTTGTTCTGGTTGCGACAGTTCTCAATAACGGCGCGGGAATTCCGCCCACGGGCACCGTCACCTTCATGAGCAACACCACTCAGGTCGGGTCGGCCACATTGAACGCGAGCGGCGTGGCAACAATCACGCCGAACCTGACCGCCGGCGTCAGCTACAACATCGTTGCCATGTACAGCGGCGACGCGGACCATAGCCCTTCGTCTTCGCCCACGATCCCGGTCTCGGGCACGCCAACCCTGTTCAGTCTGGGAGTGAATCCTTCCAGCGTGAGCATGGCGACCTCGCAGAATGCCACTGTCACCGTGAATCTGAACTCCAACGGGACCTTTGCCGACACCATCGGATTGGGCTGCGCATCGCTGCCCGCTGGAGTCTTCTGCCACTTCTCCAACCCCAGCGTGAAGCTCACGGCTGACGGCTCCGCGAGCGCTCAGCTCACCATCGACACCAACAATCCGCTGAGCGGAGGTTCCACGGCCATGAATTCCTCGCCGGGGAATTCGAAGTTCTCGTTGGCCAGTCTCTTCCTGCCCGTTAGCGTGCTCTTTGGATTCGTCTTCTGGCGCCTGCGCCGGCGCACCGCCGGAATTCTCACCATGTCCTTAATCCTTCTGCTTTCTGCCGCCGCGCTCGTGGCCACCGGATGCAACAGCTTCTCCGTGAGCACAGCCGCGCCCGGCACCTACGTCATCCAGGTAACTGGCACCGGCGCAAGCACCAACGCACAGCAGTACCAGGACGTTTCACTCACGATCACCAAATAGATCCGGAGGCGGATGTCGTCGCCGAACGGGCGCAGGAGAAAGATGAAACCTTTGCAGAATTTGTTTTTTTGCCAGACCGAATCGTCGCGAACGCAGGCCCAGACCGGAAGGCCGGGTTTGCAGCTTCGGTTGGCCTCGGTTTTTCTATTGGCGATCCTCATCGGATGCATCGCGCCGCCTCTGTCGCGCGCTCAGGTTGCAGCTCCCGGCGACCAGGGAGGGGCCATGCTGTCGGCTGGCGCCATGGGCTCCGGATATACGCTCCAATACGGCCAGCGGAAGATGGCAGGAATTGCGGGATTCGTCGATCTCGACACCAAGCGCCGTCTCGGCATCGAGGCAGAAGGCCGCTGGCTGGAGTACTACCAGACCGCAAACGTCCACGCCGAAACCTATTCGATCGGCGGCCGGTACCACTTCGACTTCGGCCGCTTCGAGCCTTACGCCAAGGGCCTGGTTGGCTTCGGCGATTTCAACTTCCCTTATAACTACGCCTACGGGCGCTACCTCGTGGTCACAGCAGGCGGTGGATTGGACTTCCATTGGACGCACAGAATCTACCTGCGCGCCGTCGATTTCGAATATCAGGATTGGCCCCAGTTCACCTACGGCAACATGAGTTCCTTCGGTGTCAACGCGGGCCTTCGCGTGCGCATTTTCTAAAGGGTTGCCTCCGGCTCAGCGGCGCGCTCAGTTCCAACCACGAACGAGATGATAAGCATGGCCGGCGCTGCCACGAAGGCGGCGACGAGTCGAGGGATGCGGCGAAAATCGTTCAGAAGCGAGCAGCCTCGGCCGGTCAGAAACACTCCCCGCCGCATCACGAACAGATGAAAGAGAGCGGAGACGCCGGTGAAGACGCTCACCGCGATCGTCGCTCGCGCGGGAACTGCCGCGCCCACGGCGCGATGCGCAAGCCAATCGAGAATTTGGGCGAGCGCAGGAACGCCGGCAGCCACGATCGCATTGCCCAGGATCCGCGAACGCAGGCCGAGCGCTCTTTGCTGCAATCCCGCATAGACGCCGGCTGTCAGCGCAACGTAGGCAATCTCAACCAGCACAATCGACAATCGCCTGTGCGGGCCAGAGTGCCTGAGCGCCGCGAGGTAAACGAGCGAGCGCGCAGTCGCGCTCAGCAGCGCGCATTTCCAGTTCCAACAGGAGAACACCTGCGCGCGAAAAGAGGACCTTGCGCTTGTGGGCATGATTCCATTTTGGCCATTTCATACAAACCAGGCATCAAGGCTTGGTTACAAAAGGGGATGAGATCGGCGGCGTACCGTAATCAGGTAGATTCCTTCCTGGCAGCGGCTGGATCGTGATTCAGATCACGGCCCGCAGCAAGACTCTGCCGATAACTTCTAATCAAGGGCGCCAACCACAGCGCGCCCGCGATCGAGGAGCAAGATTTCCATGGCTTATGTCGTCACCGATGCCTGCACCAAGGATTTTGTTTGTGTGGCCGAGTGTGCCACCGCCGCCATTGCGCCCGCTCAGAGCGATCCCGCGGCCGCCACCGTCTCTCAGGTCTATATCAACCCGGATGAGTGCATCGACTGCGGCAACTGCGCGTCCATCTGCGCGCAGAACGCCATCTTCTCGCTCGACGAGCTGCCCGCCGACAAGGCACAATTCGCCGAGACGAACCGGAAATACTTCAACTAGGTTTCGGACCACTCGCTCAAACGCGAATATGGGTGGCAAGCAAAAACCCCGTCTCCGCGCTGTCGTCCTGATTCCCGCACGCCCCAACAACAGTGTCATCCTGAGCGGAGCGCGTTCGGGGCCCGCGATCGCAGAGCGATCGTGGGGTAAGCGGAGCCGAAGGATCTGCTTTTGCTCCTGGCGGCCTTCACCCCACCAAAAGAAATGGGTGGCCCAGGTCCCTCGCATTTGGGGACCTGGGAAAGCACGAACTCTGGACTGTGAGTTCTTTCACTCGAAAATGGGTGCCCCATCCTTGAGGCGTTCTTGTCTTCGCCGCAAGGGTGGGAAGCAGGCTTCACCTCTCGATTAATTCTGTGCAGGCGCGGCTGCCGGACTCGGCTGCGGCGCAATGGGAGCTGCAGTGGGAGCCTGCGTCAACGGATTTGCCGTCGCTGCCGCCGGGGCCTGTGGCGCGATCAGCGTCACCGGAAGCGTGAGCGTCTCCTGGCTGGCTGGGTCATCGCGCAATTTGAAATAAAGGATACCCTTCACCGGGTGAGGAACAACGAGCTCCGTCCCGGTGAATTCCGGCGGCACGCTCAGCGGGTTGTCGAAGGTCGCCGTGGAAGAAAACGATGTAGCCAGGAAAAGGTCGGTCCCGCTCAGCAGGCACGGTTTGGCTATCACACGCGGGCAGCGCAGCTCCTTGAACCCTGGGATTCGCACCAGCGTCCCCAGTGGAACCCAGTCGCCGGCCGCACCGTCGGCAGAAATAGCGCGGACGCGCACGGGTCCAAAGGCTGAGGAGCCGAATCGCGCCAGCGGTTCCAGGTTAGCCATCGCCGTGTGCGCATCCTCGAGCATCAGGCCGTCGCTCAATGCGAGCGTGGTGTGAAAGCTTGAGTCGGCCGCCGCAACCTCCACTTTTTCGTCGCGGGGAAAGTCAGCCGGAACATCGGACTTGAGGAAGAAGACCAGGCGGCCATCCACCGGCAGGTCATCGGGCCTGCTCATCGCAACCGGCGCAGGCGCGGCTGCATCCTCCTGAACGCCCTCGCTGAGCAGCGTCACCTGCGGTCGCGGCGGATCCACGGTAACTGGCGCTTTCAGCGTGCGTCCGTCCTTCAGGTCCACCAGCGCGACATAATACTTGCCCGCTTCCAGGCTGACCGTCGATCCCCGGGCGTTCATCTGCAACTGATCCAGATTCTCAGCGCGGTTCAAGCTGGAGGGCGTGAAACTGATGCCATCAACCTGGGCCTTTGCCACCTCATCCAGCCGCGTGCCTCTCAAAAGCGCAGTCTTGTCTCCGGAGTTCAGATTCAATCCGTTGAGCGACGCCGCGGCGGCGTAAGCCACCATCTTCACGCGATCCGGCTTGGCCAGCCCAAACTCGTGGACCTCCAGACTCACCGGGCCCGGTCCCCTTTCGTCGAGGGGGATTGTGACCTCGAGTTTGTCGGGCTTTGGCGACTTCCATGTGAGCGGGATGGTCGGATCCTCATCAATCGTTGCCGTCACCTTCTCCACGCAAACCGACGTCTCGCCGTCGAGTTCGATCGTGTCGTCCCGGCCCACTACCAGCGCGGATTGATCGGCTGCCTTGACGGTCCATTTACCGGGCTGCGCAGTGATCAACTGGAATTGCGGACCCTTCCAATCGTCAAAACCCCATTTGCCTTGAACCTCGGCCCTCAGCTCGCCATCCGGCAGCGAAGGAATCTTTTTGTCGGGAATCAGTCCTCCCCTTTCCGCGTCGACGGTTAATGGAATGTCAATCGCTTGGCTCTTCGCGTCAACCTTCGCATCCGCCGCTTCCACATGCAGAACCAGGTCGTGAGCCAACCCTGTCGCGAAGGCCAGCGGCGCTCCCTCTGCGGGCAGCACCAATCCCGGCTTAAGCGCACAGAAATCCTCATCGGGGTTCACAGGGTGCAGAGGCTCCGGCCTCGCCCCTCCAACCGGAGGCAGCGCCACCACAACAACCGACATGGGATTGCGAAATGAGGGCGGCATGTTCAGCCGCAGATTCAGGCTGTCCTCCCTGGGCAAGGCCAGCGCTGGGATGTATTGGAAGTGCGCGGTATGCAGCGAGGCAAGAATCCTGGCCGTATCCACCACCGCGCCCACGTACGGGCTATACGCTCCGCCCCCGGCCATGGAAGTTGCGCTGATCTGGTTCATCAGGTCCAGAGTGCTCCCGTTCACCAGTTGACCCACAAGGGATTGCGCGTTGGCGTCGTCGAGCACCATTCCCTCTGAGTTCTGCGACAGGCACGAAGCCTGCTCTTCGAGCGGTTTGTCAAAGCAGCTCTCGTTGATCTTGATTCCCAAACTGCGCGCCGCCAACTCCGTGCGCGTCTTCAGGGCCTGGGGATCGAACTGGCTGCTGACCTTCACAGCGGACAGATAAGCCTCCAGCCGCATCCGTTCCCAACTGGCCGCCTGCAAATCCTGTGCGGCGCGCACAAACGAGCCGGGGCGGCCGCGCACCGCGCTGCGCAAAGTGTCAAAGTCGCCCCCCGTCTCCGGCGCAAGAAACAGCAGCGCCTGCTGTGCTCCATCGGGAACGGTGACAAACACGCCTTCTTCGCGCGCTTCCCGGGTCCAGGTTTCCACGCGCGTAAACCAGTCCGGAGGGGGAGGATTGGTGGAACCGCGCAGGAAGGCCACCACCAGGACAAAGTTCGTGGCCTGACTCTCCGGCAGTTCCGGATGAACCCACAGCCGATCGCCCGGCAACAGGTTGGGCACCTCTGAAATGGGAAGCGTAATCTCTCCCCGCTTGACGTGAATATCCACCTTGGGACCGGAGAGATCGAATGGCTGGCCGTCGGCGTGGAGAAGAGGAGACGCAACGCAAAGGCAAAGAAGCATCTGCAGACAACGGCGCATGTACTCTATTCTACGAACTCCGGCGCACAATGTTAGCCAGGCGTGTGCACGGCGCTCTCGGGCAAGGTCCGCGGCGCGCTGGTGAGATCCAATCCTCACGGGGCGCGAGCGGGACTGTTCACTGCTAGATTCCTCCCATGAAATCCACTTCAAATAATTGTTGTCAGGTCGTAAGACCGTGCCTATGATGAATCATCAATTGAAGCTTCAAGTGTTTTTTGGGGCCCTTCTTGCTTGGCGAATGGAACGGTGAAGGCGAAAACACATCCAGTCGTGACCACTCGAATATCGCTTTCTTATTGCTCTGAATAGAGGAATTTAAGTTCGTCTTCCTCGTTCCAAAGAGCGCCTTGGGACTCATAGATCGAATGCTGCTGTTTGATGCGTGCGGCGCAGCTCCGAGCCGTGTAGGCAACCCGGTCGGTTTACGTGCAGGCTCCGTAACCGCAGGCAGCAGAATGGGGAGAAGCAATGAAATCGACAAGATCTCCGCAGAACTCTGTGGAAAACGGCGTCCTCACTATCCCGGCAGCCGAAGAAATTATCGAAGAAGCATTAAATGAGCTGGCCTATTCGCAGGATCCGGGTCTGGTAAGTGCGCTCCGCTTTCTGGCGCCTCCCGGTTATCAGGCCATTGTGGAACTATGCAGCGAGAGCGGCCGCAGCAAGCGCCGCAATGCCTTGGCTGATACCTGGTCGCCCGAAGACGACGAGGTGCGTATCTATTTTGAGCGCATCGACGGCGAGGAGCCGTCTCCGCGTCTCAGCCGCGCGTCGCGCTCCGTTGCCAGTCGCGCCACGGAGGAGGAAGGCGAAGTAGAGGAGGTGTCGCCCGCCGATCTCGACATCCGTGTCAAGGAGCTCTGCGCGGCGCTGGCCGAGGCCGAGCGCGGCGGCCACGCCTTCATTGCACTCAAGTGGTTCCGCGATTCCTTCCTGCCGCGCAAAGCGTTCCGCTGGAACCAGCATCCTGAAACCCGGCAGGTCGTTCTGGCTGAAGCTATCCAGCGCGGCGTCGTCCTCACCAGCAAGATCGCCAACCCCAAGACCCCGGCCTATCCCACGACAACAATCCGTCTCAACCGCGCCGAAGCGGGCATTCCCGAGGAAGCGCAGCGCTTCCACCCGATTGAGGTACTGGGCGAGCCGCTGGCGGTTGCAATCAATGAGGATCGGGGGAGCCAGTGAGCTTCTATTTTCTTGAGACGACGGCCTTCGCCCGGCTGTTTGTGCGCGAGCCCGGCACCGATGCGCTCATCCGTCTCATGGAATCTGTAGAAGACAATCGCAAGCTCATCTCTGCCGCAACTCCCCTTGAGGTGTATGCGGCCATCAGGCGTCGCGAGCGGTCCGGCCAAATCGCGCCGGAAGCCGCCGCCGCCGCACTCGAGCTTCTGCGAACCGAGTCCGCGCGCATGGTGCAGCAGCCTCTGAATCCAGGCGTTCTTGAAACCGCGCGGCAGCTCCTTGACCGCACTACGCTTCGTTGGCCTGAGACTCTGCAACTCGGCTCCGCACTCACTGCGCGCGACATGTTCCCCGGCACCGCGATCACCTTCGTCGCCGCCTCGCCTGCTCTGCTCGATGCGGCAAAGGCAGAGGGATTCGATTCCCTTGACCCCGCAAATCTGCCCTCCCATTCCACCGAGCCCGCGAAATAATTGGAGTAACGCCAAGCGGCAAAGTCCCGCGTCTAATCCCTTGAACTTCACTCGCGACCATGTCCTTTCCCCGCATGGGTTTTTTCAGATTCAACACTCTGCTTCTCGTATTCGCCGCGCCGATTGCGCTCTCCCTTTCCGCGCTGGGGCAGGCCATCCACTCGCCGGCCCCGGCCCTGGTCTCGCCCGTGGGTCGATGGAAGACCATCGACGACGCAACTGGCAAGGTAAAGTCGATCGTCGCCATCCGCGAAGACAACGGAAGACTCTTCGGCACCATTGAGGAGCTCTTCGACCCGCCCGTTCCGCAGCCCACCTGCTATCTCTGCAGCGGCGCATTGAAAGACCGCCCTCTCGTAGGCCTGAAAGTGCTCTGGGGTTTTGCGCAGGATGGCAGCCAATGGTCCGGCGGCCAGGTTCTCGATCCCGAAAGCGGCAGGATCTATCGCGCCTCGCTCACGCTTGAAGATGGTGGGAAAACACTCCGCCTGCACGGCTACTTTCTCATTCCCCTGCTTGGCCGCACCCAACATTGGCAGCGCGACGAATGAAGCTGGCAGCCGTTATCATCTCCGCATGCAATCTTCATCCATCGCTATACGCCAGGGGCCTTCATGACCCTCCCCGCGCCCGACGCACGCGATCCTAAATCGCAATTGCGCAAGACCATGGGCTTTTGGGATGTGCTGCTCTTCGACATCGCTGCTGTGCTTGGGCCGCGCTGGATAGCCGCTGCTGGACACAACGGCACTTCGTCCATCAGCTTGTGGGTGCTGGCTGCCGTCTTCTTCTTCGTCCCCGGCGCGCTGGTCATCAACGAGCTCTCATCTCGATTCCCCGAAGAGGGAGGCATCTACGCCTGGGCGCGCGATGCCTTCGGCCCGTTTCACGGCTTCGTCGCCGGTTGGACCTACTGGATCTACACCGTCTTTTACTTCCCTGGTCTGCTGCTGGCCAGCGCGTCCATGTCCGCTTATATCTCGTCCAGCCACGGCGCGGCCCTCGCGCAAAACCGTTCCTTTCTGCTCTGGATTTCACTTGCCCTGCTGGCGATCGCCGTGGTGTTGAACATCATCGGTCTCAACATCGGCAAATGGCTGCAGAACGCGGGCGGCGTGGGCACGTATGCGCCCTTGCTCATGCTGGTCGTCGTGGCCATTGCCGTATGCGCGCGTCACGGCTCCGTTACGCATTTCACCCTGGCCAATATGATGCCCGTCTGGAACTGGGACACAGTGAACTTCTGGTCGCAGATCGCCTTTGCGTTTACCGGCCTCGAGCTGGTCTCGTGCATGGCAGAGGAAGTGCATAATCCGCGCAAGACATTGCCGCGCGCCGTCTTCGGCGCCGGGGCCCTCATTGCCCTCATGTATATTGCCGGAACCTTTGCCGTCTTGGCGCTCGCACCCGCGGACAGCATCGATCCCAAGAGCGGCGTCTTTCAAGCTATCGCGGTTGGCTCCGTCGCGTTGCGCATCGGATTCTTTGGCGTCGTTGCCGCCATCCTTGTCACCGCGGGCAACGCGGGCGGAATCGGCAGCACCGTTGCGGGTGTCGCGCGCGTGCCTTTCCAGGTGGGCATCGATCGCTATCTGCCTGCCGCCTTCGGCAAAATCCATCCCCGGTGGAAGACGCCCTACATTTCGATCCTCGTGCAGGCCATCATCTCCGGCGCAGTGCTGTTGTTGAGCCAGATCAGCGAATCCACGCGCGGCGCCTATCAATCGTTGGTCGATGTCGCCATCATTCTCTACTTCATTCCCTTTCTGTACATGTTCGCAGCCGTCATCAAACTGTCACTGCGCAAGGACCGCTCCGAAAACCCGCATGCCGTGCTTGTGCCCGGCGGAATGTTGGGCGTGTGGATCTGTGGCGGCCTGGGCTTCTTCGTGGTCCTTGTAGGCATTTTCGTTTCCCTCGTTCCTCCCGGCGACTCCGCCAACAAGCTCGCATTCGAGCTCAAGGTGGCCATTGTCACCGCCGTCTCGATCCTCATCGGCCTCGCCCTCTACTGGCGCGGCGCCAGGGCGAAGATGAGCTAGGACCGTTTGGCGCAAATCGACCAGCCGGGCTCACATCCGCAAGTTGAATCGTTGAATTAATTGCTCAGCGCTTGGCCTTCGCCGACGCATACGACGAATCGAATTCCACGCGATTGCGCCCGTTCCGCTTTGCCTGGTAGAGAGCCTTATCGGCGCGGCGAATCAGATCGTCGATCGTGGTTCCATCCAGCCATGGCGAAGTAATCGTGACGCCGAAGCTGCAGGTAACGTTGACCTCAGTTCCATGGCAATCGAATGGCCGCCCGGCGAGCACATCGACAAGCTGCTGTGTGCGCGCTGGACTTTTCTGGGCGTCGTAACCCGGCAGAATAATGAGGAACTCTTCGCCGCCATATCTGCCCACCGCATCGTATCCACGCATCAGTCCAACCAGGCGATGCGCTGACTCGCGCAGCACAAAGTCGCCGCCAAGATGGCCATGAGTGTCGTTGACCACCTTGAAGTGATCGAGATCGCCGAGAATTACGCTGAGCACGTTGCGCTGCCGCGTTGCGCGCTCCAATTCGCGGGCCAGCTGTTCCAGAATCGCACCCCGGCTCCACAGCCCGGTGAGCGAATCATGCGCCGCCTGAAATTGCAGGGCCTCTCGCGCTCTCATCAGGCCCTGTTTCTCGATCTCCAGTTGCGCGGTTCTTTCCACCACCAGTCGCTCGAGCTCGTTGCGCCGCCGCTTCAGGCTGCGCGTTCGCATCTCCACAACCAGCCAGGTGAGAAGGATTGCGGCAAGAGCATAAATAAAGTTGGCCTGCGTCGTTCTGTACCACGGCGGCACAACGGCAAGGCTCAGCGGCTCGGCAGCGGCGCTCCATTCGTTGCCGTCCCGGCTGGCCTCAACAAGGAATCGATAACGGCCGGGCGGCAGGTTCGTGTAGTCGGCGGATCGGCGCGTAGACGCCGCACTCCAGTGCTCGTCGAAGCCTTCCAGCATAGAGCGGAACTGAATCTGCCCCGGCGCATCAAAGCTCGGTGCGGTGAATTGGATCTCCAAACGGCTCGCCTCAGGACCCACGCGGATCGCTGGGGCTGATGCGGCCGCTTTGCCGTTAATCGACACCTCTTCAACCAGCACGCGCAGCGCCTGGTCCTCACCCACTGCCTGAGCGGGATCGACCACCGAAAGGCCGCGCATCGTCGAGAACCAAAGCCGGCCGTCTGGCCCCTTCGACGCCGTCCCCGTCCCGCCCTGCATGGTTTCGCGCGACCGCAGGCCGTCCGCTGTACCGTAAACAATGCCGTGAATCGAAGATATGCGCCGATTCGCAAAGTCCTTCAGCTCGCTTTTTCGAACGCGGAAGACGCCCTTATCCGACCCCATCCAGAAATTGCCGGAATTGTCCTCGAGGATGTTTCCAATCGTCGAATCGAACAGCCCCTGATCCTGCGAGTAGGAAATGATTTTTCCGTCTTGAATCCGGTTCAAGCCCCCCGACGACGAGCCGATCCAGAGCACTCCCTGAGCGTCCAAGTTGAGCGCCAGAATGTGATCGCTGAGCAGTCCCTTCGCCTTTGTAAAGCTGGTTTCAACCCCATCTTTTATCCGGATGACGCCCTCGCCATCCGTGCCCAGCCATAGAGTTCCATCGTTGGCCTCTGCCATCGCCGGAATCTCGCCCGTCGCACGAATGACTTCGAACTGCCCATCCCCTTTCCGAATGTTGAACCGCGCCACACCGGAACCATAGGTGCCCACAATCAGGCTGCCGTCGCGATCCTCAAGCAGCGAATTGATGGCGTTTTTGCTCGATTGCTCGTATTTGAAAGTCTTGAATCGGTCGTTCAGGAAGCGCGTCAGCACGCCGTGCCGCTGTCCCAGCCAAATAGCTCCATCCCGCGTCTCGAGCATCGAATGAATAATCTCGCTCGACTGCCGTTCCCCGTTTGTGTAGCTGCGAACCGTGCCGTCGGGCAGAATCCGGTCCAGCCCGCCCGTGCTCGTCGCCATCCATACGCTTCGGTCCCGAGCCGGCAACGCGCACCAGGCAGTATTCGACGAGAGCCCTTCTGCTTTTCCGTATGTCGTAAACCTTCCGTCGCGCAATTCCACCAGACCGCTGTCGAACAGCCCCGCCCACAGGTTGTGTTCGCTGTCTTCAAAGAACGACTCGACTGTCTCGCCCGGCAAGCCGTTGGTGGCTCCGTACAGGCTCAGGGTGCCGTTATGCAGGCGCGCCAGCCCGCGACTCTCGAACCCGATCCATAGATTGCCATCGTGGTCGAAAAGAAGCGCGTTGATGTCGTCGTCGATTCCCGACTTTGATTCGTTCTCCACGCGTCCCTGCTGAAGCCGGGCCAGTTGCCCGTGCGCCGCCGCCATCCACACTGAGCCGTCGGGAGCAATCGCCAGCGCCGAAAGTGCATTGCTGGCCAGGCCTTTGAGCGCCGTGTATGCGGTAAAGCGCTTGCCATCGAAACGCGCCAGTCCAGCGTCCGTCGCAATCCACAAAACTCCGGCCGAATCGGCCTTCAGGTCTGTCACCATCGTCCCGGGCAGTCCGTCGCGGTTGCCGTAGACTCGAATCTTGCCGTCTTGCATCCGGTCAAGACCCCGCGCCGTGCCCACCCACAGGCTTCCATCCTTGCCTTCAAGCAGTGCGCGAATGTCGTTGCTCGAAAGACCGTCGTGCACCGTGTACGTCGTCCAGACCCCGTTTTTCTGGTGAACGAGTCCGCTATCGGTGCCGATCCACAGGCTTCCGTCGCGCGCTCCCATCAATTTTGCAATGTAATCGGTGGGCAGAGCCTCGGTATTGCGCCGGTTATAGACCACGAAACGCATGCCATCGAACCGCGCCAGCCCCAACTCGGTTCCCACCCACAGGTAGCCGTCGCGGGTCTGGGCGATCGTGTAGATTGACGTTTGCGGAAGCCCCGTTTCCGTCGTCCACACAGTCTGGATGTATTGGGAAATTGCCTTCTGAGGATCGAGCGCGCCGGCGCGCGTGGCGGCCGCCACGCCTGCACAGATCAAGAACAGCTTGACCACACCCCAAAGCCGGTCGTACCCGTGCGTCTTCATAATCCTGAGTGAGTGTATCGGCAAAAGAGTATAAGCGCCTATGGAACGAATGGGGTAGAGAAAAGACGGGCTGGAGTGAATCGGCTCATTCGTCGTGACTTATCGATCAGACCTTTGGCCGAAAGGTCCCCGCTCGCCTGCGCCGGGCCTCAGGTTGCGGGACGATTGGACCGAACCTGCGCTACTCCCGCCGGAGCTTGTTGGCCTGCTCGCGGTTGACAGAGATTGCCGCAATCGCGATAATTTGCATCTCCCTCCTCTTCAAGGTTTTTGCTTCATGGAGATCGCCCGTCATTGCTGCGCAAATACTGCTGTCAACTCTAGATTCGAAAGCGAGTACTGCTCACATGCGTTGCCTATCAAAGTGTCGCCATCTTCTTCTTCTCCTCCTGGTTGTCGCGATTCCCGCCTGCCAAACACGTCTGCTGGCTGAAACCACTGACGCGGCAAAAGACGCCCTGAGCAAGGCTCTGCTCGGCAAGGACGTCAAGGCGCTCATGGATATGCCCGCATACAAAGACGGCATTGACCTCTATGTCAATCCCAAGACCGATAAGCGGCTGGATGATCGAGGGATCGACATGAAGGACCTAGCCAAATTTCTGAAAGACAAAGGTGTCGGAGTCGCGCGCGATGAGTGGATCACGATCACCGAAGTGAAGGTCGATAGCGACCGCGTAGAGATTCACCTGGGCGGCGGCGGCGAGGGCAGCGGCGCCAGCAAGAATGCCGAAAAGAAGGGTGCGGGCCTCATGCGTGCTGGCGGGTCCCGCATCAACTTCCGCTATGGCGCGGACGTCACGGATAACGACCTTCAGCTAGCTGCGTTCCTGCCGCTGATGGCGCGCGTGCTGGATACAAGCAAGATTCAAAGCAACGTGGAGATTGAAGGCCTCGCCCCGGAGTTTAAGGAGGCTATTCGCGCCAAGGACATCATTGAGGGCATGACCTACCAGATGGTGCTGCTGAGTGCCGGCGACCCCGATCAGAAAAAAGTGGAAGACACCACGGACGACAGCCTGCACGAAACCTGGTATTACCTGCGCGACGGCCATCGCTGGGTGGTCAGATTTGTCAACGGAAAAGTCGCGAAAGTGCTTGTGTACTGAGTCTCTGCAGCGCCTTTACTGGTCACGCCGGAACTTGTTGGCCCGTTCGAATTCATCTCGCAGCTCGGGTGTGCGCAGGTTCTCGCGCAGATGGGAAAGATGTTGCTCGAGCGCGAGCAGCGCGCGCTCTACCGCCTCGGTATTCGTGTGCGCAATGTCGCGCCACATCGAATAAGGGCTCGCTCCCAGGCGCGTCATCTCACGCAGCGCGCGGCCGCCCACGTCCTTCAACTCGGGCGCATCGCCCACTTCTTCCTCGAGCAGCGCGCTCAAGGCCGTCGCCGTGAACTGCGGCAGATGACTCACCCACGCCACCAGCTCGTCGTGGCGCACGGCGTCGAGATCAAGCGTCTTTGCCCCCATCGCCGCCACAAGTTCGCGCCAATCATTTACCAGCTGCGTTCCCCGCTGGGAACGCAGCGCAGTCTGATCGTCCGTGAACAACCACACCGCGCCGCGAAACAAATTCGCGTCAGCCAATGCTGCGCCGCCGCGTTCTTTGCCTGCCATCGGGTGGCCCGGCAGGAACGTCGCGCGCTCCGGCGCGTTGTAGAGCCGCGCAGCAGTCTCCGAAATCGCTCGCTTGGTGCTGCCCACATCGGTCACAAGCTGCTCGGGGCCGAGCACGGGAGCAAGCTTTTCCATCCAGTCGAGCGTGGCGAAGATGGGCACAGCGAGCACCGTCACCTGGCTCGCCCGCGCAGCCTCCGTCGCATCGGCAGCAAGCGAATCCACCGCGCCCAGCTTCAACGCAAGTTGTCCCTGCTCGGCGCCGCGGTTCCAGCCTGTGATCGAGCCGCGAAATCCCGCGTCGCGCAGCGCCAATCCAACTGACGTGCCCAGCAACCCTGTGCCCAGAATGGAGATGCGCTCGATCATAACCAGCAAGTCAGCAAGCCAGCGAGTTAGCAAGTCAGCGAAGAATACATCTAGGAGCTATGCAACGCATTGAGAAGGCCATTAATCAATCTAGCGACCTCTTCGCATTGCTCCATCAGTGCGGATACGCATCCAGTGTCCAACATCTTCAAATCTCGGGCGAGTTCCAATTGCGTCTGAAGTTCGAAGAGCGAACCGCGTGAAATCGCCAGGAACTGCCGGAAATGTCCATCGTTCAACCTTCCATGCCCCTCCGCAATGTTACTCGGGATTGCGACTGCGGCACGGCGCATCTGCGACTGCAAACCATACATTTCTTTTTTCGGCAGCCCCTCGGTTTCACCGTAAACGGCCTTTGCCAGGTTCATCGCTTTTTGCCAAACCAGCAATTCCCGATAATGCCTGGTCCTCTTGCTGGATCCGGGCTCGTTCTTTTCGTTCATCGGTCCCGATCTTTCGCCCGCGATGTTGATCACTGCTGACTAGCTGACTCGCCGACTCGCTGACTCGCTGACTCGCTTGATCTTACAACGTCCGGCCTACGGCCGTGGCGATCACTCGCAACTCCCCAACCAGCTTTTCAAACTGGTCAAGATAGAGCGTCTGCGCCGCGTCTGAAACAGCCTTGTCGGCGTTTGGGTGGATCTCAATGAGCAACGCGTCGGCGCCCGCGGCCACTGCGGCCTTGGCCATCGCGGGAACCATGTCGCGCCGCCCCGTGCCGTGCGAAGGGTCGGCCGCCACCGGCAGGTGCGAGAGCTTCTTCGTTACCGGAATGGCCGAAATGTCCATTGTGTTGCGCGTCGCAGTCTCATATGTTCGAATGCCGCGCTCGCACAGGATCACGTCGTAGTTGCCGCCAGAGAGTATGTACTCGCTCGAAAGCAGCAGCTCCTCTACCGTTGCCGCGATTCCACGCTTGAGCAGAATCGGCTTTCGCACCTGCCCCAGCTCGCGCAGCAGGTTGAAGTTCTGCATGTTGCGCGCGCCTACTTGGAAGCAGTCCACCAGCGGCAGCATAGGCTCGATCTGCGCGATCTCCATCACCTCGCTCACCACCAGCAGTCCATTGGCCTCGGCGGCTTCGCGCATGAATTCCAGGCCCGGAATCCCCAGTCCCTGAAACGAATACGGCGAGCTGCGCGGCTTGTACGCTCCTCCGCGCAGAAAGCCCCCGCCGGCAGCCTTCACGCATTCGGCGATTGCGAAAATCTGCCCGCGGCTTTCAATCGCGCACGGCCCCGCGATGACCGCGACCTTTTGCCCTCCGATGGTCGCTCCATTGCGAAACTCCACCACCGTGCCTTCTGGGCGAAAGGCTCGTCCCGCCAGCTTGTACGGCGCGCTGATCCGGTGTACGTGCAGCACGCCGGGCAGCATCTCGAACTTCGTCAGGTCGAGACCGGCGGTCGGGCCTACCCCCGCCAGAATCGTCTGGAACTCTCCCGTTGTCCGATGCACGTTCACGCCGGCTTCTTCCATGGCGTTGATCACGGCATTCACTTGTTCTTCGGTGGCCTTCTCCTGCATTGCGACAATCATTGTTTCTTCCCTGTCTCGGGCGCGTTTGCGCCCGCGGCGACGCCCGAAAGTCCGCCCTCTGCTTTTGCGGCCTGGGCATTTCGTTGGCTGGCCAGCTCGTTTCGCTGCAACGCCCGCATTACGTCGATGATGCGCTCGTAAATATGCGTCAGTTCGATGTCAGGCAGCGGACCCTTGTTCGCCGCGCGCACGTTCGCGTAGATGATCTTCTCTCGCTCCGGCTCATACACCGGCAGCGAAGTCGCGGCCTTCAGGTTGCCAATCGTCTGTGCCGCGCGCGCCCGCTCGCTGAGCAGCTCTACAAGCTGGCGGTCCAGAGCATCGATTCTGATTCGCAATTCTTCGATCGTCATTGCATCCTCTGAAAAGCTAGCCATCAATTATTGGCCGTCAGCCTTCAATTCCATCGTGCCGGCACGAACCCAAAACTGCGTAATCTGGCAGCAGGAAAGCTGATAGCTGATAGCTGTCTTCCTCACCGGGCTAGCGCCGCCTGTGGCAAGCGCAAGCCCGACAGCATTTCTGGAGATGGCCACTGCTGAAACCACATTCTTCAAGCCGCCGCGACCATCAGGTAGCGGCGGCCTTCGTAGACTCTAAAAGTGGCACTCGATCTCCGGAAATGCTCATGATAAATCGAGCCACTGCGCCCGGCGCCGTCTCGGCCGTCGAGCGCTCCACCAACTCGACAATCGCGCTGCCAATCACCGCGGCATCCGCGAACTCCGCCACTTGCGCAACGTGCTCTGCGTTGCTGATGCCAAACCCCACAGCGACCGGCAACTGCGTGTATCGCCGAATGCGCCCGACCAGCGCCGCGGCATCGCCGGCCACACTCTGTTGCGTGCCTGTAACACCCACGCGCGAAATTGCGTAAACAAAACCCTTGGTGTATTTTGCGATCGCTTCAAGGCGCGCGTCGGGACTGGTGGGAGCGGCCAGAAAAATCGGCGCCAGGTTCACGCGGCTCATCTCGGCCAAATACTCGGCCGCCTCTTCGACAATCATGTCGGTGGCCAGCACGCCATCCACGCCGGCAGCGGCCGCATCATCGGCAAACCTGTGCAGGCCGTAGCGCAACATCGGATTTAGATAGCTGAAAATCACCAGCCCGGCGGCAGGTCGCGCGGCGCGAATCTCTTTCGCGAGCCGAAGAACATCCCTGAGCCTTGTCCCTCCGTGTCCTGGCCCGCGGGCAAGTGCGCGTTCGCTGGCGCGCTGAATGATCGGTCCGTCCGCGAGAGGATCGCTGAAGGGAACGCCCAGCTCAATC
Source organism: uncultured Acidobacteriaceae bacterium (assembly GCA_963823805.1). Taxonomy (GTDB): domain Bacteria; phylum Acidobacteriota; class Terriglobia; order Terriglobales; family Acidobacteriaceae; genus Telmatobacter. The sequence continues at coordinate 1,580,346 of CAWGMW010000003.1, read as the reverse complement.
ACGTCCGCCCCGGCATCGATCGCCGCAACTGCAATCTCGCGTGTCGCGTCAAGGCTGGGATCGCCGGCCGTCAGGTAAACAACGAGGCCCGGCTTGTGATCGAATCGGATCGGCATCGCAGTCTTCCAGCTTCTCTCAACAACCTCACCAATCCGGCAGGGCACGAAGTGTCAGGGCACGGCTTCAGCCGTGCCGATAAAAACGGCAAGACTGAGTGGGCTTTAGCCCCTGAGGGGAGCGCGCGCTCGCTAAAGCTTCAACTCCCGCGCCAGAATGCCCATATCCTTATCGCCGCGTCCAGAGAGGTTCACCACCAGTATGTCACTTGGGGGCAGCGTGGGAGCAATGCGAATGGCTTCGGCCACTGCGTGCGCGCTTTCGAGCGCCGGCAGGATGCCTTCCGTCCGCGCCAGCTTCACCACCGCGTCCAGCGCGGTAGCGTCATCGCATGAGACGTACTCCGCTCGGCCCGAGTCGTGCAGCGCAGCGTGCTCCGGCCCAATCGAAGCATAATCCAGCCCCGCTGAAACCGAATGTGTCAGCGCGATCTGCCCGTCGTCATCCTGCAGCACGTAAGAATACGTCCCTTGCAGCACGCCCGGCGCACCGCCTTTGAATCGCGCCGCGTGCTCGCCCAGCGCAGGACCGCGCCCACCGGCCTCAACGCCGATCAGCCTGACCTGCCGTTCAGGAATGAATTCGTAGAACGCGCCGATCGCATTCGACCCTCCGCCAACGCACGCGATGATCGCGGTCGGCAGCCGGCCTTCCTTTTCGAGAATCTGCTGCTTCAATTCTTTGCTGATCACGCGATGAAAATCCCGCACCATGGTCGGATACGGATGCGCCCCCAGCGCCGAGCCCAGCAGATAGTAAGTCGTCCGCACGTTCGTCACCCAATCGCGCATGGCCTCGCTGATCGCGTCCTTCAGCGTCTTCGATCCCGACGAAACACCGCGCACCTCCGTGCCCAAGAGGCGCATGCGCTTCACGTTCAGCTCCTGGCGCTCCATGTCCACGTCGCCCATGTAGACCACGCACTCCAGGCCCAGCAGCGCGCACACCGTCGCCGTAGCCACGCCGTGCTGTCCAGCGCCGGTTTCGGCGATCACGCGCTTTTTGCCCATGCGCTTTGCCAGCAGCCCTTGTCCCAACGCGTTGTTAATCTTGTGCGCGCCCGTGTGCAGCAGGTCTTCGCGCTTCAAATAAATCTTCGCCCCGCCCAGTTGTTCCGTCAGCCGTTTCGCAAAATAGAGCGGCGTCGGCCGTCCGGCGTAATCCTTCAGCAAATCGGAAAGCTCCGCCTGAAACGCCGCGTCAGCCTTGGCCTCTTCGTAGGCGTGTTCCAGCTCGTCGAGCGCCGCCACCAGCGTCTCCGGCACGTAACGCCCGCCGTAGACGCCGAAGCGCCCCGCTCGCGACTCACTCGGATTTGCCGGAACAATGATCGACGCCATACGCGACTCCGACACCAATTCCCTTGAAGGACGGGGAACTCTCAGTGTACTAGGAAGCGCATCACGCGCCCTCGCGCCGTGGTGGCCCCATCGTTACGAATGCCGGCCTCGCCGTTGCAGGCCAGCCGGTCGAAGATCCGCATCTGTTTTCTCGCCGATCCGAACGATGAGTGGCGGCAGTGCTTCAATATCCGCCTGCGTCGTCCGGAAGTTCACAATGCACACGCGCAGCGCGAACCTGCCGCGCACGACTGCATTCGAAAGATACGCCTCGCCGCTGTTCTGCACGCGCGTCAGCACCTCGGTGTTGAGAAGGTCAAGATAGTTTTCAATTTCATCGCCACCGCCTGCCAAGTCGCGCGGCACAAACCGAAACGTCGTGATGCTCAGGCTCTGCGTCAGCGCTTCCAACTCCGGGGTTCGCGCGATGCATCTAAAGAGTTCGCCGGCCAGGCGAATATCCTCAGCGATTGTCTGCACATAACCGTCACGGCCCGCCTGCTGCAGCGCCAGCCATACCTTCAACGCGCGAAAGCCGCGCGAATTCTGCGGGCCAATGTCGTAATAATTGATCGCCTCTGTTTCAAAGTGATAATACGGCGGATGGTATGAGAATGCGTCGCGCAGCTTCTCGCGGTTGCGCACCAGCGCACATCCGGCCTCAAGCGGCGCGTAGAGCCACTTGTGAGGATCCACCGCAATGGAGTCCGCTTCGCTTAGCCCGGCAAACTCTTGATGAGCCTGGGGAAGAATCGCCGCCATCGCGCCGTAGGCGCCGTCCACGTGAAACCAAAGGTCAAATTCGCGGCAAATTGCCGCCAATTCATCGAGCGGATCTACGGCGCCGGTGCTCACCGTCCCGGCATTTCCCACCACCAGGATCGGCCTTTCGCCAGCGGCGCGATCCGCCTCAATCTGCTGCCGCACCGCAGCAACGTCAATCTGCATTCGATCGTTCGCCGCAATCCAGCGGATCGCATCCGTGCCCATGCCTGCAATGTCCGCGGCTTTTTGGATCCAGGTGTGCGTTTCCTTTGAACAGTAAACCCGCAGCCGTGCACCGCCCAATCCGGCAGTGCGTACATCGTGGCCGGCCTTCGCCTGCCTCGCGGCCAGAAACCCGACAATGTTGGCCATGTTTCCGCCACTCACAAACAGGCCGCCGCAATCTTCGGGATAGCCCAGCATTGAGGCGATCCAGCGGATGGTCTGCGCCTCGATTTCACTGGCCATCGGCGATAGCGGCCAAGCACCAACATTCGGATTCACAGCGGCGGCAAGCAACTCGCCGAGAGCTCCCATGGGCGCGGCGGATGAAGTGATGTATCCCCAGAACCTCGGGTGCCCGTTGAACAAGGAGTGGTCGAAGAGCAAATCTGCGGCGTGATGAAGTAACTCAGCTGGATCCGCTCCGCGGCTCGGCAGGCCGCGGTCGGCGTCGAGAGCCTTGCGAATCTCGAGCGGCGATTCGCCCCGCGTAACTGGCCGGGCTGGCAGCGACTCCAGGAGTCCCGCGATGCGGTCAACGAGTTCGTGACCCAACAAGCGGAACTGCCCAGGATCAATTTCCAACGGCGAAACGCGCGCGCGTCCGCTGCTTTCTCCCTCCATCGCGCACCTCCAAGAGATTCCGTCTATTCGTCAAACCGCCGAAGCTTCCGCCGCTCGCGCATTCGCGATGAAGGCTCGCACCTTGGCCGCATCCTTGCGCCCCGGAGCAGCTTCAACGCCGCTCACCACGTCCACGCCCCACGGGCGCAGCGTCGCAATCGCTTCGGCTACGTTGTCCGGAGTCAGCCCTCCGGCCACCACCAACTTCAGTTCCTTCGCTGCGCCAAACACCGCGTGCCGCGCCTCGGCCCAGTCGTAGCTTTTGCCGGTCCCACCCATCGCCGTCGCCGTTCTTGAGTCGACCAGAATCGCATCAACATTCGTATCGGAACTCGCATCCTGCGCAGCCGCAGCCCCGCGTTCAGGCGCTCCGGCTTCAAAATGCACTACCCGCAAAATCCGCAACCCCGGACCAAATCGCGCGCGCAGCTTGGCCGTTGCTTCATCGCTCACATCCGAATGCAGCTGCACGCCCGTCAGCCCGGCCGCTTCCACCGTCGCCGCGATCTCCTCGACACCCGCATTCACAAATACGCCGACCTTTTCGATCTCCGACGGCAGCTGCGGCACAATGGCCGCCGCCTGCTCTGCCGTCACGCGTCGCGGGCTGGGCGCAAACACGAATCCCACCGCATCTGCCCCCGCCTCCGCCGCAATCATCGCGTCCGAAAGCGACGTGTTGGCGCAGATTTTGATCCAGAGGCTCATGGCTTGCCCGCGGCGCCCTTCAGCAACTCCGCCAGCGCCACACCGGGATCGGGCTGGCGCATCAGGCTCTCGCCAATGAGGAATGCGTCGAAGCCGGCTTTGCGAAGGCGAACAATATCGTCGTGCGTCGCAATGCCGCTCTCCGTCACGCGCACCACGCTCGCTGGAATTCGCCCGGCCAGCGCCATCGAAGTCTCCGCGCTTACCTCGAAGGTCTTCAGATCGCGATTGTTCACGCCGATCGCGTCCGCTCCCGCTTCGCCCAGCGTGTCGAGCACGTCGTCCAGTTCCTCTGCCGTGTGAACCTCAACCAGCACGTCGAGCGCAAGTGAGCGCGCAGCCTGCGCCAGCCGTTTCAGCTCGGAACCGCTCACCGCGGCGGCAATCAGCAAAATCGCGTCGGCGCGATGCGCCCGCGCCTCGACAATCTGATACTCGTCGACAATGAAGTCCTTGCGCAGGCAGGCAAGCGGCGTGGCGCTCGACGCCATCTCCAGGTTGCGCAGGCTGCCTTGAAAGTAGGGCTCGTCCGTCAGCACCGAAAGCGCAGCCGCCCCACCAGCGCGATAGCGCCGCGCCAGCCAAGCGGGGTCGAATGCGGCGCGAATCAGCCCCTTCGACGGAGAAGCCTTCTTGATCTCCGCGATCACGGCCGGTCCCGTTGCGGCCTCGCGGCGCAGCGCCGCGGCCCATCCGCGCGGATGGTGCTCGGCGGCGCGCCGTTCCAATTCCGTTAGCGGCACGTCCGCTTTCGCCGCCGCCAATGTCGCGCGTGTCGTCGCCAGAATCGTCGCCAAAAATGTGTCCGTGCGGATCGTCATACGTCTTCGTAAAGTATACGGGGGGTGTGGCTAAGGTTTAGCTACGGGAAGTGGGCTTAACTGTTTGCGTTTTTTTCGATTGAGGAACTTGTGGAATTGATGAAGGCATGAAAATATTGCTGCCATGAAAATCAATGGGGACGTGGGTGGATGGTTCGTCCTACTGGTATGGGCCTATTTCTCTTTCAGGATGTGGCGCACTGGAATAAAACCCCGCGCAACCGATCCTCAGGGAATCGTGCACCGCGTGATATAAATTGTCGGAGCGATCTTGATGACGACGATGACTGTCTACTTTATCGGCTACGGTCTTGGCTTTTATCGTCTCATCGGTCACTGAATTCAGATTGACCCACTACCGTGCGCCGCTCATCTCAGCGCCCGCCGCCACCAGCTCCCGCGCCGCCTGCCGTCCCAACCGGATGCAGTCGGGAACGCCGATTCCGTCGTACGCATTTCCCACCAGCTGCAGCCCCGGCAATTCGGCCACTCTCGCAGCAATCCGCTGCATGCGTCCCTTGTGGCCCACGGCGTACTGCGCCATTGCTCGTCCCCAGCGCGAAACCTGTGCGTGCTCGGGCTCGACGTCTGCGCTGAATGTCTTCGCTCCCAGAATCGCAGCCATCTCGCGCCGTACCGTCGCAACCAGGGCTTCGTCGCTCTCCGCCAGCAGCGCCTCGCGATTCATCCCGCCCAGGAATGCGCGGAAAACAGCCTTGCCCGGCGGCGTGCGACCCAGAAACTTGCGATGCACAAAGGTGCACGCCAGCATGGCGCGCCCTTCGACCGCCGGAACCAAAAAACCGAATCCCTCCGGCAGTTGGCCGATCTTCTTTTCGTCGCAAACCAAATTCAACGTGATCGACGAGGAATACGGAATGCCGCCGAGTTCGCTGCCAAGCGCGGCGTCAACTGGCGCCAGCAAATCCCCCGCCGCCCACGCCGGCGCCGCCATGATGAGCGCATCATATTCATGCTGCGTCCCGCCAGCCACGACGCTCCAGCCACTTTCCGCCGTCCTCCGAATTGCGCTCACCGGCGTCCCAACTCGCAATTTCGCCGGATCGAGCCGCGCGACCAGCGCATCCACCAACTGGCTCATGCCTCCGCGCAGCGCCGTAAAGATGGCGGCTCCGCCGTTTCGAGCTTTGGACGAGCTCTTCGCTGCCTCTCGCATCCGCTTGTGCGCAGCCAGCATTCCGCGCGTCAGTGATCCGTACTTCGTCTCCATCTCTACTAGTCGCGGCAGCACTGTTTGCGCGCTCAACTGCTCGGCATCGCCGCCATAGATTCCGCTCAACAGCGGATCGGCCAGCCGGTCCACCGCCTCCTGGCCAAAATGCCGCCTCACCAGCGCCGCGACGGACTCATCGCCTCCACTCGGCCGCGAAGCGTGCAGCAGCTCAAGCCCCATGCGTAATTTGGTGCGCAATCCGAACAGCCGCGTCAGCGCCGTAGGAATCAACTTGGTCGGTACCAGGAACATCAACCCATCGGGCAGAGCCACCAGCCGATTGCGCACAACGATATAGGTCTTGCGTGCCGCGTCGTTCGAGGGCAGCAGCTCCCCACCCAGCCCCAACTCGCGGCACAGCTCGGCTGCGGCGGGCTTTTCGGTCAGGAACGAGTCCGGCCCGCGCTCGAGCACCGCCCCATTCACAGTTTCCGACGCCAGCGATCCTCCCAGCCGCGACCTTTCTTCGTACAGCGTGTAGTCGACCTGCGTTCCCGCCGCGCGCGTCTTTTCGAGCTCATAGGCCGCCGCCAGCCCCGCAATCCCTCCGCCGACAATCGCAATCCGCATCTTTTTGCCTCACTCCATGTTTACAGCAATTTGCAACAAACGCGCTCGCTTGTAGGAAATGAGCAGCCTCGCCGAAGATTCATGTTCTCAGTCTAGAATCAGCACGCGGCCAACTGAAGGCAGTGATTTAAGTCATGGGAAGAAGTAGAATCGGGTCGGAGTTCGAATCCGCTTTTCCCGACCCGGAAGATTGCGTCGGCTTTGCTTTCATTCATTCCTCGTTCCAGATCCCCGGGTGCCTCAGTTGTCCATCATCCGGGCCTCGTCCGCAGCAGGAGACCTTGCATGACCGCCGAAATCATCCACCGGCTGCATTTCGCCTTCACCATCACCTTCCATTATTTGTTTCCGCAGCTCACCATGGGCCTGGGCCTGCTCATCGTGGTGCTCAAAACCGTGGCTCTGCGCACCGGCAGCGAGACGTGGGACCGCGCGGCGCGTTTCTGGGGCCGCATCTTCGCCATCAATTTCGTCTTCGGCGTCGTCACCGGCATTCCCATGGAATTCGAATTCGGCACCAACTGGGCGCGGTTCTCGCGGCTCTCGGGCGGCGTCATCGGCCAGCCCCTCGCCATGGAGGGTGTCTTCAGCTTCTTCCTTGAGTCGGCGTTTCTCGGCCTGTTTCTCTATGGCGAAAAGCGCATCTCGAAGCTGATGCATTGGTTCTCGGCGGTCATGGTCTTTCTGGGCTCGTGGATCTCCGGCTTCTTCATCATCGTCACCGACGCCTGGATGCAGCATCCCGTCTCCTACGCCCGCATGCCCGACGGCCACTTTGAAGTGCTCAGCTTTTGGCAACTGCTCATGAACCCCTGGGGCCTGCTCCAATACATGCACAACATGACCGGCGCAGTGGTCACGGGCTCCTTCGTAATGGCCGCCGTTGGCGCGTTCTATCTGCTCGAAGGCCGGCGCGAGGACTACGCACGCATCTTTTTGAAAGTCGGAGTCATCGCCGGCGTCATCTCGTCCATCCTCATCATCTTCCCTACAGGCGATCTCGCCGGCAAGTACGTCGCGCAAAATCAGCCCGTGGCCATCGCCGCCATGGAGGGCCTCTTCAAAACCGAGACCGGCGCGGGAATCGTGCTCATGGGCCAGCCTAACGAAGAAACGGGCCAGATCGACAATCCCATTGTGGTCAACGACGTCCTCAGCTTCCTCATCTACGGCACTACTAAAGCCGAAGTGAAAGGCCTCGATCAGTTCCCGCAGAACCAGTGGCCCACGGCGCTGCCGCTGCTCTTCTACGCCTACCACATCATGGCTGGCCTCGGAACCTGGTTCGTGCTGCTCATGGTGGTGGCTGCTTTTTTGCTTTGGCGCGGGCGTCTCTCCACTGCGCGCTGGGCATTGTGGGCGCTCTTGCTCAGCTTTCCGCTGCCCTACATCGCCAACACTGCCGGCTGGATGACCGCCGAGCTGGGCCGCCAGCCCTGGCTCATCTACGGATTGATGCGCACCAGCGAGGGCTTCTCGAGCACCGTCTCAGCCAGCAACGGTCTCTTCACCCTGATCGGCTTCATGGGACTCTACGCTCTGCTCGGGCTTCTCTTCACCGTGCTCATCTATCGCGAAATCGATCGTGGACCGGAGCCGGAGAAACCGGCCGCTGAATCCGTTGCTGCCGATTGAACAATTGCAATCGGCCTGTGCGAACTGAAAACTGAGGGGTTTCAACCATGATGGGTTTTGTCTGGTTCTGGCTCGTTGCCGTAATGATTGTCGGCTACGTGGTTCTCGATGGCTTCGATCTCGGCGTGGGCGTGCTGCATCTGTTTCTTGTCCGCACTGAGCCCGAGCGCAGGGCCACGCTTGCCTCCATCGGCCCCGTCTGGGACGGCAACGAAGTTTGGCTCCTCGCCGGCGGCGGCACGCTCTACTTCGCGTTTCCGCTGCTCTACGCTTCGGCCTTCAGCGGCTTCTATCTCCCGCTCATGATCGTGCTTTGGCTGCTGATCCTGCGCGGCGTGAGCCTTGAGCTGCGCAACCACATCGACGTTGGCGTATGGCGGGCGTTGCTCGACGGCGTCTTTGGCTTTTCCAGCGTGCTGCTCACCATCTTCTACGGCGCGGCTCTTGCCAACGTGCTCCGCGGCGTGCCGCTCAATGCTGACGGCTATTTCTTCCTTCCCCTTTGGACAAACTGGCAGCCCGGCGTCCTGCCCGGCATTCTCGATTGGTATACCGTCATCGGCGGCCTCGTGGCGCTCGTTGCCCTCACGCTTCACGGCGCCTTGTGGCTCTCGCTCAAGACCTCGGGCAATCTCGAACAGCGCGCTCGCAGCGTCGTCTCGCCCCTCTGGCTCATTCTTGTCGCGCTTACCATTGTCAGCCTCTTCGCCACCGTCGCCGTGCGCCCCGCCAGCCTCGACAACTATTTCCATTACCCGGTCACGTTCATCGTTCCCGTCGGCGTCGTCGCCTCGCTCGCCGCCATCTGGCTCTGGAACCGGAATCGCCAGCCGCTGAAGGCCTTCATCGCCTCGTGCCTCTACCTGTTCTTCATGCTTGCCGGCGCATGCTGGGGGCTGTATCCCGTGTTGCTGCCCGATTCCACCGGCGCAGCCAACGACATCACACTCACCCGCGCAATCTCCGGCCCGCACACTCTCGCCGTCGGCCTTGCCTGGTGGCTCGTCGGTATGGCTCTCGCTGTCGGCTACGTCGTCTTTGTCTACAGCCGCTTCAAAGGCAAGGCAGACGCGGCCGGGCATTGATATACACTGCGCATCAGTCCAGGTAATCTTTCGCAAACAAGATGCGCAGTGTCATCCAGGTATCCGGCGTCCGCAAGAGCTACGGCAGCACGGTCGCTGTAGCAGAAGTCTCGTTTGAAGTGAACGAGGGTGAGATCTTTGGCCTGATCGGGCCAAACGGCGCCGGAAAAACCACCACAATGGAGTGCATTGAGGGGCTGCGCAAGCCCGATCTCGGCTCCATCGTGGTTCTATCGCTCGATCCCTTCCGCGAGGTCTATAAACTGCAGAACCGCATCGGCGTGCAGTTGCAGCAGGCGCAGTTGCAGAAGCGCATCAAGGTCTGGGAGGCGGTAGACCTGTGGGCTTCGCTCTATCAGAAGAAGACCGTCGACGGCGATCGATTGCTGGATCAACTCGGCCTGACAGACAAGCGCAATGCCTGGTTCATGAATCTCTCCGGCGGCCAGAAGCAACGGCTGTTCATTGCGCTGGCGCTGATCAACGATCCGGAGGTTGTGTTTTTGGACGAGCTGACCACCGGACTGGACCCGCAGGCGCGCCGCGCGATCTGGGATCTGGTGCGCGGAATTCGCGAACGCGGAAAGACTGTCTTTCTGACGACGCACTTGATGGAAGAGGCTGAAAGGCTGTGCGACCGCGTGGCCATTATGGAGCATGGGCGCATCATCGACATCGACACGCCCGCGAACCTCGTGTTTCGCCATTGTCCCGAACGATCCGTCGTGCTTGAGGTCAGCAATCCAGACACTGCGGAACGCTTCAAGATGATTCAAGACGTTGAAAGCGTGGAACGCAACGGGAATCAATTTACAATTTGCGGACGCGGCGATCTGGTGACTGAAGTGATTCACTGCCTGTCGGAGGATCGGGTGCGAGTGACCGATTTCCGTGTCATTCTGCCCAACCTTGAGGACGTTTTTCTCGAGCTGACCGGGCGCTCCATTCGAGAGTAGGAAGAGTTACGATGCTGCGTGGACTGGGTAAACTGACCTGGATTGAGATCAAGATCTTCCTGCGCGAGCCGCTGGGCGCGATCGGGACGATTGTTGTGCCGGTCCTGCTATTTGTGGTGGTTGGCCGGGCGATCACTTCAAAGGCAGAAACACCCTCGATGAGCAACTTTGCGCGGGTGGGTCTTCCCGTTATGGTGTCGATTCTGATTGTGATCAGTACTGTGCTGTCACTGGTGACCATCATTTCAATCTACCGCGAGGGCGGCATCCTGAAGAGGCTGCGGGCCACGCCACTGCGACCGCAAACCATTCTTACGGCGCACGTCCTGGTCAAGCTGCTGCTGACCGCGGCGTCACTGCTGCTGATGTTTCTGGCCGGCAAGCGCTACATTCCGCCGGGCGTCCACCCTCCGATCGTCTCTTTCGCCATTGCACTGACAATCAGCACCTGGAGCCTTCTATCAATCGGTTTTGTCATCGCCAGCATTGTTCCCACGGCGCGATTCGCGCAACCGATCGGAGCTGTGGTGTTGTACCCGATGGTCGGGCTCTCAGGATTGTTTGCGCCCGTCGCATCATTCCCGCCCGTGATCCGCGTGCTGGCACACGCATCGCCCATGACCTATGCCGTGAGCTTGCTCCAGGGCATTTGGGTCGGAGACGCATGGTCGGCTCACCTTGGGGATATCGCCGCGCTGACAGTGTTCTTCCTGTTGTTTACCGCGCTTTCAGTAAAAGTTTTCCGCTGGGAGTAAAAGACGGCGGTGACGTGTGTGGTCTTCGTCCGCAGCCGATTAAAAGGCAAAGCAGACGCCAACGCCAGCGGGCACCGATGCCTCGAAATCCCCACACAGATTTCCCCGAACCCGTGCTCCCGCACTTCGAAACTGAAAGCTAACGGCTAACAAATGCTTCTACAGCGTCACCAGCGTCTCCGCCGCCACATGCCGAAAGGTCTCGGCCTGGCTGTCGAGTTCCCGGTCCCAGTTCTTGGGCTGGTAGATGCAGCACAGTTCCTGGGCCAGCGGATCACCCGTTAGCGCATAGGCCCGTGCCCGCGACCCGCCGCAGATCTCCTTGAACTCGCACGCGCCGCATTTGCCTTTGAGCTGGCTGGTGTCGCGCAGTGCCTTGAAGATCGGAGCGTTGCGGTAGATCTCGCCCAGCGGCGTCTCGCGCACATTGCCCGCATGAATCGGCAAAAAGCCGCTCGGATAAACGTTGCCCACATGCGAGATGAACATGAATCCTTTTCCGTCGTTCACGCGCCGTGTGGCCCAGCCCATGTTTCGCGTCTTTGCGTCGGCCGTCGGTGTGCCCGGCTCATATGCCGCTACATTTGCGTGTCCCGATCCATTTCCCACTCCGTGCCCGGCTCCGTGCTCCATGCGCTTCTCTTCCAGATTGTGCTGCAACAGGTAACGCCGGTAGTGCATCGCTTCCGTTGTCTTGATCTGGAAATTCGCCCGCCGCGAAAGTTCGTAAATTTTTCCGAACACCTGCTCGAACTGCTCGCCGGTCAACAAATCATCTAACTGGCCGCGGCCCACAGGAACCAGAAAGAACACATTCCACATCACGATCGCCAGCTTCTCGAACAGATCGCACAGGTTGTCGAGGTCGTGTACGTTGTGGCGGCTCACCGTTGTGTGCACCTGGATCGGAATCCCCGCCTCATTGGCCCACTCGATCGCCTGAATCGTCCGCGCCCATGCTCCCGGCAAGCCGCGAAAGGCGTCGTGAATCTCGGGCGTTGAGCCGTCCAGCGAAATGCCGAGCCGCACCAGTCCGGCCTCCTTCATCTTGAAGATGGCTTCGCGGGTCAGCAACGGCGTGGCGCTGGGGGTCACCGCAACGTGCACATCCTTGCTTGCGGCATAGCGGATTAACTCGAAAAGATCTTTGCGCTTCAGCGGGTCGCCGCCGGTAAAGACAAAAATGGGAATGTGCATCGCGGCGATCTGGTCGATGAGCGCCTTGCCTTCTTCATGGGTCAGCTCGTCCGGATGTGCAATCGGCTGGGCCGCCGCGCGGCAGTGCTTACACGCCAAGTCGCACGACTGCGTAACCTCCCAAATCGCGAGGAACGGCGATTCGTCGTAGTCGATCCCGCCTCGTGCGGGAATGTTTTGCATTGGCTGCATCGGCATGTGGCCTCCTGGCGCGAAAGCGCCGGCAAAACTGCTCGAATCGCGGCAACGGCGCCAACCCTTCAGGCGCCTGGGGCCAGGGGAGTATTGACCAGCTTCCGGCTGAAAAATCCCCGGCAGCAAATTACTTGCCTGCCGCGCCACAACCAGGAAATCCGCCCCCGAGGGCCACGATTCCGATCCAGAAGACCACTTTCCGGGTGGGTCAGGCTGTGATTGGGATCACTTTATGAGCCTGATTCGGGACAAATGGAAGCCCATTCTGGACAAATTCAGGAAACGGGAACACAATTCTGTCACCGGCAGGGGCACTTGCCTGGTCCCGCGTCTATAGTGGCAGTGCGGGAGCTCCGCAGCCGGTAAACGGAGCTGGCAAATCGGGCTAAGGTGAGTTGGATCACCTTTTCATGTGCGGCAAAGCACCGCAATACGAGTATTGCCTCTGAGACTATTTGAACGCTCCTGAAGGAGGTTCCCATGGCAGCTCTTTTGAAGCCAGGTTGGACTAAACCCTCCACCATCCTCTTCGCTACCGAGATACCGCCCAACGAGAAGGCCTTTTCGTTCGCACTCGCCTCAGCCAGGGAATTCGGTTCCGAACTCATTCTCTTTCACGCCTTTGACACGCTCATCGCGTCCACGTCGGAGTCCTCGGGCATTCGCTATTACGACTCCGCCGCTGCCGCGCGCTCTGAAAAGCACCACCTCGAGCCGCTCGCTCTGCGCGTCCGCGAGGCGGGTCTCAAATGTGAAGTCGTCGTGCGGCCAGGCTTGCCCGCCGACGAAATTCTCGCCTTCACGCACGAGCGCCAGATCGACCGCATCGTCATGGGCACTCACTCCCCGGGGCCCATCGGTAAGCTGCTGGTGGGTTCGGTGGCTGAGGCAGTGTTGCGCACCGCTGCGTTGCCGGTCTTCATCATCGGTCCCGAGGTAGTCGATGGCAGCTATCGCAACTTTGCTACCCGCACCATCCTCTGTGCTGTCAGCCTGCATGAGGCCAGCCCGGTCATCGCTTCATTTGCCGCCGAGTTGGCCGCTCAGCACGGAGCGCGCCTGATTCTGCAGCATGTCATCCGGCCGCAGGACCGCGCCGAGTTTCTCGCCGGCCGCTCGCTCGACGAGGTGGAAGCCGGCATGATCGCGCTGGTTCCCAGGCCGTTGCAGGGTCAAATTTCCATCCAGACTGTCGTGGTGCCCGGCGACCCGACCGAAGAACTGCTCTATCAGAGCCGCGCGCAGCAGGCTGATCTTATCGTCCTCGGCGCGCAAGGCGCTTCGGCATTTGCGGCCATCACCCGGCACGGCGTGGTCTACAAAACTCTGGCCCACACGCACTGCCCGGTCATCACGCTTTCGCCGGTGGTGCTCGCCGAGTGCGGGTCGAAGGCGGAGAACCTGCGCCCCGCCGAAATCTACATGGCCGGCGTCTTTTAGCGCCGCTAGCGCCGCTCGAACTCAATCCGCGCCCTTCGCGGGTTTGCTGTGCCCGCGCCACCCAGCCCTTCGGCTTGGCCTGCCCACCGTAGAACTCCAACTGAATGATGCGCTATACTTTCGGCATCGGGCTGCATCGGTTCGGCTTCGGCCCGAAGCGAGGTGCGTCTTCCACAAGGACACCGCCATTCGCACGACCGACGTTCCATTAGCGCAGACTACGCGCTGGCGCGCCGTGGTTCGCGTACTCCGAAGTCCAATCGATAGTTTAAGTTGCGCCCTGCTTCCCTCCTCATGCGCTCTTTGCGGCTCGTCCTTGCCGCAGCTCTCATGTGTTCCAATTTGCCCTGTCTGCTGGTCGGAATTCCCTGTTCAGACTGGACCTGTCTGCGCCCGCTGTGGCGACGCCCTGAGCGCGACCGCAGGACCCACGGTTTCATCACTTTGCCGCACATGCCGCCTGGCGCCTCCGCCATTTGTCCGCGCCGTTTCCCACGGCGTGTACTCGGGGCCCATGCGCGAGGCCATTCACGCGCTCAAGTACGACCGCCTGCATTCGGCTGCCCGTGAGCTGGGCCGCATGCTCGCCGGCGCAATCGCGCAACTTGCCGGCGAAGCCCCCACCGAAATGTTGGTAGTCCCAGTCCCGCTTCATCGCTCCAAGTACGCGCAGCGCGGGTTCAATCAGTCTCGCTCGCTTGCCGTTGAGGCGCTCAAATTCCTTCGCACGAGCCACCCGCAATGGAAGCTGACGCTCGCCCCCAGCACGCTCATGCGCCTGCGCGCCACCGAAAGCCAGGCCGGCCTCGCCCCGCGCGAAAGGCGGATCAACGTCCGCGGCGCATTTTCTGTCTCCGATCCATCACAGGTAACGGCGCAGAACATTTTGCTGGTGGACGACATTCTCACCACCGGAGCCACGGCGCGAGCTGCCGCGCAAACCTTGCTCAAGGCCGGGGCTGCCTCAGTCTGGGTAGCCACGTTGGCGCGCGCGCAGCGCTCAACAGGATTTGGGCGCAACCTTAACTCGGCCCGCGACGAGGATCGCGAAGAGTACGGCGAAATCCTCACAGCCACGGCCACGCACGCAGCATCATCGGATTCATCGACTTTGCGGAAGCAGCCATCTTTTTAATCCGGGGGAAAAGAGATGTCGTTGGGAAAAGCCATGATTCACGCGCGTAAGCAGAAGGCGATTGCCAAGGCCGTAGTGATGGCCACTGACCACGGTGCCGCGCCGTACGTCCACGCGCACATTTTGCAAATGCCGGTTTTGGTGTTGAATGCTTCCTACGAGCCCATCAATATCTGCGGCGCCCGGCGCGCGCTCGTGCTGGTGCTCAAGGGCATCGCGCGCACTGAGGAGGAGCACGGCCTTTCCCTGCACGCGCAGCGCACCATCATCGCCATGCCTTCGGTCATCCGCCTGCTCGAGTACCGCCGCATCCCCCACCAGACGCGCGCTCTTTCGCGCAAGAACATTCTGCTGCGCGATCGCAACACCTGCCAGTACTGCGGCGAAGCCATGCCGCCCAGCGAGCTCACCCTGGACCACGTTGTTCCGCGCTCGCGCGGCGGCAGCTCCACCTGGGAGAATCTCGTCGCCTGCTGCCACGAGTGCAACCGCCACAAGGGCAACCGCCTGCTCAGCGAGATCGACGACATGATCCTGCTCCGCGAGCCGCGCCCCTTCTCGCTCCACACCAGCCGCCAGATCATGCGCATGCTTGGCCGCAGCGACGACCGCTGGCGTAAGTACCTCTTCTATTAAGCGCCGCGCCTTCCGCGGCAGTGAGTCAGTTTGAACGGTACGGGCCGGGTAGGCCGGGGATTCATCCCCGGCATCTGAGCCCCAAAATAATCGAGGGCTTTAGCCCCTGAGGAAAAACTCTTTCAAACTGTCCCACCACCCTCGCCGTCTTTTCATTGACTCAGCCCGTCGATTCCAGTATGTTCACCCTGCGCGGGTTGCGTTGAGATCTCGTTTGCCCGTTTCCAATCGAGGCATCCCCCATTCGCCCTCATCGCGGCCGTTAACGCGCACGACATCATCGAGCATCCGGTCTGCGCCCCTTCACAGCCGCGTGCTCTTTCCGTAGGCCGAATTACACGATCGCCGCACCGGCGAAACGGGGGAATTCGCAAATGAAGATTCGAACCATTCGCACGCCTCTGTCCTTACTCGTTCTCCTGATTGCCGCGCATGCATTCCGCCTCGCTGCGCAGAACCCTCTCACCGCTCTCGCAGATGCGGCCAAGGAAAAAGCTGCCGAAACAGCCATCGAAACCCTGCTGAACAATCAGCTCCCGCTCACGCTGAACGCCAAGGACGTGTACCCCACCGCGGCCACGCTTCCCGGCGGTCCATTCAGTCCGCAGCCGTTGCAACTGACGGCCGATCAGCTCGATCAGCCGCTCGCTCCCGGCGACTACACCATCAACACCCTTGATTTTTGCTCGGAGTACTCGGTGCACCAGCCGGGAGCCGGCGTCGCCTACGTGCTCGGGCCGTACGAAGGCAAGGCCGCCGGCGCCATCGGCGCTCTCATCTGGCGCGGAACGGTGCAATACAACATCGATCCGAACTCGCTGCAGGCTGTCTCCTGGGCCATCCAGTCCGGTCTCACGTATGTGCAAATGCCCAAGACCTATCAGGGCATTATCGATCAGGTGATTCCCGACTTCAAAAGCGAGATCACCGGCGACTTCGTGCAGAATCTCGAAGACACCTACAGCAACGCTGCGAAAACGGTTAACTTGCCGCCGCTCGATACGCTGCTCGCCAAGATGGGCACGTCCGGCCAGTTGGCGCTCGACGCCGAGCGCCAGCGCGCGATTCTTACCGCGCAGGATACCAACGATCAATTGAAGCAGCAGACTTTGTTCCAGGGGCAGGAGAGCGGAATCTACATGCCGGTAAAGGCGGAAAAGGGACCGTGGACCGAGCGCGTCAAGGGCCAGGTCTACATGAAGCTGCTCATCGCGGGCGGCAACATGACCACGACCAACGTCATGCAGATTCGCGTCATGCCTTCGCCAACAGTGAACGCGCGCAACGCCAGCCCTGGTCAGTATCTCGGCCCGCGCCTGGTTCGCACTGCGTACGGCGAGCCGCAAACCGCTCCGGCCGGCGAAGGTTCCGGCACGAGCCCCACAAGCCTGATGCAGGGCTCGCTCGGCTACTCGCAGGGGCAGGGCGCGCAGGCACTCGGACAGGTGCCCGTCGTATCGAAGAATCCGGCTCCGGCACCTGAGCCAACCCCGATCGGCGTGGTGCAGACGAGCAGCGAGGGAACCGTCACCGTCATCCACGCCGGATCCACAACGCCCGTTCCGCTTGAGCCGGGCGACACCATCGGCGTGAACGACACCATTGAAACTGGACCCGGCTCCAGGGTCTCCATCCTCTTCAATGACAACACCGAGTTCACCCTGGGCGAGAAGACGAAGCTGAAGGTCGGTGATTACGTCTACGATCCGGATGGCAAATCGAACAAGGCACACTACAGCTTCCTTCAAGGTGTCTTCCAATACATCGGCGGGTTGATCGAAAAAAGAGATTCAGCCGACGTCAACATCGATCTTCCGGTTGGCAGCCTTGGCATTCGCGGCACCGAGTTCATCGCCAAATCCGACGGCACGCCGAACAACCTCGAAATCGACTTGATCACCGGCGCCATCGCGCTCACGCCGACAGGCTCAACTTCCGCCGGGCCCACGATGTCCGCGCCGGTCCAGATCGAAGTCACACCTTCCGGCACCCAGATCCTGCCCCTCACCCAGGATCAGTACAACACGATCCTGTCGCAGATCACCCCAGCCGCGCCCACCAGCTGATCGCCTGCGACGGTTTGTTCTTCACGCTGCTGTACTTGCTTACACCTGCAACCGTTGGGTTGCGTTTCATGTCAGCCTTTGCTAATATGCAACCTAGAGGTTGCTGATCATGGAAAACAAAATCGAGAAACGGATCGAGCTGAACGCCCCCGTCGCTCGCGTCTGGCGCGCCCTCGCCGACTACTGCGAATTCGGCGAGTGGTTCCGCGTTGCGCTGGAGGGACCGTTCGTCGTCGGCCAAACCGCGCGCGGCCACATCACCTGGCCGGGCTACGAGCACATCGTTTGGCAGGCCGTCGTGCAGAAAATGGAACCCGAAAGTCTCTTTTCTTTCACGTGGCATCCCTATGCCGTCGACCCCGGTGCCGATTACTCCACGGAGCCGCCGACACTCGTTGAGTTTCGTCTTGAGCCGACCGCAACCGGCACGCGCCTCACGCTCACCGAGTCAGGATTCGAAAACGTTCCCGCCCATCGCCGCGCTGAGGCTTTCCGCATGAACGATGGCGGCTGGACGCAGCAGATGAAGAACATCGAGAACTATGTCGCGCCAAAGGCATAAACGAAGCGCATCCAAACGCCCTGCTCCGGCGCTGCTGTTTGCTGCGCTGGGCGACAAGACGCGGCTCGCGCTGGTTTCGAAGCTCGTTTCGGGCGAGCCCGCGTCCATCGCCCAGCTCACCGCGGGCTCGCGAATCACGCGTCAGGCAGTCACCAAGCATTTGCGCGTGCTGCAGCGCGCGGGCATCGTGCGCGGCGTGCGCGCCGGCAGGGAGCACCGGTTCGCGCTCGACCCCAACTCGATCGAAGAAATGCAGCATTACCTCGATCGCGTCTCGCGACAGTGGGATAACGCTCTCGCGCGCCTCAAATCCTTTGTCGAGGCCTGATTAGCCTCGGATCCGGATCATAACCGTAGGTTTTCGGCTCCCGCGCCTTCGCCTCACACGCTCAGCTTTCGCATGTATTCGGCGTCGATCTTGAGCGCCTCCATCGGATCCATGTCGAACTCTTCCTGTTCAATGAAGTAATACTTCGCTCCCGTGGCTGCGCGCATCACTTCGGCGTAGTGCGCCACGCCGTGTCCCATCTCGGTGGAGTGCATCTGGCCGTTGGCGCCGGTCACCATATCCTTAATGTGCAAAAGCGGAAAACGCTGCGGCGTCTTGGTCAAATAATCCACCGGATTGTGCCCCGAGGCGTACACCCAACCGCAATCCATCTCGAAGACCACCAGCTTGGGATCGGTAAGCCGCAGCAGCTCGTCATAGACCAGCACGCCGTCGATCACGGCCCACTCCGGAGTGTGATTGTGCACGCCAAAGGTCATTCCGGCGGCCTTTATCCGCTCGCCAATCCGGTTGAATTCGCCCGCGATCCAGCGCCAATCGTCCAGCGTCGGCGGTCCGCTTGCCTGCGGATCGCGGTGCATTCCACCCGACGATGAGCAAACCATGTATTCGAGGCCCAGTGCCTGAGCGTATGAAATCCATTGGTCGAGCTGCGTCTCCAGAACGCTGAGCGTATGGTGCGAGCTCACGCAGCGCAGTCCCGCAGTGTCCATGGCATGGCGAAAATCTGCGGCCGTGCGATCGTAGAATCCAGCCGCTTCCACCACTGTGAAGCCCGCCGCGCGCACCTGCGTCAGCGTGCCCGCAAAATCCTTGGGCAGCAGGTTGCGCACGCTGTAAAGCTGCAATCCGATGGGTAGGCGGAGCGGGCGGGCTTCAAGCCTCGCGCCGGCGGCGCAGGCCGCAATTGCTCCCGTTGTCTTCAAAAAATGCCTTCGCGAAATGCTGCTCAAGATAAAATCCTCCGTTTGATTATGAAATTTATCCTGTGATTTGTTTTCCGGCCTCACCCCAAACGGCCGCGCTGTGGTGGAAGTAGGAGTAATTGGCCATGTGGCAGGCGATGGCCGCGTGATTGCCAAACACTTCGTTCTCCGTTACCGCCTCGCGTGTCTCCACGGCCCTGAAGAAAGTTGCAAGGTGATCGGCGGTATCGTCGTAGCCGGGCGCCGCCGCGTAGGTCTCCGTCTCGGCAAGCGCGGCAGGCGAAGCGGGATGCGCCGCATGCCACTCATCGAGATACTGCTTCTTCGCCTCGGCGGTCCATCCGTTCAGCGAATACCCCTCTGGCTGCGGGCGCGTATCCTGCGGAACCACCGTGAGCGTATTGCCATTGATGGTCATCGTCGCTTCCTTGCCGTAGAAGATGATCGGTTCGCCCTGCGCGCTGTTTTGGTTGCAATGCAGATTCAGGATCGCGCCATCGTACTCATACAACGTCGCCAGCAGGTCGGGAAAGTCGCGTCCGTCTTTGAAGTAGGTCAGGCTGCCGCTCGATTGCGCCCGTTTCGGCGCAGCGTTGATTCCGCTCACGCTTTGAATTCCCGAAAGCAGATGAACATAAAGATCGCCCGCCACTCCTTCGCCGTAATCGCTGAAACACCGCCAGCGGAAAAATCGCACGGCGTCAAAAGGCCGCTGGGGCGCGTCGCGTAAGAACGCCTTCCAATCGATCGTCTGCTCGCTCGCGTCCGGCGGAATGGGATAGACCCATGCGCCCGACGGCGAGTTGCGGTCGGAATGGCCCTCGATATAACTCACCTCGCCCAGCCGCCCCGACGCGTAGATCTCGCGCGCTTTCTTGTACACGATGTTGCTCACACGCTGGCTTCCCACCTGCATGATTCGGTTGTTCGCCTTCACGGCCTCCACCATGGCGAATCCGTCCGCCACCGTGTGCGACATCGGCTTTTCGCAGTACACATCTTTGCCTGCCGCCAGGCAATCCAGCACGATCGAACGGTGCAGATGGTCGCTAACCGCCACAATCACCGCATCAACGTCTTTGCGCTCCAGCAGCGGCCGGTAATCGCCTGTTGTCGGCACGTCCGCGCCATAGGCCTCAAGTCCCGCCTTGCGGTGCATTTCGTAGAGATCCGCTGTCGCCACCAACTCGCACGTCGCCACGTTGCGCGCCGAGCGCAGCAGATCGCAGCCGCGAATTCCCGTCCCGATCGACACAAAACGAATCTTTCTCCCGCCCGCATCTGCCTGGGCTGCAAGCACGGGAGGCTCCAGCAGCACTGCTTTCGCGGCCGCCCCGGCCATAGCCGCTCCTGCGCCAATCCGAACGAAATCCCTTCTCGTCAACATCGATGTCGTCATCCTGCCCCCGAAAAGCAAGCACAATTCTCTCGCCCAGGCCCGCTTTTGTCCAACGAGTGAGCGCAATAGCAATGATTGGACCCGCATGTTGGTCGGCCAAGCGAAGTAGCTAAGCGGCCTGGTCATGTTTTCCGGTAGCACGTCCAATACATGAGTCTTAGGTCGCATCCCGGTCTCATTCCGCCTGGCCCATCCGCAACGAACGCTTCCTCACCGCATCTAACAGCTGCAGGACGGGTTTATATATTCAGCGAACGGCGCTCAAAGGGGCGTCTATGAAAGGAGCAACGGCTATGCGTATCCAGAAACTTCATCTCGCTGCTTTGGTGGCGGCCGGAACGTTGCTCGCGGCAATCCCCGCACTGGCGGCCGACAGCAGCAATCAGCAGCAGGGACAGGCGATTGTCACCCTTCTCTCCGGAAGTGAAATCCCCGGCGGCATCCCCCAGCAAGCCTTGCAAGTCAAAGTCGACGGAAAGAACTCGACCATTACTGGGTGGGCTCCTTTGCGCGGCCCACTCGACAAAGTTGAGGTGGTCGTCCTCATCGACGATGGAGCGCGCCAGAGCCTCGGGCTGCAGTTATCCGACATTGCGAAATTTATCCAGGGGTTACCGCCTAATGCCAAGGTCGCGGTCGCCTATATGGAGAACGGCCGTGCCGCA
The DNA here is from genome assembly GCA_963823805.1 of uncultured Acidobacteriaceae bacterium. Classification (GTDB taxonomy): domain Bacteria; phylum Acidobacteriota; class Terriglobia; order Terriglobales; family Acidobacteriaceae; genus Telmatobacter. The sequence continues at coordinate 1,559,004 of CAWGMW010000003.1, read as the reverse complement.
CTTGCCGGTCCCTTGACTGCCGACCACACCGCAGCCGTTCACCAGCTGCACCTGCCTCTAGGGACGGCCGGCGTGAGTGCGAGTCCGTACTTCTGCCTCTCTGACCTGGCCAGGCACTGGCCTTCGACGGCCGCACATGCGCGGCGCGAGGTCGTCGCCGTGACAGACGGCGTTGACAATTACGACCCGCGATACGATCCCGAGGATCCGTACGTGCAAGCGGCCATTGAAGACTCGGTACGCGCCCATCTCGTCGTCTACACCATCTACTGGCACAGCTCGGGCTTGCTCGGTCGCTCCGGCTTTGCGGCTTTCACCGGCCAGAGCCTGCTGTCGGAGCTCACCGATGCCACGGGAGGCAACAGCTATTGGCAGGGTAACGGTGACCCAGTCACGCTCGAGCCGTACCTCGCCGATATTGGCCGCCGTCTCGACAACCAGTATGAGTTGGAGTTCATGACACCCATGGCTGGCAAGCCCCAGATGGCGAGCATGAAGCTGAAGCTGGCTATAGCGGCAAAGTTCGACGCGCCGCAGCAAGTGTATATGCACCCGGTCGCGCAGTAACTGCCGTCGCGCCGCGCACGCTTGCAGCGGAACCAGAGTCGGAGTATCTCGAAAGCGCTCGGTTCAAGTCGACGCGACCACCAGGGAGCGGTGAACCTGCGCGAAAAACCAACAGGACACGGTTACTCTGGTTCCGCTTTAATACGCCAGCGCCACCGCGTCGCAACGCATCTCGCTGCCTGCCCCGTACACGCGATCAGCGCCCTGTTTGCGAAGCTCGATGCACTCGTAACGCCCGAATCCGCCGTCGCTCTCGCCTATCGGCCAGCCAAGATCGGCGAGCGCCTTGCGCGTTGTCGCAGGAACGCCCGCTTCGAGCCGCAGGATTCCGCGTGATCCCAGGCCGGGTCGATCCTCACCCATCGTCTGTGATGAGCCTTCATGGTGCCAGCGCGGGCTGTCGGCCGCGCCCTGCACGTCCAGCCCATAATCCACGCGGTTCAGAACAATCTGCGTCTGTCCCTGCGGCTGCATGTCGCCGCCCATTACGCCAAACGAAAGCCAAGGCACGCCGTCCTTCGACGCGAATCCGGGAATGATCGTCTGGAACGGCCGCTTGCCCGGCGCGTAGATATTCGGATGTCCATCCTGGAGCGAGAAGAGTTGGCCGCGATCCTGGAACATGAAGCCGAGTCCATCGGCAACCAGCCCCGATCCCATGCCGCGGAAATTCGATTGGATGATCGACACCATCATCCCGTCTTTGTCGGCGGTCGTGAAGTACGTCGTATCGCCATGGCTCGGAGCCTGCCCCGGCGAAACGTGGTCGTTGATCGCGTCCAGCCGGATCAGCTTCGCGCGCTCCTTCGCGTACTCCTTTGAGTTGAGCCACTCAATGGGAATCTTTGCGAAGTGCGGATCGGCATAATACCGCGCTCGATCCTCATAAGCCAGCCTCTTCGCCTCAATCTGCACTTGAAGCGATTGCAGCGACTGAAACCCGTAGCCGCGCATATCGAAATTCTCGATCATGTTGAGCATCTGCAGCGTCGCCAGCCCCTGCGTGTTCGCGGGCATTCCATACACATCCACTCCGCGATACTTCGTCACCAGCGGTTCCACCCACTCCGCATGGTAGTCACTTAGATCGGCGGCAGAGAGCCATCCGCCAATGCGCTTGAAATACGCGTCGATGGTTTGCGCAATCGGGCCGTCGTAAAACGCATCGCGGCCGCCCGCTGCGATCATCTGGTAGGTCCGCGCCAGGTCCGGATTCCGCCGCACATCGTACTCGTTTGGCGAAACCCCGTTCGGCAGCTTGTACGTCTTCATCGCGTTGGCTGTCTCTTCAATCGCCGAACCGGCGTGCTCGAAGAATTCCAGATTGCCTTTGAGGTAGTAGCCAATGATTTGTGGCGTGGGATCGCCTGCCTCGCACGCGGCGATCGCAGGCTCGAACAGCTCGGCCCACTTCAGTTTGCCGTAGCGCTGGTGAAGCGTCCACCAACCGTCCAGCGCGCCGGGCGTCGAAACGCTCACCGCTCCCACCGAGGGAATGTGTCCATTTACCGCGCGGGATCGCACCGTGGCCAGCGATAGGCTTTTGGGTGACCGGCCCGAACCGGCCATGCCCCGCAGCTTGCCCGCCTCCGGATCCCAAACAAACGCAAAGCAGTCGCCGCCCAATCCGCTGCTCGTTGGCTCAACGAATCCGAGCACGGCATTCGCAGCAACTGCCGCATCCACGGCCGACCCGCCGCGTCTCAGCATCGTGATCGCCGTCTGTGTCGCCAGCGGATGCGCTGTTCCCGCGGCACCGTTCATTCCCAGCGCTGGCGAGCGTGTCGCAAAGCTCGCGCCGGAAGGCCGGTCGCCGGCGTGTACATCGGGGCGAATGAATTGCTCCGCGTCGGCAGGTTGGAATTTTGGCAGATCGGATATTTCTTCTGACCCGCTCTGGCTCAGGCCCGTGGCATGGCTCTGCATCGTGGCGGCCGAAGCTGCGGCAGCCAGAGGAAGTGTCTGAATGAAGGTTCGGCGGCGCATGGCAATGTCCTTCCTCCCAATGTACATCGACATTTCCGTGCACCCTCTTGGCACCTATGCGAATCTAGATAGAAGTACACGCGACTTGTTGAACGCCGCACTTCCCCGGCCCTTACACAAAACAAAGCTCCAAGCAACAGAGGAGAAAAACTGTTGTCCGCGATCGACTCCACATTACCCGCTCTGCCATCCGATCCCGCCGCCAGTAAGCGTAACGGATCGGGAGCCGGTGCCCCGCCTTCGCAGGTTCAGAATCCGAATCTCGCGCTGCCCGCGGCCTGGAAGCCGCGTGTGAATCCGTGGCTGATCGCAATGTCGGTGGCCCTCGCCGCGTTTATGGAAGTGCTCGACACTTCCATCGCCAACGTGGCCCTGCCGCACATTGGAGGCGCGCTCGGCGCAAGCAGCGACGAGGCTACGTGGGTGCTCACCAGCTATCTTGTCTCGAACGCCATCGTGCTCCCGCTGGGCGGCTGGGCTTCGTCAGTCATGGGCCGGCGCAACTTCTTCGTCTTCTGCATCACCATCTTCACCGTCGCGAGCTTTCTTTGCGGCATCGCTCCCTCCCTGCCCATCCTTTTGCTTTGCCGCGTCCTTCAGGGAGCCGGCGGCGGGGGCATGCAACCCATGGCGCAGGCCATCATGGCTGACTCCTTCGAACCGCACAAGCGCGGACAGGCCTTTGCTCTCTACGGCCTCGTCGCCGTGCTCGCGCCATCCATCGGCCCCACTCTCGGCGGCTGGATCACCGACAACTTCTCCTGGCGCTGGATCTTCTTCATCAACATTCCCGTCGGCATTCTCGCTTTCATCCTTGTCACGCGCCTCGTCGAAGATCCGCCCTGGATCAAAGCCGATCGCTCCCGCCTGTTCAAAATGGATTATGTCGGCCTTGGCTTTCTCACCCTCGCCATGGGCGGCCTGCAGATCATGCTCGACAAGGGTGAAGAAAATGACTGGTTCTCCTCCACCTTCATCTGCGTCTTCGCGGCTCTCTTCATCGTGGGCATCATCGGCCTCTTTGTCTGGGAATGGAGACAGAAAGAGCCGCTCATCAACCTGCGCCTCTTCCGCTACAGAAACTTCGCCATCTGCTGCTTCCTCATGATGCTCGTGGGCGGTGTTCTCAATGCAAACACCGTTCTCCAGCCGCAATTCACGCAGCAGTTGCTCGGCTACACCGCAACCATTGCCGGCCTTGCGCTCACCGCGGGTGGAGTTACGCTTGTCTTCATGATGCCGCTGGCCGGCATTGCAACCGGGAGAATTTCCGCGCGCTACCTCGCCGCTTTCGGCTTTATGATGCTCGTCATCACCTTCCGTTACGCGGCGGTCGTGACCAACTTGCAGATGAGCTTTGCCGAGGCATCGTGGCTGCGCGTCGTGCAAATGTTTCCGTTGCCGTTTTGCTTCATTTCCATTACCACCGCGGCTTACGTGGGAATGCCCAAAGAGCAGAGCAACCAGGTCGCCGGACTCATCAATTTCGTTCGCAACATCGGCGGTTCCATCCTCATTGCCATCACCAACGCCCAGGTCACCAGCCGCGCCATGTGGCACGAGCAGCACCTGCAGCAGGCCATGCAGCCCGGATCCATCGCCTACAACCAGCACGTGCAAGCCCTCACCGGGGCCTTCAGCCACGCATTTGGCTCGGCCAACAGCGCAGCCATGGCTGCCGCGCAGATTTACAACCAGATGCTGGCTCAGGGAACTACGCAGGGCTACCAGGACGTCTACATGGAGCTCTCTTATGCCTCGATTATCCTTGTCTTCCTAGCTTTTCTCCTCAGCAAGAACAAGCCTGGCGAAGGCGGGGGCGGCGGTGGCGTGCACTGAAACCCGACAGCGTATTGGAAACCGAAGGCTAAGCCAAAATGCTAAGCGTGCCCTCGTCTCTGGTTCAGCTCGACGGTTCCTCGCCCTCGGCCAAAGTTGGCCTTCCACGGTATAGGACGATTTCGGGCGCTTGGTAAACGACCGAGGCAGAAACGACGTCCTTGGGATTCCTGACTCCGAAGGTATGAGTCCTGCCTCCATGTCCCTCGCCCGCCTTACTGCCTTCGTACTTCCAACTCTCTTGCCGCAGAAACGGCAGGTCGACTCGCCAGATGACGACGGGCTTATCTCGTTTAATCGTCCGCGTCGGATCGATATGGTAGCGCCAAACGATATACCAACCTGGATGATTGTAATGAGATTGTATGGCCCAAGGGCGTGTGCTTCCTTTGGATTCGAGTGCCTCATGCGGCGGCGGATCAATCTTTCCACCGAGCGATAGATCTGGAAATCGCTGTTGCGCGACATCGGGGTGTTTGTGGCGCTTGTATGGACTTAACGAGTCAAGCGCTCGAACACCTAGGATGCCGACTACAGCGCTAAAAACATTGGCCTGTTCAAAATAAAGCTCGACCAGTTCCTCGGCTTTTGCTTCAACGAACTCAATTGCTCGTCGAATGTGATTAACATTCAGGCCAGGAGGCAAAGCTACCGACCGATTAAATCCGTCAGTGGATGAAGTTATGTTTGGAGCCATTTCCGTTCAAGTGTACAACCCCGTTCGTCTTTATGACTCGGGTCGTACCATTAACGGCAAGCCCGGCAAGTAGCGGGACGGCCTTCTTCGCTATGTTGAAGTAAACTTCATCGCGTTCAATGCCGATGGCTGTATAGCCTACCGCGAGAGCTGCGGCAATCGTTGAGCCCGCGCCCATAAATGGGTCCAATACCACGCCCTCTCCAAGAGGCAACGACGCCCTCACAATCTGCCGCATGAAGGACTGTGGTTTCAACGCGGGATGTGGCGCCAGCTTTCGCTCCTCGCCGCGAGTAGGGGACGAGGCGATTACGTCCGAGAACGGCGAATCATCAGCGACCCGCCGTAATCCCCCCGTCTTCCATTTTCTGAGATTATCTTGCACACGCCCTTGAAAAGGCTTGCGAAAAATGCCCCAGGGTTCCCAGGCTGAGCGCGGCATTACCGAGACGTCGTAAAACTCTTCGTGGGCATTCTTTGGCCTGTCGCCGCCGCGCAGTGTTTGCACCAAACGTATGACCTCGCCGCGCTTCTCGAATCCCGCCTCCATCATAGGGATATACGCGAGGTGCGAGAGAAGGGGGTTGCTTGCAACAAATAGATGTCCACCCGGAGCCAGCACCTTAAATGCCCTTTTGGCGAATTCCTCAAAAAACTCTCGCAATCTCTCTCGGTCAGGCGGCGTCAAGACAGTGAAACGCGGGAGTGGACTGCGCAGGCAACCGTCATAGGCCGGAGGAATCCGCCAGATTCCGCCCCTTCTCTCTCGGAGCTTGCGCTGCTCGATCGGAGTGAATTCCCGCAACCCGTACGGCGGGTCGGTCACGATCGCATGGATCGAATTTGCGACTCGGCTATCCATCCACGTAATGCAATCACCGCAAACGAGGGAGTATGAAGACCCGTTCATCCGAGAACCCCAGAAGGTTTGTTTAGGCTCTATCGATGATCGGCCTGTCCGGCCCTGATTACGCGAACTTTTCGCCATAGTCCAAGTATCAACTTCCCATGCTGCTGCTTCAAGGCCTGTGGGAAATCATTTTGGGACGCGGTCCCTGTGCCCATTCGCATAGCCCTTTCCATGCAAACGGCCTATAATTCCTCGCAGAATTCCGCTTAAGTCAAAAGATGCCCGATCGTTGACATCTTGCGAGGAGGCTTTCATGTTGAAGTCACTTCTGCTCTTTTTTGCGGTGGCCCTGCTGGCCGTTGCGTGTTTACCCTTGCGAGGCCGCATTCCGCAGCAAACCGCGCCGGCGCCTGCTGCTGCCGCTCCCACCCCCGCGCCCGCTCTTCCCACCCCACAGACAGCCACGACCGCGCCCGCTGCGGCAGTCAGGAATCCAGTCAAGCCTACCGCCGAATCGCAAGCCAGGGCCAAGACCCTGTATCGGCAGGACTGCTCCATGTGCCATGGGGACAATGGAAACGGCAAAACCGATATCGCCACCAGCATGGAGCTCACGCTCGCCGATTGGACCGATCCCAAATCTCTCGCCGGCAAGGAAGATTCGGAACTGTTCAACATCATTCGCAACGGCAAGGACAAGATGCCTCCCGAGGGTGAGGGTCGCGCCACCGATACAGAGGTCTGGAACCTCATCATCTACATTCGCACCTTCTCCAAGGGGCAATCCCCGGCGCCTGCCGCCCCGGCCCAGTAGCGGGCTGCGGAAAAACTGCTTCGCCGGAGCCTTGTATCAGGGCTTGGCTTTAGCCATGCCGCAAATGTCGCAAGAAAAAATCGAGGGCTTTAGCCCCTGAGCGATCGTTTCCCTCCCCATGACGAGTTTTTACGCAGCCTGTTTAGGTTCTGATGGTTGCAATTCGAGAATTCCAGACCCAAGCACTGTCTTCTTCGGCATCCTCCGTCACCCCCATCCTCTAAGATCATAGAGCGATGGCGAAAATGAATGACTTTCACAACAGGTGGACTTTAGTCACCGGGGCCAGCTCCGGAATCGGCACGGCCCTGGCGCGCGAGCTGGCCGCCCGTGGCGCAAAACTCATCCTCACCGCGCGCCGCCGCGATCGCCTGCAAGCCCTCGCCGCCGAGCTCGCCGCCAACAGTCCCGACACGCGAATCGAGACGCGCATCGTCGTTGCCGACCTCAACGATCCATCCGCTCCCCAGCAAATCTTCGACGCCACCGAGGGCTCCGGCCTCGTCGTCGACATCCTCGTCAACAACGCCGGTCTCGGCCTATATGGCGCATTCCACACCAGCGACGCCGATCAGGAGTCCGGCATGGTCCGCGTCAACTGCGAAGCCGTTGTCCGCCTCTCGCGTCTCTTCATTCCTTGCATGGTCGAGCGGCGTCGCGGCTGGATGCTCGTCCTCGCTTCCACTGCCAGCTTTCAGCCCGTCCCCTACCTTTCCACTTACGCGGCCACCAAGGCATTCGACCGCTTCTTTGCGCTCGGCGTCGCCGCTGAAGTCGCGAAGTTCGGCGTGAAAGTTACCGCGCTCTGCCCCGGAACCACTGAGAGCGAATTCTTCGAGGTCGCCGGAGCTGGCCGGTTCCGTAGCCGCGACCTGCAATCTGCTGAAGACGTTGCTCGCATCGCCATCGACGCCCTTGCGCGCGGTCAGCGCACCATCAGCCCCAAGCTGAGCGGCAAACTCCGCTCGTTTCTCGTTCGCTTCCTGCCTGTCAACCTCATCACCCGTTTTGTCGAAAGATTTGCGCGTCCAAAAGCGTAATCTCCTTTCGGAGCGAAACACACCTCGAGTCTCCGTACGACGGCCCGGGCGATTCTCGTTTCCAAAGAAGGAGCGGCCAGCGAGCGAGAGCCCGGTGACGCCTGGCATGGGAGGCCGCCGGTGACGCCGGCGTGGGGAACCATTATTTAACCAGAAACCTCCCGGTCGTCGGCCACTCGGCCGGAACGCGATTTTTCGATAAGCGACTCTGCGACTAGTCGCTTGTTGAGCTCGTCCAAAACCCAATCTCCCAGCTGCTCCAGTTTTGTTCTGTCCCGAACGCGGAGAGAGAAACAGCTCGGAGCCGGTGTAACATCTGGCCTCTTCGCGCGTACTCTCTGTGACAGATGGACTTCCAGAGTCTTTACGAGAAATACGCGCCAGCGGTGCGGCGATTTGCTCTGTTTCTGTGTGGCGACCGCGCGCTGGCGGACGATATCACCTCAGAGACTTTCCTGCGCGTCTGGTCGACGCGCGGCCGCATTCGGGAACTCACGGTGAAGAGCTATCTCTTCGCAGTTGCAAGGAATCTTCACCGTGACTTCGAGCGGCAAAGCTGGCGAAGAGTGGAGCTGGACGAAAAGCACACGGACCCAGGAGCTGGTGTGCACAAGCGCCTGGAACACAGGCAGGAATTGGAGACGGTGTTGGCAGAGCTCGAGGAACTGCAGGAGACCGATCGCGCCGCGCTGCTGATGCGTGCGCTCGATGAAATGCCGTATGAGGAGATCGCTACTGCGCTGGACATCACGCCGGCAGCGGCCAGGGTGAAAGTGCACCGTGCGCGGGCAAGGCTGATGGCGGTCCGAAATCCGATCCGCTAAGAATTAGAAGTTTCAGGAGAAAAGCGATGAATATCACACGCGAAGTGATGACCGATTTGCTGCCGGTCTATTTTTCTGGCGAGGCCAGCGAGGATACGAAGCAATTGGTGGAGAACTATTTCCGGGAGAACCCGGACTTTGAGCGAATCGCGCGAGGGGCTGCGATGCCTCTCGAACAGTTGCGTGGGACAGCGCCGGTTCGAGCGGAGGCGGAAAGAGAAAAGCGCGACCTGCAGCGGGCTCGCAAACAATTCTTGCGGCGTCGCGTGGTCTTTGGAGTAGCTCTCCTTTTCACTTGCGCACCACTAATGCCCGTCTACGGAAATGGGCGGGTGGATTGGATCGCGTTTCTAAACAATCCCTGGCAACTGGCGCTCTTCTGGTGTGTCGCAGGGCTTTTCTGGCTTCTGTATTTCGCCCGTCTAAGCAGGCGAGCAACTGCGATGATTTCAAGCAGCTTCTTCGCTCTGCTGCCAATTGTGTTTGTATTCCATCTATTTCTGCCTGGCTGGCAGACTGGTCTGAACAACAGGCTGGGTCTCGCTGGGGCGATGTGGGTTGCCGCAAGCTTCCTCTGGGCGGTCTACCTTTGGAGTAGCCACAAGCACAGGATACGCACGCCGTGAACGGCAATGCGCATACTTCGAACTCAGTTGTTGACTTGAGGGCAGCGCGATAATGGACAAGGCAGTGGGCGGGTGGTCGCCAATCCGTCAGTTATGCCCTGCTAAACACGAGTCAGCTCGACTCGATTCGGGCAAATCCGGAATTCGGGCATTGCCCAATAACTCTGGCTCTTGCCCAAGAATTCGAGATCCTGTCAGCTGGTTTATTGCGGCGGAACCGTCGTCAGCCTGAACGAATTAAAGAACCGATTCACGTCCTCTTCGTGCCGCGCGCCGGTGTCTGGGAAGGTCGCAATCAGCATGTAGAGTTTCGTTCCCTTCAGAATCAGCCGCCCGTTCAAAATCCCTCCGCCTGCGTTGCGCGCCAGAAAATCCCGGCTTATGTATCCATCCGTTTCGCCGCCATTGTGGTCGTTCCCATTTTGGTCGGTCCTGGACTCGCTGATCAGGCTGGTCTGGGTGCGCCCCAAAGCGCCGTCTCGCGCCATTTCCAGCGTCTTTTCTGGGTCGTCGCTGGCCGCCCGCTCCACTGGCGGGTTATCTGCCCAGGCCACTGCGTAAGTGGTTTCACCGTCCGCCGACCCCTCGATCATCTCCACCTGTTCCACCACGCCGCTGCTGGTATAAGCCGAGACCGGGGTCTCGCTCGCTGCTGCCGGCATCTGCACCTTGAACCCATCCGCCGTCCGATCGATGGTTTGCCAGGCCGCCTGGCCGCCCTGCCCGCCCGGGTTCGCCCCATTCCCCTGCCCGTTTCCGGCGCCACCCAGTCCGAGGTACCCCCGATACTCATACATCAGGTACCCGATCACCCCGATCAGGACAATGCCGAGGACGAGGGTAAGCGATCGCTTCACACTTCAAAGAGTGCCCAATTTGACCCTGCATTTTCAAGCAGATTGCCCATTTCGGGACAAATAAGGTGCCGTACCGGTAAAAAGGCGCCGCTTTCACACATCGTCGGACCAATTCTTCAATTTAGCCCTTGCAACCTTTCCTGAGATTAGGCATCTTAAGAGGTAATTAGCAGAGGCTTCCCCAAATGTCCCGCCAAAGAAAGGCAACAACTCTCACTTGAGGGTTCTTCGGAACCTCTTCCCAAAAATCCCCCCTGGTCACCCTCCCAAAATTGCCTCTCGAGCGGGCCTACCGGAAGGTAGGCCCACATGCTCCCCCCGAGCATGTAGCGCCTCAATGCAGATCCCAAACTAAAATAAAGTCTGCATGACGCCTTCTTCCGGCAAGAAACCCACCTCCGCGTCAGCCCTCAAGGCAATCGATCTCCGCCTTTCTCGTGCTGGGGTCACCCACAGCTCGCGCCCAGCCAAATCTCGGTCTACCCGCAACATCCGCCCCACACTCCGTTTATCCCACAACACTCCTGAAGAGCTTACCGCTCCGGTCCCCGCTCTCTGCCACGCTACTAACGGTGTTGAGTGGCTCCCGATCCCCGGCTGGGACCTTCCTTGGCTCTGGGCAGGGTTCAGCACGCGCAGGGGCGGCCTCAGCACGGCCTACTCTGTCCAGAGTTTTTCCGATGTCGACATTCCCAGCCTGCCCGCCGTGGCGGGCGAGCTGAACCTCGGTTTCACCGCCGCCGATAATCGCGAAGCCGTCCTTCGCAACCGGCGTCTCCTCGCCGAAGCCGTGACGTCCGATGCATCGACGCCGTTGATTTCGCTCCGCCAGTTCCACTCCAACCGCATCGTTCACGCCGTCAGCGCCGACGCCTCCCGCAAGCAACCGCACAGGGCCGACGGGCAAATCACCGCGGAATCCGGCCTGCTCCTCGCCATTCAAACTGCCGACTGCATTCCCGTGCTGGTTGCCGATCGCAAGCGCCGCGCCGTCGCCGCCTTTCATGCCGGCTGGCGCGGAACTGTCAAGCGCATCGTCGAATCGGGCGTCGGCAGCATGCGTTTGGCCTTCGGCTCTCGTCCGCAGGACCTTATCGCCGCCATTGGCCCGGGCATTGGCCTCTGCTGTTACGCCGTCGGTGAAGAAGTTCTCTCGGAATTCGAATCGCAGTTCTCCTACGCGCACGAACTCTTTCGCGAGGTCTACGACACGGACCCTGTGCGTACGAAATACCCCATGCTTTTTCTCACCCAGCGCGCGCCCGGCCATTCACCTATCGGTCCCAGCCTTCACGTCGATCTCGTCGAAGCCAATCGCCGCCAGCTTCTCTCGGCCGGCCTCAGCCCGGAATCGATTCAAATCGTCGGCGGCTGCACGCAATGCCACACCGAACTCTTCTTCTCCCATCGCGCCTCGCACGGTCACACCGGGCGCATGATGGCAGTCATCGGCATTCGGCCAGCGACAAAAAAGCCCGCGTAGCGGGCGGCAGACGATAGCCCCAGGCGCGAGCCTGGGGACCAGAACCAGAGAGATCCGTCTCAAGCCCGCTTTAGCGGGCGAAAGAATCACCACCGGGCTTTAACCTTCGTGACAGGATTCGGTTCAGAATGCGGCTTCAACGCCGGGAACGGCTACGCCTTCGCCGCTTCGCCCGGATTCACCAGGTCGCGCAGTTCCTTTGACGGCTTGAAGTAGGGGACTTTCTTCGCCGGAACATCGACTCTCGCGCCGGTTTTGGGATTGCGGCCAATGCGGGGTTTGCGCTGGCGGATGCGAAACGAGCCGAAGCCGCGAATCTCGATCTTGTCTCCGCTTTGCAGGGCGCCGATCACGGATCCGAAGATGGTCTCCACAATCACTTCGCCGTCGCGCCGGGTCAAATCTCCCAGCCCGGTCACCTTCTCCACCAAGTCCGCCTTTGTCATCTCCCACAGACCTCCGCATCCAGCATAACCGGATTGTGCCGAGGAAAGCAGGAAAATGCAAGCCCCTTTTTCGAAATTATCCTTTGCGCATCAGCAGTTTGGCCGACTACGGGTTGTCTTCCCCCTGGGCCTTCCCGGCTCCATCGGCCCTCTACGGCAGGGTCAAATCCGCCCACCCGGGGTCCAACTTTCCTTCTCGCGGGCGGCATACGGTACATTGGTCGTTACAGCGGTTCCACAATTGCTATACCTAGGTCCGCATCTGCCAAGTGGCTTTTTCGCCGAGAAAAAGCCACCCTGCAGGACGTTGGACAGGGCACGCGAATTGTGGAACCGCTCTGTACCTCCAACAGGCAAATGAGCTACCCGAAATACAGCATCGTCATCCCTGCATTTAACGAGGCCGCGCGCATTATGGGCGCGCTTCAGGCGGTCGTCGCCTGCATCCGCCGGCACGGGTGGAACGCCGAAGTCGTTGTCGTCGACGACGGCTCGCGTGACCAAACTGCTGCGTTGGTCAGCGCCTTCGCTGCAAACAATCCTGAGGTCCGCATGCTCCAGAATCCGGGTAACCGTGGAAAGGGTTACAGCGTGCGCAACGGCCTCCTTCACTCCTTTGGCGAAGTGGTCATGTTCACTGACGCCGATCTCTCCGCTCCCATCGAAGAAGCTGTTGGCCTCTTTGCCGCAATCGCCGCCGGCGCCGACATCGCCATCGGCTCTCGCTGGCTTGAGCGCACCCGCCAAACCATCCGCCAGCCTCTTTACCGCCAGTTCTTCGGCCGATGTTTCAATGCCGTTACCCGCGCCGTCATGGGTCTGCCTTACGCCGACACCCAATGCGGCTTCAAAGCCTTCACCCGCAGCGCCGCCCAAACCGTCTTCCAGCTCCAGACCATCGATCGCTGGGGCTTCGATCCCGAAATTCTCTTCATCGCTCGCAAGCGCGGCTACCGCGTCGACGAAGTCCCCGTAAGCTGGGCCCACGACGAGCGCACCCGCATCAGCTACCTCCGCGACGGAACGAGAATGTTGCAGGACATCGCCATCGTCCGCTGGAACGCCCTCCTCGGCCGCTACAACAAGCCGGTGGAGCGGATCCACCGCGCCGGCCTCGTCAAGTAGCCCGCCAGTCCCGATCGCACTCCCTCTTCTGCAATCCCGTTGCCAGCTCGGACGGCAGCACCTGTTCGCCACCAAGTAGTCATTATGTAGTGACCGGCCCGCTGCGCTAGTCGTGGGTTAGGCTGAGTTTGTTTTGAGAACGCAGTCCAGAGCCACAAGCGGAGGAGCCGGTCATGAGAGAGAAGTTACGATTTTTGGGTTTAGATGTCCACGCCGAAACGATAGCCGTAGCAGTAGCCGAGCCAGACGGCGAGGTGTGCAGCCTGGGGACGATTTCCAACCGTGAAGATTCGGTCCGCAAGTTCATCAAGAAGCTTGGTCCTGCCGAGCAGCTGCGCGCCTGCTATGAAGCGGGGCCGACAGGATTCGTACTGTACTGGCAGCTGACGCAGTTGGGTGTCGAGTGCGCGGTGGTAGCGCCGAGCCTGGTTCCGAAGAAGCCCGGAGACCGCGTGAAGACGGACCGGCGGGACGCGTTGAAGCTGGCCCGCAGTCACCGGTCCGGAGATCTGACTGCGGTGTGGGTTCCCGATGAAGACTCCGAGGCGTTGCGCGATCTTGTCCGGCAGCGGGAGGCGGCCAAGCAGGATCAGTTGCGTGCGCGGCATCGTCTAACCAAGTTCCTTCTCCGTACGGGCCGACGTCCAACGCTGGGACTGAAGGCGTGGACAGAGCGTTACATGGCCTGGCTCGAGCAAATCCGCTATACGCAGCCGGCGCAGCAAGCCACCCTGGTGGATTGTCTGAACGAAGTCGAGCACATGAGCGCACGGGTCAAGCGATTGGAAGAGGCCATCCTTGAAGTGGTGAAGCTGGCCCCACAGTCCATGCAGGAAGTGATCCGGGGTCTGCAGGCTCTGCGCGGTGTGGCACATATTTCGTCAGTTACAATCGCCGCCGAGTTGGGCAACATCTCCTCCCGCTTCGAGAGTGCACGGAAGCTGATGGGCTATTGCGGACTATTCCCGAGCGAAGACTCCAGTGGCAAGCGCATTCGAAGAGGCGGCATTACCAAGGCCGGCAACGCGCACCTCAGACGCATCGTGGTGGAATCGGCGTGGAGCTACCGACACCTGCCCCGCGTCGGGGCCAAGCTGCGCAAACGACAGCAAGGGGTTCCGGCAGAGATCACCGAAATAGCCTGGAAGGCACAGAATCGCCTGCACAAGCGCTACATGAAGCTGACCATGGCAGGCAAGGATCAGAGGAAGATCATGACTGCAGTCGGACGAGAACTGCTGGGTTTCATCTGGGCCATCGGCATCAAGGCCGAAGCGGCGTGCCAGCAGCAACTGGCCGCATAACCGGAACCGAAGGACAAAAGCAAGAACTTTCCAAAGAAGGAAAAGACAAAGACAGAACCTTCAATGAACAAAGTTATCCAAATCGAGGACAGGGTCAGCCGCAGCCGGAGCAAGCACGAAGGAGAATCCTCGGCGGACGTTTGCGACAGGCTCAGCCGGACTCGCGTCAGTAGTCAGAGGCAGCTCCCGACGGATCATGATTATGCGGTTTCGACCCGCGAATATCAGCTTGATCAATCGTCGCTTATACCTGCACCGGCTGCTGCTGACCTTGTCCTCGGTCGGAAAAGACGACCAGCGCATCTTGACCGGTCACTACATATCAACATCCTGTTGGCGCGCCGGGCGTCCGTTCCTTTACCCTTGCCTATGGACCGCACGGCGGAAACCAACAAGAACCTACAAGCAAGGGAGACTTTATCTCATGGCGCAGGCAGTAGTGGAGCAGTCGGTCGCCGAGGCGACCTCAACAACAACCAAGTATGTGTATTCCTTCGGCGGCGGCAAGGCTGATGGCAACGGCAAGATGAAAGACGTTCTCGGCGGCAAAGGCGCTGGCCTGGCCGAGATGACCAATGCCGGTTTGCCCGTGCCTCCCGGATTCACGATCCAGACCGAGGCCTGTCGCGAATATATGCGCGGCAAATTGAGCCCGCAGATCGAGACCGAGATGCTCGATGCGCTGGAGAAGCTGGAAAAGTTGCAGGGCCAGAAGCTCGGCACGGGCGAGAATCCGCTGCTGGTCTCGGTCCGCTCGGGCGCAAAATTCTCCATGCCCGGCATGATGGACACGATTCTGAACCTCGGCCTCAACGATCAGGCTGTTGAAGCGCTGGCCAAGCGCAGCAATAATCCCCGCTTTGCTTATGACTCTTACCGCCGCCTCATCCAGATGTTCGGCGACGTGGTCCTCGACGTCCCCAAAAAGAAGTTCGAGCACATCTTCGACGGCGTAAAGGCCGCGAAGAAAATCAAGTTCGATTACGACCTCCAGCCGGATGCGCTGCAAAAAATCATCGCCGAGTATAAAAAGCTGGTGAAAAAGGAAACCGGCAAGGACTTTCCGCAGGATCCGCTGGTGCAGCTGGTCGCGGCCCGCGACGCCGTCTTCAGAAGCTGGCAAAACGATCGCGCCAAGACTTACCGCCGCATCAATCACATTGACGATTCGATCGGCACCGCGGTCAACGTGCAGGCCATGGTCTTCGGCAACCTCGGCGAGAGCTCCGGCACGGGCGTCGGCTTCACGCGCAATCCCGCCACCGGCGAGCACATCTTTTTCGGCGAGTACCTGATGAACGCGCAGGGCGAGGACGTGGTTTCCGGCGTTCGCACTCCGCTCCCGATCAGCGAGCTCGAGAAGGCCAACCCGAAGGTCTACGACCAGTTGAAAGACATTACGCGGCGCATGGAAAAGCACTACCGCGATATGCAGGACTTCGAGTTCACCATCCAGGATGGCAAGCTCTACATGCTGCAAACGCGCAACGGCAAGCGCACCGGCCTGGCTGCGGTCCGCGTCGCTATCGACATGGTGCGCGAAGGCCTTATCACCCAGGAGGAAGCGATCTTCCGCG
Organism: uncultured Acidobacteriaceae bacterium; assembly: GCA_963823805.1. GTDB lineage: Bacteria > Acidobacteriota > Terriglobia > Terriglobales > Acidobacteriaceae > Telmatobacter. The sequence goes on along the minus strand of CAWGMW010000003.1, from coordinate 1,542,969 downwards.
TCGAGCCCAACCAGCTTTACGACTTCCTGGTCCCGCGGCTCGTGGAAAAGGGCGAGAAGATTGAAGTGCTCGCTACCGGACTGCCGGCTTCGCCCGGCGCGGCTGTCGGCCAGATTGTCTTCACGGCCGAAGAAGCGGTCAAGCAGCACAATAGCGGCGCCTACAAGTCCGTCATTCTCGTCCGCGGCGAAACCACCCCTGAGGACATCGCTGGCATGGAAGTGGCCGACGGAATTCTCACCTCGCGCGGCGGCATGACCTCGCACGCCGCTGTCGTTACCCGCGGCATGGGCAAGTGCTGCGTGGCCGGCGCAGGCGACTGTGTCGTCGATGAAGCGAAGAAGGAACTCCGCGTCAAGGGCAAGACCTTCAAGCAGGGCGACTACATCTCGCTCGACGGAACTACCGGCCGCGTCATCGCCGGCCAGCTCAAAACGCTCGAAGCGCAGCCCAACGATCCCGATCTGGTCAAGTTCATGGCCTGGGTCGACCCGGTCCGCCGCCTGCGCGTTCGCGCCAACGCCGACATTCCGCGTGACGCCAAAAACGCGCGCCTTTTCGGCGCGGAAGGCATCGGCCTCTGCCGCACCGAGCACATGTTCTTTGCCGAAGATCGCATCGAGCACATGCGCACCATGATTCTCGCAACCGACGAAAAAGCCCGCCGCGCGGCTCTCAAGAAACTCCTGCCCATGCAGCGCGCCGACTTCATCGGCCTCTTCAAGGCCATGGAGGCGCTGCCCGTCACCATTCGCCTGCTCGATCCGCCGCTGCACGAGTTCCTTCCCAAGCGCGAGGATCTGCTGGTCGAAATTCAACACCTCGAAGACACCAAGCCGCGTTCGCCCAAGCTCAAGGAGCTGCGTCCGCTGCTTGCTCGCGTTGAGGAACTGCACGAGCAGAACCCGATGCTCGGGTTGCGTGGATGCCGTCTTGGCATTACGTTCCCTGAGATTACGGAGATGCAGGCGCGCGCGATTATCGAGGCTGCGGTGGCCGTAAAGTTAAAGGGCGGCGATCCGCATCCGGAAATCATGGTCCCGCTCATTGGCTCGATCGAAGAAATGCGCAACCAGTCCGCCATCATCCGCCGCGTTGCCGACGAAGTCTTCGCCGAAAAGAAAACCAAGGTCGACTACATGGTGGGAACCATGATCGAGCTGCCGCGCGCTGCCCTCACGGCAGATCAAATCGCCGAAGAGGCCGAGTTCTTCTCGTTCGGCACGAACGACCTGACGCAGACGACCTTTGGAATTTCAAGGGACGACATCAACAACTTCCTGCCGGCCTATCTCAAGCTCGGCATCTTCAAGCAGGACCCCTTCGCCACCCTCGATCAGGCGGGCGTCGGCCAACTGGTGAAGATGGCCGTGGCCAAGGGCCGCAACACGCGGGCGAACCTCAAGGTCGGCATCTGCGGCGAGCATGGCGGCGATCCAGAGTCCGTCAAGTTCTGCCACAAGATCGACCTCAACTATGTCTCCTGCTCTCCCTTCCGCTTGCTCACGGCGCGTTTGGCCGCTGCGCAGGCCGCGCTCGAAGAAAAGCTCGGCGTCCAGGGCGGCAGCAAGTAAACGAAATCCTCTCCCAGACTTCAAGGGCGTTCGCAGTTGCGGGCGCCCTTGGTGTTTGTAGCGCCAGTCTCCAGACTGGCTGTACTGGCGGCGTCCTCGCCGCCAGAAGCAATCTCGTTGTCAACTTCGCGCCCCCTCGCCGGCACTTATCGCCCTGATTCCAAAGAGAATATATTGGCAACAATATCGCAGGCTCAGCAATCCACATCCAAAACTCAGCATCGGCACCGGGGTGAGCTATGATTAAGGCCCTAAACCGCGAACCTCGCCTTAGGCTCTCAGAGGACTGGATGCCTTCAATTCTTGAACAATATCGCGTTTCTGATTTTCTGGAATGGCACCAGAAAAAGGCCCTCATATTGAACCCTGATTTTCAGCGGGGAGACGTGTGGAGTCCCGCTGCCAAGACGTTTCTCATCGACACCATCCTTCGGGGATTGCCCATCCCGAAGGTTTATCTCAGAACAAGCGTCGACGTTGTTTCCAAGAAGTCTCTCCGAGAAGTTGTTGACGGCCAGCAGAGACTTCGCGCAATCCTTAATTTCGCGGAAGACAAATTCGCGCTCACGAAGCGAGCCTCAGAATACGCGGGCAAGAAATACTCGACCCTGACGCCAGGAGAGCAGGAGGGGTTCTTGAGCTACGCAATAGCTGTCGATCAATTGCTCAACGCGTCTACAGACGATGTGCTCGAAGTTTTTGCGCGGCTGAATTCTTACACAGTAACCCTCAATCCGCCGGAAAAGCGCCATGGCAAGTACCAGGGTGAATTCAAATGGGCGATCCGAAACGCATCAAGAGCGTGGGCTAAGTTTTGGGAAGAATTCAAGGTGTTAGGCACTAGAGAACGGGTTCGGATGCTAGACGATTCGCTCACAGCGGAAATGGTAGGCGTTTTACTTGAAGGCGTGAAGGATGGTGGTCAGCCAAAAATCGACACGTTGTACAAGGACTACGACAAGGGATTTGATCCAACCTCAATCGCAAACCTGAATACCGTTTTGGAAAGGATTCAGACAGACTTTGCTCCAAACCTCATCGACACCCCGATAATGAGTCCTACACATCTACTGATGCTATTTAGCGCCGTGGCCTATCTGCTTATTGGAATTCCTGCCGGCGATTTGAATGCTGAGGAGATTCCAGAACGTCAGCCCATATCCAACGATTTGGATCATGTCCGCAATGACCTACAATCTTTGGCTGCCGTGATAGCTGCAGAGGGTGAACCCCCCGCACCTTTCGCCGAATTCTGGAAAGCCTCAAAATCGAGCACACAGAGAATCGCCAGCAGAAGGGTAAGATTCCCAATGTTCGTTAATGCTCTCACGGTTGGCATTTCCTAAAAGCCCCTATGCCAGAATCCGCCTTCGAGATTCCGCTACGACGGCTCAGATCGGAAATGGCATGGCTACGTGGAGAGTTCAAGAGGGCAGCCGCTAATCCACAGTCCCGCCAGTCTCAACTGGCATGCGAGATGGCAGTTGTCAGGATGCATGATGCGTGGGCGAGATTCTGCAGGGAATTGATAATACTCTCGGCGTGCGGCAACACCGTCACTCTTGGAGGGATTCCGCTCACGCGAAGTAGGCCGGATATTGTCGGTCCATCCTCAGTGATTCCAATTCTGCTCGCCTTGAAAAGAAGGAAATGGGAGCCGAGGTGGGCGCATTCTGCGGCGTCTGTAGACGCGGCACAGAAACTATCAATTCAGAATCTGTCGAATGTAGCAGCAGCCCTAGGCGCAATCAACTCGCCGGCGGAGCCGCTGCGCCACATTCGTAACTTCTATGCGCACCGAGGAATGGGAACTTCTCGATTAGCCGTTGGTACCGGCTGCTTTATCAGTAAGGACGGCCCTACAGTTTTCGATTTGAACGCCTACACAACAGGCGGTGTGACCGTGATCGACTCTTGGGTGAAAGGATTCGACGCCGTGGCCTTTGCGTCCGCACAATAACCTAGGAGGTTTAGCGGACATTTCTGTTTCCCGAGATGACAAATGGACGAGCACCCCAGGCCCCGCCTCAGGGACCGGGGATCGCACGATCATCGGGATCGCTACAACCCTCCCGAAGGGAGGGAAGAAAATAGCCCAGGGCGTAAGCCCTGGGTCACGGCGCACAAAAACCTCTCAGCCCCGTAGGGGCGAAAGAAACGGGCCTTCGAAACCCGCCCCGAGCAACAGCCAAACAGTCCAAATCACCGCCCACCCCTTTGGTTGTCAACCTCCGCAATCCCCGCACTCGCCCTCATCGCGCTGATTCCAAAAAGAATATATTTCTTCCCAAGTTTGCCGATCATTTCGGCCTCTTGGCGCAGAATAATTTCAGAAGATCGAAGAAAGCGAGCTTCCGATTTCTGGTCGATCGCAACCGCATAAACCTGGTTCCCTAGCTCCTTTAGTTACAGGAATTTGCGATGCAACTCCTTTGGAATGAATGGGTTAGGGGAAATGATCGAAGGTATAAACATCTGAAAATAAACCACTTAACCCCAAAAACAGGCGTCAATTTTTTTGAGATGTAGCGTTCAATGGCAGCCTGTCGCTGCTTCGGCCGACCCGCCAACTTGCTAACTCGCTGACTTTCCGCCTTCAAAGTGCGCTTCAATCTCTTCCAGCGTTTTGCCTTTCGTCTCCGGCAGGAAGAATGCGGCCACCACGAAATACACCACCGTGAAGCCGGCGAAGAGAACGAACATCGACGAGTAGCCATGCTTGCTCACGAAGGGCAGAAAGATTGCCGCCAGCGTCGTCGAAACCAGTTGGTTGATCACCAGCGCGATGCTCATGCCGTTCGAGCGGATGCGCGTGGGCATTAGTTCGCTGAGCGCCAGCCACACCACTACGCCGGGACCTAGAGCATAGAACGCCATAAAGACGTAAAGTCCCATCGCCACCAGCCAGCCGTTTCGAGCCTCGGGCACACGGCCGACGAGGGCTTTCTCGATTTTGAGCGGAGCCGTCTGCGCGGCCGCGAGATCGGCGAACGGGTTCCGGAAAAGCGCTTCAATTCTGTTTGCAGGCACGCAGCTTGCGCGCGTGATCTCAATCGGCACTGCCGCCGCATCGTCCGAACGGACGAAACTTGTGGCAGCGGTAAAGCCGCCGTAGGAATAAATGATCGCCAGCGACGCGCGACTGCCGTCGATTCCCGTGCTCGCGTCGCCTTGCGTCGCCAGCAGCGCTTTTGCCTCGACAGGATTGAAGCGCAGCGTCAGATCCTGGCTGGGCGAAACCAGCGCTTGCACCGCGTCGCGGCAATCCACGCTCAGCTTTTCTGTCGATCTGAACAGCAATGCCACGCTGACCAACGCCACGATCACGCCGCTTGTGCCCATCACCAGCAGGAACTTGCGGCCCTTGCGGTCGACCAGCATGATGCCGATGATGGTCGCCAGAAAATTCACCACCGTGAAGATCACGTAGCCCCAATGCGAGGCGAGATCGCTCAAGCCACTTTGCAATAAAATGCCTGTGTTGTACCCGATGATCGAATTCACGCCTGTGGCCGTATTGCAAAACAGAATCACGCAGGCCAGCAGAAACGGAATCGCGTACTTGCGCCTGAGCAGCGAATCTCGAACTTGCGTCCCGGCTCTGGCACGAACTGCGTGCGCTGTTGCCGCCATCTCCTCAAGCTCCAGCGCGGCCTGCTCAGCGCTGCGCGATCGAAGCAATGCTTCCTGCGCTTGATCCCTTCGCCCCCGACGGAAAAGCCACCGCGGCGACTCCGTGACGAACAGGCTGCCCAGCAGAAACACAGCGCCGGGCGGCAGCGACACCCAGAAGATGCTTCGCCACGCATGATTCTCGAATCGGAGCAGCGCGGCGGAATCGCCCAGCTTGGCAACCGCATCCACGCGATAGCTGAAATACATGCCCATCAGCGCCGCTGCAACAATGCCCAGCGTCAGCATCCACTGGAAGATGGCCGTGCCTTTGCCGCGGCTTGACGCTGCCAGGCACTCGGCCAGGTAGAGCGGGACCACTACCCCGATGAACCCGCCGCTCACGCCCTGCAAGAGTCGCCCGAAAAGCAATGGCCCATAGCCGGATGAGAGCGCAATCACGGGAATGCTCACAACAAATGCACACCCGCTCAAAATCATCAGCGGCTTGCGGCCCATCCAGTCAGCCAGCACGCCGGAAAAGAGAGTGGAGAATACGCTGCCGAGCAGCACCGCGGCCACGATGAACGAAAGTTGCGATGCGGTCAGTCCTGAAGTGGCCTGCAAGTAGGGCACTGCCCCGCCGATAATGCCGACGTCGATGCCGTAGAGCAGCCCGCCCAGGCCCGCGACCAGAAGCAGAAACCCGTTGTAGCGGCGCGTCGCGGCCGAGGTCGTCGCATGGGGCAACCCTGCGGAGTTCACGGGAACGTCTTCCTCTCGCTCTTCGTCATGCGACCAGCTCGCTGCATCTCACCGCAAGCGGAATCGTGCGATGCACCAGTCTACAATGGTCGCATCGCATGGAATGGCTGGAAGTTTTGAGCCGAAGGCGGTCTTGAGTTGCAGAGTTTCGTTCGATTTGGTTCATTCTCCTTGCCGCGCGTGGCTCTCGCCGCGCTTTTTGCCGGTTCCGCTCTGGGCGCCGCGCAGACCAAGCTTGCCCTGCTTCCCGCTCCGCGTGAGGCGAATCTTGGGCAGACCACGGAGCTGCCGGACAAGATTCTCGTTGCCGTCCCCGGCCACGACGCGGAAGACGAGTTCGCCGCGCGCGATCTCGAGGATGCGCTGAAGCACATCGCGTCAGCCTCAAACGAATCCAGCGCGGAGCCGCCGTATCGCATCACGCTTCTCCGCAATGGCTCCGACGTGGCGAAGGCGGGCCTCACGGGCAATAACCTCGCTTTCGATCCGGTCATGGAATCGGAGGGTTACGTTCTGGTGATCGGTCCGCACGAGGCGGCAATCATCGGTGCAACCGGCTCGGGCGTCTTTTACGGCGTGCAGACCTTTAAGCAGTTGCTGCCCTTGCCCGGAACGCCGCGCATGCTTCCCACGGGCACGGTGCGCGACTGGCCGGCCATGCAATATCGCGGCATCAGCGACGACCTCTCGCGCGGCCCATTTCCCACGCTCGACTTTCAGAAGCATCAGATTCGCGTGCTGGCTTCGTTCAAGATCAACATCTATTCGCCGTACTTCGAACACACTCTCCTCTATCCCGATCAACCGCTGGCTGCGCCCCCCGGGGGCTCGCTCACGCCGGCACAGGTCGCGGATTTAGTCGCTTACGCGCGCCAGTATCACGTCACCATCGTGCCGGAACAGGAAGCCTTTGGCCACCTGCATCATGTGCTCAAGTGGGAGCTCTACCAGGATGACGCGGAAACGGCGCACGGTCACGTGCTTGCACCTGGCCAACCGGGCACGCTTCCCCTCATCAAGGATTGGTTCACCCAGATCGCACGAGAGTTTCCCTCGCCCTTCATTCACATCGGCGCCGACGAAACCTTCGATCTCGGAGTGGGCCGCACGCACGATGCGGTTGCGCAACAAGGCTACGGCCCGGTCTACGCCGCATTCCTCAAGCAGGTTCACGACGCGCTTGCGCCCCTGAATCGTCGCTTGCTCTTCTGGGGCGACGTTGCAGACGCCAATCCGGACGCAATCGCCGGGATTCCAAAAGACATGATCGCCCTGCCGTGGAACTACACGAAAGCAACGGGCTTCGACAACATCATTGAACCCTTTGCCAAGAACGGGATTGAAACCTGGGTCAGGCCCGGCGACGCCAATTGGAACGAGGTCTATCCCGTCGCCAGAATCGCGCTCTGGAACATACAGGGATTCATCGCCGACGGTCAGCGTCTGGGATCCACGGGCGCGCTCATTGGTGTCTGGAACGACGATGGAGAGGGCCTCTTCAACGTGGACTGGTACGGCGTCCTTTTCGGCGCGGCCGCCGCGTGGCAGAGCGGCCAGAGCTCCATCGCCGATTACCAGGATGAATACGGGCAGGTCTTTCATCTTGATCCGAGCGGCAAGATCAACGCAGCCCAAAAGGAGCTGATGGCCGCGCAGGAAGATCTAATGAACGCCAAGACGGGCATGACCAGCGACCAGGTTTTCTGGCTCGACCCATGGAGCGCGGAAGGACAAACGCTTCAACCCAAAATCCTGCCCGTGGCGCACGACCTTCGCATCCACGCCGAACAGGCCATCGTCCTGCTGGACCAGGCGCGTCGTGACAACCCCAATCTGGCCGAGCCCGATGCGCTCACGGCCATGGATCTTGGCGCTCGTCGTCTCGATCTCATCGGCCTCAAGTTCCAGCTCGCAGATGAAATCGCGGCGATTTACACCCAGGTAGTTGCCCAGCAGCACGACAACACTCAACACGTTGCCACCGACAATCTGCTGCACGAGATCAGCAGCATGAATGGCCGCTGCCAGGACTTGCGCGACGCCTACTCGGCCTTGAAGAGCGAGTACAGCCAGGTGTGGCTGGCCGAGAACCGCCCATACTGGCTCAACAACGTGACCGTTCGCTACGACCTGGAGATCGAACGGTGGCAGCGGCGCGGCGACCAATTCAGTGCAGCCAGTTACGATTGGCAGAACGGCCAGGATCTGCCTTCGGCCGCTGCTCTGGGGATGCCGGAGCCTGCCGCGAGCGCGCATTAGGCCGTTTACGCAGCATACAGATTGCACTGCCGATGGTGCCCGGCAATCCGTGGCTGAACCAGAGCGATTACCGCCCTGCAGATTTCTTTCCTTATCAGAGCGGGGCGGATGCAAACTAGATGCATGCTCGAGCGCTCCCCGAAAAGGCAACTCCCCGTTGTCCTGCTCATTGACGACGACCTGGTCAGCCGTGAAGTAGCGGCCACGGTGCTCACCATGTCCGGGTTCACCGTACACACGGCCGAGAGCGGGGACGCTGCGCTGAACTTGCTCGCCGATGAAGCGTTCAGGCCGGGCGTGATCCTGATGGATGCGCAGATGCCCGGCTTGAGCGGAAAAAAATTGATTGCGGAGCTTCGCGGCCGCACCAGGGCCCGCATCTTCACCATCAGCGGCAGCGACGCGCCGCCTGAATTGGCCGATGCGGCCGACGGTTTCCTGCTCAAGCCCTTCAACGTTGAAAGCTTGCGCAAGCTGCTCGCCGGCACTCAATCCGAGGCAGCCCCCACACTGATCGAACCCAATGAGCCCGTGGTCAGCGTCGAGGTTCTTGCTCAATTGCGAAGGGTGATGCCCGAGTCCGCGGTCCGGCAAATCTACTCCGTCGTGGTCGCCGACCTCGGTGGGCGGATTGAAGCTCTGGGAGCCGCAATCGCCAAAGGCGACGTTGCGGAGATTCGCCGCATTGGGCACGCCATCAAGGGAGGCTGCGGCATGGCCGGCGCGCTTCAGGCTGCTCGCCTGGGTGCGCTTTTAGAGGCTACGGGACTCGATTCGAAGGATAACCAGTTGGATAACAGCGCCGTTCTGCTCCACGATTTGCGTGCCGCCGCCCAAGGGTTGAAGCGTATGCTGGATGCTGAATTGCCTGCCTGATCCGGCGCATTTCTCTGCGCGTGGATTGGGCCTCTGGGAGGCGTGTGGCAGAAATGGAACGACCCATTCGAATCGTGCTGGCAGATGACCATCCTGTGGTCCGCATCGGCGTGCGCAACATGCTGACTAAGCAGGACGGCTTTGACGTGGTGGGCGATGCCACCGACGGGGACGAAGCCATCACCCAGACCCTCGAGCTCCAGCCGGATGTTCTCCTGCTCGATGTCGCCATGCCGCGCCTTCCCGGTCTTGAGGCCATGCGCGCCATCATGAGCGGTCCCTCGACAGCCAAAATTCTGCTTCTTACGTCAACGATCACTACGCAGCAGATCATCGAGGCCCTGCAGATCGGGGCGCGCGGCATCGTGCTCAAAGACGCTCTCGCCAACCATCTGCAGACCGCCATCCGCACCGTTCACGCGGGCGACTACTGGATCGGCGGCAAGCGCGTTGTCAACCTGGTCTCAGCCCTGCACGAACTGATGCAACAGGCCGCCGTGCCACAGCGCAAAACCTATGGCCTTACGCCGCGCGAGCTCGAAGTTGTCGGTTGCATCGTCGAGGGTTGCAGCAACCGCGACATCGCCAAGCAATTCACGCTCAGCGAAGAAACGGTTAAGCGCCATCTCTCGAATATCTTTGACAAGACCGGCGTCTCAACGCGTCTGGAGCTTGCGCTCTTCGCGATTGCGCACCACTTAATTACGCCGCAGTAGTTCGACCCGCCGCCAAGCGCGAAAGCATTTCTCCTTCTGCTCCATTCCGTCGCTGACGCCGCGAAGTGGCAATTTCATCAAGAAATTGCCACCTTGCACGATGCGACAGGAGCTATATCTGCAGGAGAAATGCCTTATTCTGGGTTTAACCGTCAAGTGGGCTAGCTTGCAGGAGCGCGCATGGGAGAGCTAAGCAGAATCGGCATTGCCCTCGATTCCGAGCTATTGAAGCGGTTCGACCGCTCCATTGAAAAAAGTGGATATACGAATCGCTCCGAAGCCTTTCGCAACCTGATCCGCGACCGGCTGGTGCGGGAGCAGACGGCCACGCCCGATGCCACCGTCGTTGGCACCGTCACTCTCATTTACAACCATCATGCTTTCGGGATCACCGAGAAGCTTACTGAAGCGCAGCATGAACACCACGATTTGGTTGTCTCCACGAGCCACGCGCATCTGGACCATGATTCCTGCCTTGAAGTATTAATCGTCCACGGCAAGGCCGGCCGCGTGCAGCAATTTGCCGACCTCATCATCGGCTTGAAAGGCGTCGAGCACGGCCGCCTGGTGATGAGCGTGCCCACGCATGCACTCGATTCGAAGCATGGCCACTCGCACGAGCATCCGCATAGCCATTGAACTGCGCGCGGATGATGGAATCAAGCCCTACCGCTCCGCCTTAATGCCGAAGTGATACGCCAGATTCACGCTGGCGTACGAGGGAATTCTCACGCCCACCACCTCGCTGACGGGATTGGCGGCAACGAGACCATTACTGCCGAGGCCAACGAGCCCCGGCCCAAAGACGCCCGCAGCCGCGAAGTTCTCCACGGTCTGCCCTGTCCAGCCGGTCGCGATCATCGCGTTTATGCCAACGTTGATCTTTCCGTCAAGAAACGGCCGCGCCGCCGCGAAGCGAAGCTCCTTGTTCGGAATGCCCAGGCAATAGTCGTTCAGCGCATTCGGATCGCCGCTCAGGTAGCTGTTCTCGTTGCAGCCGTTGCCGACGACTTTTCTGCCCACGTATTCAAACTCGCCCTTCGCCTGCAAATGGAAGGGCAGCTTTTGGTAGGTCCCGATCAGATCGCCGATCAACCGCGGCGCCTCCGGCACGATGGAGAACGAAGTGCCCGCAAGCCGCGCGTCCGCCTGCTCGAATGTGGCCTCGAGCGATCCATACGCAAGGGTCTGCCGCACTGTCGCCGCCAGAAATCGAATGCGCCCCGGTCCCAGGTCGTACTGCAGTCCCTGGTCCGGATCGATCTTGCCGTACTCAGCGCTTTGCGTTTCGTGGCCGAGGGTCAGCTTCACGTCGGTCTTGTGGAGCGTTTTGCTGGCCACCAGCTGATACGACCGCGCGGTTTCCACGGGATCAACGGCGGTCGGCCCATTCAAAGCCGCGCCTTCGCGCGGGTCCTCGGTAAAAAAAGACCTGCCGAAGCTGACCGAAATCAGCGGGGCGATCCACGACCGATTGGGAACGAACGTTAAAGTCGCCTTGGGAGAATTCAGCCCCACCAGCTTGTTCCAGGAGTTCGATGGCGTAATCAGATCCCGATTGTCGATGAAGATTTCATCGCGCCTCCAGCCTGCGTAGTAGTTAAAGTGGCTGCCCAGCTCGCCCTGCGCGGCAACGTAAGGCGTCACCGGCGAGATAATCACGTTGTTGCTGTCGATCTTCACAAAAGCCCCGTAAGAATTCGGCGCAACAGGATCGAAAAAGTTGTAGTGATCCAGATCGTCGCGCCGTGGAGCCTCGCGCTCATAGTCGGTTCCGGCCAGCAGCGTAAATGCCTTCGAGATCCTGTTCACATACGCGCTGCTCGCTCCGCCTACCGTACGGAACTCGCTCTGCCGGATCAGCCCCAGCCCAAAATCCGAAAACAGAGAGAGATTGTAGGTGCGAAAGAATCCCGAAAGCTGCACTTCCTGTTTTTCGTCGAGATTCCAATCGTCGTTCAGCGCCGCGAACGTGGTGTGCGTCTGGTCGTTCTGCCGCGGGTCGATCGTATCCGGATATTCCGTCCATCCCGCGGCCGCATCCACAGCATTGAATCCGAAGATCGGCCTCAGGCCGGCCACGTAGCCGTAGCCAAGGTACCCGATTCCAAGCAGCGTCAGCGTGTGGCCGCCCGCATGAATAACGCGCCCGCCATTTAGTTTGAATTGCTTGCGGTGTTCCAGCCGGTCGAGAAACCCGTTGCCGTACGAACCCTCCATCGCGGCCCACGAATGCGCTGATGGGCTCATCCCGGCCGTAGTTGTAAGGTCGCGCGAGTCGCCGGTGAGCGTGAAGAACGGAGCCAGATGCGAGCGCATTCCGTAGATCGCCGCAAGGTTCAGCGCGTGATTGCCTTCGCGCACGTTGTAGGCGCCGCCGTCCACTTGCACGCTTTCGATCGCGTCGGCAATGAAAATGTTCGGATCGGCGTACCCGTTGCCGTGCGCATTCGCCGAGAGATTGTTCGGCACAAGATAACTGCCCACCTGGACGTATTGCGCGATCGGCTCTCCATGGTCTCCGGCAACTCCCGGCGCAAAGTACTGCGGCGCCTTGATGCCGCTCGATGCTGTCTCAACCGGATAGCCGGGAATCGAGATCGGCGCGCCCGGCCTTCCCGGATTCGCGTCCAGCAAGTCCTCCGTCGCAAAAACCTTCACTGCGGGATCGGGCGACATCACATCGTCACCTGTCACATCGGCCGTGACCACCACCGTCTGCGAGACCACCGCCTCCAAGTGGATCTGGAAGTCGCTGCCTCCGGCCACCACGACAACTCTCTCCTCCAACGGCTGGCAATTCATCGCGCTCACGCTCAGCTCGTATGTCCCCGGTGCAACCGTCGCCAACGCGAACCGACCCCCGGCGTCGCTCACCATCTGCTGCATGCTCCCGGTTGCCCCGGTCAAACGCACGACAGCTCCCGCAATCGCCTGGCCTGTACGATCGGCCACGTTGCCCGAGACAGCAACGCCATCTGCCGCGATTGCTCGCGCCAGAAATCCAGCCAGCAGCGCCAACATGCAGAGCTTCCGGATTCTCGCCTCGCCATCGTGCATATCTGCAAATTACTTGCGGGCTCGCATGGCTGCCTGTGAGCATCGTCACACGTTTTTCAGAATCGTGCTACTCGATTGCCTGAATTGGACATACAACCGGGCTCGCGGGCGATTCCGCTTGAATTTCAGGGTTTGCGAGACGTTTTTGCTGGCTCTTGGCGCCGCCCCGCAGAGGCCTTTCCCAGCGCCGGCAAAGCGCCGCGGGGGAAGTCCGTCGACCGGCGCACCACCAGGCGTGTCGCAACCGGCCATTCTTTTTGCGCGGACTGGGGGTGGTCCGGCTCAATGCCTGCGCGCAATGCCTGCACCGCCGCAGCCGCCAATTCTCTGCACGACATTTGCACGGTGGTCAACGGCGGCAGCATGAACTGAGCCAGGCGGATGTCGTCGAATCCCACCACGGAAATGTCCGCCGGAACCTTGAGCGTGGTTTCGTCGAGTGCGTGCAGAACGCCGATAGCGGTCATGTCGTTGGAGCAGATCACCGCCGTGGGCAAATCAGCCGGGGCGATCAGCTTTTCCATGGCCGCTTTGCCTCCCTCCATGGTGTGGTCGCCTTCGACGATATAGGCGAAGGGCACGGTGAGTCCCAACTCGGTCATTGATTTGCGGAAAGCATCGCGGCGCGTCACGGCGGTGCGCATGCGCAGCGGCCCGCTGATGAAAGCAATCTGGCGATGGCCGAGCGCCGCCAAATGTTGCACCGCCTCGCGAATTCCTTCACCATAGTTCACTTTCAGCACGCGAACGTTGGATCGTTCCGGTCCGGCATCGGAGAAGACCACCGGAAACTCGCGCTCCACCAGCTTCTGCACCTGCTCCTCTTCAATGCCAAACGTCATCACAGCAACGCCGTCCACGCTGCGCTGCAGCATGCGGTGAATCAGCGACTCGGTTCGCTCCGGATCGTTGCTGGTCGAGCCGATCATGACTTCGTAGCCCTGCGCTACGGCCAGGTTCTCGAACTCCTGCACCAACTCCGGGAAAAACGGATTGGTGAGATCCGAAACGATGAGGCCGAGGATGCGGCTGCGCCCTGACACCAACGCCCTGGCCTGGGTATTGGGCACGTAGCCGATCTCTTCTACGGTCTTCCAAACCCGATTGGCCAGAACTGGATCCACAGTGGAGATGCGGTTGACCACGCGCGACACGGTGGCGATAGAGACGCGAGCGCGTTTGGCCACGTCGTGAATGTTGGCAGTGGAGCGGTGGCGCATTCGTTGAGCCTTGCCGGTTCGTCTCATGGGCAACGACGATTGTACGCTTTTCCGGGCTTTTCTCAGGAGAGGCGGAATGAAAGACCGCGAAAAGCTCCCTCGAATTCAGCACTTTGGGCCGGTTTAGCGCTCGCGCGACGCCTCTCGTGGATGGAGAACAGGCGGATTTAGGAAAACGCTTACTTGACGAGTAGTAAGCCAACTACTATGCGCTGGTTTCGGCTACGGATGGTTTTGCTCTCCGGCCATGACCTCGAGCCCATGACGCAACAAGGGCAGAATTGCCTCCAGGCTCTCTTCCGCGCCACGCCGGCTGCCGGGCAGGTTCACGATCAGGGTACTCGCCCGCAGTCCCGCTACGCCGCGCGAGAGCCGCGCATAAGGATTGCTCTCAGCTCCCTTCGCGCGCATCGCCTCAGCCAGTCCCGGCGCTTCACGATCGATCACGCGCCGCGTCGCCTCGGGCGTCCGGTCACGCGGGCCCAGGCCGGTGCCGCCCACGGTCAGCACCAGTTCCGCGTTCGCCCGAACCAGCTCTTCGAACGAAGCCACAATCGCGTCCTCGTCGTCGCTCATCAGTGACGTTCGAATCTCCGCCTGCTGCCACTCGCGGCTGAGCAGCGCGGCCACGGCTGGGCCGGCAGTGTCGGCCATCAGCCCCTGCGAGCAGCGGTCGGAAATGGTGACGACGGCAAGCAGCATGAGGCGATTGTAAGCGCTGCAGCGGTTCCACAATTGCCACACCCAGGCCCGCAGCCCTCAAGTGGCTTTTTCATTAAGAAAAAGCCACCTTGCAAGACGCCGGCAAGCGCACGTGAATTGTGGAACCGCTTTCATTGTCCGGCGGCAGCGATCGACTATTCACACGCCTCTTCCCATACCCGCACCAGCAGCGATCCCGTGTGGTGGCGAAAGGCCACAGACAACATGTCGTCGGTGCGCGGCCCCATGCAGAGTCCGTCCGTCGCCACCGATGATTCAGGCACGTCCATGGAGCAGGGCCGCGGCAGCTTTGTCTTGATCACTCCTCCAAGCATGTTGGCGATCTCCCGAGTCGCGTCGAGGGCGTCGGCTTCGGTGACCGTTTCCACGGGCTGCATGAGCATGGCCGCAGTGGCGGCAAGGGCAAGCGCTTCTGCCAGGCGCACCTCAATGCGTCCTTTCCACATTCCGTTCAGGCTCACCCTGCCGATCAGGTGCCCCGGCGCCACGCAGAACTCCTCGGAGCCTGCCACCGGCTCCAACCGCATGGCGACCATCGGCTCCCAGAACTGGGCGTTGGCCTTCACAAGAGACGCCTCGTCGAGTTCGGCCCACATGAGACAGTCCTCACCTTTGCAGCCCGCTCACAGCGAGCCTTAGAACTTTTTATCGGTCCATTCCTTCGCAACGATGAAGCCGCGGCGGTACGAGTCTTCGAAGGTAATTGGGAGCCTGTTTTTGGGATCATTTGGCATCCGGAGTGTGATCTAAATCACATTCCCGAGTGCGCTCCAGCACATCCCGGCCCTTTGCTCGGTGACACGCTTTCCGGTATGAGGTGTTTGCCATGCGGGCTTCCGATTTGGGCCGCTGGACGCATCCAGCCACGATTCTCGTCGCCACCGACTTAAGCGATCTGGACCATCTCATGCCGTTTGCCCTGGAACAGGCGAGTGAAATCGGGGCACGTCTTATTCTTCTGCATGCTCTTTCCTCCTCCGCGGTATTCAGTGCCGATGCCTCGGGCATGCCGTACTACGATAAAGGCAGCGCACTCGAAACCGCGCACGAGATGCTGCTGCCATGGTGTGAAGCTGCTGCTCGCCGCGGCATCCGTTGCGACGCGCTGGTGCGCGAGGGCCACCCCACACAACAGATTGCAGCCGCCGTCCGTCAATTTCAGGCCGACCGCGTGCTGCTCGGGACACGGAGCCGGAGCAAGATTGGCAAGCTGCTCCTTGGCTCTGTTGCAGAGCAAGTGCTGCGCTCGGTCTACCTCCCGGTCATGACCGTGGGACCCGAGGCTCATCTCCCGGTGGTGAGAAATGGGGGACGCGTGGTCCTCCACGCCACCTCACTCAGAGAGACCTCTCGCCCGAGCGCGGCGCTTGCCTGTCAGGTGGCCGCCACCCAGAATGCGGAGCTGGTTTTGCTCCACGTGCTTCCGCCCATCGAAGTGATGACGAGCAAACAGTTGCTCACGGGGCTGGATTCGTCCGCCATGGTCGAGCTGCGCATATTGGCCGAGGAAACCGGCGCCCGTTGCTGCTCTGCCGTCGAGCCGGTCGTCGCCCACGGCAATCCATCTATTGAGATTCTGGCTCTTGCTGCGGAGCGGCGCGCCGGCCTGATCGTTCTCGGCGCCACGCACAGCCTGGCCCTGGAAAACCTCACCCGCGACCGCACCGTCTATCGCGTGCTTGCCCACGCGCGCTGCCCCGTACTCACGCTGCGTGAACCTCAGGCCCTACCGGAAGAAGCGCTGGCCGATACCACTGCAGCCCATCAATGAAGCGCAAGAGCCGAGGCGCAATAGGCCCATTCAACTGCGGCACTTTCGCACCTTCAGCTTCTGGTTTTGCCGGAGCAGGATCAGGTGAAGGTTTTCAGGCGCTTCATGCACTTGTCCTGCAAGTAGTGCAGTTGGCGAAGACGAGCCAGCCCATCCGGATTTGGGCCGTCGGCCTGGGATGCAAAGATATCCGCGGCCAATTCGTGAACTTGCCGATGCAGGCTCTCAATCGCCAGGATTGCCGAATCCGTGCCGCGCGACGATCGCTTTTCGCCCTCGAGCCACATCCCCACGCGGCATTGGCCGGCATCGAGCGGCGGCGGAACGGCGCGCTTGCCTTGCAGGCAGGCTTCAAGAGCTCCCAGCCAGGCGCGGTGCTCCACGGTGGCAAACAGCACCAGCCGATTGTCCGCGCGAACCACAGGCACGTCGGCCCAGCGTGGATCGGGACACCATGCCGCAGCCCACGCCCGCAGTTCGCGCGCGGGCATTGACGCCGCAACGCCGAAACCCTGGGCCAGATCGCAACCCATTTGCAGCAGCATCAACCCGTGTTCCGGTGTCTCAACTCCCTCCGCGATCACCTGTCTGTTGAACGCCGCCGCCAGCCCCAACACACCCTCCAGAATCGTCAGGTTCTCCGGTTCTTCCAGCATGTCGCGCACAAAGCTCTGGTCGATCTTGAGCACATTGGCGGGCAGGCGCTTCAAATAGGTCAGCGAGGAATAGCCCGTGCCGAAATCGTCGAGGCCGATCGATACGCCGATCTCCCGGCAGGCCGCCAGGACCTGCGAGGTTCGCACCACGTCTTGCATCGCGCTGGTTTCCACCACTTCCAGTTCCAGGTCCGGCGGCTTCACTTGCGGGTGCGCCGCAAGCCGTGTGCGCAGGCGTTCGGCAAAATCCGGTTGCTGCAACTCAATCGCGCTGATGTTTACGCTCACGGGCAAATGGAAATCCTCTGCCTGCCACGATTCCATCTGCTTGAGCGCGCTCTCCATCACCCATTCGCCCACCTCGACGGCCAGCGGGTGATCTTCAATGACAGGTAGAAACATGCCCGGCGGAAGCAGTCCGCGCTCCGGGTGTTGCCAGCGGATGAGGGCCTCCGCTCCCACCACTTTGCCGGTGCGCATATTCACTTTAGGCTGGTAAAAAAGCACGAACTGCCGGGCAGCCAGCGCCTGGCGGATGTGCTCGATGTTCTCGTGCCGGTCGCGGACAATCAGGTCCTGGCTGGGATCGAACATACTGAAGCAGTTGCGGCCGGCCAGCTTGGCCTGGTACATCGCTTGCCCCGCCTGGCGAAGAAGCACGTCGGCGTCTACGTCCTCCACTTGCGGATAAAGGGCCACTCCGGCGCTGGCCGATACGCGCAGCATTGCTTCGCCGATCTGGGCCTCCTCGGATGCAGCCGCAAGCAAGCGGTTCAGCGTGGGCAGGCAGGCTTTGTTGCCATCCAAATCGAGGATCACTGCGGCAAACTCGTCACCACCCAATCGCGCTAGCGTATCGCCCTCTCGCAGAGCGCGCTTCATCCTGAACGCCAGCGCCGTCAGCAGGCCATCGCCGGTTGCATGCCCATAGCGGTCGTTGATTCCCTTGAATCCATCCAGATCGAAGTAGACGACGGCCAGCAGATTCTTGTTCCGGTGCGCATGAGCCATGGCCTGGCGAAGCCGGTCGGCGAACAACGCCCGGTTGGGAAGACCTGTCAGCGCGTCGTAGTTCGTGATGCGCTCAAGCTGTTGCTCGTGCTCCTTGATCTCCGTGATGTCACTGAACAGCCCCACATACTGTTCCACTTCGCCGCTCGAATTGCGGATAGCATTGATGGTGAGCATCTCCGCGTAGATATCCCCGCCCTTTGTGCGGTTCCAGAGTTCCCCTGACCAGTGACCGTCCCGCCTCAGGGAGTCCCAAATACTCTCGTAGAATTCCTTGCTCTGCAGGTTGGATTTGAGCAGCCGGGGATTTTGTCCCAGCACTTCTTCGCGGGTGTATCCGGTGATGCGGCTGAATGCGTGATTGATATCCAGAATCGCTCCCGTGCGATCGGTGATCACGATGCCTTCGCGCACGCCCGTAAAGACGTTCGCCGCAAGCCGAAGCCTCTCCTCGATCTCCTTCCGCTGTGTAATGTCTTCGGCGAACAGGACGATTCCGCCCACAGAGCCGTCGCCGGACCGCCAGGGAATGACCTCCCATCGGCTCCATTCCACCGTGCCATCGGCGCGATCGAATCGGTCTTCTTCAACGTGCACCCGCTCCCCTGCCAGTCCGCGCCGGTGCCCATCCTTCCACCGTTCGGGCAAGTCCGGAACCACCTCGTAATGAGACCGTCCGATAATGTCCTGCCCTTCCAGGCGATAGTCCTCAATCCATTGCCGGCTCACGGACACGTAGCGCATCTCGCGGTCGAACATGGCCAGTGCAACCGGCGCATGTTGGATGAAGATCTGCAGCAGTTCCTTGCTTTCAGACAATTCCTTCCCGGCGCGCTCGCGCTCGGTGATGTCCTCGGCGAACAGAACGATTCCGCCCACGGAGCCGTCGCCGGCACGCCAGGGAATGATCTCCCACCGCACCCACTGCACCCTGCCGTCGGCGCGATCGAAGCGATCATCGTCGGCGCGGAGCCGCTCCCCTGCCAGGCCGCGCCTGTGCGCCTCCTTCCACTGCTCCGGAACATCGGGGAAGACCTCATAGTGGGAATGTCCGATCACTTCGCGACCCACCAGGCCGTAGTCTTCGAGCCATCTCCGGTTCACGGCCACGTACCGCATCTCGCGGTCGAACATGGCCAATGCAACCGGCGCATGATGGATGAACAGTTGCAGCAATTCCTTGCTCTCGCGCAGCGTGTCCTCAGCCTGTCTGGCCTCGGTAATATCTCGAATGGTGCCAGGCATCTTGATCGGACGCCCTTGGATGTCGAACTCCAGCCGCCCCAGGCCGTGCACCCATCGCACCGCTAGGTCTGTCTGACGAATAACCCGATACTCCCTGTCAAACGGCTTTCGGTGGCCGAGTACATCGTCCTTGAAGTAGGCGAGCATCGACGATCGATCGTCGGGATGAATGAGGGCAGCCCATCCCTCAATGCTGCGATCATATTTTTTATCGATTCCGAATATCTGGTCCATGACATCCGAACTCGCCCACAGTCCGGCATCGATATCCAGCGAATAGCTGCCCAGACCGCCAATTCTCTGTGCCTCTCGCAGCGACTCCTCGTTCTCGCGCATTGCCGCATCGGCGAGCTTGCGCTCGGTGATGTCCTCGGAGAAGATGATGATTCCTCCGATTTGGCCGTCACCGGAAAGCCAGGGCCGAATCTCTCTGCGCAAACACTGCTGGCTGCCGTCTGCTCTCGGCAGGGTGGCCTCGCCCGGCAGTACCGCTTCGCCCGCCAGCGCGCGGCGATGCTCTGCCTTCCAGTCCTCCGGAATGTTGGAAAAGATCTCGTAATGAGAGCGCCCAATCAACTCGCGTCCGTCGAGATCGTGGACCTGCATCCATTTGCGGCTTACGGCCAGGTACCTCATCTCCCGATCGAGCATCGCCAACGCAACCGGCGCGTGCTCGATGAAAAGCTGCAGCAGATCTTCGCTTTCGCGCAGCTTCAGCCGTGCCTCAATCTGCGGGGTAGTCATTATGTAGTGACCGGCCCGCTGCGCTAGTCGTGGGTTAGGCTGAGTTTGTTTTGAGAACGCAGTCCAGAGCCACAAGCGGAGGAGCCGGTCATGAGAGAGAAGTTACGATTTTTGGGTTTAGATGTCCACGCCGAAACGATAGCCGTAGCAGTAGCCGAGCCAGACGGCGAGGTGTGCAGCCTGGGGACGATTTCCAACCGTGAAGATTCGGTCCGCAAGTTCATCAAGAAGCTTGGTCCTGCCGAGCAGCTGCGCGCCTGCTATGAAGCGGGGCCGACAGGATTCGTACTGTACTGGCAGCTGACGCAGTTGGGTGTCGAGTGCGCGGTGGTAGCGCCGAGCCTGGTTCCGAAGAAGCCCGGAGACCGCGTGAAGACGGACCGGCGGGACGCGTTGAAGCTGGCCCGCAGTCACCGGTCCGGAGATCTGACTGCGGTGTGGGTTCCCGATGAAGACTCCGAGGCGTTGCGCGATCTTGTCCGGCAGCGGGAGGCGGCCAAGCAGGATCAGTTGCGTGCGCGGCATCGTCTAACCAAGTTCCTTCTCCGTACGGGCCGACGTCCAACGCTGGGACTGAAGGCGTGGACAGAGCGTTACATGGCCTGGCTCGAGCAAATCCGCTATACGCAGCCGGCGCAGCAAGCCACCCTGGTGGATTGTCTGAACGAAGTCGAGCACATGAGCGCACGGGTCAAGCGATTGGAAGAGGCCATCCTTGAAGTGGTGAAGCTGGCCCCACAGTCCATGCAGGAAGTGATCCGGGGTCTGCAGGCTCTGCGCGGTGTGGCACATATTTCGTCAGTTACAATCGCCGCCGAGTTGGGCAACATCTCCTCCCGCTTCGAGAGTGCACGGAAGCTGATGGGCTATTGCGGACTATTCCCGAGCGAAGACTCCAGTGGCAAGCGCATTCGAAGAGGCGGCATTACCAAGGCCGGCAACGCGCACCTCAGACGCATCGTGGTGGAATCGGCGTGGAGCTACCGACACCTGCCCCGCGTCGGGGCCAAGCTGCGCAAACGACAGCAAGGGGTTCCGGCAGAGATCACCGAAATAGCCTGGAAGGCACAGAATCGCCTGCACAAGCGCTACATGAAGCTGACCATGGCAGGCAAGGATCAGAGGAAGATCATGACTGCAGTCGGACGAGAACTGCTGGGTTTCATCTGGGCCATCGGCATCAAGGCCGAAGCGGCGTGCCAGCAGCAACTGGCCGCATAACCGGAACCGAAGGACAAAAGCAAGAACTTTCCAAAGAAGGAAAAGACAAAGACAGAACCTTCAATGAACAAAGTTATCCAAATCGAGGACAGGGTCAGCCGCAGCCGGAGCAAGCACGAAGGAGAATCCTCGGCGGACGTTTGCGACAGGCTCAGCCGGACTCGCGTCAGTAGTCAGAGGCAGCTCCCGACGGATCATGATTATGCGGTTTCGACCCGCGAATATCAGCTTGATCAATCGTCGCTTATACCTGCACCGGCTGCTGCTGACCTTGTCCTCGGTCGGAAAAGACGACCAGCGCATCTTGACCGGTCACTACATATCAATGTCCGGAGCGATGCCGAAGATGCCGGCGACCTCGCCGTCCGGCCCGGTGATGGGATATTTGCGATCGTCGATCCAATGGTTCGATCCATCCCGCGCCGTCAACTGCTGTAAATGGTTCACGCGCCGGTTCTCGGCGAATGCCTGGTTCTCCAATTGGTACGACAAATCGGCAACGGCTTCGGGGAGAACGTCGTAACTGGTCTTTCCCACAAGGTCGGCCGGGTTCTTAACCGCTTCAGTCAGAAATGTCACTGCCGGGCTCGCCGCCAGGATCACATGGTTGCGATTCTTGATGTAGATGTAATCGCTGGTGTGCTCAATCAGGGGTTTGAAGCTCGTCAACAAAAATGCGTCGCCGGGCTCGCGCACATTTCGCGCGTCCTCAAGGGTCAGCTCGAGAAGGACGTTTTCCCCCGTGCGAGCAGGCTTTTTGGTGTAGGACGCTTTAACGCAGCGAATGTGCCCGTCAGCGTGGCGCAGGCGCAGGTTGAAGCAGCCGGAACGGGCCTCAAGATCGGACGAGAAGATGCATTTCGCGATCCCGGCGTCGCCAGGATGGATCAAATCCCTGAGACTGACCTTGCCGGTGAGGAGTTCACGTTGGCTATATCCGAGCAAAGCTTCCGTACCACCCCTGACCGACACGAGCCGGGGAGGATCGATTGAGGCGAAGCAGAAGGTGGGGTTCACCATGGGGCCCGGTGCCTCTGCGTCCAAACATGCTCGCGTGCGGGAGCCTAACATATCGCAAATTCAACAGACAATGAAAATCGTAGGCTCTTCATCGAATCAATGCATCGCCCCGCCGACGCAGCCCTGTACAACTTTCCGGTCGTGGCACGGGCTGAAGGAGGGCAGACCATTTCGGGCCGCTCCGCAGCCCGGCCGGATCATGCCAATCGGCACTTCTGTCCGCGATTCCACTTCGCCCGGTCCGGCGCGTCTTTGTATTCCACCGGAACTTCTTGAGGCTTCCGGCAACCGCAAGCGCCGAATGAACCAAATCATGCACTCGTTATCCACGAGTTTTTAGTTACTGCATCGATTCCAGTGCGCCTATTTGCGCGCGCTCTTGGCATAATCGCAATGGGAACGATTCCTCCGTAAGTGTTCCGGGAGTTGTGGTCCGGGTCTTGGCCGGAAATCTGAGTTCAGCATCGGCAGCCGGAAGTTGAACTCGCATGCCGAGGTCAATTGGTTTCACCTGGGGGAGCATCCAAGCGTGACCAGCTATAGCCGTCAGGAACGTCCTGCGCATCCTTGAAATCAGCGCCCGCCAATTACAAGCCTGGGAACGAGCCGGGCTCATCTCCCAACAAGGAATCTATAGCTTCCAGGATCTGGGCCAACTGCGCACATTGCGCTCGCTGCGCGAGGATGAAGTTCCCGCCGCGTCGATTCGTGATTCCATCCTGGCGATGAAAGCGGTTGCCGGCATGAGCAACCCGCTGCTGGAAGCGTGTGTCGTGCGCACGGGAACGCGTCTCGCCTTCCGCCATCGCGGCGCGATGGTCGATCCCATTCGCCGCCAATTGCTCTTCGACTTTGAGCGCCTGGGTGGGCCGCAGCAAGCAGTCTCGGGCTCGGCTCCGCTGCGCCGCATCGGCGTGCCCGACGCGCGCGGCCTCCAGGAGCGCTTCCATGCCGCGGTTCAGTTCGAGGAAGCCGGCGAGAAGCAGCGCGCTATCAACCTCTACCAGGAAATCCTCTCCATCGACCCGCAGTATGCGGCGGCCTGCATCAACCTCGGCACGCTGTTCTTCCACCTGCGCCAGTACGGCCGCGCCGAGGAGCTCTACCGCCGCGCCACCGAGGCCGACCCCGACTATGTGCTGGCCTACTTCGATCTCGGCAACGTGCTCGACGAACTGGAGCGCCTCGACGAATCCATCGCCGCCTACTTGAAGGCCGTCACACTCTCGCCCCGCTACGCCGACGCCCACTACAACCTGGCCCTCGCCTATGAGCGTACCGGCGAACCCCGCAGCGCCCTGCGCCACTGGCGCGCCTACGTCAGGCTCGACAATCGCGGCCCCTGGGCCGATCACGCCCGCGGTCAGATTCGCAAGCTCATCAACCGCGAAGGCATCGCCATCGCCTCCCGCGCCGACCACTTCATTGCGCCCCGGAAAGGCTTAGCGGCTCTCGAACTCGTCTAGCGAACTCAAGTAAAGACAGACCCGGCCGCGTCGGCCACAGCTCGAATATGCGCCGGCCTTGTCCGGCAGCAGCCGCCCACCATCTGCGCTCCAGCATCAAACCACTTCGCTGCCTGCGTGCCGAACTCTTCCGGATCGGTGACGCCCGTCCAACAGCGCCCCGCCGCGTCCCATCCCTCGCCTGAATTCGGATAAACCAAAATCGGCTGGCCTGAAGCGGCGCGTAACTCCGCAATCAGCGCCGGAATCCACTTGGGCGGAACGCAGTTCACGCCGATGGCCACCGTCTGCGGGAACGCTGCGACAAGCGCCGCGCAATCGGCCACGCTCTCGCCGTGCGACACGTGACCAGAGTCGCGGCAGGAGAAGCTGAACCAGGCTCGCAGTTCAGGCCACGACGCAATTGCTTCGCCCACGGCGCGAGCCTCTTCAAGCGAAGGGAAAGTCTCGAAGGCGAGTAGATCGGGAGCCTGCATGCCCTCAGCGCCGGCAAAGACCTCAATGCGCTCGCGGTGGAAGCGAACCAAATCGTCGAACGAGCAATCGTAGTTGCCGTGGTACTCGCCGCCGTTGTGCAGCGCCGCGCCATAGGGACCCAACGAGCCGGCGACGAGAACGCGCCGATCAGGAAATTGACCGGGAAACTCCGCAATCGCAGACCGCGACAGCTCAACGGAACGCAGCAATGCCGCATCGGCTTGCTCGGCGGTCAGACCAACTTCCGCATAGCCCATCCGCGAAACCTGGTAGCTGCAGGTGGCGATGCACTCGGCGCCCGCTTGAATGTATGCGCGATGCACCGCGAGCAGCTTCTCCGGCTCGTCCTCAAGCACGTGCGCCGACCACAGCGGCCCGTCGATCCGCGCGCCCTGGTACTCGAGCTCCGTAGCCAGCCCGCCATCGATGACGTGGATGCCGTGCAGAATAGCGTTCCGGCCGTCGCTTCTCTCCGTCATTTAGCGATGGTAACGCCCCGCTAAGGCAACGAGACTCGAGGAATTCGAACTGCCTCGGCTGAGCGGCGATTTTTATGCGGCGTCTTTCTGGCGGGTGGCCTTCACGGCCGACAGAAGCCCAAAGCCGATCATTACGACTGCGCCCACAAGAATCCAGTGTCCGGGCATATGTACGAGGTGCGCTGCGTATATCAGCCCGGCGGTTACGATTGCGAAGCCAGCGGCATAAAGTCCGAACGACATGGGATCTCCCTAGCCAGGTACCGCGCGATTGCGCGGAATCTCGCACACCACTCCAGCCTCGCATCGCAGGCGCACCAAGTCTGAGCAGTTCAGACCACAATTTTCGCTTCGGATGCAGGCCCATCGCCGCCGGGGCGCGACCTGCGAAATTGCGGTGCCTGCTGGCCTTGGGGCGCTGGTTTTGACGGGAGGTTTAACGACCATTGAAGAAGCTGAAAGCTAAAGGCTGAGAGCTAAAAGCTGTTTCTACACCTTCTGCGTCCGCTGCACCTGGCGCACGCCCTCCACGCGGCGCAGACCCAGCACCATGCGGTTCAGGTGGCGCACATCTTCCGCTTCCACGACAAATTCGATGATGGCTTCGCCCTCTTCGTCGCGGCTCAAATCGACGGCGCGAATGTCGGTGTTCTCGTCGGAGATGACGGCGGTCAGCTCTTTCAACATGCCGGTGCGGTCTTCGCAGTTCACGATGATCTTGACTGGGTAGCGCTGCGCCTGTCCAACTCCTTCGGCTGCGCGCGACCACTCCACATTAATGCGCCGGTCGCTCTCGTAGAGCAGGTTCTGCACATTGGGGCAACTGCGCGCATGCACGGCCACGCCCTTGCCGCGCGTCACGTACCCCACAATCTCCTCGCCGCGAATGGGGTTGCAACATCGCGCGCGATAGACGAGCAGGTCGTTCTGGCCCTCCACCTGCAGCGAGTCCGAACCAGTGAGGTGCAGCCTGCGCACCGCGTCCGTCATGCCCGCTTCGCCCGATTTGGGCGTCGTGCCCGGCTCGGCCTCTGGCGGAGCCGCGAAGCCCGGCGCTAGCTTCCCCAATAATTGATGCGCGGTGTTCTTGCCCTGGCCCAGCGTGGCCAGCAGATCGGCGGCCGTGGCTACGCCGAACTCCTGCGCGATGCGCCCCAGATCCTGGTCGTCGATCTGCGACATCGGTACTTTGAACTTGCGCGCCTCGCGCTCCAGCAGCTTTCTGCCAATCTCCACCGCACGCACCCGCTGATCTTCGTTCAGCCAGTGCTTGATCTTGTTGCGCGCGCGTGGGCTTTTCACGAACGTGAGCCAGTCGCGGCTTGGCTTGTGGTCCTTCTGCGTGACGATCTCGACGATATCGCCCGTGCGCAGCTTGGTGCGCAGCGGCACCATGCGCCCGTTGATCTTCGCCCCCACGCACGAGTGGCCGACATCCGTGTGAATGGTGTAGGCAAAGTCCACCGGCGTCGCGCCTGCGGGAACCACGACAACTTTCCCTTTCGGCGTGAAGGTGTACACCTCATCGGGATAGAGGTCCATCTTCAGGCTGGAGAGGAATTCGTTGGGATCCGTCATCTCCTTCTGCCATTCGACGAGCTGACGAATCCAGTTCAACCGCTCTTCGTCGCGGGCCGTCACCACGCCGCCCGTCTTGTACTTCCAGTGCGCCGCGATTCCCTCTTCGGCGATGCGGTGCATCTCTTCGGTGCGAATCTGCACCTCAAACTGGTGGCCGCTGGCGCTCATCACCGTGGTGTGCAGCGACTGGTAGCGATTGGCGCGCGGAATGGCGATGAAATCCTTGATGCGCCCCGGCACCGGCCGCCACAGCGTGTGAATCAGCCCGAAGACCGCGTAACACGACGCCACATCCTCGGTAATCACGCGAATCGCCAGCAGGTCGTACACCTGATCGAAGGAGACTTTTGTGCGCTCGATCTTCTGGTGGATCGAGAAAAGCCGCTTGATGCGCCACTCCACGCGGGCCTTGATGCCGTTTTCCCTGAGCTGCTCGGCCAGCGTGTCTTCCACGCCGCGCAGGAACTGCTCACCATCCACGCGCCGCGCCTCAACCGCCGCTGCAACTTGCTCGTAGCTCAACGGGTCGGTGTAGCGGAACGCCAGATCCTCCAGCTCGCCGCGCACCTTGCCCATGCCCAGCCGGTGCGCCAGCGGAGCGTAGATGTCCAGCGTCTCGCGCGCGATCGCCTCCTGCCGTTCGGGCTTCAAGTGCTCCAGGGTGCGCATGTTGTGCAGCCTGTCGGCCAGCTTGATCAGCACCACGCGCACGTCACTCACCATGGCCAGCAGCATCTTGCGCACGTTCTCAGCCTGGCGGTCTTCGCGGTTGGCAAATTGGATCTTGTCGATCTTGGTTACGCCTTCGACGATGTGCGCCACCTGGTCGCCGAATTTGTCCCCGATCTCCTCGCTGGTGGCCTGAGTGTCTTCCACGGCGTCATGCAGCAGCGCCGCAGCCACGGCTGTCGCATCCAGCTTCATCTCCACCAGCACCTCGGCTACTTCGAGCGGGTGCACAATGTACGGCTCGCCAGAGGCGCGTGTTTGCCCCTTGTGATGGGAGACGCAGAACTCCCATGCCTTTCGAATCAATGAGATGTCTTCATTGGGCCGGTTGGCCTGCGCCTGCTTCAGCAGCGCTTCAAAGCGCTCGCCAATGGAGCGCTCGTCGGTAGGGTGGGCCTTCGCGTTTGGGGCGTGTTCAAGCGCACCTTGCGCGGTAGACGCGGGTGCGCTCGGATCCTCTGCCGGAATGGTCTGCCGGGCAGTCGCCATACTTTATTATAGGCCGCTTCAATTCGGCCCGAATGAATCGGTTTAGCGATTGACTTGGAAGCGCTACGCGGCCAGCGCCCATCCCATAGAGCCGGTTCAATTTGGGCGGAGCGTGTCCCGTGAAACACGCTGGTAACCTGCCAAGCCTCTCAAATGTGTCTCGCATCACATCCCAGCGAGCAAAAAAGGAAGAAATTAAACTCCCCCGGAGGTTATGAACCGAGGAAAACATGGTCAGAAATCTCTTTTTCGCCGCTTTGGCCGTGGCCCTCCTGGCTGGCATCGGATATGCGAATCAATCGACCTCAAGGAAGGTCGTCATTCCAGTCACCAGGACTTCCGCCACCAACGGCAAGCAGATGTACGTGAACTATTGCGCCCCATGCCACGGAGTGGACGGCAGGGGACGAGGTCCTGTGGCGGCAGCTTTGAAGAAGCAACCCGCGGACCTCGCTCTCCTGAGCAAGAACAACGGAGGGAAGTTTCCCTCAACGCACGTCATGACGGTGCTGCAGTTTGGCGCTGCCAATCCGTCGCATGGCACGGCCGATATGCCGGTCTGGGGACCTGTTCTGAGCAATATGGACACCACCAATGCCGAGCCGAACGTGAAGGCTCTCAGGATCAGCAATCTAAGCCGTTATCTGCAATCGTTGCAGGCAAAGTAGCCGTGCTGCCGTTTCGCTCCCATTCCCAGGCCTGATACTGGGAATGGGAACTGATGGCGAAGCAAGACAATTCGAAGACTGGCGCAAAGCCAAAGATGCGCAGTGCAAAACGGCCAGTCAGGCCTGCAACGCAGGGCGAGCGCGTTGTTGCGCCCATCGTGCGTCCAACGCAAGGCAATGGTGCGGTTTCCCGGCCGCGCCCCGCTTCGCCGAAAGCCTCAGTCGGGCATCGCCAGCCCGTGCCGCAGCGGAATGCCGAAAGTCAAACTCAATCCGCGCCGTTCGGCGCCACCATCAACCGGCGTGCTTCGGACCGGCTCCGCGCCGGCCATCTTTGGGTCTACGCGTCCGACGTTCTCGCAGTCGCTCTTCCAGATCCGGAAGAGACGATGTTGCCAGTCGCCGACAATCGTGGCCTGCTCCTGGGCACCGCGCTCTACAGCCCTTCATCTCAAATTGCGTTGCGCCTCATCTCGCGCGACGCCCTCGACGAACCTGCCTGGCTCGAACTGCTCGCGTCGCGCCTGCGCGCGGCCATCGAGCGCCGCAAGCCGTTGCTGGACGCCGCAAACGACGCCTGCCGCCTCTGCTTCAGCGAGGCCGACGAGCTGCCCGGCCTTATCGTCGACAAGTACGGTGAGCTCGTCGTGCTTCAACTCTTAACCAAAGGCCTGCTCACTGCGGGCGTGCGCGAGACATGCGTTCGTGTCCTGCGCGAGGAGCTTTCGCCCGCGGCCATTCTCGAGCGCCCCGATCCGCGCATTCGCGAGTTGGAGAGTCTGCCCGCGCCCAGCCTCGATCCGCTCTGGCTCGCCGATCCGAAAAAACCCGTCGCCGCGACTGAATTCCATTTGAACGGCCTCGCCTTTCATTACGACGCCAACGCCGGCCAGAAGACCGGCGCATTTCTCGACCAGCGCACCAACTACGCTGCGGCGCGCGACTGGGCGCAGCGGCTGGGCGTCTCAAGCTCCGAATCAGGCGGCCGCGCGCTCGATGTCTGCTGCTACCAGGGCGGGTTCGCTCTGCATCTCGCCCAGGTCTGCCGCCAGGTGACGGGCATCGACGCCTCGCGTGCTTCGCTCGAAGTGGCAGAGCGCAACCTTCAGGCCAATCGCTCGCGACTCTCTGCCGACGTCGACTGGATCGAGGCAGATGCCTTCGAGATTCTCCGCGACTGGTCGCAGGCAGGCGAACACTTCGACGTCATCGTGCTCGATCCGCCGGCCTTCGCCAAGACCAAACGCGCCGTGGAAGGTGCGCTTCGCGGCTACAAGGAGCTGAACCTGCGCGCGCTGAAGATGCTGCGCCCCGGCGGCCTTCTCGTCACCTGCTCCTGTTCGCATCATGTGGCCTGGGCCGATCTTGAGGGCGCAGTTGCCGCCGCCGCCGCTGATGCATCGCGGCGTGTGCGCCTGCTCGAGCGCCGCGGCGCGGCTCTCGATCATCCGGTCGTGCTCAACCTGCCCGAAACCGAGTACCTCAAGTGCCTCGTGCTTGAAGCGGAATGATTGTCCGCTGCTGACGGGAAGCCCGCCGAGGCCTACTGGCTCAAAACACTTTGCGACGCCGATTGCCTGCGCGTGAGCAATCGCGCCAACCAACCAAACGCTATCCACTCCAAAAACGTCCGCCTTTCCTTCGCGGGTACAACCGGCTTTTCCCTGGACGCAGCAGCCTTTAACTCTGCCAGCGCCGCTTTCACCTGCGCGCGCAGTGCCTCTGCCTCAAACGTGCAGGAACGCAAATAAGCCGATACTGTCACTCTCGCTTCCGCAGCGCGCTGGTGCAGTCGCGCGCACTCCGCCTTGCTCAAACGAATGGTCACACTCGCGGATCGCAGGTCGCGGTCACTCGCGATTTGCAGCGTCTGACCTGCCTGCTCGTCCAAGCCTTCATCAACTTGCGCTGCCGGCCGAGCCGGCCGCTCATGCGTTTCGCTCGGCTTTGCACTCCCCGTCGCCAGCGCCGGCCAACCGTTCGCACCCGCCGGTTTGTACCTGGCGTGCGCGTTTAGGGCGTGCTCGTAGCTCAGCGTCACCACATCGTCGCCCAGATCGCTCTCATTCCATCCGGTTGCCGGATTCGCCTCATCGCGTGAAGGCGATGTAAGCGCGGCCATCATTCCGGCAAAGTTTGCGGAAGCTGCTGAGGGCTGAGTCTGTGCCGGCTGCTGCATGCAACGGAGCATACGCCGTCGCACGCCGGCAACTCTGAGAAACCCTTAACCGAAGACTTATTCCGTTCCCGAATCAGGAGATCTCGGTCGCCATTTCCATTTCGGAATTCTCCTGCTGGTCCGGCTCGACCGCGCACTCCACCGGCCCGGTCTTCGTTTCCGCCAGCTCCGGCAGAATGCGTCCGGGGAGCCGCAGCATCTCGCTGATGGTGTCCGCCGTTACCGGACGAGAGAAGAGAAATCCCTGTCCGAAACGGCAGCCCAACTGCCTTAGCAGCGCGTACTGTTCCTGCGTCTCGATTCCCTCCGCCACCACATCCATCCCCAGCACGCGCGCCAATTCCACGATCGTGCGCACAATCTGTAGCGGCTGCTCATTCCCTCCCGTCATGCGCTCAACAAACGAGCGATCGATCTTGAGCACGTCGAAGGGCAACGAGTGCAGGTGATGCAGCGAGCTATAGCCGGTGCCGAAATCGTCCATCAGCAGCGAGACCCCGAGTCGCCGTAAGCTGCTCAGAACCTCCATGGCTGTGCCGTTGTCCAAGACAAGGCTGGACTCGGTCATCTCCAGTCCAAGTTGCCCGCTCGAAACCCCCGATTGGCGCAGCAGCGCCTCGACGTGGTCGGCCAGCCCTTCGCGCGCGAATTGGCGAGCCGATAGGTTCACGCATACGCGCGGTGCTCCCTGATCGGGATCCTCGTGGCACCACCTCTGAATCTGGCCGCAGGCTTCCGACAGCCCCCAGTCGCCGATGGGCAGAATCAGCCCGCTTTCCTCGGCCAGCGGAATGAAATCCATCGGCGGAATCAATCCCCGCTCCGGATGCTGCCAGCGGATCAGTGCCTCCAGCCCGACGATCCTGCGCGTAGAGAGCTCGATCTCCGGCTGGTAGAAAAGCACAAACTCCCGCTTGTCCAGAGCTTGCCGCAGGTCCGACTTGCGCGGCCAGATCCCGGCCACCGGCTTGGGAGCCCGCGTGTTCCGCTGGCGGCATCCGCGGAAGGTCATCCGCATCCTGCGCAACTCCAGCTGGCTGGCAACGATGTCGGCAAGGCTCTCAAGCATGCGCAACTCCACCACCGCCATTCCTCGCCGAGGCTGGCACCCGAAGACCGTCAATGCACCCAGGATCTTTCCGTCGTTCGAGCGAACCGGTGCGCTCGCGAACGAAGCAATTTCAAGCCGCCGGATCATCATCCTGGCGCCGGCAAAGTTTGGATGCCTGGACACGTCCGGCACTACGACTGGCCCATCGTCGGCCAGCACCATTTCAAAAACGCTCTGCTCGCGCGGAAGCTCACGCACTGACTCGCCCCAGTAGGACTTGATCCACACGCGGCTCTCGTCGGCAAAGCCCAGCAGCACCGTGTCGGCTTTGAAATACTCGGCGGTCAGGCGGGTGATGGCGTCAAAGCTTGGCTCCGGCTCCGAATCCAGAATCCTGGTCGAAGCCAGCGCGGACAGCCGGGCGTCTTCCTCCTGCGAATCGATCCTGCCGGTCTCGAATTCTGCTTGCGGCATTCCTGCTCCCGACCCCCGTTGTGCCGTCGCCAGGACTTCTGCCGGCTCGCGACACTCCCTTTCAATCTTGCTCATACCGAGTTCGGCAGTCCCCTTCGATTCGCCTGCGGTAATTCTCCGAGGGCCGAGCCGATGCGGACGCGCCTCTGGCATGAATTCTGGTTCTGTACTCTACTTATCGGAGCAGCGCCCAGCGACATGAGGTTACGCGCGGCCAATTCCCGCGTGTGACCGCTTGTTGTTTCCGCCCCTTTGAAATGATTACTTCGGTGAGGAAGGCTGTCCCGTTTCCGTCCACAAGAAGGTCAGTTGGTCGGTCGCGTCCTGAATCTTCTGTTCCACGCCGACTCCCGCGGAGTGGCCGCCGGAAACGCTATAGTGCAGCAGCACCGGCCGCCCGCTGGATGAGTCCGCCTGCAACAGCGCCGTCATCTTGCGCGCGTGCAGCGGATCCACTCTGGTGTCACTCGCTCCGGTAAAGAAAAGCACTGCCGGGTAGGCCGTCCCCTTCTTCACGTTCTGGTACGGCGAATACTTGAGCAAATAAGGAAACTGGTCCTCTTTGTCCGCCGAACCGTACTCGGTCATCCAGTGCGCGCCCTGTTCGAACTTCTGGTAGCGCAGCATGTCCAGCAGCGGATAGGCGCAATCCACGGCTGAGAACAGTTCCGGCCTTTGCGTGATCGCCGCGCCCATCAGCAGCCCGCCATTCGATCCGCCATAAATGGCGAAATGCTCCGGGGATGTGTACTTGTTGGCAATCAGAAACTCGGCCGCGGCATAGAAATCGTCGAAGACATTCTGCTTCTTCTCGAACATTCCCTGCTCGTGCCAGCGCTCGCCGTACTCACCGCCGCCGCGCAAATTGGGCAGTGCGAACCAGCCGCCCTGCTGCAGCCACCACGCGGCCCTCGGACTCCATTGCGGCAACTGGCTCAGGTTGAATCCGCCATAGGCGGTCATCAGCAGCCGCTCCGTCCCGTCCTGCTTCAATCCCTTCTTTCCGGCAATAAACATCGGGACCCTGGTGCCGTCCTTCGATGTGAAGAACACCTGCTTCAGGTCATACTGGCTGGAATCGAATGGGACCTTAGGCTGCGCAAAGATTTCCCGTTTGCCGGTAAGCGTATCGAGGCGATAAATCGTAGGCGGCGCGATGAACGATTCAAAACTATAGAACCCGTACCTGTCTGTGGCTCGTCCCGCAAGCGTGGTCACCAATCCGATGCTGTCGTTCTCCACATTGCCGGCCGGTTTGCCATCCAGCGTATAAACGTCGGTCACCGATTTCACATCGTGCAGATGGTTGACGTAAATCTTGTCGCCTACGATATTGAAGCCATCGATCGCGTCCGCCCCCTCGGGCACAACCGTTGTCCACGCTTCCGGCATTACGCCCGGGTCGGCCTTCAGAATTCTCCAGTTGGGCGATCTGTAATCCGTGCTTACGTACCACGCGCCCTTCACATAGTCGGCGGTGAATCGCGAGTCCACGCCCCAGATCAGAGTTTCGAAGTACGAGCCGGGCTTGGTCAGGTCACGGTAAACAATGTCCACTCGCCGGGCCGGCACGCCGCGATCGATCTGAATGATCAGATAGCGGTAGTCGTCCGACAAATAAGCCTCCATCAGGTCGCTCGGCCCCAAGGTCTCGCCGCGAAACTCCTTCCCGAACACCAGCGCGTCGCGCGAAACCCTCGTTCCCAATTCGTGCTCGTAGACCAGTGAGCCCTTTTGGTCCATGCGCGAGTAATAAAGCCCTTTTCCGCTCGGCGTAAAGGCAACGCTCAGGTAGATTCCGCTGGGCAACTCGTCTTCGAGCTGCTTGCCGGTCTTGACATTCAAGATCCGCACTGTGCTTTCATCCGCGCCGCCCTGGCGCACGCCGAACGCCACCAGCGTTCCATCGCGCGACACGTCTTCCAGTTCAACTGAGGTGTTGGGATCGCGACTGAACTGCGCCGGATCAATGAGCCGCTTGTCCTTCTCCGCCCAGCCGTGGCGCACATAGATCGAGGACTGGTCCTCGCCGGCCAGCATCTTCTCGAAAAACAAATCGTTCCCGCGCTCGATGGGCACCGTAAAAGTGCTCACGTGCTCCAGCGCGTCCATATCTTCCGCGATCTGCGGACGGATACGCGCCTGCTCCATATAGCGCTGGGTGTAGGCATTCTCGGCATCGATGAAGGCCTTCGTATCGGCGCTGTTGGCATCTTCCAGCCAGCGGTAATTGTCGACGATCTTTGTCCCGAAATAATCGTCCGTGACCGGCGTGGCTTGCACATCTGGCGGAGGCGGCAGCGTGATTCCGCCGCGTCCATGAATCGCCTGGCCTGAAGCCGTCGCTACGGAAAGCGCCCCGATCAGAGCGCAAGCAAAATTCCCGCGTATGCAGTACCACATGGGAACAGGATACTCGCGTCCCCTTGAATATCCGCATCCCCGCTTCCGCGGTACCCCGTTAAAATCGACAGCAGTGACCACCCCGCCCTCAGATCGTGATCCTGAGCAGCTGGAACTCGCCGCTGAGGTGGAAACTCCGCCGCCGCCAACACCATGGTGGGCACGCGTGCGCAGCCTCCTGCACCCTTCTCACGCACACAGCATCTTCTCCGCCACCGTCGTGCTCATGGTGTCGACGTTCCTCTCGCGGATTATCGGCCTGGTCCGCATCAAATACATCGCCTGGCTCTTTGGCAGCGGCATGCAGGCCGACGCGCTGAACGCCGCGTTTTATCTGCCCGACATGATCTCCTACTTCCTCGTTGGTGGCGCGGCCTCCATCACTTTCGTCACCATCCTCACCCGCTATCACGAGGAAGGCCGGGACGCAGAAGGTGAGCGTTCGCTCTCGGTCATCCTCACCACCATGTACCTCGTGCTGGGCGCGGCCATCGTCATCGCCGAAATCTTCGCCCCTTGGTACGTGCGCTGGTGGTTTAACGGCTTCGATCCCAACAAAGCAGCACTCTGTGTGCTCCTCACGCGGATTCTGCTTCCTGCGCAGTTGTGCTTTTTTGCCGGCGGCGTCTTCGGCGCCGTGCTGTTGGTGCGCAAGCAGTTCAACGTGCAGGCCGTCGCCCCGCTCATCTATGGTCT
Organism: uncultured Acidobacteriaceae bacterium; assembly: GCA_963823805.1. GTDB lineage: Bacteria > Acidobacteriota > Terriglobia > Terriglobales > Acidobacteriaceae > Telmatobacter. The sequence continues at coordinate 1,507,804 of CAWGMW010000003.1, read as the reverse complement.
CGGCACCATTGTTGGTGGCCTGCTGCTCGTCAAGAAGATAGGCGTGTCATCGCTGGCCGTCGGCACCGTGGGCGGAGCCGTGTGCGGGCCCTTCCTTCTCAACTGGTTCTTCGCGCACCGTGCCGGCGCGCGTTACCGCATCATTCTCGACTGGCACGACGAGGGCTTGCGCGAATGGGTGCGTCTTTCGCTCCCGCTTATGGCAGGCGTTTCGCTCGTCACGGCCGACAACTGGATCATCGGCCACTTCGCCTCAAAGATAGGTGGCGCAGTCACATTGTTTAATTACGCCAAGCAGTTCTTTACGGCGCCTATGGCTATGCTTGCTCAGGCAGCCGGCGCGGCTTCCATGCCTTTCTTCGCCAGCCTTTGGACTCGCGATCGCCGCTACGAGTTCGCTACCAACGTGGCCGACTCGGTCTCGCGTGTGGCTTCACTCGGCCTGCTCGCGGCATCAGGCATGGTCGTGCTCGGCTTGCCTGCTATCGACCTCTTGATGACAGGCGGGCGGTTCTCAGCCGCGGACTCAAGCGTTTGCGCCGCCTACTTCGCTGTTTTCTCCGTTTCGCTCTTCCTCTGGTCGGCGCAGGCTATCTACTCGCGCGCCTTTTACGCCGCCGGAAACACATTCGTGCCCATGGTCGCCAGCACCATCGTCACGGTCGTTTCCCTGCCCATCTATGACTTGCTCTTCCATTGGCGCGGAGCCATGGGGCTGGCGCTCGCTTCCGACATCGGCATCGCGCTGCAAACCCTCACCATTGCCTTGCTCCTGCACAAGCGCCGCATGGTCTCACTCGCCAGCCTCGACTATGCAGAGATGGGCCGTTGTCTGCTGAGCGCTTTTGCCGGCGGCGCAACCTCATGGCTTATTGCCTGGGCTCTGGCCGCCCTGTTTCATCATCTGCCGCGCATGGCCGAGCTGCACCACGGCCGATCCATCGCTGACGCAGCGATCCTCTTCGCCGGCATAGCGATCTGGACCACCGTAACGATCTGGATTCTCGATCGATCGGGCTCGGCGCTGCCCAGGGTCACCATGCGCCGTTTGCGGCTCGGCTGAAGGGGTCCCAGGATTGCTACATCCCGGAGCCGATACACATAAGTCGTCCCGACCCCAAGAAGGGACGACCCTGCACAGAAGCTGGATAGGGCACGTCTATCCTGGGACCGCTCAAAATCTCGCCTCGTCTCGCCCGTTCGCGGACCGTGCAAGACGGATATGCACCTCTGCGCGCATCAAAGAACACAAGCGCTACCCATGACGCGGGAGCGCTTGTGCTTGATGCGAGGATTCAGGACGCCGCCAACTCCCGGCAGCCGAAGCAACCAGTACGCCTACGCGGGGTTGTGCGCCTCGTGTATCGACGGGGCTGGAACTGCAACCGGACCCGAAGTCCCAGTGGCCTGCATCGGCTTCGAGTCAGGCTTGCGGATGTCGATGCCGCCTTTGAAGAACGCGCCATCTTCAATGCTGATGCGCGCCGCCGCCACGTCGCCGTGCAGCGAACCTTCCGCGCGAATGTCCACGCGGTCGGTGGCGGAGACATTACCGCGCACCTTGCCAAGCACCACCACTTCGCGCGCGGTGATGTTGGCAGACACCTGGCCGTTGCGCCCGATGGTCACGCGGTTGCCCGGGAGGGTGATTGAGCCCTCCACTTTGCCGTCGATATATAAAGACTCGGAACCACTAATCTCGCCTTTGATGAACAGGCCTTTGCCGAGTGTGGCTTGATCCGCGGCTCCGGCCTGCAAACGGGCGGGGGGTTCAGGTGAAATTGCGGGAGGCGCAGTGCGCGGCGGCTCCGGCGTAGGACTTGGAGACGTTCGATCCAGTCTGGCTTGGTTTCCACATAGCACTCAAGGGTTTCTTCCTTTTCTGTCCGCTGAGGACTGGGGATGCCAAGGCAAAGCCATAGGCTCTAACCCAAAAAATGTAAATCCGTTCGCCATTGCAGCACTCGCTGCGCCATCTCCTGCGCCGCCGGGAATCGGACGAATCAATCTTCCGGCTCCGCCAGGATCACGCGTATCCCTCATTCTACGGCAAGTCCATATTTTCTGTGCAACCTCTACCCGCCGAAAGTACCCTGCCTTTCAACTTGCCTTAATCTTGGCGTATGACCGATCGCGAGTTGCTCGCCCGGATCGCCGCCTCGCCCGGGCAAAAGACCGGATATAAGCAGTTGGTCCGCGAGCTCTCGCTCCCTGGCGGGCGCGCGCGGCGTCTCCTCCTGGAGCAACTGGCCCGGCTCACGGTCCGCGGCCAGCTCATTCAGCCCGACCGAGAGCACTGGAGCCTTCCCCGGGCGGCCTCCGGCCCTACAGCACGCGAGAATCTCGTTGCCGGGCGCCTCGATCTCCACCGCGACGGCTACGGCTTTGTCCGCCCCAATCGCAAATCCTCTGCAGGCGCGTCAAAGACCCCTTCAACAGTGCAGGACGTTTTCATTCCGCCCAACGAGATCAACGCCGCCATGCAGGGCGATCAGGTCTTGGTCGAAGTCGAGCCTCCCAAAGCCGACGGCCGCCAGCAGGGCCGCATCGTGCGCATTCTCGAGCGGTCGAACCCCACGGTCGTCGGGACATTTCGCATCGCGCGTGCCGACCGCTCCGGGGCCCCCGGCGACAGGTCTTCGTCGCTGGGGTGGGGTCGCGGGCGTAACAACGTTGTCATACCCTTCGACGACCGCATGACGCAGCCCATCGTGATCCCACCCGGCGCGGAAATCCCTCTCGCCCCAGCTCAAACGCCGCATCGAGTTCTCGGTCGCGAGGCACACTCTTCTCCAAAACCTGAAAGCGCGGAGAGTTTGGAAGGCCAAGTCGTTGACGTTGAGATCACCAGTTGGCCCACGCCCACGCGCCCTCCCATCGGCCGCATCATTGAGGTCCTCGGGGCGCCCGATGATTTTGGCGTTGACGTGGAGATGATGATTCGCAAGCATCAGCTTCCGCGCATCTTTCCCGAGGCCGTGCTTGCCGAGGCCCGCCGCGTCGCGCACTTCGACCAAAACCTTGCCGCACTCAGGGCCGACTTCCGCTCACTCCCCATCGTCACCATCGACGGTGAGACCGCGCGCGACTTCGACGACGCCGTTCTCGTCCGCGAACGCGACGACGGCGGCTACGAGCTTCAGGTCCACATCGCCGATGTATCCGAATACGTCCGCCCGGGCTCCCCTCTCGATCTCGAAGCTCGCATGCGCGGCACCAGCGTCTACTTCCCCGACCGTGCCATTCCCATGCTGCCTCAGGAACTCTCGACGGACATTTGCAGCCTTCGCCCCGACGAAGACCGCCTCGTGCTCAGCTGCATCATGCAGCTCGATTCCGCGGGCAACATCGAAAGCTTCGAGATCGTCGAAGGCGTCATTCGCTCCGCCGCGCGCATGACCTACACGGAGGTCTCCGCAATCCTTGACCAAACCGACCCTCCTGTCCAAGACCCTGAAGCGCGTGAGCGCCGTGAGCGCTTCGAGCGCATGAAGAAGCTCGCCGTGCTCATGAACCAGCGTCGCGAGGAGCGAGGCTCGATCGACTTCGACTTGCCCCAACCGGTCATTGAATTTGACGAGCACGGCCAGATGCGCGGCGTCACGCGTGCTGAGCGCACCTGGGCCAACCGCCTCATCGAAGAGTTCATGCTCGCGGCCAACGAGTGCGTGGCCGTCTGGCTTGAGGATCTCGGCGTCCCCTCGCTCTATCGCATCCACGAAAAGCCCGATCCACGCCGCGTCGTTCAGTTCGAGGAGCTTGCCGCCGGCTTCGGTTATTCGCTTGGTCTAGGGACCCTCCCCGTCAAGCGCATCCAAACCCGCGCCGAGCGCCGCGAATCGCATGGCCGGGGCCGCAATCCCCGCCAGCACGAGGTGCCCGAAGACATCGCCGTCACGCCCCGCATGTATCAAAAGCTGGCCGCGCGCATTGAAAACAAACCAGAAGAGCGCATCCTCAGCTACCTCATGCTGCGCTCGCTCAGTCAGGCGCGCTACTCCGAGGTCAACGAAGGCCACTTCGCCCTCGCCGCGCCCACCTATACTCACTTCACGTCGCCCATCCGCCGCTATCCCGACCTCATCGTCCACCGCATCGCAAAAACGCTTCTCCGCGCCGGAGTTGCGGGCCATCGGATCATCGACTCAAATCGCCTCAGCTCGCCGTGGTCGCACCCGAATGAAGGTCGAACACAAATTGGGTGGCCGCACTCCCGCCGGGTTCCCCATCCTGGCTTCGCTAGGGTGGGGAACCATGTGTCCCCGTCATCGAACTCCAGCCGAATCCCTCCCCCCATCCCCGAGCCCGAACTCGCCGAGATCGCCGAAGAAACGAGCTACACCGAGCGCCGCGCCGCTGAAGCCGAACGCGAATTAGTCGAGTGGAAAAAGGTTCGCTTCATGCAGGACCGCGTGGGCGACGAGTTCGCGGCCCTCGTCCTCAACCCCGCTAAATTCGGTCTCTTTGTCGAGCTCACCGATCTCTTCGTCGAGGGGCTCGTTCCCATCGATACTCTGCGCGCTGATCGCTACACCTGGCGCGAGAATACGCACGAGATCATCGGCGAGCGCTCTGGCCGCCGTTTCCGCGCAGGCGACCGCGTGCAAGTGATCCTCGACCGCGTTCTCGCGCAGGAGCGCAAGCTTCAGTTCGCACTTGTCGAAGAAGAATTGCCTCTCACCGGCAAGAAGGCCGCGCCGTCCTCATCAAAATCGAAGAAGAACAAGCGCAAAAACACATCCCCGCCGCCCCCGGGTGGGAGCAAGCGGCGATTCAAAAAGGGTAGAAGGCGCTGAGCCTCAGCGGCCCGAAGGCCTACGCGCCCGCCTGCTTCGCGGCCAGGTCGCCAATGATCGGCAGCTTGAACCGCTTGCCCTGGTATGCGTTGACCATGCACAGAACCACGACCGCCAGCCAGAACAGGTTCACAATCGGCCACAGAAAAACGCCGAAGAACGCCAGCGGCATCATCATAGTGACAATCGCGAGCACGATGCCGAACCCAATGTCCAGCACAATCGCGGCACAGCACAGGAAGATGCACTGGAAGGAGTGGAACCTGATGAAGGAACTCTTGTTATACGGCTCTACCAGCAAAAAGATGATCGCCGGGATGATCGTGAGGTAGGCGAGCGCCCCTCCGGCATTGTCCGACAGTCCCGAGTTGGCTGCTGCTGTGTTAGGTTCATCGGCCATTGCAACTCTCCTTTCGAGGAAAACGGTTAAAGGGGAGAAGGGTTGTTTAAATTCTGTACTTGGCCCCGGCACCGGGGAATTCAGCTCCTGAGGCCGCGGGCGTAAATCGGGTGGAGATAGGACAACCCGCCGCCCATCTCCTTGTCAAGAGAATTTACGCTCCGCCGCAACCTGCCGCCCTCCCGGCCATCCAATTACAATGGCATCTGGGAGCAACCTGCATGGCGCACATGGTTTTTTGCGTTCGCTACAAGAAGGAAATGGAAGGCCTCGACGAGCCGCCCTTCGACTCGGAGTTTGGCCAGAAGATCTATAAAAATGTCTCGAAAGCGGCGTGGGACGAGTGGCTCGGCCGCCAAAAGATGCTGTTGAACGAGTACCGCCTCCAGCCGTGGCTGCCACAGGCCCAGCAGTTCCTCGTCGAGCAAATGGAGGACTTCTTCTTCGGCTCCGGCTCGGCCCTGCCCGCCGACTACGTTCCCCCCGCGCACTAAGCCTCCAACACCAACTCACGTTGCCGAACGGTCCTAGTGGCTCGTCGCCCCGCTGTCGTTCGTCACCATCAGGCTCGATACATTCACCGGCTCAAAGTCCGACAGCGTCAGGCTTGTCAGGCACGAAAGGTCGGCGTCGTTCCAGCGCGCATCCGGCGTCCCGATCAGCCCGCCGCTGTCGCCGTTGTCGGCCAGAATGATTCCGTAATTCCGGAACCCGGTAATAATGATGGCCGCCTGCGGGCTTGTCGCCGCGCAAGCCGGCGTTGGCACCGATGCCATCAACCGGTAAATCTCGCCTGCGGCTCCGCTCATGGTGCAGCTTGACGGCGGCGTCGCCTGCGAAATCTCGCTCTCAACGGAGATTGGGTCGCCACTGCTATCGTCGCAGCTTCCCACTCCCGCCGTCTGCGTGGCCGGCCACACCCAATAATTCAGCATGTGATTGAGCGTGAATCGAATGGGATGCTGAACAGTGCCGTTCGGCGCTGTCGGCGTTCCCGTCCCGATCACCTCATCCGCATTGGCCAGCAGCGGCCCCACCGGCAAGCCGGCGGCATCCGATGTTCCCTGCCCCTGCGGCGTCAGCGCGTCCGTCGCCACATTCGGCCACTCCGCGTTCGAGGAATCGGTCCACGGCCCGTCCAGATAAACTCCCTGCCACATCTCGTAGAGCGCCGGATTGCTCCCATTGCCCGGCTCCAGGTACACCAGCACATGCCGGTCTCCCGACGAGTTGCTCGTGCCCTCAACCGGCGCGTAAGCCGGAATCGGACCCGAAGTAAAGTACGACTGGTACACCGTCGTCGCCACCGAAACGTCAGGCTGGTTCGCCGGAACCTCGATCGCCGGAATTCCATTGGGGAACGGCGCATTCGAATTGTTTCCGAAGAATGGCTTGATCGTCTCCGGCAAATACCCGCTGTACATCGGCGCGGCGGGCGATGTGTCTACGGGCAGGTTCGTTGTCGCCGCGTCCACGCGATGGTGGAAGATGGAACTGGCCGTAAAGACGTTTGCCAAAAACGCGTTGCTTCCGTTCATCGCGAAGGCGATCTGCGCATTCGCCGTCGCACCCGTCGCATCCGTCACCACAAATTCGGGTGTGTAGGTTCCCTGGCCGCCGATCAACGGGCTGGTAATCTCGCCCGACGATGCGTCCAGCGTCAGCCCTTCTGGCAGCGGAGGATAGTTGCCGCTTTGGTCGACAGAGAAACTGTATGGCGGATTCCCGCCGGTCGCGGCAATCGTGCAGCCCGCGTAGGCCGTGTTCTGCGTTCCTCCCGGGCAACTTGTGGTGGTAATGCTCAACGGCCCGCCCGTCGACGTCAGCGTCACCATGGCCGAAGCCGTCACCGATCCCGCCGCATTCGTCGCCGTCAATACATAAGTGGTGGTCGTCTCGGGGCTCACGTTCACGGTACCGCTCGCCGAGGTCGAAGCAAGATTTCCCGGTGCAATGTTGAGCGTCGCCGCACCTGAAGTCGTCCAGCTCAGCGTGCTGATCCCGCCCAGGGTAATGCTCGTTGGGCTCGCCGTGAACGAACTGATCGTGGGCAGCGTAGGCTGAGTCACGGTCACGATCACCGTTGCCGTTGCTGTGCCGGTGGTATTCGTGGCCGTCAGGGTATACGTGGTTGTTGCTGTCGGGCTCAGAACCACCGATCCGCTCGCCGATGTTGACGCAAAGGTCCCCGGCGTGACGGCGATGCCCGTCGCTCCTGTGGTCGCCCAATTCAATGTGGTGCTCGTGCCCGCGATAATCGACGCCGGGCTCGCGGAAAAGGTGCTGATCGTCGGCGCTGCAACCTCTTTCACGGTCGGCGTCGCCTGAGTGCAACCCGCCAGGCCTGCGAGAGCCGGCAGAAGAACGAACGTGCAGACTACAATCCACAGTGCTTTCCGACAACCGACACCTGACTGCAATGCGTGACGCGAGTTGGGGGAATACATGCGCCGCCTTTCGCTCGATCGCTCACTGATCGCCGCCTGCTTTTCGCCGCACGGCTTTGAGTCGATTCGAGGATGCGCAGCCCTGGGGGAAAAATGTTCCGCTTCAATATCGACTGATGCTCCATGGACCGGCTAGAGCATTTTAGGAAATGCCGTAGACTGCATTGCAGAGCCTGAACCACGCCCTGGCGTTGTCCGGCGTGATCCTTTTGAGGGCATCGGCAATGGCTTGTTCGAGAGTTTCCCGGGTTCGGGCCTGGGCGGCGCGAAGCAGTTCCTTGAGTTTTGCCCAAGCCTTCTCGATGGGATTCATGTCCGGCGAATAGGGCGGCAGGTAGAGCAATTCCGCGCCGGCTTTCCCGATGCTGGCGCGCACCGCGGCAGCCTTATGCGAGCTGAGATTATCCATCACCACCACGTCGCCAGGTTTCAACGCCGGACACAGCACCTGCTGTATGAAAGCCAGGAAGATGTCGCCGTCGGTGGCTTCTTCGATGGTCATGGCGGCGACCATGCCGTTCAGGCTCATGGCCCCCAAAATAGTCATGATTTTCCAGTGACCGCCGGGCGTCGCCTCATGAATGCGCCCGCCGCCGGCGCAGCGGGCACGCAGCCGCGTCATCGAAGTGGTGACTCCGCTCTCGTCCAGAAAAATCAGCCGCTCCGGGGTGATCGTGCCTATCCGCGCGGCGAATTCCGCTCGCTGCTTGCGGTTGGCTTCGCGGTCGCGTTCGCTGGCGTGGAGCGACTTTTTTTGAGCCGCAAACCCATTCTGCGCAGCAGGTGCCAGATTTGCGGAATGCTCAACCTCACCGCAGCTTGACTGCGCAGCTTGTCTTGAATCTCGGCCAGCGTCAGGTCCGGCTTGGCTTCAACCCAGACCAGAATCTGCTGCTGTGCCTCGGCTCCGGCGTGCGGCTTGCGCCCGGCGCGATGGGGCACCCGCTCGGCCTGCCCGGTACGGTTTCGCTGCGCGGAGATCTTCTTCCCCCAACCTACACTGACCAGGAAACGCTCGGCCAACTCCTCAAGCGTGTCCTCGCCTTCGTCGTAGGCAGATAGAAACTTACGACGCAAATCATCCCCATAGGGTCGCCCCATATCTTCTGCGCCGCGGAGTGTCGCCAATTACAGTTTATACTATTTCCTAAAATGCTCTAAAGCCGGCCACGGGTTCACATAGGGTTCAATGCCCTGTCTCTTCACAATGCGCGAAGAATCAGCTTTTGGGTACATAACAAAAGTCACGTTGGTCAGGGAAGGTCTCTCCGGTGGCCGACAGTGACCCTGGCCGTGTCGGACTCTCCAGCTAGTCGCCTGAGACCGTTACTTGAGGTCCATGAACCACAATCGGCCGGCCAAATCCAGGTAGTCACTCACCTTGAGTGACGCTGCATCTATGGATTGGGAACATACCTCACACGGAAGAGGCTGCCATTGTCATGAGATTCCTTGCGAACGGCGAGAAACTCCAAAGCTCCGTCGGTTCCAAACCTGATTGTCCCGGGAATGACAAAGCTGTATTCGCCCCCCGCCTGCTGATCGAACACCACAGCCCAGCTTCCTCCAGGATCGGTTGCGTTGACCGTGTGCATCATGGGACTCGGAGCTGTCTGCGCAAGGTAAGCCAGATGCTTGCTGTCTGGGCTGAATGTCGGGTACTCAATCATTCGGTACTCGGGGCCCGGATGACCGTCGGTGACCATCGCCCAAAGCCACTCCTTGCCGGTATACCTTTCGTTGGCGTATGCAATGCGACTGCTGTCGGGGCTGAACATGGGATAACTTATCCCCTGCGCCTCGGCAATCTTGCTACCGTCCTCTATAAGTTCTGCGTTCGATCCTTTTGACTGTTGCCTGGTATAGAGCAGATGCCGGCTGTCAGGGCTGTAGGCGTCGAGCAGGATGTTCGCGAACGGCGGACCCTCAACCCCGTCCCCGATAGCGACCCAGTCAGAGCCTTTCTTGGCCCGATACCACGTGTGATTGCTGTCGGGACTGAAGAACGTAAAGTCTACAGTTGAGCAGGCCGTGCCAAACGCGCCACCCATTACCCCGCCCGCTATCGGGGTTGGAAGCAACATACCAAGCATTAGCGCTCCCATGTTCACTGTCGTGTGGCAGGAAGAGTGAAACACTTCGTCGTATGATGGTCCCTCTTTTCCGTCAAGAACAACCATCCATTTTTTATTGCTCCTGGCGCCGTACCATACGTGGTTTCCGTCGTCGCTGAAAAAGACGCGGTTCAGATAGATCTCGTCGTAGACAGGTCCGGTTTTCCCGTCCAGCACCACGGAGCACGACTTCATCTTGGCCGTGCACCCCACATAGGCCATGCGCTTCCCATCCTGGCTGAAGATCGGAGAATACGGAATATCCCAATCCTGCCCAAACTCCTTTTCGCCAAGAACATTGAAGCCTTTCTTGCCCCGCGCTGCGCTATAGAACACTTCGTCGTCGGGGCTGAAGGTCGGCTGCACAACTCTGTCGTATTCAGTTCCCTCCTTGCCATCCACCACCACGACGGCGGCTCTCCCTTTCGTCGCAAAGTAAGTGAAGTGCTTTCCGTCCGGGCTGAAGGTAGCGCCTCCAATTGAGAAATATTCCGGGCCGGGTTGGCCGTCCACGACCGTAACCATATTCCTGCGGCCTGCGCCGCTTGCCACATAGCCAAGGCGTGAGCCGTCCTGGTTAAAAAACGCCCCGTAGATGATCGGATCTCGGCCCACATCAATCGAGTGACCGTCCTTGAAGATGCACATCTTAACGTCCTGCTCGCAATGCCCGCGATCCTCGTAGGCCACATGCTTGCCGTCCGGGCTGACGACCGGCGCCGAAAACAATTGGTTCCAGTACCAGCCCCCCAGGCGAGTTTCCTCAATTGTGTATTTCGCATTTGTGCTCGAAGTCGTCTGGGCCGATCCCAGTGTCCCCACGGCAATCAAGACGACCACGAAGGCGACGCATCCCATTGCACACCGGATACTTACATCAAATCCCCGCTTGGTTTTCATGAGCACGAATTATAGGGGAGACGGGGTACGTCAAGCAGCATTTATCTGCAACTGTTTTCCTTGCCGGCTGCGCCGACAAAGATCGTCGAAGAAGGGAATTTGAATGGGTCGGAACGCGCAGTTTTGAACTGCCGCCGTTTTGCGAGGGTGAGCGGAGGCGGGAGCCCGCAGGCGAAATCCCGAGTCCTCCGCAGCGGACGAGGGATCTCAATCTTAATGGTCGGGACGGGAAGATTTGAACTGCCGAGTTCACTCGGCTGCGCCTCGCGCCCCTCGCAGGCTGGATTCGTGCATTTGCTCACGCGAATGCAGGTTGGGGTGCTTCGCGGGTCCGCCAGCAGGGCCTCGCCGCATTGCGATTCATGGGAAAACGAAGAATTGGTCGGGACGGGCAGATTTGAACTGCCGACCCCTCGCACCCCAAGCGAGTGCTCTACCAGGCTGAGCCACGTCCCGACATAACGCAGCCGGTCCGCCATGGCGAACCGGCTTCTGGGGTCTCTGCTAGTTTACACCGCTGCGCGTCTCCGCTGCATCACGGCTCAAATGCCTCCCGCGCATGATCCAGAATCTCATCCGCAATGGTGAGCGACGCCGTCGCCGCCGGGCTCGGCGCGTTCAACACGTGCAGCGCGCCCTCTCGCCGCACAAAATAAAAGTCCTGCATCAATTCACCCGAGGGAGAAAGCGCCTGTGCGCGCACGCCCGAACCTCCCTGCTCCAAATCGTCCATTTTGAGCTCCGGCACCAGGCGCTGCAGCGACCGGCAGAAAAGCTTCTTGCTATAGGACCGCTTGAACTCCTCCCAGCACATGCGTGGGTAACGCGCAAAGAATCTCCAGAAGCCAGGGTAGGTGAGCGTCTCCAACGTGTCGCGCAGCGAAAAATCCGTGTGCCGGTACCCCTCGCGCGCAAAGGCCAGCACTGCATTCGGCCCGCACTCCACCCCGCCGGCGACCATCCGCGTAAAGTGCACGCCAAGAAACGGGAACCTCGGATCCGGCACGGGGTAAATCAAGTTCCTCACCAGATGCTGCCGCTCGGGCCGCAGCTTGTAATATTCGCCCCGGAACGGCACAATCCTGGCTCGATCGCCGCTGCCCGCGATGCGGCCCACCCGGTCGCAGTGCAATCCGGCGCAATTAATCAGGAAGTCCGCCTCGTAATCACCGCCCCCTGCTTCACCATTTGTATGGATCGTCCATGCGGCAGCTCTCTTCGCCCGCGTCACCTCCGACGAGAACCTGATCTCGCCGCCTTTCGCTCTAATCTCCCTCACCATCTCCGCGCAAACTGCGCCGTAATCCACGATCCCTTCCTGGGGAACGCGGATTCCCGCCAGCCCCGCGGCATGCGGCTCGTATTCGCGAATCTGCTCCGCGTCGAGCAGTTCCAGCCCTTCCACTCCATTCGCTTTGCCGCGCTCCAGCAGCGCGTGAAGCCGCGGAATCTCCTCGGGCTCTGTGGCCACGACGGTTTTTCCGCAAAGCTCGTGGCGCACGCCGTGATGCTCGCAGAAGGCCGTCATCCTTCGCAGTCCCTGCACGGCCAGCCGGGCCTTCGTCGAACCCGGCTTGTAGTAGAGGCCGCAGTGCAGAACACCGCTGTTGTGTCCGGTTTGGTGACGGCCGGGACCGCTCTCTTTCTCCAGCAGAAGCACCTTCAGAGACGGGTGCCGCTCCAGAAGCCGGTACGCCGTCGCCAGCCCCACGATGCCGCCGCCAATGATCGCCACTTTCATGGATTGGGGAAGGATACCACCGGCCAGGATTCTGAATGCGAGCCCACCGCATTCTGTTCACTGCCCGCAGTTCACGATTCGGGGGCTCAGGGTGCATCGACAGACACGCCCTACGGATTTGCCTTCAGTTCCGAGCACGAAGTCTGATCGCCGCCGTCGCAGGCCTTGTGATAGAAACTCAGGGCTGTCGTTTCATCCAGCGCTACGCCCAGGCCGTTGCGGTAGAGCCAGCCGACAACACGGCAGCCCGTCGGCTCGCCGCCGTCGCAGGATTTCCGGTAGAAATCGGCGGCTTGCACTGCGTCGATCGGCGCGCCAATGCCATTTTGATAGAAGAATCCGACGTAGATGCAGCCTGCCATCAAGCCGCCGTCGCACGCCTTGCGCTCGTAGCTCAGCGCTTGCGCCAGGTCCTGCTTCATGCCGTCGCCTGCGTACAGGATTGCGCCATACCCCGTGCAGGCGATCATCTCGCCGCCGTTGCAGGCTTTCAGCGTCAGGTCATTGGCGGCGCCAAGATCCCTCGTCGTGCCCAGGCCGCTGCGAATCATGTAAGCCAGTGCTGCGCAGCCCTTCATGTCGCCGCTGTCGCACGCCTTGCGAAAGTTGGTCAACTGGTCACCGTAATTCTTTGCCGAATCAAATCCTTCGTGATCCATGTAGTCGATCACCGCGTCGCCGGCGCAGCCTCGCGGTTCGCCGCCATCGCAAGCCTGGCGGTTCAACGTGATTGCCTTGGGTTCATCCTTCGCGACTCCCACCCCTAAGTAGTACGTAGCGGCCAGATTCGAGCAGGCCAGCATCACGCCGCCGCTGCAGGACTTCTGCGTCAGTTGAAACACCTTCGTCTCGTCCTTGGCCACGCCGATCCCGTTGTAATACAGGTAGCCGAGTTGCGTGCAGCTCCTCAGGTCGCCCGCATCGCAGTTTTTTTGGAACAGCTGCGCCGCCTCCGCTTCATCCTTGGCCACGCCCTGTCCCGATTCATAGGCCAGCGCGTAGTTCACGCAGCCGTTCATGTCGCCGCCGTCGCAGCCTTTCTTGTAAAGCGCAAAACCCGCCGCCTCGTCCTTGGCCACGCCGCGCCCACTTATCGTCAGGTTGCCCAGGTCGGTGCAGCCCGCAAAGTTCCCTCCATCGCAGGCCTTGCCATACAACTTCGCCGCTTGCGCCTCGTCCTTGGCCACTCCCTCGCCGCTTTCAAACATCCCGCCAAGACCCAGGCAGCCCCTCAACTCGCCGCCGTCGCATGCCTTGCGGAAAAATCCGATTGCCTGCGGCTCGTTCTTCGAGGCGCCCTCTCCAGCCGCAAGCATCAATCCGAGTTGGACACACCCGGTCAGGTTGCCTCCGTCGCACGCAGTGCGGTACAGGTGCACCGCTTCTCCTTCGTCCTTCACCGTGCCACGCCCGTATAAGTACATATTGGCCGCGTTGTTGCAGCCGATCATCTGGTTGGCATCGCACGCTCTGCGGTACAGGCGCAGCGCCTCTTGCGGATCCCTTCCCACCCCGTAGCCGTTGTCGTACATCAACCCCAGGTTGTTGCAGCCCCACGTGCCTTCTCCGCTTGCGTCGCAGGCCTTGCGGAAAAACACCGCTGCCTGCGCCGGGTCCTTGTCCAGGCCCACTCCGTGCAGGTAATTGTTGCCCAGCTCGTTGCAACCCACCGCCGATCCGCCGTCGCACGCCTTATGGAAGAGCGTCAGCGCCTGCGGCTCGTCTTTTTCCACTCCCTGGCCGGTTTGGTAGGCCCAGGCCACTTCAGCGCAGCTTTCCATCTCGCCGTCGGTGCAACCCTTCTTGTAATAGTTCACGGCCTGCGCGGGATCCTTCGTCACGCCGTTCCCGAAGGCATACATCTGGCCGATGTTTTCGCAGGCTCTCCCGACGGCGCCGTCGCACGCCTTCTGCCAAAGGCTCAGCGCCTGGGCCTGGTCTTTGGTCACGCCGGAGCCGTGATCGTAGAGCACGCCAAGGCCATTACAGCCCGTCAACTCGCCGCCGTCGCACGCTTTGGTAAAGAGCGCCTTCGCCTGCGAGTAGTCCACGGCCACGCCATGACCTTCCACATACAGCCTGCCCAGACCGAAGCAGCCATGCAGGTCTCCCGCGTTGCATGCGTCCTGGTACAGCCGCACGGCGCTCTGCAAATCCGGTTGAATCGTCTCTCCTGATTGATAAATCGCCGCCAGCAGCACGCACGCACCGCTGTCCTTGCCATCGCACGCCTTTTGCGCCAGGCTCGCCGCTTGCGCGTAGTCCGTGCCACCGCCAAGGCCGCTGCGGAAACTCCGCGCTGCCTGCTCGCATCCCCAGTATTCGTCGCTGTCCTTGCCGCTTTCGCACAGCTTCAAGGCCACGCTTCGCGCCGCCGGAAAATTCTTCAGTGGATCGTCGTCCTGCCAGTAGCGATTCCCTTCCTTCTTCAGCCGATCCAGCTCCAGCGCTTCGTATTTCGTAAAAGTGGACGCCGGGCTTGCGCCGTCCGCCGCGGCCGGCTGCGCTCCCGCGCCCATGTGGATCACCAGTTCGCCACCCTCGTCATCGTCGAACGCACCGAACAGTGGAGTCTGCTTCGATCCCGCCGCAACCGCCACCGCGTGCTGCGCAAAGGCGCCCAGTTGGCTCGATGTGACAAATCCCTCACCAAAGCTGTCCGCTTTCCCGTCCGTCAGCCCCTGAATCATCAGCCCGGTAAACAACGAGTGATTCGGCAGCGGGCCGCTATCGGCGGCAAGCTGGTCGCCCTGCGCGCTGGCGATCACCTTGCGGCTCACCTTCACCAGCATGTCCCGCTCGAAACGCGTATCGGCGCGGCTCGTCATAAACTTGTTTCCCAGCGCCATGCCGCTGTGGCAGCTGTCCAGGATCACCAGGATGTGCGAGGCGGGAAGCGAGTCGATCGTGTGCAACAGATCCTCGATCTTCAGGTAGTCGCTCCAGTGCTCGTCCTTTCCCGGCGCGCGCGCATCCGCCGGAACAATGAATCCGTCCGATCGCGACTCGTCACCGATCTTGTAATCATGCGTGGTCCCGTGGCCGGCGAAAAAGATCACCAGCGAGTCCTCGGGTTTCAAGCGTGTCGGCAGATCGTCTTCAATCAACGAAATGATCGCCTCGTGCGTGGCGTTCTTCTCCGTCAGCGGCTCCGCTGCATATTCAAATCCGAATTTGCTCGTCAGCAGTTTGGCGAACTCCGTTGCGTCGCTCACCGCCGTGCTCAGGATGGGCCAGTTCTCGTAGTGATCGATGCCGATTGCCACGACGTACTGGTGGCCGCTCTTCACCGCCGGCTCGTCGGTGGTATCCGGCTGGAAGCCCCTTTGCGCTCCAGCCTGACGCGCTCCGCCGCCGCTCTGTTGTGCGAATGCTGTTGCGGCCATTGCCGCCGTCAGCAATACAACGCCCGCCGTTCTCCATGGAATCGACATGGGCAAATCCTCTATTCGAATTCTGGCCGGGGGGAAAACCGTCTCCGCTCTACTAACGGTTGGCCCCATTTTAGCCCTCGCGCCTGTTCACGGCCCACAACTTGTTTTCTTTCCCCCCCCGCGCGCCTCCGATCCCGCCTCCCGAAATCAAGTCACGCCCTCCGGTTGCGCTCCAATCAGGATCGGCCTATCGTGGATACAGACTTACCTTCAATCGATAAACCGTCGCAGCGGAATTGCGATTGCGGATGCACCGCATCCGCGGGAAATGCACGTCCAGCCACGGCTTCACGCCCGATCTGGCGGCCTCCCCGCTGCGGCGCGTAGTGGAGAGGTGATCCTATGGCACAGGGGGACGCCCTTTATCAAGCCATCGTGAATGGCAACGACAAGCAGGCTCGCGCGGTCACCGAGGAAGCGCTCGCAGCCGGAGTCGCGCCCATGGACCTCATTCAGCAGTCCATGGTCCCTGCAATGGATCAAGTCGGCCGCCTCTTCGAGGCCCAGGAATACTTTGTTCCCGAGCTCTTGCTTGCCGCCCGCGCAATGAAAAGCTCCTTGATGCTCATTAAGCCGCTCCTCTCTGCATCCGGCCAGAAGATGGCGGTTCGCGTGGTCATCGGCACGGTCAAAGGTGACCTGCACGACATCGGCAAGAATATCGTCGCCTCCATGCTCGAGGGTGGCGGCTTTGAAGTCATTGACCTCGGCACTGACGTCTCACCGCAGAGCTTTGTGGCCGCGGTCGAAAAACGCCAGCCCCAGATCGTCTGCATGTCGGCGTTGCTCACCGTCACCATGCCCGCAATGAAGCTCGTCATCGACGCGCTCAACACCGCTGGACTCCGCTCTCAGGTCAAAGTGCTCATCGGCGGCGCTCCCGTTACCATGCAATACGCCCAGGAGATCGGCGCCGACGCATATTGCGACAACGCAGGCGCCGCAGTCAGCATTGTGAAAAACCTCCTCGCGAAAGAGGCAGCCTGACGGATCGCGACTTCTATCTCGACCTCGCCGCGCGCGGTCTGCGCATGCCCATCGGCGCGGATCTCGTTCTCCACGAGGAGCCCGATCCCGAACAAGCCCGCAACCATGGCGCCGCTCTCGGCCGCGTCATTGAAAAAACTGCGCGCCGCTGGGCCACGCCGCTCGCCATTCCGCTCATGGACCTGAGCCTCGAGAAAACTGACCTTCTCGCCTGCCCGGCATCCCGGCGGCGGACGCGGAGAAATACCATTTCACCTCGCCGCTCAACGAATCCACAATCGCGGCTCTCTGCGCCGGGAAAACCGCGCCCCTCTGCCCCGGCAGCCTCGCTCGCGATCGGGCGCTCCGCTACATTGCCTCACTCCCCGATCTCATCCCCGTCGGAATGGCCATCGGCCCGTTCTCGCTGGTCTCGCGCCTCATGCCCGACCCCATCACAGCCGCGGCCATGGCAGGTTCCGGCATCGCGCCCGAAGACTCCGAAGATGTCCGGCTGCTTTGGCAGTGCCTTCGCCTTGCCGAAGCAGCGGTTGAGCGCTCCGTGCGTAGCCAGATCGCCCACGGCGCGCGCGCCATCGTCATCTGCGAGCCAGCCGCGTGTACCGCATTCCTCTCGCCGCGCCAGCTCAAAGCCGGCTCCAGGCTTTTCGAGCAACTGGTCATGGAACCGAATCTCCGCCTCAAGGCCGTCCTCGACGCCGCCGGCTGCGACCTCATCTTTCACAACTGCGGCGAACTTATCGATCTAATGGTCGAAGCTTTTGCAAACCGCCTTCATCCCGTCATTCTTTCGCTCGGCGGCTCGCGCAAGCTCTGGGAAGACGCGCGCCTCGTTCCCAACGACGTCGTACTCTACGGCAACCTTCCCACCAAATCCTTCTACTCCGATGGCGCGATGCCCGTCGAGGAAGTTCTTCGCCGCACCGCCGAGTTGCTGGCCAACATGAAGGCCTGCGGCCACCCCCACATCCTCGGCTCCGAGTGCGACGTCCTCTTCGTTCCCGAGGCCCGCGAAGCGATCCTGACAAAAGTCGACGCCATGATGGGCGTCACAGTCTCCGCCGATTTCTAGCTGACGTTTCGCGCGCCGCCAACCACGTAAGCTCATCCCAACTCCGTGCGCTCTCCCTGCTCCGCCTGTTATTGTTTTCATTTGCTTCACTGGTAGCCCCGAAAAACCAATCATGCCTCAACCCGCAATCAAATTCGGCACAGACGGCTGGCGCGGCGTTATCGCCGACGACTTCACCTTCGCCAACGTGCGCATTGCCGCTGAAGCCATCGCCGCCTACCTCCACTCTCAGAAAGGATC
This sequence comes from uncultured Acidobacteriaceae bacterium, assembly GCA_963823805.1. Taxonomy (GTDB): domain Bacteria; phylum Acidobacteriota; class Terriglobia; order Terriglobales; family Acidobacteriaceae; genus Telmatobacter. The sequence goes on along the minus strand of CAWGMW010000003.1, from coordinate 1,489,673 downwards.
GGCGAAGGAGGATCCCGCAAAGGGCCTCTGCATCGGCTATGACACCCGCTTCCGATCGAAAGCCTTCGCCGAGACCTGCGCTGAAGTCGTCTCCGCCACCGGCATTCCCGTCATGCTGGCCAACGCCGTCACGCCCACGCCGGCCCTCAGCTGGGGAGTGCGCGAGCGCGGCGCTGCTGGCGGCATCATGATCACCTCTTCGCACAACCCCGCCGAGTGGAACGGCGTCAAGTACAAGGGCTGGTACGGCGGCTCCGGCCAGCCCGCCATGATCACAGCCATCGAGTCGTTTCTCGACAAGCCCGCCCCGCGCGCCTCTCAGCCCGCGCCCATTACCGAAGTCGATTTCCTGCCAACCTATATCAAAGCCATTGAGGACTTCTCCGATCTCGACCTCATCTCGAAATCCGGAATGAAGTTCTGCATCGACTCCATGTACGGCGCCGGCGCCACGATTCTATCTGACATTTTCAACCGCATCGGCGTGGACCACGTGCAGATTCGCTCCAACCCCGACCCGCTCTTTCCCGGCATCAATCCCGAGCCCATCGAGCCAAACATCCGCGCCCTTGGCGAAGCCACAGTCGCCAACGCCTGTCAGGCCGGCCTCTGCACCGACGGCGACGCCGACCGCATCGGCGCCATCGATGAGCATGGCGAATTCGTCGACCCCCACAAAATCTATTCCGTGCTCCTCAGCTGGGTCTTGCAGTACAAAGGCTGGCCTGGCGCCGTCACTCGCGCCTTCAACACCACAAAAATGCTCGATCGCATCGCCCGGAAATATGGCCGCGAACTTATCGAGCACGGCATCGGCTTCAAGTATGTCGTGGACCTCATGCTCGAGCGCGAAATCGTCATGGGCGGCGAGGAGTCGGGCGGCATCGGCTTCCAGCGCCATCTGCCCGAGCGCGACGGCCTGCTCAACTGTCTGCTGCTCGCCAACGTCATGGCCCAGGAAAAGAAAACTCTTGGTCAGCTCGTCGCCGACTTGCAGGCCGAGTACGGCGAGCACCAGTACGGCCGCATCGATCTCCACATTTCGGACGAGCAAAAGAACGCCGCCATCGCCCGCGCGCGCGCCCTCAAGCCCGGCGATCCCGTCTTCGCCGGCATGGCCATCCACAACCAGGAAGATCTCGACGGCGTGAAGTTTTTCCTCGACAACCCCGAAGCGACAACCAAGCCCAAGGCCGCCGAGACCTGGCTGCTGCTGCGCGCCAGCGGCACCGAGCCCCTCCTCCGCATCTACGCCGAATCCTGCTCCAAGGAATCCGTCGCCAAACTCCTCGACTCCGCGCGGCAATTCGCACAGGAATGAGTTAACAATTCAATCAAGATCGCTCTTATGGAAATCAACTTCACGGCATTTGTCCTGCGATCTGCTTTTCCCCTTGCAAATAAGCAGCACGAGGAATAAGGCCGTTAGAACCGCGACCGCGATGGGCCTGAACGCCACAAAGCGTACCGAGGAATGCAATGATGGGAAAGAAGAGATTGCCAGCGCAAGCCACACCAACGCGACAAACAAGCTGGTGAGTTGGTTTACCTTAGATACCGAAAACGGATACCCATCCCAAGGTTTCCAAAAACGAAACTGTTCGTGTGAAATTGTCGTTCTGTAGAGCGGGCCAGCAAACTCATCCTCTAAAGCGTCTACGTGCCTTTCCCAATTCTCTTGCCAGTATTTGCTCCCCCGATTCACCAAATACCAACTAGTGGATAGAACAAGCCCGATGCAACTAACAAGAAAGAGAAGATTGGGATGAGTGGTAGACCTGTCTGACGAGGCAAAAGTAAAGTAGCCCGCGAAGGTCGCGGCGAGTAATGTCCAGAAATATGTGGCACGCTTCCAGTACAGATCTATTTCGAACCGCCTAATCTCCAAAGCCAGCTCGAAAGCGCGTCCTTTCCTCTTAACGCCTGAGAACTCTCCGCGATAGCTCTGCAGCCCTCGAATATGCTTACCCATACGGCGGCCCTCAGAAACGACGAATGCTTGACTTTGGGATGAGTTTACTACTGCCGAAACATCCGCGCATCGAACCGAAACGCCTGCGGCTCCTCAACCTTGATCTCCGCAATCGCCTTGTGCAGCGGATTCACCAGCACATTCCACTCCGCGCGCAGCGCCGCCGAAGGAATCAATAACGCCAGCGAACTTTTCTCGCGAATCCATTTGTCCCCGATCACCCGCAGAGGCTCGAAATCGTCCGCCCACCAGCCCGTCGGCAACTCCTCAGGCTCGAGACGACGCGCAGGTTCCCCCTCGGGCAGCGTGGCCGCAATCGAAACCAGATCGTCCGGCTGCAGATTCGGTTCCAAATGAACGAACGTCTCGATCGCCGCCAGCGCCAGCGATGAGGACGCATAGACCATCGGCACGCCGCGCGAGTTCCACCGGCCGCCAAAGCGCCGCGCTCCTTCGCCGGAGAACGCTTCGCCGGCAAACCGCGCCCGGCAAATGCGCCAAATTTGCATTAGCTATAAACGCCGTACGCGATCCGGCCCAGCACGTCCTCGACCTCGCGCACGCCGGGATCGGTGTCCAACTGGTCCAAAGGCCGACCCCCGCGCAGCGCGCGATTCGGCGTTTTGAGCCATGCCGCTGCCTTCTGTCCGTCGCCCAGCGTTTCTGCTGCTATTGAATACACCTGCGCCAGCCGCACCGCCCGATCACTCTCGGCAGCCGTCAACCGCGAGTGCTGCTGCAGCCTCCGGGTCAGGGTGCGCTTGGGAATGCCAATCTTCTCGGAGATTTCCGCCTGGCGCATGTCCAGCCGCTCGGCCAGCAAAAGAAGCGCCTTCACCGGCAGCCCCTCGCGCACCAGCTCCGCCAAGGCCCCGCCTTTGCTGACCGGCCTGCCCAGAACATGCTCGCCACCAAGCACTTCGAGTACGGAATGGGTCGCCATGACACGCCTCCATCGCCAGTATACGCCATTTGGCTGATTTAAAAACGCCAATTTTACGAAATTACAGCGATTTTGGCCCGCTTTCCCAACCGTACGAAGACCTGCGCCGGAAGGCCTGTCAGGGAAGCAATCGCGCCAGCGGCAACCCTTCCGTCCACGTTGACGGCCCTCTCTGCTATCTTCCGGTTGGCCTCAGCGCCACTCGCCGCGAGGCCCATTCGCACTAGGAGCTTAGGCAGGCGAATCTGATTTGGCTCCGGTCCGGCGACATCGGAGTACGCTACGGCAACCATCTCCGTGTCCTCGGAGAACCCCTTTTTCTGAAACATTTGCGCCCAGTCCCTATCGGCGATTGCAGTTTCAATCTCCCCGTAGAACCCGTCCACAATCGTCCGCGCCAACTGTTTCTTCACTTCCATCGGGTGCGCGCGCCCCGCAGCAACATCTTCCTTAAGCGCCTCAATCTCCGAGCCGCGAAGGTCGGTCAACAAGAACAAGTATTTCCACATCAGCTCGTCACTGATGCTCATCAGCTTCCCGTACATCTCGCTCGCCGGCTCATTGATCCCAATCGCGTTATTGAGAGACTTGCTCATCTTCTGCACGCCGTCCAGCCCTTCGAGAATCGGCGTCATCAGCACGACCTGCGGCTTCTGCCCGTAGTCGCGCTGCAGCTCCCGGCCCATCAGGAGGTTGAATTTCTGGTCTGTTCCCCCGAGCTCGACATCGCTGTTCAAGGCGACGGAATCGTAGCCCTGCGCGAGCGGATACAGAAGCTCATGGAGGCTAATGTCCTGCTCCGCACGGAAGCGGGTGAGAAATTCCTTGCGGTCGAGCATCTGCGAGAGCGTGACCTTTGCGGACAGGCCGATCAGGCCGGCGTAACCAAGCTTGTCCAGCCACTCCGAGTTGTAGCGCACCTCGGTCGCCTTCTCGTCGAGAATCCGGAACACCTGCTGCTTATACGTTTCGGCATTCCTGTCGATCTCGGCGCGCGTCAGCGGCTTGCGCGTCACGTTGCGCCCCGTCGGGTCGCCGATGAGCGCGGTCGAGTCGCCGATGAGGAAAATCACCGTGTGCCCCAGCTGCTGAAAGTGCCTCAGCTTGCGCATCAGCACGGTGTGGCCCAGGTGCAGATCGGGCGCAGTCGGATCGAACCCCGCCTTTACCCTCAGCGGCCGTCCGGTTTTGCGGCTTTCTTCCAGGCGCTCTCTCAGGTCGGCCACGCGGATAATCTCCGCCGCGCCCTTCTCAAGCAGATCCATCTGTTCGGCAACAGGTAGAAACTTCTGGGGTAAGGATTCTTGCATGTCCCCACAAGTATAAAGTTTGTAGCCCGCCGCTACCCGCTCCCTCCACACCTCCGCCTCCACATCGACAATTCACATCCCGACAACCATCTCCTTGCATCCTGCCGCCGGCGCCGGTCATCTCACAGAGCAACAGGAGAAGTTCCCCCCATGCCTACAATCACTGGTCGTACCATGCAGGTCTCCGCCGCCGGCGGATCATTCGAACTCATCCAAAAGCAATTTCCCGAGCCCGGACCCGGCCAGGTTCGTATTCGCGTCCAGGCCTGCGGCGTCTGCCACAGCGATTCCCTCACCAAGCTCGGCTATTGGCCCGGCATCCAATACCCCCGGGTTCCCGGCCATGAAGTCGCCGGCGTTGTCGATGCCGTCGGCGCAGACGTGCCGCTGTTCAAGGCAGGCCAGCGAGTTGGCCTGGGCTGGCACGGTGGCCATTGCAATTACTGTCCGCCCTGCCGCCGCGGCGATTTCGTCCTCTGTGAGAACGCTCAAATCTCCGGAATCACCTTCGATGGCGGCTATGCCGACTACGTCATCGCTCCGGCCAACGCTCTCGCGTTCATTCCCGACAGCCTCAACGATGTCGACGCCGCGCCTCTTCTCTGCGCCGGCATCACCACCTACAACAGCCTCCGCAACAGCGGAGCGCGCCCCGGTGACACCGTCGCTATCCTCGGCATCGGCGGCCTCGGCCACCTCGGCGTGCAGTTTGCGGCAAAAAGCGGCTACCGCACCGTCGCCATCGCCCGCGGAGCCGACAAGGGCCCGCTCGCCACGCAACTCGGCGCGCACATCTACATCGACTCCACCACGCAGGATCCTGCGGCCGAATTGCAAAAACTCGGCGGCGCAGTCGTCATCCTCTCCACGCTCACCAGCGCTGAGGCGCTCGCCTCTGCAGTCGGCGGACTCGCTCCCGGCGGCAAGCTCATCATCAACGGCGTTCCAGAAAAGCCATTCAACGTCGACGCTCTTGCGCTCATCGGTGGCCGCCGCTCCATCGTCGGCTGGCCCTCAGGCACCGGCATGGACTCCGAAGACACGCTCAACTTCAGTGCCCTCACCGGCATCAAGCCCATGATCGAAACCTATCCGCTGGAGCAGGCCGAGGAGGCCTACAACCGCATGATGAGCGGCAAGGCTCGCTTCCGCGTCGTCATCGCCACCGGAGATTGATCAACCTCGATCCAATCCCCGGGAATCTGCCGCGCTGAACCAGGTATCGCGACGGGCAGGTGCTGTTCGAAAGCGGCTGCTTTCGTCGCTCCATCCATCGCGTTGCCGAAGTTCCGCATCATCACCCGGAAATGATGCCCTATCGCAGCCTTTCGCTATAATGGAAGCCATGCAGCACCTCGCCACTCGCCGAGCCCTCACCATCGCCGCCCGCGCGGCTGCGGCGGCTCGCGCCGCCTAGACTTCTGCCTCACCTCATCCCCAAATCTCAGCTCTCAGATCGCAGTTGACACTTATGGTGTCCGAGCCACGAACTCGTCGCTCTGGCCCCTGACCTCTGATCTCTGATCCCTGCGCCGGGGCCCCCTTCGACGGGTCCTCGTCGATGGGGTGGCTGTATTCTGGAGTCATCATGGACGAGTTTTCCCGCATTCAGCGCCTTCCCGCCTACGTCTTCAACATCACCGGCGAGATGAAGTCCGCCGCCCGCCGCCGTGGCGAAGACATCATCGACTTCGGCATGGGCAACCCCGACGGCGCCACGCCGCCCCATATAGTCGATAAGCTCATTGAGGCGGTCAGGAAGCCCTCGACGCATCGCTACTCCGTCTCGCGCGGCCTGCCCCGCCTGCGCAAGGCCATCTGCGCGTGGTACAAGTCCCACTACGACGTCGATCTTGACCCCGACTCCGAAGCCATCGTCACCATCGGCTCCAAGGAGGGCATCGCCCACCTCTGTCTCGCCATTCTCGACTCGCGCGACACCGTGCTCGTTCCCAACCCCAGCTACCCCATCCATATTTACGGCCCGGTCATCGCGGGGGCCCATATTGTGAGTGTGCCGGTTCAAGACCAGGAAAAATTTCTCGCGCAGCTTGAAGAGCTCATCCCGCGCATGACGCCGCGCCCCAAGGCCCTCATCGTCAACTTCCCTTCCAACCCGACGACGGAATGTGTCGAACTGCCTTTCCTTGAGCGCCTCGTCGCTCTCGCTCGCGAGCACGGCTTCTATCTCATTCAGGACCTCGCCTACGCCGACATTGCCTTCGACGGCTACAAGCCGCCCAGCGTCCTCCAGGTTCCCGGCGCAAAAGACGTTGCTGTCGAGTTCTTCACTCTCTCCAAGTCCTACAACATGCCCGGCTGGCGCATCGGTTTCATGGTCGGCAATCAGCGCCTGGTCAACGCGCTCGCCCGCCTCAAGAGCTATTTTGATTACGGCACCTTCACGCCCATCCAGGTCGCCGCCATCGCCGCCCTTGAGGGCCCTCAGGAGTGTGTCGCGCAAATCTGCGATAACTACCGCCGCCGCCGCGACGTCCTCGTCGAAGGACTCAACAAGGCCGGCTGGTCCGTGGCCAAACCCCGAGCGACGATGTTCGTCTGGGCGCAGATCCCCGAGCCTTACCGCGATCTCAAGTCGCTCGAGTTCTCGAAACTCCTACTCACCGAAGCCAAAACCGCCGTCAGTCCCGGCATCGGTTTCGGCGACTACGGCGACAACCACGTCCGCTTCGCCCTCATCGAGAACGAAGAGCGCACCCGCCAGGCCCTCCGCGGCATCAAGGCCATGCTGGCCAAAGGCGTCGTCCCAGCCTGACCGCAGCCTAATCCCGTTGTCATCCTGAGCGGAGCACGCAGTCGGGGTCGCGAAGCGGGGGGCGACAGGTCTTCGTCGCTGGCGTGACTTGGGCCCCACGCAAGTAGGGTCAGCGGCCAACGCCGCTGGGGGGGGAGCCGAAGACCCCGCAGCCGGAGCCGCTGCGAAAAAAGTCTTCAGCAAATAGCCCCATAACCAAATAACCTTGCAATTGGACGCCACATCCCGGCTCTGCCAGGGTGGGGTCGGTCCCTCGATCCCCAAGTCCCGGTAGTCCCTGGTCCCCTGTCGGACATTTGCGACGCGAGAAAGTGTGCCTGCTTTAACGTTGGAGTCAAATCACTTCGCGTCAGGAGAAGTGGTATGCGCGCTCGGCTCTTCACCGTGTTTGCGCTGTGCTTCTATCCTGCTGTCTCGATCGCCCAGGTTGAGCCTTCCGCCGCCACCCAAATCTTCGGTGGATTCACTTCTCTCTCCAATTCTTTCAACGGAGTTCCCGGATCTCGTCAGCCCTTGTTCGGTTGGCAAGCAGCCGTTGCTTTTCCCGCCTGGCATCATCTGCGGCCAAAAATTGACTATTCAGCTTTCCGCGGAACCAATCTCGGCGCTCCACAGCATGCCTTCTCCATCATGGTAGGCGGCGAGTACGAGCACTATCTCGGCAAGGAGAGGATTTTCGCCGAGGCCCTGTTTGGCGATGTGGGTCTGAATCAGAATTGGGGTGCGAACGGTTCGCCTGGGGGCACCGCATCCTTCTCCACTTTCTTCGGTGGTGGTGCGGACACTCCGATCAGCAAGTCTGTCGCAATTCGTTTCGAAGGCGGATACCAGCACACGAATTTCGCTTTGTACCAGAGCCTTAGCTATAAGCTCCCCTACCGGATTCCGGGGCTGCCCAGCAACTTCGGTCGGTTCTCCACTGGACTCGTTTGGACTCCCCGTCTCAAATCTGCGTCCGGCGCCGCCGACGGCGGCAACCGCCATGAACGTCGGCCGGTTGAAAGCGAGTTGGTATACGAAGACATCGGCTCTTTCGGTCACTTCCACATCTTTGCCAAATCCTGGTGGAGCAATCTCCACCTCGCAGGTCTGGAGTATGACCGGAACTCCTGGGGAAAGTTTCTTGGAGCGCGAATGGACTATACCGCCGATTTCCTGCCGCTGGCGATTCTCACCCAGCCCGGCAAAACCGACGAGTGGGGAGAGCCGCTGACAACGGATCATGAGCACATTGCGGGCTTGGCATTCTCGCCCATCGGGCTGCGCATGATGTGGAGAGACGGCAAGCGCATCAAGCCCTACTCCTTCATCAAAGGCGGCATGATCGGCTTCACAAAAAAAGCGCTCACCGACAACGGGTCGTACGAGAACTTCACGGTCCAATGGAGCCTGGGTGTTCAGTTCAAACTGACCGATCGATGGGATTTTCGCGCCGGGTTCCTTTTCCTCCATTTTTCGAATGCGTGCATTGTGCCGATTAATCCGGGACTCGACTCGCTCACCTATAACGCCGGATTTAGCTATCACTTGGGGAAAAAGAATGCCGGCCGATAAAGCATGAGCGAAAAGTGAGTCGCAAACCAGATCAAGCATGCGGCGGCAACCACGTCCGCTTCGCCCTCATCGAGAACGAAGAAAGGACGCGACAAGCATTGAGGGGGATTAAAGCGATGCTCGCAAAACAGTTGTCTGCGGCGAGCGGGTAGCGACGAAGCGGTTGCCCGCGCTGAAATGGCGTCTACGGCTAGGGCGGGCCGCAGCCCCCCTCCGATTCGAGCAGAGGCGGATGAGCCTGGTCGTGTACCAGCCTCCCGATTGCTTTGTCGTTCTGCCCACCTTCGTAGTCGAAAATTGTTCCCGAGCACGCGATGTGCCCATCGAAGCTGAACAACGCGTATGTGACCACAGCGCCGCCGGTATAGCCAACCTTGGTAAAGACGGGAATTCCGAGGATTACATGGTTTGACCTGTCAACGGCCCCGCCTGATTCGAGCGCCTTGATCCACAAGACATACTGAAAGGCGCCGCTCGGGTTCGCGCCGAGAGCGCCAGCGACTTGAGCTGGCGGTGAACTTTGATTGGCGTCCGGCGGAATTGAAGTAAGTGGACCGCGAAGCGCCAGTGCAAACCCATCTGCGCGAAGCACCGAGACGAGGTGGGAGGAGGGAAGCGAGCCTGACGTTGCGGAAGGATTCCCGACCGAAGGGGGTGGGGTGGGCGGGTTGGGCGGAGTGGGCGGGTTGGGCGCATTCGGCTTCAATGCGGTTCCTGTCAGGGAGGTGATGAAGGCTCCGATCGCGCTGGAAGTTTGCGCTGTAGCGGCCGACGGTGGTTTGTCAGCGTCGCAATAGGCGCGGTCCTCATTCAGCTCGCTCAGCTTTTCGAAGTATGGAGACTGCGCGGGATCCAATTGCTGTAGCGAGAAAGGCATGTACAGGTCCGGCACCATGACCGAAACGCCAAGTTCACGCAGACGGCGCGCTACCGCGTTCACGAGAGCCTGATCCTGGATGTTCCCGCCCACAGTCGACACGGTCTCGCTGGTCGAGTAAAGCGATTGCGCGAGAGAAATCGCCTGGCCAAGCGGAGTGCTGCCCAATAGCGTTCCGCCACCAGCGCCAAAGGTTGCACGTAGATTCTTTTTCGGATCGCTAGGCTGGGGTGCGGGCACGTGACACGCTCCGCGCGCCTGTGAGATCAGTAAATCCATGGCCGCCATGTCGGCAGACCAAAGCTGAAAATCGGGAAAGACGGAAGAGTCCGATGGGAGAACAACCACACCGACCTGAGAAGCAGCGCTGCTCATTGGTTTACAACTCGTGTCGTTCGGATCGACGAGATGTTTGAAGCCGGCAATCTCACAGGCAATTGCTTTGGTTTCAGACTCCATGGCGGCGTAGGTGAGCATCTCTGACTGGATAGAAAAGCCCGGGGCACCCGAGGAAGTCTGTCCGCTCGGTTGAGCGGCCGTAGTGGCGTTGCTTTTCGGTGCCGCTTGCGCGGCGGCGGGCAGTTGACCGTGGCCTAACGCGGCGGTGAACAAGGCGGCAAAGCATGCCGAACAAACCATTCGTTTCAGGTAAACCATAGGTCACCTCGCGACCGGGAAAGGAACCCGGAGATCAGGACTCTCTTCTTCATTTCCAACTGCCCATCAGCACAAAAGGCGCCCAGAAATACGGATGTTCATATGAGCCCGGGTACTCGGTCGTGCAGCCAGACGGCGCCCCGGCCGGCGTCGGGTCCGGGCTCCCCTCCGGGCGGCCTTGCATCAGCGCCAGTTCAGCATCTCGCAGCGCAGTGCTCCTCGACATGCCGTTCTTAAGGTCTTGATAAAAAATCTTCATCAACTTCATGGTGCTCAGATAGTCCACTTCCCACAGGCTTGCCACCACCGCATCCGCTCCGTTTTGCATGGCAATGTAGCCGAAGTCTTCCCGCTCACGGCCGTCACCATATTCTGCGGTGCGATTGCTTGGATCGACGAGGGAGGAGCAAGCCTCCAGAGTCAGCAGCCCCGTATTGAAACGATATTTGCGCAAGGCGGGGATGAATAACTTGCCGTCCGGACGTCCATCGCTGGAATCCCAGGTCGTCAAAAAGGAGTCATCCGCCTTTTTGTGGTCAAGAACGAAGTCGCTTGCGATATGAATTATCGGATAACCTCCGCTTTCCGGCGCCTCCAGTTCGTGCGACAGGGAATCCGGCGTAAATGCCGAATCGAACAGAAAATCTGCCGGAATCCTGCTCGTATCGGCGCTGCCCGCATCCGCAAAGATCTTGCGAAGATCCCCAGCCATATCCAAACTTACGTCTTCCCCATTGCTCTTCAATTCTGCTTCCTTCTCTTTGAACGCTTCTGGAAGACCGGCGACCAGCGCCATTGAAGGCGCGCGATGCTTTGCAGGGCTCCTAAGCAGGACCGCGCTGCTGTAACCCTGCACCAGGTAGCGCTGGCCGTCGTAGAGGGCATCCATGGGAAGGTAACGCAGCGTGTCGTGCAGAACCCAAACCAGTGTGGTGATGCCTGCTTCGGCTTTTAGTTTGGCGCTGAGACTCTGGCTATCAGATGGATCGCCGAGGAGGATCTTGTAAACCGCGTTCGAGTCGGCCTGAATCTGGCCCGAGTCACGGCACGAATCGTTCTCGACGCCATCGCTCAGCTCATCACGGAGTCTGTTCACTGCGGCTTCAAGCGTCGACTGATCGATCGGCGTTACTTTGGAACTCTTCGACGGCCACACCTCCGGCTGTCCGGTGCGCCGGATCAATACTGTGTGATAACTGTTCTTGCACACAACCGTATAGAGAGCGACGGACGAATCGTCCAAATATCCCTGAATCGAAGGAGTGCTGATCAGCCGTTGGGTGACGTCGCCAATCTCTTGTGCATCCACGTCGCGCATTTCCTCCGTGCTCGTTCCAGCTGTCGCGGGCGTGTTGTATTCCAGGTACTCTTGAATAGTCCTCGCGTCCATCAACTGCAAAGCAGTCCACGGATCGGTGTCGATAATCCTTTCCGCGGTGGCGCAGTAGGCATCATCTGTCGGCCCTGGAGGATCGCCTGTGTCGCCTGTAAAACCTCGCACATTTAACACGTCGCGTGCGAAGTCCGACGGAACAACCCGGTAGCAAAGCCCGGAATCATCGTGGGCACAGTTCGAATTGATGCTCAGAACTGACGCCGCGGTCTGCGGCGTGATCGAGGTGACAAACTTCCTTGCGCTTGCCGAGGCCGCGTTATCCCCCACTGTTGTTTTGAGGTCTACCACCGCCACGGCGTTCTTGTCGATTAGCGTTAGATAAGCACGCTTCCCATCCGGCTGGAAGGCAATCTGACCTACATCGGCGATCGGCAACTTGGTGATGTTGGCCGCGCTCGCCCCGCTGACCTCGCTGGTTTTGATCTCTTTCAGGGAAACCCCATCGCCGACAAACGCCTCGCCGTCCGGTGAGAACGACATTCTGCCGTTGGCGTCTTCGAGAGAGAAGCCGAACGTCTTCAGGAGTGGACACGGGTCGGCTGGGTTCGCGCAGTCGAAGTCCTGAAAGCGGTTTAGGGATTCAATATCTGTGGTCTGGAGCACGTTAACAACGCGGCTTGGTTCCGAGGGGCAACCACCGTGAGGGTAGTCTGGGCGGGAGCAAGCGTCCAGGCCCTGGATCCAGACCTGCTTCCCATCCGGAGAGAGCGCTAACTGACCGCCTACGTTCGCGAGTCCTCGAATGACGGCGAGGGGTTCATAAGAAGGTAGCCGATACACTCCGACCGCATCGTGTGCCACGGTGCCGCCCGGTCCTTCGCACTGATAGCTCACATAAAGCAGTCGCTCGTCTTTTGAGAGAGCCATGCCGATTGGACAGAGCGTGTTAATGATGGGCGGAGACAATTTATAGGTGGCGGTGTCGATAAAGAATACGCCGTCGTAGACGCGCGTAAGGTAGAGCTTGCTGTCGTCTTGCGTCAGAGCCATCTCATCCGTGCGTCCGGGAACCTGAACATCCCGAATCGACTTGTCCGCAGTGGAAATGATCGCTACCGCATCTTCGACTAGCACGTAGACGCGGCTGCCATCATGGCTTGCTACCATCGAAAACGGTGAGTTTCCTACTTTGATGGTCTTCGTGACATTACCTGTCTCCGTATCGATCACCGAGACTGTGTTGTCTCCGTGGTTTGAAACATATAATTCGCGGCCGTTGGGCGTGAGCACAGCCCGCTGCGGCTGGCTCCCGACGGCTATCACTCTTTCGACGCTCCAGCCTTGGTCCTGGCTGTGGGCCGACCACGAAAGCGTGAGCAAAGCTGAGAATGTAATTGAAAGAATCACGGGCGAAATCGAACTTTGCCGCGCCAAAGCGATTTGATGTTTACGCTTGAATGTCATTTCCCAACCTATTGCCGCCCAACGACCTAAGTACAGATGAACAGGGACCGATACAGCCGGCGAACAGCGAAAGCAGTCTGTTCGCCTCAAATAGCCTGAAAGCGTCAGCAACCCTTCAGGCTAGGTTCCGTTGGTTCCCCGCAACGCCAAGTAGTGCACCCCTTGTATACGACCGAAACTGAGGTGTCAAATCGCTCCTCCGAGCGAGGAACCGCAGCTCAGGAGCTTTTTACATAAATAAACCCCCCGTCTCACTCGTTCGACGCCAGGGAAAGCAGGCGCCACGCCACCCCGCTTCGCCCTCCCGCTTTTTAGTCCCGACCGAGAACGAAGAACGCACCCCGCCAGACGCTGCGCGGCATCAAGGTGATGCTGACCAAGGCCGTGGTGCGGGCTTAACCTCACCTCAATCGCATGTCATCCTGAGCGGAGCACGCTTGGGGCCCCACGCAAGTGGGGTAAGCGGAGCGAAGGATCTGCGGTTGCTTTCGCCGCCTTCAACCCAACACGAGCCACCGCCCAAGCCTCCAATTGTCCCTCCCGTCACCGCCCACGACCACCATCCGGCAGTATCATGCACGCCATGCACGAGGGCAGCTACTTCACGTACATTATGGGCAGCCGCAGCCACACCCTATACGTGGGCGTCACCGGCAACCTGCGCCAGCGCGTCTTCGAACACAAATGGCAGGAACACGACGGCTTCACCGCTAAGTACAACTGTGACCGCCTCGTCTGGTTTGAAGAATTCGGCGAAGCGGCCCTTGCGATCCAGCGCGAAAAGGAGCTGAAAGGATGGACACGCGCCAAAAAGATCGCGCTCATCGAGTCTGCCAACCCAACATGGATCGACCTCAGCCAGAATTGGTACGACGTAGAGCCCGTCGACATGAAGCGCGCGACTGGCCGGATTCGCGCATAAATGCAGCCGCCGAAAGCCGGGCATCCGCCTACGCACTGTCATCCTGAGCGGAGCAAGCTTGGGGCCCCACGGAAGCGGGGTAAGCGGAGCCGAGGGACCCGCTTCTCAGGGACCGGCACCCTCCTGAGTGGCCCCGGCGTAACGCTCAGGAAGCTCCCGTAGGGAGCGCAGGAAAATAGCCCAGGGCGTCAGCCCTGGAACCCGTGCCGTTCAATTCGAAAAACAAAGTACGCGGCGCAGCCGCGTTCTAACCCGTTCCCAACTCAAACCCTTGTCATCCTGAGCGGAGCACGCTTGGGGCCCCACGCAGGTGGGGTAAGCGTAGCGAAGGATCTGCGGTTGCTTCTCGGGCTACGGCACCAACCACGCCGGCTCCGCCCTCCCCTTTTCGTCCTGATCGAAAACGAAGAACGCACGCGCCAGGCCCTGCGTGATCAAGCGAAGCGCAGGCCAGATGCCTGCCCCAGCTTCGCTTGGGTGGGTTCGCGCCTACGCCGCATCCTCCAGCTTCACCGTCACCTTGCGCCCCAGAGCGCACGCGATGTTGACCAGCGCATCCAGCGAGAAGCGGGAGATGCGTCCGCGGAGAAGATCATTGATTCGCGGCTGCGTGATGCCGCAGCGCGCTGCAGCCTCGGCCTGCGTCCATCCGCGCGACGCCAGAACGCTGGCAATCTGCTGCATCAGCGCGGAGCGCAGCCGCAGGTTTGCCGCCTCCTCCGGTGTATCGGCCAGAGCATCCCAAACACTCGCGTAGGTCTTGGTCGTTTTCTTCTTCATTGCTCACCCCCGCATCAATTGCTGGAAGCGGCGCCTCGCCGCATCCAGGTCACGTTTCGGCGTCGCCTGCGTTTTCTTCTGGAACGCGTGCAGCACATACACGGCATCTTTGAGCCGAGCCGTGTAAATCACCCGGTAAGTACCCGACTCGTCCCACACCCTGATCTCTTCCACTCCCCTGCCGATCGCAGGCATCGGCTTGAAATCGTCTGGAACCTCGCCGCGCTGCAATTTTTCCAGTTGATAGCCCGCGTTCTGCCGCGCCGCTTTGGGAAACTCACGCAGGGCAACGAGCGAGCTGCCGAGAAACCGGATCGGCTTCATGAAAGGATTATATCCATATTGATATATTTGTCAAGGGCAATAGCCGCCGGGCACCCACCGTAGTTCGACTAGGGCAGTGCCACACCAAGCCTCAAATTCTCGTTCCCATCTGCCGCACCTGCGATATACCCTTAAGCCCGCTCTCTATGGCCCAAGCCGAGCCTCACGGGCCAGGCAATCTCAACAATCGAACTTTCCCTGAGGAGGAGAACTCATGAAATTCATGGTCGTATGGAAGACTGTCCCCGGAAAGTACAAAACCGCCGTTGAGCAATTCTTGAAGACAGGCGGGCCGGCGCCGGCCGGAGGCAAGACCTTGGGCCGCTGGCACGTTCCAGGATCAATTCTCGGCTGGCACCTCATTGAAGCCAGCGACCCGGCCTCTCTTGCCGAGCACGCCGCCGAATGGGCCGACGTTCTGGAGCTCGAAATCTATCCCGTCATTGAGGACGCCGCCGCCGGAGCCGCCGCGAAAAAAGTCTTCAAGAAATAGCCCAACCACTGCAATCGGACGCCCCATCCCGGCCGTGTCGGGGTGGGGTCTGCCCCGCGTCGCTCAGTCCCTAGTCCCTCGTCCCTTGTTTCCCTGTTCGCTTGTTCCCTTGGTCCCTCGGTCTCCCGGTCCCTGCCTTTCCGTCAAGCCCCTTCCCGCGGATTTTCCCCGTAAGCTCCTGAAAAAGCTCAGAAAAAATGTCCGTGAAGTTTGCCGGTTAATTCCCGCAATCGGCGCATCATCGAACCATGATCCTCGCCTCGAGATACGGCCAGCCTGATTGTTCTCCGATCCTCCAATCAGATCTCTTGTGGGCCGGGAGCGTCGCGACCGCCGCACGATCCGGCCGCCCCAGCGGCTCGCTTAAGGCCAAGAATGATAAAACAAAAAGAATTACACCCACAAAACCCGAAGAAACTGAGTTAACTCATCTGTAATCAACAAATCGACCTCAAAATCGTGGACAAATTTCGTCGATTTTATTAGATTTTGTGCGCCAAACGGCCCCATTTTCGACCCAAAACCGCCCCCAAAGGCCTCATGGCCGGATCGAAGAATGGCCACGCGATTCCCGAGCGAAAAACCCGCGCGAAGCCTTCGCTCTTTGCGTGGGTGTGAACCTGCCGCAGATTTAGGAGGGTTTGTGTCTTTTTGGCGTCCCCGACGGGATTTGAACCCGTGTTATCGCCGTGAAAGGGCGGTGTCCTAGGCCGGGCTAGACGACGGGGACGGCTGGGAGAGCATTGCGCAGAGGTGAGTTTGGCCGCGGGTGCCCTTATCAACGAGGCTATCAACTCGGCAACAGCGTGTCAAAAAAAGCATGGCCCTGGCGGAGCGCTGTGAATCGCCGGAGCCGCGCGGCAATCTCATGCATCTAAAGGAACGCGTCGCCGTAAGCACCGGTATCGAGCGGCGCACGCCGGAACCAGAAGCATCACCATCGCGTAGCGAAGTTGTGCGCTATCCTCGATGAAGATTCACATCCGAGCGGACGCTGCTACGGACGGCGCCACGCTGTTTTTTGTGTCAATTACCCAGATCCGCGTAGCGCATTTTCCAGGCGAATTCCAAAACGAATCATCGCGGAGACGCTTCAGGGCCTGCCCGCCCGAATTAGTCCATCACAGAGAGCGGCGGTCACGGTAGACAGAGGAAGAATCGAGTGACTCAGATCAGATTCCAGCGCATTTACACGATCGGTTGCGTGATCCTGGCGGGACTGGCGGCTACAGGCTGCCAGAAAAAGCCCGCAGCGGACGCAGGTGGGCCGCAAATGCAGGCCTTGCCGGTACAGACGGTTACGGTGACGATGGCGCCGGTGGCGCAAAGCAGCGAGTATGTGGCCACCATCAAATCGCGCCGGTCCACCGAGGTGCTGCCGCAGGTAAGCGGACAGTTGACCGATATTCGAGTCAACTCCGGTGATGCGGTGAAGACCGGCCAGTTGCTGATGGAGATCGATGCACGGCAACAACGGGCCACAGTGGACTCATTGCGCGCCACCGAGTTGCAGAAGAAAGCGCTTGACGATTACGACACCGTAGAAGTGGAACGGCAGCGCAAGCTGTTTGAGGCGGGTGTGACCAGCCGCGACGCGTACGAGCAGGCGCAACAGGCTTTCGAGAATGCCAAGGCGGACTATCAATCGGCAGTAGAAGCGCGCAAGGCGGGGGAAGAACTGCTGGGCTACTATGCCATCCGAGCGCCCTTCGACGGCGTAGTGGGCGACATTCCGGTCCATGTAGGCGACTACGTCTCTCAGAATCAGTCGCCGGCCACTGTGCTGACGACAGTCGACGAGAACGGCCATCTTGAGGCGTATATCTACATTCCCACCGAGCGCGCCGCAGAAGTGCGCCAGGGTCTGGCGGTGGACCTGGTGGACAACAATGACAAGGTGCTGGAGAAGACACGGATTGATTTTGTTTCGTCAGAGGTGGACAGCACATTGCAAGGAATACTGGTGAAGGCTCCTGTCGTGGCGGGGCCAGAGATGCTGCGCAACGCGCAGATCGTCAATGCCAGGGTCATCTGGAGCACCAATCCCATGGCAGTGGTTCCGGTGCTGGCCGTGACGCGGCAGGGTGAAGAGAGTTTCGTGTTCGTGGTGCTGAAGCAAAATGGCATGGCCGTGGCGCACCGCACTTCGGTTGTGCTCGGCGACACAGCGGGGAACAACTACTCCATCGTTTCAGGGCTGAATGCGGGCGACAGTGTGATCGTTTCGGGCACGCAGTTCCTGGTGGATGGCATGCCCGTGATGCCTATAGGCGGACCGCCGCAGGCTGCGCCCTCGCAGGGACAAGGAAGCGGACCTCACGCGAAGGCAGAGGGAACGCACGCAGGGAGCGGCGGCGCGCCTCGCAACGCGGCCTACCATCCTCATCGTAAAAAGCATCATAGGGCTCGGGCAAGCAACAGCAAACACAAGCGGCCCGCGACGGTCTCGTAGGAAAGAGGGCTCACAAGTGTTTGTCGACTTCTTCATTCATCGCCCGGTCTTCGCTACGGTTTGCGCCCTGCTGATCATTCTCGCGGGAGCCATCTGCATTCCCAATCTTCCTGTTGAGATGTACCCCACGCTGGCGCCGCCCGTGGTGTCAGTTACCGCGAACTATGTGGGCGCCGACGCCGAGACAGTCGAGAAGGCCGTCACGATTCCTCTGGAAGAAGCGATCAATGGCGTGGAGGGGATGCGCTACATCAGCTCCTCAAGCACGAATAGCGGCACTTGCGAAATCGACATCACTTTCCAGACCGGATACAACCTCGACATCGCGGCCGTGGACGTGCAGAACCGCGTGGCCGGCGTGGAGGGCCGCCTGCCCGGCGAGGTGGTTTCCACGGGCATCAACGTCCTGAAATCCAACTTCAACTTCGTCTTTGGCGCCGGATTCTATACGCTCGACGGCCGTTACTCAAACGAATACATCTCCAACTATCTCGACATCTATGTCGTCGACGCGCTCAAGCGCGTGCCCGGCGTGGGCGATGTAGTCGACTTTAGCGCTCGCAAATACGCCATGCGCGTGTGGCTCGATCCTGTTCGTCTGGCAGCCCGCGGCCTGACCGCAACCGACGTGGTGAACGCGCTCGAGGAGCAGAACGTTGAAGTTCCTGCCGGACAGCTAGGCCAGCCGCCGGCTGACCCAAAGCAGGCTTACCAGATTCCCGTACGCGTCGTTGGCAGGCTCACCAGTCCGGAAGAATTCGACAACATCATTGTCAAAAATTCGCCCAATGGCCTCGTTCAGTTGAAGGACGTCGGCCACGCGGAGGTGGGCGCCGAGAACTATGGGACCGCGCTCAAATACCAGGGCCATGACGCAATGGGCCTCGGCGTGGAGCAGTTGTCGAACGCGAACTCCATTGAGGTTGACCGCGACGCGAAGGCCGCCCTGGAACAGCTCTCAAAGAGCTTCCCGCCCGGCCTCCACTATGCAATCGCTTTTGACTCCACCACGGCGGTGGGCGAATCGATTCGCGAAGTGCTGATCACGCTGGCCATAGCCATCATCATCGTCATCACGGTTATTTTCCTGTTTCTGCTCGATTGGCGCGCCACCATCATTCCTGCCGTCACCATTCCGGTCTCGCTGGTCGGGACGTTTGCGTTTATTCGTATCTTCAACTTCTCCATCAATTCACTCACGCTCTTCGGCATCACGCTGGCTACAGGCCTGGTCGTCGACGACGCGATTGTGGTCATTGAGAACGTCCAGCGGCACATCCACATGGAACACTCAAACGCGCGTGAGGCCACTTCGCGCGCCATGCGTGAGGTAACCAGCGCGGTCATCGCCACGTCGCTGGTGCTCGTCGCCGTTTTCGTGCCGGTCTCGTTCTTCCCCGGTACCACCGGCATTCTCTATCGCCAGTTCTCGCTCACAATCGCGTTTTCCATCGCCATCTCGGCATTCAACGCGCTCACGCTTTCGCCTGCGTTGTCGGCGCTTTTCCTGCGCGGCGAAGAGGCGCGACCCCGCCAGCTCGATTTTCTCCACATCAAGCTGATTTCGCGCGCTTTTGCTGCATTCATTCACGGCGCCGACGCTTTCATCGGTTGGCTGGCCGGCAGGTATGCGCGCATCATTCATGTCGCACTGCAACTGCGCTACATCCTTCTGCTGGTCTTCTTCGCCGGGCTCGCCTCAACGGTTTGGATCTACCGCTCTGTTCCCACCGGCTTCATTCCGCAGGAAGACCAGGGCTACTTCATGGTGATTGTTCAGGCGCCGCCGGGTTCTTCGATTGCATACACTACGGCGCTGGCCGACGAGGGAGCCGCCATCATTGGGCAGAATCCCCACGTGAGCGGATTGTTTTCCATCATTGGCTTTAGTTTTGCCGGCAGCGCGTCCAATGCGGGCATGATGTTCGTGGACACGAATACAACAGAGGAACACGGCGGAAAAGCATATTCGACGGCCAACGTCATCAAAGATGTTGCGCCGAAGCTGCAAATGCTGATGTTCGCCCGCAATGGCGGCCTTGTGGCCGCAGTCCAGCCGCCGGCGGTGTCGGGTGTGGGCAGCTTCGGCGGGTTTCAGATGATGCTGCAGGACCAGGGCGGCAACACGCTGAGCGATCTGGACCGCGTGGCGCATCAGATTGCAAACGGAGGCGCCACTCACAAGGATCTGACTGACCTGTTCACCACTTTTTCTGCCAACGATCCGCAGGAACTGGTGACGATCGACCGCGAGAAAGCCAAAGCGATGGGGGTTTCGTTCACGCAAATTGCGACGACGCTCAACGTCTTCATGGGATCGGAATACATCAACGACTTCGACTACAACAGCCGCACCTATCGCGTTTACGTTGAGGCTGACCAGCCTTTCCGCATGAAGGCCAGCGACCTTCACAGCTACTACGTGCGCTCCGATTCAGGAGAGATGGTTCCTCTCGACAACCTGGTGACGGTCGCCGATAGCGCGGGGCCGCCGGTAATTACGCACTACAACCTCTTCCGCGCGGTGGAAATCGACGGCTCGGCCGCTCCCGGCGTCAGCTCCGGGCAGGCACTTAAAAGCATGGAGAAGCTGGCCAATGAGAACATGATGCACGGCATGAGCTTCGAGTGGACAGGACTCACTCTCGACGAGCTCGAATCCAGCGGCAAGGCCCTTGTCATCTTCGGATTGGGCATTCTGGTCGTTTATCTAACGCTGTCGGCTCAATACGAGAGCTTCGCGCTGCCGTTCATCATCCTGTTGGCCGTGCCGATGGCGGTGCTGGGCGCTCTAGGGCTGGTTTCGCTGCGCGGGTTCGCCAACGACGTGTATTGCCAAATTGGCCTCGTGATGCTCATCGGCCTTTCGGCGAAGAACTCGATCCTGATCGTCGAGTTCGCCGAGCAGTTGCGGCGCAAGGGCCGAACCATCGCCGAAGCCGCAATTGAAGCCGCCGAGTTGCGCTTGCGGCCTATTCTGATGACTTCGTTCGCATTCATCATGGGCGTTTTGCCGCTGGTGTTTGCCAGGGGAGCCGGCGCGCTTGGCCGTCAGTCAGTAGGAACAACGATCGTTGGCGGCATGTTGCTCTCCACTGTGCTGAATCTCGTGTTTATCCCCGTGCTCTACGTGATTCTGAGCCGCTTGCTCAGGCGTGGGGACGTGGAGCAGACGGAAAGCTAGCCCGGTTCGCTGCCCTACGGCTGCTTGACCACCTGCACCGGGCCCACCTGCGAGGCTGTGGCCGTGTAGAGATGGCAGCTGTCCGCGGTTTCCTTGAAACGGAAATACGGGTGGAGGAAGAGCGCGGCCCGCGCATCGCCCGAGCCTTCGGCCAAATCGGTGAGCCAAACGCCATCGGGACGCGGCTGATTATGGATGTGCAGCCACAGGCCCTTGTGCACATTGGCCACCAGTCCGCCGCCGATCTTCAAATCAGCAACTGAAGTTACGTTGATATCGATGAGTTCCCCTGTTTGCTCGTCAATCGAAACCTTGCCCTGCATCACCTGGGCCAGATGCTGGTTCAGATTCTTCGCCTCGAACTTCGGGTTGGGCACGATGTCGTAAAAAAGTACGCTACGGCCGTCCACACTCTCGCGATGCCCGTTGGCCAGCATCATGGCTTCCATAAAATCTTCGAGCTCCTGGTTGTCCTTTTCTTCCTCCTTCTGAGCAGTGGCCTGGTTGCTATATTTGAGCGTTTCCTTCATCACGCGATCGTCCTGCTTGTGCTGATCGTCGGCGGACAGATCCTTGCCGTCCTTCTGGAGAGTGCGCTCGACCGGAATGCCGTTGACGAAGAAGAGGTCCGAGACCACCGACGTGTCTTTCTTCGTGTTGCCTTTGCTGTCGGTCTCAATGGTCCGGTCATTGATGCGGCAATCGTATTTCTCGCGCTCGGTCGCCAGTTTGCGCTCGTTGCCGAGAGCCCGCTGCAGCAGCTCGTTGGCGTTGGGCAGGGGCGCACTCGGAGCGGGCTTTGGGGTTTGCGTGGCGCCGACACCCCTCCCGACGAAGAGACCTGCTGCAACGGCGAATAAAAGGATGGCGGCGCTACGATTCATGAGAAGGCAATCGAACGGCTTGCTTATGTTGGACGCGCTGGCTCGTTGCTCCGCTGCGGATTCTTCTACGGTCCCACCGGCAGCGCCGGCATAGCGCCCTGCGTCTTCGCCTCAGCCACCGCAGCGTCTAGGTGATCGAGCACCTCGGCGACGGTCATGGTGTAGACTTCGCGCCGAAAGTCGTAGCCTTCCTCAACGAGCTGTTTCAGATATCGCCCCGCAATTTGCGCCGCCAATTGGTCGGTGATCACCTTGCCGGAGCGCTTCTTCTGCTCCACCCAGGCGGTGCACGGCAATGCGATCCACATGGGGCGGCCGTTCACGTCGAAACGCACGTCCACGGCATCGGCGTGGCGCGTAGCGATGGCGACCATCGTCCCTTTCCAATGGCAATGCAGGTCTTCGCCGCTCCAGCGGTCGGTGACGTGAAAGTCCTCGTACATGCTTTAAGCGTACCGTTCCGGCCGCACGGCGGCAAGCCGGTGACCAATCGCACAGAGGGCATCTGCCGACAAAGACGGCTCTGTTAGACTTGCCGACATCGCAAGGATGGGATCGGCATACAATCCGGCGGCTTGGTCGGGCTTCTTTTCGGCCGAGGTGGGGGCGTCGGCCGCGCTGGCGGGCCTGATCTTTGTTGCTGTGTCGATCAACCTGTCGCAGATTGTGAAGCAGAAGCAGTTGGTCTCTCGTTCGGCCAAGGCTCTGCTGAGCCTGATGAGCGTGCTGTTCACGTCATCTCTGTGCCTGATTCCGGATATGAGCCGGTCGATTCTCGGGTACGAATTGGCGGCGCTGGGAATTGTGATCTGGGCTGGAACAACGCTCTCGCAGTACGGAGCCGCACACAGGAACCTTTACGTCGGCGCGAAGACGAAGGTTTTCCATTTCGTGCTAACGGAGATCTCCGCGATTCCGTTTGTGGCCGGAGGCCTTTCGCTGGCGTGGGGATTTGGTGGAGGCCTGTACTGGCTGGCGGCAGGCACGGTTCTTTCGCTCGCCAACGCGCTTTTTGATGCGTGGGTTCTGTTGATCGAGATCCAGCGCTGAACTGGCCCTTCGGGCGGGTTGTGCAGGATCCGCGCCTCGGTGGACTCTGCTCAAATCGCGCTGATACACTAATTGGGTTGCAGTGGCGCCATTTTCTGCCGTTCGGACCCGTCTGCAAGGATACCGGCAAAGGACAAGAAAGACCCCGTGGACACTCAAACCCGTCACGCCCTGAAAAAGGACAAATTTGCACAGGCTGCCGCAAGCAGCGCCAGTTGGATCGGCGAGCACAAGGCCGCCACGGTCCGCTGGATCATCGGGATTGGAATCTTTGTGGTTCTGGTCATCGGCGGGCTGATCTTCTGGAACGTTCGCTCATCGGCCGCAGATGCCGCGCTGGGCGCAGCTCTGGATGTGTATACAACGCCGCTGGCTGTCCCCGGCGCTCCCCCTGAGGCGGGCGCGTACTCCACCGCTGCCGCACGCGCCAAGGAAGCCAATCGCGAGTTCGTAGCCATTGCTCACGATTACGGCTGGCTGTCCGAAGGGACCAAAGCCCTTTATTTTTCGGGGGTTACCTACCAGGAACTCGGCCAGAATGGCAACGCCGAGACCGCATTGAAGGCGGCGGCTGGCTCATGGGATCGCAACACGGCGGACCTGGCCAAGTTGGCTCTGGCGGGACTCTACCGGCAGACTTCCCGCGACAACGATGCGATCGCGCTTTATAACGAAATCGCAGCCAAGCCTTCAGCTACGGCGTCAACCAGCGTGGCGCAGCTCGATCTAGCCGATCTTTACGCCGCCGAGGGCAAGCTCGATCAAGCCCGCGCGTTGTGGGCAAAGGTGAAGGATGCGGACAAGGCTGGCGCGGCGGGATCGATCGCGGCGCAGAAACTCGCCGCAAAGTAGGATCGCCCCGCCGGTACAGGGAAATGCTTTTATTTGAGCCTTTTCCCGGCACAGTAACGGCAGACTTCGCGAATCTGAGCATTTTCATCACTGGTTGCGTCTGGTGAGTGATGAGCACCAGCCAGGCCATTGTCGCAGGGTGGATGGAGAGTCCCACGAGCGCGGTGAATGACGAAGCCCGCCGGCGCGCGGAAGACAATGCGCTTGCGGCCATGGTCGACCAGTATGCCGGCGCGCTTTACCGCGTAGCCTACTCCGTCCTGCGAAATCAAGCTGACGCCGAAGATGCCGTTCAGGAGGCGTTCGTACGTGTCCTGCGCCATCGCGATACGCTGGGCGAAGTTCGCGATCACCGCGTCTGGCTCATTCGCATCGTTTGGAACATCGTCCTCGACCGCAAGCGCCGCGCCAAGACGCGTCCCGAGACCGACGACGTAAGCGAATTGGCTCGGGTGCTTCCTTCCAAGGGCCTTTCCGCCGAGGAACTCGCCGCGGCCGCGCAACATCACGCTCATGTGCTGGCATGCGTTGACCAACTACCCGTCAAAGAGCGGCAGGTGCTGACGCTCTCGGCTTTTGAAGAGCTGACAAGCGTTGAAATCGCTTCCGTGCTGGGGATTACCGAGTCGAGCGTGCGATCAAGGCTTTTCCGGGCACGGAACCTGATGGCCGATCTGCTCGAACATCAGAGGAGTTTGCGATGAATTCGAACCCTCACGATCCAACGGCTTCTGAATCCGCGTCCAGCCCCGCGGAAGCGACGTTGCGGCTGATTGCAAGCCTGCCTGTGCCCGACGGTCTTGAAGACCGTGTGAATGCGGCCCTCAGTGCCGCACCGCGCCGCGGCCGTGTTCTGGCCTGGCCCAGGACCCTCCGTCCCGAGAGTGGCTGGATGCGCACCGCGGCCGCGGCGGCGATTGTTTTTGTGGTAGCAGGCGGAGGCTGGGGCGTTTACATGCGCGTGGAGCAGAGCCAGCCGGCCAAGGTGATCGTGATGCCGGCACGCATGCCCGTAACAGGTGGTCTCGCGGGAGCCGGAGCAATCCGCACGCCGCAAACTCTCCCCGGACCGATGGCGCCACAGCCTGCCGTGGCGAACCCCGCGCGGCCGAAGTCGACAAAGAAGCCGGTTACGGGTCACAAGACCCTCGGCACCGGAACTGGCCAGCCTGCGTCGACGGGCAATCCCGCTGCCGAACCAAGCCCGTCCAGGTAACCGCTCCGCCCCTTGCTTCTACGCATCCTTGACCACAGCACGGATCAGCATGCCCAGAAGGGCGAGCACCACTGCGCCCCAAAAGGCTGGGCCCAGGCCATTGACGTGGAAGCCTGGGACAACGGCCGAAGCCAGGAGAATCATTACGCCATTGATCACCAGCAGGAAGATTCCCAGCGTGACGATGCTAAAGGGAATGGTGATGATCTTGAGGAACAGCCCGAGAGTGGCGTTCAGCAGGCCGATGACCACCGCGGCGATCAACGCCGGAAGCGGGCCGGAGAGGTGAAATCCCGGCACAAGATGGGAAACAACAAGCAGCGCGATGGCGCTGAGCAGCCACTGCAAAAGGAGCTTCATTCTGTCTTCCTCCGGCTAAGTTTTGGAATCCCTGAAGCATTCACCCTATCGATGCCGTCTGCTGGCGCGCAAGTTGCTTAGCCGGCTTTCTTCTGATGGCTCGGCCTTCCGAAGATTTGGCTCGGCGTTCTAGAGTAGAGCCATGTTTGCGCGGCGACTGAGTGTGAACCGAATCGACGCCGCAGGCGAGCGCCACGCCTGCCCGATCCACCAGATCGACAACTTCGCCATGCGGAATTTCACGAACGATGCGGTTTTCGATGACACTTTTCCGGCTGACAACGGGGTTTTGGAGGCCGGAAACCGCGTTCCGCTCGAGCGGCTGCAAAGCGCAATGGAAGAATGGTTTCGGCGCAAAGGCTATTTGAAGCCTAAAGAACGGCTTGAAGTCGTGGAAGAACGCGCAAACCGCTGAGAGATCGACAGGTTCACGGGGCATGATTAACGCCAATTCGGCACTCAGCCAGCACGCGCCGCAGCCCATCCCGGCTCTTCCTTCTCCGCATCGGCCTCCATTGCCCGCAGCGAGTTCCGCATCCGTTCAAACTCCGGTCGCCCGCGCAATGGCTTCAATCGCGGATCGGCCAGCATCTGAAAAAGCCACGGGCAGCGATTTTCATTCGCAATGCGCAGCTCCTCGAGCGCAGCGTCGTCATCGTCCATCGCCACATACGTCGCGGCATCGAAGGTGTTCATCACGAAGCGTTCCCGGCTCAGCCATTGCAGCCGTTCCAGCAGCGTTCGGGCCTCTTCTTTGCGCCCCGCGCACGCCAGCGCGTACGCGGATACCGACGTCGCCAGATCGAAGTGCGCCGACCGCGCGGCCAGTGCCCGCGCCAACTCCACCGCTCGCGCAGTCTCGCCGTTGGTTGCCAGAATTATCGCGCCAAATAGATGAGCGCCGTCGTGTTCGGTGAACTGCGAGATCGCCTTGCGGATTTGATCCACGCTCGCCTCAGCTTCGCCTGCCAGGTGCAGCGCCCACGCCAACCGCGCCTGCAGCCACGGCGAGTGTGGATCGGCCTGAATCGCCGTGCGCAGCACATCCAATGCCTCGTCGAATCGATGCAAGCTCAGCAGGAACATCGTATGCACCCGCCTGACCCACGGATCGTGCGACAGATGCGACGAGCGCGCGAACGCCTCAAGTGCCGCGCGCAGGTTCCGGTCCACATGGAAGTAGATCCAGCCCATCGCAGGCAGCAACGTCTCCGTATTCCCCGCCGGCTCCGGTATTTGCCCCGCAGCCCGCCGCACTACGCTCGCAGCGGCCATCGGGGACATGAAGCCGTAAAAGGCCTGATTGACGCAGAGATGCGCAAGGTCAGCGCGGGCCGCGATACACGATGGATCCAACTCGATGGCCCGTTGCAGCCGGCCCATCGCATCCTGCATCCGGTGCCGTTCCAGTGTCTGCCACTCATAATGCGCGCGCAGATAGAGTTCACGCGCCTCGCCGTGATGGGGCGATGCTTCGCGCGAGGGTTCTGCCATCGCTGTGACCGCGATGGAAAAGCCGCCGGAATGGATCCGGCTGCTCACGCGGTTCACCAGTTCACGCTCGAGCTCCATGATCCGGCCGCGTTCCACCATCACATCTTCGATCCAGAGCTGCGCGCCATCCGCAACCCGGATCATCTCTGCCCGCAGCCTCAGGCTATCCGGCGTCGCGTGCAGCTCACCGTCAAGAACAAGGTCCGCCTCGAGCGCTTTGCCAATCTCGTTCGGCATCATTCCGCGCCGTGCCAGCGTGAACACTGATTCCCGCGCCACTACCGACGCCACTGCGTATTCCGCGCTGCTCAACTGCTCCGTTGTTGCCTCGGTGATCGCCGAACCGAGGTAGTCGGCAACGCCGTATCCGGCGCCAAACGGGAGGATAGCAAGCCGCGGCATCGCACCGGATGGCCGCGCGTCATTCGTCTGAATGGCGGCGGAGATACGGTACCCGCGCTTATACACGCTTTGAATACAATCCGCGGGTTGCAGCCGCACCCGGAGCGAAGCAATACACCTCGCGACGACCTCGCCCGAAGCATGCTCTTCGCCCCACACGGTGCGCTTAAGCTCGATCGGGCTCACAATCTCGCCCGACCGCATGAGCAACAAGCGCAAAACCGCCTCCTCCTCCGCGGGTAGGTGCACCACTGTCTCCCCACGCAGGAGCGTCCCATCGGCCTCGAGTCTGAAGCCGGCAAACCAATAGCGAAGAGGCGGCGCGTCCGCCGGCGCCGGCAATGGATGGTTCATAGAAACCAACGCAGTTCCGTGGAATCCCCTCAACGCCAGTCGGAATCGAGATCGATCCTCTCGATCCATCGCGGCATCAGCAGCGAGGGTTCACACCGCAATCATCCGGGGAAGGCAAAACAATGACAACAAAAGGAGCTTACACACAGCATGCCGGTGGGCCGCAATCGAGCCAGCGGTCAATGATCCCAGTAAGCATGTCAATGCATCGATTATCCACCTCGACCGGGGAGCGGAAGCAGGTGTTGACGGACTTTTTGGGCTGGAAGTAATCTGCAGCGAGTTACCGCGCGGTGTATTGCGCCGCCGATGAGCCCAGTCTATTCACACCGGGCCGATCTTAAACAGCGATTCGCCGTCTTCACGCTTTGCCGATTACTTTCGCCAGCGTGGCGCCAATTTCCGCGGGCGAAACCACGACATGAATCCCTGCGGCGGTCATGGCCTTCATTTTGTCGGCCGCGGTTCCCTGGCCGCCGCTGATGATCGCGCCTGCATGGCCCATGCGCCGTCCCGGAGGCGCGGTCTGCCCCGCGATAAAGCCGACCACCGGCTTCTTCACGTGCCGTTTCACAAAATCCGCCGCAGCTTCCTCAGCAGATCCGCCAATCTCGCCAATCATGATGATGGCTTCGGTCTCTGAATCGTCGTTCAGCAACCGCAGAGCGTCAATGTGCGTCGTACCAATGATCGGATCGCCGCCGATGCCGATCGCCGTCGACTGCCCGATCCCCCGCTGCGTCAACTGATGCACCGCTTCATACGTCAGCGTGCCCGATCGCGAAACAATGCCGATCGAGCCTTCCTTGTGAATCCGTCCCGGCATGATGCCAATCTTCGCCTTGCCCGGCGAAATCACGCCCGGACAATTCGGTCCGACAAGCCGCGACTTCGATGTCTTCAGCTTGGCCCACACCTTCACCATGTCCAGCGTCGGAATCCCTTCGGTGATGCACACAATCAGCGGAATCCCCGCATCCTCGGCCTCAAGAATCGCGTCGGCGGCAAAGGGCGGCGGCACAAAAATCATCGTCGCATTGGCGCCGGTCTTCGCCACGGCTTCAGCCACGGTATTGAACACCGGCCAGCCCTCATGCATCGTCCCACCTTTGCCGGGAGTCACACCGCCAACCACTTTGGTGCCGTACTCCGCGCAACCTTTGGCATGGAACGCTCCTTCCTTGCCGGTAATGCCCTGCACGATGAGGCGCGTATCGTTATCGACTAAAACCGCCATCTTTATGCTCCCGCCGCCGCTGCTACAACCATTTCCGCAGCCTCTTTCATCGTTGCGCCCACCTGGAAGTTCAATCCCGACTCTTTCAGAATCTTGCGCCCCTCTTCCACGTTCGTGCCTTCGAGCCGCAAAACAATCGGCACCTTCACATGCAGATTTCGTGCCGCTGCTACCACGCCCGTCGCCAACCGGTCCACGCGCAGAATTCCGCCAAAGATATTGATGAAGATGGCCTTCACGTTCTTGTCGGAGAGCAGGATCTCAAAGGCGTGCTCAATCTGCTCCTGTGTTGCGCCGCCGCCCACATCCAGAAAATTCGCGGGGCTGCCGCCGGCGTACTGAATGATGTCCATCGTCGCCATCGCCAGGCCCGCGCCATTCACCATGCACGCGATGGTGCCGTCCAGCTTGATGTAGTTCAGCGCGTACTTGCTTGCCTCCACTTCCAGCGGATCCTCTTCGGCAACGTCACGCAGCGCCTTGATATCAGGATGACGAAAGAGCGCGTTGTCGTCAAAGGTCATCTTGGCATCGAGCGCGAACAGTCCGCCATCGGTTGTCGTGATGAAGGGATTGATCTCCAGCAGCGATGCGTCTGCCTCAATGAACGCTTTGTACAGGCTTTGGAAAAAAGTGACCGCATGGTTGATCTGCGCGGGCTTGAGCCCCAGCGCGAAGGCCAGTTTGCGTGCCTGCCACGCGCCGAAACCGATGGGCGGATCAATCGTCTCCTTGAAGATTGCTTCGGGAGTCTTCGCCGCCACTTCCTCGATTTCCATACCGCCGGCCTGCGACGCCATAAACACAAGCTTGCCCTCATTCCGGTCAAGCACGATGCCGAGATAGAGCTCGCGCTCAATGGCCGCTGTCTCTTCGATCAGCAGCCGCTGCACCTTCTGTCCCTGCGGCCCGGTCTGGTGGGTCACCAGCGTCATGCCCAGAATGTTCTTGCTGTGCAGTTCGGCGTCCTCACGCGCCTTGGCTACTTTCACGCCGCCGCCCTTGCCACGGCCTCCCGCATGAATCTGTGCCTTTACCACGACGCCCGGAGCGCCCTCTGCAAATAGCTTGCGCACTACCGCTACGGCCTCTTCAAAGGTGGCCGCCTCCTCGCCTTTGGGCACGGCTACGCCGTATTTCGCCAGGATTCCCTTTGCCTGATATTCGTGGATTTTCAACGGATAATGACCTCGACCGAATCTCAGATTACCACGCAGAATTCCTGCGGAATCAGAATGATCCCAGAAGCACTTCAGCCTCGGCTAAGACGATCGCTGGAGAAGTCGCAAGGATTACAACGCGCGGCGTAGGTGGAATTCACGCAATTCGAGGAAGCTCCTCGGTTTGGTTTAGACAAACCCTGCTTTCGCATCCCGTCCTCCTCTTCGCCTCTCCTGCCCGCCTCTGCAATACTTCTTTCATGTCTTTGGTGAAGGAACTGCTTCGCCCATTGGCCGAGGATGGCGCCGCGCTCACCCGCGAGCAGGCCGCTGGCGTCCTTGAGGAGATCCTCGCTGGCAACGTGCCGGACGTGGAGACCGCCGCTCTGCTGGCTGTCCTCGCCACGCGCGGCGAGCAGGCTCCCGAATTGGCTGGCTTTGTGGATGTGATGCGCCTGCACGCAGTCCCATTACCCTTTTCCGAAACGGAAAGAGCGGATCTCGTCGACTGCGTTGGCACTGGCGGCGGGGGACCGCAGACCTTCAACATTTCTTGCGGGGCCGCACTCGTCGCCTCAGCCGCCGGAGCCCGTGTGGCGAAACACGGCAACCGCGCCGTCACTTCGCGCTGCGGTGCCGCAGATGTCCTTGAGGCTCTCGGCGTCCCCATCGAACTCTCGCCGGAACTAGCCGTCGAATGTCTCCGAGAAACAGGCTTCGTCTTCCTCTTCGCGCCGCTCTATCACCCCGCGATGAAAGCCCTCGGACCGCTCCGCCGCGCGCTTGGTTTCCGCACCATCTTCAATCTTGTCGGCCCGCTGACCAATCCCGCGCACGCGCGCGCGCAAGTCGTCGGAG
This sequence comes from uncultured Acidobacteriaceae bacterium, assembly GCA_963823805.1. Classification (GTDB taxonomy): domain Bacteria; phylum Acidobacteriota; class Terriglobia; order Terriglobales; family Acidobacteriaceae; genus Telmatobacter. Next base: position 1,458,762 of record CAWGMW010000003.1, on the reverse strand, counting down.
TGCTCGCTCCCAGCCGCGTTCTCCTCGTGGGCCGCACACTCGCTGCGCTCGGAGCCAGGCGCGCCTTCGTCGTCCACGGCACCGACGGCATCGACGAACTCACCACTACGGGCGAGTCCGTCGTGGCCCGCATTGAGGAGTCGGAGACCGGCGAGCCGCAACTCAAAGCTGCACGCGTGACGCCGGAGATGGCCGGGCTGCCGCGCGCCACAATCGACCAGTTCACCGGCGGTGACGTGGCCACCAACAAAGCGCTGCTCTATGACGTTCTCACCGGAATTCCCGGCGCGCGCCGCGACGTCGTTTTGCTCAACGCAGCGGCTGTGCTTGTGGCTGCCGGGCTCGCCGGCGATCTGAAGCAAGGCGTCGCTATGGCCGCCGAGGCCATCGACTCGGGCCAAGCGGCTGCGACCTTGGCAAAGCTGCAGCAGTTCGGCGCGAAACACACTACGAAGCAATAAACCCTGAATTTCCAAGCAGGTTCGCAGTTACCTTCTTAGGCGCTTGCTAAAGCAGTCCCGACCTCCCTGCCAATCGCCGCGCAAAAAGCCAGGAGAACATCGACGCGGCAAGTGCGACCGCCACCCATCCGGCCGGTTCCAGTGCACTCCAGGTCGCGGCTGTCACATGCGATTGCGCAAACGAAATCTCTTGCGGATTGGCCAAAGCCACCCGCACCAGCTCAAACCCGCACCAGCCAAGAACCACGGCCACCAGCACGATTCCAGGCAGAGCGCGCAGCCATGGGAAAGGAATTGGCTTGGGCATTGCGGCCTCGTCGCGCACTCGTTCCATTGTCGCTGCCAGAAAGCCCGACGAGGGAATCAATTGATCGTCGGCCGCGAGAATCGGGTCAATCGCGTCGTGATTTGTCTCCGACTTCACAATGGGTTTCATTGCAGAACCTCCTTCTTCGGCTGAAGCGTCGAGCTCAACAGCGGGGTGCTTTGTTCGCTCAGGCGCGGAAACCTCTTCCGGAGCAGCTCGCGCCCCCGCGCCAGCCGGGCCTTAACCGTTCCCTCAGGCAAACCCATGGTGCGCGACGCGGCCGCCACATCCATTTCATGAAAGTAATAGAGAACGACCGGCTCGCGATAGCGCATAGGCAATGCCAGCACGGCCCTCCTTATTGTTTCGTCCCTTTGCTTCCTGGCCAGCCCTTCGTGCTGCGTGGCAGGGTCGGCAGGCTCGGCCGCTTCTTCCAGTGACACATTGACTGCGGGAAACCGTTGCAACTCAGAGCGAAACACGTTTGCCGCGAGAGCGAATAACCACGTCGAAAAACTCGACTGGCGCCGCCATCCGGCCAGCCCGCGCCAAGCGCGCAAAAAAGCCTCCTGAGCCATCTCTTCAGCGCGCCCCCGGTCGCGACAGTAGCGCCAGGCCATATTCACCAGCGGCCCCTGCCAGCGGCGAACAATCCCTTCGAAGGCCTGTACGTCGCCGGACAGGACGCGTTCTACATCGATCCGGTCTTCTTCGGCGCTGATCGCGGCGTGCATCTCGAAAAGCGCTCCTCTCGAAACTGTGAGACCGCTTTTCTCGGGTCCCGGTTGCATTTTCTCCAGAAGAATCTTTCTCGAGAGATTATGCAACCGGACGCCCGCTCCTCATGTCGTACCAGGTGCAAGGGGAAGATCCCCGGCGAGGAGGAACAGATGTTCAATGGGAATGGCATCCAGGCGCTCGCGATTGTGTTTCCGATCGCGATGGTTATCGTAGTGTTCGCATTCGTCATCGTAATCCACTGGGTAGACATGCAGCGGAAGGAGCGTGAGTCTTTTTACAAAGCGGAAACCGTACGTCGTGTAACTGAGGCCTCCGGTGAAGGCGCCAAAGCGGCCCTCGAGCTGATGCGCCAGGATGAGCGGCTCAAGCGCATCAAGGTCCGTGAGGGCATGAAGATCGGCGGCCTGGTCAACATCGGCGTTGGCGTGGGCCTCTTGATCTTCCTGCGTGCGCTGCTTCCCGGGACCGCGATTTACCTTTGCGGGCTGATTCCCGGATTCATTGGCGTGGGATTCCTGCTTTACGTATACGTTTTAGCTGTGCCCGTTGAGTAAGGAGGGGCGGCTCTTCGCTCGGGCGCGACGATGCTCCAATTGCGCCCGCGCGCTCTTGTCTCGCTCGTCGGCTCAGCGGTCCGTCTGACGTTTGACGAACAGGCCGTAAGCTACGACAATAGAAGAGTTGTCCCGCCAAACGTGGGCCTGTGGCGCAGCTGGGAGCGCGCTTCCATGGCATGGAAGAGGTCGTCGGTTCGATCCCGACCAGGTCCACCAAATTCTCGATATGCCAGCCGTTTACATCTTGGAAAGCCAAACAAACAAGCGCTTCTATATCGGATCCGCTGTGGATACCGAAATTCGATTGTCAGAGCACCAGCGCGGACAGACCAAATCCACACGTAGTAGAGGACCTTGGGTACTGGCCTATCGGGAGGAGTTCGACACAATTGTGGAAGCGCGCCGCCGCGAACGGCAATTGAAGAGTTGGAAATCTCATCGCGCGATCCAAATGTTGATTGATTCGAAGCACTGAGAGACCGGCGCGCCCCGGCTTGCCGGGGAGGTCGTCGGTTCGATCCCGACCAGGTCCACCAAGTCCTAGCGAATCCTACAGACAATCAACTGTAATTTCTGGCTCTGCCGCTTTTTCCCCTCCCAAACCTCATGCCGAGCTGCGCGCTTGACGCCGCGTCAGCGAAGATTCTTGATCCTCAATCGTCTGATCGCACGGATGTTATGATTTTCGTGTTCAGCCGGTATTCCCGAAGAACTGCCTCCCCCAAACCGGCTAAAGGAGTTCTTCCCCGTGCCCTTCGACGTCTTCGTCAGCCACTCATCCAAGGACAAACTCGTAGCCGATGCGGTGTGCGCGCGGCTTGAGGCAGCCGGCATTCGTTGTTGGATTGCCCCGCGCGACATTGTGGCTGGCACGTCCTATGGCGAATCAATCATCGACGCGATTCATTCAGCAAAGGTGATGGTGCTCGTCCTCTCCGCCAACGCAAACTCATCCGGCCACATTCCCAAGGAAGTGGAGCGCGCGGTGAGCAACGGCGTAGTCATCCTTCCTTTTCGCATTGAAGATGTGATGCCGGGCAAGTCGCTCGACTATTTCATTGGCTCAGTCCACTGGCTCGACGCAATGACGCCGCCATTGGAAAAGCACCTCGACGACCTGGTGGGCACCGTTCAAAAGCTGATTCCACCGCTGGCGGGTGCGAAGGCCACGCCACCTGCATCCGTGCAATCGCCTGCCCCTCCATCACCCATTCCACCCCATGCAGCCGCTGCGATTGGCAGCCCAACTCCGTCAAAAACAATTTGGATTGGAGTATTCGCGCTTCTCGTTGTCGCAGCAATTGCCCTAGGGATCATTCTGCACGGCCGAAAGCCGCCGGCGCCACCTGCCCCGGTTGTGAATCCAATTCCCACAACCGGCCCAACTTTCAACCCCGGCCCCACTGCCCCAACCGGAACCACCGCCGCCGATCCCATCGTGGGCTGCTATCACTGGTTCAATAACGGCTCGGTCGTCATTCACGCGAATGGCGTCATCATGGGTGGTCCCTTTACGGGACACTGGCGCTTAGTGAGCGCCGCGCAGCGCAAATATACGTTCACTTGGCCTGAAGCGATTGACACAATCACCATCTCCTCTGACCAGCGCTCGTTAAGCGGAATGAATCAATATCAATACCCGATCGCAGCCACGCGGAGCGCGGGCGCCGTAGGCCTCGTGGGCACTTGGAATATGTCGAATAACGTTCCCTTGCTCGTGTTCCCGAATGGCACCTTTACCGCTGCAACGTTTAAAGGAACCTGGCAAACTGTCGACGCCTCTCGAGGAATCTATACGCTCACCTGGCCGGATCCGGTCGATAGCGTCACGCTATCCGCTGACGGTCAAACGATCTCCGGAGCAAACCAGTACGGAGTTGCAACTTCAGGAACGAGAACAGAACCCTGTCCAGGAGCATAAGCCTACGGCAGCCGGCGGAGTTCAGGCACGATGCGGATATTGACTCAATCCGGCCGCCTTTGCAGCCGGATGCAGCCTATTCTTGGAAGGGATTGGGCATCTCTTCGAAGCTGAAGGTGAACTAGCTGTACGGCTTGATCCACGCCAGCATGCCACTGCAATCGAAATCAAGGAAGACAACTACACCAGCTTGAATTGGGACGAAGCCAGTAGGCCTTCGCTCTTCGATTCATCTTTCTTTGAGCAAGTCCAGGCAGTCCCTTGCGCCTGCCGGGTATGGAAACGTCGCTGAAGCCGTGTTGATTTCGTGAATTGCAAGACTCGACTCGTTTCCAAACGGGCCCACGAATCCCGAACGCCGGACAGCCTTCTCGAATCACGCGAACTCGCGTCATTCAGGTCATCTGGAGCTGGGGGATATCAATCGGTGTGGATTCTCGCGCCTCAACGAAGAACGCGAAAGGCGGTTACCGTATATTACGCGCTACTTGCGCGAGGAGGCGGTTCGTTATCGATTGAGAATCAATGACTTGCTAAGTAAGTCTTAAACAATGCCTGAACCGCGGCTGGCTTTCACTGCAGCGACATTCGCTCGTGACAAGCGCTGCAATTCAGGTGTATTCTTCACGAAAAATGGGCCTTTTGTAGAGGTCCAAAGGCCAAGGAAGACGTTAGACAGTGTCCCCATGGTTTCCAACTTCCGAGGAGGAGCGCGAGCTGGTTCTGAAAGAACTGGACGCGATCGTTTCCAGCTACCATTTTCGCGGGAGCAAACGCTACCCGGCGATGCTCAAGTACGTAGTCAGTGCTGCGATCGACGGGCGCACCTCCGATCTGAAGGAACGCACGCTGGGAGTTGAAGTTTTTGGCCGCGATCCCGATTACGACACCAATGCAGATCCCGTTGTTCGCATCAGCGCCGGTGAAGTGCGCAAGCGCATCGCGCAGTTTTATCACCAGAATGGACATGGCGCGAAGTTAGAGATTGAACTCCCCGTCGGTTCCTACGTGCCGGAGTTTCTGCTGCGAGAGCCAGAGGTGCACGAAGCGCAAACGGGCCACGACGTTGAGAAACCCGTCTCAACCGAGGACCAGCCACATAAAAGCTCGCGCCGGTACCTTATTGCTGCCTTGGCGGCAATCGTCGTACTTGCCGTAGCGGCCGCATTCGGCAATTACGCTTACCATAAGGCCACTTTGGCCCGGAGCACCGACATAGACAGGCTTTGGGCGCCGATCATCAAATCATCTGATCCTGTTCTCGTGGTCGTCGGAACGGGCCTCAGCGCCAATCAGATGTCGCCGGAATTGACGGAGACCACATTCTTCGATCGCATAACCGGTCCTTATCACCGTGTCTCCGTGGCTACCGCGACCACTCTGGCGGATGTTGCAGGCGTGCTTCGCCAGCATGGCACCGCATTCGAGATCAAGGAAGACAACGAAACCAGCTTGACGGATATGCACTCGCGCACGCTTCTTTTGATTGGAGCCACCAACAATTCGTGGACGATGCGACTGGTGAGCCCTCTTCGGTTTCGTTTCCTGCCCGGCCCGAACGCCCAGGTTCAGGACACGAGGAATCTCCAGAACACCGATTGGAGCGTCGACTTCCTCAAGCCGTATGCGTCTATTTCCACCGACTATGCCATCGTGGCGCGTTATCGCGATCCAACCACTGAGGGGACCGTCATGGTGGTGGCAGGCCTTGGGCCATTTGGAACCCAAGCCGCCGGCGCATTCGTTGCCTCGCCACAGTACTTGGAGCAGATTGCCAGGCAATTACCCGCGGGCTGGGAGAATGAGAACGTCGAGATAGTTCTGAAGACACAGATCATCGACGGCAAAGCCGGACCGCCTGTCCTGGTCGCCGCGACCGAATGGTGAGACACATGGTCGGGTTCAGCCATTTGAGCTCTAAAGTGTGAATAAACGCCTCAGGAATCGGCGCACGGCGTTCGTAGCCGGCTCAGCAGTGACAGCTTCAATCGGTCGCTCCGGATCTCGGGGTACGTGAACATCGTGATCAAGGGCAAGCTGACGGCACTACGCAAGTCCCTGAAAATCCCACAAGCTGGGTTTCACGCCTTCCGGCACTTCAACGTTTCAATTTTGGACGCGCTGCGCGTTCCATTAAGGACGATAGGAGCCCATCGGACACGGAACCACCGGATCGCTCACTCTGGATGTGTACGGCGGACAGGCTGAATGGGGGCGGAATCTCGAAGTCGCACGAGCAATTGGCTTGGAGCTTGAGCGAGTCGTTATCGAGCCTAAAAAGGAGCTACAGGACGAAGACAGCGCCGGTCTTAATGACGGCCTAACTCCTATTCACACGAAAGGCCCGGAAGACCGCGTCTCCCAAGCCTAGTAGTCTGTGCAACTTAATTGGTTGCGGGGGCTGGATTTGAACCAGCGACCTTTGGGTTATGAGCCCAACGAGCTACCGGGCTGCTCCACCCCGCACTTTCATCTTATCAAGCTGATCAATGCGGGTCAATCGCGCAGGGACACACGATCAGCGCGATCCGAAGCTCATTGGAAATCGATTTGTCTGGGAATCCTCGGGCATCTATATGCGTGGAGTGCCGTGCCGGTTTGCATAGACACTCGCAACCATTAAACCGCATACTCTACTTCACGTCTGTTGCGGACTCGTCGGGCTCACCTTCGACCGCAATCCGCAGCGAGCGCAGAAAGTGCAGATCGTTGGGGGTGAATTTCCCCACTTCGCCTTCGCCTAGTTCCGGTGCCCCGGCAGCGCTTTTTTCAGTGACTTCGTTCAGACCGATTGTCGCCTCGAGCATCAGCAGCACATCGAATCCGTGCTTGCGAATGTCCTGCACTACGCCGGCAATCTGTTCACTCTCAATGACCGACTCATGGATGGCCTCGCCCAGTTGCTGAATGAGTTCACGCAGACGGGATGTCACAGCTACCTCCATGAGCGACGCTCCCGCAGGAGAGGATTGCGGGTCGCAACGCGGAATCTCTTAACCTTACTTCCATTCAGGGTTGAGAGCAACCCGGGACCCCCGCCAATCCGCGAAAAGCACCGTAGGCCACTGCTACCATCATAAACGGTATGGAACCGCGAAACATCGGCCGCGCTCTGGGCATCGGCGTTCGCGTCGCCGGGCGCATTGCGGGCCGACGGGTTACGGGTCCCGCGCCGTCTGGCGCGAGTTCGCCCCATGCCAAACCACAATCAGTTGCCGCCCGCTTCGTTACTCAGGCTCGCTCTCAAACTCAAACCGCCGGGGGCATCGCGGCTCAAACCAGTCGCGGCGTTAGCAAAGGAATCGGCGGCCTCCTGCGCCCGTTCCGCCGCGTTGGCGGCATCGTCTGGCTCGAAGTTACCGGCACATTCTTCCTTTTGTTCGCAGCCGTCTTCGCCCTGCGCCTTTGGCAGAACTGGTCTGGGATTAGTGGGGTTTCGCGAGATTTCGCCATCGGCGCGGCTGTGGTTTTTCTCTACCTGGGAGTCAGTTCATTCTGGCGCGCGCGCCGCAGATAACGCCGTTAGTTTTTGGCTGGTACGTTCTCACCAGTCCGCGAAAACACCCAGATTCCGATCGCGACCGCTGCCAGCCCAATCAGAAGCCACGCGAAACCGCCGGCCCCGCCACCGTGTCCCAATCGGAATCCGCCAAAGCGCACCAGCGCCAACGAGTTCAATGCTGCAGTCATCATATGTTTCCTCCACCGGCTTGAATCAACCTTCGCCGCAATGGAGCAAACCCGAAAGAGCCCATCAAGTTGTCGTGGATTCCATTCCGCCGGCGTCGCCCTGCAGCTGAAACCGCTCGCCGAGTCGCTGCCGGCCAACCTTTTCCATTTCTAAAGGCCGCTGGGGTCCACGTCCTCGCCGGTTGCAAAGACTGCGCCGTCGAACACAATCAGCCTTTCCTTGCGAAGATTGGCCACGTCTTTGTGCGGAGAGTGCCGCGTGAGAATAAATCGGCTCAAGAATCCGGGCTTGATCTGCCCGAATTGCTCCTTGTAGGCCAGCCGCTTTGACCCAACTCCCGTAGCAGAGTTGATCACGGCGAGCGGCGATAGCCCGGCTCGCTGCATCAATTCCAATTCGTACAGAAGGCCCAGGCCGTGCGCCACGCCGTAGGATCCGGCGTCGGCGCCCGCAATCACCTGCACACCCAAGGCGTGAGCCTTCAACAGGCTCTTCGCGTGCTGGTCAAGAATCTTCTTCAGATTCCCGACCACCTCAGCGTCCCAACCCATCCAAGCTGCTTGGTCCACCTGCATTTGCACGGGCGCAAAGGTCGGCACCCACGCAATGTCCCGGTCGCGCATCTTCGCAAGCTGATCGTCGCGGACAAAAAAACCGTGCTCGACCGAGTCCACGCCGCCGTCGATCACGTGATCGATTCCAATATCGCCGGACGCGTGCGCCAGCGTCTGCTTGCCAAAGAACTTTGCCGCCGCGACGAACTCCGCAATCCGCTCCGTCGACATTTGCGGCGCAGCGGTCACCGCACCCTTCTTGAAGTTGATAATTCCAGTCGGAATCAGCTTGATCCGGTCGGCCCCGGCCTTCACGCGCGCTTCCACACACTGTCGGGGCGTCAGACAATCCTCAAATGGCTCGGCCATGAAAGCACCGTAGCGGCCGCGATGATGAATGGCCGCGCCAGGGCTGTCGACATACGGCATCAGAGGCGGCCCGCCGCTCGCGTAAAGCTTGCTCAACGCCAATCCCACGCCGTCTTTGTCGCCTGCATCGCGCGTGGCGATGATTCCCAGGCGCACAAGCCTCTCGAGACGCTGCTTCGCATGGTCAAGCAGCTCCGCGGGGCTCTGCTTCAGAAAAGCGGAGCGCTTGTCCGGATCCAGTTCGCCGCCTTCGAGAAAGAAATGAGTGTGCGCATCCGTCAGTCCCGGCAGCAGCGTGTACTGCGGCAGGTCGTGGTCCGGCTGGCTCTGGCCCGGGTTCAGCAAATCTGTCGGCGGCGAATTCTCGCCCGCAAAGAGAATTGAATTCCTGTCGTAGACAATGTTCGCGTTTTGCAGTGGTGCGGTGCTCACGCCGTCCAGCAGCGTTCCTACGCGCAGCCAGACGCAGCGGTCGTCGGTCTCAGGTGAAATGAGATCAATTTCAGGCATCGTATACGGCCGCGCTCAGTAGTCGACGGGCTCGCCCTCTCTGCAAATCATCATGATCGCCTCAGCCTGGCGGAAGCCGGAAGTCTCGCTGGACTCACCCTCGCCTCGGCGGCCCTGCTCGAGAGCTTCACGCAGCCTGGCCACCATGGGATGGCCTGACGGCAACGGCGCGGGAGTCTTCTCAGGGTTCGCCAGCGCAAAATCCAGCCCAACTTCCATGCCCAGCGTCAGGTAGGCTTTTTCCAGTTCCTCGCGGACCTCTTTCGGCGTGCCCCAGGCAAAGTTCGAGAGGCCCACAATCATGTGCACGCCCTTCAAATCCGGATCGGCGCTGATCAGCCGCATCGCGTCGAGGCCAATGTTCACCAAACCATACGTGTCCGCACCCACTGGCGCCAGGCCGGGATCAATGATGATTTGATCGTTGCGCCGGCCTGCCTTGGTCACCAGCAGCTCGACAAAATGCTTAGCCGCGCGATAGGAGTCCTGCGGGTTCAGGCATTGCGAGGTTCCGCCAGGCACAAACGTCTCCGAAGCCATCACAACGGCGAGCGTGTCGTAGTGCTTCACCAGCTCCACCATCTCGTCCAGGCGGTCGCGCGAGGCAGCCAGTGAATTCAGAATCGGCGGTCCGCTCTTTTTCCGGTCGTAATGTGCGAGCGCAATCTTGTGGTAATCGACAGACGGATTGTCGAAGGCGATCGGCGTCGACGTAGCTTCCTGGATGGCCGGAATCAATTCCGGCAAAAAGTCGAACATCTCTTGCCGACGCACCTGAATTCGCTGCGTGCCGTCGATATTCAGCGTCAAGTACTCCGCGCCCAGATCGGCCTGCAGTTTGGCCAAGTCCCCGTAGGCCTTTGGATCGCGCGCGTTGAACGCTTTGCGTGCGCGCGCATAGGAGTTGTTCATCAATTCGCCGACAATATGCAATTTCTTATTCATCGTTTTTGAAGCTCCGGAATGGGAGTAGCGGATTCCGCCTTTGCGGCCTCCCGTTTGGAATTGTGATCGCGGCCCAGCCACAGGTTTGCCCACGCCGAAGTTCCGCGTAGTCCCTGATTCTGGACAACCGGCACGTGGTCAAGCAGTTTTTCTTCTTGGCCATCGTGTTTCAGGCGCTCGTAGGCGCGCAGCCAGATGCAGTCGCCGTATCCCTCCACTTCGCAGCGGCCTTCGCGCGTGCCGCCGCACGGGCCGTTGCGCTGGTTTTTTGCGCATTGTGATTCGGGGCAAAGGTATGCAATGTCGGGCAGAGAGCAGTCGCCGCAATCCTTGCAGCGGTAGAGGACGGCCTTGGTCACCTCCTCAAGCGCCCGCAGCGGCGCTGGTCCCTGCATCGGGTTCTTCGAGTGCGCGCAGGCCTTCGCGCCCCAGCGGGCAAAGGCCGTGCCGGGGGCGAACATCGTCGCATGGGCCAGCTTGGAAATCTGATAAACCGCGGTCACGTGCTTCGATGAAGTCTGCGGCCGCGGACTCTCCTCAAGCGGATTCGCAAGTCCCGTCGCCGCATCCTCTGAGTAGAAGAAAAACTCTCCCGGCCGCGAGAACCGGATTTCGCGCCCGAAGTGCTTCCAGTCGTCCGGCGCAAACCTCCGCTCAATTTCAAGAATCCGTTCAATCGCGGCAAGGCTGTGCACTCCGCCCAGATAAACGCCGCGGAACCCAAGCCCGCGATAGATCGCAACCTGCTTCGCGGCGAGTTCCAGAAAGAACGCCTTCCCCCGGTCGGGGGATTCGCCTTGCTGCCGGCAAAGCTCCCACAGCGCCTCGCTCACCACCACGCCCGGAATCCTGCCCTCGTGGAAAAGATCGGCCACGCGCGGGCTCAGCAGGTAAACGTTCCCGATCAGCGGCGTTTCCTTCATCCCGTGCGCGTTCATGTAGCAGCGCAGCTCGCTGATCTTCCGGGAGTCGAAGCCGATCTGGTTGATGATGAATTGCGCCCCGCTCTCAACCTTCTTCTTGAGCTTCTGGTACTGAGGGATAACCTCGCCCTCGCGAAGCTTGAAGTTGGTGGTCACCGCTCCGATGCAGAATTGCGTCTTTTCCAGTTGCTGGCGTTTGCCATTCGTCACTGCGCCGCGAAGTCCCTGGTTCATCTTTCTCAGGAGCGAGATCAGGCCAATGGAATCGATGTCGAACACTGGCCGCGCCAACCCGTCGTTGCCCGCCACCGGGTAGTCGCCGGTCATGGCCAGAATGTTGTTGAATCCCTCGCTGTTCAGCATCCAGGCCTCGCTCTCGAGGCCGTTCCGGTTCAGGTCCTTGCAGGTCAAATGAATCACGACTTCTTTGCCCGAGTAGAGAATGGGCCGGCCGAGAACCAGTGGCGCAAGCTGGGGATTGCCTCCGGCGTTGTCCGTGATCGAAATCCAATCAATATCTGGACAGGCGACCAAATCGTTTGCGAAGTCGCGCGCCTTGATGGCGTTTACTCCGGCCATCGATCCGCGTACCGATACCAATTCCGAAGCGACAAGAAATCGCGTGGGGTCGGCGAGTTTTTCGCGCAGTGTCAGCATCTGCCCAAAAGGCCTCAAAAATGAGGGTATCATGAATTTATTCGAGACGCGAATTATACAAGCAGCTGCGCCTCCAGCCTGCTCTCAGAAAAGAAGATAGCCGCAACGGTTGCCAGGGATAGAGAGTGTGCCTTGGCGAACATTCAACCGAGGACATCGCCTGCGGAACCCGATCAGAACGGGACGTGCGTTTAGGCGCGTGGCTGCGGAGTCTTTCGTGACAGGTGCCACACACCCAGTGCCAGAGCAAGCGCGCCAAGGCCGTAAGCCAGCACGGCCGTCTCGCCGTGATGAATCTGCCAGCCCTTCCAGAAGGCAACGGCGGCTGCGAGAAGCATCACAATGCCTCGAATGGGATTCACGCACGCATCCTTTCGCCGCCGTAGGTGAACCAAGCAACGGCCGCAACCATGTTAAACGCCGCTGCCCCGGATCGCCCCCGGACCAGCAGCCCTATCATGGGAGTTGAAGTCAGATCACCGAAGGGAGCCCGCATGTCCGATCCCGCCGCGCCCGCCACGCCGCTCAAAAAAACCGCGCTGAACGCCACACATCGCGCTCTCAAGGCGAAGATGGTCGACTTCGGCGGATGGGATATGCCCGTCGAATACCCAGCTTCCGGCGGCGGCCTCGGCGTTGGATTGATTGGGGAGCACATGGCGGTGCGCACCGCCGTCGGTCTCTTCGACGTGAGCCACATGGGCGAGATCCAGTTTCGCGGCCCCGGAGCCCTGAACGCTGTCCAGCACATCACCATGAACGACGCATCGCGCCTCAAGGACGGGCAGGCGCACTACTCCGCACTGCTCACGCCAAATGGAACCTTTGTCGACGACATTCTTGTACACCGCCTGAGCGCGAACGACTACCTGCTGGTGGTGAACGCGGGGACCACGGAGAAGGACTTCGACTGGATCCGGAAGCAAGTCGGCAGTTGGCCTGGCATTCACCTGAGCAACTACTCGGCCTACTACTCGCAACTGGCGCTGCAAGGGCCGCGCGCTCTGGAGACGCTGGCCAAGCTGACGAAGGTCGATCTCGCGGCGATCAAGAACTACTGGTTCACCTGGGGAACGGTTGCGGGCATTCCGAATACGCTCATCGCGCGCACCGGCTATTCGGGCGAAGACGGCTTTGAGGTCTACATTCCGTCGGACGAGGCCGCGACCGTGAAGATGTGGAATGCGCTGCTCGATGCCGGAGCGGAGTTCGGCATTCGGCCGTGCGGGCTGGGCGCGCGCAACACGCTGCGCCTCGAGGCAGGCATGAGCCTTTACGGGCACGAAATCTCCGAAGAAATCGACGTGTTTGAGGCCGGCCTCGATCGCTGGCTCAAGCTCGACAAGGGCGACTTCATTGGACGCGATGCGCTGCTGGCGGTTCAAGCCGCAGGCGGGCCGAAGCTCAGGATCGTTGGCCTCGAGATGGTCGAGCGCGGCATTGCGCGCGACACCTACCCGGTGTTTTCCCTTTTGGACGAGCGCATTGGCACGATTACCTCCGGCTCGCCCGCGCCGTTCTTGAAGACCAACATTGCCATGGCGCTCGTTCCCGCGGACGTAGCCGCGAGTGGCACCGATGTGATCGTCGGGTGCCGCGCCAACAAGGTGCACGCAAAGCAGGTTCCCCTGCCGTTTTACAAACGGCCGAAGAAGTAGCCCCGCTTTTCTCAGGCTGTCGCCGTTATCCGCTCCCCAAGCTGGTTGATCACGCGATAAGCCGAAAGCGCGGCGCCTTCCTGCCATCCAACGAGATGGCTGGTGTGATCGCCGGCGAAGTAGACCCTCCGGTCGGGCGTTTGCAGCGTTTGGAGCGTTTTCTCGTCGTTCCACTCAAAGCCGATCCAGGAGCCGAGGTTGTGGGGAATGTGTCCCCAACTCACGTAGACCGGATTCGAGAGATCCTTGCCGTGCCCGGGATGGAGCAACTCAATCGATCGCCGCGAGGCGTCGAGCTTGGCCTGCATCGTGGGCAGCGATGCGAAGGCGTATCCATTTGCGAGCTGGGCTCGGTAGGCCAGATCCGCCTTCGCGAGGAGATCGGGCAGCGCACCGAGAGTGGCTGGTTCCTCAATGGAGTAACCGCCGATGACGATGCCCGACGGTGAGAAGAACCGCGCACTGGGATACCAGACGAGGTCAACGGTCTGCTGCAAATAGGAAATCCCCCCGAAAATGTTCGTTTCCTTCTCCCAGAAGCGCGGCGCCTCCCACGCGATCTTGTAAGCCGAGTCGTAATGGACCGAATCGAGGATTGCGCGAATGGGCGCGCTGAAATCGGCATCGAGAGTACGCGCGATGGTGAGCGGCATGGCGCAGATACAGTAATCGGCGTTCAGGGTCTGGTCCGCGCCCGAGCCGTCGCTGTACGTCACGGAGACGCCGGAGTCCGACTGGCGAATGCGGCTGACCACCGCGCCGTAGCGGATCACGGAATCGAGCCGCGATGCGAAGGCGAAGGGGATGCGGTCCATGCCGCCGATGGGCTGGAACATGGTCGGCTGCCATTCAAAAACTTCTTCCACCAGCATGTCCTGCCAGAGATCGGCGTCGAGCAGCTCGCGCATGGCCAGAGGATCGTTGACGACCGGCTTTTGCTGCGTTGCGCCGGGCGGAACTTTGTAGCCGGAGCGATCCGTGCCGCGGAAAAGCAGATCGGGATTCAAATCGCCGTACTGGCGCAGAAAATCGATCATGCGCTCTCGGTCGTCTCCACTCATCTCCTGATCGAGAGCGCCCTTGTGGATGCACTTGGCCAGAAGCTCCGACACGTGGCCGCGCGTGTCGTTCACCACGCGGCGCTCGGGGACAGCCACGCCGCCGTTCAGCTTGTCGCTCTGCATCAGCGCGCTACGCGAAGAGTTGACTTCGATTTCAAGCGCCACTCCCAATTCGCGGCAATAGCCGAGCATGGTGTGGTGCGTCGAGGGCAAGCGCGCGGGGCCGGCGTTGAAGTAGTGACCCTCCTCAAAGGCGCAGGTCTGGCGCGTTCCGTCGGTGAAATCCACCTCGGCGCCATTACGGATGCTCCAGTTTCGGCCGCCGGGACGCTGGCGCGCCTCAAGAATCGTGCACGACCACCCCGCCTTTCCCAACTCGTACGCCGCCACCAGGCCTGCGATGCCCCCGCCGAGAATAACCACGCGGGTGCCTTTGCCATCGACGAGATGCAGTGGGCCGGTTTCGCCAGCCGCCTCAGGTATCGCAAGCAGCCCGAGAGACTGCATAAGGACGAAGGCAGCGCCGTACCCGCCCACATGGCCGGCTCGCATAAGGAACTCGCGTCGCGTGAGGCTCATCTTGTTTGCCTTTCTGGAGATAGGGGTTTGGAACGGGGAACCGGATAGTTCTTTATACCGCCGCGGGGCGGGTCCACGAATGACGGCCACAGTCAATCTGGAAAAAATCTGCAAAAATTACTTGACATCATACACTGTGTGTCATACAGTGTGTTCTGTACAGTGTATGGAGTACAGCATGACCTTAACCGAAAACCTCTTCGAGAATCTTCGCCTGGAGCTCCGGCGCGGCTGCCTGACGCTGGCGGTTCTGGCGCAACTCAAGCAGGAGCACTACGGATACACGCTGCGCAAGGCTCTGGCCGGGCGTGGCATGGAGATCGACGAAAGTACGCTCTATCCCCTGTTGCGACGCCTTGAGGCGCAGGGGCTGCTCACCAGCGAGTGGCGCGAAGAAGAGAAGCGCAACAAGCGGTTCTACCGGCTCTCGAGCGACGGCGAGCAGATCTTCGCCCGCCTGCTCGAGGAGTGGAACCAAATCAACACGTCAATAACGAACCTTCTGAGCACCAACCTTTTGTAGGAAACCGACGAAATCTGCAAGGAACTGAGGAATGCCATGGAACTTCTCGATCGATACCTTCAAGCCGTTAAGCGGCACCTGCCCTGGCTGCGGCAGGACGACATTCTTGCCGAACTGCGCGCGAATCTCGAGGCGCAACTCGAAGACAAAGAGGCAGGGCTCGGCCGGCCGCTGACCAAAGAAGAAGCGGAGGAGTGGCTCAAACAGATCGGCTCGCCGATTCAGGTTGCGGCGCGCTATCAGCGCCAGCAATACCTAATCGGGCCGGCGATTTTCCCGACGTATTCCTACGTCCTTAAGCTGGTGCTGACGTGGGCGACGGTGATCTACGTCATCGCCAGCGTTGTAACGATTGCCGCGCAGGGACTGGGCGTGCAGGCATCGGTAGGCGTTTCGCTGGTGCACGTTGCGCTGCGCCTTCCGTGGATTTGGCTTATCAACGCAGCGATCATAACGCTGATCTTTGTGGTCATCGAGCTGACGGGCGCGCGTTTTCCGGAAAAGTTCCGGGCGTCCGGGCCGCTGGCCGGATCGATGGCCGGTCCAGCAACGGCGTCGTGGTCGCCCCTGGATCTGCCGCCGGCGCGCGCGGGTGACGGCGATTGGGCCAAGCCGAAGAGCTTCACGAACGCTTTGCTCGAAGTGTTCTTTGGCTGCCTGTTTCTTGCCTGGCTGTTGCTCGTCCCCCACTATCCGTTCCTGATGTTCGGACCGGGAGCGTGGTATCTCAGGTTGCCGTACCAACTCGCGCCGGTGTGGATCACGTTTTATTGGTGCCTGGTCGCGATCAACGTGTTTCAACTGGCGTGGCACTTGGTTAATCTTGCGCGAGGCGCATGGCAACAGCCAGGGAATCGAGCGCGGCACCTGGCGATGCACTCACTCTCCTTGATTCCGTTGTGCGTGATGCTGGCGGCCCCAAACCACGCGCTGTTCCTGCTCAAGAACCCCGCGGACGCGGCTACGCTCGACTCAGGGTTGGCGGCGGCGAACAAGGGTGCTTTTCAGGCATTGTCGATCGCGCTTGCGATCGTAGTGCTGCAACTCGTGTGGGGAATTGTGCGGGCAAGCCTCGATGCGTACCGCAAGCGCGTGGCGGCATAAAGTAGCCGCCCCGCGCATCACACCTGCATCACTTCTGCTTCTTTCTTCTGCGACAGCTCTTCCATGCGGCGAATTTCGCCGTCGGTCATCTTCTGCACTTCTTCGAGGGCGCGCTTCTCGTCATCCTCGCTGATCTTCTTGTCCTTAGCGAGCTTCTTTAGTGCGTCGTTGCCGTCGCGGCGGACGTTGCGAACCGCGGTGCGGTGCTCCTCGAGCACTTTGTTCAGGTGCTTGCAAACATCGCGGCGCCGCTCCTCGGTCATGGCCGGGACGGGAACGCGGATGATCTTGCCGTCGGAGAGTGGATTGAAGCCGAGGCCCGCGGTCTGGATCGCCTTCTCCACTTCCTTCAGGATGGTCGGGTCCCACGGCGAGATAACGATGAGCTGCGGCTCTGGGGCTGAGAGTTGCGCAAGCTGATTGATCGGGGTAGGCGTTCCGTAGTAGTCAACCTTGACCTGGTCGAGCATGTGCACGCTGGCGCGGCCAGTGCGTGTGGCCGCCAGATTGGCCTGGAAATCCGCCACCGACTGATCCATGCGGCGTTTGAGGTCGTTGTAGAGGTCTTTGAGCGCCGGACTGCCGGTCATGAAGGCTGTCATAAGAGATCGTCCTCACTGCGCGATTTGTCAACGGCCATTTTACAACTCCTGCGGTGAGACGCGAATGCTTGCAATGTCTTACGCCACTACCGCTAAACCCGTCGACGCAGCCTGCTCGTGTGCGTGATAGCTCGACCGCACCAGCGGCCCGGATTCGACGTGCCGGAAACCCAAGCGAAGAGCCTCGGTCTTCAGCTCGGCAAACTCTCGCGGAGTGTAGAGGCGAGCCATTGGCAGGTGGTTGCGCGAAGGGCGCAGGTACTGGCCGACTGTGAGAATGTCGCAGCCGACGCCGGCCAAGTCACGGAAGACATCGAGCAGTTCGTGGGTTTCTTCGCCGAGGCCTACCATCACCCCGGATTTCGTCACCGCTCCGCGGTTTAACTCCTTGGAGTAGCGCAAGAGCTCAAGAGAACGCTCATAGCGCGCGCCGGATCGGACGACGCGATAAAGGCGAGGCACAGATTCGGTGTTGTGATTGAGCACTTCCGGGCGGGCTTCGACGACTGTCCGAATCGATTCCCGATCTCCTTGAAAGTCGGGAATCAGAACTTCGACGCGACAACCCGGTGCCTGGCGGCGAATTTCCGCGATCACGAGAGCGAAGGCGCGCGCGCCACCCAAGTTGTCGTCGTCGCGGTTCACGCTGGTGACCACCGCGTGGAGCAGCCCTAACTGAGCCACTGCCTCGGCGACACGGCGGGGCTCGTCGAAGTCGATGGGCTCAGGACGGCCTTTGGGCACGGCGCAGAATCCGCAGCGCCGCGTGCATAGATTGCCCAGCATCATGAAGGTCGCGGTTTTGTGATGCCAGCACTCGCCGATATTGGGGCACTGAGCGCTTTCGCAGACAGTGTGCAGGCCAAGTGAGCGCGCCAGGCGCTTGAGGCTGTGATAGTTCTCTCCCACCGGCGCGCGGGCCTTCAGCCACTCCGGCTTGGGCGCGGGCGCGCGGCGCGCGGGTTCAATCTGGACCAGCTCCATCCTGCTTATTGTAGCCAGTTGCGCAGCCTCGCGGCATGCTACTCTAGAGCGGTTCCAGAGTTCATGTGCTACCACTGGCGTTGTTCAAGGTGGCTCTTTCTTGAGGAAAGAGCCACTTTGCCACTGTGGCTTCTGAACATTGCAACTCTGGAGCCGCTCGGACACAATTGTCAGAGCACCCACGCATCGAACCATGCAAAGCATTTCAGTGGCGATCGTCGCACGCAATGAAGCGGAGAACATTGGCCGCACACTGGCCAGCGTCGCCTGGGCCAACGAAATCAACCTCGTCGATTCGGGTTCGACCGACAAGACCGTCGAAATCGCAAAGAGCTTCGGCGCGCGGATCTTCTACGAAACCTGGAAGGGCTACGGACCGCAGGTCAACTCCGCTATCGATAAGTGCACCTGCGATTGGATTCTGAATCTCGATGCGGACGAGTGGTTGACGCCGGAGCTTGCGCTGGAGATCAAAACGCTGCTCGGCGGCCAGCCCCGCTACGCCGCCTACATGGTTCCCCGGCTCAATCTGATTTTTGGACGGTGGATGCGCCACGGCGGCCTTTACCCTGACCACAAGTTGCGGCTCTTTCGGCGCGGCAGCGCCCGTCTCCGCGAGGATACCGAACCGCACGCCACGCCTAAAACGCAGAAGCCAACCGGCAAGCTCAAAAATCACATGCTTCACCGGCAATATCCGACATTTGAGTCTTACCTCGAACACATGCAGCGCTACAGCACGGCGACCATTCCTCTTTTTCTGCGCAAGGGCAGGACGAGCGACTCGATCTTCGCCTTCGTAGTGAACACGGTCCTCAACCCTGCGATCACCTTTATCAAGAACTACATCTTTCGCCTTGGCTTCCTTGATGGCAGGGACGGCCTGATCTTTCACTTGAATCATTCCGCCTACGTCAACTGGAAGTTCGTAAAGGCGTGGGAGGCGCATCAGGCCGCCACCAAACAGACCGCCACCAAAGAGACCGCTCAACCCATCGTACCCACAGATCCGGCTGCCGATTCCGGCGCGCCATCGCTTCCTGAGAAACGATCTCTCGAGCAATGACCCCTCCAATGAATTCGCCGGCCACACCCGCACCGCCCCGTTATCTGCTGGTCATGACGGCCACCGTCGCGCCGCCGGCAAACGCGCAGGTCAAACGCTCCTCGCCTCAAGTCCGTCTCGAGGATTACAAAAGCGCGCTGCGGTTCTGGCTCCGCTATCCCCATGCGGCCGCCGAGCGAATTCTGTTTCTTGAAAACTCGGGCGCGGACCTGAGCGAATTGAGGGTGATTGCGGAAACCGAAAACCCGCAACGCCGTGATGTTGAGTTTCTGTCGCTGCCGGTTCATGAGATTCCACTTGGCGCCAACTATGGCTATACAGAAATGCAATCCCTCGACGAAGGCCTGGCCCAGAGCAGATTGCGCCGAGCCACAACGCACATGATCAAAGTCACCGGCCGGCTGACTTTCCCCTCGCTGGGCAATGCGCTCGATCGGGTTACCGGCTCAAGCTCCGCACCCTTCAAACTCATGATCGATTGCCGGAGGCTGGGTCTTTTCCGCCGCGGCTATGACGCGCGGGTTCAGCTCTTCGTCTGCTCCCACGCCTTTTACGATCGCGTTCTGCGCAACTCGAGTCACGAGATGAATTCCACCGACGTTCGATTGCTGGAGCACCTGTTGTTCCGCAAAGTCATTCCGTTCAAAGGCCAGCCGGGCTACTACCTGCGTTTTCCATGCAACATCGATCCGGTGGGTCACTTCGGCTTCAAGGACCGGCGCTACGATTCGCCGCGCACCGCCGTTTCGCGCGGGATGCGCGCGCTATTGCGCGTGATCGCGCCGAGCTACTGGTTCTAGATTCTGGTGGGAAGATTTGCGCCGTTACTTCAGCTTCTCTCGAATGTCGCCACGCACGAGATAAAGAAAGATGACGAGATTCAGCAACCCTTGCACAAGCGCGGGAACGACATGCTGATTTGTGTAAGACCACAGGCACAAACCAGCCAGGATCGCTACGGCGGCGAGCGTGAGCGCCCACGCCCAGCGCAGCAGCAAAAGCAGGCCGAGAGCGCCGGTGATAAACAGAACGGCAAAAATGAGATAGATGGGGGGGTACTTTCCCTCGGCGACTGCAACGATGGCGCTTCCAGCGAGCAGGAACATGTAAAGGCTGATCGCGATCAGGCCCGGGAGCTTTAGCAGCGACGGCTTCTGCGCCTTCTGCGCCTTCCGCCCTGTCGGAGCCGGCGCTATGCCGGACGTGGGAGTGCTCGTGTTGGCGTCGGTGCTCATAGTGTGTGCAAGTAGGCGAGCAGGTCAGCAAGATCTTCGTCGCTCAATTGCGTCGCGGGCATCATCCCCCGCCCGTCGAGAATGACCGCCGTCAGCCTTTCGTCGGTGGGCGGCGCTCCGGAGGGCATGGCCTTCAACTTGGTGATCGCCTGCAATCCGGGGCCATGTAGCGGCTTCGTCGAAGTAGGATTGTGGCAGCGGGCACATTTTGCCTGGAAGACTGCGGCGCCGCGAGCTTCCTGGGGCGTCCACTCTGACGAGGGCATCGACGGCGGCAACTTGCGGCAGCCGGCTAACCCGAAGGCGAAGGTGGTCAAAAGCGAAGCCATAAGAAGATTCCACGTCCGCATTGCCTTTCATGATACAGCCGCTTAAGCCGCGTTCAGCATGTGCAATGAACGAGTGTTACCCGTTTTGCAACTGCATTCCTGAAAGGGAAACGTGGCTGTGAACAGGAAGGCTCCGTAATGGCTACTCTTCACTCCGCGGCGGCGATAGCTTCGGCGATGCGGTCGATGGCCTGATCTTCAGCATTACTACCGGGATAGCGGCCGTTGACGAGGATGGAGAACGCCAGCGTGCGGCCGCTCGCGGCATTCACGTAGCCGGACAGGGTGTTCACTTCGTCGAGCGTCCCCGTCTTAGCCCACATTCGCCCTTTCAGCGGCGAATTCGCGAAGCGGTGATCCAGCGTGCCGTCGACGCCGGCCACGGGCAACGTTTCGCGCCATTCCTCGCCCCACGGCTGCTTCGACGCATACGACAAGAGCCGCGTGAAAGCGCGCGGCGTAATCTTGTCGTTGGTGCTCAAGCCGCAGCCGTCATAGAGGAAAAAATCGCCATCGTTCACCCCCGCATTCACCATGAATTGGCGCACCACGCGCGTGCCCTCCTCAAAGCTGCCGTCGGTCCCATAGAGCTTGCCTAGCAGGCGCAGAAGCAACTCGGCGTGCAGGTTCTGGCTGGTTTTGTTGGTCACGGTGATGTCTTCAGCAATGGGCACGGACATATGCGCGCCCAGAATGCGGCGGCCCTCCGCCGGAGCGGCGATTGAAGTGAAGTTGCCTGACGTCAACGTCAGCGACTGCTCGCGCTCAGCGGCAAAGTCGCCCGTGCCGGTCTGGTATTTGTGGCGCGACTCGGCCGCGCCAGTCACCTTGATGCCGCGCAGAATGAGCGCCTGCCTGAATGCCGCCGCGGTGAATTGCGCCGGATCCTCGACGGCCATCGCGACGTGCATTCCGCCGGCTGGAACTGTGCCCCACGCCCGCACGAGCAACGATCCGGGACGCCGCTCGAGGCCGGGTAAAGCCTCCTGCCCTTGCTCCACTGGAGTCATGCTGTTGTCGGTGGTGTAGTAATCCACATCCGGCGTCCACTCGGCTTGTGTTGCGCCGGGCGCAGCAGGGTCGGCGGTGATGTCGAGTTCGTCTGTGTTGTCGTTAAACGTAAGCGCGGAAATCGGCGCGCCGTAGCTCCACTGCAGCGCGTCCCAGCTCCAACCCAGCGCATAGGGCTCGCTCACGAAGAAGGTGTCGTCGCCGATCACGTCTCCATCCACCGTGCGCACGCCTGCCTGTTCCACCTGCTCGGCAATCAGGCCCATAACATCCATGGCCGTCTTCGGCGCAGAGGTGGGCAAATTCTCTACGGAAGCTGGAGGAGTAACTCCGGGCTCGACATACGGGTAGTGGCGTCCGCTGATCGTCGGATCGCCCACGCCGAGAAGCACCAGGTTGCCGTGCAAAGTGCCGCTCGCATCGATATCGCCATCGGCAGCCACGAACGTTGTCCAGGTCAGCATATCCACCGGCAGCAGAGCAAAAGCCGCCGCGGTGGTCGTGAGTTTGGCGTCGGATGCTGGCGTAAACAGTCGCGCGTCATTGAGGCCGTAGAGCGATTGCCCGTCGAGAGTGGTCACGCTGATGCCGAAATTCGCATGGCTCAGCGCAGGATCAGCAAGAATGGCCTGGATTCGGTCGGCAAGCGGGCCCGTCGTCGGGATGCGGCGCGGGCTGCTGCGGGCCTGAGCGGGCGCTTGAGTTCGCAGGCCTAAAGGACAAACCAAAAGGCTGCCCAACGCAATGGATTGCCAGACGGAGGCCATGCCCCGAAGTGTAGCAAACGGCATGCGTGGCGCGGCGTACCATCGAGAATGAGCGCGTATGCGAGGCACGGCACATTGGCGGTTGCGGACGCGAACCCTGGAGCTCGGCAGGCGCACACTTGTGATGGGCGTCGTGAATATCACTCCAGACTCGTTCAGCGACGGCGGGCTGTTTCTCTCCCCCGAAGCAGCCGTTGCTCACGGGCTCAAACTGATTGAGGAAGGCGCGGACATTCTCGACCTGGGCGCGGAAAGCACGCGGCCCGGTTCGCGCGCGGGCAGCGCGAACACAGCATTCAGCGCCGATGAAGAACAGGCGCGGCTGCTGCCCGTGCTCGAAGAAATCCTCGAGAGTCTGCCCCACGCAGTCGTCTCCGTCGACACCTACAAAGCCGAAACAGCACGCGCGGCGCTTGCGGCGGGCGTGGAGATCGTGAACGACGTGACCGGATTCATATGGGATCCAGCGATCGCCGAAGTCTGTGCCGGGTTTCATGCGGGTGTTGTGCTCTCGCACACGCGCGGGCGACCCGAGGAGTGGCGCACGCAACCGCAGTTTGAGCCCGATGCGCTGCTAGCCACGGTGCGCGAGGGGCTGGTCGCGAGCCTTGCCTCAGCGCAACGCGCCGGAATTCCGCCCGATGCCATTGTGCTCGACCCCGGTTACGGATTCGGCAAACGCTTCGGCGAGAACTACGCGCTTCTCGCGCGTCAGGCGGAATTACTTGAACTCGGCCGGCCGTTGCTCGCCGGGCTCAGCCGCAAATCGTTCCTCGGCCACACGCTAGCGCCGCTCTTCGGCGGCGAGCCCGCACCCATCGCCGACCGCGAGAACGCCAGTCTTGCCGCGATGACCGCCGCGATTCTCCACGGCGCGTCGATCGTGCGCGTGCACGCGGTGCGGCCTGCGGTCGAAGCCGCGCGCATCGCGGATGCCATTCTCGAAGGGAAGTAAATTCGTCCCGAACTACTGGCTGATGCCAACCTTGTGTCGCGGCCACAGCGGACGCAGTGCCGTGTGGTCGATGACCGGCTCACCGTCGCACTCTACCTCAATTACCGTAGCGGGCTGGTCGGGCGCAGTAAGGGGCAGGCCGGTCATCCTCAGATTAAATTCATCCTGCGTAAACTCGACCTTCTGCCCGGTCTTGACGAGCCTTGCCGACAGTGCCTTCGGCTTCAGCCCGGCGAAGGCCACAACGACCTCGGGCTTGTAGAAGTCCAGCCACTCAGCCGCCGGAGTGTGGCCCGGCCAAAAGTACACGTGCACATAAAGTGTGTTGCCGCGCCGCGTGAAGTTCAGGTTCGTGATTCCCTCGGCCTCCATGCGCTCAACGCCGTAAATCGCATTGCCATTCGTGTCGAGCCACTTGCCCACCGTCTCCAGAATCTCCGTCGACTCCGGCGGGATCGACCCATCCGGCTCCGGGCCGATGTTTAACAGATAATTTCCGCCCCCACGCGCGCAAGTGATCAGATTGTTGACGATAGTCTTGGGCGTCTTCCACGCATTGTCGCCGCGATTGAAACCCCAACTGTCGTTCAGTGTCATGCAAGTTTCCCAGGCGCGTCCCGCATCGGCCGCCTGGATGTGCTGTTCCGGCGTGGCGAAGTCGCCCGGCAGCAAATTGCGATTGTTCACGACGATGTCGGGCTGCAGCGAGAAGACCATCTCGTTCATTCGCTCCGATTCCCATTGCTCGGCTGTCAGCGGCCACGCCACGTCGTACCACAGAATGTCGATCTTGCCATAGTTGGTCATCAGCTCACGGATCAGCCCGTGCGTGTAGTCGACAAAGCGCCGCCGCGCTGCCTCGTCGGTCTTGCAGATGGCGCCGTCCGGGTGGTGCCAGTCCATCAGCGAGTAGTAAAAGCCCACGCGCAGCCCCTCGGCGCGGGCGGCTTCGACAAACTCGCGCACCAGGTCGCGCCCCGGCCCCTGGTCCATGGCGTTGTAGTCGGTCAGTTGCGTGTCCCAGTTGCAAAAGCCCTCGTGGTGCTTTGTGGTCATCACCATGTACTTTTGGCCGGCACGCTTCGCCAGCCGCGCCCACTCGCGGGCAGCATTGGGCTTGGGGTGAAAGTGCTTCGCCAGCAACTCGTATTGCAATAAAGGAACTCCCTCGTTCTCCTTCGCCCACTCGTGCTGGCCGATCACGCTGTAGAGACCCCAGTGGATGAACATGCCAAACTTTGCCTGGTGCCACCATGTCATCCGGGCTTCGCGCGAGGCGGCCTGCTCTTGATCGGCAGCCGTGGGCACCGGTTGTGCTGCGGAGTCCTGCGGTATTGCCAGTCCGTCTGCATTTGAGGCGGCCAACGCCGCTGCGCCTGCCGCGCCAAACTGCTTCAGGAACGCTCGTCTCGTCGTCTCGCTCCAATTCATCGCACTATCCCTCCCGATGTGGCATTGTCCGGACGCGCCGGTGTTCGCGTAGGGAAATATAACAGGGAGGCGTAGGAGGCGTCAGAAGCACGGAAGGCGCCACCTTTGAATCTGTGCCGGAACTGGGAACCGGTTCTCATGCGCCTCGGGTTTAGAATCGAAGAGGTTGCGGACACACAATCCGCATCCAAATCTATTGACCGCGCGCAGCGGCACGTTCGATGCCTGTTGCGGCGGGTATTTGTGTGGAATCGGGACGGGGATGCGAGCGAAAACGGCTGCGGTGCTGGGCGCCCAATGGGGCGACGAGGGCAAGGGCAAAATCGTTGACGTGCTCAGCGAGCGGTTTTCCGCCGTGGCGCGCTACGCCGGCGGGCATAACGCGGGGCACACCGTCATCATCGGCGAGCACAAATTTGTGCTGCAGCTCATTCCCTGCGGCGTGCTCCGGCCGGGATGCAAGGGCGTTATCGGCAACGGAGTCGTCCTCGATCCCATCGCATTCCTCAGCGAAGTCGGCCGCATTCGCGAGCTGGGCGTCGCAGTCGATGGAAATCTCTTCGTCTCCAACCGCGCGCAGGTCATTCTGCCTTACCACCGCATGATCGAGCTGGCTGCGGAAAGCGCTCCGGGACGCAAGAAGATCGGCACCACCAGCCGCGGCATCGGGCCGGCCTACGAAGACAAGATGGCCCGCAGCGGCCTGCGCGTCGTCGATCTGTTGCACACCCCGCTTCTTAAGACCCACATTGAGGCGGCCTGCGCGGAGAAGAACGCTGTGGCCCATGCGCTCTTTGGCACTGACCCGCTCGACCCGGAAAAAATGTATGAAGAGTATGCAGCGGCGGCCGAGAAGGTGCGGCCTTTCGTCACCGACACCGGCCGGATGCTCAATGGCATTCTCGCCAAGGGTGGCAGCATCATGTTCGAGGGTGCGCAGGGGACCATGCTCGACATCGACCACGGCACCTACCCGTTTGTTACTTCATCGTCGGCTACGGCTGGCGGCGCCTCCACGGGAACCGGTGTGGGACCTACGGCCATTGGAACCGTCATCTCCGTCACCAAGGCCTACGTCACGCGCGTCGGCGGCGGACCGTTCCCCACCGAAATTCACGACGCTGCAGGCGATCTGCTGCGCGAGCGCGGGCACGAGTACGGCGCCGTCACTGGGCGTCCGCGGCGTTGTGGCTGGCTTGACATTCCGCTGCTGCGCTATTCCAACCAGGTCAACGGCGCAGAGTGGCTCGTGGTCACCAAGCTCGACGTTCTGGACGAGCTCGAAGAAATTCCGATCTGCATCGGGTACGAGATCGACGGTAAGGTCACCGACGAGATTCCCGCGGATGTACGTGGGCTGGAGGCGATCAAGCCGCGCTACACCACGCTCAAAGGCTGGCGCCAATCCACCGAGGGCGTCACCGAGTTCAGCAAGCTGCCGAAAGCCGCCCAGGAATACCTCGCCTTCCAGGAGCGCGAGAGCGGGGCGAAGATAGGCATGGTTTCCACCGGCCCCGATCGCGGCCAAACCATCGTGCTTCCCGAGTTTGCCAAGGCGCTCAACGCCATCACATCCTAATCCGGCGTCCCCCGTCCAATTGAAGAGTGAGCGGCGCACCAAACAGGACGCGAATCGGCGGCTCGCGCGCCCTTATGAGAAATCCATTTGACCGACGCGTCGTTTCCGGACTACCGTGTACGCGTATGGTGGGATCTGAAAGCACCTTCCTGAGCCCCGCTTACCGTCGCTATTCGTGCGCCGGGTGGGCTATATTCACCGCATTGGCGCTAGCCATTTGCGCGATCCCGTCCGCTGCAAGGCCCCTCGCGCAAAAGCATGAGAGTCGCCACGATATCGATCAGCTTGAGGATGAATGGCGCGACGCCGTCCTCAGCGCAAACACCAAAGTAATGGACTCTCTGCTCGCCGTGGATTACATGGGCATCACGGCATCGGGCACGCTGCAATCCCGCGATGAAACGCTCGAAAGCATGAGTTCCGGCCGTCTGCGGTTTACCCTCCTCGATGTTTCTGACCGCAAGGTCCGTTTCTACGGAACCACGGCTGTGGTCACGTCCCTGGCCAATATTCAGGCGACGACCCCGGACGGAAAAGTGATCGGCAGCTACCGCTACACGCACGTCTACGTACGGGATGCTCAGGGAGACTGGAAGATCGTCAGCTTCGAGGCCAGCCGGGTCCGAGAGCCCGGACCCCACAAGAGAAGCGAATTACACTAGGACCAATCCAGCAAAATATCGCCAATAGAATCAGCTACGAACGGCCTCCACGGCCCTCGCGTTCCCATCCCGCCGTGGGCTGGCCCCGTATGCGTCCAGTCGGCCTTGAAAAGGACGGGGTCCCGGGGTACACTTAACTTAATATAGGACTAAACAAGTCCTATATTGCGGGATGGCAATTATGAGCACGCCCGCGCGGCCCTGGTGGCCGGAATTCGTGCCTAACCCTTGGAGGGTGAATGAGCTCAACTGTTGATACGATTCGCGGTCTCGCCGAGCAGGATTACAAGTGGGGCTTCATCACCGACATCGACGAGGACCGAGTCCCCAAGGGGCTCAGCGAAGACATCGTTCGCCTCATCTCGGCGCGCAAAGGCGAGCCGGAGTTCATGCTGGAGTGGCGGCTAAACGCGCTGCGCCACTGGTTCCGTATGGCGAAAGAAGAAGGAGCGCCGACGTGGGCCAACCTGACCATCGCTCCCATCGACTACCAGAACATCTCCTACTACTCGGCGCCCAAGAAGAAGCCGCAGCTCGAAAGCCTCGACCAGGTGGACCCCGAGATTCTGCGCACGTACGAGAAGCTCGGCATTCCGCTCAACGAGCAGAAGCTGTTCTCGGGCGTCGCCGTTGACGCGGTCTTTGACTCGGTTTCCGTCGCCACCACCTTCAAGGGCAAGCTCGCAGAGATGGGAGTGATTTTTTGCTCATTCTCTGAGGCGGTCCAAAAGCATCCCGATCTGATCAAGAAGTACCTCGGCTCGGTGGTTCCGCATACCGACAACTTCTACGCCGCGCTCAACGCCGCAGTCTTCACGGACGGATCATTTGTTTATGTGCCCAAGGGCGTGCGCTGCCCCATGGAGCTTTCGACCTACTTCCGAATCAATGCCGCGGAGACCGGCCAGTTCGAGCGCACCCTGATCGTCGCCGACGAAGGCGCCTACGTGAGCTACCTCGAGGGCTGCACGGCCCCCATTCGCGACGAGAACCAGCTGCATGCCGCAGTGGTCGAACTCGTCGCGCTCGACAACGCGCAGATCAAGTATTCGACGGTGCAGAACTGGTACCCCGGCGACAAGGAAGGCCGCGGCGGCATCTATAACTTCGTGACCAAACGCGGCAAGTGCCTCGGCGTCAACTCCAAGATCTCGTGGACGCAAGTCGAAACCGGCTCGGCGATCACCTGGAAGTATCCGAGCTGCATCCTGCAGGGCGACAACTCCGTGGGCGAGTTCTACTCGGTAGCGCTCACCAACAATCGCCAGCAGGCCGACACAGGCACCAAGATGATCCACATCGGCAAGAACACGCGCTCGACCATCGTGTCCAAGGGCATCTCCGCCGGCTACGGGCAGAACACCTATCGCGGCCAGGTCAAGATCCTTAAGAGCGCCACTGGCGCGCGCAACTACACGCAGTGCGACTCGCTGCTGATCGGCGATCGCTGCGGCGCGCACACCTTCCCCTACATCGAAGTGCGCAACGCGACGGCGCGCATGGAGCACGAGGCCTCGACCTCGAAGATCGGCGAGAACCAGCTCTTTTACCTGCGCCAGCGCGGGCTGACGGCGGAAAATGCGGTCTCGATGATCGTGAACGGATTCTGCAAGACCGTCTTTAAGGAACTGCCCATGGAGTTCGCGGTCGAAGCACAGAAGTTGCTCGGCGTGAGCCTCGAAGGCAGCGTCGGATAAAAACCAACGAATCAGAAGGAATTGGAGAAAAAAG
Organism: uncultured Acidobacteriaceae bacterium; assembly: GCA_963823805.1. Lineage (GTDB taxonomy): Bacteria > Acidobacteriota > Terriglobia > Terriglobales > Acidobacteriaceae > Telmatobacter. The sequence goes on along the minus strand of CAWGMW010000003.1, from coordinate 1,429,849 downwards.
TCGGATGGCATTGTTAGAGATTCAAGATTTGCACGCCTCAGTCGATGGCCACGAGATTCTGAAGGGTCTGAACCTGACGGTGAATGCGGGCGAAGTACATTCCATCATGGGCCCCAACGGCTCCGGCAAGAGCACGCTGGCGGCGGTGCTGGCGCGGCGCGAGACGTACGAGGTGACGCGCGGCAGAGTTTTGTTTGAAGGCAAGGACCTGCTCGAGATGAAGCCGGAGGACGCGGCGTGCGAGGGCGTGTTTCTCGCCTTCCAGTATCCGGTTGAAATTCCCGGCATTGGCAACGCGTACTTTGTGCGCTCGGCCATGAATGCGATTCGCAAGTTCCACGGCCAGGACGAGCTGGACGCGATGGATTTTTTGCCACTCTACAAGGAGCGGATGAAGATTCTGGAGATGGACGACAAGCTCGTCAACCGCTCGGTCAACGAAGGCTTCTCCGGCGGCGAAAAGAAGCGCAACGAGATTCTGCAGATGGCCATGCTCGAGCCAAAGCTCGCGATTCTCGATGAGACAGACTCAGGCCTCGACATCGACGCGCTGCGTATCGTGGCAAAGGGCGTGAACGCCATGCGCGGCCCTGATCGCGCTTTCCTCGTGATCACGCACTATCAGCGGCTGCTGGATTACATTACTCCCGACTTCGTGCACGTTCTGGTCGATGGAAAGATCGTCCGCTCGGGCGGGCCGGAACTGGCGCTGGAGCTGGAAGACAAGGGATACGGCCCGTCGGAAGCAGATGTGCCTCAGGCTTTGCCCGCATGAGCACAACGGCCAACAACACGGGAAACGAGAACGCGATGGCGTCGGCAACTGAAAAGCTCGGGACATATCTTGACGCGTATGGCGAACTGATCGCCGAGCGGCAGGAGCGCGACCCGGTCTGGCTTCGCCAACTGCGCGAGGACGCGTGGCAGCGCTTCCAAGCCAAAGGATTCCCCACCACGCACGATGAGGACTGGCGCTTCACCAATCTCGCCGCGTTGGCGAAGACTCCTTTTCAGCGCGCGGTGAAGGGCAGCGTCACCGTAACCCCCGAACAAATCGAAAAGTTTCGCGTGTCGGGCGCGGGCTGCCGGCTCGTTTTCGTTAACGGGCATTTTGCGCCGGAGCTCTCCGAGGTCGGCGACTTGCCCGACACTCTCGAGATTTGCTCGCTGGAGCGGGCGATCGCCAAGGCTATGGAAGGCGGCGAGCCTGAAGGCTGCGCTCCCGAGGGCATCGAGCAGCACCTCGGCCGCTATGCCGATGTGCGCCGCGACGTCTTCTCCGCTCTCAACACGGCGCTGTGGGAGGATGGCGCATACCTGCGCATTCACCGCGGAGCCGTGATCGAGCAGCCCATTCATCTTCTCTACGTTTCCGCCGGCGCGGGCGCAGCAATCATGACGCATCCTCGCACGCTCATTGTCGCCGAGCCAACCAGCCACGCGGCGGCGATCGAGGATTATGTTTCCATCGGCGAAGAGACCGCATTCTCGAACGCAGTCACCGAGCTTGTTGCCGGGCAGGACGCCGTGGTCTCGCACTTTCTCGTCGAGCGCGAGAACCTTGCCGCCTTCAACGTGTCCACGCTGCGCCTCGAGCTGGCGCGTGGCACCAATGTTTCCTCGCACTCCATTCTTTTGGGCGGTGGCCTGGTTCGCAACAACGTCCATCCCGTCCTCGCGGGCGAAGGCGCGGAGTGCCTCATCAACGGCCTTTTTGTCGGCGCGGGGCGCCAGCACCTCGACAACTACATGCTGGTGGAGCACGCGCAGCCACAATGTTCGAGCCGCCAGTTTTACAACGGCATTCTCGATGATCGCGCGCGCGGCGTCTTCCACGGCCGCATCGTGGTGCACAAGGACGCGCAGAAGACCGACGCCAAGCAGACCAACCGCAACCTGCTGCTCTCCGACGATGCGCGCATCGACACCAAGCCGCAGCTTGAAATTTATGCCGACGATGTGAAGTGCACGCACGGCGCCACCATCGGCCAGATTGAAGAGGAGCAGCTCTTCTACCTGCGTTCTCGTGGAATCGAAGAGACCTCGGCGCGCAACTTGCTGCTCTACGCCTTCGCGGCGGAGTGCCTCGACCGCATGCACGATTCGCCGGCCCGCGAGTTCGTTGCATCGCTCATTGGCGAACGGCTGACGGATCTGGCGCGGAATCATCAGGCCGCCGCTTCACCTGCTCACGTAGAAGAGGAAACGCAAAGCTGGGAGGAAGTGGGATGACCACAATCGCCCAACCTGTCGTTCATGCACCGCTGTCGCACGGTCTTGCCGCGGGTCTCGACCTCGCGAAGATTCGTGCCGACTTCCCCATCCTCGCCGAGCGCATCAACGGCAAGCCCCTGGTCTATCTCGACAACGGAGCCACTTCGCAAAAGCCGCAGGTTGTGCTTGATGCCATCGCGAACTACTACAACCACCTGAACGCCAACATTCATCGCGGTGTTCACACGCTCAGTGTGCGCGCAACCGAGGCGCACGATGCAGCGCGGCAAACGGTGCGGAAATTCCTGAACGCTGACGATACGCGTGAGATCATCTTTGTCCGCGGCGCCACCGAGGCCATCAACCTGGTCGCGCAAACCTACGGGCGAGTCCACGTTGGTGCTGGCGACGAAGTCCTCATTACCGCCATGGAGCACCACTCGAACATCGTGCCGTGGCAGATTCTGTGCGAGGAAAAAGGCGCGCACCTGAAGGTTGCGCCCATCAACGATCGCGGCGAGCTGATGCTCGATGAATTTGCCCGGCTCATCGGCCCCCGCACGAAAATCGTCGCCGTCACGCACGTTTCAAACGCGCTTGGCACGGTGGTTCCCCTTCGCCAGGTCATCGACATCGCGCACCGCAGCGGCGTGCCCGTCCTTGTCGACGGCGCGCAGGCGGTGCCCCATTTCGCCGTCGATGTCCAAGCGCTCGACTGCGACTTCTACGCCTTCAGCGGCCACAAGGTCTACGGGCCAACCGGCATCGGCGTGCTCTATGGCAAGCGCGCGCTGCTTAACGCTATGCCTCCCTATCAGGGCGGTGGCGACATGATCAGCTCCGTCACCTTCGCCAAGACTACGTACAACGATCTGCCGTTCAAGTTTGAAGCGGGCACGCCCGACATCGCCGGCGCCATCGCGCTCGGCGCGGCGCTCAATTACATCACGAATCTGGGCATGGATAAGATTGCCGCGCACGAAAGCGAGCTGCTGGCCTACGCCACTGAAGCAGTCGGCGCGATTCCCGGCATTCGCCTCATCGGAACCGCTCACGATCGCGCCGGCGTCCTCTCCTTTGTGCTCGACCACATTCATCCACACGATCTGGGAACGATTCTCGACCAGGAAGGTATCGCCATTCGCACCGGCCACCACTGCGCGCAGCCGGTCATGGAGCGCTTCGGCATTGCCGGTACGGCACGGGCCTCCTTTGCCGTCTACAGCACAAAAGAAGAAGTCGACGCGCTGGTCGCGGGAATTCGCGCGGCGCGTGAGGTGTTTGCGTGAGCAGGGAAAACGGCGAACTCAGCGATCTCTACCAGGAAGTCATCCTGGAGCACAGCAAGGCTCCGCGTAATTTTCGCAAGCCGGCCGATGCCAATCAGCACGCTGAGGGCTACAACCCTCTCTGCGGCGACCGCTGCACCGTCTACATCAACATGGACGGCGACGCCATTCGCGACATCGCCTTCCAGGGCTCCGGCTGCGCCATCTCGCGCGCTTCCGCGTCCATGATGACCCAGATCCTCAAGGGCAAAACCAAGGCCGAAGCCGCCAAGCTCTTCGAGGAATTCCACGGCCTGGTCACTGGCAAGGAGACCCCGCCGGAAACACCGGATCTCGGCAAGCTGAAAGTCTTCTCGGGCGTCTCCAAGTTTCCCGCGCGTGTGAAATGCGCCACGCTGGCCTGGCACACGCTGCAATCCGCCCTCGAAAACAAGGACGAACCCACTTCCACCGAGTAGTGCAATTAGATGACAGCTCCGGTCCCAACCAATTCAACCGCGGCGCCCATCGCCGGACCTTTCCGCGAGGAAATGATCTTGCAGCAGTTGAAGACCGTGCGCGACCCAGAAATTCCGGTCGACATCGTCAACCTCGGTCTGGTCTACGCTGCCACGGCCACTCCTCTCGAAGCCGGTGGCAACCGCATTGACGTGCGCATGTCGCTTACTGCGCCCGGTTGCAGCATGTCCGATGTGATCAAAGCTGAAGTTGAACAGAAGCTCGCCGCGCTGCCCGATGTTCGCGAAGTCCGCGTCGAAATCGTCTTCGATCCGCCTTGGAACCCGGGCATGATGTCCGAGGGCGCCAGGCTCCATCTCGGCTTCGACTCCGACTACGGAGCGGCGGATGCGAAGCCCGGGCCGTCGAACTCCGGAGCCTTCAAAGTTCTTCGCTGACCATTAAGCGGCCACTTCCGATCAGCGGTCTTCATTGTCCTTCTCGCCGCCCAATTTCTCCAACTGCCTGCGCCAATCGAGAGAATCGACGAACCCGCTCGAGTCGCGCCAGCCCGGCTCGACAATCACGCGCAGCTCGAGATAGACCTGCGTGCCCAGCAGCGACTCGATTTTTCGCCGCGCTCCGGTGCCGATGGCCTTCAGCTTCGTCCCGCCCTTGCCAATCAGGATCGCCTTCTGTCCGTCGCGCTCGCAGTAGATGGCGGCTGCAATTCCTGTTATTTTTCTGGTTTTGGATGAGGGTTCAGGCTCGTCAAACTGCTCGATGACCACCGCCGCCGCATAAGGCACCTCTTCGCCGGTCTCGATCAAAATGCTTTCTCGAATGAGCTCTGCCACCATGAAGCGCAGTGGCTGGTCGGTGTACTGGTCCTTCGGATAAAAGCGCTCGCCCTTAGGCAAGACGTTCGACAATCTTGCGCACCAGCACGTCGAGGCCGTCGCGTTTGCGCGCGCTCACTGGAATCACCTGCGCAAAGTTGTATTGGCGCGTCAACGATTCAATGAGCGGCAGAAGCTGGTCCTTGCGCACCAGGTCGATCTTGGTCAGCACGAGAAACACGGGACAATCTAGCTCACGCACGAGCGAGAAAAGAAATTCGTCCTCGCTCGGCGCTCCCGCGCTTCTGTCTCTCGGAGTAGATCCCGATGAAGTGGGCGCTCCAAGTTGGACTCTCCGCGTCGCATCGACCAGCACCAGCACCAGGTCGCGCGATTCCAGCGCATCGTGAACCTCCTGCAGCATGCGCCGGTCGAGCTGCGATCCGGGCTTGTGCACTCCGGGCGTGTCCACAAAAACGATCTGCGCCGCGGGGTGCGTCCCTTTTTTCGCCGGCACTTCCACCACGCCGATGATCCGGTTGCGCGTGGTCTGCGGCTTGGCTGTGACAATGGCCACCTTCTCGCCAGTGAGCGCATTGAGCAGGGTGCTCTTGCCCACGTTGGGCCGGCCGAGAATAGCGACGAATCCTGATTTCACGCGCGATGCACTCCTGACTCAGTGTAGGCCATCTCGCACGAGGAGAAACGAGAGCAACTAGTAGCAACAACCACCTTGCCGACTAATCGCGAATATCAGGATCAGTTTTAATCCGAGCAGGTTATGTCGGTCGCATGGGTGCGAGTGCTTTTTCAATCGATGCTGATGGCGAAAATTGAAATCTTGCTGGGGCTCGGCGGTTTTCAATCAAATTGTGTTTGATTTCTGGTCGTGCGAGAAACGAATGAGGCTTCGTCATCTTCCTCATCGGGCTCTGCAACCGCAACCGCACTCGCTCCTAATTTTGGGCGTGGCCGAATCCTGGCCGGGCTGCCCGCGTAGTCGCCTGGTTCCGGCTCGGCAGGCTGGCTTGGCCTTGCCAACATTTTGCTGATAAATCGCCAAACGAACCAGGCGAGAAATGCAGCGCACCCAAACTCAATAATCGCGCTCCAGATAACGAATCCTCCCGAACGGATGACTTATTATAGTCCCGGCTTCCTCCCGGCGAACTACTGGCGGATGGCCGGTGATTGCGAGGTTGGGGCGCATTCTGCGCTGAACTCCTCAGTGCTTCACCCGGCCGTGCATCCCGGCTTCAAAGCTACGCCGGTCGAGCCGCGGCAGCGCGCGCGCCACCTTGTCGGGAAACAGCGCATAGTGCCTCGCCGCGATCAGCAGCTCGGGCACGCTCCACAGGTCTTCCTCATCGGTCATCCAGTGCTGGCTGTCCAATCGACTCAAATCGACAGGCATCGAGTATGCGCGTAAAGTGCGTTCGCCGCGCAGGTTGTAGTAGTGCTCAAAGTAGCTCAGCGCAAGCTCGCGCAGCGTACGGTAAATCGGCGCGCGAAAGCGCAGCCCCGCGAAATTTGACTTGGCAATGCCTCCCCACAGGCCGCGCTCGCGGTAGAGCGCCACTACGTGGTCGTCGTCGCGCACCGCCTCCAGATCCATCAACAGCGGCGGATGGCCGTTCACGCGCAGTGCTGCAGCGGCCACCAGCGCTCCCTCCAGACAATGTCCTTTGCGCTCTCGCAGCACCCGTGCAGGCGACCAGGCCGTGTCCGCGTATTGGTATTCAAGCGCGTCGACGAATTTCTGGATCTGCGCCGGCGTCTTCAGCGCTCGTAACGTTCGCAAATCCGGCGGCGACAAGCCGAACCTCTCGCGCCTCAACCTCCCCGCTCCGTTCCGCGACACTTTCCCGCCCTTCCAACTCAAAGCCGCGACTCCATTGGCCAAGTCCCCGCGATTATACAAAATCGCAACTCAAATCCCGCCCCGGTCTTCCCGCGTTTTCTCGATCAAGTGTGTCCGCCGTGCCCTTTCGGGGGTTGATATCATCGGCGCATGGTTCCGGAGGGTGAAACAGAACGTCTGATTCTGCGCCCGCTCGCGCTGGCCGACGCGCCACAGATCCAAGGGCTCTTTCCGCATTGGGAGATCGTGCGCTACCTTGTGAACACCGTGCCGTGGCCGTATCCCTCAGACGGCGCGGAACATTTCATCCGCGACATCTCTCTGCCGGCGATCGATCGTGGCGAGGCTTGGCACTGGACGCTCCGGCTCAAAACCGCGCCCGACCAGATCATCGGCTACCTCAATCTGCGCACGGGCGATAAGGACAATCGCGGCTTCTGGCTCGGCCTCGCGTGGCAGGGCCAGGGACTGATGAGCGAGGCTTGCGTATGGGCCAACGACTTCTGGTTCGAGCAGCTTGGCTTCCTCCTGTTGCGCGTGGCCAAGGCCGTCGGCAACACGACCTCTCGCCGGATCTCAGAGAAGCACGGGATGCGTCTGGTCGGCGTCGTCGAAAAAGACTACGTCTCCGGCCGCCTGCCCTCGGAGATCTGGGAAATCACCGCCGAAGAATGGCGCGCATGGAAGATGCGTTGAGCGTTTCGATTCAGGCGACCCACCATGCTCACGATGTTTTGGCCGTTACGATCAGGCCTAAGGGGAGCGTGGTTTAATTTCTCTTAGCAGTGCAAAGAATTTGGCGAAAATGAGAAGGAAGCGACTGCGTCCCGCAAATCACTGGCTGTGCGGGCAAAAGCGAGGATAGATTGAGTCTCTGGTCCGAGTTCGTCAATAACAAGCAGCGAACCATCCACAAGTGGAAGCATTACTTTCCCGTCTATGAGACTCACTTCAGCAGGTTCGTCAATCGTCCCGTGATTTTCCTTGAAATCGGATGCGGCCGGGGCGGGTCAGCGCAGATGTGGAAGCGCTACCTTGGTCCCCATGCTTTGATCGTTGGAATTGATGTGAACTCGGAATGCAAGACCTTCGAGGAAGACCAGATCAAAATACGGATAGGCAGCCAGTCCGACACGACTTTTCTCGAGGATGTCATTGCGGAATTCGGGACGCCGGATGTAGTCCTCGACGACGGCAGCCACCAGATGAGCGACGTGGCGGAAACCTTTCGATTTCTTTACCCGCGCACCTCTCCCAACGGCGTGTACCTGGTGGAAGATCTTCACACAGCCTACTGGGATGAGTTCGGCGGCGGCCTCAAACGCGAGGGCACATTCATCGAAGTCTCGAAGGGGCTCATCGACGAATTGAACGCCGAGTGGACCAGGGATGCGCTGCCGGCGACGGAGTTCACCCATTCCACCTTATCGATGCACTTCTACGACAGCATTGCCGTTTTCGAGCGAGGCCGGCGCCTGCCCCACAGCGACGTACGAATCAGCGGGAGGGCAGCCATCCTAAAAGGCCTGATTCGCTAGCTTCTTCACGCATCCTTCGGGAACGGCAGCCGCGCCGTCGGCGGAAACAGGCGCACTCGCTCCACCAGTCTTCCCGTCGAAGCCACAATCTCGACGCGCAGATCGAGCGGTTCGAGCGTGACCACCTCGCCCGCCTTGGGAATTCGCCCCACAATCTCGCTCACCAGGCCGCCGAGCGTCGTCGCTTCATAGTCCTCGCCCAGCTCCACCGGCTCGCCGATCACGTCGCCAAGCTGATCGGCGGGAAAGCTGCCGGGAATTAGCCACGACCCCGATGGCTCGCGCTGCGGCTCCTCAACCTGCGTGTCGATCTCGTGCTCGTCGCGGATGTTGCCGACGATTTGCTCCAGCAGATCCTCGATGGTCACGAGGCCCGCAACGGCGCCGTATTCATCGATCACGATGCGCATGTGCTGTTTCTCGCGTTGCATCTCGCGCAGCAGTTCGTAGCCTCGCTTGGTCTCAGGAACAAATGCCGCTGGGTGCAGAATCGTTGCAACTGTCCGCGTCCGTGCTTCGTCGTCGGTGATTTGCAAAAGGTCGTGCGCAAACGCGAGGCCTTTAATGTTGTCGAGCGAGCCGGAGTAAACCGGCACGCGCGAGTAATTCTGGATGCGCAGCATCTCGAGGAAATGCTCGATAGTGGTGGATTCGGGCACAGCGAAGATCTCCGGCCGCGGCGTCATCAGCTCGCGAACCAGCATGTCGCCGAATTCGACCGCCGAGCGAACCAGTTCGCGGTCGCTCTGCTCAAGGATGCCTTCTTCTTCGCCGGCCTCGATCAGTGCTTCGACGCCGGGAGCGGGCTCTTCCTCTTCTGGACCAGCCGGCGCTTCGGCCAGCGCGGCTACGGAAGAGAAGAATCGAATGAAGACCGTGACCGGCGTAACCAGCCACAGCAGCAGGCGGATGAGCCAGAGCAAGCGCGCCGCCCACAGGCCGCGGGTGCGATTGAAGAGCAGCGAGGGAATGAACTGGTACGCGAAGATGACGACCAGCACCACCGCAAGAATGGCCTGTGCGATCTCGAGAGTGGTTGGTAGACCGGGGTGCGTGGGGCGAATGAAAAGCAGCGCGCCGAAACCAAGCGAGATCACGCCGAGAGCGAGTTGCTTTAGAACTGAGGCGCAGAGTGCGGCGTGTTCGCGGCTCAGGCCGAGATGCGGCTCAATCCGCACCTCCCACGCGTCAAGATTTTCCTGCACTTCGCGGCTCAGAATCTTCCCGTACTCGGAGTAAACGCGCTGGATGTAAGAAGCCAGCGTGGCTACCCCAATGAGCGCGACAAGAGCGGCGATTTCGAGCGGAGTCATGGCTTGCGCCTCCGCGTCTTCGTTTGCTCGGGTGCCGACCGTTCGATCAGCCCCTGCGGCAGGCCAAGCTTCGCGCGCAGTTGCCGCTCGCGCCGCTGCATTTTGCCCGCGTCGGTTTCGTGGTCGTAGCCCGCCAGGTGCAGCAGCCCATGAAGAATGAGGACCCGCAACTCAACGCCGAGCGCGTGTCCCTGCTCCGCAGCTTGCTTCCTCGCTGTCTCCACGCTGACGGCCACATCGCCGGCAACCCGCTCCGCGGGCTTCGTGTTTTGGAGCGATTTGGCGGGAAATGAAAGGACGTCCGTCGCCTCGTCTTTGCCCCGGAAGCGTCGGTTCAGATCGCGGAGGGTTGCGTCGGTTGCAAGCAGCACCGTCACCTGGCCGCTGAGACCGACGGCATCCTGAGCCTGGCTGAGAAACCGGCCCAACGTGCGCGTCGAGGGAATGTGGAGTTTCTTCACAGCTCCGGACGCAACCGCTTGCTTCGCTGCGGCGGAAGCCGGAGCAGCGGGGTCAGGCTCCAAATCTGGGTCGAGGAGAATCATCGTGCAGGGCGCCGCCGCGCGGGACGGCTCCGCGATGACTTCGATTCTATCCCCTGCAACAGAACGCTGGTACACTGGGCGTGCAAAGTCTCCGGTCCGCGCGCGTGCACGACATGATAGTCTCCGCTTCGTCGCCGGCGATTCTGGCGCGCGAGCAAGCCATGCCCAAACGAACCCTGCTTTTCGCGCCCTGCGCATTCAACCTGGCTGAAACCAGCCGGATGGTCGAGATCGCCAAAGCCGTCGCGCGCCATCCACTTGCCAGCCAGCTCTTTGACATCCATTTCATCTCTGACGGCGGTGACTTTGAGCAGCTGATTGAGAAGCATAGCTTCGCATTGACTCGCCTTGAGCCGCGTCTGACCAGGAACAAGATCGAGCTCATCGCTAAAGTCGATCGCGGCGAGAAGTTTACCCCAGCCTTCACCGATGCGGAGCTCATCGCGCGCGTCAACAGCGAAGTAGCCTGCCTCAAAGCGCTTCAGCCTGTCGCAGCAGTCACTGGTTCCTACGTCACCATTCCGGTCACTTGTCGCGTTCTTCGCGTCCCACTTGTCTGGGTTGTGCAATCCACATGGCTCCCGGAATTCTTCTGCCACGGGGCAGGCATGACGGACAGGTTGCGCCCCGCCGCCGTCAAAGCGGTCGCCGACTGGCTGGTCCTGCGCTTCATCAATTTCTGGATCAGCTACGGATTTCTCGACGGCATCAACCGCACTGCCAAACATTTCGGCGTTCCGGGCTACAGCACGATCTTCGAGTTCTGGCGCGGCGACTTCGCGCTGGTTGCCGAGCCGCCGGAATTCTCGGGAGTCAGGCTGCCTCCCGACCACGCCTTCATCGGCCCGCTTGTTCCCCAGGATGAGTTCACAGTTCCCGCTGAGGTTGCAGCAATCCCCAGAGATAAGCCGCTGATCTACTTCGCCATGGGGAGCTCCGGCAAGCCGGAGATCGTGGCGAAGATTCTCGAGAGCTTCGAAGGCACTCCTTACCGCGTGATCGCTCCGGTCAAGTTTCAACTTCGGCAGCTTCCCGGCGTTCGCATTCCGTCCAATGTCCTCGTCACCGATTGGGTACCGGCGGTCCAGGTAAACAAGATGGCCGATCTCGCCGTCATCCACGGTGGCGTGGGAACGGTGATGGCCGCCGCGCTCGCGGGCAAGCCGGTTGTCGGCGTGGCCATGCAGATGGAGCAGGTGGCAAATCTGGCTTGTCTCGAACGGCTCGGCTTCGCCATTCGTATCGCCAAATCGAGGAACCCGTCGCGGCGGGTCCAGGCTGCGATCCAAAGCTTGCTGCATGATGAGCAGGCCAAAGCGAAGGCCACCGAGTTCGCAAAAATGATTGCTAGGTGGAACGGCCCTGAGCGCGCGGCCGAAATCCTGCTGGAGAAGTACGGCCCCGAGGCGACACCCGGCGCTCTAAACGAAGCTAATGGCGCATCGTAGTACCTACTGCGGCTTGGCAGTCTGCTTTGCCTGCACTTCCGTGCGTTCTTCGCTCTCCTGAGCGCCGACCTGAATCCCGTCTCCCATTGTGAGCGGAAGCTCCTGCTGCCGCGGTTTCGCGCTTTCATACGCGCGCACCACGCGCTGCACGAGCGGATGGCGCACCACGTCGCCGTCGTCAAAGTGGCAGAATGAGATGCCTTCCACTCCGTTCAGCACGTTAATCGCGTCCAGCAGCCCCGACTTGCGCGGATTCGGCAAATCGATCTGCGTAATGTCGCCCGTGATCACGGCCTTCGAGTTGTTTCCCATGCGTGTTAGGAACATCTTCATCTGCTCGACCGTCGTGTTCTGCGCCTCGTCCATGATGATGAACGCGTCATTCAAAGTGCGCCCGCGCATGAACGCCAGCGGCGCTACCTCGATGATGTTCTTTTCGAGCATCTTGTCCACGCGGTCGGGATCGAGCAGGTCATAAAGCGCGTCGTAAAGCGGGCGCAGGTAGGGGTCCACTTTTTCCTGCAGCGTGCCCGGCAAAAAGCCCAGCCGCTCGCCGGCCTCGACAGCCGGCCTCACCAGCACAATGCGCCCAATGCGCTTGGCGTTGAACGCAGCCACAGCCATCGCCACGGCGAGATACGTTTTTCCCGTGCCCGCTGGGCCCACGCTGAACACCATGTCGTTCTGCTCGATCGCCTCCACATAGCGCCGCTGGTTGATCGAGCGCGGCTGCACCGTCCGCTTGATCCCGACCGACCGCTGCTTGCCAGCCTCGGCCACTGAGCGCAGCGTCGCCGCGGGATCGGCCACGACCAGTCGCAGCATTCCGTTCAGCTCGCCATTATGCGGGTTAATGCCCTGGCGGCGCAGCGTTTCAAAGTCCTCAAAGATGCGTTGCACCTGGGCTACGCCCGTTTCCGGGCCTTCCACGTGCACGGCGTCGGAGCGCAGATCGATGCGCACGCCAAGCGAGTCTTCCATCAGCCTTAGGTTTTCATCGCGGGTCCCGAACAGGGGCTCAAGATTGGGCGTGATCTCCAGGGCGATCTTCAAAGGGCTCTACGTCCTCCGGGACGGTGATTGAAGGTTGTCCGGCAACGGTCATGTGGGGCCGCTGCCGGCAGGTTGGCAAGTAAGTTATCAGCGATTGGCGCGGAGTGCACCAAAACCGGCCGATTTGATGGCCAGCTGAGCAGACACGCGCCCTGACAGGGCGATTCAAGGCAAACGGCTTGTTTTGCAGGGAGTCTGAGGGTGCAAGGCAAACCCCGGTCCAGCGTCCTGGCCGCCTTGCGCATCCGCGAGTTGGAGTCACGTACCAAATCCGGTATTGCGAGAGTAGCGCCAGTCGGGCGGCGCGTCAACCGGCGCAACATTACTTTTGACGCATTGGTTGTCTTGGGAGATACCTCTAGAGCGGAACCAGAGTAACCGTGTCCTGTTGACTTTTGCATTAGGTCGCCGCTCCCTGATGGTCGCGTCGACTTGAATTCAGTGCTTTCGGGATTCGCCTACTCTGGTTCCGTTGAAAAGTCACCGCGGCATCATTCGATACACTGCATTCAATCTCAGGCCGCCCCGGGGAAGCCAGAGCATGTCCGCACTCTATATCGTTGTTCTCGTTTCCATCGCCGCTGCACTGCTGGCCGTGGCCGTCTTCCGCACCCTTGGCGTCAAAACCAAGGCCGACTATCTGGTAGCCGGCCGCTCGCTCCCGGCCATCGTTCTCGTGCTCACGCTGCTCACCTCGTGGATCGGCGCGGGCTCGCTCTTTGCCGGCGCCGAGAACGCCTACAAGAACGGCTTTGCCGCGCTCTGGCAGCCGGCGGGCGGCTGGCTGGGCCTCTTGCTCATCTACTTTATTGCGCCGCGCGCTCGCAAGTTCGCCCAGTTCACTCTGCCGGACCTGCTTGAGGCGCGCTACAACCAGGCGGCGCGCGTGCTCGGCACCATTGCCATTCTCGTCGCTTACGTGGCCATCGCCAGCTACCAGTTCCGTGGCGGCGGCGACGTGCTGCACCTCATCTTTCCTGACGCGGTTACCTCCGAGCAGGGCACGTTCATCATCGCCGCATTCGTCGTGGTCACTACGGCCCTGGCCGGCATGTCGTCCGTCGCATATATGGATGTGGGAATCGGCTCGCTCGTCACGGTCATCTGCATCGTCGCCACGCCGATGCTCTTCTTCAAGGCCGGCGGATGGGCCGGCCTGCACGCCGCGCTTCCTCCAACACATTTCGAGGTTCTGGGCAACTTTACGCTCGTGCGCGCTCTCGAGTTTCTTGTGCCCACCTTGCTGCTCATGCTCGGCAACCAGGTGATGTACCAGAAATTCTTTTCGGCCAAGAGCGAGCGCGACGCGAGCATTTCCGTCGTCGGATGGATTCTGGGCACTCTGCTGCTTGAGACGCTGATCGTCGCCATTGCCGTCTTTGGCTCGGCGCTCTATCCCACTGGAGAGGCCGCGCTGCACCCACGCGAGATCATCCCTTACACGGCGCGCCATGGGCTGCCGGCGCTCATGGGCGCTCTGCTGCTCGGCGCGGTCTTTGCCAAGGTCATTTCGACGGCCTCGAACTACCTTTTCTCGCCGGCCACCAATCTCGTCGAAGACGTGTTTGTCCGCTACATTGCGCCCGGCGCCTCCAATCGCCGCGTGCTGCTCATCTCGCGGCTGGCCGTCGTGCTCCTCGGCTGCTGGGCGCTCTACCAGGCGGTCTACGCCGAAAGCATTCTCGAGAAAATGCTCTACGCCTACACCATCTATTCCGCGGCCGTCACTCCCGTGGTCCTCGCCGCGTTTTATTCAAGGCGCGCAACGGCCTGGGGCGCAGTAGCCGCCATCGCCTCCGGAACTGTCGTGACTCTCGTCTGGGACGCGCCCGGTTTCAAGCAGTTTCTTCACCTTCCCGCACTCCTCGCGGATCGCGACGCGATCTTTCCCGCGCTCTTCGCAGCCGTTGCAGCGCTCATCGTCGTCAGCGCGTTTACGCCCCGGCCAACAGCCGGGCAGTTGGCGAAGTTCGCGGATTGACCGTTCGCCAATTCCCAGCCAAGAAAATATTTGCTGCGGCCGGCCAAGACCGCCTTACACTGTCGGTGACCATTCCTTACCCGTATGCCGGTGGCGCAACTGACTCTCGAGATTCGCATCGAGCACGCCCAGTCGCTCAAGGACAGGCGCCAGGTTGTCCGCTCGCTCAAAGACCAGTTGCGCCAGGGCTTCAATGTCTCCGTGGCGGAGCTGGATGAAGCCGTCACCTGGCAGTCGGCGACCCTCGGTGTCGCTGCCATCTCGCGTTCGCGAGATTACCTGCACGGCCTCATGGAAGAAGTGGAGCGCGCTGCACGGCGCATGACCACCGAGCTCGGCGCCGATCTTGCCGACTCGTTCTGGGAGTACATCGAGAGCTGAGAACGGGCCGATCGGCCCTCAAACGCCGCAGTCCCACCGTGCTACGCTGAGTCTTGCCCCCGGAGAAATCCTTTGCAGTCCGAGCGCTTCGTCATTGCCGTCTTCGAGTTTGTTTTGCTGCTTTTCTCGCTCAGTTTTCATGAGTGCGCGCACGCCTGGATGGCTTCGCGGCTCGGCGATCAGACGGCGCGGCTGCAGGGTCGCATTACGCTGAATCCGCTGGCCCACATCGACCCCGTCGGGACCTTGCTTTTCCCCGCCATGGTGATCTTTGGGCCGCTCATCGGCTTCAGTATTCCCTTCATGCTGGTCGGCTGGGCCAAGCCCACGCCCGTCATCACTCGCAACTTCAAAAAGATCGTTCGCGACGACAATCTGACCACCCTGGCCGGACCGGTTTCGAACCTGATTCTGGTGCTGTTGGCTCTGGCAGGTCTTACCATCATGGCCCTCACCATGCCGAGCGGCGGGGCGATGGTGCGGCTGTCTTTCGCTGTCGCACTGGGATTTGCCGAGGCGACCGGGGCGCAACCGGTTGCGTTGCTCCTCTCGCTCGCCATCCTCATCAACCTTTCGCTCTTCTTTTTCAACCTGTTGCCCATTCCGCCACTCGACGGCAGCCGTGTGGTCCGCAATATGCTGCCCTATAACGCGGTGCAGCAATACGACCGCATCGGCGGCTGGATCAGCTACCTGCTCATGATTTTTGTGGGGGGCTTCGTTCTGCGCCTGCTGCTCACGCCTGCTCTGGTCCTCGTTTTTTCCTTCCTTTTGCGCCTCTGATTCCCGCCGCCCGCTGCTCGCCCTGCCGCTACAATGGAATGAGGAATTTGAACGCTTTTTTGAGTGAGCGGTCGGCTTTTCTTTGGCCGCCGCAAGGACGCTGCCGAAAGCGTCACCGAGGATCCCCGAGGACCACCGGAGAATTGACACGCCCCATGCCCGAACCCGCCACTCCGTCGTCCCGCCCGCGCGTCCTCAGTGGCATGCGCCCAACGGGAAAGCTCCATCTGGGCAACTATATGGGCGCACTGGCCAACTGGGTCAAGCTGCAAAATGACCCCATCGCCGCGTACGACTGCTACTTCTTCATCGCCGACTGGCACGCCCTCACTACCGACTACGCCGACACCAGCCAGATCGTGCCCAACACCGTCGAAGTGATGCTCGACTACCTCGCCGCCGGCCTCGACCCCGAGCGCAGCGTGCTCTTTTTGCAGAGCCGCGTAAAACAGCACAGCGAGCTCTTCCTCGACCTCGCAATGATCTCGCCCCTCGGCTGGCTTGAGCGCGTCCCCAGCTACAAGGAGATGCTGGAGAATCTGACGCACAAGGACCTCACAACGTACGGATTCCTCGGCTATCCCGTGCTGATGGCCGCCGATATTCTGCTGTATCAGTCCGACTTTGTGCCCGTCGGCCAGGACCAGCAGGCCCACGTCGAGCTAACCCGCGAGCTCGCCCGACGCTTCAACCAGTTTTATCCGAGACCAAAGGCAAAGAACGTCGGGGATATTCTTCGGGCGGCAAACGTGCATCCCCTTTACGTTCTTCCCGAGCCCAAGGTTCTGCTTACTCCCTCGCCCAAGCTCCCCGGCACCGACGGCCGCAAGATGTCGAAGAGCTACGGCAACACGATTCTCTTGAGCGACCCCGAGCCAATCGTCCGCCAGAAGCTGAAGACCATGGTCACCGACCCCGCACGCGTTCGCCGCACCGACAAAGGCGATCCAGACAAGTGTCCCATCGGCGACTTGCACAAAGTTTTCTCAACGCCGGAAACAATGGCCAAAGTCTATGTGGGCTGCCGCTCGGCGGGCATCGGCTGCATCGAATGTAAAGGCTGGGCCGCCGATGCGCTGGTGAAAATACTCGAGCCGATCCAGCAGCGCCGCGCCGCCACGACCGAGAAGCAGGCCATCGAAATTCTGGAGGCTGGTTCGCTCCGCGCCGCGGCTCGTGCCGAGCAAACCATGATCGAAGTGCGCGACGCCATGCAAATGACGTTGACGACTGTCGCGCCCGCATGAGACAAACGCGGAAACGAGCCGGATGAACGGCTGGAACGAACCACGGGAAGCAAGAGGCTGACGGATCAGGAACGTGCAAGCGATGGAAGAGAAAGCCCCGTGGTGGCGTTGGGCGTTCGAGTTTGCGCTGAGCAGAATTCGTTCCGGTTTTGGGCTCTTCCACCGCAACGGAAGAGTTGACGCCGGCTCCAGGACGAACGCGGAAGCCTTCGTCGCCGAGCCTGAGAGCATTGAGGCCGAATTGATCGACGTGAAGCCCGCTGAAGTTGAAACGATGGAGGTCGAATCGAACACGGAGAAATCGGCTGAGACCGAGAGCATCCTTAACACCGAAAGTCGACCCGAGTCCGAAAACGACCTTGAGCACGAAAATAGACAGAGCATGTCCGAATCAATTACGGAGGAAGCGGCCGAGATCAAATCTGAAATCGTTGAACCGAACGCCGCGGCCGGCGCCGCCGGCGAAGCCCTCGAATCTGAAATCGCTTTAAGCGAGCCGGATGAAACCGCAGAGTTTGAAGCACCCGAAGCGGAGATTGCGTTGACGAGTACTTCCCCACAACCTGATGAGAGCGCAACCGGACCCGCCGCGGAATCGCCATCCGCCACGGCAGCACCAGCGCCAGGCCCAACCCCAGCGCTGCCCTTCGACCCGCCGTTGGCAGCCGAGCCGCCCGCCGCTGAGAGAACGACCGCCGAGAAAGTTGCCGCGGCGCTCAAAGCTCGCGGTGTGGATGCCGAGCAGTCGCCCTTCTCGGTTTTCGTCGGCCAGGTCTACGACGGCCCGCTCGACCTGCTTCTCGACCTCATTCGCAAGCAGGACATCGACATCTACGACATTCCCATCGCCAAAATCACCGCGCAATTCCTGGCCTACGTCGACCATCTGCGCGCCAGTGACATGGACGTAGCCGGTGACTTCATCTACACTGCAGCGCTGCTCATTCACATTAAGAGCAAGATGCTGCTGCCGCGCGCGCCTGTCGGGCCGGAAGAGTCTGCCGAGGATCCGCGCCGCGAGCTGGTCGATCGCCTGCTCGAACACGAGCGCTTCAAGAACGCCGCGCAGATGCTCCACGATAAGCAGATGCTCGAAGCCAACACCTGGACCAATCCCGGCGTGCGCGAGTTCCGCGAGGATGCGGGAGCGGAGCCCGAAATCGCCGCAGACACCACCGATCTCGTGCGCATCTTCCGCGACATTCTGGAGCGCGCGCGCAACCGGCCCATCATTAATGTGGAGGAAGACTCCGTCACCGTCGGCCAGATGATCCAGTTCCTCACCCGCCGTCTCACCATGGAAGACAAGCCCGTGGCCCTGCGCCGGCTGCTCAGCCACACACATTCCGAGCGCGCGCTCATCGCCATGTTCCTGGGTCTGCTTGAGCTGGTGCGCCTGCAGGCCATTCTGCTCCGCCAGGACCGCCAGTTCAGCGAGATCTTCGTCAAGAAGAACGTGGGGTTCGACGCGGTGATGAACGAAGGCCTGGCCGGGGCCCGAGACGACTGGCGCTGATCGCGCCCGCCGGATTGTAAACTGACAGTGATGTATTCCATTCCCCGAAAACTGCATGACATCGCGCTCGGCGCGGCCCTACTATTGATCGCCGGCAGCACATCTCTCCGTGCGCAACCGGCTCAGCAGCCCTCGCCGGAGGCCGAGCTGGCGCAGGTTCCCTTACCCGAGCCTTCAGCCAATGCTCTTCCGTTGCCTGAAGACCGCGGCGCTGCCGATCTTGAGCAGACTCTGAAGCGCCTCGGCACCACGGCCAGCGTGCTCTTTATCGTTGCGCATCCCGACGACGAAGATGGCGCGCTCATGACGTACCTCTCTCGCGGCCTCGGTGTACGCGTCACACTGCTTACGCTAACGCGCGGCGAGGGCGGCCAGAACGCGCTAGGCGCCGAAAGCTACGATGCGCTCGGCCTCATCCGCACTAATGAGCTGCTCAAGGCCGATGAATACTACGGCGTGCGTCAACTTTGGGGTACCGAGGTCGACTTTGGATTCTCGAAGACGCAGGAAGAGGCCTTCTCCAAATGGGGCCACGATCGTGTGCTTTATGACGCGGTGCTGGCCGTGCGGATGGTTCGGCCGCAGATCATCCTCTCCACTTTTGTCGGCGGCGTGAGCGACGGGCACGGTCATCACCAGGTCTCCGGCGAAATCGCGCAGGAGGCGTTCAAGGCCGCGGCCGATCCCAACGCCTTTCCCGAGCAATTGAAAAACGGATTGCAGCCCTGGCAGCCGCTCGCCGTTTACTCGCGTACGCCCTTCGCGCCCATCACCAACGGCCAGATGCTCGACTACGCCACCGGCAAGTGGGCGCCTGCGCGTTTCCACAATTACGTCACCGGCGAGTGGATTGAAGGCGCGTTGCCGGCCGACGTCACGCTTCCCGTGGGCACATGGGACGCGACGTTGGGTCGCAGCTATGTGCAGATTGCCCGTGAAGGCTGGGGCGAGCAGAAGTCGCAGTATGGCGGCGCTGATCCCGCGCTGATTGCGCCCGATTCTTCCAGCTACCACCTTTGGGCCGCTGCGCCATCGGCCGCCGCGGCGGGCGCGGAAGAACACGATACCAGTCTGTTTTGGAATAGAAAGGCCCACATCGCCACCGACATTACAGGCCTTGTACGGCTGGCCGGCAGCACGACCCCTCAGTGGCTCGTAGACGGCCTCCTCAGAATCCAGAGCGGCCTGAAAGCTTTCACAGGCGATTGTAAAAATCAGAGCGGCGTCGATGCCGCACACAAGCTAGCGCCCATCTACCGCGAGACGCTGGACCTCTACGCGCGCGTGGAGGCGAGCGATCTTGACGCCGGGGCGAAAGCCGGCCTCGAACTTGAGCTGGGTGAAAAAATCGAGCAATTCCAGACCGCGCTCAAGGATTTGCTTGGCCTCGACCTTGTCGCATTTACTGCAGGCGGCGGGAGTGACCGAGGCCCTGGTGGTCGCGGCGCATCTGCCGATGAAACGGCGCGCAGCGTTTGGCCCGGCGAGGATTTCAGCGTTCGCGTGCATCTCGCGCAAGGGTTGGACGCCGCTCTGCTCAGCCGGACGTGGCTCGTCAGCAGCGATGGTGCCCCATGGAAGATCGACAGCGCCGGCGGGCCGATCGACGCCCAAGAAGCCGCGGCGCCCGCGAGCGACAGGATCTTTCATGTGCAGGTTCGCGCCGACACCGCGCCGACGGAGCCCTACTTCACGCGGCCCACCACCGAACAGCCCACCTATGACATTTCGAATGAAGCATGGCGCGAGCGCTCGTTCGCGCCCTATCCGCTGTCTGCCTGGGCTGAGTTCTCATTTGACGGCGTTCCCATCCGCCTCGGCCAGGTGGTGCAAACGCTGGCCCGCGTCACTGGTGTTGGCGGCGTCTATCAGCCGCTCGTCGTCACGCCCGCTGTAGGCGTTCGCGTTCAGCCGGAGGCGCGCATTCTCCCGCTCGACGGCTCGCCGTTGCCGGTCAATGTCACGGTTCATGCCGAGCACGCCACCGAAGGGTTCGTCGATCTCCAGTTGCCCGAAGGCTGGCGCGCAGATCCGGCGCAGCGCGAATTTCATTTGAAAGCCGCTGGCGATACGGAGCCGCTCGTGTTCTCGGTTACTCCTGCGGGCAACGTCGCCGCGCGCGCCTTCGCGATCAAGGCGAACGCGCACATCGGCGATCAAAGCTACTCGATTGGTTGGCAGAGTATCGGCTATACGGGCCTGCTTCCCTATAACCAGTACGAGCCCGCTGAGCTCCGCACGCGCAAAATCGACGTAAAAGTGCAGCCGGGGCTGCGTGTGGGCTATGTGATGGGAACAGGCGATCATGTTCCCGAGGCCATTGAGGCGCTGGGCATCACGCCGCATCTCCTCACCGACGACGAGCTTGCCACCTCCGACCTGTCGCAGTGGAACGTGCTGGTCGTCGGCATTCGCGCGTATTCGGTGCGCCCGGCGCTCGCCGCCGCCGAATCGCGCCTTGAGCAGTTTGTCGAGCGAGGGGGGACGGTCGTGGTGCAATACCAGGGCAACACATTTCCTGCGCCGCTGCCGCTCACGATGGGCCGCTTTCCCGAGCGCGTGGTTGACGAGCAGGCGTCAGTCAAGCTACTCGATCCCACTAACTCTCTCCTCGCCTGGCCCAATCAAATTACATCCGCCGATTTCGACGGATGGTTCGAAGAGCGCGGCCACGGGTTCCTCGATCACTGGGATCCCGGCTACAAGGCGCTCACAGAAACCGCCGACCCGGGTCAGGATCCTCAACGCGGCGGCCTGATCGTCGCGCATCGCGGACAAGGAACTTACATCTATGTTGCGTTCGCGCTGTATCGTCAGTTTCCTGAGTTAGTGCCGGGGCCTTACCGCCTGTTGGCCAACCTCCTCAGCGCCGGCGACGCGGGCAAACCCTAGCACACTGCCGCAATCTCCCCGCCGGAATCCGCAGAATTTCGCGCAGAAAAAGCGAAGCGTCTGTGAATAGAAATTGAATTTTTCGTCATCATCTTCCCTCGAGCCTCATGCTGTTCCGCCGATGTGAATTCTGTGTGAATTCGTCAAATCTTAATCTTGCTCTGCGAGGCTTGGATGCGGAACAAGAGGAGGAGTTTTGCCGGCGCGAGACTTCCTTCTTTACGACTCCCCTAATTCTTCGTGCCGATGGGAATACCGCAGATTTTCCTTTTCATCAATGCGTCCGGGATGCAGAAGTGGTCTGCGTCCGTTATGCACGTGGGCGCTGACACTTTCCAACACAATTCCATGAGGAAAAGAGAGGCCCAAATGAAATTGACAGTGAAAGCGGCTGCCGTTGCATTTCTCGCAGCCGGTCTTGTTGTTTCTTACGCACAAACCAGCGGCACTACGCCGCCGGCCAAAAAGCACGCTGCAGTCAAGAAGTCCGCAGCGCCGGCCGGTCCCACGGTCCAAGAGCAGATCGACCAAATGAAGCAGCAGTTTCAGGGCGAGATCGATGGTTTGAAGAGCGATCTTGCCACCAAGGACGAGCAGTTGAAGCAGGCGCAGCAGGCGGCAGCCGATGCGCAGGCTGCAGCGGCCAAGGCGGAAGCCGACGCCACAGCGCAACAACAGTCGGCCACTGACAATGCGGCGGCCGTTTCAACCCTGCAGAGTACCGTGAGCGACCTGAAGGCCGACTCACTCTCGCTCGCCACTACGGTCTCCGATGAGACCACAAGTATCAAAAAGGCGATCAACAACCCTGACGCACTTCACTTCAAAGGGATCACGCTCTCGCCCACCGGCAGCTTCCTGGCGGCCGAAACTGTGGACCGCACCGGGGCCACCGGAGGCGATATCAACACGCCGTTCACCGGCGTCCCGCTGCAAAATTCCCAAGCATATCAGTTGAGCGAGTTCCAGGGTTCAGGCCGTCAGTCGCGTCTTGCCCTCAAAGCCACGGGCAAGTTGCCCACCTTCACCTTGACCGGCTACTACGAGATGGACTGGCTGAGCGCCGGCGTCACCTCGAACAATAACCAGTCGAACAGCTATACCCTGCGCCAGCGCCAGTTGTGGGCCGATGCCAAGACCACCAGCGGCTGGGACTTCTCCGGCGGCCAGGGATGGTCGCTGGCGGCGGAAACCACCAAGGGCCTCACGAGAGGAACCGAGATTCTGCCGGCCACCATCGACGCACAGTACGAAGCCGGCTTCGTATGGTCGCGCCAATATAGCTTCCGCGTTTCCAAGGACTTCGGCAAGGCCTTCTTCCTGGGCGCTTCCGTTGAAAACGCCGAGATGCTGAACCCAAACAACACGAGCACTGTCACCAATGAGCTGTTCGGTTCGACCGGAACCGGCGGCGGCCTCTACAACCTCAACTCCAATTACTCCTTCAACTACACGCCGGACTTTATTGTGAAGATGGCCTTCGAGCCCGGCTGGGGTCACTGGGAAGTCTTCGGCATCGACCGCAACTTCCGCGACCGCATCTATCCCTGCGCCACCGTATCGGCCACCTGCACGGTGCCAACGACGGCCACGCCCACCAACAGCACGGCCACCGGCGCCGGCCTCGGCGGCGGATTCCGCGCCCCGCTCGCCGGTAAGTACGTGACCATCGGCCTCAAGGGATTGTGGGGCCAGGGCGTCGGCCGCTACGGCTCTTCGACCATCGGCGACGTTACCCTGCGCCCAGATGCAGCCATCTCTCCCATCCACGGATTTTCCGCGCTTAGCACCCTCGAGATGAATCCAACGCCGAACTTCAATCTGTACTTCAACTACGGCGGCGACTATCTTGACCGCGACTACGTGCTCAGCGGCACAACCCAGGTTGGCTACGGCACAAGGAGCACGAATATGTCGGGCTGCCTGGTCGAGCCCACTACGCCGACCACTGGCGCCACAGGCTCTGCAGCCACCGCCCCGTCCAATTGCGGCGGCAGCAACAAAGACGTGCAGGAATTCACAGCCGGCTACTGGTGGAACATCCACAACAGCGCTAAGGGCCGTCTCCGCCAGGGCATCCAATACAGCCTGATGCGTCGCGACCTCTGGTCCGGCGCGGGTGGCACGGCCAATCCCGGCAACGGCGCGCATGGCGACGACAACATGATCTTCACCTCGTTCCGTTACTACCTGCCGTAAAACTACAATCTCCGCTGAAAGCAGAAGGGGCAGTCCGCAATGGGCTGCCCCTTCTATTTTGGTTTGAATTCCGATTTCGCCCGAGATGCGGACTGCCCCTCTTTCTTTCGGCAAATCTGCTGAAGAATCGGCGCCCAATCCTTGCCAAGGCTCAGGAGACGCGGAGCAGCAGGGCGGTTCCGCTGCCCAGCTTCAGCTTCCCGTTCGTTGAAGAAAGGACGATGATTCCGACGGGACCACTACGCCCAGCGTGTTCAATGCGAATATTGGCGAACCCATACACGCCGCAAGCGTCACTTGAAAATAACCACATGGCCTGAGGCCCCTTGTTTTCTCCGATTGGTCCACGGCAAGGCAGCCCAGATTGGGCACGAGGCACATCCAGGGCACCCCACGGCGTGACTTGGCCGACAGTCGTTAAGCCGACGGCCACCGGCCCGCCTCCGCGGTAGAACTGGTCGCCGCCAATTTGCTGTGTCGTCCATGTTTCCGGTGTGAGGCCCCTGGACGACATCTCTTCAGGAATCTCTGCTTCTTCTACCTCAAAGAATGAAGCGAGAGCGCGGAGATGCGCTTTGAATGGCACCAACTGCCGGTTGACTTTCACGGCGTCGAACTGAAATTCAAGCTTGATCTGTCCGTCTTTCGCCTCGTCGGCCCGCACGACACGCCCGACCACCTTTGCACGGCGGTGAATTGCAGTGCCCGGAATGTTTTGCATGACGGTTGCACGAATCTGTTGGCCGGAATGGACTTTGGCGGCATTCAGGCTCGTGTCCAGGCTGAGAGGAAGGATGGTTCCCGAAGGGATTACATCTTGCGCGATCACCCCAGGCGGGATGCATAGAAGTGCGGCGAAGATCCATCTGCATGGCATGAGGAATCGCCTCCTCGAAGACCACTCCGAATTGCCTACGCTAAGGTTTGAATCCAATTTGCACGAGTGGGATGGCTCCTCCTCGTCGAATAGATGCTTTTATTTCGCCGGCATGAAAATCCAGCGATTCGGCAAGAGGGCCTGGGGTTCGCACCAGGCCCTTAGGATTCCTAAGCACACCAGCAGTTACTCCGCCGCTTCCACCGGCTTGGTTTGCGCTACCGTCCAGTCAGGCGCGCCTACCTTGAACCGCGCGAACCGCCGAACGGTGATGTTCTCGCCCAACTTGCCCACCTTCTGTGCGATCAGCTCCTTTACGCTGACGGCCTGGTCCTTGATGAACGGTTGCTCCAGCAGGCAAACCTCTTCGTAGAACTTCGCCATCTTCCCGTCCACAATCTTCTCAATCACCGGAGCCGGCTTGCCCGTTGCCGCGGCCTGCGCGCGATAGATCTCCTTCTCGCGCTCCAGATCCTCGGTGGTCACATCCTCGGGCTTCACGTAACGCGGATCGCTCGCCGCGATGTGCATGGCCACGTCCTTCAGCAGCTCCTGGAAGTCCTCGGTCCGCGCCACAAAATCGCTCTCGCAGTTCAGCTCCACCAACACGGCAATCTTGCCGCCGGCATGAATATAGCTGCCCACTGCTCCCTCGTTGGTCACGCGCGAGGATTTCTTCTGCGCCGAGGCCATGCCACGCTTGCGCAGCACCACGAACGCCTCTTCCATGTCACCCTTCGACTCCTGTAAAGCCTTGAGGCAGTCGCACATCGGCGCGCCCGACTTCTCGCGCAGTTCTTTCACCAGTTTCGCGTCAATCTTCTCAGTCACTGTCGTCATCTCTCTTTTTCCCTGGCCGCACTCGGCCTTAATCATGCATTGCGTTTAGGATTTCACAATCGTGTTGCGCGCCGGAGAATTTCCGGCATAAGAAAAGCGTGGCGCTTAGCGAAGCGGCCACGCTCTTCCAATTCAGTGCGTGCTTCCGCGAAAGAAGGGCTACTTGGCGCTCTCCGCCACTTCGTCCTCTTCCAGCAGGGCCGCCACAGCGGCCGGCGCCTTGCGAATACCTCCGCCCAGCGCCGCTTCCAGGTCCACTTCCTCAACTGGTGAGGACTCCGCCGAAATCGCTACGACCTCAACGCCGCCTTCGCTCACTTCCGCGGCCGCCGCTTCCGGCGCCTCTTCCGTGAAGGCCTTGTCACTCAGCAGGTTCACACCCTCCGCCGCTGAGTCGGCAACCTTCGACGTAAACAGCCGAATGGCGCGCAGCGCGTCGTCGTTGCCCGGAATCACGTAATCCACCACCGTCGGGTCGCAGTTGGTGTCCACCACCGCAACCACCGGGATGCCCAGTTTCCGCGCTTCCTTCACCGCAATCGTCTCGTTGTTCGAGTCCACGATGAACAGCGCGTCAGGCAAACGCCTCATATTCTTGATGCCGGCCAGATTGGCCTGCAGATGCTTGCGCTCGCGCTCCAGCTTGATGACTTCCTTCTTGGTCAGCAGGTCGTAGCGGCCGTCCGTGGCCATCTCATCCAGTTCCTGCAGGCGCTTCACCGACTTCTGCACCGTCACCCAGTTGGTCAGCAGGCCGCCCAGCCAGCGCTGGTTAATGTAGGGCATGCCCGCCCGCGTGGCCTCTTCGGCAACTGCATCCTGTGCCTGGCGCTTGGTGCCGACAAAAAGAATCGTCTTGCCGCTGGCGCACAGCTCAACCACAAACTTCGACGCTTCCTTGAACAACTTCAGCGTCTTTTGCAGGTCGATGATATAAATTCCGTTGCGCTCGCCGAAGATGTATTCCTTCATCTTGGGATTCCAGCGCTTGGTCTGATGCCCGAAGTGAACACCCGCTTCGAGCAGTTCCTTCATGGTGATAGTTGCCAATTGTCCTCCTTCGTGGACTGCATCCGGGTTGGTGATTCTGTGGCCCGGATTTATCCCCTCGCGGGGAGATTTGTAAAACCAGCCTTTAGCTCTTAGCCATTAGCTTTTAGCTCCCTCGTGCCTGAACTCGCCGCATCGGGCAGCCGGCGCATTCAGCAAAAACGAGAAAAAGCTAAGAGCTAGTACCTAACAGCTAAAAGCTCCTGCAAGCGCTTTAGCGCTTGCTGAACTGGAACCGCTTTCTCGCGCCCTTCTGCCCGTACTTCTTGCGTTCCTTCTGGCGCGCATCGCGAGTCATCAGTCCTTCGGCCTTGAGCAGCTTGCGCAACTCTGGGTTGAACTCAACCAGCGCGCGTGCAATGCCCATCTTCACCGCGTCGGCCTGCGCTGAAACTCCGCCGCCGCTCACCGTGGTCAACACGTCGAAGCTCGCCCCGAGCTCGGCCACCACCAGCGTCCGCTTGGCGCTAACCCTCTGCTGCTCGGTTACAAAGTGCTCTTCGAACTTCTTGCCGTTGACCTTCCACTCGCCCGTGCCGGGACGCAGAAAAACTCTCGCGATCGCCGACTTGCGCCGCCCCGTCCCGTAATACTGAACCAGATCCTCTGCCATTCTCTTTTAGCTCCTAGCTTCTAGCCCGTAGCTGCTAGCTTGTCCAAGCCCTGTCGGGCGTCCTTCATTTTTCCCCTCGCATCTTCGCTCCAGCAAGAAAAAGCCAGGAGCTAGAAGCTAGCAGCTAGAAGCTGCTCTTACAAAACAACCGGCTTCTGCGCAGTATGCGGATGCTTGTCGCCGCGGTATACCTTCAGCTTCGATCCCATGGCCCGCCCCATCTTGCTCTTCGGCAGCATGCCCTTGATCGCCTCTTCCAGAACCTTCTCCGGCCGGCGGTTGATCAGCCGTGTGAACGACTCTTCGCGCAACCCGCCCGGAAACCCTGTGTAGCGCCGGTAAACCTTTTTCTGATCTTTCAACCCCGACAGGCGTACCTTCTCCGCGTTGATCACGATGACGTGATCACCCATGTCGATGTACGGCACATATTGGGGATTCGTTTTGCCGCTCAGAATCATCGCGGCCTTGGTCGCCAGCCGGCCCAGCGTCTGCCCGCTTGCGTCCACCACATACCATTTGCGGCTGATATCCTTGCCGCTCGGAATAAAAGTCGACATCTCTCTGCTTCCCTCGAAAAAAATTGCCCCGCGCTCCGAAAAACTGCGGGTACCCATCTCAAATGCTGGGTGCCCCATCCTAAACGCGCATTTTGCGTTTAGGGTGGGATAACTCCTCACTCTGCAGGTTTCCCAGGTTCCGCTTCTGGGACCTGTGAAACCACCAACCCGCGCAAACCACTATCGCCCATGCAAAACGCGCACGGGCCAGAAACCCTACCCACTGCCAAACAAATCTGTTCGGGTGAGAAGCTGCGGGAGTTGGGTTCTCTCGGAACCCTGGCTGCGCCGGACCACTTTTTCCTGCTCCCGCTATCTGGTCCCGCAACCGGTCGCCTGTTCCATCAAAAGCCCGCCAGAACCTGGCCGCAGCCTCCATCGGAGAAGTCCGGGTGAGCACACCGAGACCCCAGGCGCAACACCGCGCAAGACCTATAGATTACTCAAAAATCAGCCCAGAGTCAACGAAAGACCGGCCCTCTTGACCCTGTAGGTCGATGGGGAAATCCGGCCTGCGCACCGAAAACGCCGCCGGGACCCGCACGAAGCGTCAGGGCACGGCCTCAAGCCCGTTGAAAGAACGCTCGCAAAGGAGCCTTGTAACAAGGGCACGGCGTCAGCCGGGCCGCAACAGGCGCAAAAATCACGAGGGCTTCAGCCTCCGCGGAAAAGCTCCTCTAAAATGGCCCAACACCAACCCGGAAAGCGAATCCGCAATTTGCGGTATCCTGTTGAAGCGCGCCCGTAGCTCAGCTGGATAGAGCGAACGCCTCCGGAGCGTTAGGTCGGGAGTTCGAATCTCTCCGGGCGCACCAAGCCCTCCATGTTTACTACGTACGTGCTTCGAAGTAAGACTACTGGCCGTCTTTATACCGGATCCACCTCTGACTTCGAGAGGCGAATTGAGCAACACAATTCCGGCCTCAGCAAATCGACCCGAAACCATGGGCCTTGGGAACTGCTGTATAGGGAAGATGCCGCGACGCGCGCCAAAGCGATGGCACGGGAGCGGTTTTTCAAGACAGGTGCCGGAAGAGACGAGATAAAGCGGACTCTCGAAGAGCGCCCGTAGCTCAGCTGGATAGAGGTCGCCGCGGCGACCCTCCGGAGCGTTAGGTCGGGAGTTCCCCGCCGCGGCGGGTCCGGGCGCACCATTTCTCCCTCCCACTTAACAGCGGTAAAGACTGCCTAAGCCTGCGCCAATGCGCCCTCCGTGAAATTGGTCGCGACCTTTTCCCTCGAAATGTTCGATAATCGTTGATCATTTGGCCCATTTCGGGCAATTTCTCTGGCCACCACTCAACGATTCGCGAGACTTTAAGCGACCATTCGGCGCTTTTTGGGAAAGGTTCCTTGAACATTTCGCGGGGTTGAGGTCCCACAAAGTTGAACATTTCCCGCGAGTTGAGCCGCCTTCCTCAGGCCTCGAAAAATAGAGTCCCCGCCGCCGGGCCGACTTTGCGATTGACATCCTTACAACTTCAGGTAACGGTCCGCGGGGTTCGGTCGCGGGCTATTCGGCGTGGAAGACGACGTTAAAGAGGAGCAGGCTGGCGGTGGTGAAGATGATGTCGTAGCCGAGGAGCATTTTGATCCAGAGGGAGGGATCGCCGTCGCCGGTGAGGATGAAAGTCACGGCCTGGACCATAGCAAGTAGAGCGGGAATGAAGATGGGAAAGAGAATGAGGGAGAGAAGAAACTCGCGGTTGCGACTGCCGATGGAGAGAGCGGCGAAGAAGACTCCGTTGACGACGAGGGCCCAGGTGCCGAGCGGAAGAACGAGGGCCAACTGCCAAGCATTGCCGGCGATATGAAGGTTGTAGAAGACGAAGAAGAAGGGCGCCAGAACGATCTGAACGATGGAGACAAAGAGAAAGTTAGCGATGGTCTTGGCCAGGTAAAGCTCGGCGCCGGGCGAAGGGACCATCCGCTGCGCGTCCATGACCTGATGGCGGATTTCACGGGCCCAGGCCTGATTGAGGGCGCTGACCGAGGCGAACATGGTGGCTACGCAGAGGACGCCGCCGGCGATTTGCTGCGAGAATGCGCCGCGGGGATCGAAGGCGATGGAGAAGAGCACCACGACGAGGCCGGAAAAGAAAATCATGGAGATCATGGCATCGAGGGTGCGCCACTCGATGCGGAGATCTTTGGCGAGATGCGTGAAGAGGGCGCGAGTCATTGGTGGCCCTCCCGGTGGAGATCGTTTGGTTCGGATCGATGGTCACCCACCCTGGTCGTCTCGCCATGAGAGCAAGACGCCAAGGATGGGGCACCCGCATTTTGGTTTGACGAAGGAGCACCCGCGGCTTTCGTCAGGTCGGCGGTTTGGACGGGCTGGCCGATTGCGGCGGCGGCGCGGAGATAGTCGTCGGGCGTGAGGATCAACTGCGTGCCGCGAGTTCCGGCGGAGACGCTGATGCGATCGAAGAGGATGGCAGTTTCGTCAACGTAAATCGGGTAGGGCTTTTTTGCGCCGAAGATCGTCACTCCACCGCGGATATAGCCGGTGAGGGGCTGAACGTCTCTGAGTGGAGCCATTTCGGCTTTGCGCCAACCGGCCAAGCGCGACAACTTCTTGAAGTCGAGTGCGGCGTCGCCGGGGATAACGGCGAAAACGTAGTCGTGTGCGCTGTCGGTGGTGAGGAGCGTCTTGAAGACCTGCTCGGCGGGCATGCCGATCTTTTTTGCGACCGTGATTGCCGACAGATCGTCTGGATCGACTTCGTACTCGCGAAGTTCGAAGGGAATGCCGAGAGATTCGAGGAAGCGCGCGCCGTTGGTCTTCATTGGGTTGGGCTCCCCGGTTCGAGCGATGCGACGCGGCCAGCGTGGAGTGTGATCACGAAGTCGGCGATGGGGGTGGCGTGCTCGCGCTGGTGCGTGGTGAGGACGATGGTGCGGTTGGACTGGCGGAAGCCGGCGAGGAGCGCGACCATCTGGCGCACGCTTTCAACATCCATATTGGAGAAGGGCTCGTCGAGAAGGAGCAGCTCGGGAACGGAAAGGAGCACGCGAGCGAGCGAGGTGCGCTGGCGCATGCCCTGCGAATATTGGCCGAACAGGCGGTTGAGGTCGGGGTCGAGGCCGACCTGGCGAAGCGCTTCAGTCGGGGTGAGGCAAGCGCGGCCGGAATAAAGACTGCTGAAGTAGCGAAGATTCTCCTGCGCGGTGAGCTCGTCGTAGAGCATGGGCGCGTGGCTCATGTAACCGATGCGGGCGCGCGCATCGTGGGGCTCGGAGTCGCCGAAGACGCTGACCGTGCCGTGCGTGGGGCGGAGAAGGCCGGCGAGAATGCGCAGGAGCGTGGACTTGCCGGCGCCATTTTCGCCGAGGAGAACATAGCAGCGGCCGGGCTCGAGCGAAAGCGAGACCTGGCGAAGAGCGGCAAAGCTGCCGAACAGCTTGGACACCTGGACGAGTCGCGCGTTATCGGGCCGGGCGCCGAAGGTTGAGCTGCCGGCTTCGGGTGCGTTCTGGCGTTTTCGGAAATCTTCCGTTGTTTTCGGATCGTGCAAGGTCATCGCTCCCTGGTGCTCCCACCCCAACGACCCCGGCTCTTCGAGCCACCCTTCGTTGGGGACCCCGGTTAGGTCGCGCTGACTTTACTGTAGCGGCTTCGCATCAGAGTGTTTCCGAAAACGCGTGCGTGGTCGTTCGATCAGTTGGCGGCGGTTTGGGCGGAGGCGGGAGGCGCGGACGCCGGAGCCGATGCAGTGTTTGCCTTGGAGGTGGGAGCGCCGGCCGGGGTGGAGGGCGTTGTGCCGGGCTGCTGCGGAGCATATTTGCTGGCGCACTTGGCCTGAAGCGCCGTCGCGTGCAGGACGCCATCGTATCCATAGGTGCCGATGGCGAGCGCCTGAGCGTTGTCCTTAAAAGTGTCGGGTGGTGGCTCGGAGCCCTTATAGACGACCTTGATGGTCTTGCCGCTGGCCGCATTCGGCGAGTGGCTCTCAAATTCGTTCATGGTGAAGGTGACGCTTGTACCGCTCTGGTCGATCGAACCGGGTACTACAAATCCCTCCACCCTCAATTCCCGATGGTGGATTTTGTCGCCCATAAGACTCTTGCTTTGTGGCGTTAATACCTCGTCGATCTTGACGTAATAGCTCTGGGTGTCACGGATCCCCGTAAAAGCCAGGGCGAGGATTGTGCCCAGAATAATGGCCACCCCTGCCCCGATCCGCAATGTGCTCGAAGGAATTTTCATGTCCAACTCTTAACGATACGAGTGTGAGGGCGAGGGGGTCAAATTTGAAGTGATTTAGATCACAGGTCGAAGGCTGATCGCCGGGGACAGTAGCTGACTGAGGGACCTTGGGACTACGGGGCTACGGGACTGAGGGACGTAGGTCGAGCGAGGATTTGGCCGGGTGCCAAGGCGTGGGGCACCCGCGGCCCTGGTTAATGGCTGCGGCGGGCGTTTCCGAGGCGGCCGCAGTAGCCGCGATTGGCAGCCCGGGCCAGCCGGGGTGAGGTGGCGATGAGCGGGAGGAAAATCATCCCGATCAGCATGAGTTCGATCACCAGGTCAACCATTGGAACCCCCAAGGAGTTCCTCCTATTGGTCGTCAAGCTCGCGGGATCGGCCGCGATGGATGTTCGCTACAATTGGCGGCGAAAGAATCATCGCAACGAAGGCCAAGGCAAGCAACAAGTCAACCATGAAGGAAACTCCAAACGAGCTGTTGCGCCGTCGATCAGCCCAATCAGCTTGAGAATGGACCATAGCGCCGTTGTTGAACGATGGGGAATCACTCGTCGGTGGGAGGGGATGGCCTGTTGGCGGGAGAATGCTCGCAACTAGTTGATAGAAATAGATTACAGAGGCTCATCTGCGGGGCGCAGGTGGGATCAGTGCGCAGCCGAGAGGGAGTTTGCGGCGCGGTCGAGGGCTTCAGACAGGACGGCCAACTGCTGCGCTGCGAGGGTGGGGTTGCGGGCGTCGATGGCCTCATTGACGCCGGGGATGACGACCGCGGCGTAGCCAGTGAGTTCACCGGGAGCGTAGATCGTGTGGCGATACCAGGGGCGGCCAGGGAGACCAGCGGGCGAGAGCAGAGCAGTTTCCGCCTGGCGGAGAGCGAGATTCAACTGGGTGAGATCGCCATACGGAGTGGACTGGAGGGTATGAGCGCGCTCGGCGGCGGTTGCGAAGTGCGACGCGGCGGTCTCGGCGGCGGCGAAGTCGAGAGAGTTGAGGCCGTCGTCGGCGGCTTTGCGCTTTGCTGCCTGGATGTACGCGGAGATTTCGCTTGCGTATGCGATGTAGTTGTAAGGCAGGGCGTCGGCGTCGGCCATGCGCATGGCTTCGAGGCCGAGGACGCGCGCCATCTCCTGCAGGTAGGCGAAGTGAGGATCGGCGTTCTGCGTGTACCAGGCGAAGTCGTCGAAGGCGGAATGATAGACGCCGTAGGGCCCGCTGGAAGTAATTTCAGTTGAGGGTACGCCTGCGTGTTGCAGGAAGGGCGTGAAGTCGGAACCCGAGCCGAGGTCGCCCACATGGACTTCTTCACCCTCGATCGGCGGCGCATTCGACTCGTGATGTTCGTCGCTGCTGGAGGCCTTCATTCGCCATTGAAGATAAACTGACCCGGCGACCGGGCTGGGAACGGAGCGGGCGACGTTGCGGATGAAATCCTTCAGCGAGGGCACTGCCCCGGCGGAGAAATCAGGACCAGAGACGGCGACATCGACGTTGAAGTAGGCGACGGCGCGGTCGAGCGTACGGCCCTGCTGCTCAACCCATTCGGTAGAGCCGATGAGGCCTTCTTCCTCGGCGTCCCAACTGCAGAAGACGATGGTGCGGCGAGGACGCCAGCCCTGACGAAGCAGCGCGCCGATGCCACGAACGGCCTCAAGCATGGCGGCGGTGCCGCTGGAGGGATCGACGGCGCCAAAGACCCACGCGTCACGGTGATTGCCGACGATGACCCACGCGTCAGGATCCTGCGCGCCTTTGATTTTTCCAATCACGTCCCAGATGATGCGGCGTTGGTAGTCCTGCTGGGAGACGAGGTGAATCTTCACGCCGGCGGGACCGAGGTGATAGCGGAATGGCAGGGCCCCCTGCCAGCCTTGCGGCGCGCCCGGTCCTTTTAGAGCTTGAAGGATCGGCGCAGCGTCGTGAGAGCTGAGGGGAATGGAGACGATAAGCGGCTGGTCGCCATCGGGCCCTGCGATATTTGTGGCGCGGGCCGATTCGGGCAGATCGAGCGTGGAAGCGACGCCGGGAGTTTCAGGATCGCCGGGATACCTGAAGAGATAATTCACCGAGCCGCGCTGCACGCTGGTGTCAGGGCGCCAGGGACCGATGGGATAAGGATCGCCTTTGTAGTAGCCGTCATCCTGGGGATCGGAGTAGATGAGTACGCCGACGGCGCCGCGCTGCTCGGCGAGGTAAACCTTGACGCCGCGGAAGTTGGTGCCGTAGCGGCAGATGACGATCTTGCCCTTCACGTCGATGTGCTGGGCGGCGAGCGAATCGAAGTCCTCAAGCCGGCAGTAGTTTGCGTAGACGGCCTCGCCGGTTACGTCGCCGGAGTCCGAAGAGCTGTTGAACGGCATGACGATACGTGGATTGTCCTGGTAGGGATCACCGTTCACATGCTCGCGCGCGGGGCCGGTCATGAGCGGGTGGCCCGCCTCGTCCCAGGCCTCGACGCGGACGACCTTGGGCTGGTTGAGGAGTACGCGAAAGGGGACGATCTGCGTTTCGAGACCGGCGGCACGAAATTTACTCGCGACGAACTCGGCGGTTTTATAGTCTTCCGGTGTTGCGGCGAGGTGTGGTTCTGCGGTGAGGGTCTTAAGATCCTCGCCGGCAAGTTTGGGGTCGGGCACTGCGAGGAATTCTTCTTCGAGCTTTGCTTCTGCGCCAAAATCGGTAAAGCCAAAGCTACCCTGCGGCACAGTCTGCGCCGGCGATGGGCGCGAAGACAGTTCCAGAACCCCGGCAAGGAGAATAAGCGCAAATGCAGGACGGAAGTTCATTGAACAGGCCTCTAGAACAAAGCTAGCTTGCGATCAACTCGCGATCAGGAGACGGGTTGTGCGCAATGCGCGCAGCGGCGCGCCGCCAACGGAATCTCGCTCAGACATTCCGGACAGTTTTTCGTGGTGGGCGCGGCTTCGGACTTCTTCATTCGCGCCTGAATCGCGTTCATGGGCACAACGATGACGAGATACACGACCAGAGCCACGATGAGGAAGGATATTGTCGCATTGAGAAAGTTGCCAACCTTGATTGCACCGTTGCCCACATGCAGAATCACAGCGCTGAAATCGGGCTTGCTGATAGTTGCGGCAAGCAGCGGATTCAACACGTCGGCTACCAGGGAAGCAACGATGGCATTGAACGCCGCGCCCAGAATCACGGCCACTGCGAGATCGACGACATTACCGCGGAAGATGAAATCTCGAAATCCCTTTAGCATTGACTCCTCCGACAAATCTCAGCTTCAACGAGCGCGTAAGGCGGCAGCCGGGAACCGGCCACTGCGAAAGCGACGCATTGAACACTTTGCAATGCTACACGACTCTGGAACAACAATCTTCCACGGTGTGAGGTAGACTGCTGCTACGTTCCCCGTGAGGTCTCTGTGAGGTACTGCGATGTGGCTGGTTCGAATCGCCGCAATCGTTACGCTCGCGTTTCTCTCGCTGGGCGCGTTCGTCGGTTCAATCCCCTTGATTCTCGATCCAACGGGGAGGACGATGAGGATGCCATTGAGTTTTCTCCGGTATTCTCCGTTCCACTCGTTCTTGATTCCCGGAGTGATTTTGTTCGTGTCGAATGGGTTGCTTGGTTTTGTTGTGCTTTTGATCGTTTTACGGCACATGCCGCATTACGGCCTTTGGACGGCGCTCCAGGGATGCGTGCTGATGGGTTGGCTCGCGGTGGAGTGCTGGATGTTGCGAGTGGTGGCTTGGCCGCACTACATTTACGGCGCACTGGCGCTGGCGCTCATCGTCACGGGCCTGGCCATGCGGCATGAACCCGCTTCAGGGTCCAGGGCCTAAGGCACGGCAAGCATGACCACGATTGTCGCGAGGATCATCAGGTCGGCATACAAGAGGATGAGCACGCCGGCGTGATAGAAACTCCACTGGCGCCGAAGGCAGCGGGCAGTCTCCGCCATGCCCCACGCGGCAACGAGCAAAGCAAGAATCTGCCAGTGAGAGCCGTGAATATTCTCGATGTGCGGAAAGCCGGCAAGGCGCAGGCTGGCGGCAAATGCGCCCACCGAAAGAAGAATGGCGCGCACGAGCGACCTTTGCCGCAAGCGAAAGATCGAGAGGAGGAGATGCACAACCCTTCAATGTATCGCGATGGCGCGATGGTCCTGCTGCTTGATGGGACGCAGCGAGTGATAGACTTTCTGAGCCCGCCCCGGTGTTCCCCAAAATCCAATTTCCCGCAGGGCGAAACAGGAGGTTGTTATATGTCTGCAGGTTCCCAAGCAGCACCGTTGAATCCGGGCCTGGTTTTCGCGATGATGCAAGCGCACCAGCAAACCGCGGCACTGAAGGCGGCCATCGAGCTGGATATTTTCAGGGCGGTCGGCGAAGGGCCGGGCGATGTGGCTTCGATTGCGCGCCACGCGAAGGCATCGGAACGAGGCATCCGTATCCTGTGCGATTTTCTCGTGATCAATGGGGTTTTGGCGAAGGAGAACGGGAAGTACCGGCACACTCCGACGAGCGCAGCTTTTCTTGATCCTGGCTCGCCAGCGTGCATGGCGTCCGTGGCACAGTTCATCAGCGCACCTGAGTTCATGGAGACTTTCGCGCGGCTGGCGGACGTGGTGCGCGACGGCCGGACCACTTTGCCGGGCGATGGCACCGTGGAGCCGGAGAACCCGGTGTGGGTGCTGTTGGCGGAGCAGATGGCGCCGATGATGGGACCGATGGCGGGTCCGCTGGGCGCTGTGGTGCTCGAGGGATATAACGGGCCGATGCGCGTGCTGGATATCGCCGCCGGTCACGGGCTATTTGGGATCGAGATTGCGAAGCAGAATCCGCAGGCGCATGTGACTGGCCTCGATTGGGCTCCGGTGCTGCGCGTGGCATTGAAGAACGCGGAGAAGGCCGGAGTGAAGGACCGCTACAACATGCTGCCGGGAAGCGCGTTTCACGTGGAGTTCGGCGGGCCGTACGATGTGGTGCTGCTGACGAATTTTCTGCACCACTTTGACAAGGCGACGAATGTTGGGCTGCTGAAAAAGGTTCGTTCGGCGCTGAAGCCGGGCGGGCGCGCGGCGACGCTGGAGTTTGTGCCGAACGAGGATCGCGTATCGCCGCCGATGCCCGCGGCGTTCGCCATGACGATGCTGGCTTCAACGGCAGATGGCGACGCGTATACTTTCGCGGAGTTATCGGCCATGCACGCAGAAGCCGGGTACACGGACGTGACCGCGCATCCGATTCCGATGAGCCCGCACACGATTGTGATGGGGACGGCGTAAAAAAGCAGGGAATAGGGAATAGGGAATAGGCAGGGGCTTTGTGGCGAGATCGACAACCGCGAGGGCGGTCGACGACAGCTCCTTGGTTTCGTCTATCATGACTGCAGTCGAAGAATGAAATCATGCGGCAAATGTACAATCCTGCACATCCGGGGCGCGTGCTGCGCGAGTGGCTTGGAGAGATGCAGGTTTCCGAGGCAGCATCCAAGTTGCATGTTTCGCGCGTGACCTTATCTCGCATCCTGAACGGAAAGGCCGGCATTTCGGCTGAGATGTCGCTACGTCTCTCCGATGCCCTGGGAACCAGCCCGACGCTCTGGATTGATCTGCAGACCCAGTACGACCTTTGGCAAGCGAGCCGCAAGCGTCGGCCCAAGATTGAACTCTTCAAGCGCGTTGCGTAGGGAATTGGCCGGCGGTTGCGTGCGCACTCAATATCCGCAATGCTGAGAACGCCCTGAGGATCGAGCAATAGACTGACATTGAACCTGCAGGGCTCTGTTCGGCGAAGGGCAAGCCCCCCAAGCGCGAGCCCTGCGATCCGCCGGTTGAGGAAGCGACCTTGGGTATGATCTTCACATCGTCCAGAAGGGTCCGCACTTTGATGAGGCAAGCCATACACGGATTCCTGCGGGTCAAAACCATTGGCATCTCTATGTATCCAACCAGACTCCGCCATCTGCAGGATGTATCTGTTCTTGGCGCAAATTACGAGATATAGCTGGGGTGGGACTGACACCCCCTGGTTTTGACGTAGATACAAATGCCTGCACGGGAGGAGGCATTGAATAAATGACCCTATCAGCCTGGAGACTCCTGGGTTTCGACGCGAGGGAAAATGAGGAGGACGGCAGAAAGACTCCAATCCCAATCGGTGTGCGCGAAGTGATGCTGCTTCGTCCGGAGATCGAATTGCCGTTTTCAGTAGACACGCATATATGGCCTAGTCATTTTCTATATTATCCGCACCTTCGTACAGACCCTCGCGAACCTCCATTGATTGAGACTGACCAGGAGTTTGGGTGCGACTTTTGGTTAAACCTCACTCAGATGCGGAGGGCTTTAGCAGAAAATGGGCGAATGGCAATCTTGATTGCGGTGGAACTGCTTGTACCGAACAACATACCGTCTTTTGGTTTTCCGTGTTCTCTTATCGATTCGACCCCGGAGCCACCGACTGCTCCAGAAGGAAGTGTTTGTTTGGGTTATGACGTGGCCGATTCGGTACTGCCTTAAAAGTGCGTGTAAGAAAAACAGCGAGCCCTTGCTTTTAAGTAGGGTAGACCCTATCGTGGGTTCATGCCATCGGATCGCACGGAACTACGTTCCTTGAAACGTCTAATCGCTGAGGCTGACGCCCTTGTGGACCTGCCCGGATTGCCAGAGGATCGCACAGCGCGGTGCCATGAGGTTCTAAAGTCTGCCCTAGCGCTGGCTGACGATCTGCTGAATAGGGCTGAGGTTCCGGCGGCTGCTGTGCTAGGGCGCAAGGGAGGCGTGGTGACGGCAAAACGGGGGAGTGATTACTTCCGCAAGCTGGCAGCTAGGCGTAGTACCTTCGGCGGTGGTAGGCCCCGGAAGGACGCGAAATAGGGTGAGAAATTGCTTAGGTGGACTCGAAAACGGGGCCTCTGTAAGTGGTTCAATCAATGCACCGGATTTGCCTACAATAGGAAACTAGATACCGGCTTTTTCACCGCTACAACGAAATATGCATTTTTCACGTCTAAAATAGGTCTGTACGGGTGTATACACCCGTGTTATCGTGGTTTTCCACGGTGGGCGAGGGCGCTATGGGTTGGGCTAGGATTTTCAGCGGCTTTTCTAGCCGCAAAACTCGGACACCCGATGTGTCGTCAAGCTCCGTCCTAAAGGTTGTGTTCTGCCAGGGCGAGGACGGTTTTATCGTAGCGGAGTGTCCTCAGCTTCCCGGATGCATGTCACAGGGGAGAACTAAGGAAGAAGCCGCCCGGAACATCAGGGATGCGATTCAGTCCGTCTTGATGCTCCGAATGGGGCAACTCCTGCAAGAGTCTCCTTCAATCGGATGCTGCCCTGGTAACTATAAGGGTGAAGAGTCGTTTCAGGTCAATCCAGAACTCACCCCTGTCTAGAGTTCATCGTAGATTCGGCAGAACAATTCCACTGATATTTCGGCCTTTCTTAACTCTGTTTTTAGCAGGGTGCGGCTGACGTGTCTGTGATCTGGAATCGAGATATTCAGCGTAGGAGGCTTGTCGGGGTGCGTGAGAACGAAGGATAACGTAGGATTTCTTTCGCACATTTGATTGGAGTTTTATGCTTGGGAGGTCGGTACAAGCAGGAGGAGCGAGACCTCTGAGGCGAGGACGATGGAGCCAACCATGGAAGCGGGATTGGAGCCTGGCGGCGGGATGAAGGCGGTGCCTGGGCCGGTGGTGCAGATCGACGAAGGGCGCATTCAGGCGCATTTGGACGAGGTGGTCCGGGCGACAGTCGAGGAGACGCTGAATGGGCTTCTGGACGCCGAGGCGGACCGGCTATGCGGGGCGCGGAAGTACGAGCGAACCGAGGGCCGCAAGGACACCCGCGCGGGCAGCTATGACCGGCAACTTCACACCAAGGCCGGCGAGGTGACGCTGACGGTGCCGAAGCTGCGGAGCCTGCCCTTCGAGACAGCGATCATCGAGCGCTATCGCCGGAGAGAGTCATCGGTGGAGGAGGCTCTGATCGAGATGTACCTGGCCGGCGTGAGCGTGCGGCGGGTGGAAGACATCACGCAGGCACTGTGGGGCACCCGCGTCAGCGCCAGCACAGTCAGCGATTTGAACCAGAAGATCTACGGCAAGATCAACGAGTGG
The DNA here is from genome assembly GCA_963823805.1 of uncultured Acidobacteriaceae bacterium. Classification (GTDB taxonomy): domain Bacteria; phylum Acidobacteriota; class Terriglobia; order Terriglobales; family Acidobacteriaceae; genus Telmatobacter. The sequence continues at coordinate 1,390,065 of CAWGMW010000003.1, read as the reverse complement.
CGGGAACGGCCGCTGGTGGGCGATTTCCCCTACGTCTTCCTGGATGGTCTTTGGCTCAAGCGCAGCTGGGGCGGCGAGGTGAAGAACGTCTCGGTGCTGGTTGCGATCGGTGTGGCGCAGAGCGGTTACCGCGAGATTCTGGCGGTGAGCGAAGGCGCCAAGGAAGACACGGCCAGCTGGACGAACTTTCTGCGCGAGATGAAGCAGCGCGGTCTCAAGGGCGTCGAGCTGTTCGTCTCTGACAAGTGCCTGGGGCTGGTGGAGAACCTGGCGGACTTCTTTCCCGAAGCCAAGTGGCAGCGCTGCGTGGTGCATTTCTATCGCAACGTGTGGACCGCGGTGCCCACCGGCAAGGTGAAGGAAGTGGCTGCGATGCTGAAGGCCATCCATGCTCAGGAAGATGCCAAGGCCGCTAAAGAAAAAGCTCTCCAGGTAGTCGAGAAGCTGCGAACGATGCGGCTGGCCAAGGCTGCGGAGATCGTCCAGAACGGCATCGACGAGACTCTGAGCTACTACGCCATGCCGCCGGAACACTGGCGCTGCCTCAGGACCAACAACCCGCTGGAGCGGCTGATGCGGGAGATTCGGCGACGAACGCGAGTGGTGGGCGCATTTCCCGACGGCCAATCGGCGCTGATGCTGGTGGCCGCGCGGCTACGCCATGTGGCGGCAACCAAGTGGGGAACCAAACGCTATCTGCAGATGGACCGGCTGGCCGAAATCGTAGCCATCGCCTGACCGCTTTGCTCCTGGCCCCCATGGGGGCCAGGAGCAAAACAACCGCAACCCAACAACCTTCCTGAGTAAGACGGAAGATCGAAAGTGCGAAAAACTCTGGACACTACCGAACGAAGTGGTTCTTGCCGTAATGGGAAATCCATCCGCAGGCTTCGAACACCTTTGTGATTCTTTTCCCGGAATCTAATGGCAAATCCTTGACGCCCACTAAGCGCTCCTAGAAGACACGATCCCGATCTTACCATCCTTCCAGCACACTGCAAAGGCATCCTGGGAAAATCTTTTAGACCCTAAGACCCTATCCATACAATTTTGCCAAACTCCGACGACCGAGTTAGGCGAAATTGTCGGTAAACACGACGACACTACCGATCAATGCTATTTATGCGGGTATTTTTCAGTTGACTCGGGGAGTGTTTCCGAGAGATTATCAGTCAATGGGGCAAACTCGGTAATTGAGAGGGCAAGGAGCCTTATGGATGACCTAGAACCTTTACGGAAAACGCTTGAACACTACCGGCAGCAGCGGCAACAGAGATTGGCAGAATTTCAACGAGAAATGCAGCGAACTGACAGCATGATCGCTCAACTAGAGGCCGATCTGGGGGAACAGCCTTCTACCAGCGAAGCTGCATCAATTGCAGCTTCTAGTCCGCTGTTCTCCCCCAACGAGACGCCCGCGCTGTTTCGCGGTCCTAGCGGGCCTTCTATCGAACCTGATGAGTTCTTCGGCCTGAAACAGACTGACGCAGCCAAAGCCTATCTGAGGAAGATTGGAAAAGCAGTTCTCTTTGATGAGCTTGTAGAAGCGCTCAGAAGAGGTGGGGCAAAACTTGGAGGGAAAGACCCCAAAAAGACGTTGTACGTCTCATTGGCTCGAAATCCGAGAAAAGAGTTCGTCTGGCCGAGTTCAGACCACATTAGCCTTGCCGAGTTCTACGGAAGGAAGGAATCCGGCTCATGAGTTTTCGTCGCAAGACGGAAACGCCCGGCTGCGCTAACAGCCGGGCGATCCTACAGAAAGGAGAGAGCAATGATCTCTATTCGGCGCTCTCACCATCGGTACGTCGTAACGATCCGCTTTCGCGGGATAGTCGTCACGATTGATATCCCACCATAGGGCTCGCGCCCTAGTCAAGAACTAACCGGAACAGGCGGGTCACATTTGTAACCTGCCTGTCTCCATTTTACCGCGTTTCAGGCGATCAATTCCTTGATGCTCCAAACATGATCCGTGACTCCGTGTTGCATCGCGGGTGTCATTTTCAGAGAGCGATGGATGCGGCAGAAATTGTAATAAGCAAACCAAAGCGAGTAGGCGGCCTCTAGGTTCTCCCACTTTTTGCTGAACGCATTGGTTAGCCTGGTCATTCTCCGCATCCCCATCCTGATGCTGAGATTCTGGCGCTCGATATGCGACGTGCAAATTCTGTCGCGTTGCGGATATCCCATGACCCGGTGTGGAACAGCCCGCAAAACTTCGGGCGGGCTGTATCTTTGTTCCCCCTCTCTCGGACTGGCGTAAACCTTGACCAATTGGCCGAAGTGAACGCGCCCGGCAAGATGTCTTTTGATTGCCTTGATGTAAGGCTGAAATCCATCAGTTGTGAGCTGGTAGGGAAAATGCGAAGTGGCATGGGCTAACTTGGCAACAAAATGCTCAGTTGAAGGCGCGTTGCGCTTGCCTAAGTAGTGAGCGAGTACCAGCTTGGTATTGCGCTCCATCGCGACGAAGCAATAAGCATCGCCAATCTCTGCGAATTCCTGATCGAAGGCCGTGCGGTGGCCTTCCTTCTTGCCAACGTAGCCCCAAATTTCGTCAGCCTCCACATCGCGCACGTCGAGGTTAACGAGCTTTTCGTCCATGATTCGCTGGCACCGCTCGCCGGCCTTCACCAAAAGGCTCATGATCGTGTTCTGGTCGATGCCGGTAATCCGCTCGGTGCTGCGGATGCTGTTTCCTTCGAGAAGGAGCTGCAAGGCCATCACCGCACGCTCGGGGGAAATGTACATCGACCCGCACACGCGCTCGTGGAATTCCGTGTAGGTTTTCTTGCACCGGGGGCAGCGATACCGGCGAAGGCCATTACGGTGCATCCCGAAGCGCTGGCACTTAAACCGGCAGGATTCGCAGAAATAACCAGCAACACTCTGTGTCTCGTTCATCATAGAAACACTATACAGCAAGCGCTCGCTGTTTGTCAACGCAAATTTCAGGCACTACCGCCGATTCTGGGTTTTGGAGCGGACTATCGAATTGCGGATATAGCGAGGAGGAGAGGGAAAGGCTACGGCCTGAGTGGCAAAGTCGAATCAACGACTTCGGCTTATTGCAGACGGAAGCGGATGCTCTTATCTTCAAGGAATTGACGAACGTGAGGGTTCCCGATCATGCGCCGTTCTGGGTTTTTAGACTCCATCGATTGAATATATTGATTGCCCCTCATCTCCGCCGGGAGCGGACGGCGGCGGCGAGTTCGGCGAGCAGCGTGCGGGTCTCGGTCCAGTCGATGCAGGCGTCGGTAATGCTTTGGCCATAAACCAGAGGCTGGCCGGGGACGAGCTTCTGCGCGCCCGCAACCAGGTTGCTCTCGATCATGACGCCGATGATGTTGCGATTGCCGGCGGCGATTTGCGCGGCCACGTCTTTCGAAACGATAGCCTGGCGGCGGTAATCCTTTTGGCTGTTGGCGTGGCTGAAGTCGATCATGATGCGGGGCGCGATGCCGGCTTGCTCCATGAGCGCGGTGGTTTCAGCAACGCAGCCGGCGGTGTAGTTCACGGTTTTGCGGCCGCCGCGCAGGATGACGTGGCAATCCGGATTGCCGGCGGTAACGAAGATCGCCGACTGGCCGTGATGCGTGTGGCCGAGGAAGGTGTGCGAGCAGGCGGCGGAGAGCACAGCGTCAACGGCCACCTGAATGTCGCCCGAAGTTGCGTTCTTGAATCCAACCGGGCAGGAGACGCCGGAGACAAGCTGGCGATGCACCTGGCTCTCGGAAGTGCGCGCGCCGATGGCTCCCCAGCAGACGAGGCCGGCGATGTACTGCGGCGAGATCATGTCGAGGAATTCGGTTCCGGTGGGCACGCCCATCTCGGCGAGGTCGATCAAGAGATGGCGCGCGAGGCGCAGGCCGTCGTTGATTTTAAATGTGCCGTCGTGATAGGGATCGTTGATAAGGCCTTTCCAGCCGATGGTGGTGCGGGGTTTCTCAAAGTAGACGCGCATCACGATGCGCAGGTCGGCGGCGAATTCGGCGATGGCACCCTTGAGCAGGCCGGCGTACTCGCGGGCGGCTTTGGGGTCGTGAATGGAGCAGGGGCCGGCGAGGACGATCAAGCGGTCGTCTTGTTTTTTGAGAATGGAGATGATTTCGTTGCGCGCGTCGTAGATGGTGGACGACGCAGCTTCGGTGACGGGAAGCTCTTCCTCAAGAAAGACGGGAGGGAGAACGACTTTGGTCCATTGGATACGAAGATCTTCAGTGGGATGGAACATGGGCTCTCTTTTAGCGCAGAACGATCCTGAACGCGCGATTCGAGCGCGCCCCTCTATCGAATCTATCAGCTAGAGAAAGGAAAGGCGGGACAGGGAAAGAGCCCGGTGCGAGCAGGGAGCCGCTCTCGATCGGATAAGAGGGGATTAGTGCAGGACTTCGTACGCCGCGATCCCTCCGGCGGCAACTCCAGCGCCAACCAGCACTGGCACCAATAGGCGAACGTGATGTCGCGGCTCGGAACCCTCGCCGATGTATTCCTTGGCCTTCTTCACTTCCGCTAAATCGGAGTAAGAATGCGTCTGGATCCTGTTGCTGTCCGAATCGGTGAACTGGAAGGACACAGCGGATAGCGGTCCCAGAGAGCCGAAGGTCTGAGAGCTGTCGCGGAATTCAAAGTCAAGAAAGGCGCCTTGGCGAAACTTGGTGAGGCGCTTTTCGATTCTTCGCGCATGCTTGTCGAGCGGGGCGGAAGACTGCGTCTGGGCGAGCGTTGCGGTCGCAATCAGCACCAGTGCGGCGAGGATGCGGACGGCGGATTTGCAGCGGAAACCGCTGAGAAAGCTGGGCAAGACTCGATTCATGGGGGCCCCCTCCGAGAAAAACAACAAAAACCAAAGCCGAGCGGTCCGCCACGCTTCAACCACGGCAAACGCCGGTGCGTATCAACTTACCACCAAATTGGATTCGCGAGTCACCGTCAAAGGTGTCTTTGGTAATGTGGAAATTCCTGGAAGCGATGAGAATCAGAGACTTGTGGGCAGCGAAAATTTCATGTTTTTCACGAGCCAGCCGGTTTTGAGAACGTGATTTCGGGGAGGCCCCTGCGGAGGGAAGCCGTTGCCTGGGCACTCCTGGGTAACCCATGGGTGTCTTGACAGTAAACGCTTGCAATCCGTAAGATCAAAGGGACGGGGTGTGCGGAATTATCTTTGCAAGTATAAGAACTATAAGCAGTTAGCGAATCGCACTCTCGTGTTTGGCGCGGCCCTTTTACCGCGCGCCGAAGAGGACGGAGAGCTGCCAGAATGCCCGAAGCGCGCCTGAGCCCGCGAGAGCGGCTGGTGTTGACGGCCATTATCGAGCTATATATCGCGACCGGCGAACCGGTGGCATCGCAGGCGGTTGCGCACTTCTTCGCCGACCGGGAAGGGCTGAGTTCGGCGACACTGCGCAACGTGATGGCAGCACTGGGTGAGGCAGGACTGCTCGAGCAGCCCCACACATCAGCCGGCCGCGTTCCTACGGCGGTGGCATTCCGCTATTACGTAGAGCAGATTACGCAGCCTGGGCGGGCGGGCGCCGGCCTCGGCGGCGGAGCCGTGCCGGGACGCGTGGAGACGCCATTGAGCGAAGCTCGCCGCGGACAGATTGAGGAGAGCTTTGCCGGAGTATCCAGCAGCAATGATTACCTGGAGCGTACGTCGCACGTGCTGGCGCTGATTTCGAGCGGACTGGGTGTGGCGCTGGCGAGCTCGACAGCGGGACAGGTGCTGGAGCACATTCATTTTTCGCGGCTGTCGACGGGACGTGTGCTGGCGGTGCTGGTGACGCAGGCCGGCGCAGTTCAGGATCGCGTGCTGGCAGTGGATCATCAGATGACGCAGGTGGAGCTGGAGACTGCGGGCACCTATTTGAACGAAAATTTCCGCGGTTGGCAGGTCGAGCGGATCAGGGCCGAAGTGGCTCGCCGAGTGGACATGGAGCGCGAAGCGTACCGGGAATTGCTGACTGCCGTTGAAGAGCTGTGCCGCAAGGGCGCACTGGCCGGCGACGATGGCGGTGCCACGATTTTTGTAGACGGGATTGCGAACCTGATCAGCGCTGAACAAGACCGCGAGCGGCTGCGGCAGATGCTGCTGGCCGTTGAGGCCAAGCAGCGGCTGGTAGAACTGCTGAATGCGTATGTGGACGGACGCCAGCAGGAGGTGCGCGTGGTGGTGGGGCTGGACGAGGCATCACCTGCCATGCAAGACCTGGTGCTGATCGGCGCGCCGGCTCGGCTCGGCGGCGGCAATCTGGGCACGGTAGCTGTGATTGCGCCCACGCGGATTCAATATCAGGAGATGATCCAGGCGGTAAGCTACATCGCGCGCCTTTCCGAGCGTATTTTGGACGTGCCAACTACGTAGGTACGGGCGACATAGGCGCGGGCGTTCTGGCGGCGACTGGGTGAACCAACTCAAGTTTGCGCTCATCGGGGGCCCGCACAGAAGGCTTGCAGCCAGACGAGACAAACATCATCCAATAGAAGACGTTGTTGTGAGATCTGGAGAATGGGCTGAATCATGTGGAAGCAAAAAACACAATTGACTGAAGTGGACGCCCCGGAGTTTGAAGAGGCCGCGCGCGAAGGGAAGGAAGCGAAACTCGATCCCGCGACGGAATTGCCGGCGCCGACGGCTGAAGAGGAGCTTGACGCCGAGACGGTGGAGCAGGCAGGGACTGGAACCACGACAGACGCGCCTGAGCAAGCTGAACTGGACCAGTTGAAGGCGGAGCGGGATCGGTTGCTGGATCGGCTGGCGCGCCTGCAAGCGGAGTTTGAGAATGCACGCAAACGCGCGGAGCGAGAGCGAGCCGAGTACCGCGAGTTTGCAACGGGCAGCGTGGCGGAACAGTTTCTGCCGGTGCTGGATAATCTCGAGCTGGCGCTGAAGTCGACCGGCTCGGTGGAGCAGGTGCGGTCGGGAGTGAGCCTGATCGTAAAGCAGATGGAAGAGATTCTGGAGAAGATGAAGGTGCAGGCGGTTCCTACGGTAGGGGAGGCTTTCGATCCGCGCTTCCATGAAGCACTGGGGACGGTTGAGCGCGACGATTTGCCGGATCAGCACGTGGCCGAGGAGATTCGCCGCGGCTACAAGATTCGCGAGCGGCTGCTGCGGCCGGCGCTGGTGCGTGTGGCGCACAATCCGAAGCAGGTGGACGAGTAAAGCAGCTGTCAGCCTTCAGCTCTCAGCTCTCAGCCATCAGCATCATGGAGGGGGAGCGGGCGGTTGGGGCGGTGCGACGATTCGTGTGATCGCGAAGAACCGAGAAATGAAGTTTGCCGATAAGAATTGGCGAGCGGTGCGCAGGGAATGAAGACGAAGAGCTCAAGGCTGAAGGCTGAGAGCTGAAAGCTAAGAAGGGAAAGATGGGTTCTAATACAAGAGTGAGCAAAGCGGATTATTACGAGGTTCTGGGTGTCTCGCGCGACTGCACGGATCAGGAATTGAAGAGCGCATACCGAAAACAGGCGCTGAGGTATCATCCCGACCGAAATCCCGGCGACCACGCAGCCGAGGAAAAATTCAAGGAGGCCAGCGAAGCCTACCAGGTGCTGAGCGATGCCGACAAGCGCGCGGCCTACGACCGCTTTGGCCATGCCGGGCTGGGCGCGCAGGGATTCGGTTCCAGTCCGTTTGCGGGCGGCGTTGACCTGGGCGACATCTTCGGCGATTTGTTCGGCGAGATGTTTTCGGTGGGCGGCATGGGCGGGGGCGCATCGCGCGGCTCGCGGACGCAACGCGGCGACGATTTGCGCTTTGACCTGACCATCGATTTTGAGGACGCGGTCTTCGGCACCGAGAAAGAAGTCAAGATCCGGCGCCTGGAGATGTGCAGCGTATGTAGTGGCAAAGGGAGCGCGTCAGGACGGGGTCCGAGCGTTTGCAGCCACTGCCAGGGGCGGGGACAGCTCCGCTATCAGCAGGGGTTCTTCTCCGTGGCGCGGACTTGCGTGGCTTGCAGCGGGACCGGCACGGTGATCAGCGATCCTTGCACCGCGTGCCGCGGCGAGGGCCGAAGAGCCACCGAGGTCAAGCTGAACGTGAAGGTGCCGCCGGGAGTGGAAGAAGGAACACGCATCCGTTACGGCGGCGAAGGCGATGTCGGCCGCGTGGGCGGCCCGAAGGGCGACCTGTACGTGATTCTTTCCATCCGGCCACACGACTTCTTCGAGCGCCACGGCCAGGATTTGCATTGCGTGCTGCCGATCAGCTTCCCGCAGGCGGCCATGGGCGACGAGTTCGAGATGCCCGGCATCGACGGACCGGTGAATATCAAGATTCCCGAGGGCACGCAGAGCGGCAAGGAGTTGCGCATCCGTGGGCGCGGCGTTCCTCACCTGAACGAAAGAGGAAAGGGCGACCTGATTGTGAAGGTGCTGGTGCAGATTCCGCGCAAGCTGAATCGCGCGCAGCGCGAGTTGGTTTCGAAGCTGGCCGAGTCGATGGCCGTAGACAATAAGCCCACATCGCCGGGGCTGATCGAGAAGATGAAGGATTTGTTTAGCTAGGGAAACAGCTCTCAGCCGTCAGCTTTCAGTTATCAGCGCAATCGAGGGGTCCGCCTTCGCTGAAGCTGCGGCGCGACAGCCTTCGCTTCCCGGTGGCCTGCCGAGCCGAAGCCCGTCAGTCCGCCTCCGCTAAAGCTACGGCGTGACAACTTTCGCGAAGCGAAAGTTGGTGGAGCTGAGCGGGATCGAACCGCTGGCCTCCTCGTTGCGAACGAGGCGCTCTCCCAGCTGAGCTACAGCCCCACGATTTACCTATTTTACCAGTGTTGCCATTTTCAGAGAAGGCCGGGAGAAACCCGGCCTTTCCGATTGCTCTGGTGAATCCAGACCACCTAGACCCCAGAGCGCGAACCTGCCTACAGCTGGTTCATATTGGCCAGGAATTCGGCGTTGTTGCGCACCTTCTCGAGGCGGCTGATCAAGAGCTCCATGGCTTCGACCGGCGAGAGAGGGTTGAGCACGCGGCGGAGGATGAAGACGCGCTGCAGGTCTTCCTTGGGAATGAGCAGCTCTTCCTTACGCGTGCCGGAGCGCTGAATGTCGATCGCCGGAAAGACGCGCTTGTCGACCAGCTTGCGGTCGAGAATGATTTCCATGTTGCCGGTGCCTTTGAACTCCTCGAAGATGACTTCGTCCATGCGCGAGCCGGTGTCGACGAGGGCGGTGGCAATGATGGTGAGCGAGCCGCCTTCCTCGATGTTGCGGGCCGCGCCGAAGAAGCGCTTGGGCCGCTGCAGGGCGTTGGAGTCGACGCCGCCGGAGAGGACTTTGCCCGAGGGCGGGACGATGGTGTTGTAAGCGCGCGCAAGGCGGGTGATGGAATCGAGGAGAATGACGACGTTGCGCTTGTGCTCGACGAGGCGCTTGGCCTTCTCGATGACCATTTCAGCCACCTGCACGTGGCGGGCGGCGGGCTCGTCGAAGGTGGAGCTGATGACTTCGCCCTTGACCGAGCGCTGCATGTCGGTGACTTCCTCGGGACGCTCGTCGATGAGCAGCACGATGAGGACGACTTCAGGGTGGTTGGTGGTGACGGAGTTGGCGATGGACTGCAGCAGCATGGTTTTGCCGGTGCGGGGCGGAGCGACGATCAAACCTCGCTGGCCCTTGCCCACGGGCGTCAGAAGATCCATGACGCGGCCGCTGACGCCTTCACGCACCGTCTCCATCTTGATCCGTTCCTGCGGATAGAGAGGCGTGAGGTTGTCAAAGAGGATCTTGTTGCGCGTCTCTTCGGGCGACTCGAAGTTGATGGCCTCGATCTTGACCAGGGCGAAGTACTTCTCGCCTTCATGCGGCGGGCGGACGTTGCCGCTGATAGAGTCGCCGGTTTTGAGATCGAATTTGCGAATCTGCGACGGCGAGACGTAAATATCGTCGGGACCGGGCAGATAGTTGTAATCGGGAGAGCGGAGGAAGCCGTAGCCGTCAGGGAGGATTTCGAGAACTCCCTCGGCAAAGATGTGGCCTTCTTTTTCGCTCTGCGCCTGGAGGATCTTGAAAATAAGATCCTGCTTGCGAAGGCCGCTGGTCCCGGGAATTTCCAGGGTACGCGCGATGCGGCTCAGTTCAGTGATGTTCTTTTCTTTCAGTTCTGCGATGGTCATGTTTACCTGCGAATGGACGGGATGTGTTGGAGGGAATGCGGAGCGGGAAGTGCTCCAGAGGAAAATACCGTGCGGGTTACAACAAAATCAGCCGGCGCTAACCTGAATTGAATCGCCTTCCAAAATCATTTGGATCGGCGGAGCGCCGGGAAAGAGAAGGCCTCGTTTCGACGGGGAGCTGCCTTGAAACCCTAGATTAACTGAACGCACCAGGTGGCGAGAGACGCCGCTAAGCAGCGCGGCGCCTTTCCACCGGATGAGCCGCGGGCGCCTCTTCGGGCGTCTCCGCTTCAGGACTGGCCACTTCAAAACGGCACAAAACTTCGTTTGTGGTGTCTTGCAGCCGTGTGTTCGGCTTGTGAAGCTTACGAGTTGCTTTGCTAGCCAGTGTACAGAGCTGGTAGCGATTGGACACATGAGAAAGTGCCTTAAAAACGAGATCGGAACGCATTGTGTATCTCCTTCTTTTTCAAATTGCCGAACCGGAATGAGCCGTTGAGCCGCCGGTGCAGCAGAGGGAAGCCAATACAGTCGAGGGCTGCCCAAATTGCAACTTCCACATCTTAGACGCGCTTCGCCCGCCCACAGTTCAAAAACATTTGGGGCCATTGCACGTTGTGAAATGGATGCCATACCGTACAGGATCTGCAGTTTGCGCGCCGGAGCTCCGGGCACCTATCTGGCCCTTCCCAGCGCTGCTCAAAAACGCAGCCAAGGCATCAACTGAGCCTTCTCTCAAAGGTTTGATGCTGGAAGTGGCTGATGGGCACACCCGACCGCAATGCGCAACCTGCCCTCTATGGATGGCTATGTTGAGAGTACATTCAAGCCGCAGCACGGTCAATAGTTATTTCTGGTCATTTTGACCCATTTGTCGAACGTTTACTCCGCTTGCCCGGAGCCCCGGTGAAGATAATCATGGAACACAGTAAGTTATTCATTATCAGTTAGATTAGAGAACGTATAGACCTAAAGGGCGACACAAGCGGGACCCCGCTTGGATCCACGAGAAATCGGCCGTGACCGCGCTGAACCTTTTCAGTCAATTGTGGCTCTGGTTGCCGGGTCGCCCCGGTCGGCCCAGGGCCGTCCGTCGGGATCGCTCATGAGCAGCCGGCCATTCTCGTCGCTGCTGGTGAATCTTGGTCGCTGGCCGCCCCTGCGCTTGGGTGAGGCAGCAATTTCATCGAGGCGGAAGACACCCACAAGCACCATGCCCACAAACGGAGCGGCAAGAAGGAAGGTCTCCCAACCGGATTGAAGAGCAATTCCCTGCACGAGCGCCTCGCCGCACTTCAACCGCGGACGTGAGATGAATCTTACCCGGAATATCGACTTGGCTAGCGGGAATCAGAACCGATTCAGAAACAAAGGTAATCCCCCGTATCGGTGAGCGGGTGAACAGTTTACGGACACCTACGACCCACAAATACCAAGGGTTGCGGCGATTGAGGCCGGCAGGGCAAGCGTCAGGCCCAGTAGCTCCTGTCGAGGGTCCTATATTGAATGGCTTCGGCCAGGTGGGCTACGGATAGGCCTTCTGCGCCTTCAAGGTCGGCGATGGTGCGGGCGACTTTGAGGATTCGATCGTGAGCGCGGGCAGTGAGTCCCTGCTGCTGCATGGCGCGCTCGAGGAGACGCTCGGCGTCGGCGCTCAACTCGCAGTAGGCGCGGATCTGGCGCGTGGTCATTTGTGCATTGGCATAGATTCTTTCCTTGGCTTTGGAGAAGCGCTCGCGTTGACGCGCCCTGGCGACCATAACGCGGGCGCGAATCTGGGCCGACCCCTCGGCTGCGGCACCGCCGCGGAGCTCCTTATATTGAACGGCGGGAACTTCGATGTGGATGTCGATACGGTCAAGCAATGGGCCGGAGATTTTGGCCACGTAGCGCTGAATCATGGGCAGAGTGCACGAGCACTCGCGCGACTTGTCATTGAAATAGCCGCACGGGCAGGGGTTCATGGCGGCGGCGAGCATGAAGCGCGCAGGAAAACTGAGCGTCATGGAGGCGCGAGCGATGGTGACGGTGTGATCCTCAAGGGGCTGGCGCATGACTTCGAGTACGTTGCGGGGAAACTCGGGCAGCTCATCGAGGAAGAGGAGGCCGTTGTGCGCAAGCGAGACCTCGCCGGGGCGGGGCACCATGCCGCCACCGATGAGGCCGGCGTCGGAGATGGTGTGGTGCGGCGAGCGAAAGGGCCGTTGCGTAACCAGGCCCGCACCAGCTTCGAGGACGCCGGCGACGGAGTGAATTTTGGTGGTTTCGAGCGCTTCCTCGAATGTGAGCGGCGCGAGAATCGAGGGCAGGCGCTTGGCGAGCATGGTCTTGCCGGAGCCGGGCGGGCCGATCATGAGAATGTTGTGGCTGCCGGCTGCAGCCACTTCCAGGGCGCGCTTGGCAGTTTGCTGGCCGCGGACATCGTGAAAGTCGACGGTGAACTGCTCGAGCTTTCCAAGGAGTTCCTGGGTGACGACGGTGTATGGTTCGCGCTGGATGACGCCGACCACCGAAGTATTGAGCAAATCGAGGACATCGAGGAGCGAGGAAACGGGATAGACGTTGACGCCCTCGACGACTGCGGCTTCAGCGGCGTTGGCGGCGGGCAGAATCAGATTGGCAATTCCCTTTTCGCGGGCCAGGATGGCTACGGGCAACATGCCGGGAATGGGGCGGACGCCGCCGTCGAGGCCGAGCTCGCCAACCATGAGAAAGCGGCTGAGGTCGTTTGAGTGCAAAGCGCCATAGGCTCCAAGAATGCTGACGGCGATGGGAAGGTCGAAGCCGGAGCCTTCTTTCTTGATGTCGGCGGGAGCGAGGTTGATGGTGATGAAGGTGGGAGGGATGGTGTAGCCGGAGTTCTTGATGGCGGCACGGACGCGGTCGCGGCTCTCGCGCACTGCGGCGTCGGGCAGGCCGACGGTGTGAAAGTGGTCCTGGTCCATGACCACGCCGCTATAGTCCACCTCGACTTCGATGAGGTTGGCGTCGATCCCGTAGACGGCCGCACTGAGAGCTTTAAAGAGCATGGCGGAGGGCTGAACCGCGAGTGTACCAAAGGGCGAGCGCCTACGATCTGTGCGCGCGGATACAGGGGTTCAGGCGCGATCGGCGGGGAAGCTGCCGATAGATGCTCCGGCCGCGACGTGCTGGCCGCCGAGCACGATGGCGTGGCTGGCGATGTGGGCACCGTCGCCAATAATGGTTGGCTGGAGCCGGATCTTCTCGTATTCCGCGGCATCGTGCCAAAAGGAATAGATGCGGGTGTAGGAACCGATGATGGCGTTCTTGCCAACGGTAATGCCCCCGCGATCGTTGAGCAGCGCGCGCTGGCGGATGACGGCCCCGTCGCCGATGGAGAGGTTGTAGCCGTAGGTGAGGTCGACGCCGTGATAAATCTTGACGCCGGAGCCGAGATGCTCGAAGATGTGGCGGCCCAACATGCAGCGAAAACGCAATCCCAGCCAATGATTGAGGCCCAACGGCGAGCGGTCGAACATTTGCCAGAACCAAAGCAGTGGCTTGCGACGCGCAAAACGCTCGCGATCGACTTCAGGGAAGTACTCGGCTTCCATGGTGACGTTGAGCGGGTCGAGGGAGAGACTGGCGACGTTGCCGGGCAATTCGGAGGTCAGTGTGAGATTGAGTTTGCCGCTGTGGGGCCGGCCCAGATAGATCTGAAGCAACTGGTCGCGCACAATCTCGCTGCGGCGCTCCATCGAGTTGTGGCGCAGGAACTCCTCGTCGAGAAAACGAATCCAGCGGCGGTAGATCTCTTCCGCTTCAGCAGCGGGATGAGGAACGATGATCTCGGAGGTAGCCATACGCCTTTGACGATAAATCAGAAGGCGGGGAAAGGGAACAGGGATCAGGAATCCGGAATCAGGAACGGAATATACTGGGCTTCCGCCGATGTTTGCGGAGCCCGACGTTATCATTGATCTCCTTCGCAGACAGAAAGGACTCCCTGCCCAGTGAAAACAAGGAAGGTGATCTCTTTCGCTGTAATCAGTTTTGTGATCGCAGCAATGCTTCTCGCCGCATATCTGCGATTCCGCGCCTCATCGAGCGATCCTCAAACATATGGAAGCAATTCTAAAATCTCGGAGGAAGTTAGAAGCGGTCAGCTTGATGAGGCGATCGCGGACGAGCAAGCCGAATTGCTCAAGGATCCTAAGAATCTTAGGATGATCGCGTCATTAGGAACGATCTGCTTGTTGAAAGCAAGGAAGGTGCCTCCCGAGGAATCGGAGAAGTGGATCAGTTTGGGCGCTGGCTATGCCCGCGAAGTTGGGGAAACTGCTTCAAAGGACGATGCCTTAGATTTTGCGAATATCTATGAGGCAGGCAAAATATTAGAGACTGCCGGCGACCTTTCTTCAATGAATAAATGTCTTTATTTCGGCCAAGCCAAATCGTTACTGGAGAACGATGGTCCTCAGCTCAAGGCGGGAACGGCGATTAATGCTCCTGGGGGCCCCAGTGTATCGGCGGATCAATTGCTGGCCCTGAAGGCAGCTCTGATCAAGGGGATCGATAGCAAGCGATCATCCTCTCATTGTTCCGAATGAGGCTCGTCGAGGGCCGGTCAAGCTTGCCCGTCTGTTGAACTGCCGATCCTTGACAACTGCGGACTTAGATCCTTTTTCTTAGCGCCGGCCCTGTACGGTTTTGGGGTTGCCGCCGAGCTTCTTGGCGGCGCGGCGTGCGGAGATGGCATGCATCTCCTTGCCCCAATGCGAGCGGTTGATGCCGATCTGCATGGCCAGCATCATGATGTTGCCCGTGCCCCAGTAGAGCGCCAGCCCCGAAGGGTATTGCCAAAGAATGTAGCCGAAGAAGACCGGCGTCATAAAGGCCATCATGCGGCGCTGCGAGGGATCCATGCCCGGCGAGGGTGTGATGTACTGCGTGAAGAACATAGTGACGATGACGACGATGGGCAGGATGTGCGACGGATCGGGCTGAGAAAGATCCGGGAGCCAGAACCAGTGTGCCTGGCGCAGCTCGACGGCGTTTTGCAACACGCGAAAGTAGGCGAAGAAGAACGGCATCTGCAGGAGCATGGGCAGGCAGCTGCCGTACATATTCACGCCCTCGGTTTTATACAGCGCCATCATCTCGGCGTTCATGTCCGCGCGCTTGGGATCGGTTGCCTTGAGATTCGCATAACGCTTTTTGATTGCGTCGACCTTGGGCTGAATGCGCATCATCTTCAGCGAGGACTTGGTCATCATCAGGCGTGTGGGCAGGAGCGCCAGATTGAAGAGCAACGTGAAAAGGATGATGGCCCAACCCCAGTTATTGACTCCCATGCGGACCATGAAGCGCAAGGCGAGATAAAGCGGTTTGGCGATGATAGTCATCCATCCGTACTGGATGAGGGGTTCGAGCGAGGGACCGTCGGGCTTGCCATCGGCGCCCGTGGCGTGGACAGACTTGAGCACATCGGTTGCCTTGGGGCCTACAAACAAGCGCAAATGCGTGTAGCCGTTGGTGTCGCCGACCGCCAGACCAAGAACATCGGCGGTGATTTTCTTGCTGTTGGGATCGGAGGCGACACCGGGTAGCTCGACTGAGTTGTGCAGGGTGACCACGGTGGTGCGATCGGGCTCGTCTGGCAAAAAGGCCGAGGCAAAGTAGAGATCCGTGACGGCGGCGTATTGGTACGGCTCCTCGATCGTGTTGTTCCCGCTCACTTTCTGAGCTGCTTGAGAGTCCTGCTTTCCGTCGATCGACCACGCAAAGAAAGAGGGGGTCCGACTTCGCGAAGGAATCATCGAAGTGTGCTGGAACTCCTCCATGTCGCCCAAGCCGGCGGGCCAGGCGACCAGGGCACGGACCGGAACGCCGTTTTGCTTTACCTGCGAGGCGACGGTGATGACGTAACTCGCGTCGAAGCTGAAGGTCTTTACAACGTCGAGGCCATTGGCTGCGTAGTGAAAGGTGATGGAGGCGGGCGCGACCACGAGCCCCGTGGCCGTGGGCTGCGCGCCTGTGACTGTGACCTGGTAAAGCGCCTGATTCAATTGCGAGGTGAGCGCCGAATCGTAGGTAAAGAGCGACAGGGGAAGGCCGAGGTTCTCCGCTGCCTCGACGTGCGCGGCGGCCAGCGGCTGCACCAGGTCAAGAGGCTTGCCCGATGAGTCAAGGTATTTCTTCAGAATCCAATGCTCGACTTGCGCCCCTCGATTGGTGAACTCGATCTTGAAGAGCTCATTCTCGACCGTGGTGACGGTCTCAATGGAGGCGGCGATTTGCGGCGTGGAGCCAGCGGGTTGCGCGGAGGCTGAGGCAGATTTCGCCGGACTCTCCGTGGCCTGGGCTGCAGGCGCGGCCGGCTGGGTTTGAGCGATAGCGGGCGGCTGCTCTTGCGGCTTGGGCTTCTGGAAGAAGTACTGGTAGCCGAGAAAAGCGGCGAGCACAACGAGCATAAAGGCCATGGTGGAGCGCATGTCGCCACCACCGCCGCCGGAGCCCTGCGATTGCAGATTGGGATTGTGAACTTCGGGCAAAGGAAACTTCCTATCGTCTTCGAGAGGGCAGCCCGCCGGGCAGCCGCTCTACCTATGGTAAAG
Source organism: uncultured Acidobacteriaceae bacterium (assembly GCA_963823805.1). Taxonomy (GTDB): domain Bacteria; phylum Acidobacteriota; class Terriglobia; order Terriglobales; family Acidobacteriaceae; genus Telmatobacter. Next base: position 1,373,366 of record CAWGMW010000003.1, on the reverse strand, counting down.
GTTCGTGGGGGAAAGCCGTCGGGGCTTGAGGGTGCGGCCCGCCTGGGTGAACAGGCCGGACAGCCGCCGCAGGGACAGGATCGAATCCCCCGGGCGTAAAGGGATGGCAGCGCAGCAGTCTCCAGACGGCCAGGGCAGAGCCGCGCAGCGGGCCGTGGGTGGCGATGGCGATGGCAGCGTACTCACTGCAGGTGGGCAGATATTTGCAGCCGCCGGGGTGCAGCGAATGCAACGCCGGCGAAAGCCAGCGTTTGTAAAAGGCGAGAAGTGCAAGCAAGATGCGCGTCATGGTGCGGGCGTCAGCCGGGCTTTGGGCGCGGGAACCTTCACGGTTCGCGCCGCCTCATCCCGGGCTTGTTCAAGGATACGCACAATCTCCCGCTCAAGTTGCGCGAATTCCATGGTAAGCACGTTGCGGCGCGGGTGAAAGATGAGATCGAAGCCGGCAGGCAGCAGATCGACATGGCGGCGCAGAGCCTCGCGCATGCGGCGCTTGATGCGGTTGCGCTCGTGGGCCTTACCCATGACTTTGCCGACAGTGAGACCGACGCGCGACGCGGGCGGAGCACTTTCAGTTCCAGTCGTTTGCGGCGCAAGGAACCAGCTCATCGCGGCGGAATGCCGTTTTCGTCCCGCGGCGTAGGCGCGCAGGTAGTCGGCGTGCTTGCGAAGGCGCGAGCTCGCCAGGGTTTGGCGCTGAACAGGTTTTGAAGCTGAAGTCATGAGGAATATGCCCGCGCTGCGCGGAAGCTCCAGGTGCAAAGAGCGCAGCGCTTTCATCGAGGAACCGGCCGGAGAATCAGTCGCGATGCCCAGGGCTTACAGAGACTCGCTTGCGCCCGGCGGCGCGGCGGCGGCTGAGCACGGCGGCGCCGGCTTTGGACTTCATGCGCGCGCGGAAGCCGTGCGTTTTCGCACGGTGGCGGCGGTTGGGTTGAAATGTACGCTTGGGCATGGTAACCCGCTCCTGTTTCCGAAAGAAAATCTGCGATTTACGGCGTTTTCGGCAATTGCGTGCGGTTCTTGAACCCGAGGATGGTCAACACTCCCTGTTGGTCCCGTTGACTTTACTGTTGTGGCTTCGTGTTACCTGATTGCCGAAAACGCTATCCCAGCAATTCCAAGTATACCGTAGGCGAATTCCGGAATCCAGCGGAGGAGCGCGCTTCACGATGTGGCAAGGGAGATGCGAAGGAGAGGTTATGCTGAAAGAGAGCCGCACAGTTGAAGTGAAAAGCGCAGCATGAGCGCCGCACTTCAGTAACGCGGGTAACCAGCGCACGAAGTTTCACCATCCTTGGTGCAACTCCACGAGATCGCAGAAAACTTGTGTGAATAGGGGATTGCAACGGTCTCGGTTTGTGCTACTATCGGGACCGTTCCTGAAATTTCGCGTGAAATTTCGAGCGTTCCTCGTTACGAATTTTACTCGACGGCCCCGGCGTTGAATCCTTCGGGGCAGATCAGTAGTGTACGGGTTAACGGCCGCCAAAAAGCGAGCGCAAAGCAATTTGCATTGCGCATGGAAGAAGCCGTTGCCTGAAATTCAGCAAACGAACCGCCCGGCGCAACGCCGGGGGAATTCGGCAAGGATTGTACGATGGCATTTGCGACTACCCCGACCTCGGCACTCAATCCCTGGCTCCAGATTCTGGCAGCACTCGAGAAGAAGGTCATCCGTCAATCATTTGAGACGTGGCTCAAGCCCACTCGATTCAGCCATGCATCGGGGCGGAAGCTGTACGTGCGCGTGCCTTCGCCCGAGTTCCAGCACATCGGCGACAAGTACGGCGACCTGATTCAGGAAGCGATCGATCTCCAGTCGCTGGAATTCGATGACGTGTGTTTCGTGACTGCCGATGAGGATCCATCGATTCCGCCACAGCGCAGGGACGGCGGATTTGGTCCCGTGCCGTCGCACGCGCCCACGGCTCCGCCGGCCAATGCCGCTCGCGCGCCAGAGCAGGGCCGGTTCGACTGGTCGACCGCGGCGCAGCTCAACCAACGCTACACGTTCGATGCCTTCGTGAGCGGCAACGGAAATCAATTTGCGCGCGCCGCGGCTCTGGCCGTTGCGGAACGTCCTTCGCGCGCCTACAATCCGCTGTTTCTTTACGGTGGAGTGGGGATGGGCAAGACTCACCTCATGCACGCCATCGGGCACGAGGTGAAGCGGAGGCAGCCGGTCGCGAACATCTGCTACGTCTCGGCGGAAAAGTTCACCAACGAGATGATCAACTCCATCCGCAACGATCGCATGACTAGCTTCCGCGACCGTTTCCGCACGGTGGAAGTGCTGCTGATCGACGACATTCAGTTCATCTCGCAGAAGGAACGCACGCAAGAGGAGTTCTTTCACACGTTCAATGCGCTGCACGAGAGCATGAAGCAGGTGGTGATCGCTTCGGACCGGCCGCCCAAGGAGCTGACGGAGATTGAGGAACGGCTGCGCTCGCGCTTCGAATGGGGATTGATCGCGGATATTCAACCGCCCGATCTTGAAACCAAAGTGGCCATCCTGCTGAAGAAGGCCGAGAGCGAGCAGGCGCAACTGCCGACCGATGTAGCGCTGTTTGTGGCGTCAAATGTGCGCACCAACGTGCGCGAGCTGGAAGGGGCGCTGGTGCGGCTGATCGCATGGTGCCAACTGAACCGCATGGAGATATCTCTGGCGGCAGCGCAGCAGTGCCTGAAGCAGTTCATCGACATGCAGGTGCGGAAGATCACTATCGAGGCAATTCAGCGCGCCGTCGCGGAGCAGTTTGGCATGCGCGTGGCGGATCTGAAGCAGAAGAACAACTCGCGCAATGTGGTCGTTCCGCGGCAGATCGCAATGTACCTGGCCAAGCAGATGACCGAGGCGAGCCTGCCGGAGATCGGGCGCCAGTTCGGCAATAAGCATCACACCACGGTGATGCACTCGATCGGCAAGATCGACGAGCAGCGCCGCACGGACAAGGACCTGCATCGCACCCTGACCAAGCTGCAGGATGTGCTGAGCTGCTAGGGTCAGGTTTCAGGGGTCAACAGATAAAGGCGAGCTGCCTGGGTTGAGCAACGCTTGATGCGTTGCCGCAGCGATGGGCGGCTCTTCCATTTTGCGATAAACTTCCTGCAAGATGAAGCGCCCCAGCCGCCAGCGAACTTCCGCAACAAGAATTCCCATGCGATGGCGCGCACTGGCGCTGGTGGCGATTGGCGCATTAACTCTGGGCGCAAAGGCGCAGACCCCAATCGACGTGCAGCCGGCGAAGGAACTCAAGCCCACAGACACCCTGGCAACTTGCGCGTATAGGCCGGCTACGGGTGAAGCGCCTTTCTACTCCCGCCTCAGCGAGCCGGAAAAGACCAACGACACGGCATTCGGCGGCAACTACACGATGCACGGTAAAACCGGGATGTACGTGGCATGGTTCGGGATCGTGCGCGGGATTACGCCGCCGGGGCAGAGCGGCGGAGACGCGACACTGTTGGTTCAGCACCATTTCTTCGACGGCATGACGGATTGCCACATCATGCTGGTGGCAAAAAGCGGCGACGGCGATTTTGTGGCGAAGCTCAAAGTGGATCCCGCGCGGATTCCGGCGCTGGCGCTGGTGCGCGTTTACGGCAAGGTGACCAGCGAAACGGCGCGCGTGCCGGAGGTCGCAGTGGATTACATTCGCGTATGGCCGTGGATGACGTTTACCTTCACCGACCTGGCCGGCGAGGACCACAGCAATCCCCGCTGGCAGAAGTACTCCAAGGTTGGGCCGTCGGATCGGATTTATGTTCCGTATCCCAACGAGAATTACTATCTGAATGTGCTCGGCGATCCAGCGGACTTCGGACTGAATCTGCTGCCGGAGTGATCAGGTTCCGGAGTGATCGGGGCCCTGCAACTGGAACTTTGCGCAGTGGAGCGCATCCAAAGAGCCATGGAATATCGATTGCTGGGAGGCTCAGGCCTCAAAGTTTCGGCGTTGAGCTTTGGCACCGCGACGTTTGGCGGGACCAACGAGTTTTTCAAAGGGTTCGGCGAAACCGAGGTCGAGGAAGCGCGGCGGCAGATCGATATCTGCTTTGAAGCCGGGGTCAACCTGTTTGACACAGCCGACGGCTACTCCGAAGGCCGCTCGGAAGAGATCCTCGGGAAGGCCCTCGAAGGTAAGCGGGACAAGGCGCTGATCTCGACCAAGACGGGATTTCCAACGGGAGACGGGCCGAATGATCTGGGCTCCTCGCGTTACTACTTGCGACGGGCGCTCGAGGCCAGCCTGCGGCGGCTCGGAACGGAAACCATCGACATCTACCATCTGCACTGCTTTGACGCGATGACGCCGATCGAAGAGGTGCAGGACACGCTGAACAAATTTGTCCGCGAGGGCAAGGTGCGATACATCGCGTGCTCGAATTTTTCCGGATGGCACCTGATGAAGTCGCTGGCAGTGGCCGATCGCTACGGCTGGACGCGATTTGTCGCGCACCAGGTGTATTACTCGCTGATCGGCCGCGAGTACGAGTGGGAGCTGATGCCGCTGGCGCTCGATCAGAAGGTTGGCGCCCTCATCTGGAGCCCGCTGGGATGGGGGCGCCTGACGGGCAGAATCCGCCGCGGCAAACCTCTGCCAGACGTGAGCCGGTTGCACTCGATTGCCGATGCCGGACCGCAGATGCCAGACGAGTATCTGTACACGGTTGTCGACGCACTCGACAAAGTGGCGGCAGAGACAGGGAAGACGGTTCCGCAGGTTGCGCTCAACTGGTTGTTGCAGAGGCCGACGGTCTCATCCGTGATTGTGGGCGCGCGGAACGAAGAGCAGTTGCGGCAGAATCTGGGCGCGGTGGGCTGGAATCTGACTGCGGACCAGGTGGCCGCGCTCGACAAGGCGAGCAATCGCGAACCGGTTTACCCCTACTGGCACCAGCGGAAGTTCTTTTCAAACAGGAATCCGCTGCCGGTGTGAGAAGCAGGGACCAAGGGAACAAGGGATCAAGGGAACGAGGGCCGGGATTCAGGGCTTAGAGGCACGGGATTTGCGCGCGAAATCAGCTACCTTCAGAAGCGCATAGAGGATGGCGGCATTCGCTGTGCCGCCCGCATAAATGGCTACCAGGAATTGGGAGTTTGCCTTAAGAAGCCACAGACTGAGGGGGCCGGTGGCGTAGATGACCGGTATGAAACTAAAGCCAAATTCGTCCCGGTCAACAAACGCGAAGATAAGAAGCAAAAGAAGGATTGCGGGGTAGCAACAGAACACAATCAGCGGAACACGGCTGCGTAAAGTCTTTGTCATGGATCGTCGATTCTTATTCTAAGCCGTCAACGCCCCGGGCTGACTCGACGATGGATTTGATTTGCATGCCGAGCCTCGGACGATGGTGGCGAACGACGTTGTGGCCGATGAGCCATCCGAGGGCGCCGCCGACCAGCACATCGGCGGGAAAGTGATCCTGGCCCAGGACGCGGGTGATTCCCACTCCCGTAGCGGCTGAGTAGAGCGCGAATTGAGCCCAGTGGGAGGGGTATTCGGCGGCGAGCGCGGACGCGGCTGAGAATGCAATCAGCGTGTGAGAAGAGGGGAACGCGGAGTCGACGCCCGCGCTCGATTGAAAGAACTTCCCTCTCGCATTGTCCTGGTAGGGTCGCTCTTGCCAGAAGACCAGCTTCAGGCCCTGCTCCACAACCACTCCATCGACCATTGCCTCACCAGCAAGGATCCCGGCTTCGCGCGCGTGGTCGTCCTGCCGGAATTGGCCGAATCCATACATAACGACCGGAGTGGCTACAAGGCTATAAATCATTGCGTTCGAAGCATTGATGTTCGCCTGGTTGAAGCTGGGATTCTTTGAAACGACCTGCGTCATGACGTAATGATCGGTTCCGAAGGCCACGCCGGTGGCAACGGCGAGCGGAGCGAGCCACTCGAGGTCGTGGGTGCGCAAGTCTTTCGGGCTGGTCCAGATTGCCGCCTGATCGCGGAGGAAATTGCGCGGCACATTGCGGACCGTCACATCGTCTTGCGAAGACGGTTGCGGCGACGGCGCATCGGGAAGCGACTTGCTGTCGATGGCATTTGCTGCAGGCGAGGTTTGGGCCTGGGCGCAAAGCCCAAGACTGAGAGCGAACGCCGCGAGGAACGGCACGAATGCAAAGAAGCGGCGCGATCGCTTTGAGTTGGGGAAAATCTGGTTTTCTTGCATGGATTCTTGATTTAGAACCGGCAGAGCCGGGCTGTTTACTATCCGACTATTTCGGGCAGATGAATGTCAACGGAATTGAGCGCAATCTCTGAATGAAGTGGGCAAAGATGACGATGGAGTCATCTTCGAATCGTCTGACGCCAACTGCATCGATTTGCGGATTGAATCTGACCCAAAGATGTCAGAGGATTTGCGGAGGATTCTTCAGGTAGATGTCGACGTAATCGAGATAGTTCTGCGCATATTCGCGGATGAGATCGCGATCCTTATCGGTAGTTTCCCGGCGCTGCTTCGCGGGAACGCCCGCCCAGAGCGTGCGCGGCGGAACAACGGTGTGCTCCGGAACAACGGAGCCGGCGGCGATGATGCAGCCCTCGCCGATGCGGCTGTTGTTGAGAATGGTGGCTCCCATGCCGATGACACACATATCCTCGACCACGCAGCCGTGAACGGTGGCGTTGTGGCCGATGGTGACCCAGTCGCCCACGATGACGGGATAGAGGTTACGCTGGCCGTGGAGGACAGAGCAGTCCTGAACATTGGAGTTGGCGCCCACGCGGATGGAGTTGACGTCACCGCGCAGGACGGCGTTCATCCACACCGACGAGCGCTCGCCGAGCACCACGTCGCCGAGGATTTGGGCGGAGGGGTCGATGTAGCAACTCGCGGGGATTTTGGGCGAATGGCCCTGATAGCTTCGGAGCATGAAAACCTCTGCGACGACCTCTTGTTGAAAGTTTAACTGCCCTCGGCGGCGACGCGGGGCGGCGCTGCTCGAAACGGAGACCGGTAAGCAGGCGTCGGAGCGTAATCGTTCTGTTGGCTCGGAAATGAAAAGTCGGTTATGATAATAGAAGCCTTACAGGCAGGTTTGGAGGTGTTACTCTTTGGCGGAGGTTCGCGTTCAGGAAGGCGAACCGCTGGAAAATGCTTTGCGCCGATTTAAGCGGAAGGTGCAGCAGGAGGACATCATCAAGGAAGTGAAGCGTCACTCCTACTACCTGAAGCCAGGCGAGAAGCGTCGCGTCAAGGCAGCCTTGGCGCGCAAGCGGAACCGCAAGAAGGCTCGTAAAGAGCAAGATTGATTTCTTAACCCGCCGCGAGTAGCGACGTCCAGGCGGCTTTCGAGGCAAGACAACGAAAGCCGCCAGATTGCCTAAAGAGAATCAGGACGGCAGTCGCGGCGATTTAATTGGCTGTTGCGTTGCTCCAGTTTCTGTCGATTGACGTCCGCGGTTGCCCGTTGGCCTGCGCCCAACGTATGAGCCCTTGGGCATGACGCCGCAAATCCCTTCAGAAACTGAAAAGCGCAACCAATCACCCAGCACGTGATAGGACGCGCAGGGTTATACGTTACCCGGGTTTTACCGGGCGAAAGTTCGAATGCCGCTCTATTTTTTAGTGCGGTCCGGGCCCCTTGAAGTGCGACGAACGATATCAGGGAACCGCGACCGGCAAGTTCCTGTTGAGCCATGGCCGATTTCGGTGGAAGTCCCTGTGAGGGAAGCCGGCCATGGAATTCACCGATCGAGTCCTGAAGTGTGTTGACTGCGGCGCCGAGTTTGTGTTCACCGCAGGCGAGCAGTTGTTCTTCCACGATAAACAATTCAAAAACGATCCCAAGCACTGCAAGCAGTGCAAGGCGAAGCGTGCCCGGGGGACGCAGCGCGTGCGCCCCGAGACGCGGACCACGTGCTCGGAGTGCGGCACCGAGACGACGGTTCCCTTCAAGCCGACGCAGGGCAGGCCGGTGCTGTGCCGGTCGTGCTTTCAGAAGCAACCGGCAGCGCCACCTGACTTGCCGGAACCTAGCGCAGCGCCGGACTGAAGAGCAGGTCGCCGCGAAAGTTTGAGGGGAAACCAGCGTTGCGGACCAGGGTGGCGAGTTGCGCCCAGTGGCGCTGGCTGTGGAAGAGCGCGTGTGCCGCTATCTTTCTTCGCGAGACGACTCGTTCTTTCTCGGGCACCCAATCGAATTCAAGGACGTACGCGCCGCTCCAACTTTCTTCGGGCAAAGTGAGAAGGTTGCGAAAGATTTCGACCGCCTGAAGATGCACTTCGAAGAGCTCGTCAAGCGGGCCTGTGGGGATCCTCTCCTTAACAGTGACCGGAACGGCGGCGAGGCGCTGAGCCCAGCGCAGCTCCGCGCCCCAGATATGGCGCACAAACTCCTGTACGTTGGCCGCGCCGCCGATGCCGCAGGGCAGATCAAGCAGATTCGGGTTGGCGTCGAAGTGAGACTTCCAATATTCGGACGCTTGATCGTTCCAGGCAAGCATCTCTTCCAGCGTGACTCCCGGAACCGGTCTCATAAGCAATCATCCTCGACTCGTTGGGATCATGGGACCCGCCTTGTTGTTGGGTCCCATACGTACGCGTGATGCATCTGGGGCATTTATGAGACCGGTTGTGCGCTCATGATTTCCCTTTCAAGGCTCGATGCCCGATATCGCGCCGGTAATACATTCCTTCAAAGGATATCTCCGCCATAGCCTGATAGGCGCGGGCAAGAGCCTGATCGAGAGATTCGGCAGCGGCAGTGACGCCGAGAACGCGACCGCCGGCCGTGACAATTTGCCCGCCCACCTGCGCAGTGCCTGCGTGGAAAACCTGCACGCCCGGGACCTGGGCCGCTGCCGCGAGGCCGGTGATGGGCAAGCCGTTCTTGTAGCTGCCGGGATAGCCGCCAGAGCTGGCCACGACGCATGCTGAAGCGGCGGGCGACCAGTGAAGAGGAGTGTCGGCGAGGCGGCCGTCGACGCAGGCATCGAGCACGTCGACAAGATCGCTTTCCAGGCGAACCAGGATGGCCTGAGTTTCAGGATCGCCGAAGCGAGCATTGAATTCGAGCACCTGCGGGCCGCGCGCGGTCATCATGAGCCCGCAGTAGAGAACGCCGGTGAATGGAGTCTCCTCGGCAGCCATGCCTTGCACGGCGGGCTCGGCGATGTGGTGCAGAATCCACTCCGACATCGCGGGGTCGAGGAGCGAATCGGTGGAATAGACGCCCATGCCGCCGGTGTTGGGACCGGTGTCGCCCTCGCCGATGCGCTTGTGGTCCTGCGCTGGAACGAGCGGCACAACGTGCTTGCCGTCGCTGAGGCAGAGGTAGCTGATCTCGTCGCCCTCGATGAATTCCTCAATGACCAATTGCTGCTCAGACGCGCCGAGGAGTGCGCCGGTGAAGAGACCATGCGCGGCTTCGGCGGCGATGTTGCGCGAATCGCAGATGATGACGCCTTTGCCCGCGGCCAGGCCGTCGGCCTTGACCACGATGGGCGGATGAAAGATTTCAATCGCCTTTTCGACTTCTTCCGGAGTCGAGCAGACGGCGTAGTTGGGCGTGGGGATGTTGTGGCGCTGCAGGAAGCGCTTGGCGAATCCTTTGCTGGATTCGAGCATCGCTGCTGCGCGCGTGGGACCAAAAACGCGCAAGCCGCGCTGCTGGAGCTCATCGACGATGCCGAGCGAGAGTGGAAGTTCGGGTCCGACGACGGTGAGATCGGGCTTTTCAGATTCGGTGAGGCGGACCATGGCGGCAAGATTCTTGAGGTCGACGGGAACGCAGCGGGCGATTTGGGCCATACCGCCGTTGCCCGGAGCGCAGACGACCTCAGTGACACGCGAACTGCGCTTAACCGCCCAGGCCAACGCGTGTTCGCGGCCGCCGGAACCGAGGATCAGGACTTTCATTTAATCTTCCTTCCCACCGAACTCATCGAAACTCATCCAGGACCAGAAAACGACCAGAAAAACAATGGTCGGCAATGGGGGCAGGGGAAGTCAAACGGTATCGACGCGGAATTTGATGAGCTAGCGCTCGCCTATACTGATGCGGGATGCGTCGGCAATGCGGCGCACGAGCCGGTTGTCAGAGGCAGGATGGTCGAGAGGCGCATCAAGCCGTACAACGAGCTGCAGGCCGAGAAGGCTGCGCGCGCGGAGCAAACGCGCGTCTTCCGGCGCAACCAGGTCTTCGGCTTGCTCATTGTTGCAGCGGCGATCTGCCTGTGGTGGCTCTGGCATACCAATCCGAAGTGGATTTTTCCGCCGGGGTGGTGGCGGTGGTAAGTCCTGCGCAGACGGCGAATCCTTTGGAGGAAAGCATCGATAGTACGAGCAACTCGGGGCGCGAGGTGTTGCCGCTCGCTGTGATTCTGCTCGGGCCGACGGGGAGCGGGAAGACGGCGCTTTCGCTCGAGTTGGCCGAGCGGTTCGGCGGCGAGATCGTGAGCTGCGACTCGGTGGCCCTGTATTGCGGCATGGAGCTGGGCACGGCGAAACCAACCAAAGAGGAGCGGGCGCGCGTGCCGCATCATCTGATCGATGTGGCAGAGCCGGACGAGCCGTTTACTGCAGGCGAATACAGCAGACTTGCCCGCAAGGCCCTCCAGGAGATTGGGGCGCGCGCGCGCTTGCCGATTGTCACCGGCGGAACGGGTTTGTATTTGCGCGCGCTGACGGAGGGGCTGTTTGCAGGGCCGGCGCGGCGTGAAGACCTGCGGGCGAGACTCCGGCGGAGTGCAGAGAGGCATGGAAGCGGCTGGCTGCATCGGTTGTTGCGGAGAATGGATGCGGCGACAGCGGAGCGCATTCACGCAAACGATACGGCGAAGTTGATCCGGGCAATCGAGGTGTGCGTGGCAGCGCGGAAGCCGATGTCGGAAGTGATGGGGCGCGATCCGCTGACGGGGTTCAGGCTGCTGAAGATCGGGCTGGAACCGCCGCGGCGGGAGCTTTATGACCGGCTGAACCAGCGCTGCGCATCGATGTTTGCTGCGGGCCTCGTCGAGGAGACGCGCCGGCTGCTCGAGCGATACGGCCCGATGAAGGCGCTGGATTCGCTGGGATATAGGCAGGCACGCGGCATGCTGGACGGGACGATGAATATAGAAGATGCAATCAAGGCAGCTCAGCAGGGTCATCGCAACTACGCGAAACGGCAGATGACGTGGTTCCGTCGCGAGCCGGAGGTGCGGTGGATTGAAGCGTTCGGGGATGCGGAGGAGACGGTGAGAGAGGCGGCGGAGCTGGTTGAGCGCGCACTCGCGCATTCGCGCAGCCATTTAAACTAAGGGTGTCGAGATAGCGCTCGCCGTGAGGAGCGCACGGAACGGAGCTTCCCAGTGGCAGAGACAAATCCAGAGACAATTTATGACGTGGCAGTAATCGGCGGCGGGCCAGCGGGTTATACGGCGGCGATCCGCGGGGCGGAGTACGGGCTAAAAGTCGCGTTAATTGACGCGAGCCCAAAGCTGGGCGGGACGTGCCTGCACGTGGGCTGCATTCCGACCAAGGCGCTCCTGTTCAACGCCGAACTTTGGGACTACCTGAAGGACGCGGATGAGTTTGGCATCAAGGGGGTCGAGGCGCGGTCGCTCGATTGGACGGCAGTGCTTGCACGAAAGAACGCAATCATCACGAAACACGTGAAGGGCCTCGAATTCCTGATGAAGAAGCACAAGATCGCGGTGATTTCTGGTTTTGGACGAGTGACTGGGTCAGCACAAAGCGGCGTTCACACCGTGGATGTAGATGCGAACGGTGTGAAGAGCCAAGTGAAGGCGAAGAACGTGGTGATCGCGACGGGGTCCGAGGCAAAGCTGCTACCTGGATTGAAAGCGGACGCGACGATCCTGACCAACATCGAGATTCTCGACATGAGCGCGCCTCCGAAGTCGCTCATCGTGATTGGAGCGGGCGCGGTGGGTGTGGAGTTTGCGTCAATCTTCAGGAGCTTCGGTACCGAAGTGACGATTCTCGAATTCTTGCCGCGCATGGTTCCGGTGGAGGACGAGGAGATTTCGAAGGAGTTGGCGCGGGTGTTTCGTAAGCGCGGGATTGAGACGAGCACTGGTGCGAAGGTAGAGAAAGTGGAGAAGACGGCGGATGGCGTTCGCGTGAGCTACACGGATGCGAACGGAAACGCTCAAGTAAAAGAGGCTGAGAAGGTGCTGGTGGCCGTGGGGCGCGGACCGCTGACCAGCGGGATTGGCCTGGAGAAGACGAAGGTTGAGCTGGAGCGCGGGTTTGTGAAAGTGAATGAGGCGCAGGAAACGGCGGAGCCGGGAGTGTTTGCGATTGGCGACATTGTGGCCGGGCTGCCGCAACTGGCGCACGTGGGCGCAATGAGCGGGATGGTGGCGATGGCGAAGATCGCGGGGCAGTACTACCGGCCGGTTCGGCGCGATCGCATTCCGAGCTGCACCTACACCGAGCCGCAAATTGGCTCGGCAGGACTGACCGAGGCGCAGGCGAAGGAAAAAGGCCACGAAGTCAAAGTGGGCAAATTTCCTTTCGCGGGAAACTCGAAGGCGACGATTGTGGGCAGCCACGACGGGTTTGTAAAGGTTGTCTCTGACGCGAAATATGGCGAGATTCTCGGTGTGCACATTATCGGGCCGCAAGCCACGGAGCTGATTGCCGAGGCGGTTGCTGTGATGGAACTCGAAGGAACCGTGGACCACTTGATGTTCACGATCCACGCGCACCCGACGCTGAGTGAGGCGATGCTCGATGGATACGGCGCGGTGGAGGGGATGGCGATCAACGCGTAAGGATTTGCGCGGGAGAACGCACTCGCGCTCGAAGCTGGTCATCCATCAGTAAGTCGCCGAATCGAAAAAATACTTCCGGATTGCCGGTCAGTCTGAACCGTTGCTCACAAGTCAGCGGGCCAATTGAAGCGTCGAGCGCGCTTCTCGTCCCCAAATTTCTCAAGCCCTCGCGGGCAAGTCGCACTGCTTCGTAACGGTGCATTTCAAGCGTAGCTCTGTTCCGGGTATGTTCCCTGCAAGTTTCAGCGTGTCTCCGGCCAGGGTTCCGGACAAATCCAAATCGAATTCCGGACGGCCCATCACGTTCATCAGTCCAGGCGCAATCTGCTTTACGTGAAGCTGAACGGTCACGGCATCGCCCTGCCGATCGTAGGTGCCCGTAAACATGACGGCGCTATCGCCGCCGAATACGTGGCCCCCGATATAGACCACAACGCCCGTACCCCAGCCTTGCACGCCGACAAATTGAACCGTCCAGAAGCCTTCCATGCTGAGTCTCAACTTTCTCTCGCAAAATAGGGAGCGATCTCTTGCGAAGCCTTGCATTGGGAATGATTCAAAAGGGAATGAGAAGGGCCGGTTTCACCGCTTCCGGATCGTTAGCCAAGAGCCCTTGCAGCCTACTATACCGCTTCATACTTCTGGGCAAAGTCAATCGCCGGACAATTTTGGGGCGATTGGGGGGCCAGGTGCACGGGGCGAGAGGGATGGCGATTAACGTGTAAGGCAGCGGAGTTAAGTACACGTTGGGTTAAATACGCTCTGCGCGAATATCGCACTCGAAGCAGGAGTTGCCAGTAGCCGACGTCGATCCACTGGCCGAATTTGTTGCCGACTTCCTTGAAGTGCGCCACGGGCCGAAATCCGAATTTCTCAAGGAGCGCCACGCTTGCGTCGTTCGGGAGGGAAACGCCGCCAATGGCGCAGTGAACCGTGCGGGTGCGCAGCTCGGCGAGGAGAGCGTCGAGCAAACCGGAACCTCTTCCCTTACCGAACGCTGAAGGTTGCAGATACACCGACACTTCAACGGTATGGCGATAGGCCGCGCGCTCTCGCCATTTGCGACCGTAACAGTACCCCAGAAGTTTTCCGTCCTCTTCGCACACGAACCACGGATATGCCTGGGTAGTTTCCAGGATTCGCTGGCGCATCTCCTCAGGCCTGACTGGGACTTCTTCAAACGTAGCCGGCGAGTTGAGGATGTAGTGGTTGTAGATCTCAGCTATAGAAGGTGCGTCGTCGGGGCGGACGGTGCGAAGCATGGCGGCCTCCAGCAATCGTCTGATGCAAGCGGACCTGTCGTGCACTGATACGAACCTTACAACCCCGTGGATTGGGTCGCGATCAGCTCTTTGGCTTTGGCGATGAATGCGGCGAGCGGCATGGAGCCCTGGTCGCCTTTGCCGCGGGTGCGGACGCTGACCGAGCCAGAGGATTCTTCCTTGTCGCCGAAGACGAGGATGTAAGGCGTCTTCTGGTTGGCGAAGTCGCGAATCTTGGCGTTCATCTTCTCGTTGCGGCCGTCGGTTTCGACCCTGAAGCCGGCGGATTTGAGCTCGGCTTCGAGCTTCTGCGCGTAGGCCAGGTGCTTCTCGCTGATGGGGACGAGGCCGATCTGTACGGGCGCGAGCCAGAGCGGGAATGCACCGGCATAGTGCTCGATGAGGACGCCAAAAAACCTTTCGACAGATCCGAACAACGCGCGGTGAACCATGACCGGCTGATGGCGCTCGCCGTCTTCGCCGACATACACGAGCTCGAAGCGCGCGGGAAGGTTGAAGTCAAATTGAACCGTCGATAGCTGCCAGAGTCGGCCAAGGACATCGACAAGTTTGATGTCGATCTTGGGGCCGTAAAAGGCAGCCTCGCCGGGGATTGTTTTGTACTTGATGCCCTTCGCTTTGAGCACATTGTCGAGCGAGCGAATGGCAAGGTCCCAATTTTCATTCGAGCCGGCGTAGTGAGCGCGGTCGTTCGGATCCCATGTCGACAGCTCGACCTTGAACTCGGAGAAGCCGAAGGTCTTCAGGACCGCCTCGGCGAAATCGATGCAGGCGGCGACTTCGCTTTCGATTTGCGAGGGCATGCAGAAAATGTGGGCATCATCCTGCGTAAAGCCGCGCACGCGCAGCAGGCCATGCATGGTTCCGGAACGCTCGTAGCGGTAGACATTGCCCAGTTCGGCGTAGCGCACGGGCAAATCGCGATAGCTCTTGGGCGAATTCTTGTAGATGAGGATGTGGAACGGGCAGTTCATGGGCTTCAGGCGATAGAGCGCATCGTCAAGCTCCATGGGTGTGTACATGTTGGCGGCGTAGAAGCCTTCGTGGCCGGAGGTCTGCCAGAGATTGATGCGGGCGACATGGGGCGTGTAGACAAGCTGGTAGCCGCGCCTGAGGCATTCGTCGCGCATCCAGTCTTCCATCACTTTGCGGATGATGGCGCCCTTTGGGTGCCAGAAGATGAGCCCGGCGCCGGCCAGTTCCTGAATGCTGAAGAGGTCTAATTGCTTTCCTAAAACGCGATGGTCGCGGCGGGCGGCTTCTTCGAGGCGGGCGAAGTGATCGTCGAGATCTTTTTTTGAGAAGAACGCGGTGCCGTAGATGCGCTGGAGCTGCGGATTCTTCTCGTCGCCGAGCCAGTAGGCGCCGGCGAGGCTGGTGACCTTGAAAGCCTTGACGCGGCCGGTGGAGGGGACGTGCGGACCGCGGCAGAAATCGACGAACTTGCCGTTGCGATAGAAGCTGACCTGGTCGCCGGGCGCGGTGAACTTGGTCACGAAGTGGGTCTTCATGAAGTCGCCGTCGCGCTCGAATTCGGCGAGCGCCTTCTCACGCGGCTCGTACTCGCGAACAAATGGCTCATTGCGCGCGACGACCTCGGCCATTTTGGCTTCGATGGCTGCGAGGTCTTCAGGAACGAAGGGCTTTTCGCGGTAGAAGTCGTAGAAGAAGCCGGAATCGGTCGCGGGGCCGTGGCCAAGCTTCGTTTCGGGAAACAACTCCAGGACGGCGGTCGCCAGAACATGCGCGGAAGAATGACGCAGAACCTTTAACGCGTCAGGATCGTTTTCCTTGACGAGCTCGAGGCGCGTGTCGGAGGTCAGTGGCGCTGAGAGATCGACGAGGCGCGGTGCGGCGGCGTCTTCCGTGGCATACATCGACGCCTCAGACGCTGACTCGCCGTGCGATTGACGATCGTCGGCGGAGCCTTGGACGGTGGCTGAGGCGACGGGAGCGATGCGCGCGGCGATGGACGCCGCAGCGAGGCGCGGGGAGATGGAGTTGGCGATTTCGAGAGGCGTTGTGCCGGAGGGCACTTCGCGAATGGCCCCGTCGGGCAGATGTACGGCGATCATGTTCGTGCTCATGTGTTTTATGAATTCCGGTGCGGCCGCGGAATGAAGAAGAATGCGGCCAACTTTTGAGGATAGAGGGTTGAAGGCGCGAAGTCGAGGGCAGGGGCAGCGGAGTTCGCGGAGTCAGCGTAGCTAGCGGGGCCGGCAGGTCGACGAGTTGGAAATCTCGCAAGTTGGCGAATTTAGGGACCCGAAAGCGGCGGGAAAAACGCAAAAGGGCCGGGTTCGCTCCAGATCGTGCTCAGGAGCGCTCTCAGCCCTGCTGCTGTTTCGAACCAGATTCCGCCGGAATCCTGCCGATCAGGTTAAAGAGGCTGTACGTCGGCAGCCTGCCATCCCTTGGGGCCCTTTACGACGTTAAACTGCACCGCTTGGCCTTCCTGCAAACTCTTGAAACCACTTGAGTTGATTGCAGAATAGTGCACGAAGACATCTTCGCCGTTCTGGCGCGAGATGAAGCCAAAGCCTTTCGCGTCATTGAACCACTTCACAGTACCTTGTTCCATTTTGTTCGTATTTCCTGTATTGAATTGCGCTGGATGAATCGGAGCGAACACTGGCAGAATCTTGCTTTTGGGCGAGTACTGCTCACGCCCGGTTCGGTTCTAACGCTGACCATATTCTATCATTTTCGTCAAAATAGTCAGCAGGAATTGTGTGCTCCATCTCACCAGTTGGTGTTACTCCACGGAAACTGTTGAACTGTAGCGGTTTAGCGGCGCGCTGCGACCTGTGATAAGGTGAGAGGTCGCCATGGCGAAGGATTGCGTTCCCGAGTTGCTGGCTCGCGCCACCGAGGAGCTGGAGGCCGAGTTCAGGGCGCTGCCTCCCTTCGAAGAGCCGCTTCCTCTGGCCGGCATGGGCTCGGTGCTTGAGGCAGTGGCGCACCGCCTGCGCAACAACTTTCCCTACTTCCACCCTTTATATGCCGGACAAATGCTGAAGCCGCCACATCCTTTGGCAAGGGCTGCGTATGCACTGGCGATGATCATCAATCCCAACAACCATGCGCTGGATGGCGGGCGGGCAAGCTCGGCGATGGAAGTAGAGGCGGTGAAAGAGATCGCCGCGATGTTCGGCTGGAACGAGTTTTTGGGCCACCTGACGTTGAGCGGGACGTTCGCCAATTTGGAGGCGCTATGGATGGCGGGACAGGTGACTCCGGGGCGACGGATTGTGGGCTCGGAGCAGGCGCACTACACGCACCGGCGGATCAGCGGCGTGCTGAAACTGGAGTATTCGAGCGTGGCTGCCGATGAGCGCGGGCGGATGAGCCTGGAAGCGCTGGAAGGCGAGCTGCGCAAGGGCGATGTGGGAGCCGTGGTGGCGACGCTGGGCACCACGGCGATGGGCGCGGTGGATGCGCTCGACGAGATTCTGAAGCTGAAGGAGCTGTACGGATTCCGCGTGCATGTTGACGCTGCGTATGGCGGATACTTCCGGCTGATTGCGGAGTCGCTTGAGGAACCGGCGCGAAGGGCGTATGCGGCGATCGGGCAGGCCGACTCGATTGTGATCGATCCGCACAAACACGGCTTGCAGCCCTATGGCTGCGGATGCGTGCTATTTCGCGATCCGGCTGTCGGGCGGTTCTACAAGCACGACTCGCCGTACACATACTTCACATCCAATGAGCTGCATCTTGGCGAGATCAGCCTGGAGTGCTCGCGAGCCGGCGCAGCGGCAGTTGCGCTTTGGGCGACGCAAAAGCTGTTGCCGCTTGTGCCGGGTGGGGCGTTTGCACAGGGGTTGGCGAAGGGGCGGCGCGCGGCGGTCGAGCTGGACCGGAGGGTGCGAGGCGACGCGCGGTTTGAAGGTCTGGCGGCGGGCGGGCCGGAGCTGGACATCGCGGTGTGGGCATTGCGTGCGGCCACTCCCCAGGAAGCCTCGGGACGAGCCCAAAAAGCGTTCGACGCATGCGCCCTTCGTGGACTGCACTTGGCGCTAGTACAATTGCCGGGAACGTGGTTTGGCCCGCACGGCCGCATGGACAAAGGCTCCGGCGCTGTAACCTGCCTGCGGAGCGTGCTGATGAAGCCGGGGCACGAGGCGTGGATCGGCGAGATTTGGGACCGGCTGAGCGCTGCGTGCGGCGAGGTTGTAGGGACGTGAGAACAGAGGCTGAAGGTGGATGGCTAGAGGTTGGCGAGAAAACGTTATCATTGGGCAGCGAGGGGTCGCGGAATCGTCTCTTGCAGCGCTTGAAGGCTTGAAATCAAAAAGGGGTTGAGAAAGATGCACGATCCATCAGTATTTCGTTCCATGCACCGTCAGCGCTTTGGTGCGGAGCCGGCCATCTTTGTGGGGCCGGGGCGCGTGAACCTGATCGGCGAGCACACCGATTATGCCGAGGGTTTTGTGATGCCGGCGGCGATCAACTTTGCCACGTTGGCGGGGATTTCGCCTCGGACTGATGGCAAAATCGTTGTCTACTCCGAGAACATTGGCGAGGAGAAGACGTTTGATGCGGCCGCGCTGCCCGCAAAAGGGAGCAAGCACTGGAGCGACTATCCGATGGGGGTGGTGTCGATCCTGGCGGGCGAGGGGCACAAGATTCCCGCGTTCAGCCTCAGCATCTGGAGCGATGTGCCGCTGGCGTCGGGGCTCTCGAGCTCGGCGGCGCTGGAAGTCTCGACGGCGATTGCGCTGCTGGACCTGATTGGCGCGACCTACCCGGGACCGGTGCTGGCGCGCCTTTGCCAGCGGGCTGAAAACGAGTTTGTGGGCGCGAACTGCGGAATCATGGACCAGTTCATCAGCGTGAATGGGAAGGAGAATCATGCGCTGCTGCTTGACTGCCGCGATCTGAGCTATAAGCTTGCGCCGATTCCCGACCATGTGGCGCTGGTGATCGCCAATACGATGGTGAAGCATTCGGTGGCCGGAGGAGATTATCCGACGAGACGGCGGGAATCGGAGGCGGCGTGCGCAGTGATCGCGAGCCACCGGCCCGGCGTACCTTTTCTCCGCGACGCGACGCTCGAGGACCTGGAGAAATGGGGCGGCGAAATGGAGCCGAAGAGCCTGATGCGCGCCAGGCATGTGATCAGCGAGAATCTGCGAACGGTGGCGGCGTGCGAGGCACTGCTCAAAGGCAACATGAAGGAGCTGGGCCGGCTGATGGCCGAAGCACATCGAAGCTATAGCAAGGACTTTGAGGGCAGTTGTGTTGAGGCCGACGCGATGGTGGAGCTGGCGCAGGATTTGCCAGGGCTGATCGGCGCACGGCTGACAGGCGGAGGGTTCGGCGGTTGCACCATCAATTTGGTCGAACAAAGCGAAGCGGCCACGTTTGCTGAGGCTTTGGGCGTGCGTTACGCGGCAAAGGCGGGAATCACTCCTCAGATTCACATTTGCCATGCATCGGGAGGGGCGCACCGGCTTGAATAGGGCAGCGGAGCTAGCGGCTCTCGTCCGGCGAGCGGGCAAAGACGAACGGGGCTCGAAATAGATTTGAAATCATTTCTTTCGTTGGGCGGAGCCCTGCAAGTAACTGACACGAAAGAACCATGTTCGCAACTGGTCCGGGACATTTTCCGGCGCGGATTCCTTGCTAAACTTGTTTGGTATTTGCCCCGATGAACAAGGCAACTGTTCCAGCGTTGCCGGGTTTGATCGGTTTCGGGGCGGACACACCGTGCCGGCCGGGTCGCCGGAAAGAAAAATATATGGAACCCACTCCCTCGAAATCATCCCTGCACGAGACAATTCCCGGAACCGGCCTAGTGGCCTACTTCTCCATGGAAATTGCGATCCGGCCGGAGATGGCGACTTACTCGGGCGGCCTCGGTGTGCTGGCCGGGGACACGCTGCGTTCGGCAGCGGATCTGGGCATTCCGCTGGCGGCGTTTTCGCTGCTGCACCGGAAGGGGTACTTCCAGCAGCATCTGGACCCGCATGGGAAGCAAACCGAAGAGATTCAGCCGTGGAACCCGGCGGACTATTGCACGGAAGAGGCTGCGCGGGTGACGGTGGCGGTGGAAGGCCGCACGGTCACGGTGCGGGCCTGGCGGTATGACCTGACGGGGCAATTCGGGCACTTGGTGCCGATCTATCTGCTGGACACCGATCTGGGCGAAAACTCCGGATGGGATCGTGGCCTGACGGATCACCTGTATGGCGGGGATACCAACTACCGCTTGCAGCAGGAGATTGTGCTGGGCATGGGCGGCGTGCGTATGGCGCATGCGCTGGGCCTGCGGATTAACGTGTACCACATGAACGAAGGCCACGCGGCGCTGCTGACGCTGGCGCTGCTTGAAAGCCAGTTGGGCGGCGGCCCGCAGGGCGCGGCGACAGATTCGGACATCGAGGTAGTGCGGCGCAAGTGCGTGTTCACCACCCACACGCCGGTTCCTGCGGGACACGACCGGTTCTCGACCGAGCAGGCGACTCGTATTTTGGGCGGTGAACGGACGGCGCGCCTGGAGAAGCTGGGATGCTTTCGCGACGGATTGCTGAACATGACATTGCTGGCGCTCAGGTTTTCGCGCTACGCCAACGGTGTGGCGATGCAGCATGGCAAGGTGTCGCGGGCGATGTTTCCGGAATTTTCGATCGATTCGATCACCAACGGCGTGCACGCGCCGACATGGATCAGCGAACCGGTGCAACGGATGCTGGACGAGCGAATTCCTGCGTGGCGGCGGGACAATTTGTATTTGCGCAACGCGATCGACGTGCCTGAAGCAGAGATGCTGACGGCGCACGCGCGAGCCAAGGAAGAACTGCTGGCCGAGGTCGGCTCGCGGACGGGGCTTGTGCTGAATCCAAAGGTACTGACGCTTGGATTTGCACGGCGCGCGGCGACCTATAAACGCGCGACGCTGCTGTTTACAGATGAGGAGCGGTTGAAGCAGATCGCGGCCAAAGCCGGTGGCTTGCAGATTCTGTATGCAGGTAAAGCGCATCCGCAGGATGAGCCTGGGAAGGCGTTGATCCAGCAGGTGGTGGCGGAAGCGGGCAAGCTTTCGAATAGCGACTTGCGGATCGTGTACCTGGAAAACTACGCATGGGACCTGGGGGCGCAACTGACGGCGGGCGTGGATGTGTGGGTGAATACGCCAAAGCGACCCTATGAGGCGTCGGGCACAAGCGGAATGAAGGCGGCAATGAACGGCGTACCCAGCCTGTCGATTCTGGACGGATGGTGGATTGAAGGGTGCATCGAGGGTGTTACCGGATGGGCGATTGAGGACGGCGCCAACGACGGTGAGGAGGCGCACTCACTCTATACCAAGCTGGAGACGGCGGTGGTTCCGCTCTACTGCGACGCGCCGGCGAAGTGGGCGCGGTTGATGCGTACGACGCTGGCGTTCAACGGGTCCTACTTCAATACCAACCGCATGGTGAAACAGTATGCGCGCAACGCGTACTATCCGGAGCGGCAGCCCGAGACGGCAAAGGTCGTAGAAGAGGCGTTTGCGGACTGAGAACGACAGCTATTAGTTTTCAGCTTTTAGCTCATAGTGGCTGGGATAGTTTCGCCGTCCAACTGCCAGCAGCATTCCAAGAGCAAGTGAATGATTCGCGAGAGGCCTGTTCGGCCCGCGCTTCTACAGTTTTTTGCGCAGGAACTCGAAGATCCCGTAGCCGATGAAGGCGCTGACGATGGCGATGAGGAAGTTGGTGGGCGTGATGATGTCGCGCATTGCAAATGCGAACGTCTTGTTCTGGCCATTGACGCCTGTAAATTCGCCCATGAGCAGATTCGAATAAAAGAGGAAGACGATAAACGCAACCTCAACCAGCGCTCGCCAGAGCGGCTTGACCCGGGGAGGCGGAGTGAGGGGCGTCATGGAGCGATGATAGCGGCGAGGTTGCAGGAGACCAAGCGAAATCGGATGGACGGCGCAGCACAATGCCCGCGTGCGACGCGCCCATGAGGGCGATAGCGCCTATAATCTCCCTGAAGTGCTTCAACGAAATGCAATGCGGTCGCGGTGGGTGCGGCGGATTGGCGCCGGCGCGGCGACGATGGCTTTTTTCTCTTTGCTTGCCGCGATCCCGGCACGCGGACAGGCGAGCGGGGATGCTTCGGGCGGCGACGGAACGGACTCTGGGGCTGGCGGATCGCGGGTCCTGCTCGTGCTGCCATTCGATAACCGGACGGGGCAGCCGAGCCTGGAGTGGATTCGCGAAGCGGCATCGCAAATCTTAAGCATGCGCTTTGCTTCGGCCGGTTTTCAGCCGACAAGGCGCGCCGATCGCGTGTACGCACTGGACCATTTGGGACTTCCGCAGGGGTTTCAGCCTTCGCGGGCCAGCGCGATCAAACTGGCGGAGACGCTGGACGCCGATTCGATTGTAGTGGGCAGTTATACGACCGATGGCAGCGGGATTGTGGCCGAGGCATCGCTGGTGGACGTGCCCGCGTTGCGCATGCTGCCTGAAGTGAGCGCGCACGGAGAGATGAAGGATCTGGTCGCCGTGTTCGGTGAGCTGGCATGGAAGCTGACAAAGCAGCTTGATCCCAACTTCAATGGATCCGAGGAGACGTTTGCGGCGGCGGGAAGCGGGATTCCGTTGACCGCGTTCGAGCAGTACATTCGCGGCATCACAGAGCCGGACCAGGCGGAGCGATTGCGGCACCTGCAAACTGCGGTGAAGCTGAGCCCTGGATTCGGGCAGGCCTGGATGGCGCTGGGCCGCGAAGACTACAACGGACAGCAATATCAGGACGCTGCCGAGGCCTTCGCCAAAGTGGATCGCAATGGAACCGACGGACTCGAAGCGGGCTTCTACCGCGGGCTGTCGTTGATGTTTACCGGCGACTATCCGCACGCGGAGGAGGCGTTTGCCGACGTGGCGCGCGTGTTGCCGCTGGCCGAGGTGGTGAACAACGAGGGCGTGGCGCAAAGCCGCCAGGGCAAAGATGGGATATCGCTTTTTATCCAGGCGGCGGCTGCCGATCCAGATGCGGCGGATTACCACTTCAACCTGGCGGTCAGCCTGAAGCGAGAGGGGAATCTTCCGGGAGCATTGAATGAGCTGGCGCAGTACCTGAGGTTGCGCCCGAACGACGGCGAGGCGCTCGCGCTGGATCAGGCATGGAAGGGAAAGGCCACTGGGGCAAGCGGGACAGGAGATACCGATCCCAGCGCAGATCCACTGGAACGGATTGTGCGCACCTTCGATGAATCGGCGTTCCGGCAGGCAGCGGCGATGCTGGACCAGATGAATTCCGGGCGGCTGGCTTCGCTTACGCCTCGCGAGCGGGCGCAAACGCTTTGCACGCAGGCGAAGGAATTTCTGGACCGGGGGTTGTTGCTGGAGGCCGAGAGGCTTTATCAAGATGCCGTCACCGCCGATGACGCAAGCGCACAGGCTCACGCCGGGCTTGCCGAGGTGCGCGAACGCAGCGGCGATGCAGATGCGGCGCGCAAG
Source organism: uncultured Acidobacteriaceae bacterium (assembly GCA_963823805.1). Lineage (GTDB taxonomy): Bacteria > Acidobacteriota > Terriglobia > Terriglobales > Acidobacteriaceae > Telmatobacter. The sequence goes on along the minus strand of CAWGMW010000003.1, from coordinate 1,349,882 downwards.
GAGGCCGACGCGGCTCTGAAACTGGGGCCCGCGGCCGATGCATATCTTGTGCTGGCGCAACTGGATCTGGCGGCAGGGTCACTGGATCAGGCCGATACCGAAGCAGGAGACGCGATCAAGCTCGATCCGGCGAACCGGACGGCGCAGGATTTGATGAGGCAGATTGAAGCGAAGAAGGGAAGATAGGAAAGATAGCGGTCAGTGAACAACGGCCAGTCTTTGGTGCCGGGTAGCGGTTCGTGCTATTCCCGGTTAATAGAATTGAAGGCTTCGCCGCACTGACCTCGGACAACCAAGTTCATGTTCCCGTTGCAAAGAGGGGAGCCATGGAACAGCTTGTTGCGAAGGGCCGCATTGCCGTAGTGGCGATTGCGGCAGCTTTATGGATTTTTCCTGGATTTGGATTCGGAGTTTCGGCTTTCGCGCAGGGACCGGTGCTCACGCAGCCCATTGTGGACAAGCTGGTTCTGGACGACACGATTCAGCCGGTGAGCGCGGATGAGGTAACGAGGGCCCTGGATCGGGCCAACGGCGACGGGGCGAGCGCGCTGCTGATCGAGATGAATACTCCCGGCGGGCTGATGGACTCAATGCGCGACATGGTAGGCGGGATTCTGCGCTCGCGTGTGCCGGTCATCGTGTACGTGGCTCCATCGGGAGCGCGCGCGGGCTCGGCGGGGTTCTTCATTCTGGAGTCGGCGGACGTGGCCGCGATGGCTCCGGGCACCGAGGCCGGCGCAGCTCATCCCGTGTTCGAGTTCGGCGGGCAACCCGACAACACCGAGATGCAAAAGGTGGAAAACGACGCCGAAGCTTTTCTGCGCTCCTATGTGACCAAACGGAATCGGAGCACGGATGCGGCGGTTGCGGCCGTGCAATCGTCACACTCCTATACCGCGGAGGAATCGCTGAACCAGCACCTGATCGACCTGATCGCCAACAGCGACACGGAGTTGCTGAACGCGCTCGATGGGCGCGAGATTACTCGTATGGATGGGTCGAAGGTGACGCTGCATCTGGCCGGCGCGCGCATTCAACTGCTGCGGAAATCGCTCCGTGACGGCGTTCTGGGCTGGCTCGTTGACCCAAACATTGCGCTTCTCATGCTCGTCGGCGGAGCGCTTTTGATTTATCTCGAGTTCAACGCGCCGGGCACGATTGTTCCCGGGGCGCTGGGCACGCTGATGGTTCTGCTGGCGATCTTTGGATTCGATTTGCTTCCCATCCGATACACCGCCGTGCTGCTGCTACTGGCAGCGTTGGTTCTCCTTCTGCTCGAAGCCAAGTTTGGCGGCCACGGCGCGCTGGCGATCGCGGGAATTGTATGCCTGACTTTTGGAACACTGACGCTGGTGGCGGCGCCGGTGCCGGAGATGGGGATCAGCCCGTGGGTTGCGATCGCGGTGAGCGCCGCGTTTGGCGCGATCACGGTTTTTCTGGTGCGCCTGGCGGTTCGCGCCCGGAGAAGGAAGTCGCGCATCGGCGCGGATGCTCTGGTGGGCTTCCCGGCGACCGCGATGGAGGCACTCGATCCCCAGGGCCACGTGCTGGTGGAGGGCGAGATTTGGCAGGCCGTGGCCAGCGCTCCGGTGGCCAAGGGAGCGTCTTTACGCGTGACGGGTCACAATCATTTGCTCCTGCGAGTCGAGCCAACGGCGCTCACAAGTGAACATCGGCAATTGCAGTAGTGGAGTAGAATCCCTGCTGAGTGAGGAAAGGAAAGTCCAATGTCCATTGGTGATATGTCCATTCCGACCTTGGTGATCATCGCCATCGTCGTGCTCTACCTGCTGAACTCCATCAAGATTCTGCGCGAATACGAGCGCGGCGTCATCTTCCGTTTGGGACGCGTTCTGGGGACGCCCAAGGGACCCGGCATTATTCTCGTGTTCCGGCCGATCGACCAGATCGTGCGCATCTCGCTGCGCCAGGAGGTGCTGGAAGTTCCGCCCCAGGATGTGATCACGAAAGACAATGTGACCATCAAAGTGAACGCCGTGGTCACGCTCTATGTTGTGGACCCCAATTCCGCCGCGATCAAAGTAGTGAACTACATCTACCAGACCTCGCAGTTCGCGCAGACCACACTGCGTTCGGTGCTGGGCGAAGTGGAACTGGATGAGGTGCTGAGCCATCGCGACAAGCTCAACCTGAAGATCCAAACCATCATCGACCAGCGCACGGAACCGTTCGGGGTGAAGGTCATCAGCGTGGAGATTAAGCAGGTGGATCTGTCGGAGCAACTGCTGCGCGCCATGGCCAGGCAGGCCGAGGCGGAGCGCGAAAAGCGCTCGAAGATCATCCATGCCGAGGGCGAGTTCAACGCCGCGCAGAAACTGGTGGATGCGGCCGCTTTGATGGCCACGCAGCCCATGACGCTGCAGTTGCGCTATCTGCAAACCCTGTCTGACATTGGCGTGGAGAAGAATACGACCATCGTCTTCCCGCTGCCGATCGAGTTCATGTCGCTGTTAAACAAGCTGGCCCCCGCGAAGCCTGTGGAGAAGCAACCTTAGAACGTGGGCGACCAGAAAACTCTAATGCGGTGAAGGCGGTCGATGCGGGGATATTTTGACGACGAGGAAGCGGAGCACGAAGAGCCCGAAAATCGTGGGCGCGATACCGAGCTGACGCTCGGTTGGGGCGCGCTTCTGGGAATCGTCTTCGGCCTTCTGCTCGTGTGTGGCCTGTCCTTCTGGCTGGGATACGCGGCGGGGCATCACGGTTCGGCTGCGGCACCGGCGACTGCCGCGCAACCCGCGTCGCCGACTCCCGCTCCCGACGAGGAGCCGCTGCAGGCGAACGACTCAATTCCCAAGCCTTCAGCGGACGCGCAAGCGCAGACATCGCCAGTTTCGCCGGCAAGTGACGGCGCAACCCCGAACGCAGGTAGCGGCACGAATCCGGCGACACCACCAACGCCGACGGCCGGACCAAGCCCCTCGGCTGCTACCGCACCAGCGCAGGCTGCACCAGCTCAACCACAAACGCAGGTGCGGCCGGCAATCCCAGCGGCGGGGAACGGATCGCCTGGCGGATCGCCCGGTGCGGCGCCCACGGTGCGTCCCGCTCTGCCAGGCGCCGCAGGTCAGTTCATGGTGCAGGTTGCCTCGGTATCGCACATTGAGGACGCCAACGTGCTGGTGAATGCGCTGCGCAAGCGCGGATACGCGGTGTCGGCGCAGCGCGAGCCGTCGGATGGGTTGATTCACGTGCGCGTGGGGCCGTTCGCCACGCACGACGAAGCAGCGCACATGTGCACGAAGCTGCTCGATGACGGATACAACGCGATCGTGCAGCCTTAGCGTCAGCCCCTCATCCATTCGGGCAGTGCGGAGGCTATCGCCGCGCGAACAGCGTCAGACAGCTCGTCGCGCGTAGCGTAGTTGGCGGGGTCGGTGGGCGGGTGAAAGACGATGTGCGCCGTTCCGGGGTGGATGCGTTTGCTATCCACGGGAAGAATCTTCTCGCTTCCGAAGATTGAGACCGGAATGCAGGGCGCGCCTGAATCTTTGGCGAGATAGAATGGGCCCTTCTTGAAGGGCAGCATGCGGCCATCCGGCGAGCGCATGCCTTCAACAAATGTAGTGATGTGCAAGCCGCTGGCGAGGACGCGCTCCGCATCGGCAACGGCGAGTTGTGCCTCCGTGGCGTCACCGGTGCGATCAACAGGAATGAAGTCGGCCAGCTTGAATGCGTAGCCGAGAATGGGAATCTTCATGAGCGGGCGCTTGAGGAAGACTACGGTGCGGCCGGGAAGATGCGACATGAGCGCCGGCGCATCGAGGTTGGAGACGTGGTTAGCCATGAAGATGCAAGCGCGGCCACGCGGGATACGGTCGAGGCCCTCAATGCGAAGGTGGATACCGGCCACGCGGATGCCAACACGAGCGATCCAGGAGCCAACCGCGTAGAGCGGACCGACGTCGCCGGTAAGAAGCGTAAACGGAATGAGGACGGCTGCCGAGGGAAGGGCCAGGACGACGATGGTGACGAAAACGAGGAGCGAGACGATCATGGGCGATCTGGATGGAGCTGCAGAAGTGAGTATCGCACCTGTGGCATTCAGGTGCGCATCCATTCGGGGAGGCCCGAGGCGATAGCGGCGCGCACAGCGCTCATGAGCTCGCCGCGCGAGGCAAAGGCGGCGGGATCGATGGGCTTGTGGAAGATCACATAGGCCTGGCCGCGATGAATGCTTTGGCTGCCCTTGGGCAGGAGCGTTTCTGTTCCGTAGATGGAGACGGGAATGCACGGCGCGCCTACGGCCATGGCGAGAAAGAATGGGCCTTTCTTGAAAGGCAGCATGCGGCCGTCAGGCGAACGCGTGCCTTCAACAAAAGTGGTGATGTGGACGCCTTTTGCGAGGACGCGCTGAGCCTCGGCAACACTGCGCTGCGCGTCGGCGGAATTGCCGCTACGATCGACAGCGATGAATTCGCCCTGGCGGAAGCCGGTGCCAAGTATGGGAAGGTTCATGAGAGACCGCTTCATGAAGGCGGAGGTGCGGCCGGGGATAAGCGAAATGAGCACGGGCGGATCGAGGTTGGAGACGTGGTTCGACATGAAGATGCACGCGCGGCCGCGAGGGATGCGGTCGCGGCCCGCGACCTGAAAGCGCACGCCGGCGAGGCGGCAGCTTGAATACAACATGAAACGCGTGGCCTTGTAGAGCGGAAGCACGTTGCCGGTGATCCAGCACCAGGGAATGAAGAGGAGGGCCGAGGGAATTCCCAGGACGACCATGTTGGTGATGAAGATGAGCGACCAGATCATGCGTGACCCTTGTTCTTAGGTTGCGGCGGCAAATCGTTCTCGCAGGCGCGCGGGGAGTTTTTCGTAGATACCGTCAAAGCCGCCATTCGAGAGAATGGCGACGACATCGCCGGGCGCGAGCTGCGGCGTGATGGCGGCGACAATGGCATCCGCATCGGCGAGAAGCTCGGCCTGCGTGCTTGCGGCGTTGAGGGCGCGGACGACCTCCTCCGGGTGCAGGCGCTCGGCCTCCGGAATGCGCTCCTGCTGATAGACGGCAGCGAGAACGGCGCGATCGGCGAGACCGAGACTAGCGACGAGGTCCGCGGCGAGGACTTTGCGGCGCAGCGTGTTGGATCGCGGCTCCAGAACGGCCCAGATGCGTCCCAAAGGATAAATGGCACGGAGTGCCCGGAGAGTTTCGCGGATGGCCGTAGGGTGATGCGCAAAGTCTTCGATCAGGGTGATGCCGTTGATTTCCGCGCGGATCTCGAGACGGCGCTTGACACTTTTGAAAGTCGAGACGGCTTCGGTGATCGCGGCAGTGGGAATGCCGGCGGCCGCAGCGAGGACGGCGGCAGCAGTAGCGTTGAGGGCGTTGTGTTCGCCGGCGAGGTGCATTTCGAAATCGGCCCACGCGACGCCGGAGCGCAGAACTTCCCAATGCATACGGCCGGATTCGTAGCGGAGATTGCGAATGCGCCAATTGGCGGCTTCGGTGAATCCGTAGCGCTCGACGGGGCAAAAGGCGCCGCTGACACATTCAGTCACGTTAGGGCTTCCGTCATACGCGACGATGAGGCCGCGGCGTGGGACGAGATTGACGAGGCGCTTGAAGGCAGTTTTGACAGCTTCGAGGTCGGCGTAGATGTCGGCGTGGTCGAACTCAACGTGCGTGAGGATGAGCGCGGCGGGAAAGTAGTGCAGAAACTTGGGGCCCTTGTCGAAGAACGCGGTGTCGTACTCGTCACCTTCAAGGATGAAGTTGTGCGTGGAGCGGAGCTGGAAGCTCGAGCCAAAGTTTTCCGCGACGCCGCCAATGAGGAACGAGGGCTCAAGCGAAGGATCTTTGCGCGCAGCGACCTGGTAGATCCACGCAAGGATGCTCGTCGTCGTGGTTTTGCCGTGAGTTCCTGCGACGACGAGGGATTCGCGGTCCTTGAGAAACTCCTCGCGTAGAAGAGCTGCCATGGACGTGAAGGAAATGCGGTCGTCGAGGACGCGCTCGATCTCCGGGTTGCCGCGGGAGAGCGCATTGCCAATGACGACGAGGTCGGGTACAGGATCGAGATTGGATTCGTTGTAGGGCTCGAGGATGGGAATGCCAAGCAAGCGAAGCAGATCACTCATGGGCGGGTAGGCGGCTTTGTCCGAGCCGGTGATGCGGTGGCCCTTGAGCTGCAGAAGGCCGGCGAGCGAGGCCATGGCGGTGCCGCAGATGCCGACGAGGTGGATGTGGCGCGGCGCGGCGGTCACTTCTTCACCGCCGGCTCGAGAATTTGAAGGCGGGCTGTCTCGCCGACGGCGAGCTCGGCTTCGACGCCGAATGTGAGCGTGACGTTCTCGCGCGAAACGTGACCGCTGCGCAGGCCAATGGCGATGGGCACATCGAGACCGTCGAGTGCATTGAGAATCGCTTCTTCGAGGAGAGATGGCGGCGCGCCGGCAGAAGCACAGTCGAGCATCTCACCGAAGACGATGCCGCGAACACCCTCGAGCTTTCCAGCTTTGCGCAGTTGCCAGAGCAGGCGATCGATCTGGTACGGCTTGACGCAGGTGTCCTCCAGAAACAGCAGTTTTCCCTCCGTACTCGGCTCCCACGGCGTGCCGAGAAGCGACGCGAGAATGCTGAGGCAGCCGCCATAAAGCGCGCCGCGCACGGTGGAGTGAGTTGAGGACGCCTTGAGAGGGCGCAGGCCTTCGTCGGCGTCAACGCTGTAGAGCTCGCCTGCCAGGGCGGCGCGAAAGCTTCCGAGGTGTACGCCGTTGGGGAGATAGAAATCCGCGGCGAGCATGGGACCGTGAAACACGGGCAAACCGAATTCGTCGAGCAGGCGGAGCTGAATGCCGGTGAGGTCACTGTAGGCGAAGAAGGGCTTCGGGTGCGCGGCGATGGTTTCGAAGTCGAGGCTCTCAAGCAGGTAGTTCGACCCGTAGCCACCACGAATACACATCACGGCGGCAGTGTCAGGGTCGGCGAACGCAGCGTGAAGATCGGCGAGGCGCTGCCGAGGAGTTCCGGCGAAGTAGAGTGGCTCGCGCAGGAGTGCGTTGGGCGCGAATTTCGGCGCATAGCCCAGCGAACGGAGCGCCGCCAGTCCGCGATCGACGCGCTCAGGCTTCGCTGGAGACGCCGGAGCGACGATGCCGATGGCCGCATCGGGCGCGACGGGCGGTAGTTTGAGGAGGGCCTTCATTTCACCAGAGCTCTTCACCAGGCCTCCCCGCGCGCGATGAGCGCGGCTGGCCCGGTTAGATGCAATTCCGTGCCGGGGCCGTCCCAGGCAACGGTCTGCGCACCGCCGGGCGCAACAATCTTGAGCGGCGAAGTACAGCCTTTGAAGGCGAGAGCCGCCGTGGCGGCTGCCGAAGTGCCTGTGCCGGAAGAGCTCGTGGGCCCTACTCCACGCTCGAAGATGCGAATCTCGATCTGGCTTGGGCTCACGATGCGCACAAACTCAACGTTGGTCTGGTTAGGGAAGTCGGGATGGACGCAGATCTCGGAGCCGATTTCCTGCCAGGATTTTCCGGCGACGGTGAATTCAGGATTGTCCACCTCGACGACAAAGTGCGGATTGCCGATGGAGACCTCCATGCTCTTGATTTTCACGCGTCCCGCGAGTTCGACTGCGCGCGGGGAAATCCGGGGCACGCCCATTGCGGTGGTCACTTCGACAGTGAAGTCGTCGTGATTTCGGACGGCGTCGATGCGGCAGACGCGGAGGCCCGCATCGGTGGTGATTTCGAGCGTGTCGCCAACCTGGGAGTCCAGCGAGTCGGCCATCCACGCAGCCACGCAGCGCGTGCCGTTGCCGCTGATCTCGGCAATGGAGCCGTCAGCGTTATAGAGGCGGATGCGGCCCGAACGTGGGCCCGGCCCAGACTCGTTTTTCCATGCGAAAAACTCAATGCCGTCGGCGCCGACGCCGGTATGGCGGTCGCAAAGGCGGCGCGTGAGAGCTGCGGGATCGTGGCCTGCCGCGGCTTCTTCGGTCACGATGAGGAAATCGTTCCCGCACGCATGAGCCTTAGTGAAGGGGATCAATCTTCCTCCGGATCGTGGACGTTGAGGAGCGCGGCAATGGAATTTGCCGTGCTTCCCAGCCCGATGCTAACACCCCTGAGAGCGGAGTGTTGAGAGCATTTTCGGAATACACGTAGACCTCCTAAGTGTATTGATATGTGGCTTTTTCTTGAGGAAAAAGCCACTTGAGTGTGTGCTTTCTGTCAACACCAATTCCGAAAATGCTGCAGACGGATTGCGTAGACGTGCCGACTGATGCAAGGGCGTGCGTTTAGAAGGAAACGGACGGGCGATCGAGCCACTTGGTGGACACATAAATGGCGGCCGACGGCTGATTCTTGGCGGTGAAGCGGTCCATCAGTGTGAGGTCGGCGAGATGCGCTTTGACGGCCCTGTCTATCTCGTCGCCGTCGAATGCGACGATGATGGCGGCGTGACTGGCAGGCGCGGCAAGCGCGGCGCGATAGATTTCGAGGTCGCTCTCGTTGATGGTCTGGCGGAGAGGGATTCCGGTGGAGGCAACGATTTCAGGGTAGAGGGATGTGTTCATGAGCACAGGCGCGCGAGGATCGCGGATGAGCAATGACCGCAGTTCCGGCGGAATGGCATCGTCGTACGGTTTTCGCGCGTCGGCGTTCTTGGTGCTTTCGACGTAGACGATGGGATCGGCGCGGAGGAGCGCAAAAACATTGAGACCAGCGAGAGCAAAAAGGGCCGCGAAGGCGAGTTTGGGAAGGGCGACTGCGACGCCGGGGAATTTGATGCGGTGCAGGGCGCCGGCAGCCAACTGAGCCCCCAAGCCCACGCCAAGCGCGAGAGCGGGCAGAAGCTCAAGGCCGTAGCGTGTGTTGTACCAGGTGTAGGGCCACCAGGCGGGAAAGAAGATGGGAACCGATCCGTACGCAACGGACCATGCGTAGAAAGGAATGGGTAGCCACAGCAGGAACGTCCAGGCCAGAGCGCGACGGCGGGCGGCGGATTTCTCGGCAAGCCAGGCGGCGACGTTTCCGAGCGCGGCACTGGCGAGGACGATGTTGCCCCAGAAACTGCCCCAACCGGGAGCGGCAACGGAGTCGAGTTCAGAGACTTTGAGAAAGAAGAGGAGCGCGACCCAGGGGCTGTGCCAGCCAGGATGCAGCGGCCAGCCAGACGGCGCGGCAGTGCGGAGTTCGATAGCGTGAGCGGAATAAGGCCCGCGCGCGAAGTAGAGCCAGTCGCCAAAACAGACTGAGTTGTAAAAGAACCAGAGGAGCGGCGCGGCGGCGATGGCGAGAGTGGCAAGCCAGAATGCCGGCGAAGCAAGGCGTCCGCGCTCGCCCCTGGCCGCGCGGCGGAGCAGCGTGATTACAACGCCGCTCCAGGCGATGAAGGCGATGATCCAGCCGTCATAGCGCGTGAAGATAGCCGCAACAAGAGCGGCTGCGATGCAGGCCTGGAGGCGGGCGGAGCGAACCGAGCGCGGTTCGGAGCCGGCGGCTGCGGTTTCGCGGTCGATTGCGGAGCGCCATTCAACAAGCCAGACCACGATCCAGATGAACTCGCAAAGAAAAAGCGGCTCGGTCATGGCTGTGGTTTGCAGGTAAAGGAGATTGGGGTTGAGGGCGAAGAAGACGAGCGCGAGAGCGGCGGGCATTGGGTCGAGCCACTTCCGCGCCAGGCGATGGATGCCGGCGCAGGAGGCGATGTAAGAAAGCGAAGATGGAATAATCGCGGCGAGGCCGGTAGCCCACCAGAAGTAATTCTGCACAAAAGGAAGAAAAAGAGTGTGCGGGAGCGGCAGCCACACCGAGCCGAGCTCGGAGAAGCGCGGCGTGCGGGAATCGAAGACCCGGCGCGCGATGTGCAGGTGAGCAACGGCGTCGCCGTAGTTGAGCATCGCACCGTGACGCCAGCTCCAGAGAAGGGCGGCCGCTGAAGCGGCCATCGAGAAGGCCAGAACGGCCCAGCCTTCCGCATTCGACATACTCTTCTCAGTCAAGGTGCGTGATCTCGCGAAAAACATTGAAGCGCGCATCGATCTCAGGACGCGAGAGCTGCTCAAGACGCTCGGTGCCGAAGCGCTCGCAGGCGTAGGAGCCCATGACACTGCCGTAAAACATGGCATGGCGCCAGGAGGCGGGCGTGAGCTCCGGTTGCGAAGCGAGATAACCGAAGAAGCCTCCGGCAAAGCTGTCGCCCGCTCCGGTGGGGTCGATGACCTCTTTGAGCGGGAGGGCCGGAGCCTTGAATGTGCGGAGCTCCTCGCCTCGATTTTTTGAAGGAGAACTGTGGAACAACGTCGCGCCGTACTCGCCGTGCTTGACCACCAGCGTGCGAGGCCCGAGAGCGATGACCGCGCGCGCCGCCTGCACGAGGTTCTTGTTTTCGCCGAGAACGCGCGTTTCAGTGTCGTTGATGAGCAGAATGTCGAGGCCCTTGAGAACATCGAGAAGCGCGGGCCGATGATCGTTGATCCAATAGTTCATGGTGTCGCCGGCAACGAGCTTGACTTGGGGCATGGCCTCGCGCACGCGGTGCTGCAGAACGGGATCGATGTTGGCGAGAAAGAGGAACTCGGAGTCGCGGTAGGCGTCGGGGATTTTAGGCTCAAATGAGGCGAAGACGTTGAGCTCGGTGCTCCGCGTTTTGGCTTCGTTCAGATTTTCGAGGTAGGAGCCTTCCCAGAAGAAACTCTTGCCGGCAGTGTGCTCGATGCCGCGCGTATCGATGTTGCGCGCGGCAAAGACGGCTTCCTGCTTCCGGCCGAAGTCCTCGCCGACGACTGCGATAACGCGCACATCGGTAAAAAAGCTGGCGGCGAGCGAAAAATAAGTGGCTGCGCCGCCAAGGCAGCGCTCGCGGCGTCCGGCGGGAGATTCGATGGAGTCATAAGCTACGCTGCCGACTACGGTGATGGACAATTATCTCTCTCCCTTTGCAGTCTTTATGACCTGCTATGAAATCCCCGATGGCGGCTCCGTATAATCCCGCACAAAGCTCTCGATCCCCTCTTCAAACCGGGAAAGCGCGCGCTCGACGCCCGCTCTATGCTCCCGCATCGTTTTGGAATTGGCGACTTCTTTGAACTTATACATGGCAGAGTGCTCAACTTCCCAGAAGAGACCCAGAAGCATCGGAACAACCTGATATTCGCCTTTCACCCAGGTGTTCACATCGTGGCAGTACCCGTAGTACATGGGAGCCAAAACGACGCCAGAGTCGTCTTTCACAGGGTTCGGAGTCCAGCCGGGAAAATGAGAGCGGAGCGCTTCATCTACCTCCACCAATCGGCTGTTCGGGAAAACTAGGACGCGAACGCCAGCCAAGTCCGGCAAATTGAGTATGGAATATCTCCCTGATTTCCCTGGGTCCAATACTCTACCCTCATTCTCACGGAGTTTCTTCAGAGCACTCTCGCACTCCTTCACGCGCGACTTGACGACTAGTTGCTCATAGGGCTTTAGGCTGTGCAAAATCGGAAGGGTGTGATAACGAATCTCCGCTTCGAGTTGCCAGACCACCCGCCTAATCTCAGGCAGGAAATCGAAATATTCTTCTCGAAGCTGATCCTCTATCGACCGCCTTGGCATTATCCCAGCACTTTTTCCAGTTCGCGCTTCACGCCATCGGACGGGGGAGAGTTGAAATAGAACGTCCAGCCGACGCCATCGGTGGTTTCATCGATGCGCCTGCGTATTTCCTCTTCAGGCTTGTCGTCGACAAACTCCAGGCTGAATGCCTTCTTTGCTTTACGATTGTAGAAGATATCCCGGTCGAAGTTGTACCAATAACTCGCTTCCTTTAAGACGTCGTTTTTCATCTTTGCCTCCGGAGGCGCGGCTTCGCACGCCCCTATTATACCGCCAATCCTGTTAGCCAGTCTGACGCGCGGCTACGAGCCTAAGTACTTCCCGAACAGCAGCTTCACCCGCTCCTTGGTCGCTTCGGGAATGGCGTCGGGCTGCGTGAGCACGGCAAATTTTGCGGCCGACGCACACAGGCAGGTGCGGGCGAATTCCGATGTGGGAGGCAAGGCGGCGACGGCGGCCCTGACCACTTTGCCTGCGTTGTCGGCGTTCTTGTTGAGCACAGCGACGATCTCCTCGACAGTGACGGCGTCGTGGCCTTCGCGCCAGCAATCGTAATCGGTGACCATGGCGATGGTGGCGTAGCAAATCTCGGCTTCGCGGGCGAGCTTGGCCTCCTGCAGGTTGGTCATGCCGATGACGTCTGCGCCCCAACTGCGGTAAAGGTTCGACTCGGCGCGGGTGGAGAACTGCGGACCCTCCATGCAAACGTAGGTACCGCCGAGCTTGCCGACGACTCCGGCCTTCGCGCAGGCATCGGCGGCGGCTTTGGCGACGGTCGCGCAGACGGGATCGCCGAAGGCGACGTGGCCCACGATGCCGTCGCCGAAGAAGGTGGCGATGCGGTTAAACGTGCGATCGATGAACTGGTCGGGAATGACGAAGTCGGTAGGCTTGTGCTCTTCCTTGAGCGAGCCGACGGCGGAGACGGAGACGATTCGTTCGACGCCTAGTTTCTTGAAGGCATAAATGTTGGCGCGGAAGTTGAGCTCGGAGGGAAGGATGCGATGGCCGCGGCCATGGCGCGCGAGGAAGGCGACCTTGCGGCCCTCGAGATCGCCGAGGACGAAGGCTTCAGACGGTGAGCCGAAGGGCGTTTCGATGCGCTCGTCGCGAATGTTGGTGAATCCGGGCATGGAGTAGAGCCCGCTGCCGCCGATGATTCCGATTTCTGCTTGAGACAATGTCAATTACCTCGTACCTGTTCTGTCTTTGGTTTTGAGCCTGTAGCCGGTAGCTCGTAGCCCGCAGCTACAGGCTACTGGCTCCCGGCTCAGAGCTTCAATTCAACGCTGATCGATCAACCGGATCGACTCCAGAAACACGTCGCCGTCGATCGTCAAACTGTGGGCGCTGATTTTGTCCATCGTGTCCTGGGCCGTGTGGTGGTAGCTGTTGTTGGGCCCGTAGTCGAGATCAATGATGTCGATAGAAGGGACGCCGCGCTCGACGAAGGGCAGATGATCGTCCTCGACCGCCATCTCCTGCTGGAAGAAATAGCGCTGATAGCCAAACTTCTTGGCCGCGTCGGCAACGACCGAGACTAGCCACGCCGTGGAGCGGGTTTCGCGCTGAATATCGAGATCCTTGTCGCCGATCATGTCGGCGAGGAGCAAGGCCTTGATCTGGTTGAGGGTGCCGTCGCGGCCCCATTTGGCGGCGAGATGGCGGCTGCCATAGGTGGAGTCGGAGGCCGACCATTGATTGATGGCCTCCTCGCCGTCGAAGAAGACGAGCCAGACGGAGTAGCCGTCGAGCTTTTTGCCGGGCGAATGGGCGGCCTGATCGCGGAGGCGGTCGGCGATCGACATGAGGAGGCCGGTGGTGGATGCGCCGTCGTTTGCGCCGACGAAGTTGATGTTGCGCAGCGGGTAATTGGTCTCGTAGTGCGTGCCGAGGACGATGACACCGGGTTTGGCGCCCGGGAAGCGAACTATGAAATTGCACATGGGCACCGCGCCGATGGGAGTGTCGGCGGTGAACTTGTCTTCTTCGAGCTGGTCGTGGTTTCGCTGGAAGTGGCCTCGAATAAACTCCTCGGCTTTGACGTGGCCGGGGCCGGTGGGCCAGCGCGGGCCGATGGCGGCGAACTCGCGTGCGTACTCATAAGCGCCTGCGCCATCGAAATGCTGCGCGGGTGCGGCAATTGGACCCAGAAGGGCCAACACCACCACAGCCCTTTTCCAAAACCAAGAAGACCTCGTCCACAACGAGGAAAAAATCATCCCGCAGCCTCCTTCTTCTTTCTGCGCGAGGGGTGGACCCACCAGGCGACGCCGATGCCGACGAGGTAAAGGGCCAGCATGGGCACAGCGTAAATGCACATCGTGCCGGGATCGGGGCTGGGGCAGATGATGGCGGCAACCAGGAACACAGCCAATATGGCGTAGCGAATGTTTTTCCAGAGAAACTTCGGGCTGACAATACCAAAAAGCGCGAGGAAGAAGATGAGAATGGGCAGCTCGAAGCTGACGCCGAGACCGAGGATGATGGAAAGGAAGAAGCCGGTGTACTCCTCGATGGTGACAATGGGGTTGAATTTGCTTCCGAAGCCCAGGATGAGGATGCGTAGTGCGCCGGGCAGAACGTAGAAGTAGCCGAAGGCCGCGCCTGTCAGGAATAGTCCCACCGTAGCGGTCATGAAGGGAATGACGAAGCGCTTTTCTTTCTGGTAGAGGCCAGGGGCGATGAAGAGCCACACCTGGTAAAGGATGAACGGCGAGGCGATGATGGCTCCGCCTATGAGCGAGACCTGGAGATAGAGGTTGAGCGGATCCATGGGGTGGGTGTAGTTGAGCTTGATGCCAAGCTTGTCGAGCGGGGCCTGCACAAAGCCATAGAGACGCTCGTGGAAGGCGTAAGCGAATACGAAGCCAAGCATGAGGCAGATAGCGGAGTGGACGAGACGCTTGCGCAGCTCCTCGAGGTGCTCCATGAGGCTCATACCGGGGAGCTCAGCGCGCTCTGTGACGGCTTTCCGCGCGCGTTCGATGGCTTCCTGCGGGTCAACTATGAGTTGATCAGCCATGGTGTGCAGCCGGCTCCGATCGTTCGGCTTCTGGTTCTACGGTTTCAGTCGCTTTGCCGGGACGCTCGGCGGCAATCCTTTCGCCCGTTGAAGGCGGCTGAATGTTCAGGATGGGCGCAGCGGGCGCAACATCGGGTGCAAGATCGGGCGAATGCTCGGCTGGCGTCGCGGCCTCCTGTGAGCCCGTGGCTTCTGCCTCGATTGGGGGTGCGGTTGTCGCCGCAGGATAAGGGTCTTCGATTGAGGTGGTTGCGCCGGATTCCTGAGTTTCGGCGGTCGCCGGGGCATCGGAGGCTGATTGCTCCAGTTGCGGAGGCGCCGGAACAGCGGCCAGTGTACGCTGGCGATCCTCTTCTACTTTCTTGCGACGGTCGGCTTCCTCGGCGTTGCGCAACTCCTCTTCCATCTGGAGTTTGAAGTCGTTGGAGGCCTTGCGGAACTCGTACATCAGCTTGCCGAGCTGGCGACCGATCTTGGGCAAACGCCGGGGGCCGAAGACGACCAAGGCCAGGGCCATGAGGAGTAACGTATCCCACATGCTTAGTGTTGCAAGCTGGATTGGCGGCGGAGATACCATGAAAGATCATGATACCTGCGCTTGCGTGGCGCTCACAATTCCCGTGCACTGCTTAAGGTGCGATTCCGGTCGAGTGGTGGGCGTGCGCCGAGCCGGTTGTCTGGGTGTAAGCGCGAGCGGCGCATGTGGGATGGATCGGGGCGCGCAAGCTGAGCGTGATGCGTCGAAGCGACAAACCGGGGAAAAAACCGCCGAAAACTGCAACCTCGGGAGTTGTGCTGGTTTGTTCTGGTCCGCTTGGTAATCATAAAATCTGATTCAGAAAACTGCACCCTAGCAGTTGCAATTCATTTGCAATTCATCGATGCCTCGCGCCACCTACCCTCACCGCGAGAGGACTGGTGAACAAAACAGATGCGGCGGGGGATTGGTTCTCCGGCGCGCTGAGGTTCACCTACAATGAATGCAGGATCGCGGCTTCCACCACGCTCAAGTCCCTGAAGTGCGCCCATGCGGCCCATTGATGATGCATTTCAACCGACTGCGAAACATCGCGCTGATTCTTTTGCTGCTGCCGATGTGCGCTCCCTGGCACGCAGCTGCGTATTCCCTGCTCACGCATGAGCAGCTCATCGACCTCACGTGGAACGACTCGATTGTTCCATTGCTGAAGAGCCGCTATCCCAATCTCACGCCGGCCGAACTGGAACGCGCGCGCTCCTTCGCTTACGGCGGATGCGTGATTCAGGACCTGGGATACTACCCTTTCGGCGACTCGTTTTTCTCTGACCTGACGCATTATGTGCGCACCGGTGATTTTGTTCTTGCGCTATTTCGTAACGCGCACAACGTCAACGAGCTGGCCTTTGCCGTGGGCGCGGAGTCGCACTACATAGGAGATTCCATTGGGCATTCGCAGGCGACCAACCGGGCCGTTGCGCTCCAATTTCCAAAGCTGGCGGCGCGCTACGGGACGAGCGTGAACTACGCCGAGGGCCCGCACCAGCATGTGCAGGTGGAGTTTGCCTTTGACATCGATCAGATCAGGAAGCATCGCGTGGCGCCTTTGGAGTATCTGCGCCACATCGGGTTCAGGGTTCCAACACATCAGCTTGCGCTCGCGTTCTATGAAACGTACGGGCTGACCGAAGATTTTGGCGTCGGCGCACGGCATAAATTCAACGTGGGCGAGTACCAGTTCGCCACGCGGAAGTTTATTCCCCGCGTGGCATACGCGGTCGCGCTGATGAAGCGCGGCCGTGAGACACCAGAGCCGGATACGGCCGATGCGAAAGAGATTGAAAAGGAATCGGCGGAGGCCGCAACACTCTATAATTGGGCCGCTTACCGCAAGAAAGCCGGCTTCGAGACTCATCTCATCGCCGGCGTGCTCTGGGTGCTGCCCAAAGTTGGCCCGCTGTCGATGGTCGCGGTGAAGGGCCCCAGCTCGGCGGCCGAAGCCGACTACATGCACAGCCTCGTCTCAGCCACGACGGTGCTGCGCGATCGCCTGGCCTTCTTTACGCCGACGGAAGCGGGGCAGCCACAGCCTGCGAGCGCAGCGGCTTCGACCGATCCGTTGGGTCCACGGGATACGCAGCATCCGCTGCCCAATCGCGACCTCGACACCGGGCAAGTGGTCAAACCCGGCGGCTATTCGCTTACGGACCAAACCTATGCGGAGCTTCTGCACCGCCTTACTCGCGACCCGAGTCAGCCGATTCCGCCGGGAATCAAGAGCGATGTGCAGGCGTACTATTCGGACCCCGACGCGCCGATCACGACCAAGAAACACCGCACTGAATGGGATCAGGTTCAAGCGGATTTGAAGACGCTGGCCACAATGCCCACCAGCTCCGAGCCTGCTCCGTACCCCACATACGGGGAAGCGAATCCTTCACCAACAAATCACTAGACGGCTGCTATTTGTCGTCAGCTAAGTTCGATCTCGGCGGCGTTGCAGGTTGTGCCGGACGCACTGGCGCCGCGACGACCGGCGGCCGCAGCGATTGCGGATGATCGGTCGGCGCCTGATGCATGGTAACGATCACGGCCTCGGCAGGCCTTCCACCTGCGCAGCGGTAGGAATGCGGGGTTCCTGCGTCGAAATAGACGGCATCGCCGGGGCCGAGCTTAGCCTCGTGTTCCCCGTGCCGCAACGCCAACTCACCCGCGAGCACATACAAGAACTCGAATCCCGCGTGCATGTGCGATTTGGGCTCGACATTTTCGGCCAGGGGAACGAACTCAGCGAAGTACGGGTCCATGTGCCGGTCGGCCACCATGTACCCAAGGCTTTCAAACGTATAGGTGGGCGGCTCCACTCCGGTTTGCGGCATGCGCACTCGGTCCTTCTTGCGGTGCACGTGGAAAATCGGCAACGGCTCGGTTTCAAAGAAATACGAGAGATCCTTTGAAAAGACCATTGCGATGCGCGCCAGATTCCGCAGCGTGGGCACAACGCGGCCTGTCTCTAACTGCGAGAGGAAACTGGCCGAAAGCCCGGTGTGCTTGCCGAGATCCACGAGGCCCATCGACTTCTTGAGCCGCAGGCGCCGGATGCGCTCGCCCAGATGTTTCTCGGTAATAAAGCGCTCGGCGGTGTCGGCATCCGCCATTGTCTTGTGCATCTCCTCGCCGCCGTTGGTCTCGACCCTTTTCGTTTCGATCTGACCGGTCATAGCCGCTCCTTACGAAGCTAGGATGCACTTTGGCGGCTTTTGTTGTCCAATCAAAACAATTTCTGGTAGCACGAAATTGCCTGGCCGAGGAGATAGAACGGTGCGGCGTCACGGAAGCCGCGCTATTCTGGAGAGTCCGGCCGCCCCAGCCACCAAAGGAAGCAAAATGCCCGAAGAATCAGCTGCTGCAACCGCCGAAACGGCAAAATCCACTCCTCCCGTTGCCACCATCGCCGAGATTGGCCGGCATGAGGGGCAATCCGTCACCTTGCAGGGGTGGCTTTACAACTCGCGCGAGAGCGGCAAGCTGCTGTTTCCTATCTTTCGCGACGGAACCGGGTCGATTCAGGGGGTGGCTCACGTCAAGAGTGTGACGCCGGAAGTCTTCGAAAAACTAAAGGGCCTGACCCAGGAGTCGTCGGTGATTGTCATGGGGAAGGTGCGTGCGGACAAGCGCGCGCCGGGTGGGTATGAGCTCGACGTGGAAGACGTGCAGGTGGTGCAGCGCGTACCAGAGTCAGACCCGTACCCGATCACGCTGAAGGAGCATGGCGTCGATTTTCTGCAGGAACGTCGGCATTTGTGGGTGCGGAGCCCAAGGCAGTCTGCCATTTTGCGCATTCGCGCGGAGATCATGCGGGCTGCGGCGGAATACTTTGACTCCAACGGGTTTATCAGGACCGATCCGCCGATTCTGACGCCGGCCGCGTGCGAGGGCACATCGACGCTGTTCCCGGTGGACTACTTCGGCGATCCCGCGTACCTGACGCAGAGCGGCCAGCTTTACATCGAGTCGACGGCGCTGGCGCTGGGCAAGGTGTACAGCTTCGGGCCGACGTTTCGCGCTGAGAAGTCGAAGACGCGGCGGCACTTGACGGAGTTCTGGATGATCGAGCCCGAGGTGGCCTACATGGATCTCGACGGCTTGATGGAGCTTGCGGAGAATTTCATCTCGCACATTGTGCAGAGCGTCGTGAAGAATCGCGCACCGGAGCTGCAGGTGATCGGGCGCGATGCGGCGAAACTGGAAGCGATCAAGGCGCCGTTTCCGAAGCTGCGCTACGACGAAGCCGCCGAAATGCTGAACCAGGCGTTCAAGGATGGGAAGCTGGAAGCGCCGTTCGAATACGGAAACGACTTCGGCTCGCCCGACGAGACCTGGCTGAGCTCGCAATACGACCGGCCGGTAATGGTTCACCGCTATCCGGCTGATGTGAAGGCGTTCTATATGGAACCCGACGCGGGGGATCCGCGCTACGCGCTGTGCGTGGACGTGCTCGCGCCGGAGGGCTATGGCGAGATCATTGGAGGGTCGCAGCGCGTGTCGAGCTACGAGCTGCTGAGCTCGCGCATCGACCAGCACAAGCTGCCGCGCGAGGCCTTCGAGTGGTACCTCGATCTGCGGCGCTACGGCAGCGTGCCGCACTCTGGCTTCGGCATGGGCATTGAGCGCCTGGTGGCGTGGGTGTGCGCTCTGGACCATGTGCGCGAGACGATTCCGTTTCCGCGCATGCTGAACCGGATGTACCCGTAGGGCGGATCGCGGTTCACAGCCAGCAGGGTTGAGGCGGAAAGTGACGACTTGAAGGTCGAAGTGTGAGTCGCGTCATACCGCCGACGCGGAAATACCTGTTGCAACAACCATTTAGGCGAGGGGCGAATCTTCGGCCGGGTCGCGGAATCAAACAGCGTGTAGAGGATTGATTCCGGCCGGAGTCGTGCGGAATTGATTCGTAAGGAGATGAGCGACATGGCAACGAGCTCGGTTTTGACGGCAAGAGAAGCGCATGCGGTGAAGAGAGCGCCCGCGGTCGGAGGAGTACTGCCTGCAATTCATGAAAGGTGGAGCGCGCGTTCGTTTGACGGGCGCGCGGTGGGCGCGGCAGTGCTGAAGAAGGTGTTTGAGGCCGCGCGCTGGACGGCCTCGTCGAACAACGAGCAGCCCTGGCGATTTGTTGTCGGGCTGCGCGGATCCGAGACCTTCAGGAAACTCCATGAGTCGCTCGGCGGGTTCAACCGGGATTGGGCTGGACGTGCCGCGGCTTTGATTCTGGGTACAGTGGCGACCCGGTTCAGCAAGAACGGCGCGGAAAACCGGTTCGCGCTCTATGACCTGGGAGCGGCGAGCTCCTACTTAACGCTCGAAGCCGCGACTCTGGGGCTGACGACGCACCAGATGGGAGGATTCGACCAGGAAGCGGCGCGAGAGGCGCTGGGGATTCCGGCCGAGTATGCACTGGGAGCGGTGATTGCGCTGGGATACCAGGGCGAGCCGGAAGCGCTGGGCAACGACACGCTGATTGAGCGGGAGACAACTCCGCGGACAAGGAAGCCGCTTAGCGAGATCGTCTTCAGCGAATGGGGAGCGCCGGCGGAGTTGTAAGGGCAGTTCGCGGTTCCCAGTTCAAAGCTCACAATGGTCAGCGGACCGAAGCTCGCTAGGACTTTTTCCGCGGCACCTTCGCACCTTTTTTACGGGCCTCGGAAAGACCGATGGCGATTGCCTGTTTGCGGCTCGTCACCTTCTTGCCGCTTCGGCCGCTTTTCAGCTTGCCGAGTTTAAATTCGTGCATTTCGATCTCCACCTGCTTGCCGGCTGCTGCGCCATATTTTCTTCCTGATGATTTCTTCTTGGTCGCCATCAATGGATCTCCTCGCTGGGGATGAATTTCAAGCTTATCTCGTCGGGCACAATCGCCGCACGCCGACGCGGAGCGACGCAGATCGAAGCTTGTGACAACCAATGAGCATCCAAAATGTTCTGATGCATTTTTCTCGCGACGGGGCACCGGCGTTGAGTTCGTGCGATCCCACCCTTCGCGCGGTAGATTGAAGCTTGGGAGATCGACTCTTGAGTGCGGCGGGAACACGAAAGCAAAGCGGAGCAAGGCGGGCGAGTCAACCCCACCCGGCGGTAAGAACACCGCGGGTATCGGGCACCCGCCGTAGACGTTTGGGATGGGTGGGGCGCGGGATCGTTGCATGCGTCGCGCTGGGACTGGTGCTGGTGGCATGGGCGGCGATTGCGCGGGCGCTGGCTCCGACAGAGAACACAATCCAAAATCAATTTGATGTGCTGATCGTGCTTGGGAGCCCGGCTGACGCGGACGGGAATCCGACGCCGACCGAGCTCGAGCGAGTGACCGAGGCTGTCGATGAGTACGAACGGGGCGTGGCGCCGAGGATGATCATTACCGGCGGTCCGGCCCACAACCGATTTGTGGAAGCCGATGTGATGGCGCGGCTGGCCGAGGCCCAAGGGATCCCGGCAGATGCGATCGTGGAGGAGCGCACGGCGCGGGACACGATGGAGAATACGTGCGACTCGCTCAAGATCATGCGCGGCCGCGGATGGGAGTCAGCGGAAGTGATTTCGAGCGCGGGCCACTTGCCGCGAACGGGGCTGATCCTGAGCAGGCTGCCGCTCGAGTGGCGGACCCATGCGGCCCCTGCACTGGAGCCGGAAGGACCGTGGACGCAAACGGCGATGACGGCGGTGGAGATTGCGAAGACGGCGCGCTACCTTGTGTGGTCGCGGCAGATGGACAAGTGCTCGCTGTAGGTTCGGGCGCAGACGACTCAAGGGAACGCCAGTCTAAGAAGAAATGACGGAAAGCCGCGTTGTCCGCCCTCGGGGGGCTCCTGTAAGCTTGTTTGTGATGCATCTCCCAGTCAAGTTATCTGCAACGATTGCCGTTGTTTTCACGATGTGTGTGTGCGCGGGAGCACGCATGCAGGCGCAGGACTCGAGTTCGCAGCAGCCGAGCTCTTCATCTTCATCGCAACAGGCGCCGGAGCAGGGCCAGGGAGCGCCGACTCCCGAGTACGGGGTCTACCAAGCTGTCGATCCGCTGGCCAAGGTTCGCTACGACAATCGCTACGACATGTCGTTGGGGTTTGCGTACGACCACATGAAGGCCGGGCCAACGCTCCTGCAGGGTTCGAACCTGGGCGGGCTGGACATGGAAGGCTCGTACTGGCTGACAAGGAATTGGGGGATCGTGGCGTCGGGGCGGGGGTATGTGGGTACCAGTGGCACCGGGCCCAATACCGACGGCCCCAATGGGACACCGATCAGGGGACCCATGGTGAAGCAGTACTTTTTTGTGGGGGGCGCGGAATGGCTGGGTCCGCACAACAAGCACGGAGCGCTGATTGCTCATGCCATGTTCGGCGGGGTCTACGGCAACTTCCAGAAAGATCTGCTCGGACATCCGGCTTCGGATTTCGACTTTTACTACAACCAGATTGCGCCGGCGGCGATTATCGGCGGACACTTCGACCTGAATCGCTCAGAAAACTGGGTATTTCGCATCACGCCCGACGCGGTGATGACGCATTACACGTTTAACGACGCCCCTCATTCGACTCTGACTTACGGACAGTACGACGTGAACTTTGCCATCAGCGTCGGGCTGGAGTACAAGTTCACCTCGATCAAGCGCTCGACCAACAAGAAGACCAACTGGATTTCGGGCTGGTAGGCAAGATCAGCCGTTTTAGCGGGTCTCGCGGGGTTTGTTTCGCTGCCGAAGATGCGGCACACAGCGACTCAGCATGAAGCGGGACCAACTCTTTGCCTCCTGCCATCATCCAGAGAAGTGCGGGGCTGCCAAGTGCATTGGTATGTGTGGTATTCTCCTGCGTTCAGTGGCGGGTGCGGGAGAGTGCCGCCTGAAAGTATGTCGTTTCGGATAGCGGCACCCAATCGCCGCATCTGAAGAGCCGAGCCGGAAGACCTTTGAAGCAGGTTGCCTTATGGATATGAAAGACACACTGGGCGTGTTGCTTGCGGGCGGAGCGGGAGAACGGCTGTTTCCGCTGACGCGTGACCGGGCCAAACCTGCGGTGCCGTTCGGCGGACATTACCGCATCATCGACATCACGCTCTCGAATTGCATCAACTCGGGGCTGCGGCGGGTGTACATCCTCACGCAGTACAAGGCGCTAAGCCTCAATCGGCATATCCGCGAAGGCTGGACGGGAATCGTGGCGCAGGAGCTGGGCGAGTTCTTCGAGTTGATGCCGCCCATGCAGCGCACCGGTGCGAACTGGTACATGGGGACAGCCGACGCGGTGTATCAGAACCTGTACTCGATCGGCAGCGAGCAGCCGGCGCATGTGATCATCCTGTCGGGAGACCACATCTACAAGATGGACTACAGCCGTATGCTGGCGCACCACAAGGAGACGGGCGCCGACGTAACGCTGGCGACGCTGCCCGTGGCGCCAGACGAGGTTTCGCGGTTTGGAGTTGTGGAAGTGGGCTCCACAGGCGAGGTACTTGGATTCCAGGAAAAGCCGGCGTCGACGAGCTTCCGCTCGCCGTTTAATCCCAACGCCGTGGATGCGTCGATGGGGATTTACATCTTCAACACCGAGACGTTGCTGAAGGCGCTGATTGCGGATGCGGACGACCCGGACTCGAAGCACGACTTCGGGCACAACATCCTGCCCAACCTGCTGGGCAAAACGAAGATGATGGCCTACAGCTTTGTAGACGAGAACAAGCAGCAGGCGCTCTACTGGCGGGACGTGGGCACGCTGGACGCCTACTACGACGCCAACATGGATTTGTGCTCGGTGTCGCCGGTGTTCAACCTGTACGACAAGAGCTGGCCCATCCGCACGCGGCAACGGCAGTATCCGCCTGCGAAGTTCGTGTTCGGCGAGCCGGGCCGTTCGGGCATGGCGGTGAACTCCATCATCACCGCGGGCGTGATCATTTCGGGCGCGTCGGTGTACAACTCGGTGCTGTCGCAGGACGTGCGCGTGAACTCGTACTCGGACGTGGACCAGAGCATCATCTTTTCGCATGTGAACATCGGGCGGCACTGCAGAATCCGGCGGTCGATCATCGATCGCGACGTGCACATCCCGGAGGGCACGGTGATCGGATACGACCCGGTCGAGGACAAGCGGCGGTATTTCGTGACGCCGTCGGGGCTGACGATCGTCACGCGAGATGCGTCGATGTTTGAGAATCCCGTGGATCCGGAGTTCGGGCAGGGATACTCATCCATGGAGCGGCCGGAGTAAATGGGGTGGGAGTTAGCGGCCCGGAAGGCACCGTTGGGCTCAGCCGGCCCCGCCGGATTGCGGCGGATCGCAACTTGGGGAAGGTGAGGCCGGCAGTTCGGGACCCTCATACTCGAACTTCCGCAAATTCCTCAGGCACTCCGTGAGCGCGCCCATCAGGGTCTCAGCCCAACCGCAGGGCTGAAATTTCATCGTCTTCTGATTCAACTCAAGATCCGCTACGGCAAAGAATTTCATGTCGGTGGTTTTTGCTGAGGCGAACTCCTTGATGGTGATGCGGGCTTCAACCTCGCCAGACGCATGTTTCTTCTTGATCGAGAAGAAGTGCAGCCGGGCAAGGGCTTCCGAGGGGTCCTTTTCTACAAACTTCCAATCTTCCACGTTCCGACCTCCATTTCTGCCAAGTTTACGGTGTGTGCGAAAGAATGCGCCAATTTTCTTGACGGGCACGCGAATCCCTGCTCGTCGAGCGGCGGAGGAGTTGCAAAGGAGGTTTCCCAAACCCGAAATTCAATATTCATTTTATTTGAATATCGAATAGATTCGTGGTAAGCTCTTGAATATGTTGAGGCCTGTGGACATTGTGGTGTTGCTCAAGCTTTCAACTCTGGACGGACGCCCTCCGTATCTCGATCTCGCTCGGGATCTCCACCTCTACCCTTCCGAGGTCTACTCGTCGCTCAAGCGAGCGATCGAATCGCAGCTCCTGCATCGGCAAAAGCGTCATGACCGGTTGAACCGCTCGGCTCTGCTCGAATTCCTGCTGCACGGCATTCGCTACGCATTTCCTGCCCAGACGGGTGCCCTGACTCGAGGCGTACCGACCAGCTATGCGGCGCCTCCTCTTAACGAGCAGATTTCTGCCGACGACGCTCCCTCCCCCGTGTGGCCGTACGCGCAGGGCTCGGTGCGTGGGTATAGTTTTGCGCCTTTGCACAAGAACGTCCCCAAGGCGGCGCTCGAAGACAGGAAGTTGTATGAGCTGCTGGCTCTGGTGGATGCGCTGCGCGAAGGTAGAGTACGGGAGCGCAACCTGGCAGGCCGTGAGTTGGCGCGAAGGCTTGGCGAGTGAGGCTGTGGCGAGAACGCACATTGAGTTGCTGGAGATTGCCGCCCGAATGCTTGAGCCGTTGCTGCCCGAGATTGTGTTCGTTGGCGGTTGCGCGACGGCCCTGCTCATCACTGACCCCGCAGCCGCGCCCGCCCGCGTGACTTATGACGTGGATGTGATCGCTGAGATCGTTTCCTACGCAGAGTATGTCGCCTTTTCCGAGCGCCTGAAGTTTCTTGGGCTCGAAGAGGATATGCGCGAAGGCGCACCGGTCTGTCGTTGGCGCCGCGGCGAATTGACGCTTGATGTGATGCCGCTCGACGCAACAGTTCTCGGATTTTCCAATCGTTGGTATCCCGACGCTCTGTGCGACGCCGAAAAAACTGCGCTGCCGAGCGGCCGTCTTTTGCGAGTCGTCACAGCTCCGCTCTTTTTGGCGACGAAGATCGAGGCCTTTCACGGTAGAGGCGAAGAGGATTTCTTCGCCAGTCGCGATCTGGAAGACGTAGTGGCTGTTG
This sequence comes from uncultured Acidobacteriaceae bacterium, assembly GCA_963823805.1. GTDB lineage: Bacteria > Acidobacteriota > Terriglobia > Terriglobales > Acidobacteriaceae > Telmatobacter. The sequence goes on along the minus strand of CAWGMW010000003.1, from coordinate 1,324,483 downwards.
TGGACGGGCGGCCATCGCTTGCAGATGAAGTGAGAGGCTCCTCCGGCGACGTGAGAACCTACTTGGTCCAGGCGATCAACAGACTACTAAGCGAACCGCGGTTTCTTGACGCCCTGCCCGGATTTCTCCTACCCGATCCAGCCAATCAGGAGCGATTCGAGCACCTGATGACAATGTTCCACGAGCTAGCCAGGCTGGCGTAGCGGCGGAGAGGCGCGTCTTGCGTTCAGAATTGTGAACGGAACCAATGGTTGATGAATTCCGTACGAACAAACCATGGAGTGCGTGGGTGCATTAAGCTGGAGCGGGGTGGGTTGGGGTGCTGCAATGGCACGCTCCGACCCCCGGGACCCGGCAAAGAAACGGCCGCAGGTCCAGGAGCATTCCGCCGGGGCCGTTGCCGAGGTTCCGGCGAGCCGCGCAGCGCGCGCGGAGGTGAGGAAGCTGGAGCAAGCCTTGCCGCAAGACGGAACTGAACTCGTGCACCGCTGCATGGATGGAGACTCAGGCGCATGGGCCGAGATGGTCCGCACGCACCAGAAGCGCGTGTATGGGCTTTGCTACCGGTTTACGGGGAATGCAGCCGACGCCGAGGATCTGACCCAGGACGTTTTCCTGAAAATCTATTCGAATCTGGGCAGCTTTGATGCCGCTCGCGGCAGCCTGCCAGTGTGGATCGCCACCATGACGCGCAACCTGCTGGTGGACAATTTCAGGCGTACGCGCAACCAAAGGGCAACGAGCTCGCTGGACGAGGGTTGGGAGCAGGCCGAAGAGCTGAAGCCGTCGGACAGGCTGGTGGCAAAGGGACCGTCGCCGCATGAGTCGGCCGCGCACAAGGAGCTGGCCCACATGGTGCAGGGCGCGCTGGCAAAAGTGAGTGTAGAACTGCGTGAGGCAGTCATCCTAAGAGACCTTCAAGACCTTGATTATAAAGAGATTGCACAAGTTTTGGCGATTCCGGAAGGAACCGTGAAGTCGCGTATCAGCAGGGGCCGAGCGGAACTTGCGAGGCTGCTGGAACGTAATCAACGGGAGGTGATGTAGCGATGGCAGAGCGCACACAATTTCCAAATTCTCCGGCCTGCGGCGCATGGGAGACGCTGTTGGCGGACGCCCTCGACGGGCTGTTGAAGCCTGAGGAGGAAGCGCAGTTCGCGGCGCACAAGGCCATCTGCCCGGCCTGCGCGGCTCTTTATGAGGAAGCGCGAAAGGGGCGCGAGTGGTTGGAGTTTCTTTCGCCCGAACCGGATGCGCCGGAGGGGCTGCTGGAAAGGATTCTGGCGCACACCGGCCCGGGACACGCGGCCTGCGTCCCGATTCCGGCTTTGGCCGGCTCCAGAACAGTTCCAGCATTTGTACCGCCCGTGTGGCAACAGCCTGGATTCTTTGCCCGGACGCGGCAAGCAGTACAACCCAGGCTGTTGATGACGGCGGCGATGGCGTTCTTCTCGATTGCGCTCACGTTGAATCTGACTGGTGTGCGGCTGACAACCCTGCATCTTGCCGATCTGCGGCCGGTTGCGATGCGGTCGTATATGGAGCGGCAATTGAACATGGCGTCCGTCCCGATCGTGCGGTATTACGACCATCTGCGGTTTGTGTACGAAGTGGAATCGAGAGTGCGTCAACTGCGCAGCCAGAGCCAGGGCGGCGGCAATGATGATCAAAAGCAGGGACAACCTGTGACACCGGGAGAGACAAAACAGAATCCCGGGAAGAACGATGGTGGGGGTCGCCTGGACCCTCGGCAGGAGCCGGACAACTCAGTGTCACAACCGGCGTCCGGCGCAATGAATGACTTTGTGGAAACTTCGTTTCACTTGCAAGGCAAGAGAGGGCGATCCGACAGCTCCATAAGGCGAGCACGGGAAAGGAGCAGAGTATGGATTGCGCAAATCATAGTGGTGTAAGTGCAACGGCATATTGCCAGAACTGCGGAAAGCCGCTGTGCCAGACATGTGCGAGGACAGCGCCGGGAGGGCAGATCTTCTGCGAGCCGTGCTGGATGGCATGGCATGGCGCGCAGCAGCCGTATGTGGCGCCGCCCGCGGGAGCGCCGAATCCTGGGCTGGCGGCCTTTTTGGGTCTGATCCCCGGCGTGGGTGCGATGTACAACGGCCAATTTGTCAAAGGCCTCATTCACGTGATGATCTTTGCCGTGCTCGTGAGCGCGGCGCATGTGTACGGGATCTTTGGGCTCTTCATCGCTGGGTGGATCTTCTACCAGGCGTTTGAGGCCTACCACACGGCGAAAGCGCGGCGCGACGGCGAGCCCCTGCCCGATCCCCTGGGGCTGAACGAAGTGACCAACTGGTTCGGCTCAGGCGGGCGAATGCACCAGGGAATGCCGCCCGGAACACATCCGGGAAACGGGCCGGGGCCGGCGAGCCCTTACCAGCCGCCGAGTCAGGCGCAGGTTCAGCCTCCGTACGAGGTGCCCTATAGTGCGCCGAATGAGGCTCAGTACCAGACGCCGTATCAGGGTCCAAATGTGCCGCCGGGCTATGCGGGGCCGGACTCTCCACCCGTTCCGCCTCTTCACTGGCGCAGGCGGGAGCCGATTGGAGCGATCATTCTTATCGCCCTGGGGGTGCTGTTCCTCATGGGGCAGTTGGATTGGTTTTCAGGGCGGATGTTTGAGCTCAGTTGGCCGGTTCTGTTGATCGGATTAGGAGTGTGGTTGATTGTGAGACGCCTGCAGGATACACGCGTGAATACGCAAGGCAATTCTCAGGGAGGGCAAAAATGAACCGCTATCTCTTGATTCGCCGCTTACGCGGGCCGGCATTTTTGCTGTTGGTTGGCGTGATTGCACTGCTCGCGCAGGCCGACATTCTGAGCTGGGGCCAGAGTTGGCCGCTCTTCCTGATCCTGGCTGGCCTGCTGCTGCTGGCAGAGCGTGCGGCGCTGGCGGGAGAGGGTTATCCTCCGCCTCCCGGCACGCCGTGGCAGAACACAACGCCGGGGACAGGACCGGGCTCGCAGCCGGCGCCGGGCGTGGCGAACGTGCCCACTGAGTCGCACGATTTTGGCGATGAAATCCATGGAGGACGGTCATGAGCAACGTACCTCCGAATATGCCTCCGGGCGGCGGAGCACCTCCGCCCTACGATCCGAAGATGCAGTGGCGGGTGTATCGCGAGCAGCAGCGAGCCGCATGGCGCGCGCAACGCGATGCATGGCGGGCACAACGCCACGCCTGGAAGGCCAACTACGTGGGCGCTTACGGACCCCGCGTGCCTTCGGTGGTTGGCCCGGTGATTCTGGTTTGTGTCGGCGTGATTGCGCTGCTGATGGCGACCGGACATATCGATGCCGGCTCCTTCTGGTCGTGGTACGGACGGTGGTGGCCGCTGCTGCTGATTGCGGCGGGGCTGGCGCTGTTGGCCGAGTGGGCGCTGGACATGCAGCGGGCGACTCCGGTGCGCCGCGGCGGAAGCTTTGTAGGGATTCTGTTTCTGCTCGCGTTCCTGGGCCTTTGCGCGGCGGGATGGCACCACATGCAGCCGTTCATTGGGGGGTGGAACGGCAATAACGACTTCTTTAATTTCTGGGGCCTGCCCGAACACGACAGCGACCAGCCGGCGGACACAAGACCGATTCCGGCGAACGCGTCGATTCAGATTCTCAATCCTCGCGGAGACGTGAGCATTACAGCGGGCGATCAGCCGAACATGGAAGTGCAGGCACACGAGATGGCATACGCCGACTCGGATTCCGAGGCGAAGAAGATCTTCGACAGCGAAGCTGCGCACGTAACGGTGAACGGGACGGCGGTGCTGGTGCAGTCGAATGGCAACGACCATGGCCGCGTGAACCTTACGGTGACGGTGCCACGGAATGCGACAGTAGCGGTGAATGCGGGCAAAGGGGATTTGACCGCTTCAGGCCTGGGCGCGGGAATCGATGTGACCGGCGGGCACGGGGATACGCACCTTGACTCGATAACGGGCCCGGTGACGATGCACTTCTCCAACGACAAGCACGATTTCTCCGCACACCAGATCAATGGGGATGTGACCGCCACCGGCAGCTGCAACGACGTGACCCTTTCAGAGATTCAAGGGAAGATCTCGGTGAACGGCGAGCTCTTCGGCGAGACACACATTGAAAATGCCGCGGCGCAGGTAAGCCTTCATACGCCGTACACCGACGTGCAGATTGCGGGCCTTCCCGGCGATATGACGCTGGATTCCGACAACTTGCGAGTGAGCGACGCCAAGGGACTGGTACACGTGGTGACGCGGTCCAAAGATGTCGACCTGAGCGAAATTTACGGCGACACCTACGTGGAAAGCAGTAACGGAACCATTAGCGTAGAACCGGCCGGGCCGTACAACGTGGAGGCCAGGAACGACAAAGGCGACATTGAGCTGACGCTGCCGCCGGACGCCTCGGCCACGGTGAGCGGGCAGACCCACAATGGAGACATTGTGACCGACTACGGCCTGACGATAAGCGGCGATCAAGACAAGACCCTGAGCGGGAAGATTGGATCGGGCTCGGCACATATCCAGCTGAATACGAGCAACGGCGACCTGCACATCAAGAAGGGATCGGCGTTTCCCGCATCGGCCCCATCGGCTCCTGCGGCTCCAAAGGCTCCGAATGCGCCCGCCGCACCCAATGCCCCGCACCTGAAGAGCAACAAAGCGCTGCCCCAGCAACCGGTTACGCAGTAGCAAGAAACGAAAAACGGTGACAGCAAGCAGGCGCGAGAGGGCGATTCCTCTCGTGCCTGTTTTGTTTTTTGAGACCCTTTCGAGTTATGCTCCTTTGCGTGGGGGTTTGTCGCCCAGGGGGTCAATAGCGGTGATGGTGCATGCGCCGGTGAAGGTGATCACCGTGGAGCGTGAGTTTGGCTCGCGCGGCGGGGAGTTCGCGCACCATCTGGCCAAGCACCTGGGCTGGCGGCTGCTGGACTCGGAGCTGGTGGCGGGCGCGGCACGGATAGCGGGCGTGGATCCGAAGCTGGCAGCCAAGCTCGACGAACGGCTGGACCCCTGGTATTACCGTTACGGCAAGATGTTCTGGAAGGATCCGGTGTACGCGCCCGCGACCACCGAGGATGAGAAAATCTTCGACTCCGAGCACATGCTGGAGCTGATCCGGAAAGAGATTCTGGATGCGGCACACGAGGGGAATTGCGTTTTGGTTGGCCGCGGCGCAGCGTGCGTGCTCGCCGGAAAGCCCGGCTGCTTTCACATTTTTGTGTATGCCACGACCAGCGCCAAGAAGGATTGGTTCGCGCACGCGTTTCCTGAGCAGGCGCAAGAGGCGGAGCAGAAACTGGCGGCGTTCGACCGGCGCCGCGCGGCGGTGATCCGCAGGTTCTACCAGCAGGAGTGGTGCTCGCGCGGGCTCTATCACATGCTGCTGAACTCCTGCATCGGGACCCCGGCAATGATTGACGCCGTGCAATGCGCGGCGGGCCTGTGTGCAGCTGCGCCGGAAGCAGTAGCAGGCTAGCTTCCCAAAACCGAGTTCAGAGCTGGGGCGCTCAGACCGCAATGCGCGGCACGCGTGGCGCGATGCGCGTGAAGATTTCCCACGGAATTGTAGCGGCGGCATCGGCGTGGTCGAAGGCCGTTATGGTTTCGTTGCCGGATTCGCCGCCCTGTGTGCCGAGAAGGACGACCTCATCGCCGTGCTCGACGCCGGGAATCTCCGTCACGTCGAGAACAATCTGATCCATGCTGATGCGGCCCACAACGGGCGCGCGCTGGCCACGAACCAAGAAACTGAAATGGTTGCCGAGAGATCTCGTGAGGCCGTCGCCGTAACCAGCCGAGACGAGCGCGAGGCGCATGGGCTCTGTGGCCACAAAAGTGGCGTTGTAACCAACCGTTGCGCCGGCAGGAACCGACCGGACACCGGCGACAGAAGCCTTCCAACTGAGCACCGGCTGAAGTGAAGTGCGGGCCGCGGCGAGCGAAGGCGGTTCAGCGGGAGACGACGGCTCGTCGGGCGCGGCGAAGCCGGGCGAACCAAACGCGGGGTCGAAGCGCGGCACAAGACCGTAAAGCGCAAGGCCGGGACGCAACATGGCCTTCATGCCGTGGCGCGCGGCGAGGTCAGCAATGATGTGCGCCTGGCCGGCAAGCAGCGTCGCCGACGCGCCGGCATTGAGCCACTCGGCGAAGAGGCCCGCGGAGGAGATGCGGCTCATGGCCTCGTCGAGACGAGCGAGCTGCTCCTGCGAGGTCTCGCCGTCGGCTTCGTCGGCGGCGAAGAGATGCGTCATCACGCCTTCGAGACGCAGGGGCGAGCCGGGCCCAAAACGCGCGAGAATTCCGGCGAGATCGTTGAGGCTTGCGCCCTGGCGGCTCATGCCGGTGTCGATTTCAAGATGGATGGGCACGGAGCCGGACTGCGTTCCTGCTGAGCGGGCGGCCAGGAGCAGCTCGTCGAGCTGCCATGGCTCCCAGGCGACGGGCGTGAGTTGAAACTGAATGGCGGCCGCAGCCTGGCCGGGAAAGACGCCGCCGATGATGAGCACGAGCGCCTCGGGGCACAAGGCGCGGGCGACAATGCCTTCTTCCACACTGGTGACGCCGAGCCATTTCGCGCCGGCGCGAACAACCGCGGGAGCGCAGAGAGCGAGTGAGTGGCCGTATGCGTTGGCTTTGACGATGGCGAGCAGCTCGGCGTGAGGCGAAGCGAGGTCAGCGAGAAAACGGAAGTTCGCTTCGAGGGCGCGGGTACGAATCTCAACCCAGCAGGGGCGCGTTGTCATGGGGGGCGGCAAAGATCAGTTTACGGCATCTTCAAAGCAACGTGGTACGAGCGGTTGGGTCGAGCAGAAGAACTTATTCTTCGTAGGACATCGCCTGCACGAGGCCATTCCTCACTGCTTTGTGTGCTCCGGCGATTGCCCCCAGCAGAGAGCCCGTGGCCGCGAATGCACCTGCGATCGGCCACCACGCATATACGATTTCGAGGGTCCAGAAACGGGTGAATTTCGTAGCAATGACTGCCTTCGCGAGATACGTGAGCCCGATTCCAACGACCGTGCCTGGAACCGCAACAACCATGGTCTCCCAGAAGAGAATCGCAAGAAAATAAGAATTAGGCGCACCAAGTACCCGGAGTATTCCGAATTCCCGCGCATATTCCAGCACATCAAAATAGCGTTCGATCGCCAGAAGCGCAAAACCGACCGCGAGCATAAACAAGAGAAGCACCGATAACCAGATTCCGGTCATCGTACCCACCACTGTCGGGTTTGACGCCATACCGCGCACAATTCCGACCCGCCCTAAAACGATGCCCACTTCAAGGGCGAACAGGGCAATACGCGCGTAGACCACGAACCAGTTCTCTCGTAGGTGCTCGAATATAAGACGACTCTTCACGAGTCTTGACTCTCATCGCGCAGCAGCGCAAACGCGACGACGGTCTCATCTTTCGATCCGATCGATTCAAGCAGTTCGGCTTCGAGCTCGTGCGGGACGGGCATCTCGCAGGCGGCGACTTGCTCGGGAGTCGCTCCGATGAAGCAGAGCTCGCAGTGGCCCAGGCCTTCGGCGCCGTTTTCACCTGTCGCGCGAACCGGCGGGCCGAAGACGCGACAGGTCATGGGACGCCATTGGTAGACATCGCATCGGCCTGTCGCAGGGTCGAGCGCGGGACAAGCGGCGTCGTTGGCAAAGTCTTCAAAGCGGGCCTGATCGGCGGCAGAGGCGCCAAGCGAGCCGGTTTCCGGATCGCCGGGAAAGCCGGAGCCATGCTCGGCGAGCCATGCGCTGGCGCGAAGCTCTATGTCGGCAGCGAGTGCAGGATTTGTGGCGCGCAAAGTCGACATTCCCTCGCGGAGGCGTGCGGCATCGAGAACATTGATGGCGAAGGCTCCGTAGCAGCACTGTGTGCAGCCGATGCGGCAGGCGAGCAGGTCCCCGGCGCGGCTGGCCGCATCGGCGAGCGCGGCGTCGATACTCTGGAGAAGCTCGGCTTCGCGAATCTGCACGAGCTGGGCGTCGCGCGGGGGAAGAGACATGGGGCCAAGCATAGCCGATTGGCCCGGAGCGCGGGCGCGATTGCGCGCGAGCCCGGAAAGGAGCTAACCTTGGCGCGGAGGTTTCCCATGGCTGAATCCCACAGCACCGTAATACCTGCGCTGCGCTACCGGAACGCTCCAGCAGTGATCGACTGGCTGTGCCAGGTATTTGGCTTTGAGCGCCACGCGGTGCATCAGGGCCCCGACGGAACCATCGCTCACGCTGAGCTTAAGCTGGGCGGCGGAATGATTATGCTGGGCTCGGCCAGGGACGATACGTACGGACGGGGCTTCAAGGCTCCGGATGAGCTTGGCGGAGTGGAGACGCGCACAGCATACATTGTTGTGGCGGATGCGGATGCGGCATACGCAAGGGCGCAGGCGGCGGGAGCAGCGGTGGTGCGGCCGCTGAAGGACACCGGCTATGGAAGCCGCGAGTTTACCGTGAAAGATCCCGAGGGGCACTCGTGGAGCGCGGGGACGTACAACCCGTGGGCGCCGCAGAGCTGAGATCCGATAGGATCTTGCAAGGGTGAAGAGTCGAGCTTATCGTCATCACGGATTTGAGGGAGGTCCTCGTTGAAGCTGTTTTTATGGGTTGGTTTAGGAGCAGTGTCGTTGTTGGCTGCTGGCTCGGCCGGCGCGCAAGGCCGGTTGCTGGTGGCGCAGAAGGGCGACCGCAGCCTGGCAATCGTCGATCCTGTGGCGGGAAAAGTGATTGCCGATGTGGCGGAGAACGGCACGACCGGGCACGAAGTAGCAGGATCGCCGGACGGGCGGCTGGCTTTTGTGCCCATCTATGGGAACTCGGGCGTGGGCAAACCGGGAACCGACGGGAACAACATCGTAGTGATCGATGTGGCGGCGCAGAAGTTAGTGGGCAACATCCAGTTCGATCACGGCGTGCGGCCGCACTGCGCGGTCTTCGGGCCGAAGGACGGATTGCTCTACGTGACCACTGAGCTGGACCATGCGATCGCGATCATCGATCCGAAGACGCTGAAGATTGTGGGATCGATTCCGACCGGCCAGCCGGAGAGTCACATGCTGGCACTCTCGCACGATGGACTGCGCGGTTACACGGCGAATGTGGGGCCGGGCACAGTGAGCGTGCTCGACGTGAAGGCGCGGAAGACGCTGGCGATCATTCCCGTCTCAGGCAACGTGCAGCGGATCGCGATTTCAAATGACGACCGCTGGGTGTTTACAGCGGACCAGATCGCGCCGCGCATGGCGGTGATCGACACGTCGACAGATAAGGTGACGAAGTGGGTGAAGATCGACGGGCTGGGCGACGGCAGCGCGCCCACAAAGGACGGGCGCTGGCTGCTGGTGGCGATTCCCGATGAGAACAAGGTAAACGTGATCGACCTGCAAACGATGACTCTGGCGCACGCGGTAGACGTTGGCAAGGGCCCGCAGGAAGTGCTGGTGCGCCCGGATGGGAAGGCCGCGTACGTCTCCTGCGATGGCAGCAATGAGGTAGCGGAGATCGATTTGGCAACCTGGACGGTGAAGCGAACGATTGCGACGGGCAACGTGACGGACGGGCTCGGCTGGGCAAAATAAAAGAGAGATCACGGAACAGGGGCTGGGCATCAGTTACTTGGAGGTCTGAAGATGGCTGCAAAATGCACGCACGTTGCAACGATCAAAAAGGGCGTGAAGCCGAAGACGAAGGGCTGCGAGGAGTGCCTGAAGATGGGCGATTCGTGGGTGCACTTGCGCATGTGCCTGGAGTGCGGGCATGTGGGCTGCTGCGACTCGTCGAAGAACCGGCATGCAAGGGCGCACTTCGATGAGACAAAGCATCCACTGATCCAGTCGGCCGAGCGCGGCGAGGATTGGCGCTGGTGCTATGTAGATGAGGTCTATCTCTAGAAGCAACTGAACCGGCCGGCGAGTCGGCAGGCTCGCCCAAGAACCTGTCTAGGCTAACTCCACTTCAATCTTCTTCGCATCAGCAATGAGCTTCGTAATTTTGAAGGTGCGGATCTGGCCTTCGGCGAGAGGCTCGGGCGCGGCTGTCGTAGAGGGCGCATTGCCTTTCCAGCGGGCTTTCAACATCGAGGAGAGCTGCGAGAGGTCAACGGCAGCGGAGTTAGCCGGGCCGGCGGAGTCAGCGGAGCTAGCGGTGATAGTGGAGCTGGCGCGGCAGTTGGCTCTTATGCCTTCGCCAAGTTCGACGTTTGCCCCGGAAGCCGTGAGCTCGACGACGCGGCCTGAGACCGTGTCGCCCACTTTGTGCTCGGCCATGTATTCGTCGATGCTGGTGTGGATCAGCTGCTTCATCGAAAGCTTGATCTGGCGCTTTTCAGAATCGATCGCTAAGACCAGTGCCTTCACGCGCTGACCTTCGCGCAAAACATCGCGAGGATGGTTGATGCGGCGGTCGGCGACGATCTCACTGACGTGCACGAGGCCGTCGACGCCTTCGGCGATTTGAACGAAGGCGCCGAAGTTCATGATCTTTGTGACGGGCCCCTCGACTTGCGAACCGGCTAGAAATTTTCGCTCGACCTCGAGCCACGGGTCAGCGAGTGTTTGCTTGAGGCCGAGCGAGATGCGGCCTTGCTCAGTGCCCGTGGGCGGCTTGATCGAGAGAACGACTGCGTCGACGCGATCGCCCTCGCGGAGCAGGTCGGAAGGGTGGCGCACTTTCTTGGCCCACGACATCTCCGAAATGTGAATCAGGCCCTCAAGGCCCGGCTCGAGCTCGACGAATGCGCCAAAGTCAGTGAGGCGCGTGACGGCGCCGTTGATGCGCTGGCCCGGCACGAAGCGATCGGCCGCGGTTTCCCACGGTTCGGGCTGGAGCTGCTTGAGGCCAAGCGATACTTTATTGGTCTTGGAGTCGATTTTCAGCACGCGAAGTGTCAGTTGCTCGCCGACGGAGAGCACGTCTTCGGGTTTGGCGACGCGGGCGCGGGAGATGTCGGAGATGTGGAGCAGACCGTCGAGGCCGGGTTCGATTTCGACAAATGCGCCGTAGGGCATAATCGTGCGGACGGTCCCGGTGACCGTGTCGCCGACTTCAAGCGCGGCGCGGCGGCTGGCGAGGCCCTCGCGGGCTTCTTCCTCAAGAACTACTCGTCGATCCACCACAACATCTTCATCGGTGACGTTGAGTTTGGTGATGCGGCAGGTGATTTGCTGGCCGACGAGAGCTTCGAGTTCGGCTGCGTCGCGCGTTCCGCTGCGGCTTGCGGGCATAAAAGCCCTGACGCCGACGTCGACACTGAGGCCGCCCTTGATGACCGCGGAGACAGTTCCCGCGACAGCGACTTTTTCGGCGAAGGCGCGTTCTAGGGCGGTCCAGTCGCGGGGCTGCGCGACCCGGTGGCGCGAGAGCTCGTAGTAGCCCTCCTCATTGCGGCCGGTGATGGAGACCGGAAAGTTGTCGCCCGGATTGACGCCCTCGGCATTGTCGGGGAAGGCCGAGCGGGGCAGAACACCTTCCATCTTGTAGCCGACATCGAGGACAACCTGGTCGGCCGTGAGTGAAACGACCGTGCCTTGGAGCTGCTTCGTCTCGGCGCGATGAGTGTGTGACCGCTCGAAGGCTTGGAGCGCGTTGGCAAAGGACTCTGCGGATTCTTCGATCGGTGCAGGCTGGGCGTTCAGGTTTAGGTCTTCGGCAGTCGTGCCGGGTTCAGGTGCAGACCGGCCCTCCGGGAGTTGATTTGAGATTGGCTCGGCGGAAGTGGGTTCGGCTGGAGGAGTGAATTCGTCGGTCATGGCCGTAGCTGTTCTTTATTCTCCCATGATTCGGTGGAGGCGGCGATTTCCGGCGGTCTTTATACGCCGATCAAGCTCGTCTTGGAAGACGCTTTCCGGTCAACACGCGGATCCCATAGAAGACGCCCATGATGAGAATGACCGTGTCAACGTAGCCGATGACCGCGAGCAGAAAGATGGTCAAGGTAATCGAGAATACGATGTGGTTCATCGATCCCAGCGGCGGGACAAACCTTGTCGGCCAGTGCATGAACTCCGACTCGTAATAGAGAAAACGCGTTAGTGGACTTGAATCCACGGTAAGGCCTTTGAAATTCGATACCGAAACGAAAAGATTCACGAGCTCGATCGGCACAGCCGCCAGGAGAGCCACCAGGAGCGCGATCTTGATCGGCCTCGTCACGTAGCTCCCATGATGCTTCAAGCTGGCCTGACTCATCAAGCGGGCTCCGGAACCGGTTAAGTGAGGTATCGGATAGCGGCGGGGAGCAGGCGGTGATGAAGGACGCGTCGCATCTCGGCGATACGGTAGGAGAGTAGGTTGAACCCTTGGCTCGAGAAAGCAAGTGTGCCTGCCCCGATCTTGCGGTCGTGACCGCCCCGCGCGGCAGGTTAACCTGAGAACAGACCATGACGCCGGTTTCCCCACAACCCCGCCGCGGCCTTGAGGCCTTTGCCTTCCGCGACTTCAGGCGGTATCAACTGGCACGCGTGGCCGTGATCCTGGGCGCAGAAGCGCAGTCGGTTGCGGTAGCGTGGCAGGTTTACTCCATCACGCACCGCGCCATCGACCTGGGCTACACGGGACTGGCGCTATTCTTGCCAGGTCTGATTTTTCTGCTGCCGGCGGGCCACGTGGCCGACCGATTTGACCGCAGGCGCGTGATTCTTGCGTGCTACGTGCTGCAGGTGTTTTGTTCCGGCGCGTTGGTCGTGCTGGCGCGGAACAACACGCAGAATATTCTGGCCATTTACGCGGTGCTTTTCTTTGTCGGCACGGGGCGCGCGTTTTCCTCTCCGGCGAGCTCGGCGTTGATTCCGCACCTTGTGCCGGAAGTTCACTTTGTGAACGCGGTGACGTGGGGCGGCGCGATTTTTCAACTGGCAAACATCACCGGGCCGGCGCTCGGCGGATTGCTGTTCACGTTGCCGCTGGCGGGCTTCCTCGCGGACTCGCGGCTTGAGGGCGCGGGGATTGTGTATGTGTTCACGCTCGGGACTCTGGTGTGGTTTCTGGCGCTCGTGGTTTCGCTGCGTGTGCGGCCGGGACGGATGGAGCACCGCGATCTGTCGCTCAAAGTAGTGCTGGCAGGATTCCAATATGTGCGGCGGGCGCGGATTCTGCTGGGATCGTTTTCGCTGGATCTCTTTGTTGTGTTGCTGGGCGGGGCAGTGGCGCTGATGCCGATCTTCGCGCACGAGATTCTGCACCAGGGCCCGCGCGGGCTGGGCATGTTGCGCGCTGCTCCTGCCGTGGGCGCGGTGACGATGTCGCTGATCATGGCGCGGTTTCCGCTGCACCGGCGCGCCGGGCGCAGGCTGTTTATCTGCGTCTCGATCTTCGGTGCGGCGACGGTGATTTTCGGACTGTCGCACACACTGTGGCTCTCCCTGGCTTCGTTGGCGATCGCGGGAGCAGCAGACACCATCAGCGTGATCATTCGCGGTTCGTTGCTGCAACTGGCCACGCCGCCGGAGATGCGCGGGCGAGTGAGCGCGGTGAACTCCCTGTTCATCGGCGCGTCAAACGAGCTGGGCGAGTTCGAGAGCGGCCTCACGGCGCAGTGGTGGGGCGCGGTGCGCGCCACAGTGATCGGCGGCCTGGGGTCGCTGATCGTGGCGGCAGTGTGGGCCGGTGTTTTCCCCCAACTGCGCAAAGCCGATGAGCTCACGGCGGAGAGTTTGCGGGAGCACGTGCCTGCGGCGCAGGAGATTCTGTCTGGTCTGTGAAGGGATTTTTCTCGAGGATTTTGATTCGTGCCGCTCCGCGCTTTCGCGGGAGCCGGCGCATAGAGAAATTGAAAAGGGCCGTCAGCGCGCGCGGCCGCGGGGGCGCGCCGTGCGATTGCGCTCGAAGAGGATGCGCAGGCCGTCGAGGGTAAGCAGGTCGTCGATCTCCTGGATGAAGCGCGAGTCCGGGGCGATCATGCGCGCCAGGCCTCCGCTGGCGATGATGCGCAGCGGCTTGCCGGGGTCGATGCCCTGCGACGCGCCCAGTTCCGCAATGATGCGCTCGATGATGCCGTCAACCAGGCCGATGTAGCCGAAGTAGAGGCCGCTCTGCAGGTGGCCCACGGTGTTGGTGCCGATCACTTTGGCGGGGCGCTTGATGTCGACGCGGCTCAGGCGTGCGGCGCGGTTGAAAAGCGCATCGGCGCTGAGGCCGAGGCCGGGAGCGATGGCGCCGCCGAGATACTCGCCGCGGGCAGAGATCACCTCGAATTTGGTAGCCGTGCCGAAATCGACCACGATGCACGGGCCGCCGTAGCGCTCGTAGGCGGCGATGGAGTCGGCAATGCGGTCAGCGCCAAGCTCGCTGGGGTTGTCGATGAGCAGCGTCATGCCGGTCTTGATGCCGGGCTCGACGAAGAGAGGCTCGACATGGAAGTAGCTTTCGCAGACCTGGCGCAATGTGGATTCGACGGGCGGAACAACTGAAGCGATGATGATGTCCGTCACCTGGCTGGGCGCCATTCCGTGCATCTCGAAAAGGTTGACGAAGAAGACGCCGTACTCGTCGACGGTTTGCGCGCGGTGCGTGGTCACGCGCCAGTTCGCTGCGAGCTCCGGCTTCTCGCCATCGAGCTTGTAGAGGCCCAGCGTCGTATTCGTGTTGCCGACATCGAGAGCGAGCAGCATTTCTTTCAGCCCCTGTTCCTCAGTTTAGAGGCCCTGTTGATACGCTTCAACAAAACCTCCGCTTGCTCCCTTCCGTCGTCGCTGATGTCGCTGGGAGTAAAAGAGACTGCCTTGTTCAAGAGGTCGGCAGCGGTCTTAGCGCCATTTCGCTTTTTCAGGTAGATCTTCGCGAGTTGTAGGTGCGCCTCGCCGTCGTTCATCGCGACTGCCCGCTTAAGCCAAGTGATGGCACCACGCGTATTTCCTTGCTTTCGCAAATCAACAGAGAGGTTAATGGCTCCGGCGGACTGACCATCGCGGTAGGCCCTCTTGTACCATCGTGCAGCCTCTCGCAGGTCTTTCTTAACGCCCCTTCCGTTGGCGTAGAAATTTCCGAGATCTATCAAACCCAGAACATTTCCGAGTCTCGCGGAAGCCAACAGGCTTCTGAAGGCGCCGGAAAAATCGCCTCGCTCCTCCTTCAACTCGGCATCGCGGAACAATTCTTCCCCGGCTGCGCCACTATTCTTAGTCTTCGGTGTCATCTTGGGCCTTTAGTTTCCGCTTCACGCAGGCCTCCGGTTTGTACGGTCACGAGCCCGTTCGCGGTTGCGACGCGCAGAAATCCGTGATCATCGAGGCCGGCGGTAACGCCTGTGCAGGTTTGCGGGCCGTGCACTTCTACTTTGCGGCCACGAATCCATGTGGAAGCCTGCTCCAGGCGCTCAGCGATGGTTGCGGTCGCCGCCGGATCAGCAAGCGCGGACGCCTCACGCTCCAGCGATTTTAGCAGGGCGGCGAGGAGGGTTTGGCGCGAAAGGTGTTTGCCCGATTCCAGATCGAGCGACGTTGCGGGCGTGGCCAGCCCGGGCGGAAAAGCGCGCTGGTGCACGTTGATGCCGATGCCAACCACCACTTCGTGGGGTGGACCTTTGGACTGAGACGTAGTCTCAGCCAGGATGCCGCCGGTTTTTCGCGGGCCGATGAGTAGATCGTTGGGCCAGCGCAAGTCGACAGTCAGCCCGGAGATCGCGTGAATGGCCTCAGCGGCGGCGAGGCCCGCGGCCAGCGGCAAAAAGGGCAGGCGCGAGGCGGGAATCTGCGGGCGGAGAAGAACGCTGACGTAGAGCCCTTCGCCGGCGACGGAGATCCATCCATGACCGCCGCGGCCGCGACCGGCCAACTGCTCATCGGCGAAAAACACCGAGCCGTGCGGCGCGCCATCGCGGGCAGCCGCGACGGCGTCGGCGTTCGTTGATCCCGTGACGCGGACAAAACGCAGCTTTCCGGCGAACACCGTGCCTGCGAGTTCGGCGTCAAGGGCGGCGAGATCGAACATCAGTTCTTTGACCGCGTGATTTTGCGCGATATTGTCGTCGCTCGAATCAAAGGCCGAATCCGTCATCGACTCGGCCCATCCGCGGGCTGGCCTGGCCGGGCTCGGCGGCGATGGTCATCGAAATGTTGGCGGCACGGGCGGAGTGGGTGAGAGCGCCGACGCTGATGAAGTCGACGCCTGTATCGGCGTAGGCACGCACATTATCGAGCACAATGCCGCCCGAAGCTTCAGTGGGAATCCAGCGGGCAGGCTCCCCGCCCGTCACGGCCCCGGCGGTTACAGTTTTGACGCGCTCGACGGAGCGGCGGACTTCGGCCGGCGTCATATGGTCGAGCAGGATGGCTTCGGCGCCGTGGGCGAGTGCGTCTTCGAGCTCCTGCGCGGTGCGGACTTGAACCTGAACGCGTTGCGGAGGTCTGCGCCGGGCAAGCGCACGAGAAAGGACCGCTTCGATGCCGCCGCCAAGTGCAATGTGATTGTTCTTGACGAGAATGCCGGAGGCGAGATCGATGCGGTGATTGGTGCCGCCGCCGCAAAGCACTGCGTATTTTTCGAGGGCGCGCAGGCCGGGGACGGTCTTGCGCGTGTCGAGAATGCGGGCGTGCGTGCCCCCCGGCGTGTTTTGAATCGCATCGGCGAATTCGCGCGTGAGCGTGGCGATCCCGCTCATGTGCTGCAGGAGGTTGAGAATCACGCGCTCGCAGCTGAGCAGGACGCGCGCGTTGTGGCGAATGACGGCAAGGACCTGGCCGGCGTGGACGCGCACTCCGTCGAAGATTTCCGGATGGCTGACCACTTCAAAGCGGGTCTGCGCCTCCGGACTTTTGTCGAGGCGCGCGTAGATCTCAAAGAAGCGCGGAATGGCCCCGAGACCGGCGACGACAAGTTCTTCGCGCGCGATGATGGAACCTGCGGCGAGGAGATTGGCATCGATGGTGATATGAGTCGTGGCGTCGCGGGGAGCCTGGTCCTCAAGCAGGGCCTGCTCCAGTAACGCATCGACTCGGTGGCTTTTCCAATCCATTTGTCTCTTGCCTTTGGACTAGCTCTGCGGCAGCGCAGCCAAAGCGGCCTGCGCCTTTTCAAGCAGGAGGCGGGTTTCGGCTTCCTGCTTTTTAAGGCCCTCGACCACGTGCGCGGGGGCCTTGGCCAAAAAGCCTTCGTTGCCCAGTTGACGCTCAGCTGCTGCCAAGCCTTTTTCATACTTGGCGATATCCTTTGTCAAGCGCTCGCGTTCGGCAGCCACGTCGATCTGTTTTTGGTAAACAAGTTGCACGTCGACGCCGAGGCTTGACCGCGTATTTGCTCCCCTTAACGGCGCTTCACAGAATTCAATCCCCGACACCCTAGCTAAGCGTTCAATGATGTCACGATTGTCTACAAAAACATCCTTCCGATCTTCATTGACGAAGCCATAGCTATGAACTTTAATTGGAACAAATTCCCGCTCCCCCACGCCTTCCGTTTTTCGGAGTTCTCGAATGTCTCCGATCAAACTCTGCAGCGCTTCCATCTCGATTTGCGCGCTTGAGTGAATCTGATTCGTAGGCGGATAGCTCATCAGCGCAATCGACTTTGCCGGCGGCTTTCCGTCGTAGACGGCGTGCCACAACTCCTCGGTCAAGAACGGCATGAACGGCGAGAGCAGCCGAAGCGATGCTTCGAATATGCAAAGCAGTGTTTGAAGCGCCCCTCTTGCCTTCGTTTTGTCTGCGGCTTCCGAAAAATCGAGCCGGAGTTTGGCGATTTCGAGATACCAATCGCAGAAACTACCCCAGAAAAACCGGTAAATAACGTTCGCTGCGTCGTCGTAGCGATACTCTGCAAGCGAACGATTCACCTTGCTGGCCGTGGAATGAAACTCAGCGACAATCCAGCGATCTTCGAGCGGCGCGTCCATCCCAACCATTGGCAGTAAAGACATCTGAGGCAACTGTTCAAGATCGATAGTCACCTCCGCCTCCGTCGCTCTATCCACATTCATAAAGATGAAGCGCGCGGCGTTCCAGATTTTGTTGGCAAAGGCGCGATAGCCTTCTGTGCGGGCCACGTTGAAGGCGATGTCGGTGCCGGGCGAGGCCATACTGGCCAGCGTGAATCGGACCGCATCTGTCCCGTACTGCTTGACGATCTCGATGGGGTCGACGACGTTGCCCTTGGTCTTGGACATCTTTTCCCGGTTGGCGTCGCGAATGAGGGCGTGAATGTAGACCTCGCGATACGGAACCGATTCGGCGAGCGTGCGCGGGCTGCCATCGGGCAGCGGAACGTCGCGTGAGAACCAGCAGCCGAACATGATCATGCGCGCGACCCAGAAGAAGAGAATGTCGAAGCCGGTGACAAGGAGCGAGGTCGGGTAGAAGGCTGCAAATTCGGCAAGCGTTTCGGCGTTGATGTTGGGCCAGCCAAAGACGGAGACGGGCAGAAGACCCGAGGAGAACCAGGTGTCGAGAACGTCGGTTTCCTGCGTGAGCTTCTCAGACCCGCAGTGCGCGCAGGCGGTGGGGTCTTTTTCGTTGTGCTGGGGCACCGTGATCTTGTGGCACGCGGCGCAGTGCCACGCGGGGATCCTATGGCCCCACCAGAGCTGGCGCGAGATGCACCAGTCGTGGATGTTCGTCATCCAATCGAGATAAATCTTTTCGTAGTTCTCCGGCGTGAAGCGGATGGCCTTTTTGCCGTCGGCGTCTGCCTTGACAGCGGCGATGGCCAATTCCGCCATAGTCGCGCCGCCTGTATCGGGCTTTTTGTTCACGGCGATGAACCACTGCGTGGACAAGCGCGGTTCAATGACGGTCTTGCAGCGGTCGCAATGGCCGATGCTGTTCGTGTAGTCCTTGACTGCGGCCAAAAGCCCCTGCTCTTCGAGATCGTGGACGATGTGCTTGCGCGCAACGTAGCGGTCGAGGCCGGCGTAGGGTCCACCTTCAGAGTTGATTTGGGCGCGGTCGTCCATCACGTTGATGGCCGGCAGGTGATGCCGCTCGGCCAGCGCGAAGTCATTGGGATCGTGCGCGGGCGTAACCTTGACGGCGCCGGTGCCGAACTCGCGGCTGACCCACTCGTCGAGCACGATGGGAATTTCGCGCCCAGCTTCTCCGGATGTGATCAGCGGCAGGCGTAGCTTTTTGCCGTGGAGATGCAGGTACCGCTCGTCCTCGGGATGAATGGCGACGGCCGTGTCGCCGAGCATCGTCTCGGGGCGCGTTGTGGCGACGGTCAAAAACTCGCCGGAGTCTTTGCCATCGTCGCCGAGCACCGGGTACCGGATCTCCCACAGATGGCCCTTGTGCTCGGAGTGGATGACTTCAAGATCGCTGACAGCAGTTTGGCAGCCGGGGCACCAGTTGACGATGTACGCGCCGCGATAGATGAGGCCCTGATGGTAGAGGCGGACGAAAGCTTCGCGCACGGCAACCGACAGGCGCTCGTCCATGGTGAAGTACTCGCGGCTCCAGTCGACAGAGACGCCGAGGCGCTTCATCTGCTCGAGGATCGCGCCGCCATAATGCTGCTTCCACTGCCAGACGCGCTCGACAAACGCCTCGCGGCCGAGCTTCTGGCGCGTTGTGCCTTCCGAGACCAGTTGACGCTCGACCAGCATCTGCGTGGCGATGCCGGCGTGGTCGGTTCCGGGTACCCACAAGACCCTTCGCCCAAGCATGCGCCGCCAACGGGCAAGAATGTCGATCTCGGTGTGCTCGAGCATGTGGCCCATGTGGAGGTAGCCCGTGACGTTGGGAGGAGGCAGCAGAACTACGAAGGCCGACTGGTCGCCCAGGCTCTGGTCTTGCTCAGCGGGCGCGCTGGGAGTCGGCTGGACGAAGAGTTTCTCGCGGACCCAGTAAGTGGCCCATTGATCTTCGATGGCGGTGGGGTCGTAGGCTTTGGGCAGGTCGTGAGGCATTTTCTCGGCCGGAAGCCCCTCAGGAATGTGCGCCAACTCCTCATGGCGAAAGGGTTTTGCGCGAAGGGACTACTCTTCAGGTTAGCAGACGTTGGAGCGGTGAATTTCAGGGAGCAATGAGGGTGATGCCGGAAAAATATGTGGAGTACTTGTGCGGATCCCTGGTAATCAGCGGGCATCCGAGGACGGCTGCGTGCGCTCCGATGAAAAAGTCTGCGAGGACTTTGCCCTTTGTTCCGCCTCGACGGCGGTAAACAACGAACGCCTTGCCTGCGACGAAGGCCGCCTCGCGCGGGAGATCGAGGACGAGTAATCCCAGCTCAGCTACCGCCTGGTCGAGCCTGTCCTGGGCGGAGAATCGCGTGGAGATTTCGGCGTAGATGATGGGATTGATGGCCAGGTCTTTAGCAGCGGAGAGTTGCCGCAACTGCTGACTCGACCAGGCACTCCAATTTGGATCGCGATCCCAGATGTCGAGGATGATGTTCGTATCGACGAGGACCATCAGCGCAGGCCGGGATCGTCTTCGTCGTAGCCGCGGATCATCGCCATGTATTCATCGGTAGTACCGTGCCACTTGATTTGCGCAGAGCCGAGAGCGCGGTCAAAGCGGTCAGGTCTCGGTTCAATAGGTCTTACCTTGCGAAGAATGGCTTCTCCGCCGCCAGAAAACTCGATCACGACCTTCGTCCCCGGCTTGATGTCGAGTGCATCCCGCACGTCCTTGGGAATCGTGACTTGACCTTTGCTCGTTACTGTTGTCGCCGCCATAGCTGCTGGACCTCAAATTAAGAGTAATACTTATTGTAATACCAATTATTGCTCACGCAAAAGCGAGGGCCGCCAAACGGCGGCCCATGACGTAGCTTAAACTCAATGCCTAGAACGGATTCAGCTTGGCCAGACCCTTCTTCTTTTTCTTCTTGCTGGAGGAGTCTTCGCTCAAGTCGGCCTTGGGCTTTTTGGTTTTGCCGTTGGGAGCAGTCTCGGTGGTGGGCTGAGCCGGGTTCTCGCCGGGCTTGATGTCGTTCACCTGAATCGGAGCCTCGACCGGCTTCTCGGCGGCAGGGACGACGGCGTTGCTGGGGCCGACTGCCGGAACCACAGCGTTAGGATCGGCAGCAGCGCCGCCTGATGCAGTAGTGGCCCCGCTGGGCGCGTTGACCACCTCAACACCGACTCCGGTGCCTCCTTCGGGCGCCTGCATCTGCAGCGGAGCGGTGGAAGGCTGATCGCTGCGCGGCGGCTCGTTGGGGCCTGTGGGAGTGACGGCTGCGGCGGGCGCTGCGGGCTTGCCCTGGTTCACAGCCTCCATAAAGACAGCCTTGTTCTGCTGGCTGATGTCTGGAGCGAGCGTGCGCGTTGGATCGTCAAGGGTGGGTTCGCCCACATGCACAGCCTCAACCATCGTAGGACCACGCTTGATGATGCCGAGCATCGTGTCGGTAAAGTGGAGCGGCTGGCGGCTGCGTTCCTCGGCGTCGCTTTCGGCAATCGCAGCCTGTGTGGGCTCGGGAACGGTTCGATTCATGGCCACCAGGCGGTCGCGTGCATCCTCAACGTGCGGCGCCATGGGATAGCGCGTGATCACTTTGGCGTAGGCCGCGGCGGCCTTGTCCAGGTAGACGGAGCGCATGCGCTCTTTGATGGCGCCGGGCAGGTTCGGAGCGATCTCGATGGCACGCGCCTCCCCGGCATAGGCGTCGCCAATGCCGATAAGCACCTGGTCGCTCTTGGAATAGAGAGGATAGGAGTCGGCCACGGTCTCAAGCCGGGCAATGGCGGCGATTTCGTCTTCGCGGCTCTCGTAGTAACTGCCGATCTGGAACTCGCGCTCGGCCAGAACCTCCTGCACGTCGCGCAGCCTCTGCTTGGCGCGCG
This sequence comes from uncultured Acidobacteriaceae bacterium, assembly GCA_963823805.1. Taxonomy (GTDB): domain Bacteria; phylum Acidobacteriota; class Terriglobia; order Terriglobales; family Acidobacteriaceae; genus Telmatobacter. The sequence goes on along the minus strand of CAWGMW010000003.1, from coordinate 1,302,781 downwards.
GGATGAGGGTCGAATCCGGGAACATGTTGATCATCTCCCGGTACTCTCTCTCAGCTTGCTGAGCGTTCGTGAAGTCGCGGTCGGGCTTCTCCATCTGCTGGTAGTAGATGTCAGCCACCTTCATCTTGGCCTCGGCGGCCTCGGGGACGTTGGGGAAGAAGGTGATGAAGTCCTCGTACTCGGCCTCCGCCTGGGTGAGCGCCGCGGATCCGCCTTCCTTGAACCAGGTGTCGCCCACCGACAGCTTGGCGCGCATGCGGTATTCTGATTCGGGATAGGTATTGAGCATGGTTTGCAGATCGAGGCGGGCCACATCATAGCGGCCTTTCTTCATGGCCACCATGGCCTTGTCGTAGAGTTCTTTGTCAGGCTGCTTGGACTGCACGCCGGCAAGCGGATTGGCGTTCAGGTCGTAGGCCTTCTTCTGCTTCTTCCTGGTCGCGGCATCGGCCGAGCTCACGCCCAGAAACAACGCGACAAGTGCCACAGCGACAATCTTGAGAGACAAACGGTTCATACCACCTCTTGGGAGGAGGACCCTGGGGTGGGCCATCCACTGTTTGCATGCTCGTTTTAGTGGATTTTACTCTTTCCGGCCACTACCCTGCTGGCAATGATCCGGTCGTCCGCCTCGCGGGCCGCCGCCAGCAGGGCGCGGGCATCGCGCTCCGGCTCGCCGGCTCCAAAGACGGCATTGCCGGCCACGAGCAACTCCGCTCCGGCTTGGACGATGGCGGCTACGGTGTCGTGAGCCACGCCGCCGTCCACCTCGATCCTGAAGTCGAGGTCGAGATCGCTGCGGAGCTCGACGAGGCGGCGGATCTTGTTCAGGGAAAAGGGAATAAACTCCTGCCCGCCGAAGCCGGGGTTGACGCTCATGATCAGCACGTGGTGGACCATCGGCAGAATATCGATGATGAGATCGACGCGCGTGGCGGGATTGAGGACCACGCCCGGTTTCATGCCATGGTGAAGGATCATCTCCAGCGAGCGGTGCAGGTGCGTGCAGGCTTCGTAGTGAACGCTGAGCCAATTCGCGCCCGCCTCAGCGAAGGCGGGGATGTACTCGTTGGGGTTCTCGATCATCAGGTGGCAGTCGAGCGGCAGGCGGGTACATTTGCGCAGGCTGGCCACCACGGGCGGACCGATGGTGATGTTGGGGACGAAGTGGCCGTCCATGATGTCGACGTGAATGGCTGCGCCGCCGCCGCGCTCGGCCGCGGCCACCTGGTCGGCCAGGTGTGCAAAGTCCGCGGAGAGGATGGAAGGCAGCAGCTCAACCATGGAATTCGCGCAACTCCTTGCGGGGACAGTGTATCAGCGGGAGCGGGTGGAGTGGGGCGGCGTTATCGTTTAAGAAGCAGAATCGGAAGGCTTCAGTTGCTCTGCGGCCACGCGGCCCACGCCACGGAGAATCGCTTTAATGGGCCAGCGATCTTCGGCATCGGGGAAAAATATCTCGCCGGCACGGCGCGCTTCAGGGCGGTAGTACCAGCGCTTGAGCAGCGCCAGATGCCCCTGGCGGACGGTGGACGAGGGCGTAGCGGCGTTCTGCGCAAGCGCGGCGAGCGCGGCCTCGAGGCGGGATTCGAGAACGCCGCGAGCGAGCTTAGGTGAGACGGGGATTTGCGTTGCGGCTTGTGCTTCGGCGGCGCTGGTTTCGCTGCTGTCTGCTCGTTGCTTTTCTGTTCCCTGTTCCCTGTTCCCTATTCCCTGCTCTCCCGGTCCCTGATCCCTAATCCCTGACCCCTGCCCTTCCGGAATCGCCTCGATCGCCAGCGGCTGCGCGAAGAGCGACGACGAGCCGGACTGCTCGTTCTGGATTCGCATGCCGAGAGTTGAAAAGGCGGCGGGACCGCACAAGCGGCCGCTGTCAAACAAGAACACGGCAACTTCATCGGGGTTTGCTGAGGCTTGAAGAATCACCGCCCGAAGACGGCTGAGCGGGCGGACGATTTCAGCGGCCAGTGCGTGTACGGCTTCAACACGCTGCACCTGCGCATGGAGCGCGGCTGCGGATTCGAATGCGAGATCGGCCGAGGCCTTGTCGCGTTCGGCGCGCAGCGTAACAAGACGGCTTTCGCCGCGCGTCGCGAGAAAGCTTTCGACAGCGGTGGACTCCTCGGCGTAGCGCTCATCGGTGCAGCCCTTGAAGCACGGCGCGAGACACATCTTCATCTCGGAGTAGACGCAGCCGGGATGGCTCGGGTCAGGCGCGAGCTCAAAGGTGCAGCGGCGCAGGAGAAAAAGCTTGAGCATCTCTTCGGCGTAGCGTTCAGCGGTGGCGCGCGACGGAAACGGCCCGTAGGCCCAATCGGATTCGCGCAGGCTGGGCCGGTGCGTGACCGTGACGCGCGGATAGGGATTGCTGCCGAGAAATCGGACGAAGGCTGGATGGCGAAGATGCATGCGCTCCAAAACTTTTGCGCCGAAGATCTCGTCTAAAAGAGAGAACTGCGCGAGCAACGACTCAAACTCAGAGCCGGTAAGCTGCCACTCGATGCGGCGAACGAGTCCCGCAAGATGCAGGCGGCGTGGATGCTTTGCTGAGGGCTGAAGCAGGCGGTCGAGTCTCGAACGAAGATTGGGCGTGCGGCCAATGTATGGCTCGGCGTGCGCGTCCGCTCCATGCAGCGCAAAGACCGCTGCCGACTGCGGCAGCGCAGCCAGCGCGGCTTTGGGATCGGCCGGATCGAAGACAAGAGATTGCAACTCTTTCGGCACGGACCGTGGTCACCTCGTAGCGCACATCACAAGTACGCGTGTTCAGAGTGATTTTACGGCGAGCTGCGCGGAATAAAGAATGGGCTGCCCACGAAAGGAGTACAACCAATTTCAGGGGTTCGCATCTGACGCAAGTGATACCGCAGTACGTGGAGGTGGTATCGTGAAACATTTTGAAGCAGTTTTGCTTTCGGTTTCTCTCCTTGGTCTTCCGGTAAGTGCTTCGGCGATCCAGGTTCAGTCAACGCTGACGCAGCCCTCCCCAGCAAGCGCACCCGCGTCCGTCACAATTCCTGCAGGAACCAGAATTGAATTGGTTGTCACGCGCCCTGAGTGGGCGCAGTCCGCCAAGGACGACGATACCGTCTACGCGCAAACCTCGTTTCCAACCGTTGCCGGCGGCGGCATGGCGATTCCTGCGGGCACTTACGTGGAAGGGACGATTGAGAGCGTGACGCGGCCCACGCGCAAGTTCGATCGCGCCGAGATTCAGGTCCTCTTCACCAAGATCATCTTCGCCAACGGGTACACGGTGGAGCTACCTGGCGGAGCAAGCCCGATGCAAGCGCCGGCGGCAGTTGCCGCGCCGGGCGAGACACCGCCGGGACAGGGCGAAACTCTGATCGCGATTACGATTCAGGTGACTCCGGCGAACGATCTGTTGCTCGACAATGGCGCCGAGGTGGAGATGACGCTGGGCGCGCCGCTCCAGTTGGACGCAAAGCAGGTTGCGCAGTCGATTCCGCTTTCGCGCACGCCGCAACCGGGACAACTCAAATCGGCCACCCTCTGCCGCGACATTCCCGGCAGTCCGGGCACGCCAGGGACGCCCGACACGGTCATTCCCGGAAGCCCCGGCACGCCTGACATCACAATCCCCGGAGGGCCTGGAATGCCCGACATCACAATTCCGGGAACGCCGGCGACTCCCGACACAGTGATCCCCGGCTCGCCTGGAACGCCCGACGACCCCGGATACACTTGCCCGGCCAGACCGCTCGTAATTTCGTCGGCTCCGGTCAATAATCAACCAACGCAAAGTTCTCAGCCGGTGGCGGCTAAGTAGCGCCGCGCATTTTTTTGATAGCGCCCAGGAAGGAAAGGTACTCCATGTTCGTCCATTCCATTACCGCACTCATGATTGCTTCTCTTGCATTCGCGCAAACTCCGGTTCCCGCCTCGCAGATTGCACCTTCTCCCGCGCAAAACGCGCCCGTACCCGCTGCGACACAAATTGCGCCGGCGCCTGCCGGTCAAATTGCGCCCGCACCTTCGGCGCAGGGCATCATCGTTCCCACGGGAACGGCTATTCAGCTCACGCTGATGAGCGCCGTCAAAAGCAAGTCGACAAAAGCCGGGGACACGGTGCGCGCGGTAGTCGCTTTTCCTGTAACCATCGGGACTCAACTCGCCATCCCCGCCGGGGCTTTCGTGGACGGCGATGTCCTGCAGGTGACGTCGAGCCCCAAGGCGGGCCAGCAGCCGTCGTTCCGCGTCCACTTCACGCGTCTCGTGTTTTCCAATGGCTATTCAGTGGCGTTGAATGGCGAGAACACGCAGGCGCTGGTTCTGCCACTCGACAATAACGTGCCGGCGAATGAACTGGCGGAGCTGACGCCGCTGCGGTTGCCGGGGTCGCGCTTTGCCATGGGCGGGGGCCAGGAGCCGACCCTTCCGCCCCTTCCGCAGGTCGGCCCCAACCCCGCTGTCATTGGCGGAGCCATTGGGGGAGGCTTTGCCGCCCTCGTCGTCCTGATGCTTGTCCTGGCGCATCACCGCGTGAGTAATACGGATTTCCTGCTCTACGACGCGGGCTGGCAGTTTCAGATGATTCTCGATAGCCCGCTCACGCTCGATGCGGCGCAGGTTTCCGCCGCCGCTGCAACGCCTAGCACGAACTAGCGCGGGTTTCGCAGGGGTCTGACGGCTATCAAACATACGCTCGCCATCGATAATCAAGAGCCGCCCGGCTTTTCTCAGCTCCGCGAAAGCTGCTATGCTGCGGGCGCTACAGAAAAGCGATTTAGGTAGGGAGCGAACAGCGATGTGGTTCCTCGGCATGGATGTGGGTACGGGCGGAACGCGGGCACTCGTCGTGGACGCAGCGGGGAAGCTGATGGGATCGGCGTCGAGCGAGCATGCTCCGTTTCGCGCTGAGCATCCAGGATGGGCGGAGCAGGATCCAGAGGACTGGTGGCGCGCGGCGCAGGATGCGATTCGCGGAGCGCTCGCGACAACACCGGAGCCGCGGGAGCCGATTGCGGCGATTGCGCTCACTGGGCAGATGCATGGCGCAGTGATGCTTGACGAAGCGGGCGCGGTGCTACGGCCGGCGCTCATCTGGTGCGACACGCGCACGCAACCCGAGTGCGACTGGCTGACGGAGAAGATCGGCTACGAGCGGCTGATCGAGTTGACCTGCAACCCCGCTCTGCCCAACTTTACGCTGACCAAGCTGCTGTGGGTAAAGACACACCAGCCGGAGATCTTCGCGAAGATTCGGCACGTGATGTGCCCCAAGGACTACGTGCGCTACCGGCTTACAGGTGAGTTCGCCATCGACGTGCAGGAGGCCAGCGGAACGCTGCTGCTGGACGTGGCGCATCGGCGTTGGTCGCGCGAGGTGGCGGCGGCGGCGGGGATCGACATGAGCTGGCTGCCCAAGCTGTACGAGTCACCGGAGATTTGCGCGCGGATCAGCGAGAAGGCCGCGGGGCTGACGGGATTGACGGCGGGCACCCCGGTTGCGGCGGGCGCGGGCGACCAGGGTGCGGGCGCGGTCGGCATGGGAATTCTGCAGCCGGGAAGCGTTTCGGCGACTATCGGGACATCCGGAGTTGTTTTCGCTGCGACTGCGGCACCAACAAAAGATCCGAAGGGACGCCTGCACACGTTTTGCCATGCGGTGCCGGGCGAGTGGCACGTGATGGGCGTGACGCAGAGCGCGGGGTTGAGCCTGAACTGGCTGCGCGGTGCATTCTTCGCCGGCCAAAGCTACGACGCGCTGAGCGATGGCGCGGAGAAGGTTCCAGTAGGTTGCGAGGGGTTGGAGTGGGCGCCGTATCTGCTGGGCGAGAGAACGCCACATCTTGATCCGGAGGTGCGTGCTGCATTTGCAGGCATCGGCGTGCAGCATACCGGTGCGCATTTTGTCCGCGCCGTGCAGGAGGGCGTGGCCTACTCGCTGCAAGACACCTTCACGCTTTTTCACGAGCTGGGCATTCCTGTCACCGGCATTCGCCTGGGCGGCGGCGGCGCGCGCGGAGCACTGTGGCGGAGGATTCAGGCCAACATCTACGGCCACGCGGTGGAGATTCTGGTAGCCGAAGAGGGCGGTGCTTTTGGTTGCGCACTCCTGGCCGGCGTGGGCGCGGGACACTGGAAGAATCTGGACGAAGCGTGCGGGCAGGCGATTCAGGTGGCGCAGCGGATTGAACCGGACGCCGCGGATGTGGCGGCGTATAGGGCCGGCTACGCGCGGTGGAGAAAACTCTACCCGGCCCTGCGCGGACTGAGAAACTAAACGCTCACGGCCTCGCCGGCCGGCATCGCGAAGTCGGCGAAAGTGAATCCGTCCCGTGTAACGACTTCTCCTGTGGTGATCGGCAGCGGCGCGCGGAACATGGGCCCGGCGTAGACGCAGGTGTGGAACTCGCCGCGTTCGCCGCAAGGGTCAGCCGCAGCCGGCAAATCGCGCATCAAGCTCAAATCGAATTCGCGGCCGGCAAAATCAGCAGGAAGCTGCTTTGTGTCGACGCAGGAGAGGCGCGCGCGCAGGCCGCCTGCAATCATTTCGCGCGCCAGCGCATCCGTGGGAATCTGCCAGAGCGGAAAAAGCGGCTCGAGGCCTGTGGGCGCAAGCTGGCGCACGCGATAGGCGCGAACGTCCTCGAGAAAAAGATCGCCGAAAGCGACAGCGTCGATTTTCTCGGCGACGGCGCGTTCACATGTCTCGGCCATGCGCTGCTCATAGACTTCATTCGGGCAGGGCCAGGGGAGCGGCACAATCCAGAGCGGAAGCCCGGCAGCTGCGGCCTGGGCCTCGAGAACCGCGCGGCGCACTCCGTGCATCGCGACACGGTCAAATTCTGCGTTCAAAGTGGTGAGCAACCCACAAATCTCGATGGCCGGATCGCGACGGAGGACGTGAAGCGTCCACGCGCTGTCTTTGCCGCTGCTCCAGGAGAGAAGAACGCGCTTCATAGGATCATCATAGCGGCCCCGGCCATGCGGGCGCGCTGGAGCCATCCCGGATAGATTATGTAACGTAGATATGTAATTCCATTACGTCATTACATATTGTGTTACAATCGAATATGGAGTTGGCGCCATGCCGGTGACTGAAGATCGCGGAAAGGAAGCTACGCTCAATCTGCGCGTGGATGCCGAGCTCAAGGCGGAATTCGCCTCTGCCGTCGAGGCCGAGGATCTGCCTGTCTCGGAGGTCTTGCGCGACTTGATGCGCAGTTATATTGAGGAGTCGCGCAGGCGCCGCTTCGCCGCTGAAGCCCGCCGCCAATCGCAACTCATCGCCGCCTCAAAGGACGAGGCGGAAGTGATGCGCTGGATTCAGGACGTGAGCTCGTCGAAGGGGCGCAAATGAAACGCGGCGATCTTGTGACCGTCGCCGTTTCAGGAGATTACGGCAAGCCGCGCCCGGCGCTTGTGGTGCAAGCCGACGCCTTTGATCCGCACCCTTCGGTAATTGTGCTGCCGTTGACCAGCGAGTGGCACGATACGCCGCTGTTCAGAGTAACGGTGAATGCAAGCAGGGAAACAGGGTTGCGCGCCTCTTCGCAGATCATGGTGGACAAGGCGACGACCGTGCCGCGCGGCAAAATTGGGCCGCGAATCGGGCGCGTGAACACGAATACGATGCAGGCGGTCAACCAGGCGCTGCGCGGCTTCCTTGACCTGTAGTAGCGATCTCCTACTTCGCGAACAGCGAAAGGTCGATACTGGCGGCCATCGCCTTGTAGCCCGCGTCTTTGGGGTGCAGGTGATCGCCCGAGTCGTATGCCGGGTTGAAGTGAGTTGGATTCGCCGGATCCTGGGTGGCTTTGTCGAAGTCGGCGACGCCGTCAAACGTACCGCTGTTGCGAATCCAATCGTTCACGGCTTCGCGGACCTTCTCGCCCTTGTCGGAGTAGTAGCCCGCTCCGCCGTAGGGCGTGATGGTTGCGCCGATTGCCTTGATGCCGTGTTCGTGCGCGGCGTCGGCAATCTGCTTCAGTCCCATCTCCAACTGCTGCGCGGTGATGTCGTCGTATGGTGTCGCGAGATGCGCCAGGCGGCCGATATCGTTGATGCTTTCGAGGACGATGACATAGCGCACGTCGCTCTGGGCAAGAACGTCGCGGTCAATGCGCGAGATCGCGCTGGGTCCGGCGCCTTCATTCAATACGCGGTTGCCGCCAATGCCTTCGTTCAGGACAGAAACCTCCTTCAGATTTGGGTCCTGATTGAGCCGCGCGGCCAGATCGTCGGGCCAGCGGAGATTGGCGTTGTGGGTGGCATACGCACCGTCGGTGATGGAGTCGCCTAGAGTGACGATGGCGCGTGAGTCGTCGACAGCTTGCACGTCGATGCCGTCGAGGAAATACCAGGAAAAGATCTTCGTCGCATCGGGCAGATCGGGTGCCGTGGACATGTCGCCATTGGCGATGAAGTTGTCCTGGGCAGCAAAGGAGTGGTAGGTTTCGACTCGCATCACCTGCGAAGGCAGATAAAAGCTGACCACCAGATCGGAGAGCGGCTGGACGGCAAACGCGATCGGATCGGAGAACAGCTCGGCGCCCGGGGGAATGTTGACAGAGGTGGCTCCGCCAAAGGTGATGGCATGATCGACGCCGGGCTGGATGGCCGCTCCGCTGGCGCTCAACGCCACGTGTGCGTCACTGATAGTCAGCGGGTCAGTCCCATAAGCATTCGTGAATCGCACGCGAATCTGCGCGCCGCCAGCTGAGAGATGGACGATCTCGCGCAGGGTGGTGCCGCTGAACGGGCGGACGTTGAATCCGCCGTCGGCCACCATGGGAGCAGTGGCCCACGAGCCCACCCACTGCGGTTGCGGCGCGGTCTGCGAGTGGGACAAGGCAGCGATGATGAAGACGAGAGCGACAAGGCAGAAGCGGCGGTTCAACATGGATCGGTTCCTCTCCGAATTGGAAGAATTTTGGGCGAACAATGGGCTAATGCAGGTCAATGTCAGCTTGGAGCGGCGTGTTTTCGCTGGAATCGCCTACGCGAATGACGAACTTGCCGGGATCGATGATCCACCTGTGGGCGGGTTCATCCCAGAAGCTGAAGGCGCGCGCGTCCAAACTGATGGTCACGGGTAGAGTTTCGCCCGGGTCGAGGCGGACTTTGGCGAAGCCCTTCAATTCGCGCTCGGGACGATCGACTTGCGCAGACGGGTCGGAGATGTAGAGCTGGGCGACTTCAGCTCCGGCCACGCTGCCTGTGTTGGTGACGTCGAAGCTGACGTTGACGGCGGAACCTTTGGCAGCCGAGGCGGGAACGTCGAGCTTTGAAAACTTGAAGCTTGTGTAGCTCAAACCAAAGCCGAAGGGAAACAGCGGGTGCTTGCCGGTGGTGGTCCAGTATCGGTAGCCGACCATCAGCTTGTCGCCGTATTTGATGTGCTCGATGGTGTAGTCGAGCGGCTTGCCGTCTTCACCGATCGTATGCAGCGTGGTGTTGTCCTTTGGGTCGCCGTAGTACCACTTCGAAGATGAATTCTCGTCCCAGCCGCGGTCGAAGCTGATGGGAAGTTTGCCCTCGGGGTCGTGTTGCCCGAAGAGAATCTGCGCTATGGCAGTGCCGCCTTCCTGGCCGGGATACCATGTGTGGAGCAGCACGGGAACTTTATCGAGCCAGCGGCTGGTGTCCACGCTGCCGCCTGCGGTGAGGGTGACGATTGTGCGGGGATTAGTCGCCGCTGCCTCTTCGATGAGCGCGTCCTGGCCCGGAGGCAACGTGAAGGTGCGGTCGGCGCCCTCGTGTTCTGTCTTGGGGTCGAAGCCGACGGAGACGACAACAACATCAGCGTCAGCGACGGCTTTCTTTTCGTCGGGCGAATCGGGCATGCCGGCACTGTAGAAGACATGCGCATTGGGGCCAAGCAGGTTGGCGATGCCGGTAAGGATGCTGACCGGTTCGAAGGCATGCGCCTCGGAAGAGCCGCCACCGCCCGTAACCGCGGGATAAGCGTCAGGGCCGATGATGGCGATGGATTTGACCTTGGCGGGATCAAGCGGCAGCAGATTTCCCTCGTTCTTGAGCAACGTGATGCTCTCGAGAGCGCCTTGAAGGACAACTGGGCGATCGGCGACTGAGTAAGTGGAGTCGGCAGGATCGAACTGCGGGCGATCGGTGAAGCCGTAGCGCAACTCAGTGCGGAAGAGGCGCAGCAGATGCTCGTCGATGGTGGGCTCTTTCACCTGGCCGCTCTGGACAGCTGGAACGAGATTCTTCGCGTTCATGAATTTCGGGCTAGGCATCTCAAGATCGAGTCCGTTGTTGACCGCCGCGACGCCGTCGTACGTCGCGTCCCAGTCGGACATAAGAACGCCCTGGAATCCCCACTCTCCCTTGAGCAGCTTGAGGTTGAGAAAATCGTTCTGCGTGGAGTGAACGCCGTTCACGAGGTTGTAGGAGTCCATCACCGCGTCCACGTGAGCTTTGGTGACAGCGGCCTCAAAGGCGGGCAGATAGATCTCGCGCATCGTGCGCTCGTCCACGTCAACGCTGGCGTTGTGGCGATTGAATTCCTGGTCGTTGAGCGCGAAGTGCTTGACCGTAGCGACGACGCCCTGCGACTGAACGCCTTCAATGAATGGCACAACGAGAGAAGCGTTCAGGAACGGGTCCTCGGAGAGGTACTCGAAGTTGCGCCCGCATAGGGGTGAGCGTGCGATGTTGACGCCGGGGCCGAGAAGGAAGTTGACGCTCCGCGCGCGGGCGTCGCGGCCCAGGCTCTCGCCAATCTTCCGGGCCAGCTCGGGATCCCAGCTGGCAGCAAGCGCAACGCCGCCTGCATAGGCGGTAGTCGGGCCCCAGGTGCGCACGCCAAGCGAGGCGTCAGACATTTTGAAGCGTGGCAGGCCGATGGACGGCATGGGCCGCGTGAACATATTGTCGATGCCGCCCAGGAGCTCGATCTTCTGTTCGAGCGTGAGCTTGGAGACCATGGACTGGGCCTGCGCTTCGATGGCGGGCGAGTCGGGCGCCGGAGCCTGGGCCAAAACGGAGAGGCTGCCAGGCACTAGAACTGTGAGAGCGAGAGAGAAGACCGAGAAAAGAGAGCGTTTCACTAGCGTTTTCATAACGCGCCAAAGGTAGCGCATTGGGCCGCCGGATGTACAGTGCGCCCGCCGGACTGTGTCTTGCCGTTCCTGCTGACGCGTGAACTTTTTGCGTCCGCCGCTGAAGACCACCCGAATGATTGGCAGGCACGGCTCAGTTCTCCAGCAAAATCAAGAATTTGCGTTGTGACTCGAATCACAGCTAGGGGTGAATGGGGTCACTGCCCGGCCCTGCTGCCCAAGCGCACACTCGAATTCCAGTGAACGAGATGGCGCCGGATCGCGCGGGAGAGAACCATGAGTTTTGACAACGGCTTGAAGACCATTGTGGTCGCTACCGACCTCGAGGGCCACGCAGAGGCGGCTCTGGAATACGCGCGCAAGCTGGCGACGAATTACGGCTCTCGAATCGTTCTGGCACACGGACTCGATCCGATGGAGTACGCAGCCGTGGAAAGCCTCCCCGGCAGTGTCGCAAGCCACCTGACCGAACAGGCTCGCAAGGTGCTGGACCAGCTGGCGGGCGATCTGCTCCGCGAAGGAATTCACAGCCATTCCGAGGTGCGGCAAGGAACGGTTGCGGAGATGCTGGTGGATGTGGCCCGGCAGTACGATGCCGGCTTGATCGTGATCGGCACCAAAGGAATGGAGGGTGCCGGACCAGTCGTGGTGGGCGCTATTGCGGAGCAACTCGTCAGGTTGTCGCCGTGTCCGGTGCTGGCCGTTGCCGCGGACTGGAATGCAGGGCCCAACCGGCCCAGGCCGGGCGGACCGGTGCTGCTGGCCGTGGAACGCAACGAAGCGGCGGTCGCCGCAGCGGCAACGGCATATTCGCTGGCAGTGACTTTTCAACGGCCGTTGCTGGTGCTGCATGTTCGCACCGCCGCCGAGATCAAAGCCGGCAAAGATCCTTGCGCCGCTACGCCGGCGGAATTCGGCATCAAGCTTCCGCCGCGCAGGCACTATGCGCTCAGCGGGGGCTCAGGCTGGCTACTCAGCGAGGCTCCCGTACATTGCCTGGCAAAGGACGGCGACCCTGCCGATGCCATAGCTGAAGCGATTGCCGAAAACCACCCCTGCATCCTTGTTACCGGAGTTAAACGCTCGAGCGCCACGCGGGGGCCGCACGGCACGGCCTTTGCTTTGCTTTCGGCATCGCGCGTGCCGGTTCTTTGCGTTCCGCCTGAAGGATCGCTCGCCGATGTGGAGCGGCTGGTTGCGCTTCCGGTGGGAGCACCGTAGAGAGCCGGAACCTTCTCTGCAAAGGGAAGATGGGGCAAGGGGAGAATGGGCGGGCGAAAGGAGAAACCGCACCGTTTGTCCACTCAATATCGAAAAGAAATCCTGAAGGCGAGAGACCGAGGCGATGCGACGCTGGAGATGGTCCCCGTGCGGGGCTTTGCCGCGGAAAGGTGGACGGGAAGATCTGCAACTTGGAAGCCTTGAAGCCGGAAGCAGAGCAAGGAAATGGTTAACATTCAACCAGATACGCGTTTGGAGCGTTTAGCAGCCGCGGCAGCGCACCCGCTCGCGGAGCTGCTGGATTGCCCCCAGGATGCCGGTCGCCTGTTGAGTGGGGAGACAAGATGCGTCAATTTTGAACCCAGTGAGGTGGTCTTTCGCCAGCACGGGCCCTGCAAAGGGCTCTACGTCGTGGTTTCGGGTGATTTTGTGCGGAAGGCGGAGCGTTTTGACATGCGCGTCACGTTGGGATCGGCGCGGCCGGGAGACCTGGTGGAACTGGCCGCCGCGCTGGGAGATGGGCATCATACTTACACTTTGAGTGCAGTCAATTCCGGATCGTTGCTGTTGATGCCGATGGAAGCTCTGCAGAGGTCGTTTGAGAGCTATCCACCGCTGCGGATGCGGCTCCTGGAGGAACTGGCGCGCGAGGTATCTCGGGCCTATATCACCTGCTGCCTGACCCGCGTGACACCCGCCCGACGCCACAGCAATGGAGCGGGAAGCAAATAGAACAATAGCCAGTACGGGAAGTTGGGCCCAAACCGCGACCAGACGAGTGAGAGCGTCCAGCGTCCCGAATAGTGATTTGCGCTATACTTCTGGTAGCTCTTAGCCCCCAACGGTATACGTATGGCCACGCTCCACTCTCATCACCCTCCGGAAGATTGCCTGAATTGTGAGCACCGCCATTTGCGGATGTTCTGCAATCTCACGCCTGAGGCGCTGGCGGACTACGACCAGATCGGCATCATGATGAGCCATGCTCGCGGGGCCAAGCTGTTCTCAGAGGGCGACCCTGCGCGCAATGTCTTTGTCATTTGCTTCGGGCAGGTGAAGATCTCCTCCACCTCGCGCGATGGCAAAACAATGATCCTGAAGATCGCCGGGCCGGGCGACGTGATGGGGTTGAGCGCAGTGCTGGCCAACGTACCGCACGAGGTGACGGCCGAAGCGATCGAGCCCTGCCAGGTGAAGACCGTCCGCAAGCAGGAGTTCATTGAGTTCCTGGGCCGGCACGGGATCGCATCCATGCACGCGGCGCAATCGCTCAGTGGTGAATACCTGACCGTCTTTCACGATGCCAAGCGGCTGGCGCTCTCAGGTTCGGCAGCGGGACGCCTGGCGCGCCTGCTTCTCGACTGGGGACGCGCGTCGGCCAATGGCAAGCCGGAGATTCGCTTCACCATGGCCCTGACGCACGAGGAGGTCGCCAACATGGCGGGCACCTCACGCGAAACGGTAACGCGGCTGCTGAACCAGTTCCGTCGCGACCAGTGGATCACCATCAAGGGCACTAGCCTGACCATCCTGAAGCCGGACCAGTTGGAGCGGTTGACGGCGTAAGTGCTCCGTTCATCCAGCCAGGCATTTTTCTGAATAGCAGCGAGAAAAAGAGACGCCGTGACCGTTCCCTTGAAAAAGTTCAAGATAAGGCTGCTATCCGATCCCACGGTGCGAAGAGAATATGAGGCTCTCGCCCCGGAATTCGAAATCTCAGTTTCTATTTCTCAGGCGGCGCGTTCTTTGCGCACGAGCGGCAGATCGAGTGCGATCCGGTCATGCGCAACTTTCGGTGAAATGCGTCCGCGGGGGCCGCGTTCCAGCCGTACCAGGCCGTAGTTAGCCATGGTCTTCAACGTGCGGGAGAGATTCGGCTTCCTGCGCCCGGAGAGTTGAGTCAATTCTTCCAGCGAGCTCGGCGCTTTTTCCGCGATGAGGCGAAGCAGATCGCGATTGCCCGCCGAAAGCACCCTTGCGAAGGACTCCGTTGAAGGAAACCATATGCGCGGCTCACGTGGCGCGAGTTTCCGCTTCCCACGTGCGATAGCGAGAGTCATGGCCTTCATCTCGTTGTAGCTTGCGATTCCAACTCTCAGCGTCTTCATGGGAACGCTCCTCTCTCTTTCAGCACTGCGTCCACCTCCGTCCAGAAATCGGCAAGCAACGCCCCTGCATCGCGGTACTCATAAGGCCGCACCGTACGGATGTGGTGACGATGATCCTGCGGACCGCCGCGCTTCTGCCTGCCAACGGGATGGGCGTTGTCGAATCCCACCAGCCGCTGGCCATGTCGTCCATGTAGCGTGAGCGAGTAATCCAGTCCATGCGGCTTCTCCGGCGTGACCGTCACCTGATTGACCACAAAGTGGACCCAGTGACCTCCTTCAGGATCGACGATGAGCGTCAGGCCATCCAGGTCGAGCAGCGTGTCAAGGGCGGGATCGTGCTTCCGCATATCTGTCCAATGTTATCAGTTCATCATAACTCTTGCAACTGGCCATCTTCTTGCTCTTTCAGGAGTGGCAGCCCCGGCCGCAAGCCGTTTTGTTACTGTTGACCCATGGCTCACGCCGCTGCCGAATCATCCAACACTTCCCTCGATCTCGAATCTCTTGTCTCCGATGTCGTCACGCAGGCCATCAAAGCCGGTGCCAGCGACGCGGAGGCCGTAGCGCGCGAGGGCGACGAATTCAGCGTGAATGTGCGCATGGGCGAGGTGGAAACGCTCAAGGAATCCGGCTCGCGCGGGCTTGGGTTGCGGGCGTTTCTCGGCAAACGATCCGGCTCGGCTTCGACCAGCGATCTGACTGCGGATGGAATTCGGCAGCTCGTCGAGGGGGCGCTGGCGCTGGCAAAGGTCACCGAAGAGGATCCGAATGCCGGCTTGCCGGACGCGGGTGGATTTGGCTCCGCCGCCGGCGATCTGCACCTTTACTTCGACGATGTGTACTCGCTGGATGGAGCGGAGCGCATCGAGTGGGCGCGGCGGGCCGAGGCCGCGGCAATGGCTGCCGATCCGCGCATCACCAACTCTGACGGCGGCAGCTTCGACGCTGCCACAGGCCGGAAGGCGTTTGCCAACTCGCGCGGATTCGTGGGCGGCTATCGCACCAGCTATGCGGGAGTTTCCGCGGCGCCCCTGGCCATGGATGCCAATGGCAAGATGCAGCGTGATGGCTGGTGGTCGAGCGCGCGCCGTCTCAAACTTCTCGAATCTCCTGAAGCCGTCGGCGCCGAAGCGGCGCGCCGCACGCTGCGGCGGCTGGGTGCCCGTCGCGTGCCGACCCAGCGCGTGCCGATTGTCTTTGCTCCCGAAACGGCGCGAACGCTCATCGGCTCGGTCTTCGAGGCCGCATCCGGCGACTCCATCTGGCGCGGCGCATCGTTCCTCGCGGGAAAACTTGGCGAGACGATTGGTGCGGAGAACCTGACCATCGTGGACGACAACACCATGCTGCTCCCGTCGGGCGTAGGGGGCTTTGGATCTTCGCCCTTCGACGACGAGGGTCTGCCTTCGCAGCGCACCGTTGTCGTTGAGCGTGGAACGCTGCGTAATTACCTGCTGAACACCTATACTGCACGCAAGTTGGGCATGAAGTCCACGCACAATGCGGCGCGAGGCTTGGCAGGCGCGCCGGGAATCGGTTGCGGCAATCTTTACCTTGAGCCGGGAAATCTCACTCCCGAGCAGATCATCGGAGAAGTACGCGCAGGGCTCTACGTGACTAGCCTGATGGGCTTCGGCACAAATCTCGTCACGGGTGACTACTCGCGCGGCGCGACGGGCCTTTGGATTGAGAACGGCCGGCTCACGCATGCCGTGGAAGAAGTCACGATCGCTGGAAACCTGGCCGAGATGTTTCGCAACGTGACGGCCATCGGCAACGACCTGGTCTTTCGCGGATCGGTGGCCTCGCCGACGCTGCGGATCGACGGAATGACGATCGCGGGGGCGTAGGGTGTATCGATCTCAGCCGGAGCGAAGCGTGAGCAGCGCAATCTCGGGCGGGCAATTGAAACGGATGGGGATGCCGACAGTGCCGAGGCCGCGGTTCACGTAGAGTTGCAGGCTCCCAAAACGGAACCAGCCTTCGACATACTTTCGACCGAGTTCGGGAAGTTCCATCGGGCCGATCAGCGGCAAGCGAATCTGGCCTCCATGCGTGTGGCCGGCCAGCATAAGCGAGACTGCTTTGCCTTCGGGAACAATGATCAGATCGTCGACGTAGTCAGGCGCGTGGCAAAGCAGCACGATCGGTTCATGCGGCACATTGCGGATGGATTCGGGAATTGCCGCGCCTGGATCTGGATTGCCCGCAACCACATCGTCAAGCCCGGCAAGCCAGAATCTTGCGCCGTCGCGCTCGATGGGCACATGAGCGTTGTCGAGCACGATGATGCCATTCGCGGTAAGCGCAGCGATGATGTCCTGCGGACCAATGAGTACGTCGTGATTACCGAGAACGGCATAGCGGTGAGGACACTCAAGCTCATTGAGCAGATTCGCGCACTGCCACGCCTCCCCGATGGCGAATTTCGTCGGCATAAACCCGGAGGTCACATAGTCGCCGGTGAGAAAAACCGCGTCGGGGTTTAGGCTGTTGATGTTGCGCACAGCGTCGCGGACGAAGAACGGCTCAGAGTATTCATCCATATGGATATCGCTAAGTTGCGCGATGCGGAAGCCGTCAAATGCCTGAGGAAGGCCCGGAATGAACACGTCGCGGTGCGTGATCTCGATCCAGTGCCGCTCGATCTCACCTCCGTAGAGCGCCAGCCCGCCGGTAGCGCAGGCGCCTGAGACCAGAAACCGGCGGCGCGTGATCGACGTCTTGGAGAATGAGCGAAACACTGTCATAGTCCATGGTAGCGAAGTTCCACGGGTGCGGTCGCGTTCGCGCGGCTACAGCAGAATCCGAGTAGATGTACCCGAGTTCACTTTTCTCCAGTGGCTTTTTCATCAAGAAAAAGCCACCCTGCACGCTTTGAATGTGGGCACTGTTACTTGGATTCTGCTCTAAATGGCGCCGCTTGCCGGTTACCGCGCGGAAATCAGGCGGCTGCCTTTGGTTCCGAAGGAACACCGGCGAAATACTCGGCCACTTCGCGCCAGTTGTTCACGCGGATGAATCCGGTTGCGGCCAGGTTGTGCGGCGCGGTGTAAAGCAATCCCTGGCCCTCGAAGCGCGAGAGATTCCTGGGCTGGTCGTCGATCAGGAAGTCGGCGCGGAGGATGCTCTTGTTGCCGCAAAAGACGTAATGCGTGGGCGGGATGAAGGAAAAGTGGCGTTGCAACCAGCGGTACTTGGGGCCGAGCGAGTTGGGCACGGCCATGGCCTGCGTGGCAATAAAAATCTCAAAGCGCGTGGAAAGATCCTTCAGCACCGGCTGCGCGTCGGGGATCACGTCCAGCACTTCAAAAAAATCCTCGGCGTCGAGAAAGGCGCGCAACTGCGTCTGTCGGTCGAGCGGCGCGATCTCCCACAGGCCTTTGCCCGCAAGGTCTTGCGGCGTCACGTCTTCGTCGAAGGTCTGGTTGTAGCGGCGCAGGTGCTCGGCGAGGGTGTCCGCCATCACCTCATCCATATCGACGCAGATGCGCTGCACGGGGAGATTCTCCTGGAGAGTCTATTCATGAAAAGGTTAGCAGGCCCTAGCTACGCGCCCGCCTGGCGGGGTTTGCGCGGCGCGCGGCCGGCGCCGGGGATCAGCTCTGGTTGCGGCGCTTTGGGAGCGGGCGCAAATGCGGGATCCCAGTAAAGCAGGCGGCTACAACTGTCGCAGCTAAGCAGTTCGCCCTCGCGGAGCTGGTTCCAGACTTGCGGGCGCACCCCCATGCTGCAGCCCGTGCATTGCTGATTCTCGGCGCGGGCAATGCCGGTGCCGCGACCGGATGCGATGCGGTCAAACTGCGCCAGCCACTCGGGATCGAGAGCTGCGCGCACTCGCTCGCGCTCCGCGTCCAGGCCGGCCAGCTCCGACGCCATTGCCTGCTGGCGGGCAGCAACGCTTGAGCGAACCGCGTCCACCCCGGCGGCAAGCTGTTCCACCTGCGCACGCGTCTGCGCCAGCGCAGCCTCGTGCGCCTCGGTGCGCTCCAGGCTTGCGTATTCTTCAGCTTCCAGGCGGTCGCCTTCTGAAGTTGCGAATTGAATCTCGTGCTCGATAGCAGCGGCCTGCTCGGGAGTTGTGACGGAGTCGACCTGGACCCGGAATCGCGCGGCCTTCTTGCGATGCGCGTCAATATCCCGTTCCAGCCGGCTACGGATCGAGTCTTCGCGGCCCAGCGCGGCAGATAGATCGGCGGACTGCCGCTCGGCGGAAGCCAGCGCAGCCGCAGCCTGAGAAATCTCGGCGGGCAGTGCGCGCATCTGTTGGTTCAGGCGGGCCCGGTTCAATTCGATCGCCTGGAGCTTTACGAGGTTTTCAATCAGCGCTTGCATCCGTGAGTAGAAGTCTACGGCATCGAGGGGAGAGGCACAAAGCGAACCAAGGCGGCCGATGCGGAGCCGCAGGTGCGATTTCGGCCACGGCGCGCGTCCAACGGAGCAACGGTTGCGACTTCGGCGTGAGCGCGGCCTGCGAAAATGGTCGCAGGCCGAGAACGGTCGCAATCGAGGATGAGCGGTGGCGGCGAATCGAGCGAGGAAAAAAGGCAAGCGCAAATGGTTGAAGTGGGCTGCCGCCGCAGTCCTGCTCGCGTTTCTTTTGCTCGGCGTGGCTATCTCAATTGCACTGCACCGCGCCGAGCCTATGTTGCGTGCCGCCATCGTCGACAAACTCGAGGAGCACTTTCACGCCCGCGTTGAGCTGGACAGCTTTCACGTCTCACTCATCAACGGGCTGTGGGCTGAGGGCAAGGGATTGCGGATCTGGCCTCCGGCGAACGTGGCTGGCGTGGCCCTTCCAGGCCCGAACGGCTCCCTCGAAATCAAGCCGCTTATCCGGTTGGATGATTTCCGCTTTCATGCGCCGCTGCGTTACAAGCCGGGCGAGCCGATCAGAATCTCAGTCGTCGAGTTGATCGGCCTCGATGTTGACGTGCCGCCCAAGCCCCACTTCGCGCACGCCGCCTCGCCGATTGGTGTTACAGTCCCCGGCCAGAGCCGCGAGCCCTTACTGCGCTTCGAGATTGAAAGCATGGAATGTAAGGGTGCGCACCTGACGCTGGAGACCAGCAAACCGGGAAAGCTGCCCATCGAGTTCGCCATTGCGCACATAAAACTGAACCACGTGAGTGTGGGCGGTTCAATGCAATTCGATGCGCAGTTGACCAATCCGAAGCCCGCAGGAATCATCGTCACCTCCGGCAGCCTGGGGCCGTGGGTGGTCGAGGATCCGGGAGAAACACCGCTCATGGGCAATTACCGCTTCGAAAATGCCGACCTTAGCGTCTTTAAAGGAATCGCGGGAACCCTCAGCTCGACTGGCAACTACCAGGGCGCGTTACGCGATCTCACGGTGGATGGGCAGGCCAATGTCCCGGATTTCAGCCTGACGCACTTTGGCACTTCAGTGCCGCTCGAAACGGCGTTCCACGCGACGGTGGACGGCACAAATGGCGACACGTGGCTGCAGCCGGTGCATGCCACGCTCGGCGAATCGCACTTTACCGCCGAGGGAAAGATTGTGGGTGTTCCGGCTGGAACCTTGCCGAACGGAGACGCGCGACCCGGCGGGCACGAAATCGCGCTGAACGTGACGGTGGACCGCGGGCGAGCCGAGGATTTTCTGCGTCTGACGAGCAAGAGCGGAACCCCACTTCTCACCGGCGCGCTGACGCTGAAAACAACACTCGAGATTCCGCCGGGGACAGTGCCGGTGCAGGAAAAGATGAGGCTGAACGGGAATTTCCTGCTTGACGACGCGGAATTCACGAGCGCGAAGATTCAAAACGAAGTGGGCGAGCTGAGCCGGCACGGGCAAGGCCAGCAGAAGGACGCGAACGGCGCCCCGTCCCAGGTGCGCTCGGCAATCGCGAGCGATCTCACGATGGCTGGCGGCGTCGTTATGCTTCCCGATCTCAAGTACACTGTGCCCGGAGCAGAGATCGACTTAGCGGGCAAGTACGGCCTCGAAGGCGGTACGCTCAACTTCAAGGGCACGGTCAGGACCAATGCGACCGTGTCGCAAATGGTCGGCGGTTGGAAGGGAGTGTTGCTGAAGCCCGCCGACAACCTCTTCAGGAAAAATGGGGCGGGCACGGAGGTTCCCATTCATATCGATGGTACCGAGCAGGATCCGATGTTCGGGGTTGATTTCGGCCGGATCGGACATACGTCGCCGCAGATTCCGGGCCAGACACAGTAAGGGACGCAAAAGTACTGCGCCGAACAGCGCGAACGAGGAGACCGCCATGATCGCGGCGAGTCGAATGTTAAGAGGGATTGCGAAATGTGCTGCCGGCTTGATGTTGCTGGCAGTGGTGATTCGGGCGGGAGGCCAGACAGCGCCGGTGAAAAAGACGACGACTGCGCAGAGCGCGAAACAGGCAAAGCAACTGGATTGGTGGAAGAATGCCGTGATCTACGAGGTGTACCCGCGCAGTTTTCAGGACACGAACGGCGACGGGGTCGGCGATCTGAACGGAATCACGAAGCGGCTCGACTACCTGAAGGATCTGGGCGTGGATGCGATCTGGCTCACGCCCGTGTACCCTTCGCCGGATGTGGACTTCGGCTACGACATCTCGAATTACGTCGACATCGATCCCGAGTACGGCACCCTCGCCGACTTCGACCGGCTGGTGGCCAGGGCCAGGAGGCGCCACATCCGCATCATCATGGACATGGTGATGAACCACACCTCGGACCAGCACGAGTGGTTCGTTCAATCGCGGTCGTCGCGCGACAATCCTTATCGCGACTGGTACTGCTGGCACGACGGCAAAGGCCAGACCGCAGCGGATAAGGGAGCGCCGCCAAATAATTGGCAGTCGCTCTTCGGCCATTCCGCGTGGCAGTGGGACGAAACGACTCGCCAGTATTACTACCACAAGTTCTACATCCAGCAACCGGACCTGAACTGGCACAACCCCGCGGTGCACGAGGCCTTCAGCCAGATCATGGCCTTCTGGCTGAAGCGCGGCGTGGGCGGTTTCCGGTTCGATGCAATTACCACTCTCTTTGAGGACCCGAGCCTGGCCGATGAAGGAGAACTGCTCGACAAGGACGGCAAGCCGGTGATGAACGCATTCGGCGATCCGCAGCTCGACAGCTCCAAAACCGACAACCAGCCCGGCGTGCACGAAGTCATCCAGGAGATGCGCGCCGAAGCGGACAAGTTCATTAGCGGTGAGTTTCCCGGCACGCGCGTGTTGATCGGTGAGACCTACCTTCCCAACATCGGCGAGCTGAAGAAGATGTACGGAACGCTGGAAAAGCCGGAGTTTCACCTGCCGATGGACACGCAGGTGGGCATGATCAACAAGCTGGATGTCACGGAGTTCCGGCAAAAGCTGATCGACGCGGAGACGCATCTCAGCTCCTACATCCCGCTGCTGCTCTTTGACAATCACGACGTCCAACGCATCGACGCGCGCTACGGCGACGGCGTACACGACTTGGACATTCAGCGCGCAATGGCAACCATCCTGTTGGCCAGCCGCGGCTCGGCCCTGGTCTACTACGGCGACGAGATCGGAATGGTGACGACACCGCCCGCGCGCAAAGAGGATGTGAAAGATCCCATCGGGATCACCGGTTGGCCGAAGGAGAAGGGTCGCGACGGCGAACGCACACCCATGCAGTGGAACGCCGCCACGAAGACCGGATTCACCACTGGCGCGCCGTGGCTGCCTGTCCCGCCAAGCGCGAAGACGATCAACGTGAGTTCCGAAAAGAGCGACCCCAACTCGCTGCTGTCGTGGTACAAGGCGCTCATCCGCCTCAAGAAGACCGTCCCTGCATTCGAGAACGGCGCGAATATCATGCTCGACACGGAAAACACTAAGGTGCTGAGCTGGATGCGCCAGGCGACAGGCTCGCCGCAGGTCATCGTCAGCGTCAACTTTACGGCCAACCTCGAGATCGTCGACCTGACCCTGGGCGAAGCTGGCATGAGCCCAAGAGAATTAAAGACGCTCCTGAAGACGCCGGACGGACCGGACACTGTGGCGCTCAATCGGATTGTGCTCGGGCCGTACGGTGTGTTTATGGGCGAGGTGGAGTGAGATGCACTGCAATCTCGCGGTCCGCGACACGAAGTTCATCCACCGCGCGTAGACTGGTGCCAGAATCCCAGTGCCGTCAATCGAAGGATCGGCGATGAACGATCTGCCGAAACACGATTCCACCGATGAGCGCCGGCAGCAGTATCGCGATGCTCGCTTCGCCATGCTGTTGTCGTTCATCGTGGGCGTGCTCATGCTTGCCGGAAAGATGACGGCTTACCTCTACACGGACTCCGCCGCAATTTTTTCTGACGCCGCCGAATCGGTGGTGCATGTGGTGGCTGTGGCGTTTGCCGTCTTCAGCCTGTGGCTGAGCGCGCGTCCCGCTGTCGCGCATTTCCACTACGGCTACGAGCGGATTACCTTCTTCTCCGCGGGCTTTGAAGGCGCGATGATTGTGCTCGCCGCGGGAAGCATCATTTACACGACGACGGAGAAATGGAAGAGCGGCCTGGCGCTGGAGAACCTGGGACGCGGGGTTGTCCTCATTGTCGTCGCTGGCGCGCTTAACGCTGTTTTGGGGTGGTATCTGCTGCGCATCGGCCGGCGGAATCATTCTCTGATCCTTGAGGCCGATGGAAAGCACGTGCTGGCCGACAGTTGGACCAGTTTTGGCGTCGTTGGCGGCTTGGCATTGGTGATGATGACCGGATGGAAGCCCTTCGATCCGCTGGTTGCTTATGCCGTGGCGGCAAACATTCTGTGGACGGGCGGTCGCTTGCTTTGGCGATCCTTCAAAGGGCTGCTCGATTACTCGGACCCAAAGGTCGGCCACCTGATTCGCGCGCGCCTCGACGCGCTTTGCCTCGAACTTGGCATCGAATACCACGGCGTGCGCTTCCGCACCACGGGCTATCGGCAGATCATTGAAGTCCACCTTTTGTTTCCCGACAAGATGAAGCTTGGCGAGGCGCACCGGCTGGCGACTCAGGTGGAAGAGCAGTTGGCCCGTGATTTGGAGATGCCTGCTGAGGTCACAACGCATCTTGAGTCGCTCGAGGACCACTCCGAAGTCCACCACGTGCAGCACTATACAGGCCGGCCCGATTGAAGCCCAGAGCGAATATTGAACGGCGAACCGAAGCAGGATGCGCTCCGCCTGTGATTCTCACAACACGAGCGCAATCGGTTTCTCGGGGACCACACCCTCGTATTCCGGCTTGCCGTTCACGATCAAGGTGACGTTCCCAGACATCTTTAGGCCACCCGGTCCCAGATCGACAATGAGTTTCTGTGCGTCCCATGTCTGAATACGGACAGTGGAACCTTCGATCCAACACTCAAATTTCACCCTGGGCTCAGCCACCAACTGATCGTAGGGATACTTGCGGGGAATACTGATGCCCCAAACTCCGCGATGTCGCGGCGTGTCGATGATGAAAGAAAAGTGATCGGGTCTGTGCCGGGTATGCTGCAACAACCATCCGCCCAACTGCATGATGTCTTCCGGCCGGTACATGTGCGCAACGCCTTTCGCGAGCACGAACCTGGGCGGATTCCCAACCGCGATGAGAGCGTCGCGCGCCTCCTCAGCCGACGGCAACCGATGCGTCAGGTCTTGATCGCCACTCCAGATGTAATAGGGAACATAGCTCATATTCGAAACGAGACCGAGATCGACGGGGGGCGGCATATGTAGAGCCGGCCAGCATTCCCGCCGCTGCCCAAAGATCCGGGGTGCGTTGTACGATCGCCCATGTCGCATCGCCACCGCCGGAGTGCCCGGAAAGGTACCAGCGATCCGGATCGGTCTTAGCGAAGGTCTGCAGATCCGCCAGCGCTTCCCAAAGGTCCGCTTCCGAATCTGTGCTCTCCGTCCAAGCATGGTTCCCGCGCAGATATGGGATGAGCACGATGCCTTCAGGCCCTCCTTTGGCTCCGCGCGGGTGCGGCGCCAAACCATAATTGACGAATGCGGCCGGCAGGCTCGGCCCAAATCCATGAAGTTGTACCCACAGCGGATATGCCCGATTGGGGTCCCAATGCGGAGGCAGGTTTACCAGGTAAAACTGAAGACTGTCATCCGTCTTGGAGAGGCGCGCCAGAACCAGTGGGCGGAGGCCTTTGCTCAGGTACGTTTCCGGCCGATCGCCATCCTGATTCAGTCCTGCCTCAATACTCTTGAGGTATCCAAGCAGATCGTTTCTCATGTCAGGTTCGCGAGGTCCAGCGAAACTAACTTGCATGGCGCTGATCTCGCAAAGCGCAAGAACCGATCTCAAGTGCCTCTCAAACAATGGCGGCTGCGGCTTCGCAAGCAGCGACTGAATCTTTTCCCGCACTCGGGCAAGCACCGCCTCCAAATCGCCCGATTGAGCATTGTCGGCGCTGGCGAGGGATTGATTCGGCGTCACTTCTTGTGTGCTACAGCCAGTTGCTCCCGGCACGATCCCGCAGAACGCCAAAACAATGACTGCAAACGTATTCGTCAATCTCCTCATGAGCAGAATCCCCCGCAAGAGCTGTTACGGGCGGATGATGCAACGAGTTCCCATAAATTTCCCTTCTGTGTTTGACGAGTGTTTCTGGCGAAGGTTCTGTACACTGAATTCACTGATTCTTCCCCAGGCCGCACGTCCTGCTAGCACGCCTTTCGTCTAAACATTGCAAGAGCGAATTCCTCCGAAGGCTCCTTCATACTCGAAGGCAATGGACTTCGGGATCGGAGCCAAGCTGATCGAAAACCAGGTCCATAGAAGTGGCGCCTCGCGGTGTCGAATTCGGCTCGGCATCGTGAGGGCTGGACTGCTTGTTCTCGGGGCATGGCTCTTGATTGCGGTTTGCGCGGGGGCGCAGCAAGGCAAAACGCAAGCTACGCCAAACGCCGACCAGGCCACGGGCAGCATTCACGGCGTAGTAACGAGCGCCGACGGGACGGTATATGAAGGGGCGCGAGTGGAGCTCGAACTGACGCCGGCCGGCGGCGCATCCACCGCCACCACCCAGCAGACTGACAGCGACGGCGTCTTCAACTTTCCAAATTTGCCCCCGGGAACGTTTAAGGCCACTGTTTCGGCTGCCGGCTTCTTAACGCAGGAAATTCGCGGCACATTACTCGCCGGTGAGGCGTTCGATGCGCGCACCATCGTATTGCCGGTGGCGGCGGCAGCGAGCTCCGTGCAGGTTTCGGGCGGGTCACCGGTGGAGATCGCGCAGGAGCAGCTCAACCTTGAAGAGCAGCAGCGCGTGCTCGGCGTCTTCCCAAATTACTACGTCAGCTACGATCCGCATGCCGTTCCACTGACAACGCGGCAGAAGTACCAGCTAGCCTGGCGGACATCGATTGATCCGGTGACGTTTTTGATGGTGGGTACGGTTGCGGGAATCGAGCAGGCCGGCAACACCGTCAAAGGCTACGGCCAGGGCGCGCAGGGATATGGAAAGCGCTTCGGCGCGAATTACGCCGACGAATTTTCCGGGACAATGCTTGGCGGAGCAGTTTTCCCATCGCTGTTCAAGGAGGATCCGCGGTATTTCTACAAGGGCACTGGCAGCATTCCTTCTCGGGCGATGTATGCGATCGCCAATGCGGTCATCTGCAAAGGCGACAACGGGCACTGGCAGGCGAATTATTCCGGGATTTTGGGTGGACTGGCAGCAGGGGGGATCTCGAACCTCTACTACCCGCCCAGCGATCGCAGTGGCGTGGAAGTGACTTTTGAGAACACGCTTATCGGCGCCGCTGAAAGCGCCGCGCAGAATCTGATTCAGGAGTTTTTGATCCGCCGCCTGACGCCGCGGATTCCACAGTACGCATCGGGCACACCGTAGCAGCGGCCTCTCATCCTGCAATTGACTCCACCAGCCGGTTCATCTCTTCTTCCTGCCGTTCAATTGATTCCACCAGCCGGAACTGCGTGCGGCAGCGGTCCAGGTTGTGCCCTTCGCGATGCACTTTGAAGTAGGTGTCGCCGGCCAGGTAATCGGCCAGAAAACGAATGCCGATCTCGAAAGTAATCAGCTTGCCTGAGAATGCGAGAAAGCTTCTCTCCGCGGGCGTGAGAAAAGCGCCAGCCGTTTCAAGATAGCCGCGGACCAGGGCCTCGAACATCGGAAACTGCATGGTCACTTTGGAAAGATCCCGCTCGTCTTCAGCCGCCGGGCTGGTCGTAGTGCGCACCATGTCGCCAAAGTCGTAAAGCGCCAGGCCTGGCATCACGGTGTCGAGATCGATGACGCACACGGCTTCGCCGGTCTTGTCGTCGAGCAGGACATTATTAAATTTTGTGTCGTTGTGCGTGATGCGCTCCGGCAATCCTGCGTCGAGCAGGTTGCCGGTAATTGCCTGGCGCGCGCGTGCAAACTCAATCTCCGGTTTGGCGAGGGCCGCGCGTCCGGCAACGTCTGCGGCGATCGCCCGCTCCAGCGCGGTGAAGCGCTTGGGCGTATTGTGAAAATCCGGGATGGTCTCGTGCAGGCGTGGTGGCGGCAAACTGCTCAATTGCTGCTGGAAACGGCCGAAGGCCCGCGCCGCCTGGAAAGCCTGCCCTTCAGACGTTGCAGTTTCATAGGTGCGCGCATTTTCAATCAACCGATAGGCGCGCCACGTTTCTCCCTGCGCATCTACGTGCCAGTTACGCCTGTCCCGCGCAGGAATCAAATGAAGCGCGCGGCGCGCGCCGTCTGGTTGGCCTGCTTCCTGAACAGCAAGGTGCGCCGTCACGCGCTCGATATTCTGCATCACGGCGACGGGATCGCGGAAGACGTGGCGATTGATGTGCTGCAGAATGTAGCGAACCGGCGCGCCCTGCGTCTGGCATGTGACGAGGTAGGTGTCGTTGATGTGGCCGCCACCGTGGGGCGTAAGGCCCAAAACTTCGCCGCTGAACGCGAATTGGCTTGCCGCGGCGCGTGCGTCGGGCGGCAAGCTCATTTCCGGGGACTTTCAGGCCAGAGCTTTTCAGGATAGACGCCATCGGCAATCAGCCGGCGAATGCTCTCGACCACGCGCGGCCGGTCCTCGCGATAAGTGACGCCAAACCACGAATCGCGCGAGCGCAGCACCTTGACGCGCGCCTGCCCGGCGCGAACCAGTTCGCCGACGGTGTTGGGAATGTAGCACTCCGACTTCAAATCGGTTGCGTTGCCTTCGAGGAACTTTTCGAAGCGCTCGCGCAGCTGATCGAAGACTTGTGGCGTGAATCCCCACATGTTCATCGATACCGGCTCATCGCCGGACAGCTTTGTGACGGTTCCAGCGGCATCGGTGTTACGCGCGCCGTTTCCATCGTGTTCGACCTTGGTGAGCTCGGCGATGTGCTCGAGGTAGCCGTCGCTGGAAACCTGGCAGACCCCGCGCGCCACAGAGCCGAACTCCGAGAGCGTGTTGCGCAACACGAAGCCGACCATGGAGTAGTCGGGCGAGCCGGAGTTCAGGTGCCCGGCCAGTGAGCGGTAGCCGTCCGCGCCGTAGAAGTCGTCGGCATTGATCGCGGCGAAGGGCTCGTGGATGGCGTCGGCAGCGAGCAGGATGGCCTGCGTCGTACCCCACGGCTTGGTGCGGCCACTAGGCACGGTAAAGCGCGGAGGAATGTCCTCAAGCGCCTGGAAGACGTAGTCAACCGCAACGCGCTTTTCAAAGCGCGCCCCGACGATCTCGCGGAATTGCTGCTCGATGTCCCTGCGAATGACGAAGACGAGCTTGCCGAAGCCCGCGCGGAGCGCGTCGAAGATGGAGTAGTCGATGATCGTTTCGCCGGCAGGGCCAACGGGGTCAATCTGCTTGAGACCGCCGTATCGGCTGCCCATTCCGGCAGCAAGAACAAGCAGCGTGGGAGAGGATGTGGGGGTCATCAGTCGAGGCCTTTTCGAGAGCAGGAATCCAATCGAATAGTACAACACGAGGGGCTGGGTGACCGCGGTGCAATGCACTCATGTGCAGCGGCGCAATCTGTCTGGTAAAGTGGGTTGCCATGAGAATTCACAACCTTTTCCGGCTGCTTGTTTCCGCTTCGCTTCTGGCTGCGCTGGTCGTCTGCGGCGCAATGCCGATAATCCACGCGCAGACGCCGCCTGCGCAAAACCCGCTCCCGCCAATTCCGGAATGGGCGCTGCCCGGCTCGCCGACGCATCAACAGGTGGCGCCGCCGGCGGATTTTCACCGTCCGAGCACAAATTTCGATGTGCCGATCGGGATCTTCGATGGCCAATCGGACATTGGCAGCGCGCTTGTGCCGGGTAGCGCAAGTTACGATGCCGCGACAGGGCAGTACACCATCAACTCCGCCGGCTACAACATCTGGTATACGCGCGACGAATTCCGCTTCCTTTGGAAGCGCATGTCAGGCGACGTTTCGCTGGCAGCCGACATCAACTTCCCCGATCCCAAGGGCTACGGCGACCGCAAGGTCGTGCTGATGATCCGGCAAAGCCTCGATGACGACTCGAAGGCAGCGATGGTGGCCGAGCACGGCGCGGGGATGGTGCACCTGGCGTGGCGGCCCGAGAAAGATACGCGCGTAACGGACATGGAGTTTCGCATGGGCGGGCGCGGCCGGCCGGGCGGAGCGAGTCCCGACAGCCTGGTGACGATCAGCGCCAAGCGCATCGGGATTGAGAAGCATGGTGACGAGTTTTCGATCTGGTTGAGCCTCGATGGCGAGCCGATGCACCAGTTCGGCCCTCCAATCAAGCTGCATCTGGACGCGCCGCTTTACGTCGGTATTGGGTTCTGCTCGCACCAGCCGGAGACGGTGGACACGGCAGTGTTCTCGAATGTTGTGCTCGAGAAAAAGGCGGGGAAGGTGCGGTAGGTCCACCTCCCCAAGGAATAATGATCCCCTTATTCCTCAACTCCTTGCACGGGCATCTTGGCTGCAACAGTTAGAACGAGACAACTTTCCTCATTTGTCTCCAGGAAGGCCTGAATGCTTGCAAACGAATCGCGAAGGGCGAAACCGGCTCGGTCGGTGGTGCAATTACCGACACGAAGCCAAATCACCTTCGGCGGGCTTCCATGGAGCGCACTTAGCTCCGAGAAATCCGAATCCTTGGAGACGATCGCAAAGCCATTCTCGGCAGCGAACCGCCAGACCTCTTCGTCCGGCGCGTTGAGCAGTCCACAATCCTCAACGTGACAGGACCCCGGATACAAGTCGCCAATCAGCGCGGTCAGGCGCGGAGATAGATTTTCATCGAGCAGGAGTTTCAAGCGGATAGAATCTCGAATTTACGTTCGCGGTCGGCGGCAAAGGCCAAACAGGCGCGAATATCTTCTTCTCGCAGCGCCGGGAAGTCGGCGAGGATTTGCGCTTCGGTCATTCCCGCAGCCAGGTAGTCCAGCACGTCGTAAACGGTGATACGCAGGCCGCGAATGCAGGGCTTGCCGCTGCGCTTGCCTGGCTCAATCGTGATGATCTTCGAGTAGTCCATGCATTTTTAGCATAGGCCAAGGCTCGATCCTTCGCAATGCAATTCAAGCTGTCAGGCGCCTTGCCCCTAACCTGCCCTGCGTGATGGACTGGTTGCCGGAAAGGTGAGCGGCGCTTATGGCATACGTTCTTGCGTTGGACCAGGGAACTACGAGCTCGCGGGCCATCCTTTTTGACCAGGCCGGCGCGATTGCGGCTGTTGCGCAGAAGGAGTTCCAGCAGTTCTATCCGCAGGCCGGATGGGTGGAGCACGATCCGACGGAGATCCTGACCAGCCAGCTCTCGTGCGCCGTTGAAGCGCTGGGAAAAGTGGGCGCTCGGCCGCGCGACGTAGCGGCGATCGGCATTACCAACCAGCGCGAAACCGTGATTGTGTGGGAGCGCGCAACAGGAAAAGCAATTCATCCGGCGATCGTCTGGCAAGACCGCCGTACAGCTCCGCTGTGTGAATTTTTGGAGCGGAGCGGAGCCGGAGAGACCGTCTCCTCGAAGACCGGCCTCGTTCTCGATCCGTATTTCTCGGCAACCAAATTGAAGTGGATCCTCGACAACGTGGCGGGTGCGCGGGCGCGGGCCGAGCGCGGCGAGCTGGCCTTTGGCACCGTGGACAGTTGGCTCGTGTGGCACCTGACCAGCGGACATAAGCACGTGACCGACGTGACCAACGCATCGCGCACGCTGCTCTTTAACGTCGTAACGGGCGAGTGGGACCAGGAACTGCTGAAGCTCTTCGAAATTCCCGCGAGCATGCTGCCGGAAGCTGCGTGGTCGTGCGAGCGCGTGGGCGAGGTGACAACCACGCTGGGACTGGGCGGCGTAGCGATTGCAGGCATCGCCGGCGACCAGCAGGCAGCTCTCTTCGGCCAACTGTGCTGGAGCGCGGGCGAGGCCAAAAACACCTATGGGACCGGATGTTTTTTGTTGCAAAACATCGGCACGGAGTTCATGCGGTCGCGGCACAAGCTCATCACGACAGTGGCTGCGAGCGCGCAGAAGCGCCTGGAGTACGCGTTCGAAGGGAGCATTTTTATTGGCGGCGCAGTGGTGCAGTGGCTTCGCGACAACTTGAAACTCATCGCTGCATCCTCGGATGTGGAAGCGCTCGCCGCCAGCGTCCCGGACACGGGCGGCGTGGTTTTTGTGCCGGCGTTTGTGGGCCTCGGCGCGCCGCACTGGGATGCGCATGCGGCGGGAATGTTGATCGGCCTCCGCCGTGACACGGGGCCGGGACACATTGCGCGCGCCGCGCTTGAAGCCATCGCGTTCCAGGTAGCCGACGTGCTCGAGGCGGTCCACAGCGAAACCGGCGCGCCGCTCCAGGCCCTGAGAGTCGACGGCGGCGCCGCGGTCAACGACCTTCTCATGCAGTTCCAGGCCGACATTCTTGGCGTTCCCGTCGTCCGGCCGCGCGTAACGGAGACAACGGCGCTCGGTGCGGCGTACCTTGCCGGATTGGCAACCGGCTTCTGGCCGAGCCCCGATGCGCTCCGAGCCGAGCGCAAAGGCGACGTGCGCTTTGAGCCCAAAATGAGCTCGTCCGAACGTTCAGACCGGCGCGGCAGCTGGCAGCGAGCCGTCGAGCGCGCCAAAGCCTGGACCGCGTAGTACTCTCGATGAAACCGGCTGCGAATCTGTGTTGATGCCAATGTGTTCCGATCCAAGTTTGTTTTGAGAATCGAATAGGAGCTTCAGCGCTTTGAATCTGTTTCGAGGCTTACGGCCGCTCCAGCGCGCAGGCGCTTTGCGCGATGCGCTCGCCGGCGTCGCGATGGCCGCGATGGACATCCCGCAAGTGCTGGGCTACAGCAAAATTGCGGGAATGCCCGTCGTGACGGGGCTTTACTCGCTGCTGCTGCCGCTCGTGGCGTTTGCGGCCTTCGGTTCGTCGCGCTACCTGGTGGTGGCTGCGGACTCGGCGACTGCTGCAATCTTTGCCGATGGTGTGTCGGGCACGGCGACGCCGGCCGGGGCGAAATATATCGCCCTTGCGTGCATTGTCGCGGTGCTGACCGCGATCATTCTGCTGCTCGCTCGGCTGCTTCGGCTGGGATTTATCGCCGATTTTCTTTCGCGTACGGTCCTGGTGGGCTTCCTTACCGGGGTAGGGTTTCAAGTGGGAATCTCCGTGCTGAGCGAGATGTTTGGCGTGCCGGTGGATTCTCGCCGGCCGGTGGTCGAGCTTTGGGAGGTAGCTCGCGGATTGCCCCAGGCAAATCTTCCCACGGTGGCATTGTCGGTTTCAGTGCTCGCGTTTGTTCTGCTGTTGCGGCACTTCGCTCCCAAGGTGCCCGGAGCACTGGTTGCCGTTGTGGCCGCGATCGCCGCAAGCGCGGCGTGGAATTTCGCGGGTCACGGGATTGCGACGATTGGGCCGGTGGCCGCCGGATTGCCTCACCTGGGATTGATGGCGCTGCTCAGCCTGCGCGAAATGGACCGTAAGGAAGTGGAGCTGCTAATCACGGTTTCGGCCTCGTGCGCCGTGATGATTCTTACGCAGAGCGCTGCGACCGCGCGAATTTATGCGGCGAAACATTACGAGAAGGTCGACGAGAATATCGATCTCTATGGGCTCTCGGCTGCGAATGCCGCGGCGGCGCTCAGCGGCGGGTTTGTCGTGAATGGCAGCCCTACGCAGACCGCAATGATGGAAGATGCCGGTGGGAAGAGCCAGCTGGCGCAGGTGTCGACGGCAGTGGTGGTATGCGTGGTGCTGCTGTTTCTCACCGGGCCGCTCGAGCACTTGCCCACTTGCGTACTCGGTGTGTTGGTTTTCCTGGTCGCGCTGCGGCTCATCGATTTCAAAGAACTGCGGAACATCCTTGCCGAGAGCCCTCAGGAATACGGGCTGGCCGTGATGACCGCTGTGGTTGTGGTTCTGGTGGGAGTGGAAGAGGGGATTGTGCTGGCCATGCTGGTCTCTTTGGCGCGCGTCGTCCGGCACGATTATCACCCGCATAGCGGCGTCCTGCAGTTGAACGCAGACGGAAGCTGGAAGCTCGTGCCGGCCGCGCCGCATGTGGTCACCCAGCCCGGCCTGGTGCTCTACCGGTTTGGCGCGGAGCTCTTTTACGCCAATGCCGGTCGCTTCATCGAAGAAGTTTCGCAGGTGGTCGAGCCGATGCCTTCTGCCGTCAAGTGGGTAGTGGTTGACGCCGAGGCCATGACGCACCTGGATTACACGGCTGCCCGCGTTCTGCAGAGTTTGAAGAAGAATCTCACTGAGGCCGGAGTGGAGTTGGCGTTTGCGCGCGCGCCGTGGGATCTGAAATCCGACTTCGATCGGCATCACGTGACCGAGGTGATCGGGCCAGACCGCATGTTCAACCGGCTGCACGAGGCGATCGCGGCGTTTGAAGCGTCGGCAAAGCCGCCGGATGCCTAAAACCGCGGGCTCGGCATTATTTAGGTGTTTTGTAGACCAGTTTTTTCAAACTCCACCGCACGGATCGTGACTGGCGTTGCAGCGGATTCGTAGGAGAAGAGAAACGCTTGGGGTTCTGTTTCTACTTGGCTCTGCGACCAATCGCTAAACCTCAGTGCGATACCGATTCTCGCCTTTTTATCAGCCTCACCAGCCATCTGACCTGAAGGCAAATAGTCGACGGATGTGTGCGTCAGCAAGCGCATCACTGGCGCTGAGACATCGACCTCTCTAACGGACTGGGGTGCCAACACCAATTGCAGGTAGTCCACTCTCTCAACGGGAAGCCCGCAGAAGTCCAGCCTTTGAATCCAAAGTCCATCGACAAGAAACGACTGCTCGCTGCTATTCCAGATCTTGAGAGAAAATTCGCCGGAAATCTGTAGCCCTACTGCCCGGCCAACAATATGGCTTTCCGAATTCTTTTTGTACCAAACCCTCGTGCCTTCGTTCTTCACCCAAAACTTCGGGACGACGCGCACTTTTTGTTCCCACTCCTGCCTCTGGAGGTCCACCGAGGACTTCATCTGGTCGAGCTCTTCCCGCTGCAGGTTAATGCTCGCTTGGGCCTTTTGAAGGGAAGCACTCGTGAAGTAAATAAAAATCACCGTAACGATTGAGGACGAGATCGCTGCCAAGAATGCGAGCAGGCCCGAAAAAACTTCGGCCTTCTCATCCCCTTTTTGCCAGAAAAAGAGAAACGCTGCCGAGCCTGCAGCCGCGACGATTCCGATTGAGACAAGAGCAATAGTCAGCGCGAACGTATGGGGATTTCCAGCGCTGTTGTCTTTTTTCTCCTTCGCTGAAGGAGTCTTTTTGTGTTCTGTCATCGCGCGGCCCTCACCCGACCTCCTGATTCCAGCCCTCCAGCGTCTTTTTGAATTCCAGCATGAATTTGCCGCCGTCGGCGCCGTCGATCAGGCGATGATCGAAGCCGAGGCAGAAGTACTGCATCGACCGGATCGCAATCGAATCGTTGCCATCGGCGTCGGTCACGACGGCAGGCTCCTTGCGCAGGCCGCCGACAGCCAGGATCGCCGACTCGGGCTGGTTGATGATGGGCATGCCGTATTCGCCGCCGAATGCGCCAGAGTTCGTGAGCGTGAAAGTGGATCCGCCGACCTCGTCAGGCGAGAGCTTTTTGGAGCGCGCACGGAGAGCCAGATCGGCAATGGACTTGGCCAGATCGGCGAAGCTGCGCTGCTCTGCGTGCCGAATGACGGGCACGATAAGCCCCCAGTCGAGTGCCACGGCGATTCCTAAATCGATAGTCCGGTGGTAGCGGATGGCTAGTCCCTGGCCCGTACCCTCAAGCGAGGCGTTAACGATGGGACAGCGGCGCAGCGCGGCGACGGCTGCGGCGGCGATGAAGGGCATGAAGGTGAGCTTGACGTGGTGGCGATGGTCGAAGGTCGCCTTGCGCTGCTCGCGCAGGCGCGCAATGCGCGTCATGTCGACTTTGTAGACGGTGTAAACGTGAGGGCTGACGCGCACGCTCTCGAGCATGCGGTCGGCGATGATGGCCCTCATGCGAGTGAGAGGAACTGGATCGGCGGGAAGCGTTGCCAGATCCGGAGGCGGCACCTGCGCCACCTGTGGTGGCAACTGCGTTGCGGCAGCCCTTTGGACTGGCTGTTGTGCCGATACAGAGCTCGCCGCCCGCAGAACATCGTCTTTGGAGATGCGGCCCTCGGAGCCCGTGCCAGCGATGCGGCCAAGCTCGAGGCCGTGTTCCTTGGCGATGCGGCGGGCCAGCGGCGACGAGCGGATGCGACGACCCGCCGCCACCGAAAGAGCCGGGACCTCGGGTGCGCTGGCCGCAGGAGCGCTCGCCTTTGGCGCGGCCTTCGCAGCCAGTGCGGGAGCGGCGACCTTTGCGCCGGCTTCACCAATAACCGCGACCACGGTGTTGACCTCGATGGTGGCGCCTTCTGGGAAGCGGATTTCAGTGAGCACGCCGGCAACAGGCGAGGGAATCTCGGCGTCGACCTTGTCGGTAGAGATCTCGAAGAGCGGCTCGTCGATCGCGACGGTGTCGCCAACGGCCTTGATCCATTTGGTGATCGTGCCCTCGAAGATCGACTCGCCCATCTGGGGCATGATGATTTCAGTGGACATGCATCCCTCTGTTCGTCGCGCAGCAACTCCTGCCGGATTATAAATCGCGGGCGCGATGAGTTGGCGAGCGCGCTCAGGCCGAAATCGGCCGATCTTTGCTGCGGCGCAGGCGCTCGATCTCCGGCGGAATCTGGAGCGGCGTGTCTTGAGCCGGAAATTCCTGAGTCGGAAATCCTGAAGTGGCAGAATCGGGCTTCGCGTCGGCGAGCGCGCGAAGGGCAGCGAAGCTCTCGACAAACTCGACCGGCTCATTGAAGACCAGGCCAAATTGCCTTGCCGCCATTTGCGCGATGGATTCAAGGCTGGGCAGGTTCTTCGAATCCGCAACTTCCCTTTCCAGACTCGTGACCGTGCGATCCGTGATGCCGCATGGGTTGATGAGCGCGAAGTCGCGCAGATCGGTGGTGACGTTGAAGGCGAATCCGTGCGAAGTGACGCCGCGGGCGACGTGAATGCCGATGGCGGCGATCTTTCTTTCCCCTTCGGGCTGGTCCTTGGTCGCCTTCCCACAGCTCTCGTCCAAAGCTCCTCCGTGCGCAGCAGTCCAGACGCCGGTCAGGCCGCAGATGCGTCCGGTAGTCACGCCAAACTCGCCGCAAAGGCGAATGAGAGCTTCTTCCATCAAACGGACAAAATCGACGGGGCCAAGGCGGCCGCCGCTCGCAGGATTGTGCAGGCTGCGCAGATCGAAGATGGGGTAGCCGATGAGCTGGCCCGGACCGTGGTAGGTGACGTCGCCGCCGCGATTGATCTCGTGGAGAGTGACGCCGCGCCGCGCAAGAAGATCGTCTGACGCAAGAATGTTCGATCGTTTTGCGTTGCGGCCCAGCGTGAGCACAGGCGGGTGTTCGAGCAGCAGGAGCACGTTGCCGATGCGGCCTGCCGAGCGCAGCGCAACCAGTTCTTGCTGCAGGCGTAGCGCCTCGCCGTAGTCCACGCGGCCGAGATAGAGGTACTGGATCATCCCTAACTGCGATTGTAGCGGCGGAATCGCAACGAAAGCGAACCGCCCGCTCGCGGGTTACTTCGCAACGCGCTGCTGCAACAACGGCAGAAATGCCGCGCGCAAGGGCCAGGCCGTGAGGCACCACAGAATAGCAACAACGGCACCGATAGCGACCATGCTGGGTGCCAGGAGGATTTGCGACAGTAAGATGTTGACGATGATCGGGCCCAGAACGACCAACGCCAGCGGGACGTAGCGATTGATGAGCAACAGAATGGCCGGAACGACCTCAAGAAATGCGACGACATAAAGATAGTGCGATGCGACGAGCACGCCGAGGAACTGGCCGATGTAGCCAGGCGGGATTGGGCCCATGGAGATGAAGTTCAGATAGTGATTCATCCCGAAGACGAGGAATATGAGCGCGAGTAAATAGCGCGCGATGAGGGAGACGGTTTTCAAGGGATTCTCCTCGATTTGAATTGGCCAGGGATGACGCCCGAAAAGCGGGCGCCGCGGCCGACAAGTATTCGAAGATTGGATGGTTGAACATGGACCAGAGATGCGAGCGAGGCTCTCGCATCTCCCGGCAACACTGACAGCAAAGGACTTCGGTGGAGGTTATTTCCGCGCGCCGCCTACTTCGACGGATCGACCAGCGCCTGATCGACGAGCGCATGCACGCGATAGAGCAGGTGATGATTGTCCGGGCTGGTGCGGCGCTGGATCATTCCCACGAAGACGATGTCGTTGCTGGGGTCGGCCCAGAACCACGTTCCCGCGGCGCCATCCCAGAAGAATGTGCCCTTGCCGTCGGAGAGATCGGCCAGCGGCGGATCGAAGACCACAGCGCAGTTGTAGCCGTAGCCAAAGCCGGGACGCATGATGTGCTGGCCGATTCCGAATTGCCCTGTGAGCAGCGCTGCGGGCAGGTGGTTTGAGGTCATTAGCTTGGCGGTAGCCGGTGCCAGAATTCGTGTTTCGCCGCGAGTGTCGCCCAGCTCGCCCCCGTTCAGCAGCATCTGCGCGAAGCGGTAGTAATCCTCGGCAGTCGAGACGAGGCCGCCGCCGCCCGAGGGATTTGTGGGCTGCGCGGCATAGTCGTCGGGAATGCCGTTCGTGGTGGCTTCGGCCACGAGCTGACCATCGGTCTCGTGGTAGCCGGCGGCAAATCGAGCTCGCTTGTCGGCGGGAACGTAAAATCCCGCGTCGCTCATGCCCAGCGGCGCGAAGATGCGGTCTCGCATAAAGTCGGGAAGCGACTGGCCGGAGAGCTCTTCCACGATGTAGCCCTGAATGTCCATCGACGGGCTGTATACCCAGCGCGTGCCGGGCTGATAGAGCAGCGGAGCCTTTGCCAGCAGGTCGATCCGCTCCTGAAGGTTCTTCGCATGATCCAGGTTCAAGTCGTGGACCATCTTGTCGACGGGCGTGTCTGCGTTGCCGTACGTGAATCCCGCGGTGTGCGTCATCAGCTCATGCATCGTCGGCGCGTGGTCGGGGTCGGCGAGGAGCATCTTGCCGTTGGCGTCAAAGCCGTTGAAGACCTTGAGGTGCGCAAACTCGGGGATGTACTTCGAGATTGGGTCGGACGGCAGCCACTTGCCCTCTTCGTAAAGGATCATCATCGCCACGCCGGTCACGGGCTTGGTCATGGAGTAGTCGCGGAAGATGGTGTCCTTGGTCATCGGCGCGGCCGCGGCCATGTCACGCATGCCGTAGGTGCGGTAGTCCACGATCTTGCCGTGGCGCGCCAGCAGCGTGACGGCGCCGGCGAGATGCTTCTGGTCGATCTCCTCCTGAATTGCCGCGTGGAGCCGTTCCAGCCGCTCGGTCGAGAAGCCGACTGACTCCGGCTTCACGGGGGTCATGTCGATTGCGGGTGGGGCGGGCTGCTGGGCACGCCCGGCAAAGGACCCGGCGGTGAAAAGGAGTGCGATAAGGGAAGAGGCGACAGGGAGTGATGCGGCTATTTTCATGGGAATCCTTAGGATGATGCGTTCTACGGCTCGAATCGTCCGGCAATCTTTATAGCAGATCGGGCGGGCTTGACCACGCGGGGCCCCATGCCTTCCGTCTCAATGTTGGTTAGAATAGATTGAAGTTCTCGGAGACAGGCGACCATGCGACCGTCGGAGACGCTTTCGCAACACCGGGAAACCATTCGCCAGCTTGTGTTTGAGGCGGGAATGGCGAACCCGCGCGTCTTCGGCAGCGTACTGCGTGGCGAAGACCAGGAGGATAGCGACTTAGACATCCTCGTCGATCCAGCGCCGAAGACGAGTTTGCTGGATCTAGCTAGCCTTCAGATCGATATTGCAGAGAAGACCGGAGCCAATGTTGACCTCCTGACTCCAAATTGTCTTCCAGTGAAGTTTCGGCAGAGGGTTCTGGACGAGGCCCAGCCGGTATGAGCCAGCACCCGGAGCGCGTCGGGGATTATCTCGAACACATGCTCGCCGCCGTCGATCGCATTCGGCGATATATCGCAGGCAAGTCTGTGGCAGACTTCATGGCCGACACGATTCTTCAGGATGCCGTGCTGCGGAATCTCGGTGTCGTAGGCGAGGCCGCACGCAGGCTGCTTGCCGACTCTCCCGAGTATGTTGCGCAGCATCCGGAGATCCCAATCGCGAAGATCAATGCGACACGAAACCGGATTATCCACGCCTACGAAGAGGTTGATCTCGACATTATCTGGAATCTGCTTTTGTACGATGTCTCCGTTCTCCGGCCAAAGATCCTTGCGGCGCTGAACGAGTTCAAAGAAAAGAAATAAGCAGAGACATTGGCGCGAGAGGTCCAACGGCGAAGAGGCAACGTGCAGCAGCTTATGGAAAAGCGCACAAAATGGCTCGTTGGCATAACGGTCGCAAACCTCGCCTGTGCGGTGCTCTTGGCTCTGATTGTTGACGGAGTTTTGGAGGCGTTCGCGGCACTTGCCGCATACATCTACTCCTGGCCGCTCTTAGTCATGTTTCCGATCTGTGTCGCGCTTTCAATCTTCGGTCTCCGGCTAGCGCGGAAAACTGAATCAAAGAAAGCGCGGTGGCTCGGATACGTTTTCAATGGTTTGCCGCTTGTAGTTCCGTCACTCATCTTGTTCTTTGTAGGCGATGTCTTCATTCACATGGATCGAACCAGGTACATAATTCCCAATGGGTACCAAGGCTACGTTTACATACTCCACGGGATCGCGAACGGAGTCCCCGAGGAGAAGGGCCGCTGGGAGATTACCTATCAAATTCCGAGCGACGGGTTCTTGTTGACGCAAGCGCCAGTGACAGGAGGGTTTAAACGGGCAAAATACTACTACCAACTCAAGGATGGTTCGTTGAGACAGATTCCTTCAAACGACGACGCAGCTTCCGCTGGCGGTCACGTGGTTGTGGCATTTCCTGCTGTGCCCGAGAACAACGGGTACGGAGAAGCGTCCGAAACATCGAACTGCAATGTTGAATATGAATGGTTCCACGTTGGACCTGGATCAAACGCCGTGGCCGCTCCCCCCCTGGCAGGACCTCGCCGCATGGCTGCATGCGCATGGGATTTGTGCGAATAGCTCGAAACGACCTGAGTACTGACATTTGCCCGCATGTCTGCGAACTCAAAGTCGAATTCGCGCTACACTAAACACTGGCAGGAGGACCGGGCGGTCGCTGCCGGAAGTCCTTGCGCAAGCAAGGGTTGCCGGGAGAGGAAAGTCCGAACTCCGCAGGGCAGTGTGCCGGATAACGTCCGGGACGCGGGCTTCAAATCCCGTGGACGGCTAGTGCCACAGAAAACATACCGCCGCTGCTGAACGCGGCCTTCGGGCCGTGGGCGACAACGGTAAGGGTGAAATGGTGCGGTAAGAGCGCACCGCTCCGGCAGTAATGACGGAGGCAGGGTAAACCCCACACGGAGCAAGACCAAATAGGGAGGGAAGCGCGGACCCGGAGCAAGGTTCGCACACGGTGCCGGCCCGGCGCCGAAAGGCTGCTCCAGCGGGGCCCCCAGCGACAGGTCTTCGTCGCAGGGGTGTCAAGCAATGGCCGAAACCTCCGGGTAGGTCGCTGATGAGTGTCCGCGGTAACGCGGCGCCTAGAGGAATGACCGCATAAACAGAATTCGGCTTACGAGTCCTTTTGCCGAAAACGACAGCCCCGACCGGAGGAAAACCGGCCGGGGCTGACCATTTTGAGCGGCGGCGTTTTCCAGCAGCTAGGCGGATTTCCCGAGCGCAGCGTCAGCGAACTGATGGGCTTCGGTGATTCTCTCGGAGTATTGGCGAATCTTTTCGCAAACCCCGATCACCGTCTGGTCAATACAGATGCAGTAGACCCGAATTTCCCCATCTTTCGGGCTGGCGGGCGGGTCGGGCGCAACATTGAACATTTTGCGGGCACTCTCAAGCAGGTCTTTGTGAGCCGGGCGTCCGTTCGACGTGTGGCCTTTTGCGCTCTGAAGAGCAGAATTGAGAAGTTCCTTAGCCTCTTTCGCGCTGCACGTGTGTTCCCAGACGTCCCAAACTCCATCCTTGAATTCTTCTGCAAATACGATAATTCTCATCAGCATCCACTCCCTATATCGAAAGACAAGGCAGCGCCGCAGTCGTTGGCCAAAGGATTCGTTGTTTGTTGTTTGGGGGCCCGTCCACCTATCGGCTCGCCATTAAGCACCAGCTTGCCTTGCAAGGTTTCAGTACCTGGAAACAGACGCTTGGGAAAAACTTGTCTGCACCGAATGTAGAGCACCAATTGTGATGCATCAATGCGACGAAAGGGTCATCCGATGGCTCCAAAAGGCTCACAAACCGGTCTGGATTCGGCCTTCTGAAGGGGCCTAACAAGCCTCGCTGCTAGCATCAGACTTATGTTGCGTGTGAAGCTTTTGGAGACGGGTGCGCGGGCGCCTGTGGTAGCGCATCCCGGCGAGGATCTGGGATATGACCTGTTTGCGCTGGAGGGCATCACCCTGGCGCCTCGAGCGACGGCGAAGGTGCGGACGGGCATTGCCGTCGAGGCGCGTGATCCGCGGACCGGCGCGCCGTTGGGGCTGCTGGTGCGCGACCGCTCGTCGATGGCGGCGCGGGGCATCGCTACAACCGGCGGCGTCATCGATGCCGGCTACCGCGGCGAAATCCTGGTGGTCATGACCAACCTCGGCGATGCGCCTGTGGAATTGCAGGCAGGCGAAAAGATTGCGCAAATGGTTCCAGTCCCTGTCCTCACGGGGCTCGTCCAGCCAGTCGAAACACTCGAAGAGTCAGAGCGCGCGGCAAAGGGGTTCGGCAGCACTGGGCGGTGAAAGTGGCTCGGACAAAGGGACGCTGGGAAGGCAGGATTCATCCGGAATGAGCGAGGCTGCCAAATGATTACGATTCTTGGCGCGGGCGGGGCAATCAGCAATGAAGTCGTCAGTCTGCTGGCGGCACGCAAACTTCCGTTCCGGCTCGTGGGTCGAAATCCCGTCTCGAAGCCCGGCGCCACGGAGTTGGTCTCCGCCGACCTCTCTGACAAGGACCAGACCGAGCGGGCCGTCGCAGGCTCAAGCGACGTCTTTCTCCTCGCGGGCCTGAAATACGACCACGCGGTCTGGGCGCAACTGTGGCCTCGCATCATGGCCAATACGATTGAAGCCTGCAAGCGCGCAAACGCACGGCTGATCTTCTTTGACAATGTGTACATGTACGGCAGGGTCGCCGGCGCGATGACGGAAAATACCCCATTCAATCCGGGCAGCAAGAAGGGAGAGATCCGGGCGAAAATTGCGTCCACCCTCATCAACGAATGGCAGTCCGGCAGCTTGACCGCCATGATTGCCCGCGCAGCGGATTTCTACGGGCCGGCTGCCAAGACCGGGATGCCCAACGTCATGGTCTTTGAGCCGATGAGCAAGAAGCAGAAGGCCATGTGCCTGGTGAACGATTCCCTTGCGCACTCCTACACCTATACGCCGGATGCGGCTCAGGCCCTGATGACTCTGGCCGGTGCGGAATCGGCCTGGAATCAGACCTGGCATTTGCCCACGGCGCCGAATCCCCTCACGGGCAAGGAGTTCATCACCCAGGCCGCGCAGGCAATGGGAGCGGCGCCGAAATACCGCGTGCTTCGCCCGCTCATGGTTCGCATCTTTGGATGGTTCAATCCGGTGGTCGGCGAGGTTTATGAAATGCTCTACCAGAACGATTCGCCGTATCTGTTTGATTCGTCAAAATACGCTCGATCCTTTGGATTCGCCGGAACGCCCTACGCCGAAGGAATTCAAGCGACTGCGGCCGGTTACCGAAGTGCCGATTGACGAGTGTCTTCCCTCGCCCAGCCCGAAATGACGGCGGATAAACGAAAAATCAGCGCAAAGCCGAGGTGCGGGCTTACGGCCGCCGGAACCCCGAATCGGTCCCCTGCGTATCATGACAGCAGATCATGCCACTTCGAGAGGGCTTCAAACTCGCGCTGCAATCGCTGTGGGGCAATAAGCTGCGCACCATCCTGACGCTGATCGGCGTGGTGATGGGCGTGGCGTCGGTGATCATGGTCATCACGATGGTGAACGGCGCCAATCGCTACGTCGCCACCAAGCTCTCAGGCTACGGCGCTGACGTTTTTCAGGTATCGCGACAGGCAAGCGTGATCTTTAGCGCTCAGGACTATTTCCGCTTCCAGAAGCGCAAGATCGTGCGCATCGAGGACTACGAGGCGGTGCGCGACAACTGCACCGATTGCAGCGATGTGGGCGCGGCGCTGGACAAGTCTACGAACGTCTTCTACAACGGTCACTCCAGCGACAATACCGATGTGCGCGGGTACACGTGGACGATGCTGGCGCTGAGCAACATCGATATCGCGATGGGGCGCGGGTTTACCCCCGCTGACGAGGAGCACGGTGCTCACGAAGCGATCGTGGGCTATGACATCGTGGACAACATTCTAGGCCAGGGAGATCCCATCGGCAAAGAGATTCGAGTGGATGGGATTCCCTACACGATTGTGGGCGTAGGCGAGCGCCAGGGCAACACGTTGGGCCAGTCGCAGGACAACTGGGTGGCCGTACCCATCAGCACTTATCAGCAG
Source organism: uncultured Acidobacteriaceae bacterium (assembly GCA_963823805.1). Classification (GTDB taxonomy): domain Bacteria; phylum Acidobacteriota; class Terriglobia; order Terriglobales; family Acidobacteriaceae; genus Telmatobacter. The sequence goes on along the minus strand of CAWGMW010000003.1, from coordinate 1,259,425 downwards.
ACCTACGGCTACAACGATTCGCTGAACATTCTTGCGCGCGTAGCGGGCGGGGCGGAAGAGATGGAGCGGGCCGAGGACGAGGTGCGCGTGCTGATGCGGACGCGTCGCCACGATGCGCCGGGCTCGCCCGACGATTTCGAAATCAACACCAACGACACTTTCCTCGACATCTGGAAGCAGATCAGCTCGCTCTTCGCCAGCGTGGTGCTGGGGCTGGCATCGATCGCACTTGTGGTGGGCGGCGTGGTGATCATGAACATCATGCTGGTGAGCGTGACGGAACGGACGCGCGAGATCGGCGTGCGCAAGGCGCTCGGCGCCAGGCAGCGCGATGTGCTGATGCAGTTCCTCATCGAGAGCGCAACCATGGCGGTCACTGGCGGGGCCATTGGCGTTCTGTGCGGGATTCTGGTTGGCAAACTGATCACGATTGTCATCGGGTTTCCCACCAGCGTGCCGTTGTGGGCAATTTTCCTCGGCCTGTTCCTGGCCGGCTCGGTGGGCATCTTCTTCGGCGTTTATCCCGCCAGCAAGGCCGCCAAACTGGATCCGGTGGTGGCGCTGCGCTCGGAATTGTGAGACTGAACAATGGCACGCACAGGACAAACACGTGAATCCATCAAGATGGCGCTGGACACGCTGCGCACCAACAAGCTGCGCTCTGGTCTGACAATCCTCGGCATCGTGATTGGAGTTTCTACCGTCATCGCGATTTCGTCAGTCGTGAACGGCATCGATAATCGTGTCTCGGGTTTTATCAACTCGCTGGGGTCGAACGTCTTTTGGATTGGGCGCTTGCCGATCATTAGCGTGCGGCCGACGGCCGAGATGCTCGCGCGCCGGATGCTGACCGTCGACGACGCAAGGGCATTGCGCGAACTTCCGCACGTGATTACTACGGACGCCGAGGGCGCCTCCATCAAGAGCTTCCAGGTAGGCGACGTCAGTGCACGATACGGAGACAAGAAAGTCTCCGGCACGATCCTGGCGGGCGATTTTCCCGAAGTGATGGACGTGACCGAGCTGACGATGCTGCAGGGCCGCATGTTTACCGACGCCGAAGATACGCGTGCGGCGCACGTGGTGGTGCTCGGTCACGACACCTGGCAGGAGCTCTTCGGCGACCAGCCTGCGGTGGGCAAAGAAATCGCCATCGAATCGGGACTCTACACTGTGATTGGTGTGCTGGATAAACGCAAGGAGCCCTTCGGGAGCGGCAAGAATCCGCGCGACAACATCATCTTGTTCCCGTTCGGCACATTCCATAACCTGCATCCGGAGATCACGGATCTGACGATCATCGTGAAGTACGACAGCCCGAAGAATAAGGACCTTGTTGAAGAGGAGATTCGGGAGCTGTTGAGAATCCGCCGCAAAGTGCACGTGGATAAGGACGACGACTTTGAAATCTTCGGGCCTGACTCTCTCACCCGGCTGTGGGGCCAACTGACCGACGGGCTGGTTGCCTTCATGATTGCCGTCTCCAGCGTAGGGCTGATGGTGGGCGGCGTGGGCGTGATGAATATCATGCTGGTGAGCGTGACGGAGCGGACGCGCGAGATCGGTGTGCGTAAAGCGATCGGCGCGACCAAGCGAACCATCCTTACGCAGTTCACTGTGGAAGCAGTAACATTGTGCTCGGTTGGCGGCGTCATGGGCATTCTGCTTGGCGCCATCATCACTTGGATTGTGTATTTTCTTCCCATTGGATTGCCGGCCACGGTTTCAACCATCTGGGTGCTGGTCGGCTTCGGTGCTTCCTGCGCGATCGGACTGCTGTTTGGCATTTACCCGGCCTGGAAGGCGGCGAGCCTTGACCCGATTGAAGCGCTGCGCTACGAGTAAGGCAGGGAACAAGGTACCGAGGGAACAAGAGAACAAGACTCGCCCGTGCCTTGAGTCACATTCGCAACCTTGGAATTGGTTTATCCTTTGGCGAATCATCCTAAGGAACCGATGAAAGGGAGTGAAACGTGGGTGAATCCTTCAAAGATCTCGTTGTTTGGCAGCGAGCAGTTCAACTGAGTACAGAAATCTATCGTTTCACTGCTTCGTTTCCGCCATCGGAGCGGTTCGGCCTGGTCAATCAAATGCGGCGCGCTTCCGTGTCGATCGCAAGCAACATCGCCGAAGGATACGGCAGGTCGACGAGAGGTGAGTATCTTCAATTTCTTGGCCACGCAAGAGGCTCGAATTGCGAGTTGCAGACGCAGCTTATTATTGCTGAGGCTATTGGATTTGGCGCAAAGAAGGCATGTGAACCGGCTGAAAAGCTCTCCGCCGACGTGAGCCGGATGCTTATTGCAGTAATGAGCAGGCTGAAGAAATAAGTTCTCTTGTTTCTTTGTTCCCTCGTTCCCTTGTTCCCTTGGTCCCTCATTCACTGCTTTACACTGCTTCTGTGATGCCGCACGCACTGGCGCAGGCCGTGGAGATCGCGACGACGGCGCTGGCCGTGGCCGGAATGGTTTACTTCCTGGCGGCTATGCTCGCGGCGCGGGTGTTCCTGCGCGAGCGGCGCATACCGCGGGCTGAGTTCGCTCCGAGCGTGAGCATCCTGAAATCCCTCAAGGGACTCGACCCCGGCATGATGGACGCATTTCGCAGCCACTGCCGGCAAAGCTACGCGGGCCAATTCGAATTGCTCTTCGGCGCGGCGTCGTTGGACGATCCTGCGGCAACCGCAGTGAAGGATCTGCAAGCCGAATTTCCCGAGCGGGCGATCCGCCTGCTGGTGTGCCCCGAGCGGCTTGGCGCGAACGGCAAAGTAAGCACGCTGGTGCAGCTCGCTGAGCACGCGCAGCACGATTTTCTGCTCATCAACGACTCCGACATTACGGTGAGCCCTCACTACCTGGAGCGCGTGATGTGCTGCTTCGCGCCGGCTTCGCACGACGTAGGCAAACGGCCAGTGGGGCTGGTGACAGCGCTCTATCGAGGGAAGGCGCACAACACGATTCCTTCGCGGCCCACGTTGCCTTCGAGACTTGAGGCGCTGGGAATTGCCGCCGAGTTTATGCCCGGCGTGCTGCTCTCAAAGCTGATTGAAGGCGGACTGCATTACGGGCTCGGCTCGACGCTTGCCGTGCAGAGCGAAGCGCTCAAAAAGGCGGGCGGCTTGCTGTCCATCGTGGATTACCTGGCCGACGACTATGAGTTGGGTTCTCGCATCGCTCAGGCCGGCTATCGAGTCGAACTGAGCCCCGAAGTCGTGGAAACCGCCGTGCCCGCGTATGGCTGGCGCGGATTTTTCGAGCATCAACTCCGCTGGCTGCGGACCGTGCGTTGCTCGCGGCCGTGGGGCTATGCAGGCCTGATCTTTACGCACGGCCTCGGTTGGGCAATCGTGAACGTGGCGGCGAGCGGACTCAGCCCGCTGAGCCTGTGGCTGCTGGGGCTGAGTTTCTTCCTGCGTCTGGCACAGGCGATGACGGTCGGAGCCGGGGTGCTCGGCGATCACGAGGTGCTTGCGAGTCTCTGGCTACTGCCGCTGCGCGATGTCATCGCGATGGGCTTGTGGGTGGCCGGCTTCGCCGCCGACACGATTGTGTGGCGCGGTGAGCGGTTCACGCTGAAGCATGGAAAGCTGGCGAAAATCTGAACCCCACTAGTCCGCCGCCGCCAGCGCATCGGCTTGCTCGCCTGCGCGCATGGCCGCGTAGTCGATGGTGAGGCACGCGCCAAGTTCGTTGAAGTCCTTCTCCCAGCGCGGACGTTCCTCCTTGGCCAACGCGGTAAGCGCATAGCCTGAGGTGCGCAGGATTTCGTACCAGATGTTCTGCGCCTGCCATAAATTCAAGTCAAAGGGAAGCTCAGTGAGCGTGCGGGCCAGCGCCAGCGCGCGGTCCAGCGCCTCCAGCGAGCCCGAGGACATTTGTAACCCGACCATGGCGCGCTTCATGCGTTGGTCGGCGATATAGGAGAGCATGGCGGATTCGAGTGGCACTTGGTCCGCTTTGGCCAGCGAGAGAAAAGACCGCAACTGCGCGACATCGATAGGCTCGCCTTCGAGCGTGCGCCGCAAACCGGCGTTGATGGCAAAGCCTGCGGCGAGAGTCAGCGCGGGCGGCTTGGGCAGTCCCGCCTGAGAAAGATAGTGGAGCAGGCTGGCGTGATCCTGATAAATGGTGGTGAGCGAATTCTCAATGTCCAAAAGCGTTGAGTTGAGGATGAGCTCGACAATCCGGCGCTGCTCGTCTCTGAAAAGTGAGGTGAGCGAATAGTCGGCGTGGCCGTAGAAGCGGTCGATCAGCCGAATGACCCCAGGAAAGTCGGCGCGTTGCACGTGGCCGGCGGCTTCGGCAGAGAAGGCCTGGAAAGCGGCAGCGCCGGTGTCGTCGTAGGCTTTCACGGCGGCGGTGATGTTCTGGTCGCCGAAATGGAGCACTGCGAACGAGAAGCTCTGCGCGTTGCCGGTGATGGCGCTGGCCACATGCGCGCGGCCCACTGCGAGACGGCCGCGCCCGGAAGTGAAAATCTCGTTGGAGATGCGGTGGATGCGGTAGCAGAAAAGGTCCGTTTCGTCGGCAAACGAGGAGAAAACCGAGCTGATCGCGTAGTGCGCGGCCACTTGCTCCAGGTGCAGCTCCATCGTGCCGACGCACTTTTTATAGATGCTGGCGCCGTCGCCGGCCTCGGGCTTGTTGGAGTGGGCCTCGGCCAGCCGCGCCAGAAACGCGGGCTCGAGCGGCGCGGCCTCTTGGCCAAAGATCTGTTGCGCCAGTTGCAGCACGCGTGCCGCATAAGCGATAACCTGCACCGTCTCTATGCCCGCGATGTCGTCGAAAAACCAGCCGCAACTCGTGTACATGAGCTGGGCGTGCCGCTGCATCTCCATCAATTTCAGGGCCTGCACGCGCTCTTGTTCCGTGAGGGTATGCCTTTGTTGCGCGGCAAAAAAACGGTCCACGGATTCGGCGCCGCGGTCCAGCACGATTTGGATATAAGCGTCGCGCGCGGCCCACGCGTCATTGAAGAGCCTGCCGCCTTCGCGCTCGGTGAACGGGACCAATGCATCGCGCAGCTCATCCAGGGCCCGGCGTAGAGGCGCGCGCCATGCCTGGTTCCAGCCGGCCTTGCCGCCGTTGCAGCCGCAGTCGGAGCGCCAGCGCTCGATGCCGTGCACACAACTCCACGACGTTTCTTCGACAATCTCGCACTCGAACTCGGGCGGAAACTGCTCAAGGAAGCTACCGTAGTTGGTCAGCTTCACCGTTTTGTCCTGTTCGAGCAGGCGCAATGCGTAGGCCAGCGCCATCTCGCCGTACTTGTGATGATGACCGTAGGACTCGCCATCGGTGGCAACGTGGACTAACTGCGGTTCAGCCGAGTCTTTGAAGCCCGCCTTGAGGCGCGCGGCAAGATTGTCGCCGGAGTCGAGCAGCCCTTCAAAGGCGATGGCGCGCGAATCCGGGCCGTTGTAGAAGAAGATGGCGATCGATGCGCCGGAATCAAAACGCAAGAGATAGGGGTGCGTCGTGTCCACCGTCGCGTTCGGCGTATCGGTCCACTCGGCTTCGACTTTCAGCGGTCGAATGCGCTTGCACTGGTGCGGCGCGAGCACGGTGAACTTGATGCCGTTTGCGGCGAGCGCCTCAAGAGTCGCTGTGTCGGCAGCGGTCTCAGGCAGCCACATGCCCTCGGGCGGGGTGCCAAAGCTGCTTTCGTAGTCGGCTGCTCCCCATCGAATCTGCGTATTGCGATCGCGTGCATTGGCCAGCGGCAGAATCATGTGGTTGTAACCCTGTGCCATGGCCGAGCTGTGCCCACGGTAACGCTGCCGGCTGCGGCTCTCGCCGTCAAGGATCATGCGGCAGGTGCGCGGCGCATTTTCCCTCAGCCAACTCAGCAGCGTAGGGCCGAAGTTGAAACTGATGCGCGCGTAGTTGTTCACGATGCGCGTGATTTGGTTCTTGGCGTTCACCACGCGAGCCGCGCCGTTCGGTGCATAGCACTCGGCGCAGATGCGCTCGTTCCAGTCGTGATAGGGAGCGGCCGTGTCCTGGATCTCCACCGTCTCCAGCCATGGGTTTTCGCGCGGCGGCTGGTAAAAGTGACCGTGAATGCAAACGAAACGCTTTCCAGGAGGCATAAGGGTCCCGATGAGTGGCGCTGCGCCCAGTGTTTGCGGGCTGCTCAAACCATTTTACGGCTACAGCGCTCGCTCTATCGCGCCGAACGTCCCGCTGGCGCAGCATTCTTTGCCAGATCGCACGCGCGCCATAGGTACCAGCTTGCCACGGAACGATAGGGCGCCCAGCGCTTGCCGCGGCGGAGCATCACGTCGGGCTTGGGCAGATCGGCTGCTTCAAGCGCGCGGGATTTGGGCACGCGCTGAAAAGTGAGCGCGAAGCCCTTGCGCACGCCGTAATCGGTCACGGGCAGCACATCCGGTCGGCCGAGGCGAAAGATGAGCAGCATCTCCACGGTCCACGTGCCGATGCCGCGCACCTCGGTGAGGCGTTCAATGATCTCCGCGTCGGTCATTTTGCGAATCTGCGAGTGCGCCGGCACGGTGCCATCGAGGGTGCGCGCAGCCAGGTCGCGCAGCGCCTTGATCTTGTTGCCGGAAACGCCTGCGGCGCGCAGCGGCTCATCGGGAGTGTCGAGCAGGAGCTGCGGCGTTGGATCGCCGCCGAAATACTCGCGCACACGCCGATGAATGGTTGCCGCGGCTTTGCCGTGCAACTGCTGGTAGAGGATCGATTCGAGCAGCGACTCGAAGGGCGAGGCCGTATGGTCGAGCCGGAGCGTGAATGGACCTGCGCAGTCGATCAGCACAGCGAGTTTCGGATCGTTGGCCCGCAGGTGCTTCACCGCCGCGGCAGGATCGAAGGGAAGTTTTGGGCTGCGGCCATTGTGAATCATGGATGGAGTGTACCGCAGGCGCGTGGCACAGTCAGACGAGAGCGAACAAGCGGCGGACGGAGCAAAGGCCTCCTGCGGTGGCGTTGCGCCACAATGGAGGCCCTCAACCCGAACAATCGCTAATTTGACGAACTGCCCGACGTGTTCACAATCGTGATTTGCGTCTCGCCGTTGTTTTCGCTTGCCGATTCCCCAACCGTCACGGTGACGGAGTTGGAGCCGCTCTGCATCGTGATGATTCCGCCCGCGCCGGTCGACATGATCTGTGAATTGGGTCCGGCCAGGCCCTTGTAGAAGGCCATAACTTTGTCCGGTGAGCCGGGCGTGAGAAAGTTTGCGCTGACCATAGTTTTGCCGGCAATGGTCATGCGCAAGCCGCCTTTACCCTGCGTGGCGCCGGGATAAATGGCAATTCCCAGATCGCTTGCCGTGAACGTCTCGTTAGGATTGGCGGTGATGGCGCCCTTGGGCGTATTGACGACGATTTCGCCGTTGGCATCCTTGTGCACGGACTTGGCGACACGATAAATGCCGTAACCAACAATTCCGGCGCCGATGATGCCCAGGCAAACAAATACAGCCACGATGATCAGGATGATCTTGAGAGCGCTGGGACCTGATTTGGGTGGAGGCGCGCCAACCGGCGGCGGAACCGGCTGAAATGATCCGGGCTGGGGGACCTGACTGTTTGTGGAATCGGACATAGTCACATCCTTCCTATTAAGCGTTCTGCTTGTGGACTCATTTGGGGGCCGTTTTGGGACGCAGCTACTATACCTGATCCAAGTCTCTTCCCGTAACCGGCTTTTTGTAGTTCTGAGTAGTCGCGTCGGAGCCTTAACGCGGAATTCATTCCCGATTCGCAATTCGATGGTCCCCTGCAAGCGAGCGGCGCCGGACAATCCAAGCCCGCGCGCTTTACCATCAGAAAGTAGACTCAGGAGCTCCATCATGAAGATGCGGCCGGGAACGCAAACCGGTTTTCTGTTGTGCGGCAAGGAATGGACTGACGGAGAGGCGTTTGAAGTGCGTTCCCCGTGGGACCAGGGGCTGGTGGGCCGGGTTACTGTGGCCACGCGAGCGGACGCGCGCCAGGCCTTGAATCATGCGTCTGCCAGCCTGCGCCGCACGCGCGCTTTGCCGCGCTGGAAGCGCCGCGAGATTCTGGAAGACGTAGCCGCCGCGCTCATTGAACAGAAAGAGCGCTTCGCGCAGCTGATCGTCGCCGAGGCGGGCAAGCCGCTGCGCATGGCGCGGACGGAGGTGGATCGCGCCGTGCTCACCTTCAAGACCGCTGCCGAAGAAGCCGTGCGCCTGGGCGGCGAGAGCATTCCGCTGGATTTGACCGAAGGCAATGAGGGTCGCTGGGGACTGGTGCAGCGTTTTGGCGTGGGGCCGGTTCTGGCCATCACGCCGTTCAACTTTCCGCTGAACCTGGTTGCGCACAAAGTTGCTCCGGCTATCGCCGCGGGCTGCCCGGTGATGGTGAAACCTGCGCCGCAAACGCCGTTCACAGCGCTGGCTTTGGGCGAAGTGATTCTCAAGGCCGGTTGGCCGGAAGAGGCGCTGGCCGTGCTCACACTGGCAGACGCCGACACCGCATGGCTTGCGGAAAAAGAGGACCGCATCAAGCTGGTCAGCTTTACCGGGTCCGCCAAAGTTGGTTGGGAGCTGAAAGCGCACTCGGGGCGCAAGCGCGTCTTGCTGGAGCTGGGCGGGAACGCTGCGCTCATGGTGCACAGCGATTGGAAAGACCTGGACGATGCGGCGTCGCGCACCGCGCACGCGGCCTTCGGTTTTGCGGGCCAGTCGTGCATCAGCGTGCAGCGCGTGTTCGTCGAGCGGAGCATCTTCCAGACCTTCCTTTGGAAAGTCGTGGATGTTGCGGAGAAGATGGTGATCGGCGACCCCTCGAATGAAGCAACTGAAATCGGGCCGCTGGTTCGCCAGAGCGAAGCGGAGCGTGTGGAAGAGTGGTTGAAGGAGGCCACTGCGAGCGGGGCAAAGCTGGTGACCGGTGGCGAGCGCAAGGGATCGATGATCACGCCGGCTATTCTGACCGGAACTAAACCCGGCATGAAAATTCGCGATGAGGAGATCTTCGGTCCGGTGCTGATCATCGAGCCGTACGATGACTTTGAGGAAGCGCTGGCGCAGGTCAATCACTCGAAGTACGGATTGCAGGCAGGCCTGCTCACGCGCGACTCCGGCCGCATCCTCACCGCGTATCGCGAGCTGGAAGTGGGCGCGCTGATCGTGGGCGACACGCCCAACTGGCGCCTCGACCCCATGCCCTACGGCGGAGTCAAGGACTCCGGCCTGGGCCGCGAGGGCATTCGCTGGGCCATTGAAGAAATGACCGAGCCGCGCATGCTGGTGATGGCGTCGCTAAGTTAGTGCGGAATCGCCGCCGATTCATCATCGGCGCGAACTTCTAAGTGAGAGACCGGCTATCCCTTTTGCTTAGCCTTGGCTCGCACTGCGGCCCAGCGCTTGCGCTGCGCATCGGCGATCCGCTTGCGCGCGTCGGCACTTAGAACACGCTTCTTTCTGGGTTTGCCTTTCGCAGCCGCTTTTCCGGCTTTGCGTACCGATGCGGTCGATGCCGTCCCGATAGTGGCCAGCAATGCACGTGCCTGCTTGAGCCGTGCAATCTCGGAGTCTAATTGAGCAAGAATATTTTCAATCGCCATGCAGACAGAATAAATCATGAGATTCATATCCGCATAGCTTCGCGCAATGGTTTTTTCTCAACTTATTGGCTTCATCAAACAGATAAAAAGACCACCTTCGATGGAGTTATTTCGGCGGAACGCGCCACGAACCCAAGAGGACGATCTACCCTGGGTCGAGGAACGGTCAAATTCGCCACAGATGCGGCTAAAACGGAAGCGGCGGGAAAGACTTCGTGCCCTTCACATCGAGTTACTTTCCCCCTTTGTGGTGTAAATACGGAAACTTCGGACTTATGTGCCGAGATACTCTGCGCGCACATAGGTTCCGAGGCGCACATGATAGGCAAGATAACAGCCGTTGAGCCAGAACCTGTTCGTGCCACGGGCGTCTCCACAATTTGGCCTATGCCGTCACTGCAACCGGCGCGCGCCGCCAGGCATAAAGCGGGAATTGGTTGGCTAACTCAGCCACCTCGCCGCGAATGCGTGCCAGCGCCGCATCGTCGCTGCGCTGTTCAAGAGCCTTCGCGATCCATGCGGCAATCGTGCGCATCTCCGGCTCCTTCATCCCGCGAGTCGTGAGCGCAGGCGTGCCCACGCGTATCCCTGAAGGTTTGAGCGGCGGATTGGTGTCCCACGGAATGGAATTCTTGTTGACGGTGATGCCCGCCTTGCCCAGCGCCAGCTCGGCTTCGGAGCCAAGGATGCCCTTTTCGAAGACGTCCACCAGCAGGAGGTGATTATCCGTTCCACCAGAAACCAACCGGAAGCCTGCCGCACTCAGTGCTTCAGCGAGGGCCTTGGCGTTGGAGACGATCTGCGCCGCGTAGACGCGGAAGTCGGGCCGCAGAGCCTCAGCGAATGCGACAGCCTTGGCGGCAACGATGTGCATCAGCGGACCGCCCTGCTGGCCGGGAAAGACGGACTTGTCGACGGCCGTGGCCAGATCCTGCGAGCAAATGATGAGGCCGGCGCGCGGGCCGCGCAGCGTTTTGTGCGTGGTGGTTGTAGTGATCTGCGTATGAGGCACTGGCGAAGGATGAACGCCGCCCGCTACGAGTCCGGCGATATGCGCCATGTCGAAGATATAAGCCGCGCCTACCTTATCGGCGATCTGGCGCATGCGCGCGAAATCCCACAGGCGCGGGTAGGCGCTGGCGCCGCCAATGATGACCTTCGGTTTTTCCTGGATCGCGACCGCCTCCATCTCGTCGTAGTCGATGGTTTCGGTGTCCCGGCGGACGTGGTAAAAAGTAGTGCGATAAAGCTTGCCGCTGAAGCTGAGCCGATGGCCATGGGTCAGGTGTCCGCCATGGGATAGGTCAAGGCCGAGAATGGTGTCGCCCGGATGCAAAACGGCCGCGTAGGCTGATGCATTGGCCTGCGAGCCGGAGTGCGGCTGCACATTGATGTGCTCGCCGCCAAAAAGTTGCCGCGCGCGATCGCGGGCGAGATTCTCCACAATGTCGGCGTACTCACACCCGCCGTAGTAGCGGCGTCCTGGATAGCCCTCGGCGTACTTATTGGTGAAGGTCGAACCGGCCGCCTCTAATACTGCTTCCGAGACAAAGTTTTCGCTGGCGATCATCTCCAGCCCCTCGTGCTGGCGGAGAGTTTCCTGGTCAAGAGCGGCGGCGACCTCGGGGTCAACCTGGGCGAGAGAGAGCGACATTGGGTCCGTCATACTTGGAATTTTAGCCTGTTCTCCCCTGTGGGAATCGGCTGATCGCCCCATTCCGAACTACAAATCCCGTAAACTGAATTCGGCACGCACTCGCGTCGCCGATCGAGGACCCAATGAATAGCCGCGGCAGGCAATTTGGCCGGATCCGACTTGTTTCGATCCAACTCACCTTGATCTTGACCTGCGCCTTCGCGTCGCACGTCGCGGCCGCCCAGGCCCCGCGCCCGGCACCAGCCCCCTCCGCAAATCCCGCGTCCGCGCCGTCGTTGAAGATTGACCCGAGCTTGTTGGCCAAAGCCAACGCCGGCGATGCGGCTGCCGAAGTCCAGGTGGGTGAGCAGTATGCGCACGCCGGGGCCATCGAGCACTTCCGCACCGTGGCCGGCCAGGATTACCAGCAGGCGGCCGCGTGGTACTTGAAGGCGGCTCAGCAGAAATCCATTGGCGGTGAGCTTCATCTCGCCGCGCTCTATCGCGATGGTGGCAACGGCTTTCCGCGCGATATGGAGCAGGCCGCTGCATGGTACTTGAAGGCTGCCAACCAGGGAGATGTAACGGCGCAGGGAACGCTCGGGGTGCTCTACTCAATGGGCCAGGGCGTGCCGCATGACGACGCAGAGGCATACTTCTGGTTTGACCTTGCTGCTTCAGTCGAGGGGCCCGATCAGGAGAAGTATGCGGCAAACCGGCAGATGATCGGCGAACGAATCACTGCCGATGAATTGGCCGACGTGCAGGATCGCGTTGCAGCGTGGAAAGCCGCGCACCCCCGACCGGATCGTGCCGAGTGATAGTGGGCGAAATGCCCCATTACTTCAGATGCTAACCGAGGAAGTCGCCGTATTTTTCCCGAAACGCAGCTTCATATCTCTCGTAATATTTTATGAATTGAATCAGAATCTCGTCCGCAAGTTCGCTTGTCGGAAAGCTCTTCTTCAACTCAGTGATTGACCACGCTACCCTACCTTCCTGTCCTAGGGGATTCAGATGCCAGACTTCAGCAGGTAACGCTTCATCGTCGCTCCACACTTGGTTGGGAAGAATCGGCCTGCGTCCAAAAACGATCATACAATTCTGCGGAATTCCTCCACGCATGCCGCGATCAAGAAAGCTGACAGACAGATTCTTGACAGCGAGGAAATCAGGATACGGAGCCGGGTACGGAGACCATTGGAACGGTTCTCCATCGTAGGATTCACCATCGGCCAATTCGCGCACTTTTTGCTTCAGTCGTAACCATTCTTGAGCCGCTCCAATAGCTACTGCCTCTTTATCGCGCACGATAGCTTGACTCTTCTCTCTTTGAGCTCGAAGGAATTCTTTGAAATCCGTCATGATTCCTCCTGTTCCGCTTGATCGTTGCAAATAGCCGCCTCAATTGCAGAAATCTCTTCATCCCTCAGCTCCGGGAACTGCCCGCGTTTCACTTTGGAGAGCTTTCCGTGATTTTGCAGAATCAGCCGTACCAGCAAGGACGCCCGAACACCCGGCATTTGCACAATTCTATCCACGGCTTCCATCGCCCGATCGTATCTCTCAAGAAAGCCAAGCTCCATTCGCATATCCGTCGCGATGGTGTCGGCAACCACACGGAACAGATACTCTGTCTGCACAGTCAGGTCGGGGTAACGGTAGAGCAAAGCAGTTTCCCCTGCGACGGTCATACGCCCTGCGTCATCAAGCGTGTATTCGATCAAGGGGTCAATCTTTTCGGAAAGCGACTCGAGGGCTTGGTCGTACACGGCCCGGTTCCGCAACATTGCGGCTGAAACAGGAAATAGCACGCCCTTGGGCGTGACGCCGAGCTTGGCCAAGCTGTGATGGATAAGGAAGCGGTGCAACCGTCCGTTGCCGTCCTCAAACGGATGCAGATAAACAAAGCCGAACCCGGCAATTGTGGCCACGCATATCGGGTTCACTTCCCCGGTCCCAATGCGTTCCAGAGAACGCATCCAGCCTCCCATGAGCGAGGGCAAATCGAACGGCTTGGGGCAAACGTAATGCACAACAGGGGAATAATCGCGCGCAACCGACCCAATATAATTCTGCACGTCTCGCCAGTCCTCCAATGCAAACCGCGCCTCGACGATTGCTTTCTGCAGCCTAATGAACGCGTCTTTGCTTGAAGTATCGAAACTTCCGGCACCTTGCAATGCCTGCACAAAGCGCCGCGACCTGTCGGGACTGGGCGCCTCCCCCTCAATGGCGAACGATGATTGTGTCTCCTTGATAAACAGGTATTGCACGGCCCGTTTCAACACGGCAGGCGACACCCCGCTGACTACCCCCTGAAACATCTGCCGGAAGTCCTGCTGCATCCATCCTTCCAGATCACCGGTCCTGCGAATCAATGGGCAGTAATCGCCATTGCCGAGCAGGTTGTCGACGATCTTTTGTCGTTGGATGCGATTCCCTTTCGACGTAATCTGCGCTTCGGGCCGCAACAAGAGCGCATACCCCGTCGGCGGGACATCTGGCAAGTCTAATGTCTGGCCTGTCAGCATCTCAAACAGATACCATGCCCGCCTGGCAAAGATTCCCGTAGACTCTCCTCGCACCCATTTCTCAAGCTCGCTTCTGTCGATTGTCTGAAAGAACGCGGCCAGTACCCCTAGGTCGATGGGCTCGTAACGCATCGCAAAGCGCAGATTCCCCATAATGCCTCGCGGGGCATACGATGCAGGGTATTGCTCAAGGGTAGAAGTATGCGTTTCGCGGGTTTTTCTGGCTCCTCCGGTCACCTCGGAGCGCACGGCAGGGGGGCGAACATGCAGATTCATCTCCTCCACGAGGTAGTGCAGTCCAACGGCCTTAGCTGAATTGGATATTGACGAGTTTGTGTTAGCCGACATTTGGAAAGTGACCGGATTATTGATCATTGTACTGAAAAATTTATCTATTAACAAGAAATCTTATTATTTTGTCATTATACGAGAAAAGATTATCCAGCCATCAAAATAGAATCGAAAAATTGCTGGTTTAGGCGGGACCGTTATCTGTCCACGTAACTCCTTTGGATACAAAGTTCGGATGGACTGGGCGAAACCGCCGACCCTCCGTATGCTATCTCCATGGGACGCAGCAAATTCCCTTCGGTAGTGCCAGTTCTCCTTACTGCCCTTTCGTATGCTGTTCATCCTCAATCGCCTTCCGTCGCGCTGGCCCCGGCTGCGGTCGTTGCCGGCTCGCCGGAGTTGATTTGTGTGCGCCTTCCGGCGGCCGCAACAGTAGATGGCGAGTGGCTAAAAGGCACGTGGCTCGGCCAGAAGCTCGAGTTCTTTCGTGGACGCGACGGCAGGGCTTGGTACGCGTTGGCCGGGGTGGACGTGAAGGCTGCCGCGGGCCCTTCGACATTACAAATCTCCGCTCGCACGGCGGCAGGCACTGTCATCGACCTGAGCCGCACGGTTCAGATTCTCCCCGCGCACTATCGGACGAGCACTCTGACGGTGGCGCCGAAGTTTGTTGAGCCGGGCCCCGACGAGCTGGCGCGCATCAAGGCAGAAGTCGAGTTGAAGAGCGAAGTGTTTGCGGCGAGCGCTGCCCAGCCCTTATGGTCCGGCGACTTTCGCGCGCCGGTGCATGCCGCGCCGACAGACAGCTTCGGCACGCGCCGCATCTTCAACGGCCAGCTGGCCAGCATTCACGAAGGGACGGATTTTCACGCCGCAATAGGCACTCCGGTCCGCGCCGGCAACAGCGGCGTGGTGGTGCTCGCGCGGCCACTCTACTACGAAGGCAACTGCGTGGTCATCGACCACGGCCTGGGGCTGTTCACCATCTCCATGCACCTGAGCCGCATCGACGTGCACGAAGGCGATCGCGTGGTCCTGGGCCAGCGCGTCGGGCTCAGCGGTGCAACGGGCCGCGTCACTGGTCCGCACTTGCACTGGGCTGTGCGCTGGCGGAACGCGTACTTAGATCCGGCAAAATTGCTCCGAATGGATCTAATCTCCGTCCGATAGTGGACAATTCATCCCGGATGTTCCTGCGAATAACTGGATTCGATCACGACGCGGCAAGCTCGTCTTGACACATCTCTCGCGATGGGCTGTACTGTTGCGCATGCGAACATTCAGGGCTCTTCTGCTTCCTTTTGTTTTGGTTGCAATCCTGGTTGTGTCGGCGAATGCGCAGGAACCCCAATCCAGCGCGCCCGGAACGGCCTCTGCAAACGAAGCGGCGCCTAAGCCCACGCGAATGGTGGCAAAGGAGATCTGGATCCGCATTCCCGAAGCCGTCCCAAATGGACTCGATGCGCTGGAAGTGTATTTGGATCTGCCGGGGCGGCATCCGCTCGTGGTGCTCACGCATGGCACTTCGAACGAACCCGATGTCCGCGCGCATATCACTCCCTGGGGACAGTTTTCTCAGGCGGAGTGGTTCGCCGAGCGCGGATATGTCGCCATCGTCGTAGTGCGCAGAGGATACGGGCGCTCAGGCGGGCAGCAGGACTCGGCCAACGGCGGCTGCGGCACCAGGGGCGGAAGTTTTTATCAAACCGGCGAGGCAAGCGCCGACGATTTGCGCGCGGTGATGGACTTTGCCCGGAGCCTGCCGGAAGTGGATGGGAACACGATCCTGAGCGCCGGCGTCTCGACCGGCGGCTTTGCGCAGGTGGCGCTCTCCGCCAATCCGCCAAAGGGGCTGAAAGCTGCAATCAGTTTCGCCGGCGGGCGTGGCGGCGACGGGCATGAGCACAACTGTAATCTCGACGGGGTGATCGACGCGTTCCACGACTTTGGCAAGGAAGCGCACAAACATGGCGATCTGCCCATGCTGTGGATTTATTCCGAAAACGACCATTGGTTTCCGCCGGCCATGGCGCAACAGTTCGATGCCGCTTATAAAAAGGGAGGTGGCGCAAATCAATTTGTGATGGCCCCGCCCGACGGGGACGATGGACATCATCTGTATACCCACGTCGCGGCTTGGTCCAGCATGGTCACTGCATTTCTAAAGGCGCAGAACCTGCTGCCCCTCGGCGACAAAGTGCTGCCCGCGCCGGAACCGCCCAATGTGCCAATGCCGGCCGCGTTGGCAGACATTGACCCGGACAAAAACAAGGACGTATGGAGGCGCTTTCTCCTTGCCCCGCCCTATAAGTCACTTGCCGTAAATGAAAATGGTGAGCCGTTTCTCTTTGCGGCCGGCTTCGATCAATCGCTGGCCGACGAAGGCGCAATAGATCGATGCAAGAAAGCCCCCGGCGGAAGCAAACACTGCGTGATCATTGCAAAAACGCCGGGAGTGAAGTAACGACCGGCGAGTCAGCGCGATTGCAACTCTTCTTCCAACGCAGCGGCCGTGTCGATCCCCGCCGCTTTTTCGTCACGCAGCGCTTTGAAGGCGCGGTAAACGAACCACCCCATGTACCATCCGTCGATGAATTTGTAGGGCGTTTCGCCGGTGGTGTAGTGGCCGCAGGGCAGCACGCGCACTTCGTAGTTCAATCCGGAGTGACGCGCTGCTTCGACCACCTTGAGCGAGTACTCCAGGGGAAACGTGAGGTCGTATTTTGCGTAGACCATCAAGACGCGCTTCTGTGGTCCGCCGGCCTCAGGGCTGGCAAATTTTGTGTAGTAGCTGATGGGGCTGACGGGAGCCCATAGCGCGCGCAGGCGATCCTGCGTCAGGCCCGCCGCTTCCACGCCCGCACGGATGTGCCGCGTGCTTTGTCCCGCCCACACCACATCCCCAAACGCAGTCGATGCGTGGTTGAAAGCGTTCACGCGCAGCCGGGGATCGTGCGCGCTGGCCAGAAAACCGTAGCAGGAGCCGAGACTCGTTCCCAGCACGCCGAAGTGCTCGTAGCCCTGTTCCTCGAGCCAGTCGAGGCAGCAGCGGATATCGACCACCGCCTGGCGGCATGCGGAAATGGTGCGGCCGACGTTGGCGCTCACGGCATAGTCGGACCGCTCCAGCTCCGCCGGCCGGCGAATGTCGTGATAGGGCTTGGAGAGCCGCAACGCCGAGACGCCCATGCGGTTGAAGACTGTGCACAGCGAGTTGTGGCTGAAGCCGTCGGCGTTCCATTGCGGCATCACCACGATGGCCTGTTTGGGCCGCGCCGGATCCTTGTGCGCCGGAGCCGGAAACCAGCGCGCGTTCACCAGGTCGTTCTCCGAATAGGGCGTGCGTTCCGGCGAGGTAAACCGTAGATACTGGGCTTTAGGCAGTTTGCCCTCAGCCGCCTGCTGCTTCAGCTCGGCATCCTTAGCCAGAGTCTCAGGGCGCACATTGGTGGGGAACAGCTCCGGATGGCGCTCTTCCAGGCGGAAATCCGTGGGGCGTTCATAGCCGAAAAAGACGTCGCTGTTGTGGATGAGAAGCTCGTTGATGCGGAGCATCGCAGCTTCAGCAGCCGCTGGGTCGCGAACAATCTCGGGATCGGGCACTGCGGCGCCAAAGCCATGCGCATCAAGAAACGGAGCGACCCACTCGAAGCCCCACTCCAACGGGCGCACCACGCGGTTTTCGTCGCGTGTGCTTAGCCGCGTCTCCCAGGCGTACATCCGCCGTGCATACCAGCCAGTCAGCATGAATCTGCTTCAATTTTATCAGTGCGAGAACTGATCGCATAAATGATGTTTTGAAAGGGCACGGCTTCAGCCGTGCCGCCAGAGGCGCATAAAATCCGGGCTTCAGCCCCCGAGGGATGGTTCTTCACTGATCGAGCAACATTTATGCAGCCAGTTCTAGAGGCGGGAATCGACGCGGGAAATCGGACCCTCTGGCTGGATTGAACCCTACGCTGACGCTGCTCGGCCTGCGCGCGACTTCGCAACCTGCGCCGCAATCAGCCAGACAATACCGAGGAGCGTGATCAGCGCGATGATTCCCTGCGAGATCACGCAATAAAGGCACCAGACCTGAAGAACGTTTCGCTCAATGCCGGAGAGATGCAGAGCGAAGCCGAGCCCAACGAGGGCGGCGACAAGCAGCAGGATGCGCCTGCGCGCCTGCGCAAGGACCCCAAGCAACAAGTAGCCCGCGATGCCGATGGCCGCGACAGGGACATGGAACACCACGGCGTAACGGCTGTGGTTAACGATGCCGCAATCCCAGTGATCGTTGATCGAGCAAGGCTCCGTACCCGTGTCGTAATGCACCTTGAGGGCGAGCGCGGAGACGCAAAGACCGGCGAGGGCGAGCAAAATCAGTATCGGACGCATAGTCGCAGAACAATTCTATCCGATGGGAGCCGGCAGCCGCTCAGCCTGGTGGCGGGTCAGCTTGAAGGGTACGGGCTTCACAGGCTGCGGAAAAACTGCCTCGGAGGAGCACGAAGTGTCAGCGCACGGCTTCAGCCGTGCCGATAAGCCCGGACAGACGAGCGGGCTTTAGCCCCTGAGGGAATGCTTCTCCAAACTGACCCGCTACCCGCAGCCGCTCCAGCAATTACGATGGACCCATGACCGCAGCGCATGCCGGGAGCCGCATTGCCTTCTTCGGCGGAAGTTTCGACCCGCCGCATTTGGGCCATCTGGCCATAGCGCGCGCTGCCCGCGATGCGTTCCGCCTCGACACAGTGCTCTTCGCTCCGGTGGGCGCGCAGCCGCTCAAGCCCGAAGGGTCGTCCGTGAGCTTTGAGCACCGTTTAGCCATGACACGGCTGGCGATTGAAGGCGAGCCGGGGTTCGCGGTTTCGCTCGCCGATGCGCCCAAGACTTCTGGCGGCCGCGGCTTGGCGCCCAACTACACGATCGACACGCTGGAGAAATTGCGCGCTGAATTCAAGCCTGACAGCGCGCTCTATTGCCTGATGGGCGCGGACTCGTTTTTCGGCCTGCGGCGGTGGCATCGCGCCGCGGAGATCCCCTACGCCGCGGCCCTGATCGTCGCCTCCCGGCCCCCTGCCTCTCGTTCCCGACAGCCGCTCGACGGCCCGGGTCAGCCGCTGGACGAATTGACATCTGCCCTCCCGCACGGGCTCACGCTTGAACCCGCGCTGGATCCCGCTCGGAATGAATCTGACTCGACCGAACCCGGCGCCAACGAGTCCGACATTGCCGTCCGCGCCTTCAATCTTGTGAATCCCGCTGGAGAGAGAGCGCCGTTCTATCTGCTCCCCGGCCTGGATGTGGAGATCAGCGCGTCGGACATTCGCGAAGCAATTCGCAAGGCCGGCCCCCCAGTGTCGAGCATCGAAGCGTCGACGGTCGCGCAGCCCGGTTCCGAGACGATTCAAACGATGCTCCCTGCCGCGGTCGCCGATTACATTCGCGCGAATAGCCTCTACCAGTGAGTTGTTCTCAATTTCCTCAGTCCCGAGTCCCTACGCCCCGGGTCCTGAGCCCCTATTCCCTTCTTCCCGGTCCCTGCTCTACCATGAGGTTGGAGAAGCCACCCAAAGAATGAAAACAACGCCGGCGCAGAAACAGACGCGCATTCTCGTACAGGCCGCAGCCACGGTTTGTGAAGAAAAGAAGGGCCAGCACACACGCATCCTCGAGCTCGACCCCGCCGACTCTGGCCTCTCTGACTTTTTCCTCGTCACCTCAGCCACCAACCAGCGGCAGGCCGTCGCCATCGCCGACGAAATCGAGCTGCGGCTCAAGCACAACTTCGGCGCCTACCCAAACTCCGTCGAGGGCCGCCGCAACGGCGAGTGGATTCTGCTCGACTACGTTGACTTCGTGATTCACGTGTTTCTCGCCGAGAAGCGCGCTTTTTACGACATCGAACGGCTGCGCAAGTCCGCGCGGCCGCTGACCCCGGCAGAGTTCGACGCCGAGCTAACGGCTGAGCTCAAAGAAAAGACGCGCGCCGTGCGCAGCAAGAAAGCTGCAAAGCCACCGGCGAAGAAGATCGCTGCCGCAAAGAAATCGCCGCCGGCAAAGGCGAAAAAGGCCCCGGCCAAAAAAGCCCGCGCCCCGAAGCCCACTCCCAAAGCAAGAGCCAGAAAGAAGCACTAAGGCCGACACCGAACCATCGATCATCGACACAGAGGGCGTCCGCCGTGGCGGACGCCCTTCGTGTTTCTGGCTGTTCTTACCGCGTTAGAAGGTCACCTTCAAGGCAAACTGCCCGAAACGGCGCTCGTCGTGGTTGCCGTTGGTAGCGAGCGAACCGAGGCCGCCCTTCTCTTCCTCCACAAAGAGGGCCGCGCCGCTGGGATAATCCAGCGTCGTGGTATTCACGAAATAGTCGTGGTGGTTGAGGAAATCGAAGCCCTCGGCGCGGAACTGCAAACCGATTCGCTCCGTGATCGGAAAGTCCTTCTGCACCGCCGCATCCGTGTTCCATCCGCCGGGGCCGCGAAGCTCGTTTCGGGTCATCATGTTGGCCGGGAAGGGCCCGAAGTCCGAAATACCCAGCGTCGGGCTTACAGCAGCATTGGCCACAGGAAGCGGAATGTTCAGGCCATTGAACAGGTTGGGGCCCACCACCTTGGGACTGCTGCTGACGTTGTGGCTGGTGAAAGGTGTTGCAGGCGTCAAGCGAGGCACAGTGTAGTAAGTTTCGTCGTTGCTGTAATCATAGACGGAGAACGGAACACCGCTGCGTGCGGTGAAGATTCCGGAAATGTTCCAGCCTCCCAGCGCCTCGCGCTCGAAAGTATCTCCGTGCTTGAACCACGGGGTTTCCCAGATGGGCGCCAGCGCGATGCGTTGCGGCTGATCGAAATCGGAAGGGCCCCAATCGAGGTGCGGATCCGCCAAAGAAGTGTATCCCAATGAACCGATATAGCCGGAGCCACCCTGCAGGCTGTCGCCGAAGGTTGAACTCAGGTCGTCGCGCGAACGCGACCAGGTGTAGTTCCCGACAATGCTCACGCCTGTCGAACGGAGGTTTTGCGTCTGAAATTTGACGTTCAGGGCGCTATAGGCGCTGCCCGCTCCGCTGCCGCGCATGTTGATGTTGGTATATTGCTGCGTCGGGCGTGTCAAGCACTCGGACGCATCCATTGCGGCCTGCGTTGTGGACTCCCCTCCAGCTACATATTGGTTGTACAAGGTGTTGTTCACGTATCCGGCACTGGCGCAGGCATCGCCTATAGCCAGCGGCTCGTCAAGATAAACCTGAGCGGCGCCGGCTTGATTCACGTTGGCCAAGTCGTACAGGTGGTCTCCCTTGGCGCCGCCGTAACTGACCTCGACCACTGTGCCGTGCGTGAGCTGATGCTCGAAAGCGAAGCTCCAGAATTGGGTTTGCGCCACCTCGATGTTCTGGTCAAGATGACGAAGTTCAACCGGGGGCATGGCGGCTGCCGGGCCGGCAACGCCGAGGGGCCCGAGATCCTGGTTCGTCACAGCATAGTTGCAGCTTGCATCCTGGGCCGAGCACACATCGCTGATGACGGCGCTGGCTGGCGGGTTGAAACTGGCGTTAAAGGTCACGTTGCCGAAGTTGCGCTCGTAGCTGATTCCGTAGCCGCCGCGAATCGAGTCGCGCCCGTTGCCGAAGACGTCATAGGCGAAGCCTACGCGTGGCGCAAGCGTGCCCCAGCGCGTCTTCCAGAACTCGCCGATGGGGCTCTGTTTGGTGAGGAATACGCCTCCGCTCGCAACCTGCTGCTCGACACCCTCACCTGAACCGAAGTAGAAGTTCGAGTCCAGAGACTGATTATTGTTGTGCTGCACGCCGTAGTGTTCATAACGCAGCCCGAAATCGAGGTTCAACCTGGGCGTGACCTTGTAGCTATCCTGCGCATAGGTCGACCAATCCTTGTAACGGTAGCTGCGGGCGTACGATGCGGATTGCAGGGGCGGCTGAACCAGGCAGGAAGAGGGAATCGGGTCGGGCTCGTTTCCGTAGATGTCCACAGCGCAGGGGAGCTTGCCCTGTGGGTTGACGCGAGCTTGGAAGCTGACCAACTGTGCGCCGTTCGGGTCGCCGACGGAGTTGACCATGTCGCTCATACTGTCGACAAAGTCGGCTCCAAGCTGCTCGACGGCCTGAGCGTAGGCGCCATACGCGACGTTCATCTGAATGTAAGTACCCAGCCAGCCAAAGCGCATGGAGTGCTTGCCCTTGGTCCAGGAGAGATCGGGCTCATATTGAATCGTGTTCTGGGGTCCGCCGTAGGGCAGGCCGCCCTCGCCGGGTTCGCTGGAGTTCTGCAATCCAGGCATCTGAATCACATTGCCGGTCACCGGGTCAGTGGGCGAAACGAACATCAGGTTCGGGGTGTCCGTCAGGGATGTATCGAACGAATTAACATCGCTGAAACGGGTGTAGCTCGCCTTCGCGGAAAGGAACACACTGGTCGAAAACGTGTGAGACACCGAATAAAGGTAGCTCTGATTTGCGAATGCCGTCCCTACGTCGTATTGCGGATAGGCGGAGTAGGTGTCCGAGCCGACGAATTGGTTTTCGTTCTCGCGGGCGCCGCGGAAGAACATCTGGGTTTTGTCGGTAGGGTTATAGTCGACGCGGCCGACCAGGTCGTACGCATTTTCCGGAATACCGCCGCCGGCATCGAAGGGGGCAGAGAAGTTGACCGTGTCGAAGACGGCCTGCGTTGTCGGAATCGCCGTCGTGCCATTCACCTCGGGGAACGCGGTCGGGCTCACACAAGCTGTCATGGACGTTGAACCGAATGTGCACAGGTTTACGATATCTCCCACCGTAGCTGCTGTCCCGCTAGAGTTGAGCGTCGTTTGGCCGTAGCTTTTGTAGTACGCCTGAACATTGGCGGGCAGATAGGCAATAAATCCGGGGTCGAAGATCTCTTCGCTCTCAGTGGCGGCTGAACGGACGCGCGTCCACTCCGTGCTCTCAAAGATGAAGAGCTTGTTCTTGATGATGGGACCGCCGGCAGCGTAGCCGAACTGGTTGCGTGTGTAAATGCCTTTGGGGTCGGGGCAGGGATTAGCGCTGGAGGGACCCCCGCAAGGGCCGGCAGCCGAATTGGCTGCGTCATTGGCGTATGTGTTGGCGGTGTAAGCGGACAGGCGGTTGTAACCCCACGCGGAGCCGTGAATCTGGTTGGTGCCGGCTTTCGTGGTCACGTTCACAACACCGCCCGAGGCGCGGCCGTATTCGGCCGAGTAGTTGTTGGTAAGGACGCTGTATTCCTGCACCGAATCCATGGGGATGTCTTCACCCACGGCAACGCTGAAGATGGACACGTTCTCGGCGCCATCCAGCAGAATCTCTGTGCCCGATTCGCGCTGGCCGTTGATGGCGAAGCCGACGCCGCGGTTGGTAAGGTTCTGGCCGCTATTCATGCTGTTCGTGGTGTTGTCGCCGCTCGAAACGTTGCCGGAGATCGAGACGAAATCATAGGGATTGCGCGTCAGGCTGGGCAGGGTAGCCAGTTGCTGTGAATCGACAATCTGTGAGAGCTCCTGAGTCTGAGTGTTGACCTGAGCGCCACCTTCGCCGACCACCTGCACTTCGGTCACGGCGGCGTTGACGGAGAGCTTGGCGTCGACGGGCACATGGCTGCCAACCGTTACCTCAACCTCTGCAACAAAGGGCTTGAAGCTGCCTGCGCTGAACGTGACCTGGTAGATGGCCGGTTCCAGCCCGGAGACCTGATAAGCGCCCGTGGCAGTGGAAACAGTATTGCGCACAGAGTTCGTGCCGAGGTTCTTGATCGCTATGTTTGCCCCCGGGATAGCGGCACCCGACTGGTCCAATACGGTCCCGGAGATCTGGCCGGTCTCCACCTGCGCCGACGCAACGACGCCGCAAACAGACAGGACGGCGAAAAGACCTAAAACAATGAATGTAAGTGATTTAAATCGATCAGAAGACCTGCGAGATGAAGCGGCCTGAAAACTAGACCCAGAATCCAACGCAAACAGCCTCATAAAACTCCTCCAAACTCGATCTGAATTGACAAGCCCTGGGGGGTAAGGCCTTGCCATCCAGGTTGTGCGCTTTCGGTGGCTCAATAGTGAGCAAGTCCGATCTCGCAGGTTAATCAAAGCCGGCAAAAAATGTACGGTTGTCAAAAAATTGCGCACAATGCCCGGCCACGCAGACTCATGCCTGCTGGATGCGAATCCAGGAAACGTGGCGAGAAGCTTTGGAGTTGTTAAGGCAATTCATGTGCCAATTGAATCGACTGGGCCAAATACGGTCAACAAATTGAAAAGAAAGGTCATTCCTATCTGCGAGCTCACCCGAAAGTGTTAATCGAATATGAAAATCAGTAGTATGCGGCCATAATATTGCAAAAAGCGTACCTCAGAGAAATTCAAACTACCTTCTCATACAGCTCATGGGCAGCC
Source organism: uncultured Acidobacteriaceae bacterium (assembly GCA_963823805.1). Classification (GTDB taxonomy): domain Bacteria; phylum Acidobacteriota; class Terriglobia; order Terriglobales; family Acidobacteriaceae; genus Telmatobacter. Next base: position 1,235,012 of record CAWGMW010000003.1, on the reverse strand, counting down.
CAGAATGTCCCAATCCTGCGGGTCTCTGCCGCGATCGGCACATCTCCAGGTAGCCAAGTACGAATGCCGCGCTCCTACTTTCTTGTGCGCAGCAAAAAGGGCGTCCCATTCAGGACGCCCTTTTCGGTTGGATTCGGCCTTGAAACCGAAAGGTTAGAAGTAGATTTTGCCGGCCAGCTGAACGGCGCGCCCAGGCGACGGATCGCCATTCCCTTCCGCGCTTTGGATCACGCTTGTGACCTGTCCGAATGTGGGGCTGTTATATACGCCGCTCGGAGTTTGGAAGTTGGTATGGTTGAACACGTTGAATCCTTCCAGGCGCAACTGAATGTACCGCGAGTTGTCGGCTGAGAACGGGAAATTCTTCGTTACGCTTAGGTTCGTGTAGTTGAAACCCGGCCCATGGAAGAAGTTCCGCGTTGTATTGCCAAACGTGCCAACGGCCTCTTCAGAGAACGGCGCAGTATTGAAGTAGTAATTGCCCGAGACGCCGGCCTGTACGCCGCTGCTCGGCGTCTGGATTGTACGCGCGTTATATCTGGCAATCTTGAAGCTGGACGTGTTTGGATTGTCGCCGCAGGCGAACTTGCTGCCACCGTCACACCAAAGCGAGCGGTCAGCTCCTGTACCGATCCCGATTGGGAATCCCGTTTGAAGAGCTGTGACCCCACTCACGCCCCAACCAGCCAGTCCCTCGCGCAGGATGGCATTGTTCCGGAGGAATCCGACAGCGGGCACGTTGTACACATAAGTGGCCGCGAGGCGATGCCGTGCATCGAAATCCGAAGATCCGTAATTGAGGTACTCGTAGCCGGGCACGTAAATTCTCGCACGGCCGGCGTTTCCGTAGGCTGAAGAGCCGCTGCCCGTGACACTCTCATATCCCGATCCATCGTCGAGCGCATGCGAATACGTGTACGCGAGACTGAACTGCAACCCATGATCCATCGCCTTGATCAGGCTGGCCTGCAGCGAGTTGTAATTGGAGGTACCTTCAGAGTTCTGGGCGCCTACAGATGCGTACCAGGGATATCCCCCGCTGCCTGGCGCGAGTGCGGGTTGAGCGGTGTATTGTGGGAAGAAGAGATGAACATCGCCAGCGTTGCCGGCGCACGAAGGATTCGCAAGGCAAGCCGCATGGCCCGCCGACGTGATGGGGTCACCTTCATACCAGCTTTGCAGCCGATGACTGAGGGAGCCCACGTAACCAACTTGAGCAACGTAGTGGGATCCGAGCTGGCGCTGGATATTCAGATTGAAGTTATAGGTGTAGGGAGCAACATAGCTCGAATCAAACGCATTCAGAGTCAGGTAATAGTAGCCTTCCGCGACCCAGTTCAGGGCCGCACCCGGCGCTGGCGTGGTAAAGGGAAACGGGTTGGTGATCCCCCCGTTCCCTGCAACATCTTGAAACGGATTGGCAAAGCCGGGGTTGCACGGGAGGCCCGCGTTGGGGCCCGTTGCGCATATAGCTTCCGTAGCGCCAGTGTTCTCAAGTAGGGACGGGGGATCGAGCAGATTCTGGAGCGAATTCTCTTCCTGGTCCCGGTTGTAATAGAGCCCAAAGCCTGCGCGAATCGAAAAGCCGTGCGTGCCGTTAGCCCCGATCAGCGCGGACGGACCTTCAGACGGGGACCAATCAAAGCCAATCCTGGGACCAAAACGGTCCCAATGCGTCGTCGGTCCACCCGCCTCGTTGCAACCCGGATCGCCCTTGAAGGTCAGCCCTGGCGGCCCGCCGGGGTAGACCTTTGACCCTGCGCTGCTGATTGCGAAACAATCGATTCCCAGCCCGCCATACTGCTTGTCCTGCGTCGGCTCCTCAATATCCCACGACGTGCCGAAGTTGAAGGTGAAGTCGGGACTGACCTTCCAGTTGTCCTGAGCATAGGCGAACGTTTCGCTCGAGAGCGCGTCAATGAATCCGTCATTGGTTTGCTCATACCCGTCGGGGATGCCCATCGCGAAATCGATAAGCGGGTCGCCGGAGCTGTAAAGTCCTCCTCCCGTCAATCCACCGTAATAATAGTAGTAGCCGTTGTTCAAATATCCGAAGGGATTGTGCACCCGGAACTGCTCATAGGAGGCGCCGAACTTGAGGGAATGATTGCCCCGAATCCACGTGAAGTTGTCGGCGTAGGTCAGGTTGGTATCGAGCCGCGGCTGTGGACCCTCGTAGCTGTTGCCCAGATCGAAATCCTCGCCGACAGCCATGAAAGGAACCCCCGATTGGGGAAGCTGTGGATTGATGTCGAAACCAAGCGAGCTGGGTGTCTGCACGGGAGTGGGTATGACGGACGGGTAGTTGAACCGGTAGTACCCGCCGTGAAGCTCGTTCAATAGGTTGGCGCTGAACGTGTGCGTATACGAAGCGTTGAAAATCTTAAAGTGAGAGGACGCGTGCTGGCCGAAACCGGGAAAAGTGCCGCCGCCGAAGGATAGATCGTTCGTGCTGGGGTTCGACTGAACGATGCTCGACGCCCAGATGGTGTCCCGTGAGCTGGGCGTGTAGTCGGCATGGAGAACGGCTTGATCGGATGCACCGGTATTGCCCGAATTGAATTCGTAAAGGCCGCTTGAAGAATTCGAAGCCAGGACATACTTTGTGACAAGGTTCGACGCGATCGAGTTCCACTCGCTGGGAGGAATCACAACTGTGCTTCCGGAGAAACATGCGTTCCATGCCGTGCCTGCCGGGCAGGAGCCGATGGCGAACGGAATCGGATTGCCGCTTAGACCCGCGCTGTTGGGAGCGAACCCGTCGTCGTAGTTCGGGTCGGCCGAGAAGTCGCCCGCAAAATTGCCGGTCGGACTGGAACCGCTGGTTCCCGAGAATGTGGATGTCGCTGAGGTTGTCGAGGTTGTGTTGCGGTCGCCTTGATATGCAAGGAACAAGAACAGCTTGTTCTTGAAGATCGGCCCTCCCAGCGTGCCGCCGTACAGATTCTGGTGGAAGATGGGGCGGATCTTCTGATTAGTGGTTGGGTCGACCGGAGAAAAATAGTTGGCGTTGTTCATGAACGTGTCGCGGTAGTATTCGAATCCGCTGCCGTGAATTGCGTTGGTCCCGGACTTGGAGGCTTCAACGATAATCGAACCTGAGTTGCGCGAGAACTCAGGGTTCATCGTGCTGGTGACGATGTTCTCTTCCTGAAGCGCGTCAGGGTTCACCAGGAGCCCTTCGTCTTGCAGGGCGCCGTCGTTGTCGTCTGCCCCGTCCAGGATCACATCGTTTTGCGGGGTCTGACTGCCGTTCGTGGAGTAGGAGCCGAAACGGTCGGAGGATTCGACGACACCGGCTTCAAACTTCTCCAACCCAGCCGCGTCACGGCCTTCCATCGGTATGTTTTCAAGCTGGTCCGAGGTGATGATCTGCTCCAGCTGCGTATTCGAGGTCTCAACCTGCAGCGCTGTGGCTGTTACCTGAACAGTTTGCGCGGCTCCGCCCACCTTCATCGTGGCCAGCACTTCGCGGTTGTCATTCACGTTCAGCGTCAGCCCCGTAGCCACGAAGCTTTCAAAGCCCTGGGCGGAAATTGTGACCGTGTACGGTCCACCTACCTGGAGCGAGGGAAAAAGGAAATAGCCGCTCTTGTTCGAGGTGGTTTCTGTCGAGATGCCCGTAGAAGTGTTGAGGGCCGTCACCTTGGCGTCGGGGAGCAGAGCACCGCTGGCATCGGTCACCGTTCCGTGAATCGCAGCCACGGTGACCTGGGCCACGGCAACCGGGGCATCGATAAACGCGAGAGAACCAACGAGCACCAAAGGGGTGAGCGCAAACATCGCAGAATGAAACCGGCGAATCCGCATCCTGAAACCTCCACTGTGATCTGGAATGAATTCTTCTCAAACCGGAAGTCGCGTTAAATTGCTGACTTCACATCGTCCTTTTGAAAACTGCCACCCGCCTTGCCGAATGCCGGAAAGCAACTCAAATAATGTTGAGAAGTGAGGGTTAGACCAAGTGTTCCCGACGCCTCGAATCGAAGTTCAAGTTCATACTATGCAAACTGGGAACAATTCCTCAGCGCTCATCTTGCACGCAGTGGGCCATTCTCAACAAGCGACTCTCCTAATAGCTTGTTAATAGAAAACAAAGGGGTTGTCCATCACCTTTTGGTGTCACCAGCGAAAGCCGTAATGGAACACCGGATTTGCACCTATGGATTTCCATACATTAACGTCCAAATAATCCAGAAATTGAACCCAAGTTTCAGGTTTTCAGAGAGATGGCAGCTCTCGAATTGTGCCCCTTGACTTGCGTTTTGAGGTATCCTCCTCACGATGCACGTTACCCTCGCCCATATCGGCTCTCCGCCACGATCGCGCGATCCATTCGAGGAGCAGGTTAACGACTATCTCAAGCGTTGTGTTGGGGTTGTGCGCTGCGGAACTGAAGCTTTCCGGAACGAAAAGGCATTTCTCGAGTGGGTCCTCCGGCAAAAGGGCCGTACCGAGCCTGCGCTCATGCTTCTGGATGGACGCGGCCGGCAGATCAGCTCGGAAGCTCTGGCAGACTGGCTCGGCGTGCGCCGCTATGATGGCACGCAACACGTCGTCTTCGCCATCGGACCGGCGGATGGGTGGTCAGAAGAGACCCGAGCCGAAGGCAAACGCCGCGGCGGGCTGCTCTCGCTGGGACCGATGACGCTGGCTCACCAACTGGCCCGCCTCGTGATGGCGGAGCAACTCTATCGCGCATGTACAATTCTCACGGGTCATCCATACCACACGGGGCATTGAGCATTGGCCGACACGCGTCGAGGACTGATTCTGATCAACACCGGCCCCGGCAAAGGAAAGACCACCGCCGCGCTGGGCACGGCTTTGCGCGCCGTCGGATGCGGCATGAAGGTGCTCGTGTTGCAGTTCATCAAAGGTTCGTGGCACTACGGTGAGCTGGACGCGGCCGAAGCCCTTGGATCGAACTTCGTTCTTAAGCAAATGGGGCGCGGATTCGTGAAGGTTGGTGGCGCTGAAGCCGATCCCGAAGACATTCGCCTGGTGCAGGCGGCATGGGAGGAAGCACGCGCAGCGATCGACTCGGGCGAATGGGATTTGGTGGTCCTCGACGAGATTAACTATGCCATCAGCTACGGAATGCTGGATGCGGAAGTGGTCGCCGAGGCGCTGAAGAGCAAGCCGGAGATGGTGCATGTCATTCTGACCGGGCGCAACGCCCACCCCCTGTTGGTGGAGCTGGCCGACACCGTGACGGAGATGCGCGAAGTGAAGCACGCTTACCAGAAGGGCATCCTGGCACAACGCGGTATCGAGTATTGACCAGCGCGGAATTGAATATTGATGAAAGCTATTTGAAGTGCCGAGGAGGAGTTGTGCCGGAAGCCAAGCACCATCGCTGGGTCGACATCGAACCGGAACCGTTGAATGCGCTGACCACACGGCAGTATGTCGTGGGAACGAACATTATGCTCGCGCGCATCGCACTGAAGAAGGGCGCGAACGTGCCTATGCATCACCACGTTCACGAGCAGATCAGTCACGTGGTTGAAGGCGCGCTGAACTTCATCCTCGACGGCAAGGAAGTCACCGTACGCGCCGGCGAAATTCTCGCAATTCCGCCACACGTGCCGCACGGAGTGACTGCGCTTGAGGACTCTGTGGCGCTCGACATCTTCAATCCTCCACGCCAGGACTGGATCGATGGCGACGACGCTTATCTACGCGGGGGAGCCGCTTCACCGCCAGCAAAAAGTTAAGCGGTTGCTATCGCTCCATCCATTTACAATTGGGTTCGGTATGTCGTGGTTTAAGCGCGAAGACGGCGAGTATTCTTCCGGAGCCGGTGGGCCCGGGCCGGACAACGGGCCGGAAGCAGGCGCGAGGAATGTGCGCACCGAGGGCCTGTGGGTGAAGTGCCCCGGCTGCCGCCAACCCATTTACAAACAGGATCTTGAGGCCAATCTGCTGGTCTGTCCAAAGTGCCAGCATCACTTCAAGCTCTCGGCACGCGAGCGCATCGACACGCTCCTCGAGCCCGGCTACACGCTGGTTGATACCGGCCTGCGCTCGACCGATCCGCTCAACTTCACTGACGTAAAGCCCTACAAGCAGCGCCTGCGCAAGGCGCGCCAGGATACCGGCCTCGACGATGCCATTCTGAACGCCGTCGGCCAAATGGGTCCTCATGAAGTCGTGCTCAGCGCCATGGAGTACGCATTCATCGGCGGGTCGATGGGAGCGGTCGTGGGCGAAACCATCGCGCGCGCTGTTGACCGCGCCAGAGAAACGCGGAAGCCGCTGATTGTTGTGGCCGCTTCAGGCGGGGCACGCATGATGGAGGGCGTCGTGAGCCTGATGCAAATGGCCAAAATCTCCACCGCGCTGGCCCAACTCGACGACGCGGGTGTGCCCTATATCTGCGTGCTCACTGACCCCACTACCGGCGGCGTCACTGCCAGCTTCGCCATGCTGGGCGACCTCAATATCGCCGAACCCGGTGCGCTCATCGGCTTCGCCGGACCACGCGTCATCGAGCAGACCATCCGGCAAAAGCTGCCCGAAGGATTCCAGCGCTCGGAGTTCCTGCTCGAAAAAGGCTTTCTCGACGCAGTCGTGCATCGCCACGCCCTGAAGGCCTACCTGATCCGCGCCCTGTATTTCCTGCAAGCGCCGGCCGCGGCATAACAGCCGCTTCCTTTTTCAGTTTGGATTGATTGTCTCCCGGATCGCTTTTTGCTGCAGACGAGAGTGAAGAGTCGACGCTCCGCCGCGTCAGATCCGCATCGGCATCAGCACGTAGCGATACTTGTACTCAGCTTCCGGATCCTCAGGCCGCATCTGGCCGGCCGACTGCGCGTCTTTGAACTCCAGGCGAACCTCTCCCGCGTTGTCGAGCGCTTTAAGGAAGTCGAGGATATAGCCGGAGTTGAAGCCGACCGTGATCGCCTCCGAAGAGTACGGCGTGTCGATGGTGTCTTCGCTCTCGCCGGACTCCGTCGAATTCGCGCTCACCTTCAGCTCGTTGTCCTCGAGCCTCATCCGTATGGCCCCCGACCGCTCATCGGCAAACTGCGCCACGCGCTGAATGGCTGCGGACAGCTCGCTCGAGCGCACCACCGCGAACTTCGTGTTGTCGCGCGGCATGACCGCCTCAAAGTTTGGAAACTGGCCGGTCAGCTTTCGGCTGCTCAGCGTGCGATGACCAACTCGGAAGAAGAGCGTGTGCTCGTCGTCGGCAAACTCCACCTTCTCCGCTTCGGAGTTCGACAACAGAACCTGCAGCTCCTGCAGCGCCTTGCGCGGAATAAGCACGCGCTTTTCCCCGCTGATGCCCTCAAGAGTCTCGCCTGGTTTCTCAACGAACGAAAGCCGGTGGCCATCGGTCGCAACCATCGCCAGCGACTCGGCCTTTAGGACCAGCAGTGCGCCGTTGAGTGTGTAGCGCGACTCCTCGTTCGAAATGGCGAAGATGGTGCGTGCAATCAGTGTGCGCAGCGAGACGAGAGAGATGCTGGTCGAGGCTACAGTTGGAAACTCAGGCACCTGCGGATAATTCGCGCGCGCCATGCCGACCATTTTGGTATTCGACCGCCCGCTCCTGATCTGCACCCAGTGGTTCTCAAGGAGCTTGATCGAGATGTCGCCATCGGGCAGCAGCTTGATGTAGTCGTAAAGCTTGCGCGCGGGAATGGTGCACGATCCAGGTTTCTTCACCTTCACTGCGGCGCTGGTGCGGATAGCTTGATCCAGGTCGGTGGCAGTAATATTCAGGCGGTCCTGGTCGGCCTCCAGCAGAAAGTTGGAGAGAATCGGGATCGTGGTTTTGCGCTCCACCACACTCTGCGTCGCTGTAAGTTCCTTCACCAGATCCTGGCGGCTTACCGTAATCTCCATCGCTGCCCCCTCGGCCCCAGATCCGACCGCTGATCGCCCGGCCGGCTTGTCAACTTCGGCTTCGGCACTCGGCATACCCCACCCCTGCTCTTGAAAGCCGCGCCCTATGCCCTCACTCTATAACAACTTGCGAGTCATCGGAAGCGGCCGCTTTTCTCCATCACGATTGTAGTCATCCTGTGAACGGTGTGCGCGTGGAAAACAGGTCTCATTCTGTGAATTCCGCGAGTTGCCTGTCGTTTACACGCTCGTCGAGTACATCTTTGGCTCGCCGCATTCCGCAAGTTCAATTCATCGTCGTTTGTGGTCCGGAGCTAAATGGGTGGTTAGATAAAGAGAAAAGATAGATATAAACCAGTAGTACCCGTAGTTGTGCTCGGAAAAGTGGGAATCCTCGCAAAGTGCCTTGAGGGAAGCGAGTTGGACAGTTGGCGCGTTTCCTAAATCGCGGCGCGCCAAATCGAACAAGCCGGAAATCAAGGAACCTCGAGCATAGTCGCGCGCGTGTTTCCCACTTCTCCCACAGCTGCCTTGGAATCGCCTGTGGAATGTGTTGAGGTTGTGTGAATGCCCGCGCCAAGACCCAACAGTGCAATAGATTGCAGCGAGCGCGTCTTGCACAGTGGCGGCTTTCGACCAAACCTAGTCGCGCAGCGGGACGAGCCTCATATACTTAACCTTTCATGTCCTACGCAGCGGCTATCGACCAACTAAATTCACTGGCGCCGGAGCTCTACACTCGCCCAGGGCAGCCGCGCCGCCGGTTCTCGTCGGATGAGGTTAGAGTACTGCTTGGTGCGCTCGGGGACCCGCAGACGCAATTCCCTGCTGTTCTCATTGCGGGAACTAACGGTAAAGGCTCGACAGCCTCAACACTCGCGTCGATTCTCGCGGAGTCGGGCCGGCGAACCGGCCTCTACACCTCGCCGCACCTCGAGAGGCCCAATGAGCGCATCCGGATCGACCATCGGGAGATCACCGACACAGACTTCGCCCGCCTCTACTTCCGCGTGCACGATGCGGGCCAGCAGTTGCTTCTTGCCGAGCGCCTGCCGCAACTGCCCAGCTACTTTGAGATTCTCACCGCTTTGGCCTTCCTCTATTTTACCGAGAACAAAGTGGACGTAGCCGTTCTCGAGGTCGGCATGGGCGGACGCCTCGATGCCACCAACGTCGTCAACCCACTGCTCTCGATCGTCACCGACATTTCTCTCGATCACATGGAGTGGCTTGGCCCCACCATCTCTGCCATCGCGCGCGAAAAGGCCGGAATCCTGCGCCACGCTGGAACCATGATCACGCTGCCGCAGCATCCTGAAGCGAACCAGGTCCTTGGCGAGGTCGCCACTGACCTCGGCGTGCGCGGAATCAGCGCGGTTCCCTACGTGCCGGCAGCAGGAACGAGCGGCCCGTACTCAGTCGAGGCATTGGGTGCGGCAATCAAAGTGGATTCGCCGCTGGCAGGCGCTCATCAGCAGCGCAACGTCGCCCTCGCCATTGCTGCTGCGGTCGAGCTTGCTGCCCACCACGGTTTTCCAATCACGCCTGCCGCAATCGAAAACGGGATTCGCCGCACGCGCTGGCCAGGACGGCTGGAAAGAATCTCCAAACTTGACCGAATCGCAAAGAATAGCGTGGAGTGGATCCTCGACGTTGCGCACAACCCCGCAGGTGCATGGGCGTTGCGCGCAGGCATCCGCGGCATCCTCGAAGTTCACACGCCGCGCGTGCTTGTCTTCAGTTGCCTGCGCGACAAGCCTCTCGACGAAATGGCTCAAATTCTTTTTCCTCTTTTCGACCAGGTGATCGTTGCGCCCATCCACACCGCGCGTGCCGCGGCTGTCGACGATCTGCTGGCCGCAGCTGCGAAAACCGGAACGCCGGCGGTCTCAGCCGATTCCGTCGCAGACGCTCTCCGCATCGCTGAAGTGCGCGCAGCCGGCGGCGTGGCCGTCGTCTCCGGATCGGTTTATCTTGTCGGCGAGGCGCGCGGCAAACTCTTATCGGGAAGTAGCGAATCTTCATGAGCCCGCGCCCCAACCCGCTGCCCCGCTTCTACGTCTGGCTCTCCTACGGATTGCAGGGGCCGCTCATGCTTGTGCTCACTGCGGTCTGCGCATCCACAGCATTTCTTGTCTCGGTGGTCGACAAGAAGGGCCGCATGCAGCATCGCATCGCGCATTTCTGGGGACGCAACTTTGTGCGCCTTTCCCTCTCAAGCCTGAAAATCGAGGGCGCGGAAAACTTCCACAAGTGTCCCGTCGCGGTCTACGCTTCCAACCACACCTCGTACATGGACACGCCTGTCATCTTTGGTTCCCTGCCCTTCCAGTTCCGTATCCTCGCCAAAAAAGATCTCTGGCAGTGGCCAATGATCGGCTGGTACCTGGGCCGCTCCGGCCAAATGCCCATCGACCTCGAAAATCCTCATGCGACGCTCTCCAGCCTCGGTGGCGCAGTCAAAGCGTTGCGCGCGGGCATGCCGCTCTTCGTGTTTCCTGAGGGTGGCCGCACATCAACCGGCGCATTGCGGCCGTTCCTCGCCGGCGCCGCGTACCTCGCCATCCGCGCTCAGGTGCCGCTTGTTCCCATCGCGCTCAGGGGCGTCTTCGATCTGTTGCCCATTCACACCAGGCACTTCTATCCCTCTAAACTCACCGTCCATGTCGGCGAACCCATCGAGACCAAAGGCATGACCGTCCGCCAGAACGGCGAGTTGACCGACCGCCTTCGCGCGGCCATTGAGGAGATGTTGGGCCAGCCCGCGCAGGCTGCGCGAAGGTGTGTTAGGAGATAGATGGGCGCGGCACCAGCGCCGCAAATGATCGTGGGCTCAGCACCTGAGGGAAGAAAATTCCAAAGCGAGCCACCACCCGAAAGCGAGACGACCGCTAAGAAGCGATGGAGCGCGAGGAAGTCTGATCCCGCGTAATCATTCCATCCGATATTCCCTTGAGAACTACGAATTGTTCAAGCAGCGGGTTAATGAACCTAAACCGGAATCTCCTTTTTTCGCCAATCTTCTGCAGAATTGGGCCTCGTCGCTCGTCGCAAAAGTCGTTTAGATGCTGAGAGAATGCAGGGATTTCATAGTCCTTATGAGTAATCATGCGCATCGGCTCTCGGACATCAACTGCCGAAAAATAGCCGAGTTCATTAGTTTTGGCCAAGGTGCAGGCCAGAAGAACTTGTTTGTAAAGATTCTCTCTCGGGCTGTGAGTGGCCTTTTCATACGCATTGACCACCGACTGTTGCTGGTTAGCCACGGCGTCAGACACCGCCTGAGGAAGATCCAATGTGCCGATGTTTGTACGACCATCGTTCACCGCAACCAGGGCCGCGGTTCGTGCCATCAAATGCGTACATGACGGAAGTCCCTGCGAGAGACCTGCAATGCTTTTCTTGGCCTCTGGCTCAATAGTCATCCCGGCTTGACTTAGACCTTTGTCGATAATCTCACTGAGCTCGGAGACCGACATGCGAGGCATGTGTATTTGTACTGCCGCGCGTTCAATTGACTGATGCTCTTCGATCAGTTGGTCAACGGAGTCCGCTACGCCAACCAGCACGAGGGTGGTGTTCGCGGAGTTGTCAGAAAGGCTCTTGATAGTATCTGCAAGCAGAACGGCCGTCTCTGTTGCCGCAATACGATCTACCTCGTCGATGATGATAATGCTCGGCGAATCTGCCGACTGAAATGTTTCCCGAATATCTTCTGATCCCACGTCGTCGGGGAGCATTCCATCTAGAGTGAGTTGATCCGAAGTGTTTCTAATAACCGAAATCTGCCTGAAAATCGCGCGCCACATAGAAGCAAAGGTTACATCCGCTCCACAGGTGTGCTTGGCGACTTGGAATTCAGACTTTCCAGCCAGTACCATTAAGTCGAAGATGATATTTGCAAGGGAAGTCTTTCCCACCCCCCGCTCTCCGAAAATGATGGCGTGTTGACCACGCTGGAAAATCGCCTGAATTACGCGGTCGATCTGCGTCCTGCGACCGGCGAACAGGTCTGAATTATTGATCGGCGCACTGGGCGTGAACGCCTCATTGATCTTCGCCTTTAAGAATATCTGTTCCTCGTTCGTCATCCGTCCGCCTTCCTCAAGGGACATTATAGGACAATTGGAGACAATATAACTACAATGGAAGAAATAAAGATGCGTACGCCTTAGCCTCGCTGTCGACATTGCGTTTATGGTCGAGCGTACAAGCCACACTAAGCCTAACCTCCTCTGCTCTCCCGCCCTCCACCCTGCCTTTACACTGAGTCCATGGCCCCGCGCATCGCCATCCCCGAGCCCACAAGTGACGATCCCGAATACAACCAGCGCGCCTTGCCGCAATACGTTGCCGCGGTTGAGGCCGCGGGTGCTGAGCCTGTCGTGGTGCCATTGCATGAAACTCGGGAGCGCGTCGCCAAGCTGATCGCGTCTGTGCAGGGCGTTCTGCTGCCCGGCAGCGGCCACGACGTGGATCCCGCCCGCTATGGCGAAGCCCGTGCTCCTGAGTGCGCAACCGACGATCCCGTTCGCGCTGCGGTTGATGAATTGCTCCTTCAGGACTCATTCAACTTTCGCAAGCCGATTCTCGCCATCTGCCACGGCACGCAAACGCTGAACGTGTGGCGCGGCGGATCGCTCATTCAGGATTTGAAAACTCCCGTGAATCACCGGCCCGGCCGCGAAGTGGTCGAAGCACATCCGGTGAAAATTGCAGACGGATCGCGTTTGACGAAAATCTTGGCCGACGCCGGCGTGTCGGAAGTGCAAGTGAATTCGAGCCACCATCAGGCAATTCGAACTGTTGGCGACAATCTGCGTGTCGCTGCGGTCTCGCCAGTCGATGGCGTCATCGAAGCCGTTGAGCTCAATCCCCCGAATCCTGCCGCGCCCGATCATTTTGTCGTTGGCGTGCAGTGGCATCCGGAGCGCACCTGCGAGCAAAGCAAATTTTCGCGCGCGATTTTTTCCGCGTTCGTTCGCGCCGCCGCGGCGTGGCAAGAGGGAACTGAAAGATGAGCGCAGGTGCGCGGCTCAACGATCTGCTTCGAAGCGCCGGTTTGGAACCAGTCGACGACCACACTGCCGGCCAGCTCGAGGCCTATATTTCGCTATTTGTTCGCTGGAATCAGCGCATCAACCTCAGCTCGGTTCGCGACGAGGAAGGGATTCTATCGCGCCATATTATTGAATCAATTGTAGTTGCTCGTTCGCTTCCCGATCACATCGCCACATTACTTGATTTTGGCTCTGGCGGCGGCTTGCCCGGAATTCCCATCGCGCTCTGCCGTCCCCCCGCCTTTCGAGACTCGATCGCCGTGACCTTGGCCGAGTCGCAAGGCAAGAAAGCTGCGTTCCTCCAGGAGGCTGTGCGCGTTCTGGGAATTTCGGCAAAAGTCCATGCCGGCCCCGCCGAAGAGCTCCATACCGTCTTCGACTGCGTGACCATCAGAGCCGTCGAAAGAATGACCAGGGCTGTTGGCTCCGCCGCAAAACTGGTCGGGCCGCAGGGCTGGTTGGCGCTCATGACAACGGATCCTCACCTTCCCGAACTGCAAGCCGCGGCCGGGACGGGATTCCGCTGGCAGCCCCCGATTCGTCTCCCCTCCAGCGACTCCAGAATTCTCGCCCTGGGCCAGCGAATCAACTCGCAAGCTTGATCGTCGTTCTCTGCCCGGGTTGTCAAGCCCCTGGCCAAGCCCGTCAATCTCAACTCTCTCAAAACACGCTACAAATAGCTCAGCGAAGTTTGCCGATCAATTCCGGCTTCTGGCGCATACTCTTTTCATGAGCGCCGAACCGGAGCTAAACACGAGGCACCGATCGCGCCTCAGTTCCGGGCGTTTTTTCCGCTGGCCCGCGGACCATCTGAGAGGCAGAAATGGAAAACAAATAATTTTATACACTTCAAAAGTCGTCTTTTCGCCGTAACTCCTTCAACATCAGCAAAAATTCCTCAGAAGTCGTTGCGATTTTTATTGATTTTTGCCGGTATTTGTGGACTAAACCACCCCAAATCGACCTCAAATCGACCCAAACCAGACCCATGTGGCCCGCCAATCCGCTAGCCCCGTTCACCCAGCTGGGAACCTATAGCGCCGGTCTCTGACCGGCTGTCGCACGCCGTTTCAGGCCAACATAACAAGCCTTGCTATCCGGCGTCGGCCGGGTTCATCCCCGAGCGTGTTCCACGTGGAACATTGAGGAGCCAGCGCCCCCACGGATCCTCCAAAGCCCCAATCGTTCCACGTGGAACATCCCCCAAACAATCCCAATTCGGGCCCGCTTCGGACATTGCCCCAAAATGAAACACGCCCTGCGCCGACCGCGAAATCAGCCCCAACTGTGGTTAGTTTTCCACCACAGGCCCTTTTTTCTGCCTCTCCGGCCCTCACCCAGCAGCCTGCCTCAAACCTCTTCCACCCCAACGAGTTGCTCCCCAACGCAGAAAACGGCTCACAGCCGCTTTCCACAACTTCGTCCCGTTTCCCACAACGCAAGCGTGGTCGTGCGGACGCACTGTCGTTTTACTCTGGAATGCCATGGGTAAGATCGTCGGTCTCGTGAACCAAAAGGGAGGAGTGGGCAAAACCACCACGGCCATCAACCTGGCTGCCTGCCTGGCGCTCGAAGGCCTCAAAGTCCTCCTCGTCGACTGCGATCCCCAGGCCAACGCGTCCTCCGGCCTCGGCCTTCAACGCGACGACAGCCGCCACTCCGTCTACGACGTCCTCATGGGCGACAGCCTCGCCGAACAGGTGATTCTGCCCACCGAAATCGATAGCCTTTCGCTCTTGCCCGGATCGAAGAACCTCACCGGCGCAAACATTGAGCTGGCCTCCGCGGAAGATCGAGCCCTCCGCCTTCGCGCCAGTCTCGAGCCCATCAAGGACAGCTACGAACTCATCTTTCTCGATTGCCCTCCCGCCCTCGATCTGCTCACCCTGAACGTGCTTTCCGCCGCTCAGACGCTGATCGTGCCCATGCAGGCCGAATACTTCGCCCTCGAGGGCATCTCCGAGCTGATCTCGACCCTTGAGCGCGTGCGCTCTGCCTATAATCCAGACCTTGCCATCGAGGGCGTTCTGCTGACTATGTACGACGACCGCACCAACCTCGCCCAGCAGGTTACTCAGACCCTCCGCGAGCATTTCCGCGAAATCATCTATCAAACCGTTATTCCACGCAACGTCCGCCTGGCCGAGGCGCCCAGTCACGGCAAGCCCGTCGCGCTCTACGATTCCCGTTCGCGCGGCGCCGAAGCCTACTTCGAGTTGGCTTGGGAGTTCCTGGCCCGCAACCAGATTGAGAGCCCGCGCGCGGCGGAACGGCAGGCATTGGCTGGCGACCGTCCACGAGCCAGGGGCACATTCTGGCCCTATACCTGATCAGTCGCCTGCGACCCAATCAAGCAATCAGATCCAGAGTTCAAGTATCTTGTTGTATTCAATATCCCTTGAGGTTTCAGCATCATGACTACAGCCGCCATCGACCCCAAGCGCCGCGCACTCGGCAAAGGCCTTGACTCACTGCTCCCGCGGGCACAGTCCTCTCCAGCTCCGGAGACCGAGGGAGGAAGGCCACGCGAGATTCCTCTCGATCAGATCGACCACAATCCCTTCCAGACTCGCTCACAGGTCAACCAGGAGCAACTCGCCGAGCTGGCTGCCTCCATCGCCGCCAACGGAGTCGTGCAACCGGTGCTTGTTCGTCCTCTCGCAGGCGGCCGCTTTCAGCTGATTGCCGGTGAGCGTCGCTGGCGAGCGTCGCAGATCGCAGGCAAGACAACCGTGCCGGCCATCCTCCGCCAGGTCTCAGACGAGCAGGCGATGGAAATCACCATCGTCGAGAATCTCCAGCGCGCGGACCTGAACGCAATGGAACAGGCGCGGGCCTTCGAGCGGCTCTCGCGCGAGTTCCACATGACCCAGGAGCAGATGGCGCAGCGCACCGGCAAAGACCGCGCCACCGTCGCGAATTTCCTTCGCTTGCTGAAGTTGCCCTCATCCGTCCAGGCCCGCGTCGAGTCCGGCGAGCTGACTTTCGGCCATGCGCGCGCACTCCTCGCGTTCGAGCATGCCGAGGAGATGGAGGCCGCAGCCCAGCGGGTGGTCGATCGTTCGCTTTCTGTTCGCCAAACAGAGAGCTACGTCCAGGAGCTCATCGACCCCAGCCGCAAAGCAAAGAAGGGAGCCAAGCCTGCGCCTCAAGTCGATCCTAATGTTCGCGATGCCCAGGAGCAGCTTCAGCGCGCCCTAGGCCTCAAAGTCACAATCGAAGACCACAACGGCCGCGGCAAAGTGATCATTGAATACGCGCGCCTTGAGGACTTCGACGCTCTGATGGAACGGTTTGCCGCCGAGTGAAGCAATCGGACCCTGGAGTCGCAGGCGTTATCGGAAAATCTGATAATCTGACTCCGTGGATCCTGTTTCGATCAGCGTGACTGAAGCTTCGCGGAACTTCGCCGACTGCGTGAACCGCGCGCGCTATCAGGGCACAAGCTTCATCCTGCTGAGGGGCGGCACGCCTGTAGCGCGCATCGAGCCGGCAGAAGCGCAGGTGAAAAGGGGTCGTGAATTGGCCGCGGCATTCGAGAAAGCCGTCGAAGGCGTTCACGTCGGCGCGGAAGAAGGCACTTCCTGGCTGCACGATTTGGAACAGGCGCGCGGATCTCTCCAGCCGCAGGTGAGGCCGTGGCGCTTCTGATCGATGCCGATGTGATCATTCAGGCGGAGCGCAAGACGTTCGACCTCGAAGCGTGGCTTCGCGCCCATCCAGACGAAGAGATCAAGGTTGCAGCCATCACTGTGGCTGAATTGTGGCGAAGCGTGGAGCGCGCCACCGGCATTCATCGCGCGCTGCGGCAAAAGTTTCTGCAAAGCGTGCTGACTGTATTTGAGGTCGCTCCGTACACCGAGAAGGCAGCCGTCGAACATGCGCGCCTGTGGGCCGACGTTGAGGCCGCACGCCAGAGAATGAGCCCCCACGACCTGATGCTCGCGGCAACCGCCAAAGAATCCGGTGCAGCGATCGTCACGTTCAATACGAAGCGTTTCGCAGCCGTCCCCGGATTGACGGTGCTCAAACCCTAGTCCGCCATGAATGAGAGGTCAGAAGGACGGCTAACTCGCAGGAGTGAGAAGCGAACCTTGAGAACGACCGGCAATCTTGTTGAACTCATTCTGAAACATCGCAAACGCAATCGGCCCTAGAAACATCGCCAAGAGAAATCCCCCAACCGGACTATACTTCTTCGTCACAAACGAGATTCCAGTACACCAACTCCAAACCCAATATAGGTTTACGAGGGGGATGATCAAAAGCCATGGCGTGACTATTTTTGCACCGAGGCTGTTCATTTCCTCCTCAGTTTTCACATACCAGACGATGAGATAGATTCCAAGGGTGATTATCATCAGGAGGATTATTCCCACCGGGTTCCGCTTCTTCATGCGTATGTCTCCTTTGGTAGCTAAATTGTGTTGGGGGAAAATCGTTGCGCCAGTATACGCCTACTTGGATTGCTCTTGTAAACCCGATGATCAAAACTCCTGCGCTTCTCCTGTGTGCCACGCTCGCCGCAAGCCCCGCGCTAACGCCGGAATCGGCACACGCGAACCAGGCCATCTCCATCCAGGTCAACCTCGCCAAGCCAGTGGGCGCCTACAAGCCCATCTCCAGTTGGTTCGGCTACGACGAGTCCAACTACACAACAATGAAGTACGGCAGGCAACTGCTCAATGAACTGCACGATCTTAGCCCGGCGCCTGTTTATATTCGCACTCACCATCTGTTGACTTCAGGCAACGGCGTGCCCGAGCTCAAGTGGAGTTCGTCGAACGTCTTCAGCCTCGATGCGAATGGGAAACCGGTCTACGACTTCACCATCGCCGACCAAACATTCGACGCATTCCAGAAAGCAGGTGTGCGGCCGATGGTGGAACTGGGCTTCATGCCCAGGGATCTGGCAGCGGCGGTTCCAGGCATCAACGAATATCAGCTCCACTATCCGCAGCCGACTATGGCCGGCGCATCCAATAACCCGCCCAAGGACTACAAAATGTGGGGCGAGCTGGCGCGAAAGTTCACGCAGCATCTCGTCCAGCGCTACGGCCGCCAACATGTAAGCACCTGGTACTTCGAAGTCTGGAACGAACCGGACATCGGCTATTGGCACGGCACGCCTGAGCAGTACTTCAAGCTCTACGACTATGCCGTGGCGGGAGTCAGGGCCGCGCTGCCCAACGCGAAGGTGGGCGGGCCGGCGACCACTGGGCCAGGCAACGCCAAGGCCAGCGCTTTCCTTGAAGAATTTCTCGAGCATTGCCTGCACGACAAGAGCGCAGCCGGCGGCAAACCGGTCCCACTCGACTTCATCTCGTTTCATCCCAAAGGCCACACCTCCGTGGTCGACGGCCCGGTCGGCGGTTACGTCCGGATGGGAATCTCGAACGAGCTCGAGGCTGCGCAATCCGGATTCCAGATCGTCGCCAAATACCCGCAGTTTCGCCGTCTGCCCATCATTCTGAGCGAAGCCGATCCCGAAGGTTGCGCAGCCTGCTCCATGAAAGACAACCCGGCCAATGCCTACCGCAACGGGCCACTCTACGCGAGCTACACCGCAGCTGCAATAAAGGCGCTCTTCGAACTGCAGGACGAATCAAGGGTGAACCTGATCGCGATGCTCTCCTGGTCCTTCGAGTTTGAAAACAAGAACTATTTCGAGGGTTTTCGAACGCTCGCGACAAATGGCATCGACAAGCCCATCCTCAATCTCTTCCGGATGACAGGACTCATGGCCGGCGAGCGTGTAATCACCACCAGCACAGGCAAGGTTCCGCTCGGCGATCTTGTCGCATCGGGTGTGCGCCAAACGCCGGACATCGACGCGCTTGCGACGAAAGCCGATCGAGAAGCAGCCGTCATGGTCTGGAACTATCACGATGACGATCTTCCCGCACCGGCCGCTGACGTCCAGATTATGGTCGCTGGAATTCCGGCCGGCGTTAAAAGAGTGCTGCTCGAGCACTACCGGATCGACGAGACGCACAGCGACTCCTACACCGCATGGAAAAACATGGGGTCGCCCCAGTCGCCGACGCCCGAGCAATACGCTCAGCTCAAGGCGGCCGGTCAATTGCAGTTGCTCAACTCGCCCGAATGGCTCAACGTCACTGGCGGAAAAGTGACCGTCGAAACGACCCTTCCTCGCCAGGCCGTCTCTCTCCTGCATATCAAGTGGTGATTCGCCCGTGGCGCAAAACTCGAGGTGTCCAGCAGGTGGTTCGCCAGTTGCTTTGAGGCAGCGGTGGATTTATCCTTCACTTCTACTCGAGGCTCCTTCACCTGAACGGGAGGAGCCCATCTTTTTTCGCTGAATTCAGCTATTCAGCCCGTTTGCGGAGTCACTCCCATGGCCCTCCAACCCATCACGTCAACAAACAACTCGCCCCACCCCACGCCTCATATCGTCCAGCCCATCCCCGTCGTCCTGAATGGACGCACTCTCGAACCCAACCGGCGCATTCCGCTCAATCTGGATTGGGTTGAAGGCGTGCGCGTGAACACCAGCGCGGTGGAGCGGCGTACTGCGACCCAAGTCGCGCGGCGCACCGTCAAGAAGGAAACCCAGGCGGCCTGGCTTCTTCGCGCCATCGCCTGCATGGACTTGACCACCCTGAGCGGTGACGACTCGGCCGATCGCGTGCGCCGCCTCTGCGCCAAGGCGCGCAACCCGCTCCAGCGCCACATCGTTGAAGGCCTTGGAATTGAGGATTTGCATCTTACGGTCGGCGCGGTCTGCGTCTATCACGCGTTTGTTGAAACGGCGGTAAAGGCGCTCGAAGGCTCGGGCATTCCCGTCGCCGCAGTTTCGACGGGCTTTCCCGCGGGCCTCTCACCGCTCGCCGAGCGCGTGGAAGAGATTCACCGCAGCGTGGAAGCCGGCGCGCAAGAGATCGACATCGTCATCACGCGCGCCCACGTCTTCAACGGCGAGTGGCAAGCGCTCTACGACGAAGTTGCGGCATTCAGGCAGGCCGCCGGACCGGCGCACATGAAGGCCATCCTGGGCACCGGCGACCTGATGACGCTGCGCAATGTCGCCCGCGCAAGTTGGGTTGCAATGATGGCTGGCGCTGATTTCATCAAGACGTCAACCGGAAAAGAAAGCGTCAATGCCACGCTGCCAGTTTCGCTGGTGATGGTCCGCTGCATTCGCGACTACGCCGAACGCACGGGCAGCGCGGTCGGATTCAAGGCGGCAGGCGGCATTCGCACGGCCAAGCAGGCGACAGACTGGCTCGCGTTGATGAAGGACGAGCTGGGCCGTCCATGGCTTGAGCCGTCACTCTTTCGGTTCGGCGCCAGCGGAATGTTGGGCGATATCGAGCGCCAGCTGGAGCATCATTTAACTGGGCGCTATTCGGCAACCTACCGTCATCCCATCGCGTAGAGGTCTCGCTGAGGGTCACGAGGAGACATTGTGAGCATCACCGAAAAGTTCTACACCATGGAGTACGGCGCCGCGCCGGAGGATCCCAAGGAAGCGGTGCAATGGCTCGAGCGCCATCACCGCCGGTTTGAGGAGTTTATCGGCGGCGCGTGGGTAAAGCCGGCAAGCGGCGAATACCAGACCACCAGCGATCCTTCCACCGGCGAAACCCTCGCCGAAGTAGCTAAGGGCAACACCGCCGACGTTGAAGCGGCCGTCTCCGCCGCGCGCAGAGCTCTTCCCGCGTGGCAGGCTCTCAGCGGCCATGAGCGCGCTCGCTATCTTTACGCTCTTGCTCGTCAAGTCCAGAAACATTCCCGCCGTCTCGCTGTTCTCGAAACCATGGACAACGGCAAGCCCATCCGCGAGAGCCGCGACATCGACATTCCTCTCGTCGCGCGTCACTTTTATCACCATGCCGGCTGGGCGCAGCTTCTTGAATCCGAATTTCCCAACTACCAGGCCTGCGGCGTCGTCGGCCAAATTATTCCGTGGAACTTCCCCCTCCTGATGTTTGCCTGGAAAGTCGCTCCGGCGCTCGCCGCGGGCAATACAGTCGTGATTAAGCCTGCAAAATATACGCCGCTCACCGCGCTGGCCTTTGCCGAGCTCGCCATGGAAGTCGGTCTGCCTCCGGGTGTGCTCAACGTACTCACCTGCGACGCGAAGACCGGGCAGGCACTCATCGAGCATCCCGGCATCGACAAAGTCGCGTTTACCGGCTCGACAGAAGTTGGTCGGATTATCCGCAAGGCCACTTCCAAAACCAATAAAAAGCTCTCGCTTGAGCTCGGTGGCAAATCACCCTTCGTCGTCTTCGACGACGCCGACCTCGACTCCGCTGTCGAAGGCCTGGTCGACGCCATCTGGTTCAACCAGGGCCAGGTGTGTTGCGCAGGCTCGCGGCTGCTGGTGCAGGAGCGCGTCGCCGAGACGCTTTACACCAAGGTTCGCGCGCGCATGGAGTCCCTCCGCGTGGGACCTCCGCTGGACAAAGCCATCGACATAGGAGCAATTGTCTCGCCGGTGCAGCTTGAATCCATTCGCAAAATGGTCGATGCAGGCGTAGCCGAGGGAGCGCGCTGCTGGCAGCCGAGCAATCCTCTGCCGGAGAAGGGCTGCTTCTTCCCGCCCACTCTGCTCACTGACGTTCATCCCGCGGCGACCGTGGTCCAGGAAGAAATCTTCGGCCCTGTCCTCGTCGCCATGACATTCCGCACTCCGGCCGAAGCGGCAGAGCTCGCCAACAACACAATCTACGGCCTCGCCGCAAGCATCTGGAGCGAGAACATCAACGTGGCTCTCGACCTGGCCTCGCAGGTGAAGGCAGGCGTTGTCTGGGTCAACTGCACCAACCAATTCGACGCGGCCTGCGGTTTCGGCGGCTATCGCGAATCGGGCTACGGACGCGAAGGCGGGCGCGAGGGCATGCTCGAGTACCTGACACCAAAGTGGCTGCACACTCTGCCGGCTGCTCCCGAGAAGGCCGCTCGCCCCAGCGCTCCCGAAATCGACGTTCCGGATGAGGACGCAGAAATCACGCCGGCAGGCGGGATCGCCGGCGCGAGCATCGACCGCACCGTCAAGCAGTACATCGGTGGCAAACAGGCGCGGCCCGACTCCGGCTACTCGTTCCCGGTCTATGGAAAAAAAGAGGGGGGCCGCGAGGGTGAGTTGCTCGGCGAAGCACCGCTGGGCAACCGCAAAGACATTCGCAACGCAGTCGAAGCCGCGCGCAACGCAGCAGGCTGGGCAAGAACTTCAGCGCACAACCGCGCGCAGGTCCTCTACTTCCTCGCCGAAAACATGATCCAGCGCCGCGACGAAATCGCGCATCGGCTCGCACGCGCTGCCGGCCCGAATCAAGAACAGGCCGGCCCAGAAAAATCGAGCGCCGGAGGCGCGAGCCTAGAAATTGACCTCTCCATCCGGCGCATCTTCACCTACGCCGCATGGGCCGACAAGTACGATGGCCAGGTCCACAATCCTCCAGGCCGCAACATCGCCATCGCCATGAACGAGGCCGTCGGCGCCATCGGAATCCTTGCGCCGAGCGAAGCTCCGCTGCTCGGTCTGCTTTCGCTCGTGCTGCCGGCCATCGCCGTTGGCAACACCGTGGTCGCCGTGCCTTCTGACCGCTATCCGCTCATCATCGGCGACCTCTATCAACTTCTCGACACCAGCGACGTGCCCGCCGGAGTTGTGAACCTCGTCGCCGGCCGTCCCGCGGAGTTGGCCAAAACCCTCGCCGAGCACGACGGCGTCGAGGCCATCTGGTGCTTCCGCAGCAACGAGGAAGCTGACGCCGTCCGCGCCGCTTCCATCGGCAACATGAAGCAGGTCTGGACCAACGACGGCCACGAATACGACTGGTTCAATCCCGCGCAGGCTGAAGGCCGCTGGTTCCTGCAACACGCAACCCAAGTGAAAAACATCTGGGTTCCCTACGGAGAATGATCCGCGAACCGATCTGCTTCCCGGCGCAGTAGATTCCCTTTGCGCCCGAATCGCATTTGCAGGCGCGCGAAATTGCCCACCAGCTTGACAGTGCGACGCCGCGCACAGTGATAATCGAGGCCATGCGATGGATGGGATTTCTGGCGCCGGCTTTGTGGGCGATGAGCATCTGCGCGCAACAGGCGATTCCGTTGCCGGCTGTGCCCGCTCCGGCCGCGCCGGCTGCGGAGAGCTTCAGTTTTGTCTCCGATGGGCCGAAGGGGCCGGGGTGGTCGCGACCCGATGAAATCGCGCGCAAATACTTTCACGAAAACCTGACGGCGCTCTTCGAGCGGACCCTCGTTCTGGATGGTGATCTGCCGCAGCGTACCTCACTGCGCTGGATCTTCACGGGTCCGCACGCCGGATTTACGGTGCAGCTGACCTCGAGCAAGGTGAGCCTTTCAGAGCGCTATTACGATTCGATGGGGTTCTATGAGGGGCAAGGCAACTATCCCGAGAAGATTGTGAGCAACGTTGAAGCGCAATACACGGGGCAAGCGCGTACGCTCACCGTGATTGCGGACTCCCACCTGGCCGTGCGAGTGCTTGTCAATGGAACGCAGATGCTTGAGGCCCCGCTGCTGTTCGACGTAACCCGGCACCAGTTGCAGTATGTGGCGCCGCGCACCGCGCACAACTCGATCGCAGGCGTGCTGCTCAAGCCGGAGGTGAAGACGACGGAGGTGACGATCGATGCCAGCCAGACTTACCAAACGATGCTCGGATTCGGCGGCAGCCCAAGCATTCCGGCGTATGCGGAGCTGAGTGACCAAGGCAAGCGCGCGTACTGGCAATTGCTGAAGAAGTACAACCTGTTGCTCGCGCGCGAATATCCGATGGGCACCGAGCTTAAGCCCGACCTGAGCAACCTTGAGGACCTGAAGGACGCGACGCCGCACTACTATGGCGACAATTTTCCCAACAGCGAAGTGTCGAGCTTCGAATACAACAAGCAGGTTGAAGAGATGGGCGGCGGCCTGATCTACGAATTGTGGGCGCTGCCCAACTGGGCAACCGAAACGTACAATGGCCCGCCAGTAGTGGATGCGTGGAACCGGCAGGTGCGGGAGGCCGCGAATCCAGAGGAGTATGCGCGGATCGTCGTGGAGTATTGCCGCAAGGAGCAGGCGGCAACCGGCGCTGCGCCCCTGATCGTGGGACTCGAGAACGAAGTCGACCAGCCGCCGGCAGTCTTCAACGCGATGGCGGTTACGCTGCGGCGGGAGCTGGACAACGCCGGATTTACCCACACCGCCATTCACATGGCCGACGCGAGCTATATGTTTGAGGGCATTGCGCGGGCGAAGGATTTTGAAAAAGATCCGTTGGCGTGGCAGGCCATCGATTACGCGGCCACGCATGAGTACGATTTTCAGGAGTTCATGGCCAATCCCGATCTTTACGACGAGCGCATGAAGGCGATGCACGAGGCCGCTGCGGGCAAGCCGTTCCTGGCCACGGAAATCTGCGTCAACGATCCGCATTATCAGGAGCCTTCATACCGCATCGCGCTCGCGGTGGCGCAGCTTTACCACAAGAACCTGACCGAACTGGATGCGATTGCGCTGCTCTATTGCTGGACGCTGCTCGATGTGGAGCAACCGACTTTCGCGGGCTCGCGCTCGCTGCTCGAGCCTGACCGCACGCGTGGGTGGATCCCGGCGGCGACGAGCTTCGAGCTGCGCGTACTGGGCGCATACAGCCGTCATATTCGCAAAGGAATGAAGCGCGTGAATGCCGCCAGCAGCGATGGAGACCTGCTGTCCACCGCCTTTGCCGATGGAAAAGACGAGACGCTGGTCATGGTGAATCGCGCAGCGACGGCCCGCCGGGTGACCGTCCGGGATGCGCGTTCGCCGTGGGTGGAAATGGAGCGCACGGGTCTCGAGGAGGCGAATGAAATCTCCGCGACGCCGGAAGAAATCGTTGTGCAGCCGGGAGAGATCGTGGTGCTTTCGACAATGAAAGCAGAGCAGCTGAATGCGGAGTAGAGGCTGCACCGCGCAACTCCGACGCAGCGGCCGCCGGCCCTGGCCAGGGATGCGGCGGGCGATCACAGGGCGGGGTAAACTTGGATCGCGGCGACGATCTCCTGCGCGCATTCGAGGTTTGAAGTGATCTTCCGGAGCCTGGCTCTCCTTGCAGTTTCCCTGGCGGTTTCCCCGCCCGCGCTCCTCGCGCAGGTTGTCATCGATCATCGCTATGCGAACACCGACGCGCAGAGCCTCATCGGGCTCCCGATGGGCAGCCACAAGACCATTGTGGACAAGATGGGAAACCTGAAGTGGTCGCAATGGAGCCTGAATCGCAGGCCGCTGGATTCGCCGATCGGCTTCAGCAGCCAAATGGACGGCGAATTGGCGATCGAGGCGTTTGTGGGCACGCAGCCCCTGGCGATGACCGGCCAGGAGCTTTACCAGGGGCGCTTTCCGTTCGTTGTGTCGACGCTGCGCGGCGGCGGACTCACGCTCGAGGAGCTTGCTTTCGCCGTCGATCCGGATGCGAAGCCGGGCGAGTTGCCCGGCAAAAACTCCGGCGCGCGCGGTATGGACGTGGTCCGGCTCACGCTGCGCAATGAGGGCGATGCCGCGGCGGAGGCCACACTCAGGCTGAGCGGCCGGGAGCGCAACCTTCCCGGCCACGTGGTGGGCCAGGCGCTGATCACGCGCGGTGGCGAAGATGTGGCGCTGGTGCGCGATTCCGGCGGCTCCGTTCTTTCGCAGGAGGACGACGGCCTTGCGCTGGTGCTACGCACGAGCGTTCCGGCGCACGGCGAAACGACGCTGTGGGTGGAGCTGCCGTACGAGTGGCCGGCGGCGCGGAATGCGGCGCTATCGCATGCCAACGGCGACGCTCTGCTGCGGATGGCGGTGGCCGAGTGGACCGGCCTGTGGGCGCGCGCAACGCAGATTGAATTCCCCCAGCGGGAACTGAGCGATTTTTACGATTCGTCGCTGGCGTATCTTCTCATCCTCACCGAATACGATGCGCACGGCGACCTTTGGACTCTGGACGGTCCGGCGGTTTACCGGCAGTACTGGGGCCGTGGCGAGTACTTTCAGGCGCGTGCGCTGGAAGTGGGCGGGTTCCTGGAGCCGGCGCGTGAGAGCGTGGAGCATGCGCTGCACATTATGAACGATGATGGCGAGTGGGACGGACCGCCGGTGAGCGGCTGGCCCGCTTGGGATAATGCGGGCGGCAACGCGGGCGCGGTATGGGAATACTACCAATTCTCACGCAACAAGCCATGGCTGGCCGCGGCGTATCCATCGCTGCTGCGGACGTCCCGCTGGATCGCGGAGCATCGCGAGGAGACGACAGTTGAGGGCAGCGGCGATGTTCCGCCGGGAGCGCAGCCAATCAATCGAATGATTTCATCGCGATGCAGGCCCGAGCCGAATCCGCCGCTTAAGCCCGGCGAGAAGCCTTACTGGTTTGGGTTGCTGCCGTGGAGCTATGGCGACTCGGGATTGCCGGAGGGGCACTCGTTTGCACACAATTTCATGGCTGCGTATGCCGAACAGGTAACGGCGGAGGCTGCCCGCTTGCTTGGGCACGCGGACGATGCGGCTAGGCTCGACCGCGAGT
Organism: uncultured Acidobacteriaceae bacterium; assembly: GCA_963823805.1. Classification (GTDB taxonomy): domain Bacteria; phylum Acidobacteriota; class Terriglobia; order Terriglobales; family Acidobacteriaceae; genus Telmatobacter. The sequence goes on along the minus strand of CAWGMW010000003.1, from coordinate 1,208,570 downwards.
TTGCCGATTACACCGCCGCGATTCGCGAAAGCGTAAAGCGCGCGGTGACACTGGAGCGCGAGGGCCCACCCTACCTGCCGGCCATGCCGACTTATCCTGAGGCCGCCTACTCGCAGACTTTTCTCGCCGTCTACCCCACAGGCTTATATGCGCCCGGCGACCCGCTGGTGAGCGGGTTGACCGCGCGGATGGAGCGCGGAGAAAAGCAGGGACTGCCTACCAACGTCGCATGGGCCGGAGCGGCTGGGGTATGGGCAGGTGAATCGATGAACATTGCAGAAACCTACTTGCTGCGCGGCGAAAGGCAGAAGGCCGTGGCCATGCTCGAGGCCGCGTTGAATCATAGCTACACCACCAAAGTGTGGAAAGAAGAGATCCTGGTGGACGTTACGCAGCCGCGCGCCTGCGACACGCCGCACTCCAAGCGTGCCGATATGGAAGGCACAGGCGACATGCCGGAGGCGTGGGCGAACGCGAACCTCGTGCTGCTGCTGCGCGACATGCTGGTGAACGAGCGCGCAGGTACTTTGCATTTGCTGGCAGGGCTGCCGGCAAGCTGGGTTCCGGAAGGCAAAACGCTCGCCTTGACGAACGCGCCCGTCTCCACCGGTGGCGAAGTGAGCCTGCGTGTGGAGCAAGTCAATGCCCGGCGGTGGCGCATCACGATGGATCCGCGGGGAGTAACGCGCATCTGCATTCTGCATTTGCCGATGAATCCGGATGCGGTGAGCGCGATCCGCATCGACGGCAAGCCGGTGAAGATCGCGGCGGAAATTCCATTTTCCGCGCCGGGCAGGCCCAGCGTTATCGAGGTTGACCTAAGATGAATCGCCGGGCGTTCCTCCGCGCGGCCGGCGGCGCTGCTGCCGCATCCTGCCTGGCGCAAGAAGCTTTGCCGCAGATGGGTGCAGCAGACGCAATCCAGGCGACGCTCGTCGTCGACGAATCCGCAACGCTTGCCACGGTGCCTGCGGACTTTACGGGACTAAGCTACGAGTCGGCGCAGCTGGCGAATCCTGGTTTCTTCGCCGGCCGGAACACCGCGCTCATAGCCCTCTTTCGCGAATTGGGTGAGCGGGGCGTGCTGCGGCTGGGCGGAGGGACAAGCGACTTCACGGCCTTCACCACGGAGACGATCTCAACGCCGCCGTTCAACTCGGTCGGCCCCGATACCAGCCGGAACCTGAAGACCGATACGCAGGTGACGCTCGAAAGCCTACGCAATCTGCGCGCCTTTCTCGACGCAGCCAACTGGGATTGCCTGTACGGTCTGAACCTGGGCCGCGGCACGCTCGCGCACGCCGCCGAGGAGGCTTTTTACGTGCAGCAATTCCTGGCTCCGCGGCTGATCGCGTTTCAGGTCGGCAACGAGCCCGATGCGTGGCGCAATCGCTATCGGCCGGCGACGTGGAGCTACGCGGATTACTGGAAGGAGTGGTCGGCAGCGCAAGCCGCGGTGCTGGAACGGACGCCGGCGGCAAAGTTTGCGGGTCCCGATGTTTCCAACAAGATGGACTACGTGACGGGTTTCGCCCACGACGTGAAGGGCGATGCGCACGTGGTGATGCTGACCTCGCACTACTACGCCATGGGCCCGGCGGGCTCACCCGGCATGACCATTGACCGGCTGCTCACGCCCGATCCCAGGCTCGCGCACGATCTGAAGATCGCCATGGATGCGGGGCGTAGCGCCGGGCTGCCTTATCGCATGAGCGAAGGCAACTCCTGCTGGAATGGCGGTCAGCCTGGCGTGAGCGACACGCTTGCGAGTGCGTTGTGGGTTGTTGACGCCTTGCTCCAGTTTGCCTCCGCCGGTTGCGCGGGCGTGAATCTGCACGGCGGAGGCAACGGCGTTTACACTCCGATTGCAGGAGATTTGAGTGCGGGATTCGTGCGCCGTCCCGAGTTTTTTGGCATCAAGCTGGCGAAGCTGTTCGTTGGCGCCGCGCTGGTGCAGTCCTCGTTGAGATCCAGCAGCGGCCGGGTAAGCGCCTATGCGGGGCGCAAAGGAGACCGACTGCTGGTCGCGATGATCAATAAGACTGCGCAGTGGGTGGCCGTGCAGTTGCCGATGCCACGCATACGGGAGCAGTGGCTCCTGACGGGTTCGGCAATCGACGCAACGAACGATGTCACCATCATCGAGCGCGGGGCGAGCGCTTTGCACAGTCGCGCACTGTACCTGGAGCCTTATAGCGCAACCGTCATCTCGGCATAGAGGAGGGTCATGGTCCGGCATCGGTGGACACGGCGGCGTTTTTTGCGGGATGCAACGATTTCATCCGCAGTTCTCGCAGCAGCGGGAATTCTGCTTTCGACTGTCGCTCACGCGGAGCCGGTCCCGGTCCTGACAGCGAAGAATGCATCGCCACGCGAGCTCTATGGCGCGGAAAAGCTGCGCATAGCGCTGGCGGCGATCGAGATCGCACCGCACGAGGCGGATACTGGCCGCCGTGCGCTCGGCGCCGGAGCTCGCAAGCTTCAATCTCCCCAAGTTCTCACCGCAGGCCGAGGAGTCTTTTCTCATTCGCCAGGAGGGTGCAACCTGGATCATCGCCGGTTCCGACCCGTCCGGGGTTCTTTACGGCGAGCTCGAACTGGCAGACCGCGTTCGCGCAGCGCATTCGCTTCCGCAAGGCATTGACGACATGGAACACCCGGCGCTGAAGCTGCGCGGAACCTGCATCGGGATGCAGAAGCAGGAGATCACGTACGATGGCGCCGAGTACGACTACCCCTACACGCGGAAGAATTTTCCTTTCTTCTATGACAAGGCGCAGTGGACGGCTTATCTCGACATGCTGGCCGAAGAGCGCTACAACACGCTCTACCTGTGGAATGGCCACCCGTTCACCAGCCTGCTCAAGCTGCCGCGCTACCCTGAGGCGCAAGAGCTGCCCACGGCGCAGCTCGATGAAAACATCGCAATGTTCAAATGGCTCACGGCGGAGGCCGCGCGCCGCGGGATCTGGGTGTTGCAGGGGTTCTACAACATTCACCTCTCCCATACCTTTGCGCGCGCGCATCATCTGCCCTACCATCTTTCGGCGCCCGACCCGATAGCCAGCGCCTATACGCGCTACGTCATAGCCGAGTTCATCCGCACCTATCCCGATGCCGGCCTGATGATGACGTTGGGCGAAGCGCTCAGCCCGCAGCACGGCGCGGAATGGCTTGCCAACACGATTATCCCGGGAGTGAAAGTCGGCCTCGGTGAGTCGGGAATCCGCACCGAGCCGCCCATTGTGGTGCGCGCGCATGCCACCGACATCGACGCGGATTTGAAGGGCGCAACCCCGCTCTACGCGAACATCGACACCATGTTCAAGTGGAACGGCGAATCGCTGACGTGGACCAACGTCCGCGGCCCGGTGCTTGCCCGCTTCAAGATGCTGGTCGAGAGCTCGAATGTGGCCATCGCCAACGTGCATCTGCTCTCCGATCTCGAGCCATTCCGCTGGGGCGATCCGGATTTTGTCCGTGAGACGCTGGCGAATTTTCAGAGCATAGGGATCGAAGGGTTGCACCTTTATCCGCTTCGCTACTGGGACTGGCCGTACTCCGGGGACAAAACCGCGCCTCGGTTGATGCAGGTCGATCGCGACTGGATCTGGTTTGCGGTGTGGGGGCGTTATGCGTGGAATCCGAATCGCGATCCGGAAAAGGAGCACGCGTACTGGGCGGCGCAGTTTGCCGAGCGTTATGGGTCTGCCCAGGCCGGGGCAAAACTGCTCGATGCCTACACGCTCGCCGGGCCCTGCCAGGCGCGCCTGTTGCCGCGTATCGGGATTACCGAAGGCAATCGCCAGGCGCTGGCGCTGGGCATGACCATGCCGCAGTTGATCGATCCCAAACGGTTCAACCCGGCGGAGACGCTGTGGACCGGCGACGCCCCACCGGGAGAACGGCTGCAGGATTACGTGGCGGAGGAGTTCCGGCACGAGCCGCACAGTGGAGAAACGCCATTCGGTGTGAGCGATGAGAGTGTGGAAGCCGCGCGTCAGGCATGGCAAGAGGCGCAGGCGGCAGAGCCGTTCGTGATCCGTAACCGGCACGAATACGCGCGCGTGGTGAACGATCTACACGCCATCGCGTTGCTGATGCAGTTTTACAACGCAAAGATAAAGGCTGCCCGGCAAGTGCTGCTCTACGCCTACGACCACGATGCGTCGCACCTGGCGCAGGCGGACGCCCCGCTCGAGGAATCGGTGGAGCGGTTCCGCGAGCTGACCAGCGTCGCCGGGCCGGCTTATCTGACCGCAACCGGCATGGAGACCGCGCAGCGCCGCATTCCCTTTCCCGGCGGCATGGATTCGTATCCCAACTGGCAGCAATGCCTGCCAATGTATGAAAAGGAATTGGCCACATTCCGGAAGCGGCGCGCTCAGTTGCTGTCCGGCGCAGGTGCCCCGCCCAATCTCGATTGGCTCTTCGAGTAATCGGACCCCAACTTATCATTCTGGCGGAGTCGCGGGCAGGCCGGTTCCCGCCGCACGTCACGCCAGGTCACTTCCCGATGCAGAACGTGGAAAAGATCAGATTCAGGATGTCGTCGGAAGTGGTTTGGCCGGTGAGCGAATCGAGAGCCCACAGCGCGCGATAAAGGTCGAGCAGAATCATCTCGTGAGGAATGGTGTCGGCGTTGGCCTTCGCAGCATCGGCCAGCGCTGAAATCGCGGTGGTGATGGCTTGGTGTTGGCGTAGATTCGTCAGCATGCCGGGTTCCGCGGCCGCTCCGCCCGTGGCTAACGCCAGAATTCGTTCTCGAAGCGCTGCGATGCCGTCTCCGGTGAGCGCTGAGGTCGAGAGCGCAGTGAGCCCCGCGAGCGGGGGCTGAAACTCAAGAGCCGACTCAGACTCGCTCGCCACCAGATCGCTCTTGTTGAGCGCAACGATCGCCGGCCTTCCCTCGACGGCGGCGAGCAGCCGTTGATCCTCATCGGTGAGCGGCTGCGTTGCATCGAGCACGATGAGCACCAGCGCAGCATCGGCCAGCGCTTCGTGGCTGCGGCGGATGCCGAGCTGCTCAGCCTCTTCAAGCAGCTCACGTGCGCCCTCGCGGAAACCCGCTGTATCCACTAATTCAATCGGAATGCCGCCGAGCGAGATGCGCTCGGTGACCAAATCGCGCGTAGTGCCCGGCGACGCGGTCACGATGGCGCGGTCGCGCTCGACAAGCCGATTGAACAGAGAGCTCTTGCCAACGTTGGGTCGGCCCACGATGGCCAGCGTTAAGCCGTCGTGCACAATGCGGCCGCGCGCAAAAGTGGCCTCTAGCGCGGCGAGCGTCGGAGTGATTTCGTCGATTCGGCGCGCAATCTCGGCCTGCGGAGTCACATCGATGTCGTCTTCCGCAAAATCAATGCCGGCTTCGAGCAGAGCGATCAGCTCCACCAGCGATTGCTTCGCGGGCGCAGCGCGGCGGCTGAGCGCGCCGCCCATCTGGCTGGCGGCCTGGCGCGCCTGCGTCAGGGTCTGCGCGTCGATCAGGTCGCGAACTGCTTCAGCTTGCGTCAGATCGAGGCGCCCGGCCAGAAAAGCGCGCTGGGTGAACTCGCCCGGCTCGGCCAGACGCGCGCCCAGCTCAAGCGCGCGCCGCAACAGAAGCTCGAGCACCACGGGCGACCCGTGAGCGGCAATCTCGACAAGATCTTCCGACGTGTACGAGTTCGGGGCGCCAAAGAAAGTCACAAGAGCTTCATCGATGCGCGGACCATCTGCATCTGCCGAGTCGATCACGTCGGCGAGTCGCGCGTGAGCGTGTTCGAGGGGTTGATGCGGCCTCACGAGTTGCGCAGCAATCGACGCGGCTTGCGGCCCGCTCAGGCGTACGATTCCGATGCCGCCCCGCCCTGGCGGCGTGGAGATCGCGGCGATGGTGTCGGTTGCGGTCTCAGATTCGAGATTTGGTGCGGTCATCGTTTGCACTCAGTGTAGTGTCTCGCGCACCAGGGTGTATCACAACACGATCGGTGGTTTCGAGTGGCCGAACAGCCATTCCTTCTTGGAACGCGCGAGACTTCTTCGCAAGCGAGTACAAAGATGTTTGTGGCCGGCGCCGTGGGATCTGATCTAATCTTTAGACAGGAACCGCAACCCCGGCGTTCTCCTTTGTTCCGGCCCCGCAATTCTCGATCGACTTAAGGTGAATGCAATGAAAGCTGCAAGGTTAGCCACGCTCAAATTCTTCGCGCTGCTGTTTCTGTTACCCGGTCTGGCGGGCCTCATCGTCTCTGCGATGATCTCCACGCATTACCTTGACACCTTGCCGAGGTGGCCGGCGCCGGAGGCGAATCGCGTGGTCCCGCGCGGCATTCATGGCACCACGGTGTATCAAACCCCGGTCGAGGACCGCGATCTCAATCTGATTGAGTACTCATCGGTGGGAGTGTTCCTGGTTGGTCTCGCGCTCGGGGTGGTGTATCTGGAACAATGGGGAGCCATGCAATCTCAAGCGTCGCAAGACGAATCAGGATTGGTCGAGAGTCCCCGATAGAAAACCGCTTGAATTGCGTAACACGCCGCCCGATACTCAATCCTCTACAATAAGCCGATGCCGGAATTGCCCGAGGTGGAGATGATCGCTCGCGGCGTCGATAAACGCACTCGCGGCGATCGCATCGTCCAGGTCTGGTTTGACCGTCATCCGCAACCGTTCAAGACGCCTCGCGCACGGCAGACGAGGGGACTCACCGGCCGCACCATCTTGGCCGTGCATCGCACCGGCAAACACATCGTCTTTGAATTGAGTTCCTCAGGGTCCACGCCCGATGCTCACACGCCAAACGCACACGAGCGCGAAGCGCTCAGGCCCTCCGCTCAGTGGATCGTCCATCTGGGCATGACGGGTCGACTCCTGGTGACCACGCCCGATAGTCCGGTCGCTCCTCATACTCATGCGCGGCTCGCGCTGGCGAGTGGCCGGGAACTACGTTTCGTCGATCCGCGTCGGTTTGGCCGGCTTGAGTTTCGCGATCTCCATCGCGGAGCGGCATTTGGCGCGCCAGGCGATGAGCCGCTCACCATTGGCGAAGACGAATTTGCCGCACTCTTCAGCAATCGGCGCTTGTACATCAAGGCAGCACTGCTGAACCAGGCGCTCCTGGCCGGCGTGGGCAATATCTACGCCGATGAAAGCCTCTTTCATGCCGGCATTCGCCCGCGGCGGCGTGCCAACCGCGTCACCCGCGCCGAACTCTATCGGCTGCGGATTGCATTGCGCGAGATTCTGGCGCACGCGATTCGACTGGGCGGTTCGTCGGTCTCGGATTACGTCGATGCCGATGGCGAGCGCGGCTTTTTTCAGCTTGAGCACTGCGTCTACCTGCGTACCGGCGAGCCCTGCCGCCGCTGCCAAACGCCGATTCGCCGAGTGGTGGTTGCCGGTCGCGGAACCCATTACTGCCCCAAATGCCAGCATTGATCGCCGTTCGCAGGACCTACGCGCCCACGTCTCTATGCTTTTCTGAAGAATTTGCGCCCTGTGCCTTCCAGAATCCAGACAATCTCGGCTCCAAAGCTCGCGTAACTCATTGCAAAGAAACAATGTTGCGAACGGAACGACGATTGCTATGTTATGAGTGCCAGTGATGTTGGGCCGTTTGGGCAATGCCCAGCGAGCCTGCGCAGCACCGGGTACCCGGCAGAGCAACCGCCAACGAGCGGCCCTCAAAAAGGGATAAGCCAGCCGGGAAACCTGCAATTGGAGCGGATAGCCCGCTCCTCAACTCGCTGGGAGGCCAGTGACCAGCGCGGGGCTCCGATGCCGATGTTGAAACGCCGCTCTCGGGAGTGGCGTTTCGTGCATCAGGGCTCATTTTCAATGAGCGTTTAGTCATCCCGTTGACGGGTCTGAAGTTCTCCAGGCTTATTACTTAAGGCGGTTCCCCCCAAGACCCCCGCTTGCCAGAGGGGGACCTTCCCTGTACTATCGGAGTTGCCTATCAAGCGGCTGACGCAGGCCACCCAGGCATGGGTTTGAGCAAGCTCGCCGCGGAGCAAGCACTTCATCGTCAGGCAGTCTGATTGTAATCAAGCTGTGCATGGCGATGGCTCACATAGGAAAGGGCATTCTCCGAGAAAAGCAGAGGCTGCGCCGGGAAAACTCCGGCGGTCGGATGGAGTTGATTGACGGCTCCCGCGGATAAAGCGGCATTCGCATTCTCCAGTAGGCTCAAGGGTTGGAACCACAGAAGTTGAAGCATGGCGGCAGGTTTTAAGACTGTGCGCGCTGTACTTCCTCACAGGGTAGAAAACGTTCTTCTCAATTTTGGGAACAAAGCCGTTCATGGTTTCGTCTGCTTCACTCTCCGGGGGAATTCGGAGAGTTTCTGCGCAGGATCATGCAACGGCTCAATCCGGGGCTAAAACGCGCAATTCAATACATCAGAAAGCAAAGTATCAGGAAGTATACGCATCATGACAACAGAACCGACTCAGCCCCAGCCTGAACAGGGGCCACCTCCTGACAACGGTCAGGTGCAGTCGCATGGGCATCGGCGCCGTCGTCGGCGCCGCAAGAACAAGTCCAGCCAACAGACCGGGATGCAACCTCAGCAGCCGCAGGGGCAGATGCAGGAGCAGCCGCATACGCAGGCGCCGCATCCATCGCAACCCGCACAGCACAAGCCTGTCCACCAGCACCAAAACCGCAAGAAGAAGAAATTCTTCCAGAAGAGTTCGGCTCCCCCATTGCAGCCCGGCAACAGCATCGGCGGACCGCCACAGGGCAAACGCAGAGGACGGCAGAAGGGTCCGCGCACATTCGTCGGTCCCATGGACCACAGCTACCGCACGGTGAACGGCAATGTCGCCGACGGCCCGCCCTCCACCATTCCCACGGCAGGCAACGGTCATAGCAGTGGGTACTATCCCGACGTTTATTCCGCGCAGCCTCCGGCGCCCATTCGCGAAGATGCTCCCACCCGCATCTTCTGTTTCATTGAGGATCTCTTTTTCCTGGCGAAGATCCAGGAGACGGCGCGCAAGCTTGGGGTCAAAGTCGAGTTTGTGAAGGGCGAGAACAAGGATGCGGTCGCGCGCATCTGCGAGGCGCCCGAAAATGAGAAGCCAGCGCTACTGGTCTTCGACCTGAACAACCTGAACGCCAAGCCCATGACGCTGATTCCCAAGTTCAAGTCCAAATTCAAAAAGGCCGTCTCCATCATCGGCTTCCTGAATCATCTGCAAGGCGACCTGAAGATGAAGGCCGTCGAGGCGGGATGCGACTCAGTGATGCCGCGCTCGGCCTTCTCGCAGAGTCTGCCGATTCTTCTTCGCCGTTACGGCGTGGAAGAGGAAGAAGAAGTCTCGCAACAGCCTGTATAAATAGGTCACCAAAAACTGAAGGGCGCGCCGCTTTGGCGTGCCCTTTTTCTTTGCGTTTGTGCGCAAATGCAGTTCAAATCACAACGTGCCGCTTGCAATCGATATTGCGCAACTACGAAGCCGCACCAGGATGAACTGAACCTTGATACCTGAAACCTGTCTTTATCCCGGTGGCCATGTCATCTGCCGGCCGCCCATCAAGTGCAAGTGGAGATGGTCCACGGTCTGCCCGCCGTCTTCGCCGGTGTTCACCACCACTCGGTAGCCCTTCGCGAGGCCTTTTTGTTGAGCAATTTCCCCCGCCACACCCATCAGGTGCCCGAGCAGTGCTCGCTTTTCCGCACCCGCCTCGGCGAGCGAACCAATGTGCTCGCGCGGAATGATAAGGATGTGCACCGGCGCCTTGGGGTTGATGTCGGCAAAAGCGTAGGTTTGCCGATCCTGATACACGGCGGTTGAGGGAATCTCTCCGGCGGCGATTTTGCAAAAGACGCAATCCATGGCGTGTCCAGTGTACATGGAGCTTGCGCGAGCGAAGTCCGAGTTCAGCTTACAATGACGCCATGGCTGCTTCCCCGCCGTTCCGCATCGTTCACACGGTCTGTTCGCACGACTGTCCTGACTCGTGCGCGGTTCTTGTGACGGTGAATGAGGAAGGCCGCGCGGTGAAAGTCGAGGGTGACCCATCGCAGCCGGTCACACAGGGTTTCCTGTGCGGCAAAGTGGCCAAGTATCTCGACCGCGTCTACGCACCTGACCGGATTCTCTATCCGCTGCGCCGCAAAGTCGGCGTGGCGAAAGGACAATTGACCCGCGGCCGCGATCTTGAATCCTTTGAGCGCGTGAGCTGGGACGAAGCACTCGATGCGATCGCCGCGCGGCTCAGAGAGATCGGCGATCGTTTCGGGCCCGAATCGATCCTGCCCTACAGCTACGCCGGTACCATCGGCGTGCTCGGCTACGGATCGATGGACCGCCGCTTCTTCCATCGCCTCGGCGCGAGCCAGCTCGACCGCACGATTTGCTCCGAGGCCGGCGGGCAGGCGTGGAACCTGGTCTACGGCAAGAAGTTCGGCACGCCCACGGAAGATGTGCGGTTTGCGAAGCTCATTCTGGCTTGGGGCGCGAACATCCACGGCAACAACATTCACCTGTGGCCGTTCGTTGAGGAGGCGCGGCGCAACGGAGCGCGGCTGATCGTGATCGATCCCTACCGCACGCGCACCGCAGCGCTGGCGGATTGGCACATCGCCATCCGTCCCGGCACTGACGCGGCGCTGGCGCTGGGCATGATGCACGTGATCCTGAATGAGGGACTGGAAGACCGCGCCTACATCGCGGATATGACCCATGGCTTCGAACGGCTGGCGGAGCGCGTGCGCGAGTACACGCCGGAGCGAGTGGCTGCATGGACCGGCATGACAGCAGCGGAAATCGAACAGCTTGCGTACGAGTACGCAACGACGCGTCCCGCGATGCTGCGCCTTAACTACGGAGTGCAGCGGTGCGAGAACGGTGGTACAGCGGTGCGCGCCATCGCCATGCTGCCGGCGCTCACCGGCGCGTGGAAGCTCCGTGGAGGCGGCGGACAGCTTTCCACTTCGGGTGCCTTTCTGTGGGACAAGCAGGCCCTCGAGCGGCCCGATCTGGCACTGGCCTCGCCGCTTAGACGCCTTGCGCGCGTCGTCAACATGAGCCAGTTGGGCCACGCGCTGACGGAACTCGGTTCGCGCGCTGAAGACGGCCCGCCGGTTCACGCGCTTTTTGTCTACAACTCGAATCCCGGCGCCGTTGCGCCGAACCACAACGCGGTTTGCCGAGGCATGGCGCGCGATGATTTGTTCACTGTCGTTCATGAGCAGTTCTTCACCGACACCACCGACTACGCCGACTTCATCCTTCCCGCGACAACGTTTCTCGAACACACCGATGTGCAGGGCGCCTACGGCCACTACTTCGTGCAGCTCTCGAAACAAGCCATCGCCCCGCCCGGCGAGGCGCGGCAAAACGTGTGGCTCTTCGGCCAGCTCGCGCAGCGCATGGGATTCACCGAGGCCTGCTTCCGCGATACGCCGGAGGAAATGATCCGGCAGGCGCTTTCGATTGGCGCCGACGGCCACTCGACGAACGCGAACATGGAGCACATTACCTTTGAAGATTTAGAACGCGAAGGCCACGTTCCACTTGCGTTCCACTCCGATCCCGAGAAGCGGCCGTTTCTGCCGTACACTTCCGGTCCGCTGCCCACGCCTTCCGGCAAAATCGAGTTTTTCTCGGAGACGCTCGCTGCCGCGGGGGCAGACGGGCTTCCAGCCTTCATCCCTCCTGCCGAGTCGCGCTGGGGCGAAACGGCGAAGAAGTATCCGCTTGAGCTGCTGGGCCGCAAGAGCGACAACTACATGAACTCGACCTTCGCGAATTTGCCGGGGCACCGCAAGATGGAGGCGCGAACGAGCCAGAGAATTGAAATGCACCCGGACGACGCACAGTCGCGCGGCGTTGCGAATGGCGAACGCGTGCGTGTGTTCAACGACCGTGGATCGCTCGAGCTGACGGCGATGTTGAACGCGAGCCTGCCTGCCGGCGTTGTGGCTGCGCGGCTCGACTGGGCCAAGCTGCACCCGGACGGGACGAACATTAACGCGCTGACCAGCGAGCGGCTCACCGACATCGGCCGCGGCGCAACTTTTTACTCGACCCTTGTGGAAGTGGCGAAGGCGTAACGGCACGCGGCGCCCGTTGGAGTCGCATCTGCAAACTCCAAAGCTCCGATCGATCCACTACCGTCTTCTCGCGCGCTCGCGCTGGAGTTCGCGGTAGACCTCGCTTTTTGACCGGCCCAACTCGCGGGCGAGGCGTTTGAGCGCCTCTTTTTCGTCAACGCCATTTTCCGCCTGCATGCGCGCAACTCGCGCGGCGATCGATTCGTGCAGATTTGCCGTGCCCTGCGCTCCGGCAGACGAGGCCGCCTCCTCCGGCAATTCGATGAGCAATGTAATCTCTCCGCGAATGCGATCGCGGCTCGCGAGTTCGCGGCGCACCTCGGCGACGGTTCCACGCAGAAACTCTTCGTGAATCTTGGTCAGCTCGCGGGCCACAGCGACGCGAAGTTGCGGCCCAAAAACCGATTCCAAATCGGCGAGCGTATCGAGCAGGCGGTGCGGCGCCTCGTAAAAGATCAGCGTGCGTGCCGTTTCGTGCCGCTCGGTGGCAAGATTTTCGAGTTTCGTCCGACGAGCCCCGGCCTTCTCCGGCAAGAAACCGAGGAATTCGAATTCGTCGGAGGGCAGTCCGGAGGCAATTAGAGCGCTGACGGCGGCATTGGCCCCCGGAATGGGAAAGACGGGAATTCCGGCAGCGATGGCCTCGCGCACCAGCCACGAACCGGGGTCGCTCACACCGGGCGTTCCGGCGTCCGATACAAGCGCGATGGGCCTCCCGGCCTTCATGTCTTGGATCAGTTCCGCGGCACGGGAGCGTTCGTTGTGCTCGTGGCAACTGAGAGTTTTTTTCTCGATCTGAAAATGATTGAGAAGTTTTTGGGTTTGGCGCGTGTCTTCGCAGGCGATGCGGTCGACATTGCGGAGAACTTCAAGCGCGCGCAGCGTGATGTCGCCCAGATTGCCAATGGGAGTGGCGACGAGGTACAGGCCCGGCGCCAAATTCGCAGTAGGATTCGTCGTGTGGGCCGCATCTTCCTCGCGCGCCATGGGAACCTCTAGTTCTCTGATTCCTGGCGTTCGATGCGGCGCTGCTCGGCGAGCAGCGACATGGAGCTCATGAGATTCTGCACGCTGACGATGCCCACCACGCGGCCGCTCTCGGTGATGGGGATGAGCGCCAGGCCGTGGCCCGCAGTGAGGCGGCGAATGGTGGTGCCGAGCGTATCCTCAGGTCGCGCCACCTGAAACGCGCGCGACATGACGGACTGCACGTAGCCGTTGCCGTCGCTGCGCAAGGCCTCGAGAATGCGCTGGCGCGAAACGATGCCCACCAATTGCGGGCCGCGCACCACGGGGAAGTCCTCCTGCAACGAATGGACGCAGCGGTAGAGCGCGTCGGCGAGCGTGTCTGAAGGCGAGAGCGTAGCGAAGTCGGTAAGCATGACTTCGCGCATGCGCACGGTATCGACGACCGACTGGAAGAACACGCCCTGATCCTCAACTTGCGCGCCGATCATGATGAAGAATCCAGCAAGAATCAGCCAGGGCTCCTGCGCAAACATCCCTCCGACGATGGCAGTTCCGGCGAGTACCTGGCCCACGCCGGCAGCGGCGCGCCCCGCGGGAGCAGAGCCGTGCGTTCGCGCAAAGCTGTTGCGAATGAGGCGGCCGCAATCGAGAGGATAAGCGGGGAAGAAATGCAAAATGCCCAGAGACGCCTGCATCCAGACCAGGCTGCGCAGCAGATGGGCAGACGTGATGTAGGGATGATCGAAGAGCCGCACATTGCCGCTGGCGCCGAGGACGATGCCGGCAGCGGTGAGCGCCGCGGCGAGGTTCGCGAGTGGACCGGCAAGCGCGAGGACAAACTGCTCGGTTCCGTGATTGGCAATCTCCTGGCTCTCAGGATTGGCGTAGGCAAACAGGCCGCCGATGGGCAAAAGCAAAACAGCGCGAAGGCGAAGACCCAGCCGAGCCGCCAAAATAAGGCGCGCGGTTTCGCGCACGGCCACAGCCGCCACAAGTAAAAGAAAGAGGCCCAGCGCGCGCGGCCATCCGTCTGCGCCGCTGATGGCAAACAGCACCAGCACCAGCAGAGGGAAGAAGATGTGAACGCGCATCTCCACGCCCATCCATCGGCCCAGCGGGATTGACCAGCCACGCATACACCGATTGTAGAGCGTAAGGCGGGAAAGGCGGGGAGTGAGGGAGTGAAAGAGCGAAGGAGTGAGGCGGGGAATGGTTGCGATTCCGTTATGCTGGTTGACGATGCGCATCATCGCCGGAACGTTTCGCTCGCGCACCCTTGTGGCGCCGCCCGGGTTGAGTACCCGGCCCACGAGCGACCGCCTGCGCGAGACGCTCTTCAACGTGCTTGCGCCACGAATCGAGGGTGCGGCGTTTCTCGATTTGTATGCCGGCTCGGGCGCGGTGGGGTTGGAGGCGCTCAGCCGCGGTGCTACGCGCGTGGCATTTGTTGAACGCGCCCCCGCGGCCCTGAAGGTGCTCAACGGAAATCTCGAGAGGCTCGGAATCAGCAGTGGAGTCCGTGTTCACGCGAAGAGTGTGGGCGCCTTCCTCCGGTCGTTCGCAAAATCCACTCCAAAACGAGAACCCCACGAAGTGGTGTTTCTCGATCCTCCGTATGACGCGGCTGAGGAGTATGCAATCACGCTGGGACTGCTGGGCGGGACGGCTCAGGGAATTCTGGCGAAGGAGGCGGTCGTCATCGCCGAACATCGGCGCAAACAGCAGCTCGATGAGCAGTACGGCAACTTGAAACGTACCCGCCTGCTTGAGCAGGGCGATGCGGCAATCAGCTTCTATCGAATTGAAGACGATTCTACCCGGGCTTGAATCGCGTTTTCTGGCGCAGGTGGTGTTTTGGCTTCGCCCCCAAAGATCGCTGCTCCCGCTACAATCGGGCGCATGAATACAAAGGGTGTGCTCGCCGTGTTTGCGGTCCTCGCTCTGGCAGCGAGCGCAGGGGCCCGCAGCCAACCGCATGCAGCAACCACGCCGAATTCTCCTGCGCAACAACTCGTCATCTTGGATACGGATATCGGCGACGATATCGACGACTCATTTGCGCTGGCTCTTCTTTTGTGCAGCCCTGAGGTCAAATTGCTGGGCATCACCACGGCGTTCGGCGACACCGAACTGCGAGCACGCCTTGTCGATCGCTACCTCGCGGCCGTCGGCCGCAGCGAAATTCCAGTGGAAGCAGGCGTTCCGACTCCGGCTGGGAATCATTTCACGCAGGCCGCATACGCACGCGGGGCGCCTGGGCGGAAGCACGGCGATGCGGTTGGATTTCTGCTCCGTGAGATTAGCGCCCATCCCGGTCAAATCACTCTCATCGCCATCGGCCCGCTTTTCAACGTGCAGGCGGCCATCGCGCGCGACCCGGCGACCTTCCGCAAATTAAAGAGAGTCGTCATGATGGGCGGCAGTATCTATCGGGGCTACGACGGAGGAAGTGCAGCGGCGAAGAGCCGGACCGTATCGGCGGAGTGGAATATTCTTTGCGATCCGGCGGGTGCGCGAGCGCTTCTGGCCTCGGGTGTTCCGGTCTTCATGATGCCGCTTGACTCGACCCAGGTGCATCTTACGTTGCAAGAGCTCGGGGCCGTCCTTTCTCAAGGATCGCCGCTGACCGATCAATTGACCTTGCTCTACCACCAGTGGACCGGGGCGGAAGCATGGCATATGCCCACCCTGTTTGACCCGGTGGCTGCCGCGTACGCGGTCCACCCTGCCCTGTGCCCAATGCAACCAATGCGGTTGGATGTCGACGACAAAGGGTTCACACAGCCAGTCGCCGGGTCGCCGAATGTGCAGGTCTGCCTCAAATCCGATGAAGAGGGCTTTCTTGATTTTCTCTTGCAGCGGATCTTGGGTGAGCCGACTCACTGATTGATACGAGAAATCGGAGCGAATCCCTCACGAAAGCCGGCCACAAACCAAGACAATTCCAACCTCCCTGAAACAAAATTGACTAATGTGAGCAGTGTCACTTCCAACTACATTGACAGCGGAGGAAAGTAGATGAAAAATGGCGTGGCGAGAGAATTCACGCCGTTTCGCGCGGCGAACGGAGGAAACGTGAAAAACGCGGTCAAGTTGCAGATTTTGGGAGTCTTGGTGTTGGTCGGAGCTGGGCTATGGATTACCGGCTGCAAATCGGCGCCGGATCTGTCGCAAGCCCAGGCTTTGACGATGATTCAGGCCAAGTACGACCAGACTCCCGCGGAGCCGGTCAGCATTACTGTGAACAGCGCAGGCATGGTGCAGGGAGTTTCGGCAAAGTACTGGTTCGAAACCAAGAGATATCCCAACGGTTATTGGGGCGACTTTACTGTGACGCCGGACGGCAACAAGGTGCTCAAGCTTGCAAGTGGCGGGGATGTGATTCAGTGGCGGCCCGACAACCCAACCGATCAGAACTTTGTCGTTGTCATCCAGACTGTGGTCGCGAATCATCTGAAGCCGCGCGACGTTGGCCAGATCCAGTCGGTGGGAGATACAAGGATCGCTTCGTTCACCGAGGACGTGAATCTGGACGGAGTGCCGCAGCCGCTGCAGGACATTGCGCACAATCCCGGCAACAAACTCAGTTCGCTGCGACAAGCCACGTTTGTGCTGACCAGCGGCGCTTGGACGCTGCAGTCGATCGAATAAGAATCGCTTATTGGGGCGGCGCGCTACGCGGAACTTGTGGTGTTTCGCCGCCTCCCATTCCAAAGACATTCACGCTGGTCGCGGTAAAGACCCCATCCTTCACAGCGCCTTCCGCGCGCACGGTGTCGCCGACCTGGATATCGGCCAGGGTGATGGGATCGCGTCGCTTGCGGAAGGATGTGTTTTCGTCGGCGACGAGGGAGTGAGGCGCATTATCGACAGCGCCGGTGAGCGTGATCTTGGTGCCGTCGATCCCGGTAACTTTGCCCATCAGCCACGTCTTGCCGAAGTCGGCCTCCATGGCGCGTATTTGCTGGACGACCGCCGGATCAAGCTGCGCGATCCGCGTGGCGGCCGCCGACTTTGCCGTGGCATCGATATTGCCCATCACGGCAATCGCGTCGCCGGTCTTGATGTCAGACGGCTTGATCTCCTGGGGAAGATTGCCGCCGTAGCCGCGGCCCCCTCCGCCGCCTGCACCCTGGCCTCCGCCGGCGCCATTTCCCGCTCCTTCGCCGGGACCGCGCATTCCTCCAGCTACCTGCTTGAAGATGCGCGTGTCGGCAGTGAAATGGACTGTGTAGACATCGCCCGAGTCGGTCTTGATCGTGTAGTGATCCGCGGCAACCTCGGTGACCGTACCCATCAGGCCGCGGCCCATCATCATTCCTGCGCCGCCGCCCATTCCGCCGCCGTATCCGCCGCGGCCGCCTCGCTGGCCGTGGCCGCCCGATCCAGGGGTCTCGTTCTGGCCGGGGTTCTGGCCGGCTGGCGGTGCGGAGCCGGAGTCCTGTGCGCCGGCTCCGGCTGTGAAAGCAACGGCGAAAACGATTAGGGATAAAAGACGGATGCTCATCGGTTCTCCCAGGCGGCGCAAGAAACGCGGCCTATCAGATAGACGCACGCGGCGAGGCGGGAGACGACGAAGCGCCAGGATCAAGGGCTACTGGCTGGTCGGCTGCTCCGCAAGCAACTGTTTGAAGGCCGGGTTGTCGCGCAGGCTGGCGAACTCGCTGTCGCTCGCGACCTTCTTGCGCGTGGTAAAGCCCTCATCCAGCGCCATGCGGAGATACTGAAGGGCGCATTCGGCTTCGCCGGCGCGTGCGCAACCCGCAGCCATGTAATAGTTCATAGCGCCCCGCGCCTCGACGGAAGAAGGATCCTCAACGGACGGAGCGCCGTGATCGGCGAAGATCTCCGGATCGATCGCCAAAGCCTGCTGGTAGACCTCCCAACCCTTGTCGTACTTGTGCTCCGTCAGAAGGTTGGTGCCGAGATTCTTTAGAATGAGCGCGGAGTGGGGGTTGTACTTGAGCGCCCTGCGGTAGAGCCGGTCCGCCTGGCCATATTCCTTGAGTGACGCATAAACTGTGGCCAAATTGTTGATTACTTGTGGGTTGTAAGGATCGATCTGAAGCGATTCCTTGTAACAGCGCATTGCATCCCTGGAGTTGAACATCATCTGGTAGTCAATGCCCATCTTGTTCCAGATATCGGCTGTCATCTGGGGCGCTTTGGAATAGGCCGAAATAGCGGCCTGGTAGTGCTGGCGGGCGGTGAGCGCGTCACCATTCTGTTCGGCGGTCGGCGCTGCGTGCGCTGCAGCGGCGGCTTGGGTGGCTGGTGGGGTTGCCGCCGGGGCCGCCGACTGATCGTTTGCCTGGGCCGGCAAAATTCGCGGAATCGCCACGGTGATAGTGAACAGCGCCGCGAACGGAATCCAGCGGATTGGCTTTAACTTGCTCATACGCCCTATCGCCAGGGGGCGAGGGATCTCTCAAACTTCTGGCAGGAATTAAACCACCATTCAAAGTCAAATACCAGTGCCAAGCCCTAAATCTGATAAGTTCGGATACGTCCGGGGTCCAAATCCAAGTGAAAGTCGGATGGCGGTTCGTCCGCAGCGTGCGGTCCAACCCACTTTGATCTGACGGACGGCGCTGATTCTTGTGTTCTTGGGCCGGTCGACCGCTGCAATTTAAGGTGCCAAAACGGCAGAGAACTGCATCCAAATGGTCTAAACTCACCCCATGCGGGAGGGGCGAACTTTGAGCACAACCACCTTTTCTGGCTCCGCCTCGACGATTCTGAGTCGTTTCAATGAGGTGCGATCTCGCACTCTCGCTCTTTGCGAGCCGCTCTCGCCTGAAGACATGATGGTGCAGTCGTGCCCTGAGGCCTCGCCGGCCAAGTGGCATCTGGCCCACACCACGTGGTTCTTCGAATCATTTGTGCTGCGGGAGTTTCTGCCGGGCTACCGGCTTTTCAATGCCGACTTTCCCTGGCTCTTTAACAGTTATTACGAAAGTTTCTCGGCATTTCCTGAGAAGCGGCTCCGGTCATCGTTTTCGCGGCCGGGACTCGCGGAGGTCTTCCGTTATCGCGAGCATGTAGACGCTGCCATGGAACGGCTCTTTGAGGGGGAGCCGGAGCCAGAAGCGTTGCGGCGCATCGAACTGGGCGCGAACCACGAGGAACAGCACCTGGAATTGCTCTTGACCGACATCTTGAATGCATTTTTCACCAATCCTCTGCGGCCGAAATACCGAGAAGACAGGGACCAAGGCGCCAAGGGAACAAGGAACCGGGCTGGGCAGCTAGGCTTCACGCAGTTCGAGGGTGGGCTGAAGGAAGCGGGGAACGCCGGCGGCTTCTGTTTTGACAACGAGCTGCCGCGGCATCGGGTTTGGCTGGAGCCGTTTGCATTGGCCAACCGGCTTGTGACCTGCGGCGAGTTCGCGGAGTTCATAACCGACGGCGGCTACCGCAAGCCGGAGTTGTGGCTTTCTGCGGGATGGGATGCAGTGAAGGCGAACGGCTGGCGAGCACCGCTCTACTGGACCGAAGGAGATGGCGCCAGGAAAGACGGAGGTCAACGAGACCGAGATTGGACCCTGTTTACGTTGCGGGGAGAACTGCCGCTCGAGGAGCGGGCGGCAGCCCCGGTGAGCCAGGTAAGTTTTTATGAGGCAGACGCTTACGCGCGGTGGGCCGGCCATAGGCTGCCCACGGAGTTTGAGTGGGAGGCCGCCGCCGAGGGCCAGCCAATTGAAGGGAATCTGCTCGAGTCCGGAAATCTCATACCGATGAATTCCACCAATCTCATCCAAAACCAGAACGGTGCGAACCACTACTTTGGGGACTGCTGGGTTTGGACCAGCAGTGCCTACCTGGGCTATCCCGGCTTCAAGCCGCTTGAGGGAGCGCTGGGCGAGTACAACGGCAAATTCATGAGCGGGCAGATGGTTCTGCGCGGCGGATCGTGCGTAACGCCGGCGCGGCACATCCGTTCGAGCTACCGCAATTTCTTTTCTCCCGAGACACGATGGCAGTTTTCCGGCATTCGGCTGGCAACATAATCGTTTCGACCGCATCAAAATTGAGAGCGAACTAACTGAGATCACATGAGCGCAGCAGCTTCCCCTGCCCCAGTCCTCGAAATCGATCTACGAGTCGCCAGCGTGGTCCGCGAAGGACTTGAGGGCCGGCCCAAACGGCTGCCCGCGTGGCTGTTCTACGATTGCGCCGGCTCAAGACTCTTTGAGGCGATCACCAGGCTGCCCGAGTATTACCTGACGCGCACCGAGCGTGGCATTTTTCTTCGCGCTTCAGAGCAGATTCTCAAGCGGGCGAGCAATGGCCGGCGGCTGCGTATTGCGGAACTAGGCGCGGGTTCGGCGGAGAAGACGCGGCTGCTGCTGAAGGCCGCAGTGGAGCGGCAGGGAACGGTGCTTTATGAGCCGGTAGACGTTTCGGTGAGCGCGCTCGATAGCGCGAAAAGGCGGATTGAGCGCGAGATTCCAGCAGTTGCAGTCGCGCCGCGCGTGATGGATTACACCGATGGCGACGATCGCAAATTTCACCTGGGAGCGATGGACGAAGACGAAAGCCGCCTCGTGGTCTACATCGGATCGAGCATCGGGAACTTTGAGCTGCGCCAGGCAGCGCGGTTACTTCGCCGCGTGCGTGCCGGTCTGGAAATTGGCGACGCAATGCTTCTCGGAGTCGATCTGGTAAAGGACGAGGCAACGCTGCTACCGGCTTATGATGACGCCCAGGGCGTCACGGCAGCCTTCAACAAGAATATTTTGGTGCGCCTGAACCGCGAGCTGGACGCAGACTTCGATGCGGAGTTTTTCGCGCACCGCGCGGTGTGGAACTCAAATGCGTCGAGAATTGAAATGCACCTGGTGAGCCTGGTCGCACAGCAGGTGAGTGTCGGCGCGTTGGATTTGACCGTCGAGTTCGCTGCCGGCGAGACCATCCACACCGAGAACAGCTACAAGTACCGGCCGGGGCAGGCAGAAGCGCTGCTCGCGGAGACGGGCTTCCGCGCCGAGGCAACCTGGACCGACCCATGCGGGTGGTTTGCGGTGTGCCTCGGGCGGGCTAAGTAGCTCTAACTCCCCGACGAATCGTCGTCGGCCGATGTATCATCGGTCGGCGTGTCGTCCACGGGCGTGTCATCAACCGGAGTGTCGTCAACGGGCGTATCGTCCACCGGTGCGTCTTCCGTTGCATCCGTCGGCGTATCCACCGGCTCGCCTACAGGATCGCCGTACTCGCCCGATTCTCCGGCGCTGTCGGCAGTTTGTTCTTCGTTTGAAGCGGCGTCACCATAGAGCTGCGCATCGGCCGCATCGGCTGGATTCCCTGAAGGATCATCGGCGTAACTCGCAGCGGTCGTCGCATCCTGTTCGGCGGTCTGCTGGTCTGAGTTGGCGTAACTTTCGTCCTGTTCCGCTTGCCACGTCTCGTCGGTGTTGTCGGGGCCTCCTTCGCCCGCAACGGTCTGCGATTGCTCATAGGCCTGCTGGGCATCGTTGGACGCGGCTGAATAGTCGCCTGATTGGACGTTCTGACTCTCTTGTTGCTCGTCCTGCTGGAGCGTTTGCTGGTCGCTCGCCAAATTTTGGGAGGGGTCGGTCGCGCCGGTGGGGTCAGGGTCAGTTGTGCTGGTGGAATCGGGATCCGTTGTGCCGGTGACACTTGGATCAGTTGTACTCGTCGAATCGGGGTCGGTAGCGGTGGTATCTGGATCGGAGCCGACGACTGTTCCTGCCGTCGGATCGTCTGTGCTGCTGCTTGTCGGGTCACTGGCGGTTGGGTCGGTAGGATCGATGCCGTCGGGCGTTGTCGGTCCGTCACCTGGGTCAGGAGAACTACCGGTTGGATCCACGACGCCTTCTGATCCCGGGTCGGCTGTCGTTGGTCCGTCGCCAGGGTCGGGAGAGGTCGCAACGGGATCGATTACGCCTGTCGGATCGCTACCCGGATCGCTCTGGCCGGTAGGATCGGTCGTCGGATCCGTTTCCGTGCCGGGGGATTCGGCAACCGGGTCGATGACGATGACTTCAGGATCCCCATCCGGTGCAGCTTCTACGACAACGACCTCGGGATCGCTGCTCGCGGCCGGATCGGCGACGGCATCAAAGACTTCGACAACAACCGGTTCGTCGGAGGGACTCGAGCCGTCCGGTGAACTGGTGGTTCCATCGGCGGGTCCATCGGGGACGATTACGACAACTTCATTGGGATCGTCTGGCATACATTAACCTCTCTTTTCTTTTTGCTCACTTGGCTTGTTTATGCGCGGCTGTAACTACGGACGGCCGGACAGGCGATTTTGTTTTTGCATTCGAGGGCGCGGGCGCAGCAGTTGGTTTTGGCTTTGCGGCGCCAGGTGCCGGTGCCACAACCGGTTTCGCAGGTGCGGAGGGGGACACCGGCGATGTCGGTGGTTGTGTTTGTGCCGCGGCAGAAGCCGGTTTGGGCCGCAGCGTAAAAATATTCTGACATTTTGGGCAGCGGACATTCAGTGACGGCTTGCCGCGCAACACTGCAAGAGGAATGCGCATAGCGGTCTGGCACTTGTTGCAAAGAACGCGGATCGAGTCCGAGGGCAGCGGCGCGGGGGCATGCGCCGCAGGGGAGCCTTGAGCTGGCAGTGGACGCCGAACACTGGACAATGGAGTACCCATGCCCGGGAGTATCGCCGTCTGAGGTGGAGGCGTGAGCCGCTTGCGAACCGGCTGAATGCTCTGGCTCCAGCGCATCAGCTCCGGCTCGCGCGCCGACTGCCCGAGCAGCCGCAGGCGCCGCGTTGTGTACATCGAGGAAGTGGTCGTCATCTCTGAAAAACGCGTCACTTGATCGTCGCTTGCGTCTTCCTGCTTCATCCATTCCTCGATGTTCACTTGCTTCAGAAGCCTGGCGGATCGGATGGACCAGGCCAGCAGCACGCGGCGCGCCAGAGCCTCATCACCAATAGCGAGCAGCGCGGCACGGTCGGCGGTGATATCCGCCTGGCGCGACCACGCCATCAGCGGCAGGTCCACCGCGTCCTGAACCCATTTTGTAGGGCTGAGGCTGATGGCGTTCAACACTCCGCCGGAAAGCAGACCCTTGCGCACGCTGTCGTCGCCCACGAGAAAACGAGCCACCGTTTTCCATAGGGCGTGGCCGGCTTTGCAGTGCCCCATTTCTCGCGCAAGAACGAAGAGAAGATCGTCGTTCTGGAAGTTGTTCAGGATGGCCGTTCCCAAAACGATAAACGCGCTCGTGTCGGTGCCATACGTATACGTGTTCCACTGCGAATCGCCCGAGATATAGACATCGGGCATTTTGGGCAGGCCGAGAATACGCGCAGCCAGAACGGCCCGAACCCAGATATCAGGGAACTGCTTGGGACCAAGGCGAATGCCGTTGAACGTCGATTCGATCCACGGACGGCCCACCTTTTCCGAGACGGACTTCGCAGCTGCATGAAGCGCGGAGATACTCTGCAAATGGGTCATCGCCTGGCCGTCCTGCGCCCACAGGAAAACCGAGCGATCAAGCTTGTAGCCGGGAAGCAGCGGACGAAGCCATCCACATTCCGGGCAAACCAACACTTCTTCGCTCAGCCCCGCTCCGGTGTTTCCGCAAACTTTGCAGGGCAGCGGCTGATTCTGAACGGAGGGCGCGGCTTGCACCGGAGCTGGACCCGCGGGAAGCGGTTGAGCAGTCGCTGAGGGCGCTGGTTGCCACTGTGGACCGGGAGGCGGTTGTGTTGATGTTGCGGGCGCCGGTTGCCATTGCGATGCAGGCATCGCTTGAGCCGGCACCGTGCTCACTGGTTGCCACCCTCCGGCTGCCGGTGGTTGCGCCACCGCTGGATTCCCGGGCGCCGGCTGCCCTGGCGCGGCCGGGACTACAAGGGTCGCCCCGCAGAACGTGCAGAATCGCGAACCGGAGACTCCGGGCCCATGTCCCTGAGGACAAATCAGCGACGGTGCGGCGGTGGTGGCCATGAGTACTCCTATTCCAGTCGCGCGGCGAGAGCGTCAGTAACCCGCGAACTGAAACTCTGCTAACTTGAAAACCCAGCTCACGAACAAAAGCGCAGTCGATGCATAAATGGCCCTATTGAACCAGGCGTGCTCCGTAATCCGCCGCAACGGGATGCGTCGCCACAGAAAAATGATCGCCATCGGGATAAGGGATACGGTGCCAAGGAAAACCAGGATGCCGAACGGATTGGCAAAGAATGCCTTCCGGAATTGAAGACGAACAGCCCACGCGAAACACGTCGTCATGCCGCAAGTCGGGCAGGGCAGATGCGTCAAGCGGAGAAAGTTGCATGGAGGCAAACCGAGCTGCATATGCGTTCCATAGCCGATCGCAGCCGGTTTGAGCCAGGCCGCAATGGCAAGAACGGCGCAGGCAAAGGCCAACAGCCCCACGGCAATCGATTTGTCGGTGCGACCGTACATGCAGCCACTCGGATTGAACTCAAAATAGACCGCGAAACCCTCGGCCCCAGAAGAAAAGGATCCCGATAGCCGAGAGAATCAAGGCAATAATGTTCAGATAAAACGCGGCCTTGGCCGAGCTTTCATTCAAATGCGGTGCGCGCCCTGAGGCGAATTCATCCATGTCCTTCTTAGCCAGAAAGAGCCCCGGTATCGCCGTAAATGGTCCACAACAGAAAAAGGCCGCGATACCCAGCCCGATGGCCCACTTGGTGTTTTGACCCAGCACCCTGACGCCGAGAGGCAATGGTGGGTACACGCCGGGTGGCGGAGGATAGACTCCGGGCGGTGCTGGAATCGCGCCCGGCGGCGGCGGCATATAGGTGCCGGGTGGAGGAGGCTGGTTCGAAGCGGGTGGTTGCCACGCTTGCTGCGGAGGCTGGTTCGCTGGGGCCGGAGGCGTTTGAGCCGCCAGCGGAGTTCCGCAGGTTCCGCAGAACGCAGCATTGGGCTCATTCGTCCCTCCACAATGCGGGCATCTGACTTCGCTCATTGATAGGCCCCTTGAATGCCGGATGGATAGATCTCAAATCGCAAACGGACAACACACCCCACTGCGGCGCGATACAAGCGTCACACATGGGGAGGCGGGAGGGGAGCCGTTTGCCAATACTCTACCCGGTTTTAGCGGCGAGATGGAATAAAAATCTGAGATTCCTCGAAGGAGATCGTTCTTCCGATGAAAGGGCCGCAGGCTGGCCCCACTTATTTTCCTATTTAGCCGACGGGATGCGAACCAGCAGAATGTCGTGGCTCGCGATTTCAATCGGCATGTCGTTCGTGAGCGTAATGTCCTTTCCGGTCCAGAGATCTTTACCATGAAGCGGGCCATGCAGGCCGAGCTTCGCAAGGCTCAAATGAAAAGGATGCGTGGAGTAGCGGTCGCTGCCCGCGTTCAGGACCGCAATGGCCATGGCTCCGCCCGACAAATGCCGCGTCCAAACGTCCACTTCGCCGTCGGAGTAGGCATGCGTGGCCTCGTGGCCCAGGCGATCCTGGTCGATGGCAATTACGTCGCGATTGGTGAGAATCGCGTGAACTTCAGGCTTCATATTGGGTAAATCGTTGCCGGCGAGCAGCGGCGCGGCGAGCATGGCCCACATCGAGAAATGGGTGCGATTCTCAGCGAGCGAAAGCCTGCCGTTGCCCACCTCGAGCATGTCGGGATCGTTCCAGTGGCCGGGGCCTGCGTATTGGGCGAGTCCTGCCTGCTCGTTCAGGATGGAGTAAATGCTTTGCCAGTTGGGCTGGATATCGCCGGTAGTGCGCCACAAGTTCGCGCCGACTTTTGGACCCCACTCCCAAACCGCGTCCCAGCCGTACTGGCACAGCGAGTAGACGATGGGACGGCCCGTGGCCTTCAGAGCTTTGTCCATCTTCGCGTAAGCGGCCACCATCAGGCGCATTTGTGCGGCTTTGTCAGTGGGCGCCTGCACGGCCATCACCGATTCGCGATAGCTGCATAGGTCGTATTTCAAATAGTCAACACCCCATGAAGCGTAGAGCTGCGCGTCCTGGACCTCGTGATCGAGCGATGCCGCATAGCCCGCGCAGGTCTTTGGCCCCGGCGACGAGTAGATCCCAAGCTTGAGCCCTTTCGAGTGAACGTAATCGGCCAGCGCCTTCATGTCAGGGAACTTCGCATTCGAGTGCAACACGCCGTCCGCGTCGCGCTCGCCCTCCCAGGTGTCGTCGATGTTGATGTAGACGTAGCCGGCGTCCTTCATGCCGGTGGCCACGAGCTGATCGGCCGCATCGCGAATGTTCTTATCGGTAACGCGGCCGGCAAAAAAATTCCAGCTGTTCCAGCCCATCGGCGGGGTCAGCGCCACTTGCGGTGGGGCAGACCTCTGGTTGAATGCCCTGGGAGCTTTCGGGGTTGTCTGCGCGGCAGCTGCGATGGAGCCCATGAAAAGAACGACAGAAGACAAAAGCGAAAGAATACGCATAGCGGGAATCTCCTGAAAACTTTTTCAGGGGCATCCTATCTTGCCGATATGGACGTTGGCAACAGTCGCTCGGAATCCTCGGTCCGCCCATGGTGCGAGATACTTTAAACAATGCCGTTTACCCTCTCTCACGCAGCAGCAGCATTACCGTTTCGAAAAACGCGCCTTGAAATGTCGGCGTTGGTGATTGGATGTTTCGCCCCGGACTTCCCTTACTTCATGTTTCTCATTCCGCACAGACTTTTCGGACACACGCTGCCCGGTATCTTTGTTTTTGATTTGCCAATGAGCCTCATTGTGCTTTGGCTGTTTCATTTCTACGTGAAGCAGCCGCTTTCAATGCTCCTGCCGAAAGGGTTTCGCAGGAGACTGCAACCCACGGAGAAGGGTTTTTCCTTCTGGCCGCCGGCGCGCCTGGCTTTGATCGTGATCTCGATTGTGATTGGATCGGGGACGCACATTTTGTGGGACTCATTCACGCATTCGTTCTATTGGCCGTATCTGCACTGGAGCTTCCTCAGGCAGACGGTGCAGCTGCCCATCCTGGGGATTGTCCAGGTGATCAAGCTGCTGCAGAACGGCAGCACTTTGTTCGGCCTAGCTGTTGTTGCGGTCTGGATAGGGGTGTGGTATCGCGCGACCAAGCCGGTCGAATTGCCGATCGCGGAACCCTATACGCCCGCCCAAATTCGCGTCATTCGAGTGTTGGCGCCGCTGGTTGCGATTTGCGGCGGAATTCTCAGGGCCTTCGTAGACCTGGGCGTTCCGGACGTGAGTCTTCGCCCCCTGGTGCACTTCGGGGTCGATTTGGGAGTTACCGCAACCACATTGTTGGCGCTTGGATTGCTGGTCTGTGGCGCGGTCTTCCGGAGAAGAGTCGCTGCGACGGAGCCGGCCTAGGCCAGATTGAATCGGCTGCTCAGGGCCTCTCGCCGGGCGTTTCCTTTTCTTTGGGTCCAAGCAATAGTTGAAGTCCGACGTACGCGATCCAGCTCGGCTCCCCGTTGGTGCGCGTAACCGCTTGAATGGCGCGGCCTCCCATAAACAGCAGGCGCAGATGGCCGGACCGACCGAGTGCCTGGCGGCCTCCGAGATCAATCGTAAAGGAGCGCTGTTTGGGCTGGTTATCGATGCGATTGATGGCCTGAAGATCGTAGAGCTCAGCATAGAGTTCGGTGCGATCGTTGAACTCGTGCCCGGCAATCAGGCCGCGGCCCCACTGATCGGGCATGTTTTTGTTGCCGATCCATCGCCCCATCTCGCCATTGAGCGCCAGCCAACCCACTTGTGCGGTCGCTTCGATAGGGAGATAGTATTGCGGCCCAGGCTGTACGATGCCACGCCGCGCGGAGCTGGTCGGGTTATTGATCATCACCTGCGGATACGTGCCCAGCGAGAAAAGCAGATTCTCATCGGTCTTGGGCTCGCCGGCACGATGGTATTCGAAGTAGCGCCACTTGATGCCCGGATACGATTCGCCCAGTCCCACGCCGGTGGAGTTATTGGCGTTGGTGCCGGCGGCCAGGGGTAGTTCGTATTTGAGCTGGATGTGATCGCCCCAGCCATAGTTCATGTCAACGTCGGGAATCTCGTAGTAGGACTGGCCGGGATTGTGGTTGGCGATCCAGCCGAAGTTGATCTCCCAATGGTGATTGCCGGGTGTGCCGGGATCGTCCGTAATGAACGGCGGCCCGCCCTGTGCGTGAACCAGCGCCGCGCCTGCAAACGGCACGAACATTAGGAAGATCTTGAGCAGACGGCGCATGGAATAGACGAAGGTCTCCAGCGAAAAGAGATTCGGGCGATCGCAGGAAGGTCCAAGTCCAAGGTAGCATTTTGGTTCCCTTGGACGGAGGGATCGACAGGTCCGCACCGCGCGTCGATGGGCGACGAATTTCTTTGCTCCAGGCCCGGTGCGCCGGGCCGCCCGGCTCTGAGATACTTGTTTGTTATGCCGATTGACGACCTGCAGCAAGCTGCCCAGAAAATTGCCGGATTCCTGAATACCCTGAACAAGTTGGGCGGGCTCCGCCTCAAGTACCGCATCAGCGCGTCCGACGGAACCCACGAAGGGGAAGCGCCAGCGCCGCGACAGATCAGCGTCGAGTTGGCCGGGCCGGATGTGCCTCTGGTGATCCAGCACAATGGCGAGCTGCTGCGGGCTCTGGAAACCCTGGCCGCGCAGATGCTGCGCTTGGACCACCACGAGCACGACATGGTGAGCTTCGACGCCGCCAACTTCAAGGCTCTGCGCGCCGAGGAGCTGCGACTGGCCGCCGAAGCCGCCGCGGAGAAGGTGCGCCAGTCGGGAGTTCCTTACAGCTTTCCGCCCATGAATAGCCGTGAGCGACGCATGTTGCATTTGGCCTGCCGGGCTTTGCAGGGTGTGGAGACGGCCAGTGTGGGCGAGGGGTCAGGCCGCTTCCTTGTGGTCTATCCCGAGGGCAAGACGAACCTGCCTGTCGCGCCGCAGTTCAAGCCGCGAGGGTTTGGGCGGCGGTAGGAACGGGGTCAGTTGTCAGTGGTCTGTACGGCGGGTTGTAAGCTTGGCCAGGCGAAAAGTCCGCGCAGCTGTGCCAAAATCCAATATATGAAACGACAATTTCTCGCACTCGTTGCGCTGGTTTGCGTCACGATGTGTCCCGCGCAAAAGCGCCTCGTCCTTATCGATCAGGATGGCGCCGGCCCGGGTGGATCGGACCAGATGGCGATGCTCGCGCTGCTGCAGGCGCCGGACGTGCAAGTGCTGGGCATCACCATGGTCACCGGCGACGCGTGGCGCGACGAGGAGACTCTGCACACGCTGCGCATGCTGGAGCTGACCGGCCACGCCGACGTTCCCGTCCTCCGTGGTGCGGTTTTTCCTCTCGTCCGAGACCAGGAAAAGACACGCCTGGAAGAAGCGCTCGATGGCAAAGCGGCCTGGCTGGGCGCATGGGGTGGGGTCACGGTGACGGCGCCAGGGTCCGCGAGGCCAGTGCCTCACGGGCCTTACGAAATTCCACCCATGCCCGAGGGCTTGCCAACGACGAAGCCGATCGACGAAGACGCTGCGCACTTTCTCATTCGCCAGGTGCGTGCACATCCGCACGACGTGACCATCTACGCCGCCGGGCCGCTCACCAACATTGCGCTTGCTGTCTCGATCGATCCAGAGTTTGCGGCCCTTACGAAAGAAATTGTGGTCATGGGCGGCAGCCTCAATCCGCAGACGAACGATATCGAGACCGCTGACCCTCGGCACGAGTTCAACTTCTGGTTCGATCCCGAGGCCGCTCACATCGTACTGCACGCCAACTGGCCGAACATCGAAGTGACGACCGAGGATGTCTCCGTCAAAGCGCCTTTCACGCAGCAGATGCTGGACGCGATCGCGAAGTCGCAGGCGCCGGCAGCGCGCTACATTGCCGCATGGAGCCAGCGGCGCACGGATATGTGGGATGAGCTCGAAGCGTGTGCCTGGCTCGATCCCTCGATTATCACCAAAGAAGTGGACGTCTACATGGATGTGGATCTGAGCCACGGCCCCAGCTATGGCGATACGCTCGCATGGCCGGAGGCCCTGAAACCATCGACCGATGTTCGGCTCGTCCACGCGCAGATGGACCTTGACCTGCCGCGCTTCCAAAAAGAGTTTGTCGATCTCATGACGCGGACACCATAGCGAGCCGCGTGAACCTGCGCTAATTTGATGTCCCTCTGCCGTCCGATTCCTCGTCGCGATCGTGATGCTTGTACTTAAGGATGGTCTCGTTCAAACGGTCGGGATCGACAGAGACCTGCACCACGTCCAACTCCTTACCGTCAAGGTCGATCACGAACACTCCCATGCGGTCGCCATCCGGGTGCGAGAAGATCAGAGTTTGCTCGCCCCCATGGCGGCTGGTCTCGCGGATCATCCGCTCCCATCCCTGGCCCAGCTTCTCCTCAACAAGGCGATTCAGTTCGTCGCCATCGACCGGCTCGGAGAAGTGCTCGAACTCGGCAACGTGTACGCCGTTCACGCCTCCATGTGTGGCCGCTCCCGCCACCACGCTGGCCAGGCCCATGAGCGGGATGCGCATTGCGTGCTCGTGATAGCGGCTCTCGATCGAGCTGACCACGCTGTCAAAGCCGCCTCCGCCGCCGGCCGCCCGCACAACCCACCACGGAGCGGTCAGCAGAACGCACACAGCGGCACAGCCAAGCGGAATCCAGAAATGCCGGTTCCCAAAAATCTTATTCATTGGTCGCCTCCTTTCTTGGCCTTGTCATCGGGCTTGTCCTTGGCGTGCTTGTCTTTTTCGATGTCGCCCAATTTGCTCAGCCCGCCGACACCCTTCAATTCGCTCAGTTGGTCCAAGCGAATAGGGCCCAGAATCAGCACGATCGTGAGCTCCTTCGGTTCGGCATCCAGCACAAAGATTCCCTGCGGCTCACCGTTCACCATCTTCATCATCACGTCGGTGCTCTCGCCGCCCTTGCTCTCGTGTTCATGGACCATCGGCGACCACTCGGATGTTTCAAAGGCCTTGCGAAGCGAATCGACCTGGTCCATCGAGTATTCGCCCTCTTTGTCGAACTCGTAGTCGCGCACGTAAATGCCGTCGAGGCCCTCGATCAATTGCTTCACCGCGGCCTGGTCCTTATCGCTTTTGTCCATGAATTTGGCGGCGAAGTCGAGCATTCCCTTGCCCAGCGTCACCTCGGTCACGTTGGCGGCGCGCGCGGCCAGCTCCTTTTCAACGGGTGTGGGCAACGGAAGCGGCGACGGTTGGGCCAGCACTGGCGCAACCAGCGCGGAGGCTCCCAATATGTATGCGGCAATGCGATGTTTCATGCTCAATTCTCCTTAGCTTTGCGAATCCCTCTTGCTGCGAGTCGCCGTTACTGTGAATTCTTGTCTCGTTCCTGTAATTGCCGGTTCATCACCTGGAACGCGTGATTGGTGATGCGCAGCGCGGTAAACACCTGCTGCTTTGCCTCTTCTCCCTTGCGGCGTTCAATGGCGTAATGCCCGGCCACAATGCTGCCTGCAACGCTTGCAACCACCAGCGAGGCTGCGATGCGCTCGAACCAGATCATGCGGCTCCGTTGCCGCTTGCGGCCGTGCCAGCGGCGCTCCATCACCTTGCGCTTCAGGCTGGCCGGTGCGGCTCGGCGCTCGAGGCCCTCGCGAAGCTCGCGCTCTAATTCGTCGATTTGCTCAAACTGCACGGATGTACTCCTTCAATTCGCTTTCTGCTTTGGCCCGCAGCAGCTTCAAGCCCCGCTGCAACTGGCTCTTCACCGTGGCCAGCGGCGCGCCGAGCGTGGCCGCAATCTCTTCCGGCGTCAGATCCTCCTGGTAGCGGAGGATGAGCGCCGCGCGTTGCGCTTCCGGCAAGGTCGCCAGCAGGCTTTCCAGGCGGGAGCCTAACGGAGACGACCGTACTTCCACCGGCGCCGAGTAGTTATCGTCCATCTCAACCCAGAGGTCGATGCCTCGCACGCGCCGGCGGCGCAGCGCATCGGTCGATCGGCTCATGGTCACTCGCCGCAGCCAGAAAATCGCGTGCTGCGGACTCTCGATCTTCCCCAAATCCCTGTCCAAAACCAGAAAAACATCCTGCGCGATCTCCTCGGCCAGGCCGCGGTCGCCGGTCATGCGCAGCGCCAGCGAAAAGACCATGGACTGGTGCTCGTCGACGAGTTGTTCGAAGTCCGGCTGCCAGCTTGCGGTCATATAACTCGCTGCTACCTTTTAATCCGCAGAAATACGCGGGATGGGATGCAGAGAGTTACGCGCTGGGGCAAGAAAAGTTCAGGATCGGGTGGTTGGATGAGCCGGGCCGGGCCCGGCAGCGCCGGTGTGCGCTGATCGCTGACCCCTGAAACCTGATCCCTGTCTCTAAAACAAATCCGGGATCGCGTTGAACGCAATCCGCGTGGGCGCGGCCTTATACGCGGTGAGCATCGCCGCCGGGGCAAGCGTGCTCATGCCGTATTCGTCGTTGATCTGATCCATCGTTGCGAGCAGGCGCGTGCGGCTCTGTTCCTCTTCGAGTCCATCAAAGAGCGCCAACGTGTGGAGGCGATCGGGCACCAGGTTGTTCAGTTGCACGCCGATGAAATACGGGTGCTCGTATTGCTCGCCTGTGGGGCGCGACTCCCACAGGCGACGCAGAGCCGCGATGAGCGTCTGGTTGTCCTGGCACTCGCTCAGCTTGGTCTCGCTGCGCCAGCCGCGGGCGGGCACGCCGAAGCGTGAAACGGGCAAGTTCTCGCTGCGTGGAACCGCAAAGCCAATCGCGAGGCCGATGTGGCTGGCCCACAGTCCCGCCGCGCGCAGGCGCATGGCCGCTTTATGCAGCAGCTTGTGGGCCACGGCCCATGCTTTTTCCGCAGTCCGCATCTCGGGCGCCAGCACGTGCGAGTGGCTGATGGATTTCTGGTGCTCCAGTTCTCCCATTTCGAAATCTTCGCCCGTCAGCCAGTGAAAAAGCCGTTCGCCCCACACCGATCCCCAAATCTCGCCGGCATGTTCGCGGTCGAGTGCCAGCAAATCATCCATGGTGCGAATGCCTTTTTCGTTTAGGCGCTTCTCAGTGCGCGCGCCGATGCCGGGCAGATCGCGCAGCGTCAGCTGGTGGAGCGCCTCAGGCAGAATGTCGAGCGGCAGCGCCACCAGGCCGTCGGGCTTTTCCATGTCGCTGGCCACTTTGGCGAGATAGCGGTTGGTCGCAATGCCGACCGAGCTGCGCAGGCATTCGCCCACTTTCTCGCGAATGGCTTGTTTAACCCGGATGCCAAGGTCGAGGGCCCCACGCAAGTGGCGCTCGCGGCCGATCAGCCGGCAGGCCATCTCGTCGATGGAGCAAACCGCGGTCACTGGCACGCAGCTCTCCACCGCTTCAACAACTCGATGGTGATATTCGGTGTAGATTTCATGGCGGCCTTCAACGAGAACAATCTCAGGACACATGCGCTTGGCATCGGCAACGATTGTGCCGGTGCGCACGCCAAAGGCTTTGGCCTCGTAGCTGGCGGCGATGCAGACAGTGGTGTCGGCCATCATGGGAACCACACCCACCGGCCGTCCGCGCAGCTCGGGCCGCACCTGCTGCTCGACGGAGGCAAAATAGGAGTTCAGGTCGACAAAGAGCCAGTTGAGCAGTGGCCCCTGAGCAGATTCCCTCGCCGGAGCGGGATCCGCGGCATCAGGAGCCTTTTTGGCCTCAAAGCGAAGGTTCGCAAGCTCCTCCGGCCACTCTTCGGCAGAGAGTGAAAGCGCCGGGTTGAGGTGAGCGGCCATTTGTCTCCCTTAGTTATTTTCGCTTTTTCTTTGCTATTTTGCAATCTCCATCTAATCCCGAATCGGGGCCAGATACCCCCAAAGCATTAGGGACTAACACAGGATGGTGTATTTTCGTCTAATATCGAGATCGGGTAGCATTTTTGTAGATCCGAACTCCTCCCGGATGACCGGATCGTGACCCTGAATGGTGACCGAAGATGCAGACCCTCGGACATTGGATCGCGGTGAATGGGAGCATACTTGCCGTGCTGGTCACGGTAGGTGTGGCAGTGCTTCTGGTTGCCTGCATGGAGTGCACGCACTGCCCCAAGAGCAAGAAAGACGAAATCTTCAATCGCCACGAGATCTAAATTTCCCCTAGTTCCCGCCCGCAGCCGGCGCGCCCGGCATCAGATAAGTGTCAAACTGAGCCAGGATCCGGCTGAAGAGTTCAGTCTGTGCCTCCGGTCCCGCGAGCGAGTGCGTCTTGCGCGGGAAGATCTGCAGATCGTAGGGAATTCCTGCATCAATGAGTCGCTGCACAAACTGCACCGTGTTTTCCAGGTGCACGTTGTCATCGCCGGTTCCGTGCACGATCAGCAAACGCCCTTTCAAGTCCGCAGCCGAATTAACGACCGAAAAATCGCGATAGTCCTCCGGATCTTCCGCGGGCAGGCCCAGATAGCGCTCGGTGTAGATGGAGTCGTAGTCGCGCCAGTCGGTGACGGGGGCAACGGCAACTCCCGCGCGGAAGCGGTCCGAATGCGTCATGGCATAAAGCGTGAACGTGCCGCCCCAGCTCCATCCCCACCAACCGAGGCGCTTCGGATCCAATTGCGGATATTGGGCGAGCGCCGCATCCAGCACCGTCAACTGGTCCTCGAGCTGCACGGGGCCGAAGGTGCGATAGGCCGCCTGCGCGAAGGCGCGCCCGCGGCTGCCCATGCCGCGATTGTCGGCATGAAGCACGGCAAATCCGTGTTGCGCAAGCAGCTCATCGAAAAGTAGGGCGCCGCTCCATTGGTTCATGACGATCTGGTCGTGGGGCCCTCCGTAGGGATTCACGATCAATGGCGTGCCGGCCGGATTGGTTGAACCTTCCGGCAGCAGCAGCGTGGCGTAGAGCGTGGTTCCATCGTGCGCCTTCACCTCGAGCGGCAGCGGCGGGTGCAGATGATAAGAATCGAGCGCGTGCGTCTCCCAGAAGATGCGGCACGAGCTCGCCGCGGTGGGCGCATCTGGCGCACGGCAAACGCGCATCACCGGTGGCGTCATGCGAGAGGAGAATTTGTCGGTAAACGCGCCGCCCTCGGGAGAAAACGTGGCGAGATGGAAGCCTGCGCCTGCGCTCAATTGCCGGCGCTCACCGGAAAACTTCACCTGCCAAATCTGCTGCTCCAGCGGATTGCCCTCGTTCGATGCATAATCCACGACCTTACGCGCGGTGTCCACGCTGTACACATCGCCCACTTCGAAATCGCCGCTTGTGAGCTGACGATCGAGCTTCGCGTCCGACCCGAGAGGCTTCTCCTTGTCGTAGCTGTAGAGATCAAGGTGATTGTGCCCGTCGCTCCAACTCGTGAGCACGATCGCTCCGTCGCCCACCGTCACGTCGTAGTCTTCGTCAAGGAACTTATCGTCGCTGATCTCGAGCATGGGTCGCACATCGCCGTAATCAGTGTCGGCAAAGGAAATCGTGCGATGCTTATGATCGCGAGTCAAGGTTTCAACCCAAAGCGTCTTGCTGTCGACCCAGCCAAAGCGCGGCACGTAATCGTCGCCGTCGTGAAATGGAATCTTCATCCAGACGGTTTTCCCGCCACGCACCGGCACCACCCCGAGATGGACTTCGGGATTCGGGTCGCCCGGCTGCGGATAGCGCTGCCAATCCACCGTGGCGTGACTGGGAATCCAGTCGGTGAGCGGATAGCGGGGCACCTGGGTCTCGTTCATCTGCAAATAGGCAATCTTCTTTGAGTCCGGCGACCAGAAGTAGTTGCTGCGCACGTCGAGCTCTTCCTCGTACACCCAGTCCACTTCGCCGTTCAGGAAGATTTGACCATCGACTGAGGAAGGATTGGGCGCGGGTGCAATGGGGATGGTGGGCGTGCCGGGCTCGCGGAGCGGAATGACGGCGAGGCCGTGATCCTTGATGAACGAGATCGACGAGTTGTCGGGAGAGAACTTGGGATCGTCGCCGGAGAGAAGGCCAGAAAAGCCCATTTCGACGCCAACGCCGTTGCGCAGATCGTAGAGCCATAATCGGCCATTCGAGTCGAAGAGAATGTGCGTGGAGTCCGGAGCCCAGATATAGCTGGCCAGGTTGTAACGCTGGCGATGGTCGCGGTCCCGCTCGGAGCCGTTACTGCTGTTCAGGTTTTCCATCTTCGCCGCGCTCACCAGCACATGGGTTTTGCCGGTCGCAGGGTCCACGTCCATCAGTTCGCCGCCATCCAGATAGGTCAGATGCTTTCCATCGGGCGACCAGGTGAGCTGGTCAGGCGGCATGCCGGTGAGCGGCCCGTGCGCGAAGATCGCATCGACAGAGAGCTGCTTTTCAGGCGCTTGCGCGGCCAGTGAAACGCCCACCAAGGCAAATACGGCGACGGCCGGAAAAAGGAAGACGGATTTTCGCGTCAAAGGATTTTCTCCTGGAGAGGGAGTCCGGCCCGGAACGGGACATCGACCGCAGAGATCGGAGGTGGGCCGGTAATTCCGGAAGACTCAGTGTAAATGACAACGATCGGCGGCGAATCGCCGCTCCGCACGCAACTTCCCCCGGAAATAAATGCTTGCTTGATGCCTGCAAAACCACATACATTCAGGAAATCCCGCGGGAGGAAAAAGCATGTCGACAACGTACGATGTTGCCATCGCAGGTGGCGGCCTGGGCGGCGCGGCTCTGGCCAAAAACATGGCGGAAAAAGGCGCCAGTGTTCTCGTCATCGAGCACGAGCGGCAATTCAAAGACCGCGTCCGCGGCGAGGCGATGTTTCCCTGGGGCTACGCTGAGGTTCAGGCCCTCGGAGTCTCCGATTGCTTCGCCGAAGCCGGAAGGCACCACCTTGACTGGATCGACACTTACGTTGCAAGCGACCTGGTGGAACGTCGTGAAGTTGTCCCCAGTACAAAGCATCGCCTGCCTTTTCTCACCTGTTATCACCCCGCAATGCAGGAGTCGCTATTGAAAGCGGCGGTAGCAGCGGGCGCCACGGTGCGACGGGGCGCGGCGGTTCGCCAAGTGCAGCCGGGTTCGCCGCCGGAGATGGTCGTTGAGGAAAATGGTCGCGCTGAAACAATCTCCGCGCGATTGGTCGTGGGAGCCGAGGGACGATCGTCCGTAGTGCGTTCTTCCGCGCGCTTTACGGTCGAGCGCGATCTCGAAGACATGATGATCGCCGGAATCCTGCTCGAAAACGTCCCCGCGACAGAAGACACCCTCCAGGGCATCTACAACTTTGCGCTGGGGCAACTGGCTATTGTCATTCCGCAGGGTGGTGGCCGCGCGCGGATGTATCTGTGCTACCACGATGCGACGCAAGCGCGCTTTCAGGGGCCCGGCGACGTGGCCAGATTTGTTGACGGCTGCAAGAAGACAGGCGCCAGCGCGGCGTTGTTCGATGGTGTAAAGCCGATCGGCCCACTGGCCACCTTCAGTTGCGCGCATAGCTGGGTCGATCATCCCTACCGCGACGGAGTGGCGCTGCTGGGCGACTCGGCCACCTCGAGCGATCCCACCTGGGGGCAGGGCCTCTCGCTTACCATGCGCGACGCCCGTGTACTGCGTGATCACCTGCTGCAGTCAGATGATTGGAACGCCGCCGGGCACGCATACGCTGACGAGCACGATGGCTATGCTGGCCGTCTGCACACCTTCCACCAGTGGATGACCGCCATGTATCTCGCCACGGGACCGGATGCCGATGCACGCCGCGCCCGGGCCATGCCGCTCATCGGGCAAGACCCCAGCCGGCAACCGGACGCGCTCTTCGTCGGCCCCGACCTGCCTGTTGACGAATCGGCACGGAAACGCTTCTTCGGCGAAGACTAACGGCGGTTGTCGTGTGTTGATCGCTGCGCCTTCGGCTTCCGATTCGATTTGAGAAAAAAACTGCGCCGTTTGTTGCTGCAAGGGTCGACGGTGTATCTTCCGCAACGCGGTTCTACAATTGACTCACTCTGGAACCGCAGACGCTCAGCGGCTTTTCCCTCAAGGAAAAGCCGCCTTGAACGGAGCTCTAAGAGGCAAGTGAATTGGAGAACCGCCAGTATGCACTGGGCAACTGCTGAAGAACGGCGCGCACTTGGCCAGGCGCGGCGCAAACAAGTGGGCCGCCACCAGCATGAAGCGCTGCATCCCAAGGCGCGCCCGGCCACGGCTCTGGAACTGGTGGCGCGGTCGATGCGCGGACGCGTGCCGGATCTGATTCAACTCAAATATCAGCTCATGGCCGAGTCGCCATTCGGCTTTTTTCGCGGCGCGGCTCCAGTGATGGCTGCGGACCTGGCGCAGCTTCCATCCACCGGAATCGTGAGCCAGCTTTGCGGCGACGCCCATGTGCGCAATCTCGGCGCCTTCGCTTCGCCCGACGGGCGGCTGGTCTTCGATCTCAACGACTTTGACGAGACCATTCGCGGCCCCTTCGAGTGGGACTTGAAACGCATGGCGGCATCGCTGGTGCTGGCCGGGCGCGCCGCAGGGCACAAGGACGGCACCGCGCGCAAAGCTGCTGCGGCCTGCGTCCAACGCTACGCTGGGCAAATGCGCGCGTTTGGCCGCATGACGCAGCTGGAAGTGAACCGGTTTCAGGTGCACCGCATCGACCTGGCCAAACCTGTGCACGACGCCCTCAGCAAGGCGGAGCGCGCCACGCCGCAACACTCGTTTGAGCAGCTCACCACGCCTGTTTCGTCCCGCTCTACTTCTTCCGGGTCAAGCGCGCATCGCCGCTTCAAGGAGTTGAAGCCGATGCTGTGGCGCGTCACTGGCGCCCGGGCAGCGGCTGTGCTGTCCTCTCTGGCGCCGTATCGCGAAATGCTGGAGCCGCAGCGGCAACACCTTCTGGACTTCTACCGGCCCATCGACGTGGCCTTCAAGGTGGTTGGCACCGGCTCGGTGGGCCTGCGCGATTACTGCATCTATATGGAGGGCAACGGCCCCGGCGATCCGCTCTTCTTGCAGATAAAAGAAGAGGTTGCGTCGGCCTACGCGCTGTATCTGCCCGACGCGCGGCCCGCAGCGCACAATGGCCGGCGCGTAGCCGAAGGCCAGAGATTCATGCAGATTCAAACTGACCCGTTTCTCGGTTGGACGCATATCGGGAGCCGCCAATATCTTGTCCGCCAGCTCAACGACCACAAAGGATCGATTGAGATCGCCGACCTGGCCGGCGCCAATCTCAAGGCATACGCTGAGGTTTGCGGCGAGTTGCTCGCCCGAGGCCACGCTCGATCGGGGGACGCGCAAACGATTGCAGGCTACATCGGCACTGGCGACGCGTTCGCTGACGCGATTGCCGAATTCGGCATCGCGTACGCCGATCAGACAGGAAAAGATTGGGAAGAGCTGCGGCGGTCGGGCAGGGCGAAGAAGAAAGCGTGAATTCGGGTTAGTCGCTATTGACATGAAGACTATTTTTGCTGGAACCATTGTGTTGGCTATCCAGACGCACGATGCCGTTTATATCGGCGTCGATAGCAAAGTGATTTCGATCGGGGCTGAGATTTCGGACGCGCTCCCCGCGCCGAAGATCCACCAGCTTGGCGACGTTGTCTTTGCACACGCGGGGATATTCAGGGATACAGCGGGCAAGATCGACGTGAAGGCCACCGCAGACGCCTCGATTGCAGCGGGTGGTAGCTTAATGCAAATCTCGGATCGCTTCGCTAGCAGCATCGAGCCTCAGCTATCGGCATCCCTTCCTGATGTCCGGACGGGAAACCCGACGCGCTACAAAGAGATGCAGGGGCGCCCACTGCAAATGCTATTCGCTTCTGCGCGCGGTGGGTCGCCCCAGACGGTCGTGGTCTACTTCGAGGTCATTGACCCTTGCGCCGAGAAGCTAACAGTTCGCGTCACGAGAAAACAATGCCCTGGCGACTGCCCGAAGAATGCCGTGACAACCATCGCACTCGGCAAGTATCACGCCGCAGACCGATTCCTGGATGCTCATCCCGAGATCCTCGGATCGAGGGGGGCAGTCGCCGCCATCAAAGAAGCGATAGCGAGCCAAGCATCCGACACCCCTGACTTTGTATCGCTGCCGGCGGTGGTCGTCTGGACTGACAGGCTCGGCATTTACTCCGCCAACTAAATAAAGTGTCGGACGGCCCCGACGGGTTGGCGCTGGACAGCGATGTCAGGCGTCCCAACTCACCCTTTTCATTCGCCGCTAGCGCCGGTACACGTCGTATCCGCGCAGGCGCGCCACCAGTTTGAATTCGCCCATCAGCGCCTGCATGGTTGCGGCGCGGTTCGGCGTCGGGTCCACGACCATCTGCAAGTCTCGCTTCACGATCAGCCACCGGATGTTGAGCGAACGCGCCAAGGCGGCTGTCTCAGCGGGCGAATAGGGATCGGTTGTGGGATCGAAGAGCAGAACCGGAAAGCGCGGTACTCGGCCTGTGGCAAAGTAAAACGGATCCTCGCCCGGGATCAGAATCAGCCCGTCATTCTGGGGAATATTCGCCGCGGCATAGCGCAGCAGCTCGTCAAATTCCGGCAGGTACGGCCCCGGCGTGGCCATGCCCGCAAGCTCGGGAAACGCCGAGTGCTCAACCGGCGCATCGGGCAAATTGATGTAGGAGAGCCGATCCTCGCTGGCCGTGTAAAACCCTCCGCAGATGAGAAGCGTAATGGAAATGAGCGCGGCCAGAGCAGGTGCGAACCACGGCGAGGTGGCGCGCACAATCACGCGATCGAGAAACACCAGCAACTCAGCCATCAGCAGCACAAACAGCGGCCAGATAGCGTATGTAGAGCCCCAAAGCTGCTGCGACATGAAGGTGCCCCCGATAGCGGTGAGCACAATGAGCGGAAAAAGCGCGCGCAGGGACGGCTTTCGCCGCAGGCTGAACAGATTCACGATTGCCACGACGGCAGCGAGCAAGAGCAGCAGCGGCCAAAGCGCCAGCAGGCTGTCACCGCGCTCGTCGGCATCGTCGTAGATGAGCAGCGAAGCGAGCGTGAAGAGTAACGGCGCGGCCAACAGGAAGAATGCCGCGATCCGCGTCCATCGAAGTTTCTGCGGCGCGAAGCGCAATAGCGCGAGTGCGGCGACAATGCACGGCAGCGTCCACAAGAGCGACGGATCGCGAAAAACTTCGAACATCGCGCCGAACCCCGGCAGGCGTCGTTCGCCGGCGAAGCGGATCGTCCAGTCGATGTAGTTGTGGATGCCGACCGTCCGATGCAGCGCCAGAGCCGCTGCGAACAGAGTGACGCCCGCGCCAGCCAGAGCCGAAAGGAGGGCGCGAGCGTGGGTCGCCTCAGCCGAAGCTTGCGCGCGCTGAATCACCGCAAACGCAAGCACGAGCAGAACGGCTCCGATGGCAGCCGCCAGAAAAGGCAGGCCCATGTTCTGCTTCGTGAAGAGCGGCAGGCAAAGCGCGGCGCCGGCAACAAGGCCATTCGCAACCGTCCTTTTTGCGTTGGCACGCTGCAAAAGCCAAAGAGCGATGAGAATCCAGAAAACGCAGTCGCCGTCGTATTCGGGGATGGGGATGATGCTGTAGATGCCGAGGACGGTGAGCGGCGCGGCCACGAGCAGAGCGACGACCCACGCCGCTCGAGCGCGCCCGAGCAACGATGCCAGCGCGAGTCGCCAGGTGAGAACCGTGCCAAGTGCGCCCACCGCTGCGGCGTAGAGCACGTGATGAAAGAAGACGCGGCCCGTGAAACGGATGATCGCGGCCTGAATCAGGAACGTGAGCGGCGGATGAACAAAGGGAAAATGACGGTACGGCGCTTGTCCGTCTGCGAATCGAACCGCGCTGTCGAGCACGTAGCTCGTGTCCCACAAAATCGCGACGTGCGCGTTCTGCCAAAGCACCACGCACGCCGTTGCCACAAAGAGCACGAAGCCGGCGAGCCAGTCGCGTAGTGCCCAGCGAGGCGCACTGGACTCGGCTGCCGTCGTCACCATTCGCGACGATAGTAGTAGGGGGCGCAGTAGGGCATGGAGAATATTGCCATCAGAAGCGCTACGACCCAGCCAATCAGAGTCCAGCCAAGGAAGAGGTTCAGCAGCAGGATTCCCATGGAGTTGTGCGTGTGCCGCACCGCCGCGATGATTGCAGGGAGGAAATAAAGGCCGACGCCGAAGATCAGGAAGTGCATAAAATCTCCCGCTTAAGTCCAATCGTAACTACGGAGATTCTACCGCCGAAGTTCCTGTATTTGGCGCGATTACAGCGGAGCCAGAGTCGGCGTATCTCGAAAGCACTGAGTTCAAGTCGACGCGACCATCAGGGGGCGGCGACCCTGCGCGAAAACTCAACAGTACACGGTTACTCTGGTTCCGCTCTAGAATCGTTAATCCTTTGAAAACGCAGCGCATATTTTGATTGCGCACCTTTGTGCCCGTGCGTATACTCCCGTCGTCTCTCGAAATCCCCTAAGGAGCGCATCATGGGAAAGATCAACGTGGGCCGCCTGATCCTGGGCGGAATTGTCGCCGGAATTGCCATCGATCTGCTGGATTATTTCGTGGATGGCGTCTGGCTTGCGCCGCGCTGGGCCAGTGGAATGGCCTCGCTCGGCCGCAACGCATTCTCGCCAGCCGAGATTATCTGGTTCAACTTGATTGGATTTGCGACCGGGCTCGTGGCCATCTGGATTTATGTCGCCATCCGGCCGCGATTCGGCGCGGGAATAAAAACGGCGATCTGTGCCGGGCTGGCCGTTTGGCTTCTGACAGTCCTGTTCCCGAACGCCGCCCTCATGTATGTTATGAAGCTGTTCTCAAACCACCTGACGCTTTACACGACGCTCGGTGGGCTGGTTGAGGTCGTTTTTGGGACCGTTGCCGGAGCATCGGTTTACAGGGAAAGCTAGCCCAGCAATCAAAGTCGAAACCTGGCTGCCACAAGCCGCGCGTGCCTCCCAAGTGCCTGCGCCCGCTTGGCTTGCGTGCAATCCATCCGCGTGGCTTGGCCGGGCGGGAAAGTGAGCCTGCGTCAGCTGGCTGGGCGCGAAAATCCCGTTGCGTGTTGGCTCAGGCCGCGCGTATACTCCGCAGGTCCCCCCTAAATCCTCCAATCACATTCCGTAAGGAGAGGTTATGGGAAAAATCAATGTTGGGCGGGTGATTCTCGGTGGCATCGTGGCCGGCATCGTGGGAGATGTTTTGGACTTCCCAGTCGATGGTGTCTGGCTCGCAAAACGTTGGATGGATGGGTTGAACGCCCTCGGGCATCCCGGATTTGCGAACAGCCAGCTTGTCTGGTTCGACGTATTGGGAGTCGTCACCGGAATTGCCGCAGTCTGGATTTACGCGGGGATCAGGCCGCGCTTCGGCGCCGGAGTGAAGACAGCAATCTACGCCGGAATAGCGACGTGGATCCTTGGCTTCGCGGTACCGAATGCAGCCTTCATGTGGATTTGGGGTCTGTTTTCGGAACGCCTCACACTCTATACAACGGCCGGAAATTTTGTAGAGTGTGTCGTCGGGGCGATTGCGGGAGCTGCGCTCTACAAGGAAGATTGACAGCCTATCTCCGCGAACCGATTCGGTTCAATGGTTTACTGCTTGACCGCGTGGGCGCCAGAAGGCTGTCTGGTCGACTTTGTGGCGATCGGCCGCCCCGGGGGCTCGCGGCGAGTTGAAGTGTAAGTGTGCGTTGCCCAGCTTTAATCCCTTTACAATCATCTGATATGCCAACAGTCGTCCGCTCGCACGCCAAGATCAACCTGGGGCTGTTTCTTGGGCCCCCGCGGCCCGACGGGTTTCATGCGCTTGCGACCGTCTATCAAACTCTGGAAATGCATGATTTGGTGACGGTTACGGCCAAGAAAGCGCCGGAGACAGTGTTGCGCATTAGTTCGAACGATCCTCGCGTGCCGACCGGTAGCTCAAATACTGCCTGGAAAATGATCGTCCTTGCGCTGGAAGCGCTTAGCGTGACCGCAGAGGTGGAAGTCTATATAGATAAACGGCTTCCGGTGCAGGGCGGCTTGGGTGCTGGGTCGGGCAACGCTGTTGCAGCGCTGGTGGGGCTGGACGCTGAGCTGGGCACGCCGTTCCGCAGCTTGTTCACGCAAAAGCTCGAGTATCCCGCCGAAGTTGGCTCCGATGTGCCGCTATTTCTCATCGGCGGAACGGTTCTGGGTTTGGATCGCGGGCAAGAGGTTTATCCGCTCAACGACATTGAGCCAACGTGGTGCGTGATCGCAGTGCCGGAGATTGGAATCTCTACGCCACTGGCCTTTCGCGACTGGGACGCGCTCTGCGCGACGGAAGGTTTGACCGCAAAGGCTGGTACCGTTAGACTAGAGAAGTTGAGCCGAAACTACGCCAGCGCCTTTCGGGGAGAGATTCCCGAGGGTGGGCTTGGAGCAGGCTCCTCCGGTGTCTTCTCCTTGGGAGAAGACCTGGCCGGACCTCAAGAGTCCGCGCTTGTCCGCACCGGGATCATGAGCTGGATCGAGAACGACTTCGAACGTGTGGTCTTTCCCCAGCATCCCTCCCTTGCAGAGATCAAGCGTCTTCTTTTGGGCTTCGGCACTCCGGAGGCAGCTCTACTAGCCTTTCTGTCGGGTTCCGGTTCGGCGCTCTTCGGGTTGTACCTGACCCGCGGAGATGCTGAGGCGGCACAGGAACGGATCGGAAACCAGGTGCAGGGATTGAACGTGAGAACGACGATCACGCGCACCCTTCCGCGATCCGTTTACTGGGAACAAATGTTGAAAAGAAGCTGATTGACAGTCCACCGTTGGGCAAGCGAGACTCACCCTCGGCTGACCGACATGCTGGGCGATCGTTCAATGGTAGGACAATGCCCTTTGGAGGCATTTATCCAGGTTCGAATCCTGGTCGCCCAGCCAGAGTTTGTGAACGGGAAACGCGGAACGCAGCCATAGCCAACCAGCATGGAGGTGCTCTCAACATGGAAGCGGAATCGTTGACGGCGACAATCGAAAACAAGCCGGGCGAAACAAGCTC
Source organism: uncultured Acidobacteriaceae bacterium (assembly GCA_963823805.1). GTDB lineage: Bacteria > Acidobacteriota > Terriglobia > Terriglobales > Acidobacteriaceae > Telmatobacter. The sequence continues at coordinate 1,163,741 of CAWGMW010000003.1, read as the reverse complement.
GGAGAAGCCTGATGGCAGCAAGGACGCACCCAGAAGTGGGTCCGGAGACGGCGGTAAGAGCAAGGATGCGAGACCGGCTCCGTCGCCGGAGCGCAAGAAGGCCGCGAAGCTCAGCGAGGACAAGCGCTTCAAGCTGTTCAGCGGCACGGCGAATCCTCGGTTGGCTCAGGCCATCGGCGAGCACATCGGCGTCAAGGTCGGCGAGGCCAAGATGCAGCGCTTTGCCGACGGCGAAGTCTACTTTCAGCTTCTCGAGAACGTGCGCGGCGTAGATGTATTTGTGGTGCAGCCTACCTGCTATCCGGTGGACCAGCACCTGATGGAGCTTTTAGTGATGATCGATGCGCTCAAGCGAGCTTCGGCGGCAAGGATCACGGTGGTGGTGCCCTATTACGGGTACGCGCGCCAGGATCGCAAAGACCGTCCGCGCGTGGCCATCAGCGCGAAGCTCATCGCCGATTTGCTTACAACGGCAGGCGCCAACCGCGCGCTGTTTGTGGACCTGCACGCCGCACAGATCCAGGGCTTCTTCAATATTCCTGTTGATCACATCTTTGCCAGCCCGGTACTGGTGAGCTATTTCAAAGAGCTCAAGCTGCCCAACCTGACTGTGGTTTCTCCGGATGCGGGCGGCGTGGAGCGGGCACGGTTTTTCGCACAGAAGATGGGAGTGCCGCTGGCCATCGTGGATAAGCGGCGAACGGATATGAACGTTGCCGAGGTCATGCACGTGGTGGGCGACGTGAGCGGCAAGACTTGCCTCATCATCGACGACATTATCGATACGGCGGGCACGCTGGTAAAAACTGTCGACGCGCTTTACGCTTCCGGCGCGACGGCCGTGTATGCCTGCGCCAGTCATGCCGTGCTTTCCGGCCCGGCCATTGACCGCATCGCCGCGTCGCGAATTGAGCAGGTGGTCGTCACTGACACCATTCCTTTGCGCGAAGCGGCACAAAAGCTGCCCAAGATCAAGGTTCTTTCCATCGCTGGCCTGCTGGGTACCGCGATCGAAAACATTCATTTGGAAACCAGCGTGAGTACGCTGTTTAACTGAGCCATTAGCGATTAGCTTTTAGCTGATTCAGTGGGAGATTGGCCTTCGCGATTGTGCGAAGGGAAACAAAGAGACGCTTCGGTTCTCGGTGGAGCCGAAACGGAGCGCAACAGCAATAAGCAGCTAATAGCTAAAGGCTAATGGCTGCTCTTACAAAGGGAGCGGAGAAACACTCCGTGCCCGATCTCAAGAAGAAACGAGAAAACACGAAATGCCAGAAGTTGTCGTAGCCAAGCCCCGCGAGGGCAAATTCAACAAGAATGCAGCGCGCCGCGTGCGCGTCGCAGGCAAAATTCCTGCTGTGCTGTATGGTTCCGGGCAGAACGCCGTGGCCGTTGAGGTTGATCCGAAGCAGATTTCGCGGATCCTTCTTTCCGAGACCGGCCACAACACGATCTTCGATGTCGAGGTTGCAGGCCATCCGAGCGCAAAGGCCATGATCGTCGATTGGCAGCGTGAGCCGATCAAGGACAGGCTCATTCACATCGACCTGAAGCGCATCGCGCTCGACAAGGTTCTGCGCGTGCGTGTGCGCGTCAAGTTGCTGGGCATCCCGATAGGCGTCAAGGCCGAGGGTGGCATTCTCGATCAGGTTCTGCGCCAGGTCGAGGTCGAATGCCTGCCTGCTGACATTCCCGGTCACATCGATGTGGATGTGAGCGAACTGGGCATGCATCAGGTGGTCCGCGTGAGCGGCTTGCCCCACTCCGACAAGATCAAGTACATCACCCCTGAAGATTCCACCGTGGCTCACGTCGTCCACATCCGCGAGGAAGTGGTTGCGACGCCGGAGACTGCGGAAGGTGCGGTTGCGGCAGTTCCTGGAGCGGCTCCAGCGGCAGGTGAAGCGGGTGCTACGGCTGAGCCCGAAGTGATCAAGAAGGGTAAGGGCGACGCTGAAGCGCCGGCCGGAAAGAAGCCCGAGGCAAAGAAGTAAGCCTTGCCTGAAACGAGCGAAATCGGTTCTTTAGGCGGCCCCTTCCTGATTGTGGGGCTTGGCAATCCCGGCCTTGAGTATCTGTGGACCCCGCACAATGCGGGCTTCATGGCCATCGACCGCATCGCTCAACAGGAGGGCGTTGTGGTTCAGAACCGGCGAAGCCGGGCCACTACGGCAACCTGCCGCATAGCAGGCCGCCAGGTGGTTCTGGCCAAGCCGGAGACATTTATGAACCTGAGCGGAGTTGCTGTGGCCGCTCTGGTTAAAGAGTTTGAAGCGGACCCGGCCCGGGACTTGCTCGTGATCTACGACGAGCTCGACTTGGTACTGGGAACCTTCAAGATCAGGGAGCGCGGTTCGACTGCCGGGCACAACGGAGCCCACAGCGTGACCGATGCTCTGGGCACGGAAGAATGGTTGCGCTTGCGCATCGGCGTAGCGCCGGATCTGCCTCCGGAGGCAATTGCAGCCGGAGGCGGAAAGCGGGCGGGCAGGGATTATCTGCTCTCGCCCATGCGCAAGGCGGATCTGGCGGTACTGGACGAGGTGCTGGACCGTGTGGCGATGGCCACGCGGCGCATCCTCGAACTGGGACCGGCGGCCGCGATGAACGAGTTCAACCGGAAGGAAGACAGGGATCAGGGATCAGGCAGCAGGACCGAGAACTGACAACTGTGAGCTGTTAGCTGGAGCGATCGCTCCGGCAGAAAAGGAATACCGATGTCTCGTGTTTATGAAGTGATGTTTATTATCCGTCCCGATGTGGACGACGACGAAGCCGAGAAGCTGATTACGAGCTTTACCACCACGGTTACGGCCGGAGGAGGTGTGGTGAAGTCGGTAGAGAAGCTGGGCCGCCGCAAGCTGGCCTACATGGTGCGCAAGTTCAACGATGGCAATTACGTTTTGCTGACCATTGAGGCGAGTGGCCCCGTGGTTCTGGAGCTCGAGCGCCGGTTGCGCGTCACCGAGCCGGTGATCAAGTTCATCACCGTGCGCATCGACGAGGAAGAAAAGCGCCTGGCGAAAGTTAAGGCTGCTCGCGGAACGCGCCGCAAGGCGAACGACGGCGCTCCAGCGGCTGCTCCGGCTGCCGCTCCTGCAACTCCGGCAGCGGCTGAAGCCGCGCCTGCGGAGCCCGTGCAGGCGACTGCGTAAAACACTGATCGCGAGTTTGTTGAGAAATTCTCCGGCGATGCCGGATCAAAGAAATGGAATGAGGAAACAAGATGGCTGACGAAACCCAGGCAAAAGCACCCGACGCAGCTCCACAAAGTCCATCCGGACCGGGCTCCGGCCCGCGTGGCCCGGGCCGAGGCGCCGGCGGACCCGGCGGACGCGGCAAGTTCTTCCGCCGCAAGAAAGTGTGCAAGTTCTGCACGGAGAAGATTGACGCGATTCCTTACCGCGACGTGCGTCTGCTGCAGCAGTTTGTGGCCGAGCGCGGCAAGATTGTGCCGCGGCGGTTGAACGGCGTTTGCACCACGCACCAGCGCCGCCTGACGAAAGCCATTAAGCAGGCGCGGAACATCGCGTTGCTGCCGTTCGCCACCAGACACTAGATCGGCGCGAACCGCCGATGGAGAATTTCGCTAGGGCGCTGCCGCGACGCCGCAGTCCTGGTCCAAAAGCTGGAACGGCCCAAGACCACGCCCGGCGCATTGAACTTGAGATTTGGAGAGTTTCTTATGGAAGTGATTCTGAAAGAAGATGTAGCCGACCTGGGCTTTCGCGGAGAAGTCGTGAAAGTGGCCGACGGCTACGCACGCAACTATCTGCTGCCGCGCAAGCTGGCCATGCAGGCCACTGCGGCCAACAAGGCCGTGATTGAACAAATGAAGGCCGCTTCCGCGCGCCGCTCCGCTTCAGAGAAGGCGCAAGCCGAGGAACTGGTCACCCAACTTGAGCCGCTCGTGCTCAGCTTTACTCGCAAGGCCGGCGAGGCAGGGCATCTCTTCGGTTCGGTCACCTCGGCCGACATCGCCGCGGAGCTCGCAGCGCAGGGCCATGAGGTCGATCGCCGCAAGATTCAGTTGGGCGATCCGCTCAAGAGCGTCGGCGAATTCAAGGTGGCCATCAGGCTGCACCGCGAAGTCACCGCGCGCGTCACGGTGAAGGTCCAGGCAGAAGTGACGGACGAAGACAAGGTAGCCGCGGCTAACGCTGCTGTGCCGGAAGTTGCCGCCGAGCCGGTCGCGGAAGAAGCAACCGCAGAGTAGTCTCGACTCGTTACGACGGAAACAGCGAGCCTGAGGCGGCGCGAATCGGAGCCAGCCGGCTGCGGCGGCGGGACTGCTGTTGCACCGCGGAGCCAAGTAGGCTCGCGATCTCGCGCAACTCGGCGCGGGCGTGGCCGATGGCCGCGGCTACCGCATCGAGTTGTTTGCCCTCGCCCGCAGCCAGCGGTAATGCGCCTTGCGCATCATGCTTCTTGTTCCGGTCAGGCCTGCGCTGCTCTTGCCCAAGAACCGACCGTGCGCCGGACAACGTGTAGCCTTCGGCGTGGACCAGGCGCTTGATCTCCATCGCCATTTCAACATCGCGTCGGCGATAGAGCCGCTGTCCGGTCCCGCTTTTGTTCGGCTTCAGTTGGGGAAACTGCGACTCCCAGAATCGCAGAACGTACGTTTCTACGCCGCAAAGTTCAGCGACATCTCCAATTTTGAAGTAGAGGCGATCCGGGATTGTCGGTGGCTGGTAGGCGCGCTTCCGATTAAGTTGTGTTGCCATATAATTTTGGCGAGGAAAACCGAATCGAATGGGGAAACCCCCGCTCTAAACGCAGTATAGGACACGTCTTACGCCCTTTGGGAAGCAAAATCGTGCGATGAACCTACCTTGGCAGAGGAAAAACCAGGCGAATTCACGCTCGGGAGTTCGCGGTCTCCCCTTCTATGTGCGGGCCGTTGCGGAACGCGCGGTCGAGCCGGGCGGCGCCGCGCGCAGGTTCTGCCTGCGCGAGTCTACTGTTTCTTGAGCACGACCGATCCCTTCTCATCAGCCAGAATTGCGCTCTCGAACCGGCGGAATTCGAGCGCCTTCTCTGCCGGGAGCTCCACCTGGCGCACCACAAGATTGCGCTCGTAGTGGAGCACGTTTCCTTTGGTGGTCGTGGCCGCATGATAGCTGGCGAAGTCCGTGTCCAGGTCGACGGGATCAGGCGTCTCGTCCACGACGTATCCGGGCGGCAAAGTGATGTCGAAGCTGTCGCGCCAATCGCCCGGATAATTACCGGGACGACCGATCTCGATGGGGTAGGAGCGCTCCTTTTTCTCCATCAGTTCCGGCACGGGTTGCGCGTCGTCACCCACGATGCGGGGACGCAACAACAAAAGTGGGCCGGCCGCATGTGCATAGCTTGAGTCGCTCACGTGCAGGTCGAGCGTGACCGGCTGATCCAGTTCGCCCGTCTGCCGGAACTCGAATCCCTTGAAGTCGAGGCCGGGCAGGTCGGAGCTTAGCCCCTCCTCCAGCTTGTCATGGACTTCTTTGGAGTCCGCTTCTTTGAGAAGCCCGCGTTCGCGCGCCGCATCCACACCCGAAAAAACGTCGATAATGTCGCCAGAAAGAGTGCCGTCCGCAGTCAGGGTGAAGGAGCCCGTGCGGTTCAGTGAAGCGGAGTCAGGCGAGAGCACAGGCATTCGCAACACCTGGCTGTCGGCTCCATCGGCGATGTTGCCGTAGGCGCCTTGCAGCTCCCCTCGGATCAGTCCGAGCGGAGTTTCCTCATCGGTAGGATCGAAGATTAAAAGGGTCTTCCCGTTCGCGGCTTTCACGCGCGCTTGCAGGCGAGGATCGTTTTCACCATCCGGAAGCTCTATGGCAGTGATCATATGGTTGCCAATCAGCGAAGGAGCCACAGGGTCGATGACGCCGCGCTCACTGTCAACATGCAGGTAGTAGGCGCGGACGCCAACCGCCTCGAGCATTGAGATCAGCAATGTGGTTTTGTCCTTGCAGTCGCCGTAGCGGTTGCGGTAGATGTCCCCGGCGTAGTGAGCCTGCCATCCTCCGATTCCCTTCATGATGACGAAGTAACGGATGTTTTTCTGAATGTAGGTTGTGATGCGGCCTAGCTTGGTGTAGAGATCGGGCGCACCAGCCACAAGTTCCTGCGCTTCGGCCGTAATCTCAGGAGTCGGATCGGGCCTATGCTCCTCCAACTGATCCGTCCAAAGACCAATCGCACGCCATTGATTCTCGGCGCCCTTTACTGCTGCGTCCCCCCACATCACAGTCATCCGTGCAGCGAGCGCCTCCGGCGGTGGAATGGCGTGCAGGTTTTCTAAATCGAGTGCCGGAACGTTGGTGATCTCCCAACGGAGGTGGCTATCTTGTGTTTCGATCGGCTTGACGGGGTCGAAGTGGCTCCACGAGTCGGCATAATGGCCGCCCGGAGGCAGAGCCAATTCGAGGGCTTCGTTCACGAAAGGAATCGGCGCCTGGATCTGCCAAATTTCGGAACTCATGTAGGGCCGCATGTGGAATTCGGTCTCGCAGGTGACGACAGCACCGGGGTCGCTTCCCGGGGGTTTCAGTAAACGGAATCGGTCGGTGGCCTGCATATCCGCATCCCCATAGGCCCCAACGTCAGTGAAATCCGTATCCATGGCCTGGAGCTGCCGGCCGTCTGCGGCAATAGTCCACGAGTGGAAGTAATCGAGCTTTTCGTCTTTGTCGTACTCTGCCTCGCAATGGGAGTACTCCCGCCCCTGCGGCTTGAGGATACGCACAGCGGATCGCTCACGCTCCATGGCGTGGTTCTGTTCGTCGACTGTGATGAGATAGTCGTCGAGCAAAACCACAGCGGAGGCATCGCCGACATTTGCAGGAGTTGGTGTTTTTGCCGCATCGAGCGCCCATTGCGGCGCAGGCTGCGATTTTTCTTTCGCCGCGGCAAATTGCGAGCCAAACACCGCAGCAAAGCAGCAGCCTGCGACAGCAAGAACGCGAGATATGGACATGAGCGCCTGCATTAGTGGGCCACTCCTGCGGGAACTGCCTGCGCGGTTGCAGACCGAGTCAAAACCAACTGCTCTTGATCGGCCGCCGCCACCTTCTGGTAGAACCCGCGCAAGTCCTGGTACTCCTCCGGCTTGGCCAGCGTGAATGCAACCGACAATGTTTGGGCGATGGTGATTTGGCCGGGCTGGGTCGCGCTCTTGGCGACGAAGAGCGCGTGAGCCGGCCAACCGATGTTTGCGTCCTGGGGCGCGCCCTCCACGGTCATTCCGTCAGGCAGGTGGTAGGTAATCTCATCGGTCACGCGGTCGCCGTAGTGCATATCCACCGGCTCCAGGCGCTTGTCCTCGTTGACGAACGGAACGTGACCGCGGGTTTCGAAAAAGAATCCCGGCAGAATAAGGCGCTTGGCGGTGGCCGCGCCGAGCGAACCCTTGACGTTGACCACTGCCATCAGATTCGTGTAAGGGTCGTCCATGCTCAGGAAGTGGTTGACATGCGCTTCCACGCCGTCAGGCACAACCCCCTCCAATTCGCGGTCGAACTCCTTCTTTAATTCGGTGTCGTCTTCTTCAAGCGCCCTCTGCCGCCAGTGAAGCGCTGTTTGGCCCGTCATGGTGATGTTGATGTGTCCGGTGATTCCGCCTTGTGCATCGACGGACACATCGCCCAGGCGTTGCGTGACATTGTCCTTGTATTGCTGCATCGGAGTGACGGAGACGGCAACGCCCTGCGGGCTCTCTCCAATACCGGTCGCGCCCGAGTGCCGCCAACTGACAGTTTGAAACGGGCACATTTTCTCCCCGGGATCGAGAACGATTTCCTTGCCGCCTGTGCTCAGCGCCACTATCGTGCTGTCAAGCTGATCCAGGCTCATATAAGCCGGGTCGAAGTTGGCCCGGTCCCGGTCGACCACCTTGACCGCGTAAGCGTTCAGGCCCGCGGCACGCAGCATGGCCAGGTAGAGCATGGCGATGTCCTCGCTCGATCCGCTCTTCTGCGTCCAGGTGTCCTGGGCGTGCTTGGCCTCTTTGATCTTCAGCTCTTTCATCTCCGACACGGTCTTAGTGCGGGAGTAGTCGGTGTTATCCAGGGCCTGCACTGCGTCGTAAAGCTTCCTGGCCTTGTCCAAATCGCTCTCAGTGGGCGCGATCAGGCCGTTCACAGCGTCCTGAATCGTTTTCGACGGCTCGGCAAACTTATCCACGTCTTTCGCCCAGAGCTTGGCCTCGCTCGCCCAGAATGCGTTCGCGTTATTCGCATAGCAGTAGTAGAAGTCCAGCCTGTAAAGCAAGCTCTGAATGGGCGGCATGCGCTCCTCGTCGGGAGCAGCAGGAACGTCGGTCACGTCCACGCTGTAGCTGCCGTTGAGGCTGGTCTGAATATCCACGTTCTTAGGCAGGTACCTCCACCAAAGCAGGTAGTGGGCCGCTCGTCCCCGGCTGTCGAGGAGTTCGATGTTGGTTTCGGCGCCGGGCGTACCGGTCGGCATGAAGGCTTTGAAGGGCGTGAATTGGAAGTGCGCCTTATGGATAAAATAAGGCTGCTGGATCTCCCACTCCGGCGGAATGAACTCGTCGTCGTCCCAGCGATAATCGTAGCTGTACTCCAGGATGCTTCCCACTTCCACGCTGGGCAGCGTGAAGACCATGCGTCCAAACTGATTCTTGCCGGTTTTTTCGATCAACAGATCCTCGGGCTTCACATTGAGCGGGACTACCGTTCCATCCGGGTGGACGGTGCGGCCCTTAATGTCGGCGACCTTTCGATTGCCTTTCGCGTAAGGCACTTCAACGGTGGCCAGCTCTTTGCCCTTCTCGGTGAGCACCTTGAGACGAACGTAAACCGTCTCAAAGTGGTTCGGATCGTTGGTGATCTTCTCGACATCCAGGTACACCGCATCCGCTCCCGGAGCCTTGGGGTCGGCAGTCATCTTGAGCTCGTCGGGATTCGGCGGCTGGAACTGCGCGCAAAGGATGATCGGCGACATCGCGGCGAAGAACAGAACTGCGCCGCGCAAAAGCATAGATTTCGACATGATTTTCGGCCCTGATTTTAAGGTGCCACCATTCTACCCCGGAACCATTTCGGCGAACCGAACAATTCAAAGAGTCCATCATGGACCCGCCGTAACGGATTCGGCTGAGAGATTCAGTTACCCGTCTGACTGGCTCCGACATTGAAGACGAGTTGCCCCTGGTCGGCAGCAGCGACCTTCTGATAAAACCCACGTAAGTCCTGATAATCCAAGGGCCTGGCCACATCAAAAGCACGAGCCAGGACGCGGGCCACGGTAATCTGCCCGGGGTCCGGTTTGGTTTTGACAATGTAGACTGCGTGGCCCTCCCAGGAAACCCTCGTGTCTTGCGGCGCTCCCTCCACCGAAGCGGCTGCGGGCAGATCGTAGGTCAACTGGTCGGTCACCTGCTCGGCATAGTGCATATCGATCGACTCCTGGCGGGTCTCTTCGTTGACAAAGGGCTCGCTTTCGCGGGTCTCAAAGAAGAAGCCGGGCAATATAAGCCGTTTAGCCGTTGCCGTGCCAAGCGTACCCGTGACCTTGACAACGGCCATCAGCAGGCTGTCCGGGTCATCCAGTCCCAGGAAGTGGTCAACATGAGCCTCGATGCCTACTGGCACAATCTCCCCAAGCGCGCGGTCAAACTGCTTTTTCAATTCCGCTGCATCGGCTTCGATGGCTGCTTGTCTCCAGACCAATGCCTCCTGGCCGGTCATCACAATCTGCAGAGTTCCAGTGATTCCTCCCTGCGCATCGACCGTCAGCTCGCCACTGCGCTTTATGGTGTTCGCGCCAAAAACCTGGGTTGGAGTCACGGCTCTGCCCGGCCCGTCAGCGCTTTGCCGCAGACCCTCTGTGTGAGAGTGTTTCCAATTGACAGTGCCGAAAGGGCACAACTTCTCGCCGGGATCGAGAAGAATCTCCTTGCCGCCGGTGCTCAGAATGACCAGCGTGTGGTCAAGCTGGTTCAGGCTCATGTAGCTGGCGTCGAAGCGGCCCCGATCGCGATCGACCACCTTGGTGGCGTATGCGGTTAGGCCGGCAGCGCGCAACATGGAGAGGTAGAGCAGCGCCAGGTCGTTGCTGTCGCCTCGCTTCTCCGTCCACGTATCCTCGGCGCGATTGGCCTCCTTCTGTTTCAACTGCTTCAGCTCCGACGTGCCAACTTGCCGCGAGTAATCCGTGTTGTCGAGGGCCTCGACCGCGACATAGAGTTTTTGCGCCTTTATCAGGTCGGTGTCGGCGGGGGCAACCAGGCCGGCAACCGCGTCGCGGATGGTTTTGCTCGGCTCGGCAAAGTGGTCCGCTTCTTTCGACCAGTTCTTTGCCTCAGCTTTCCAATAGTCATCGACGTTGAGCGGCTCATCGGGAGCTCTGTAATAGAACATCACTTTGTATAGGAAGCTTTCCATGGGCGGCATCCAGTCCTCGTCGGGGATGGGCTGAATATCCGTCACATCCAGGTTGTACCGGCCAGCGGCGTCGGTCGTGACTCTTGCGCCCTCAGGCAGAACGGGCCACCAGACCATTGCGAACAGGTCCGAGGGCGTGAACTGGAAATGAGCCTTGTGCACAAAGTATTTCTTCTGCACTTCCCACTCCGGACTCAGGTGCCAGTAGAACTGCGCGTTGAAGCGAAGTTGGAACGAATACTCGAGGATGCTGCCAACTTCCACACTCGGAAGCGTGAAAACCGTGCGCTGTTTCCTCACTTGCCCGGCATATGCCTGACGTTCCGGCTTCGACCTTGTTCGATTTCTCGATCAGAAGATCCTCGGGCTTGACGGTCAAGGGGACGATCGTGCCGTCCGAGTGGATGGTTCGGCCGCTGACGCTGCCGATCGAGAACTCTCCTCCCCAATAGGGAATCTCAACCGTCGCCGCCTCTTTGCCCTTTTCGGTGAGCACCTTGATGCGTGCGTAGTAGTTTTGGCTGTGCTGCGTATCGTTGTCGGTCTCCTCCATGTCCAGGTAGACCGCCGCCGCACCCGGCGCTTTGGGGTCGGACGTCATCTTCAGTTCGTCGGGATTCGGTGGCAGAAACTGCGCGCATACAAGCGCCGGCGACATTGCGGCGAGCAATCCAACCGCGCCGCACAGGAAGAGAGAAATTCGCATGAGATTGGCCCTGTTTTTTAAGTGCGACCATTCTAGCGCGAAACATGCTCAACGCAAATGATCACTATATGGCAGGCTGCACAAAGTGACTGCTCACTCCAGGCGATCGCACGACTCCAGCAACGACGAGACCAGCGCCAGAGGCAGGCCCATCACATTGAAATAGCAGCCTTCGATGCGGGGAATCCAGCGCGCGGCAAGGCCCTGGATGGCGTAGGCGCCCGCCTTATCCATGGGCTCGCCGCCCGCCACATAATCGGCGATCTCCGCGTCGGAAAGAGTGAGGAAGCGAACCGCCGTCACTTCGGCAGCAACTTCAATGCCCGCGGCGGTAACCAAGGCCACGCCTGTGATGACACGATGCGTGCGGCCCGAGAGTAAACGCAACATGCGCGCGGCGTCTGCCGCATCCACCGGCTTGCCCAGAATCGTGTTGTCGAGTGTGACGGTCGTGTCGGCGCCCAGCACAGCGAGCGACCGGCTGTCCGGGCGTTCCTCCTCAGAGTCGCCGCCGGCTGTCAACTTCCGATAGACGGCTTCGGCCTTTTCTCGCGCCAGCCGCGTGACATATATGATGGGCTCCTCGCCCGGCAGCGGATCTTCCGGGATGCGCGCGGGATGCACCCGGAACCGGTAGCCCGCCTGCGTGAGAAGTTCAATGCGGCGCGGCGAGGCGGAAGCGAGAACCAGCATGATGGAATTATGGCAGGCTCTCACGGCTCGCTGCCCAATTAGAATGAATGGGGGCTGGCAGCCGTACAACGCTCTGCCTAGACAAGGTTCCGATGCATTCCAACTTCGATTTTTCGGCAACACAGATTCTGTGGACGCTCACGTTCGCGGCGCTCCTGGTTTTGCTTGTCGTGCTGCTGGGGCGCGACAGGGCCAAGCGGTTTCCGTGGTTTACCGCAAGCATTGCGACCATGGGACTCCTCCTGTTGACCTCACAGCTCCTGCTCAGCAGGCTTCCTCGGATGACGGGGACGGAGATCTTTCTTGGGCTGTCAGACCTGGACGTGGTGATCAGCCTGCTCGTCCTGGTGGAGTTGGCGCGGCGGATATTTCATGGCGTGGGCAAACTCGGCTGGATCATTGGCACGCTTGCAATGCTTGCCGTCGGCGCTGCGGTGCTGGCGATGTGGGGACCTTGGCCCGCGTGGAAGACGCTCACGGCTACTTCGGAGCTGGTATGGATCCGGCTCATGGATCTAACCGTGGACAAGGGCATTTTGCTTTCCAGCGTGCTGGCGATCGAACTGGGGCTGCTGATTACCTTGCTGGGGCGTCGTTTCGGGGGCGGATGGCACAGCCATGCGCAGCGGATCGCGATCGGCCTCTCGACGGCTGCCCTTGCGCAACTGACGCTGCGTGGAACCTTGCAGGCCATCGGGATGCATACCCACATCCATACGCAGTCAGAATACGATCGCGTGATGGGTGTGCGCGACAAGCTGATCCACGGCAACAATGTGGTGTTTCTGTGCGTAACGGCGTGGTGGATCGCCTGCCTGTGGATCGATGAGCCCGGCACTAAATCCGATGCGGAATCAGAAGTTGAGCCTGCCGGGGGCGAAGCGCCCGAAGCTGTGGAACAGTCACAGGAAGAGCCGGAGAAGAGTGACCTGAGCACTCAGACTTAAGAACTGTGACCTGAGAACTCCGAATTAAGCCTGATCGAGTCCGTAGAGGCTGCGAACACTCGGCATATTCGATCGTATTTTGTGGCCAACTGCTCGCCCTATGAATTTTGATACGCTTTCGAAGCGCTGCATGGAGGCGGTTCGGTCTTCGAGATCGAGACCGAAGGCGGCCAGAAGCTTGTCTTGTTGCTCCCGCGGCCAGTTGGGGCGATCGTTCCACGCCTCGATATTGCCGGCCCTGACCGCCTCGTTGCCGCCATGGGCGAATTCCGCCAGCTTCAGCCACCGCTTGGTGAGCGCCTGGGCAGCTTCGGTGGCCGGGTCCAGATCGATGTCTGCTTCGATCTCTGCGAAGAGTTGCCGGAACGCCTCTAAATTCTTCTGGCGAGCTTCGAGAGGCGTTTCGCGGGCGATGCGTTCCTTATCGAGCCACGCTTGATCGCTGTAATACTTCCGCATGAAGTTCTCTTGTGGCTGCATGTCGATTACCTCGATAATCTTTCTGAGAATGGACGCATCGGTGGTTTGCCCCGATCGAATCACCTTCTCCGCCGCTTCAATGGCAACGACGGCGCGATCGATCAGCCTCCGCTTTTCGCCTAAAGCTTCACGTTGTACATGCAGGGAGTCGACCAGCGTCAGCGGTCCGTGTTTCAGCAGCAGCTTGATCTCTTTGAGCGGAATACCCAGGAACTTCAGTGCGGCAATCTGTTCCAGGCGTTCCAGGTCTTCCAGACGGTACAGGCGAGTACCGGAGCTTCCGCGCTGCGGCTTGAGCAAACCAATTCGATCGTAGTGGTGCAAAGCTCGAACGGTTACTCCTGCCAATTTCGCGAATTCGCCAATCCGGTAGCTGCCACTCATCGCTCTCCGACCATAGTCGGGCCTGACGCAGGGTCAAGGTCAAGCGGAGAATTGGCTTAGCAGCGAAATCTGATTAGATGTGGCAGCTTGCCTGGCCGCGCTTTTCCAGGTAGCGCTGGTGGTAGTCTTCGGCGCGCCAGAAAGTCTGCGCCGGTTCCACTTTGGTCACGATTTTGCGCGGCTTGTGGCGGCCATCGGCGTTCAGCTGCTCAATCTTGGCGCGTGCCTGCGCTTCCTGCTCCGGGGAGTGGAAGAAGACGGCCGAGCGGTACTGAGTGCCCCAGTCCGGCCCCTGCCGGTTGAGCGTCGTTGGGTCGTGCAACTCGAAGAACGCGTTGAGCAACTGGTCGTAAGCCACCTTCTCGGGGTCGAAGTAGACCTCGACCACCTCGGCGTGGCCGGTCTTGTCGGTGCATACGTCCTTGTAGGTTGGCCGGTCGAGCGATCCGCCTTCATAGCCGACGGCCGTCGCCGTCACGCCGGGGATTGCCGCAAAGGCCGCCTCCACGCCCCAAAAACAACCCGCTCCGAATGTCGCTTTTTCTGTGCTCATGACCATTGAGATGCGCGGAGCCCCTGCCTGGTGGCAGTCAGTTTACCGGCAGGTTCAACTTTGAACTGAGTTACGCAGAAATGCATAAAGGTCGCTTGCGTGCCTGGATCGTTGCGCGACTGTGTCAGGGTTGAGCTTCGCCAGAATCTTCGAGCCGTGCTGGATCTTGTGATAACGACCAGTTGGAGTCGGTTTGACAGCGGCTTCCAATGCCGTCAGTATGTCTTTCTTTGCGACGGTTTCGATGTCGCGGCTGGGCGGAAGGGCATTCTCCCGAAACTGGCCGCCGAAACATGCCTTGAGGGCAGTTGGGTCAGTTACAAACCACGATTCCATACATTGAACTATCAGGAAAATATTTCCGCGTGCATCCCGTTGCACGTTCGCGGAGTCCAGCTTGGCCCGAAGATGCTCCGCCGGGGAATCTGCTGTGACGGGAGTATCCGAGTCGACCAACAACGAAGGAACAAAATCCGCTCTGTTCTCGCGCACGGCACGCGCGTAATCGCGAATCGTTTCCTCCGTAGAGCCGCAGGGGGACACTTCCATCGCCTTCAGTCGCGGGTCCAGTTTCACCAGATGCTGTTTGAAACCGTTCCTGAAAAGCCTGAGGCCGTTGGCGTGCGTGCCCTTCGGACTGCCTTCCACGTAGAGGCGAACTTTCACCAGCGGTTGCCTCCGATTTCACCTTTGGCCCAAAGCTGCCCCAGAGAATAGTCGTCGAGCCAGACTTTCAGTCGTTCTTTGTCCAGCCGCCGGATCACCGTGGAACCCTCGACTTTTTCGCAGACGCAAACCACTTCGGGTGTATCCGTAAATGCGTCAAGCAAGGCGTCGGAGTGCGTCGTAACGACTAACTGTGTGCGGGTCGATGCCTCGACCAACAAATCGGCAAGAGTGTGGATCGCGTCCGGGTGCAATCCGAGTTCGGGCTCGTCGATGCAAGTGACAGGCGCGGGCGTCGGGTTAAGGAGAATTACGAGCAGTGCGAGCCAGCGCAAAGTTCCGTCCGAGAGGCGAGTCGCTGGCGTCCGCGAGCCAAGATTCTCCTCTTTGACCATAATTCGCAGATGCGTCCCAAGCAGTTCGACATCAACGTCTCTTACCGGCTCATAGAACTTTGTAGTCAACTCGACTATGCGATGGAAGCTAGGCTGGTCCCCTCGGTCGCGCCAAGCTTTCAGAACCTGAGCTAAGTTCCTCAAGTCCTCTTCGAGACGATAGCTGTCCAGCCCAGCGGGTTGTGGATCACGTGGAGTAGCCGAAATCCCGAAAGACCAATCTCGATAAAGCGCGATGTCCCTAACCTTCCCCGCAAATTCTGAAACATGTGGCACCCGGACTGCAAATTCCGAGATGATTCCCGATGAAGAGATCGTCGAATACCGTGGGTTCAGGCTGAATTGTGAGTTCAAATCGATAGCCGAAGGGGGATTTGCATCATGGACCGTACAGTTCCAGCCTTCGCGGCTAAGCCACGGAGGGTTGATCCGGTCATCTTCCCAGCGCTTCTCTTGGCGAAAGACCTCTGAAGCAACCTCGAAGGAGCCCTCCTCGTTCTTCTTGAATTTAATTGAGTAAAAGTCGGGTTTTTCTACCAAATTACTAGGCAGCAGGTCCGATGGATTTGAAGAGGGTTCACGAGGAAATAGTTGACCCGATGCAAGAACAGATAGCGTGGGCTGATTGCCTTCTGGATTTTCGCCCTTCCAGGTCCATTCGTTTGCGCCGCCGGTTTCGGTAACGTCTGACCATGGATCTTTATCCGCGAGCTTGTGCAGTAGCCCGAATATCTCAATCAAATTCGACTTGCCCGACCCGTTCGGTCCGATGAGAATATTCAGCGGGTGAAGCTCGATCTCTTTCGTATCAGGTCCGAAGGAGAGCAGATTGACCGGGCGGATTGACTTGAGGAATGGATGTTGAACCGTCACTGCGTCTCCTTTCCTCGGGGAACTTGCCACTACCGTATCACTTTACCCTAACTGTCTGAGGGCGCAGCAGCTTCGAGATTCACCTGCGTACGGGGCCGGCTAGAGGCTAGAAGCTAGAGGCTAGAAGCTGCTTTTTTCACGCCAGCGGCGCCAGATGCTTGGTGTTCTGGTAGGTGTAGACGACACGGTGAATCACCGTCATCGTCGAGAGCACGGCCAGTAGCCACAGCACCGGTGCCATCACGCCCCAGTGATTGAACAGCGCGCCCAGCAGGATAAGCACGATGCGCTCCGGCCGCTCCATGAAGCCCACCTTGCACTGGCCGATCAGCGCTTCCGCACGGGCGCGCGTGTAGCTGACCATCAGCGACGTGACCATGACGAAGGCCACAAGCACCACGTAGCGGAAGCGATTGATCCGCCCGTAGTAGACCAGAAGACCGAAGAACAGCACCACGTCCGAATAGCGGTCGATGACCGAGTCAAAGAACGAGCCGAAGACGGTGACCTTGTTGATGCGGCGCGCCACGCGGCCGTCGACCATGTCGAAGATTCCCGCGCCGAAGATGACCAGGCCGGCGTAGAAAAACATCAGGTCGCCATTCGTGGCATTGGCGTGGCCAAACAGAAACGCTGCGACAATGTTGATCACCAGCCCGATGAAGGTAAGCACGTTGGGCGAGATGCGGGTGAGCGCTAGCCCATGCACGATGCGGTCCAAAAGCCAGCCGCAGGCACGGCCAAAAGCGCTAGTCCAGGTCATTCTTGCTTCCTTGCTACTTTTCTTGGCCGGCGGCTGTTTCGTTCTCGCCGGCTTCGTCGTGAATCGTCGTCAGTTTGAGGATTTCCAGTTGGCGTTTGCCGTTGGGCGTCACAATGGTGGCCACGTCCCCCACCTTTTTGCCGACGATGCCTTGCCCAATGGGTGAAGTGGTAGAAATCAGACCCTTGGAGACGTTGGCCTCTTCGCTCGTCACTAGGCGGTAGACGAGCTCCTCGTCCTTGGTGGAGTCGTAGACCACGACCGTCGATCCAAATCCGGCTTTGTCTCGGGGAATGTTCGCGAGATTCACCAGCGAAAGTTCCCCCATGCGTTTCTTGAGCTGGCCCAGCCGGGCATTCACAAACTCCTGCCGCTGCTTGGCCATATGATATTCGGCGTTTTCCGACAGATCTCCCAGAGCCCGCGCCTTCTTGATCTCGGCGGGCAGCTCTGTGGTCAGCTCATACTCGAGCTGTTTTATCTCCTCGAGGAGCTGCTTTTTAATGGCTTCGGGCATTCATGTTCCGGTGGCGGCGAGGGGCTGCTTCAGCCGCGTGAATTCAGCGTTCCTAAACGGTTATTATACGGCAGCGGAAAAGAGCAGCCTCGAGCTTCTAGCCTCTAGCTTCCAACTCCGGAATGCGCTCGGAGCACGCTGCCTGGGCTTGAACTCGAAGACCAATCATCGAGTTGCTCTGTGCTTGCCGGCCGTAATCGCGAAGTAGCTAACGGCTAGCAGCTAGAAGCTAGGAGCCAGGAGCTGGTTTTCTCGTCCAGAAACGACTGCAGGATCATCGTCGCCGCTGCCGTATTGATTTGCCACAAAATCATGGTAGTCATTGAAGGCCGATTTAATAGCCGTAAGCCTGAATATAGATCTTCTTGGCAGCCGGATTGAAGGTCCAAAGCATCTGTTCAAGAAACGCGTTTCCAATCGTGCCGTCGCGGAGGATTCGCGCGTCTCTATCGGCGAATTGCCACCAGTGCCAAGGGGGGATAGCGCCTTGATGGACAACCAGGATCAAATTCCTGTCGGCGTCGTCCGTTTGTATCTGTCCATCTTCAATGACAATGTGCTTGACTGGAACAATATCGCCAACGTAGGTGCCGTTCGCACCCCAAGCCGTAGTCGCGACAGCAGACGTTCCGCGACCGTCAGGATCAGGCTGCGCAACCTTGGGCTGTTCCGATGGAAGGCCAGCCGCCGATCGAAACTGCGCATTGAGAATGAGCGTGGCGTCGCTGCCGGTGTCGATCAAGAGAGAGGCGGGAACTGATCTCCCACTCGGAAACGTAATTTGCGTGTGTAGCACCAACCCAAAATCAGACCACTCGCCTTTGAGCGTGCGCAGTGTGCCGCGCGGCGGAGCGCATTGTGACAAGGGACGCAGGGTCAAGCGCTTCTGACCGAAATCGAGGGTGGTGCACCACTTCTCGAAAAAGTCCCAACCGAGAACGCCGTCGACTCGCCGTCGAAGCGTTTTACTGGTTTCGGCGAGATCGATAACCGGAGCCAAGCCAGCGAAAATTGAAACCTGTCCTGCTCGCAGCGTCACCGGCACGGTGCTCCATTCCTGCTTGGATGGGCCGGTCCCGTATCCCCTCACCGACGTGGTTCGCCTCCAGAAGGATTTGTGGAGCTTTTCTTTTTTTGCAATCGACTTGGCCACAAACGTCCGAGCAGTACCGGTATCAACAAGCATCGAAAGCGTTCCAAGCCTCTGATCGTCGAGCGTTATGAAAAGGTGTCTAACGGTATAGTCCAGCGGAAGCACAATCGAGCCATCCACCGACACGGAGGAAAGCGTTCCTGCGGTCTGGCTACCCAGGCCGCAGGAACGAACCAAAAAAAGCGATGTTAAACAAATTGCGAGGATTCTTGGTCTCATCGCTTGGTATTCCCCCTTAGCGCGCGCCCTAGTATTGTTGCGGTGGAGGCGCTTGGTGATGCGGCACCAGGGTAAGCGCCACGGAGCCTGTCGGCACCGTTCCGGTCTGCGTACTGGCGATCGTCACATATACGGTGTAGGTTCCGGTACTCCCGGAATTGAACACTCCATTCGTCGACGTGGCGAGGCCCAAGACGCTGATCGTATTGGCGTTGACGGCGTCTACCCAGGTTGTCAGGGCCTGACTTGCCGGCATGGAGTAAATGTAGTCAGTGTACCCGCTGTAGGCACTGTCGGGAGCGGATCCCGCGTAGGTAAGGGTTTCCGTAATGCTGCTGGTGTATCCGGTGTCAGTCGTTCCGGTAAGCGTCGTCTGAGCCGGGCTCGATGAAGGCGTGAAGACCCCAGAGGGGACGGCGTACGTGATTGTGTATCCGGAGGCCAAAGCGGTGGTGAGATCCGCTGGAGCCAGCCCGCCGCTGTCCTGGGGCTTCGGAGTCCCGATCGATATGGAGCCGCCAATGGTGCATTGGCCAGTGGTGGTATTACATGATCCCGACACGGTAATGCTGACGGGCGGTGGAGCGCAGGCCACAAGCGGCAGGAATACTAGCGTGGCTACGATTCCTGCGCCTCGTAAAAGCCGAGAGTTCATGGTAATTTCCTCACTTTCCTCGGATTTTGTGAATAAGCGGGAATTCCCCGCCACCAGCGGCCTACGCCTTGAATTAAGTAATGTCAAGGTTATCGAGGACCATGACCTTTAGTAAGTGCCTAAAACTTCTTAGTAAGTAGCTAAAGCCTCGAGCCATCCCTGGTAGGGCGGAGGAGAATTGAGATCCCATTCGCGGCGTGAAGGACCATCTTCCTAACCGTTAAAAGACTCCGCCAAGACTTATCCGCGGCGTGATCTGAATGCGCAGCGCTATTTGCCCTTTTGAGCCATGCACCGTGGCAGGCTTGCCGCCGCGTCACGGCCCCGGGGACTGCGGCAGAACCCGTCACGGCAGAGCCAGCGGGATTCGAACCCGCAGTCTCCTGATCGAGAATCAGGGGCCCGGAGCTGATTAGACGGTCCGAATATGCTGGGTCCATGCGTTCCCACGCCCCTGCTTCTCATCGAGAAACGACTGCAAAATCAGTGTCGCCGCCACCTGGTCGACGACCTTGCGGTGTTTTTGCCGCTCATGGCCGGCCTTGTACAGAATTTCGTGCGCCTCGCGTGTGGTCAGACGCTCGTCCCAAAAGTGAATGGGCAGGCCCGTGAGTTCGCCCAGCTCTGCGGCAAAGGCCTGGGTTTTGGCTGCACGCGGGCTCGATTCGCCGGAGAGATGCAGTGGGTTGCCCACCACGATCCCGGCCACGGCAAACCGCCGGCAGAGCCGCGCCAGCGAGCGCAAGTCTTCTCGGCGGTTGCTGCGCCGCTCGAGCGTGAGCACTGGCTGCGCCATGAGCCCCAGTTCGTCCGACACTGCCACGCCGATGCGGCGGCTGCCGACATCCAGGCCGAGATATCGGGCCGGATCGCGTGATCGACCGCCAGATTTCACTTATGCTGCACCTCACATTCAGCTTAAGGCCCAGCTTACGTATTTGGGTCACCGCGCGCTCCCGAGCCTCTTGCGACGGGCGCGGCAGCGCTTTGATCCCGGTACAATCAGGGGAGGGGGGAACTCAAGCTGCAATTTTCGCGTCCCTATTCTTTTTCAGGGAAGGGTCCAAAACGGCAGGATGGCTCGACGCAGACGGAGTGGCGGCAGAAAGAAGGGTTCCGGCGCGGCAGGTATCTTGCTGGTATTGCTGCTGGTTGCGGCGCTTGCGGCAGGGGCTGTGGCATGGTTGGTTCTTACTCCCTACGGCCCTGAGACGGAGACATTCGTCAATGTGGTCCCCGGCTCCTCGGCTACTCGCATTGGGCGCCAACTTCAAGCGGCAGGCGTCGTTCGCAGCCGGTACGCCTTCGATATGGTGCGCTGGTTCCGGCACGGAACGCTGCACGCCGGGATGTATCGCTTCGACCACCCGGTCCCGGTCGCCGAGGTTTATGGGCGGATTGCCCGTGGCGACGTTTTCACCATCGCTTTGACGGTTCCTGAAGGGGCCAACATCTTCGATATTGCCGCGCGCGTGGAACAAGTTGGGCTGGGTACCCGGCAGGACTTTCTCGATGCGGCAGTTAGCCAGACGGATCTGGTCGCCGACCTGGATCCCGGCGCGAAAAGCTTGGAGGGTTACTTGTTTCCGGATACCTACCGCTTCTCGCCAGGCGTCACGGCGGACCAAATGGTTGCCCTCATGGTGAAGCGGTTTCGGTCGGCAGCTACACAGTTGGGGTTGGGTGGGAATTTGCATCAGGTGGTCACCATCGCGTCGCTTGTAGAGCGTGAGACGGCCGTGGATGCCGAACGCCCGCTCGTGGCCAGCGTGATTGAGAACCGGATGGCCAGGAACATGCCGCTCAGCACCGATCCTACGGTGATCTATGGGTTGGAACTCGCAGGCCGTTGGCGCGGCGCGATCTACCAGAGCGATCTGACGCGCGACACGCCGTATAACACCTATCTGCACGCGGGCCTGCCGCCGGGACCTGTGTGCAACCCCGGCCTCCCGTCGTTGCGCGCGGCTATGGATCCGCCGAAGACCAACTATCTCTACTTCGTAGCAGCTGGAACTGACGCTCAGGGCCATTCTCTGTTCGCCGCAACCCTTAACGAGCACAACCGCAACGTGGCCAACTACCGCAAGGCGCAGAAGAAGGCGGGTGAGCGATGACGCTGCATCCTCGTCTCGCCCGCCGTGTTGCGCTGGTTCTTCCGCTCCTGCTTTCCGGATGCTCCTACTTCATCCCGACCAAGCGTCATCTCCCCGTTCCCAAGGCTCCGGCGATCGTGCAAACTGCTACGCCCGACCAGCTCGTCGAGCAACTCAATCAGCGCTGGGACGCGATCCGGACCCTGACGGCCACCGTAGAGGTTTATGCCACGGAGACGAAATCTTCTGAAGGCCTCGCAAAAGACTTTCCCTCCTGCCGCGGCTACATTTTGATGCGCAAGCCGAAGATGCTCCGCGTGCTGGGGACATATTTCGGCGTGAAGATCTTTGACATGGCCAGCGACGGCAGTCAGTTCACGCTCGTCATCCCATCGAAGAACTTGGCCATTAAAGGCTCGAACACCGTCACCGAGAAGTCGACGAATCCACTTGAAAACCTCCGCCCCGACTTTTTTCTCGACGCGATCGCAGTGCGTGGCCTGGACCCGGACGATGAATACATGGTGGCCAGCGACACCGAGACAGTGTCGGACGCCTCGAATAAGCATTTGTATTCAGAGCCGGAATATGTTCTGAGCGTCATGCACCATAAAAGCGGTCATGAGCTTCTGCCCGCCCGCACCATCACGTTCCACCGCGACGACATGCTGCCCTACGACCAGTACGTCTATAACACCGATGGTGAGCTGGAGACACAGATCTTCTATAGCAACTACACCACATTCAGCGCCGGCAAGTACCCCTCCAAGGTTGTCATCAAGCGCCCGCAGGAGGGCATTGACATCACTCTCTCAGTGGAACGAGTAGAAGAGAATGTCGAACTTCCTTCCAGCCAGTTCGACGTAACCGTTCCCAAGGAAGACACAATCAGGAAATTGAAATAGCCGGGCCTTCCCCTGCATGAGCGGTGCGACCGCAGTTCTACTTCGCGCCGTGATCCTCAAGTACCTTTGCCGCGTCGGGGTGCCGCTCGTTGATCGCCCAATGGAGCGCCGTGTTGCCGTCCTTGCCTTTGGCGTTGATGTTGGCGCCCTTCGCCAGCAACAACTGCAAAACCTCGGGCTGGCCCATGTCGCCCGCCTGTATCAGCGGCGTCCAGCCGTTCTTGTCTCTGGCCTCGATGTTGGCCCCTTTGGCCAGCAGCAGCGTGACGACATCCGTTTTGCCGCGGCCGCCGCTTCAATCAGCGCCGTATCCCCGTCGTTGGGATAGGCGCTGGCCTTGGCCTCGATGTTCGCGCCTGCGTCCAGCAGCGCCTGCACCGCATCGGCCTGGCCCTCATAAGCTGCCTCAATCAGCGCGGTAGCGCCATCCTTGTCTTTGGCCTCGATGTCCGCCTTCTTTTCGAGCAGCAGCTTCAACACATCCACTTGTCCGGCGCTGGCCGCGCGGATAAGCGCCGTTTCTCCGTTTTCGTCCTTGGATTCGATGCTCGCGCCCTTCACGAGCAATAGCTCGACTGCCCCAAGATTGCCCTGGCTGGCCGCTTCAGGCAGCGCCGGCCACTCTCGCTTGTCGCTTTCGCTGATCTTTGCGCCGATCTCCAGCAGCTGCATCACGAGTTCGGTGTGCCCCATATAGCCGGCTTCGTGCAACGCGGTTTGACCCTTTTTCCCCTTGGCTTCAAGGTTGGCGCCTTTCTGGAGCAGCAGACTCACCACATCGGTGTGGCCCTGGTAAGCCGCCCAGATCAACGGGGTCCAGCCCAGGTTGTCCTTGGCCTCAATATGGGCGCCTTTTTGCAGCAGCAGCGCCACGCCTGCTGCGTCGCCGTTCGTGGCTGCGGCAATCAGCTGATCGTCCAGGCTCGCGGTTGCGGCAGCTTGGCCCGTAGCAGCTGCGCAGATGAAGAGCGCTAGGACTGGAACGGCGAATATCCACTGCACCTTCATCAACCATGCCTCCGTGACCCCGCAGTGAAGCCGCCCACTTGCATCGCGGCTCGAATGTTGAATGAATTCTACGCGACTTTCAGGGGAGCCCGTCGGTTGCGGGAACTCGCACAGACGCGCCGCCGCCCAGTTGAGTAATCTAGGAAGTCCGGATGACTCACTTCGGCCTCGGAGAAGAACATGCGCGCCAGTGCAATTGAGTTTCGTCTGCGGATGGTGATTCAGATCGTCATCGTCTTTCTTGGATTTTGGGCGCCCTGGATCGCGTTTTCGACCGGTGGATGGGACTTTGGCCGGCGAATCTCCACGCTGGAATGGCTTCCGCTCGAAATGAGCAGGCTGGGTGTTGTGAGCTTCACTGTGGCCACGCCGATCGTAATCGTTCTCGGCGCGCTTGCGGCTCTCGCAGGCGCGGTGTTGCGCGTGTGGGGCGCGGCCTATCTGGGATACAGCACAGTTCACCACGCTGATATGCAGGCCGGCGCGGTGATGGCCGACGGGCCATACCGCTTCATGCGAAATCCCCTCTACACGGGCGGCTGGTTCATGATGATCGCCGTGTCGCTTCTCATGCCACCCAGCGGCGCCCTTTTCACCGTCGTGCTGATTACGGTCTTTTACCTGCGTCTGATCCTTGGCGAGGAGGCTTTCCTCGCCGCGCAGCTCGGCCAGCCCTATGAGCAGTATCTGCGCGCTGTGCCGCGACTGCTTCCCCGCTTACGTGGTAGTTTGCCGCCCGCCGGGAACAAGCCGCACTGGCTCACCGCGATCTTCACTGAGGTGATGCCCATCGGCGCATTCTTCACCATGGCGGTCCTCGCCTGGTTTTACGACCAGCAACTCATGCTCGAGGGCCTTCTCTGGAGCTTTCTGGCTTCGCTCACAGCGCGCGGCCTGATGAAACAGTGGATCGCCACTCTGGTGAGCGCGGGAGTATTCGGCGCGGCGTGGGGCTGCTTCCATCTCAATTGGCCCCGATCGATCCTCATAGCCTTCGGCGTTTGGCTCATCGTGCGAGCGCTCGTGCCGCGCAAAGAACCCACGCCCGACGCTGCATGATCAGGCCCGCAGCTTTCCTACGCGGCAGTGTGCGAGAAAATCTCTTCGCGCGACCGGCGGGGCGACCGGAGGACAAATGAAAAAGGGGAGAGCGCGAGGCTCTCCCCTTTTCCCATTCAGTCTGGGGGAGGATTTACTTCTTCGGAGGCGCGATCACGTCCTTGGCGGACTTGGCCACGCGGAACTTCACCACAGTCTTGGCCTTGATCTTGATGGCTTCGCCGGTCTGGGGGTTGCGGCCCATGCGGGCCTTGCGCTCGGCCTTCACCAAACGGCCGATGCCGGGGATTACGAAGACGCCGCTCTTCTTGGTCTCCTTGATGGCCGTTTCCGCCAGCAGGTCAAGGAAGGCCGCGGATTGCTTGTTCGTTAATTCGAGCTTCTCGGCCAGGAGCCGTGTCAGGGCCGTCTTGGTCAATCCAGATGCCATTGAATGTTCTCCTTCTCGGCGAGCCCTCTGGGCTGCCTGATCGGTGGGGCTTCCGCAACAAAATACTGACCGCATGGCAAAGGGAGATCAAGGCTGCTTGTGTACGAAAACCCTGTATTCATGCGGCTGCGAAGAACCCTGCCGATGGTTACCATGCGGCTTGAGTAGGGGCAAAGTCAATGGGAAAATGCCTGATTTCCACAATTTTCTTCGGTTTTTGTGGGTGGAATGCCGATATTTGCCTGATTTTGGGCCACCTGGCCTCTGAAACCCGCAATTGGAGCGGGTTTGGCGGGTTTCAATGTGGGGTGCCCCATCCTTGCCGCATTTTGTTTTTTGCGGCAAGGGTGGGAAAC
This sequence comes from uncultured Acidobacteriaceae bacterium, assembly GCA_963823805.1. Classification (GTDB taxonomy): domain Bacteria; phylum Acidobacteriota; class Terriglobia; order Terriglobales; family Acidobacteriaceae; genus Telmatobacter. Next base: position 1,138,492 of record CAWGMW010000003.1, on the reverse strand, counting down.
TCAATCAACCCGTCCCGTTCATTCCAGTCCGAAAAGCACCCTTCTTTTCGGCGCAAGACTCGCTGCAATCGGCGTGTTGAGCGCGTCCACAACCGGCGCGGCAACCTTGAAGTAGCGAATCACCACGTCGGCAATGTCCTTTTTGAGAGCAGCCTTCGCAGGCAGCTCCGCGGCCAGGCCCCATTGGCGGCAGCGGATCAGGTCCATCCCCGGATGCTCGCACGGGAAACCTTTCGGCGGGCGCGTGAGCGCGTTGCCCTCGAACTCGTCGTAGAGCTTGCGCACCGTTGGCCTCTTGAGCAGCTTCCTGAATTCCTTATGGTGATCCAGCAGCCAGTGGCGGATTGCGGCCAACTGTTCCTTCTCCGGCATATATGACCCTGCGGCGATGATCACTTCCTTCGCGCTCACATGAAAGTAGTAGCCGGCGCCTGACGTTTTCTCGAATCCCGTGTACGTCCACCACGCGGCCACGTGTGTTTTGTAGGGGCGTTTGTCGTTCGAGAAGCGCGTGTCGCGATAAATCCTGAATAGAGACTTCTCCGCGGGCCGCACATGGTTGGGCGCGAAGTCCACCATTGCGTCGGTAATTTTGCGCACGATGGCCAGCATCGGCTCCTTCAGCTCCGCTTCAAACTGCTCCTTGCGCGGCTGAAACCATGCGCGGTCATTGTGTTTGGCAAGATTTCGCAGGAACGTGAGAGCTTCAGGTCGGAAGTACGGAACGGCGGCGGCTGGTGCGGGCTTTTTCTTGGGAGCCATAACAAAGAGAAGTCTATCGCGCGAGGCAAGTGGAAAGGGTTTATGATTCCACCGGCTGAACGGTAGGCGCCTCCTATGATCTCCAAAATCCTGACGATTCTTGCGGTCGCATTCGGATTGAATGTGTGTGCTCAGCAGCAGGGCGCGATTCAAGCGCCACCATCCGGTAACGGCCCGGCGCAGACGGCCCGGACGCCAGCCGATCGGCAACCGGATTCAGAGAATGACGTTGACATGCAGAATTGGATCAACTTCGGGGGCAAAACTGTTGATCGCCTCGTAACCCTCGGGGTCGACAGGAAGATCGCTGAGTCATTCTTCTCCGCTTCAGAGAATGACTCATCTTTGTGGGTGAAGTGGCAGACTGCTCGCGTCAGCGAACACCAGTTCTTCGCACTTCTGTTCTTCCCGTGCTTTCCTCTCACCGACTCCGCCTACCTGTATGCTCTTGCTCGGCAACAAGAGGCCTGGCATGTAACGGATCATATCGAGTTGGACTGTCACTACGATGAAACTGTCTCGTTCGAAACTGCCTGGATTCGGGATCCGAATCGCGATGAGATCATGGTCCATCACGATTGTGCCGGGCGCGGGACGGGGTACCTGGAGCAACATTTCTCAGTTTTCTCGATCACGGGGGCAAGCTAGTGACAGAGCTCGTCACTGACGAGGTGTTCCACGATTTTCAATACGATAAGCCGCCGCACGAACTGGATCGGAAGAGCGTTTTTACGGTGATCCCGGTTCGCGACTCCCGTTCCCGCGCAATTGAGGAAACGCGAAGCAGAACTTTTGACGGGAAGTTGACCGTTCAGCGAAGAACCTTCCGCTGGAATGCAGCCACGCAGAAGTACTCGCCGTCACCCTTCACGCCGGTCGAGGCCTCGCAAAATTAGGCCGGTCGAAGGATCAACGGATGATCCTCAGCGCGCACCGAATCAGCTCGCCAGCGCCTCTTCCACTGCTTTCGGTCTGCGCGCGATCACGGTGAGATACGCGCGCGCGGCGCGATCGGGCCGGCGGCGGCCCTGTTCCCATTCCTGCAAGGCGCGAGGGTCGAGCGCATAACGGCGGGCAAACTCCGCGCGGCTTAATCCGGTGGCAACGCGGATTTTGCGAATCTCCAATGCAATCGACGGCTTGAAAGTGGTGACACGGGCCGGCTTGACCTTGCCTTGAACGATGGCCAGCGCCTCTTTCATGGACTCGATCAGCTCGGGGTCAATGCTTTTCCGCTTCATCGCCTCACCCTCCTGGTCTTTGCTTCTGATTTCATTGCCGCCGCAAGAGAAGCTGCAACCTTCTTTTCCGCCGGAGTTAGATTTCCTTGCTCATTCTTCGCGTAAAGGAAGAGTGCAAGGATCGGGTTCATTTCGTCGAAAAAGTAATAGATGACCCGCACCCCGCCTGATTTTCCACGCCCGCCGATTGCATACCTGAGCTTCCGCACGCCGCCAGTACCCGGGATTTCGTCCCCTGCCAGGTGATACCTCGAAAGATAAAGCAGCAGATCGTCGTATTCTTCGCTCGTGAGCAGCTTTTCTGCCTTGCGCCGAAAAACACTGGTCTCCACAACGGTCGGGAGAGGAGCGGGCATAGGTCGATTGTGCGGCAATGCCGCACTTAATGTCAAGCTAATCTAGACACCTAATGATTACTGGCGCCGAATGGGGCGGCAAAAAAGCGGTCCGCACCTGGATCATTCAACCGCGGCAATGCTGCGAACGGCCCTCACCGCGCCGTCGCGCCCTGCGCCGCAGCCTTCGCGGCCATCTTCTCGCGATGCTTTCGAATGAAGTGCGCCGCCGCATCCGGATAGAACTCGCGGATCGACGAGAAGATCACATCGCGCATCACCGAGTAGCCGAATTTTTCGGCGAGCACGGGAAAAGTGGTTGCGCTGGACGGGTAGTAGGTGCGCGAAACCACCTGCGCCAGAACTTTGGCGCCTAGCCCGGCGATGTTGGGCGTCTCGCGGCCGCCGTACGTTTTCGCGACAGCCTGGCGGCTGATGACGTAAAGTTCGCGGATGAAAATGCTGTGTCCCGCGCCGAGCGCATAATAGCGCGTGTCTTCGTGCAACGAGGAGGCCAGTAGCCACGCTGAGAGATAGGTGTTGTCAGTCTTATCGAGAAAGCCGCGCCACGTGTAGGCGTAGAAGCCGCCTGCGCCCTTGCCGAGGGCGGGATGTTCGTCGATTCCTTCTGCCATGAACGAGGTAAGGCCGAGAAAAATGAAGGAAGAGTAATCCGTGGCCTGATGAGTGGCGACAGTGAAGTTGTACTTCCATCCCGGAGGGTGAGGCTTTGCTCCACCTGAAACGGACCGGAAGTTTGGCATGAAACCGAGGATCCGCGTCGGCTCCTGGCGCTCGAGCGGGATCGGAGTTCCGTTGGCGTCAACGGGAACGCCGGGATCGGACGCAGGGGTCGTTTTTGCATTCTGGCCTGCGGAATCGCCGGCCGCCGCCGACTGGGGGCCGTCTGGCGCGCCCGATTCTAGCGTGTTGTCCGCTGCGCCGGAAAGATCCCCCGGGAGCAGACTCGGATCGGATTCAGACACAAGACTGCATACTGCCGGTACGGTCGCGAGCTGCATCGTATTCGGGATTGGCGTGGCCCCGGCACGGACACTGAGGGCGACACCGAGGCTGACAACGGCGACAGTAAGACGCAATCAAACCATCCTTTGCCTGCAGGGAAGGCTAACGCTTAAGGGCAAATCAAGAATCAGCGGTATGTATAGATTAATCGGACTTGTAGAATTCTGGGTTATAAATCCGAGCGCTGGACCCATCGAACGCATTGAAAATCTCACGATTGCAGGCGATTGGCTGGCGACTTGGCCCGATTCTTCTGAGCTCAATTTGCATTCCTCGCGGGCAGCGCGCCTGATGTCAAGCCCCGTCCGCCTCAAATTTCTCGCAAACCACTGAAAACACGGAACAAAAATCCTGCGCTAAGTTTGCCGATCAATTCGCGGGTTTTGCTAGCCTCAATTCAGAATCGCCAAAGGTCTTCGGACTCTGACTGGATCCAGAGGAGGAAATAACAAATAAAAAAATTTGACACCCACAAAACCCGAAGTAACCACCTTAACTCTTTTTTAATCAGCAAATCGATCGAAAAATCGTGGACAAATTTGGTCGATTTTGTGAGCGAAACCGGCCCTTTTTTGAGCCAAAACGGCTCCAAACCGCCTGTTTTCGGCCTGTCGGAAGCCCTACCGGATGATCTTCAGCGCACTCCGGAACAGCCCGTCGAAGTCGCCGGCGAGAGCTTTCTCTTTCGCGATTGCCTGCTCGATGGCCTTTTCTGCCGCCGGTCGCTGGTAGCCGAGATTGGTCAGCGCGGAGAGCACGTCATCGACAGCCGGGCCCTGCACGGACGGCTGTGCAGGCGCAACGGCAAAGTCGTCGAGCTTGTCTTTGAGCTCGACCACGAGCCGCTCGGCCAGCTTTTTGCCCACGCCGGGAATGTGCGTGAGCTGCGCGTGATCCTGGCCGCGAATAGCCTGAATCACGCGTTCGGAATTAAGCCCGCTCAGGATTTTGATCGCCAGTTTCGGGCCGACTCCACTCACAGTAATCAGCCGCTCGAAAAGCCGCTTCTCTTCGCGGTCAAGAAAGCCGAAGAGCGCAATCTGGTCGTCGCTCACCTGGGTGTGAATGTGCAATGCGGCCTCGGCGCCAACCGAGGGCAGCGCCGCAAACGTGGGCACGGAGATGGTAACGTCGTAGCCCACGCCCGCGGCTTCAACGATAGCTTGGCCGGGCTGTTTGTGAATGAGTTTGCCGCGCAGGTGAGCGATCATCGATCCGATCCTTCGCGACACTGGAGCGACGAAGTCGACGAGTGCCTTCGTCCATAGTACAGAGTGCGCGCGAGGTGAAGTCGTGCGCGGAGCGATCAGTGTCTTTCTGGTTAATACAGTTGATTACTTGACTTGAGCGGCGATCGCGCTATGCTTGGGGCACTCGATTTTTCTCTTCCCCTCGCGCCGTTTCTTCTCGAGCTTACCGCTGCAATCATTCTTGTAGTCTTCCATCGTTTATCGGTCAATTCGTATCAATTTTCAATATCAAGCTCCGCTCTTCAGGAGCGGGTCAATCCGTGCAACGGAATAAGGAGACATCAGTATGAATGCGAAACCCCGAGCCTTCCGCAGAAAAGCCAAGGTGATCGCGAAGAGAGCTGTGCGCTGGATTCGCTATCTCTACTTCATGCGATTCAGCATCCTTCTGTGGGCGTTTCCGTTGCTGCTGATCTGGCTCAACAGCCCCACGAGGATGCGGTCGCTGGTGAGCGGAATTGTGACGCCGGTTCGATGGAGCCAGTATCTCTGTGTCGAGTTCTTTTTGTTCTCGTCGAGTTTTGTAGCGCTCATCCTGGCGCGCATCGTCGTCATCAATGGAGAAGAGCGCTTTGGCGACGCCGCGCCCACATCCTTAAAGCATTTTCTGGCCGACAATCGGGCGCGCCATGAATGGATCGCTCCGGTTTTGTCCCAGCTCAATAACGCGATCGTCGTTGTCTACTTCTTCTTCAACGGCTCCACCGAGAACGTAGGTTGGGGAGCGATTGCTCTGGGAGTTGCCGCCGGCGGCGCACTCGCGATTGTGTTCTGGTACGTGGTCAACGCCATCTATTACCTCAGCTATTCCTCCACGGCGGTAGCAGCAGGCGCGGAGGCAGGCTTTGGACATTCGGCCGCACGAACGATGCTGTTTCCCCGCAAATGGATGTTGCTGAGCCAGGACGGACGGGGAGACCGGAAGGGCGATGCACTGGAAGACGCTGAGATGATGCCGTGGGTTCACAAGGTTTTGCGATGGATCTCCCGCATCTTTCCGGTTCCGGGTTATCGAAAGACTCCGCACAGTGACCTTTACGAGGGCCACTACTTTGCCCTCGTGGCGACGGCCGGGTTCTTCCAGCTTTATTGGGTGATGTTTCCGCTCACGGCCCCCGTGCCGATCATTACCTGGTCAGTCGTGGCGCTCATCCTCCACGTGATTCTCAATGTCGGGCTTATTGTGGCCGTTGCCTGCGCGAAACCGGGCAAGGCGGGCGACGCGCGCAGACTCCGCGTTTGGAAGCGGATCCTAGCATGCATCATCGTGGCTTTTTCAGCGTCCATTCCCTTGCTCTACTGGCTCACGGATGCGGAGCGTTTTCCAATTCTCGCTCTTGTCCTCATCCTCATCATCTCTTCCGTTTGGGCCCTCGGCGCAATTGCCTTCTTCGCCGACCGCTATCGCGTTCCCGTTCTCACCGTGATTGTGCTGCTCATCGTCATCCCTCGGCTCGTGAATGTATATGGTGCGAGAGAGGAACATTACCTCTCCATTTCGCTGCGCGACGCACCAGTCCAGCTTCCAACTCCTGCGGATATTCTCGAGAAAAAGCTCGCGGACTCTCCCAACCAGCCCCTGATTGTTGTCACGTCGACGGGAGGCGGAATTCACGCCGCCGCGTGGACGACAGCGGTTCTGGGGCAATTGGAAAAGCTGGCCCAGAAAAGCTCGCTCGGGACTTTTCACCAGCAGATTCTTCTTCTCAGTACGGTCTCAGGCGGCAGCAACGGCCTGTATGACTACCTGCGCGAGCTGGATGAGAATACCAACGGCGGCAGTGCCGATTGGGAACGGATGAACGTCCGGGCGGAGTGCTCGAGTCTCGAGGCGGTCGGATGGGGACTGGTCTACTACGACATTCCGAAAGCCTTTGTGCCGCTGGCGCCTTACATCTGGCCGCGCTCGAACGGCGTAGATGACCTGGGCCAGTCGCCGTGGGCCTACAACTGGAACAGAATTCCGTTGGCGAAGGATCGCACATGGGCGTTGCGCAAGGCGTTCGCGCGCAATCTCGATGATCCCTTCTGCCAGCCGAGCAATCGTCCCCACAAGTGGATCACTTTGTCCGCCGAGCTCGAGGCGCGACAGAGAAACGAAGCGAACCAGGCGCAGTTGGCGCTCGCCAACCTCGACCCTATCAAAACGTCCATTCCCGCCTTCACCATGAACACGACCACGGTGGAAGGAGGCGATCGCTTCCTGCTCGCCAACTATCAGATCCCGTATTACACCGCACCGAACTACAGTCCGCTTATTCCTCAGCCAGCGGAGTCATTCCTCCAGGTCTACGGCGCAGCGCAATTCGAGCAGAACGATCGCGCCCGATTTCCCGATCTGCCGCTGGCGACGGGCGCTCAACTCTCGGCGACTTTTCCCTACGTCTCGTCTGCCGCAACTTTTCCCGCTGTGCACTCGATGCAGGGCGTTCATTTTGTCGATGGAGGTTACTACGATAACGACGGAACGGCTTCAGCGATCGAATTCCTTCGTGCCGCGCTGGATGGATTGCCCAAGGGCGCGCCTCAAGTTCAGATCGTCCTGGTGGAGATACGCAACAGCCCCGATTCGCCCGCAAGAACCAACTGTTGTGCTGCTTGGAGTGTGAACCCCTCCGCCACGCCGTGGAACCTCTCCGCGCAGCTTCTCGCGCCGCTCCAGGCGTTTTACTCCGCCGGCCACGACAGCGTTACGGGGCGCAATCGCAGTGCCCTCGATCTTTTCGCCCAGGCCTACACAGGCAGGGCCACGATTCTGAAGCACATCGTGATCGACGACGAAGACAGCCTGAACCTCGTCAGGACCGATCCGCTGAACTGGTCCCTGACTCCGGCGCAACAAGCTGAAGTCATGCGTTCGGCGACGTTGGCCGCAAATAAGAACAAGTGCTGCCAGGTCATCACCGCGCTCGATCCCCAATGGAAATGCCCTTGATGGCCGCTTGGATCGGAGGGTTTTGGCGCGGACACCCCGCACCAGAGAACGCGCCTCAAAATCTGTTTCCCTAAAGAATGTTCATCTGCTTTGCCACGCGCTCCAGCGTCTCCAGCGCGTGGTCAAGCTGAGCGCGTGTGTGCTCGCTCGTCAAAATGGCGCGGATGCGGGCCTTTCCTTCGGGCACCGTGGGGAAAGCAATTCCCGTTGCCATCACGCCCTCGTTGAAGAGCGCGCGGCTGAAGTCCATGGCTGCGCGGCCCTCGCCCACGATGATCGGCGTGATCGGCGTTTCGGTGGCCGGCGTATTCACGCCGCCGATGTTGAAGCCGGCGCGCTTGAGCTCGCCCTGAAAGTAGCGAGTGTTCGACCACAGGCGCAGAATCAGTTCCGGCTCGCTCTCCAGAATGTTGAAGGCCGCGATACACGTCGCTGCCACCGACGGCGGATGCGAAGTCGAAAACAGAAACGGCCGCGCGCGGTGATAGAGGTAGTCGATCAGATCCTTTGATCCGCAGACGTAGCCGCCCAGCGCGCCAATGGCCTTCGAAAGAGTGCCCACCTGCACATCGACTTTGCCGTGCATGCCGAAGTGATCCACTGACCCGCGCCCGTTGCGGCCAAGAACGCCCGAAGCATGGGCGTCGTCGACCATCATGATGGCGCCGTACTTCTCGGCCAGCGCGGCCAGTTTATCCACGGGGCCAATGTCGCCATCCATCGAAAAGACGCCGTCAGTAATGACCAGCTTCTTTCCCGGCTGCGATGCGAGCTGCTGCAGCAACTCCTCGCAATGAGCCGCATCTTTGTGGCGAAAAACTTTGATCGTAGCCCGCGAAAGTCGAGCACCGTCGATGATGCTCGCGTGGTTCAGATCGTCAGAAAGGATGAAGTCCTCTTTGCCGAGGATGGCGCTCACCGTGCCGGCGTTGGCCGCGAAGCCGCTCTGGAAGACCACACAGGCCTCGACATTCTTGAAGCGCGCAATCTTCTCTTCGAGTTCCATGTGGATGCGCATGGTTCCGGCGATGGTGCGCACCGCGCCCGAGCCCACGCCGAACGCCCGCGTGGCGGCGATCGCTGCCTCAATGAGCTTGGGATGGTTGGCCAGGCCCAGATAATTGTTGCTGGCCAGGTTGATGACCTCGCGGCCGTCATAGTGGCAAACCGGCGCCTGCTGATCGTCGAGAACGCGGAGATTGAAGTGCGTGCCCTTGGCGTGCAGATCGTCGAGAACGGCGGTGAGGTGAGCGAGCTGGGGGCGTGGAACAGCCTCTGTCATGGCGATGCACCTACGCTGAAAGTCTAGCGCGACGGCCGGATGGCGTTCCGGCCGGCGATGCGTCAAACAGGGGTCCGATGCCTCGGGTGGGTAGGTTGGCCGGGATGCGCCCCGGCCAGATACAATAAGGGCTTGCGCAGAGTCAATACGCGAAGCGCCGCTGGGCGCAGGCGCGATCCTTCTGGAGATTTGGAGCAGGTGCAAGTGAGAGGTTTGAATCGCCGCGGTTGGCGGCTTGAGCGGGTTGCGGGACTGGGGTTCGCATTGGCGCTGGCCGTGCTGCCGGCGGCCGCGTCGGCGCAACAAATCACGACACATACCTACATGACCGTGGAAACCAGCGATCGGGGCGGGAATACGCAAGCTATCGCCAGGGTTGCAGTTACCGGCGCGGATGGCCTGCCTGCATCCGGCGCCGTCGTCATTGACGACGGGGACCGCGAACTGGCCGAAGCGGTTTTGAATAGCGCGGGAGAGGCAACGCCGGTGCTGTCGCTTGCGGGCGGAGACCATGCCTTGCGCGCCGTTTACACGGGCGACGTAACGCACCTGAGCTCGGCCTCGATCACCAGCAACGTTTCAGCCCAAACCAGCTCCACTCCAAACTTCACGATCACACTGTCGCCCGTGGCGCCTTCAACGCTGCCGCTCACACTCACCGCCGGCCAGGCCGGCACGATCGCTGTCACCGTGGTGCCTGAAGACAATGCGGCCCTCACGGCGCCAATGTTCGTCACTCTTTCTTGCTCGGGACTTCCCAGCGAAGCTTCATGTGCCTTTAGTCCGGCGACGGTGGAGATTCTGCCCGCCACGCCCGCGAGTTGCCCTTCCGGTTCGCCCGCATCGGCATGCCCGCCGGTCAGCTCCATGCTGCTTCAAACAACGGAGTTGCTGGCGACCAAGATAGCACGGCCTGAACTTCCAGGAAGCGCAGGCAGCCCCGTCGCCTGGGCCATTCTGCTGCCCGGCATCCTCGGGCTCGGGGGATTGGCCTGGGGCGCGCGACGGAAACGCTGGTTGCAGCGCCTTGCGCTGATGGCATTAGTGGGCCTGGTCACCGCGCTGGGTACGACCGCGTGCAAGCCGCTTTACAACTATTACCAGCACGGCCCGTCGCATCCTCCCGCGACTCCTAACGGCACATACACCGTCACCGTCACTGGGCAATCCTCCAACGGCGTAACCGCCATCACCAATAACACCACGATGGTGCTCACGGTAACCGGCGGTTCTTAATTACACTGCCTGCATGACGCGGCGCAATTCCCTTCCCGCTGAGGTCTATGCGCTGGTGGAGCAGACGCCGGCCACAGTGCTGCTTGAAGGCGGGAAACAGAACGACTCCGAATCGAAAGAAAAACCATGGACGCAATTGTTCACGGCTCCTTTGCGCGTGTGCGCCGCATATTCGCCGGCACAGATTCCCCCGCTGTTTGCCGACCTTGAGAACGCAGTGGCCGCCGGCCATTGCGCGGCGGGCTTCTTCAGTTACGACTGCGCAAGCTGCTTTGAACTGAAGGCAGGAACTCGCGCGGCCAATGTCGGCGAGCCGCTGGCATGGTTTGGGATCTACGCACGGAGCTACGCGTACGACCACCGATCTGGAAGTTTTGTCGGCGGTCAGCCGCCTGAGCTGGCGCGATTCCGGAACAATCTCCCATCTGTATCAGGGCATGACTTCAGTCCTGCCGAAGAAAGCGAAAAGAAGAACGGGGCTTTAGCCCCTGAGGAAAGCTTCCCTGCTGAGTTTGCTCTCACTGAGGCCGAATACGTCCAGCGCATCGCCCAAATTCATGACTGGATTCGCGCTGGGGACGTGTATCAGTTGAACTTCACCGCGCCGCTGCAATTTGAAGTGCCCGGCAACGCCGCAGCACTCTACGCGCGGCTGCGCGCAAGGCAGCCTGTCGATTACGGTGCGTTCCTGCATTGGCAGCCGGGCCGCCGCATCCTCTCGTTCTCGCCGGAGCTGTTCTTCCGCATCGACCAAGACGGCGCAACACGCCGCATTCTCACGCGCCCCATGAAAGGAACAGCGCGGCGCGGCCGGACTACACGCGAAGACAGCAAGATTGCCGATTGGCTCCGCAGCGACCCCAAAAACTGTAGCGAAAACGTGATGATCGTCGACCTTGTGCGCAACGACCTGGGTCGGGTGGCGGAGACGGGGAGCGTTCGCGTTGAAGAGCTCTTCGCCGTCGAGCGGTACCCCACGCTCTGGCAGATGACCTCGACCGTCAGCGCGAAGCTGCGGCCTGAGGCCGGATTCTACGACATCTTTCGAGCGCTGTTTCCCTGTGGGTCAATCACTGGCGCGCCCAAAGTGCGGGCCATGCAGCTCATTGCCGAGCTCGAGGAGGCGCCGCGCGGCGTGTATACGGGCGCCATCGGTTTCTTCTCTCCGCGGCAGATAGTCTTTAATGTTGCCATTCGCACTCTGGATCTCGACGGCGCGCGCGGAACCATGGGTGTTGGCAGCGGCGTGGTCATCGATTCCGATCCGGCCCAGGAATTTCGCGAGTGCCTGCTGAAGGCGGAGTTCCTCACCGGTCCGGCGCTTCGCGCCACCACTCCTATCGCCGAGAACGTGCGGATCGTCAGCCAGCACGACAAGTTCTTTCTGATCGAGACGATGCTTTGGGACGGCAGCTATCCGCTGGGCAACTATCCATTCCTGGAGCTGCACCTCGACCGGCTCGAAGACTCGGCCGATTATTTTGATTTTCCCTGCGATCGCGCGGCGGTCAAATCCGCGTTGATCGACCACGCGCGCCAGTTCACCGTTCAACAATCCGCCGATCCGTCGCCGCGCTCGCCGCGGCGAGTACGCCTTCTATTTGACGCCGAAGGCAATGCGCAGATCGGGAGCGAAGCGCTTCCCCCACCAGCAGACCCGAATCGCATCGGCCGAGTGTGCATCTCCAGCCTCCGCACCGATCCGGCCGACGCGACGCTTTACCACAAAACCACGCAACGCCCGCTCTGCGCCTGTGCATTTGAACAGGCCACGCGCGATGGGTTCGACGACGCGCTCTTCATGAATCTGCGCGGCGAAGTCACTGAAGGCGCCATCAGCAATCTGTTTATTGAGAAAGACGGCCGCTGGTTCACGCCGCCCGTCGAGTGCGGTTTGTTGCCCGGCGTCTACCGCCGCCATCTGCTCGAAATGCGGCCGGAGATCGAGCAGTGCGTGCTGACGCTCGACGATCTCCGCCACGCCGACGCGATCTATCTCGCCAACGCAGTACGCGGCCTGCGCCGCGTCACCATCGATTGGCAATAAGCGCTTCTTTGGTCTCTCGTTCCCTTGGTCCCTCGGTCCCTGCCTTTTTCACTCCGGCCGCATCACCACTTTGATCGCCTCGCCCGATTGCAGCAGTTCCATCGCCTTCTTGAACTCGCTCAACTTGAGGCGGTGGGTGATCACCGGCTCCAGATTCAACTTGCCGGTCGCCAGCAGCGCCTCCATCTGAAACCACGTCTCGAACATCTTGCGCCCATTGATGCCCTGCACCGTGGCGCCCTTGAAGATGATGTCGCGGGCAAAGTCCAGCTCGAAGGGCCGCGAAGGAATGCCGAGCAGCGAAGCGCGTCCGCCGGTGCGCAACAGCGCAAAACCCAGCCGCATAGCCTCGGGATGGCCCGACATTTCGAGCAGAACATCGACGCCGGTGCCGCCTGTGGCTTCCAAAATCTGTTTCTCAACATCATCGGTCGTGGGATCGAGGGCAAGGTCCGCGCCCATCTCAAGAGCCACGCGCCTGCGATGCGCATTCACCTCGGTGGCGAACACGCGCGACGCTCCGCATGCTTTGGCCACGGCAATCGAGAACAATCCGATCGCGCCGCAGCCCGTGACGGCGACGGTCTTGGCGGCAATCGGCCCGGCCAGCACGGTATGCACCGCGTTACCCAGCGGGTCGAGCAGCGATGCGTAGTCGTGCGGAATCGACGGCGAAAGCTTCCAGATATTTGACTCCGGAATGACCGCATAACCGGCGAAAGCCCCGTCGGCATCCACGCCCAGAATGCGGACGTGCTGGCACACGTGCGCGAGTCCGGTGCGGCATTGCAGGCACTTGCCGCAGGCGACGTGCATCTCCGCGCTCACCAGGTCGCTCTCGTGCACGGTGGTCACGCCGCGGCCCACGGCGGCCACAGCGCCCGAGAACTCGTGGCCCGGAATCAACGGCGGATGAATGCGTCCCTTGGCCCACGGATCCCAGTTGTAGATGTGCAGATCGGTTCCGCAGACGCTCGCGGCCTGCACGCGCACCAGCACTTCACCTGGACCGGGCGCGGGAACGGGCACTTCGCGCAACTCGATGCCCGGCGCGGCCTTGGCCTTCACAACGGCCTGCATGGTGGCGGGCATAACGGCGAAGCCTCCTGGGAACGGCAGACTTACAAGTCTATCAACCACCGCCGGGTGGTAGAACGTGATAGGGTGTATCGGCATATACGGGCGGACAGCGTTGCGAGCGAAAAACCGGCCAGACGAGGCGGAGGCCGAAGGCTGTGGCGGGTCCACCGTCGAGGACGACAACGAAGTATGGCCGGATTTTCTCCGCAACCCGACGGGACGGGGCCGTTTCCACTTATTTCGTCGTCAATCGTCGCTAGCAGACACACGGTATGCGTCGCTCCTCATTCCTAGAACTGAGGGGAAACGACTCCCGTCGCTGCGCGCTCGTATATGTCGATACACCCTGCGGGAGTTGAAAAGATGGCGAAGAAGAGGGTTGCGGCGCGACGGATCATTGATCTCCTGATGGCATTTTTGTTAGCGGCTTTTTGTGCCGCGGGTCCGGTTGCGCATGCCCAAACAGAAGACCAGGCGTGGCTGCGCTATGCGGTCGTTCATGAGCGGTCCAGCATTCCCTCTTCGGTTCGCGCGCTCGGCAGCAGTGCGTTGGAGCAGTCGGCCGTGCAAGAGCTTGAGCGCGGTATTGCCGGCGTGACGGGCGCGAAGGCGGTGAACGCCGGCGATACCGTGGTCGGCACGCTCGATGAGGTTCGCGCCGCCTTTCCAGGGCTGGCGGTTCCAGCTCACATTGCCGCGCACGGATTCTGGCTCAAGCGCACCACATGGCACGGACGTCCGCTTGTAATCGTTGCCGAATCGAATGAGCACGGCGCGCTCTTCGGCGCGTTCGATTTATTGCGGCGCGCTGCAACTGATGCGGACCTTTCTCGTCTCGATGTGATCGAGGCCCCCGCCATGCCCGTCCGCTGGGTCGACGAGTGGGACAATGCCAGCGGCACAATCGAGCGCGGCTACGACGGCCGGTCGATCTTCTTCGAGGGCGGCAAGGTTCGCGACGATCTGAGCGAAGCGACCGCCTACGCGCGGCTGCTCGCGTCGGTCGGCATCAACGGTTGCAATGTCAATAACGTGAACAACGCTGCGCCGTTCCTCGAACCCGACATGATCAAAGGCCTGGCTCGGATTGCCGACGCCATGCGCCCCTGGGGCGTGCGGCTCGCGATCAGCGTCGACATTGCCAGCCCGCAGAAAGTCGGTGGCCTCAAGACCTTCGATCCGCTCGATCCTGATGTGAAAGCCTGGTGGACGGCCAAAATTAGCGAAATCTACCAGCAGATTCCCGATTTCGCGGGCGTCACGGTGAAGGCCGATTCAGAAGGACAGCCCGGTCCCGCCAGCTATGGCCGCAGCCCGGCCGACGCTGCCAATGTGCTGGCCAACGCTCTTGCGCCGCACGGCGGCGTGGTGCTTTATCGCGCCTTCGTCTACAACAACCATCTCAACTACAACGACATGAAAGCCGACCGAGCGCGCGCCGCCTACGACATCTTTCATCCCCTCGACGGCCAGTTCGCGCCCAACGTCATTGTGCAAATCAAATACGGTCCCATCGACTTTCAGGCCGAGGAACCGGTATCGCCGCTCTTCGCAGGGCTGCACAAGACGAGCGAGGCCATGGAGCTCGAGATCACGCAGGAGTATCTCGGCCAACAGCTGCACCTCGTCTATCTCGCGCCGCTTTGGAAGGAGAAACTCGACTTCGATCTGCGCGCGGAAAATCATGCTTCACCTGTCAAAGAAATCATCGAGGGAAAAACCTTCAACCGGCCCTTAGGCGGAATGATCGGCGTCTCCTGCGTGGGACGCGATGACTGGCTGGGTGCGCCGATGGCGATGGCCAACCTCTACGCCTTCGGGCGCCTTGCATGGAATCCGAATTTTTCAGCCGAGCAGATCGCCGCTGAGTGGACAAAGCAAACCATCAGCACCAAACCTGAAGTGGTTGCGACTGTAGGCAAGATGCTCATGCGGTCGTGGCCCACGTACGTCGACTACACAGGATTCCTCGGTACTCAAACGCTGACCGATATTACCGGCAGCCACTACGGACCGAACATCGAATCGAGCGAGCGCAACGGTTGGGGCCAGTGGCACCGCGACGATGCAAAAGGCATCGGCATGGACCGAAGCGTTGCAACGGGAACAGGCTTCGCAGGCCAGTACCCGCCTGAAGTGGCCAAGATGTACGAGTCGGCTGCCACCACCCCAGACAGCCTGCTCCTCTTCTTCCATCACGTTCCTTGGACTTACAAATTGCACACGGGCAAATCCCTTATTCAGTACGTCTACGACAGTCACTACAAGGGCGCGGAAGAGGCGGCGCGGCTTGGCGATGAGTGGGCCACACTGAAGGGCAAGATCGACCCGCAGCTCTTCGAAGACGAACGCGCGCGTCTGGAGTACCAGGCCGGCCATGCGATTGTCTGGCGCGACGCAATCGTGCAGTATTTTTACAAAGAGACCGGCATTCCCGACGCGCTGGGCCGCGCCGGGCACTATCCCGGCCGCCTCGAAGCTGAAGACGCGCGCCTCAGCGGGTACAAAGTCACCGATATCACGCCTTGGGAGAATGCCTCCGGCGGAAAGGCTGTCGCGTGCGACCCGAACCCCGCGCGGGGCAGTTGTTCAGCCGAGTGGACATATGCGGGCAAGGCCGGGCGCTTCAACATCGCCGTGCAGTACTTCGATCTGCCGGGCGGCGTAGCGCACTTCACCTTCGGGATCAATGGAACAGAAATTGTCTCGTGGGCCGCCGATACCAAGCTGCCTTTGCGCCGTGCCGGCGATACCTCAACACGCTTCACGCTACGCGGCCCCGATGGACGAGGCATCGATTTGAAGCCGGGGGATGTGCTGCGCGTAGAAGGCGCGCCCGACGGAAGTGATCCGGCCGCGCTGGACTACATCGAGATCGAACCGGCTGAGTAGTCTGTGCCAGACTCGCGCTCGCAGGCGCCGCTGCGTCACGGCTCCATCCGAGCATAAATCCTCGCCGTCACGCCGAGCCTTCCGCTACCCTGGGATGCGCCGGGCGCATCCGTTCGATTTCGTCGATGAGATCCAACACCTGTTCCCGCTTGCGGTCGCTCAAGTCAAGGAATCGAATCCCCACCATGTTCCGGTTGTGGATCGCGTGAATCACGCCGCCCAGCCGGAAAGGCAGTCCTTCAAGCCGGAACTCTGTCTCCACGCGCGTGTAAATGCCCACCGGGAAGCGCTCATCGGTGCGGATGCGGCAGCCTGTAAGGCTCAAGTCCAGAATGCGGCCCCGCAGCGTGGATCCGACATTGACTAAGAGAATCGTCGCAGTGGTATCAACCTCATGGCGGCTCTGCTGGCGGCGTTCGCGGCCCACGGGTTTTCGCGCAGATTGCGGTCCGGCCTCCGGCTGAGCAGGTGGTTGCGCAGACCCCTGCTCTGCGACCACCAGACTCACGGCCTCGGCCCGGGCGTCGGCGGCTTCCCCCATCATGCAAATTACGTTCGCCAACTGCACCATGCGCTGCGGGATCACATTCACGAAGCGAATGCCGAGAAGGTTTTGTCCGTCGGTCCATTGCAGGATGCCGCGAAACCGGAATGAGATTCCGTTGATCTTGAAGAACACCTCGACAGGCAGGCGGGCACGGGCTGCAACCGGCGCTTTTACGCGGAGACGACAACCCTCCTGGCTCAAATCAACCAGACGAGCTTCAAGCGGGGCGCCATAGCCAACGAAAAGAACAACGGAATCTTCGTCGACGGAGTAGCGTGGATCGGAGCGGCGCTCCGGCTGCCGGGCCGCAAACTCGTCCCTGTCTTCCCTCGCGACCATCGCCTTCTCCGCTCAAGCATTCAGCGCGGATCAGTGCCCGTCGGTCAACTCCGGTGGCTGGTCCCACGGCTCGACGGGCGCGGCCTCTGCGGCTTCGCGGCCCATCAGGCGGTCGTAGCGATACACGTCGCTGGTGGTCCCCAGCGACTCGTTATACAGACTGATGGCGCCGATAAGCTGCGTCAGCTCCTCGCTGAACGCGTGTATCGCCTGCAATTGACCTGCCGTCGCAGGTAGCTCGTATTGGGAAGTCTTAATGAACTTCTGGTACCCGCGGTCGAGAAGCCGCCCTACTTCGCCCTTCACCAACACTCCGGGACGGACGACGTAGGCCGCCGGTGTATCTTCCGGATCCTCGGCGCGGCGTGCCGGCACCAGAACCGCTCCCACTCCGTGCTTGCTCACTAGCGTGCCCCCGGCAGCGTCGGCAAGCGGAGTCACTTCGAAAGAGTGTGCGCGCAACAGTTCCAGCGTCTGTTTGAAGTTGGCATGGCGGGATTTTCTCTTCATTAGGGCAGCCTATCTTCGAAGAATAGTGTATGCAGCCGGCGAATCTCGATAATTCCAATCTCGCACACCTCTGTTCCGCGCTGCAATTCCTTTCGGCTGCATAGCCCTCACCAACCGGACTCCTCCCCTGATCCGGCCCCGTGCCGACCGGATTCTTCGTCGCCTGATAAATTCCTCGTGCTGCTATCCTATCGGGAATCAAAAACTTCTTTACACAACTCGCTACGGGGCTTCATAATCGCTTTGCCCTGGAGAGCTTGCGCTTCCCGTTTCCCTTCCCCCGTCGCAAAGAAACTCCGAGCCAATCTAGGAGGATTTTCAAAAGATGAAAATCATGCGCCCCGCTCTGTTCGCTCTCACTATCGCGGCCGGTGGAAGTCTGTTCGCCGCGGCACAAGAAACGCATCACCCGCCAAATGTCCTCTTAATCGAGCGGGAGTTTATCAAGCCAGGAAAAGCCGGTTCGCTGCACGACAAGTCGGAAAGCCATTTTGTGGCTGCTATGGCCGCGGCCAAGTGGCCCACGCACTACATCGCCCTGAATTCGCTTTCGGGCAAATCGCGGGCCCTTTACCTCGTCGGCTATGACTCCTTTGCAGCATGGGAGAACGACAATAAGGCCACCGACAAGGACGCGACACTCTCCGCGGAGATGGACAAGGACAGCATCGCCGATGGCGAGCTGCTCGATGGGACTGACCAGTTTGTTTTCACGCTCGACGATGACTTGAGCTACCGTCCCGATGTTGACATTGCGCAGATCCGCGACTTCGAAATTACGTCGTTCCACATCAAGCCCGGCCACGATAAGGAGTGGCGCGAGCTTGTCGCTCTGGTCATCGATGCGCACAAGAAGGCGGGGACCAGCGCACACTGGGCCGCCTATGAGATTGCATACGGAGGCGACGATGAGTACGTTGCCTTCAGCGCCGACAAGTCGATGTCCGAAATCGACACCGGCTTTGCGGAGGACAAGCAATTCCGCGATGCCCTTGGCGACGAGGGGCTGAAAAAGCTCCGCGAACTCGAAGCGGACTCCATCCAGGAATCCGATGCGGAGTTGTTCGCCATCAACCCTGTCCAGAGCTACGTGCCCGACGAATGGATCAAGGCTGCCCCGGATTTCTGGAAGCCGAAGCATGCAGGTGCCGCGCCGGCCGCCAAGCCCGCGGCAAAACCCGCGCAGTAGCGTTCGCGCGGCTCAACCAAACGTCTCACTCCGGCGGCTTTGCGCGATGCGGAGCCGCCGGCATCATTTGGCGCCGGCCCGATACACTGAACCCGATAGACTTTAAGTTCGGAGAATCCGCGCCATGGGCACCACCACGAACAACGGCATTCCGCAAATCAGCGTGCAGGAACTCAAGCAGCGCCTCGACGCCGGCGACGATCCGATGATCCTCGACGTCCGCGAACCCTACGAGTATCAGATCGCCAACATCGGCGGCACGCTCATCCCGCTGAACGAAGTGCCGCGGCGGCTGGCCGAGATCGACCGCAACCGCGAAATCGTCGTGCAGTGCCGGTCCGGCGCCCGCAGCCAGCGCATCGCTGAATTTCTCGCCGCGCAGGGCTACCCCAACGTGAAGAACCTCGCAGGCGGCATCCTGGCTTGGGCCGACCAGATCGACCCCAGGGTGACGAAGTACTGAAAACACGCTTCGTTGCGCCCGATTCGCCGGCGCAGCACTCTGAAAAGCATGACCCCAAAAACGTGATCCACGACTCTCCAGTCCTTACCGGCAGCCACATTCGTCTCGAGCCGCTCTCGCCCGCGCACGCCGACGGCCTTGTATCTGCCGCGTCTGGCGATCCCATCCTCTATCAATGGAGCGCGGTCCCAATCGGCCGCGACGCCGTTCTCCGCTACATCGAAAATGCGCTCGAGTGGCGTGAGGCAGGGACAGCCGTACCTTATGCAACGATCCGCCTTGCGGACGGCGTCGTCATCGGCTCCACGCGCTTCTTCGACATTGAGCGCTGGGCCTGGCCCGCGAGCCATCCGCGCCACGGCCGTGAGCTTTCAGATGTCTGCGAAATCGGCTACACGTGGCTGGCGCACGCGGCCCTCCGCACTGCGGCGAACACTGAGGCGAAGCTGCTCATGCTTACGCATGCCTTCGAGGTGTGGCAGATGCTCCGCGTCTGCCTGCACACCGACGCGCGCAACAAACGCTCGCAGGCAGCCATCGAACGCATCGGCGGAAAATTCGAAGGTGTTCTTCGCGCGCACAGGATGGCCGCGGACTTCACGGCGCGCGACTCCTGGCGCTACTCGATTCTTGCCGCGGAATGGCCTGAGGCGAAGACTCGCCTCGTGGCACGCCTGCGGTCGGCGTAATGCACCCGTGTTGCTTCTGGTTCGTTGACCGGCTTGACGGTGTTTAATGCGCGAGCGCAGCGCCAAGCACCCGTTTCAACCATCCCGGCTTGCGCTCGCAATAAGGCGACCTTTGGCGTCTTGAGTGCAGGTGATAGTCTCTGCATCGCTGGCAGTCGCCGTGCCGCTGACAATCCCTCTTGGGGCAAATGCACACGGCCGCCGCGCACCGACGATTGCAAAAACCTTCGCCCCGGCCTTCATGACGCTTCGAGAGCGGGTTTCCCGTTCTCGTCCATCTTGCCAAAGATCATCTTGCCACTCGCGGTCTGCAGAACGCTGGTTACCGAGATGGCCACGGAGCGCCCGATCAGCTTCCGTGCGTGATCCACCACCACCATCGTGCCATCGTCCAGGTAGCCCACACCCTGGTTGTATTCCTTGCCTTCTTTCAGAATCAAGACGTTCATATGTTCGCCCGGCAGGACCACGGGCTTCAGAGCGTTAGCCAGGTCGTTGATGTTCAGCACGTCTACATGGTGCAGATGAGCCACCTTGTTTAGGTTAAAGTCGTTGGTGACCACCTTCGCCTCCCACTTCTTGGCCAGTTCCAGCAGCTTCAGGTCCACTTCGCGGATCGAAGGGAAATCGTCGGGCACAATCTGCACCTGGATCTTGTCGTTCGATTGCATGCGCTGCAGCATATCCAGGCCACGGCGCCCGCGCTGGCGCTTTGACCCGTCGGTGGAGTCGGCAACGATCTGCAGCTCGCGCAGCACAAACTCCGGCACCACCAGCATGCCGTCGATAAAGCCGGCCTCGGCAATGTCGGCGATGCGGCCGTCGATAATGACGCTCGTGTCCAGCACCTTGGCGCTGCGGCGTGTAGGCTTATCGCCCGAGAATACGGTGCCCAGCGCGGCAGGATTCAGCAGGTCCCCCTTGCTGGCGCCCACCAGCAGGCCCACATAGGTCATGAGGAAGAGCACAAAGATTTGCAGGACTGCAGAGTTTGAACTGGAGAGCGGAGCCGCGCGCAGCACCAGGCAGAACAGCGCGGCGCCGACGATTCCGAGCACGCTGCCCACAACGGCGCCGATTAGCCGCCGCAGCGTGAGAGCCCTGACGCGCAATTCGAAGACGATGACAGCGCAGGCCGCGATCGCTCCCGCGATTGCGCCCTCCCAGCCCGTTTGGAGTCCAAAGGGCCGAAGGAAGTAACAAACCGCGGCAAGCAATAGGACAAAAAGAAGACGCAAAAGAACCAGGTCCATACGAACCAACTTTCACCGGCAGCTGTACGTTGCCACCGGCCGATGGCTACCGATGGCGAGTATGCCCATAGCCATGCACCATCGTCAAGAGGGAAGCGGGGACGGCATGAAATAGGGAGTAGGGGCTTTCTAGCCATTGGCGCCTGGCTTTTAGCCGTCAGCTCTCAGCTTTCAGTGCTGGGAGTTTCGCACGATGCGGGTGAAGAGCTGATCCGATAATACGTGCCAAGTCACGAACTACGGGGGTCCAGGAAAGGGAGCAAGCACCCGCCGCCTGTTCCCTAATCCCTGTTCCCTGTCTTTCTCACGAAGCGGCAGCCAAAGCCTCATTCTGGTGGATGCGCTGCGCGCCCTTGCGCGGGCCGCGCTTGCGCGCGCTCATTACTTTCACGCGCTCCAGCAGCTCAAGCGACGAGCAGCCCTTCCTCGCCATCACCGCATCGGCCACATGGATCTCTCCACCCGCGGCCTGCCCATCGGCGAGCAGGAGCATCGGCACATGCGATCGCATGCGTTTGAGCCGCTCGGCAAGCTGAATGCCACTCATCTGGGGCATGTTGCTGTCGGCCAGGACAAGGTCGATTTGCGGCGCCGTCGAAAAAACGGCGATCGCCTCCTGGCCATTTGAAGCCGCCAGCACGCGATAGCCATTCGTTGCCAGCGTGAACTTGAGCACGGAGAGCTCTTGTTCGTTGTCGTCTACACAGAGGATCACTTTCTTTGGACGCATGGTCTTGGGGTTACTCCTGGGTTCAATTTCAATCGCATATTTCAAGGCAACAGTTCACTACCCGCCCGGCGTGCGGGTTCAAGTGTTCATTGTTGGGCCCGGTCCCCGGAGAAAGACGTGCTCACGTTTTCTGGATCGATGCGACCGGCTTGCCGGCAAGGAGACCCACACCCCTGGAGGGCGCGGCTGCTCACACAACCGGTAACCGGCACAAGACCCTCCGCGGCTACATTCTTGCTTCGCGGTCAAGTGCACAGCGGTTTGGCGCGCAATATAACTGCAGAGGAAACGCGTCGAGGAATTGTCTGCAACGAATCGAAACATTACGAGTAACGGAGGTTCGTGAAAAGAGGGAATAAGAAACGAAGACGGTGCTGAAAATCCAACTGAAACAAGTGGAAAACTGCTACTACCAACACACACCGTCACTTGCGAAGATGAATTTCTGTTGAAAGCATGTGCATCACGGCAGGAAAAGCTGTCCTTTTGCTACAAGAACTGTGCTGCCTGCAACGCGCACATCGCGGACCCTCGCCGATTCTCTTTTCGCGGAAAGGAAAAGTTCGCTTGGTCGGCCCATCTCCACACCCTGCCGCAGGTGTACCCGTGCGCCTGGAGGAACCGCGCCGCGAGCCACGAGGTACGCGATGGCGCAACCGGCTGCTGAACCCGTGGCCGGATCTTCTCCTCCATAGAACTGCATGCGTGCCCTGTACTTCGTATTCTCTTGGTTTTGGTTTGGGTCCGGTGCAACCACATAAAACCACCTTGCCCCACGCTCGCGCAGCCAAGCTGTGGCCTCCTCCTGATTCACCTTGAGGCGTGCCAGCGCGGCCTGCGAGCGCAGGACCACAATGGCGAAGGCTGTTCCCGTCGAAACGACCTGCGGCGGCAACGCTTGATCGAGATCGTCCGCCTTCAGACCCGCCAGCTGAGCGACAACCGTCGCATCCAGCTCTGCGCCGAACTCTGGATCCCGTTGCCTCATTTCACCGAAGACTCCCGTGGAACCGCCGGCGTTCTGCTGGAATCGCACGGGCACCGCCCCAACGTTTTCCGCCAGGGTCACCGTGTCGCCTTTGACTGTTTCGGGCGCGAACATCTTCAGCACGCCTGCCGTGCCCAGCGTGGGATGGCCGGCAAACGGCAGCTCCTCGCGCGGTGTGAAGATGCGAACGCGCACCCCCTCAACCCGCTCGGTCTCCGCTGGCCTGCGCTCGACAAACGTTGTCTCGGATAAATTGAACTCGCGCGCGATGGCCTGCATCCGTTCGGTTGCCAAACCACACGCATTCATGACCACGGCCAGAGGATTCCCGGCCAGCGGCTCGATGGTGAATGCGTCCACCACAAAGTATTCGAAAGTCGGCAATGTCTTGCGTGCCTCCGTTGTGGATTGAGTGTACGATCAACCGGAATCTGGCGCACTTGTGGAAACGCGCTTTCCTGTGGATTCGCTCGTTGAACGCTGATTGCGAAGAGTTTCTTAGAGCTGGATCAGCGGACGCGGCCGCCGGATTCGTGAGCGATCGAGGAACAGCCTCAAGCGGAGAGCTTCGGCGCGTTCGGCAGCCACAAGGCGCATCTGACGGCGAACATGGTCGATGTCCTCCAGCCGGTCCAATTGCGCTTCGTCGTGATTGGCGTCGCGCTCCAGCCGCACGATCCGCTCTTCAATGGTTTGACGGAACCGCGGACTGATCTCGAATCCATCCTGGGCAGCGCATTGGATCGTCATTGAAGAGCACCTCGGAGCGGAAGTCACTGAGGCCGAAGTTTTTTTCGCCGGCGGCCTCAAGTTTCTTCTAGTGCTGCCGATACTACCGAAGCACCCTTCTCCGCGCCAGATTACGGCGTCGCGCAACTTCCGTAACCCCCTGTCCGAAATTGCTACAGCTCGTAGGTCACAGTTTGCAGTCTTTTGGGCGCACACAGATCGTGGCTGGAACTTTGAGTCGGCAACCATGCACTGCGAAATACGAACCGTTTTACCTATCCGCAACAACGCCCAACTCAACTTGTGTTCCGTCCTCGAATTGAATGTTCTTGAGCGAACCCAGCAACACGCCCGAAGACGATCTGTTGCCGGCGAGCATCACGCCGGGAATGCCCGTCAGACGAGGCCGAGCGCGAGCTGCCGCAACACCGTGAGCGCCGGTATCTACGTTCAAATCGCCGCTTTCCTCCGTTTCTGTGTTTACCGTCGCGCCGGGATTGCCGTTCGCTCTGTTGCTCGCTGAATTGGCCCCATCGGCGGTCCGGTCAACATCGTCGCCTGGCAGACCGCCCGCGCCGTTCGTCGCTCCTCCGCCTCGGCCATAGGCTGGACCTTCGCTGACGCCCACCCTTCCGCCGCCACTTATGGGCATGCCTATCATGCCGCCGTCGTTCATCGAACCCGGGGCCATGGCGTTGACGCTCGGGTTCACCCTGCGGATCAACGAATAAATCGCGACGCTTTGCCCGTTTTTCAATTCCGCGTGATCGAACGCAATGGCGATTCGTGCCGGCCCATGATCCGTGTCGTACGCCTGCACCTCGGTTACATGGCCCACCAGCCGCGAGCCTCTCGGAATCACGGTGCCGTCGGAGGTCTGCACCTTATCTGTGGTCTTCAGCACAATGCGATCGCCCACTTTGGCGGTCTTTGAATCCAGCTTGCCCTCGAGCTCGCCCGTGACCGAACTCATCTCATAGGCATGCGAAGCCGCCAGGTCGCCGAATCCTCCAGCCGCCGGTGCGTAGGTCACCTTTGCGGAGTCGTTCGCCGATGAGCTTGTATTCGCGTCTGCGTCGGAGTCTTGCGCAAGGAGGGGAATGCCGGTGAGCGAGGCGATGGTCACCGCGAGGGCGATTGCAGCTTTCATTCGGAGATCCTTTTTTGAAAGCCCCGTCCGCGTCCAGGCAGAGGATCGAATGCGGTGCAGGGATTCTTAATTTCCCGGCGACGGTGCGTAGTAGCCCTTGCGCACCTGCACTTTCAGATTTTCGCCGTTATCGCCGTGACACTCCAACCCAATGTGCCGGAATGTCCCGTCCTGCTTAGTATTGCTGGGGGTGTAACTGGCCACATACTGCGTCCGCAGCTCGGCTTCAATCTGTTGAAACGCTGCTTGCAACTTGGTGCCGTTGTTGCCCACGTCGATCAGTCGGCCGCCGCTCTCGTCCGAGATTTGTTTTGCGGGGGAATAGCCGTAATAGCCCTCACCCTGGCTCCAGTACATGGCCCGGTCGGCAATCAGGATCACGTAAATGATGACGTTATTTCTCTCCGCCGCGGCAATGGCGTCGCGGATCTTGTGATCGCTGCCTTCATCCTCGCCATCTGTCAGGATAATCAGCGCCTTGCGGCCGGTCTCCTGGTTGAGTTTGTTGTTCGTCGCTTCGTAAATGGCGTCATAGAGCACCGTGCCTTTGGGATCGCTGATGGGGACCGGCCCGCCGCCCAGCCCGGGAGGTCCAAGAGATCCGCCGCCAATGTTGATCTGCGCTTTGTCCATGGCGCGCGCCAGCATGTGGGGACTGTTGGTAAAGTCCTGCAGCAGGTCGACATTAACATCGAATGAGGCCAGGAAGGCTTCATCCTGCTTCCGCAAAACCTGCTCCAGAAACTGGCTCCCTGCCTGTTGTTCCAATGGCAGCACGCGCTGCTGGCTTCCTGAGGTGTCGAGCAGAATGCCCAGGGTGAGGGGCTGATCGGTTTCCGCCACAAAGCTCTTGAATGTTTGCGGCGTCTTGTCCTCAGTCACCTGGCACTCGTTGCGGGTGAGATGGGGAATCAGCGTTCCGCTCTTGTCCTTGACGGTGAAGAACAGGTCGACCAGGTTCACCTGTACCTTGAGGGTTTCCATCGGCGTATCTTCTGGCGGAGGAGCCGGCGCAGTGCTCACCGGAGCCTCGTCGGGCGACGGCGCAAGCTGAGCCCATCCTGGCGCCGCCAATACCGGCAAACAAACCAGAAACGCTGCCCATCCGTATATAGGGAAACACCCTGGGCGCATGATGCTCCGTTAGACGAAAACTGAACTCCTAAGAGAGCATAACCCGCCTCTTTGCGGCCCTGCTCGAGTATAGAGAGGCAACCTCGGCGTCTCCGCCGCGTCTGATATTCTGTCAGTTGCGGCCCTATGAGCGCTTGTCGCGCCTTCAGCGGCGCTTGTGAAGGGTTTTCGGGAGGACAACTTCGCGGTGAAAAGGTGGAAGTCCATTGCGCCGGCGGGGCTGCTGGGTTTGGGGCTGTTTTTGGCTTCAGGAATTGTGGCCCAACAGCAACAGGCTCCCGTTCCCGATGCACCCACGCCGCAAGCTCCGCCGCCCCTCCCAGGTTTAAACGGGGCGATCACGCCCGGGAGCGGCAACGCCGAGACGCCCGCCAATCCCAATCCCTCCCCGGCAGCGGGACCGGTACAGCCTGGCCCTGATCAGCCGCCTGCGCCTCCGAGCCAGGAGCCCGTAGTCGATCAGCAACAGGCTCCGCCGCAGGCCACCCCTCCTGAAGTAGGCAATGCCGCAATGGCAACGTTCCGCGTGCAGGTTAACTTCGTCCAGGTTCCAGTCACGGTAAAGGATTCCAAAGGCAACCTGGTATCGGGGCTCACGTGGCGCGACTTCACTGTCTACGAGGGCAACACCCGCGAGCCGCTGCGCGTGTTCAGCGTGGATCCTCAGCCGCTCTCCATCGCTTTCGTGATCGATCAAACGCTTCCCTCGAACATCATGGCGCAGGTGAACGACTCCATGGGCTCCATCCAGGGCGCGCTGGCGCCTTATGACGAAGCAGCGGTTTTCACCTACGCCAACGGCCCCAAGGAGTGGACAGGCTTTACCGGCGCGCAGAGCGCCCGCCTGCCTGCCGTACTTTCGCTGGCGCAGGCCACTGGCAGCGACCCGATGGTGCCTGACCCAAGTTCTCCGTTCTCGGCTTGCGCAATTTCGATCAACGGGAACTGCCCCGACCCGAACCTCCAGCGGGGCAAGTCGACGCAGACGATAGGGGAACTCAATCTTCCCAAAGAGATTCACACCCTGAACGACGCGATCCTGGCAGCGGCCAAGGAGCTTTCCACGCGTCCCAAGGACCGCCGGCGCATCATCTTCGTTATCTCCGATGGCAAGGAGTACGGCAGCAAGGCTACCTGGAAGGAAGTTGTGCACTACCTGCAAACCAACAAGATCGCCGTCTTCGGCACGTTGGTGGGCGACTCGGCGCGTTGGGGCGGAGAGTGGGTTGATCGCATCCACATCCCCCTCACTGGTGTCTACGACAACATCCTTTACAGGTACACTGCCGAAACCGGTGGCGATTATTACGCCGAGGGCAGCGTGAACGGAATCGAACGGAGCTACACCAGAATTGCCGAAGAGGCTCGCAACCAGTACACACTGGGCTACCTGAGCCACGAGTCGATCTACGACGACAAGTTCCGTCCCATCGATGTGCGCGTAGACCGGCCCAACGTTACGGTGATCGCCAAGCGCGGCTATTACCCTTCCGCGCAGGATTACAAGTAAGCCTGCTTCGCAATTCAGCCAAAGAAACACGAAAGCCTGCGCGTTAGCACAGGCTTTTTAGTTTCGCTTGAGGTTGTAGCGCCTTGAACCGCGAATGTGGAAAGCGCGCCAAAGGCCGAAATCGCCGCGCTGTCTTCTAGGCCAACCTTGCTCCCGGAGTCTTACTTAGGCTCGACCGGTGCGTTCGAAGCAGGAGGCGGGGCTGGCGTGTTCTGCTGCTGGGCCGGCGGCGCAGGCGGTGGCGGATCGGGGGTGCCTTTTATTCCCTCGCGGAAGCCCTTCAATCCCTCGCCCAATCCTTTACCGAGTTCCGGCAGCCGCTTGGCCCCGAACAGCACAAACGCAAGGATCGCCAGCACCACGATGTGCCACGGCTGAAGTAGATCGCCCATCGATGTTCCTCCGCGCGCTAAATCAGATGCCGCGCGCTTTTTCAACTCTCTATTGTCGCACAAATCCGCAGCAGGATGCTCGTCGGCAGGCGGATGTGGCAGACTGGGAACAATCATGGAGGTCTCCCAATGAAGACCGTCAAGCTGCTCGCTCTGGCGGGGTTACTGGCACTCGGCAGCGTCGCGGCCAACTCCGCCGGTCGTGACATTTATCCCGACCCTTCCCAAGCCAGGGCCGACCTTGCCGCTGCCCTTAGAACGGCCGCTGCTACGCACCGCCGCGTTCTTCTGGACTTTGGCGGCAACTGGTGCGGCGACTGCCAGGTGCTGGATCTCTATATGCACGACGGCAAGAACCAGCCTATTATCGAGTCGAACTTCGTCGTGGTCCACATCAACATCGGCCATTTCGACGCCAACCAGGACATCGCCGAAAAGTATCAAGTTCCTCTTAAGAAAGGCGTGCCCGCGCTGGCCGTACTTAGCGAACACGGCGCGTTGCTTTACAGCCAGAAGAACGGCGAGTTTGAAGCCATGCGGAGCATGGAATCTTCAGCCCTGACCGAGTTCCTGGTACGATGGAGGCCTGCGCGCCCGGGTTGCTCGGCTGTTGTGGTCAACTGCTAGCTGGCCGATTCATGCAACGCGAACCCCTCGCGAAACCCACAGGAGACCCGATGCACCCAGCCGATCACGGCGCAGATCGCTCCATCACCACGCTTTCAAGCCGTGAGGTCTACCGCAACCGCTGGATGCGCGTGC
Organism: uncultured Acidobacteriaceae bacterium; assembly: GCA_963823805.1. Classification (GTDB taxonomy): domain Bacteria; phylum Acidobacteriota; class Terriglobia; order Terriglobales; family Acidobacteriaceae; genus Telmatobacter. Next base: position 1,110,021 of record CAWGMW010000003.1, on the reverse strand, counting down.
GCGAAGACGAGATCCTGCGCTCGAACGGCCAAAAGGGCATCTATGGCGTAGTAGAGAAGCACGATGGGGCCATCATTCTGCCCATCGACGGCGGGCGCATCTGGCTGGTGGAACAGTATCGCTACACCATACAAGAGCGTGCGTTGGAGCTGCCCCAGGGCAGTTGGGAGAAGTCGATCGAAGATCCCGAAGAACTGGCGCGCGGCGAGTTGCAGGAAGAGCTAGGACTTAAAGCCGCGCAGATGATTCAACTGGGCACGTTTTGGGTTGCCTACGGCTTCACGCGGCAGCGCGAGCATGTGTTTCTTGCATCGGGTCTCTCGCCGGCGGAGAAGAATCCTGACGCCGAAGAACACGATCTCGTGGTTCATTCCGTTCATGTCACCGATTTCGAGCGAATGATGCTCGACGGGACGATTCGGGACGATTGCACGCTGGCGGCCTGGGGGCTGTATCTGCTTTGGAAGGCTCGGCAAGGGTGAGCCACTGACCTATCCCGTTCGCCCTCGCGCCGTCTGGCGCGTGACTCGCATCACAAGCCATTACCCGCAATTCCTGAATAATCAAGGCTAAACGAGCAGCACGGAGCGACTTTCGCGCTAGTGCGCGGATGCCTATGAGTTCTGTGCGAGGCGCGATCCGTCTTGGTCCAAGGCCCCGGAATGTGCAACAGGGATCGAAGCGAAGAGCGAGTCAACCCATGTTCAAGATCGTCGAAGCCCGCACCGCCGGCCTTAATATCCGGCAATTTACGGTCGAAGCGCCGCGCATCGCGCGCAAGCAGCGGCCGGGGCAATTCGTCATCCTGCGGCTTCACGATCGGGGCGAACGAATTCCGCTCACGATCAAGAGCGCCGATCCCGCGGCCGGCACCATCACCATCGTTGTGCAAGCCGTCGGCAAGACAACTTCGCTGCTCAACTCACTTGAGGCGGGTGACTCGATTCTCGATCTCGTTGGCCCACTGGGCCGGCCCTCCGAGATCAGGAACTATGGAACTGCCGTGATTGTGGCTGGAAGCGTGGGCACGGCCATGGCACTGCCCACTGCAAACGCGCTCAGTGAGGCCGGGAATCACGTCATCTTCATCGAGGGCGCGCGCAGCAAAGAAATGGTGGTCTTTGAAGACGAGGTGCGCGCCGCGAGCCATGAGGCGTACATACTCACGGACGACGGCAGCTTCGGCGAACGGGGCCTCGTCACGAAAAAGCTCGATGGGTTGCTCTCTGCCGGCCGCAAGCTCGACTTCGTGCTCGCCGTAGGCCCCGTGCCCATGATGCGCGCCGTGGCCGAAATCACTACGCCGCTGGGCATCAATACCATGGTCAGCCTGAACTCGATCATGGTCGACGGCACGGGGATGTGTGGTGGCTGCCGCGTGCTTTTGGGCAACCAGAGCAAATTTGCCTGCGTTGACGGACCGGAGTTCGACGCGTCTCTTGTGAATTTTGACGTTCTGTTGCAGCGCAACGCCATGTATCGCAGCCAGGAGTGCCAGTCCCTGAAAGAGTTCGAGCGGCATAAGCAGGAGGAACTCGTCGCACTGCGCGCCGCGCTGGCCAGCAAAGAGAAAGAGGCGGCGCAACTGCGAGCAAGGCTGGAAGCGCAGGGGGAGAAGAGTCATGCCTGACGCGCCGTCGCTCACGGCCAATCCGCTTCCCCTCAAGGAGCGGATGCAGATTCCGCGCGTACACATGCCGGAACTCGACCCTCAACTACGCGCACATGACTTTCAGGAAGTGAACCAGGGATTGCCTGCTTCCGGCGCCGTGACTGAAGCCACGCGCTGCATTGCCTGCGCCAGGCCCGGCTGCCAGTTGGATTGCCCGGTGGGCGTCAAGATCAAAGAAATTGTGGCGCTGATTTATTCGGGTGATTTTCTTGGGGCTGCCCGGAAGATGCGCGAGGACAATGCACTGCCTGCCATTACCGGCCGCGTGTGCCCGCAGGAGAGCCAGTGCGAAGGCGGCTGTGTGCTCGGCAAAAAGGGCGAGCCCGTTGCCATCGGCAACCTTGAACGGTTTATCGCCGATTTCGAGCGCGACAGCGGCCAGCTCGGATTGCCCGCCATTGCTCCTCCCAGTGGCAAGAGTGTGGCCGTAGTGGGCAGCGGCCCGGCGGGACTTTCAGCGGCCGGAGACCTGGTTCAGAAGGGCCATCGCGTACGCGTCTTTGAGGCGCTGCACGAGCTCGGCGGCGTCCTTGTCTATGGCATTCCCGAGTTCCGCCTGCCCAAAGCAATCGTGAAGGAAGAAGTCGACAATCTGCGACGCATGGGCGTGGAATTCGAAAACAACGTGGTCGTGGGCAAGAGCGTCACGCTCGATGAGTTGATGCGCGTGGAGGGCTACGACGCGGTCTTTGTGGCCACCGGCGCGGGCCTGCCGGTTTTTCTCGGCGTGCCCTGCGAGCACCTGAATGGCGTTTATTCAGCCAACGAGTTCCTCACTCGCACGAACCTGATGCGTGCTTACAAATTTCCCGAATTCGATCAACCAATCTACGACTGCTGTGACCGCGATGTGATGGTAGTGGGTGGCGGCAACACAGCCATGGACGCAGTGCGCACTGCGCGGCGGCTTGGGGCTAAGACCGCGACGCTTGTCTATCGCCGCTCCGAAGCCGAAATGCCTGCTCGCGCCGAGGAAGTAAAGCACGCGCGCGAGGAAGGTATCGAGTTCCGCATGCTCACCAATCCGGTCGAGTTCATCGGCGACAAAAACGGTTGGCTCACTGGCGCGCGTTGTGTGCGCATGGAACTAGGCGAGCCCGATGCCGACGGGCGACGCCGTCCCACACCGATCTCCGGCTCGGAATTCGTCTTGCCTGTCAACGTAGCCATCATAGGCGTGGGAACGACCGCCAATCCGCTCATCCAGAGCACGACGCCCGACCTCGTGACCAACAAGCGCAACTACATCGTGGCCCACCCCGAGACCATGCGTACCTCGAAGCGCGGCGTCTTTGCCGGCGGCGACATTGTCACCGGCGGAGCTACCGTGATCCTGGCCATGGGTGCGGGACGCAGAGCAGCCAAAGCGATCGACGAGTACTTGAAGACGAGCGATTGGCGCTGACGGACTACGTCTCTGCATCAAAAGAAAGGGCGGCAAAGCTTCCGCTCTGCCGCCGCCCTGTCCCTGGGTTGTCTTGAAGGTATTGCAGTCTTGCGAAACCCTTCTGCTTATTGCAAGAGCTTGGTCACTTCCTGCTGCACTTGGTTAGCTTGCGCTAATGCAGCGATGCCGGTCTGGCTTAGAATCTCGTACTTCGACATGTTCGACGTTGCCGAGGCGTAGTCGGTAGCCTGGATCGCGTTCTGTGCTGAAACCACGTTTTCCTGTTGCGTGCTCATCACTTGGCTCAGCGAATTGAGAGTGTTGATCTGGGCGCCGATATAGCCATCCTGTGCGGCCACGTCGCTGATGGAAAGATTGAGCAGGTTCAGCGCCGATTGAGCGTCTGCCTGGTTGAGGAGATTGGTGTTGCTCAAGTCCTCGCCTGCGCTGTCGGAATAGCTCATGGTCGCGATGCCGCCCTGGCCGTTGGGGTCTCCGGTAAGGAGAGAGCTCACAGCCTGCCCGGTAGCCGCATCCTCCATAGTGGCTGCGCCGGCGAGATTAGTGACTCCAATGGAATAAAACGCTGCGGCTGGTGTCCAGGTCGCGGCTGCATTGCCGTCATTCGTATCTTCCACGTTGGTGGGCACGATGGCCGTCTTGGAGCTTTCCGAGGTAAATGAGACGCTGGCATCCACTCCGACACCGCCACCGGTGTAAGTGGCCGTGATTCCGTAGCCGAGGCCGCTGATGTAAGTGGCCAGAGCGTTCATGGTTGTGGGCACGCCGCCCACCCCCAAAACCAGAGTGTGCGTCACGCCCGAAGAGTCAGTGATTGCGAGACTGCCGGAGAGAACATCGCCGTCAGCACCAGCGCCTGCCACAGGTAGCGCCAGCGAGCCGAGTGAACCCGGCGCAATCCCGCTACCCACACCCGCACCCGAGCCGGAGAGCTGGATGCCGGTATCGGTGCCGACGCCCGCGCCGACAGCTTGCTTGCCTGCCTGCGCCGCAGTCGAGAACGTCGCGGTCAAGCCCAGGTTCGCGTTGTTGATGGCGCTGATCATGCCCGCGACCGTATCCGCGTATCCGGTGGCGCCGCCCACGCTGACTTGGGCGGTTTGAGTGGTGACAGCGCCGCCCGCTCCGGTCGCATTGTAATAAACATTCAGCGTTGTTGTGCCATTGACGAAAGCGTCGCCAAGCGTCGCATCTGTGCCGTTCTTCGACAGGTCAATAAACACGTTGCTCTGTCCATTGCTATAGGACATCGTGCCGTTCGTGTCGCCCAGAGCAGAAGAAGACAAGGAGTGAATATTCAGGTCGTCGACCGATGATCCCTCAGTCGAAGAGTCGCCGGTGTAAATCGATACTACCGTGCCGTCGAACACCTGCTCCTGGTTGTAGGTGGTGGTCGATCCAATGTTGGTGATCTCTGCCAGGATGGATTGGTACTCCTGGTTTGCCGCACCCTCCTGAGTCGAATTGAGGGTCCCGTTCGAGGCTTCGGTAGCCAGCGTCACGGCGCGGTCGAGCAGGCTCGTCACCTGCGACAGCGCGCCGTCGGCCACCTGCAGCAGCCCCACGCCTTCAGTTGCATTGGTTCCTGACTGTGTCAGCGCAACAGAATTCGCCTCCAGTCCGTTGACCAGCGATAGGCCGGCCGCGTCGTCCGCTCCGGAGTTGATGCGCGACCCCGACGACAACTGCTGCAACACTGTCTGGAGGCTGGCGTTCGTGTTGTTGAGGTTGTTCTCAGCGTAGATTGCCGACAGATTGTTCAAAACACCGAGGGCCATGGGGTCAACTCCTTCTCGGATGCCGCGCGGTCCTCAAATCCGTTGGCGCCTCGTTGCTCCTGCCAAAGTCGCCGTCACTTCCGGATGGGCCTGTTCGCATCCACCCCCTTCATCGGTCGATGCCGAAATAACTTTAGTCATCTTCTTTGAGTTTTTTTGCGGCGTCGGTTGTTTCGCAGTGATTCAAGGTGTTGCGCAGGCGAACAATCGCTGTCGCAACTTGCTCCACCCGCTGTCCCGATGCTGTGCACTTGTTTGTCTCGCTTCGAGGCAAGGTGTCCGCGGATCTCGCCGCGCTCTCAGGTCCCTCTCGTATCCACTTCACAACGCGCGGGCGCGCAAACAGCAAGCCCTCCGGCGTTTGCCGAAGGGCCTGAATTCAATGAGTTTGCAATTGCTTATGCCGCCGCTACCTTCCGCTCGGGCCTATAACCCGACAGTCCGTAGTAAGCCACGTAAAGATAAGCAATGATAGGTATCACGAGTGCATATTGGATGCCGATCCTGTCTGCCAGTACGCCAAACAGCGGCGGGATGACCGCTCCTCCGACGTTGCCGATCGTCAGCACGCCCGATCCCTTGCTGGTCAACGGTCCCAGTTCGGCTATGCCCAGCGCAAAGATCGTTGGGTACATGATCGAGTTAGTTACACCGCAAAATACGAGCGTCCAAACTGCAAACAGGCCGTGCGAGAACATAGACACCAGCAACAAGACCGTCCCCGCCAAACCGAGAAGAACAAGCAAGTGCTGCGACTTGATCCACTTCATAATGGCGCTGCCTACAAGACGGCCGATCATCATCAACGCGTAGTAAAGAGTCAGCATCAGCCCAGCGGTCTCTACGGTGCTGATTCCTAGCTGCAGTCCAAAGAGATCTCGGAAGATATCATGATTGAACAGATGCACGTTCAGCCAGGATTGCACGGGACCGATCCCTTGCCTCAGGCAGAATTGAATTGTGATCGCAGCCAGGGCAATTTCGAGGCCCACGTAGACAAAGATGCCCACCATGCCCAGTACCGTGTGTCGATGAGTCCAGATGTTCTTTTCCCCGCCCGCTGCGGGCTGTGACTCGGCCGTCATCGTGACGGCCGGCAGATGCAGCATCATCACGACAAAGCCCAGAACCAGTAGCGCCACAGCGATCGCGATGTATGGCCCCTCCAGCATGTGCGCCGTCGCAGCAGAGTTGGCTGCGCTACTCGTCTCCGAAAGAATGAAGCGGGCCGCAACCCATGGCGCAACGAGTGAGCCAAAGGAGTTCACTGCCTGCGCCAGGTTCAGCCGCGCTGACGCACTGTGCTCCGGTCCCAAAATCGACACGTAGGGATTGGCTGAGGTCTGCAGTCCACACACGCCCGACGCCAGTACGAAGATGGCAAAGAGCGTCATTCCGAAGCTGACCATATTGGCCGCCGGAACAAAGAGCAGCGCCCCTGCAACCATCACAAAAAGCGAAATGACCATGGTGCGCTTGTATCCGACCGCCTCAATCACCTTGGCCCAGGGGACTGAGAAAACGAGATAAGCAAAAAACCACGCCGCCGTGGCCAGCATCGCCTCACCGTAGCCGAGCTGGAAAATATCTTCCAGCTTCTTCACCAGTGTGTTGTTCAAGACGGTCAGGAATCCAAAGATCCCAAACAAAATAGCGACCGTGATGAACGGTCCGGTATAACTGGGCGCGGTGGTCGGGGCCGCGGGATTCGAGCGTGTTGCCATAAAGAGTCTTCCTCCGCCGGGTTCAAAGAAAACGGCTTGAACGGGTCCGCAAACACTCTATCCAGCGTGGCTGCTCACGTCCAGTGGAAAATGAAAAGGTTTTCACCCCTTTCCGAGTCGATTCTCTCGTCCAAAGGTCCGCCCCACGCAGTGGCTTTACACTGGAATTGCATGATTCCCACCCTCACCTGGACTCCCGAGGGCGTCCGCTTCATCGACCAGACCAAGCTCCCGCTCGAAGAGAGCTACGTGCTCGCCGCAACCTACGAAGAGGTGGCTGAGGTTATCGTCACCATGGTGGTTCGCGGCGCGCCGGCGATAGGCGTTTCGGCGGCCTACGGCGTCGCCCTGGGCACGAAGCAAACCAAAGCTAAGACTCCGGAGGAGTTCGCGCCAGAGTTCGAAAAGATCTGCGCCCGGCTCGCCGGCACTCGCCCCACGGCCGTCAATCTCTTCTGGGCCATCGACCGCATGAAGGCGCTGTTTGCCAAACTATTGGCTACGGGCACGCCCCTCGCCCAAATCCAGGAAAAAATCCTCGCCGAGGCGAACGCGATGTATTACGAAGACATCGCTGCCTGTAAGGCGATGGGCGCATTTGGCGCGGAGCTGCTGCCGGACGAAGGCGGCGTTTTGACGCACTGCAACGCAGGCGCTTTGGCAACATGCGGATACGGAACCGCGCTTGGCGTAATCCGCGCGGCGGTAGAGCGGGGCAAGCGCATTCATGTTTATGCCGACGAGACTCGGCCGTTTTTGCAGGGAGCGCGGCTCACGGCTTGGGAGCTGATGGCCGACGGCATTCCGACGACGGTTATTTGCGACAACATGGCTGCAAGCCTCATGCGGCAGGGAAAGATTCAGGCCGTCGTTGTGGGCGCAGATCGCATCGCCGCCAACGGCGATACAGCAAACAAGATTGGCACCTACAACGTCGCTATCCTGGCGCGTGAACACGGCATCCCGTTCTACGTAGCCGCGCCTTGGTCCACCATCGATCTCGCTACCTCGACCGGCGACGCGATCCCCATCGAGGAACGCCCGGCGAGAGAAGTAACGCACCACGCCGGAAAGCAACTCACGCCCAACGGCGTAGGAATCTGCAACCCTGCCTTCGACGTTACGCCGGCCAAATACATCGCCGCCATCATCACCGAGCGCGGAGCCCTCCGCGCGCCGTATGCGGATTCGCTGAAGGGCATGGAGCTGGTCAGCTAAATCGCACCATCAATCGCATCGCTACGCCAGCGTCCGCACTTCGCTCGAAGTGCCTCCCGCCGCGGGAATATAGCACCCCAGGGTGTAGTCCATAACCATCCGGTCGGCGTTGAAGCGCCATCCCAGCGTCCGGATCGTCCGCTTCATGCGCTTGATCCAGCCCCGCGGCAGCCCGTCGCGATCGCGCTGGTAATAAAGCGGAATCACTTCGTCCACAAGCACGCGGTAAAGCGCCTCGCCATCGCGGCTGTCATGCACGTCTAAATTGGAGTGCGTTCTGCCGTTTCCAATGGCGAATCCATTCAGCCCGTCGTAGGCTTCCGCCCACCAGCCGTCCAAAACTGAAAGATTCAATCCGCCGTTCAGCACCACCTTCATGCCGCTCGTGCCCGAGGCTTCCAGCGGGCGTCGCGGATTGTTCAGCCACACGTCGACTCCCTGCACAAGGTGGCGGCCAACGTTGATGTCGTAGTCCTCAATGAAAACGAACTTGTCGCCGAAGTCCGCGTGGCGCATCATCTGCGCGATCTGCTGCAGCACTCTCTTTCCCGGTTCATCGTGCGGGTGCGCCTTGCCGGCAAAGACAAACTGCACCGGGCGCTTGGCGTCGTTCACCATCGCTGCCAACCGTTCCAAATCCTTCAGCAACAGGTTGGCGCGCTTGTAGGTGGCAAAGCGGCGCGCAAATCCAATGGTCAAGGCATCGGGAGAGAGCACCTTGTCCAACCGCTTCAAGGCCTCCGCGGGTTCGCTGCGGCGCTCGGCCTGCTCGTGCGCGCGCCGTCGCAGGAAGTTGAAGAGCTGCCCTTTCAGGCTTAGGTGCGTCTCCCACAGCTCGCCGTCGTCCACACTCTCGATGGCCGACCAGGTGTGCGCCGCTCCGCTCTGGCGCTGCCAGCCCACGCCGAGATGGCGATCGTAAAGCCGGCGCATCTGCGGCGCCAGCCAGGATGGCACGTGCACACCATTGGTTACGTGGCCTATAGGCACCGCGTCCTCCGGCCCGTCCGGATAGAGTCCTCGCCACATGGCACGCGACACTTCGCCGTGAAGTGAGCTGACTGCATTTACGCGCCGCGCCAGCTTCAGGCCGAGCACCGTCATGCAGAAGGTTTCCTGGAAGTCGGTGGGATGTTCCCGGCCAAAGCCCATCAGGTTCTCGTGGGAAATGCCCAGCTCATCGCGCAGCGGTCCAAGGTGCTCTTCGATCAGGTCAGGACTGAAGCGGTCGTGTCCCGCGGGCACCGGTGTGTGCGTGGTAAAGATCACTTCGCGTGGAATCTGCCGTGCAGCAGAGTAGAAATCCAGCCCCTCCTCCTCCATACGGCTGCGAATGGCCTCGAAGACCGCGAATCCGCTGTGGCCCTCGTTCAGATGCAGAACGCCCGGTGTGATGCCCATGGCCTTCAGCGCGCGATAGCCGCCCACGCCCAGCAGCAGTTCCTGCCGGATGCGCGTGCGCGCGTCGCCGCCGTAGAGGCGCGAAGTCGTCTCCAGATCCTCGGGCGCGTTGCCGGCCACGTTTGAGTCCAGCAGCAGAAGATCGCAGCGGCCCACCTTGGCGCGCCACACCTTGGCGCGAATCGAACTGCCGCGCGTGGCAATCTCCACCACCACTGGCTCGCCGTTCACGCCGATAGCTTGGTGCATCGGCAATTGATTTACATCGGTCTGGAGATACTCTTCGCGCTGCCATCCGGTTTCGTCCAGCCGCTGCAAAAAATAGCCCTGCCCGTAGAAAAGCCCAACTCCGATCAGCGGAATGTCCAGGTCCGACGCGCTCTTGATGTGGTCGCCCGCCAGCACACCCAGGCCGCCGGAGTAAATCGGAAGCGACTCGTGCAGGCCGAATTCAGCCGAAAAATATGCTACCGGCCGCGGCCGCAGAACTCCCGCGTGGCTCGCGCCCCAGGTGCGGTCGTCGTGCAGGTACTCCTGTTGACGCCGGAAGGCGTAGTTGATGCGGCTGTGGAGCACCAACTCCGTGGCCCGCCGCTCGATCTCCGCCAGCGGGATCTCGTTCAGCAACGCGATCGGGTTTTGATTGAGCTGCCGCCAGCGCGCGGGATTCAGGTCGCGAAACAGGCTGACGCACTCGTTGTCCCAGCTCCACCAAACGTTGCGCGCCAGCTCCCACAGCTTCTCCTGCGCCGGCGCAACGAACCGGTCGAGGGTTCGCGCCTCGCTCACCACCGGCGCAACCTGGGCCGCCGCCTCAGCCAGCATGCGAATTTCATTTTCACGAAAGATTCTCGGGTCCTTGGTCTGCACCACCAGCACGCCCTGCAGCACGCCGCGATCGATCAACGGCACCCCGAGAAAGGAGTGATACTCCTCTTCGCCCGACTCCTTGAAGTATTTGTAGCGCGGATGCTCGCGCGCGTCTGGAACCGCCACGGGAACTAACTGTTCGGCGACCAGACCGGAGAGCCCCTCGTTCAAGGGCATGCGCAACGTTCCGATGGATCGCGGGTGAAGGCCCAGCGTGGCGGCGAGCACCAGGTTCGACCGGTCCGGCTCCAGTAAGTAGGCCGAGCAAACGTCGGTCCGGAATCGCGTGGCAATCAGCGCCACTACATTCATCAGCGTGTCGGCCGGCTTGCCCTCCTGTTCCGCCAGTTTGGTGATCTCCTCCAGGGTCAAAACCAGATTGGCGTCAGTGGATTCGCTGATTGGGGTCATCGAATGCGTGCACCTCGTGTATTGAGATGGAAAACTCGTGCCTTCGCGCGGCGGTCCAATTTGAAAAGCGAAAAACCGTGGGACGAAGACTCGCGGAGGAAAAATCGAGGCAACAGACTATTTGGACTTAGGGAAAATCCCGCGAATGTTTTCTGCGGGATAGATTCGACATTATCACAGGCTGCGTAAGGGCCGCGTGAGATTCAAAGGCGGAAAGGCCGCGGCATTGTCGCAGTCCACCGATGCCCTGCTATGCCACCGGCGGGCGTCACCATGCTTAATTCGGATTCCTCGGAGTGCGAGCCTACGCCCGCAAGATGCGCCGCCGGGCCAGTGGGAAGACTCACGATACGCGGGTCGGCGCCGGGATTCCCGAAATCGATCGGAATTCTAGCGGTGATCGTAACTAATCACGCGCGTCAACTTCCAGCTCCCGGATTCTTTGCTCCAGACCATCGTGAACTCAGCCGTCGCATCCAGGTGTTCCGAACCATCCGGCTGTTTTGAATAAAAGCGATGCGCTCCAGCCTCGATGGCGCCATATCCTGGCGCTGCGTCCACAATCAGCGCGCCATCTACCAACTCCCTGCGCAGCTGTATGCCCTCGGCGCACCGGTCCCGTAGCGCCTTGAGATTCTGTTCGTATCCCTGTTCGCCAGTGTGGTCGTGGTAAAACTCCAGATCTTTGCTGAGGAATTTGGCATAGCCGGCCTCGTCGCAAGCGTCAAAGGCCGCAAATTCCTGGCGATCCGCATCTTCGATCTCCTGTACCAATTGCGCATGCGGCATGAGGCCCGGTGCGGGCCGCACATCGACTTCGGCTTTCATCGGTCCCTTCGGGCCATTGATCGTGGCCGTGCCGAGGAGATGGCCGGCGTCCGGACGAAGTGAAAAATCCATGCCCCCGGCCGCGTCCAGATGGAATCGAACCTGGCCGTTGTCCACCTTGCCTGCTGTCATTGGCGACTGCCGATCGACGGTGGGTCCGGCACTTCCTGTCAGGCTCGCGCCGTTCTCCTGCAAGATCAGGACGGCTGTATCGTGGCTTACTTTTCCATCTGGATTGGTCACATTGAATTCTCCGAACCACGTTCCGGAGATGCTCGTTGCTCCGTGACTACCGGGTGTTTGTCCGTAAAAGTGCGTGACAGAGAGAGCGAAGGCGCAAAGCGCGAGGGTCCGAGTGAACATCTTTATCCTCATCCCGGTTCAATACGCACGCCCGGCCGCGGGAGTTCCATCTTGATCTCTGCGCGTTGCGCCGGCCTTCACCCGGATCATCTTTAATGAAGCGGGGATTGGACCGCGTCCGCCGTGCTACATTTGGATTCCACGGGGGTCGCGATGGCACCGGATGCTCAGCTTACCTCGGGCGGCGAGACGATTGAGTTGCAGCAACAGGTGTTCCGGTTGCAGGCGTTGCTTGAGGCCTCGCGCCAGGTGCATTCCACGATTCGCGAGGACGAAGTCCTCGAGTCCGTCCTCCGCATCGTCGTGCGCGAGCTGGAGATGGCCGGTGCTGCCTTTCCCGGAACCGGCCTGACGTACGGCGCGATGCCGAAAAATGCAATCGACGGTGACGCAGAGCAGCTGCTCATCTATCCGCTTGCCGACCGTGACGGCCGGAAAATGATCGACCTTGTCGTGGCGTCACCGGGAGGGCGCGAGCTTTCGCTCTCCGAGGCCGATTTCCTCGAGGGCCTGGCGCTGCAAGCCGCTGTGGCGCTCGAAAACGCGCGTAATCATAAGCGCAACGTCGAGTTCGCGCGCTTGCAGCAGGATCTGGACGCGGCGCGGCAGATTCAGCGCTCGCTGCTGCCGCAGCATCTGCCGGAGATTCCCGGCTATTCCATCGCTTTTCGCTCCGATACCTGCTACGAGGTGGGCGGCGACTATCTCGATATCGTCGGACAGCCGGACGGCAGCCTGCTAATCGCTGTAGCCGATGTGGCCGGCAAGGGCCTAGCCTCAGCCATCATGTCCACGAGCTTTCGCGCGGCTTTTCGCGGCATGGCGCTCACTGGCCCGCCCCTCGACGAGCTGGCAACGCGCATGAACCAGCACCACTGGGCCGAAGGCGAGGAGGCTCGCCGGCGCTACGTCACGGCAATTTTCCTTCGCCTCCATCCCGCGGGCAAAATCGAGGTCGTGAATGCGGGTCACAATCCCGGGTTCCTCGTTGTGCCGGGGTCTCCGCCGGTACAGTTTGACGCGGCAGGAACGCCTCTGGGCCTTTTGCCCGGCATGCGCTACACAAGCGAACGGCACAATTTCACTGAGGGAGCGCGGTTGCTCTTCTACACTGACGGCCTGACTGAGGTCTTCAGGGGCGATGAAGAGTATGGTCCGGAAAGGCTTTTGAATGAATTTTCTACGTGTCCAGTGCAGAAGGCCGATGGTATCCTCGATGCATTGTGGGCAGCCATTGAGGCGTTCGCCGAGGGCGGCCCGCAGGCTGACGATATGACCGCATTGGCGCTGTGCCGCGGAGAGATGCCGGAATGAGCGAGCCGAAAACCACCACCGTTGAGGTCCGTCTTCCCACCAAGATGGGCTACGAGAAGGTGGCCATGAGCACGGCCTCGGCGGTGGCCAAGCTGATGGGTTTCCCTGAGGATCGGATCGAAGATCTGAAGACGGCCGTGGCCGAGGCCTGCATCAACGCCATTGAGCATGGCAACCGGCTGAACGAAAAGCTGTCCGTCGGTGTGGTTCTTCGCGCCGATAACGATGCGTTGGAAGTGAAGGTGATCGACGATGGCTCGGGGATCAAGACCCAGCCCGCAAGGCCCGACATCGATCGCAAGATGCATGGCGAAGAAGATCCGCGCGGCATGGGAATGTTCCTCATCCAGGCGTTGGTGGATGAAGCGGAATGGGTGGCCGGAACCGACGGCAAAAGCAGCTACGTCCGCCTGGTGATCAAGTTGGGCAAAGCTGCGGCATAGTCTAAGGCAAGGCCTAATCGACAGTGGAGGCAATCGACACGTGGAGAGCGAGACTAAATCGCACGTTGACCAGATCAAGTCCCCTTCCGGATACCCGGTAGCGGTCCTCCGCTTTGAGGGCGATATCGCCAGCACCTCGAAGGACGCGGTTCTGGGCGCCTATGAGGGCCTGCCCAGGGAGACGACAAAGCTCATTCTGCTCGACTTCACGCGGGTCGACTACATCAACTCCAGTGGAATTGCCTTGGTTATCCAATTGCTGATTCAAGCCGCACACTCTGGCCAAACCGTCTTCGCCTTTGGCCTCTCGGCGCACTTCACCAAGGTCTTCACCATGGTGGGCATCACGAAATACGCGCGCCTGTTCCCCAACCAGGCCGAAGCCCTCGCAGCGCTCTGATTACGTGTCCATTTCAATCAACTGAATGAAAGAGCTTGCGCTCGGGTCCGCCCTTGCCCTACTGCGGCCCCTTGTCGCCCCTCGAGAACGGGTTCGGAAGGTGGAACGGCGATTCTGGTGACGACTCCCTCTTCTTCGAGCTTGCATCCTGCCGCAGCACGGTCCGCTGCGAGTTGATGCACAGCCAGCCGCCGTGCACCCGCTCAAAAACTTGCGTGAAGATGCCTTTTTCGTCCACCAGGCCTGACGTGGTCTTGTGGTGCAGCGTGTATGTGCCGTTGGCCACGGCAATATCGCCCAGCATGCGCACGGTGACGACCTTCTGCGTCAGATAAAGTGATTTGTCGTCGCCGCTGATCACCTGCGCCACCTGCTGGTTGCGCGTCGTCACATCGCCGCTTGCTGACACGTCAACAAAGAGCGGAGATAGCACCAGTTCCAAGGCGTACTGGTCGCGCCGGTTTACTGCGTCGGACCAACTGTCTTCAAGCTTTTGAAACTCCAGGATCTCCGGGCTGACAGTTTCCATCACGCCGGGCTTGTCCGCGGGCGGAACAGCGGTCGCCGCAGGGTCGGGAGAGGAGTTTTGGGCAGCTGCGGTGCAGCACAAAAGAGCAATAGATACAAACGGAAGAAAGCGGTTCATGAGTGGATTGAGCTCCAACCTGGGAAGCAATGTTCCTCCAAGAATCATAGCTCTTTAGACTCCACAATCGGGGTGCGGAGGAGGAGAAAATTGGTGGCCCTTGGCCACCCCTTTAGTGGCTCTTACAGAAGGCCTTGCAGACGCCCCGGTTGGTGAATCGTGACGTTGGAGTCTTCGATTGAAATCCAGTCCTCTTTGCGGAACTGACCCAGGGTGCGAGTAACGGTCTCGCGGGTCGTGCAGGTCATCGAGGCCATCTCCTCGTGCGTCAGCAGAAGCGGGAAGCGGTATTCTCCGCCCTCGGTGTGTTCGCCGATCTGGTGCGCGAGTTCCAGCAATAGCCGAGCCAGCCGCGCAGCAACGGTTTCTGCCAAAGCGATGCGGCACGCATCCTGCAGAGCGAAGCGGTACTCCTGGCAGATGCATTGCACGGCGCGCAGTTGTGCTTCCTTGTGGTTGCGCAGAAAACTCAAGAATCGCTCCCGCTCAACCGGCCGCAATTGGGCGGGCGTCAATGATTCTGCTGAAACCTCGTAAACGCCGTGCGAGAGCACCGCGTAAAGGCCCAGCATCGATCCCGGGCCTGCAACGCGGACAATCATGTGCCGGTCTTCAGGCCGCCCCGCTGTCAGCTTGAGATAGCCGCTGCAAATCAGGTAGAGGCAGCGAGCATCTTCACCTTCAGTAAAGAGCGCAGCCTGCCCGGGCAGCGAAATCGTACTGGTGGCAAGCTCCAGATCGGCCAAAACGGCGCTGCCGAGCGAGCAGAACCAGCCTGGACGGCGATTCGCGCAAGCCGCGCACCCCAGTGGCGACGACCGGCCCAGGTGCTTCGAACGCGTCGGCTCCTCCATCGAAATCTGCATGTCCGCCATCGTCTTCCTTCTTCCCATTCCGACGCGGCCCTTCGCCTCTCCCGCTTTCCGGCCTTCATTCCAGTCCGCGCAGGCTGCGGTTGAGATCGACATGCCGCGTTCTTTCTCATCGACAGCGGCACTTGCTCCGAGTTTGCTTGAGAAAGGAGTGCTTTGGATGTGATGGGCCTCACGTCCGAAGGCAGGTTTTTGGCGGTGTGACGGCACACCTCAGAGCCCGGGGGCAAGGAAAGCGCAAATGGCTGTCGTATATGGGTTTGTGCGCCAAAACTCATCCCCGTATCTTATGTGATAGATATCACCGCCACTTGCGATGACGAAACCGTAATCTTTCGTGCATGTGGTGATGCTCCGCACCGGGAAGCTCGCGCGAAAGGCTCCTGCGGTGCTCGCGCTCACATGAAGAGAATGCACCACATTCAGCCTGAAGCAACGGCTGAGGTCGGTTCCTAGCAGTGCCACAAGTTTTTTGAAGGCGGTAATTTGCATGCATACAGATAGGCCGGTAACGCGATGGTTTAAGGGTGCGGTTCTCGGAAAGCAGACGGGACTGCGAGTGTTTTCGATGGTTTTGCTGGGCGTCGGCATGTTGTGCGCAACGGCGCTGGCTGCCCCGCCACAGGGCGCAAAAGCTCAGGACTCGCCGGCCACCCCGGCCGGACACGCCGAGTTTGTGGGCGCTGACACGTGTGCCACCTGTCACGCGGATGTGGCCAAGAGTTTCGCCACCAATCCTCATACCAAGATGACGCTGATGCCAGGCAACCCGAACGGCGTGACCTGCGAGAACTGTCACGGCGCAGGCAGCGAACACGTAGCCGGAGGCGGCGACGTCACCAAGATCTTCGATCCCGCCAAGGCCTCGACCAAAGACGTTGATACCAAGTGCCTGAGCTGTCATGCGGGCGCGCATCCCAACTTCGACCGCTCTCCTCATGCCAAGGCCAATGTCGGCTGCACCAGCTGCCACAGCATTCACGGCAGCAAGGAAGAGGCGCTGCTCAAGGCGCCGCAACCCACGCTTTGCTTCCAATGCCACGCTGACGCGAAACCACAGTTCGACATGCCCTTCCACCACCCCGTCAACGAAGGTGTGGTCAAGTGCAGTGACTGCCACGACGTGCACGGCACCTTCCAGAACAGCAATCTGAAAGCCACGGTCGATCAGAACATGATCTGCACCAAATGCCACAGAGACGTGCGCGGGCCTTTTGTCTACGAGCACGCCCCGGTCAAGGCGGAAGGCTGCCTGGCATGCCATTCGCCGCACGGTTCCGAGAACGCCCGGATGCTGAACATGCCGAACATCAATGTGCTGTGCAACCAGTGCCATAGCGCGGTAGCATCCGGCACGATTCATGGTCAAGGCCAGGGATCGTCGGATAGCGTGCCGTGCACGAGCTGCCACACCTACATTCATGGTTCGAATATGAATGCGGCGTTTCTCAGATAGGAGTGATGGAGCCTTGACTCGCCTCATCTTCACATCGGCGTAGCACGGCTCCCGCAACAGTTTCGCGCGGGGTTTCAAAGATTCGATGTTGGCAACGAGTTTTATTCAAGTGAGGCTTCATATGAAGAACGTAAGCTGGTTTTCTCGGCTTCTTAGTCAAAAGCCATCTTTTGCAATGTTCATGGGAATGCTGGTGGCCATGTTTCTTGCAGCGGCGTGCATCGCCGTCGCGCAGAATCCAGCCGAGCCCAGTCCCACGCCGGATTCAACGATGTCTGTCCCGCAAGGGTATTCGGTCCATGAGTCCGTCGATCTCGGTGGGCGCGTAGCCGGCCTTTCAGGCAGCGGCGCTATGTATGACACCATGGTGAACCTGCAGTCCGGGCCGCGCGTTCTCGGTGAGACCTTCAAGCTGCACGCGCTGCCGGGCACCAAGAACACCCCGCTCGACGATTTGCAGGTTTTTGCCAGTGGTTTCGGCGGCGAACCCAACAACTTCGCCAAGCTCGACTTCTCAAAGGGGAAGTACTACGAGTTCTCCGCGATGTTCCGCCGCGACCGTCAGTACTTCGACTACGATCTGCTGGGCAACCCGGGTATCCCGGGCGGGTATTCGATTCCGGTTGGACCCTCCACGGCGCCGATCGGCTCCTATGGATGGCCGCAGGTGACGCAATCGCCTTTCATGTATAACACTGTGCGCCGCATGACGGACACCAGCTTGACTCTGCTTCCGCTGTCGAGATTCACGTTCCGCGTTGCTTACTCGCAGAACATCTTCCAGGGTCCGAGCCAGACCCCGAGCGGCAATTCGGTGGCCGGACAGGAAATCCTGCTTGAGGAGTACCAGCGCAACAGCACCGACGATTTTACCGGCGCGATCGACTGGAAGCCGGTGCAGGGCACAAAGCTGACCTTTGAGGAGCAAATCGATCATTACAAGGGTGACTCCTACTTCACCATGGCTCCCCAGTACTTCACCGTGCAGGAGTCGGACGGAACCAAAGTTGCCTTGCTGGACAGTTATCAGACCTTCCTGCCGTATGGGTATAACGCTGCGGGTAATTTTGTGCCGTACAGCACCGGCACGGGCGCAACTGCCTCCAGCGGCGTTTGCAACAGCAGCACCGTTAACCCGTCCCAGATCCTTTATGCCAATCCCGTTGGCGGGCTGCCAATCATCGATCCGGCGTGCAACGTCATCAGCAGCTATGTACGGCACCAGCCCACGCGCGTCATTTTCCCCACCGAAATCCTCCGGCTCCAGAGCTCCAGCCTCAGGAACATCTCGATGAACGGCGATGCCCGCTACACTGACGCGAACATGAATCTGCCGAATTACTTCGAGCAGTTCCAGGGACTGGATGGCGCGGACCGCTCGATTGCCTATACGGCGTTCGCAAACGCGAAGCGGGAAGTGATGGCCCTCGATTACGGCATCGTCTGGCAGGTGGCGAAGGCCGTCAGCCTGGAAGACCAGATCAGCTACTCCAACGCTCACCAGCCGGGAAATTCTGAATTCACGAGCGAGTCCACCGTCGTTGTTCCCGCGACGGCGGGCGAGGAGACCATCAACTATACGGGATTGAGCACCGTTACGGCGTCTGGAAACCCCTGCGTGGTCAACCCGTCAACCAGCAAAGCGGCCAGCTGCGGGGCGCCCTTTGAAGGCAGTTCTTCGATTGGCGCGGGGCAGGCCGGTTACTTCGGCCAGCGCTTCACGACCAATAACTTCACGGTGAGCTGGGACGCGACGCCACGCTCCACCTTCTCGCTCACCTGGCGCTACCAGGATCACCTCATCTCCGAAGGCCAGGGTACAGCGGCGCACAATGTTCCGATTCCCGCCAACAATACGACCGCCGGCGAAGTCACGATTCACGAGAATGGCGGAGTCTTCAGCGCCGCCCTGCGTCCCACCAGTAACTGGGACCTCAACGGCAGCGTCGAGGCCATGTACAACGACAACGCCTTCACTCCGATGGGATTCCGGCAGCTCCGGCACTACAGGGTGCATACCATTTACCGGCCAAAGTCCTGGGCCACGGTCTCCGGCGTCTTCAATGACCTCGAGCGGCATAACAATACAAATAACAACCAGAACTTCGCGGGCAACACCACGGCCTACTTCGGCCCGCTCGATCATGTCGATCACTCCCGGACGGTGAGCTTTGGCGCCGAGTTATTCCCGAACGATCGCTATGGGCTCGATCTCAACTACTCCTACAGCGATGTGTACATGGCAGACAACATCTGCTTTCAGGGAGCAGCCAGCGTCCTGCCGGGAAGCACAGTCGCGCCTGCCGCCGCAATCCAGAGCGGTTCGCTTTGCGGCGCAGTCGCAGCCGGCCATGGATCGAATACCATCCTTTTCGGGCCTGCAAAGGATTTTGAAGACGCTCCCTCGCAGTTCGGATCGGCTGCACTCATGTACGCACCTACGAAGAAAATCAAATCAAACCTCGGCTACCGCATCAGCTCCGTCAATGGCACTCGATTCTTCACCGATGCCGGCGACGTCAATGGTTCGCTGGTGTCTGCCTACCAGACTCCCTTTGTGAGCGCTGAATGGACGATGAACAAGGGGCTGATCTGGAAAGGCGAATACGATTACTACGGTTATGGCGAGGGTGGCCGCTCCGGCGCGCAGTGGTGCAATGACAACCCCGCCCTTGCAGTAGGCACTACCGGTGCCGCGCCGGTTGTAGCTTGCAGTTCTGTGCCGAATACCGCCATGTCCCCAGGCTCGCCGGTTTACGGATTTACCGCACCGCGTAACTTCCACGCTAACAACGTAACCCTTGGACTGCATTACGAATTCTGACCGCGACTGCTGGGTCCCGCGATCGAGATGAGAACCACCGAAAGCAAGAGGAGATAAGCAATGAAAATCACGGCTGGATTGATGGCAGTCGCCCTGTTAGCGGCCTCTACGGGGACCGCTGCGATCGCCCAAAGCTCGGGAGCGGAAACTTACAAGGCAAAATGCCAAAGCTGTCACGGAGCCGAGGGCACGCCGAACCCCGGCATCGCCAAGATGATGGGCGTCAAGCCCGTCAGCGATCCTTCGGTCAAGTCGATGAGCGAAGCGCAGATGATTACCGATACGACAAACGGCAAGGGCAAGATGCCGGCATTTAAGGGCAAGATCACTGACTCGCAGATCAAAGAGTCGGTGGATTACTTCCGTTCCCTCGCCAAGTAAAGGCAACGGTTGTGCGGCAAGACGAAGTGTAAGAGCAAGACAAGCTAGCGTGGTCGTCGGCCTCGAAACCTCGATCGCGCCAGTTTGTGTCAGGTGGTTCCTGCTACGATCTCGGTTGCGGAACCAACGGCCGCGGTTGCCGGCCGGTGTCATCAACCTCTAACCACGCGCCATGCGCTCGATTGCGCGAACGGGCCTGCAAATACAATCAAGGAGTTTTGGCAATGACTAAGAGTTTTCGTTACTATATCGTGCTGGCCGCGACGGTGCTCCTGGCTGGCGCAATGAGCTTCGCCCAGGACGGCGCGGCAACCTACAAATCCAAGTGCGCGATGTGCCATGGCCCCACCGGCACGCCGAGTGCGGGCATGGCCAAGGCCATGGGCATCAAGCCTGTCTCCGATCCGATGATGCAGGCTCTCACCGTGAGTCAAATTGCCGCGACGGTGAAGAACGGCAAAGGCAAGATGCATCCCGTTGCCGGCCTGACCGATCCGCAGGTGACCGCCGTAGCCGCATACTTCAAGACCCTGAAGTAGGAATTAGAATCAGCGCAGCAGACTCAAGGCAGGCCCGCAATCCCTGGCGGGCCGCCTGCACATGGAGGCTGAGGAAACGTGTCGTTGTTTGAGAGATTCCGCGATAGTTGGCTTCGTCCGGCGCTGTTCTTCGGCAACAACCCCATCAGCCTCGCTGGCGGCGCCATCACCACCGCCTCCGGCATAACCATGATCAGTTACTGGCTGGCCGAGCTCTCCGGCCATCTAAGTGACAACCCCTATCTCGGCATCATCTTCTTCCTCATTCTGCCGGTGCTGTTCCTGCTCGGCCTCGCGCTCATCCCCATCGGCGTGTTCCTGCGGCGCAGAACACTGCAGAAGGCCGGCCAGATTCCCGCCGCGTTTCCCCGCATCGACCTTAACGATAAAATCTTCCGCCACGGCCTCGATATTGTCCTTGTTGCCACCATCGTCAATTTCCTCGTGGTGGCTACGGCCAGCTATCACGGCGCCGAATACATGGATTCACCGCAGTTCTGCGGCCGCTCCTGTCATGTGATGAAGCCGGAGTATACGGCCTACCAGATCTCTCCGCACTCTCACGTGGCCTGCGTCGATTGCCACATCGGTTCAGGCGCTCAAGCCTACTTCAGCGCCAAAGTGAACGGCACCAAGCAGCTGATTGAAGTCACCTTCCATCCGCTTGCGCCGCTCGCGCCAAAAATCATTCCCAACTATCCCACGCCGATTCCATCGCCGGTCACCAGCCTTCGGCCCGCGCGTTACACCTGCGAGGGCTGCCACACGCCCACGCGTTTCGACGGTGACAAGCTGCTGGTCAAGTCGAACTTTGCTGACGATGAGCCCAACACGGAAACGCAAACCGTGCTCATTCTCCACCTCGGCGGTGTTGACTCTCTCTCGCGCTACACGGGCATTCACGGCGTCCATCTCGGTCATATCGAGTACGTCTCCACCGATTCCACGCGCACCACCATTCCCTGGGTGGAGAGGCAGAACGCCGATGGCTCGTTTACCGAGTACAGCTCACTGCCGGCTGGCAGCGGCATCCCCAAAGGCGACCGCAGGGTCATGGATTGCATCGACTGCCACAACCGCGCCGCGCACACCTTTGTTACTGCCGAGGAGGCTGTTGACCAGGCCATGACGAGCGGCGCAATCAGCTCAAATCTGCCCTGGATTCACAAGGAGGGACTGGCGCTGCTGAATGGCACTTACTCAAGCCAGGAAGAGGCTGGCGTCCAGATTCCACAGCAACTTCAGGCCTTCTATCGCTCCCAGAATCCGGCTGTGCTTGCGCAGAATGCCGCGTTGGTCGACCAGGCTGGCAAAGAGCTGGTCACCCTTTACGACCAGAATGTCTTTCCGTTCATGAAGGTCACCTGGGGAACCCACCCCAACCACATCGGCCACATGGACTATCCGGGATGCTTCCGCTGTCACGACGGCAATCATGCGGCGAAGAGCGGCGACACCATTCCTCAGGACTGCACCGTCTGCCACAACCTTCTGGCCGTCGAAGAAGCCAAACCCAAAGTGCTCTCCGACCTCGGCATTCAATAGAAGCAGCGCCTGTGCAGCCCACTACCGCTATACAATCGGGTCCAGACGTAAGCTCGCCTGCGTAGGTCAAGAAGTCGAATGGGGCAAAGGATCTTCGGTCCGCGGCTTGCAACTGCTCTCCTGAGCAGCCTTTCCCTATCGTCCTTCGCAGCAGCCATCGTGCCAATCAAGCCCACCCTGCTGCCCGTCACTGTCACGCTCGCCGCGAACAATGTCACCATTTCGCAAGGTTCCGCCATCATCCTCACAGCCACAGTCACACCCAACTCCGCCCCGCCCGCAACCGGCGAACAAAACCCGACCGGAACAGTGGTCTTCCTCGACGGCACCGTGCAGATCGGCCAGTCCGTGCTTTCGCCTCTCACGGTGGCCAACGCCTCCACGGCCACACTTACCATCCAGAGCCTTCCCGCCGGTCAGGACTCCATCACCGCCTACTACGCGGGCGACACAGTCTTCGTCTCGGGCACCTCGGCTCCGCTCGCGATCGACGTTCAGGGATTCGCCATTGCACCGGTGTCGACAAATCCGCCTACCAACCTCGACATCGTGCTGGGCCAGTCCGGTTCGGAATCCTTCGTGGTCACCAACGCAGGCGGCTACACCGGGCAGGTGCAGGTGGTCTGTGCGGTTGCCTTGCAGGACGACATGACCTGCACGCCCACTCCACAACAGGTCGCGCCCACGGCCACGGTTACGTTCGCGGTCCAGACCTTTGCCTCAGGAGGCCCGCTTTACGCGGCCACGGGCAATGCCGGGCGCCACAATTCGCCGTGGCCGCGAGCCGCGGGAGGCGCAGCGGTGGCCGCTTTGCTTTTCTTCATCGTTCCCTTCGCGAGTCGCAAGCGCACCCTTCCGCGTCATGGCTCGCGGCGCTCCATCTTCCTCTTCATCCTGCTGGCGCCGCTCATCGGCATTGCCACCAGTTGCAACAGCACGAGCGTGCTCGCACCCAACGGCACGCCTCTCGGCGTGGCCACGCTTCAGGTCACGGCCACCGCTTATGTCGACAACGCCGTCACCAGCCAGACCGTCTATTTCACCGTGAACGTGCAGCCGCAGTGAGCGGGTCAGCAGACACTCACGCGTGTTAGGCTGTCATGTCGCACGAAAAGATCGTTCGCAAACACTCTAGGAGTTCCATTCTTCATGCATTCCACTCATCCCTTCCATTTCAATCTGGTGGCCGCCGCACACGCCTCCATGATCGAGCACGGTTTTCAGCCTGATTTTCCCGCCGGAACCGAAACGGAGCTAGCCGCCATTCAGGCGCAACCGGCCACTCCAGCCTCCGACGGATTCGCCGACCTGCGCGGCCTGCTTTGGTCATCCATCGACAACGACACCTCCAAGGATCTCGACCAGATCGAGTGGGCCGAGCAGTTGCCAGACGGCCGCATTCGCGTGCTCATTGGCGTGGCGGACGTAGACGCGCGCATCCCGCGGGGCACGGTGATCGACAAGCATGCGCAATTCGAGACGACCTCGGTCTACACCGGCGTGTCCATCTTTCCCATGCTGCCCACCCAACTCTCTGAGGGCATCACCTCTCTGAACGAAAACCAGGATCGAGCGGCCATTGTGGTCGAGTATTCGATCGACGCCGCCGGAACCGCTTCCGACGGAAAAGCCTACCGCGCACTGGTGCGCAACCGCGCGCAGTTGGCTTACCCGAGCATCGGCGCGTGGCTAGACGGCAAAGGCCAGGCGCCGCCCAAGGTTGCCGCAAGCTCCGATCTCGCCGCGCAACTCAAGCTCCAGGACGCGGCGGCGCAGCGCATGGCGGGTGGGCGCTATCAGCACGGCGCGCTTGAATTCGAGACCATCGAAACACAGCCCGTGTTGGTAACCGACCAAGTCATCGGAATTGCTCCCATCGTAAAGAACCGCGCCACCTCCCTCATTGAGGAGTTCATGGTGGCGGCCAACGGCGTCATCGCACGCACCTTCGAGAGCGCGGGCCTCGCCTCCATTCGCCGCATCGTGCGCGTCCCCAAGCGCTGGGACCGCATCGTCGAGCTGGCCGCGCAAAAGGGCACGACGCTGCCCGCCGATCCCGACTCGAAGGCCCTCAACGACTTTCTCCTCGCGCAAAAGCAGAAGGACCCCGACCACTTTCCCGATCTCTCGCTCGCGGTCATCAAGCTCATGGGACCCGGCGAATATGTGCTCATCAAGCCCAATGCGCCGTCGCCCGGCCACTTCGGCCTCGCCGTCCGCGACTACACGCACTCCACCGCGCCCAACCGCCGCTTCCCCGACGTGGTCACGCAGCGCCTCCTCAAAGCGTGGCTCGCGCACGCCACGGCGGCCTATTCAGAGGACGACCTCAACGCCATCGCGCAGCGGTGCACAGAGATGGAGGACGCCGCCCGCAAAGTGGAGCGTGAGATGCAAAAACGCATCGCCGCGGTTGTTCTTCACCCTCACATCGGCCAAACCTATCAGGCCATCGTCACCGGCGCCACGGACCACGGGACCTTCGTGCGTACGCTCGATCCGCACGTTGAGGGCATGGTGGTTCGCGGTGGAAAGGGCCTCGACGTCGGCGACAGAGTTATCGTAAAGCTTGTCTCCACCAATCCCCAGCGCGGTTATATCGATTTCGAAGCCTAACGGGGCAGTTGTTTCAATCAGTTAAGATCGAATCGAGCAGCCTCGGCGGACCATAATACTCAATGGCACATTTAGGGTAGTTGCAGCAAATTCATGTGTCCGAGCATCATCTAATAGCGTCTAATTCAAGAAAGTGCCGCTGAGCCGCTGGGCGTAATCCTGCTCCGGTTTCAATCGAAACGGCAACAGCAAGGTAGAGGTCGTAGCGGCTTCCCCGAAACGACCATGCTCCGACAGCCTGTCGCGAGTCGTTATCGGCTCAAAAATGACGGCCTGGGATGCTTGTACGAACTTCGCGCTGACCGTCGGGCCCGGTAAGTCTCTTGACGTTTGCGCCCTCATGCAAAGTCAGCGCTCCGTGCAAGAGACCACCAAACTTGGACCATTGAATGCGATTTGATTTTCATTTTTCGAGGCTGTCCATTCTTCTCGCCGCCGGCGTATTTCTGGCGGTCTGTCCCATCGTCTCGCTGGCTCAGCAAGCTGGCGAAGGCACGTCCGCGGCGACCCCGAACGCATCCACCGATCCAGCGGCACAACGGACTTCTGCGCAGCCGCCAGTGAACTCTGAAACCTCGCCACTCCCGTCCGCGCCGGTTTCTGCAGCGCAGATGGGCACAATCGGTGGAACGGTTACAGACGCTCAGGACGAAGTCGTGCCGGGCGCCGAAGTCACGTTGGAGGGCCCGGATCCCGACGATTCACGCAAAGCCGTGGCCAACGACATGGGAGCGTTTCAATTCGACGGCCTCAAACCTAAGGTCGAATATCGCGTTACGATTCGCGCCAAGGGATTTGTTGACTGGAAGTCCACGTCGATCGTTCTTTCTGCCGCCGAGTATCAATATGTTCCGGGAATTCGGCTCGAGCTCAACGGCGAAGCGACATCGGTGACGGTGCGCTCTTCATCCACGGAACTCGCGATGGAGCAAGTTAGGATCGCCGAGCAGCAGCGCGTCCTTGGCATCGTACCGAATTTCTACGTCGCGTACGATCCAAATGCGCCGCCGTTGGATGCTAAAGCGAAATTCCAACTGGCGCTCCGTGTATCGGCCGACCCCATCACCATTGCCGGAGTACTCTTCATGGCCGGCGTCAATCAGGGCGTCCGAATCCCCGACTACCGGCTCGGAGCCGAAGGCTATGGCGAGCGGGTCGGCTCGGTGGCCGCCGACGGATTCACTGATATCTTCTTCGGCGGCGCGGTTCTGCCCGCGCTCCTTCATCAGGATCCACGCTATTTCTACCAGGGCACGGGCACGAAGAAATCGCGCTTGCTCCACGCTCTCGCCGGGCCCTTTGTCTGCCGTGGCGACAACGGGCGGACGGAGCCGAACTACTCCACCGTTGGTGGCGACGTCATCTCCGCCGGGTTCTCTGACCTCTACTACCCTCGCGCCGATCGCACCGGAATGATCTTTGCGGAGAACGTCATGATCAGCACCATTGA
Source organism: uncultured Acidobacteriaceae bacterium (assembly GCA_963823805.1). Classification (GTDB taxonomy): domain Bacteria; phylum Acidobacteriota; class Terriglobia; order Terriglobales; family Acidobacteriaceae; genus Telmatobacter. The sequence continues at coordinate 1,083,862 of CAWGMW010000003.1, read as the reverse complement.
ACGCACCGCAAGCACTGTGACGCAGGAATTCGTGCTGCGCCACTTGACCTTTGGTCCCAAAGGCAAGGATTCCAATCCTGGAGATCAACAGTAAGGCTCCTTCGCCCCGCTCGTCTCGAGCCCTTCTCGCCTGTTTTACAACCGCGCCGTCCGGCCTGCGGTATCATTCCTGCATCTCGAATGCGCGGGCGAACATCAAGCCCAATCTGCCGCTCCCGCGTCGTTGCAAGAAAGGCTCGTCATGGACAATTCCGGTGTTGTCGTTTTCTTTCTTATCGTTGCCGCAGTCGTTGGCATCTTTCTACTCGTCACCATCCTCAAAACCATGTACACGGTGCGCACCTACTCTGCCGGCGTAGTAGAGCGCTTCGGAAAATTCAACCGCGTCGCGCGCCCCGGCCTGCAGTTCCTGCTGCCTTACTGCGAAACTGTGCGCCTTGTCGATCTGCAAGTGCGCCAGGCGGTGGTCAACGTTGAAACCAAAACCAAGGACAACGTCTTCGTTACCATTCCCGTCTCCGTGCAGTATCAGGTCGTCGAAGCCAAGGTCTTTGACGCCTACTACAAGCTCTCGAATCCGCAGAGCCAGATTGAGAGCTACGTCTTCAACTCCATCCTCGGCCACGTGCCCACGCTCACCCTCGACGAAGCCTTCGAGCAGATGCAGCAGATATCCGGCGCCGTCAAGAGAGACCTCGACGAAGTGATGGACACATTCGGCTACAACATTCTGCGTGCGCTGGTCACCGACATCGTTCCCGACGCCAAGGTAAAAGCGGCGATGAACGACATCAACGCCGCGCAGCGCGAGCAAATCGCGGCTCAGGCTCGTGGCGAAGCCGAAAAAATCCTGAAAGTGAAGCAGGCCGAAGCGGAAGCGGAGTCGAAAGCCCTGCAGGGCGACGGCACCGCCCGCCAGCGTCAGGCAATTATCAAGGGCTTGCAGCAGTCCGTCGAAGAGTTCAAGGGCGCCGTCGAGGGCTCGACCGCCAAAGACGTGATCGCGATGGTTCTCATGACGCAGTACTTCGACACCTTGCGCGAAGTGGGTGTTACGGGCAAGGCGAGCACCATCTTCCTGCCCAGCTCGCCCGGCACTGTCAACGACATGATGACGCAGATCCTCGCCGGCTTCACGGGCGCAAAATCATCCTGATTCGCTGGATTCTATTTTCTTGTTTAGGACCGGCTGGGTGCCCCAGGTCCGGATTTTCGGACCTGAGATCGCACGAACCTCTGCTTACCCGCGCCGCGCTGACTTGCTGCTTTTCTTGTTCTTCTCCACGCGCAGCTTCCACGCCGAATGCAGCGCGCCGCGCAGCGAGTCCTCGTCGGCCACCGCAAGCCGGATGTGCGTCATGCCCATCAGTCCCCATCCTCCGTGAATTGGCAAAAACAGATCGGGCCGCTCGCGAAGAAACTCAGCTTGAATCTCCGGCGCGAGCTTCAGATTGCCGTAACCTTCCTTCACCGAGGCCAAGGTTGCGAAGATTCGCCCGCCAACGCGGAAATCCACCGCGCCCATGTGCGAGCCTTCCCCCGCGCCTTCCAAGCTCAACGCAATCCGCTTAAAATCTGCCGCCTTCATCTGCCTTCTGATCCCTGATCCCTCATCCCTGTTCCCTGCATTTCAAACTCTTCATTCAGCCACTTGCTGAACGCCGCAAACTCCTCGTCGCGTCCCAGGAAATCGCGCACCATTTCTCTTCCCGGTTTTGACCCGCCCTGTTCGAGCACCGCCTTGCGGTAGCGCGTGCCCGCCTCGCAGCCGAGCAAATCTTCGGGATCGAACTGTCCGAAGAAATCCAGAGCAATCACCTTGTCAAATGCATAGGTGTAGTAGTTCGACGAGTAGCCGGTCAAATGTCCGAAGCTCGCGTACATCTTATTGCCATCGAGCCACGTCCACGGCTGGAATTGCTTGTACAGCTCGCGCGTCACCACGTCTGGATCGATCCCCGCTGGATCTTCGTCGTGCAAATTGAGCGAGAGCGTCGTGTAGTAGAGCTGCGTCCTGATCCAGTCCGCCCGCCCAAATGCGCCCGCCAGCTTCATGGTTCGGATCAGCTCTGAAGGAAGAACTTCGTCCGTTTCGTAGTGCCGAGCAAACGACTGCAGCAATTTCTCATCGCGGAAAAACTCCTCCAGCATTTGCGACGGCACTTCGATAAAGTCGCCCTCCGTCGCAAACCCCGAAAGCCCCGCCCACTCCGTGTGTCCGCCCAGAATTGCATGCATCAGGTGGCCAAACTCGTGGAAGAACGTCACCACGTCGGAATATTGCAGCAGCCCCGGATCGTTATCGTCTCCCGCCGGAAAATTGCAAATCAGCGCCGCCTCGGGCATCGTGCGTCCGCGCACGCCCGTCACCATCGGTGCAGCCGAGAACCACTTGTCCTTGCCTTCGCGCGGATGCATGTCGAGATAAAACCGCCCCGCCAGCCGCCCGCCATCGAAAACTTCGAACACCGAAACCGCCGGATCCCATGTCGGCGCATTCGTCGGCCGGAACTCCACCTTGAACAGCTTCGCCGCCGTTTTCAGCACGCCCGCCTCGACTCGCGCATGAGGAAAATACGGCCGCACCGACTGCGAGTCGAAATCGAACTTCGCGCGCCGGAATTGCTCGTACCAGTAGCCGCGGCTGACGATGTCAATCTCGCTCAGCCCCGGCTGCCGCCCCCGCGCAAACTCGAGCACCAACGCGTGCTCGTGCTTCGCCCCATCGCGGCTCGCCTCATCGAGCTTGGCCAAAAACGTTCTCACATTCGCCGCCGACTTCATCATCTGGTCGGCGGTCGCCAGGTCGGCCCAGCTGCGGAATCCGAGAATGGTCGCAATCTCCTGCCGCGTCGCCAAGAGATCAAGCAGAATCTGCCGGTTCGCCGGATACGCCCTCGTGTTGTACGCAAGAAACATGCGCTCGCGCAGTGCCGCGCTCGCTGCAAAGGTCATCACCGGCATCATGTCCGGCGGATCGGTGGTCAGTGTCACGCGTTCCTGGCCGTTCGCATCTTTCTCTGCCGGATGCCGCGCAATGTAGTCAGCGGGCAGCCCCTGCATCTCCTGGGGCGTTGCCTCAATCGTCTTCGCACCCTCCTGAATGTTGCGGCCGAACTCCAGCGACAGGCCCGTGGCCTTGTCGTGCAGCGCATGCAGATGGTCGCGTGTGGCCTGGTCCTTGTCCACGCCGGACAAACGATAGCCGAGCAGCGTCCGCTCTACATAATGCTTCGTCGCCGGGCTCGCGCCGTCCAGCGTGATCGCCGCGAGGGCGTCGTATACTTCGCGATTCAGGCTCAGCGCGCTCCCCGCCATCGCCACCCGCTGCGCTTCCATCTGCGCCTGGTCGCGTACGTCCTTGTCCGCGGCCACTGAATTCAGAATTCCCGCCTGCGCTCCAGCCAGGGTCAGGTGCTCGATCGCCTTGTCGTAAAGCAGTAGCGAATTCTCGGGCGTGCGTCCACCCTCGACAGCCACGAGCGCGGCCAATGCGCTCTCATGCGCAGCCAGCCGCGCGCTCACCCAAGCGGTCAGCGCTTCGGCCGACGCAGCGCCGCCGGCCTCCCATACGTGCAAAGCACCGCTTGCAGCAACGCCGGCTGTAGTTTCTGTCGCCATCGTTCGAAAATCCTCCAAACCTCTAGAGTAACAAGACGCTCTTTCGCGATCCCGCTCATGATGTGCAGGTCAGCAGGTGTTCACATGGTTGTAAATCGGTCCGGTCAGCGTTCGCGCAGGTGTGGATTTAGTCGATGCTCTAACTCGTCTCGGCTTGCCAGAAACCAGAGTTGAGGGCCGCGATTACATTCGCGCACAAAGTCCTTGAGTGCCGAACCCTCCTTCAAATGCGCGGAGATGTCGCCGATAATCGCGACGCGGAATCGGTAGGTAACGAATTTCTGGAGCATTGCACCGGCCAACCCCGTCTTGAGGCGGAAAAAACTCTCATCAAGCCGCTCTACGGGAATCACGATAAAGCGGGCGCGATGCTCTGAGGCCGCACTGATCAGCCCCACGGCGTCATGATCACTGCAAAACCGCGCACCTTCCGCCGCGCATTCAAAGATGCGCTCTCCGTGAAAATCATATGATTTATCAGTCACGATCTTTGTGCAGCCTTCTCTGAGCTCGGCTTCTCGCCTCTGAATTCTGGATCGCGCAAGCGACAATCGTACTCACTTTCCCGCTCCGCTCACCGGCGGCATCTTCACAAACTCGTCCGGCTTGAGCGCTCGCGGCGTGAACCGCGCTTCGAAAACCGCGCCCTTGAAGTAGTCGCGCTGGTTGATCCGCGTTCCGATTGACGAGTGGCCCAGTCCCTGCGGCGTCATGTGCAGCGCACCTTCGCCCTGCATCTCATCGCCCACATAGTTGCGCAACATTTTGCCGTCGTACACCGCCGTCACCCGGTACCACTGCCCCAGAGGGTGCAGATCGTTGCAGTTCAGCAGCGTGCGCTGTGAGCCATTGGTGTTGGCAAAGCTGTCGAGGCACCACTGGCCCTTCACAATGCGAATCTCAAAGAGCATGCGGTTATCGGTGTCCTTGCCCGTCGCCGGATCGATCTCGGAAAGATGAAAAAATCGCTGCGCCTCCGCGCCATCCGCATCGGGCCGGAAGATCACCTCCCATGTATAGGTGGTCGCCCCAGCCAGCGGATGCACGTCGACAAAAAGAGCATCATCAACTCCATTGAACTCGATGGCCTTGCCATACGGCGAGTCGATCAGGTGCGGATGCCCAAGCACATGCGTGGGATGGCCATCGATGGAGTCGATGTTGTCAAACCGCCATACGGTCGTCTGCGGCTCCGCCGGTGTCTGCGCAACGAGGTTCGACGGGATCAGAAAAAGGCCCGCAGCAAACATGACAAAGCAGTTGCGTATCAATATCATGGCAATATTTTCCCTTGCTAACCCGCTAACTAGCTGTCTCACCTTAGCTCGTACGGCTTATCAGGCGCGGGCACCGGCGCGGGAACCTTCGGCATCTTCGCCGGATCGATCTTTGCCGTGCCCGCCAACCCCACTCCCGCTATGTTGTTGATGCTCAGGAGCGGCCCGTCGAATCCTGTCACCTTCACTTGGCGTACGACCACGTCCTTCATGTTCGCCAGCGTGATTCCGCTCCTACACGTCCCCGTTAAATTCACGAGAGACAAGCCGATCAGTGGCTTCCGCGGGTGTATCTCCGTGGCCTGCACCAGCACCGGCACATCCGTCACGCGGATGTTCGAGAAATGAAAGTTGGCAAACTTCGGGATGCCCTCGTCACCGGGCACGGGAAATTCATCCTGTTTGCCGCTATTCAGATTGTTCAAGCGCAGGAATCCTTGCCTTGCGCCAGAAACATCGAGGTCGTTGACGGAGACGTTCTCCACAAACGCTCCACGCCCAGGCCGGCTCTTGATGTAGATGGCGTGGGAGCGCGCGCCCAGGCACTTGCAGTGCTCCACAACCACATCGCGAATCCCCGCCAACGTCTCGCTTCCGATCCCGATGCATGCGAAGTTGCGGTCACTGAATGTGCAGTTCGCAATGCGCACATCTTCTGTCGGCCGGTTAATCGTGTAGGCTTCTTCGCCGCGCCCTGACTTCAGCGAGATGCAGTCGTCGCCAGTTTCAAAAGTGCAACCGTCGATGACTACGTGTTTGCACGAGTCCACGTCGATGCCGTCCGCGCCGCTGCGTACTGCTACATTCTTGAACGTCACGTTTTCGCAGTACACGGGATGAATCGACCACATTCCCGCCTGACTGGTGAAGCAGTTCTCCACATTCACGCCACGGCAATTCGTAAATTCCAACAGCGCGGGCAGCCGCATTCCCGTCTTCCGGTCCACGCGGCCCTTGATCGCCTCGCTCGCCACAATCTTGCCCCGCCCAGTAATGCCCACATTTTCGCTGTCGACCGCCGAGATCAGTGCGCTATACCCCTTGATCCATCGTCCTTCCCAGCGCACCTGCGTCACCGAATAGTCGGCCATGTCACCTGACCCAAGCAGGCTCGCGCCGTCCTCCACGCGCAGCAGCACATTGCTCCTCAGCACCAGCGCGCCCGTCGCGTAGTCGCCCGACGGAACCACGACCTCGCCTCCGCCCAGCGCAGCCGAGCGGTCGATCGCCAGCTGCAGGGCGAGCGTGTCATCGGCCTTTCCATCACCGGTCGCGCCCATGTCGCGTACGTTCAGCGTTACCTTCGGCCCTCCCTCCATTGGTTTCGCCGAATGCGGATGAGCATGACTCGCCGCCGTCGCCTTTGCCGCCTGCGCCAACCCAAGCCCGTTCAGCGAAGCCGCCAGAGGCGCCGCCAGCGCACCCTGCGCCGCAATCTTCAGAAGATCTCTTCGCTGCATAAATCTGTCCACAATTCTGCTCATTGGTGGAATCCTCCATGAATCCATAAATAGGGATGAGCGCGTCGCGCCCAGGCAGCGATATCAGTCTCAACTTCATTGTTCTTCTCTTCTGGCGGGTGCTCAAGGCGGTCGGCAGATAATGCCGCTTCCATCGCCTATGCCGCAGGTTCCGGAAACATGCGGTTGAACTCCGGATCGTCGTGGAGCTTCAGCAGGTCCGGGTCGCGGCGCGCCCACCCCGAGTCGCGATATCCCACTTCCCAGGCCTTGCGCAACGTGTCCAAAGCCTCCGCTTTCCTATTCAGAGTGCAGTACAGGCAGGCCGCGTTGTACAGAATCAATGCCTCGTTGGCGCGCAGCGTCACGGCCAGATTCAGTTCGCGCAGTGCGTCGTCCGTCCGTGCCAGGTGGGCGTATTCCCCGCCCAGCAGAATGCGGGCCCGCGCGTCTTCCGGCACTTGCTTCAGGTGGTTTTCAAGTGCCGCGATCAGGCGGTGGGTCATGTTGCGCGCGCCTTCTGTCTTGCCCAGTGCGCCCAGGGAGTTTGCGATGGGCACGTAAACGTTGTAGTCCTCGCCGCTGGCCTCGATGGCGGCTTCCGCCAGGTCCAGCACCTCCTGGTAGCGTCCTGCCGCAAACAGCGCCCGGCACAGCAGGTAATACGCTCCTTCGCAGTCGCGCTTGCGTTCGATGGCCTTCTTCACCATTCGTACGGCTTCGTCGTACAGTGCGGCCGCATAGAGCACCCACGCCTGGCTCACCTGCACTTCGGGCAGATCCCAGCGCAGCGCCACGGCCTTGCCTGAAGCTTCGCGTGCGCGCTCCAGCCACCTCTGATCGCGGCTGTAGTAGTAAAGCATCGCGCAAGCGTTGGCGGATGCGGCATAGGCCAGCGCGAAGCTGGGGTCGATGGCGACTCCATTTTCGAACATCTGCAGCGCGAATTCCAGGTCCTGCCGCGTCTGCCGCCGCGCATAGCTCTTGCCGCGCAGATAGAGGTCGTAGGCCTGCAGGTTCTCCGTGGGCTTCACCGCCATGGCTTCCAGCTCTTCCGGCGAAAGCGTCACCCGCAGCGCTTCGGCGATCTTGCGCGCCATCTCGTCCTGCACTTCGAAAACGTCTTTCATCTCGCGGTCGAAGCGCTCCGACCACAAGGGAAAATCGGTTTGCGCATCCACAAGTTGGGCGCTGATGCGCAGCCGCGCGCCGGAGCGGCGCAGTGTGCCCGTCAGCACGCACGCGGCGCCCAGCTTCTGTCCCACCTGCTGCGGGGTCAAGGCCTGGTCGCGGAAGGCAAGCACCGTGGGGCGTGAGAAAACATTCAGTCCGCGAATCTTCGACAGTTCCGTAATCACATCTTCCGTGATGCCGTCGCGCAGGTATTCGTCTTCTTTCGAGCCGCTCAGGTTCTCAAAGTAGAGCACGGCGACCGATTTTCTCTGCTTGTGCGTGCCCGAATCCGAATCGGTCTTCGCCTTGGCGCGGTTCCTGTTCGACTCCAGGTTGCGCTTCAACCGGTTGAGGTCGGTTTTCAAATCCGTCGCCGTCTGGCAGCGCAGCGTCCGGTCCTTTTCGATGCACTTCTCCAGGATGCGCACAAACTCCGGAGGCAATGCCGGATTGACCTCGGCTGCCGGTTGAGGTTCGCGATTGAGAATGGCGTCGAAGATCACCGCCGACGTGTCTCCTTGGAAGGGCAGACTCCCGGTGGCCATCTGGTAGAGGACCGTGCCCGTCGAAAAGAGGTCGGTGCGCGCATCTACAAGTTGCCCGCGAGCCTGCTCCGGCGACATATAGGAGATGGTGCCCACCGCCGAGCCGGGTGAGGTCAGCTCGTCCCCCGCGGCCTGTGTTCTATCGTCCGCCACCTGCGTCGTCTGGCCCTGTGTGATCTTCGCCAGCCCGAAGTCCAGGATCTTCAGCTGCCCGCGTTCGGTCAAAAACAGATTCGCCGGCATGATGTCCCGGTGCACGATGCCCTTGGCATGGGCCGACTCCAGCGCATCGGCAATCTGGATGGCCAGCGGCAGGATCGTATCCACATCCATCGGCTTCCCCCTCATCCTTTCCGCCAGTGTCTGTCCTACCAGCAACTCCATCACGATGAAATGCTGCAACTCGTGCTGCTCAATGGTGTGGATGGTGCAGATATTCGGGTGATTCAGCGATGACGCTGCCCGCGCCTCGCGCTGAAACCGCTCCAGCAACTGGCTGTCCCTGGCCATCTCCGGCGGCAGGAACTTGAGGGCCACGTGACGGTCAAGCTGCGCGTCCTGGGCCTCGTACACCACACCCATGCCGCCCGAACCAAGCTGGCGAAGAATGGTGTAGTTCAGGATTGACTTGCCGATCAGAGGATCTGGATTCATCTTGTGCCGGATAGTATAGAACGTCGCAGGGGTCGTCAATGTGGAGAAGGCCGGTCGTGACGCCTGCGGACGATCCCACAATCACGCTGAAGTTCACTCATCCGCCGAGCGCGGTCTCGGGCCCCCCCTCTTCCTCAGCCTTCGCGCAAAGCAGCGATCGGTTTCCGTTTCAATCCGTCCCTTCGTCAGCCTCGGTATTGCTCGTCGCTCACATGCTCCATCCAGTCGACCGTCTTCCCGTCGAGCTTTTCCTGGATGGCGATGTGCGTCATGGCCGTCGTCGGGCTGGCGCCGTGCCAATGCTTCTCGCCCGGCGAGAACCACACCACATCTCCTGGCCGAATCTCCTCGATCGGGTCACCCCAACGCTGCGCACGTCCGCATCCCGCCGTGATGATCAACGTCTGCCCGAGCGGATGCGTATGCCATGCTGTCCGCGCGCCCGGTTCAAACGTTACGCTGGCGCCCTGCACAAATGCGGGGTCCGGCGCCTGAAAGAGCGGATCGATCCGCACCGCCCCTGCGAACCAGTCTGCCGGTCCTTTGCCTGACGCTTGCGAGCCGCTTCTCTTGATTTCCATCTTTGAATTCCCTCCCGCCACGAATTCCTTCCGCGAATCTGACTCGCTCACTGTTTAAAGTACTCGAACCGACCGAACATCCACCCTAATTGGCTGCCCCTCGACTCATTGAGATCTGGTCCAAACTTGCCCCCCCGCCCGGTCCAAACCATTCCTGGCCCCGTGCGCCCTAACCTCTCCAGCGCCCCCAAGCCGGCTCCCGCGCCAGGATTCAGTACTCAAATACCCCCCTAATCTGCACATTATCGGTTGCATTAGCATCGAAACCCCTTTAATATGCGTCAATTGAAGAGAATGCCTCTCGCGGTCTCCAGCACGATCGATTCGCGGCCCGCGCCGGCCGTCGCACTTCCACGCCTGCGCGTTGGCAAGCTGTGTGTCGCCGTCCAGGGAGCCACCGTCTCCGAACTCATTTCCCGCGCCGAAGCCGCTCTTAAAGATTCTGTTTTCATTGAGTTTCGCCTCGATCTCCTGCCCAAGCCAGCCGCCGCTTTACCCGAGCTCAAGGCCTTGCTGGCCCGTCGCCGCGACATCACCGCCATAGCGACCTGCCGCCGCAAGCCCTCCGGCGGAAAGTTCACGGGTTCCCTCAACGCGGAGCTCGAAATCCTGCTCAAAGCCGCCGAAACCGGCTGCCATATCGTCGATCTTGAGATCGAGTCGGCCGAGCAGTGTTCCCGGCCCCAGCTGGCCAAGTTCCGCGCCGCACTCCGCACCGCCGGATCCTCGCTGCTCATCAGCTCGCACGACTTCACCCGCACGCGTCGCCCCGAGGGCCTCAATCAAACCGCTCAGCGCGTCGCCGCCTACGAGCCCGACTTCGTCAAAGTCGTCACCACCGCCCGCACCTTGGCCGACAATCTCTCCGTCCTCCAGATGATCGAGGATCAGTCCCTCAATGCTCACGTCGTCGGCATCGCCATGGGCGAGGAGGGCCTCATCAGCCGAGTTCTTAGCCCGCGCGCAGGCGCCGCGTTCACTTTTGCCTCCTCAGCTGAAGGCGCCGAAACCGCCGCTGGTCAGGTTCCCGCGCGCACGCTGCTCGATCTCTATCGCCTTGAGCAGCTCGACCAGGCCACGCGCATCTTCGCCGTCGCCGGCAATCCCATCGCTCACTCGCTCTCGCCGTTGATGCACTCCACGGCCTTCCGCCGCGAAAACGTCAACGCCGTCATGCTTCCCCTCAAGGTAAAATCCCTCGACGACCTGCTCACCGTCGTCCGCGATCTGCCTCTCGACGGTGTCGCCGTCACCATGCCGCTCAAGCAGGAAGTCCTGCCGCACCTGGCCAATATGGACCCGCTCACCGGCCGCATCGGCGCATGCAACACGCTGCGCACCGGAGCCGACGGCAAGCTGTACGGCTTCAATACCGATGTTGCCGGCATCATTCGTCCGCTCGAGCGCCGCATGCGTCTCCCGGGAGCGCGCATTCTTGTCCTTGGCGCAGGCGGCGCGGCGCGGGCAGCGGTCTTCGGCCTCGTCGAACAAGGCGCTGAAGTTTTCGTCGTCAACCGCACCCACGAGAAGGCCGTCGCCCTGGCTCGCAAGGCCAAAGCGCACGTCCTTGGCCAGAGCATGCTCGCCAAGCAGCGCTTTGACGCCATCATCAACACCACGCCCTGCGGCATGACCGGCATCAAGCAGCAGTTGCCCTTGAAAGAAAGCGAGCTCAACGCCTCGCTCGTCTTCGACCTGGTCTACACGCCGCTCGAAACTCCGCTTCTCAAGCTGGCCAAGGCCCGCGGCCTCGCGGTCATCTCCGGTCTTGAAATGTTCGTACAGCAAGGAGCCCGCCAGTTTGAAATCTGGACCGGCAAGCCCGCCCCCGAAGCCGAAATGCTGCGCGTGGTCGAGCTCGAACTCCGCCGCCACCCGCAGTAACCCGCCGCGCTCCGTCCCGCTACCTCAAAGTCATTTCTCCACCAGCGTGCGAATCGCCTGGTCCCCAAGCCACTGCTCCGCGCGCTCCCACGTCCAATGATTCTCGTCAACTAGGGTGAACAGCGAGGAGTAGCCGAAGTAGAACCACAGCATATCCGCCACGTAATCGAGATCCACGCCTTTACGCAGCCCGCCCGCCGCCAGCATTCTCTTGCCAATGCGCACGATCGCTTTGCGATAGATGTCTGTCCCTTCGGCCAGCATTCTGGCGATCTCCGGCTCGTGTGGCGCCGTATTCAGAATCACGCGGATAATGTCGCCGAACTCCTTGCGCATGCTGACACAGGTCTGCGCGCACAAGCGAACCATCGACCTCACGTCCTCCGTCGCGTCAATTCCGCGCAACGTTTTTTCAATGGCCGGAGCGGTCGCCCACAGTTCCATTAGCGTGCGCAGCAGCCCCTGCTTGCCGCCGGCTACCGCGTATACAGTCGCCGGAGCCACCCGCGCTTCCGCGGCAATGTCGTCCACCCGTGTGGGAAAATAGCCGCGCTGTGCGAATAATTTGCGCGCTGCCGCAACAATGGCCTGCCTTGTTGCCTCCGCGTACTCCTGGCGCCGCGTCCTGGGCGCCTTTGCTTTCAATCGTTTTCCCATGGCTCCTCGATTTCCGTCCTATTATAGCCATGGTCCGCAAAATATAGTTGCGACCTTTTAACTGGAGTCTTACTCTGATGAAATGTCAGCCGGGTTTCAAGCCCGGCTCGAAAGACGAAAAAGGAGAGGTCATGAAATCGATTCAAGTGAAGGATTACGGCAATGAAGAGCAGTTGCAGTTGACGGATGTGCCGCGCCCCGTGCCCGGCCCCAAGCAGGTTCTGGTTCGCATCGCGGCCACATCGTTCAACGCGGTCGATCCCAAGCGCGTATCCGGGGTCATGCGCCAGGTTTTCCCCTTGCAATTCCCATTCACGCCCGGCGGAGATTTTTCCGGCGTCGTTGAAGCCGCCGGCTCTGAGGCCGGCTCCTTCCGCGTGGGCGACGAAGTCTTCGGCTACTCCATGCCCGGCGGAGCCTATGCCGAGTACATTGCCATCGACGCCGGCAAAGTCGCGCTCAAGCCTCGCACCGTTGACCACGTCGAAGCGGCCTCTCTGGCGCTTGTGGCGCAAACCGCGTTGCAGATGCTTGACCGCGCCGGCGTGAAAAGCGGCCAGACGATTCTTATTCACGGAGCCGGTGGCGCCGTCGGTTCCGCCGCCACGCAAATCGCGCATCGCCGCGGCGTGAAGGTCATTGCAACGGCCTCCTCCCGCAGCCTGGCTCGCGTCAAAGCCAACGGCGCGGCCGAAGTTATCGACTACTCCGCTGAGCCGTTCGAAAACAGCGTGGCAAACGTTGACGCTGTGCTCGACACCGTCGGCGGCCCCGTGCAGCAGCGTTCCTACTCCGTCATCAAGCCCGGTGGCGCGCTGGTGGCCATCACGCAGCCGCCCACGCCCGAAGAAGCGGCAAAGCACAACGTCAACGCCAGCTTTCTCATCACCGACGTTTCGACTGCGTCCTTGCAAACCGTCGCCGAACTGGTCGATGCCGGACAGATCAAGCCGCTCGTAGCCAGAATCTATCCGCTTGCTGAAGTGGCAAAAGGATGGCGCGAAGTCCACTCCAACCCCGCCGAAGGAAAGACCGTCTTCGCGGTGGCCGCATGAAAACATCGCCGGCTGGCCCATCCTGACCGCGCGTCGCGCTCCCGGCGCATGGTCAGGGTGGGGAAGCACACCCTCCGTCCGCCCCCCAGGACTTGTCATCCCGAGCGAAGTACCCACTGCGCATAGAAGCTGCTTGGGGCCGAATTGGGGTCGAATTGGGGTCGTTTGGATCGAAAGAGAGGCCATTTCGCAGCTAAAATCGACTAAATTTGTCCACGATTTTGAGGTAGATTTGTTGATTTAAAAAGAGTTAATACCGCTACTTCGGGTTTTGTGGGTGTCAAATTTTTTTATTTAATTCATTTCCTCCTGCGGCGGAGGCTTTGACCGCCCGCCGGGACGCCTGACCGCGCCCTTCGAGGCGTCCTCGCCAGGCGAGGGGGTCGGGCTGGCGGGGCCAGGATTGGAAATGCGGCTGCGGCGGTATCGGTGGAAACGACGGTGTCTGCCATGAAGTTGCTCCTTCATCTTCAAGGCTAGCGATTTGGAGGAATTAATCGGCAAACTTGGGGAGGAAAATATTTGGGCTGGAATCAGGTAGATGCGGGAATCTGGGCCGTGGAGGGGGTTGACACGAAAAACGGCGACGGTAGGAGGGGGCCTGGGAGAGCACGGGCCTCATCCATTCTTCTCCTTGAATCGGTAAGCTTTCGGTAGTTGATGGCCGCGGCCGGCGGCGGCGAATGTGGATTCGATCTCGACGGTTCCCTCAATTCCGGATGCGTAATGGCGGAAGCTTGACCACGGCCAATCTTCGGGCCTTGCCACTAAGCCGCGCACGACGGGATTGCGGTGCATGTAGCGCAGCTTCTCCACTCTCTTCTCTTCGTTGTGCACGTTGAAGTCGTAGTACCGCGGCTGCCAGAAGGGCCGCTGGGTGCGGCGCAGCGAGACGGAGAGTTTGAGCGCGTGAATCACCGCGGCGACCGTGCCTTTGAGCGGTTCGCCGATGAGCAGGTGAACATGTTCGGGCATGGCGACGTAACCGGCGACAACAAACTTCGAGCGCCGGCGGGTTCGTTCGAGTGCGTTCTCGAACAAATCGCGAGCCGACAGGGATGCCAAATACGGAGCTCGGTGAAAACAACTGAAGGTGATGAAGTGGAAGTTCCCGGTGTGGTGGTAGCGAACAAGTCAGCGGGGCATCGGTGGGGAGAATACTACGGATGCCACCCGATGTCGAGGACGAGCGAGGGCAACCAGCCAGAGTTCGTGCTGTCCCAGGTCCCCGAATGCAAGGGATCTCCACCCCACGGACGAGAACCTATCCGTGGGGACGCCGGCCTGGGGCACCCATATTCAATGGATGAACGTGCTGTGGACTGTCCGGGGTTCGTGCTATCCCAGGTCCCCAAATGCAAGGGACCTGGGGCACCCATATTCAATGGATGAACGTGCTGTGGACTGTCCGGGGTTCGTGCTATCCCAGGTCCCCAAATGCGAGGGATCTCCACCCCACAGACGAGGACCTGTCCGTGGGGACCCCGGCCTGGGGCACCCATATTCAGTGAAAGAACTAGCAACCGGTGAAAGGACTAGCAGCGGGCTTTCCGGAGTCCCGGGTTCATACGTCTCTAGGGCCTATGTCCCCTTTTTTTCGGTGCCGGCTTTTTCGGCTCTCCCGGCTCGTGCGTGATGGGAATCGGCGCCATGTCCGGCCCGATGCGCTGGACCCGCGTGTCGATCATGTCGTAATTGATGGTGCGCGGAGTCACCGGCCGCGTGATGCCCGTGGCGGGATCGGTCCTTACGTCGTTATTGCCGGCAATTTGAATGCTGAATGCGGGAACGTTTCCTTTTGCCGCGTTCTGCATATAGACGCGCACCGGCAGATAGCCCTGAATGGGATGTAGCCGGAAACCCGTCTCGTAGCGGTGGTGCTTGATGCTCCATGTAAACACGCGCACTTCATCAAAGTCGAAGGGCAGTCCCGATTGGAGCGGGTCAAGCACGGTCAGGTATTCGGGAACCTGGTGGTCTGCCGTGTCAGATTCGGAGTCGGTGACCTTGGTCAGAACCCATGCGCCCACGATGCGCTTGTCCTCGGCGTACTGCCCAACCTCATCCGGCACATCCACATCCAGACGGCTCGCGAGCAGCCAGCCCACGCGACCCTCGGCATCGCGCGCCAGCCACCAGTCTTCCATTACGGGGGGCACGGCCGGTTCCGCAAGCGCGGCTGGCGGCGCTGCCGTTTTCGGATTGGCGGCTGATGCCGGCTTGCCGGCTTGCCCGGGTTTTGCTGGTTTTGCAGGCAAAGGCAGAACAACCGCTTCAGCGGGATTTTTGAGAGCCGACGCCCGCGCCAAAAGCTGCACCTTGGCGTTCCCGGCAAGCAGGTAGAAGCGCGGCGTCTCGCGGCCGGGAAGCAGGTGCATCGCGAGATCGTCGCGCAAAGTGGCCGTGGCTGCTGCCGGATCATCCTTGTGTTCCCGGCTGAGCTGCCCAAACCCGTCGTAAGTCTTCTCGTCGATTACGGCGCGCTCTTCAATCCAGCCCATTTCGTTCTTATCGGTCTGGACCCTGAGAAATCGCTTGCCATGCTCGAGCACTTCAAGCGGCTGCCCGTTCACAACCTCGCACACGCGATTTGAGACCGGAGCTACGCGGTCGTGCAGGTAGGTTGCGCGGACAGAAACGTAGACCATCTCATGATGCTCGTGCCGGAATCGCGCGCAACCGACGGCGAAGACAATGCAGAACGGAATTGCACAGCACAGGGCCGCCAAAGGCAGCGCAAGAGCAGTTGATATGCGCCGAACAGAGCGAACAGGAAGGATTGGCAAACGAGTGAGCACAGCTCGTGGCGTTCAAGTTGAGGATAGCACTTCACAGAGATCGGAGATCGGGGATCAGTGGTCGGAACGTTACCAGAAGGTGAATGAATTCCCTATGATCCGAGCTGCCTGAATTGCCGGGTTTAGCTGGCAGTTGAGGAACTAGGAACTGACAACTGAGAACTGTCTTTACGGCAGCGGCGCGATGGCGATCGCTGTCACTGGATCGGTCCCGGTCTCGGACTGAATCGCTGAGGTCAACGTGCCGGAGCTCATTGTGTAAGCGTCGAGGTCGGGATCGCCGCTTGACGTTGACCCGCCTGTTGCAACCGCGAGCACAAAGTTATCCTTGCTGTCCTCGGCCAGGCCGTTGGGATAAATGCCTGATGCGATGCTGCTTCCGGATGAAATGGCGTAGGTGGTTCCCGAGGACGTGATGGGAAACCAGGCGATGTTGCCGTTCGATGTGGTCCCTGTTCCGTTGGCGACATAGACATAATCGCCGCCGGCAATGGGCAGAATGGCGTTAGGCGCCAGACCGCCGCTGGCGATGGGAGAGCCAGTGGCCTGGGTCAATGTGCCGCTGCCGAGCGAGCTGTAGTTGAAGACGCGTAAACCACCAGAATTCGCAGTGGCGTTTGCCAGCGTTTCGCCAATATAGAAGACACGAGGCGAAGCGTTTGGATCGACAGCGACTGACAGGGCATGGCCTGCGGAATTCGCTACTGGAATCGTCGTTGCGGTTGCCGAGAGTGGATTGGAGTTGCCTGAGGCGAAGGGAACGACGATGGTTCCACCGGCGTCAAGCGCGACAAAGAGATTGGCGTTATCGGGCGAGAGAACCATCTGCAGAACTGAAGCGCTGGCGATATTAAAGGTTTGAAAAGGCGGCGTTCCGGAACCCGTGTATGCGCCCGTCGAGGAGTTAATCGGGATCGCGTCCATCTGCACGCTTCCGTTCAGGTTGGTGAATGCATCCACCAGCCACGACCCACTGACAACCATGGCGGCGGGGATGTCAGAAGAGATTGGGCTGTCACCGTTTCCCAAGGTGAGAGTTCCGCCCGATCCAATGGTGTACAGGTAAATGCCGCTGACGGTGCCAACGTAGAGGAACCCGCCGCCCGGCGCCACGGCGATCGAGGTCGGCGCGGCCGAGAGCGTGTCCGGACTGCCCGTGACATCCACAAGCGCGCCCGAAGAGATGGCGTAACCCGCGATCTGCAGCGTTTTCTGGTTGAGCACATAGAAGACGCCGCTGGACAGCGTGGTGGGCGTGGTCCCGGTCGTTCCAGTCGATGCGGGAAGGTCCCAGAATCCCTTGCATCCGGCCAGGAATGCAGCGACAACCACGAATGCTGCGACAACGACTCCAAGTGCTGCCCAAACCCTGCTCTTCATCGTCACTCCTGGCGCATTTCGGACCTAAAGCCAATTCAAACAGGCAGAACTGCGGAAAAGGATTCTGCTCAAAGGGTACTGCCCGGTCGCCGGTTTTGTCTTGTCATTGGATTGCAATGCATCTGGGCACGAAATCGTCCTTCATCAAGAGACGCCTGCAAGGCTGATTTCGCTCGCATCGCTCTGTGCATCCGAGGCGGAGACTGTTTTTATCGACGGAGTAACCGATTATGCGGGCGCGCACACACATGCCATCGAGCTAAGCAAGAGTATGCGCGCCGTTCGCACAAGTTGTATTTGGCCAGTGCACCGTGGATGCAGAGGGATCAAGCGCCTCCGTTTATCCGATTCGTGCTCCGCACGGCAATTGCCAATGAAAGTTGGCTCCCCGGCGAGAGCTTCATTTCGTCCTTCCTGGTCGAAACAAAAACCCCGGAATTCCGGCTGCCAATGCTGCCGTGAAAATCGACCCCAGACACGAAACTGGGCTCGTCGATTTTAAGGGTCTCGCCGTCCCAGGGCTGCAGGGAGGTCCCGGATTCGCCGTAGGCCGAGTCGGCAACCTCGGAAGGCTCGACGATTCCCATAATGTCTGCCTGGATGGGAACCACCTTCCCGTCCTTCAATTGCGCTTTGGTAAAGCGCAACGCCAATGCGGAAGTGCCGCCGTCGCGCATCCGATCCGTGGCAATGGTGCCCACAAGCACCGTATGGCGCGGCAATTCGATTCCGTTCTTCAAGTGGACCGATTCACGCAGAGTGGCCTGAAATTGCTCGCCTGTCTGCATCTTCTTCGCGTCGATTCCTTTGTCAAGGACGGCCTGAGCCGGCACCATCCTGGAAGCATCCTGCCGCGCCACGCTGGCAGGGACGCTCGGATCAACCGAAGAGGGCGCGGTGGAATTCTGCGCACAAGTGAATCTGGGGTATACGAGACCGCATGTTGCCAGAGCGATCGAGAAGGTAAGAACAGCTTTGCTTTTCATCAAATCTCCTTTTGCCGGTGAACGTAATGTATGAAGCCAGGAATCCTGTGTCCCGGTTTAGCGCTCAACCTTCTTCCGGTCACACTTCCGCGCTGCGACCATGCGCACCAATCTCGCGCAGTCGGTCGAGGGAAACAGTCTCTCTGGCCAAGTGGGAAAGCCTCCGCGAAGACCTCGGTCCGGAGGCGCAGCGTCTGCTTACCTTAGATGGTCCGCACTCCAGCCGGGTTAGCCACGATTGCCGTGGACCGTTGACCTTACACGGTGCGGCGCATGGGCACGCTCGGTAGTTCGAGCAGAAACGTAATCGTATCAACCGAATGCAACGAGCTCGAGGCCCTGTAGTTGTTTCGCAACTACTCGATGGGGGCCAAGAGTTCAAGATCGTTGTTGCGCACATTTCCCACGCGGTCGCTTACAGGCCAGGCGGTCATTTGCTCCGCTGGAAAAGGCCGCAGAAGGTCCACTGGGAGCCGCTCCGCTGCTGCTGGCTCCAGCCAGCGAATGTAATCCTTTGGCTCCAGAATCACCGGCATGCGATTGTGAATGGGCTCGAGGACCTCGTTAGCATCGGTGGTCAAAATGGTGAAGGTTTCGAGATACTTGCCCGGCGCTTCGCCTTCTTTGGGCCGCCATCGCTCCCAAAGCCCCGCGAATGCGTAGGGTTCGCCACTCTTCAACGCGATAGCAAAAGGCTTTTTGGTCTTGGCGTCGATGCGTGCCCATTCGTAAAAGGCATCGGCGGGAACCAGGCAGCGCCGCTTGCGAAATGCCTCGCGAAATGCGGGCTTGCTGGCCACTTCCTCCGACCGGGCATTGATCGTCGAATAGCCGATCTTCGCGTCCCTGGCCCAGAAGGGAACCAGGCCCCAGCGCAACAGCGCGAACTCTCTGGCTCCAGAATCCTGGTTCGGTCGCACGATTGGCTGCACACTTTGCGGTGCAATGTTGTAACTGGCAGAGAAGGCCGGCAAGTCTTCCAGGTCCACGCCGAACCAATCGGCAAGAACCTCTCGCGTAGACCTCCGCGCAAATCGTCCGCACATAGTAGAAATAATACGGCTGGATCTGCTGCTCTAGTTGGGACGGCCCTCGGAGGCAGCGCGGCGGCGGAAGCGCTCATCGACAGGTTGGCGGCCTTGAAAGCCCGCTTCAACGGTGTGCCAGTGCTCGATCGCCGTCTCGCCCATCCGCCAGCAAAGCAGAACCACTTCGTCGTCGACGCGGCACGGAAAGTCGAGCAGGCCTGAATCGAGATCCTTCACCTGGACGCCGATCGCATCGATCTCAGCGATGCTCTCGCGAACCTGCTTGAGATGCTCTTCCACTTCGGCACGCTGCCTGGCGACGCTGGCGGAGTTCACCCGCATTCCGCCCGAGAGATAGATGCTCTGAGCCAGACCGTTGAGACTCGACTCGACGGTCTCGGCGGATCGCCTGCCTTCCATCGCGCGCTTGAGGAGCGACTCGAGCACCGGGAGCAGTGATTGCGCTTCGTCGAGAGTGAAAGTCTTCATCGGCCCAATCCGTTTTGTACCAGCATACGACGATTTGCGTAAAAACAGTGTGCCGGCAACAGTACCGAAGGCATCAATACGGCCGCCCGGCTTCTGCCTTCAGGCGCAGCCGGAGAATCTGTTGCAGCGCGGCGGGCGGTTCGGCGAAGCTCAGCGAGTCTGCGTGCCCGATGGGACGAGTTGCGCAGAGTGTACCGGCGCGCCCAACCTGTGGATAACGGAGCGATTCTGTGGATAAGCGGGTCGACTCGTAATCGCCACATCGATTCAAAACAAGTGCCGCGCACTCGATTCTGACGAGGTCGCCGCTCAAGAAACTCTCAACGATCGAAGTAGTCAATCAAGAAGGACCGCTTCAATTCTGGCGAATGCCGATGTTACTCGAATAGTTAATTCGCCCGGTTACGTTCGCGTATTACCGGGGCGCACCGGTCATGACTATTGTGTCGTTGACACTCCGCTGTTTCTCTCCTATGGTCAAAGCACGAGAGTAGATTTCGAAATCGTCAGCGTCGGTTGTTCGCACTGCATTTTCGGGGCCTCGATCAATGCTCATGGGGTTGTTCGATGGGGTGCCCGCTTCCCGTGGGTTTTGCCAGTTGGCAAAGGACGAACGTGCTGTAATCGATTATTGGACGCTACGATAAACAAAAACACCTCAAACGGTTAGTAGAAGAAAAGCCGCATAAGAGGCTTCATTCCGTTCCCACCAGCTGACTAATTTTCGGGAAACCGTCCAGCTGCAGGGTAGTTTTGTTCCTTCGCTTAGTTGGTCATGCACTCATTGCATCCTGTGGATGCTGAAGACCTCGTGTTTTTGTGGCCGGGTGCGGGCGTGCGAAGGTTCGGGCTGGTAAGAATTCTTTTGTAACACTGTGCTTGAAGAAAGAGGCCTTGGTGAAACCACTCCTCCTGGTTTTGACCGACATCCAAAACGCCAAAGCGCGCGCCACTGTCAAGATGGTTCTGGAAGGCGCGGGCCACAGAGTGATCGAGGCGAACGGAAGTGCGCAAGTCGACGCCCTTCTTAGCAATGGCCTTGATCCCGACCTGCTGCTGTGCGAGGCTTCGCCGGTCAAGTCATCGCAGGCATCTCCGTTCTGTCAGTTCTTGAAATTCGCTCCTGCGGACAAGATTTGCCTGATTACGAAATTGAGCGAATGTGGGCTGCGCAGAGAAGCCGCTGAGCTCGGCATCAAGCGGGCACTGACCATGCCAGTGACACGCGAAGACGTTGAGTCGGCCATCGAATCGTTCACTACACCCAAGGCGCAGATTTGCGGGGTTCGTGACCTGCCATCCGACGGCGAAGATCTTGCAATCGCGGCCGGCAATCTTGTGAATTCGGTTCAGATTCCCGAAGACATGCCTGCAGTTCCCTATGTGGAAGAGCTCGATGGCGGCAATTTCTTTCTGGCTGCGTCGCCGCAGATGCTCGAAATCCGTCGTCAGGTCAAGTTGCTCGCGGATATCGATGTCAATGTGTTGATCCTGGGCGAAAGCGGCACCGGCAAGGAAGTGATCGCACAATTGATTCATAGGAATTCCCGGCGATCCAGGGAGAAATTTCTGAAAGTCAACTGCGCGGCCCTGCCGGCAGACCTACTCGAGAGTGAGCTTTTCGGTTATCGCCAGGGCGCCTTTACCGGCGCCATCAGCGACAGGGCGGGTAAATTTGAACTGGCGAATCGTGGCACGCTGCTTCTTGATGAGATCGGTGAAATTGGCGTACAGATGCAAGCAAAACTCCTTCATGTTCTTCAGGATGGGCAATTTGCTCGACTTGGCGCCCAGGAAACCACCAAAGTCGACGTCAGAGTTCTTGCAGCCACTAATGTTCCGATAGAAGACGCACTTCTCGCGAAAACACTCCGCGAGGATCTTTACTACCGCCTCAGCGTCTTCACGATCAAGGTTCCACCCCTTCGCGAGCGGCGCGAGGAAATTCCCTACTTTATTGAAGAGTTT
Source organism: uncultured Acidobacteriaceae bacterium (assembly GCA_963823805.1). GTDB lineage: Bacteria > Acidobacteriota > Terriglobia > Terriglobales > Acidobacteriaceae > Telmatobacter. The sequence goes on along the minus strand of CAWGMW010000003.1, from coordinate 1,062,306 downwards.
ATTCGCCGTTCACCTGCGGAGCTGTCGAGCGGATTTGGAGGCAGCCTTCCCTCCCGGTTGATGGATGCGGCTCTCCTTTGCGATTGGAAGGGCAATCTGAGAGAGCTCCGGAATTTTGTTACCCGGACCCTCGTCATGCGCGACGCAGACGCCGCGACCCGGGAACTGGAAGCCAAGGCGGCCACATCAGCCGGGCCAGACCCGCAGGATCAGGCGGCCGATTCGCCAGCACCATTCCTGGGAATCCGATCGATCGTTCGCGATGTGAAGGCACGGACCGAGTCGAAGATGATCCAGAGTGCACTGGAGACTTTCGGCTGGAATCGCCGCCGCACCGCGCAGTACCTCAACATGAGCTACCGCGGTCTCCTGTACAAGATTCAGCAGCATCACCTTCGGCCCTGGTCAGCCGTGGATTCAAAACAGCCGGTCCCGAACGGCGGTTCCACGCGCCAGAATGCCGTGTAGCAGGCAATCATCATCATTCAACGAATAACTTGACATCTAACTCCGCTGCAACCCCTCGCTATAGCCAAGGACAGCGCTGCAAATAAATGGTATTAAGTGTGCAAAGTTTTGCACCAATCGGAAACGTTGTGGATGCCTCGTTTCCCTCATTCGATCTGGAAGCCAATGGAATCAACCTGAAAGGCTGTCCCGGGTCTCCGGCGTTTGGGGCGAATGGTGGCTATCCAAGTGCAGAGTACTTCTGAAGAAGGATCCTGGTCTCGTTAACGATGATGCCTGCGGATTTAGATCGGAGCTTTCGCGTCGACCCCGCGGACTTGCCGGGCGAGGCGATCATTTTTGGCTCTACTCCCGCTATGCGCGAGATTCGGAGCAAGATCGACTGCGTCCTTTCCAGCGACCTTCCTGTGTTGATTCAAGGAGAGAGTGGAACCGGCAAAGAGGTCATCGCAAGGTTTCTGCACACGCGCTCTAACCGGCACGATGCTCCGTTCGTCAAGCTGAACTGCGCCGCAATCCCGGCCAGCCTGCTTGAGAGTGAACTCTTCGGCTATGAAAGAGGCTCCAGCGATGGAGCCGCGGGGGATCGGCTTGGATTGATTGAAATGGCAGACGGCGGCACCCTCTTCCTCGATGAAATTGCCGAAATGGGTTGGGAACTCCAGGGAAAGCTGCTTCGATTCTTGCAGGATGGTTCCTTTAAGCGCTTCGGTGGTAGCAACGAGCGGCATGGACGAATTCGAGTCATCTGTGCGTCAAATATTGACCTTCAAAGGGCGGTCGATTCGGGCACCCTTCGCGAGGATCTCTTCTTTCGTATCGAGGTCGTAACTCTGCATCTGTCGGCTCTCCGCGACCGCAAGAGCGATATCCCGCAACTCTGTGAATACCTGCTTCGGAAATTGTCCCGTCAATTCCGGCGGCGCATCCCTCAGCTCAATCCAGTTACGCTGCACCTGCTCAAGCAGTGGGACTGGCCAGGCAATCTCCGCGAATTGGAGAACTGGGTCGCGCGAGCCGTCATTCTGGGCGATGACGAAGCTTTGAGCGCAGAACTGAAACGGCAGGTGGACTCGGCCGGCAAGAACGACATTGGGCAGACGGATTTCGACCGATCAAATGGCCTCTCATCTCAGTCGGCCTCAACGGCGGCGGCGACCGCGATCTTGCGGGTCCTGCAGGCTAATAACTGGGATAAGCGCAAGACTGCAAAAGACTTAAAGGTGAGCTATCGAGCGCTGTTGGGTGAATTGCGTGACCTTGGAGATGGCAGGCGACGGAAAGGGAATCGAGGTTTTCCGTACTTGCAATGAATTGCCGCAAATTCCGCCGGGGGGACCCTCCGGGGTGTGGCGAAGCGATTTGAGGCATGACGTACTTTCAGCTAGGCGAATTGCCTTGGGTTTGGCAGGAGGGTTTCCGGGTTCCATTCAGCGGTTCCCGGAGTTGTCGGCGCGGAAATGGGCCCAAGAGGTTCCAAAATCGCGCATCGAGTAAAGCCCGTGATTCAGGTTGCGGGGTTACTCGAGATCACTGAATGAGGTTACCGGGAGCTTAGGTGACTAGCACAATACGGGTATTGTCACTCAGATGGCAACCCCTGATGATGTAAACACTTGCAACTCCTGTGTGTCGAGATATTTGGCACGTGAGTCCACTGGACTGAAGTCGAGCACGATGAGCCCGCTGGAGAAGCCAAGTGAGAGCCACGAAATGTGACTCACAGGGCGAAGCTTGGCCTTTGCGGACCCAACTGGGACAGCCGCTCGCCATAACAAGGGAATTGGAAATGCCGGCCTCTGAAACCTTCGAATCCGGAATTCTCGATGACTCGCCTTGGTGGGCCATTTATACTCGCCACCACCATGAGAATGTCGTTGCGGACATGCTCACCGCGAAGGGGTTCAAAGTCTTTCTGCCGCTCTATGAATCAATCCGCCGCTGGAAAGACAGGAGAAAGGTCCTCTCTCTGCCCTTATTTCCGTGCTACCTCTTTGTTCGCGGCGGCCTCGATCGCAAACTTCAGGTCGTGACAACTCCCGGTGTCCATATGATTCTTAACCGGGGCGGACGCGTTGCCATTGTCCCCAATGCGGAAATTGAAGCGATTCAAAGGGCGGTTGGCGGGCGTTGCCGCGTTGAACCCTTCCCGTACTTAAAATGTGGTATGCGTGTTCGCGTCACAAGGGGCGCCCTGCTCGGTGTCGAGGGGATTCTGATTCGCAAGAAAAATCTTCTTCGCCTGATTCTCTCCGTGGATATGCTTGCGCAGTCCGTGGCTGTTGAAGTCCAAGCTTCCGACGTGGAACCCTGCGGTTTGGATCGCCAGGGATTGAATTCGCACATCGTGACGCTCCATACGGGCCAGAACCGACTCCAAACGGGAAACTCGCCGCGGGTTGCTGTTTCCTAAGAGCCGGGCAACTCGATCTTGCAGTCGTTTTGGCTTGATCTCAAACGCCCTCATTTCTTTTGGGCACCACCTTCGCATCATTGCTTCATCAGGAATCTTCGATGGGAAATCACAAGACATCAGCAAACTTGCCCGGCTCAAAATTGCTGGGTAAAACCGTCATGAAAAGTCTGGGCAATCTGGCGTTCGCGTCCTGCCTTCTCACCTGTGTGGGGTTCTCCGCAAGCTTATGGGGGCAAGCCGCCGCCTCGGACCCGCCCAGCTCCGAACCCAGTGCTTCTGCAAACAACGCCGCACAAGCGCAGCCCAATGCGGCGCCCAAAGGCCCACATGCCGACGACACCTACATCATCGGTGACGATGACGTTCTGTCAATCAGCGTCTGGAAGGAGCCGGACCTGACCAAAGTGATTCCCGTGCGATCCGACGGGCGAATCTCGCTTCCCCTGGTGGGAGATTTGCAGGCTGCGGGCCGAACACCGGCCCAACTCGAACAGGACCTTACGGTCGCTCTCCGCGGATTCATCACTGATCCGCAAGTGACGGTGATCGTTCAGGAGATCAACAGCCGGAAGTTCAACATTCTGGGGCAGGTGACAAAACCCGGCTCCTACCCGCTCACCGCCGATACCACCATTGTCGATGCGGTTGCAGTTGCCGGGGGATTCAAGGACTTCGCAAAAAAGAAGGGTATTTACGTCATCCGCCAGGATCCTAGTGGGAGAGAGATTCGAATCGGCTTCAACTATGAGGACTTCGTCAAAGGAAAACACGCGGTCCACAACATTCAACTCCAGCCGCATGACACCATCGTGGTGCCTTGAGAGACTGAAAATGCTCGCACGACTCGCTCTCGTTTTTTTGTTGCTCGCAGCGTTGCCCTCCTGGTCTCAGGTCGAGCCGGGCGCAACCGGCAGTGACACGACCATCGACAGTGACGCACAGATGATGATTCCACCCCCGCTGGCCGGCGTGCCTTATCCGAATATTGTGTCTTCTGAAAACCTTCCGAATTTTGTGTCCGCCGGCATAACCGCCAGCGGCGGGTATATCGAAAATGTTCTCCCGTCCCAAACTGCAACACCAGTGAATGACGAAACCTATTCCTTTTACCCGACCTTCGCGGTCGCCCGGTCCACGGCTTACCGGCAAGTGACCGCTTCATACAGTCCGAGCTTTCTCTTCTATGAACCTACGACGGTCCTCAACACGATCAATCATGGCGCGTCGATGACCTTTCAGGATCGTTTCAGCCCGCATATTACTTTCAATGTGGAAGATTTCTTCTATCGGACCTCCGATGTTTATGATCAGTCCTATCTATTTTCCGGAGGAGGGGTTTCCGGTTCGACACAAACGCCCGCGACGATTTTGATCGTTCCTTTCGAGCAGCAGTTGAGCAATTTGGCGCACGCATTTCTGACCTACCAATTCGGGAGGGACGGCATGATTGGAGGAGGGGCATCCGATTCTACGATCTACTTCTCCGCCCCCTCTACCGTCACCGGACTCGGGAATTCGCATTCAAACGGTGCCTGGGCCTTTTACAATCGGCGCATTTCTGACCAGCAATATATAGGCTTCTCGTATCAGTGGGCGCGAACCGCAGCGCAAATCACGACCGAGCAGACCGATACGCAAATCAATTCGCTGCTTCCGTTCTACTCGTTCTATTTCACAAAGACAGCCTCGATCTCAATCTCAGGAGGCGCACAGCACGTCGAAGTCACTGCGGCGACTCCGCCTAACTTGCCGGCGTTCAATTCGTGGTCGCCCGCAGCTGACATCAGCGTGGGCTACCAAGGTGAGCGCGGCTATCTTGCAACGAGTTATTCCTATACAGTGACCTCAGGAGAAGGGCTGCTCGGCGCCTACAATACGAACAATGCAAACCTGGATGGCGGCTTGAATCTTTCTCGCACATGGGTTGCCGACTTATCGATATCCTATGGGAGAACAAACAACGCTTCGCCGCAAGTATTCACTTTTGCCGGAGGGACCTCGGTCTCCGGACAAGCGTCAATATCACATTCATTTCGCGAGTCGCTCATTGCCATGGTTGGTTACAAGCGCGTTCATGAGAACTACAATATTCCAATTATTTCGGCGAATCCAGACAGCAACCAGGTGTATGGAAGAATAACCTACCAATTCAAGAAAACCCTTGGAAAATGACTATGCCAGACGAATTAGACGAGCAGTCAATAGAAGGACTCGACCTGAAACGCTTCGCCGGAATGGTCCGGCGCCGGAGGCTTCACTTCCTCGTGCCGCTGTTTTTCGGCTGGCTCCTGGTGTGGGGCGCGAGCTGGGTGATTACGCCGCGCTACAAGTCGAGCACCTTGATCCTGGTCGAACAGCCCTCGATGCCCCAGAATTATGTCGTTCCGAATATCTCCGACGATCTGCAGTCAAGATTGCAGAGCATGACCGAGCAAATTCTCAGCCGGACCCGCCTGCTGGACATCGTTGGTCAGCTTCACCTGTATAGCGGCGCAAAGGGAGCGATTTCCGACGATCAAAAGGTCGACCGGATGCGCAAGGATATCGGAATTGAGCTTGTGCGCAACCCGCAACAACAGGATATCTCGGCATTCCGGATTTCATATTCGGCACATGATCCGCATTTGGCGCAGCGGGTTACAGCTGAGCTGACCCGCCTCTTTATCACTGAAAACCTGAAGGTGCGCGAGCAGGAGTCGGAAGGGACCACGAATTTCCTCGAGCAGCAATTGCAGGAGGCCCGTGAAAACCTGTCTGAGCAGGAAGCAAAGGTCCAGCAGTTCGAAGCCCAGCACGAAGGGGCGTTGCCCGAACAGCAGGCAAGCAATCTTCAGATTCTTGCCGGCCTGCAGTCGCAGTTGCAGGGCGAGCAGGACTCTCTGAACACAGCAAAGCAACAACGTGTCTATCTTCAAGCATTGCTGGCTCAGGAACAGAGTTCATCGTCGACATCTCAGCCGGGTGCAGATTCATCAGACGCGTCGGCGCAAGGGGATTTGGCGACCATCGACAAGCAACTTGACGCATTGCGCGCCCAGCTTGCGGATCTCAGTTCCAAATACACCGATCGCTATCCCGACGTTCAGAGCGTGAAAGACGAAATCGCGAAGACCGAGGCGACGAGAGCGAACATCGTCGCGTCCTTGAAGTCCAGGGGATCCGGCTCCCGGGCCGGAGCTTCGGATTCGGCGCTGAGTGCCAGGGGCCAGTTGCAGGGGCAGTTGCAGGCAAACCAGTTGGAGATCGCCAACCGGGAAAGTTCGATCGCGAGCCTGAAAGCCAGGATCGACTCCTATCAGGGACGGCTCAACCTGGAGCCTTCCGCCGAGCAGGAGTTGGCAGAGCTTACCCGCGGTTACGACCAATCCAAGGCCAACTATGACGATCTTCTGAAAAAGAAGGACGAATCCCAGATGGCCACGAGCATGGAACAGATGCAGCAAGGCGAACGGTTCACCATGCTCGATCCTCCCACTTTGCCTTCCAAGCCCGACTTTCCCAATCCCCTTAAGTTCTGTGGCTACGGTTTGGGAGTGGGTTTGGTTTTAGGCTTTTTGGTGGCGGTCGGATTTGAGTTCATGGATGATCGCCTGCACGGTGAAAAAGAGATCAAGTCGCTCTTGCCGTTCGCGGTGATCTCGGAGATTCCCGAAGTCGTTAGTCCGTTCGATGAACAGAATGCAAAGAGGAAGTTGATTTTGGAGTGGGCCACAACGGCGTTTGTCGTTTTCACAATTCTCGCCGGTTCCGTCTTTAGCGTTCTCCACTACTAGACCCATCGACAATGTACAAAGCCTATTTCCATCTCAAACGTAACCCTTTCGACCTTACGCCCGATCCCCATTGTTTCGTGCCGACTCCGCGGCACAATGAGGCGCTGGCGGCTCTTTACTACGGAGTCCGGCGCCACAAGGGTTTCGTCGTGGTTACGGGTGAAGTGGGTACGGGGAAGACCTTGCTGCTTCGATGCCTTCTTCGCCTCCTCGAGGACAGCAAGGATATTGCCTACGCGTACCTGTTCAATAGCCGGCTCGAGCCGACGGACTTCCTGCAGTACGTCCTCTCCGACTTTGGCCTGCCGGCCTCGGGAAAGAATAAATGCGAACTGTTGCTGGATCTCAGCAAGTTCCTCGTCACGCGCGGCGCAAAGCAATTGACAAGCGTCCTGATTGTCGACGAGGCGCATGATCTATCTGCCGACACACTGGAAGAGGTTCGTCTCCTCTCTAACCTGGAGACCTCGGAAGACAAACTGGTCCAGATCATACTGGCAGGACAGCCGGAGCTGGACAAGAAACTGGATTCGGTGGAATTGAGACAGTTGAAGCAGCGTATAGCCCTCAGAACCCAACTTGGGGCCCTCAACGCCAAGCAAACGCAGGAGTACATTGATCAGCGCCTGCGCATTGCCGGTGCGGACTCAAGCCAGCCGCCGATCTTTTCCCCTCAAGCGATTGAGCAAGTGTTCTCCTATTCGCGCGGCTTTCCACGCCTTATCAACACCATATGCGAAAACGCGTTGATCAGCGCCTACGCCAGGCAGTCGTCGACCGTAACGGCGCGAATCATTGAAGATGTGGCGACCGAATTTCGTCTCGATGCCTTTGTGCCTGTGCAGCAGAATTCATAGGCGGCTTGATCCACCGTATTGCTGTGAAAGGGAACGATCATGAGCCGAATCTTTGATGCCTTACAGCGGCAGGAAACTGAGCGCTCCGGAGACGATTCCTCCGCGCTGCCCCAGGGCCCTGATCTGCTGCGACGCGCGGAGCGCCGAGTGGTTGCGAGATGGGATGCCGACGGTCCCCGTCCGGAATCTCAAGCAATCACGAGCACTGAAGATGGCGCGCTTGAGGAGATAGCAGTGGCCGCGGGCATCTTGCCGACGCCGGGTGCTGGTGAAGGTCTATCCGCAGACAAGCGTGCTGAGGTTATGGAGCGCTTCGTTTCGCTGCAGATCTCGCCCTCCGCGCAAAGCCGACTGGTTTGCCTTACCGATAAAGAGAATCCGACTGCCGAGGCGATTCGACTCCTGGGAGTTCGCCTGAGAGACCTCCGGCGAAGCCGGCCTCTCAAGAAGGTGCTTATTACCAGCACCATCCCGCAAGAGGGCAAGAGCACGATCGCCGCCAACCTTGCGTGCGCCCTTGCTCAAGCTTCCGACGAGAAGGTATTGCTGATTGAAGGAGACTTGCGCCGCCCTTCGCTGTTGCGAATGTTCGGGGTCGACAGCGCCCCGGGGATCTCTGAATACATACGTGAAGAGGGAAGCCAGCTGAAAGATGTTTACCGTCTCGATGATGCGGGTGTCTGGATCCTGCCGGCGGGTGAGTCTCCAAGCAATCCACTCGAACTCCTGCAATCGCAAAGGCTGCAAGTTCTGATGCAGCAGCTCACCACTTACTTTGATTGGATTATCATTGACTCGCCTCCCGTATTGCCTCTGGCGGATACAAGCATCTGGATGCGAATGGCCGACGGAATTCTATTGGTTACACGCCAGGGGACGACCCAGAAACACGAGTTGCAAAAAGGGCTTGAAGCGCTTTATCCGCAAAAGCTGCTCGGCGCGGTTTTGAATGGCGCCATCGCCTCAACTTACAGTGGTTACTACTACAGCTCGCCCAGTTCCTCCTAGCAACTCTTCACAGGGCTCGACGGAAAAACTCACCCTGGCGGTTTCCGCTTTTTAGTTCCGTTCAACGCGGAACCGCTCCGGAAACAATCCATTACTTTTGCCGCCAGTGCGTTCACCCCAATCGCGTACCGTTTTTGGCCGAGTTTAGCGATGGTCTTGACGCACGTGGATATTTCATCCGGCACACTGTCAACCAGGTAGACGCCGGTTAATGGCCCGAGAGGAGCATGTCGTGACACGATTGCATCAAACTAAATCATCGAATTCCCCTGATCCGCTGCTGGAAAGCGCGCCTATAGTTAATCGTACGGCCCTCGACGAGACGACTTTCCAGAGAATGATTGCGATTGAACGCAAGCGCACGGAGCGATCCAAGGCTCCATTTGTCCTCATGTTGCTCGAAGCGGTGAGCGATCGGGGCCAGAAGAGCAGTAGCGTTACGCTCCGGCGCATTGCAACCGCTTTGATTGCATCCAGCAGAGACACCGACCTGGTCGGCTGGTATAAGGACGACGCCATTGTCGGAACGATGTTCACGGGCCTCATCGTGAATGACAAGCGGGCCGTCCTCGACACATTTCTGGCCAAAGTCAGCGCCACGCTCCAGGAGGAGCTGACCGCCGACGAGTTCAACCAGGTGCGCATTTCCTTTCACTTGTTTCCGGATGACTGGGATCATGAGAAGCCGGGCCGGCCGACCAATGCAGCCCTGTATCCCGATCTGGTTAAAGACGATAAAGGGCGCCGAACGGTGCTCATCGTCAAACGCGTCTTTGACATTGCCGGAAGTACAACCATGCTTGTTCTGTTCGCGCCCCTCTTTTTCGTCATCGCTTTCGCTATCAAACTTACTTCCAGGGGCCCCGTTTTCTATCGCCAGCAAAGAGTCGGGCGCTACGGTCAGACCTTCACGTTCCTTAAATTCCGCTCCATGTTTGTAAACAACGACAGCAACGTGCATAAGGAGTTTGTCACGCGGCTCATCGCCAGCAAGGCTGGTGAGGCAAAGGACGGCGAGAGCGGCGGCGACGTTTACAAACTTACCAACGACAAAAGAATCACGCGCGTGGGCGGATTTTTGCGCAGAACGAGCCTCGATGAGCTCCCTCAGTTTCTCAATGTGCTCAAGGGAGAGATGTCGCTCGTCGGCCCGCGTCCTCCCATCCCTTACGAGCTCGCCGCTTATCAAACCTGGCACCGGCAACGGTTGCTGGCGGTGAAGCCGGGAATTACCGGCCTTTGGCAGGTGATGGGCCGAAGCAGCGTCCGCTTCGATGAGATGGTGCGGCTCGACCTGCGTTATGCGTCCACGTGGACTCCATGGCTGGACCTGAAGATCCTGATGCGTACCCCAGGGGCGGTCATTAAAGGTTCCGGGGCCTATTGAGTTCTGAATTCTGCTATCTTCCGGGCCCTGCGCCTGGGGGAGTCACCGCGGCGAGCTTTTGCAGCGGTCGCGCCGGCAGGATCCCATCGACGAGATGCTTTCCAGCACTCGTTCACTGAAAAACTAGACCTTCGCGTCGCGATTCTGGTTGCACTCAGAGCGGGAACAATTCCTGTGTCCTCCGAGTGAACCTGGCAGCGGGGATCGGTAAGTAGGAGAGAAGGAATTATGGACTTCGGCGTAATCGGATACGGCTACTGGGGTCCGAACATTGTCAGAAATCTTGCCGGCCTTGAAGGCTCCGTGGTGCGGGCTATTTCGGACGTGAACCCCGCGGCGCAGGCGCGGGCCCGCAAGGCCTATCCCGGTGTGACTGTGACGGCCAGCGCGATGGAGGTGATCACTTCGCCTTACGTCGATGCCGTCGCAATCGTTTCGCCTGTATGGACTCATTACGAATTGACCAAAGCCGCGCTTGAAAATGGAAAACACGTCTTTGTCGAGAAGCCGTTTACCAGCACGGTCGCTCAAGGAGAGGAACTGGTCAACCTCGCGGAACAGAAAAACCTGAAAGTGATGGTCGACCATACGTTTCTTTTCACAGGCGCGGTGAAGAGGATTGGGCAGCTCATCGGCGAGGGCGCACTGGGGAGTCTCTATTACTACGACTCCACTCGCGTTAATCTTGGCCTCTTTCAGCACGACGTGAATGTGCTCTGGGACCTCGCGCCACACGATCTTTCGATCATGGATCACCTCATCAAGGCCAGCCCTGAAGCGGTTGTGGCTACCGGGCAAGGCCATTTGAACGGACATGAGGACGTGGCGTTCATGACGCTTTACTTTCCCGATAAAATTATCGCCCATATCAACGTGAACTGGTTGTCCCCGGTCAAGGTCAGGACCACGCTGATTGGTGGCGAGAAGCGAATGATCGTCTGGAACGATCTTGAGGCCGACGAAAAAGTGAAGGTCTATGACAAGGGAGTGAAGATTACCAGCCGGGAGGGTGTTTACGACCTGCTCGTCAGCTACCGTTCGGGAGATATGTGGTCTCCGCAACTAGAGCAGGTTGAAGCTCTGCGCCAGGAGCTCGGCTATTTCGTGGAGTGCATCACGACCGGGCAGGAGCCATTCAACAACGGACACGCTGGACTGCGCGTCGTGAGAATGCTCGAAGCTGCCAGCCAGTCCCTGAACAAGAAGGGAGCGTTTGTCCGCCTATGAGCGAGTTCAACTCTATCGCGGCAGACGTGAAGCTCGGCGCCAACGTGAAACTGTCGAAGTTTATCAATCTCTACGGATGCGAGATCGGAGATGAGACCAAGATCGGGGCGTTCGTCGAGATCCAGAAGAATGCCCGGATCGGAAAGCACTGCAAGGTCTCGAGCCACTCGTTCATCTGTGAAGGCGTGGCCATCGAGGACAACGTGTTTATCGGGCATGGAGTGACGTTTACCAATGACACCTACCCGCGGGCCACGAACGACGATGGAACGCTGCAAACCGGCTCTGACTGGGAAGTCAGGCCTACGATCGTGCGCAAGGGTGCGTCGATCGGCTCGGGTGTCACGCTTCTGTGCAACCTGAGCGTGGGCGAAAACGCAATTGTCGGCGCCGGGAGCGTCGTGACCAGGGATGTTCCACCCAACACGATCGTGGCCGGAAACCCGGCCCGGGTGCTGCGGACGATTGAAACACGAAGCGAGGAGTCCAATGTCAGAAGCTAATAAAATACCGTTCCTTGACCTCATTACCCCGCACGTGGAACTCGAGCATGAGCTCACGGAAGTGTTTCGCCGTGCTCTCTTCAGCGCCGGCTTTGTGGGTGGCCCCATGGTCGAAGAGTTCGAGCAGGCGTTTGCGGCGTTCTGTGATACGGCCCACTCTGTCGCGGTCAGCAGCGGAACCGACGCTCTTCGCTTCGCTTTGATGGCCTGCGGTATAGGGCCGGGCGATGTCGTGGTCACTGTGCCCCATACTTTCATTGCCACCACGGAGGCCATTTCGCAAGCAGGTGCAATTCCGGAATTTGTCGATGTCGACGAGCGCACTTACAACATTTCCGTGCACATGCTTGAGCGGTTTCTCGAAAGGCAGTGTGTCAAAGATGGCGCCGGAGGACTCACCAGCCTGAGCCACGGACGGCCAGTGAAGGCCATCGTGCCGGTACACCTTTACGGGCAAATGGCAGATATGGATGCCATCCTCAGTCTTGCCGACAAATACTCATTGACCGTGATCGAAGATGCTTGTCAGGCGCATGGCGCGGAGTACTATTCGAAGCGCCATGACCGCTGGATGAAAGCAGGAACGATGGGCCGGGCAGCGGCCTTCAGCTTCTATCCCGGCAAGAACCTTGGTGGATGCGGCGAAGGCGGCGCCGTCACCACCAACGATGCCGCGGTCGCCGCGAAGATCAGGATGCTGCGCGAACACGGCCAAGTGAAGAAGTACTACCACGACATGGAGGGCTACAACGGCCGCCTCGATTCCGTTCAATGCGGCCTGTTGCACGTGAAGCTCGGTCATTTGGCGAAATGGAATGCGCAGCGCCGCGTCCGGGCCGCAGAATACAATCGGCTGCTCGCTGAAAATGACGCCGTGATGTGTCCTTACGAGCCGTCATGGTCCCGGGCTGTCTATCATCTCTATGTGATCAGCACTGAGGATCGCGACGGCCTGATGGCCCATCTGAAAGCCGCAGACATCGGCACAGGAATTCATTACCCGGTTCCGCTCCATCTGCAAAAGGCTTACCATCATAAAGGCTATACTGCCCACGATTTCCCTGTCACGACCCGTATCGCCGGGCGCATCCTGTCACTACCCATGTACCCGCAGCTGACCGCGGAGCAGCAACAGGCGGTTGTTTCTGAGATAGGAGCTTTCACCGGTGCCAGCCCGGGCCGGTCGATCGAAAAGGGAGTTTCCGACACAACCTTGGCGGCAGGCCGCAGAGGGTAGCCTGTTCGCACCGCTTGGATAGGCCAGGCCAGATTGACAGAACGACTCTTGAATTTGGAGATGCCATGTCGATCCTGGTAAGCGTTGTTATCCCAACCTATAATCGGGCTCCGATCCTATCGAGGACGATTCAAAATGTACTCGATCAAACCTACTCGAATATTGAGTTGATTGTCGTCGACGATGGATCGACAGACGAAACACTGGCGGTTCTGGAGAAATTCAGGGACAGAGTTCGCGTCATTCAACAGGCGAACGCCGGTCCTGCGGCGGCCAGAAATAGGGGACTGGAGGCAGCCAGAGGAGAGATTATCGCCTTTCAGGATTCGGACGATTCCTGGCAGCCCGGAAAGCTTGCGCGGCAGGTACACCTGCTCGAGCGAGCCGGACGGTCGGTTGCCTGCTGCCTTTGTAATGCACGGCTCTTATATTCCGGACACACGGCCATCACGTCATTTCAGAAGGCGTCGTTCGAGCCCGCATTTGAGGAGGGACTCTGGATCAATGTTCCGGAGGTCCTGGCCACGAACTTCTTGCTCTTTAATCAATGTGCGGCAATCAGGACCAGCGTTCTGATGGATCTTGGGGGCTACAACGAGTCGATGAGACTCCTCGAGGACACCGACCTCGCGATCCGGCTGGCCTTTGCAAGTCCCACCTGGGCATTTATTCGGGAGCCTCTGGTGACCTGGCGGCAGGGATCGCCGTACAGCCTGGTTGAAGGTGCAAAGAGAGGGAAGGCAGCGGTCCGGAAATACCAGGTTGAAGTGCGCGAATGGGCACTGGTTCAGGCAGCAGGAACCAAAGGGTACGCAGCCACCGAGCGCCTTTTGGCCAGGGAACTGAAACATGATCGGCGAGAGCTGTCGTTTACGCGTCTCGCAGAACGGAAACCGGTCGGAAAGTGGCTGAGCGGGTTACTTTGGTTTGCCGAGCGACTTCGCATCGGATTGGTTCGTCGCGTTCTCGTTCGCAGTCGGCAACCCGTCTTCGTAAGTCTCGAATCGCACAGGTCCGCCTCAGAGAGAGAGTGTGTAATTCATCCATAGATGTTGCAAATCTTGCTCACCCAGGCAACTATGAAACAGAGGCCAGTTCCCCGGAGTTACTTTCGGCATGAGGCCTATCTCGCTGATTCGAAATGCCAAAGTTGGAAGGCATGATTCCGGTGCGTAAATTGGCCCCCGGATTGCAGGTTTAGATCTAGACAAACCAGGCAAAGGCAATTCGCCCAGGGGAGAAATTGCATCATCGTGAATTGCGATCTCACCAGTGGGTCCGTTTTACGATTCCTAAACTAGAGGTAGCGCTATGTCTCGAAGCTTTTTGGTGTTAATGCTGGTAGTAGCGGCAGCCGTTCCGGCCTGTTTCGGTTCTGCAACCAGCATCTACATTACCCAGTCCGGAAGCCCAAGCGGAAGCTGCACAACAAACGTCCAGACCCCGGCGTTTTTCAACACTTCCTCGAACTGGGGATCGAGTGCGAGCCAGATCGGTCCAGGGACAACGGTCCTGATCTGCGGCACCTTTGCTGGTTCGGCGGGCGCAACGGAATTTACCTTTGAGGGCAGTGGCAGTAGTGGTAGCCCAGTCACGCTTAAGTTCGACACGGGCGCTGTTCTCACTGCGCCTTACTGGTCTGCAAACGGAGCCATCAGTTGCAGCAGTAAACAGTACATCGTGGTCAACGGCGGCACAAACGGCTTGATTGAGAACACGGACAACGGCAGCACGGCCAGCGGCCTTGACTATCACCAAGCCAGCGCGGGATTTGTCGGGAACAGTTGCTACAACTCACAGGTAGAGAACCTGACGATCAGCGGCATCTTCATCAACACTGGAGGCAGCAGCAGCGGGGCCTCGGACACGAGCGGGGCCAACACCAACGGCATTCTATTCAACAGCACGGCAACCAATAACATTGTTAACGGCAACACCCTATCGAGCGCAAAGACCTTGATCTCCTTTCAAGCCGATCCGTCGGACGCGAGTAACGTCCAGATTTATGACAACACGATTTCTGACATGGACTGGGGCATTCAGGCCGGAGGCGGTGATAGCGGCACGACCATCAATAATCTCGTCATCCACGACAACACCATCACCAACTGGACCAACTGGCAATTCCCAACCAGTTCTTACCATCAAGACGGGATGATCATATACAACTTCTCAACCAGCGCCAGCCGGTTGACTTCGACCGTCTACAACAATTATATCTATGGCGACTTGGGTGTGGGTTCTCCTACCGGCTTCATCTACTGTGCCCAGAACGCCGACTGCCAGATGTTCAACAACCTACTTGTCAACACCGGACACGCCATCTACGGCATCATTTGGATCGGAACAGGTCTTTCTGGCTCAAACGTCTATAACAATACTGTTGTTTGTCAGTCGTCAGATTTCGCCTTTACGCTGGGCACGGGCGGGGGCTATGCCACCACCACCAAGAGCAGCTTCTACAACAATATCGTTTATGGCTGCAAAGTCGGCATTAACGATTACTCGACTCTGACTGCGGATGTCAATGCCTCAAACTACAACGTATGGAATAACGGCAGCGGCGTTGGCACTCAAATGGTGACGAATGATTCAACTTACATGACCTATTCGGCCTGGGTCGCAGATGGTTTTGACGCGAGCAGTCGCATCGCCAATCCCAACCTCGACAGTACGTATCACCTCGGTTCGGGCTCCTCGGCCATTGGCATCGGAATGAATCTCACCAGCCTCAACATCACGGCTCTCGATTCGGATAAGGCGGGCAACCTCCGGCCGTCGGCGAGCACGACCAACTGGGATGGCGGCGTCTACGACTCCAATGCTCCATCTCCGGCAATCAACTTAACGGGTACTGCTCAGCCGCAGTAAAAAATCCTCTTCCATTTAATTCGTCCATGCCCGTCTATCGCCGTCCCGCGAACGATCCGCTCATGTGGGTGTCGCGGGCACGGTCACAACCGGCCCTGTGAATGACTCAGGCCTATGTTGCGTTTTGGCTTCTACTGCCACCGGACTTGCTCCTGGTTGCGTCGCTGCGCGCTGATTTGAAAACTGATGTAGGGTGTCAAGGTCTGTTAGATTGAGATTTCTTAGAACAATTCATGAACTAGCGCGCTGGAGAGCGTCAGCAGGCTTATCTGTAGCACTGCGATGGGCGGCCCTGCGTTTCGCTGTCAAGCTAGGCCTTCCCGAGCCGGCTGTATGGCGGGTTCGCCCACTTCAAGTAGCTCGTCCTCTTCAGGCGCGTTTACGTGGAAGCAGCGACATGAGGGTCTTTCATCAGATATTCATTTTTCAAGAATACTCGTGCCTGAGGGATTTGAACGAGCCGTCTCTCGTGCTGGATCTGGGAGCGAATGTTGGATTCAGTGCAGCATATTTCTTGAGTATTTTCCCGAAGACGCGCATCGTCGCGGTCGAACCCGATGAGCGTAATCTGGCGATCTGCATGGCTAACCTCTCGCCTTACGGAGACAGGGTTCTCCTCCTGCAGGGCGCAGTGTGGTCGAGGCCTACAACACTTCGCTTGTTGAAGGGCAGGTTCGGCGACGGCCGTGAGTGGGCTACCCAAGTCGACGAGGTGATCGAGGAAGAGCCACCGTCCGTGGGCGTTCAGGCGTGGGATGTTGGCACCCTGATCGACAAGAGTGGGAGCAGTACGGTGGATCTCCTGAAAATTGACATTGAAAGAGCCGAGTTATCGGTGTTCGGGGAATCCGCTAATTCCTGGCTGCACAGAGTTCGCAATATTTGTATCGAGCTTCACGGGAAGGATTGCGAAGAAGTGTTTTTTGCCGCGCTGAAAGAGTTCGATTACGACTTGGGACATTCAGGCGAACTAACCATTTGTCGAAACTTGCGCCCCAAGGGGACGCCCACAACCATGTCCTCCGCCATGACTACGGGATAGGTCATCGGGCCCATCATGAACCAGGGAGTATCGACGGGTGGAACCATCGTGATCGAGGAAAACTGCTGGCCAGGTTGCGGCAGCATGGTCCTCGCGTCCGGGGGCAAGATCGTCATTGGGCGAAACAGCGTAATAGGGGCGTATGCAGTCGTGACGGAAAGCTGCCCGCCATGCAGCATTGTGGTCGGCGATCCGGCGAGAGTGGTTAAGCAGTGGGATGCTGTGTCCCTAAGCTGGGCACGCGTAATCGGCGCCAATCAGGAGCGCGGGTGAGCGATTTGTTGGTTGAGGATCTGCCGGAACAGCACGTGCCTCACCCTGAGCCTTCCCGGTTGCGAAGGGTCACGGCAAGGATGCTCGGCCTGATCCCCGGATTGCGAGGGACCTCGGTCACCGATCGGCTGATGCAGGCGATCCATGGCAGCATGTGGACCTTTGCCGGCTCAGCTTGCAGCCAGCTGCTGAAGCTGGCTTCAACGCTGGTTCTTGCCAGATTGTTACTCGATCCCCGGGCTTTCGGTCTCATGGCCCTGGTCAACGTCTTCTTGGTCGGACTGGAGGTGCTCGCCGACCTGGGAATCGGGCTCGACGTTGTCCAGCATCCGCGAGGCGAGGACCCGGTCTTTCTGGACACAGCATTTCTGATGCAGATACTGCGCAGCGTCCTTCTCTGCGGGATCGCTGTCGGCCTGGCGCTACCTTTTGCGGCCTTTTACCATCAGCCGGAAGTGCGCTGGCTCGCAATTGTCGGGTCATTCTCCATTGCGGTCCGGGGATTCACCAGCATGTCGGTTTGGCTGATGATCCGGCGGGTGCAGTTGGGAAAGCTCACCACGGTGAATGTCACCTCCGATGCCACCGGATTGATCGTCGCCATCATCTGGGCTCTGGTATCGCCCACAGCGTGGGCACTGGTGGCCGGCAAAGTTGCCACAGCAGTTGCTTACGTTGTCGTCTCGTATCTATTTGCCGTGGGACGTCCGTCTCTGAAATGGGACCGCGGTGCAGCCCGCGAAATACTAATGTTCGGCACGGGCGTTTTTCTTTCCTCTGCCACCTATTTTTTTGCAACGGAGTCGGAGCGGCTGGTTGTCGGCAAGTTCGCAACCGTGGCTGAACTGGGCTGCTTCTCGTTGGCGCTTAGCATGGCCTATGCGCCGTTTGGCATCATGCAGCGCGTCATAACCAATGTCTTTTTCCCGATACTCTCAAGCGCTCACCGCGAAAGCAGTGATCGGGTGGCGAGGCAGTTCAGAAAATTTCGCGTCGTGTTTCTCGCTGCCAGCTTGTCGATGGCCGTTGGTTACATCACCCTTAGTCATTTGGTAGTGCGAATCGTTCTGCGCCCGCAATATGCGGCGACCGCGTGGATGCTGCAGTTACTCGGCTTTCGTGCTGCCATGGAGTTGTTCGGTTCGGCTGCCGGAACCATGCTGCTGGCGGTCGGGAAAACGCGGTATGCCGCCACCGGAAACGCAGCCAAAATAATTTTCCTGGCCGCCGGTCTTACCGTCGCTTTCAGCCGTTACGGTCTCGTGCAGGCTATTTGGATTCTCGCGCTTGGACCAGCCGTATATTATGTTGTCGCGCTCTGGGGGATCAGAAAAACGGTCCACCAGGTTTTCTGGTCGGAGATTGGCTATTTTTCCTGCTTTGCGGGGGTCTCCGTGATTACGGTTCTCGCGTATCAATTCCTGGCCCCGCTAGAAGCGATTTTGCGGCAGAAGTGATCGTCGTGATGCCCGCCTACAATCGGGTCTACATCATCGCGCTCGCGATTGAGCGCGTGCGGGCCAGATTGCTCGGCGCTGTGTCCCCCCTTCAATTACGCAGGAAGATGAAAAGCCTGTTTCGTAGAAAGTTGTTGGCTGGAGTCCAAGGGAATGAGCATGGACACGCGGTGTAATCAACCAAAAACTGCATTTCTGGTCCTTGCCCATCATCATCCGGAGATGCTAGACCGCCTGCTGGGACGGCTATCTGCGCCCTGGGCGCACGGACTCATTCATGTAGACGCCAAAGCCGGGAAAGAGTCATTTGCCAGGGTTATTGAGAAGCATCCCGCTTGGACGTTATTGCCAGACAGAGACCGAGTGGATGTTAGGTGGGCTGGATTTAGCATAGTAACCGCTATTCTGTCGTTGTATCGTCATGCCGTGTTGCGGCGACCGGATACGGAACGATTTGTTCTCCTGTCTGGTTGTGACTATCCCTTACGGCCGATCGAAGAAATCGGACATCTGATCTCTAAAGACTTGGACCTGATTCAGATAGACCGAAGGCTGGATGCAAATGGCGACTCAGAGTTCGATCGGATAGCTAACCGTCTCTTCTTGGGCAACTATCGTCCACTAAATCCGCGTTCCGGTAATCGGTGGGTGGTTGCTGGTATTCGGCGGATCGAGGCTAAAATTCGAAGGCCGTTCCCGAGAGGCATCAGTATCTATTACGGATCGTGTTGGCATTGTTTAACACGGAATTCAGTAGATTCGGTACTGCGTTTTGTGAGTGAGCGGCCCAAAGTACTGAATTGGTTCCGCCATGCTGGTGTTCCTGACGAAATGCTTATTCATACGATCCTAAAAACTAAGGGATATGAAGGGAAGATAGCGTACGATGCAACCGTTGATCCCAATCTCAACCGTCCTGCAACGGATCAAGGTACACATTTTGTTGAATGGAACCGTCCCAATCCCCTGAGCCCACGCATCCTAGACGTGGATGACGTTGACTTACTGACAGCAAGCACCGCTCTCTTCGCCCGCAAATTCGATCCTATTCGCTCCCGGGCTTTGCTCGATTATCTTGATCAGAGAATTGACCGCCAATCGAATGAGATGTACAGGTCACAGGCTACGGCTTGTTAGTTCACTCTTGGTATTACATGAATCGCGCAATGGGGAGCGCAACTGGAGAGATCGGAGACAATGCAGGGCAATTTCAAGTATGACATGCCGCAGGATTATTACTTCGGCGGCGGGGCAGGTACAACTGCTACTCCGGCGGGGCTTGTCTTCCTGTTGATCGCGATTGTCCTGATTTTATGGCTGCCGCGTCGGCGCGTAATGCTTCCGCTGCTGTTTGGCGCGGTGTTGTTGCCTGGCACTTCGATTGCGGTGATCGGACTGCACTTCACCACCTTGCGGCTGCTGGTCGGCGTAGGCTGGCTGCGGTTCGCAATTCGTCGCGATTTCACCATGCCGCGGCTGCAATCGATTGACAAGTTCTTTCTCGCATGGGCGCTCAGCAACGCGATCGCATACTCGCTGTTGTGGCAACAGTTGGGAGCTGTCACGAATCGGTTTGGGTTTCTGTGGACAGCACTGGGAGGTTACTTCCTGGTTCGCGTCCTCATTCGAAACGAGAACGACATCATGCAAGTGATGAAAACGCTCGCCATTCTGGTGCTGATCATCGCTCCGACGATGGAGTGGGAACACATCACACAGCACAATCTGTTTGCCTTCCTCGGCTCGCCCCCGCTGTCTCAAATCCGCAATGGGTCGATCCGGGCGGAAGGACCTTTTGAGCACCCCATCATCGCCGGAACCGTCGGTGCGATGCTCGTGCCCATTTTTGTGGGGATATGGTGGCGAAACCGGAAACAAAGGGTTCTCGCCGCGCTTGCAGTCGCCGGCTCAATGGTGATGATGGTAGCCTCGGCGTCGAGCACACCATTGATGACATTTGCCGCGGGGATTCTGGCGCTGATGGCTTTTCCCCTGCGCAGCTACCTCCGCTATTTCCGCTGGGGCCTCGTGATTCTGCTGGTTTCGCTCCAGCTGGTGATGAAAGCGCCGGTTTGGTTCCTGATCTCGAGGGTCGGTGGCAGTATCGGCGGTAGCGGATATCACAGGGCTATGCTCATCGATGGACTCGTACGGCATCTCGGAGAATGGTGGCTGGTGGGGACGCGGAATAACATGTCCTGGGGTTACGACATGTGGGATGTAGACAATGCTTTCGTAGCCGCAGGCGTGGAAGGCGGCTTGGTCACATTCTGCCTGTTTATTGGAATTATTGTCTGTGCGTTCAAGCGAATAGGCCGATCGCTGAAAGCGACCAAAGGGTTGCGCCAGGATACCCTGCTGGTATGGTCTCTGGGTGTCTGCGTCTTCGCAAATGTTATTGGATTTTTTGGGATTATCTATTTCGATCAAAGCATTCTGATCTGGTACTTAATCCTCGCCATGGTTGCTGCCACTGCCCACATCGCTGCTGAAGCGCGCAAGGTTGATATCCGCCCGAAGGTAAAGGATCCCTATGCAATACCGGATCCGCTGGAGTTTCCCGCCGCCGGGATGGCGATGGGGAGGCAGAGTTGATGACGCTCGCTGAAAAGCCCGCTGTCTCCATCGTGATTGTCACCTGGAATGGCAAGAACTATGCGCTGGAGTGTCTTGACTCGCTGCGCGCCATCAGCCGGCACCTTCCGATCGAGGTAATTGTTGTCGACAATGCTTCTACCGATGGGACGCCGGACGCTATTGTTGCTGGCTATCCGGAAGTCAAGCTTCTTCGCAACTCCGGAAACCTCGGGTTTGCAAGGGCAAATAACATCGGCATCGCAGCCAGCACCGGCGACTTCATCGCGCTGGTCAATTCAGACGTTGTGCTTCCGCCGCAATGCTTTGACAAGATACTCGACTACATGAAGCGGAATCCGGATGTCGGTCTGCTTGGTCCCAAGATGCTCAGTCCGGATGGTGGCCTGGGACAGTCGGTTAACCGCCTGCCTACGATCTGGAACTTCCTCTGTGCTGCCCTTGCGCTCCACCAGATTGCGCCTAACTCCCGGCGCTTCGGCGGATATGGGATGCTCGGGTACCGATATGACAAGACCGAAGACGTCGAAGTGCTCACCGGCTGGTTCTGGGTGGTGCCGAGACGCGCGCTGGAGGAGGTGGGCGGACTCGACGAGCGATTCTTTATGTACGGAGAAGACCTGGACTGGAGCTACCGCTTCCATCAGCACGGCTGGCGGGTGGTCTATTATTCCGACGCCGAGGCACTTCACTATGGCGCTGCCAGCTCGGCAAAGGATCCGCACCGTTTCTATGTGGAGAAAGTGGTCGCGAATCTCCAATATTTTCAGAAGCATCACGGCCGGCTCGGCGGTCTCGCTTTTCTTTTGGTGACCTTCTTCCATGAGTTGCTTCGGATCGCCGGTTACGCTGCTGTTTACTGTGCAAATCAGGCTCAACGCAGTGTTGCCGCAGCCAAGATCCGTAGGGGTTTCTCATGCTTGAAATGGATTCTCACGCGGGGACCATCATTCAATCCTCCCCATCCGGCTGCATCCCGATGACTCCAACCGTGAATCGTTACGTACTCGTCACAGCCGCTTACAACGAAGATCGCTACATCGAGCGGCTCTTGCAGGCGGTGATCGCGCAGACCGTCCCGCCCCTGCGCTGGATTGTGGTCAGCGATGGGTCGACCGACCGCACCGATGAGATCGTGCAACGGTATGCTGCCGATGCGCCGTTTATTCGGCTGCATCGTATCACGGAGGATCATCCCCGGAATTTCAGAGCACAGGTCCATGCCATCAATGGCGGCCTCAGCATGCTGCACAACCTGGAATACGACTTCGTCGGCAACATCGACGCAGACATTACACTCGATCCCACGTATTTCGAGCGGCTGCTTCAGAAGTTCGCGCTCGATCCCGGCCTGGGTCTTGCGGGCGGAACGATCTGCGAAAAGGATCCTGCCGGCCGGTTCAGACCGCGGAGGATCCACACAGAGAGTTCGGTTGCCCACGCCTGTCAGCTCTTCCGCACAAGCGTGTTCAGGGAACTCGGCGGAACCTACCGGTCGCTTCCCTATGGTGGCCCAGACACCTATGCCGAAGTCTCAGTGCGAAGGCTAGGATGGGGTGTCGCCTCGTTCACCGACTTGCCCGTCTATCACCACCGGCCGACAAATGCTGCTGAAGGGGCTCTCAACGGCTGGTTCCGGCAGGGCAAAATGGACTATTCGCTGGGCGCACTGCCGATATTTGAGATGCTCAAGCTGCTCCGCCGTCTGCGGGTCCGGCCTTATGTGATGGGTTCTCTCTACAGGCTCGCCGGCTTTGTTCAGTCGTACTGGAGACGGGAAGAACGAGCAGTTTCCCCCGAATTCATGCAGTATTTGCGGAGTGAACAGAAGCGGCGTGTACTCGCAATGTTCGGTTTCAGAAACTCTAACGAACTCGAGGCCACCAAACAGACACCGCCGGCACCCTGAGCTCCGGATGTGTGAGAGGCATCCCAGATGGCGTCGCGAATTCTGAAATTCGTCATCAGCGTATTCTTCCTGTTGGGCCTAATGGTCCGCCGCGCCTGGTTACGGATCTTTACCAGCCGGGTTCCCGAACCGCTGTGCATGGTTCTCTATTACCATTCGGTGGCGAGCGAAGAGCGTAGGGCGTTTGCCGGGCAGATGGACCTGGTGCGCCGCTTTACCACACCCATTGATCTCGATGCGCTGCCGGCTATGCTTGCGGGTCGCACATATGCGGCAATCACGTTCGACGACGGATTTCAGGATTCGATTGAGAACTGCGTGCCGGAACTGGTCCAACGAGGAATGCACGCGCGCTATTTCATCACCGCGGGCGCGCTTGGCAAACCGGCCGGCTGGTGGCCGAAGGGCACTCCGGAGCGGGAACGGAACATCGCGACGGCAGAAGTGGTTCGGAAGCTACCGCGGGAGTTCATTAGCATTGGGGCTCATACCATGACCCATCCATATCTCTCA
The DNA here is from genome assembly GCA_963823805.1 of uncultured Acidobacteriaceae bacterium. Classification (GTDB taxonomy): domain Bacteria; phylum Acidobacteriota; class Terriglobia; order Terriglobales; family Acidobacteriaceae; genus Telmatobacter. Next base: position 1,038,770 of record CAWGMW010000003.1, on the reverse strand, counting down.
CGCCTGAGTGAAGCCGAGGCGCAGTATGAGCTCAGCGAATGCAGGCGTCAGCTGGAAACGATCACGAACTGCAAGGTCACGACGTTCAGCTTTCCCTACGGAGACTTTAATGGACGAGTGGTAAGATGCTGCCATGACGCCGGTTATGAACGGGTATTCACGACTCAGCACGAGTCAGCGCCTTCATCGAAGCGGCACTATCTCGTAGGCCGGGTCAAGGTAGAGCCGACTGATTGGACGCCGGAGTTCCTGGTCAAACTGTGGGGCGGCTACATTTGGCTTCCTTGGGCAATTGCAGTCAAGCGCCGTGTCAAGCAACGGGCTTTTGGAAGAGCACAGGTTCAGGTCGGTAGCGAGTAGCGTTATGGTGATCTCGAGTCACCAGTAGGTCTGGAGCTTTGGTGCACGCGCACAAATGACCAAGGACGAACAAACAAATAACAATACCCCTGCGAGTGGATTGCATGAGAGTTAGCGTATTTGGAATTGGATATGTCGGGTGCGTTTCAGCCGCATGTCTTGCACGCGAAGGCCATGATGTTATTGGCGTCGATCTCGATCCGGTCAAAGTAAAGGCGGTCAATGAAGGCCGTGCGCCTTTCACCGAGCCGGGACTGAGCGAATTGGTTGCCGAAGTCGTGGCGGCAGGCCGGCTCAGCGCTACTACCAATCAGGCCGAGGGAGTGCACAACACAGATCTGGCCCTGATTTGCGTAGGAACCCCAACCAACTCCGACGGATCGACACGGTTGGATCAACTGCTGGGCGTCTTCACCGCAATCGGCAGAGAACTGCGCAACCGGAAGAGTTACTTTGTCATCGCTCTCAGGAGCACCATTCTGCCCACGGTTCTTGTCGATGAACTGATTCCCCTTCTCGAGCGGGAATCCGGCAAGTCCATCAACAAAGAAATCGGGTTTGCGTACAACCCCGAATTCCTCCGCGAAGGCGCGGCGTTGAAGGATTTTCATGACGCACCGTGGACAATCGTGGGATCCAATGATAAAAAGACCGGCGATCTGGTTGCGTCTCTTTATTCCAGCCTCGCGGCTCCGGTGATTCGGACTGCCCCGGAAATCGCTGCGGTGGTCAAGTATTTCTGCAATACGTATCATGCCCTGAAGGTCGCATTCGCCAATGAGGTGGGTTCCTTCTGCCGCGAGATTGGCGTTGACGGCGGCGCGGTGATGGACATCTTTGTCCAGGACACAAAACTCAATGTCTCGGGCCGCTATCTCAAACCCGGCTTTGCTTTCGGAGGTTCCTGCCTTCCTAAGGACATCAAGGCTCTGGTTGCCGAAAGCGGGAAACGCGGGCTGAAATTGCCCTTGCTGGAGTCGATTCTGCCCAGCAATGACCATCATCTGCGTCAGTGCATTCGCATGGTCATGGAAACTGGAAAGCGGCGCCTCGGCCTGGTCGGCCTTTCATTCAAAGAGGACACCGACGATCTGCGCGACAGCGCGGCGGTCGAGCTGGCCGAACAGCTCATTGGCAAGGGATGCGACGTTCGGATTTACGAGCGCAGCATCGAGAGAGGGAAACTGCACGGCGCCAATCTCAAATTCATCGAGACTTCTATTCCTCATATCTGGAAGTTGCTGGTAGGCAGCCTGGAAGAGCTCATTGACCATGCCGAGGTGGTGGTTGTGATGCACAAGATTGCGCCAGAGCACCTACCCGTGTTCAGGACCATGGCCCCGGATCAGATCTGTATCGATCTTGCCCGCAGTCTCACGCCGGAACAGGTGAGCGGGCGATACATAAGTATGAGTCGCGCGGCCTCAGTACCGGTTGAAACTTTCGTGGCAACTTAGTTTGGATTCATGAAAGTGCGCTTCCGCGGCTTGAAGAAGCATCACGATCATTTGTGCGCCGCCTTCGCACTGGTCAACCTCTACTTGGACCGCAAGCGGCTGGGCCCTCTGGGGGCGTAGTGATCCCGGAGAGCGCAGGGAACGCGCTCTGCGAACGGAAAACAAGGATCAGCAACCCTCAACCCCACGTCTCAAACGACAAACCGACTCAAACACTTTTGCAAACAGTCAAAAACGTGACTTGCTCAGAGGTTCCATAAAGGCCGCCCGATGGACCATTGCCAGCATGCAGGATGAGACGGGATACTTCTACTACCGCCGATATTCCCGTCGGATCGTCAACAAGACGCCAACGATTCATCGGGGACAGTCAACCATGTTTTATGCCCTTGCGGGTTTATACAATGAGATATGCAGCCCCGGGAGAGTTGTGTGAAAAGGAAAGTCCTGATCGTTGTCGAGAACGCGCCCGTTCCACTTGATCGCCGTGTTTGGAAAGAAGCAATTGCACTCCGTAATGCAAACTATCAAGTTACGATATTGAGCCCCAAAAGAAAAGGGTACGACAGGGGATATGAATTTTCGGAAGGAATTCATATCTATCGGCATCCAATGCTAAGGGCAACCGAAGGTGTCTTCGGTTACTTCCTGGAATATGGATCCGCGCTCTTCTGGGAATTTCTCTTCGCCTGGTGGATCTTTCTTCGCCGTGGATTTCAAGTGATTCAGGCTTGCAATCCTCCTGACGATATTTTTCTGGTGGCCTTGCCATTCAAGCTCTTCAGAGTCAAATTCATCTTCGACCATCACGACGTAAATCCGGAGTTATATCTCGCCAAGTACGACAGGAAGGACTTTTTTTATAGGATCCTGGGCTGGATGGAGAAGCTCACCTTCCGCTTCTCCGACGTGGTGATTGCTACAAACCAGAGTTATAAAGACATTGCCGTGACCCGCGGTAAGCGGAATCCGGAGAACGTCTTTATCGTTCGTAACGGTCCCGATTTGGAGATCATTAAGTCAGTTCCTCAAAATCCCTTGCTCAAGCACGGCAAGAAGTTTCTGGTTGGCTATGTCGGCGCCATGGGTTCTCAGGACAGCGTCGACATTTTGCTCGACGTGGCGGAGTATATCAAGAAACTAGGGCGCGACGATGTTTATTTCACCTGCGTCGGCACCGGGCCGGAGTTTCCAAGACTCGTGCGGATCGTTAAAGAGAAAGACCTGGGAGATATGGCGAATTTTACGGGGAGGATATCGGACGAAGACCTTTTCGAAATCCTTTCCACCGCCGATGTTTGTGTCAATCCAGACAAACCATGCCACATGAACGATATTTCCACGATGATCAAGATCATGGAATACATGGCGCTGAGTAAGCCCATCGTCCAGTTCGATCTCAAGGAAGGTAAGGTAAGCGCGCGGGACGCGTCTCTGTATGCCGACACCAACAACCAGGTAGCTGATTTTGCCAACAAGATTCTTTGGCTCCTCGATCATCCGGAGGAGCGACGGAGGATGGGCGAATTTGGCCGGATGCGAGTGGAAAAGGAGCTCGCATGGGATCACTCGGTCCCGCCCCTCCTGGCGGCTTACGAAAGGGCATTCAATTAAATCCGCGCCGAGCACGCCTATTAAGTTCAACGATGTAAGGTCAGTTCGCGGCTCCGCGCCTTCAACAGCCGCCACGCGGAAGCTTCCGAGGCATTACCTATGTCCAGCGACCGGTTCCATGGGTAACCTTTCCTCTGTCATTAAATTGCGGATAACATAGCAACTACTTTCCGGTCAGTGATCGAGAGAGCTGACGATCATTGCAGTTTGAAGAGGCTAGCCATGACGAAGAGAATTCAGAATCTGATTGACAGATACCGGATTCCGGAGTCATTGGCGCAGTGTAGCTACGAAGATCACTTATCTGGCGCGGAGGGGTTTTTCCAGTTTGGCAAAGACACGATTTGTTTTGGCAGATGCACTTCAGGGCGTGTGGCGAGTTCTCCTGCAGCACCTCTTCATGACGCGTCAGTGAACATGCTGTTGAATGGGCATGGTCCGTTCCTTCCCTTTGCCCCGGATGAGATCGTGGACAATCTGCTTCGCGAAAGAGCTTTTGCTCCGTATGGTCGATCATTTTTCAAATCGGCGGTTCGCGCAACGTATTACGCGCTTCGACCGATTCTGTACAAGGACATTCGCAAGCATTTCCAGCGGACCTACATGAACGCGCAGAGCAAGGCCGGCTTTCCGACGTGGCCTCTGGACTCTACCGTCGACCATATGCTCGAGAATCTGCTGGCAATCGCAATGCAAGCCCAGGGAGTCCGAAGTGCTCCCTTTATCTGGTTCTGGCCCAATGGTTGTTCGTCGGCAGCCATCCTTACGCACGATGTTGAAACGACGAAGGGGCGCGATTTCTGTCAGCGCCTCATGGATATGGAGGAGAAAGCGGGTTTCCGCAGTTCATTCCAACTGATTCCCGAGCAGCGCTATTCCATTCCGCAGGAGTTTCTCGCGTCGCTGCGGGATCGTGGCTTCGAGATTAACGTCCACGATCTGAATCATGATGGCCGGCTCTTCGTGGAGCATGAAAAGTTCCTGCACAGAGCGAAGTCAATCAATCAATACGCGAGGTCGATGGGTGCTCGCGGATTCCGCTCAGGCGCAATGTACCGTAACTTGAATTGGATAGGCGCGCTGGATGTCGACTACGACATGTCGGTGCCCAACGTGGGCAGCTGGGAAGCGCAGTTCGGCGGTTGCTGCACCGTAATGCCGTACTTCATTGGTCAGATTCTGGAACTGCCGCTGAATACAGTCCAGGATTATGTGCTCTTTGAGATGTGGGGCAAATTCTCGATTGATATCTGGAAGAAACAAGTCAGTCTGATTCATGAGAAGCACGGACTTATCAGCTTTCTCATCCATCCCGACTATGTTACCGAACCTCGGCCTTTGGAGGTTTATCAGCAGTTACTGGATTTCATTCGTCAATTCCGCGACCAGGAAAACGTATGGTGCGCTCTGCCCGGGGAAGTGAACGATTGGTGGCGGCAACGCGCGCAAATGGTTCTAGTCGATGACGGTCATGGAAGCTGGCGTATTGAAGGGCCTGGAAGTGAGCGTGCACGGCTGGCATTTGCAGAGGTACAAGATTATTCCATCGTCTATCGAGTTACAGAGGGAAACACCTCCCGAATGAATATCAACTAAATAACCTGAATAACTCCCCCTGCGCGATTGGGCGCGTACAACAAATTAATGTGAATGGAAAGAGCGATGAGCGAACGCATTCTCATCTTCGATACGACCCTGCGGGATGGCGAGCAATCCCCGGGTTGCAGTATGACCATCCAGGAGAAGCTCCTGATGGCCCGAAAACTGGTCGAACTTGGTGTCGATGTCCTTGAAGTTGGTTTCCCGATTTGCTCTGAGGGGGACTTCCAGGCGGTCGACGTAGTGAGCCGCGAATTCCCCGAGGCCCGGGTGGCGGCGTTCGCGCGCTGCCGCTTCTCCGATGTGGAGCGTGCTGCCCAGGCGCTCAAGCATGCCAAGCGGCCGCGCATCCATGCCTGTATCGCCACCAGCCCAATTCACCTGAAGTACAAACTCAAAAAGTCTCAAGCGCAAGTGGTCGAGGAAGCTGTCGCAGCCGTTGAGCAGGCGCGGCGGTACGTGGACGACGTGGAATTCTGCACCGAAGACGGCTCTCGTACCGAACCGGAATTCCTTGAACAGATCACCAGGGCCGCGGTTGCAGCTGGAGCCCGGACCGTGAACATCCCCGACACCGTGGGTTATACGACACCCAAGGAGTACGGCGCGCTGATTCGGCGGATCGTCGACGCGCTGGGCGACACCGCTCTAGTAAGCGCCCATTGCCATAACGATCTGGGATTGGCGGTCGCGAATTCCCTTGCCGCGGTCGACGCGGGCGCGCGCCAGGTGGAGTGTACCGTCAACGGCATCGGCGAGCGGGCAGGCAATTGCTCGCTGGAAGAAATCATCATGATTCTGAAGGTGCGTTCTGACCAGTACCCCTACTACACGGGAGTTTGCACCGAGCAGATTTATTCGGCGAGTCAACTGCTTGCTTCCCTCATCACTTTTGGCCCGCAGCCGAATAAAGCCATTGTGGGACGCAATGCCTTTGCCCACGAGGCGGGGATTCATCAGGATGGTTTTCTGAAATGCCGCGCGACCTACGAGATCATTGATCCTCGTTCTGTCGGCGTCCCTGCAAGCAAGCTGGTGCTGGGAAAGCATAGCGGCCGGCACGCGCTGAAGCAACGCGCGCAGGATTTGGGATATGAGCTGACCGAAGAAGAACTGGAAGAGCTTTATGGCCGCTTTGTCACCGCTGCCGATCGACGCAAGAACGGATTCATGGACGAGGAAATCAGGGATCTGATCGAGGAAGGCCGGCCGGTGATGAAGACGAAAGACCCATTGCCTGAGCGAATCGAGTTCAGGTCCTCGCGCGCAGTTTGACAACTTCCGATCCTGCATCGCGGGCAACTTCGATGCCTTGCCGGTTCGTGCTTTTACCTTGATTCCCCGCAGTTTCTCAAGGAGAAACAACCATGTCAAAGACGACACTGAGTTCTCCCGCTTCTCTGGCTGAGACTGGCGTCTCTTTCCCCGGTGAAGAAGTCACGACCATCCGGGAGCTCATCGACCGGATGGCGGAGATTCGCGGCCAGAGTCCATTTCTGGTCAGCCCTGACACCGGCAAGGTGCTTACCTTTGCAAGCTTGAAGCAACAATCGCGATCAATCGCGGCCCGGTTACTCGAGCTTGGGCTCGACCGCGGCGACAAAGTCGCTTTTCTGCTGGAGAACGGACTGTTTACCGCCCAGTTGTTCCTGGGAACCATGTATGGCGGTATGGTCTCTGTACCGTTGAACCCGCGCGCCGGAGTTACGCAGCTTACCTATACCTTGAAGCATTGCGATGCGAAGGCGGTGTTTGTCGAGCAGCAGCACAGCGCGTTGGCTACGGAAGCGCTGGCCGGGGTTGACCGGGCAATCCAGATGATTCCTGCAGACGTAGACGACTTTGCCGAGGAAATCTGGACTGCGACAGGGAAGCAGGCTTTGCCCTTGCCTGCAACGCAAGCGGAAGATCCGGCGCTCGTGATGTACACCTCGGGCAGCGTAGGTCAGCCGAAGGGGGCCGTCCACTCCCAGCGGACTATCCTGGCGCACGGGATGAATTCAATCAGTTCGCACCAGCTGACCGAGACAGACCGGTCGCTCCTGGTGCTGCCGCTGTATCACATCAACGCGGAATGCGTCACCCTGATACCTACGCTGATGAGCGGCGGCGCTGTGGTGGTGCCGCATCGCTTCAGCGTGAGCCAATTCTGGGACTGGCTAGAGGAATATCGTTGCACCTGGTCGGCGATTGTGCCGACGATCGTTTCCCAGTTGCTCGATTGGCAGGATCCGCGCGCAGCCGATCGGCAAGCGACCTTCCAGCGGATCCGGTTCTTGCGGTCATCCTCTGCGCCGCTGTCGCCCTCTTTGCACCGTGAGTTCCTCGACAATTACGAGCTGCACCTGATTCAGGCGATGGGCTCGAGCGAAGCAGGGAATATCTTCTCCAACCCGCAACGTCCGGGAGAGAACAAGATTGGCTCGCCTGGTCTGGCCTGGGGATTCGAGACCAGGATTATTGACCGCGATGGAGCCGATGTCCCCCCGGGAGAACCCGGCGAAATCCTGATTCGTGGCGCTGCCGTGATGCAGGGCTACTATAAGGATCCGCAGGGAACCCAGGCTGTGCTGGATTCCGATGGCTGGTTCCACACCGGCGACCTTGCGTATCAGGATCAGGATGGATATTTCTTTGTTGTCGGGCGATCGAAGGAATTAATCATCAAGGCAGGAGTGAACATCGCTCCCAAGCAGATCGACGAGGTCCTGGAATCGCATCCATCGGTTCTTGAAGCCGCGGCGGTCGGCATCCCCGACCGTTATGTGGGTGAGGACGTTGTCGCATTCGCTGTCTTGCGCTCTGGCATGGCCGCCGACGAGAATGAAATGCTCACCTTCTGCGAGACCCGGCTGGGGCAATTCAAGACGCCCACCCGAATTTACTTTGTGCCTGATCTGCCCAAGGGACCGTCGGGCAAAGTGCAGCGGCTGCGACTGGTGGACAAAGTGCCGCAAGCGGCTGAAGCTGCATCGGCATCGGCGACGGCACAGCCGGCGGAAGTCACCGGTATCGAGCAGACCATTACCGAGATCTGGGCGGAGGTTCTCAAGACCTCCGAGGTCAATCCCGAAAGCAATTTCTTCTCGTTGGGCGGGCACTCGCTGCTGGCGATCCAGTGCCTGTCGCGCATGCGCGACAAGCTGCCGGTCGCGCTCTCGCTGTCGGACTTTTTCGAATATTCCACCGTCGCGCAGCAGGCGGCTCTCGTACGGCAACGGCTTCTGGCAGCGGGCAGTGCCCAGGTCTCCGCGGAGCAGTCTTCGCCGGGTTGGGAACAGGCTTTGCAGAAGCAGGTCAACGCCCCGGCGTCTGAGCAGCCGATTCAACGGCGCGATCCTTCACCCACCTACCTGCTAAGCCCGGCGCAAAGACGCATCTGGTTCTTCCAGGAATTGGTTCCCGGAGTCCCACTCTACAACGAGTGTGAGGGCATCAAGCTGGTCGGCGAGCTAAACGTCGGCGCGTTGGAGCAGGCTCTGAACGTCATTATTGAACGGCATGAAATCCTCCGCAGCACCATTCACGCTGCTAAGGGCGAGCCGGTCGCCGTGGTGCATGAGAGCTGGCCGCTACGCGTCCTGCGCATCGATCTGACTGAATTGCCCGCGGCCGAGCGGGAGACCGAAGTGGAGCGCCTGCTGGTCGAGGAGCCCCGTCGGCCTTACCATCTCGAGAACGAACCGGGAATCCGGGCCACCTTGATCCGCACCGGAGCAAAAGAGCATGTCTTCATCCTCATGATGCATCACCTGGTCTGCGACTGGGGATCGGAAGGCATATTGTGGCGGGAATTGTCGGCGCTCTACCATGCGCTGTGTCGCGGCGAATCCCTGGCCTTGCCGCCCTTACCGATCCAGCATGGAGACTTTGCCGTTTGGCAGGCCAAGCGGGATGCGGAAGCCGGTTATGGAGAGGATCTCAATTACTGGGAGGAGAACCTGCGCGGAGCGCCCGATTTGCTAGAACTGCCCGCTGATCGTTCCCGGCTTCCGGTGCAAACCTATCGGGGTAAAAGGCAGCGCTTTCGCATCGGCCCGGAATTGGTGGCCGCGTTGCGCGAATGCAGCAGCAGGGAACGCAACAGCCTGTTTACTGTCTTTGCCGCGGCCTTCGATGTCTTGTTGTACCGTTACACGGGCACTGAAGATATTTCTCTGGGAATTCCTCTGGCCGATCGAGACCGGCCCGAGGTGCAATCGGTGATCGGCTTCCTGTTGCACACGCACGTGTTGCGCGCGCAGCTTTCCGGCGACATCACCTTCCGCGAATTGTTGTCTCGCGTGCGCAAAGCGGCTCTCGATCTCTACGCCCATCGTTCGGTACCCTTCGACGAGGTCGTCACCAGGATGAGGCCGGAGCGCAATCTGGCCTACTCGCCACTGTTCCAGGTGATGTTGAACTGGCGCGACCGTGAACAGCAGTTGGAATACATCGGAATGGATGGGCTGAAGGTGGAATCGGTTTTGGCGGAGAGCCAGACGTTGAAATTCGACCTCACCATGATGTTGACCGACGGCGGCGACGAGATCTGGCTTGAAGCGGAGTACAGTACCGAACTGTTTGACGACTCCCGGATCGCGCGCATGTTCGGTCACTACCAGACGATTCTCGAATCGGTGGCGTCCGATTCCGCCCAGCGCCTCTCCGATCTGCCGATTCTAACTGCGGAAGAAAAACAGCAGTTGCTCGTGGAGTGGAATCGCACGGAGCTCGATTTTCCGCAGGACGCCGCAATTCACAAACTGTTTGAAGCCCAGGCCCAGCGGACGCCGGATCAGATCGCCGTCGAGTTTTACGGAAACGACGGGAAGACCCAGCTGACATATGCTGAGCTGGATCAGCGAAGCAATCGCTTTGCTCAGTACCTGAGGACGTTGGGTGTCGGCCCGGATACGGTAGTCGCCATCTATATTGAGCGATCCCTGGATATGGTGGTGGGCTTGCTTGGAATCCTGAAGGCAGGCGGCGCTTACCTCCCGCTCGACATTCTCTTTCCTCACGACCGGCTCGAATTCATGGTTGCCGATGCGCAGCCCAAGGTCCTGGTGACCTCGAAGAAGCTGCTCGGGTCGCTTCCGGCCAATCAGAGCCAAATAGCTTGCGTCGACGATTTTCGTTTGGAAGGTGAGGCGCCCGCAGCGGTTCCCGCGCATTCTCGCCAATTAGCTTACGTGCTTTACACGTCCGGTTCTACCGGTAAGCCGAAAGGCGTCGCGGTGGAACACAGGCAGGTTGTCAATTTCCTGGCCTCCATGCGAAAGGCGCCGGGGATCGATGAAAGTGACATCCTGCTCTCTGTTACAACACTTTCATTCGATATCTTCGGATTGGAGCTTTGGCTGCCGCTGACAACCGGGGCGAAAACAGTCATTGTCCCGAGTGAGACCGCGGCCGATGGTGCGAAGCTGGCCGAGGTGTTTTACTCGAGCGGCGCCACCATCATGCAGGCGACTCCTTTAACCTGGCGCATCTTGCTGGCGTCCGGGTGGGAAGGGCACTCCAGGCTGAAGATCCTGTGCGGAGGAGAAGCCTGGTCGCAGCAGCTTGCCGACGAGTTGCTGCCGCGATGTGCCTCTCTCTGGAATATGTATGGTCCAACCGAAACCACGATCTGGTCGGCAATAAGCCGCATCGGCAGCGGCGAGCAAGTTTTGATCGGCCCACCGATTGCCAACACGCAGCTTTACGTCGTCGATCGGCAACTGCAGCCTGTCCCTGTCGGAGTGCCTGGGGAGTTGTTGATCGGTGGCGATGGATTGGCGCGTGGATATCTGCACCGTCCCGAATTGACACAAGAGAAGTTCATCCCAGATCACCTTCGTCCCAATGCCGGAGCGCGCTTGTACCGAACCGGCGACTTGGTCCGCTATTTGCCAAGCAGGAATATCGAGTTTCTCGGCCGCATCGATCTTCAAGTGAAAATCCGTGGATTCCGCATCGAGCTGGGCGAGATTGAAAATCAGCTGCGGCAGCATGAATTGGTGCGCGAGGCCGTGGTGATGGTGCGGGACCAGGGAGAAAAACAACTGGTGGCGTTCGTTGTTCCGGCAGGGCCAGAACTGCCTGTCGCCGAGCTACGAGATTATTTGAAGCAGCGGCTCCCTGAATACATGGTCCCGGCGTCCTGGGTTTCGATGCCGGCGCTGCCGACAACCGCCAACGGCAAAGTGGACCGCAAGGCCTTGCAGCTCTCCAGTGCCAAAGCAGAGGTGGCACACACCGTTGCCTATGCGGCGCCGGGGAACGAGATCGAGCAGAAGACTGCTGCGATTTGGCAAGAAGTGCTGGGATCGGTCAAGGTCGGGCGGGACGACAACTTCTTCGATCTCGGCGGCAACTCTCTGTTGCTGCTGAGGGTCCACAACCGGCTGCAACAGACTCTCAACAAGGCCATACCCCTGGTCGATATGTTCCGCTGGCCGACAGTGCGCGCGTTCGCGCAGCACGTCGGAAATGGATCGAAAGCTTCCACCGAAACTCTCATGAGTGACGAAGAGCGGAAAGACGGCCGTCAGCGGCGAAGGCAACGGCGGACGGGCAATCTTCCCGTCAATAGCTAAACCCATTGTGGCTGAGATGGGTGTCGATGGTGGCCCAGAGAAACTCCACCGGGTCATCGTGCGCATTCAGGCATGCTTCGTTTTGGCTGCATGAAGCTCATTCCGCGATCCTGATGAGAACGATGGATCGCACCCATTCAAAGTTGGCCGTACAGCAAGCAGCGAGGACTTCGGGACATGCAGCACGGCAGTGACGATCTGGACAGGATTGCAGTTATCGGCATTGCGGGGCGTTTTCCGTCTGCGCCGAATCTCGACCAATTCTGGAAGAACCTGTGTAATGGCGTGGAGTCTGTCACCGCCTTTACTGACGAGCAGTTGCTCGCGGCCGGTGTGGAACCCGCCGATCTCAAGTCGAAGGATTGCGTCAAAGCCGGAGTTCTGCTGGAGGATGTGGATCTCTTCGACGCGGGTTTCTTTGGCTACAACCCGCGCGACGCCGAGCTGATGGATCCCCAGCACCGCTTCTTTCTGGAGTGCGCGTGGGAGGCTCTGGAAGACGCGGGCTACGACGCAAACCGGACGAGGCTCCGCATTGGTGTCTTCGCCGGCACCGGCACAAATTCTTATTTCCGCAATAACCTTGCCCAGTCCCGCAGCCGGATGAAGTCGCTTCACTATCTTGAAAAGCTGATGGCGGCGGACAATGACTACCTGGCCACGCGAGTCTCCTATAAGTTGAACCTCAAGGGGCCCAGCCTCACTGTCCAGACAGCGTGTTCCACTTCGATGGTCGCCATCCACATGGCCTGCCAGAGCCTGCTCAACGGGGAGTGTGACGTCGCGCTTGCTGGAGCAGCGTCCATCAAGGTCCCGCAAATCGGCGCCTACGCTTACGAGGAGGGTTCAACCCTTTCGCCTGACGCACGTTGCCGCGCCTTCGATGCCGCCGGGCAGGGAATGATGCCGGGCAGCGGCGTCGGTGTTGTCGTGCTCAAGCGGTTCCCTGACGCACTTACTGACAGAGACAGCATTCGTGCTGTCGTGCGCGGATCGGCCATCAATAATGATGGCGCTGGCAAGGTTGGTTACACGGCGCCCAGCGTCGATGGTCAGGCTGCGGTCATCAGTGACGCCATGGGCTTGGCTTCGGTCGATGCCGACGAGATCAGTTACATTGAGGCGCATGGCACAGGCACGCGTCTCGGCGATCCCATTGAAGTTGCCGCTCTCACTGAAGCCTTTCGCAAGAGCAGCCAGAAGACCCAGTTCTGCGGTCTCGGTTCTGTCAAAACCAATATCGGCCACCTGGGAGCCGCGGCAGGTGTCGCCGGCTTCCTGAAAGTCATTCTGGCATTGCAACACCGGAAGCTGCCGCCTAGCCTCAATTATCAGAATCCCAACCCCGCAATCGACTTTCCACACAGCCCGTTCTTTGTGCAACAGAAACTGACGCAGTGGACGCCTCCCAGCGGTAAGCGGATCGCTGGAATCAGTTCATTCGGTATCGGGGGAACCAATGCTCACGCCGTGCTCGAAGAGCCTCCAGTCCCCGAGCCTTCCGGGCCAACCCGGTCGTTCCAGTTGCTGCCGCTGTCCGCAAACAGCGCTACGGCGCTGGACAGAATGAGAAAGAACCTCGGCAGTTATCTCGAGAACCATCAGAGCTCGAGTCTGGCTGACATCGCATACACGCTGCAAACGGGCCGCAAAAACCTTCCGTATCGCCAGATCTTCGTCTGCAAAAATCATCAGGAAGCAGTCGCGGCGATGGGAGAAACCGACCCCTCCCGGCAGACAGCGAACCACCTGGAAAGCAGTCACATGGACGTCGTGTTCATGTTTCCAGGCCAAGGTTCGCAGTACGCCAACATGAGCTCGGATCTCTACGGCGCGGAGCCCGAGTTTCGCCGGCAGGTCGATCTTTGCTGCGAGATCATTCAGCCCTACCTCTCTCTCGACTTGCGTCAAGTCCTGTACCCCGGGGCGTCTGCGCCTGCTGATGCGTCAGAGAGGCTGGAGCGAACCTTGCTTGCCCAGCCGGCGCTCTTTGTGATCGAGTACGCGCTGGCAAAGCTCCTCATGTCGTGGGGAATCAGGCCCACAGCTCTGGTGGGGCACAGTGTTGGCGAGTATGTTGCAGCATGTCTGGCTGGCGTCATCAGCCTCGACGATGCTCTCAAATTGGTCTGTGCTCGCGGCGGGCTCATGCAGAGTCTGCCGGGAGGCTCCATGCTGGCCGTTTCCGCAGCGGCAAGTGAGGTCGAGGGCTTCCTGCCCGGTGATCTCTCTCTCGCCGCCGTGAACAGCCCCAGGCTTTGCGTCGTGTCGGGTGAAAGCGAAGTGGTCAGCCGCTTTGCGGCGGAGCTGTCCAAACGGGATATCGCCAGCCGGCTGTTGCACACCTCGCATGCGTTTCATTCAAGAATGATGGATCCGATCGTTGCCGATTTTGCCGCCCGGGCGGCGCAAGTGGAGTATCATCCCGCACAAATTCCAATCGTGTCGACGGTCACGGGAACATGGGCAAACCCTGAGGAGATGACTGCGCCGGAGTACTGGGCTAGAAATCTGCGGCAAACCGTTCGTTTCTCCGACGCTGTCCAGGAGTTACTGAAAGACCCAGATCGGGTTCTTCTCGAAGTTGGTCCGGGCAACACGTTGGGGACCTGTGCCCGGCAACACGTGAAGGGACCGGGTAAGCGTGTCGTCCTGTCAACCTTGCGGCATCCTTTGGAACAGAATTCCGATCTTGCCTATCTGCTGAACACTGTGGGCAAGCTTTGGATGCATGGGGTTGACGTGGACTGGACCGGCTTTTATAAGGACGAAACCCGGCGCCGGGTTCCATTGCCGACCTATCCATTTGAGCGTCAGCGGTACTGGATCGAGCCGGCGCAGCACTCAGTTGGCATTGAGCCCGCCCGGAGGCAACAAGGACGGAACCCTGACTTCAATCAATGGTTCTACGTGCCATCCTGGAAGCGAGCTGACCTTCCCGGCAACGGTACCGCCCGTGCTCCGCTCCCGGTCGAAGGTCCAGTTTTGCTCTTTCTAGACAAGCAAGGCCTGGGCGCAGACTTAGCGGGCTTATTGAGACACAATGGGCAAATTGTCACGACCGTCGAAGCCGGATCTGGTTTCAAACAAAGCGGCGACGGCTCATTCGCGATCAATCCTTCGGAACAGAACGATTACCGGGCGTTGTGGGATGCCCTTTCGGCATCGAGCAAACTCCCCTGCACAATCGTTCATCTTTGGTGCGTCGGTAACAAACAGGACGAGACCTCGCCTGCCGACGCATACGAACGGTATCGGGTTCTGGGGTTCAATAGTCTGCTTTTCTTGACGCAGGCAATCGCCGCCAAACCTTCCGACGCGAATGTCCAAATCAAAGTCGTTTCCAACCATATGCACGAAGTCACCGGGAACGAATTTCTGTCTCCCGCCAAAGCGATCATTCTTGGCCCGTGCATGATCGCCCCGCAGGAGCATCTCAATATTCACTGCTCGAACATTGATGTTGAGGACGGCTCATCCGGCGAATCTGCCCGGTTGCTCATGAAGGAGTTGGCCGCCAAGAGTGGCGAAACCGTGATTGCGTACCGGGGAACACATCGATGGGTTCAGACGTTGGAACATATCTCCTTGCCAAAAATCCAGCCTGAGAGTCTGCCCTTGCGGCAAGGCGCCGTCTGTTTGATCACTGGCGGCCTCGGCGGAATTGGATTGGCTTTGGCCGGTCACTTGGCAGATCGGGTTCGCGCCAAACTGGTCCTGGTCTCGAGAACAGGCCTTCCGGCAAGCGAAGAGTGGCCTGGGTGGCTGCGATCGCACGGTGAAGAGGACGATGTTTGCCGGAAAATCCGCGCTATACAGTCGATCGAGGCTCGAGGATCGCAGGTCCTGGTGCTGCGTGCGGATGTCGCCGATGCCATCGAGATGCGCGATGTGTTCAAGCAGACACGCGAGAAGTTCGGAGCGATTCATGGGGTGATCCACGCTGCAGGCGTTATTGACGATCCCATGGCCATCGTCGGGAAGACTTCGGCGGCAGCTGAATCGGTGATGGCGCCAAAAGTGCTGGGTACAACGGTGCTCGGAGAGCTGCTGCGCGAGGCCAAGCCGGACTTCTTGATGCTTTGCTCATCGCGTAGCGTGCAAACCGGGGGATTTGGCTATGTGGACTATTGCGCGGCGAATGCTTTCCTAGATGCATACGCGCGAAAGCACCATACTGAAATGAACATCGTCTCGATTAACTGGGGCCTGTGGCAGAAAGTGGGAATGGGGCTTAGCACTCAAGTTCCAGCCTACCTCGAGGAACGGAAGGAACAGCGTCTGAGTCAGGGAATCCTGCCGGAAGAAGGAACCGAGGCATTTGACAGGATTTTGGGATCCCATCTCGCTCAGGTGATTGTTTCCCCGCAGGAACTGACTGGAACCTTCGCCGGAGCCGGTACGGAGTCGACTGCGGCCGCGGCCACCGTAAAGGCAGCCGAACCAGAGTTGGAACCGGCGCATGAAAGGCCCGCGATATCCAGTGAATTCGTGGCTCCAGGAAACCCCACAGAAAAGGCCATCGCCGAGATTTGGAGAGAGTTGCTGGGCCTGTCGACGGTTGGCATTCATGACAATTTCTTTGAATTGGGCGGTCATTCGCTGATGGCGGCAGGGCTGCTGGCCCGCCTAAAGAGTACATTCCCGATCGAACTCTCCATTGCCAGCCTCTTTGAAAACCCTACAGTCCATTCGCTGAGCGAAATGGTGCGGCAGCAGAATCGCGAACCCGTTTCATTTGATGAAAGCAAAAGCCGCGGGCAGAAGCGGCGCGAGGCACGCTCGAGAGCGTGAAATGACAGCCGGCGTGGCTTTGGCAAACTTGACTGTTCAGCTTGCTGATGCTGCCCGCAACGCCATGATCGGATTGTCCAAAAGCAGACCTAAGACTTACGCGAGGTAAACCTGAATGCCGGAAAGAAACTCAAACATCGCTGACTGGTTTTATGTTCCATCCTGGGAACAGAGACCACTTCCAGATATGGGCAAAGACGGCGGATCTGCGACCCGGAAGCTGCCTGCCTTGATCTTTCTCGATGAGTGGGGATGTGGCTCCAGGCTGGTTGAACTCCTTGGGAAAAGTGGACAGCGCGCTATTGCCGTCGAAGCCGGGACAACCTTTCAGCAAATCAATGAAAACTCCTTTGTCGTAGACCCCGAAGCAAAGGCGGACTATCTCCGTTTGTGGAAGGAGCTGAAGGCCTCCGGCAACACTCCGGGGACGATTGTTCATATGTTGTGCGTTACCCGCGGAGAGCGGTTGTCGCTTGAGGATTCCTACGAGTTCGTCCGCAGCAGGGGATTTAATAGCCTGCTCTATCTCATGCAAGCTATTGGCGACCAGGCTACCGGGGAACCATTACAGCTCAAAATAGTCTCCGACGATCTCCAGCGGGTAACCGGAAAAGAAGTGCTCTCTCCATCGAAAGGGATTTTGATGGGTCCCTGCCGGGTCATCCCCAAGGAATTTCCCAACGTACGTTGCGCTAATGTCGATCTGACGGAAAGCCTAACGGTTGAGGATTGCGCGGAACTGCTGTTCAAGGAGATCGGTGTCCGAACAGAGGAAGCCGTTGTATCCTACCGGGATTCACAGCGGTGGGTGCAGTCGATTGAACATGTGCCTCTGCCCCAGGCGGATATCACCGATTCGATTTTGCGCGAAGGTGGCGTTTATCTCATTACCGGAGGCCTCGGCGGGATTGGACTCGAATTTGCGGAGTATCTGGCCCAATCGGTGCGAGCCAGGCTCGTCCTCGTTGCGCGGAGCCGGTTGCCGGAGAGAGGACAGTGGCAGGAATGGCTCGGTGCGCATGAAGACAACGATGCGGTCAGCCAGAAGATTCGAAAAATACAGTCGATCGAAGAGTCGGGTGCGAAGGTTCTGGTCGTAAACGCGGATGTGGCGGACTTCGATCAGATGAAGACCGCTGTCGACCAGGCGCAGAATCAATTTGGGCCAATCCAGGGAGTCATCCACGCTGCCGGCGTCTCGCCCGGAGGCCTGATTCGATCCGCGCCACAGGTAGACCGGCGTGTGCCCGTGTGGGCACAGTGCGTGATGCTGGTGAAGAAGCCCGAGACAGCCGCCAGTGTTATGGCGCCGAAGGTCAAAGGAACTTTGGTGCTCGACAAATTGCTTCGTAACGCCAACCTGGACTTTTTCGTGTCCTGCTCTTCGGTTTCCGCGTTGTTCGGGGAATTCGCGCTGGTAGATTATTCCGCGGCCAATGCATTCCTGGACGCGTACGCGCTAAGGCACGCTTCAGAGAGAAAAGTCGTCTCGATCAACTGGAACATTTGGCGCGACGTCGGTATGCTCGCAAACAGCCCCGCCGTGCCAGCTGAGGAGTTGAGGCTCGCAATCGCGCCAGAGGACGGGAAGGAGGCGCTCGCGAGAATTCTGGGGAGTTCTCTTCCGCAGGTGGTCGTGTCTCCAAGAGAACTCGTGATCACCGGATACAAGGATCAGCATACCGACTCCGAAGAGCCGGTCGCGAGTGCCTCGCCGGATAAACGCCGGCGGCCGCGGCCCAATTTGTCCACTGAGTATGTAGTCCCCGGGAATTCCACGGACCGAATCATTGCCGAGATGTGGCGGGAACTTCTGGGAATTGACAAAGTTGGCATTCACGACAATTTCTTTGAGCTTGGCGGGAGCTCGTCGGTTCTGCCAAACGTCGTCAGTCGGATCAAGAGCTCATTTGCCGTGGCGCTCCCACCCAGTGGAGTGGTTGAGAATCCGACAGTACATTTGCTCAGTGAGGGGATACGGAAGGGACTGTGGGATGGTTCATCGTTTGCGGTAAGCAAGAGCCGCGGCCAGAAGAATAAAGCACAGGAGTCCAATCAATGGACCGGTTCGGAAATCGCCGTCATCGGTATGGCGGGGCGGTTTCCGGGCGCGCCCAATGTTGAAAAGTTCTGGAGCAATCTACGGGACGGCGTCGAGTCCGTCACCCTCTTCACCGACGAGGAGTTGCTTGCCTCGGGCGTAGATCCCGCAGTATTGCAGAATCCCTCGTACGTCAAAGCGGGTTACATCCTCGACTCGGTCGATCAATTCGATGCCCCTTTCTTCGGATTCAGCCCTCGCTTAGCGGCGGGCACTGACCCGCAGCGTCGACTCCTCCTGGAGTGCGCGTGGGAGGCGCTCGAAGTGGCCGGTTACAATTCCGACCGATTCGACGGGGCCATCAGCGTGTTCGCGGGCGCGACCATGAGCAGCTACCTGTTCAATAACCTGTGCGCGAACCCCGATGCTATGGCGTCAGACACTTTCCTGTTGAACCAGCCGGATTCTATAGCTACGCTGGTCGGTTTCAAACTGAATTTGAAAGGGGCTTGCTATAACGTCGGAACGTTCTGCTCCACCTCTCTGGTTGCTGTCCATCTCGCCTGTCAAGGCCTGTTGAGCTTTGAATGCGACATCGCGCTGGCGGGAGGCGTGCACGCTCATTCGCCGCACAAGGCGGGGTATTTCTACGAAGAAGGAGCGGTGTATTCCCCGGACGGCCATTGCCGGCCATTTGATGCTAAAGCACAGGGAGTTGTATTCGGCAACGCGGCCGGCGTTGTCGTTCTGAAAAGGCTCGAGGACGCTCTGGCTGACGGCGATTCCATTGACGCAGTGATCCTTGGCTCGGCGACAAACAACGATGGCTCCGAGAAGGTGAGTTTTTTTGCGCCCAGCGTCACTGGTCAGGCCGAAGTCATCGTGGAGGCCTTGGCGGTCGCCGGAGTCGAACCCGACACCATCGGTTATGTTGAGGCCCACGGAACCGCGACAGCGTTTGGCGACCCCGTGGAAGTGGCGGCCCTGAACCGTGCCTTTCGTGGCGGAGGAAGAAGACAGGGCACCTGCGCGCTCGGTTCGGTAAAGGGGAACATCTCGCATACAGATTCAGCCGCCGGAGTATCCGGATTCATCAAGACCGTTCTCGCGCTGAAGAATCGGCAAATTCCTGCGACCCTGAATTTCCAAGAGCCGAATCCGAATATCGACTTTGATAGCGGCCCGTTCTACGTCAACTCAACTCTTTCGGATTGGAAAACCAACGGCGCACCACGCCGAGCCGGCGTGAGCGCATTCGGTTTCGGTGGGACAAACGCCCATGTGATCGTACAGGAAGCTCCCGCTCCTGAACCCTCCGGTCCGTCCAGGCCTCACCAGTTGCTGGTCCTGTCCGCCAAGACCGCCTCTGCATTGGAGGCAGCTACCGGGAACATGATTTCGTTCCTTAAGAATCACCCGGACGTGAACCTTGCGGACGCGGCATACACGCTGAAAGTCGGCCGGGCGGCCTTTAACCATCGGCGGGTTGTCGTTTGCCGGAACAACGAGGATGCCGTGGCGGCGCTTGAGGCACCCGATTCAACGCGCCGGGCGACAGCTCACCAGGACAAGAGGGATCCTGGCATCACCTTCATGTTTTCCGGACAAGGTGCGCAGTATCCAGGCATGAGTTCGGAGCTTTATCGAACCGAACGCGTGTTTCGGGAGTCCGTTGACCAATGCGCGGAGATCCTGCGGCCGCACCTCGAACTCGATATACGTCAGGCTCTTTTTCCGCGCGACGCAGCCGCCGAAGAAGCCGCCCAAACACTCAACCAGACGGCTATAACCCAGCCTGCGCTCTTTGTGGTGGAATACTCATTGGCCAAGCTGTGGATGTCATGGGGAGTCCACCCGACGGAGATGGTGGGCCACAGTATTGGAGAGTATGTCGCGGCCTGCCTCGCCGGCGTTTTTTCGTTGGAAGACGCGCTCGCTCTGGTGGCAGCAAGGGGTGGGCTGATGCAGAGTCTGCCAGGTGGCAGCATGCTGGCAGTTCGACTCCGCGAGCCGGAAATTCGGCCGCTTACAGACGATATCGAGCTTTCCCTGGCCGCAATCAACAGCCCCTCGCTATGTACAGTCTCGGGCACCAACACGGCCATCGAAGGACTTAAACAGCGCCTGTCCGCTATGGGTGTGGAGTACCGCCCGCTGCATACGTCCCATGCATTTCATTCCAGTATGATGGACCCGATCCTGGATGGATTCACGGCGAAGGTCAGGAGCACCAAAAGGAATCCTCCCCGGATTCCGTTCCTTTCAAACTTGTCCGGGACATGGATCACTGCGGAACAGGCCATGACGCCGGAGTATTGGACCAAGCATCTCCGCAGCACTGTCCGATTTTCCGATGGAGTTCAGGAGTTACTCAAGGAATCAAACCGGATATTTCTTGAAGTGGGCCCCGGAAATACCCTGAGCACGCTGGTGAGACAGCATCTCAACGGAGCTGGATCATCCAGGGTAGTCCTTGCCTCCCTGCGCCATCCTCAGGAGCAGGAGTCGGATGACGCCTTCATCCTGAGAAGCCTCGGGCGGCTGTGGCTGGGAGGGGTGGACGTAGATTGGACGGGGTTTTACGAAGGGGAGAAGCGCCGCCGCGTCGTCCTCCCAACTTATCCCTTTGAGCGGCGACGCTACTGGGTTGACCCCACGATACCTCCGCAAGGCATCTGGGCGATACGCGCCGGTTTGACCAGAGAACAACAGCTGCTGCCGCGCGCGGCTGAGTCGACGACCGCCGAGGAGGCGTTAGCTTCCGGAGATTCAGAGGCACAGGGAGATGATGTCGCTGCCGGCACGCGTACAGAAAAGGTCCTGACCCGCATATGGTGCAAGGCGCTCGGTTGCCGGGAAATCGGGCTTAACGACAACTTCTTTGAGTTGGGCGGCGACTCCCTTTCAGCCATTACCGTCTTGACGAAAGTCGAACAAGCCTTAGGTCAGAGACTCTCGCTGTCTTCCTTGATCCAGGCTCCGACAATTCAGGAGTTTTCGGCGCTTTTCCCTCAAGTCGAAGAAGAGATTGTTCAGAAGCGAGAGGTTGCCACGCCGCGCTGGAAATCCTTGGTGGCGATTCAGCCGTCCGGCTCGCGCATTCCCTTTTTCTGTTTCCATGGAGCCGGTGGCAACATCCTGATCTACAAGAAGCTTTCGGAGTATCTTGGCGCCGACCAGCCGTTTTACGGCCTGGAATCCCAGGGTCTGGACGGCGTTACTCCGGTCCCGGAAACGGTCGAGGAGATGGCAGCGCAGTATTTGAAGGAGATCCGCGCTGTCCGGCCCCACGGGCCCTACCTTCTCGGCGGATATTGTATGGGAGGAGCCATTGCTTATGAGGCTGCACAGCAATTAACGGCTGCCGGCGAGGAGGTCTCGCTCCTTGCGCTCTTTGACGCAATGATTTGGAGCAACGTTACGTTCACCGGCCGGGACAGGATGCTCACGCGTTTCCAGCGGCTCATTTTCCATTCAGCGGTCGTGCTTGGGCTCGATCTTGAGGGCAAGCGCAGATTCCTGCAGGGAAAACTTCAGGATGTGCGCAACAGAATTCCCGTGTGGCGGGGGAGATTGCTGTCGAGGTTCCAAAAGCATTCGGACTCGGAATCCTCAGGCTCCTTAATTCTGGCCAAGGTCTGGGAGTCCAATGATCGTGCTTCCGTTAAATATGTCCCCAAACCTTATCCGGGCGAACTGATGGACTTTCGTCCTGCCCGGCAGTACCGGGCGTACCTCAGACCCGAGCTGAAATGGGACCGTCTCGCAAGAGGTGGAGAGCGAGTGATCGAGATTCCAGGTTACCCCGCCGTGATGCTGCTTGAACCATATGTCAAGGAGCTGGCTGCAAGGTTAGCTGAGTGCATCGACGACGCAGTTCGCGCAAAGTCCGGCTCCGCGGACTACATCGCTGAGCTAGTTCAGCGCTAGACGTTATAGCAGGCCAAGAAAAATTGTTTGGCGAGCCAAACGTTTAGATCGTGACCCAAAGCCTCAAGCCTCTGCTCTCGAGCCTGGAAACCAAATTTGGGTACCGGGAGCCAACCGATTAGGGGGCGCCAACAAAGGACGAGTCTCCCAGATTTGCAGCTTGGGAGCCGTTGCCTGTTGCTCCACCATCAGTGCGATGCGGTGGCCGGCGTGTTCAATGAGGCAAAACTGCCAGCGTTCAGCTAAGTCCTCTAAACACGGATCTAACTCGAGCCGGATTCCTTCAGCGCTATCAAAGAGAAATGAGAACTTGTCCAATGGCAGGGCCAGCCCCATGCCACGCGCCTTAATGTACGACTCCTTCAACGTCCAAAGGGATAAGGCGTGATCGAGTCTCGCAGTTCCGTGTAGAGCTTCCAATTGAGCAATCTCCTGCGGGGAAAACACTTCGGGTGCAAGCTCGGCGATTTCTCTTGCGCGCTCATAAGGCTCCACGTCCACACCCACCTCAACACCATGGGCGATCAAACAAACGACCAGGCCAATGGAATTGGACAAATTGAAGCGCAGTCCACATTCCGGGTCGGTTGTGGGCTTGCCGTGTTTGTTCAATTGAAAGCGCCAGGCCTCCGGGGTCAGCGGATGGCAATGAGACAGCGCAGTTCGCGCCAGCGCATGAGTGGCCAGGTATTCGCGGCGATGCCGATCGAACCTAAACGTCTGCCAGCGGTCGCGCTCGTCTTCAGACAGGAGCGAGACGCAGGCCTGGGCAACCTGATCTGTTAAGACATCGTCCGGATATGCGCACCAAAGCTGGAGAGTTTCTTTCATCATATCAATGTGAACCCTCTCGGGTTTAGACGCCGCAGTCGTGCGTGCTTCATAGGTACGCCGCTGCTTGAAGGACGATGTTTTCCGGAGAGACCTTCAAAGCAACTCATGGCGCAATGGGAGAGTCCGGTTCATCTGGGAAGCGGCGAAGACTCTCAATCCTCCGATGCCAAGGATAACGCCACGTAATGGTTTCCGCCTGCGTGATGAATTACACGGGCAAGGTCATTCGAGGCCACGGGATTCTGGATATTTCGAGTCAACATAGACTGCCCCCTGTTGATTGAAACATTGAAGACCAAGTTTGATGTAAGTGCTTTTCCCTTCTCGCCTCCTTTAGCTGAGGCCTCCTTAACTTATCTAAATCTTGTATCCGGTTCTAGCAGGCGGCACTGTGGCCAGAACCTGTCTACCCTCTATCGCCAACCCACCGTTCCGCAGGGCTTTTGCTGGTCTTCATCTGAGAGGAAGATTACCTTTTTACGCCGTCCTCGTGACCGACATGTCACTTGACACCTCCACAAAGGTGCAATAGACTCGGCGTCTTGCTGCGGTATTGAATCATTATGCGGCCCAACTCCGCAGAACGGCGTCACGCGCCGAGTCGCGAACGTGGCGGGAACATGTATGGCTTGCCAAAGTGTCTGAATTGCAAGTTGCAGATTTGTCGCCATGCGCTCCAATTCTCGCTAGTTTAACCCTACCCAAGAATAACTCCGGGAGATTTCATATGGTCAGGAAGTCCATGGTATTGGATAGCCTTCATTCGTTGCTTCGGTTTAGTTCATCCCAGACAGATGCGCTGAGCAGCACCTGGCGAACAGCATTCGGATTTGCCGTGTTGATGCTATTTATTCTGGTTTCCTTGCCGGCAGCGGCTCAGGGCGGGCCTTCCGTCGGCATCCAGGCCACAATACCATTTCCTGCTCCTCCTTCAGGCGGTGACCCAGATGCACCGTCAGGCGTAGCTGTGGATGAAAGCGGCAATCTTTTCATAACCGATCTCTACAACAGCAGAGTGATAGAAGAGCCAGCGGGATGCTCCAGCACCTCCTGTGAAGTCACCATCCAAACCAGCGCATTCATGGAGCCGGCAGGGGTCGCCATTGATGCTTCCGGAGATCTATTCATTGCAGATCTCGAGGGCAAGGTATGGGAGGTACCGAGCGGATGTTCGCTCGGGAGTTGTACGACCACGATAGGCACCGGGTGGGGTGAGCCTACTGGTGTGGCACTCGATTCGAACGGCAATCTGTATGTCGCCGATTTTTCAAAGCCAGCTGTTGTGGAAGTCCCCTGGACCGGTTCCAGCTGGGGCACGCAGGCCACAATTGCCAGTTGGCTGCCTAGCCCATACGGAGTAGCAATCGACAAATCGAATAATCTCTTCGTTTCGGACTACAACGATCAGGAAGTTCTGGAACTATCGGTCTCCTGCATCAGCGAAGGCATAGCCGGAGCCGGCGCAAACGAGGGTTGCCAGACCACTGTGGCGTCTGTGTCCAGTTGGTCAGCAAACCCGAAAGGCATCGCGGTTGATGGCTCCGGCAATGTATTCCTGGCCGCTGCAACCGGGACTGCCGCGACCGATTTGGTGGCCGAAGTGCCAGTGGGCTCCTACGGCTGCTCCACTACCTCCTGCCTGACGGGGTTTGGTTACGGGCTGAGTGCGCCGGCCGGCGTGGCTTTAGGCGCCACAGGCGATGTCATTATCACCGATCGCGGCAACGGTCGGGCACTTATGGTCCGGCAGAACTCCTTCAGTTTTGGCTCCGTCGCCGTGGGCAGCGCAAGCACAACGGTGACTGCCTACTTCGACTTCAACTCGTCGGAGACTCTCGACTCAACTCCGTACCAGGTGCTCACCCAGGGCCAAACCGGCCTGGATTTTGCCGATGCGGGAAGTGAGCTCAGCAGCGGTTGTGCGGCGGCGAGTTATAGCTCGGGCAACACCTGCATCGTAAACCTCCACTTTACCCCCGCGGCGCCAGGCCTTCGTTTGGGCGCACTGCAACTCGAGGACTCCTTCGGTAATCCGCTGGCGACAGCGAATGTCTACGGCATTGGCAGCGGACCCCAGGTCTCGTTCCCCAGTAACGTAATTCGCAGGGTTGTCGGTAGCGGATTCTCCTTGCCTGCCAATGTGGCCGTAGACACGGCTGGCGACGTTTTCGTCGCGGATTCCGGCGATAACGCGGTGAAAGAAATCGTCGCAGTCAACGGCCAGGTCTCCTCCAGCTCGACCGTCAATACTGTAGGCAGCGGATTCAGCGGCCCGGGAGGTGTTGCGGTGGACGGAAGCGGCAACGTCTTTGTCGCGGATTACGGCAATAATGCGGTGAAAGAAATTGTCGCGGTCAGCGGCCAGGTTTCCTCCGCCTCGACTGTGAATACTGTGGGCAGCGGATTCAACGGCCCGGGATGTGTTGCGGTGGACGGAAGCGGCAACGTCTTTGTCGCGGATTATGGCAATGGCGCGGTGAAGGAGATTGTTGCAGCCAGCGGCCAAGTCACTTCCAGCTCGACCGTCAATACTGTAGGCAGCGGATTCAGCGGGCCTGCCGGCGTGTCGGTGGACGCGGCTGGCGACGTTTTCGTCGCGGATTACGGCAATAACGCGGTGAAAGAAATCGTCGCAGTCAACGGCCAGGTCTCCTCCAGCTCGACCGTCAATACTGTAGGCAGCGGATTCAGCGGGGCCGACGGCGTGGCGGTGGACGCGAGCGGCGACGTCTTCGTCGCGGATCAAAATAACAACCTTGTGAAGGAGATTGTCGCAGTCAACGGCCAGGTCTCCTCCAGCTCGGCCGTGGAGACCCTCGGTTGGGAATGGGCCGCCCCCGCTGGCGTTGCCGTAGATGCGAGCGGCGACGTTTTCGTTGCCGATCAGTACGAAAATGCGGTTAAGGAGATGCCGCTAGCCACGCCGCCCTCGATCACTTTCCCGTCGGGCACCGAACCGGGCACAACCGACACCACCGACGGCCCTCTTTCCGCAACAGTCGCGAATAACGGCAATGCGACTCTGACCTTCAACCTTACCGGTAGCGACAACCCCAGCCTCTCCACCTCGAATTTCACTTGGGACGACTCCGCCTCCACTTGCATCCAGACCACCTCAGGTTCCTCGACCGCCTTCACTCTCGCTGAGGGCGCAAGCTGCACATTAGCTGTTGACTTCACTCCCACGGTCATCGGCACTTTGACTGACAATCTCTCGCTGACTGACAACAGCCTCAATGCCACTTCCGCAACCCAGCAAATCCCACTCAGCGGCACGGCCGCAATCGCCGCAACCATGACCAGTCCCATGCCGGGCAGCACGTTGGCGTCGGCTTCGACGACCTTCATCTGGAGTGCAGGCTCCGGCGGAGTGACCGCATACTTTCTCCACGTCGGTACAACGCCCGGCGCTGCCGATCTGGTGAACATCGGTGTTGGGACCAACACCAGCGCAACCGTGACTTTGCCCACCAACGGAGCCACGATCTACGTGCAGCTTCAGACGGTCATCAACGGCTCCACTAGCCTCTTCACCAGCTACACTTACAAGGAGTTCACCATCTCCGGAGGCGTCATCACGAGCCCGGCCCCTGGCGGCACGTTGACGTCGGCTTCGACGACCTTCAGATGGAATGCGGGCACGGGCGGAGTGACCGCATACTTTCTCCACATCGGCACAACGTCCGGCGCTGCCGATCTGGTGAACATGGGCGTTGGGACCAGCACCAGCGCAACCGTGACTTTGCCCACCAACGGAGCCACGATCTACGTGCAGTTGGAGACTCACATCGGCGCGACCGTCATTGAAAACAACAACACCTACACCGAGTTCACCATCTCCGGAGGCGTCATCACCAGCCCGGCCCCTGGCGGCACGTTGACGTCGGCTTCGACGATCTTCAGATGGAATGCGGGCACGGGCGGAGTGACCGCATACTTTCTCCACATCGGCACGACGTCCGGCGCTGCCGATCTGGTGAACATGGGCGTTGGGACCAGCACCAGCGCAACCGTGACTTTGCCCACCAACGGAGCCACGATTTACGTGCAGCTGGAGACGCACACCGGTGGGACCGTCATTGAAAACAACAACACCTACACCGAATCCGTCTCTGGAGGCGTCATCACCAGTCCCACGCCGGGCAGCACGTTGACGTCGGCTTCGACGACCTTCATCTGGAGTGCAGGCACCGGCGGAGTGACCGCATACTTTCTCCACATCGGCACATCGCCGGGCGGTGCCGATCTGGTGAACATGGGTGTTGGGACCAGCACCAGCGCGACCGTGACTTTGCCCACCAACGGAGCCACGATCTACGTGCAGCTGGAGACACACATTGGCGCGACCGTCATTGAAAACAACAACACCTACACCGAATCCGTCTCTGGAGGCGTCATCACCAGTCCCACGCCGGGCAGCACGTTGACCTCGGCATCGACGACCTTCACCTGGAGTGCAGGCACCGGCGGAGTGACCGCATACTTTCTCCACATCGGCACATCGCCGGGCGGTGCCGATCTGGTGAACATGGGTGTTGGGACCAGCACCAGCGCGACCGTGACTTTGCCCACCAACGGAGCCACGATCTACGTGCAGCTGGAGACTCACATCGGCGCGACCGTCATTGAAAACAACAACACCTACACCGAGTTCACCATCTCCGGAGGCGTCATCACCAGCCCGGCCCCTGGCAGCACGTTGACGTTGGCTTCGACGACCTTCAAATGGAATGCAGGCACCGGCGGAGTGACCGCATACTTTCTCCACATCGGCACAACGTCCGGCGGTGCCAATCTGGTGAACATCTATCTTGGGACCAGCACCAGCGCGACCGTGACTTTGCCCACCAACGGAGCCACGATTTACGTGCAGCTGGAGACTCACATTGGCGCAACCGTCATTGAAAACAACAACACCTACACCGAGTTCACGCAATGAGTTCAAGCAATCTGATGCCGCGATGACCGGTCCGTCAAGGAAATGTCACGCTGACCGTAGAATAGGCCACACCAGAGCCAATTCCCGGCGCTGACCCTAGGTTACGGTGACCTTGGGGGCGACGGGATCGAAGAGTTCCGCTGCATCTGAATAGTGGCCACTGGTAGTTCTCGCTCTCCACTCCGCGACTCGGCATCAGATCAAGGGCCACTTTCTAGCCCGCATAGATACTGATAGGCTTTGGATGATCCGTTTTCTAGTTGTCATCCTGAGGTGAAAGGTTTCCTTGGCTTCTCTTGAACGAACCGTCGAACTCACTCGTCGTATCCAAAACCGCGAAGTTCGCATTGGCATCGTCGGAATGGGCTATGTTGGCCTTCCCCTGGCGCTGCTTTTCAGTCAAGCGCGCTTTCGCGTCACCGGCTTCGATATCGACACGCGTAAGGTAGAGACGCTGAACAGCGGTGGCACTTACATCGTCCGAATTTCAGCCACGGAAATCCAGCAGGCTCGCAAGAATGGATTCGCCGCGACCTCCGATTACGCTCAGATCGCCGCGATGGATGTCATTGTCATTTGCGTGCCTACTCCTCTTGATGAGCACCACGAACCGGATCTGAGCTATGTCACCGGAACCGTGAATGGCATTGCGCCGCATGTACACGATGGGCAGCTCATTATCCTTGAAAGCACCACTTACCCTGGCACAACCGAGGAGATCGTGGTTCCCCTCCTCGAGAAGGGAAACTCGGCAGGGCTGCGTGTAGCGCGCGACGATTCCAGCCCGGGCTTTTATGTCGCGTTTTCTCCCGAACGCGAAGACCCGGGAAACGACACCGTTGCACGTCGCGACATTCCCAAAGTCATTGGCGGATGCGGGCCCGTTGCCCGCGACCTCGCGTCCGCAACCTATAGTTCGATCTTTAACCGCACCGTGCTCGTGTCTTCGCCGGCAGCTGCGGAGATGACCAAGCTTCTCGAGAATATTTATCGCTGCGTCAACATTGCTCTGGTCAACGAGCTGAAGCAACTCTGCATGAGGATGGGGATTGACCTCGCCGAAGTGATCGATGCGGCGAAGACCAAGCCGTTCGGATTCCAGGCGTTCTATCCCGGGCCGGGCCTCGGAGGCCACTGCATTCCCATCGACCCCTTCTATCTTTCCTGGAAAGCCAAGGAGTTTGACTTTCACACGCGTTTCATCGAACTTGCAGGACAGATTAACAATTCCATGCCCTATTTCGTGGTCGAAAACATTATTGAAGCCATGAACCGGCAGGGCAAAGCGCTGTGTGGGTCGCGGATTCTGGTTCTCGGACTTTCGTACAAGCGCGACATTGATGATCTTCGCGAGTCGCCTTCCCTAACCATCATCGAGCTGCTTCAAAAGCGGGGAGCTCAGGTCGCATATAACGACCCGTTTTTTCCTACCGTCGGACAAGGCCGCAAGTACGCGCTGAACATGACCAGCACTTCGCTTGAAAAGATTCCGGAATTCGACTGCGTGGTAATCGTGACCGACCACTCGCAATACGATTATCCTGCCATCGTTGCCAAGGCAAATCTGGTGGTCGACACGCGAAACGCCACGAAAGGAATCAACGCGCCCAACATCGCGAGGTGCTGATCCGCCTTGCAGGCGATCAGCGGCTGCGGGCGCCTGCGGCTTCGTTTGCCGCGGACTTCATCTTCGGCCTTCGGTGTCCCGCATTCTTTGCTGCAACCGCACAGGAACGCGGAACGCGGAATCACATTGAGCGCACCAAAATGGTCGGCAGCTCGGCTGGCTCAGTCAAGCCCATCCAGCCGGGTTCCCGGCCTTTTATTGTCTCTAATTGCGCCCTGGCCCGTCTACGGAATGGGAACTGCAGCCACGTTCGATGGAGAGCTGGTAACTCCGGAGGCGTCGACACTCTCTACGATGTAGTCGTAGGTCTGGCCGTTCTGGACAGAGGTGTCGACATAAGTGGTCTGGGTGACGACAGTCGTGTTCAATTGCTGATACGTCGAGCCGCCGCTTGGTGAGCGATAAACGTTATATCCGGCGACTGGGTCTGGCGAACTCGTGGGCGCGTCCCAACTCAGGTCAACTTCATATGAACCTGCGACGCCCGTTCCACTCAGGCTGATGATCGTTGTGGGATTCGTAAGGGACGTGCTGACGACCGTCAGGGTGCCCGTGGCGGATCCGCTCACAGTGGGATCGAATTGCACGCTGGGCGTCACCGTTTGATTGGGGTTCAGGGTGATCGGGAACGAACCTCCTGAGATCGTGAAGCCGCTCCCGAGCACAGTTGCTGCGCTCACGGTCACGGCCGAAGCCCCGGTCGAGGACAGAATCAGCGACTGTGTTGCCGGCGAGTTCAAATTTACGTTGCCAAAGGCAATGCTGGTAGCGTTAAAGCTCAGCGTGGGTACTCCCGCGCCCAACTGCAATACGAAGGTCTCCGCCACGCCGCCAGCACTGGCGGTCAGTGTTGCCGTCTGCGCCGAGCTCACTGCGGATACGGTGGCCGAGAAGCTGGCGGTCGTCGATCCTGCGGCCACGGTTACTGAGGCTGGCACTGTAACTGCCGAGTTGTTGCTGGTCAGGCTCACGGTGAAGCCGCCGCTGGCCGCCGCAGCGTTCAGCGTGACCGTGCAGCCGTCGGTTCCAGCCCCGTTCATCGACCCGCTGCTGCAGCTGAGTCCGCTTAACACGGGCGCAGGCGGGCCTGATTGACTGGAGGCATTCAACTGCAAGGCGAAGGTCTCCGCCACGCCGCCAGCACTGGCGGTCAGCGTCGCCGTCTGCGCCGAACTCACGGCGGACACGGTGGCCGAGAAACTGGCGGTCGTCGATCCTGCGGTCACGGTTACTGAGGCTGGCACTGTAACTGCCGAGTTGTTGCTGGTCAGGCTCACGGTGAAGCCGCCGCTGGCCGCCGCCGCGTTCAGCGTGACTGTGCAGCCGTCGGTTCCAGCCCCGGTCATCGACCCGCTGCTGCAGCTCAGTCCGCTTAACACGGGCGCAGGCGGGCCTGATTGACTGGAGGCATTCAACTGCAAGGCGAAGGTCTCCGCCACGCCGCCAGCACTGGCGGTCAGCGTCGCCGTCTGCGCCGAACTCACTGCGGTCGCGGTGGCCGAGAAGCTGGCGGTGACCGATCCAGCGGCTACGGTCACTGAGGCAGGCACCGTAACTGCCGAGTTGCTACTGGTCAGGCTCACGGTGAAGCCGCCGCTGGCCGCCGCAGCGTTCAGCGTGACCGTGCAGCTATCAATAGCCGCTCCAGTCACCGCGGCCTCAGCGCAGTTGAAAGAGCTCAATCCCGGCGATGCTGCCGCGCTGGCTGCAGTTCCTACGCCACTGAGCCCGATCATCAGTGTTCCATCCGCGGTGGCATTGCTGCCAATCATCAACTGTCCTGCCGCCGTCCCTGTCGAAGTCGGAGAAAAGTTCACGTTCAGGCTAAACGCGCCCCCGGCGGCAACCGTGATGGGAAGGTCTCCTTCACCACTGACCGAGAATGGCTGTCCCGACACGCTTACTTGCGAGACTGTCACCGCTGCCGATCCCGTATTTTGAAGAGAAACGGTTGCGCTGGCTGTGTTTCTCATCGCCACTCCGCCAAAACTCACGGCGTTCGGAGATGCGCGGAGTGAGCTTGTGGCGGGGCTGATAATCGTCCCCCCAAGGCAACCACACAATGTGAATGGCAGGCAGCATGATAAGAGGAGGAAAATGAAGGAAAAAAGCGATGAAAGCTCACGGCCTGGCGTTGCGGCGCATGCTCGCGAATCCGCCGCGCTGCCTCTCCGCAGTGAATTGCGGGCACACGCTGCCGATTCCGCTGTCGAATCACTTCTCAACGGCGCGCAAAAAGGGATGTCGCGCAAATGGATCACTTTAAGATGCCTTTACCTATCGCTTGATTTCATGGCCCGCTGCGCTGGTAACGCGCTTGAATGTTCGCTTTGAGTCAACCAGCTAGCTTATTTAGCGCCAACTCGTTGAACTAGGCAGTGAGATAGGTCACTCCGTCCTTATGTCTCGGGGCATTTCCTATCCATATGAGTCCCCGAGAACTTACTCAAGATTCGTTTTTGCAGGGGAAAGTCAAACTCTCTTATCCCCAGCTCGCCTTCGTCAAGAACCAAAAACTCTTGAATTGTGGAAAAGACAACGCACCGCCGTCGGATCTGCGCTTTGCAAATTCTCGAATAGGTGCGGCACGTCTCGGTTGATTGAATTCATTCGTAAGGCCATAGGTAAAGCAAATCTACCCAAAAAGTAGTGACGAACGATGCTGTAATCCCATCTTCTGACCTGGACGTGAACGAACGCGATGAACTCGTGTCGTTCTTGCTGGTAGTTTTGCGGTTGCTAGGAGCAATTAACGTGCCAATCGAATCGCACGGGGCCGGATTTTCCATGCTCTTCATACAACTGACCTTGAAGCCAGGAACACAGAGAAGGCCGCGAATTAGCTATCGCGCCAAGCGCCCAAACCGCGTGTAATTTATTCATCACTGCGTATAATTTTCCCCGCCAGGTGGAATTCCGCCTTCCCGCTATTCCTTCTGCTTATCCACTTATCCACAAACACCCGTCGTGGCATGGGTCTAGTGGCGGCACGTTCAGACGCTCCGTACTCCCGTTGCTCAAAAAATCGAGGGCCAGATCGCCGGTACTCTGGCGGTGCTGGCCCTCTTTGACTTTCTGCCGCTTGCTGGGCGTCTACGGGATGGGTATTGCAGCCACGTTTGAGGGAGAGCTGGTAACTCCGGAGGCGTCAACACTCTCTACGATGTAGTCGTAAGTCAGGCCGTCCTGGACACCTGTGTCGACATAGGTGGTCTGGGTGACAGCCGCAGTGTTCAATTGCTGATATGTAGTGGTGCCACTCGGAGCACGATAGACGTTATAACCGGCTACCGGGTCTGGAGAACTGGCTGGCGCATCCCAGCTCAAATTAACCTCGTAAGCGACCGAAACACCGGTTCCACTCAGGCTGACGACGTCAGTGGGATTGGTCTGTGAGGTGCTGACCACTGTGAGTGTGCCCGTATCGGCCTGGGCCACGGTCGGATCGAACTGCACGCTGATCGTCGCCGTTTGATTTGGGTTTAGAGTGAGCGGGAAGGGGCCTCCAGAGACCGTGAAGCCGGTCCCGGTCACGGTGGCTGCGCTCACGGTCACTGCCGCGGTCCCCGTCGAGGACAGGATCACCGATTGCGTTGCGGGCGTGTTCAGATTCACGTTGCCGAAGGCTATGCTCGTCGCGCTAATGGTCAGCGTGGGCACTCCCGCGCCCAACTGTAACGCAAAGGTGGCTGTCGCACTATTGGCGTTGGCGGTGAGGGTAACGGTCTGAGCGGTACTCACACCTGAGACGGTGGCCGTGAAGCTGGCGGTGGTGGATCCTGCCGCCACCGCAACAGTAGCTGGCACGGTGACCGCGGAGTTGTTGCTGGCCAGGCTGACGGTGAAGCCGCCGCTAGCCGCAGCCACGTTCAGAGTAATGGTGCAGTTGTCGCTACCCGATCCGGTCATCGACGCGCTGCTGCAGCTTAGTCCACTTAGTACTGGTAACCCCGTGCCGCTCAGGCTGATCAAGGTTGAGCTCCCGCTCGACGAATTGCTGGTCACCGTAAGCTGCCCGGTTGCAGCTCCCGCCGTGGTCGGGTCGAATTGCACTGTGAGCGTGGCAGTCTGACTGCCGGTCAGGGTAATCGGAAACGTCACTCCTGAGACGGTGAATCTGCTTCCAGCGACGGTGGCTGCGGTCACGGTCACAGCAGAAGTCCCGCCTGAAGACAGGATCACGGTTTGAGTCGTGGCCGTATTCACGTTGACGTTGCCAAACGAAAGGCTGGATGAACTCACGTTGAGTGCAATCGCCGCCGCTGCCAATTGCAGACCGAAAGTCTCTGTGATGCCCCCCGCAGAGGCCGTCAGGGTTACGGCTTGTGCCACGTTAACCGCCGATGCGGTTGCCGCAAAGGTCGCGCTGGTCGCGCCACCGGCCACGGTTACCTGGGCCGGTACAGTTACTGAGGAGTTATTGCTCCCCACGCTGACGGCAAAGCCGCCGCTGGCTGCGGGCACGTTCAGTGTGACCGTGCAGGTATCGCTACCCGCTCCAGTCATCGACGAGTTTACGCAACTCAGACCAGTCAGCACCGGCATTCCCGTGCCGCTCAGCCCGACAGACGTTGAAGCCCCCGTTGAGGAATTGCTGCTGAAAGTAAGTGAACCTGAGACCGCTCCCGCGGCGGTTGGGTCGAATTGCACATTGAGTGTTGCTGTTTGATTCGGATTCAAGGTCAGCGGGAAAGTCGCCCCGGTGGCCGCGAAGCCGGTCCCTGTGAGTGTTGCCGCATTGATCGTCAGCGGCGTATTCCCCGTTGACGAAAGAGTCAGCGACTGAGTCGCCGCGGCACTCACGTTGACATTGCCAAACGAGAGGCTTGAAGAACTGAGGCTCAACTTGGGCGCTGACGCAATCAGTTGCAGACCAAATGTCGCTGCCGAGGTGCCCACTGTTGCCGTAAGCGTCGCTGACTCCGCCGAAGTTACCGGGGAGATATTCGCCGTAAAGCTGGCGCTGGTTGCACCCGCCGCCACGGTCACCGCGGCTGGTACAGTCACCAATGAATTGCTGCTGGCGAGACTTACCGCGAATCCGCCGCTGGCTGCTGCCGTGTTCAGCGTAACCGTGCAGCCATCGGTTCCCGACCCGATAATGGACCCGCTTGTGCAGCTCAGTCCTGTCAGCCCTGGCACGCCAGTGCCGCTCAGGTCCACCACGGTCGACGTCCCGCTCGAAGAGTTGCTGCTCAGCGACAGCTGCCCTATATCCGCCCCTGCTGCGCTCGGGTCAAACTGTACGCTCAGTGTTGTCGTTTGACCTGGGGCCAGTATCACTGGCAGGCCTTCGCCCGTGATAGCAAAACCGGCGCCCGTCAAAGATGCCGCGCTTACCGTCACTGGCATCGTTCCGGTTGACGAAAGAACCAATGGATGCGTAACCGCCGAGTTCACGGATACGGAGCCAAAGGCCAGATTGTTGGTGCTGATCCCCAAACCGGGGATTGCCGCGCCCAGATCAAGAGCGAACGTTTCCGCCACACCGCCAACGCTGGCGGTCAACGTAGCCGCTTGTACTGTCGTGACCGGCGAGATACTTGCGGTGAAATTCACGCTGCTCGTGCCTGCCGGCACCGTCACCGACGCCGGGATAGCTACAGCGCTGTCGTTGCTTGTCAGGGCCACATTCAGGCCGCCGCTGGCCGCGGTTGCATTCAGTGTCACTGTGCAAGTGTCGCTGGATGCTCCCGTGACCGATCCGGTTGCGCAACTCAGCGCTGTCAGCGCCGGCACGCCCATGCCGCTGAGGGCAACCGTGGCCGAGGACGCATTCGACGCGTTGCTGGCGATGCTCAGCTGGCCGGTTGCCGACCCAGACGCCTTGGGGTCGAATTGGATGGTGACTGCGACGCTGGCGTTGGCGCCGATTGTCATCGGCAGGCTGATTCCACCGCTCATTGAAAAGGGCTGCCCGGTCAGATTTAACGCGGAAATTTCAACCGGCGCAGATCCCGTGTTCGTAAGCGTGATGCTGGTGCCGACTGTCTTGCCGACAGCGACCTGGCCGAAGTCGATGGTACTCAATGACGTGATCAGCGTTCCCGTTGCCGTATTGGTTGCAACAAGGGATCCACCGCAACCGCTCAGAGCGATGCTGCAGAAAAGAGTCAGCAGCACAATCAAACTTAACTTCAACTGGCGCATATTCCCTCCGTGCGGGCGCGAAATCTTCATCGGCGCGCGAACGAGATTTATCGCCAAGGCAAACTGAAGTAATCATGAAAGATTACCAATGTGGCCAAGTATATCCACTAGTGTGGGTACGATTGAACGTTACTATACAGTACTTTTGGGGAATCCAGTACCGTTGCAGTTATCCCGCCTTTGTGTTATTTGGCTGGGCGGGCACACGAGTCCTCGAGACCTGGGTCAGCAAGTCGGGGTTTTGAATGAGAAAAGCTATTCAGAATCTGACAAATACGGCTGCCTGAAGGGGACCTGATTCGCAGTTTGGTTTACGGTTCAGCTTCCGGCCTGACCTGCCCAAAGTGGTGTGACGGGCGCCACAGCCACCATTTCCCTGAAATCTAGAGAACGGCCTTCGCAATGGCCGCTAATTGCATGAACGTTGTTCCTTCGTAGATCGTTCCGATCTTCGCGTCACGGTAGAGCTTCTCCACGGGGGCCTCCTTCACAAATCCAGCCCCGCCCAGAACCTCCACCGCAAGGCTCGCCACGCGCTCCGCCATCTGCGCTGCGAAGTACTTGCACATGGCTGCTTCCTTGCGGAACTCCCGCCCCGCATCCTTCAATCGCGCCGCGTTGTAGACCAGCAGCCTCGCGGCCTCAATCTCAGTTGCCATCTCCGCCAATTGGAACTGCATCGCCTGGAACTCCGCGATAGGCTTGCCGAATTGCTTTCGGTTCCTGGCGTGCTTCACGGCGTGGTCCCACGCGCCTTCAGCAAGCCCAAGCATCTGCGCGCCGATGCCGATTCGTCCGCCGTTCAGCGTTTCCATAGCAATTCTGTAGCCCTTGCCCGCCTCGCCCAGCACTTGCGCCGCGGGAATCGCGCAATCCTCCAGAATCAGCTCGCAGGTGCTCGACGCGCGAATCCCCAGCTTGTCTTCTTTCCTGCCGATCGCGAATCCCGGCGTGTTTTTCTCCACCAGAAATGCGGTGATGCCTTTATAGCCCGCGCTCGCATCCACGGTGGCAAAGACAATGAACAATCCCGCCTCGCTGGCGTTGCTGATCCAAAGCTTTCGCCCGCTCAACACGTACTCGCCGCCGCGCTTCTCTGCGCGTGTCTGCAAGGCAAACGCATCTGACCCCGAACCCGCCTCGCTCAACGCATAGGCGCCAACGGTGTCTGCCGCCAGCCGGCGCAGATACGTCAGCTTCTGTTCCGGTGTGCCCCAATTGAGCAGCGCGCTCGCCACCAGCGTATTTTGCACATCCACGACCAGCGCCACCGATGGGTCGACGGTCGAGAGCATCTCCACGGCCAGCACCGAATCGAAGAATGATCCCCCGCTCCCGCCAAACTCTTCGGGAATCTCAATCCCCATCAAGCCCAGCTCGAAGAGCCTGCGCAACAGCCCCGCATCCAGCTTCTGCTCTTCGTCCATGCGCCGCACAAGCGGTGCAACCTCATCGCGGGCAAACTTCCGCACGCTGTCGCAAAAGAGTGTTTCTTCTTCGCTGAGTTGTGTAATTGGCGCGCCAGACGAAACAGGATTCAAGGCTTTTTGCCTCCAAACATCCCGATCCTTATGATCACGGATGCTCTTTTGAATGATATGCTGCGCTCGGGATGTGGAAGATCCCTCTTATTCCCATGCAGATCGCGAATCATGTCTTCCTTGTCACCGGTGGCGCATCCGGGTTGGGCCGAGCCACGGCGCACCTGCTTGTCAGTGAAGGCGGTTCCGTGGTCATCGCCGACACCAATCGCACAGCTGGCGAGGCCTTGGTCGCTGAGCTGGGCGCATCTGCCCGCTTCGCCCCAACCGACGTCACCAGCGAAGACGATGCGCAGGCCGCGGTCGATCTTGCGCTCATCGCCTTTGGCCATCTCCACGGGCTCATCAACTGCGCAGGCATCGCCCCCTCAGAGCGCGTCGCCGGCCGTGAAGGCCCGCATCGCCTGGACTCTTTCGCGAAGGCCGTGAACATCAACCTCGTCGGCACATTCAATATGATTCGCCTTGCCGCCGCCGCCATCGCAAAAGAGCCGCCCGGCAAGGACGGCGAGCGCGGCGTCATCGTCAACTCCGCTTCTATCGCGGCCTTTGATGGACAGATCGGTCAGGCCGCCTACGCGGCTTCAAAGGGCGGCGTGGTTGCGCTCACTCTGCCCGTTGCACGCGAGCTGGCGCGCTTCGGCATTCGCGTCGTCACCATCGCCCCCGGAGTCTTCGCCACTCCCATGGTGGCCGGCTTCTCGCCCGAGGTGCAGGACGCGCTGGGCAAAAGCGTTCCATTTCCCGCCCGCCTCGGTCAGCCCGCTGAGTTTGCCGCGCTCGTCAAGCACATCTGCGAAAACTCCATGCTCAACGGCGAAACCATCCGCCTCGACGGCGCGCTGCGCATGGCCCCGCGCTAATGCGGCGAGCTGGCACAATAACTGTGGCAGGTAGTCCACTCGGATCGATACTGGACAGGCTTGATCACCTGCAGAAGTACTTCTAGAGGGCACAGGGCATGTCAAGTGCACGCAACGAATTCTATTCAAACGTGCAAATCGCGCGCAAAAGGATATCCAAGCGATATGTCATATGGTTTCTATGTTTTCTAGTGGGTTTTGTTGCGGTGCGGTGGCTTGTTCAACCGTTTCCCGATTATATTTTTATGGCCGCCTGGCTCGCTTGCGGTATTGCGCCTTTATCGTCTCCCATTCGGAGGCTGCAGAAAATGCCCTGCCCCTATTGCCATTACGCGGCCCGTCCCAGCATGTTGCCATTCCGACATTTTAGGTGCATGCATTGTCACAGAAGCATCGGGGATGGGGTGGAGGCAAATCAGAGAGGCTGAGAGCCGTCATCCGTCAGCGCGGCGACGTACAACGCCAACAACTAGTTGACCCAATGGGGATCAACGGCAATGAGCAACGATCTGAACGGCAACACGCTCAACGACGGCACAAGAAGGAAGCACGAATGCCCGTATCCGATCCCATCGTGTCCGACCCCGTCGTGATTGTTGGCTCCGCGCGAACGCCCATCGGCGCGTTCCAGGGCGACTTCAAGGATCTCACCGCTCCCCAACTCGGCGCTGCCGCCATCCGCGCCGCTGTCGAGCGCGCAGGAGTCCCTTCCGATTCAATCGACGAGGTCGGCGAAGTCCTCATGGGCTGCGTTCTTCCTGCCGGCCTCGGCCAGGCTCCCGCGCGTCAGGCCGCTCTTGCCGCAGGGTTGTCCGCTTCGACCGGCGCAGTCACGATCAACAAAATGTGCGGTTCCGGCATGAAGGCCGTGATGCTCGCGCACGACCTGCTCGTTTCAGGCAGCGCGAAGATCGTCGTCGCCGGGGGCATGGAAAGCATGAGCAACGCGCCCTATCTGCTCGACCGCGCCCGCTCCGGCTATCGCATCGGCCACGGCCAGCTCATCGACCACATGTTTCTCGATGGCCTTGAGGACGCCTACGACAAAGGCCGACTGATGGGAACCTACGCCGAAGACTGTGCCCAGACCTACGCGTTTTCACGGCAGGCGCAGGACGAATTTGCGCTCGCATCCCTCACACGTGCGCAAAAAGCAACATCGGATGGAAGTTTTTCCGCCGAAATCGTTCCCCTCACCGTCACCGCCGGCAAAACCGCCGGAGGCCCAGGAATCGACCGGATCGTTAGCCACGATGAGCTCCCGCTCAAAGCCACTCCCGACAAGATTCCTCACCTCAAGCCGGCCTTTCGCGAAGGTGGAACGGTGACCGCTGCAAACTCCAGCGCCATCTCCGACGGCGCAGCCGCCCTCGTCCTCATGCGCCGTTCTGAAGCCGATCGCCGCGGCCTCAAGCCGTTGGCAATCGTCGTGGGCCACTCCAGCTTTGCAAACAAGCCGGCGCTCTTTCCCACTGCGCCCATCGGCGCTGTCCGCGCGCTGCTCGAACGCGTTGGCTGGTCCCTTGCGGAAATCGACTTGTTCGAAATCAACGAGGCTTTCGCCGTCGTGGTCATGGCCGCCATGCGAGATCTGGGCCTGTCCCACGAAAAAGTCAACGTCCACGGCGGCGCCTGTGCGCTGGGCCATCCCATCGGCGCATCCGGCGCGCGCATCATCGTGACACTGCTTGCAGCGCTCCGGCAACGCAATCTCAGTCGCGGAATCGCTTCGCTCTGCATTGGCGGCGGAGAAGCTACCGCCATTGCAATCGAACGACTCGCTTGATTATTTTCTAAAAGGGAACCTGCGGCTCGAATGAGCGCGGTGCAACACTGATCTACGCGCCCGCCAGCGCAGCTTCGCCAACCCCGCCATTGGCCTCAGCCTGCGATTCGGTAGACTCTGGCGCGTCCACCGGCACATGGGCCAGCTCCCACGCCGAGCGATCCTTCATCAGCCGCGACACAAACGCTGTGTGCATCGCGTGCCCGGCCCGAACGGCCACCACGTGACCCTCCAGCCTGCGCCCTGCCAGCGCCAGGTCGCCGATCAGGTCAAGCACCTTGTGCCGCACATACTCGTCCGGGAAACGCAGAGGTCCATTGACAGGTCCGCTCGCTCCCAAAATGATCGCGTTCTCCGGGCTCGCCCCACGGATCAGCCCCATGTCGCGCAGCTTCCGCTCATCCGCCTTGTAGCCAAATGTGCGCGCCGGAGCAATCTCGCTCCCGTACGTCTCCGCCGCCAGATCGATGCAGGTCTTCTGCTGGCCGATCGGCGCGGGAAAGTCGATCGTGTACGAGACGCGATAGCCGGCGCCTGGGTAAACGCCGATAAACTTGTCGCCTTCGTGCACCTCCACGGGGTGCAGCACGCGCAGCGTCTCGCGCTTGCGGCGCTGCTCGCGGATCCCCACTCTTTGGAACGCCTCCACGTACGGCAATGCGCTGCCGTCCAGGATGGGCAGCTCCAGGTTATCGATCTCCACAATCACGTTGTCGATGCCCATTCCAATGAGAGCTGAGAGCAGATGCTCCGTCGTCGAGATCAGCACGCTCTGTCGCATCAAGCTCGTCGCGTAGCTTACTTTGGCCACGTTGCGGCCCGTTGCGGGAATCTCAAAGTTATCCAGATCGGTCCGCCGGAAAACAATCCCCGAGCCCGCCGGCGCGGGCAACAGCCGCATCGTCACAGGAGCGCCCGAGTGCAGCCCCACGCCTGAAAGCTCGAGGGGTTCCGCGATCGTTTGTTCCTGGTGCGCTCTTTGACCCAAAGTGCCTCTCCGGCTTTGAAAGCCTTTACCCTGTTTAGAATAGACGGCATGAGGAAATCCGGTTGTGTGGCATTTTTGCCACACCCTGCGTTCATTTGAGCCACGGAGCCTCTCTGATAACCTCTCCTGGAACTGCCCATAACTGTCGTAGAATCAGGGAGTCGTCGCGCATCGATCGAAGGTAATCGGGCTAAAGAGGCAGGAATGACGTTGGCAGCCAAATCGAAGATTCCCATGCGCGCCCTGCTGGCCGGCGCCCGCCGCAAGCAGGCGAGCTTGATCGCGTTCACCCGACAGTTAGTTGAAGCCGAGTCGCCCTCCGACGACAAGACAGCCGTGGATGCCTGCCTCGCCCTCGCCGCAGCACACGGCAAAAAGTTGGGCGGCCGCGTCAAGCTCCACCGTCAGCAGATCCATGGAAATGTCCTCGAACTTCGCTTCGGACGTTTGAATGCGAAGTACGCCGCCAAGCCCATCCTGATCCTCGGCCATCTGGACACGGTTTGGCCCCTCGGCACTCTTCAGACCATGCCCTGCCGGCTGAGCTCCGGCCGTGCCGGTAATGAACGCCTCTGGGGCCCCGGAACACTCGACATGAAGGCCGGCGTCGCCATGGCGTTTTCCGCCATTGAAATGCTCACTGAAGCGAATCTGCTCCGCCGTGAAATCGTGCTCTTGCTCAACGGCGACGAGGAGATTGGCAGCACCGTCTCGAGGCCGATCACTGAAAAACTCGCGAGAAGCTGTGCCGCGGTCTATGTTCTCGAGCCCGCGCAGGGGTTGGCCTACAAGACGGCCCGCAAGGGCATCGGCGATTGGCGTATCGACGTAAAAGGAATCGCAGCCCACGCCGGAGTCGACTTCGAAAAAGGCGCGAACGCCATTCGCGAACTGGCGCGCGTCATCGAGGAAGTCAGTGCCTGGACTGACCTCAGACGCGGCCTTACCGTGTCTGTCGGCGTTGCGGGCGGCGGCACAAAGAGCAACGTCATTCCAGCTCACGCCTGGGCCGATGTCGAAGCCCGCATCGTGCGCCGCGCCGACGGCCCTCGCATCGAACGCAGATTTGGCGCCCTGAAATCGGTCGACCCGCGCTGCACGGTCACAATCACCGGCGGCATCAATCGCCCGCCCATGGAGCGTCGCTCCGGGACCGTGCGCCTCTTCCGCAAAGCACAGGCGCTCGCCCTCGAGCTGGGCTTCACACTCGACGAAGCCTCCACTGGCGGAGGCTCCGACGGCAACTTCACAGCCGCACTCGGAATCCCAACGCTCGACGGCATGGGCGCCGTCGGCGAGGGCGCGCACGCGCGGCACGAGTCGGTCCTCGTCGAGCATCTTGCCCCGCGAACCGCGCTCCTTGCAGCAATGATGATCAGCTGATGCGGGCATTCCTCGCCCCCGGCCTGATAAACTCGCTTTTGGAATTCAGTCGGAGATGTTCCCAACCATGAATCGCTTTGTCCTTTTCCTATTCGTAGCCGCCTTTGCCGCGGCAAGCGCCCA
Source organism: uncultured Acidobacteriaceae bacterium (assembly GCA_963823805.1). Taxonomy (GTDB): domain Bacteria; phylum Acidobacteriota; class Terriglobia; order Terriglobales; family Acidobacteriaceae; genus Telmatobacter. Next base: position 996,178 of record CAWGMW010000003.1, on the reverse strand, counting down.
AACCACGGCTCCAAAGCCCACAACGCCCACGAAGAGTTCTTCTTCGCCGGCCGCCGCCAAGCCGGCCGCAACCACCGCCCCGCCGGAGCCCTGGATCAAGCTTCCTCCCGGCGTGCCCAGGGTTGCGCACCTCGCAGTCAAAATGCCCTTCGCGCTGCGCTATGAAGACGTCAAGGTCGGCACCGGTGCAGAAGGCGAGGCCGGCAAGCTCTGGCACCTGAAGTACACCGGCTGGCGCGCGGCCGACGGCGTCAAATTCGACTCGTGGGACGACCACAAGCAGCCCGTCATCGGCCCCGACGGCAAGCCCGAGCTTGGTCCCGATGGCAAGCCCAAGATGGGCGATCCAAAGCCTATCGAGATTCCCCAGGGCATGGGCCGCGTAATCCCCGGCTTCGACTACGGCCTCGAAGGCATGAAAATCGGCGGTAAGCGCCGCGTCTTCATTCCCTGGCAAATGGCCTATGGAACCCGCGCCATTCCCGACCGTCCGGAGCGCCCCGGCAGTCCGGCAAGTCCCGGTATTCCCGCCAAATCGGATCTCATCTTCGACGTGGAACTGGTGGACGTGACCGACATGCCGCAGCCGCCGCAGCGCCCGATGATGCCGCCCAACCATCCGATGCCTATGCAGCCGCATCCAGGCGCAAGCGCTCAACCCAACGCCGCGCCGGCCGCACCAGCCGCAAAGCCGGCCGCGCCGGCCGCAACTGCGCCTGCTCAACCAGCTGCACCCGCGCAGACCACTCCGCCGCCGCCAACGAATGTGCAGGCCCAACCCAAGTAGCGTTCAGATGGTTTTTCAGGCCGCGCCGGCAGGCAGCTCCGGCGTGGCCGCAACCAACTGCAGCGTGTACGCCTCGCGTGGATGCGCGCACAGCGACTCGGCCTCGCCAGTCTCGACAAGCTTTCCACGCTCCATCACCGCAATGCGCGTGCTCAAATAGCGCACTAGCGGCATGGATCGATCCTTCACGCGACCCGCCGCCAGAATTCTTCAAAATTTTTCTCCGCGCACTGCCGCCACTTCGATAGAATTCGCGCACGAACGATTCCTCTCTCGATCCGTCTTTTTCCCCGGCCTCTGCCACTTTCAAATCTCATTCGCCGGCCCTTCCGTGGGCAGAAAGCAGGATCGCCTTGTCGAGCAGCAGCTTCAAATTTGCCAACCCGAGATTTACCGCCGACAACTTCGCTACGTACAGCGCGCAGCAGATCGACGCCGACACTTCGGTTCCAACGTCCGACGAGATCCAAATCCTTGAGCCGATCCCCAAACCGCGCGTCAGTCCGCCCGTCATGTCACTTGCCACCGTGCTCTCCCAGGCCACCGTCAACACAATTGCCGGCACGGGCCAGCTCGTCATCCACTGCATGGGCGACACCGGCGGCATCGAGCGCGCTGAGCCGCAGCTCGCCGTCGCCGACGCCATGACCGCTGACGCGGACGGCAAAACCTGGGCCAACGGCAAGCCGGCCTTCTTCTACCACCTCGGCGACGTGGTCTACTTCTTCGGGCAGGAAACTTACTATCCCGAACAGTTTTACGAGCCCTATCGCAATTACCCCGGTCCCATCTTTGCCATCCCCGGCAACCACGACGGATTTATGTTCAAAGGCGAGCCGGCCGGCTACTCCTGCGAAGCTTTCGTCGATAATTTCTGCACGCCAGCGCCCGTGCAGGGCGCCCCGGGCTTCGATCGCACCACCATGACTCAGCCGGGTGTCTACTTTACCCTGGATGCTCCCTTTGTCCGCATCATCGGCCTCTACTCCAACGCCGGAGAAACCGTCGGCTCACTCGGCAACTCCACCATCGGCACGGATCAACTCACGTTCCTGACCAGTGAGCTGGAGCGTTACGCGAGCGACCGCAAGTCCGACAAGAATAACAAGAATCCGCAGGCGCTGGTGATTGCCGTGCATCATCCGCCGTTTACGGGAAGCAGCGCGCACATGCCCAGCGCAGCCATGCTCAAAGCCATGGACACTCGTTGTACGCGGGCCGGTGTCTGGCCAGATATGGTGCTCTCCGGCCACGCGCATCTCTACGAGCGCTACACCCGCATGATGAAAAGCGATGGCCGTCAAATCCCCTACATCGTTTCAGGAAACGGCGGCTACTACGATCTCTCAGGTTTGAAGAAGAATCAGCAGGGAAAAAAGCCGGTCGCAGGCAAGCAGCAGGAATCCGATGGAGCGGGCAACACCATCACTCTCGACAGCTACAGCGACACGCAGTTCGGATTCCTTCGCATCGCCTTCAGCGCAACGTCGATCGCTGTCGAATCTATCGCGGTGAACACTGCCACGCGCCCGGACACCACAGTGCCGCCCACCACCAGCAGCATTGATTCCTTCACCCTGAATCTGGCCAAGCACATGGTCGCGAGCGGCGTTTTGTCGTCTAGTCGAGCTTCGGGTGCAGCTTCTGGAACCCGGTCGCTTCCTGGTAAGCGTGCGAAAAAGCCGCCAGCTTCGCGTCCTGGTAAAGCGCGCCGAGGAAAGTAATCGACACCGGCGTCCCAGGCCCGCCAATGTTGTCGTGGTTGCCGTCGTCGACGGCGGGCGCCGCGGGCGCATCGGAGCCACGCAGGCCGTTCGGCAAAATCACCGCCGGATTGCCCGTCAGATTGGTCGCAATCAACTGCTCGTCGGTTGATGGCGTTACGATCACATCCACTTTCTCAAACAATTTCGCAAACTCGCGCACGCCAAGCGTCCGCGCGCGATTGGCCTGGATGTACTCCACCGCCGGATAAAACCGCGCAATGCGGAAGTCGTTCGGCCAGTCCTCTGGCCCCTGTTCCGTCAGCAAGTGGTCGCGTCCGCTCATCGTCAGGTCGTCAAACGCCGCGGCGGCCTCTGCCGTCAGCAGCGGAACCATCGCGTCCCATGGCAGCTTGGGCAGCTCGACGGGAATCAGCTGCACTCCCATCTTGGTCAGCTTGTCCAGCGTGGCCTGCTCGTACTTTTTGTCGTACGCGCGCCGGATGTACTCATCCTGCGCGGCCGCATTCGCATCTTCGCGCTTCTTCGTTTCGTCTGGGGTCTCATTGGGCGCAGCGTCCTTCAGTTGCAGCGGCGGCAACGGATCGAAATCGCTCTTGATATACCCAACGCGCAAGGATCGCCAATCGGAATCCGGATTCCAGTGAAAGTCAATGCTGGCTCCGGCGGACAGATCCTTGCCATCGGGTCCGTGGATCACGTCGAGCACGAGCGCGCAATCCTCCACCGACCGGCAAATCGGCCCGAGCTTGTCCATCGTCCAGCTCAGCGCCATCGCCCCGGTGCGCGGCACCATGCCGAAGCTGGGCCTGAGCCCCGTCGTCCCGCATCGCGTTGACGGAGACGAGATCGACCCCAGCGTCTCCGACCCGATCGCGAACCCCACGCACCCAGCCGCCACTGCGCTCGCCGAGCCGGCCGACGATCCGCTCGATCCCTGCGCGGGATTCCATGGGTTCCGCGTCCTGCCGCCAAACCATTTATCGCCCATCGCCAGCGCGCCCAGCGAAAGCTTCGCCACGAGCACTGCCCCCGCCGCATCCAAGCGCTGCACGACCGTTGCGTCTTCCTTGAAGGTCTGCTGCTCAAACCCTCCCGCACCCCACGTGGTCGGGTAACCCTTCACCGCCAGCAGATCTTTCGCGCCCCACGGAATTCCCTGCAGCGGACCGCGATAAAGCCCGTTCTCCAGATCCTCATCCGCCGCTTTAGCCTGAGCCATCGCGCGGTCCTCCAGCAGCGTGATCACGAAATGGAATTCGGGGTCGTACCGCTTCAGCCGATTGATGTACATCTCAGTCAGTGCGACCGACGTAATCTTGCGATGCCAAATCAAATTGGCCAGCTCGAGCACCGTGGAAAATGCAAGATCGTCAAGGTTCGCGGGGGCTTGCGGCGCGCGGGATTCCGAGTCATCAAAGATCAGTTGCGGCGTCGCTCCCTCGAAGGCTATGCGGCTTTCCGCCGGCTTCGCTGCCGGCTCGGGATGAAACACAAACGCCGGTGGAACATCGTTCTCCAGCTTCAGCGCGCGAATCTGTCCGTACGCATCCCGCTGATCGTTGAGCCCTTCGAGCATCATCTTCTTCTGCTCGTCGGTGAATGGCCCTACGCCGGCCAGTTCTGCTGCCCGGTCAATCATCCCCGCCGTAACCTTGGGCAGCGCCGGGGCCTTAGTCTCGCCGCCTGCGTTCGTGCTTGCCGCGGGACTCGCGCCGGGCGCAGCCGCGGGGCTCGCCGCCGGAGCGGCCTCCTGCGCCTGCGCAACGAGGGTGTACAGGATTCCCGGCATCAGCGGAGAAGCAATCCCCGCGCTTGTGCATGCGTTCAAGAAAGCCCGGCGGTTGAGAGTCATGCGACGGATGGTAAATTGCCTGGCCAGCAGCGGCAAAATGCGGTTCACCCAACGCCGGAACGAAAGTCACAAATTCTTCCCTTGACATATGCCCATATAGGAATGTATTGTTTTTTCCATGGCCAGGGCTGCAACCACCTCCGATGCTTTCAACGCCGTTGCCGAGCCGCGACGCCGGCAGATTCTGCTCTATCTGGCGCATGATGAACGGCAGGTGGGCGAAATTGTCACGGCCATCGGCCTCGACCAGCCGTCGGTCTCAAAACACCTTGGCGTCTTGCGCAGCGTCAATCTGGTGCGCGTCCGTCGCAATGGCCGCCATCGCCTCTACCGCACCAACGCCGCGGCCATCCGCCCGTTGCATGAGTGGACCGAAACTTTCGAGCGATACTGGCTGCACCAGCTGAACCGCGTGAAAGAGCGCGCCGAAGCGCAGATGCCCCCGAAGCCCCCATCGAGTTAACCGGGCCCGTGAACCAGAAGGATTCCCCAAGGAGGATGTATGACAACGATGACCGTTCCCGAAATCGAAGACCTCACACTCAAAATCGAACAGGAAATTCGCGTCAAAGCACCCATCGACGTCACCTTCGCCGCTCTTCTCGAGCAGCTCGGCCCGTTGAATGAAAAGCCCGACGGCGCGCCCATGCCGTTCAAAATCGAAGCCTGGCCCGGCGGGCGCTGGTTCCGCGACCTCGGCGACGGCAACGGTCACTGCTGGGGCATCGTGCAGGCCATCAAACGGCCGACTTTGCTCGAATTCAGCGGGCCGCTCTTCATGTCGCAACCGGTGGCCAACAACGTCCAGTACCGCCTCAGCGAGCAGGATGGCGAGACGCTGATCAAGTTCTGCCACTCCGCCTTCGGCCTCATTTTGGACGACCACAGGAAGGGCGTCACCACCGGCTGGGCCCACATGAACGAGTTGACTCGCCAGCGCGCCGAGCGGTCCAGGTCGTAATCTCGGTCTGTCTTTTTGACCGTCGACCGAAACCAATCGACTCACCAATGGAGGATCTTATGTGTCCTGTATGTGTGGCAACAACGGCAGCGCTCGTCGCCGGCAGCACCGCCGGCACGGGCGGAATCGCGGCGATTTTTGCAAAATGGTTTCGCCGCGGCAAATAACCGGGTAACCAGCTCCCCACACAACTCGCACCAAAGGAGGTCGCCATGGCAACCATCGCGACAGAAATCAAGAACCCCACAGTCGTTTCGCATGACACTTGGATCGCAGCCCGCAAAGAGCTTCTAAAAAAAGAGAAAGAGTTTACGCGCCAGCGCGATGAGCTCAGCCGCCTGCGCCGCGCCCTGCCCTGGGAGAAGGTCGAGAAGAACTACGAGTTCCAGGGCCCTGCCGGCAAAGTCTCGCTCTCCGATCTCTTCGGCGGCCGCAGCCAGCTCGTCATCTATCACTTCATGCTCGGGCCGGGATGGAAAGAAGGCTGCCCCAGCTGCTCCTACATCTCCGACCATTTCGACGGCATGACCATCCACCTCGCCAACCGCGACGTCACACTCGCGGTGATTTCGCGAGCGCCCATCTCCGAGATCGAAACGTTCAAGAACCGCATGGGTTGGAAATTCCGTTGGCTCTCTTCGAACTCGAGCGATTTCAACTTCGACTACCAGGTTTCCTTGCGGCCCGAGGAAGCCGGCAAAAAGCAGGTCTACTACAACTACGAAATGATGGAGTTTCCCGCCGAGGAGCGGCCGGGACTGAGCGTTTTCGCGAAGGATGCGTGCGGAGCGATCTTCCACACCTACTCGAGCTATGCGCGCGGCTTGGACATTCTGGTCGGCGCTTACAACTTTCTTGACCTCGTGCCGAAAGGGCGCGACGAAGCCGGGCTGAAGCACACCATGGCCTGGGTTCGTCACCACGACAAGTATGATGAAGGCTACTTTGTCGATCCCAATCAGCCCTACGTCCAGCCGGAAGTGGTCAATATCGAGACCAAGGGCGGCAAGTGCTGCCACGAATAAGGTCGTCAACCCGAGACCCTCAATCCGAAAGTTGAAGTGCACAACAGCTCATGAGATTTTGGCGCTGACGATTGTTTCACCCGCGTCAAGCCGACGGAAGAGCAAAAAAGGAGGAAAGCGATGAAGGATCAGAATCTCAACCATTCGTTTACGGTCGACCAGACTCCGGAAGCGGCCTTTGCCGCCATCAACGATGTTCGCGGTTGGTGGTCAGGCGAGATTGAAGGAAGCACCGACAAACTCGGCGCCGAGTTTACCTACCGCTACAAAGACGTCCACTACAGCAAGCAAAAGATTGCCGAGCTTGTCCCCGGCAGGAAGGTCGTTTGGCTTGTCCTGGACAGCTACCTGTCCTTTGTTGAAGACAAGACGGAGTGGAATGGTACAAAAGTCGTTTTCGAAATCTCCAAAAGGGGAAACAAGACCGAGGTCCGCTTTACTCACGTCGGCTTGGCGCCCCAAGTCGAGTGCTTCAAAGCCTGCTCAGACGCATGGGGCTTCTATGTCACAGGCAGTCTCCGGAACCTGATTGCTACGGGCAAAGGAGAGCCCAACAAGAAAGAAAAGCAGGATCGGGAACTGGTAGCGCACTAGAAAGGCACCGATGGCCCACAAGTTCACCGTCTCCGCGACGATTCCTGCTTCGCCGAAGCAGGTCTACGACGCCTGGCTCTCGAGCAGGGGCCACTCCGGGATGACCGAAGCCGGGGCCAAGGTGTCTGCGCGGGTCGGCGGCGCATTCACTGCATGGGACGGCTACATTTCAGGCAAGAACCTGAAGCTCAAGCCCGGCAAACAGATTGTTCAGGCGTGGCGCACCACCGAGTTTGCCGCCACCGATCCCGATTCGCAGATCGAAGTCCTGCTCGAAAAGTCGCCAAGGGGTACGAAACTCACTCTTCGCCACACCAACATCCCCGGCGGACAGTCCGACTACCGCTCGGGATGGCGGGAATGTTACTTCGAGCCGATGAAAAAGTACTTCAAAACCAAAGCGAAGCCCGCGTAGCTACTTAGCTACTTCGCGACCTCGCCCAGCAGCGCCTCTGCCCGGTGTAGCGCGTCGCGCCGTTTCTGCTTCTCGCTCGGAATGTCAGCCGGAGCCCAGGTCGAGCCGCCGATGCGCCTCGATGTATCGCTCAGCCGCTGCTCGAACTCCTTGTCGAGCTGAGCCACGTCCGCCCGCGCCTGCGCGACCTGCTCGTGGAAATGTTTGAGCTCGGCATCAATGCGCCCGGGGTAGTAGCTCAGCCGGTCGCCCGTCTGCATTGCGTCAACGAGCGCATTCGATGGTCCCGCAACCGGCCCTGTCTGCTGCAGTGCGTCATCGGCTCCGCGCAAGCGTGTCATCGCGCCGGCAAATCCGTCGAGATCGTCGCGTTGTGCAATCCGGCCCTTCGCGCGCTGCACCTCCACAACAACCTTCGCGCTTACGCTGCCGCTCGGCACCGGAATCACAGTCGTCAGCGTGTCGCCTTCAAATGTCCACCCTCCCGGCTCGCGGGGCTTAGCAAATCCCAATGCTTTCCCGTTGACCGTGACGGAAACCGGCGGCCAATCCGCCGGAAGCCGCACTTCATATCCTCGCGCCTTCAGCATGCCGGGATAGCTGCCCTCGACCGGCCCAATCTCCACGCGCAGCGTATCGCCGTTCTCGGTGGCCTTGATGGGCGTGCGCGCAAAAACGCCCCGCTGGTACTCCACCGACACTCCCGAATCCTCATAGACCGAGTAGCTGGAGCTTGCGCCCGGCGCGAGCGGCCACACGTTCACGATGAGCGGATCGACAGGCTTCTCGCCGGTGTGCAGCATCGCGGGCTGCATGGGAAGAATCGTGCCCGCCCGAACATACACAGGAATCTGATCGATGGTGAAGCTGCGCTCCACAGTCGTCGGTCCGACAAAATGTTTTCCCGTCGGCCGCTCGATCCAGTCTCCTTTCGGCAGCCACACTCCCTCAGTGGCAAGGCCGGAGATCTTGTCCGCGGGCGCAGTCACTGGACTCACGATCAACTGGTCGCCAAACAAATACTCGTTCTTGCTTGTGTAGGCCGCATCGTCCTCCGGCCAGTCGTAATAGAGCGGACGGAAGAACGCCACGCCCGTGTCGTACGTCCGCCGCGCCTCCGTGTAAAGGTACGGCTGCATCGCTTCCCGCAGTTGGTAGGCCGAACGCATCACGGCTGAGTAGGGCTCGGGATACGCCCAGATCCGCCGCTCCGAATCGGGGTTCTTCGTCGTGTGCGTGCGCAAAATCGGACTGAACGTGCCGAACTGAATCCACCGCGTATACAGCTCCGGATCGACTGCACCCGGCATATGCCCGCCAATGTCGTGGCTCCAGAACGCATAGCCCACATTGGCCGCCGTGGCCGTGAACCATGGCTGAAATGCGAGCGAATCCCACACCGAAATCGTGTCGCCAGAGAATCCAATCTGATAGCGATGATTTCCGAGGCCCCCCCAGCGATGAAACAAGAGCGGCCTCTTGCCTTCGCGCTGCTGATCGGTAAAGTGGACGTAATTCAGCCACCACGTCGGGTTCACGTTGGGCAAGTCTGTCGTCGACTGCTGCTGCCAGTCGAGCCACCAGAAATCCACGCCCTGTTTCTCCAGCGGGTGCAGCACCAGGTTCAAATAATTCGTCGCCCATTTCTTGTCCGTCGGGTCAAAAGGAATGTATTTCTTCGTTGCCGGGTCGATCCCCATCGCGCGCGCCATCGCCGGATACGCCTGCTCCCACGGCTGGATTCCCGACGCCGGATGCAGATTCATCGTCGTCTTCAGCCCATCCTCGTGCAGCTTTTTCAAAAACGCGTCGGGATCGGGAAACAGCACTTTGTTCCACGTGTATCCGGTCCACCCCAGCAATTGCCCCGACTGATCCTTCTCGCCCATTGCCCGCAACTGCTCGTCGCTGATGTGCCAGTCCATGTCGATCACCAGCACGTCGAGTGGCGTGTCATTCTCCCTGAAGTTCTTCACCAGCCCGTCGAGTTCCTCATCGGTATACGCCCAGTACCTCGACCACCACACTCCAAACGCAAACCGCGGCGGCAGCGGAATCCGGCCCGCCACGCGCACAAAATCGCCCAGCTCCTGTTTGTAATTGTGTCCATAGCCGAAGAAGTACCAGTCGGTGTACGAGCCCGGCTTTTCATCCGCGGGCCGCTCCATCACCCACGGCCACACGCTCTTCTCGCCGTCAAGAAACCGAAAATCCGCCGAATCGAACAGCGGCCGCGTGGAATCGTCAACCAGTGTCCATCCCGATCGCGACACCAGCCCTTGCCCAATCGGCTCCTCCGTCTTCGAACCTCGCGCGGTATCCAACGTCCGCGTCGTCCCCATCAAGTTTTCAGGATCGCTGTCGCCCGGGTGCCACACCACTTGCTTGCCGTCGACGGTAAGTGTGATGGAGAGATTGCTTGCGGTGAAATGGCCGTCGCCGTCGGGCGCGTAGGTGAGTGTAAGCGCACTCGTCCTGATCGAGTGCGTTAAGGCCGGTCCTGGCGGGCCGTCGACCGTCACAATCCGCGATACAGCAAACTTCGGCACAGGCAGCCTTCGATTGATAAACACAAACGAAGCGTGGTCCTCAAACTTGCCCGTTGCCGACCATTCCATGCGAATCAACTGCGGTGTCAGCACCGTGAACCGCGCATTCCCGATCGTCACCACCGCCTTCGGATCGGCCACGGGATTGTCTTCTGCGGGCACTGCCCGCACCCCTGACCCTCCTGCGCCGCTCGGCCCCTGCGCCGCCTGTGCCTGCGTCATCGCCGCAAGGCCGAAACCAGCCATCAATCCGGCAAGCCCAACCACTCTGAACGAAACCGGCATCTTGAAAGACATGCGCATTGCAGCCCCCATTCGTGTTCCATCGGGAAGAGTACCACCGCTCGCCGCCATCGATCTGCCGCGTCGACCCATCATTCGCTTGCGCGTCCACGCAAAGCGCCCCCACCCAGCCGCCGCACCGCCGCGTAACGTCCAGCGACCCGCGCATCAGGCCGCTATCATTGGGTCAAGCCGCCCCCACCGGCAAACGACACATGACCCCGGTCATCTTCATCTCGGCAGGAGAAGCCAGCGGCGAGCACTACGGTGCCCTCCTTGCCGCTTCGATCCAGCAACAATTTGCTCCAAAAGGTGAAAGAGCGGAGCTCATCGGCATGGGCGGTCCGCGCATGGCAGCCGCCGGCGTCGACTGCATCGTTCGCGCCGAAGACGTGGCCGTTATGGGCCTGACTGAAGTGGTCCTCCATCTGCCCCGCATCTATCACGAGTTCCGCAAGCTCAAGCGCGCCATCCGCGCCCGCCGCCCCACCGTCGCCATCCTCATCGATTTCCCTGAAATCAACTTCCGTCTGGCACGCGAATTCCACCGCCTCGGCATTCCCGTGATCTACTTCGTCAGCCCGCAGCTTTGGGCCTGGAAGCAGCACCGTATCCGCCTCGTCCGCGAATACGTCAGCCGCATGCTCGTCATTTTCCCCTTTGAGGAGCCCTACTACCGGACCCGCGGCGTCGATGCCGAATTCGTCGGCCATCCACTCGCCGATTTGCCGCAACCGGCCATCACCCGCGAGCAATTCGCCGCTGAAAACAACCTCGACCCCACTCGTACCTGGATCGGCCTTTTACCCGGCAGCCGCCTCCGCGAAATCGAAGACAACCTCCCGGAAATGCTCGCCGCCACGCGCGCTCTCGCGTCGACCGCCCCAACCACGGCCGACCCCGCACCGCACTACGACTTCCTCATTCCCCTGGCGCCCACGCTCGACGCCGCCCGGCGTGCCGCCGTCCAGCGCCTCGTCGAAAATCACGCCCGCTCGCTCTCCGTCCATCTCGTCCACGATGCCCGCGCGACCCTCCTTCACGCGCGCGCCTCAGTCGTCGCCAGCGGCACCGCCACCGTCGAAGCCGCACTCATCGGCAATCCCTTCGTCGTGGTCTACCGCGTCTCGCCGCTCACGTATGCCATCGCCAGGCGAATGGTCAAAGTCCCTCACGTGGCCATGGCCAATCTCATCGCCGGCAGACTGGTGGTTCCAGAGCTCATCCAGCACGACTTCACCGCCGCAAATATCGTCAAACACCTCAGCCCGCTGCTACCCGACGGCCCTGCTCGGGAGTCCATGAGAATGGAGTTGGGGGTTATTCGGGAGGCGCTCCGGGCACCGGCGGCCAATTGGCCGGCCCAATCCGCTATCGAACGGGTAGCCGCTATCGTGGTCAACGAGGTTGAATCAATCCTTCCGGCGGCCGCCCAAACGGCTCCGCGATGAATGTCAATCGGAGATTCCCAACCCCAACCAGCCGCATCCATCAATTGCCCGGCGGCAGCACAATGAGCGAACGAATGAACAAAAACCTGAAAGACGTCCAGTTTGACGGCAAGCGAATCGCAACCCGCGCCGCACTCGTCTTCCTCACTGCGATCCTCGTCACAACCGCCGGGCTCCCCGCCGCCGCCCAAACCGCGCGTCCGGCGCTCAACATCACCGGCTACGTCATCGACGCCGAGCTCGATAGCGCCAGCCATCACCTCACCGCCACCGCCCAGGTCACCTTTACCGCGCCCTCCAACCTCGACGTGGTCACCTTCGGATTCCATCCTGCCCTCAAAGTCACCAAAATCACCGACGACTCCGGGAAACAGCTTGAAGCCGAGCGCACTGCCGATGGCTCCATCCGAGTCACTGCCAACACGCCCTTCGTTGACGGCCAGCCCGCCCACTGGACCTTCGTCTATGACGGCGTCATCACCGGAAACGAAGACGGCCCCATCGAAGGCCTCAAACTGGCGGCCATCCAGGAACCCATCAGCTACCTGCTCTATCCCGCACGCTGGTTTCCCACCACTGGCTTGATGACCGACCGCTTCACCGCCGAACTGCACATCCGCGTTCCCCAGGGCATGCGCGTCTTTGCCAGCGGCTCCACAGGCGCCTCCAAGTCCGTCACGCTTTCCAGCGGCAAGCCCGGTGACGAGTACGACTTCAACTGGGCCAAGCCCGGCTTCCCGGGAACCGTCATCGCCGGCCGCTATCTGCCGCCTGTCTCGGCAGGCGCCGGCAACGTCAAGGTCTACGTCACCATCACCCATCAGGCCTCGGCAAACCAGTTGGCGCAAACGGCCACCAGCGAATACAACTTCTTCACGGACACCTTCGGCCTGCCGCCCACGCCCCGCATCAACATCGTCGAGCTGCCCGATGACACCTTGCCAGCCGTCTACGCGCCAGAGCTGGCCGCCATCATGGGCTCTCGCACCGGCGACAAATCCGGCATTCGTCTTCTCGCCAACACCATCGCCCACCAGTGGTGGGGACTCGAAATCAGCCCCAAAACTCTTGACGATGCCTGGATCACCAACGGAATGTCCCGCTACGGCGAGCTGATGTACGTCGAAGATCAAAGCGGAAGCACTGCCATGAAAGCTGCCATGGAAGACGTAGCCGCCGGTGCGCTCGCCTATGACACCACTCCTCTCTCCAGCGTTGGCCGCCTCGATCCCTTCTCGCCTCAGTTCCAGTCCATGACCCTTGAAAAAGGCGCCATGATCTTCCACATGCTGCGCTGGGAGGTGGGTGACAAGGCCTTTCAGGACATTCTCAAAGGCACGCTCAGCCAATTCGCCGGCGGTTCCATCCGCACCGGTGACCTCGAGAAGGTCGCCGAGGAAGAGAGCCAGCAGGAGCTGGTGCCCTTCTTCTCTCAGTGGATCGACGGCACAGGCGCGCCCCAATTTACAGACAAGTATTCTGTCTACCGGCTGGGCAACAACAAGGGCTTCCGCACCATCGGCGAGATCAATCAGGACCTTGACCTCTTCCGCATGCCCGTCGAACTGCGCATCGAGACCGAGGGCAAAACCGTAAACCAGAAGATCGAAGTCGTCGGTACCGATACGCAATACGTCGTCGACACATTCGGTCGCCCACGCCATATCAGCGTCGATCCCAGTGACTGGGTGCTCAAAACCACCCCAGACCTCCAGGTCCGCATCTCCATCCTCAAGGGCCAGCAGTTGGTGGCGCAAAACGACCTTCTTGGCGCGCTCACCGAGTACAAGAAGGCCCTCGAAGCCAACCCCCAAAGCTCGCTGGCCAGCTATCGCATTGGCGAGGTGCTCTTTACTCAGTGCAACTACCAGGCCAGCGTCAACGGATTCCGCGACGCCCTCCGCGGTGACGACGAGCCGCCGTGGACCGAGGTTTGGAGCCACATTGCTATCGGCAAAATCTTCGATATTACAGGCCAGCGCGATCGCGCCGTCGCGGAGTACCGTCTCGCCGTCCAGACGAATGACAACACCCAGGGCGCCGTCAACGAAGCCCGCGAGTACCTGCAAAAGCCCTTCACCCAACCCGAAGGCACCTGCATGCATTAGGGGGCGAACGGGGCACCCGAGGCTCACGTGTCGTGGGAGTTCGCCGCGGCGAACTAGTCTCGCGCCTCAGCCCGGAGAAATAGCCAGCCCAAAAAATAATCCGGGCCCTCAGGCCCGGAATCGGATCAAAAACCAGTAGCTACCGGCTACTGGCTACCAACTGCTTCGGCTGTTTCCCCAACGACAAAACCTGCAGGTCCACCTTCGCCAGGCCAGACCAGGTCATTCCGAGCTTTTGGGCTGCACCATAGGAGAGGTCGATAATCCGCCCCTCCTCGACAAGGTCGCCGCGATCTGTGATCCGGACCACAACCGAGCGGTGGTTGTGCACGTTCACGACCCGTACGATCGAGCCAAATGGAAGCGATGGGTGGCAGGCCGTCATGGCGTACATGTCGTAGACCTCGCCACTTGCCGTCTTGCGTCCGTTGAAGACGCCGCCATACCAGGAGGCGACCCCGTGAATCCTGTCGTTCCAGCTCTGGGCGGCGGCGGTTGGGGCGTTCTGCGGAATCCGGGGTTCCTGGTAAGCGAGCGATGCCGGCATTGACGGTGTTGCTGCACTCGCTGCAGGGGAAGCCGCAGGCGCGGTGAAGGCTGGTCTGGGAAGACCCGCATCCGCTTGCACTGTGCGCGCCGAGAACAAAACAACCAGCGCCACCATTGCAACGGCGGAGACACCAGCTACGAGGCAAATCCATAGCGGCGCCTGTCGTCTTAAGTTGCGTGTTTTCCTTTTAATAACCATCCAATAATTTTACTAGATCGCCACTGATTGGTGTCAGATGTTGTCAAGATCGATAATGGGATTTGTGTTGAAAAAACACCTCTCGTCACTGCCTCCTGGGATAAGGTATTCAGCCCGTTTGGGTTATGGAAATGTGCCGCTGTTTGTGCGGTTTTTCCTATTTTGGGCACAGATTTTGGTGCAAAATCGAGCACAACCGGGCAACTTGGCAGCCTGAATGCGTATCGGCAATGGATGTTGCTGATAATAAGATATTTACTGGGGAAATCCCGCCGCAAAATTTCTTTTTGAAGTTTGCCGATTAATTCGCCGGATTTGCTAGCTTGATTTCAGGGTCTGCATTGAACTCTCAGTTTCGCCGGGGGTTCAAGGCAGGCCCTTTGCCATTTCTGGCGGATAAAGGAGCATTCCATGCAATTAAGCGCTGAGGGTTTAGATCTGATCAAGAAGTCCGAAGGCTTTCGTGATCGTGTTTATCTCGATGTAGCCGGCTTTCCAACGATCGGCTATGGGCACCTGATCAAGCCCAATGAATCCTTCCCGGACGGCATTGCGGAACCGCAGGCTGCCGCGATGCTGGCCGACGACGTGCGCGACGCCGAACAGGCGGTCACCCGGCTCGTCCGGGTCGCGCTGACCCAGGGCCAGTTCGACGCGTTGGTTGATTTTTGCTTCAACCTCGGTGCAGGCCGGCTGGCGGGCTCAACCCTGCTTCGCGAACTGAACGCCGGCCACCACGACGCTGCCGCGCAGCAACTGCTTGCATGGGATCATGCCGGAGGCGCGGTGAATTCGGGACTCAAAGCCCGCCGCGAAGCCGAACTCCAACTTTGGACCGGGGGCGCCGAAGCGAACCGCACCAACGCAAATCTGGAGCCAGAAATCACACCTATGCTCCAAAAACCTAACGCCGCCTAAGGAAACAGTTCCGAAAGAACCATTACCCGCCTTAGCAGGTTCGGCGGCTCAATTTCGTCGGGGCAGTCCAAATTCTCTTTCAGAAACCGGTTGACGGGATCGTAAGATGGGCTATCGCCGAAATCGATCGAGCTATGAGCGCGACCTGAGAGTGGGCGACACTTCCCCCACGTTGCTGAAATTCAAAAAAGAGGAGATTGCGGATGAAGCCTGACCGCTTTTTCTACGTTGCCGCCGGGGCCATCTTCATGGTTCTCATCGTCCTCGGCTTCCAGCAATATATTTTTCATGGCAAGCACTTCGACGGCAGCCCGATTGCGCCGGTGATGCTGGCCATCGTGGTGGCGCACTCGAGCGCCATCTTTGCCTGGTTCGTGGGGTTCTTTGTGCAGGCGCTGCTGATCTCCACACACAATCGCCGGGTGCACATGACACTGGGCTGGGGCGTTGTGGCGATTGCTGCGCTGATCGTGGGGACGGGCCCGCTGGTGGCTTTCCGGTCGATCCAGGTGGCTCCGGAGCAGGTGGTTTTCGACTGGCCGGGCCCGCAGTTTCTGCTGGTGATGTTTACGGAGATTGCGCTGTTCGCTTTGTTCGTTACGATCGGCGTGCTGAACCGCACGCGGCCGCGCATTCACAGGCCGATGATGCTCATGGCCTCGCTCGCGATCGTGAGCGGAGCGACAGCGCGGATCGCGCAGGTGAATTCGATCTTCGGGTATCACCATTGGATGGCGATCTTTGGGCCGGTTGTGAGCCTGGGATTGCTGCTGCTGGTGGCGCGCGCGGGGATGACGCGCAGCTTCGATCGACCGTTTGCCACGGGCCTGGCCGTGATGACGGTGGTGACTTTGATCGCGGGAAGGCTGGCGATGACGAATGCGTGGGTGGATTGGGCGGGAATGATCCTGAAGCGATGACTTTGTTTTTGAAGGGGCACGACTTGAACGGGTTCGCGGCGACCGGCCTTAGCCGGGGTTTGTGGCATCCCAGGTCTCAAAGTCGAGACCTCCGCCCCAGGGACGTGGACCTGTCCCCGGGGCCCCGGACCTAGGGCACCCAACATATTCGGGAAGGCCGGACGTTAGATGTCGAGGTTCTTCACGTCGAGGGCGTTGTCTTCGATGAATTTGCGGCGGGCTTCGACGTCCTCGCCCATCAGCGTGGTGAAGATGGCCTCGGTCTCGGCGATGTCCTCAAGCTTGACGACGAGCAGCGTGCGCCGCTCGGGATCCATGGTCGTCTCCCAGAGCTGCGTGGCCGTCATCTCGCCCAGTCCCTTGTAGCGCTGAACCTGATAGTCTTTCTTGCCCTGCTCCACGATGTACGCGAAAAGATCGCGGGCGGTCTGCTTCTCAACCGGCTCACGAAGAGCGCGTGCGCCGCGGCGGTTGAGTTCGTCAGTTAGTTCAGAATCGCCCTCCTCCTCAAGCTCGGCGTCGAGCGCATTGCTCTTGTCTGCTTTTGGAATCCCGGTTTTTGCCGCGTCGGCCGCCGCCTCTTTGAGGGTGGCCTTCTTGGGTGCGAACTCGACCAGGAATGGCGGCTCAAGGAATTCCTTGATGAGCGAATACTTTGCCATCATCTGCCGGAACTCGGGGCTCGAGGCAAGCGTCCAGTCGATCGAGCGCGTGGCGCCCTGCGCATCGGTGAAGCAGACCGACCAGGTATGGTGCTCCTCGTCCTCCACCGGCTTGGCCACCTTGAACTGGAACTCGTCGGCGAGCTCGGTGAGTTTTGCGTGCAGCGCGGCGATCTTTTCCGGAACAGCTTTGCCGTCCTTCGAAGCGAAGTCGGCGCGATGCGTCAGCTCCGCGCGAGCCAGCATCTCGGTGAGCTTCTCGTTGCGGATGCGCTTGTCGACCTTTTCGACAAAGCTGAGATATTCGTTGAGCGTAGCCATGAAGCGCGTGAGGTCGGCGCCCTCGATGCGTCCGGCGGTCTCGCCGTGGCGGACGATCATTCCCTCGGCAGCGCGATTGACCATGACCTTCACGAACTCGCGGTCGTCCTTGATGTATTGCTCGAAGCGGCCCTTCTTGATTTTGTAGAGCGGCGGCTGCGCAATGTAGACGTGATCGCGCTTGATGAGCTCCGTCATGTGGCGGAAGAAGAAGGTGAGCAGCAGCGTGCGGATGTGCGAGCCGTCGACGTTGGCGTCGGTCATGAGGATGATTTTGCCGTAGCGGACCTTGGCGGCGTCGAAGTCGTCTTTGCCGATGCCGCAGCCGAGCGCGGTAATCATGGCGCGGATTTCTTCGTGGCCAAGCATCTTGTCGTAGCGCGCCTTTTCGACGTTGAGGATCTTGCCCTTGAGCGGCAGGATGGCCTGGAACTTGCGATCGCGGCCCTGCTTTGCGGTGCCGCCGGCGCTCTCGCCCTCGACAAGGTAGAGCTCGCAGCGCTCAGGGTTGCGTTCGCTGCAGTCGGCCAGCTTGCCCGGCAGGCCGCCGCCATCGAGCGCGCCCTTGCGCCGCGTTAGATCGCGTGCCTTGCGGGCCGCCTCGCGCGCGCGGGCCGCTTCAATGGCTTTGTTGATGATCTTCCGGGCGACGGGGGGATTCTGCTCGAGGAACATGCCCAGGCGCTCATTGACGAAGGCCTGCACCGTGCCGGCGATGTCGGAGTTGAGCTTGCCCTTGGTCTGCCCTTCGAACTGCGGCTGCGAAAGCTTGACGCTGACCACGGCCACCAGGCCTTCGCGGACGTCGTCGCCGCTGAGCGATTCCTTCATGTCTTTGAACAGGCCCATCTGCTGGCCGACGTAGTTGATGGTGCGCGTGAGCGCGGCGCGGAAGCCGGAGAGATGCGAGCCGCCATCGACGGTGTTGATGTTGTTGGCGAAGCTGAAGACGGTTTCGGAATACGCGTCGTTGTATTGCAGCGCAATGTCGATTTCGACGCCGTCGCGAAGCGCCTCCATCACGATGGGCTTGTCGTGCAGGACGCTCTTGCCGCGATTGAGATGCTTGACGAACTCGGAGATGCCGCCGGCGTAGCGGAACTCGGTGCGGCGCGCTTCCCCGGTCTTGGGATCGGCGGTGCGCTCATCAGTCAGCGTGATCTCGAGGCCCTTGTTGAGGAAGGCCATCTCGCGGAGCCGCTGTGCGAGGGTGTCGTAGTTGAACTCGGTGGTGGTGAAGATGGATTTGTCGGCCAGAAAATGAACGCGCGTGCCGCGACGCTTGCTGGTGCCGGCCTGGCGCAGCTCACTGGTCGGAATGCCGCAGCTGAAATCCATCTCCCAGGTGTGGCCGTCGCGCCAGATTTCGACGTTGAATTCCTGCGAGAGCGCGTTGACGCAGCTCACGCCCACGCCATGGAGACCGCCGGAGACTTTATAGGTGGAAGCGTCGAACTTGCCTCCCGCGTGAAGCTTAGTAAGCACAACTTGTACGGCTGGCATGCGCAGGCCGCCCGGCAAATCCATCATGTCTACGGGAATGCCGCGGCCGTCGTCGACGACAGTGATGGAGTTGTCGACGTGGATGACGACATCAATCTTCTTGGCATAGCCGGCAAGGGCTTCGTCGACGGAATTGTCCACGACCTCGTAGACGAGGTGATGCAACCCCATTTCACCGGTGGACCCGATGTACATTGCGGGGCGGAGGCGGACGGCTTCAAGGCCTTCGAGGACCTTAATGTTCTCGCCAGTGTAGCTATCGTTGTCGCCGTGCATGGAGGTCGAGCTCAGAACTTCAGTCGCCATAGAATTCCGTTCGCAAGGTGTTGCGTGATGTCGCGGGTCGCCGGGGATGAATCCCGACACTGAAGCGGGAGTAACTGCTTGAAAAGAGGGGCTATCAAGCGCGTTCACCTAGGGTTATTTTATCATGCGGAAACGTGCGATGTGGGAAAGGCGGAACAGCGCGGATACGGTTACTAGCGGCACCATGAAGACGCAGCGAAATGACGTTGGTAATCAGTGTTCGTTCTATTCTAGTATCTATATGAAAAAACTGGACTTAATATTAGTAGTCGGCTATGATTCAAGCATAAATGGAGAGCAATCTCCTTTTCAAATCCAAATCCGAGAGGTTACCAACGATGAAAGCCGCCATTCGCATGTTCGCATTGTTCGTCGCCGTCGCAGGCCTCGCTTCCGCATCGCTCGCGCCAGCCAACACGCATATTCGCGCCACGCACAATTCGGTGGCCGATGGTGATCCCGTCCCCGTGCCTCTTCTTCCGGCTCCGCTTCCATGCCAATCTGTCAACGCATGCTTTGCGCCGACGGCGTCGACCCGTTAACGGTCCGGAGAGCCCGAGGAGTACCGCGTAGCACGAAAGTGCCAGCGGCGCGTTACCCTTTTGTGTTTGAGCCATAAGGCATATTGGCGCTATCCTGAGGGCGTTCGAACTGACGCAAGACAAGCCTCTATGCCATTGAACGTTGCAATGTCGGCGATGAGCGCGGCTGAACTTGTCCTTTGGGCCGCGCTCGCCATTCTTTTTTTGAAGAAGGGACTGCATCGCCGCTTCCCGGCGATGAACTCTTACCTCGCATTGCGGGCGATTGCGTCACCACTGCTGATGCTCCTTCTCTACCTTGAGTCAAAACCGTGGGGAAGAGATTTTCACGTCGGCCAAATTTACTATTTCGGCTTCTTCGCGACCTATCTCGCGGGCACGGTGCTGCTGTTTTTCATTTGTATCGAAGTCTTCCGTTCGGCACTGGCGGCTTTTCCCGGAATCGCGAAGCTGGCGATCGTAATCTTCCGCTGGGCAGCCGTGGTTTCGATGATTGTGAGCCTGACTTCAATCTCCTATGCGCACAAGGGGATTTACATTATTGCCGACGTTTCTTACGGGCTGATGCACTCGGTAAGCGTTCTTGAATTGTGCTTGCTTGCATTCCTCTGCCTGAGCATGAACGCGCTGCGCCTTACGGTGCGCGATTTGTCGTTTGGCATTGCCTTAGGCTTCGGCGTGATGTCCTCTGCCGATTTTATCGTCGCCTCTTGGATCTCTCGCGTTGCCTCGCTAACCGATCCGCTGCAATTCGTTTACGAGTCGCTGATTCTCGGGACGCTGGCAATCTGGATGGCTTACTGCATCCTTCCTGAACCGGCTCGCAAGCCGGTGTTGATGCCAGCCAGTTCGACCATCTACCGTTGGAACGAAATCGCTTCGGCACTGGGCCACACGGGCACCCAGGTGGCCGTGCAGCAGCCGGCCAACAGCTTCTTCCTCTCTGACGTGGAACGCGTTGTAGAGAAAGTGCTGGCGCGGAATATGAAGGGGCGCGAGTCGGAGACGTAAAGTCAGGAATTAGGGAACAGGGATCAGAAAAACGAAGGCCGCGGCGATTGCCGCGGCCTTCTTGATTTGCTGCGAAATGCGCGCTCGTCTTGACGCAAAAGCGCGAGGGTCTGGAATTGCTTAGGTTACTCGGTGGCGGGCTCGACCGAGGCAAAGCGCCCGCGATTTCCGCGGTCAGTGAATTTCACACGGCCTGAAACCTTGGCGAAGAGCGTATCGTCGGAGCCGATGCCCACATTCACGCCGGGCTTGATGCGGGTGCCGCGTTGGCGGCTGATTATGGACCCGCCGGTGACAAATTGTCCGGCAAAGGCCTTTACGCCCAGCCGCTGCGCGTTTGAGTCGCGTCCGTTTGTGGAACTGCCTCCACCTTTTTTATGTGCCATGATTCAATCCCTCGGGGGCTAAAGCCCCGTGCTTCCTTTCAGCTTCTTTCGGCACGGCTGAAGCCGTGCCCTTTCAAAATGGCGGCGTTTCGGATTCGCCTACTTCTTGTCCGCGTTGTACGTAACGCCATCAGCCACGATGGCCTTGATCCGGACTTCAGTAAAGTTCTGCCGGTGGCCCTGAAGTTTCTTGTACTGCTTCTTGCGTTTGAAGTGGAAGACCAGGATCTTGTCGCCGCGCCCTTCGCCTAGAACCTCGGCTGTCACCGAGGCCGACGCTGGCTTTGCGATCGTTCCTGACTCGCCTGATACGGCGAGCACATCGCTGAATTCGATGGTCGGACTGCCTGATGGAACGCTTTCAATCTTCAAGACGTCGCCGGGTGCAACTCGATACTGCTTGCCTCCGGTGCGAATGACTGCGTACATAACAAATCCTCCAGCGCCATGAGTCCCGAGACTGGGCGCAAAACGCAAATCGTGTGCTCAAGAATCGTGTGCCAAGCGGGGGCGGATACAGATGGGTGACTGCATCGGGAGGCGGGCCGAGACACATGAGCGCGAAGAACCCGGCACCATCCCGCGCACCCGTTCAACTGGGTGCATCGCCAAACTCTTTGATTTTACCGAGAAACTGAGGTTGGGTCAACGCGCCTTGTGGTGGCGGGGCGGGGTCAAAACATGGGCCGTTCCTGGATCTTTCGGCAAATGGCCGGAAGGGCACCTTTAAGGGCGTGCCGGCACAACGTAGAGCAGGATCGCGAAATAGTGGGCAATGCTGCCGGCCAGGACGAAGATGTGCCATATCGCGTGGAAAAAGCGGCGATGGTCGAGGGCGAAGAAGATGACGCCAAGAGAATAGGCCACGCCGCCGGCGCCGAGCCAGAGGAGCCCGTGCCAGCCTATGGAATGGAGAAGTGAGCGCACTACGAAGATGGCGAGCCATCCCTGGAACAGATAAACCAGGGCGGAGGCTACGGGAAACCGGCCGATCGCCAGGCTTTTGAAGACGACGCCTGCCACCGCCAGCGCCCAGACAGCTGCAAAGAGAACCCATCCCAGCGGCCCGCGCAGGGAGACAAGGGTGAAGGGCGTGTAAGTCCCTGCGATGAGCACGTAGATGGCCGAGTGGTCCAGAACATGGAGAACATGGCGAGCACGGGTATGCCCCAGCGAGTGGTAAAGCGTGGAGCAGAGATAAACGAGGACCAGGGCGCCAGAGAATACTGAGCAACTGACGATGACGAGCGCCGACCCACGCGCGGAGACGACGATGAGATAACCAGCTCCCACCACGGCGAAACCGAGGCCGATGCCGTGTGTGATGGCGTTGGCGAGAATGTCGCCCAGGTTGGTGCGCGGGGCCACAGGTCGATGATAGTCCGGGCCGATGCGAAGGAGCGGGCCAGGCGGACCAAAGCATGGCGCGTTCCGAATCAGGACTTGCGTGAGAATGGGAATCCGTGCGCCGGCCTGGAGGGAGTGAGGGAACGCCGCGCTTGAGTGCGCATCCGCGGGGAGCTAAGTTCCAAGATATGCAGGGAGCGGTCGAGAGCGCCTCGACAAGCAGGCGGACGGGACGATTGGCTGAGATCGCGCTGTGCTATCAGCGCGCACTGGAACGGAACCCGCAACAGCCGGAGGCTTTGGTAGGGATGAGCCTGGTGGCGCTGAGCAGCAGGCAGACCGAAGCTGCGGTGAAGATGGCTGCTGCAGGCGTGGCTGCGGCGCCAACGAAGGGCGCGGCCTGGGTTGTGCTGGGGCAGGCGCTGAAGGCTGCTGAACGGTTGGAAGAAGCGGAGCGGGCGTACGCAGAGGCCATCCGGCTGGACGGAATGGACCCGCTGGCGCGCATGGGACTGGGCGAGCTGAAGATCGCGGAGGGCCGGCCCAGTGAGGCGATTCGAGAGTTCGAACTGGCGCTTAAGCGGCGGCCTGCGATGGTGGCGGCGCATTTTGGATTGGGGAATGCGCTGGTACTCGTGGGCCGAAGTGAAGAGGCTCTCGAGCGGTATGAGGCGGCGTTGGCGCTGCGGCCGCGACTGCCGGAAGGCGAGTTTGCCGCGGGATTCGCGCTGGCGCGATTGGGGCGGGCGAGGGAGGCAGAGATGCGCTACCGGCGCGCGCTGGTGATGCGGCCGGACTTTGCCGCGGCGTGGATCAACCTGGGGAGCCTGTTGCGCGACGAGGGTCGGGATGCCGAGGCCGAGGCGGCGCTGCGTCGGGCAGTGGAGTTGCGGCCTGACCTGATTTCTGGATGGGTGAGCCTGGCACTGCTGGAAAGGGGCCGAAAAAGGCCGGATGCGGCGGAGGCGTGTCTGCGGCGTGCGTTCAAGCTGAACCCAAACCAGGTGGAGACGCTTGTGGCGTGGAGCCAGTTTCGCGCGGCGGAACGGGACGTGGCTGGCGCGAGGGAGTGGATGCGATGGGCGCTCGCGCGAAACCCGGAGTTCGACGAGGCCGTGAACATGCACGGGATTGTGCTGCATCTCGAGAGGCGATTTGAGGAGGCGATTCATGAGTTCGAGCGGGCCGAGGCGCTGGGGAATCGCGCGGCTGCGTCGAACCGCGGGAACTCGCTGCTCGACCTGGGACGAATGGAGGAGGCGCTGAGGGCGCACGAGAGCGCGGTCAAGCTGGATTCAGCGAACGCAGGTGCGAAGTACAATCTGGCGCTGACGCAGCTGCGATCGGGCGACTGGGAGCGCGGATGGGCCGGATACGAGGCACGATGGCGATTCCGCGAAGTGCACCGGAGACCGCTCAACTTCACGCGGCCGCGATGGAACGGCGAGGAGTTGCATGGAGAGCGCGTGCTGCTGCACGCGGAACAGGGGCTCGGAGACACGATCCAGTTCTGCCGCTATGCGGCGCTGGTGGCGGCGCGAGGCGGCGTGCCGACCGTCGAGGTGCAGCCAGCAGCAGAGGGGCTGATGCGATCACTCGCAGTGGTGCGCGCGGGATTGGCGGAGACGGCAGTGATGGACGCGAATGCGGCGGAGTTCGACTGCGAGTGTCCGATGATGAGTTTGCCTGCGGTGTTTGGGACAACGGTGGAGACGGTTCCGTGGACGGGAGCGTATCTGGGCGCGGATGAGGAATTGGCGAGAGAGAAGCGGACGCAGTTTGCGTCGGTGCAATCAGGGTTGCGCGTGGGATTGGCGTGGGCGGGAAATCCCAGGTACAAGGCAGACGCTGCGCGATCGATGCGACTGAAGACATTGCTGCCGCTGTTGCGCGCAGTGGATGCGAATTGGATCTCGCTGCAAAAGGGCGAGGCAGCAGAGCAACTGTCGAGCTTGCCTGACGATGTATGTGTTCTTGACGGGTCGAGCGGTGAGCGGGATCTGGCAGAGACAGCGACACTGATGGCAACGCTCGACCTGGTGGTCACGACAGACACATGCATTGCGCACCTGACCGGCGCGATGGGCAAACCGGTTTGGATTTTGCTGCCACACCTGGCGGATTGGCGCTGGATGGAAGAGACGGAGCGAACGCCGTGGTACCCGACGGCGCGGCTGTTCCGGCAACGCGTGGCCGGAGATTGGGCGGACGTGCTGAGCCGGGTGATGAGCGCGTGGACCGTGGAGGCGGCGTGGGTCTGATTGAGGTCGATTTGGGCCCGGTTTGCGGGCATTTTGGGGTCAAAAAGGGCCGGTTTGGTGCACAAAATCGACCAAATTTGTCCACGGTTTTGAGGGTGTTCTGTTGATTTAAAAAGAGTTAATGTCGTTGCTTCGGGTTTTGTGGGTGTCAATTTTTTTCTTTATTTGATTTCCTCCTTTCTTGCGGAGTTCTGCCCGGTGCTCTTTCCGGGCCAAGCGGAGCCTGGGCGGGAGCGGGTGCTCGGCCCGCAGCCGCTCTGTCCACCTAAGACAAGTGTAGCGATTTGGGGGAAATAGTCGGCAAACTTGGGCCAGGCTTTTGGCGGAGTGTTTTCAGCGGGTTGCGGGGATTGGAAGGCACCTGCGGGGTTGACAGAGAAGGACAGTGACAGCGGAGTTAGCGACGGAATGACACGTGTGCTGTCAAACAATCCAAAGTCGGGAGGTGGGGCGCCCGGCGTTGTGTTTTCAATCTGGTCTAATATCGGCAGAAGGACGCGCGTTGGGCGTTATCAGACCTGACAAAAATAACGCGCGCCGATATACACGTTTTGGAGGGTCCATTGCGAAAAAGAAAAGTCAAGATGATCGCGTTCGTGGTTCTTGTGCAGGTTGTCGTGGCCTGTGCAACGCTTCCGGCACGAGCGCAGGCA
This sequence comes from uncultured Acidobacteriaceae bacterium, assembly GCA_963823805.1. Classification (GTDB taxonomy): domain Bacteria; phylum Acidobacteriota; class Terriglobia; order Terriglobales; family Acidobacteriaceae; genus Telmatobacter. Next base: position 970,849 of record CAWGMW010000003.1, on the reverse strand, counting down.
GCCTACGCGGCCATGGCTCCGCTGGATGAGTATTTGATGGCCGATGCGAGTTCTGAAATCGCGCTGGCGCGCAGCGCTGCTCCGGCATCGATCTCGGATGCGGCCGAAGTGATGGTGCTGGGACGGAAGGGATACACGACTGCCGTGAAAGGCACGAATGGATTTCTCTGTATCGTCGAGCGATCGTGGGGCGCCGCAACCGATGAGCCGGAGTTCTGGAATTCCAAGATGCGCGCCCCCATTTGTTTTAATGAAGCGGCGGCACGGACCTTTGCGCAGATCTACCTGATGAAGACTCGACTTGTGCTCGAAGGAAAATCGAAGGCGGAGATTCTGGAGGAGACTTCAAAGGCACTGGACAGAAAAGAGCTGCCGGCGCTTGAGCCGGGAGCGATGTGCTACATGATGTCGAAGCAACAGTATCTGAACGACGAAGGCAAGAACTGGCATCCGCATGTGATGGTTTTCGTGGCGGGCGACGCGGCGAAGAGCTGGGGAGCCGACAAGGCGGACTCGCCGGTTATCGTGGCCAACGACCCCGAGGAACGGGCGACGATTTTCATGTTCTGGGTTCCCAAGTGGTCGGACGGGACGCCCGGTCCGTCGATGATGCACTGAATGCAATTCGACGGTTTGCCTTGATGCGAGACAAAAGGCAAGACCCGCGCGGGCAAGCGTCCCTTCGGCCTTCTGCTCTATTTCGACTTCAAAGGCGGAGCCAGCGCAACGGCCGCCTCGGTGGTGAGCAGCAAGAACGTAAACGTCTCCTGCAAGTACAGCCGGACAGCTTCATCGGTGTGGCTTAAATAACCAATGGAGACGTCCTCGCCAATGTGCAGGTCGAAATCGCCGCCACGGGTGGTGACCACAAATGCGCCCTCGATGGCTGGCGCCCAGATGATCTTGTCGTCGACGAGCCGCTTGACATGTTCGAGCACGGGATATCCCTGGTCGCTGGTTTCAGCCAGGGCGGTGTATGCGCTGGCGCCGAGCAGCACCGCATAGGGACCGTTGACGCCGACAAGCCGCAATTGGCTGAGTGCCTGAGCAATGGCATTCGGGTATTCCCGCACATTTGCGGGCAGCGGCTTCTTCGGATTGCTGGTGCCCTGCCGGATGCCCACGATTCCGGCATCGGAATAGCCCTCGAAGATGGCGCGGTCTTCGGCAAAAGCAATTGCGCGGGCGGCGTCCTTGGCGGGTTGCCAGTCCGCGTCATTGGCGCCACGCAAGACGTCGTCGATCGCCTGGCGATCAAGCTCGAACGGAACACGCAGTTCGACCAGCGCTTTCACATCCCGTTGCCTGGCGACGATGCCTTTGGACTGGGGCAGGATCTTCTTGAGGTGGCCAGTGCCGACGGCGGAGAGGCCTACACCCGCAGGTCCCTGCACGTCGACGACGCGGCGCGCAGCCAGGTGGCGTTTCAGCGTGCGCGTTGCTTCCTCTTCAATCTGCGCCCAGGCAGCATCGGAAACAGGGGCAAGCTCTCGATGAAGATTATTCATGTTCGATGTCTCCTTTGAGGGAACCAATACCGAGCGAACCATCTTTTGGCGGAGTGACGGATAGAGCGGGTTCTCGGGCTGTTGACACAGGGGAAAGCGCCGCATCGGCGGGCGATTCGTCTCCTACGCTTTCTGGAAGCACGTTTTCAAGAAACGTCGCGGAGGGAACGAAGAACAGGCTTCCGGTGACGGCGCGGCTGAAGTCGAGGATCCGGTCGTAGTTGCCGGGCGGGCGGCCGATAAACATGTTCTCGAGCATCAACTCGATGCGGCGAGGCGCACGGCTGTAGCCGATAAAGTAGGTGCCGAATTCGCCGGACGAGGCGCGACCGAAGGGCATGTTGTCGCGCAGGATTTTGACCTCTTTGCCGTCCTCTTCGATGGTGTTGAGCGCGTTGTGCGCATAGGTTGGTTTGACCGCGTCGTCCAATTCAATGTCAGAGAGCTTGGTGCGGCCGATGATGCGCTCCTGAGTCTCGGTGGAAAGCGCATTCCAACCATCGAGATCGTGGAGATATTTCTGCACAATGACGTAGCTGCCGCGGGCGAACGCAGGATCTTCGTCGCCGATGAGCGCGGCTTCTTCAACCGCTTGACCGCGCGGATTCTCCGTGCCGTCAACAAAACCGAGGAGATCGCGGTCGTCGAAGTAACGGAATCCGTGCACCTCGTCGACCGGCGAAACGGCATCGCCGAGACGCGCGCTGATCTGGGTCGCCAGCTCGAAGCACAAATCCATGCGCTTGGCGCGAATGTGGAACAGGAGGTCGCCCGGAGTGGAGACCGCATGGCGCGCCCCGGAGCGAATTTCACGGAAGGTATGAAGATTCGCAGGGTAAGGATCTCCGAAGAGGCTGCGCCACGCGTCGGACCCAATCCCCATGACGCAGGAAAGACTCCCTTCGAGGTCGCGAAATTCCACCGCGCGCACCAGTTTGGCGAGGTCGCCGCAAAAGGACCGAACGGCCGCGCGACTGCCGGGCGTTGAGTTGACGGTCACGACCAGAAAGATGGCAGCGCGCGTGAGAGGGGCGACGACCGGCTGCGCGACGGCGCTGACCGGCTGCGCGACCGCATTTGCGGGACTTGACAGTTCGAGCACGCGATTCGGATCGGATTCCATCGGATGTCATCCCCTGGGGGCTGGCAGAATCTGAACTCCTTGAGATTTTGGGGCGCTTCGAATGCGAACGATCAGACCGCAAGATTACCATCGCCTCCCCGTGGGCGTAAAAGCGGATTTCGAGGCCGTTGGCAGGGGATGCGAAGGTTAGGTTTTCCCGCTTTCGCCCATTGCGCACCGGCGGGGGCAAGAATCTACACTCAACTTGAGGAGGCGCGATGAGGGAATACCGGGCGAGTTTCGGAACGACAGGTTTTGGAACAGTGCTGAGGCAGCCGAGCGCGCTGATTCCGATGGCGATGGCGCTGACGGCGCTGACCGTTGTGATGGTCCATATTGCGGTGTATGGCGCCGCGCGGGAGGCGGATGAGGGAGCGACCGCGCACATATGGCAACTGCTGATGGTGGCGCAATTGCCGGCGCTGCTTGTATTTGGGATTCGGTGGCTGCCGAAGGCGCCGAAGCAGGCGATGGGCGTGCTGGTGCTGCTGGTGGCGGCGATTCTGGCGGCGATGGCGCCGGTGTTCATCTTCCACTTGTGAATTGGGTGGGTCCGGCGCGCGGCGGCAAAAATTGTGCGCCTGAGCAGGTCTGGAGTTGACCTGGAAGTATCTGTTGGATCAATCATTTAGAGCATTTTAGGAAATGCCGTAGACTGCATTGCAGAGCCTGAACCACGCCCTGGCGTTGTCCGGCGTGATCCTTTTGAGGGCATCGGCAATGGCTTGTTCGAGAGTTTCCCGGGTTCGGGCCTGGGCGGCGCGAAGCAGTTCCTTGAGTTTTGCCCAAGCCTTCTCGATGGGATTCATGTCCGGCGAATAGGGCGGCAGGTAGAGCAATTCCGCGCCGGCTTTCCCGATGCTGGCGCGCACCGCGGCAGCCTTATGCGAGCTGAGATTATCCATCACCACCACGTCGCCAGGTTTCAACGCCGGACACAGCACCTGCTGTATGAAAGCCAGGAAGATGTCGCCGTCGGTGGCTTCTTCGATGGTCATGGCGGCGACCATGCCGTTCAGGCTCATGGCCCCCAAAATAGTCATGATTTTCCAGTGACCGCCGGGCGTCGCCTCATGAATGCGCCCGCCGCCGGCGCAGCGGGCACGCAGCCGCGTCATCGAAGTGGTGACTCCGCTCTCGTCCAGAAAAATCAGCCGCTCCGGGGTGATCGTGCCTATCCGCGCGGCGAATTCCGCTCGCTGCTTGCGGTTGGCTTCGCGGTCGCGTTCGCTGGCGTGGAGCGACTTTTTTTGAGCCGCAAACCCATTCTGCGCAGCAGGTGCCAGATTTGCGGAATGCTCAACCTCACCGCAGCTTGACTGCGCAGCTTGTCTTGAATCTCGGCCAGCGTCAGGTCCGGCTTGGCTTCAACCCAGACCAGAATCTGCTGCTGTGCCTCGGCTCCGGCGTGCGGCTTGCGCCCGGCGCGATGGGGCACCCGCTCGGCCTGCCCGGTACGGTTTCGCTGCGCGGAGATCTTCTTCCCCCAACCTACACTGACCAGGAAACGCTCGGCCAACTCCTCAAGCGTGTCCTCGCCTTCGTCGTAGGCAGATAGAAACTTACGACGCAAATCATCCCCATAGGGTCGCCCCATATCTTCTGCGCCGCGGAGTGTCGCCAATTACAGTTTATACTATTTCCTAAAATGCTCTAGATGAAGGGTGAGAGAATCCGAGGGGTTGCGGAAGAATTCTCTTGACATCGAGCACTCTATAATCTAGAGTACTCTTCGCATGAGGTCATGGAGTAAGAAAGCATTGGACAGTGAACAGAGAGGGACGATGACGGCGAGTGCGCAAAAGATTGAGACGGGGACGGCGCTGGAAGTCCAGCGCCTAGTGAAGCGGTTCGGCGATTTGACGGCTGTCGATGGGGTGAGCCTGACAGTGCGCGCGGGCGAGTGCGTGGGATTGCTGGGGCCGAATGGGGCGGGAAAGAGCACGCTGATCCGGAGCATGGTTGGGCGCGTGATCGCAGACAGCGGGCGGGTGATGGTGATGGGGAAAACGGCGGGATCGACCGAGGCCCGGATGGCGCTGGGGTGGGTTCCGCAGGAGCTGTCGATTTATCCACGCATCAGCTGCAGGGAGAATCTGGGATCGTTTGGGCGGTACTACGGGCTGAAGGGGCAGGCGCTGACGGAAGCGACTGCGTGGTGCCTGCATTGGGCGGCGCTCGAGGACAAGCAGGACGAGGTGGCGAAGACGCTGAGCGGCGGAATGAAACGGCGGCTGAACATGGCGGCGGGAATGCTGCACCGGCCAAAAGTAGTCCTATTTGACGAGCCGACGGTGGGCGTGGATCCACAGTCAAGGAATCGCATTTTCGAGATGATCGAGGCGCTGCGCGATGCGGGAACGGCGATTGTGTACACGACGCACTACATGGAAGAGGCGGAGCGGCTGTGCGACCGAATCGCGATTATCGATCACGGACGGATTATTGCCGAGGGCACAAAAGAAGAGCTGGTGGAGGGAACGTTTGGAAGACGGAGCCAGGTGTTGGCGCGGCTTGCGGGAGCGAAGGAAGCGATTGAAGCGTGGGCCAAGCGTCACGGCGGGCGAGTGACGGAAGAAACTGTGGAGTTCACGATCGAGCAGGCGGGGGAGATTGCTCCGCTGCTGGATGATGCGACAAAGGCGGGGCTGGAACTGGTGGATGTTTCGCTAAGGCGGCCGAACCTGGAGTCGGTGTTTCTGCACCTGACAGGAAGGGAGTTACGAGATTGATCTGGAATGTTGCAAGGACGGCATTGATTGCACTCAAGCGGGACCGCGGCGCGATGGTGTTGAGTTTCGTGTTGCCGCTGGCGTTTTTCTCGATTTTCGCGGTGATTTTCGGCGGACAACACGACACGACGCCGCGCGTCACTCTAATCGTTGTTGACCAGGACAAGAGCGAAGCCTCGGAGAGCCTGGTGCGGGCGCTGGAGCAGGATGGTTCGCTCTGGGTGCATCGCAGTCCGGTAACCAGCAAAGGCGTGCCGTCAGGCCCTGAGTACACGGCGGCGACGGCGGAGGCGGCGGTGAAGGCGGGCGACGCGCCGGTGGCGCTGATTATTCCTGCGGGATTTGGGCAGCACCCGATTGCGTTTGGGCCCGATGCTGGCGGAAGCACGCTGGAGCTCGAGAACGACCAGAGCGACACAATCGCTCCGCAGATTGTGGTGGGGCTGCTGCAGAAGGCGGCGATCACATCGATGCCCTCGGCGATGGCCGGCGAAGGGATGAAGTACGCGGACGAGTACGTAGGCGGATTTACGCCAGCGCAGAAGGCGAAGGTCAAGGAGGGGCTGGATGCACTGCGGAAGGCGGAGGCGGATGGAAAGTTGGAGACAGCGAGCGGCGGGAATTCCGGGGACATGAGCGCGGGGATTGTCGCGGTGAATGTGCGCGCGGTGGTAGGCGAGAACAAGAAGAGCCCGATGATCTCGTTTTACGCGGCGGCGATTGGAGTGATGTTTCTGCTGTTCACGGCCAGCGGTTCGGCGGGAGCGTTGCTGGACGAGGCTGAGAGCGGAACGCTGGAGCGGGTGCTGAGCACGCGGGTGACGATGACCAAGCTGCTGGCGGGAAAGCTGGTGTTCAACACGCTCCTGGCGTTTGTGCAGTTGGTGGCGATGTTCCTGTGGGGATGGGCGGTGTTCAAGCTGGACTTCTTCAGCCATCTGCCGGGGTTTGCGGTGATGGGGATCTGCACGGCGTTTGCAGTGGCGGCGTTCGGGATGCTGCTGGCAAGCGCGTGCCAGACGCGAGCGCAACTGGGCGCGCTGTCGACGCTGGTGATTCTGATCATGTCTTCGATCGGCGGGAGCATGTTTCCACGGTTCCTGATGCCGGAGGCGATGCAGAAGGCGGGACTGCTGACGATCAACGCATGGGCGATCGACGGGTTTACGAAGGTGTTCTGGCGGGACTTGCCGGTAACGGCGCTGTGGCCGCAGGCGTCGGTGCTTTTGGGGATTGGAGTGGTGCTGTTCGTGGTTGCGCGGAGAGTGGCGCGGCGATGGGAGTACGCGTGAAACAGCGGCGTTAGCGAGGTTCGCCCAGCTTCGCGCGAGTTGGCGAGTTGGCGGTTCATCGGTATAGCGGAGTTAGCGGCGTTAAGAACGACAGGAGGAATGGTATGAGTGCAGACAATTTGGAATTGACGGAACGGCTGGAATTGATTCAGAACATGATCGCCGAGGGACGGCGGAGCACGACGAGATGGGCCTGGACGATTGTGCTGTGGGGGGTGGCATTTTACGTGGCCATCGCATGGTCTTCAGGGATGTTTGGCGGGCCCATCTGGGGCCAGCACTACATGGCATGGCCGGTGACGATGATCGGCACGTGGGTGCTGACCTGGAGTCTGGCCGGACGGATGCGCAACAGCGCGAAGGCGCCTATGACCACAGTCGCTCGGGCAATCATGTCGATCTGGGTGGCCATGGGAATCTCGATGTTCGCGCTGCTGTTTCCGCTGGGGTTGAGCGGGAGGGGTGACCAGCAAGTGTCCGTGGCCGTGGTGGCGACGCTGCTGGGGACAGCCAATGCCGCCTCGGGAATCCTGGTGAAGTGGACGGCGCAGATTGCATGCGCGGTGGTGTGGTGGGTAGCCGCGGCGGCCTCGTTGTTTGGCACGGTTACCGAAAGCACGATTGCGTTTCTGGTGGCCATTTTCATTTGCCAGATTGTGTTCGGAATCTACGCGATGATCTGCGAGTCGCGTGAGAGGCGGAGGCAGGGGGCGGCAAATGCCTGAGTTGCCGGAGTTGAATCCTGTGATTCACGGGAAGCTGCGGCTGGCGCTGCTCTCGCTGCTCTCCGGGGTGGAAGAGGCGGAGTTTACGTGGCTGCGGGAGAAGACGGGCTCGACCGATGGGAACCTGGGCGCGCAGCTGATGAAGCTGGAAGAGGCGGGGTACGTGGCCATGAAGAAGCGATTTGTGCTGCGCAAGCCGCAGACGCTCTACCGCATGACGGAGAAAGGGCACGCGGCGCTGAGCGAATATGTGGATGCGCTGAAGCAGTTGCTGGGAAATGCAGTGGTTGGTGATTAGTGGTTCGTGAACAGTTTTCAGCTTGTAGCCGGTAGCTTGTAGCCAGTAGCTCGTAACTGTCGGCGATTTCCATCTACACAAAGCCGTAGTCGCGAAGCAAGCTTCGCAGATTTAACGACCAAGAGGTTGATTGGCGGGGTCGAATTCCAGGGACTCGCGGACGCGGGACATGATGGAGAGGTAGTAGGCGAGATTGTGGATGGAGTTGAGCGTGGCGGAGAGCGGTTCGTCGGCGTTCATAAGATGGCGCAGATAGGCGCGTGAGTAGCGGCGACAGACGGGACACTGGCAGGCGGGGTCGGGCGGGGACTGGTCTTCAGCGAATTGCTTGTTCTTGATGTTGAGGCGGCCCTCGCTGGTGAAGAGCAGAGCGTGGCGTGCGGCGCGGGTGGGGAGAACACAATCCATCATGTCGACGCCGAGGCGAGCGTACTGCTCGATTTCGTCGGGGTAGCCGACACCCATGACGTAGCGCGGCTTGTCCTTGGGCAGCAGCGGCAGGACTTCCGCAATCATTTCGAGGGTTAGCTCACGCGGCTCGCCGACCGAGAGGCCGCCGATGGCGTAACCGTCGAAGTCCATTTCGACGAGGCGCTCGGCGCACTGGCGGCGGAGATCGCGGTACATGCCGCCCTGAACGATGCCAAAGAGTCGCTGAGTGCGAGGCTCATTGGACGAGTCGAGCGGCCCCACCCAAGCGAAGTTTGGATGGGGCACCCCCGGTTCCTGCTGAACCCGCCAGGGAGCTTCGTGGCGATGGGCGCGGAAATGATCGAGCGAGCGTTGAGCCCAGGCCATGGTGAGGCGGAGGCTTTCTTCGGCGCGATCGCGAGTGGCGGGGTACTCGGTGCACTCATCGAAGGCCATGATGATGTCGGCGCCGAGAGCGATTTGCACGTCGATGGAGTGCTCGGGGGTGAAGAAGTGCGAACTCCCGTCGAGGTGAGAGCGGAATTGGACGCCATCAGCAGTGACTTTGCGGAGCGCGTTGAGAGAGAAGACCTGAAAGCCGCCGGAGTCCGTGAGGATGGCGCGCGGCCAACTGATGAAGCGATGCAGACCGCCCATGCGGCGGATGGGTTCGTGGCCGGGACGCAGATAGAGATGGTAGGTGTTGCCGAGGATGATTTCGACGCCGAGGGATTCGAGCGTGTCCTGGGGAACGGCCTTAACGGTGCCCTGCGTGCCGACGGACATGAAGACGGGAGTTTCAACGGTTTGGTGGGGCAGGACGAGACGGCCGCGGCGGCCACCGGCTGGGGATTCCGCAAGGAGTTGGTAGAGCAGGGGCACTTGACGATTTTAGCGGGTGTGCACTTGGCGCTGGCGCGGGGAGCGAGTTCGGGTTATTGTGGTGACATTCTTCTCTTGACTTTTTGAAGGAGAATTTCAATGGGCCCACCGCAAAGTCACACGAATTCCTCGGCCAATGCGGCGCCGCTTCTGGAGTTTTACCGGCGGTGTCGCTATTACGGAATTGCTTGCACGCACCTGATGAAGGAAGCAGGACGCCTGGAGAAGTGGGTTAGCTGGTCCGTTCTAGCGTCTCTTGCGATCGCCTTGCTGGGCGGTGTGTGGCCGGGCGCGATGGAGATGACGCCTCGCTGGATATGGGATCTCTATGCCGCGGTTGCGGCCTTGCTGGGAGTGTATGCGGCGGTGGAGGGCAGCAGCCGCAGGCTCTATCAATACCATGGGCTGACGCTGTCGTTTTTGGCATTGGCCGAAAAGGTGGAGCATCTGGCGGTGCTAGATCGACTGGGCAACATTTCAGCATCAGAGCTGGAGAACTTCTGGCAACGCTACAGTGGTGAATTAGACGGGCTGCGCCAGCAGGCGGGACCGGAGTTCGTAGGTTACGAAGACAAGCATCGCGTGGAGCTGACCGCAGAGTTGGACAAGACACTAAAAGATGAGGGCAGAATGGGTTAGAACATCTCGATCTGAACTGACGATTCAGTGGTATCATGGTAGCTGCAAAGGAGGGGACGATGACAGCGAATCGCTTGGAACCGCTCAATGGACCGGCCCCTGCACACCCGGCCAATCCGACCCCCGGCTGGCCTCCCGTAAAGCCGCTGGCCTAGGCGGCGCGTTACTTTGGCGCCACGCCCGGAACCCAGCCGGGACTGCAGCGGCAGCCGATCCACGATCACCACACATTCGACAGACACAGGGCTGGTCGCATTGCGGCTGTCTGCTGTCGCCGCGTCAACTGAAGGATGACGGGTGTCAGCGAGGCGGTTAATCTGTGCCGCGGCCGAGGTGAACAAGGAATCCGGCGCGGGCGGTGCGGGGCTGGCCGAGAGTGGTGGTCGGAGTCTTGGAAACCTCGATGGAACGGTTGAAAAGATTTTCGCCGGCGGCAAAGAGCTCGAAACGCTTGCCCAAGTTGTGCGAGGCGTAGGCGTCGAGGCGAAAGTAGCCGTGGAGGAGATAGGCGTTGGCGTCGTCGTCGAACTGGCGGCCGCTGAGGCGGCTTTGCAGGCTGATGGTTCCGAGAGACGGCCGGGATGCACGCAGATTGAGAGTGGCCATGTTGCGAGCGACTTCGGGAATCCATTTGCCCAGATCCTGAGTGCCGCGCGAGACCACGGCGTGCGCGTACTGGTAGCCACCATCAACAACCATCCAGGAGCGCGGCGCGAGTTCGAAGTCGAGAGAGACGCCGCGGCTTTCGATCTGGCCCAGGTTTTCGCGCATGAGCAGGATGGGCGAAGAGGTGGGGTTGATGGTGAGAGCGACGATGGGTCGATTGACCTGAGTGAGGAAGTAGCTGGAACGGATGCTGCCCCAGGAGCGCTGAGCGGAAAGGCCGGCTTCCCATCCGGTTGCGCGCTCGCTGAGGAGGCTGCCGTTGGGTAGAGTGAGCTGGTTGCCGACCTGCGTGGAGCGGTAGAGCTCGCTCGGGCTGGGAGCGCGGAAGGCGCGAAATCCCGAGGCCGTGAGCGCCCAGTGCGGCGACAGCTTACGCGAGAGGCCCAGGCGCGGATCCAGAATATTTTCCTGGTTTTGGACCGGCTGTTGTGAGGTGGACAACCACGTTGATCCGTTCCATTGCGTTTCGTGGCCATCGTAGTTCTGGAACCAGTCCATGCGGGCCGAGGCGACCAGCGTCCACGCATTGTGAACCCACATGGCCTCGGCGTATGCGGCCGAATCGCGCTGATGGTCGGCGAGGTTCGTGAGCGCGGCAGTGCCGGTGTAGGATTGCTCGCGATCCCAGACGCGGACGTTGTGCGCGTCGGCTCCGGCAACGAACAACAGGCCTGCGCCGAAGGGTTGGCTCCAGTGCGCGGCTGCGCCGAGCTCATTGTCGGGGAGGTAGGAGAATTTGCTCGGCGTCTCACCGCAGCGGTAAGTGCACGACGGGTCGCCGAAGTTGGGAAGGTTCGAAATACTCGAAAACGTCTGGCGATAGCGTTCGTCCGATCCGTAAAGGCGCAGGGCGAGCGCGGTGCTGCGCGCATTTTGCCAATCGGCGCCGGTGCTGTATCGAATGAGGCGAGTGGAATTTCTCTGGTAGGGGGTTCCGTTGTGGCGTGACTCGTTGAAGCCGGTGGCGCGCGCGAAGAGCTTGAGATTGTGAAGATCGCGGCCGGCTGTGAGCAGGGCGTTCTGGCTGTGAACGTTACTGGCGACGTTGACCGGGCCGCGCTGGGATGGAGCTTCCTGAATGTAGCCGTCAGTGCCGATGAGGCCGCCGGCGGCGAGGAGATTCCATGGGCCGTGATGCGCAGCGGCGAGAAGGCTGTTGTCGTAGGTGCCTTCGCCGCCGAGGGTGCTCCGCACCTCAAAACCTTTGGACGATGCTCGTGTCGGGGGTCGTGCCGCGATTATGTTGACGACGCCGCCGATGGCGCTCGATCCATAGAGGTCGCTGGCGCCTCCGCGAACCAGCTCGACGGATTGGATGGATAGCTCGGGCTGCTCCTGCCAGTGAATCCAACCGCCGAGCGGGTCGTTGAGAGGAACATCGTCTTCAGTGACGAGAGTGCGGCTGGCAGAGGTGGAACCGAGGGCGCGAAGGCTGATTCCCTGCGAGGTGGGATTGGCGACGAGCGAGCTGGAGCGGCGAAAAAGCTCGACGCCGGGAAGCGTGCGCAACTGGTCATCGAAGGTGATGGCGGCGGTCGAGCGCAGGGCCTCGCTGGTGAGGAGGCGGGTGGTGACGGGGCTTTCCAAAACGCCGAGCGGGGCGCGATAGGCGGTGACGGTGACCTGGTCGGGTTTAGGGGTTGGAGCGGGATTGGGGGGCGGTGCAGGGTTTGTGGTATCCCCGGTCCCCAAGTGCGAGGGACCGGGGGCACCCGGCGACGATATGGACGGGATTTGCGCCGGGGATTGCGCGGCGAGGGACGGCGTTAGCGGGAGGATCGACAGTGCAATGACCAGCACGTGCGCGCCACAGATCGCGTTGTGTTGGAACCACTGCATAGGATGCGCTCTTGGGAACGGGAAAAGGCTCTTCAACCATTGTGCGACAGCGGCGTGGCTTGAGCGACAGCAATGGCGGGAGTGGTATATTGCGTTGCAGCCGAGAGGCGAAGTGGGGATTCCGGACGTGGATAGCGCGCTGCGAGCGAGGAGGGATGCGAGATGAAGTCGCGAGGATATCCCCCAAAGGGCGCGGAGGCAAAGCGAAAGGCAGACGGGCTGGCGGGAACAGTGTTTGTGAGCAGTCCGAGGACGGACCTGGTGGCGGTGCGGTGGACGGGCGAGGATGGGACGGGGACTCTGCTGTATAGCGGGGAGCAGTTTGCGCGCGACTGGGAGTTGATGGGGCCAAGTGGCGCTAAGTGGAGGGTGCGAGCCGGAGCGATTGCTTTGGCGGCGATGGTCGTGATCGGGCTTTACGGTGGAGCGAGAGAGTGGGAATCGATCGCGGCCAGCCGAAGCCAGGCTGCAACCCGGCAACCGGGTGGCGCGGGGGCTTTGCCCGACAATGACGGAGCAGTGGCGGCGAAGGCGTGTTCGAGGGGCGCGGATGCATATGTAAGGTCCATCACAGGGAAGGGGTTCCTATGGATTGGCGCCGATACGCCGGATGAACGGTTTAATGGGGAAGTGTCGGTTCATGTAGCTCCGGGGATTACAACGAGCGTGTCGGACAAGCTGCTGCTTGAAGACGGCCAAGGCGCGTTCAAGCGCGTGGAGCTGGTTTGCAGCTACAACAGCGATGAGAACGAAGTTCTGAAATACTGGATTGCCGATAGCGCCGAGTAGAGACCTGGCCAAAGAGCGCCGAGCAAGGCGCCGACGCCGCGCGGGCAGGCGCGGCGTGCGAGAGCGCAGAAAATCAAGAGACGGAAATCAGGGAGCTATTGGGGGCAGCGCAGGACGGACACTGGGCGAAGCGGACGGCTGCGCGGCGTCCGGTGTGTTGGGAGTGATAGCGGCGCGGACCTTCTTCGCCGAGGCGGCGTTTGGAGTGGCTGGAGTTGGGCTGTGCGCGGCAGCGGGATTCGTGGTTGGGCCAGCGGAAGACGGCTGTGCGGCCGGAGTTACTTCGGGTTGCGCGGCAGCGGAGGAAGTGGGGACGGAGGCGCTGCTCCCGGGCGGATTTGAAGCTGAGGACTCGTTGGCAGTCGAAACGCTGGGCTGAACGACGGCTGCAGCGGGTTTGGGACTGGAGGCATCAGCGTGGTGCGGCCTGGAAGGAGAGACGGGCAACACGGCGGCAGGTGAGGGTTTGGGAATGGATGCGCTGGCCTGCGTAGGCTTGGGGGCGGCGGCGGGCGCGGAAACAGGATTGTCGACCGGCGATCCGGCGTCAGAGGGTGAATTGGATTCAGTAGCGGCGGGTTCGTCGGTGTCCGACGCGGGTGCTGAGGGCGGAGCAGCCAGGACTGTGGACTGGTCGACGTCTATCGAGTGAGCCTGAGGGGCCCAGAGCTCAGTGAGGCGCAGCACGCCGAGGAAACTGACGACGAGGATGATGGCGGCTGAGGGAACCCAGAGCATGACGCTGCCGGTGGTGGCCGGAAGCAAGTGCAGGAGACGCAGTTTGGTTCGCACCCAGAACTTGGGTTCAGCGGGCTGGTCAAGCGATTCGTCGGTGGAGGCAGCGACAGGAGCGTCAGGGGTTGCAGCCGGCTGGTGGGATGACGGAATCAGTCGCAGGCCGATATAACTCTTGCTTTCGCTGGACCGCTCGGGTGCCGCGGCGACGGGCATTTCGGCGGTAGCGATGGGCGCGCTCGGTTGCGGAACCAATTGCAGGCCGGCGATGACTTTGGCGACCATGGCGGCGTCGACCTGACGGAGCCTCATTTTGCAACACAGAGCCAGCGCGTTAAAGCAAAGGTTGTTGATGGTGCGGGGAGTGCCGTGGCTGGCCTGGGCGATCAGATTGACTGCGCCCGCTGTGAACAGGGGGTGGCCAAGATAGCCGGCCATTTTGACCCTGTAGTCGATGTAGCCGACCGTCTCTTCAGCGGAGAGCGATTCGATGTGGCAGACCGTGGAGATGCGCTGGCGAAGCTGAACGAGAGAAGCGTGAAGCAATTTCTCAGAGAGCTGCGACTGTCCGGAGAGAACGATTTGGATCATCTTGCCGCGCGACGTTTCAAAGTTGGTGAGGAGGCGAACGCGCTCGAGGACGGCCTCAGAGAGGTTCTGTGCCTCATCGATGACGATGACGAATTTGCGGCCGGCGCGATTTTCCTTGATGACTGCGTTGCTGAGCTGATCGTGCATCTCGGCGCTGCCATGCGCGGGAACGATGCCGAGGTCGCGAAGGATGTAAGCGACAAACTCGCGCGGCTCGCATTGGGGATCGAGATCGAAGAGAAAGACGACGCGAGCGGAGTCGCGAATGTCCTCGAGGAAGCGGAAGAGGAGGGTCGTCTTACCCATTCCGGGGGGCGCGATCATGGCCGTGAAACCTCGGTCGCTGGAGAAGCCGAGGTCAAGGGTTTCGAGCGCCTGTTGATGGGTGCGGCTTAGATAGAGGCAGCGCGGATCGGGATTGACTCCGAAAGGTTCTTCTTTGAATCCGAAGTACGGCGAGAGCATGATGCGAACCTCCAACCTGCAGCGGTGCAGTGAGCACCGGCGTGCGCGCGGAGCCGGGAAGCTCGTGCGGCACGCAGAACGTTGGACTCATGTTATCTGGAAAACCTCATCTACTAATGGGCTTCGAACCAATCCGGTTACCTCTGGTGGGGTGATTCCTGCGCTTGGCGGAAGTTGCGGGCTAGCCGGCAGGCCAAAGGCGGCTTGTGATTCGGGCGACCGCACCTGGGTCGGAAGTGGGTGAGAGATCAGCGAGGAGTTGGGCGGCAGTGAGCCCGGAGCGGGGATCGCGGAGAGATGGAGCGATTTCAGCGAGGGGGACCAGGACGAAGGCTCGTTGGGCGAGGAGGGGGTGAGGGATTTCGAGGTCGTACTCCGAGAGGACGAGGTCGTCGTAGAGGAGGAGATCAAGGTCGAGGGTGCGGGGGCCATTGGGGACGGAGGCGGCGCGATCACGGCCAAAGAAGCGCTCGATGGAAAGGAGCGCGTCGAGGAGAATGCGCGGGGGCAGATCGGTTGAAAGAGCGATGACGGCGTTGAGGAAACGGGGCTGATCAATAAAACCGGGGGGCGCGCCGACAGGCGCAGTGGAATAGAGAGACGAACGAGCGGCGATTTGCCCATTAGCAGCGAGGAGCGGGAGGACAGCGGCGAACGTGGCGTCGGGTGTGCCGGCGGGGCTGGGAAGATTGGCGCCGAGGGCGACGTAGGCGAGCGGCATGGGACCAGACTAGCGTAGTGAGCAGAGTCGCCGCGCTTCGCGCGTGTTGGCGAGTTGGCATGCGCTTCGCGCAGGTTGGCAAGTTGGCACTGGCCGCCCCCACCCTTGCCGCAAAAGCAACAACGCGGCAAGGATGGGGCACCCTTTTCCTCGGGTATGGATCGGGCCTACGCGCGGAATTCCACGCGGTTCATCTGGTAGCATCGGTGTTCGGAGAAATGCATATGGACACAATCAGCAGCGCGGGGCTAGGAGCCCGGCGCAATGAAGATATCGCGCTGGACCTGATGAAGTTTGTGGCGGGGACAGCGGGCGTGGGCAAGACCGCAGTGCCTTCGACGGGATTTACCGGAGCGGGCGGGGCGAAGCCCGAAGAGCATGTGAACCAGTTGCTCGCGCTCTACAGCCGCTGCCTGAAGGCAGTTGAAGGAAAAGGGCCGGAAAAAGAGGCAGCGAAATAACGGGCGAAAGACAGTTGCGCGTGGCGGTGGCCGGCGCCGGAGCGTTCGGGCGAAACCACTTGAGGGTGGTGCGCGAACTCGAGGCGGCTGGTGTTGACACGGCGGGCCGTGGCGTAGCTCTGGTGGCGGCGGTCGATCCCGATGCGGCGCGGGCAGAAGAGGCCAGGAAGCTGTACGGGGTTCCGGCGTTTGCCACGATCGACGAGCTGCTGAGAGCGGACCTGAAGCTGGATGCGGCATGCGTGGCCGTGCCGACGGTAAAGCATCATGAGGTGGCCGCGGCGCTGCTGGAGGCTGGACTGGACCTGCTGGTGGAGAAGCCGCTGGCGGGGAATTTGCGCGAAGCAGACGATCTCATCCAAATCCAGGAAAAAAATGGAAAGATCCTGCAGCCGGGACACCTGGAGCGGTTTAACCCGGCGGTGCTGGCGGTGGAACCGAATCTGAAGCGGCCGATGTTCTTTGAGGCGCACCGGCTGAGCGTGTTTACGCCGCGGGCGCTGGATGTCGACGTTGTGCTGGACTTGATGATCCACGATTTGGACATTGTGCTGACGTTTGCGAAGTCGGCGGTGCGCGAAGTGCGCGCGGTGGGGCTGCCGATTCTGTCACCCAAGGTGGACATTGCAAATGTGAGGGTGGAGTTCGAGTCGGGTTGCGTGGCGAACTTTACGGCATCGCGCGTGTCGACGGAACGGGTGAGGAAACTGAGATTCTTTGAGCCGCGGCAGTACGTGTCAATCGACTATGCGAGGCGGGACGTGCTGGTGATTCGGATAGACAGCGGAGTTGGCGGAGTTGGTGAAGAGCATCGTCTCCCACCCTTGCCGCAAGAACAGAAGCGCGGCAAGGATGGGGCGCCCAACTCTGAGTCTCAACTGGCTGAGGCGGCGGCCGAGTTTTTGGCCACGGGGAAACTCGATTCGGCTGTGATTCAGAAACTGCTTGCATCGGGCCAGATTCCGGCGACACTGGCGATGAAGATTGCTGCCGCGAGAAACAATCCCGAAAAACTGAAGGAGATTGCGAAGGGCCTGGCTGGGGGCGAGGCTGGGGGCCATGATGGGCCAGCTCCGGGACTGACCTTCGTGAAGCCGGAGGTCATGGACGGCGAGCCGCTGCGGCTGGAGATTCTTTCGTTCCTTGAGGCGGTGCGGACGCGGCGCGAGCCGAAAGTGACGGCGAGGCAGGGCCGCGCGGCGCTGGAGCTGGCGCTGACGATCCAGACGGCGATGGCGGCCCATGCGGAGCGTGCGGGGCTGGGAGATTTCTTCAAGAACTAGTGGTCAGTGATTAGGTTTTAGCTTTCAGGCGGTAGCCGATAACGCGCAGCTTGCAGCTTTCAATATCCAGCAGTCAGTGGCCGATTCGTCATTCGGGAACGAGGATTCCTGCTTCCCACCCTTCCGCGATGAAACTGCGGAAGGATGGGGCACCCACATTATCGTCGGCGCGTGGTTTCTCAGGCGATGCCGAGGGTGCGGTTGAGGAAGCCGACGATATATTTCCAGACGAGGTAGTAGACTGCGACGCCGAAGCAGAAACCAACGGCGAGGAGTGCGTACGGAAACGTACAGGCGTTGAACCAGGTGGCGCCAGAGGCACCGAACGAGAGAACGCCGAAGCAACGGGCGACGGTTGCTCCGATGGGCAAAAGCAGGAATGGGAGAATGGCGCCGTGCACGCCGACGGCAAGGTGCGTGCGCTCGTGCGAGGCCAGCCAGAGCATGTTCCACAGGCCCCAGCCCGCAGGCACAAGCGCCATGGGAAAGATAAGGCCGCGCTCGATGGGAATGGGCACCTGAAGGACAATGCGAATGACGATGAACGCCGTAAGCATGACCGGCAGAATGAGCGTGGTAACAAAGATTCCGGCGAGGTAAGCGCGAAGGTAAGGATGCGGGTTCATGGGTGGTCTCCTTTCGAAAGCAGCTATTAGCCTTTAGCTATTAGCTCTTAGCTTCGGGTTTGCTGTTCTTGCTTCCTGGTTTTTCTTTCCAAGTCCTCCGCCGCTCATGCACGGTTGTGAGATGCGAACTGAGAACTGGTTTTTCATAGGTAGTAGAGAAAGACCGGGATCGTGGCCGGGAACGAGAGGGCGAAAAGAACGAGGCCGGCGAGGAGCGCCCAGTCAAACCAGTTGTGGCGAAGCAGGCCGGGAGCCGTGACGGAGCGATCGGATTCGGCGTCGAGACGGCGAAGGACCGCGGGCCAGAGGTCGCGAGACGGCTCGGAAGCGGGATCAATGGGCGGCAGCGATTTCTGCAAGAGTTGTTCGATGCGGTTCTCGTCTTGTTTTTTCATGGCGTGATTCCCTGACCGAGCAGGTCCTTTCTCAACAATCGAATGGCGCGAAAGACGCGCAGTTTGACGGCGCCGACGGAGATGCCGAGGGCGGCGGCGACTTCCCGGTGCGGCTCCTCTTCGACGATGGCGAGAGTGGCCGCGATGCGCAGGCCGGGCGGAAGGCGAGCGAAGGCCTGCGCGGTTTTCAAACGGATCTCGGCGGCGATGCCCGGATCGATCGCGGACTTCGAGGGCACGTCGACAACGTTCTGATCGAAATTGGAGGGGGTCAGCCCGGACTCGAGGCGGCGCGCGCGGAGCCAGTCGAGGGCGGCGCGGGTGGCGATGCGCCTTGCCCAGGGCTCAAAGAGACGCGCGGACTCAAAGCGGTCGTGAGCGCGATGAATGCGCCAGAATGTCTCGACCGTGAGATCTTCAGCGGCGGCGGGATCGCGAACGATGCGGAGGATCCAGCCGTAGACGGAACGTTGATGCTCGCGGAAGAGAGATTCAAAGGCATCGAGATCGCCTTGCCGGAACCGGACAAGTATGTTTTCCGATGGCCCGGGCACGCTGTCCGATCGTACGATTTCCGGTCGCGCGGGCATTTTGCTTCCCTTTCTGAACGGGTTTACGGGGGTGTCGGCAGAAAGGTTACAACAGCAGGGGTCAGGTGTCAGGGGTCAGCCTCGAGCTTTCAGCTTTCGGCTGCCGGAGGGTCGAGTGAGAAAATGCTGTTGTAAAGCGTTTTTCCACGGCGCGAAGGCGTGTTGACAGCGGTTCCTGCGCTGTTTAGAGTTGGCCGCTGAGGGCGAGAAAGTTCGGGCCTCGAACGATCGCCGCGGGCATGAGAGGAAAGGGTTACCAAGGAGATGATTTCGATGCGTGGAATGCGGATGGTGGCGGGAGCGTTGCTGGGGCTTGGTGCGGCGGCAATGGTGTGGGGACAAGACGCAGAGAAACCGGCGTACCTGAATCCGAATTTGCCGGCCGAGCAGCGCGCGGCCGACCTGGTGCATCGGATGAAGCTCGAAGAGAAGGCGAGCCAACTGGTGAACCAGGCGCGCCCGATTCCGCGACTGGGCGTGAAGGGATACGACTGGTGGAGCGAGGCGCTGCACGGCGATGCGGTGGTGGGAACGACGGAGTTTCCCGAGCCGATCGGGCTCGCATCGACGTTCGACACGCCCAGGATTCATGCGATGGCAATCGACATCAGCACCGAGGCACGCGTGGTTTATGAGCAATCAGCGGCGGCGAACGATGGAAACAGCCTGATCTTTCATGGGCTGGATTTCTGGGCTCCGAACCTGAACATCTTTCGCGATCCACGGTGGGGGCGTGGGCAGGAGACGTACGGAGAGGATCCGTTTCTGACGGCGCGTATGGCCGTAGCGTTTGTGACCGGAATGCAGGGCGACGATCCGCACTACTACCGGGTGATTTCGACGCCGAAGCATTTTGACGTGCACTCAGGACCGGAGCCGACACGGCATTTTGCCGACGTGGACGTGAGCAGGCACGACGAGCTGGACACGTATCTGCCGGCGTTTCGCGCAGCGGTGACGGAGGGCAAGGCGGGCAGCGTGATGTGTGCGTATAACGCCATCAACGGGCAGCCGGCGTGCGCGAACGAGTTCCTTTTGCAGAACCAACTGCGGGGAAAGTGGGGATTCCAAGGGTACGTTGTGTCAGACTGCGGGGCCGTGCGCGACATTTTTGAAGGCCACCGCTATGAGCCGACGCAGGCGCAAGCGTCGGCGATCAGCCTCGAGCGCGGGATGGACAACGAATGCATCGACTTCAGGGCGAAGGTAACCGACGACCACGATTACAAGCCGTATATCGACGCGGTGAAAGCCGGCTACCTGAAGGAGAGCGAAATTGACACGGCGGTGACGAGGCTGTTCACGGCGCGGATGAAGCTGGGGATGTTCGATCCCCCGGAGATGGTGCCGTACTCAAAGATCGACGCGAGCGAGCTGGACAGCGCGGCGCATCGGGCGCTGGCGCTAAAGCTGGCGAACGAGTCGATGGTGATGCTGAAGAACGACGGCGTTCTGCCGCTGAAGACAACGGGGCAGAAGATGCTCGTGGTGGGGCCGCTGGCGGAGCAGACGCGAGTGCTGTTGGGGAATTACAACGGGATTCCGACGCACACGGTTTCGATTCTGGAGGGGCTGAAGAAGGAGTTCGCGGGCGACACGATCACGTTTATGGCGGGGACGGGATTCCTGAGCAAGGAAGCCTCGCCGGTGCCGGATGAGATGTTTACCGTGGATGGAAAGCCGGGAGTGAAAACGACCTATTTGAACGAGAACATCGTGAGCTTTGCGAGTGCGCAGTCTTATGCGACGCAAGGGCTGGTGACGCGCATTGAGCCGGGAATCGACATTGAGGCGCAACCAGTGCCCGATGCAGCGAGTAACGTCGATCCGCTGACGGTGAAGTGGGAGACCACGCTGACTCCGAGCGAGACGGGCGACTACAACCTGGGTGTCGAGACGGACGGATTCTTCCGCGTGTTTCTGGATGACAAGCCGGTGGCGATGGCGAATTATCCGCACGGCGTGGAGACGATCACAGGCAAAGTGCACCTGGAAGCGGGCAAGCCTTACCCACTGCGGGTGGAGTACCAGAGGACAGGCAAATCTGCGCTGCATTTGAAGCTGATGTGGGGCAAGATCGACCAGAGCATGGATCCAGCGGTGGTGGCGGCAGCGAAGGACGCGGACGTGGTTGTGGCCGTGGTGGGCATTACGAGTCAACTTGAAGGCGAAGAGATGAATGTGAGCGAGCCGGGCTTTCAAGGAGGCGATCGCACCAGCCTGGATTTGCCGAAGCCGGAAGAGGATCTGCTGAAGGGCGTGGCGACGGCAGGCAAGCCGCTGGTGGTGGTGCTGACGAATGGAAGCGCGCTGGCGGTGAACTGGGCGAATGAACACGCGAATGCGATTCTGGACGCGTGGTACCCCGGCGAAGAGGGTGGGACCGCAGTGGCGGAGACACTTTCCGGCGCGAACAATCCGGCGGGACGGCTGCCGGTGACGTTCTACAAGAGCTTGGATCAACTGCCGAATTTCGAAGATTACTCGATGAAGGCGCGGACCTATCGTTACTTCACGGGGACGCCGCTGTATCCGTTCGGGTACGGGCTGAGCTACACGAAGTTCGCATATAGCGGACTGACGGTTCCGCCAGGGACAGTGAACGCGGGAGATCCGGCAGTGATTGAAGCGACGGTGACGAACACCGGAAGCGTCGCGGGCGATGAAGTGGCGGAGCTATATCTGAAGTTTCCCGATGTAGCGGGCGCGCCACGGCTTGCTTTGCGAGGGTTCGAGCGGGTGCATCTTGAGCCGGGGGCATCGACGAAGGTGCACTTCGACTTGAAGCCGCGCGACCTGAGCATGGTGACGGATGTGGGCGAGCTGATTGAGGCGGAGGGCGCGTACGCGGTGAGCGTGGGCGGAGGGCAGCCGGACACCGGAGCGCCGGTGGTGACGGGGACGCTGACGGTAAAAGGAACGGTGGCGATCCCGGAGTAGCGGAGGGTGCATCGGGCGCGAAGGGAACCAAGGCAACGCAAACCGCGTATGCTTTAGGAAATGCCCAAGCAAAACGAGTTGCCCGTTCGGCGCGGCGACTTTCTGCCCGACCGGCTGTTCGATCTGACGCGCCGGATCAAGGGAATCGACCCGCAGCTGACGCGGGTTCTGATTCCGTGGGTGATGCGTCATCGGCGCTACCTGCCTGGATTCATGCGCCTCGCCCGGACGGTTGCGCAGTCGAGCCGGGTTCGAGCGCGCTCGCTGGCTCGCGGGGTACGCGTTCCTCCTTTTCTCGTTCTGAGCGTGACATCTAAATGCAATCTGCGCTGCGCGGGCTGCTATGCGGGTGCGGTGGGGACGGTGACGAACGCTCCGGTGCAGCCGGGACTTGGCCTCAGCGAATGGCGCGGAGTCGTAGACGAAGCGGTTCGGCTGGGCGTGATGGCATTCATGATCGCCGGCGGCGAGCCGTTCCTTTTGCCGGGCGTTGCGAATTTATTCAGCGACTATCCCGATCGGCTGTTTCTCGTGTTCACGAATGGAACGGCTTTGCGGCCCAGCGATTACGAAATCCTGAGCCGGTGCACCAATACAGTTGTTGTGGTGAGCCTGGAGGGCGATCGCGAGCTGACGAATCTGCGCAGGGGCAGCGGAGTCTATGAGAAGGCAATGGGCTCACTCGACCGGCTTCGCGAGGCGGGCATTTTGACCGGCATCGCCGTGACGATCGGATCGGCAAACGTCGAGTACTGGTCGCAGCCGCAGAATATTGATGCACTGATCGCCCACAGCGGACCACTGGCCATGTTCATCGAACAGATTCCGACCGGAGGGTGCGAAAACGGCGTGGTGCTGACGGAGAAGCAGCGAGCGCGTTTCCGGCAGGTGGTTGTCGAATACCGGGATCGATTGACGGGAGGCGCATACATCATCCATTCGCCCGGGGATGAAGAGGTCCTGGGGGGATGCGTCTCCGCCGGGCGCGGCTTCGTGCATGTGAATCCGAGCGGAGATGTGACCGCGTGTCCTGTTTCCGCGCTGGCGACGCATAACGTCAGGAAATCGAGCCTCGATCAGGCGTTAGCGAGTCCTCTTTTTGCGATGATTCGAGACAACGGGCACCTGCTCGAAACGGAGGGCCACCCCTGTGGGCTGTCGGCACACGCTGAAGAGCTGGAGAAGATGGCGAAAGGGATGGGCGCCTACCGCACCGGCGCGCCTGAGCCCGCACAAGATCCCCGAGGAGCGGTTCTCCCGGTTTTGTGATTGAACAGCGCTAATTCGATCAACGTTCGACGTGAAGGAAACCTGCACGCCGGCCGAATAAATAATTTAGGAACATCGATATACAGACCATTCACGCGACGAATCCGCCGACCTGCCCGACAACGAGCCGTGAGCCGGTCCGCCTTCGAATTTACAGGACGTTGATGATCCATTCATGCAGGTGGTTTATCCCTGATGAGGTTCGGAGTTTCCCACTCCCACCGACTCCGACGACAAAATAAATTTCAATCCGGAGTTCGACGATGGCCGATCTGGCAACGACCGTAGAAGCGGCGCCTGCGGGCGGGTCGCTTCTTGACCAAAAAATGAAGAAAAGTTCCGCCTGGGTGAGCGGCGCGGTCGTTGTAATCGCGCTGCTGGGCGGGTTGGGCTACATCGGGTTCCACATACAGCAGGACCTGAGCAACGTGACGGTCGTCAGTGTATGGCCTTATCTGTTGCTGGGCGTGGCGCTGCTGATCGCGCTTGGATTCGAGTTTGTGAACGGGTTCCACGACACGGCGAACGCTGTGGCGACGGTGATCTACACGCACTCGCTGGATCCAAATATCGCGGTGGTGTGGTCGGGGCTGTGCAACCTGTGCGGCGTGCTGGTTTCAAGCGGCGCGGTGGCGTTCGCGGTGATTACGCTGCTGCCCGTAGAGCTGATCTTGCAGGTGAGTTACGGCGCGGGGTTCGCGATGGTGTTCGCACTGCTGATCGCGGCCATCATCTGGAATCTGAGCACGTGGTGGTTCGGGCTGCCGGCGTCAAGCTCGCACACGATGGTGGGCTCGATTATCGGCGTGGGCGTGGCGAACCAATTGATGAGCGTACACTCCGGGACATCGGGCGTGGACTGGGGACAAGCCGGCAAGGTGTTTGAGGTGCTGCTCATTTCGCCTATCGTCGGCTTCATCTGCGCCGGTGCGCTGCTGCTGCTCTCCAAGTTATTTATCCTCACCAAATGGGCCAAGAGTTTCGCCCACCTCTTCGACGCGAACCACCGGAAGCCGCTTTGGCTGATTCCGACCGTTGCAATCACGGGAATCCCTGGGGCTTATATGTTTTTGTGGATCGCACCCATGGTTTTCGGGACCTTCGGCGCTCCGGGGATGGCCGTGTGGAAGCCCATCAAATATTTCACGTCATGGAATCCCCCGATGGGTCTCATCGCCACGATGCTTTTGGTGGGAATCGCCTGCTGGTACGCGGTGGCCCTCTTCGCGAGGATCGTCATCGACAACGCCGATGTGCTGTTTACCTCGCCCAAGGGCAGCACTCCTCCACCGTGGCCGATCCGGGCGCTGCTGATTTTCACCTGCTCAGGCGTGAGCTTTGCGCACGGATCCAATGACGGACAGAAGGGCATGGGGCTGATCATGCTGATCCTGATTGGCACGGTGCCGACGGCATATGCGCTGAACCACGCGGTGACAGCGAAGGACGTGCAGGCGTTTGTTACGGCGTCGCAGGCAGCCGACCAAGTGATCAACAAGCATGCGGATCAGAGCGCCGTAATGGGCGCTGACGCAAGGGCGACGGTGACCCAATACATCGCCACCAAGCAGTTGCAGCCGGACACCATGCTCGCGCTGCGGGAGCTGGTGAACGATTTGAGCAACGAAGTTTCGCTCTACAAGGAGTACAAGGCGGTTCCGGCGAGCCAGCAAACCAACGTGCGCAACGACATGTACGTGGCCAGCGAGGCGATCCGGCTGATGCTGAAGAGCAAGAATCCACAGTTCACCGCGGATGAGACTGCAGCGCTTTCGAAATACGAGACGCAGGTGAACAAGGCGACGAAGTTCATTCCGGGGTGGGTTAAGGTGGCCGTGGCGCTGGCGCTGGGACTCGGGACAATGGTCGGCTGGAAGCGCATTGTGGTGACGGTGGGCGAAAAGATCGGCAAGGAGCACCTGACCTACGCGCAGGGTGCGTGCGCGGAACTGGTGGCGATGGGAACGATCATGGCGGCGGATAACTTCGGGCTGCCGGTATCGACGACGCACGTGCTGAACTCCGGCGTGGCGGGAACGATGGCGGCGAACAAGAGCGGCTTGCAGTTCTCAACGATTCGCAACATCGCGGCGGCGTGGGTGTTTACGCTGCCGGTGGCAGCAATGCTTTCAGGATCGCTGTTCTGGCTGTTCCGTCAAATGTCGCTTTAGTTTGAAGGTTGCAATGATGGGGGCGTCCGCCAAGGCGGACGCCTTTTTTGTGCGCGGAGAGAGCTGGCGGGGGAGAACAGGCGAAGAAAGAGGCGCATCCGGTAACATACAGAATGGTGCATTGAGAGGAATGAGCCTGAAAGCCAAGCTGGAAGCTGTGATTTATGCCGCCGAGGAGCCGGTGACACTGGCGCAACTGTCCGCGCTGTTTGCCGATGAGGCGCTGGAATGGAAGGCGGCGCGGGAAGCCGCGGCTGCGACGGAGGGTGCGGCGGAGAGCGCGGGTTTGCCGCAGCGGAACGAGGCGTTTCCGTATCTGGGGCTGGAGCCGGTTGCGGCTGTTGAAGGCGCGTTGGCAGTTGAGGACGGCGCGGAGCCCGTGGTGGAGACGACGCCCGGGAATGGTGCCGAAGCTGATGCGGCGGCGGCGAACAGCGAGGCGACGGAAGAGGCTGATTCGGGCGATGAGGCTGGGGCCGAAGCGGAAGCAAAGCGCGCGGCGAAGTTGCGCGAGCGCGAGGCACGCGGAGCGATCAAGCAGGTTCTGGACGAGCTGGTTGCGGAATATGCGTCCGATGGACGTGGAATCGAGATTCGCGAGATTGCGGGCGGATACCGGATGGGAACGAAGCCGCAGTGCCACGACGCGGTGCGGTTGTTTGTGAAGAGCCTGAAGCCGCCGCTGAAGCTGTCGCTGCCGGCGCTGGAGACACTGGCAGTGATTGCGTATAAGCAGCCGGTGACCGCGCCCGAGGTGAACGAGATTCGCGGCGTGGATTCGTCGGGGGTGTTCGGATCGTTGCTGGCACGCAAGCTGATTGTGACGGCCGGGCGCAAACCAGTGGTGGGGCGTCCGATTCTCTACAAGACCACGCGGGAGTTTCTGCTGCGCTTCGGGCTGAAGGATGTGACGGAGCTGCCATCGATGGAAGAGTTCGAGAAGATGGCGGCGAGCGAGCTGGACGACGCGGCACTCGAAGCCGGAGATGAGACGGCAGCGGAGGCCGAGTTTAACGCGGACATGAGCGCGGAGACGGAAGAAGCGGCGAGCGAAGAGCCGGCAGAGACCAAAGAAAACACACCAGAGGCGCGCGAAGCGGCGCAGAGTAAGCAGGAACAGAGGCTTTCCCCCCAATGAAAAAAGAGCTGAAGTCGAAGGCGAATTCTAGGGCGAAATCGCCGGCTGCCAAGCGTGCGCCAAAGAGCGCGACGAAAAGTGCGAAAACCGCAGACGCGAGCAAAGTCGCAGCCGTGAGCAAAGTCATAGTCGCGGGCAAGGCCACCAGCACAAAGGCCAAAGCGGCAACGGCGAAGACGAAGACAACAAAGGCCAAGCCGCCGGAAAAGCCTGACGCGAAGAGCAAGAAACCTGCCGCTAAATCGAAAATTCCCGTTGCGAAGTCAATTCCGACTCCACGGACCGGGAAACGTGCGGTCAAAGCTGAAGGAGCCGCTCAATTCAGGATCGGGGAGCCGGTGCTGGATCCGATTGGGGATGTGATCAGCGGAGAGGCGCGAACCTACCTTGGCGATGTTGAGGCGCAGGGTCGGGCGGAGGCTTCGGGGCAGTCGGAAATCGGCGCGTACCGGGAGGAGACGGAGATTGCTGCGGCGGACGGAACCCTTGAAGCCGGACCGGGGATGGCGGCGGCGAGCGGAGCGGCGGATGGTGCGGGAGAGGAAGAATCTGAAAGAGAGACGGGTGTAGTTGAGCGGCCACCGGCGAAGCTGGAGCGGCTGCAGAAGATTCTGTCGCGGGCGGGAGTCGCGAGCAGGCGGCACGCTGAGGAGATGATTGTTGCCGGCCGCGTGATCGTGAATGGGCAGGTGGTGACGCAACTGGGATGCAAGGCCGACGCGGGGCGCGACCATATCCGCGTGGATGGCAAGCTGCTGCAAGGCGCGGAACGGCACCGGTACTTTGTGCTGAACAAGCCGAAGGGCTACGTGACAACGGTGAGCGATCCCGAGGGACGGCCGACGGTGATGGAGTTCTTCTCCAAAACAAATGAGCGGCTGTATCCGGTTGGTAGGCTGGATTACCTGAGCGAAGGATTGCTGCTGATGACGAACGACGGCGAGCTGGCGAACCTGCTGACCAAGGCCGGATCGGGCGTGGAGAAGGTCTATCTGGTGAAAGTGGCTGGGCAGCCAAGCGAAGAGGAGTTGGAGCGGCTGCGCGGCGGTGTGGCGATTGAGCGAGGCGAGGCCGGTTCAGCGCGCGTGCGGACGGCGCCGGCGCGGATCAGGCAGGTGAGAGTGGGAGAGAATCCGTGGTACGAAGTGGTGCTGACGGAGGGACGGAATCGCGAGCTGAGAAAGATGTTCGCGGCAATTGGACACTTTGCCGAGAAGATTCGCCGCGTGGGTTACGGACCGCTGGTGCTGGACGTGGAGCCGGGCAAGCTGCGCGAACTGACAGCAGATGAAGTGAATGCGCTCCGCCTGACTGCCGAAGGAAAGATGAAGCCGCGACGGATGAGAGTGGACATTTCACTGCCGAAGGAAGCTGGAAGAGCTCCGGCAAAGAGAGGCGAGAAGCCAGCTTGGCGAGACAAGCCCGCTGGAAAGCGATTCGACAGAGCGCCGGAACGTGGCCGAAAGCCGTACGCGCAGCGGGAAGAGCGCGGACCGAGAGCTGAATGGAAGCCGCGCGAGCAAACGTTTGGCGGCGCGAGTGCGAGCGGCGCGAATCGAAGTGGAGAGCGGGGCGGAGATCGGCCGAGGTTCGACAGGCGGACTGACGGACCGCCGAGAGCGAACTCGGGGTTTGATAAGCGCGGCGGCAAACCGTTTGGCGCGCGGCCGAGCAGACCATTTGGAGCGAAGCCAGGATTTGGCGGCGGACGCGAAGGCGGCGCGGATCGGCGCGAGGGCAGCGCGGGGCGAAGCGGAGAACGGGGCGGAGAGCGGAATGAATGGAAGCCGCGCGAAGCGGCGTTTGGCGGACGCAGTGAGGGCAAGCCATTCCGGCGCAACGAGAAGCCGGCGTTCGGTGATCGGGGAAGCCGGCCGCCGAGAGCGAGTTCTGGGTTTGATAAGCGAGGCGGCAAGGCGTTTGGCGCGAGGCCGGCGTTTGGCGGCGGGCGCGAGGGCGGTGCAGGTCGAGGTGGAGAGCGGGGCGGAGAGAAGCCGGCATTCGTGCGGCCTGAGGGCTCATTCAAGCGAAGCGATGGACCGAAGAAGCTATTCGGAGGCGAACGAGGTTCGAGCGCGGGCTCGAGCGCGGGCGCGGGCAAGAGCTTCGGCAGGCGCACGGGAAGCAAGGAGCGTTGGATTCCGAGGCCGAGTCGCGCGGGGAACGAAGAAGGACGCGGGCAGACGGGCAATGGAGAACGGCCAGCACCGGCATTCGGCGAAAAGCGCCGGGAAGGAAAAGGCGCAGCGGCGGGAACAGGGCGGTCGAACGCGGGAAGAACTGGGCCCGCATTCGGCGCGCGGCCGAGTGGATTCAAGAGGCCGGGAAAGCCGGATGGGTTTCAAAGGCCGGGTGGATTTTCGAGACCAGGCACGTCTTCGAAAACGGGCAGGCCGAGCGGCGGCGCGAATCGGGGTGGTTCGCGGTTTGGCGGAAAGCGGCCTGAGGGGCGGTAAGGCTCAGAACCCGCGCACTCGTAACTAAAGCATCGTGGTATACCAGGTCTCGAAATCGAGAACTGGGGCACCCGCCAATCAGCAGCGGAGGGCTTCCCAATGGCGAACAAATTTGGCACGGACATTTTGATTCAGGCGCCGGATCCAAAAGTTGCGGCTGCGTTTTATGTGAAGCAACTGGGATTCAAGATTAGCGGCGAAGATCACAACATGATCAGCCTGCACGGAAAGCGCATCAACCTCTTCATCGAGGAGGGGCCGGCGCTGGGGCCGGTTCTGGAAGTGACGGTGGAGAACGTAGAAGAAGCGAAGAAACGGCTGGTGGCCGGCGGTTGCGTGATCGTAAAAGATGAGCCGGAGTTTCCGCGGTGCTACGTGAAGGATCCATTCGGACTGATCTACAACCTGAAGATGTAGCCTCACCTCACGGCGGATCGATCAGCTTTCGCGCTGACGGAAGCGGCGCATGCGGCCGACGAGCGAGGCTGGGCCGCTGACCGTGAGCCGGACGAGATTGCCCTCATAGTCGCGCGAATGGACGATCATGCCGGCCTCAATAGCGGCGAGCGCGGCGCCTTCGTGCTGAGGAACGCGGAGCTCGGCTTCGACGATCGGATCGGAGTGAAGCGCGGAATCGATTGCCGCGAGCAGAGCGGGAATGCCTTCGCCGGTGAGCGCCGACACGGCGGCCTCCGCCCTCTGACCTTTTGGACTGGAATTCATGCGTGCCACCAGTGCCGCGCGCTCGTCTTCTGGCAACAAATCAATTTTATTAAGGACTTCAATGCGGGGCTTGGAGAGCGATTCGAGCTCGCCGAGGACTTTCTCGACCTGCGCCTTCTGCTCGCCGCCGTAGGTGGAGGAGGCGTCGCGGATGTGGAGCAGCACCTCGGCCTGCGCAACTTCCTCCAATGTTGCGCGGAAGCTGGTGACAAGGGTGTGGGGCAGATTGCGAATGAAGCCGACTGTGTCAGACAGCAGAACCTGGCGCCGGCTGGGCAATTCGATGGCGCGGAGCTTGGGATCGAGCGTGGCGAACATGCGTGCGGATGAAAGCACCTGGGCGCCGGTGATCGCGTTGAAGAGCGTGCTTTTGCCGGCGTTGGTGTAACCGACCAGAGCAACAGTGGGAACGGGAACAGCTTCGCGGCGCTGACGCTGCTGGCGGCGCACGCGGCGGACGGCGTCGAGCGAGCGCTTGAGTTGATCGATGCGGCGCTGGATGCGGCGGCGATCGGTTTCGAGCTTGGTTTCGCCGGGCCCTCGAGTGCCAATGCCGCCGCCGAGTTGGGACATGGCTTTGCCGCGGCCGGTCAATCGAGGCAAGATGTATTCGAGTTGAGCCAGCTCCACCTGGAGCTGGCCCTCGCGCGTGCGGGCGTGACGGGCAAAAATATCGAGGATGAGCTGCGTGCGATCGAGAACGCGGCAGGGCAGAGCGGCTTCGAGGTTGCGCAGTTGCGTGGGCGAAAGGTCGTGATCGAAGAGAACAAGATCGGCGTTGGTAGAGGCGGCGACAGCTGCGATCTCTTCCACTTTGCCGGAGCCGATGAGCGTGGCGGGATCGGGACGAGGGCGGCGCTGAATGAGCTCGGCCGCCACCTGGCCACCTGCGCTTAACAGCAGTTCGCGAAACTCGGCGAGAGATTCTTCGACATCGAGGCCGGGAGCGTGGACGCCGGAAGAAATCGATGAAGCCGGGAGGCGATCGAAAGGCAGTGATAGTGCCGTTTGCGGCGCAGAATCACTCGGCGGGCCAGCACCGAAGTGCTCACCCGGGGCTGCCGGGCCCTTGCGGCGCGGACGGACCTCGAGGTCCACTGCGACGAGAACGGCGCGCTCGGATCCCTCACCCCACGGACTAAGACCTGTCCGCGGGGACCCCGACCCGCCGCCCCAGCGGCCGGAATCTGCCGATGAGGTTTGCGAGCGACCACGAGCGCTGCCCGACCTGGACACTTCGCGTGCCAATCGCGCTAACGTTGCTCAGCGGTCGCCTGGGATATCGATTGCACGGCCGCCGGAACTGCCGACGGACCGATGCCCCCTGATACGGCAGCCGGACGATGCTCGCTATGCATCACGCTCCGGTTGCTCACCACGGTTGAGATCGCGTGTTTGAAAATCAACTGTTCCTGGCTGTTGTTCTCCAGGAGCACGGAGTATTTATCAAACGACCTGATCTTGCCTGTCAGCTTTACGCCGCTGACCAGATAAATCGTAATGGGGGATTTGTCTTTCCGAACTGTGTTCAGAAAGGTGTCCTGAATATTTTGTGCCGGCTTGTTCTCCATATGCCGATCTCCTACTTTCTTTTTGAAGTTGTTTGTGAACCTGCTGTTGCACCGAATTTCAGATACGCGGGACGGCCCCGGAACGCCCGGAACCGGCAAACCCCGCAATGGGTCAACTTTATAGGGATTTTCGGCCTATTTCAACTCCACGGAGGAGTTACGTTCGGTATGAAATGGTCCCCGACGGGGTTTGAGGGGGCCAACTGCGCGGCGAAGATGAATGTTTGCCGTGGAATAGGCGAAAGAACGGGAAAGTGCGAAGCGCCGGGACGAGGCAGATTCCGCTGCTGATAGCATCGATTTGTGGTTCAGGGGTTTGAAAGAGGCGGAATGCAAAAGACTGCCATTCCCGATCGAGCGGAGACAAAAAGCGGCGTCGCCGCGCGCACGCCGGTGCCGATGCTGGACCTGAAGCGGCAGTACGAACCGTTGCGCGGGGAACTGATGGAAGCCCTTGGGCAGGTGCTGGAGACGCAGCAGTTCATTCTCGGCGAGCACGTGGCGGCGTTTGAGCAGGCGGCGGCGGAGCAGTTGGGCGTGAAGCACGCGCTGGGTTGCTCGTCGGGAACAGATGCGCTCTGGCTGGCGCTGGCGGGCGCTGGAATCGGGCCTGGCGACGCGGTGGTGACGACGCCGTTCAGTTTTTTTGCTTCTGTGAGCGCGATTTTGCGAGCGGGAGCGAAGCCGGTGCTGGCGGACATCGATCCGGTGACGTTCAATTTGTCGCCGGCGGCGGTGGAAGCGGTTCTGGGTGGAGAGTGCGGGGCGGGCGTGAAGGCGATTCTGCCGGTGCATCTGTACGGCCAATGTGCGGATTTTTCTTCTAGTTTTGGACGAGAGCACGGGCTGACGATCATTGAAGACGCGGCGCAAGCGTGGGGCGCGGAGTGGAATGGAACGAAAGCCGGCGCGTTGGGCGACGCGGCGGCGTTCAGTTTTTATCCCACGAAGAATCTGAGCGCGGCGGGGGATGCGGGCATGGTGACGACGAACCGCGATGATGTGGCCGAGCGTGTGAAGATGCTGCGCAATCAAGGAATGCGGCGGCGCTACCACCACGATGAGTTGGGCTGGAACGCGCGGATGGACGGATTCCAGGGCGCGGTGTTGAAGGTGAAGCTGAAGTATATTGGCGCGTGGAATGAGACGCGGCGGGAGCTGGCGGCGCGATATGGCAGGTTGTTTGCCAGGGCTGGGCTTGCCGAGAATGGGCCATATCCGGCGAATGGGTTGGTGCTGCCACATGAAGCGCCGGGGACAAAACATGTGTGGCATCAATATGTGATTCGCGTGGTACGGCGCGATGCGCTGCGCGAGTTCTTGACGGCGCGCGGCATTGGATCGGAGATCTACTATCCCGTTCCATTGCACCGGCAGGAAGCGCTTAAGGGGTTGGGGTACGGCGAAGGAGATTTTCCCGAAGCCGAGCGCGCCGCACGCGAAGTGCTGGCGCTGCCGATCTTTCCGGAGCTGCGCGAGGACGAGCAGGACACCGTGGTGGCGGCGATTGCGGAGTTTCTGAGCTAGACAGGTTGCGAGGATTCCGGCCGGTATCGTCCTGTGTGTCTCATGTCGGGAATCAAATGACGGAAGAGATACACGAGCTTCATCCAGCCGGTCGTCTCAATCAAGATAAGCACGCCCCATAGGTCGCTGTGTTTGCCAAGATACCTGTCCTTCCAATGCCAAAGGATGACGACGTAAAGGTAGATGAAGCCGGGAACAAACAGAATAAGTGCCGCCACAACGCAGAAAGCCTGCACATACCCCGAGGTAAATGCAGCTCCTGCAAAGAAGGGAAGGCTTGCGAGAGCCAACCAGCCAAAGACGCAGAGAATCCCGAACCGTTTTTCCCATTTCCTGTTCATCGGAAAACATTATCACTAAGTGCTTCGCCGGGGACATTTTTTCACCTACTCTGCCAAGGCAAGCTCATCATGGCGGCGGGGCGGGGCGTGGAGGGGGACAGGATTTGCGGATTGCAATCGACACCGGCGGCACGTTTACCGACTGCGTTTGCCTGGCGGATGGGAAACTGCGCGTGAAGAAAATCTTCTCGACGCCGGCTGATCCCTCGCGTGCAGTGCTGGAGGGCGTGCGGCAGTTAGGCGGTGCGGAAAATGTGGAAGTGCGACACGGAACAACCGTGGGCACCAACACGATGCTGGAGCGGACCGGCGCGCGCGTGGCGTTTGTGACGACGGCAGGATTTGAAGACACGATTGCAATCGGAAGGCAGGCAAGAGCGCGGCTCTACGACTGGTTTGCGCCGGCGCCGGTATGTCTTGTCGCGAAAGAGCTGCGATTCGGAGTTGCGGAGCGAGTGAGCGCGGAGGGCGAAATTCTGCGCGAGCCGACAGATGAAGAACTGGCGACGCTGGTTGCGGCCGTGAAGGCGAGCGGCGCAGAGGCAGTGGCGATCAGCCTGCTGTTTTCGTTCGCGAATCCGAGAACCGAGAAGCGGGTGGAAGCAGCGTTGCGCGGGCTGGGGATTCCGGTTTCTGTGTCGCACAAGATTCTGCCGGAGTTTCGCGAGTACGAGCGCACGTCAACGACAGTCGTGAACGCCTACCTGGCGCCGCGAATGCAGGCTTATTTATTGGCTTTGGGGCAACGCATCGCAGCAGGACACAAGGGCGGACGCGTGGACGTGATGCAGTCTTCGGGAGGCATCATTGCGGCGCGGGTGGCGGCGGGGGAGCCGGTGCGAACGGTTTTGAGCGGGCCGGCGGGCGGAGTGGTAGGCGCGTGCCGGATGGCGCAGTGGGCGGGATTCGACAAGATCATTGGGTTCGATATGGGAGGCACATCGACCGATGTTTTTGTGGCCAACGCCGCGACAGGCGCCGAGCTCACGCGCGAGTCGGTGGTAGCGGGAGTGCCGATTGGCGTCCCGATGCTGGACATAGCCACGGCGGGTGCGGGGGGCGGATCCCTTGCGAGATTCGACGCGGGAGGCATGTTGCGCGTCGGTCCGGAGTCCGCCGGCGCCGATCCTGGGCCGATTTGCTTTGGGCGCGGCGAGCGGGCGACGGTGACGGACGCGAACTTTGTGCTCGGGCGGCTGGATGCGAAGAGCTTTCTGGGCGGAGGCGTGCAGCTGGATGGCGAGCGCACGCGGCACATGATGCGCGAACAAAAGGGTGCGCTCGAAACGGTAGAGGAGTTTGCGGCGGGGATTTTGCGCGTGGTAGAGACGCAGATGGAGAAGGCGATCCGCGTGATTTCGGTGGAGCGTGGGCACGATCCGCGCGATTTTACGCTGGTGGCGTTTGGTGGAGGAGGGCCGCTGCACGCGTGCTCGCTGGCGCGGGCGCTGCGCATTCCGCGCGTGCTGGTTCCGGCGCTGCCGGGAGCGCTTTCGGCGGTGGGAATTCTACTGGCGGACACAGTGCGGGATTTTTCGCGAACGGTGATGTTGCCGGGCGAAGCGATCCGGAGTCTTGGCGAGGTTTTCGGCGAGCTTTCTGCGGAGGGCGCGGCGGAGTTTGCGGCGGAGGGATTGAATGGCGTAGTCGAGCGGAGTTTGGATTTGCGTTACCGTGGGCAGGGGTACGAGCTCAATGTCGGGTTCGATCCGCAGGCGCCGGAGCGGTCGATAAAGGCGTTCCACGAGTTGCACCGGCAGCGGTACGGCTTCGCGGATGAATCGCGGCCTGTGGAGATTGTGAACCTTCGCGTGCGGATGATTGCGGCGAGCGAACCATATGAGCCGGAACGGCGAACGGTGGTCGTGGGCGATGGGAGCGCAGCTTGCAGTGCCGAGCGGGAAGTTTGGTTTGAGGGCGGATGGAGACCGACGCAATTCTACGAACGCGAGTTGCTTCAGCCGGGCGATGCGATTGCGGGACCGGCGATGATTACCGAGTACACCGCGGCGACGCTGGTGCCACCGGGGTGCGCGGCGCGCGTGGATGGGCTGGGAAATCTGGTGATCGATATTGGCCTAGATGGGGTGGGCGAGGAGGAGCGCGCATGAAGGGGCAGGCGGCCGATCCGGTAGAACTCGCGATCTTTCAGTGCGCAGTGCACTCGATTGCGGAGGAGATGGGTGCGGCGCTGCGGAGGACGGCGCTCTCGCCAAACATCAAGGAGCGGCGCGACTATTCGTGCGCGGTTTTTGACGGGCGCGGGCGCGCCATCGCAATGGGCGATCACATGCCGGTGCATTTGGGCTCAATGCCGATGAGCGTGCAGGCGGCGATTGCAGCGATCGAGTTCGCACCGGGAGACATTGCGATCCTGAACGACCCCTACGCCGGCGGAACGCACTTGCCGGACATCACGATGGTTTTGCCGGTGTTTCTTGAGGGTGGGGCCGTGCCGGTTTTTTATGTTGCGAATCGCGCGCATCACGCCGATGTGGGCGGGAAGTTCGCGGGATCGATGGGGCCGGCGACGACGATCGAGGACGAGGGGATTCGCATTGCGCCGGTGCGGATTGTGCGCGGAGGGGTAGTCGATCGAGAGGTGCTCGATTGGATTCTGCGCAGCGTGCGCACGCCTCAGGAGCGCGAGGGAGACCTGGATGCGCAGATGGGCGCGTGCCGCGTGGGCGAGCAGCGCGTGCTGCAACTGGCGGCGAAGTATGGAATAGAGAAGCTGGCGGCGTGGGGCGATGAGCTGCTCGATTACTCGGAGCGGCTGGTGCGGGCAGAGCTCAAGAAAATGCCGGCAGGAGAGTATGACGCGGACGATTGGATGGATGACGATGGCGTGACGGATGAGCCGCGCAGGATCGCGGTGCGTCTCAAAATCGACCCAGACGTGGGAGCGATCGACGTGGATTTTGCCGGATCGTCAGCGCAGGTTGCGGGCGCAGTGAATGCAGTTCGCGCGATCACGCTTTCGGCGTGCTTTTATGTGCTGCGGTGTTTGTTGCCCGAGGATGCGCCGGCGACTGAGGGGATTCTGCGGGCGCTGACGCTGCACGCGCCGGAGGGATCAATTGTGAATGCGCGGCCGCCTGCGGCAGTGGCCGGCGGGAACGTGGAGACGTTGCAGCGGATTGTGGATGTGCTGATGCGGGCGCTGGCAAAGGCTGTGCCGGAGCGAGTTCCGGCGGCCAGCGCGGGAACGATGAGCAATGTGACGATTGGCGGCATCGATCCGAGGACGGGCGAGGCGTTCGCGTACTACGAAACGGCTGCGGGCGGAATGGGCGCGCGGCCAGGGATGGACGGGATCACCGGAGTGCATACGCACATGACCAACTCGCTGAATACGCCGGTTGAGGCGCTCGAGTATGCGTACCCGTTTCGCGTGCGGCGGTATGGGTATCGAGATGGCTCGGGCGGCGACGGTAGGTTCCACGGCGGGGATGGACTGATTCGCGAAGTGGAGTTGCTGACCGATTCGGAAGTGACGTTGCTGGCGGATCGGAGGAAGTTCAGGCCGTACGGGCTTGAGGGCGGCGAGGACGGAGCGGCGGGACGCGCAAGTGTGAAGCAGGCCGAGAGCGGCGAAGAGATTGAATTGCCGGGAAAGTGCAGCCGCCAGCTCAAGAAGGGCGACGTGCTGCGGATTGAAACGCCGGGCGGAGGGGGATGGGGAAAGACAGGGAACGAGGGACCAAGGGAACAAGGGAACAAAGACTGAGGGAAGGTAGGCATAGGATTTCTTCCGCAGAGTAAGCGGTTGCGCTAACCCGGCACTTTGACTTCTACGTGTGAGGCGCTCTCAACGAAGGTGGCGATAGCGGAGTGATCGAGGTCGCCTTTGCCATCGGCGATGAGGGATGAGAGCATCTGCTGCACCTGAGCGGTGAGCGGCAGAAAGACGTGATTGGCTTCCGCGGTTTGGAGCGCGTTGCGCAGATCCTTCTGATGAAGATTGATTTTGAAGCCGGGCTTGAAGTTACGCGCGATGAGCATGGGACCTTTGGCGTTGAGAACGGCGCTGCCGGCGAGGCCGGCTTTGACGGCGTTGACGACGACTTCAGGATTGAGACCGCAGCGTGTGGCGAGAGTGAGCGCCTCGCCCATGGCCGCGATGTTGCAGGCGACCATGATCTGATTGGCGAGCTTGGTGGTGTTGCCTGCGCCGACGGGGCCCGTGAGGGTGACGCTGGAGCCGAGGCATTTCAGGATGGGCTCGGCCTTGGCGAACACTTCGGGCTTGCCGCCGACCATGATCGCGAGTGTGCCTTCGATGGCTTTGGGCTCGCCGCCGCTGACTGGAGCGTCAAGAAAGTCGACGCCCTTCTTCGCGCAGGCTGCGGCGATCTTCTGCGAGACAAGC
Source organism: uncultured Acidobacteriaceae bacterium (assembly GCA_963823805.1). Classification (GTDB taxonomy): domain Bacteria; phylum Acidobacteriota; class Terriglobia; order Terriglobales; family Acidobacteriaceae; genus Telmatobacter. Next base: position 933,570 of record CAWGMW010000003.1, on the reverse strand, counting down.
GGGCTTATGGAGCTCATGTCGACAATGAGCGGGCGGGGGATGAGCGAGCCGGGCTTTGCGCCGGAGAGAATTCCGTTGGCGCCGAGAACGACTTCTTCAACTTCAGGGCCGTCGGGGAGCATGGTGATGACGATGGAAGCGCGCGCCCCTACGTCGGCGTTCGATGAGGCGCGCTGAGCGCCGTCGGCGACGACAGAGTCGAGCTTGGCGGAAGTGCGGCCGTAAGCGACGACGGTGTGGCTCGCCTTGAGAAGGTTCCTGAGCATGGGGCGGCCCATGATGCCGAGGCCGACAAATCCAACGGTTGCCATCGTTCGTCTCCGTGTGCGGAATTTACAGCGGTTCTGCAGTTGCTGTGTCCCGAGACCTTGAACGCCAAGTGGATTCTTCATCAAGAAGCATCCGCCCTGCACCAGGGCTCCAAACGGCTCCATGAACTGCGGAACCGCTCTAAGATGGGACTGTGCGCAACTACTTCAACTATTTTACCGAGATCGAGGAGCGCTTCCAGCAGAGGCGTGGAACGATTTTGCTGCTCTCGACCCTGGATTGGGCGCTGATCGAGATGTGGCGGGAGGCGGGGATCCCGCTGGAGGCGGTGTTGCGCGGGATCGATGCGGCGTTTGACAAGTACGAGGCGCGGCAGAAACGGGCCCGCATGCAGCGGGTGAACGGGCTGGCGTGGTGCGCGCAGGCGGTGATGCAGGCGGCTGTGGAGTTGAGTGAGGCGGCCACGGGATCGGCCGCGACAACGGCGACGGCGCTGGAGTCAGGATTTGAGCATGAACACGTAGCGGCGCATTTGACGGCGGCAGCGGAGGCGCTGGATCGGGCGATTGTTGCAGAGGAGGCTTGCCGGGCAACGGCTCCGCGGCTGCGCGAGCTTGCCGCGGAGGTGCGCGCTGCCGGCGGGGAAAATGCGGCGGCAGTCGATCTTGAAGCTCTGGAACGGTCGTTGAATGTGCTCGAAGAGAAAATGTTTGTCGCGCTGACCGCGGCGGCGCCGGAGGCTCTGCTTGTGGGTCTGAAGGAGCACGCAGCGCGGGAGTTGGCGCCTTATCGCAGCCGAATGGGCGCAGTGCAACTACGGCAAGTGGAACAGCAGTTTGAGCGGAAACAACTGCTGGTGCACTACAACCTACCGCGATTGAGCCTGTTTTACATGAGCCAGCAATGACGAAGCGGGCGCGATCGTCTTCGCGGCACAAGGAAGCTTTGCCGATAGCCTCCCAGCGGAGCGCCGCGATGCCGCAGCTTGTTCAAATTGAAAAGCCGATTTATGGCGGGGCGTTTCTGACGCGCGTTGAAGGCAAGGCGGTGTTTGTGCCGCTGGCGCTGCCCGGTGAGCAGGCGCGCGTGCGTTTGATCGATGAAAAGCACGGATATGCGACGGCCGAGGTGGAGGAAATTGTCGCTGCCGCAAAGCAGCGGGTTGCGCCCAAGTGTAAACACTTTGGGGCGTGCGGCGGCTGCCAGTACCAGCACGCAGAGTACACAGCGCAGGTCGAGATGAAGCAGGCCGTTTTGCGCGAGACGCTGGAGCGGGGCGGCGTTCGCGTGCCGAAGGAGATGGCAGTGCTGACGGGCGATCCGTGGGCGTACCGGAATCGAATTCGGGTGGCGTTCGATGCGGAGGGACGAGCGGGATATCGCGGGCGGCGATCGCATGCGGTCATTGCGATCGAGGAGTGCCCGATTGCAGCGCCGCTGCTGGTGCGGGCTGCGATGGCGGCGGCGGAGCTTGTGAGGGCGCTCCCGGTGCGCTCGCGGCCCGAAGACATTTCGCTTTTTTGCGACGCGCGAGAAACCGCGCTGCTGGCGAGCGCGATGACAGCCGGAGGCGCAATGCAATGGTTTGAGGGGTTCGCGCGAGGGCTGGCGGAGGGAATTCATGAGACGAACGGCGTGGAGCTTGCCACGCAGGGAGGCAGGGGCCGGGAGGCGCGGACGGTTGCGCGATGGGGCGCGAGTTCCCTGCTCTATCGTGCGGCGGGTTTCGATTATCGCGTGGATCAGGGGGCGTTTTTTCAGGCGAATCAATGGCTTTTGGATGAATTAGTGGAATACGCGACGAAGGGGTTAAGGGGCGGGCAGGCGTGGGATTTGTTTGCTGGAGTGGGTTTATTTGCGCGGAAGCTTGCGGAGCGATTTGAACGCGTGGTTGCGGTGGAGTCGGCGGCAGCGGCGACGGAAGCACTCAAGGAGAACTTGAAGGGGACGAATGCAACGGTGGTGAAGGCGACGACGCTTGGGTTTCTGCGTGACGCGGCGAAGGGTGAAATGCCGGATCTGATCGTTGTCGATCCGCCGCGCACGGGATTGGGCGCAGAGACGACGGAGCTGCTGGGCAAAATTGGCGCGCCGGAGATGGTGTATGTGTCGTGTGACCCGGCAACGCTGGCACGCGATCTGCGCGCGCTTGTGGCAGTGGGCTATGCAATTGAGTGCATTACACTCGCGGACCTCTTTCCGCAGACGTTCCACCTCGAGACGGTGGTCAAGCTACGGCGGTGATGGAGAGTGTGTGCCGGGAATCCCGATTCCTGATAGGCTTGATGCCAAATTCACTTTTCAACTTTGGGCCCAATGCAAGACCTACCCAACCGTGCGCAGCGCTCGCATGGCTTGACTGCCGTGCCGTTGTTTCATGCGGCGTGGCTGTTTGCGGCAGGGATTGTTGTGGCAAGCCGGATATGGCTTCAGCCTCCGCTTCTGCTGATCCTGTTGGTTCTGGTTGCGGCTCTGTGCGCCATCGCGGTCCGGCGCGCCGAACACTCGCAAAGAATTGCGGGTTTACCGCTGGCGGTTCTGTGGATGCTGCTGGGCGCATGGTGCGGGGAGATGGAGCCGCAGCCTGCTCCCGCGCCGGACCTGACCGCGCTTTCTGACGGATTGTTGCGCACCGTGGAAGGAACCGTGGTGGATGCGGGTCCGGTGCGTACCGAGCTTGAGCAGAATGTGGATGAGGCCTCGGCCACTGCGCCGACACAACGCGTCGATCTGCGCGTGGCAACGGTTGAAGTGGCGAACGACCAGAGCGATGCGCAGGCGCCGATTGCGGGTGGCGTGCGGCTGACGGTGCGTTGGCTGATGGACCCACAAGGCGGCACGCAGGCATTCCGATGTGGCGAGCGGGTGCGGGCCGTGGTTCGGCTGCTGCGGCCGGAGACGTACCGCGATCCGGGCGTCTGGAGCCGCGCGGATTATCTGCTGGACCAGGGAATTACGTCGACCGCAACGGTTGCAATTGACCGCGTAGACCGGCTTGGGCCGGCGCGGGGCGCATTTTTGTCGTGCAGAGTGAGCGGGTGGCAGCACGCTTCGACGACGCGACTGCTGGCGCTGCCGGCGGCCATGCGGAGTCTGCCCGCGCCGCTGCGGCTGAGCGAGGACGACGCCGTGATGCTGGCGGCGATGGTGGCAGGCGACCGAACCTATTTGACTCATTCGCTGCGCGTGGGCTTTGAGCGCACGGGTTCCTTTCACATGCTGGTGGTTTCAGGGTTTCACCTGGCGATCGTGGCCGCGTGCATTTTCTGGATCACGCGACGGCTGCGCATGCCGCGCGTACCGGCAACGATGCTCACAATCGCGGCGTCGTTTGCCTACGCGCTTTTCACCGGATTCGCCACGCCGGTGCAGCGATCGCTGTGGATGGTGACGCTTTATCTGCTGGGACGGCTGGTCTATCGCGAACGAAATCCGCTGAACACGATTGGGTTCGCCGCGTTGTGCCTGCTGGTCGTGAGCCCGCGGAGCCTGTTTGACTCGAGCCTGCAGATGACGCTGCTGGCGGTGATTGCGATTGCCGGAGTAGCTGCGCCACTGCTGCAGGGAACCATTCATCCCTATGCGGCCGCGATACGCGATCTGCAGCTGGTGGCCGTGGACATCAAGCTCACGCCGCGGATAGCGGAGTTTCGCATGATGATGCGGGCCGTGGCAGAGCGGCTGGAGCTGGCTGGGAACAGCCGGCTCGCGTGGCGCATTTTTCCGTGGAGCGTGAGATTCGCGATCAGGGCCGTGGAGCTGGTGGTCGTTTCGTGCGTTGTGGAACTGGCGATGACGCTGCCGATGGCAGTCTACTTTCATCGCATTACGATTTTTGCGTTGCCGGTGAATCTGCTGATTTTGCCGATGCTGCTGGTGTTGATGCCCGCAGCGCTGCTGACAATGCTGATGCTGGTTGTTTGGCCTGCGGCGGCGGTGGTTCCGGCAATGACGGTGGCGCTGGTGATGCACATCGGCGTGGGGCTGGTGCATCTGTTCGGATCGATGGCGCTGGGGGACTTCAGGATTCCAAACCCGCTGCTGTGGCAGTCGGGGGCGTTCTGCGCATTATTGGGAGCGGCGATCGTTCTTGCGCATGAGAGTCTTTCGCGCGAGGCAAGATGGCTGAGGCGAGGTGCATGGGTTGCGCTGGCGCTGGCCGCGCTGGCAGCGGTGATTCCGCGGCCAGTAGATCGGCCGAAGGGCGCGATGCTGATGGAGGCGATCGACGTGGGGCAGGGCGACTCCTTGTTGGTGATTACGCCCGACGGAAAGACGCTGCTCGTAGATGGAGGAGGATTCGGCGGGGGACCAAGACAGGCTCCGCAGGATTTCGACATCGGTGAGGAGGTAGTGTCGCCGGCTCTATGGGCGCGTGGCATTCGGCACCTCGACGTAGTGGCGCTAAGCCATGCGCATTCCGACCACATGGGCGGATTGCCGGCGGTGCTCAGGAATTTTCACCCGGATGAGCTGTGGGTGGGCAACAATCCGCGGTTCGGTGCGTACAACGCGCTGCTCGATGAGGCTGCGGCGTTGCATGTGCGGGTGAGGAGTTTTCGGGCGGGCGATGCGTTCACATTTGGAAGCACCCAAGTGAACGTACTGGCGCCGTTTCGCGATTACGTGCCGGGCCCTGAGCCGACGAACAACGATTCGCTGGTGCTGCACGTGGCCTACGGCGCGACGTCAGTGATGCTGGAGGGCGACGCCGAGGCGCCGATCGAGCAAGCGATGCTGGCCGAGCCGGGACTTGGGAGCACGCTGCTGAAGGTGGGGCATCACGGCAGCATCACGTCGACGCGGCCGGAGTTTTTTGCCCGCGTTGCGCCGCAATGGGCGGTGATTTCGAGCGGCCTGCACAACCGGTATGGGCATCCGCGGGAGGAAGTGCTTGAAGAATTGCAGGAGGCGCATGTGCGCACCTTCAGGACGGACATCAACGGGATCTCGTGCTTCGTGCTTGATGGGAAGACGGCGACGGGGACGGTGGGGTGCGGAGAGCGGTGAATGATCAGCGCGCCGCAGCGGCGTGGATGGAGAGCAGCGTTTCGAGCAGTGGTTTGAGGAGCTTCAAGTCGAGGGCATTGGCGCCGTCGGATTTGGCGTCGCCGGGCGAATCGTGGACTTCGACGAAGAAGCCGTCAATACCAGCGGCAACAGCGGCGCGAGAGAGCAGAGGAATGTACTCCGGCTGGCCGCCGCTGACGCCGTTGGCAGCGGAAGGCTGCTGCACGGAGTGAGTAGCGTCGAAGACGACTGGCGCGAGACGGCGCATGACTGCGAGGGAGCGGAAGTCGACGACCAGGTTGTTGTAGCCGAAGGTTGAGCCGCGCTCGGAGAGGAAGACGCGCTCGTTGCCCGTCGACCGCACCTTCTCGAGGCCATGGCTCATGTCCCATGGAGCGACGAACTGGCCTTTCTTGATGTTGACCGCGCGGCCGGTCTTGCCGGCGGCGACGAGCAGATCGGTCTGGCGGCACAGGAAAGCGGGAATCTGGAGGACGTCGACTGCTTCGGCGGCGACTTGGCAGTGGGCGGGCTCGTGAACGTCGGTGAGGACCGGAAGGCCAGTGTCTTTGGCGATGCGGCCGAGGATGCGCGTGCCTTCTTTGAGGCCGGGACCGCGAAAGCTCTTGACGCTGGTGCGATTGGCTTTATCGTAGCTGGCTTTGAAGATGAAAGGGATGCCGACGTTGGCGGCGATGCGCTGGACGGCTTCAGCGATGGAGCGGGTGTGCGCCTCAGACTCGATGACGCAGGGACCTGCAATGAGGAAGAGCCGGCCCGCGCCCACTTGCACCGGCCCGATTTCGAACGAAGAACTCACGAGGGAGATTGTACAGGGGCGGTGAACGGTGGGCCGTGAACCGTGGACCGTGAACGGTGATCAGATGATGGGTGCCACACAAGCTGAGTTCCCACCCTTGGCGCAGAAATCCGCTGCGGCGGACGCCAAGGACGGGACACCAGCGAATGCCGTGGACCTTCGGTTACTCGGTGTGGCTGCGCGACCACTCCCACAGTGCGCGGTCGAGCGTGCGCAGAGGCGTGGGTGCGGGAAGCTCGCTTTGCGGCCGGACGATGTTGCTCTCGGCAAGGCGCTTGCAGAAGGCCAGATACTCCTCGTAAAAGTGGACGTCGTGGCGCGCGTGGCCCAGCGCTTCAAGGGTGCGGTAGTCCAGCACCGTGTAACGCTCGGGGAAGATCGCGGCCAGAACGGCCGAGGCCAAGGCTATGTCAATGCCGTGCAGATCAAGCAGGGCCTTGACAGCGGTTTCAGTCGAAGACTCGGGCGAAGTGGCAACGGCCAGGGCGCGACGGATCTTGTCGTTGCTGTTGCCGATGAGAACCTGCACCGCACGCTCGGACTTCCAGCGCACGATCGCTTCCAGATTGGCCAGCGAATAATCTCCATTGCGAATGGCTTCGCCAGCTTCGAAAGCAGCCTTTTCAAGCTCATGCTCTTTCTCGCCGGCCGTTTGCCAATACTGCTCAGCCAAGTCTTGCAGTTCCGCTTCAGCAGGCTGAAGCTGGAAGTAGGCGACCATCTCGATATTCCTTCCTTTCATACCCAAAAACTTAGTCACGATAGGCCCGGCGGGAAATCATTGTCAATAACCCGGAGGGTGGTATTTTCACCCCTGTACCGGACTGGTCCATGAGACGCTCGCAGCCAGGGAACTGGCTACACGCGACCCTGTGGAAGAAGCAATTATTCATCGAATCTTGGTTCGAAAAAAGGGCGCTCCGTTGGTAGTAGACGAGATTGCGGAGAGGATCGTTTGAATGCGGGTTGGAATGGAGAAGAATCTTTCGAGAAAAGCGGGTGAACGAGGAGGCGCAGGACCGCGAAAGAGGGTGAAAGGCTGAGAACGGATGGAGCGAGAGCAGTTCAGAATTTCAATGCATAAATAAATAAATATGCTAATATGTATCTATGCGTACAACGGTGGACATACCGGATGAGACATACCGAGCGATCAAGGTGATGGCTGCTGAGCAAGGGATTACGGTTCGGGAGCTGATTCTTGAGGGGCTTCAGGTGGTGATGCGGGACAGGCAGACGACTCGCAAAGGTTTGGAATTGCCCGAGATTCCGTCTTTTAGGCCTTTGGCTCTCGAAATCGATCGCGAGACGAACGACGAGCTTGTCGGGTTTCCCTGAGGTCATGGTGCGGCTGGCGCGACGTTTCAAACAGCCGATCGGGTATGCTGGTTTGATTCTCCTTCTTGACGAGCTGATTAGAGCTAGTAGCGATCGACCTTGACATTAGGAGAACGAAAGGCGAACGTCTTAACATGAACGCTGAGCTCAAGCTCAAGATCGATGAGATCGGGTACTGGTCCGAGATCAAACTTGCGATTCTTGATGAGTACGCCAAGCCTTACAACCAGATACTCCACAAGCACAAGCTGAAAGCGACCTACGTCGACGGATTCGCCGGGGCTGGCCATCATCGAGCTAAAGGGACCGAGCGAGTAATCGAGGGCAGCCCTCAGCGCGCATTGAATGTGCAGCCGCCATTTGACTATCTCCACTTCGTCGATACTGACGGAGCGCGCGTTGCGCAACTGAAGAGGATTTCATCTGGTCGACCAAATGTCTCTGTTTATCAGGGCGACTGCAACGACATTCTGATCAGCCGGGTATTCCCGACAATCAGCTATGCGCGCCGGGAGCGAGCACTATGCATTCTTGATCCTTACGGTCTGGACCTGAATTGGCAAACAATAAGGATGGCAGGCGAATCAAAGGCCATCGAGATCTTTTTGAATTTTCCGGTAATGGACATGAATAGGAATGTGCTTTGGCGCAACTCAGAGCATGTTTCAGAGCTTCATCGGGAACGAATGACAAGATTCTGGGGAGACAACTCTTGGGAAAACGCAGCCTACCTAACTACACAAGGCCTCTTTGAGGAGATGCGGGAGAAGTCTTCCAATGAAGAGGTCGCGGAAGCGTTTCGAGTTCGGCTGGAGAAAGTCGGGGGCTTCAAGTATGTTCCGAAGCCTATGCCGATGCGCAATACCAAGGGAGCCGTGGTCTATTTCCTGTACTTTGCCGCCCAGCAACCAGCCGCCGACAAGATCGTGAAAGATATCTTTGCGAAATACGCGCACCATGGGGAGGTCCCAAATGGCTGAACATTCGACAATCGAGTGGACTGATGCGACGTGGAATCCAGTACGAGGCTGCACGAAAATCAGCCCCGGCTGCAAGCATTGCTATGCGGAAGTGTTCGCAGAGCGGTTTCGTGGCGTTCCTGGGCATCCATATGAACAAGGTTTCGAATTGAGGTTGGTTCCCGAGAAGCTGGCCGAACCGCTGCGCTGGCAAACTCCCAAGATGATCTTCGTGAACTCAATGAGTGATCTGTTTCATGAGGGAGTTCCGGACGACTATATCGAAGCAGTTGCTACCGTGATGGCGAGGGCTAACTGGCATACCTACCAGGTACTCACAAAGCGCTCGGCCCGTATGGTGAGTCTCCTGAAAGGAAAACTAAGATTTGCTGCGATCTCGCCGCACATCTGGTGGGGGGTGAGCGTTGAGAACAAGCAGCACGGCCTTCCGCGCCTTCGTGACCTCCAAGAATCACCAGCTTCTGTCAGGTTCTTATCAATTGAGCCGCTGCTTGAGGAACTTGGGCGGTTGCGCCTCAGAGGCATACATTGGGTGATCGTTGGCGGAGAGAGCGGCCACGGCGCCAGGCCCTTAAAGAAAGAATGGGTCACTTCGATTCGTGACCAGTGTCTTCACGCCGAGATACCCTTTTTCTTCAAGCAATGGGGAGGTATTCACAAGAAGCGCGCCGGGCGGGCACTTGACGGACGGACCTACGATGGTTTTCCCGCGCGGACGAACAATCCTGTTTCCCCAATCGCAACCGCATTGGCTTGGGCGGGCGAAATCCGAAAGACATACGATGCGTCCCAATCGGAGCTTTTGCCAGTCCTAGCATAGGGATGCTCGCCATCTGTACTGACAAGCAGCACGCAGACCTGAGCCCCCGACCCGCTTCGGCGGTAACGTATCTCGAGATCTACCCGCAGCCTTACTGGATGACCTGGCCGGCCATTGACTCGATTTGCGATCGCTGCAGGCGGTTCCGGTAGCTGGCTATGATGAACTCGCGGAAGAGCGGATGGGGCTCGAGGGGCTTGGATTTGAATTCGGGGTGGAACTGGCAGCCGAGGAAGTAGGGGTGGCCGTGGATTTCGACGATCTCGACGTAGGTCTGGTCGGGTGTCGAGCCCGAGATACGCAGGCCGGCGCCGGTGAGCAGGGCTTCGTACTCGCGATTGAACTCGTAACGGTGGCGGTGGCGCTCGCTGATCTCACTGACGCCATAGGCGCGCGAGGCAAGCGAGTCGGGCTGAAGCTGGCAGGCCCAGGCTCCGAGACGCATGGTGCCGCCCATCTCCTCTACGCCGAGCAGCTCGCGCAGCTTGTAGATGATGCGATGCTCTGTGGCGGGATCGAACTCGCTGGAGTTGGCGTCTTTGAGGCCGCAGACGTTGCGCGCGAACTCGATGCAGGCGCTCTGCATGCCGAGGCAGATTCCGAAAAAGGGCACATTCCTTTCGCGCGCGTAACGGATAGCATTCAGCATGCCTTCGATGCCGCGCTTGCCGAAGCCGCCGGGAACGAGGATGCCGTCGAAGCCCTCGAGCTGCGATTCATAACTGCGATCGTCAGGACCGGCGGACTCGAGACCTTCGGCCTCGATCCAGTGAATTTTCAGTTTCAAGTTTTGTGAAATCGCCCCATGCGTGAGCGCTTCCTTGAGCGACTTGTAACTGTCTTCGTACTCGACATACTTGCCGACGATGGCGATGGAGACTTCGTCTTTGGGGTGGTAGCAGCGCTGGACCAGCTCCTGCCATGGGCTGATATCGGCCTCGGGCGCATCCTTGTGGAGGTATTTGAGGATCAGCGAGTCGACGCCCTCCTCGGCAAAGCCAGGCGGGACTTCGTAAATGAAGGGCACGGTTTTGGCGCCGATGACGGCCTTTTCTTCAACGTTGCAGAAGGCGGCGATTTTTTGCTTGATGTCGCGGCTGAGGGCGCGGTCGGAGCGGCAAAGGAGAATGTCGGCCTGGATGCCGATGGAGAGCAGCTCCTTGACGGAGTGCTGCGTAGGCTTGGTCTTGAGCTCCTGCGCGGCAGCGATCCAGGGAACGAGCGTGAGGTGGACGAACACAGTGTTCTCCCGGCCCAGCTCCTGGCGCATCTGGCGGATGGCTTCAAGGAAGGGGAGGGATTCGATGTCGCCGACGGTGCCGCCGATCTCGACAATGGTCACGTCAGCGCCGTTCGCTGCGATTTTGCGCATGGCGTTCTTGATTTCATTGGTGACGTGGGGAATGACCTGAACGGTTTTGCCCAGGTAGTCGCCGCGGCGTTCCTTGAGGATGATCTGCTCGTAGATGCGGCCGGTGGTGTAGTTGTTGTCGCGCGAGAGGGGCGCGTGGGTAAAGCGCTCGTAGTGGCCGAGGTCAAGGTCGGTTTCAGCGCCGTCGTCGGTGACAAAGACCTCGCCGTGCTGGAAAGGCGACATGGTGCCGGGATCGACGTTGAGGTAGGGGTCGAACTTCATCAGGTTGACGCGGAGGCCGCGGCTCTCAAGCAGGCAACCGATGGAGGCCGCCGCGAGGCCTTTGCCTAAACTGGACACAACTCCACCCGTCACAAAGACATACTTTGCCGACATCGATGCAACCTCGTCACTAAGTTTTTGGGATTGGCCGTACCTGGTGGGCACATTCAAGTATGGCAGAGAATCGGGGTGCGGCGAAAGAGGAAAATTCAACAGATCTGATGATAAGTAGGAATCGTCCCGAGTAACGAGACTGGAATGAGCGATTTGCAGTGGGCGCGCCGGGGCGGGGCCCGGAGGGGTTTACGATGCTCTCGGGGAATGGGCTGCGATGACGAGCAAGATCGAAGTGGTGAAGATCGACATTACGACGCTGGCGGTGGATGCGATCGTGAATGCGGCCAATGAGACTTTGCTGGGCGGAGGCGGTGTGGATGGGGCGATTCACCGGGCTGCGGGGCCGGAGCTGTTCGACGAGTGCTATCAGATCGGTGGGTGCCCGACGGGACACGCGAGGCTGACAAACGGCTACAAGCTGCCGGCGAAGTTTGTGATTCATACCGTGGGGCCGGTGTGGAGCGGGGGCGAGCGCGGCGAGCCGGAGCTGCTCAAGAGCTGCTACCAGTCGGTTTTCAAGATTGCCCGGGAGAACGGGATCCGGTCGCTGGCGTTCCCGGCGATCAGTTGCGGCGTGTACCGGTTTCCGGTGGAGCGCGCGGTGAAGATCGCGGTGAGCGAAACGGTGGCGGAGCTCGTCAGCAGCGACGCGATTCAAAAGGTGGTGTTTGCGTGCTTTGGGGATGAGGTTTATCAGGCGTATTTGAAGGCTGTGGACGGGATTTCGTAAACGAACGCATCACAAATGAAACGGGCAGGCTTTGAGGGCCTGCCCGTTTTTGCATCTCCGGCGCCGCATTCGGTGGCCTAGAAATTGAACGTGAGCTTCGCCGTCATGGCTCGCGGAGTGACGTAATGCGTTCCGCTGAAGGTGGAGAGGAAGTTGTAGAGGGCGTACTTGTCGGTGACGTTGATGGCAGTCAGGTCAAGGTCGGTCTTGAAGCGCTCCTTGTTGAAGATATTGGTTTTGCCAAGGGAGACGTCAAAGAGGCTGCGCGGCGCGATTCGCGGCGGGTTGTGATCGTCGTCTTCGGTGCCTGGGGCAGGAATCTGCACGAGTTTGGAGGAATATTCCGACGCCGGGCATGAAGTGAAACCCGATGTGGGAGTGGCCGTGACGCCATTGCAGGTAATTCCGGCCTCAAACTCCTCGTCGTCCGTCAGGCCGCTCAGGTCGACTCCCGGAATGTTGCCGGGCAAAGTGATCGAGGTGGAAGCGCAGAGACTGTTGGGGTCGGTAACGCCATAGCAGGGCACGGAGCCGGCGACGAGGCCCGAGTCGTAACGCCAGTTGAAGCCGCTCCAGAGGCCATTCACCCAGTGACCATCGCGGGAGACCGTGTACTGAAGGTGCGTGGTCTGGTTGAATTTTTCGTCGTGATCGATGCGGAAGGGATAGAGAGTTCCGAGAGCAACTCCGCTGGTGGCTCCGGCCCCGGCCACTTGCGGCGGAAAGAAGCGGGCAGCCACCGAGGACATGACTGTGTAGGCGCTGAAGTTGTGAAAACTCGGGACCTCGACGTGCAGTGCGTAGCCGGGAATCTTGGAGTTGTGCCAGTCAATGGGGAATGTGATGGGGGTGTTGCCGAGCACGCTGAAATCGAAGGCGTTGTGCGTGTACTTCCAGATGTACTCGCCTCCGAAAACGGCATATTTCCCAAGGGCCTGCTGCAAGCTGGCGTGAAACTCGTTGCGATAACCCGGATGCATGGTTCCCGATGCGCCCGGGTTGCACAAGAGCAGCGGAGAGAGCACAGCATTGGAGCAACCCGAACTCGAGAGGACCAGGTTTTCGTTAAATGGCGTCTCAAGCGTACGTGCGTACGAGACAGCCATCACGGTGCCGGAGGGTTTGATGTTATAGGCGATGCCCACGCGAGGTTCGGTCTGGTTAGCGTCGGTAAGGCCGTTGTAAAGATCCTCGCGCAGCCCCAGGTTGAAGTCCCAGTTGCCGGCCTTGATCTCATCTTCAACGTAGAGTGCGAATTCTTTTACGTCGGTGTGGCCGAAGTAGTCATAGAAGGCCCCACCTCGGGTGAGGTCGTAGGGGGCAAGAACCGCGAGATAATTCGCGTTCGGAAACGATGTAACGCCGTCGCAGTCAGCTTGACTGGCGTAACCGGGCAGCGGGTCTCCGTCGACATCGACACAGGGTGAATCATAGGTCGAATCGACCACGCCGAGGCTATCATGCTCGCGCAGGAAAGTCTGCTCGTATTGCGCGCCGATCTTCAGGTTGTTGACTCCCTTGACGTAGGAATAGTCCGCGTGGAGGCCTGTATTGGTGAGCGTGCGGTACTGGGAGATCGAGGAAGTTTGCAGATTCGATGGCCCCAAATCGGCAAGTGGATTGAAGCTTGGGTAGTAGCCATAGAGGTCTTTCCGCACAAATGCGCCCAGGTTGAATACAGAGTCGTTGCTGATGACGCGGGTGTAGGTGGGCGAGATGTTAAAGGTATTGATCTTGGAACCTTGGTCGGCGTTGCCAACGTCGACAAAGTTGGGGCTCGCGCTCGTTCCACTGTTTGGGCCGGTGGTTTGCACGTTTTGCACGTCGAGGTTGTCGTAGGAATTCGGCGTTTGGAACCAGGAGCGGCTGTAATTCAGGTCGAGGTGAACGGAGTCGGCCTGCGTGAAGCTGTAATCGACACGGTCGAAGATATTCTCCTCATTGCCTTTGTCGTGAAAGACGGTGAACTCGGGCGGATCGAGAAAACGGCCTGTGTTTAGGCCGTCGCCCTCGATAAAGTTGCCCCAGCTTTTTCCGCCATAAGAGAGATCGAAGCCTCCATTTGCCGACCCAAAGCTCCCGTAGGAAGCATAGGCAGCGCCCGTGGGCTCGGTGACTCCCTGGCCAGAACGCGTGGTGGCCACGATGACGAGACTGGTCTTGCCGCCGTATTCAGCGGGCGGCGCACCGCTTATGACCTCAATGGATTGAATGGAGTTGGACGGAAGCTGGTTGGAGAAGATCTTGCTTTGCTGATCGGTGATGGCCTGACCATCTACTGAGAAGGAGTTGGAGGCGTGGTCGCCAAGGCCGTGGAAAAGGCCGTTGGAGTCGGCCGCCACTCCGGGCGTGGTCATGGTGACAAGCGAGCTGAGCGTGGACGATGCGCTCTCCAGAGGGACTTTGTTGAATAGGTCGCGGTCCACATCTGTGTGGAAGGTTGGGTCGTCCTCGATGAGATCGCCGCCGGATTCGACGGTGACGGTTTGGCTGGCGCCGGCGATCTGGAGTACAAGCTTGACGCTGATTCCAACCGACGAGCGAATCTCCACATTCTGGCTCAACGAGGCAAAGCCCTTTGCTGAAGCGTCGATGTTATATGGGTTGAACGGGACATTGGGGAATGTGAACTGACCGGTCGCATCTGTAGTCGTGGTCTGGTCGAATCCGCTTACTTTGTCGGTGAGCTGGATTGCTGCGTTGGGAATAACGGCGCCGGAGGGATCAGTGACCGTGCCGCGCACGGCTCCGGCGTTGCCGCTTTGCGCAGGCGCGGAGAGCGCGGCGAAGGCGAGTGCGAGGAGGGGAAGAAAGCGCGTGGTCGCGCTGCGGTAGAACGTCATGGCAAAATCTCCTGAACAATGGCTGAAAGATGAAAAGTGTTACCCGCGGCCCGTACTTCGATAAATCATGACGCCGCGGTGTCCTCAGTGCATTGGAGGAGCATCGGTCCGCTTCAGGATCAGTGTGTGCAGATGCGGCCATGCATCGCCCGATGAGTAAGGCATTGGGTCGATGCTAGCGCCTGAATGAAAACGGAGAGATGCTCTAGAAGGAGACGGGCGGGGGGCGAATGAAGAGGCGAATCTGCCGCTGGCGGGCAATAACAATGGGTTCGGCCTGGGGCGTGGAAGCTCCCAGCTGCACGATGATGATGACGGCCGCCGCGGCAGCAACGGGTACCACCGTGTGCATGACAATGCAGAGCTGGCAATGATCCGCGTCGGTATCGTTCGGGTGAAGGTGTGTGGCCTGGGCGACGGCCAGCATTGCGAGCAGGACCAGACATAGAATCGCCACAGCCGGCAAAATGCCTGGCCAGGAGCCGCGTCTGCCACGGAGATTTGTCTTAAGTCCTGCCAATCGATGGAACCTTCCAGCCCTATTCTACAGAAAGCCCGTGCAGATTTGGACGCTAAGGGCCTGGAGAGGTTGCCTTTCGGTAACGAAATCGGGGGGCGAATAGCGGGAAAACGCCGACAGGGTGTGAGCGTCTAAACTGAGTTGCCATGGTCGCTTTTCCTGTAAAGTGGCGCGTTCCGGCGCTTTCGCTGGCTATTCTCCTGCTGACGCAGGCGGCTCTTGCTGCGCAAAGCGGCGAGCAGGGCCAGGGCGCCCAGCCCGCGCAGAACGCGGCGAGCCAAGGCTCGAATCAGGGTTCCAGGCCACTGCCACTGAAGCCTGCCATTCCCGGCACGGGAAGGAATCTTCGGCTGATTTTGAAAGACGGATCCTACCAATTAGTGCGCGATTACCAAATCGTGGGCGATCGCGTGCGCTACTTGTCGCAGGAGCGCGGCGAGTGGGAAGAGCTGCCGGAGGACCTGGTGGATTGGGACGCGACGAATAAGTGGGCCAAGGATCATGCGGAGCTGGTTGATGAGGATTCATCGCCGGCGATGAAAGAGGCCGCGGATATCGACGCGGAAGAATCCCAGGAGCGCGACGACGAAAAGGCGCGCATGCCGGAAGTGGTTCCGGGGCTGGAGCTGCCGGATCAGGAAGGCGTATTTGTGCTGGATACCTTTCAGGGCACGCCCGAGCTGGTGGAGTTGAAGTCAACCGATCTCACTCTGAACACAAAGAACCGCAAGGGAATTTCAGTGCTCAATCCCCTGGCGATGCAGCGGGAGAACCTGGAACTGGAAGGCGCGAACGCCAGAGTGCATCTGCACGTGAATGACCCTGCGATTTATCTTTCGCTCGGAGTCGAGGATGGACAGGAGCCAGTGCTTTCACACCCGCTGACTGTGAATACGGGCGGCGCGCAGGCGGTAAACGGCGGCAAGCATGGGGCCCATTCGGCGCAGTCGGGTTTTGTAATCGTGCGCGTGGACGAGCGGCAGGCAGTGCGGATTGTGGGCGCGATCCACATAAGCCCGACGGGAACGGTGACGCAGGACGAGGACACGATCCCCACCAAGGCGGAAGTGCTGCCGGGCAAGCATTGGTTGAAGATCGAGCCGACACAGACGCTGACCATCGGCGAGTATGCGCTGGTGGAGATCATTTCTCCGTCGGACATCAGCGAGTCCGTGTGGGATTTTCGCGTGGATCCAAGGCTGGGAGACAATCCCGGGTCGATCGGGCCGATCCTGCGGCAACCGCGCGATCAGTAGGCGCAAGTCGAAGGCGCCGAACTATCCAGCTACAACCTTCAGTTGTTTCTTGCGGCGGCTCAAGGCAAAGTGCGCGAGCAGGATCAGGCATACGGCTGCGGTGATGACAGCGTCCACGGCGGGCATGGCGCGCGGGCCCCAAAGCGCGTAGCCGCGACCGTCGAGATAGATCATGTAGGCGACGGGAAGATTTCCGATGGAGTTGATGATGGCGTAGCGCGAGCTGCCACTCTTGCCTGAGCCTCCGAGGAATTCGAGGGCGACACCGGTGAAGAGAGCGTAGCCCGCGCCGATGGTGAAAAGAAAAAGAACAGTGCCGGTGAAATAGACCGCGGGACGCAGAGGACCGAGGGCAAAGATGGCCAAGGTGGCGGCATTCACCAGGCCAGCAAGGAGAAAAGCGATGGGGGCGCGGACGCGAATGGGAATGAGCGACGCTGCGAGTGCGCCCGCTGAAGTGAGGAGAGCGCCGGCCAATCCGTTGATCCAGGCAACTTGATGGCCAGTGACGTGGTAATCGCGGGCCAATTGCGTGAGCAGACCGATCATGGCGCCGCTACAGCATGGGGAAGCGACGAGCAACGTGTAGGGAATGGCTTCCCAGCGAAGAAAAGTGGACTTGAACTCATGCCAGATGCGCGCGGCGGTGTGTCGCGGGCCGTGCTCGCTGATCATCGACTGCTCAGGCGCGGCGAGAGCGGCGAGCGAAGGCAACACGATCATGGCGGCGACGATCCAGCCGAGAGAACTAAGCGAGAGGCGGCCCGAGTAAGTGACCAGCAGAAAAACAGCGACAGCTCCGAAGGCGAGCGAGCCGGCCTGGTAGAAGCTGCTGGCGCGACGGCGGCTCAACTCGCTCGAGAGCGTGCCCATGATGCCGCCGCAGGCAGCGACGACGAAGACGCCAAAGCAGGCGCTCAAGAACAAGAGGGCGACTGCCCACGATGTCGCAAGCTGGGGTTGATGAAATGCGGCAACTAAGGCAATGGCGGAAGCGAGAGCCGCAAGCAGGAGCCACGTGCGGCGCCGCATCCAGAAGTCGGTGAGCGGACCCCAGAGGAAATAAATGGCGTGAGGAAGCGAAAGCAACGCGGCAATGCTTGCGGCGCGCGCGGGGTCAACGCCTTCATCGCGCAACAGATAAGTGATGGCGCCGCTGACAAGGCCAAGCGCAATGACCGCCTCGGGTGTGATGAGGAAAGCGAATAGCCAGGGACGGTCGTGCGAAGGCGGTTCGGACTGGCTCTCGACATCCGGCCGTAACGCTGGCGGCATGTGGGTCACCGGATTAGGAATTGGTGTAAGGCGAGTTGATGCCCTCGAGTGCCGTTTTCCCTTAAGAAAACGGCACCCTGCACGCCGCTGAATTCCTTCACGGGAATTCCTAATCCGGTCTAGCGTAGCATGCGAGTCGAATCGGGAGGCCATCCCCGGAATCCGAGCTTCGGTCCAAGTAGCTCTTCAAAAAGGCCTTACTTGCCAAATGGAATCGAGAGCGGGGCCGGTCCCAGATTGGCACGCGGCAACAGGCTCCCACCTATGCGGGATACCAAGACAATTCATGCGTGGGCTAAGCTCAAGACCAATACTGCGGGAGAGCTATGAGCACGCCAGTACAGGATTACTACGAGTTTCTTCAAATCAGCCCCAACGCGGACGCTGAGACGGTCCACCGTGTCTACCGGTTTCTTGCGGCACGCCTGCACCCGGACAACAACGATACAGGCCATGAAGAGAATTTTCGCCTTCTCAAGACCGCCTATGACGTGTTGGCGGATCCGCGGCGCCGCGCGGAGTACGATGCGGCGCGGGCCCGCAGCAAAGCACCACCGGAACCGCTCGCCACAACGATCGATTTCATGGATGCCCTTGAAGGCGAGTTGAACCGGCGGCTGGCGGTATTGGCGGTTCTTTACTACCGGCGGCGGACCAACCCGACCTTTCCCGAAGTTCCGCTAGTCGAGATCGAAGAGCGGATGGGTTTCCCGCGCGACTACCTGGACTTTACCCTTTGGTACCTGCAGAGGAAGGGATACGTCACCAAGGCAGACAATGCGCAATACACGCTTACGGTCGATGGCGTTGATTTTGTGGAGACGCAGCGAGCGAACATTCCGACCCTGCACAAACTGCTGACCAGCGGTTCGGGATCGAGTGTGGAAGATCTGGCACGGGCACAACACAGAGAAGGGCCTGTTGCCGCGCCCGCCCCTGCCGCTGCAACGCCAAGGACGACTTTTGCTCCACCGGCACCGAGACAACCCGCGAGAAATCGACCGATGGGCACTCACGGACCGATCATTCTGCCTGCTTCAATGAGCCAAGAGGAAGATAGGCGGCTCAACAGGCCAGAGCGCCGGGTGGGCAAACCCGATCTCCGCGACAAAAAAGTGGAAAGGCGCTTCCACCTGACGGACCGGCGGGAGGAGCCGCAAATTCAGCAGAAGCCCGGCACTCCGCTACTCGCGAGCGGCGATTCCTAAGGCCTTCATCTTGCGGTAGAGGTGGCTGCGCTCGAGACCGAGCAACTCGGCGGCGTGGCTGACGTTGTTGTGCGCCTCTTCAATCTTCTTGAGAATATATTCGCGCTCGTACGCATCGCGTGCCTGCTGCAGGCTGGAAAATTCCTCAGTGGAGCGGGAGCCGGCTTTGTGCGTGAGCGGCGGCAGATGCTTGCGCTCGATGCGCAGAACGCGCGGATTGAGAATGAGAACACGCTCGATCACGTTCTTGAGCTCGCGCACGTTGCCGGGCCAGTGATATTGTGCCAACGCATCCAGAGCTTCCTCGGCGATCTCTACGCGCGGCCGACCATATTGACGGCCAAATTCGAGCAGAAACTCGCGCGCCAGGAGAGGAATATCCTGCTTGCGCTCGCGGAGCGGCGGTACGAAGAACGGCACCACATTGAGGCGGTAAAAAAGATCCTCACGGAAGTTGCCCTTGGCGATTTCTTCTTCGAGATCCTTGTTGGTGGAAGCAATGACACGCACGTCGACGCGCAAGGGTTGCAGACCGCCGACAGGCGTAAACATTTGATCGTCGAGAGCGCTGAGGACTTTGGCCTGGGTCTTGAGGCTCATATCGCCCACTTCGTCGAGGTAAAGCGTTCCGCCGTCGGCGCGTTCGAGGGTTCCGCGCTGCTCGGGAGGGCCGCCGGGTTGCGCGCCATGACGGTAGCCGAAGAGCTCGGCCTCGATATGCGCCTCGGGAATAGCGGCGCAATTGAGCTCAACAAACACGGCGTCGCGGCGCAAGCTTTCGGCGTGGATGGATCGCGCGATGAGCTCCTTGCCGGTGCCTGACTCGCCGTAGATGAGCACGCGGCCGTTGGTGGGGGCCATGAGCTTGATTTGCTGGCGAAGAGCCTTGAGCGGCACGCTTTCGCCGGTGAGCACGGCGGCGGCGCTGAACTGGCGCTTGAACTCCTCATTCTGAGTGCGCAAACGTCGAGCCTCGACGGCATTCTTGAGGACGATGAGGGTGCGCTCAAGCGAGAGCGGCTTTTCAAGAAAGTCGTAGGCGCCCAGCTTTGTGGCCTTCACGGCCGCCTCGATAGTGCCGTGGCCGCTGATGATGACAACTTCAGGCCGCATCTCGGGCGTGAGATCGCGGATTTCGGCAAGCAGGTCGAGGCCGTCTCGGCCAGGGAGCCAGATGTCGAGCAGCACCACGTCGTAGGGCGTGTCACGCAACAGCACCATGGCTTCAACGGCATCGGCTGCGCCGGCAACACCGTAGCCTTCTTCTCGCAGAATCTCTTCGAGCGAAATTCGAATCTCCGCTTCGTCGTCAACTACGAGGATGTGGTTCATGAGGCGACGCCCTTCACCGGTTCCGCTTCCGTTGCGCCAGGCCCATTCGCCGCGACGGGTTCCACCAAAGGCAGGCGCAGCAGAAAACGCGCGCCCTTGGGGATGTTTGCTTCAGCGCTGATGGAGCCACCGTGTTCCTGGACGATTTTGGCGGCGATGGAGAGGCCCAGGCCTGTGCCGCGACGCTTGGTTGAGTAGTAGGGCAGGAATAGCCGCTCGCGAATTTCGTCGCTCAATCCGGATCCGGTGTCGGAGACAGTGACCTCAGCGGCCGCGCCGTCTTCACTGAGGGCGGTGCGCAGGCCGAGGACGCGCAGCAGGCTGCCATGCATAGCTTCAGCGGCGTTGTCGATGAGGTTGGCCAAGGCGCGGCGGATGGCCTCGGGATCAGCAAGGACCGGCGGCAAACCGGACTCGAGATTGCGCTGCACCGTGATGCCTTCAAGCCTGCCGCCGAAGAGCGCGAGGGCTTCTTCGACGATCTGATTCATGTCGCAAGGGCGGGGCTGCGGCGCAGGGAACTGCGCCAGTGCGGAAAATTGGTCCACCAACATGCGGAGGGTAGCGACGCAGCCGAGAATGACCTCAGTGCACTTGCGGATAATGTTGGGTGACTCGGGCTGGCCGCGATCGAGATGCCTGCCAATGCGTTCGGCGCTTAGAGTGATCGGAGTGAGCGGGTTCTTGATTTCATGAGCCACCTGCTGGGCGACTTCCTTCCAGGCGAGTTGCCGCTGCGCGCGTAGGAAATCGGTGGTGTCTTCGACGACAAGCACCGATCCAGCTTGACCGCGGCCCAGATCGAGCCGCGCGCTGGTGATGGCGAGATGAAGCGTGCGCCCGTAGGCGTGATATTCCAGCTCAGTGGATGCGGCGCCCATGCGGCTGGCGCGGCGAATGACGCTGGCAAGCTCATCGGCACAGTCGGCAGGCAGCAACGACGCGATACTCTCGCCGGCCAAAGGAGCATCCAGGCGAAGCCCCATCAACGCGGCAAAGGCGCGGTTGGACTGAAGCACCACGCCCGCCGCATCAAGCGTGACAACGCCCGAAGGTATCGTGTCGACGATCATCTCCAGCTCGCGGCGGCGCTCCTCGACGGCAAGATTGGCCGCCGTGAGTTGTGCCTGAGCGGTTTGAGCCAGTCGACGGCTCGTTTCCAGGTCCGAGGCCATGTGATTGAAGGAGAGCACCAGATCGCCCATCTCACCCGTGGCAACGTCGGCTACACGCTGCTCATACTTGCCCGCGGCGATGGCATCCATGGCGTCGGCCAGCGCTTCAACGGGGTGGGTGATCTGCTTGGAGAGGAACACCGCGAGCCAGACGCTGGAAAAGAAGACGAAGACAGTAACCAGCAAGAGTGTAAGGGAAAAGGTGGCGCGAATCACGCGGCGGGAACGGTAGAGCTGCAAATACTCGTCGGCGCCGGAACGGATGCGTGCGGTGGTTGCATTGAGACCGTTGGGCATGGGCAGGACCGCGATCACGATCTTTCCCGAGGGGGTAACAGCCATGCCGAGTGCGCTTTCCTGGCCGGCAACATCGACCACAGGATGGTCACTGCGCTGCGCGGCGAGAAGGAGCCCGGCCGACAGCGGCCCGCGAAGCGGAGTTTCCTTCCAGTCGGAGTCAGTCGCGGGCGGGCGCAGGAAGACTGGACTCGATTCAGGCGGAGCCTGGAAGGCGGCAAACATCCGCTTATTGCTGTCGTAGATGAGAAGAAAACCGCCCTGCAAGGTGAGACGGCGCGCGCTCATCATTTGCGAGAGCGTCTGTGCGTCGCGATCGGGCGCGCCGCTTTCGGCTACCGATTCCGCCTCGCTGCGAGCATTGCTGGCCACGTATTCCACGAGTTCCTGCACAACATTGGTGGAGTCGTTGCGCAATTGCAAAGCGTCCGGCGAGAACCAGCGCTCCAGCGAGCGGCTCAGCAGGAAATAGCTGAACAGGAACATGAGCGCGGCGGGCATGAAGGTGATGATGACCGCGCCGATCACCATGCGCGATCGAAGACGCGCGCCTACGCCGCTGCTGCCCTGACCTACATAGACCTTGAGGACGGTGCGAAAGAGCAGAACAAGCAA
Organism: uncultured Acidobacteriaceae bacterium; assembly: GCA_963823805.1. Lineage (GTDB taxonomy): Bacteria > Acidobacteriota > Terriglobia > Terriglobales > Acidobacteriaceae > Telmatobacter. The sequence goes on along the minus strand of CAWGMW010000003.1, from coordinate 911,328 downwards.
CAGGAGCAACAACAGGAAGAGCAGAACTTCAAGGACCGTTAGGGCGATGGTCTGCGCGTAGGTTTCCGGATTGAGGAAATTGACGTTGGAAGTGTTGAACCATGTCAGCGTTCCCAGCAAGACAAAGACGAAGAGCGCGCCGGCTGCGAGCGAGGCGATGGATCGATGCCGCGAATCGGCGAGGAAACGCATGGGGCGATTATAGAAGGAACGGAGAATAGGCAGTCGGGAATAACGAGACCGATGGTGTTTCACCAAGCGCCGCTGGATGCCCAGGGACTGACGCGCGCGGCTGCAGGCGACGGCGCAGTAGTCAGATCTGCGAGCAGTCCAGCGGGCTCAGAATCAGGTTGGTGACGTTGCTGACGATAGGATCGAAGGCGTAGCGCGGGCTGGAGGAGAGTTTCTTCCAGGCTGGATCGTTGCGGAAGACATTCCACTTGGCATCGACCTCGGCCAGATCGGTCAAGCTGAGCATGTACGTGAGGTTGGGCATGCGCGAGCCAATGAGCGTGTCGCCGAAGAACACGGGATGGAAGCCGGCGTTCAAGAAGATCTCGAATTCGCCAGAGTGAAACATCTCCACTTTGCGGAGGTGTTCACCGTTGCTGGGACTCTCATAGGTTCGAAGCTGAAAGATGCGTTTGGCTTTGCTGGCAGCAGCTGCCGGCGGGGTGAGCTTTGGCCAACCTTCGAAGGCGGCGAGGAGCGAAGTCTCTACGCGCTGAAAGGCTGGCGCCACAGAGGTCGCATTCCAGAATGGGTCGGCGGCCTTGAGGAATTCCGCATCTTCGGGCAGGCGCAGATCCAGTTCCGCAAGCGTCTCGACGGACGGCCCGGGAATGAGCAGGTAATAAGCGGGCGTTTCGGGACCGATATCGAGCTTGAATGCCCCGACCGGCCCTAACCCCAGGCGGCCTACTGCGGGGATTAAAGCGCCGGAGAAGTAGCTCTCAGTGAGCCTTAACTCTTGACCGCTCAACAGGTTATACCGGCGCAACTGGTAGAACTCGCGGCGTGGGCTCGCGGAAGCCTGAGGAGCGTAAGTCTGGCCAAATGTCTCGCCGGCTGCGGCGAGGGTTGAGGCGGCGATCGATGCGGCGAGAAAGTGGCGGCGTTTCACTTGTCCTCCGATGCCGATTGTAAGCCGCGGCGCAGGAGTCGAGCGGCGCGAAAGCCTGGACGAGCCGCAACGATCGGGACGCAACTATTCAGGCGCGCCCGTGTCTTTCAAATCCAGAAGCTCCGCGGAGCTTCAACGATTTTTCGGCAACTCCCGCCGAAACCTGTGCCGCTGTTCCGAAAGGACGGCGGCATTTTTTGTTTTTTTCCTGGTTTTGGACCGGAAAACAGGGAGAGCCTAGCGGGCGATGAGGAACATGACCCAACTGAAGACGATGACTGAGCCGACGAAGAGGACGAAGCAGTAAGCGCCGTAGCGGAACATTTTCGGCGGGGTGTCGCGCATGGTGATGCCGAAGACGGTGGAGGCGAAGAGCGCGAAGAGAAGGACTGCGAGGAAGTGGGAGGGATGCATCAATGCATTTCTCCTTCACACGTATCTCTCGTCAAAACCACGCGAAGTTGCGATTTCTTGAGGAAATCGCAACTTGAGGGCGACGGCTCCGGCCGAGAGCGGAAGAAGAAATGCATCAGGACTTCCTCCCGGTGCGCAGGTTGTGCGCGTCAACGGCGGCGATGATGTTGAGCAAACCTGCGACGACGATAAACTTGGTGCCGTAGTCGGCGACGGTGGTCTGCACTGGCGTGCCGCCCCAGCCGGCCGCGCGGCCGAGGAAGTAGAGGAGCCCGTTTCCAAGATCGCCAGCCATGCCGAGCACGTCGAGGAGGTCTTGAGCACTCGTATGGAGTTGGCCCTGCATGGCAAGGCCCAGCGCAAACATGGCGATGATGGAGACCGCGAGCAACGTGCCGCGTATCCATTTGCCGAGAAGAAAATGGCCGGCGCCGGGGATGAGCCACCCGGCGATGAGGGGAAGGTAGACGAATCCTTGGCTTGATTTTTTTGCCGCGGCAGGCTTGTTTGGAGTGGTGGCCATTCCTCTATTGACTATACAAGAGCAGGGGTTACGGATTAGCTGCCGGTAGGGACAATGCCAGCGTTCTCGACCATAAGAATGATCGTGCGTTGGGGCGCGCGCGTGCGATGCACAACAGTCCTGGGCACGACGAAGGCCTGGCCCGGCCCAAGCTCCACGGTTCTGCCTTCGAAGTCGATCAAGAGTTTGCCGTCGACAACATAAAAGAACTCATCGTCTTCGTCATGCTTGTGCCAGTGGTATTCGCCTTCGATGATGCCAACTCGAACCACCGACTCGTTAACCTTGCAGAGTGTTTGATTGAACCACTTATGGGTGCAGGAAGCAGCCATCGCGTTCACGTCGATTCGCTCAAGCGGGCCGTGGAGAATATTGAGGCGGGTTTCGTAAGGATAAGCTGCGGTTGATTCCGGCATGATGGTGCTCCTCGCGCGGAAGTTATCGCAGCCACCGGCATGAATGCAAGCGTACACAGGCTGCACAACTCTCTCTCGCTAAATGCGCACCAGTTCCAGTTGGATGCGCCCGGCGATCTCTATTTCTGAACCGGGTGATGGTCAAAGCTGATGGCGCGGCTTATTTTCCACTGACCGTCTTTGAGCTGCCACAGCGTGACGAATTGCGCTTCGCCGAGGGCCGTCGGATCGTTGGGGTGGGTGAAGCGATGCACGCCGATCTCGACTGCTCCGTAGCCCTTGAGCGGGTAGACTTCAAGACTCCCCGGAACCAGTTCGCGGTGGACCTTGCCGCAGATGTTGGCTTTGATGGCGTCTAGGAAAGGCTGGCGGCCGACGGAGAGACCGGTCTGATCGTGATAAAACTCGAGGTTCTCGTCGATCATGGAGCCAAGCTTGTCGAGGTTACAAGTGTTGTAGGCGTCGAACATTGCGGTATCGAGCGCGGCAACAGTTTTGTATAGGTCGTCGGTGGGCGGCAGGCCCTGACTGGACTGGCCGGACGCGGAAGAAACGAGCAAGGCAATTGCAGCAAGTGCGAGGACGATTCTGAGTTTAATCACGGAATGAGCGATCCTCCGGGGAATGAGTATGGGTGAGATACGCGCCTTCGTGGATCCTGGTTCCCGCGAGTTATATCCGGACCAGTTCCTGCTGGATGCGGCCGGTGACCCACGCTTTGCCGGGGGCGGTGATCATGTTGATTTCGCTGCGCACGCCAAATTCGGGCAGGTAGATGCCCGGCTCTACGGAGAAACAGGTGTGGGGAAGAATGCGGCGCACGTCGTGGGTTTCGAGATTGTCTAGGTGCGCGCCGGAGCCGTGAATCTCGTGAGCAATGTTGTGTCCAGTGCGATGGACGAAGAAATCTCCGAAGCTGGCATCGCGAATGACAGCGCGAGCGGCATCATCGGCCTCGAATCCGCAAATTGGGCGATTCTTGGCGAAGGCTGACTCAACAACGGCGATGGCGGCGTCGCGAGCGCGGCGGACAGTGTCGAAGACGAGCTGCTCTTTCTTTGAAGGCTCGCGGCCGATCACTCCAGTCCAGGTGACGTTGTAGAACACACTGGTCGGCGAGTCGAGCCGGCCCCAGATGTCGATGAGGAGAAAGTCGCTCTCGCGAATGGGCGAGGCGTGGTCAACGGTGGGCTCGTAATGCTGGTCGGAAGTATTCGCGTTGACGCTGACGTTCGGGGCCGTTTTCCCAGACAAGGCCTTCGCGGCGCATCGCTTCCTGGAGCCAAACGACAAGATCGTATTCCGAAAGATCGCCTGTGCGGCCAGCGCCGCCCGACGGCGGACGCAGGCAGCGAGCGATCTCAGCCCAGGCGCCGACAAGGATGAGGTCGATGGCGCGCTGTGCGGCGGCGTGGCTGGCAATCTGGTCGGCGGTGAGAACGGCTTCAAACTGACTGACGAGATCGGCGGAGGTCACGATCTCCTTGCCGAGCGAGCGGAGGAATTCGACAGTGCCGGCATCGACCATGGAGACATACATGATGTCGTTGTTCGGCGAGTACTGCATGGCGATTTTTTTCTGGTTCTGGAGCAGATTTTCAAGGCCCGCATGCAGCTCCTGCCAGCTTGAGTATTGCGTTTTGGCGCCGGGCAGCGCGTCGAGGCGGGCCTGCTCGATGCGATGGACGAGCTTGCGCGGCTCACCGGTGGCGGGAATGAAGTAGTACCAGCGGCGCGTGATGTGAGCTTTCGGATCGAGCGAAAGGATGCGCGCGGCGATGGGATCGCGGTGGTGGTGATCGTAGAAGAGCCAGCCGTCAAGCGCGGATTCGCGCAGAGCTGATTGAATGGCGTCGAGATTCATCACGGGAACATCATACGCGCGCGGGAAAGACGGCGAGTCTGCAAGTTAGCGAGTCGGCGAGTCGGCGGTGGCCGGGCGCTCGGCGCCTTGGGGCTTGCTTTGTAGTTTGCCCTGCAACTTGATCGACACGTGGACGAGGGTGAGCGCGGCGGGTGTAACGCCGGGAATGCGACTGGCCTGGCCCAGGGTCTGCGGGCGAATGCGATCGAACGTTTCGCGCATCTCGCGAGAGAGGCCGCTGATGGCGCTGTACTCGATCCAGTCGGGGATCGAAACAGATTCGGCGGCCTTGAGACGCTCGATGGACTTCTTTTGCTGCTCGAGGTAGCCGGCGAATTTGATTTCGGTTTCGACGGAGCGGGCTTCATTGCGGAGAGTGCTGCGATGGATGGAAGAAGCTGGCGGCATGGACGTCACGCTCTGCGGCGCTGCGCTCCGCGCTTCCGGGTTTTGGACCAGACCAGCGGAAAACTCCGCGAGCAACGGGTCGCGGGCGAGGTCGTCGCCGAAGGCGGAGAGAAGCGGCTCGATGGTGACTTCAGGGCGCTTGAGCAGTTGCGCCCAGGTGAGGCCGGCAGTTGCGGGAAGTTCGCCGAAACCAGCGCGCTGGAGTTTTTCGGGATTGACTTTGCCGTGAGTGAGGAGGCGCTCGAGTGCGGACATGCGGGCCTGCTTCTGCTCGTATTCGGCCCAGGCTTCGTCGTTGATGAGGCCGAGGCGGCGGCCGTAAGGAGTGAGCCGGCGGTCGGCGTTGTCGATGCGCAGATGGAGGCGGAACTCGGCGCGCGAGGTGAACATGCGATAGGGCTCGTTGGTTCCTTTTGAAATCAGATCGTCGATGAGGATTCCCGTGTAGCCCTCGGTGCGATCCATTGTGAAAGGTGGCTCACCCTTGAGCCAGAGAGCGGCATTGATGCCGGCCATGATGCCCTGGCAGGCAGCTTCCTCATATCCACTCGTTCCATTGATTTGCCCCGCAAGATAAAGGCCTGTGAAGGCTTTGACGCGGAGGGTGCGGTCGAGCTCGGTGGCGTCGACGGAGTCGTACTCAATGGCGTAGCCGGGGCGCAGCAGTTCAGCCTGATCGAGGCCGGGGATGGAGTGGACCATCTGCCACTGCACTTCCATGGGCAGCGAAGTGGACATGCCGTTGATGTAGACCTCGTGAGTATTGAGACCCTCGGGCTCGAGGAAGAACTGGTGCTGAGTCTTGTCAGGAAATTTGACGATTTTGTCTTCGATGGACGGGCAGTAGCGCGGGCCGATGCCCTGAATACGGCCGGAGTACATGGCCGAGCGATGAACGTTTTCGCGGATGAGGCGTAGGGTTTCCGGCGTGGTGAAGGCGATGTGGCAGGAGACCTGCGGCTGAACGATTTTCTTTGTGCGGAAGCTGAACGGAGTGGGATCGGCGTCGCCGGGCTGCTCTTCGAACATCTCCCAGCGGATGGTGCGGCCGTCGAGACGCGGAGGCGTGCCGGTCTTGAGGCGGCAGGTGCGCAGGCCAAGAGCCCGGAGGGCCTCTCCGAGGAGGACAGAGGCGGGCTCGCCGCTGCGGCCGGCGGGGTAGCGCTCTTCGCCGCAGTGGATGAGGCCGTTGAGAAAGGTTCCGGTGGTGATGATGGTGGCGCCGGCGAGCAGATTGCGGCCGTCGCGAAGCTTGAGGCCGAGAACGCGGCGATGTGGGCGGGTGGGACGCGGGAGTTCGTTCGGCTCCGCGGAGATGATCTCCCGGGTCTCCAAATGCGAGGGACCCGGGGCACCCAGGGACTGGCCGTCGAGGCGTTGGTCTTCGACATCCTCGCGGCATTCGGCAGATTCGTCTAGGAGTAAATTCACGACTTCGGCCTGGCGGATGTGGAGGCCGGGCTGAGACTCGAGGACCTCGCGCATTTTCACGCGGTAGAGCTGCTTGTCGCACTGGGCGCGCGGGCTCCAGACGGCGGGGCCGCGGGAGGCGTTGAGCAGGCGGAACTGGATGCCGACAGCGTCGGCGACTTCGCCCATGATGCCGCCGAGTGCGTCGACCTCGCGAACGAGATGGCCCTTGGCGACGCCGCCGATAGCGGGGTTGCAGCTCATCTGGGCGATGAGGTCGAGGTTCATGGTGATGAGCGCGGTCTTGAGGCCCATGCGCGCGGCAGCCATGGCGGCCTCGCACCCGGCGTGTCCGGCGCCGACGACAACGACATCGTATTGCTCGGTGAAAGCCATCCAACGCTATTCTAAAGAATCTGTGCTTCCGGTGCCCTTCGATCACGCACGCAAATCCCTATGATTTGTCGACCTCCTAGCTGGAGTGTGGATCGCGGCTTGAAACGCGTGGAGTCAGCCCCGATTTCCGAGAGAAACCGTTCAGGTCAGGCAACTAATTGATCCTATTCGGCTTCTCAGTTTACAGCCGTGACGATTCCCGGCTGCACGTTCAGTCGGCCTGGTGGTTTGAGTCGAATCGCGGCTCGGGGGAGTTCACCATGTCGAAGTGCGTAAGTGTTTCCGGCTTAGCAGTTCTCGCATTCTTGCTTCCACTTCCCATCCATTCGCAAACAAACGTACCATCGGCCAGTTGCCCCGTAACGTTCGTCAGGATCGGACGCCCGGACTACTCTAATCGATGGAACATCTCGACTCGCGTGCGCAATGCAAGCGGAAAGAAGATTGTCGGAATCATCTTCAATGCAGCCGTCGCGGACGCGACCGAACGTTGGGTATGGATTCCTGAAGGAAACCGTATTGCAGAGTTCGACTGGAACAGGGAGCTGAATCCGGGTCAATCCAAGACGCTGTCGTGGTATCTAATCAGCAGCTATGATGAGACCCTCTACTTCAATCAGCCCTACTACCACGAACACGGCGGCGGAGGCAGCATTGTGCTGACAAGAGTCCTTTTCGCAGACGGATCCTCGTGGGAAGATCTCTCAAATCGTGGATCCTGCATGGGATTGTGGTACAGCCCGCACAAAAATTCTTTCGTGAAGCCCATTCAGCTGCCCGCCCGTCAATAGCAAACTGTAGTTTAGGGGTGCTTACGCCGACTGCGACGGCAGAATGGTCACAGCGCTCCGCGATTCCATCTACACCGAAGCTCAATAGACGATGGCGTAGGCGCGGACTTCGAGATCGGGTGGATCGGAATTCGACGAGGATGAGGGATTGGGGTGAACGCAGACGCGAACCGGCACGCCAGGAGTGAGGTCGTTGACGTCAATATCGGCGACGAGCAAGGAGGGTCGGCCGTTGACGAGTTTATGACGGCCGCTTTGAGTGACAAGCCGGAAGGGAATGGGCCGGTCCGATTGAGTGACTTCGAGGGTAATGGGCTGGCGCTCGCTTTGTGCCGGGAGGGCGCTGGCAGAGCCGCCTTCCTGCTGAGGCCGGCCTGCGGATGTCCCGGGCCGCACGATGATGCGCAGGACGCCCTGGATGGGCGGATCGAGGCTCGCCTCGATTGTGCCCGAGGCCTCAATTTGGAAGACGGCGTCAAGGGGCTCGACGGAGGGTCCCTTTGAGTGGACGGCAGAAGCGATGACCGCGCCGCTGGCCAGCAATGCCAGAAATAGGATCCGCGAGGCTGAGGAACCCATTACGCCGCCTGCAACTCAAGGATGATGGCGGCGCCGCGGGGCTGAAGGTTCACGGCTGACGCGCGGCCGTTCTGGTCGCGCAGAATGGTGGCGCAAAGGCTGAGGCCCATTCCGGCAGTTTCGCCGCCGGCTCGGGCGGGTACAAAAGGATCGAAGGCGCGCTCGGGATTAATGAAGCCCGGCCCTGAGTGAGTGACGGAGATGTGCACAAGGCTGCCCTCGCGGGCAGCTTCAAGACGAATTGTTTTGGACTCGCGGGGAGCCATTTCGGGACTTTCGCGCTCGACAGCACCGATGGCGTATTGCATGCAGTGCAATAGGGCCTGACGCAACTGCTGCGCCCCACAAAGAATCCGTGGCATTCCCGGAGCGACGTTGACCTGGAATTCGATGGAGCGCTGGAGAAATTCGGGACGATAGAGCTGCTCCATGTCGGAGAGCAGCTCAGGGACCGAGATGGCGGCTGGCTGATCCGAGTGCGCGTGCGAGACGCGGGAAAGGCTTTCAAGCGTGGAGCGAATACTCCGAGCTTCGGTGACGATGGACTCGATCGCCTTGCGATCCTGAGCATCGAGCGAGGACGATTCCTGAAGCAGCGAGGCAAAGCCAAGGATGACCGTGAGCGGACTATTCAACTGCTGCGTAACGTTGCCTGCCAATTGGCCGAGACCGGCGAACCGCTCCGAATCAATGAGCTTCTCAAAGAGCATGGTTTGACTGCGCGTGGCCTGAACGCGGGAAACGAGCATCTCAATGGGCAGCAGGTCATCAAGGCGAGGCGCATCGGCGAGCGTGTGCACACCGAAGCCGTCTTCAGAGCGCATCCCCTTGAGCAGAAGGGCTCCATCGACGCCGGAGCGGCCGACCATGGGAACCGCTAACACGGAAGTGAAGCAAAGGCGCTCGAGGTCATCACCGGGGATGAGCCAGGGCGAGAGATCAAGGCGGACAGTCTTGCTGTGCTCAACGGCAATGGGAGCCGAGCCCGGCGCCAGAAAGCTTTCAACGGGAATTCGGTTGGCCAATTGCCCGAGCGGCCTGGCGATGGCAATCTCCAACCCTGCGCATCCGGCCAGCCGGTACCGCCCCCCGCGTTCAAGCAGCAACGCGGCCTGGGTGAAGCAGCTGTTCCTTACGACGGTTTCACAGATATCCGCGCCCTGGCGGTCAAAGTCTTCGACCCTGCGGCGGGTGAGCATGAGATTGGCGTACGCCTCGAGTTGACGGCGGGCGCTTCGCTCGCGTTGCTGAGCTGCTTTGTTGCTGCGCAGCTCATCTTCTAGGGCAAGCACGATCATGCCCACAGCAGCGACTACCTTGCCCATGACAATCACGCGGGTCAGGTGGATGTCGAGAGGCACATAATGGCGAACTTCGAGAAGCACGTGCACAGAGGCAAGTGACCAGGCAAAGAAGCCGAGCACACTCAGGAAGACTCCGGGAGAAAATCGGCGAGAGACAAAGATGAGCAGCACGACAGTCATCTGCAGGTTCACGCACTCGACGAAGGTGAGCCCCGCTCCAGCTCCCAGCAGGCAACAGACCCAGATGGCAAAGGTGCCCAGGACGGCGCTGAACGAAACTCCCACCCAGAGGGGCACAGAACCCCTGGTCATGCCCCAGAAGACGCCGACGCCGAAACTCATGGCGATGAGGGCTGGAAAGAGGAGAAAGAGCGGGCCGCGAGGCTGGACTCCGCCGAAGACTCCGTAAAGGAGGATGGAATAGAGGACAAGAAATGCGGCATAGGGGACAACGAAGAGGACTTGAAAACGCCCGACGCGGAAACGAAGCGGAGACAGCGATCCGAGAAACATGGCCGCGCTCAACTGAATAAACGTTTCACCTGATACGACAATCCAAGGGGAACCTCCACCCGGATAGCCATTCATGGTGTAGAGCAGAACCATGGCAACGATGGAACATAAGAATCCCAGGAACCAGAGCAGGGAGCGCGCGTCGCGGAAGCGGAGATAGAGGTAGCCGAAGGCGGGAAGGAACAGCGCCGTCAGGATGAGGGCCGGGAAATGATAAAGGTCGGGCATCGAAGCCGCGAATCTCCTTCCCTATCGCCGGAAAGTGCAGATCCTTCGAACCTTGCGGATCCGGGCCCGGTTCCCGCCTGCAAGCCTCAAATGGCGAGGATGCACGTCCGCCTAACGCGCCGAATAAGGCGTTACAAACCCAGTATCGAAGCCACCCAAGGCGGAAGTACATGCGTCTAAAGTTGCAACGGGGTGAGAGTATTGGGCAAGAGATTCCCGGTCCCCAGGAGCGCTTGCGGGAATCCCGCCAGGAGGCGAACTGGAGTGGCAATTCGACAATTAGTTGCGGCAATCGCGGTTGCCGGTTGTGCCCTGATGGTTGCGGCGCAGGATAAGGACTCATTTACGCCGATGCCGCTCGATTCAGGTTTCGGGCGCATGGATATCTCCGATCCGCCGATTCCAGCGGAGCAGATCATCAAAGAGTTCTCGGCGAAGGAAACGCAGTTTCAGGATGCGCTGGACCACTACACCTTCCGACGTACGGCACGCGTGGACGAGATCGACGACGACGACAAGGTGAGCGGCGAGTGGTATGAAGTGGACGATGTGATCTTCGACCCGACGGGAAGGCGCACTGAACGAGTGGACTTTGCGCCGCCAAACACGCTGAAACAGATTATGTTGTCGCCATCCGATCTCCAGGACTTGCAGCACGGCTATCCGTTTGTGCTGACTACCGCCGATGTTCCGGAGTACGACGTCAAATACGTGGGCCGGCAGAAAGTGGATGAGGTGGACTGCTACGTCTTCGACGTGAGCCCGAAGACGATCGCGAAAGGCAAGCGGTATCTGGATGGGCGCATCTGGGTGGACGCAACGGATCTGCAGATCGTGGTAACCAACGGACGCATGGTTCCAGACGACACGAAGAAGGATCAGGAGGATTTGCATGCGCCGTTCATGACGTGGCGGCAGCAGATCGATGGCAACTACTGGTTCCCCGTCTATACGAAGGGTGAGGGGATTCTGCATTTCTCCGGCGGCTATGGCTACATGGCGCAGGACGTACACATTCGCGAAACGATCAAGTACACCGACTACAAGCGCTTTGGGTCATCGAGCAAGGTGTTTTATAACGGGCAGGAAGTCCCCAACGGCGGTCAACCGCCAACACCTGCGCCAAATAACCCGCCTAAATAGAGGCAGACGGGGGATTGAACGGCGTTGGGGCTGAGCGGCGTTGACAAAAAGTATGCAAAGTCTGGAAGTCGAACGATCCGCAAGGCGACGGATGCATCAGCCGGATGATCTACTAAGTTTGTGACCGGTAGCTCGAACAAGCGCGCTGCGTGGCAAGCAATGCGGCGCATCCTGAAGCAAATTGCCGTGCAGATTCTATGCGGATCGGCTGTCGTGTCGTTCTACTGCCCTTTGCGATCGATCGCGCAGACGGCGGGGCCGGCTCAAGCGAAGGGTGAAGCGAGCACAGGCCAGGACACGAGCAAAAACTCAAGCGCGGATTCGAGTGCCGAGGACACGACTGGCGACGACTCCGACACGGTATTTCTGCACACACAGACGGGGCGGTACTGGATCTCAGGGCAAGCGAACGTGATTCTGCAGGGTCACGGCGCATTCAGGGCCGAATACAGCGGGCCGAACAGCCTGACAAACTGGGCGCAGAGCGCGACGACACATTTGCTGACGCTTTATACCGGATACGAGCTCTCGCAAACCACCGAAATCTTTGCCGACATCGAAGACGCAACAGGAAACGGCCTCAGCGATACAGTCGGATTGGCGGGATTTGTAAACCTTGATGCGGTGCGAGTGAGGGAGGGCGTGCCAGAGAAGGATAACCCATACCTTGCGCAACTGATGCTGCGCCAGATCATCCCGTTGACGAGCGAGCGAGTCTCAGTTCCTCGCGACGAGCTGGATCTGGCCACTTCGGTTCCTGCGCGCCGGCTTGAGTTGCGCTTAGGCAAGATGGACCTGACGGATTTCTTCGATGTGAACGATTATGGCTCCGACAGCAACCTTCAGTTCCTGAACTGGACGGTGGACGACAATGGCGCCTACGACGTGGCCTCAAATACGCGGGGTTACACCGAGGCCGTGATCGTGGAGTACGACGATTCTTCGCGGGCCGTGCGCTTTGCCGAAGCGCTGATGCCGAAAGTAGCGGACAGCACATTCCTGGATGCCGATCTGGCGCGGTCGCGCTCGGAGAACCTCGAGCTTCAGGCGACCGGGAAACATATTCTTCATCGCGACGGCGCGGTGCGGCTGTTGGGCTATTTGAATCACGGGAACATGGGAAACTACCGCGAGGCCAATGCGGAGTTCCTGGCCGGCGAGACTGCGACGCCGGATATTATTGCCACGCGCCGTGAGGGACGGCACCGCTACGGGTTCGGCTTGAACATGGAGCAGGAGGTTTGGAAAGATGTGGGGGTGTTTGCGCGCCTGGGCTGGAGCGATGGGCACAACGAAACCTATTGCTACACCGAGGACGACAGGACGGTGCAGATCGGCGGGCTGGCCATGGGCGACGCGTGGCGGCGCAGCAGCGATCGGGCCGGCGTGGCGTTTGTGACGAACGGGATTGTTGCATCGCATCAGCAGTATCTCGCGTTGGGCGGGCTCGGTTTCCTGCTCGGCGACGGCGGCCTGACTTACGGCCGGGAAAAGATTGTCGAGACTTTTTATACAGCTCACCTTTGGCGCGGTTTTTTCATCTCCTACGATTTCCAGCACATCAACGACCCCGGCTATAACCAGGCGCGCGGATCCGTCGCGGTTTCAGCGTTTCGGTTCCACACGGACTTTTGATAAAGGCAAGGAATAGGCAACAGGGAATAGGGAATAGACGAGTTAGGACGGCTGTGACGGTGCGGCGCCTGCGCCCATGAGGACGAGAGAGCGTTGCGCAAAAGGCGAGTAGACGAGAAGCGTGGTGCAGGCAAGCGCCAACCCGAAGTTAATGTGGTGGAGGAGTAAGAAAGGCGAGAGCGACCAAAGCTCGTCGAAGACAAGCAGAAACGGCCAGAGCTTGAGGAACTTGCCACGGAATCCCGGCGCGTGAAAGAGGGCGGCGCAGAGGACAAAGGCGCGGGCGGGAATAAGAATGGCGGCACAGACGATGAGGCCGTGATAGATGAGAGCTGCTCCGGGTAGCAGCGAGAGGAGACCGCCAATTTCCCCCAGATTGGCCAGCGCTCCCACATAGAAACCCAGATACATGATCTGAAAGAGAACGAAGAATGTCTGCACCACAGCGAAAGATGTTCTGGGGAGATCCTCCGGCATAGCGAGAATCCGAGTGCGCGGCTGAGGGTCGGGAGAAGGTGGCGCGGCGTGGTCGGCTGACGCGGGCTGCTGGGCGTCGCCGGAATCGATGCGGTCAGAAACTTGTTCGGGGATAAGTTCGACCGGAGCGACGAAGCGATAACCGCGGCGGGCAAGGGTTTCAACGAATCGAGGACTGCCGGCCGTGTCGCCGAGAGCCTCGCGAATGCGGTTGACTGCGGAGTTGACGCCGTGCTCGTAGTCGACGAAGGTGCCTTCGGGCCATAACACGCGAGAGATCTCATCGCGCGTGACGAGCTGACCGGGCCCGTCCAAATATCGGTCGAGCAGCATGAGAAGAATCTGGAAGGGCTGGGCGTTGAGCTTGACGCGCAAACCCTGCCTGCGCAACTCACCGGTTGCGGCATCCGCTTCAAAGACTCCAAAGCGATAGCGCCGGTCTGGCCGAAGGTCGCTCCTCGAGTCTGCCATGGCTTTCGACAAGTGTAGCCGACAGCGCAGCCGATGGAGATTTGGGCCGAAGCCGGGTTGGGGCGAATGAGAAGTTGGCAGAAGTCCAACGGCTGGAGCGCCTTGCGCAGTGAGAATCATTCACTTGCGAGTGATGTGGCGTGCATTGCCCGCCAGCCGTCGAAGAGGTAAGGTGCAGGAGATGACGCGAGACCAGTTAATCAGATCGGCTGTCGTCGGGGCGGCGATGCTTCTTCTAGCAGCGGCGCTAACTGCTGAAGAGCCGACGCCCGCCGCCGTTGCCGGCTTCAATGACTACGTTGGACGTCTTGAGGCGCGGCTGGACGCTCAGCATCGGTCAAAGAATGGGGATGGGGAGGGTTTTCTGGCTCCCGTGGATGGGGCGCGGCTCCGGCGCGGTGAGGTGGTGATTGAACACCTGACACCGGCGACAGGCGCGGAGCTGCCGGGAGCACTGATACACGACTGGCGTGGGACCGCGTCTGTTCCCGGAGCTACGGGAGCGGATTTTGAACGGGTGATGCGGGAGTTCGAGAGATACCCGGGGTTTTATTCGCCGCAAGTGCTGAGGGCCAGAGTGTTGATGCAGCAGGGCGATCATTACCAAGCGACGATGCGTGTACGGCAGCAGCACATTCTGACGGTGGTGATGGACACAACGTACGACATCAATTTTGGACGGCTCGATGCGCAGCATGGGTACAGCACATCGCGCAGCACGAAGATCTCTGAAATTGACTCGCCGGGTAGAGCGAACGAACGTGCGTTGAGCGCGAATGAAGAACACGGATTTCTATGGCGTTTGAACACTTATTGGAGTTACGAGGAGCGGGACGGCGGGTTGTACATCCAGATCGAGTCGGTCACGCTGACGCGGTCCATTCCGACGGGGCTGGGGTGGATGATCGGGCCGTTTGTGGAGAGCGTGCCGAGGGAATCGCTGGAGTTTACACTGCGGGCGACGTGGGATGCGCTGAAAAAGTAGGGTCTTAGCGAAGGCAACGTGGAAAGGAGACAGAGATGGGCACACCGATTCTGGCAGCGAAGAATGAAGGGTCGTTTGAGGACGCGCGACGCGTGAATGAGGCGTTGACGGCGCGGATGGAGAAGCGCGCTTTGCAGTGGATGGCCGAACGCGCGCCCATGTCGGTGAGTTCCGACCAGCTGACCGTGCTGGGCTTAAGCGCGCAGATTGGAGCGGGGATATGCTTCGCGTTGTCGCGATACGACCGCAGGTTCCTGCTCGCGGTGGTTGCGTGCCTGGCGTTGAACTGGCTGGGTGACAGCCTGGATGGGACGCTGGCGCGCGTGCGCCGGCAGGAGCGCCCGCGCTACGGGTTCTATGTGGACCACATCGTGGACGTTCTGGGAGCGGTGGCGCTCATGTGCGGGCTCGGCTTCAGCGGGCTGTTGCACCAGGCGACAGCGATGGCCATGCTCATCGCATTCCTTGTGCTATCAAGCGAAAGCTACCTGGCCACATACACGTTGAAGCGCTTTGAGCTTTCGCAGGGAATCTTTGGGCCGACAGAGATCCGAATTCTGTTGGCGATGGGCTGCGTGGCCGCACTGCGCAGCCCGTATGCGACGGTCTTTGGACACAGAATTCTGCTCTTCGATCTGGGCGGGGCGATCGCCACGCTGGGGATGGCCGGAATGACAGCGGCGGTGACGGTGCGACACACGGCGCAACTCTACAGACATGAACCGATTGGCAGGAGCCGCTGAGGTGAACGCGCTGATCCGGTGGGGCAAGACTACAGTTCGCGTAAAGTGTGGAAGCGGCGCGCCGATGAACGAGGTGCAAGGGGTGCCTTCGGGGATTCGGCGGATGCCGCGATGGGAGCAAATGCGATATTCTGCTTCGTCCTGAGGAATCCCGTCGTGACAGCCTCGATGTCGAATCACGCGACGTACAAGAATCCCGCGGTCCTGTCGCACCACGCGATGCGCAGGATGGTCGGCATCATCGCGCTGCTGCTTCCCTTCGTTCTGGCCGGCGGGACCATTCTGATCTCGCTCCTTGGGCCCAGCCATGCGCTTCCCCACCCCCTGCTGCAGCGATCGATCAGCGATTATCGATACACAGCGATGAGCGGTTGCGAGGTCGGAAGCCTGTGCGCAATCGCGGCGTTCCTGATGTGTTCGCGCGGATACGACTGGGCAGATGAAATCACGGGGTATCTGGCCGGGTTTCTGACTCTGGGTGTGGCACTGTGTCCCTCGGTCAATCCGCGAGACAACGTGCACACCACCCTGCAGCTGGAGTTGAATACGGTTCACACCGTGTTTGCGGCGCAGATGTTTCTCGTCCTCGCATACTTCTGCCTGGTGCTATTCCGCAAGACCGCACCGGGGAAAACCCTCACGCGGCGCAAGCGGCATAGAAACGTCGTCTACGCGACCTGCGGCACGGTCATTCTGACCTGCGATGCCGTGATGGTCAGCCTGAATCTGGGGGGCGCGGAGCGACTGCTAAGGCCGATCAATCCGCTTCTGAGCTGCGAATCTCTGGCGTTGATCGCCTTCGGCATCGCCTGGCTCACCAAGGGCAACGGCATCCTGAGAGACAGGCCGCACAACCACGTGCCGCCCGCCGATCACCATGGAGCATGTTAACCGCTTGCAGGCCGCCTGAGCGGGGTTGGGCGCCCTGAGAACTGCGCTCGCACGGAGTGGTTTGCCCGTTTGAACAGCTTTGCTAGTGCGCGCTTCCCGTCTTGGTCTGATCCGAGGATTCCGGGCCCTTCAGAGGAGCTTGCCTTCGAATGGGCACTCGGGAATCGCGGGCGAAGTACCAACGAGCCGTAATCGACCAAGAATTCACGATGAGGCTGTGGCTGCTCAACTGCGGCCGGTAGAAGAAGGCCGAGTAATTGGGAGCGAACGACAGATTCCCAATGGAAGGAAGCACCAGCGAAAGACTCAATGGGATGGCGTATTCAGTTTGTGAGGGCAGTTCGGCAGACGGAGGACGGCCGAAGTAGTAGTCGCCCGTAGTATCGGTGACCAGACTGATTTGCCCGTTCGACGATTTTCCCAGGAATTGGGGGAGACGGTTCTGCAAGTGAATCTGCCAGTAGTAGCCGGGAGTGTGCAGAGACTTGACCGACGGAGGGCCGACCAGCGTCGTGCTGCCATTGATTTGCAAAGCCGGGCCCGAGGAGAAGCAGTTAGCCAGCGTGACGGTCGCACTCACCTGGCAGGTCTTGGGCGTGCCGGTGGTGCCGTCTTGCAACGTGATCGACGAAAGTTGGCCATTCAGGGTGCTGAATTCCAGGCCGGTTTGAATGTAGCTTCCATTCCAGAAGAATGCTTTCTGCGAGCTCTGCCCGAACTCCTCTCGGATGCCGGCCTGGTCGGTCCATCCCGTGGTGCGCGGAAGCGGGACTGTAAGCTCTGTACGGTTTCCTGCGGGCGGCGCAGCCGCAGCGAAGGAGAAGAACAAGTAGGGCTTGTCGACTTCAATCTGGTATTGATGCGGGGTAAAAACCAGCAAGGTCCGCGGAAGAGATCGCACGCCACGCACCTGACTGCCTTTGCCTTTGCCGTAAAGGCGAACCTGCAGGAAGCCGCCTTCGATCCAACTGTTCAACGAATACGACGCGTTGATCGGCTTATTCAGAAGGTTACCGAGGACTCTGCGGTTGTAGTTGAACGTCGATTGGAGACCAACTGACCACGGAAAGCGATTTTGCGCAGAGGGGCTTGATGAAGCGTCGGGAACGCGGAGATCGGCCAAGATCCTGCTTCCTGTCTCCAGATCGAGATCCTGCGAAGCGGGCGCTGAGGCTTGCGCATTGGAGACTCCCTGAAAGTTCGCCACGTTCGCATTCCCGCCCACCGGCTGCGACGCGGTGAAGCCGGCGATCAACTTGGCAAAATCCACCTGAAATAGCCGTCTCTGCTGGAAGCTTTCGTTCTGCGTGGCGATTGCACCCTCAACTGTGCCCGACAGTGGAGCGGTGGTGACCGACGCGAGACGAGTATTGCCGAGCCGGTTCAACAGATAGTGCGATATCGGGGCAGTGATAAAGGTTTCAGTTTCAACATGATTGGTGGATGGAAGAGCGTCCAGGGTACCGTAGACCGACCTGTCCTCAGCCAGTTGATCGGTGGTGACCAACCAATAGTAGGCATCGGCAACGATAGGAGTTTGGGCGATGCAATAGGTGCTCTTGCCGGCGGATTCTCCTTCGCATGTTGGATCGACCGGAATCCAAAGAGGCTCGTTATTCTGATTGACGAGGGTCGGATTTGACAACGAAGATTGGACAATTCCGTAAGAGACCAGCCATTCCTGACTGGTGTCCGTCTCGGTCAGCGCGTTTTGCTGTTGGACCAGAGCATCGGATTGCCTGAGAATCGTCTCGATGTCCTGGCCCTTCACGGCAACGTATTCCAGGTAGTCGCCCTTCCAAAAGATGCGGTCGAGAGCAACCCGCAGCTTGCAGAGGTTCTCGTTTGGGTCTCCCGTGCACATGTCGTAATTCTGGTAGCCCTTGCCGATCGGTCCCAGTTGCACGTCTCTGCTTTGCAGCAAAACCACGTCCGCACGCTGCCGTGTCGCTTTGGCTTCGGGCAGTCCCTTGAAAAAGGGCTGTGTCGCTTGCTGCAAGTCGGCAAGGAGGGCCAGCTCAGCCTTTTGCTCGTTGTTTGAATTGTCCACGAAGGCGGCCGGTTTCCCTTCAATCTGCCCCATCAATTCGTAGAAGAGCTCAATAGCGGTCTTTGATCCGCTTTCCGCATTCGTGCTTGCTGTATTCGCGCCTCCGGTATTCGTGCTCGCCGTGTTCATGCTTGCCGAGGCGGCGCCGCCTTGTGCGGTTTGAGCCGGCGAAGCAGACGGGTAGATGCCGGTGGACTGATTGGTGATTTCGAGCTTCTGCCCTTGAGTCCATTGCACAGTTGCGCGCGAAACGGCGCCGGGGAAGCGTCCGTCCGGCGGGTTCGGGAACCCGTTGAATGGAGTGAGAATCGGCGGGGGATGCCCGGTGTTGACGGCATTTGTATCGCTTCCATGATAGGTGTAATTCAGGGTGAGGTCGGGAGTATCGTATCCGGTCTCTTGCGCGCTGGCCGCGGTTCCGGTCTCAGTCTCCCCTGCCTCGCTTATGACGATATTGATGGGCTGCTGGGCCGGCGATGTAGCGAGCCGTTCCCACACGCGCGCCGCCAGGACTTCAGCTTCGGTGTGCGGCATCTGGGCCATCAGGACAACGCCGTTGAGCCGGCCTTCAACCAGCTCGGCGGCACGGACAAGTTCAGCGGAGACGACAACGGGATCGATAGCAACTGCCGTAGCCGAGAGGCCTTTTTGCTCCAGTTCCTGACTGGTTCGCAAGTAACAAATGCCGAACTCTGCCGGCCAATGAATGCCATCCAGCACCGAATCCGGATTCTCTTTGGCCTCCGGTGAATTCGGATCGTCCTTGCCGGCTTCCCCGTCGAGGCCGATGCACATGCGAAGGTTGGTCTCGGAAACCTCCTTCATGGTGTTTTGCCCAACCACTCCGATTACGAGTATCTTCTGGCCGTTGGCCTTGGTAGCCACTGTGTAGCCAACGTTCTTCTGTTCTTTTGCGATGGTGCGCAGCAAGCCATTGGTTGCGGCCTGGCGCGCCTGGTCGCTGAGAAGAAAGCAAGCGCCAAGGCTGGGAGTTCCATTCGTGACGGAACAGCTGGCGATGGTTTTGTTTTGCAGGCTGGCGCTCAACTGATCGCTGAAGTTCTGCAGAATCTGTTGCAGGCTTGTTCTGTAGGTGCAAAGGTCGCCGACATTCTTGGTCTCAGCGTCATCGGCAAATCTGGCGCCGGCCTGGCATTCGGGCCAATTCTTCAAGCGGGATATGAGCTCACTTACACCCTGGGCAGAAAGGTTCGGTTGCTTTCCCCCGGAGGATCCGCCTTCGGTTTTCGAAGTTCGTTTCCCGGCGCCGCCGGCTCCTCCTCCGGACCCGGGCTTGCCTGTTAGGGCCGCGACCTCCGGCCAGGATCCCCATGCCGACTGCATAATGGCGATCTCATCGCTTACGAGCAATTTGAGCATGGTGTCTCTGCCCGCCGCTGTTATCGCTGCGTCTGATGCGAGTTGCCGCATGGCTTCGGAGGTCAGGTTTTCTCCATTGCTGGCGCTGAGGCTGTCAAGCCGTTGCAGCCAGTCGATGGGCTGCGATAGTCCACTTTCAGCGCACAGCGGGGAATCGGGCGAGAATGGGTCGTTGCTGAACAGAAGTGGGCAATGTCCATTCAACGAATAGGCGGGATCGGGGCCCCCCTGGTGCTGCAGGCGAAGATCGCCTTTGAATTGAATGCGCAGATTCGCCGCGAGGAGGTACAACTGATGATCGTCGTTGTTGATCAGCGGCGATCCGCCTTGCGCCTGGCTTGCACGCGCGAGCCGAACCGTGGCTGTGCGCAGCCAGCGCGCCGTATACATGAAATCGTTGCGGCCCGGTACCACCGCGCGGAAACCGGCGTGCATCAGGAAATTCAGAACGTTGTCGCACTGCGGCAGCCTGGGGACGCGATCGTCGTCCTTGTACAGGCTCTCCGGTTTGGTCTCACCATCCCCCGTATCTTTGGGCGCTTGGGCACATTCAGGATCAGCGGTGTTTTCCAATTGCAGCGAAGCCCCGAATTCGGGCCCGAAGTTGTCTCCCATCCCGAGCAACAGATGCGAGCCATCTTTCGCCGTGGCGTCGACAGCGCGAAAGTCCAAAAACGCCTTCACTGGTGGCAAAATAGCGGTTTGCTCGGTAGGCTCCATTCTGTAATAGCCGAGCAAGTTCCCCGTGTAATCGACTTGGGCGTTGGTCGTATAAACGGGCCTTGGGCTGGCGGCCTGTCCGTTGTCGGTCTGTTCGTTGGTTGACTGTCCACTGAGGGCGGATGGAGCCAGGAGCGAAAGAACAATGGAAGCCAGAAGCGGGGAAAGGTGACGGACGAACGACAAGGATGTACGCATAGCGCCCTCCAGAAATCGTGCGGCGTGGGAAGCCCGGTGGTTGTGCATCCATGATCCAAGAACGGACGAGGCACGTCAATGGATTTCGGAGATGAGGATGCCGGCCCGCGATCCAGTCTAGTTGCGTTATAGTGTGCCTAAGGTAAACCTCCCTCAGGTACAGGCAAGTCCGTACTCACAAACTATGAACGCAATCGATCGTTCCGACGCGCCCGAAAAGACCGTGCATGTCTTTGTGAGTTACGCCCGCGAAGACAAGCGGTGGTTGGACCCGGAGTACCGCTACAACCTGATTCCCTTTCTGGCGGAGTCGCTGCGGCGGCACAACGTGGTGTTTTGGTACGACACGGAACTCAAGCCCGGTGATGTGTTCAAGCGGCAGATTGAAGCGGAGATCGATCAGGCACAGGTTGCGTTGCTGATCGTGAGCCAGAGCTTCCTGAACTCAGATTTCATCGAGCAGATTGAGGTGCCGCGCATTGCTGAGCGCGCGCGGCGGAGCGAGGCGATCGTCATTCCTGTGCTTGTGGAACCATGCGACTGGAGCGACTATCCGTTTCTAGCCGATCGCCAGATGGTTCCGAGCTCCAATCCTTTGATTGATTACACGGAGAGCGAGGCGAAATGGGCCAAGGTCAAATTCCAGATTCTCGATGGGCTGAAGGCGCAGTTGAAGAGGATACGGGAAACGCCGCAATCGACGGTACCAGCGAGCCATGGAACTGACGTACACGGCACTGTCCCCGAGGAGAGCGCGAGATCGGGCGCGGCGATCAGCAGCGATCCAGGATCCGAGGCAAGAAACCTTGCCATAGGGGCGAGCGCGGGCGAAACCAGTGCTCAATCACGTTGGAAGCGAATTCCGGCATGGGCGGGGGGCGGAAGAGCGGAACGCGCTTCCCTGGTCCTGTTCGCGATCATTGCCCTCGGACTCGGCTTTTGGGGATTCGCTATCGCCGGCAGCGGGTATTTCGCCGGTGACCCCAACAACACCTTCTCCTTCGGGTTCGGGAGAGCGCATTCACTTTATACGGATAACCGCACATGGCTAGAGGCGATTCGCTGCCTGATTGCGTCCATTGGGCTCATTCGGGTCGACGGTCTATTCCAGCCCGGAAGGGATCCCTGGCAGCTTGTTGCCGCGCAGTTCGCGGTGCCCGGGGTCGTACTGTTGTCCGCCGTGCGACTGATTCTCAAGGGCATCAAAAAGAACTTGCGCCGGTGACGGTGCTTCTGGTGCGCACAGACCGGATGGGGCTAGCCTGTTTCCGTTCAAAGACGCGGCGCTCGCCAACCGTGTGGCCAAAGAGTGCATTCGGGCCTTCAGGCTCTACGGACGCGCCGTCGCGAAGCGATGGTGACCGTCCGGTCCCCTCAAAGCCCCCGGTCTTCCGGTGCGCTCTTCAACGCCGCCCAGAAAAGCGGAACTCACGCGTCCAGAGCCACGCGGCCGCTAAGCGACCAGCCGTTGGCGCGCTGAATGAGGAGAGCGCGCTCAGCCGATTGGGTTTGCGGTTTGCGCAGCAGGAACTCGCGCGGCTCTTGAGCAGAAAAAAGCCAGAGACTGAACGAAGGCAAGGACAGCGCGCGTGCGGCGATGCGGACTGCGCCTGGTTCGTCGTCGAGATCGACGATCAAGCCGCAATGCGCAGAGGCAGGGGTCGAGAGCAACTGATCAAGTTCCGCGGAGGCAGCCGCCAACCACCGGCCGTACAGGCGTAAACGGCGAACGGGATGGAGTTCGATACCGAGCCGGGCCATGATCTCGGGCAGGCGAGCAATCTCTTTCCTTTCCGTATTCTTTTGATCTTCATTGAGATCGCTCCACTGTGACATGCTCGCGCCCTGGCGCAGCGCGGAGCTGAAGCGATTCTCGACGAGGCGGCGCTCAATGTTGAAACGGCGGTGCTCAAGTTGAGCAAGCAACTCGATCTGATCCGCGCTCAATGTGAGGACAGAGGGCGACTGTACCCCGCGCTCCAGGTGCAGACCGGCCAGTTCCATGAGGAGGGGCGTGTGATCCGCACGCCAGCGATTGGACATCTTCATGAATTCCGGCAGCTCGCGGAAGGGGACGTTGGCCTGGGGATTGATCGTCTCCTGCGAACGCTCCCGGTAGTCTTCGTGAAGGGCGTCCGCGAATGCATCCAACTGTGCCCCGAACAACACCTCCGGGCTAAGTGTTTCCTCGAGGGTTCCGAAGATCTGGAGGCGATCGCTGAAGGCGGAGATGTTTTCGATGCTGCGCACCAGCTCGCCCAGGCGGCGATAGTACTCGAGCCGGACGTAGACGGGGACGTGGAGATGGCCATTGCGATCGAGCAGGGAGCGCATTTCCAGCGCGGCGCACAGACTCACCTCGTCATCGCCCAGGGCGAGCGCGATGCCAAGCAAAGGTCCGGCCGATTCGAGCTTGGCTGCGACGGTGCGCGCCAGATCCGGAGATCCCGGTGTGACTGAAGCGGTGACGAATTCGAGCTCGGCCAACCCCGCTGCGGTCGGATTGGTGACGGCAAATTTCTCTTTAGCCACATCCGCGTCCTGGTCGAAGACGACGATTTTGAGCATCTGACCCATCGCCACCGGCGAAGAGCGGATGAGATGCAGCGCGATCTCGCGGCCGTAGGCGCCGAATCCAACCAGGACAAAGGTGCGCGCTTCAAACTCGGGGCTGGGCGGCAGATGGAGTTGCTTGATAAGCATGCGCGCCGCCGCGTTGAAGGAGTTGAAGAGGCGCAGATCGACATGCGTGGAGCCGAGAGACCGCTTATCGCTGGCAATCAACCGCTTGTGCATCCAGTCATTGCGCATCTCGGCCAATACTTGAATTCTGCCTGTCTTCAGGTAGCGGGGCTCGGTATGGATAGCGTCGATCTGGAGCGCGATGTCCATGTTTTCGCTGTCTGATCCGGTGCAGACGATGGCCGTCTGCGCACGGCGGATGCCAGCGGCGAGGAGCACATGAGGATTCTTTGCGTCGCCCTGGAGCACCGGGACTCCCGCCTTCTCACAGGTTGCGGCGTAGGGAGAATCACCCACCAGATCGACGGCGACAATGCTGTGATGGGCGGCCCGCAGGTTCTGAATGATCTGCATGCCTACGTCGCCGATGCCGCACACGATGGAGTGATCGGATTTGCGCCGAGCCATCGCGGTGCGAAAGTTCTTTCTGACTCCGCTGAGGAATAGTTGCGCGGCGGACAACAGTGCAATGCCGGGCACCGCTACCTGGGCGATGATGAGTTGCCAGGGAGCTTTGCCGGGCTGAAAGAGATAGTACAGCCGGATGAGACCGACTGAGCTGAAGAGGCAGCGTATGGCCTCCAACCAGGGGTGGGGTTGTTTGTCGGAAGGGTCGATCGCGGTAAATGCCGCATAAGCCTGGTTGACATGGAAGGTCATGGTGTCGTCGAAGTTGCTCCCTGCCCTGGCAAATCCCCAGAAACCAAGCCCGACGGCAAGAACGGCGAAGCCAATGAGAACCATTTTTTCGAAGCGTTTTTCCATACTGCTCCCTGCAATCAGCGGCAACGATCAGCCGGGAAGGTTCAACGTGCGGTAACGGAAGACGAAGCTCCAATCCATGGTTTCGGCAATCATAACCCCTGCGATCCTCTGTGCGGCCTGGCGCAAAGCGGAGAAGCTGTCACTGGTGGAATCGAGCGCATTTTTCAGGTCGACTGACCGAAGAGAGCTGAGCTCGATAGCCATGGCACGAGAGCGATCGGCGGTGCGGGCAAACTCTCCGTGATTGGCGATGCCGTAAAATGCGGCGCCGAAGGCAGGCGGCACGGTTGCCAGCAAGAGGAACGAAAATGATTCCTTGTTGATAACGACATGGACGACGCAGGCGAGCAAGGTGATGACGAAGAGAGTGGTTCCGATGTGATGCAAGCGATGACTCAGTTTGGACATCGTACCGCAGTTGCCTCGGTGGTATCCGATCTGATCGTCAAGGATGTTCTCGATCAGCTTGCCGATGGAAGCGAGGTAATTGTTGTCGACGGTGGCGGGCGCCAAGCCGAGATCGCGTGCAATGGTGCGAAACATGCCGTCGACCCAGGAACGGTTTGAGACGGAAGAAAAGTGGGCCGGCAAGGCTGGCGTGGCGAGGGGGCAGCCCAGAGGAGATAAGTAGCAGTATTGGCGCAGCAACTCGGCCAGTTGCCGGTAGTTGAGCCAGCGTTCGTGCCAACGCTTTCGGCGGCCATGGTAGGTGATCGCCAGGATCACGGCAATCAATGCGAATTCGGTTAATTCAGGGATTCTGCGCCCTTCCATGTGGGTGTGCCAAAACACGCCAAGGATTGCGACCAACACGGCAGAAGCGCTGAGCAGATTGGTGGCGAGCGAGCTCGAGCGAAGCAAGCCGGCATAGTAGCCTGACAATCCGTCGGCCCAAGCGTAGTGAGGGCAGAGCCGGTCGAGAATGTAACGCTGAGTCTCCTCGGGAGGTGCGGGGTCCTGCGGGATCATCTTCGCCCATCCGGAGCGTGCTGACGGCTCAAAATCCGCGATCCACCACGATCCTCTGCGAATCTTGCCCTTAGCAAGGACATCGCGGAAGATGCGAAAGATCCGGCCAAAATCGAATCTGGGCTGCTTTTCGGTGCAATAAGCGTGGCTAAAGTTGAACTCGCTTGTCGGGCCGGCGTTGCTTTGCGACAACCGCGATGCGAACAGTGAGTCCAGATCCTCAAGCGGGTGCAACTCATGGTCGCCGGATTCGCCCGCGAGGAGAATGCACGCAGGCTTTTCGAGAGAAGCATGCAGCCAGACGACAGGAACATTCTGGCTTAATGCCTCTTCCACAATTTGCGTTGTGCCGCCTCTGCCCGCCGCAGGCTCGCCATCCCAGACGGCGATGAGGAAGTCGGATTGCTCGAGCACGATCCGCCCGATTCGTTCATAGGCAGCCGATTCCTCGTCGCGCGTGCCATCGGCTTCAAAAACCGCGGAGGCTTTGGCGAGCAATGCATGGAACTCATCGCGCGAGGCTTCGCCGGCAAAGTCGCGGCAGTATTCATCGGCGTGGAATGGAAGTGGGCACTGGAGATCGGCGCCCAAGGCCAGCCCAGCTTCGGCAACGATTCGGTCTGAACCTTCAGCGAGTGGAGAGAGGATGCGCAGTAGCGGGGGCTGTGGGGAATGAAGGAGTGGATCGTGCGCACGGGAGGCCAGAGCAGCGATGGCTCTTAGAACCTGATCGCATTGACCAGGCAGGCCTGCGGCGACATTGGGAGATAGCCGGTTGGGCCGATGGCCCGTTACGCCGACTTGAACCACCAGGCGGGGCCGCGGCGGCGAGCTTGACTCTGGAGAGGCCATGGCGCGGTGATGGACAATGCTCCGTAAATCTGGGTTGAGCATATCACGGAGCCAAACACAACCCAGCCAACTATTTATGGGCGGGAATAAGCCGGACCCGGCGAGCACGATTGGGTTCGAACCCACGAACTCTTCCGTGTCACGGAAGCGCTTAAATCAAATAAACCACGCGCCTGAGACGCGCTAGCTGCCGGCTGGCGCAGCTTATCCGTGGCGAATGAACGAGCCATCGTGCAGCTCGGCCATTGCCTGGCGGAGCTCTTCCTGCGTGTTCATGACGATGGGCCCGTACCAAGCAACCGGCTCCTCAAGCGGCTTACCCGAGACGAGCAGGAAGCGAATGCCTTCGGGACCGGCCTGGACGACAATCTCATCGCCGCGGTCGAACAGGACCAGCGAATGGTTTTTAGCGTCGTAGACCGCCTCGGCATTGGGGTCGACAGCGGACTCCGTGAGAACGGCCTGCGGCTCGGACGCGTCGCGGAAGGTTCCCGCGCCGGCAAAGACGTAGGCAAATGCGTTGCGAGTCATCTCGACCTTGATCCGCTTGCGCTTGAATGGCGCGACGGAGATGTCGACATAGCGCGCGGCGACACTCGATTCGGTCGCGACGCCCTCGACGGGACCGGTTTTGCCCCAAAACTCGCCGCAGATGACGCGCGCTTTGGTTCCGTCATCCTCAGTGACCTCGGGGATGGCGTTAGAGGGGATGTCCTGGTAGCGCGGGTCGGTCATTTTGAGCGATGCGGGAAGGTTGGCCCACAGCTGAAAGCCGTGCATGCGGCCGCGCTCGTCGCCTTTGGGCATCTCCTGGTGGAGGATGCCGCTGCCGGCAGTCATCCACTGCACGTCTCCGGCGGTCATGCGGCCCTTGTTGCCGAGCGAGTCGCCGTGCGCGACCTCGCCGGCGAGGACGTAGGTAATGGTTTCAATGCCGCGGTGCGGGTGCCACGGGAATCCGGCCAGATAGTCTGCTGGATTCTCGTTGCGAAAGTCATCGAGCAAGAGGAATGGGTCGAATTCGGCGGTTTTGCCGAAGCCGAAGGCGCGCTGAAGCTTGACGCCGGCTCCCTCGATGGTTGGCTTGGTTTGGTGGATCTCTTTTACGGCTCTGAGCGACATGGTGGACCTCCGTTTTTGGAAACCAAAGCGACGCGGCGGGCAACATGCGTCGCCCGCCCCGGAAAACCGCTCGAATTCGATTTGGATCTTGCAGCTGTTAGATGCGCGGGCAACATCCCGGTTGCAACCGGCAGTGCTGGACGCCAGCGACTAAACGCCCCTAACCGAATTCATGACTCAGGCGGCCTTGATTAACTGGACATCGAGAGTGATAGTCACGTCCTCGCCCACCAGCACGCCGCCGGCTTCGAGAGTCGTGTTCCAGGTGAGCCCGAAATCCTTGCGGTTGATCTTTGCGGTCGCGGTAAGGCCGATGCGCGTATTGCCCCACGGATCCTTGGCGGGCTCGCTCACTTCCTCGACATTCAAAACGACCTGCTTGGTGACGCCGTGAATGGTCAGGTCACCGGTAACGGCAAAGCCGTCGCCCTTTTTCTCGATGTGGGTTGATTTGAATGTCATGGCGGGGAATTTTTCCACATGGAAGAAATCCGGGCTCTTGAGATGACCGTCGCGCTGAGCGTCCTGAGTGTTTACAGTGCTGACGTCGATGGAGACTTCAAGAGTGGACTGAGTGTGGTCAGCATCGACACGGTGCAGGACACCACTGATTCCGCTGAACTTACCTCTGACGTTGGAGATCATCATGTGCTTGACCTTGAACTCGGCCGCGGAGTGTGCGGGATCGATGTTCCAGGTGGAGGTGGCGGTGGTAGGGGTCATGGTGGGTAGCTCCTTTCGTTTGGTTGGATGCAGGAGGGGGATATTCGTTGCAACAAGTATTCGGCCGGGGCCGGCGACGGCCGGAGTGGACGCAAGCCTTATGCTTGGTAGCAGACTCTCCGTGAGCGACTTTGCCCAATCCGTGAAGCAGCAGGCCGACATCGTGAAGGTGATCGAGAGCTACATCCGGCTGCGCAAAGCGGGGGCGCAGCGGTTTACAGGGCTGTGTCCGTTCCACAAGGAGAAGACGCCTTCGTTCAGCGTGCACGCGGGGCAGCAGTTTTTCTACTGCTTCGGCTGCCAGACCTCGGGCGACGTGTTCAGTTTCGTGGGCAAGATCGAGAACGTTGGCTTTCCCGAAGCGGTGCGGATTGTGGCGCAGAAGTGCGGGATTCCACTGCCCAAGCGGGAGTTCTCCTCGCCGGAAGAGGCTGCCGGAGCGCGATTGCGGACCAAGCTGCTGGAGCTGCACGAGACGGCCGCGGCGTGGTTTGAAGAGCAATTGCGTGGTCCCGGTGGTTCGCTGGCGCGTGAATACCTTGCAGGGCGAGGAATGACGGACGAGGGGATCAAGAAGTTTCGGATCGGGTATGCGCCGGACAGCTTCAACGCTCTGCGCGACCGGTTGAGCGGGATGGCGGACCAGGAGGCGCTGCGCGCGAGCGGGCTGTTCAGCTCGAAGGAGCAGGGCGATGGGGGCCAGGGACCGATTTACGACCGGTTCCGAAAGCGGGTGATGTTTCCCATTGCGAACGAGGGCGGGAGGGTGATCGCATTTACGGCGCGAACGCTCGAAACAGGCGAGAAGGCGGGAGCGAAGTACATCAACTCGCCAGAGACGCCGCTCTATTCGAAAGGACAGGTGCTGTTCAACCTCGATAAAGCCAAGCCGGCCATTCGCGCGCTGGAGTTTGCCCTGCTGGTCGAGGGCCAGATGGACTGCATCAGCGTGTTTCTGGCCGGGATTCAGAACGTGATTGCGACCAGCGGGACGGCTTTTACCGAGCAGCAGGTGGCGATCCTGAAGCGGCACACATCGAATGTGATCGTGAACTTCGATCCTGACACAGCGGGCGCGAATGCAGCGGAGAAGTCGATTGCGCTGCTGACCGAAGAGGGATTTGCAGTCAAGATCGTAACGCTCGATGGAGGACTCGATCCCGACCGGTTCATTCGTGAAAAGGGCGTGGAAGCCTACAAGGAGGCGCTGCGCGAGTCGCGACGACAGGCAGATTATTTGATCGAGCGCGCGAGGATGCTCTTCCCGGGGGCGAGTGCGGAGCAGAAGGTGAAAGCCATGAATTTTCTGCTGCCGCATATACGGCGGATGCCGGAGACTCTCGCAAGGGAACAGTTTGCGGCGGATGCGGCGCAGAAATTGGGAATCGGATCGGCGGTGTTGCGCGAGGAGTTGCGGCAGGCGGCGCTGCGGCGACGGGAGCGGGTGGAGGACCGGGCGGCGAAGCTGACCGAAGTTGAAAAGGTGCTGCTTCGGGCACTGGCCGTGACAGATCCTGATGGCGCGGAGGCGCGACTGCTGGCGACGGAAGCACTGACGAACAACGCGACGTGGTTTGAGCATCTCGGCGCTTTCGGGGCGATGCAGGCGTTGGCGAGTCGAGCGGCGAAAGACCCCATGGACGCCGTGGTGGATCCGGGCCAGCGGGCGCTGCTGGCGGAGGCACTGCTGGGCGAGAGCCGGCCGCCGGAGGTGAATGAGGTCGAGAGCGCGGTGCAGGAGGTTGAGGAGCGTGGCATCGAAGGCAGGCTGCGGGATTTGCGGGCGCAGATTGCCGAGGCCGAACGGACTCGCGACTTTGCCGGACTGGCGCTTTTGACCCAGAAGAAGCTGGACCTGGATCGTGCGCTGCGACGGCTGCACGGCCAAAAGGCTCAGGAACGGTAGGGTTTTGGGACGCCGGGCAGGCGGGTTTTCAGGGGGCAAATCGTGCGTCGAAAAGGCCATTTCGAGCGTCTAATCAGTGAGTAGCAGACCGGGATCGGGTGGCTGGGCAACGGGCCAGAGCGGGTTTAGAGACATTGGACTTGGCTGATTTTCCGCCGAGTTTTTGCTGGTGCGAGCAAGTGCAGTTGTGGTAATCTATTGATCTCAGTGAGGATGCGCGCCCCTTTGCCCCACACATGAGCTGCGGCTCGCGGGCGACCCAGGCGAAACCTGAAGCGCTGCCATCCTGTTCCGAGAAAAGCTAAAACCGCTTTTGCGGGCTTGCGGGTGTGTATGCAGGCGAGGATTTCCTATGGGAAATCTTCATTTTGTGCGTCTGAAACTGGGCGCGGTGCGCGTTTGCGATGCGCGAGGATCGATGTGCGCGGGCGGGCGAACCGGCGCGGCTGATAGCAACGACGCGGGGGCCAGGAATTAAATCGGGCGAGACACTTATGTGAATGCGTCTTGCCGAAGAGAGCAGGGATATTTTGGCGATTGAAGACAAATTCGAAGAGGACGTTCACGGTCTGATCGAGACCGGCAAGGAGAAGGGCTATCTCACCTACGGCGAGGTGAACGATGCGCTGCCGGATGAGATTGGCTCTCCCGACGATCTGGATGATCTGATCACGACCATCGGCACGCAGGGCATTGACCTGCTCGACACTCCGAAGTTCCCCGGCGACAAGGACTTTGAACTGGAGGAGGGCGAAGACGTTGAGCTGGACCTGACTCCAGGAACGCTGGAGAAGACCAACGACCCGGTGCGCATGTATCTGCGCGAGATGGGAACCGTGCCGCTGTTGACGCGCGAGGGCGAGGTGGAGATCGCCAAACGCATCGAGCGCGGGCAGAACCGCGTGCTGAAGGCGATTTCGCGATCACCGATCGTGATTCGCGAGGTAGCGGCGCTGGGCGAAGACCTGAAGCGTGGCGTACGCAACGTGAAAGAGGTGGTGATCTTCGACGAAGAGGAGCTCACCGAAGAGGTTGTTCAGACGCGCGTGAAGGCCACGGTGGCGCGCACGGACGCGCTGGTGAAGCACCAGAAGAAAGTTGCGCAGATTGAAGAGAAGCAGGCGGCGATCTCGTCCACCAACAAAGCGAAGGTGAAAGAGGCGCGGCGGCTGCGCTGGGCCGTGGGCCGCGAGAAGGTGTTTATTTCGCGCATTGTGCGCGAGCTGAAGTACACAGCGCTGGAGCGCAAGCGCCTGCTGGACAAGGTCAACAAGACCGTGGACACCATGCGCACACTCGAGCGCCAGGTCCGCTCGCTGGAGCAGAAGTACGAAGCTTCAAAGAGCGAGGAGATGAAGAAGGAGTACCGGCGCCAGCAGAAGAATTGCAGGACTGACCTGGAAAAGATCGAGGGCGACGCGGGCGTGTCGATCGTGGAACTGAAGCGCACGCAGCGCGAGATGATCCAGGGCGACATGGACGCCGAGCAGGCGAAGCGCGAGCTGATTGAGGCGAACCTGCGACTGGTCGTGTCGATCGCCAAGAAATACACGAACCGCGGATTGCAGTTCCTCGACCTGATTCAGGAAGGCAACATCGGCCTGATGAAGGCGGTGGACAAGTTCGAGTACCGGCGCGGGTACAAATTCTCGACTTATGCAACATGGTGGATCCGGCAGGCAATTACGCGCGCAATTGCAGACCAGGCGCGGACGATCCGCATTCCGGTGCACATGATCGAGACGATCAACAAGCTGATCCGCACCAGCCGGCAACTGGTGCAGGAGCTCGGCCGCGAACCTTCGAGCGAGGAGATTGCGCGGCGCATGGACATTCCGGTGGCCAAGGTTCGCAAGGTGCTGAAGATCGCGCAGGAGCCTATCTCGCTGGAGACGCCGATCGGCGAAGAAGAAGATTCGCACCTGGGCGACTTTATCGAAGATCGCCAGGCGGTTTCGCCCTCGGAGGCGGTGATCGGGGTGAACCTGAAGGAATACACCTCGCAGGTGCTGCGCACACTGACGCCGCGCGAAGAGCGGGTGATCAAGATGCGCTTCGGGCTGGAAGACGGCTCGGAACACACGCTGGAAGAGGTGGGCCAGAGCTTCCAGGTGACGCGCGAGCGCATCCGGCAGATCGAAGCCAAGGCGCTGCGCAAGCTGCGGCACCCGAGCCGAAGCCGCAAGCTGAAGGCGTTTGTCGAGGGCGTGAAAGAGATGTAAGAAGCCGATACTTCATCTGCTCCTTCGCAATTACCAGTGGCCACAGTTCTCAAAAACCGCGGCCATTTTCTTTTTGCGAATCCCGCACCGCCCCTTGCTACAATCGCCCTAATCCAACTTCGTTCCCGAAAGAGGTGCATTGATGCGCCCGCATCGTTTCTGGCTCTTTCTCGTCATCGTTTGCGCGACAACGCTCACACCCGCCACCCCGCCTTCTGTCGCCAGCGCCCAAACCGCGCCGCCCGCCGCCCGCACCCTCGTCCGCGCCGCGCATCTGCTCGACGTCCACACCGGCAAAATCCTCGACGCCCAAACCATCGTTGTTTCCGGCGACCAGATCGTCTCCGTCGCGCCGACCGCCTCCACACCCGGTGACGCTATCGTCGACCTCGGCACCCTCACCGCGCTTCCCGGCCTCATCGACGTGCACACACACCTGACCTTTACCACCAACTTCGATCCCCTTTACCTCATCACCGAGACCGATGCCATAGACGCGATCAACGGCGTAGTCAATGCTCGTGTCACTCTGATGGCCGGCTTCACGACGGTGCGCAATGTGGGCGCCTCGGGCTTCGTTGACGTTGATCTCCGTAACGCCATCAATGCCGGCCAGATTCCCGGGCCCCATATGCAGGTCTCCGGCCCGCTTATCGGCATCACCGGCGGCCACTGCGATGACAACCTGCTGCCCTACCGGTATCACGCCGTTGACGACGGCGTGGCCGACGGCATACCCGCCGTCCAGCACATGGTGCGCCAGAACATCAAGTACGGCGCCGATCTCATCAAGATCTGCGCCACCGGTGGCGTCTTGTCCAAGGGCGACGATCCGCAGGCCTCGCAGTTCACGCTTGAGGAAATGCAGGCCATGGTGGCCGACGCGCATCGCCTCGGCCGCAAAGTTGCCGCGCATGCGCATGGCGCTCAGGGCATCCTCTGGGCCACCGAAGCCGGCGTCGACTCTATCGAGCACGGCAGCTACATTGACGATGCTGGCATTGCCGAGATGAAAAAGCGCGGCACGTACCTTGTGCCCACTCTGTATCTTGAAGACTGGATGGTCCAGTACGGCCACCTCCCGCCCTACTCGCGGCAGAAGATGATCGACGTTAGCGCCGTGGCCAAGAAAAACATCCGCCACGCTTACGAGTCGGGTGTCAAGATCGCCCTCGGCACGGATGCCGCCGTCTATCCACACGGCCTCAACGGCCACGAGCTTGAGGTGTACGTGCGCGACCTCGGCATGACGCCGATCGCCGCCATCCAGACCGCCACCCTCAACGCCGCGGACCTTATGGGCTGGACCGCGCACGTCGGATCCCTCGAGCCCGGCAAATGGGCGGACATCATCGCGGTCGACGGCAACCCGCTCGACAACATCAAACTCCTTCAGGACGTGAAATTCGTCATGAAGGCCGGCGTGGTCTACAAGGGGCCCGGCGCACAATAACCAATTCGATAACCGCTCAAGGAAAGATCGCTTAAAATCCGTAGTTCTTCTTTCGCAACGCATTCTTGTACGCGTCGCGAGCCTTCTTGGCCGTCAGCTCAGCGTCGTGGAGCAGGAATCCAGCGTCATCCCATTTCTCCATCTGAACCATAGAGTGGTCTGATGTCGCGAGCGATTCCTCGGCGCGAATCGCGTCTACCCAGCGATCCACCGCCTGCTTGTACGAGCTAAGCAAATGGTCGAAATCCAAATTGTCCATGAGTGTGAAGTTAGAAATGATCCGGCGGTACGTCAATCCAGGAAGCCGACTTTTCACGAAAGTTTCACGAGTGTGCCGCGAAGCCTGCAAGTTTTGAGATGATCGGTTCCTCACTTTGGCCGCGTATCTGCGTTGCGCTAAGTCCGCTCCTCTCTCCATTTGCGCGCTGCATCTATCTGATAGAATTCCGCTTGATTCATACTCTGATGCTCTCTTGAATCGTCATTCATCAGATGGTTTTCGTGATTCAGACAAAGGGGTTTCCCGATGCGAGGTATTACCCGGCGGAGGTTTGGCAAGATCGTGGCCGCGAGTGCGGCGCTGGCGAACGTTGCACTGCCTAAGAATTCTTTTGGCCAAACGGCGACGACAAAAAACCTCGAATTCCCGCAGGGGTTTATTTGGGGCTGCGCCACGGCTGCGTATCAGATTGAGGGCGCGGCCAGTGAGGACGGGCGGAAGCCGTCGATCTGGGATGTGTTTGCACACACGCCGGGAAAGACGCACAACGGTGACACGGGCGATGTTGCCGACGATTCCTATCACCTGTTCAAAGAGGACACGCGCCTGCTGAAAAATCTGGGTGCGGGCGCATACCGGATGTCGATCTCGTGGCCGCGCATCTTTCCCGATGGCACGGGGCAGGTGAATCCGGCAGGCATGGACCACTACAAACGCGTGGTCGATGAACTGCTCGCGAACGGAATCACACCTTACGTCACGCTCTTCCACTGGGACCTTCCCGCCGCGCTCAAGGGAGGTTGGCAGTCGCGCGACACGGCGCTGGCGTACGCCGACTATGCCGGTTATGTGGCGCGCCAGCTCTCTGACCGAGTGCACCATTTCATGACCATCAATGAGTTTGATTCTTTTACCAACCTTGGGTACAAGACTGGCAAGTTTGCGCCGGGACTGATGCTGCCCGCGGCAGAAGTGAACCAGGTGCGCCATCACGCGATCCTTGCTCACGGGCTGGGTGTCGAGGCAATCCGTGCCGGCGCGCCGACGGCGCAGGTGGGACTGGCGGAGAACCCAACCACCTTTGTGCCCGTGATTGAGGATGAAAAGAACATCGAGGCGGCGCGGCGGGCGACGCGGGAAGAAAACGCTGCATTTCTGACTGTGGTTCTGGAAGGGAAGTACACCGAGGGCTACCTGGAGCGCGAGGGAGCTAACGCGCCGCGCATTGCTGCGGGAGATATGAAAGCGATCGGGAGCCCGATCGACTTTCTCGGCCTGAACGTGTACACGCCGTATTATGTCCGCGCAGACGATTCGCGGCAGGGGTATGAGATTGTGCCGAGACAGGCGTCGTATCCGCACATGGCTTCAGCGTGGATCGCCGTTGGCCCGGAGGTGATGTACTGGGCGGTGCGCAACGTTAGCGAGCTGTGGCATCCGCGCGTCATCTACATTACGGAGAACGGGTGTTCGGCCGATGACGTGTTTACGGCAGACGGGCGGATCGAGGATACCGATCGCGTGATGTACCTGCGCAACCACCTGACCCAGCTGCACCGGGCAGCGGCGGAAGGATTTCCCGTCAAGGGCTACTTCCTATGGAGCTTGCTGGATAACTTTGAGTGGGCCGACGGCTACAGCAAGCGCTTTGGAATTCATTACGTAGATTTCAAGACTGAAAAGCGGACGGCGAAGCTGAGCGCGGAGTGGTATCGCGAAGCGATTCGGCGAAACACCGTGGTGTGAATCTCGAGCAAGACGCCCGAGGAGCTGAGATACGGCCGGCACAGAGGAACGCAATGCGCGCTCCCCTGTGCCGGATGTTCGTTCTGCCTTTTGTATTAATGCGGTAAGACAAGCAGATCGGCTGCCAGTAACTTCTCCGTCAGCCTATCCAGAGCCAGCGGAAACCTGTAGCCAACTGTCCTGATCCCCATACCGAGCATCAGAGCCGCTTCCTCCTGCGTGTAATCCTGAAGCACCACCCGGCTCAAGAGCTCCCGATCGAGAATGCTGAGCCGGCTCAGGCAATTTTCGATATCGAGGACGAAGATGACCGCATCCTCGAATGTTCGTATCGGGCGGCTGGAGGCCCAACCCCGCCCGACCGGATCGCCCAGGATCGAAGGCGCCCTGCCCACCTGCGTGGAAGCGTACAGATACCGCCGTAACAAGCTCTCGGTATGCCTCCGGTAGAAGGCCAGACTGGCCGGAGGCTTGTAGTCGTGCTTCTCAAGCCCTAATTCCTTCCTCGCAGCGGATTGTCGTTTTCCTCTCCTTTGTTCGATTTGCCAGTCTGCCTCATCGGTACCGGCATCCCATTCCATTGGCAACTGAAAGGCAGCGCTCATTGCGCACCTCCAGTTGCCTCAGCCACCGCCCAAACTCTGGCAAGTTGCTTATGGCTCGGGCGTCCGCGCCGCCTGCGACTTTCCGGCGATGGAAAATCTCTTAGTTTAAATTCGCATTCCTTGCAGTACACACTCCCTTGAGTCTGGGCCCGATACCAGAGGCAACCACACCCTTCGCAAACCTTCAATTGCACGCGCACTTCCATGACTGATTCTCCGCATATGTTTCTTCTCCCGACGGAATTTGGTGATGCAGGTTGTTCCACGGGGTGAAGAGAACCAGGCTGGACAACTCAGGTTTCTCATGTCCTGATGGGGGATTGCCGCCCGAGCTCTCTTGTTTTCTGTCATGACCATAGGCGCGCAGATCCTGGAATATTCTCGACTGACTTTTCTGGAGCGCCCCAGCGAGGCGCTCCAATGCGGGAACGGAGATGCCGGAGCGAAAAAACCACCGGCATTGGGCCGATCATTGCCGCAAGAGGCAGAAGTCCGCCCCCGCCTAAACGACTGGCGACAAAGCATTTCCAAAAAGATTCCCACAAGTCAAAGTGTGATTCAGTAAACCCATTGTGTAGATATGCTTCCTTTGCGTCAATGACCAACTACCACTTTACGGTCATTGTCTTTTCAATCGCCACCAAGACGCTCAAAATAAAGGCAAATAAGCATAAATAGCTTTTCGAGAGGAAATGGGATGATATCCAATCCCATTGCTGGTTGCAAATTTTCCACAGATGAATTTCACGCAGATGCACGAGCACCTTCGCCTGGAACTGCTGCGCAGAATACAGCGGGGGACACTGAGCGTCTCGCTGCTGGGCCGGCAGACCGGATTTGGCCAGGCCCATCTGTCCAACTTTCTGCACTGCCGGAGACAACTCTCGTTGGAGGCCATGGACCGGATTCTGGCGGCGCAGCATTTGACGGTCGCCGATCTGTTGCCTTCCGTACAAAGGCAGGAACCGTTATCCGGGAGCGATGGTGTCTGCGCGGTTCCAGTTGTCTCGCATGCAGTGGCGCTCTTTGAGCCGGTGATCCGGCCAACCGTGATTCAATCCCTGCTCCATCTGCCGGCGGCGGCACTCGAATCGGTTCACTCACGAGCGTCGGGAACCAAGCGGGCATGGGAGCGTTTTGTCGCCGTTCGCGTGGCGGCTGCCGATGCCTCACCGATGGAGCCGCTGGTGCTGCCGGAGGCAATCGCGCTCATCGATCGGCATTACAATTCGCTGCCGACCTACCGCCCCAATCGCGCGAATCTTTACGCGGTTCGGCAGGGCTCGCATCTGACATTCCGGTATGTGGATTTCATCGCCAGCCGTCTGGTGTTGCGTCCACATAATCTCGCTTTCCCCGTGTCAGTGATTGAAGTCGACACGGGAGAGTCGCCCAACGATTTGCTCGCCGGGCGAGTTGCGCTGATCTTAAATGAGCTGTGAAGGACGATGCGCTCGAGGTTGTGCTCGAGTTGGTACGGCCGGGCGGTGCTTCAACTTGCGGGATACTTTCCGCTCGCCAGATCGCATTCGGCATCAGCGAGGTTCTCAGGCCTGCCGAGATCGCGCCAGTAAGATTCATCAGCCCGAAAGGCGAGGATCGCTTGACCCTGGGCTGCGAGACGGAGATAGGCGGGGATGATGGAAAAGACGCCTTTCTCGGGCAGGTTGGAAAAGATGCGTGACGAAAGGATGTGAATGCCGCAGAAGGCGAGCGAGTGGACGTGGTGCGCAGGAACGGCCCACTCGGTTTCTGCATCGCTACCGATGCGGCGGCCACAGAGCTGGCCATGCTCGTCGAAGACAAGGTAGCGCGAGGAGTCGCGCTGCTGAACAGCCAGTGTGGCGAGTGCGTTGTGTTCGGTGTGAAAGCGGAGCATGCCGGCAAGATCGACGGTGCTGAGGACATCGACGTTGTGGACGATGAAGGGCTCTTGAGCGCCTTCGCCGGCCTCCAGGAAAAACCAGGCGGCCTTCTTGAGGCCGCCGCCGGTGTCGAGCAAAACCTCCTCGCGGGAGATTTCAATGCGCATACCGAAGTTTTGGTGGCCCTGGAGGTAATCGACGATTTTGTCGGCGAAGTGATGGACGTTGAGAATGACTTCGCTGACGCCGAAGGCTCGCAGGCGGCCGAGGGTGAGCTCAAGGAGGGTGCGGTCGGCGACGGTGACCAGCGCTTTGGGGCGGTCATCGGTGAGCGGACGCAGACGCGTGCCCAGGCCAGCGGCAAAAACCATCGCCTTCATTTACTTTGCTTCCCCCGGCATTCCTAAGTTTTCGAGCTCGACGTGGCGGACAACGACGTCGATGCCGGTGACGCCGCGGAGGTGTTTGGCAAGTTGTTCCGCAAGAAAAACGGAGCGATGCTGGCCACCGGTACAGCCAAACGAGACCATCAAGCTGGAGAATCCGCGGTGACGATAGTTGGCGACACTGGCATCGATCAGCGACATGGCGTGTGACAGGAATTGGTGGACGCTCTCCTGACGGTCGAGATACGCGATGACGGGCTGGTCGCGGCCCGTCAGGCTACGGAATTGTTCTTCGCGGCCGGGATTGGGCAGGCTGCGTGCGTCGAAGACGAATCCGCCCCCGTTGCCTGATTCATCGGCAGGCATGGTGTGGTGAAAGGAGAAGCTGAAGATTCGAACCGTCAAGCCCGTGGAAGGCGTGGCACTATGTTGCAGTTTTTCACTGGACGACATTCTTTCGAGGGCATCGAGCAGAGCCGGCAGGGCGATCGGTAGCGTGACATTCTCCGCGAGCCAGCGGAGGTTCTTGAGGGCGTAGGGAACGCTCTCGAGAAAATGCGGCTTGCGCTCATAGAATCCGCGGAAGCCGTACGCGCCCAGCGCCTGCAGGATGCGGACGTAAACGAAGGCGTAATAGTAATCCATGAATGCATCGCGCTTGAGATCGATGAAACCTGCGAGGCAATCGAGATAATGATCGAGGAGCTGGAGGCGCAGATCCGGCGGCAGGTCGGCCTTGCCGTCGAAGAGAAGCGAAGCAATGTCGTATTGCAGCGCGCCCTTGCGGCCGCCCTGATAGTCGACGAACCAGGGATGGCCGTCGCGCAGCATGATATTGCGCGATTGGAAATCGCGATAAAGAAAGTAATCGTGATCGGCGCCGAGCAGAAACTTGGTCAGGCGCGAGAAATCGACTTCGAGCGCCTGCTCGTTGAACGGTATGCCGGCGAGACGGAGAAAGTAGTACTTGAAATAGTTCAGGTCCCAGGCGATGGATTGGCGGTCGAAGCTGGCACGCGGATAGCAAACCTTGTAATTCAGATCGCGTCCTGCCTCGACCTGGAAGCGTGGCAGGACAGCGACAACTTTGCGATACGCTTCGACGACCTCGGGCGCGATGTCGTGGCCGGAACGATTGGCGCTGAGGAATTCGAAGAGGGTGGTGTTGCCCAGGTCTTCTTCGAGATAAGCTCCGTTGCTCAAGTCCTCGGCGTAGATCTCCGGTACCGGAAGCCCGTGACGGCGGAAATGGCGGGAGAACTCGAGAAACGCGACATTCTCTTCGCGCACGGAATAGAGAATGCCGACGGCGGAGTGTCCTGCGCCCGTGAGGCGGACAATGACGCGGCCGGAACCGCCGAGTTGGCCCTGCAGCGGCTGAACGCGCTCCGGCGGCGACTGGAAGTGCTGCTCGAAGAGGCGCTTGAGAACGTCCATAAAGGTCCACTGGGGTCTGATCACTTTGCTTCGACAAAGATAGTCACGCAGGGGAAGCGGATGCAAGGCGGGCGCCTCGCCTATAGTGACCGTTCTGTGGTGACAAAGGGCGGGTGCGCACGCACGGACGCCTGAGCTTCACCCGGCATCATGGGATTTATCAACGCCATCGAAGCGCACATAGGAGGAGTTCCAGTGCATCTCCACCGAGCCGGTTGGGCCGTTGCGTTGTTTCGCGATGATGATTTCCGCTTTGGCCTTGTCGGCGGCTGATTCGTTATCGTCGCGATTGTAGTAGGACTCGCGGTGGATGAAGGCGACAACATCGGCGTCCTGCTCAATGGAGCCGGATTCGCGCAGGTCGCTTAGCATGGGCCGCTTGTCGTCGCGTTTTTCGTTGCTGCGCGAAAGCTGCGAGAGAGCCATGACCGGAACCTGGAGCTCCTTGGCCATGGCCTTGAGGCCGCGCGAGATGGCGGACACTTCCTGCACGCGATTTTCGTAGCCTCTTTTGCTGGCCCCTGGCAGCGACGCCGACATCAACTGGAGATAATCGACGACGATGAGATCGAGGCCGCCGGCGGTTTGCTTCAGACGACGGGCCTTGGCGCGCATCTCGGCGAGCGTCGCACCAGCCGAGTCATCGATGAAGATGCGGGACTCGACGAGTTGTTCAAGTGCGCTCTGAAGCTTTTGCTGATCTTCGCGCGGGATGAAGCCTGTTTGCAGCTTGCGCTGATCGACCCAGGCCTGTGAGGCCAGCATGCGCCGCAGAAGAGACTCGCGGCTCATTTCGAGACTGAAGATAGCCACGATTGCGTTGTGGTAGATTGCCGCATTCTGCGCGATGTTGATAGCCAAGGCGGTTTTGCCCATGGAGGGGCGTGCGGCAACGATGATGAGCTCGCCCTTTTGCAGGCCGCTGGTCATCAGATTGAAATCCGTAAAGCCTGTGTCGAGACCCGTGATTTCACGAGCGTGCTTGTAGAGATTGTCGATGGAGCCGAACGAGTCGCGAACTACGATTTCGATGGGCTGCAAGCCTTGGGAGAGGCCGCCGTCGCTCACTTCAAGCAATTGAGCTTCGGTCTCATCGAGGACGCCGATGGCATCCTGGCTCTGGTCGGCAGCCTTGGCGATGGCAGCCGAGCAGATGCCCATGAGGCGGCGCAACATGCTCTTGTCTTTAACGATGCGGACGTAATCTTCGATAACCGGGCGGCGGGGCAAACCCTCAGTGAGGGAAGCCAGGTAGGCTACGCCTCCAACGGACTCGACTTCCTTATAGCGCGCCAGCTCATTGGCAAGCGTGACGATGTCCACGGTGCGGCTCGAGTCGATCAACTCGCTCATGCGAAGGAAGATACGGCGATGGGAATCGAGCGAAAAGTCGTCGGACTTGAGGGATTCCGCGGCCTCCGCGTGGGCGGCGTTATCGAGCAGGATTGCGCCCAGGATGGTCTTTTCCGCGTCGAGATTCGCGGGCAGGCCGGCTTCAAGGGTGAGGTCGGGGACAGTGGCCATAGAAAAGAGTGTAGGCCAGAACTCCCCTTCGGCAAGGCTGTGCGAATCCGGCGCGTAACTGGAAAATTCGGAAATCGGAGGCTGTGCCGCGACTACTCAGAAAACTACCGCGACAGGCCGGCTTCTGGTCGATCACGCTTCTCATCATCAGGGAACGACCACGGTAATCTGCGCGCTGTGAATGATGCCGCTGGCTGTGCCCGTGACGAGGACGGTGTAGGTGCCGGCTGGCGTGCCGGTGAACCCGCCGCCGCCCCCGCCGCCGCCACCACCACCACCACCGCCTCCGCTCCCACTGCCGCCACAGCCGGAGAGGACCGACATGGCCAGCAGGATCGATAGACAAGCCGTGCCGATCCAGCGGCGCCTGCGCAGTGGAACGACGAGCAGGATGCAAAACGCCAGAGCTGATGCGCCACCAACCCAGCCACCGCGCCCGGGCGCCGGCGAGAGTCTCGAGGATGTGCCGGAAACAGCGGCCTTCACTGTAAGCGTGGTGGAAGTCTGTCCGTTGACGGTGACGGTAGCCGGGCTGAGGCTGCACGTGATTTGGCTCGACGATGGCGTGCAGGTAAGCGTCACCGTGCCGTTGTAGCCGTTGAGAGAAGCCAGGTTGAAGCCGGCGGTTGCGGAACCGCCGGATTTCACCGTGATCTGCCGCTGTTGCGGGGCAAGCAGGAAATCAGGCGCGGCGGTGGAGATCGTGAATTGGAAGCTCTCGACGAAAGAGGATGATTGGTACACGCTGTCGCCGGAGTAGACCGCTTCGAGCTGGCTCGATCCTACGTCCATTAAGAGGCCGTCTGCCATTGCAGTCATCGACGCGCTATTGGGGCCCGACGGCGTTAGCGTCCCGCTGACGAGTGGCAGACCGTCGTCGAAGAAGACGACTGAGCCAGTGGGCGAAATCGTGGAGCCAGCCGGGCCGGTGACCGTGGCCGTCACGTTGAAGCTCACCCAGAGAGTGTCGTCGAACGAAGGCGGGTCCACAGACAAAGCTGTAGTGGTAGGTTGAAGCGGCGCGGATGGCGCAGTGGCGACCACGGTGAAGGTTGGGGCGGGACCAAGCGCGGGATTTGGAGCGGCGGAGGTTGTGGGCAAGGAATTTGCATCACCTGCGTAGGATGCCGAAAGCGGGTATGTGCCGGCGGGAAGGCTTGGAAATAAGGCCTCGCCCGACATGACCGGAAACCCCGCAAAGTACAACGATTGCGTAGTAAGCCCGCCTGGAACGAGCGTGACGTTCTGGGAAAGGGAACCCAGGTCGACGGTGACGGCGCCTGTGGGCACGTGGCAGTTGGCGTAGTAGATTTGTACTTCGACTCGCAAAGTGTCACCGGCACTGAACGGGCAACTCACTGCGCTGGCAGTGCCACCACCCCAAAAGCTGGGACAGTTCGCAGCCGGAGTCGCGCTGAACGTAGGGGTCACCTGCGGGACGATGAGGGTGTAGGGAGTGGCCGTGGAAGCGGCGTAGCTCCCATCTCCCGAATATGAGGCGCCGATGGTGTGAGTACCCGCATTGAAGGTGGAGGGTGGAGTCCAGCCCGCGTAGCCGTAGGAATTCAGGGCGACGGTCGCCTGGGGCGTGCCATCCACCAAGAAGGTAACGCTGCCGGTGCCGGATCCAAACGAGGCTCCGGACAAGGTTCCGGACGAGGGCCAGGAGCCGTTGACGATGGCGAGTGGCGCGACCTGGTAGTACGAGAAGGCGGACCCGCTGGGATATGGGCCCCAGGGTCCGAAGTTTGTCGACAGCTCGTAGACGTCCTCATTGGGTGAGATCAAACACGGAGCGGCCGGATTCAGGGTTTGTCCGGGGACCGCGAAGCCATAGAGGTTCACAGAGCTGGCGACGGACGTAATGGTCACTGACTGCGGCGCGGACTGGCTGGGGGCGAATGTGCCATCGCCGCCGTACTGAGCCCACACCTGGTAGGCGCCACCGGGCAGATCGGTGAGCGAGCCTGTAGCTGAACCGTTGCTCAGCGTGAAAACGCCAAGTGGCGGGTCCGACGCCGAAGTTGGGTCGGCCAGAATCGTCAGGTTTCCTTGCGGAGTTCCGCCGCCCGAGGAGGCCTTGACGTTGATGGTGACACCGACTGTCGCTCCAACCTGCGCGGTGGCGGGAGAGATCTGCAGAGTGGTTGTGGTCGGCTTGAAGGTGATGGAGTTCCAGTTATTGACCAGCACCGCGGCGTCTACCGATCCAAGGCCGCTGGCAAGATCGTAGCCAACTCCCGCGGAGTATTTCTGCAAGGAATAGAAACCGTCGCCATTGGTATCGAGTGAGCAGTTGGGCGATCCTTCGACGCAGGTCATGTTGTTGCTGCCGAGCGCGATGTCGTGAAAGGCCGAGGGCACCTGGTGAGCCATAGGATAAAGAGTGAAATTGGCCTGGCCCTGCCGGCCATACTTCTGGTTCACGAGCGCCATGATGCCGGCCATCGCCGGAGCCGACGCCGACGTTCCGCCCACCAGTGTGATCTGTTCCTCTCCGCTCGAATCAGCCACGCAATCGCCCGCTTGAGCGCAGATGGGATAGGCGCTCAGATTCGTGCCGGCGGCTGCGAAGAGCGAAACGTCTGGAATGTCGCGCACGCCGTCACCGGGAACGCCGGTTCCGCTTTGCCAGCTTGGTTTCGCGTAACCGTAAAGAGCTTGTCCCCCCACACCGTCGCAAACGAACGGCGGACCGCTGCTCGACACGTCCTCGATGGAATCGATGCAACTGCTGGCTCCGCCCCCGCCGGCTGGGATGGATTCCCCGGAGTTTTGGACGTAAGTGCCGGTTACGTTCAATCCGTAGACGGTGTCCCATACCTGTTCCGGCAACGGGGCTTTCAGCGAACCGTTATCAGCGTCGTTGGTCTGGTTCCAGAGGCTGGCCATGCTGGCGCCGCCGGTCGCGTAGTCGCTGTAATAGAAGTCTGACCCGCCGACGGCAACATCCCAAGGCGTCGAGGCCAGG
The DNA here is from genome assembly GCA_963823805.1 of uncultured Acidobacteriaceae bacterium. Classification (GTDB taxonomy): domain Bacteria; phylum Acidobacteriota; class Terriglobia; order Terriglobales; family Acidobacteriaceae; genus Telmatobacter. The sequence continues at coordinate 867,158 of CAWGMW010000003.1, read as the reverse complement.
CCGTTGACCGCCAGACCGTCCTCGGTCGTCCATTGGTCGTTGGCGTCGTCGCAGCCGGCTGAACCGCTGTCGCCGCTGGAAACCAGCACCGTCTGCCCTTGCGCCGCCGCCTGCTCCCAAAGTGCTGACCAAAGAGCATTGCCGGACTGCAACATGAAGCCTTCGCAATTGCCGAAGCTTACGCTGAGGACGCTCGCCTGGTTATCTTCCACTGCGCGCAAAGCCGCCATGTAGAGCGGATCGACATCATCGGCACCTGAATTGAAGGTGCCTGTGAAAAGGCCGCTCGAATTTCCGATATAGAGATTGATCTGAGCTCCGGGAGCCACAGCGCCGGATTCTTCCACGTCGAGGTAGGCTTCGACATCGACGCTCTGCAGATCGCCAGGGTCGGAGCCATCGATCACGAGCTGTGGGACCCCGCTGGAAAGGCTGAAGAGTTTTTGATAGGCCGCCACCAGGCTTAGATCGATATTCGATTCGTTGATGATGCCGATGGTCTGACCGGCACCATTTACTCCTGCTTTATAAAGAGGCGCCAGGTCGTACTGGGTGGCAAAGTCTTCCGGCGCAAGCGCATAGATCGTCTTGGCTCCGTTGGGGAGGGTCCATTGTGGAATGGCCGTGTGGCTGCTCGGCGAATAAGCGGCTTGCCCAAGAACTCGCAGCATGGGTTTGGCGCGGAAGTCGTTCATGGGCGAGACGCCCGCGATCAGCGGCGCGAGCGCGGCCGGGATCTTTATTTCGCCGGCGTTCGCATAGTGCGTTTCGCCGTTGACGCTGTACTGGTGGATTTCTGTGTGGAAGGCATCGCGCACCGCGCCTGCCGTGCCGGAAAACTCGATGAATTGCCGGCTCTTCGAGATCTTCGCCGCAGTTAGTCCCTGCGAGGTGAGCCAAGCGGAAGCGGCTTGGAGGTCGGAATCGGCCGGGCCGAATTGTTGGCCGAGTTGCTCCGGCGTAAGCCATTTATGGTAAGCGGCCGACCCAGGCGCGTGAACAGCCTGCAGGAATTGCTCGAGCGCGGCTTCCCTTTCCGGTGGGCGGTTCAACAAAAGAAGCATTCGTCCTGTGGGAAGGGAATCGGGGACGGGTCCGCGGTCATTGGGGGCCCGCGCCAGCGGATGCACGCTGCCGTGCAGCGCGACCAGGTTGGTTGGGTCGATGGGTTGAGTCACCAGCGGAGTAGCAGGAATCTGGGCGGCAGCGGGAAGCGCGAACAAGCTTCCGAGGAGGAGGCACAACGTGTTCCGTTTCATTTCAGCACCTGCGATTGTTTCGGCAAGAAAAGGCATGAAAACATGCCGCGCTTGCGATCTAATCCCAACGGTAGTGCGAGAACGGTCGAATTATATGTCTGCGTGACAAAAACCGCTGTGACGACGGAAACATCAGCGCACGTCGGAGGGCAGCGCGTTTAGGCGGGCGAAGATGGTGTCGAAATTGCCGGATTCAGCGGCGAAACGGAGGGTTTTCACATTCTCGACGCAGATCTCCGGAGGTGTGGGCTGCGTCGTGAGGATCTCCATGGCCTCGACGACGAATTTGTCGAGCGGCATGGCACGCGGGTTGTTGGCGCCGTCCATCAGGTTGGTGGCGACGTAGGGAGGGATCAGCTCGATAACTTCGATGCCGGTGTTGCGAAGTTGTGCGCGGAGCGAGAGCGTGTAGGAATGGAGGGCGGCCTTGGCGGCGCAGTAGGTGGGCGTGCGCGCCATGGGCAGGAACGCTAACCCAGAGGAAACGTTGATGATGGTGGCGCGCGGTTGTTGTTGGAGGTGCGTCAGCAAAGCCGCAGTGAGTCGGATGGGGCCGAGTAAATTGGTGGCAACGATGGCCTCGGCATCGGCCAGGTCGGGCTGCTGCTCGAGGAGATTCTCGCGGCGCATGATGCCGGCGTTGTTGATGAGGACATTGAGAAAGGGAAACTCAGCGATGACTTGCTCCGCGAACGCACGGATGGGGGCGCGGTGCTCGATGTCGAGCTGGAACGACTTGATGCCGGGGTTGGCGGCCGTGGTTTCGTCGAGAGCTTGGCGCCGACGGCCGGCGATGATGACCTGGTTGCCGAGTGCGTGGAGGGATTGAGCGAGGCCGCGGCCAATGCCGGAGCCGCCGCCGGTGATGAGGATTGTGTTGCCGGTGGAATTCATGAGAGCTGTTGCCTCTAAGGGGCATGATAGAAGGTCCTAGTAAATCTTCGGTGATTAAGGCCACTGAAGAGAAGTGAGCCAAAGTGGGAGGCACGAGCGAGTCAGTTACCACCTTGGCACCAATCAGATAAAGAGCGATTCAAATCACTCGCCAGCGATTTGACCCAAAAGGATAATGAGGCATCGATTACGAAGCAACGCCATTTGTCGGGCAGGCATCTTTGTTGTCGACCTCGACTGAATCCGTTCGGCGCATTGCCGATATGAGTCGAAGGAGGATGCCGACATGGCAACCGAACCATTCGACAACGCCCACCTGCTCACAGATTCATTTTCCGTAGTCGCGCCTCAGTTACAAATGAGCAGTTATGCCGCCACACTAGCTGGAGCTGAGGTTTTAAGGAGCGGGGCGATTCGAGAAGATGCGGAGTGGCCTGCCGAGGCGATCGTGAATCTCCACCTTTTGGGAAAAGGCATAGGATGGGCGCTTGCGATCGAAAGCGCCGCGGCATTGAGCATTTACGGCATCTGGCTTCTGTGGCATCTTTGGCTGTAAGTCGACCAGGTTGCCGGGCATCTTCTGGAAACTCCATTGATTGCATGATCGCTGTTGCCCGATGCTCGGTGGATCGCAGTGAAACCATCCACTTACGCACCACTTGAATCCAGACCGAGGCGATACATATTTAGTGTCATTTCAAGCGGACGGTCCGCATTTTTGTCTTCAAATCTGCGATGATGGCAGGATGTGCCTGAGGGCACTTTAGACAGATAGGATCCACCGTCCAAGTGAAACCCGCAATGCGCCGTGTGGCGCTGATTTACAACCCGGCTTCAGGCCAATACTCCGCGCGGAGGCATGCGGCCGTTGGCGAGATCAAGGCCGTGCTCCATGGAGCTGGGGTTGAAGCGGAGGCATTCGAAACCGGCGCGCCGGGCAGCGCGACAAGCATTGCAGAACAGGCCGTGCGAGAAGGCTTCGATACGATTCTGGCTTGCGGCGGCGACGGCACTGTCCATGAGGCCGTACAGAGCATGGTCGGCACCAACGTGGCGCTGGGAGTGGTTCCACTGGGAACGGCGAACGCCCTGGCCGCGGACCTGGGACTGATCGCATCGCCGGCGAAAGTGGCGCGCAAGCTGCTGGATTCGACGCCGGCTCGAGTATCGGTCGGGCGTATCCACTACAAGGACAACGCCGGAAACGCCGGCTCACGCTACTTCATTGTTGCGGCGGGAATCGGCGCGGATGCCTTGCTGATGTCGCGGCTGGACTCGCGGCTGAAGCGAAGACTGGGATATGTTCTCTATCTCATGGAGGCATTCAGGATTTGGGCGACATCGCCATTTCCGCTTTTCGAGGCGGTTCTCCCATCGAATGGTAATGGCGGCGGCCGCGTGGTGGAAGTTTCGCAGTTGCTGGCCGTGCGAGTGCGCTCGTTTGGCGGCGTCTTGCGGACGCTCGCTCCAGGCGCCAGTTTGCGCAACGGCAGCCTGAGTATGCTGGCTTTCAAAACACAGAGCCGGTTGCACTACCTCTCGTTCCTGCTGGCAGTTGTCGCCGGGCGGCACACGTTCAACCGGGATGTGGAACTGATGGACTCGCCATCGATCGAATGCCGTGCACGCAACGGCTCGGCCGAGGAACTCTTTGTCGAAGCGGATGGAGAGGTTCTGGGCTCCCTGCCGGTGCGGCTCGAAGTCGTGCCCCACTCGCTTACCTTGCTGATCCCGCCAGGTGTACAGCCGTAACCAACGTACGCCGGACGCCTCACTCCTCGAATACATAACCTTTGGCGGTTTCCTCAAAACTGCGCAGATCGTCTGCTTTCCAGCCGTCGCAACGGCGGAGTTCGCGTGCCAGCAGATCAGCGACGGCGGGCGCGGCCTCGATTGCGGCCCGCGCATCGAGAAAGAGAGCTCGGGTGCGGCGGGCGAGCACATCCTCGACCGTACGAGCCATTTCGTATCGTGCTGCCCAAACGACCTCGCGCCGCCGGAAGGGCAGGCGTGGGTGCAGCAAAGCATCGAGGCTCAAGTTCTGGGCGCTCGATTCCTGAGCGGACAGTGCGCGTAGGGCAGGAAGATCGGAACCGTAGACGCTCTCCCACGTGGAGTTCGCAGTGGTTGGGTCGGGGGTCCAGCCACGAAGCCTTAATTCCAGAGTTGGAGACGAACGTTTGGGGAGGGCTGCGACTTGCGCGGCGCGATCGATTGTGTCCTGTCCCATGCGGCGGTAGGTGGTCCACTTCCCACCGGTCACCGTAATGAGGCCGGATGCGGAGACCAGGATGGTGTGATCGCGAGAGAGTTTTGAGGTCCTGACGCCTGCTTTGCGAACCAGCGGCCGCAGACCCGACCACACGCTGAGGATCTCTTCAGGTCGCGGCGCTCGGCCCAGATACCGAGCGATGTGGTCGCGCAGGAACTTCTTCTCTTCAGGAAGTGCGCGCGGTTCAGGCGAGGTAATGTGAACGGGCACGTCGGTGGTTCCAACAAGCAGCGCGCCGAGCCAGGGAATGGCAAAGAGTACGCGTCCATCAGCTGTTTTGGGAATCATGAGTGCGGTGTTTCCGGGGAGGAAGGAGCGCGGGAGAACAAGATGCGATCCCTGGCTGACGACCAGGAACGAGCCGCGCGGGTGGCCGTTGAGCGCGAGTGTTTCCTCGGCGTGAACGCCACAGGCGTTAATGACGGCCTTGGCCTGCACGTCGAAGACTGAGCCGTCTTCACGGTCGTGCGCCCGGATACCCACGATTTTACCGCCGCGTTCGATCAGTCCCGTGGCTTCAACGTAGTTGATGGCGGTTCCGCCATGATCCTGGAGCGTGCGCAAGAGCGCGATGGCGTAGCGGGCGTCGTCGAACTGACCATCGTGATAGAGAATGCCGCCGCGAAGGTGATCGCCTGTCACTCCGGGCAATCTTTCCAGCGTGCTCTCGCGGGAGAGAAGTTCTGAGCGGCCAAAAGACAGCTTGCCTGAAAGCCGCTCGTAGACCTTGAGGCCTACTCCATAGTAAGGAAGTGAAAAATAGCTGTAAGCCGGGACGACGAAACTGAGATCGTGGACCAGATGAGGAGCGTTGCGCAGCATGTGGCCGCGTTCGCGCAGGGCATCGAGGACGAGTGTCAAATTCATTTGCTCGAGATAGCGGACGCCGCCGTGCACCAGTTTGGTGCTACGGCTGGAGGTTTCCTTGGCAAAGTCAGAACGCTCTACAAGCAGCGTGCGGTACCCGCGAGCGGCAGCTTCCACCGCTGTGCCCAAACCAGTGGCGCCGCCGCCGATGACCAGCACGTCCCACGGCTGCGACGCATTGCCAAGCTGGTTGAGGATTTCCTGTCTTGCGATCAAGCCTCTCACTTCCTTTCCCGATGACCAGTTGACGGAAAACAACACGATCTGAGGCGGGGCACGACTCGACGCACACAGAACTGCGTCGCGAGCCGGTATGCCGCCTTCGATCAAGGTGAATGGCTGTTTCTCCGCCCAGACTCTGGTCTCTTAGTGGGCGCGACCATGGGTGAATCCATGGGAACTGGCTGCGCGTGCCGGCCACGATTGGAGTGACCGGCACGCCTGCTTGATGCGGGTTAGTAAGTCAGTTTCAACGCGAACTGAATCACGCGCGGCGTAAAGGTACTGCTGATGAGGCCGCCGGTCGACGCGTTCGCGCCCTGCGTGCCGCCGACGGTAGAGGGCAAATAGAGATTGGTGTGATTGAAGATGTTATAGAACTCGGAACGGAACTCGAGCTTCATGCCTTCTTTGGGCAGGCTGAAAGACTTATTGAAGTCGAGGTCGGTCTGATACAGCGGTGGAGTGCGGCCCGGGTTGCGCGACATATTGCCGAACGGCGGCTGATAAGCGCCCGCGGCATTCTTGGTCGCGGGCAGCGCGACGGCATTGTAGTTGATGTACTGGATATACCCCGTAGTGGTTGAAGGCACCACGCTGCGTCCCTGAGTAAGCGGCACGCCGGGCACGCGGTTGGGGCGGTAGAGGTTGACGCCGCGGTAATTGGCCACGATCTGTGTGGAGGCAAGCTGGTTTGAGTTCGGCCCGTACGTCAGATTGAAGGGCGTTCCGGCCTGGGCGGTGTTATCTGCGCTTACCTGCCATCCGCCCAGAACCCCATCCATGATCGGATTGAGGTGCTGGCCGAAAGTGCGGCCGTGCCCGAACGGCAGATCGTATACGAGACTGGTGATATTCGCAATGGGCAAGTTGTAGTCCGATTGCGCATACTCGGCCTTCAGGTTGTTCGCGTCCTGCGGCGAAGGCGTATTGCCTTCAAGCGAAGCGCTGGCATTATCGAGCGAGTGCCCCCATGTGAAGCTGTTGAGCAAGGTCAGACCAGCGACCATACGCTGCTCATACCGCGCCTCCAACGCGTTGTAATTAGAATAGGCCTCGTCGAGCGCTTCAGTTATATCCGAAGGCCAGTTGGCGAAAGGACGCGAGTAAACAGTGGTTGTGGCAGTGCTTTGTGCCACGTTGATGTTGCGTTGATTGCCGTTGAGAAACTGTTGCAGCTTTAGGCCGTGATTGCCGACATAAGCGATATCGACCAGGCTGTTTTTCCCCAGTTGGTGCTGCACTGCAAGATAGTAGTTCTCCACATAGCTATCCCGGGTATTCTTGGGCGCCCATGTGATGTTATCGGTGGCAGGGTTGAAGCTCGTAACCAGCCCCGACGGGAAGCCCTGCGACGCGGTCGAATAGCAGGTCGGAGTTGTGGTTCCAGTGGCGATGATTTGGGCGGGAAGTGGCGTGGAACAGTGATTGGTCGTGGTTGGCGTGATCTGGCTGACCGCGGCGAATTGCGCCTGCGGTGCATTGATAGCGAGAATGTCGCCGGAGCCGGCGCGCGTGTAGTGCACATAGCCCGTGCCGAATCCGCCGCGAATGGAGAATTTGGACGTAGGCGCCCAGGCGAACCCGACGCGCGGCGCAAAATCGTTGAGGTCAGGATTCATCAGCGTTTTGCCATACGTGCCGCTGCCGGTCGTGGGCGTAATGCCGTTACCTGCGGTTGCCTTGGGATTAATCGTGAAGACGGTTTGCGAGGACGGATCCCAGTTGGAAACATAGTTGTTCAACTCGGAGTAGGGTGAGCCGTACTCCCACCGTAGACCGAGGTTGAACGTGAGGTTCGGAGACACCTTCCAGTCGTCCTGCAGGTACGCGCTGTCGAGAGACTGGCGAAGATGGGCTTCGAAAGCGGCCGCGAGAGAGTACGCGCTGGTTGTGCCGAAGAGGAAATCCGCCCAGTACGCATCTGCAACCTTGCTTGGAGAGCTGTAGGAGCCGGAAAAACTAAACGAGCCGTAAGGCGGGTTATTGTCGAACACGCCCATCCAGATATGTTCGTACTCATAGCCGATCTTCAGCGAATGCTTGCCCTTGATCCAGGTATAGGCTGCCGATGGATCGATTAGCGCAGGATTCTGGAACTGTGGGTTCGTGGTTTGACGGCCAAACGACGAGAATCCACCGCCGATGGATACCGCGGGGAGACCGCCCTGGAAGCTGGGAGCTAAACTGCCGAGGCCGGGAATCGGCGCTCCATTCACCAAGACAGGAGTTGTTCCCTCACCGATAGGCGTCTTTCCCGCCTTGGTCCGCGAGATGGCAAGCCGAAGATCCAGCAGTCGATTGGCCCCGAAACTGCCCGTGTAACCAAGCGCAATCTGCTGGTCGAGAATCCTCTGATACCCGCCAACCTGGCCTTCCAGCGGCTCCGGGATCGTGGGATAGTTGATGGCCGTCTCTTTATGATCGCTCACGCGCAGAAAATAGCGCGCCGAAGGACTCTGCGTATAATCCAGGCGCAAATCGCCCTTGTCGGAGTAGTCGCGGAAGGGGATCAGCACCGAGTAGTCGGCCGCATTCTGGCCGGTGGTCAAGGAGCCCGATTGGGGCAAGGCGGGGTAAGTGATCGCCTTGAACGCTGCCACAATTTGCGCGGACAGCGGATCGAAGTCGCTGGATGGAATGGCCGTGTTGGCGGGGTAAGCGACGCCAGTAACCGGATTGGTGACCGGTACGACAAGGTCTCCGTTCAGCTCGTTTAGGGTGGGCAGAGTCAGAACATAAAGGGGCTTGGTGATGGCCCGCAGACCCTCATAGTCGAGAAAGAAGAACATCTTATCGCGCAAAATGGGGCCGCCAAAGTCTCCGCCAAACTGATTGCGGTTCGATGTTGGCTTGCGGAACGGTACAGGGCCGTTGGTGCCGATCGTGGTGGGCTTGAAGAATCCGGCAGCGTTCAGATCGGTGTTGCGGAGAAACTCATAAACTAGGGCATGGAATTGATTGCCGCCGGATTTCGACGCGACGTTGACGGTTGCAGCCGAGCCGCGGCCGTACTCTGCGCTCTCGTTGTTGGTGACCACGCTGAAATCCGCAACGGAGTCCGGTGGAACGGAGATGATTTGATTGTCGAAACCCTGGTTGGACTCGCCATAAGCATTGTTGTCCATGCCATCCAGCAGGAAATTGTTGAACATCGAGCGCTGGCCGTTGACGTTGTAGGCACCTGCGCGGACGGGGCTGTTGATGTTGGTGGTGGTAGTGGCCTGCGTAGGAGCCTGGCGCACGCCGGTCACAAGAGCGAGCAGGTCGGTGTAGTTCCGGCTCACCAGCGGAAGAGCTGAGCTCTGATAGCCCGTGATGGTCTGGTCGCGCTGGCTCGATTCAGTTTCGAGTTGCAATGCCACATCGCTCACTTCAACCGTGGTGGCCTCGGCCGCGCCGACTTTCAACGTGAGGTCGATGCGCTCGCGCGCGCCGACCGAGACGGTAATCGACTTTGCCTCGGCGATGGCATAGCCCGTGGCGCTTGCTGAAATGGTGTAAACGCCGACGCGCAGCGATGGAACTTCGTAATCGCCCGACTCGTTCGTCTTTACGACCGTGGCAACTCCGGTAGCGTCGTTGGTGACGGTCACGGTCGCGTTGGGAACCGCGGACCCGCTGGAATCACGAATGGTCCCGACCAGGCCGCCATCGTCATATTGCGCAAAGGCCACGTGTGAGGGAATGACCAACAGGAGCGCAATGGCCAGAAGAAACCATACGAATCCCAGGATTCCATATTTCGTTTTGAAGCTGGTTCCGGCTCGTTGGCCCACAGATCGGTTTGAAGAATTCATATTGCCTCCCAATTGTTTCGTTCCAACAGCGGTTGACTGAATTCCCTGTTCGCCAGGGCTATCGACTTATCGCAGACACCGTCACAGGAGAACCCGATTGCTTATTTGAAATGGATGACAAAGCCAGGCCCCAGAGACACGCATTCGTCCAGGGGGATGTGACGCCCTATGTCCCGCCACAGCAGACACGGGATTCAATCGGTTCGGGCTTGAAAAAGCGCCCTGAGCCACTGGGTTCGAGACGATTCAATGCCATCCTTGGCCACTTCCGTTAAGATTCGAGGAATGCACCGTTAAAAGTCTGCCAAAGACAAAAATCCACCCCAAACACGAGCACCTCCACCGGCACGCACTATCCGTTAGCCGGTTCAGAGGAAGCTATGTTTGGCGGTGGATTTCTCTTAGTCTGTTTCCGCGAAAGGAAGCTAACAAAGGCGCAACTAACGTGTCAAGAAGAATTTGTCGACCATGGAGACGCGATCAGGCAATCACGCTCGATACGGCTTTCGATGTCCGGTGCTGGCTTTCGGCCACTCCGCGATGCGTAAGCGTTCCCAGCCAGGTGTTCAGCCCCTCTGCCAATCCTGCATCCTGACGCAAAGCTTCGCGCGCACCAAGGTTGGCCAGGCGCAGCAGATAAGGGAATGTGGAATTGGTGAGCGCCAGCGTGGAAGTGTGCGGCACTGCACCCGGCATGTTGGTGACGCAGTAATGCACAACGCCATCGACAACAAAACTGGGATTCGAGTGCGAGGTGGGTCGCGCCGTCTCAACGCAGCCGCCCTGGTCGATGGCCACATCCACAATGACGGCGCCCCTCTTCATTTGAGACACCATCGCGCGCGTGATGAGTTTCGGAGCTGTGGCGCCGGGAATCAGGACTCCGCCAATGACCAAGTCCGCCTCGCGCGTGGCCTGGGCAATGTTGTAGCTGTTTGAGGCCAGCGTGTAGAGGCGCCCACCAAAGATGTCATCGAGCTCGCGCAGCCGGTTCAGGTTCACGTCGATGAGAGTGACTTTGGCGCCGAAGCCAAGCGCAATGCGGGCTGCGTTGGTGCCCACGATGCCTCCGCCAAGAATGGTGACATGCGCCGGCGGCACGCCGGGCACGCCGCCGAGCAGAATGCCGCGCCCTCCGCGTTCTTTTTCGAGATAACTCGCGCCGACCTGCACGCTCATGCGGCCTGCAACTTCGCTCATGGGCGTGAGCAGGGGCAATGTTCCCTGCCGGTCGTGCACCGTTTCGTAGGCGATGCCGATGACCTTCGATTCGAGGAGTTTATTGGTGAGCGCAGGCAGAGGCGCCAGATGCAGATAGGTGAACAAAACCAAACCCTTGCGGAAGTAGACATATTCCGGCTCGATTGGCTCCTTGACCTTGACCACCAATTCTGACTTGCCCCACACATTGCCCGCGTCACCGACGATTTCCGCGCCTGCATTCTGGTACTCCGCATCGGGAAAACCGGACTGTGCGCCGGCAAGTGTTTCGAGGAGAACAGTGTGTCCGGCCTCAGTGAGCGCTTTGACGCCCGCCGGGGTGACACCGACCCGGGCTTCGTTGTCCTTGATCTCTTTGGGAACGCCGATGATCATGGTTTTGTTTCCCGTGCGCGGCTGCCTCCAGGTTTAGTTGATGCTCTCTGGGGAGGGCTGCTGGTCGGAAGCCGGCGCGCCGAATGGGAGGGCTTGAATGCGGTGACCGGTTGCCAAGCTTCCGACTCGAAGCAATTCTACGGCGCAAATCGCTTCCGATGTGTGCAATGTTTGTGATATATAGGCCAAATGGGAACAAAACGTGATCTAGAGTCCAAGTTTGAGCAACAATCGACCGTAGCCACCGCCAAGGCAGGAATTCCAGCAGGAGCGATGGCGGGATTGGACGAGCTTGATGCCGCCATTTTGCGCTATCTGACACGCCAGGGGCGGGCGACAAACTACGAAGTGGGTGAAGCCGTAGGCCTGTCAGCGTCGGCGGCCTCGCGACGCATTCTGGCGCTGGAATCGTCGGGTGCGATCCGCGGCTACCGCGCGATTATCGATGACAGGTTGCTGGGCAAGCAGATGACGGTTTACATTCGCGTCACACTCGAGCGCCAATCTTCAACTGTGTTAAGCGCCTTTGAGGATGCGGTGCGCCACTGCCACGACATCGTGAACTGTCACCTGCTGGCCGGCCAATACGATTACATTCTTGTCGCTCGTGTGGCCGGAATCGACGACTACAACCGCCTGCACCAGAACGAACTATCACGGCTTCCGGGCGTGGTCCGGCTGGAGACGAGCTTTGCGCTAAGAGATGTGCTGGAGACGAAGGCTTGAGGCTCTGAATCATCAAGGCTGAGCCCCGCTATCCAGCCTGACTACTCCATCGTTTCGCGCGCTTCCCGCCACAAGTCGAGGTCGCCCTCCTGCGCGTGACGATCGATTTCCTTGAGCTCCGCGGCAGAGAATTTCAACTTCTTCAGGGCATCGAGCGAGTCGTCGAGCTGCTCGACGTTGCGTGCGCCGATGAGGGCCGAAGTGACACGCCTGTCGCGCAGCACCCAGGCGATGGCCATCTGCGCAAGGGTCTGGCCGCGGGCCTGTGCAATCTCGCTGAGCGCGCGGACACGTTTCAGGTTTTTCTCGCTCAGAAATCCTTTCAGCAGCGAGGAGCCTTCACTCTTAGCGCGCGAGTCTTTGGGAACGCCTTTGAGGTATTTGCTGGTGAGCAGACCCTGCGCGAGCGGTGAGAAGGCAATGCAGCCTGCGCCAATCTCGTCGAGCGCGGCGAGAAGGCCCTTCTCGATCCAACGGTTCAGCATGGAGTAAGAGGGCTGGTGAATGAGCAATGGCACGCCCATGCTCTTGAGGATCTTTGCAGCTTCGCGCGTGCGATCAGGATTGTACGAAGAAATACCGACGTAAAGAGCCTTGCCCTGATGCACGGCGGAGACGAGCGCGCCCATAGTTTCTTCAAGGGGGCAGTTTTTCCAGGGACGGTGAGCGTAGAAGATGTCGACGTAGTCGATGCCCATGCGTTTGAGGCTGTCGTCGAGCGAGGCGAGCAGGTATTTTCGCGACGCGCCGATGCCATAGGGGCCGGGCCACATATCCCAACCGGCCTTGGTGGAGATGATGAGCTCGTTGCGCAGGCCGCGAAAGTCCTTGCGCAGAATCGTGCCGAAGTTCTCCTCGGCCGAGCCATAAGGAGGGCCATAGTTGTTGGCGAGATCGAAGTGGGTCACCCCACGATCGAAAGCGCGGCGAATCATGCTGCGGCCGGTCTCGAAGACGTTGGCGCCGCCGAAGTTTTGCCACAGGCCGAGCGTGATGGCCGGCAGGACAAGGCCGGAGTTGCCGCAGCGGCGGAAGGTGGCGTCGTCGTAGCGGGTGGGATTGGGAAGATAGCTGGTTTCCATTAGTCTCCTCGATAAGAGCCGTTTGGCCCATTAGCCCGTTGCCGGGCCCTAAGAGCGCCTGACCTTATTCCGCATTATCAATCTGGGCCCGCTGGAGCTTGTCAGAGTAATCCACATAGACGGCCTTCCAGGTGGTGAAGAAATCGAGAGCGCCGAGGCCCTCGCGGTGGCCGTTGCCGGTGTGCTTGACGCCGCCAAAGGGCAGATGAACTTCAGCGCCGATGGTGGGGGCGTTGATATAGGTAATGCCGGCTTCGAGGTCGCGGATGGCGGTGAATGCGCGGTTCACGTCGCGGGTGTAGAGCGAAGTCGATAGGCCGTAGTCAATGGAGTTGGCAATTTCGACGGCTTCTTCGAACGTGGCGAACTCGATGAACGCGACGACGGGTCCAAAGACCTCTTCGCGAGCGATGCGCATGTGGGGCTTGACGCCGGCGAGAACGGTGGGCTCGAAGAATGTGCCGTGGGCGTAGATGCCCTGAGTGAGCGCATGGCCGCCGCAAAGGAGTTCGACGCCTTCGCGCAGCGCGATGGCGACATACTTCTCCGAGGTTTCGATTTGATTGGCGTTCACCTGCGGGCCGACTTCCACGGATTCGTCGAGCCCGTTGCCGATCTTGAGTTTTTTGGCGCGAGCGACGAATCTGGCGGTGAATTCAGCGGCGATGCCTTTCTGAAGAAGGATGCGGCTGGTAGCCGTGCAGCGCTGGCCTGTGGTGCCGAATGCGCCCCAAAGCGCCCCATCGAGGGCGAGGTCGAGGTTGGCGTCGTCGAGAACGATCTGCGCGTTCTTGCCGCCCATTTCGAGCGACACCTGCTTGAAGGTGGCGGCGGCGCGCTGGGCGACGAGCGAGCCAACGGCGCTGGAGCCGGTGAAGCTGATGGCGCGGACATCGGGATGCTCGACCAGCGCCGCGCCTGCAGTGGAACCGGTGCCGCAGACGATGTTCACCGCGCCAGGCGGCAGGCCCGCATCGATGAGCGCCTGGACGAGGTTATAGGTGGAGAGCGGCGTGTCAGTAGCCGGCTTGATGACGCAGGTGTTGCCGGCGACAAGCGCGGGAAAGAGCTTCCAACTGGGAATGGCCATGGGGAAGTTCCACGGCGTGATGAGGCCGACGACGCCCACAGGCATGCGGATGGACATAGCGAACTTGTTCTGGAGCTCGGAGGGGGTGGTAACGCCAAAAAGCCGCCGGCCCTCGCCGGCTACGTAAAACGCCTCGTCGATGGCTTCCTGCACGTCGCCACGGGTTTCGGCCAGCACTTTGCCCATCTCGCGGGTCATATCACGGGCATACTTCTCTTTGTTTTGGATGAGGTTGTTACCGGCGCGGAGAAGGATCTCGGCTCGCTTGGGCGCGGGCACCAGACGCCATGTGACGAATGCCTTCTTAGCGGAAGCAACGGCCAAGTCAATGTCCTCGGCATGCGAGGAGGGAAAAGCACCGATGACGTTGGAGTGGTCAGCAGGGTTGAGATTAAGGATCGTTTTGCCGTTAGAGGCCGGGAGCCACTGGCCGCCAATGAGGTTGTGGTAGGTGGGAAAGGTCATGAAAGCCTCGTGGGCGGTGGACGGTGAACGGTGGTCAGTGATCAAAGAGGCTTGTCACTTCCCGCCGCCTCGTACAGTGGGCCGTAATCCGGAGAACAGCATAGTCCGTTCTTTGTTTTCCTGCCAGCCTGAGAAGCTTGGGCGGATTGCCGTTTACTAAGGCGGCACGCCTGACGCTTGGTTCCTCCTTCGTGTTATGGGCCAATCACTACGGCCAAGGGCAAGTGGCCGTACAATAAGCTTTGAGGTTGACTCAATTTCTTCATGTCTTCGAATGGATATCGATCCCGTTCCTCGCGGTCCCATGGTTTTCGATCGCTGTTCAGTATGTTTTCCAGCGACCTGGCCATCGATTTGGGTACCGCCAACACTCTGGTGTACGCGGCCGGCAAAGGCATCGTCGTCAATGAGCCGTCAATTGTAGCCATTAACAAGACGACAGGCGAAGTGGAGGCCGTGGGCAAGGAAGCCAAGGAGATGCTGGGGCGGACGCCCGGCAACATCGTGGCCATCAAGCCCATGAAGGATGGCGTGATCGCTGACTTCAAAGTCACCGAGAAAATGCTCAACTACTTCATCCAGAAGGCGCACAACCGGAAGATGCTGGTGCATCCGCGGATCGTGATCGGCGTGCCTTCTGAGATTACGCAGGTGGAGAAGCGAGCCGTCGAGGACTCCGCCTATCGCGCCAAGGCGAGCGAAGTGTATCTGGTAGAGCAGGCGATGGTGGCGGCAATCGGCGCGGGACTGCCGATCACCGAGCCGTCGGGCAACATGGTGGTAGATATTGGCGGCGGAACGACCGACATCGCGGTAATTTCGCTGAGTGGCATTGTCTACTCGCGCTCGGTGCGCATGGCCGGAAATCAGATGGATGAGGCCATCATCAACTACCTGAAGCGGAAATATAACCTTTTGATCGGCGAGCGTACCGCGGAACAAATCAAGATTGACATCGGTTCTGCGTTCCCGCTGGACAAGCCGCTGACCATGGAGATCAAGGGGCGCAACCTGATTGAAGGAGTGCCCAAGACCATCACCGTGGATGACAGCGAGATTCGCGAGGCGTTGGGCGAGTGTATTGCCGTGATCATGAATGCCATTCGCGTGGCGTTGGAGCGGACGCCACCCGAGCTTTCAGCCGACATCAGCGATCGCGGTATCGTGCTGACCGGCGGCGGGGCTCTCATCAAGAATCTTGACAAACGCATTCGCGAGGAGACGGGTCTGCCCGTGTCCGTGGCCGATGACCCGCTGGCCTCAGTGGTTCTGGGCACAGGCAAGATGCTCTCGGACTTCCGGCTGCTGCGCAAGATCAAGATCGACTGACGACAGTGTTCAGTGGACAGTTGCCAGTGATCCGTGAGAACCGTTCAAGCCTGCATCTGACCACCGTCCACTGATCACTGGCTGTTATGGAATCGTTCATCTTTCGCTATCGGAACCTCGTGGTGCTGCTGGCACTGTTGACGGCGCAGCTCGTCGGGCTTGCTGTGCAAGTGCGCCGGACCGCGGGCGGCGCCAGCATCCTCAATGACGCCGATCCGAGTGGCGTGCGGCTGATCCGGCTTTGGACCAATGGGTTGATTTCGCCCCCGGAACGGCTGATTCACGCGAGCAAGATCGGGATCGCGGCAGCGTGGTCCAACTACATCGATCTGGTCCACGTCCGCAGGCAAAACAAGGATCTTGAGAATACCGTCGACCGATTGCGGCTCGAGGAGGCCGCATTGCTCGAGGATGCGCGCCAGGGCCAACGGCTGCAGGCGTTGCTCGGCTTCCAGCAAAAGTACATCTATGCCACGGTGGCCGCGCAGGTCTATGGCTCCAGCGGCAGCGACCGCTCGCATGATTTCTTTATTGACAAGGGATGGCGCGATGGCCTGAAACCGGACATGGCTGTGATCACGGCGGAAGGCATCGTGGGCAAGGTGCGCGATGTTTTTCCTCACACTGCGCAGGTGCTGGCCGTGAACGACACCACCAGCGGCGCGGGCGTCATTCTGGAGACGACACGCATCCGCGGCGTTCTTCGCGGCGATGCGACGGGACAACTTGAAGTAGTGGGCGTGACTGCCGATCAGCGCATTCAGCCGGGTGAGCACGTGCTCACCGCCGGTGGCGACCTGATCTTTCCGCGCGGCCTGCCCGTAGGCGTGGTGAAAAAGGTGGTCCGCGATCCCGATCGAGACGGTTTGGTTGACATTATCCTTACGCCCGCTGCACCACTGGATCGCCTTGATGAGGTTCTTGTGATTACGTCGACTGAGCCACGCTTCCCGCCCCAGGACGAAAAAGATCTTGCGGCCAGCGCGACGGAAGAAAGCGCGGTGCCCGCCGCGATCAAGGATCAGGTGAAGGCATCTGAGATTATGGCGGAGAAGCTGCCGGGATTGATTGACCCTAACCTGCCTCCGGATCAGCAGCCGCTGAACGACAGCAGTAATCCGAATCCCGCCGCACAGCCGCCGCAGCCGCTGCATCCAGACGAGTTCTCACCAAGCGCAAATGACGATTCCAATACGGGGCCGGGAGCTGACTCCACGCCCAAAACGAAGAATCCATCGGCCGCTCCGGCAAGCTCAGGTGGCGGGACGGGACCGGCGCCGAATTCCAAACCGCAAACGACGCCGCGGAGGAATCCGTAGCCATGTCCCTGCTCGGCGCCGAATCCCGGCGCGAAATAGAGATCCATCGCTACCCACTGCTGGTCTACACGCTGGTTCTGCTGGGTTCGCTGGTGTTGCAGGCTTGGCTGCCGCGTGTCGTCGGCCGCTTCGACTGGTTCGATCTGCCGCTGGTGGCGATCGTCTACTTTGCTCTGGGCCGGCGCAATCCATTGCAGGGCACGTTGATGGGCGCGGCGATGGGCCTGTTTGAAGACGCGCTTTCGCATAATGCCATCGGCATCAACGGCATTGCCAAGACCACTGTTGGTTTCCTGGCGGGCTCGGTGGGAATCCGCATCGACGTGGACAATCACACGATCCGCGTGCTGCTCAACGTCGCGCTGTCTTTGCTCTCCAGCGCGATCTACCTTTTTGTAGCCCGTTTCCTGCTCGGTCTAGCCGTCGAATGGAGCGGGCTGACTGAGTTGCTGCGGGCCGTGGGAAATGGCGTGATTGCGCTGGTGCTGTTTCCATTGCTCGACCGTCTGCAGATCAGGGATTGAACAACGAATGCATACCGTAGTGCGATCGGGCGAAAAACCGGATTCGCTGTATTCTGAAGAGTAGGACCATGGTTTCAAGCATCAGCCGCGGCGAAAAACTCCCCGCAATCAAACTGACGTTAGTGCAGTACGGCATCCTGTTGATGATGCTCGGACTGGCTGCGGGCCTGTGGCGGCTGCAAGTGCTCAACGTGGAAAGCTATCGCGTGCTGGCCGAGCAGAACCGCATTCGCAAGGAGCCAATTCTCGCGCCGCGGGGCAAACTTTTCGACCGCGAAAATCGGCTGGTGGTGGACAATTACCCGTCCGTAACTTGTTTCCTGGTGCGCGAACAAAGCGCCAATGTGGACGCGGATCTGCCATTGATCGCCCACGGGCTGGATCTCGATCTCGATCAATTGCGGGCCACGTTGCGCCACTTCCGCACACAGCCTGGCTATCAGCCCATACCCATCAAACAGGACGTGACTGCCGACGAGCAGGCCTTTATCGCGGCCCATCGCAACGAGCTGCCAGAGCTGGAGACGATCGACGAAGAGCGGCGGCTTTATCCGCGCGATGGTTTCGCCGCTCATTTAATTGGCTACGTGGGCGAGGTGAGCGAGGACGATTTGAACAACCCGCGCTTTGCCTACTACGAGCCGGGCGACGTAGTGGGCAAGGCGGGCGTGGAGGAAACCTACGATGAACTGCTGCGCGGCCAGGATGGCTCGCGGGAGGTCGTCGTCGACAGCCGCGGACGCGAGGTAGGCTATTTCGGGATTCAGCATGCGGTGCCGGGCCAGGATCTGAAACTCACAATCGACAACGATCTGCAGCGCGCCGCCGAACTCGCCCTGGGTGACCGCAACGGCGCCATTGTCGCCATGGACCCGCGCAATGGGGAGATTCTGGCGATGGTCTCACGTCCCAGCTTTGACCCCAACGAGTTCGCGGTCAAGATCGATCGCACCGACTGGAACAAGCTCATTACCGATCCCGATCATCCGCTCCTCAACAAGGCGATCCAGGCGCAGCTTGCGCCCGGCTCGACGTTCAAAATTCTCATGTCAGTGGCCGGGCTGCAGGAAGGCATCATGCAGAACATGCACATTGTGTGCACCGGCGGATGGGGCCCCTACGGCTACTTCCACAAGTGCGACGAGCGTCACGGCGCGGTGGACATGAACAATGCCATTCCCTACTCCTGCGACACGTTCTTTTACATGCTCGGCGATAAGCTGGGTATCGATCGCATTGTTCAGTACGCGACAGAGTTCGGCTATGGGCAGAAGACCGGAATCGATCTGCCGGGAGAGCAGTCTGGATTGATGCCCTCGCCAGATTGGCTGATCAAGAACTTCCATCACCGTTGGTACCCCGATGAGACACTCGACGTGGCCATCGGCCAGGGTGCGATCGAGGCGACGCCGTTGCAACTGGCTCGCATCATCGGAGGCATTGCATCGGGTGGGCATCTGGTTCGGCCGCATGTGGTTTTTCCCAACGAGCTTTCGAGCGACTTTTATAAGTCGCTCATAGACAGTTTTCCGGGAACAGGCGATGCGTACGTTCCCATCGATCCCGAGAACTGGGACATCATTACCAACGGCATGGCCGAGGTGACGCAACCGGGACTTTTCCATACGGCGGCATCCGCGCATCTTGAAGGCATTGATTTTGCCGGAAAGACTGGAACCGCAGAGGTGATGAGCCACGAGGCGTTGGAAAAAACCAACAAAGGTAAGGCCACTGATCCCAACGTCTGGTTTGTGGGCGTAACGCCGCGCCGCAATCCCGAGCTTGTGGTGGCGGTATTGTGGCAGAACGGTGGATTCAGTGGCTACCCGGCGCGGATCGCCGCAAAAGTGGTGACGGCTTTTGTGGACAAGAAACGGCGCGAAGCACACAACCTGCCTCCGGAGAAGGCAGCAGCGCCCGTTGAGGTGGGAGCGGTGTGGACGACTCCGGATTCTGGGCCGGATTCCAAGCCCGGCGCAAAGGGCGCCACGGCCGCGCGAATCCACAGCGGACATTTCTTTGTCGATAGCAATGGAAATGTGGCGGAAGATCCTAAGGCCGCGCAGAAACACGAGACCGGGAGTACGACTCCGCAGGCAGCCTCACCTTCGACGAATTCGCCGCAAGTTGCCGCGCTGGCGCCCGCGCGACAGAAAGAACGGTAGCCGAGATGCCGTTACGCCGATTCCTGAGTTTTCGTGACTTTGACTGGGCTCTCCTGGGCCTGGTGCTCCTGCTGTGCTCGATGTCGGTGCTGGAGGTTCACTCGGCCACAGTGCACACAAAGTTTGCCAGCTTCGGAACCCGGCAAATCTTCTGGGTGGCGGCTGGCGTTGCGGCGATGTTTATCTTCGCCAAGATCGACTACCATCGCGTGATCGACTGGGCGCCATGGGCATACGGAGTCGGACTTCTGGCTTTGGTCGCGGTGCTTTCGCCGCTTGGCCATAAGGCCCTGGGCGGCCGCCGCTGGATCAAGCTCGGTCCCATGCTGGTGCAGCCGTCGGAGTACGTCAAACTTGTGCTGATTCTTGCCGTGGCGCGCTACTTTGCCAATCTCGGCGGCCGCAGCGTGTCGTGGAAGGAGATTCTTAAGGCGTTCGCGCTCGTCGGAGTTCCCATGATTCTGGTGCTGAAGCAGCCCGACCTGGGAACAACGCTGACGTATATGCCGATTCTGGTAGCCGGCCTGTTCTTGGGCGGGATCAATCTCCGCCAGAGCCTGGTCCTGATCACTTTGGGCGCGGTGTTGGTCGGCGGAGTCTGGACGAGCGGCAAGTTTCTAAAGCCGTTTCAGAGGGCCAGGCTCACCGCCTTTATCAATCCACAAAACGACCCCCGGGGAACCGGCTACCAGGTACTGCAATCGGAGATTGCCGTTGGATCTGGCGGCATTTGGGGCAAAGGCCTGGAAAAGGGAACTCAAACCCAAGGCTACTTCTTGCCCATCCCGTATACGGACTTTATCTTTGCGGCATTCAGCGAGGAACACGGCTTTGTGGGCGCGCTTTTTATCCTGCTGCTATACTTCCTTATATTGATGCGTTTGATTCAGAACGCTCAAACAGCCGCCGACCTGCCCGGTTCCCTCATTATTATGGGAATAGTGGCTGTGTTGACCTTTCAGATCGCGGTCAACGTTGGCATGGTCATCGGGCTGATGCCCGTCACCGGAATCCCTTTACCTTTAATGAGTTACGGAGGATCTTCGGCGCTGTTTACGTTCCTGGCGCTGGGCGTGGCGATGAATGTCCGCATGCGCCGGTTCGTTAACTGACGCATCTCGATCGGTTTGGTCGAGGTGTTGTCCCAAAGGTTTGGCTCTTGGTATGGCAAGAAACGGTCCAGACATTGTTTCTGGGGATTGTTTCAGGCCGCAAGAGAGGTATTTTCAGGCATTTCGCCGGCATGGTCACGATGGATCGCGCACGGCAGGATTGGGTTAATGAGTACGCAGAGACGGGAAGACCACTTGCGGCTCGCACATTGCATGGATCGCGTGGGCAATTCGGGAAATAGCATCCCCGGTTCCTGGGCGCGGAATTTCCCTGCAATAGCTGCTGGTCGAACGGCCCCGCCGGAAAGTCCGGCCCGGACGGCCACAAACTCTCTGTTATCGGATCACCACAACCAGCAGCCCGTTCGGCTTGTTTTTATCGACATCCGTATTGGTTCGCCGCCCTATGGGAAGACCTCGACGCAGAGGCCCTCCCTTGAGCATCCACCTGGTTATCCGTTCATCCCTTTCTTCGCCGATCGAGCGCGCTCCATCCGACCTTGCCGCGGGTACCGACAGCTATAAGCTGCCGGACGGAAAGGTACGATGGCAAAAGAAATTTGTATTTCCAGCACGCCGCATGAGACGCGGCTTGCGATTCTAGAAGACGATCAACTCGCGGAAATCTACTACGAGCGCGAAAACGAGTACACTCTTGCGGGTTCCATTTACAACGGACGCGTGACCCGCGTATTACCCGGCATGCAGTCGGCATTTGTCGATCTGGGGCTGGAGCGTGACGCGTTTCTCTACGTAACTGACTTCATCGAGCTTGAAGATCAGGAAGAAACCGACGAGTTGGAGAAGGCTGCGGCGAGTGGCGCCGGGCAGGCCCCTCGCGAGGTCCGGCATCCGCATGGCGTAGACCAGAATGGTGGGCGCCAGGAAGAACGCGGCCAGCGTCCAAATCAAATCCGACACGAAATCCGCCACGAGCATCAGCAGGCGGAAGTAGCCAAGCCGGAGTTTGCCGGTCCCTCGGCTCCGGAAGCCCCGGCTGCTCCAAGGCAGTCAGAGGCTGGTCAGGAATTGGATGAAGCCGGTGCACGCCGCTGGCGTGGCAGGCGCCGTCGCCGTGGCGGCCGCGGCCCGGGCGGTCAGTCTGACCCACCGATCGAATCTGAGCCAGTTTCAAGAAGCGCCTCAGAAGAACCCGCCCGATACGAGGAGCGTCAGGCCATTCAGGCGTTCGAAGCTGGGCCAGCGCCGCGCGGTCATCATGCGCCAGCGCCTTTTGTGCTGCCCGGCGAGTCGCTTTCAAAATACGGCAGTTCTCCAGGCGTCGAAAGCCCGAAGGATGCGCCGGCACCGGCAGCACCGCGCCGTCCGGCGAATACATACAAGCCCTCAACGCTCGTCGAAGCTCCTCTCTCGTGGGACGGCAGCGGCCTGTTGCCGGGTGAATCGCTTTCGCTACGCCGCCGGGAAACCGAACGGCCGGTAGAAGCCAGCCAGGAGGCGCAAGGTGAAGAGGGTTCGGCACCCATTACTGAATTCGCACCCGAAGAAATTGTCGAAGAGACAGAATCCCCCGTATCGGCCCTTCATGAAACTGAATTGAACGATCCCCCGGGGGCTCCTTTTGAATTCGAGGAGGAAGAACTCGCTTCTAACGCTTTAGAAACGCTGGGCGAAGAAGAAAACTCCGCACAGGAAAGCTCAGAGGATTTCGAATCAGAGTCGGCCGAACCGAGCGAGATTACAGCGGAGCCCGAAGAAGATGCTGACGCTTCTCATCGCATCGATCCATCGGCTCCTTCGGGATTTAAGCTTTTCGGTTTCGGCAAGAAGAAGAAGGGCAGCGAGACATCTTCCGGCGCCTCATCAACCGCGACTGCTACCCCGGCTTCGACCTATGCGCCAGGAAACGGAGTAGTTGAAGAAGAAGTGATCGAAGGCGAGGAGTTCGATTCCGCGCCTCATGCGCGCCGGCACAAGCCGGAGGTGCATGACGCCGACGACTACGAAGAGGAGACGCTGCCGAGCCACCTTCGCACGGGCGACCTGGGCGAAATGTTCCAGGAGGCTCATCTGGATCACCGCATTCAGATGAACTTCGACGAAAAGAACGTCGAGGAAGCCGAAGCGGAAGAAGAAGAGGAGACCGCGACGGGCGCACAGCCCGCGCCCGGCCGCGAACGCCGCGACCGAGGAGGCCGCGGACAACGTGGCCGCGGGGTCCAGAGCAATCGTCGCGGACCTTCGCGCCGCTCGGCTCAGACCTCCGATTTGCCGATCATTTCAGACCTGCTGAAGTCGGGCCAGGAGATTCTGGTGCAGATTGCGAAGGAGCCGATCGCCAAGAAAGGCGCGCGGATCACGAGCCACATCGCTCTGCCCGGCCGGTTCCTGGTCTTCATGCCGACGGTCACGCATGTTGGCGTGAGCCGGAAGATTGC
This sequence comes from uncultured Acidobacteriaceae bacterium, assembly GCA_963823805.1. Classification (GTDB taxonomy): domain Bacteria; phylum Acidobacteriota; class Terriglobia; order Terriglobales; family Acidobacteriaceae; genus Telmatobacter. The sequence continues at coordinate 844,040 of CAWGMW010000003.1, read as the reverse complement.
CTCCGATGAAGAGCGCCATCGCTTGAAGCGGATCCTGGTGCATGAGCGCGGCGAGGCCCCCGGCGGTTTCATTGTGCGGACCGCTGCCGAAGGCGCCTCGGAAGAAGAGCTGCGCGCCGACCTGCGTTTCCTGATGAACCTGTGGAACGACATCAAGCAGCGCTCGGAGTCCTCCAAGTCGCCCGCTCTGATCTATCACGACCTGTCTCTCATTGAACGCATTCTGCGCGACCAGGTGAGCTCGAACTTCGCCAACATCTGGGTCGACACCGAGGCCGACTATGAGCGCATCGTACGGTTCCTCAATCGCTTCTCTCCGTCGCTGGTGCGGCGCGTGAAACTCTACACCAAGGAAACGCCGCTCTTCGAGCACTTCGGCATTCAAGACGAGATTTCGAAGGCGTTGCGCTCGAAAGTGTGGCTGAAGTCGGGCGGGTCGATCGTAATCAACCAGACGGAGGCGCTGGTCGCCATCGACATCAATACCGGAAAGTATGTCGGCAAGTCGGCGCGGCTTGAAGACACCATTCTCAAGACCAACCTCGACGCTGTACCGGAGATCGTGCGCCAGATTCGACTGCGTGACCTGGGCGGCATTATCGTGATCGATTTTATCGACATGGACGAGCGCAAGAACCGCTTCAAGGTGATGGCGGCGCTCGAAGAGGCGCTCAAGAACGACCGCGCTCCAACAAAGGTGCTGCAGTTCAACGATTTCGGCCTGGTGGCGATCACGCGCAAGCGTGTGAAGCAGTCGCTGGAGCGGACGCTCAGCGTGCCCTGCCCCACTTGCCAGGCTACCGGCATGGTGAAGAGCTCTGCCACGGTGTGCAACGAGATCTATATCGAGATGCGCAAGATGCGGAAGCACTTTGAGAATGCAGACGTGATGCTGCGTGTGCACCCCGAAACGGTGAAGGTCTTGAAGGCGAACGGCAACCGCTGGCTGACCGACTTCGAGGAGCTGATTGGAAAGAACGTGCTGGTCAAGAGCGACCCTACCCTGCATCCGGAGCAATTCGACATTCAGGGCTAAGCAGGACACAAGGGAGCACAGGGCCGGGGCGGTTGCTTCGGCCTTTTGCTTTTGCTGAAAGGCAAAAAGTCGGCAGCGCCGCCAGCTCAGACGAGTCGGGCTTCCAAGGTTTCATTGTGCGTGAGCCTATTTCCCGGGACATTGCCTGTCTCATCCAACGGGAATCTGTTGTGCTATCCAGGCAACCTCTGACGGCTTTCGGTGTCTAATTTCAGTGACAGGCGATTTCTTTCCGCAAGTTGAACAAAATCCAGTATTTGAGGTGGTTGCAATGTCATTCCCCTGTTTGATAAGGCCAACTCGCCGCGCCAGTTTGATCGCGGCGGCGCTTTTTGTCGCTGCCAGTTTTGCCATCGCTCAGTCCGCTCCGTCCCAGGATCAATCCAGTGCGACAGGCTACTCTTCCAGTCAGGCGGGGCTAAGCTCATCGGGTCTGCAGCTTGCCGAGTTCTCGTTGCCCGAAGCCGCGAATCCCGGTAGTCCGGCTGCTGGCGGTGCCGGCGCCGGCCAATACGGAGGCAGCGGAGGAAACGGTGGCGGCGGGAAGTACGGGTTCCTTCACCACTGGGCCTTCGAGGCTGGAGGCGGATTCAACGCCCCAGTCGGTAACGACACGCCCTTCATCACATGGGGCGGCAACTTCACCGTTGGCGCTGGCTTCCACTTCTCCAAAGTAGTGTCTGCGTTGCTCGAATATCAATTTATGGACGACAAGCTACCAGGAGGGCTCATTTCGACGGCGGGCACCACGGGCGGTGACGCACATATCAACTCGATTACTGGTTCTCCCGTCATTGACCTCTTCCCCAAGAAGTCAAACGGCGCCTATCTGGTTGGCGGCTGGGGTTACTACCATAAATCGACGAACTTCAACGAATACGAGTGCTGCGATCTTTATGGCTACGAAGTGAATGTCACCGTTGGCTCTTTCACCTCCAATCAGTGGGGCGGCAATGCTGGATTAGGCATTTACCATCGCCTGGGCGGCGATATGTACGGGCCCGATAGTGCCGGCGATACCGAGCTTTTTGCTGAGGCGCGCTACACGTTTATTCACACGCCTCCGATCACCGCAAGCAACGGCCTCGGAACTACGGAGTTGATCCCGGTCACACTGGGCATTCGTTTTTAGTCGTTGAATTTTAGCCTCGTTGATTCTCCAATCTCCGGGCAGCCGGCTCGCCCGGAGATTTCGACGGTTGTTCGTCATTTTCGATCAAGCGCCTTAGCGTACCGTTACCACGGCGGTTTATCTTCTGTTGGCGTGCCCACATCGCCGCGCTCAATCCGCTCCAGAAACGCGCGCGCCAACCTGCGCTCACCCGGATGGCTCTCGCCGTGAATGGAACAGAGGTCAAGGAACTCGTCGCAGAGCGCGTTCTTTTCCTCATGCTGGGCAAGAACGTTTTGCAACGCAACCGCCAATTCGCGCAGATGCGCCGCCTCAGACCAAGCTCCCTCGTTACCGTCCTCGCTCACATACTCAGAGAACAACCCGCGACGCCCTCGCGCGCACTCATCGAGACAGGCTAACAGTTGTTCGCTGAAGACGCGGCTGAGCATCTCGAGTTGATTGGGCGGCATGGCGTCGCGTGGGTCGAAATTCATTTTTTCTCGCTTCGCGGCTCATTTTTTGCGTTTCGCGATTCATTTTGCTCGCATGGCGGCTTCGATTTCGTCGGCGGTATGCGGCAGCGCGGCATCGAGATCGATCAACTTGCCGTCTGCGCCCACCAGGAAATCGCACTCGATGCGGACGCCAAGATTCTCCTCAGGAATATAGATGCCTGGCTCGATGGTGAAGACCATCCCCGGCTTGAGAACTACGGGGTAGTTGGCGGGATCGTGGACATCGATGCCCATCATGTGGCCCAGCCCGTGCAGCCAATACTGGCCTAGGGACTGGCCGCGAAGGTCTTTTCCGTGCGTATTGATGTAGTTGTAGGCGACGGTGTCGAGCGAGTTCGGGTCCTGGCGGTCGCGGTCATTGATCGTGGACTTGCCGGCCACAAAAGCGTCAATGGCGGCCTGCTGCGCCCCCAACACAATGTCGTAAATTTCGCGCTGGCGAGCGGTGAAATGACCATTCACGGGAACGGTCCGGGTGATGTCGGCGGCGTACATGGAATACTCGCAGGCCGCGTCGACGAGGAGAATGTCGCCGTCCTGCATGGTGCGGTCGTTGGCCGAGTAGTGAAGGACTGTCGAATTAACGCCCGAGCCGACGATGGGTGAATAGCTGGGCCGCTCGCAGCCGTTCTCCATCCAAACGGCAGTCATGGCTCCGGCGATGGCGCGCTCTGTCATTCCCGGCTTGACCCACCACTGCATCATGACGCGCTGAGCAAGGATCGAAGCGGCCGAGGCTTTCTTGATGAGCTCGATCTCCCCATCATCCTTGATCTGGCGCAGCGGCATGATTTTGCTTGTGACATCGTGAAGCGGCGGAAGCGACGATGTTCCCAGCGCAACGCCCGTAAAACCGAGCAGCGCCTTCGCCGCATCTGAATCCGGTTGCGTCCAAAGATTGGCGAAGAGCGAGTGGTCTGCGGCCACAAGCTGGTTCAGCTCCGCGGGGAGTTCGGCCATCGGTTCGACATGGTCTACGCCCGCGGCCTGCTCAACACCTGGAGTCGCCGCATCCATCTTGACGCCGGTGTATTTTTCCATGTGGAGATTGCGCGTGGGCAGGAACAGGATCTCCTTATAGGCGCGCGGCGAGGCCGCCTGCGGTGCGTCACTCACGATCAAGAGAGCGGCGCCGGGCTCATTCCAACCAGTCAGGTAGTAAAAGTCCGAGTCCTGACGGTAGGGCATGAAATCAAGCTGAGACTCCTCCGCCGCGAAGAGCACGGCCACGCCGCCCTCGAGCCTGGAAGCCAGCGCCACGCGCCGGCTATGGAACACCTCGACCGGCTGTTTATCGAGCGCGTGGAGTTCAGGCAGCGCTGAGCAAAGAACAAGCAGAACGAAGGCAGAAAGACGAAGCCGCTTCATTGCGCTATTGTCGCGCCTTGACTCGCCGCCGCGCAAAGCAAATCCGGCGAGTTGGCTGCAACTTTGGCCGCGAACTGCCGAGCGTTCGTAACGCATTCAGGCAAACGGGAGTAATGGCTGGCCGATCCAGAAGCGGTTGCTCCATTGGGTGAGCGCGCCCACGGGACGATGCGCAAGCCTCGCCTGCGCCTCACGCCACGGGCCGGTGAAGCGAAGAGCCTGTGGCAGGCGACGGTAGATTTCCGGCAGGCGGCACCTGGCGCGCGCCGCAGACCGCTGCTCTGCTGTACCGAATTCAAGTTCAAATTCCGCACAGAATCGTTCCGGGAGCCATTCGGTGGTCAGCGCGCGATACCAAGAAGGAGGACGAATCGATGACCCGGCGCCCCGGAGCAGATTGTGCGCCATCGTTCGAGCCTGCGCATTCACACCCAAAACGTCAGAGGCGTGCATCCCGCAGTTGTAGGCGGCGAAGGCCGCCCAGTTGTCTGGCAGTGACGCGGCCGGAAGTCCGAAGAGACCGGCCAGGGTTTTGCACTCGGCATAATAATTCTCGCGCTCGGTAGCCGTTAGCGGCGGAAGAATGCAGTCGTAGGCCAGCACGGCACTATCGACGAGCGTGGCGAAAACCCAACGCAGCGCACCGATCTCGTTGGCCCTGTAACGTGAGCCGCGCCGCCATCGCGTCACGTCTTCCGGCATCTCGCCCTGAACCCGAGTGTGCAGCGCGTAAAGGTGGCGAGCCGCAGCCAAGGCTTGGCCGAGCGAACCGAAGATCATCGTAAACACGATGCGAAAAGTATTGTGGAAGCGCTCGATGGGGCGATCCATCACGGTCGAATGTTCGGCGAGGGATGCGGTTACCCATGGGTGTGCCAGTTGCAGGAGCGCGGCGCGGCCCGCGCCGAGGAGTAACGCCGACTCGCGGTTAATGCGCCAACTGAGCGAGTCGGCACCAAAGATACCTGCGTTGGGATTTGAGACTCTCGCCGAGATTTCGGCAAGCAGAGCTTCGCTGTTGATCTGTGTGACGGGCGTGAAGGAGCCCTCGCAGTGAGGAAGCGCCATGCTCTTTCACCCTACACCGGAATCCGCGCCCATTGAATTTCGGGGCAAATTCCGGTATTCTGGCCATGCAGACGAATTTGTCCGTCAGGTTTTTCCGTGTGCGCACCGGCTGGCGGAGAGAGGAGTGGGCTCATCGCCCACTTTTTATTTGCGGCAAATTCTGCCCGAAAGTCACCGGAAATCAAGGTGATACGAGGGAAAAACAGCTGCCATGGGGCGGCGGGGATCGATGGCGGTCAGTCTAGACGAAATTCGGAGAGCGGCGCAGCGAGTGGCCACCTCCCACGGGCTCGACGTGGTCGAAATCGAGTTCACCGGCACGGCTAAGGACCGCATACTGCGCGTGGCTCTGGAAAAGAATGCCGAGGGCCGGGCGCAACTGAAGGCTGCGGCAGCGGCCGGCGCGGAAGGGCTGCCGGAGAGGCTTTTGGAAGGTTCGCTCACGGTAGAGCAGCTTTCCGGCGTGACGCACGAGGATTGTGCAACGTTTAGCCGCGATTTTGGGGTCTTGCTCGACGTGGAGGACCTGGTTCCCGGCGGAGAGTACACGCTCGAGGCCAGTTCTCCCGGTCTGGATCGGAAGCTGAGCCTGCCGGAGGAATTCGAACGGTTTGCGGGTTGCCTGGTGAAGGTGCGGACCTTTGAGCCGGTCCGCAACAACCGGCACTGGCAGGGAAGACTGATGGCGGGGCCAAAAGCGGCGCCAGGTCCAGGAACGATCACGATTGACCTGGCAGCCGTGAAGCAGAACAGCAAAAGCCGCAAGGCTGGCGTGAACACAGTGGAGATTGCTCTCAGCAATATTGAGAAGGCGAATCTGGTACCGGAAATCTGAACAACAAGCTATTGGCTTTTAGCTCCTAGCTTGAGGGTGGATGGGCTGACAGCAGTGCTCTCCCACCACCAATCGAAAACAACAGCGCCGTCAAAGGGCCGTATTTCAGGGCGGACGGCGCGGAACGAAGAAGAGAGTTCAAAACGAGTATGGCCACCAGCGCTTTGTACCAAAGTATCGAGCTCCTGAGCCAGGAGAAGGGCATCGACCCCGCCATCGTTGTGGGCGCGGTCGAAGAGGCTATCGCCCTGGCCACGCGCAAGTTTTACAAGACCCAGGAAAACATGCGTGGGGAATTGAACAAGGATACCGGCGAGATTACGGCCTACATCTATAAGACGGTGGTCGCCGACGAGGATCAGATCGAAGATCCCGTGAACCAGATCACGCTAGCCGAGGCCAAAGAGATGGCTCCTGGCGTAGAAGTGGGCAGCGAGATCCGCATTTATCGCGACACCAGCTCACTGGGCCGCATCGCGGCGCAACTGGCCAAACAGATCATCTTCCAGAAGGTACGCGAGGCCGAGCGCGACACCGTCTTTCAGGAATATGCGCACCGCGAAAAGGAAGTGCTGAATGCGACGGTGAAGCGCCTGGAGGGACAGGACATCATCTTCGATCTGGGCAAGGCCGAGGCACGCTGCCCCAAGCGAGAACAGTCGCGGCTGGAACAGTTCAGCGTGGGCGAGCGCATTCGCGTGGTGCTGATCAAGGTGGACCGTGCAGCCAAGGGGCCGCAAGTCATTGTGAGCCGTGCGGCGCCGGAGCTGGTGTCGAACCTCTTCCAATCAGAGGTTCCCGAGATCTACGACAACACAGTGGTGATTCGCGCCATTGCGCGCGAGGCCGGCGAGCGGACCAAGATTGCCGTGCAGAGCCGCGACAAGGACGTGGACCCCGTGGGCGCATGCGTGGGCATGAAAGGCATGCGCGTGCAGTCAATTATCCGCGAGTTGCGAGGCGAGAAGATCGACATCATCGAATTCAGCGATGAGATCACGACCTTCGCGGAGAAGGCCCTGCAGCCGGCCAAAGTGAGCCGCGTTTCCATCACGGACCTGACTGAGAAGCAGCTGGAAGTGATCGTCGACGACACGCAGCTTTCGCTGGCCATCGGCAAGAAGGGCCAGAACGTGCGCCTAGCGGCGAAGCTGCTGGGCTGGAAGATCGACATCAAGAGCGAAGAGGAGAAGCGCCAGGAGGTGGAGCAGCAGATGCAGGCCCTGGCAGGCGCTCCGACGACGCCAATCGAGCAGGTGACGGAGCTGGGTGACGGCATTATTCAGAAGCTGATTACGGCGGGAATCACGACCGTTGAGGGCCTCGCCGACATGACTCCCGAGCAGCTCGAAGAGATTCCGGGCATCGGCGAAAAGACGCTGGAGAAGATCAGCGTTGCCGTCCGCAACTATTTCAGCCGCTTTGAGGCTGAGGCTGAAGCAGCCGCACAGGCGGCTGAGGCCGGCGAAGGGGAAGCCGTAATTGCGGGGGATCCGGAAACGGTCGAAACGGCCGCGGCTGATGAAGCACCGGTTGAAGGTACGCTGGAAACCGCTAAAGCCTCAGAGGCCGGCGAAGCTACGGAGGAATCCGAGGCGGAAAACTCCGCCGAAGTGATTGAAGAAGCTGAAAGTGTCGAGCAAGTGAAGGCGGACGCTGAATCCGAGGAATCCGATCAAGACGAAATCGATTCTATCGGCGCCGAAGTGGTCCCGGAGCCTGACGCCGACGAAATTGAAAGCGCAGTAGAGGAAAAGCAGCCTGGCAAAGAGGGCGGCGCGTAAGATGCGCCGCGTTCTGCCAGGCCACGTGCACAACAACGGAACTTTTGAAAGCGGCCAGTGCCATGAGGTTGCTATGAACGACTAAGGTCCTTTTGGCGGCAAACATTGAAAAGAGGCGGATGAGTAAGGTTCGTATCAACGATCTCGCGAAAGAGCTGGAAGTAAAGTCTCGAGCGATTCTCGACGTTCTTCCTGAGCTCGGCGTTTCCAGCGGCAAGACGCACTCCAGTTCGCTGGAACTGGACGAGGCTGAGAAGGTTCGTGCGCACTTTGCACGGGAAGCGCGGCATAGCACGCACGCAGGCGCGACGTCAGGCCGTCACGGCGCGGAAGCCATCGTCCCCAAGATCGATCTTTCGCACATCTCCAAGCCCGGCGATGTGATGAAGGCCCTCCTGGCTAAGAAGAAGGAAGAGGAAGAAGAGGCGCGCCACGCGCGGGTGCCGGCTAAACCGGCGACAGCTGCGCCAGCAAAACCCGCCGCGCCAGCTGCGCAACCGGCCGCCACGACTCCGGTTGCCGCGAAGCCCGCTGCCGCCGCGCCAGCCAGGCCGGAACCGCGGAAGATCGTTCCCCAGCCGCGTTCCGCGCCACCGATCGTTGTTCCTCCGCCGGCAACGCCCGCCATTGCATCGCGTCCTCCCGTCGGCGCGGTTGTCGCTAAAGCTCCCGCAGGGGCGGTGGCCCCGCGCCCGGTTGTCGTTGTTGCACCACCCCCGGCCGGCGTAGCCGTTAAGCCGCCCTCGGCTCCGGCTGTGCGCGAAGAAAAGATTGCCATTAAGGCCCCAGCTGCCGTTGTTCCTCCGGTTGCTGATGCGCCGGCAAAGTCCGCAGTTGTGACGGAACAAGCCGCAACACCGCATGCTGTTGAAGCTGCCGCGGGTGGAACGCCGGGTGCGGTTCCCACGATCGCTGCCGAATCCACAACCGCACCCGCGAAAACCGCAAAGGTCATCGCGTCCGTACCACGCCGCATGGTGATGCCGCAAACCGGGCCCCGGCCTGTGTACAAAGCGTCTATCGTTCCTCCAACCGCTCCGGCGGCGGGAACAGGGCTCCAGCGCGGAAAACCGATTTTCGATCGCAGACCGGCAGCCGGACCGCCAGGCTCTGGGCAGCGCTTCCCTGGCGGAACAGCAGCTCCCGGCCAATTCGCAGGAGGCCCTCGCCCCAAGCATCCCACGCGCTCCGGATCGGCCGGATTCGCAGGGCCCGGTGGCGCCACAGCACCCGGCGCTCGGCCCGGTTTTGGTGCACGTCCCGGTTTCGGAGCACGCCCAGGATTCGGGGCGCGTCCAGGCGCCGGCGGCGCGCCTCCGACCGGTGAAGCCCCGCGCCCGCAGCGCGCCAGTTCCCGAGGCCGCGGCCGAGGCAAGCAACAGTACCCCAAGACCAAAGAAGGCCCGATGAAGGGCTTTGTGCCGCCGCCGCGCTATGGCGGTGCGCAATACAGCACAGAACCGGTGCCCATCACCCGCGAAATCACAGTCACGGAGGGCATCAGCGTAAAGGACCTGGCCGAGAAGCTCGATGTCCGCGCCAAGGATTTGATCGCAACGCTTTTGATGGGCGGCGTCTTTGTCACGGTGAACCAGTCTCTCGACGCCGAGATGGTGAAAGATGTCGCAGCCAAGTTCGGCGCCGCGGCCACCGTCATCAGCTATGAAGAGGAGATCGCTAACCAGGCCATCGAAGAAGTGCTCGAAGCCGAGAACTCCGATGAGCTCGAGGTGCCGCGTTCGCCTGTAGTTACCGTGATGGGCCACGTCGATCACGGCAAGACTTCGCTCCTCGATGCCATTCGCGAGACCCACGTTGCGGCAGGTGAAGCCGGCGGAATTACTCAGCACATCGGCGCATACAAGGTGAAGTTTGCCAAGGAAGGCTCGCCTGCCTCTGGCCGCGAGATCGTCTTCCTGGATACGCCGGGTCACGAGGCGTTTACCCGCATGCGCGCCCGCGGAGCCAAGGTGACGGACATCGTGGTCATCGTGGTTGCCGCCGACGACGGTGTGATGCCGCAGACTCTTGAAGCAATCGACCACGCCAAGGCTGCCGAGGTTCCGATCATCGTCGCCGTGAACAAGATCGATAAGCCGGAGTCCAATCCCGACCGCGTGAAGAAGCAACTCGCGGACCGCGGCCTGATTCCCGAAGAATGGGCCGGCGCGGGCCAGCAAGGCACGGTGTTCGTCGAGGTCTCCGCGAAGAAGCGCATTAACCTCGATCTGCTGCTTGAAATGATTTGCCTGGTGAGCGACATCAAGGCGCCGAAGGCCACGCCCGGACGCAAGGCAGTGGGCAGCGTTCTCGAGGCCAAGCTGGATCGCGGGCGCGGCGCTGTGGCCACTGTCCTGGTGCAGGATGGAACGCTGCATCTGAACGACAGCTACATTGTGGGCAACACTTTCGGCAAGGTCCGCGCCATGTTCGACGATCGCGGCCGCCCTCTGGAGGAAGCCGGACCGTCTACGCCGGTGGAAGTGCTGGGGCTTGAAAGTATGCCTGATTCCGGCGACACGTTCCTGGTAGTGGCCGACCGTGACAAGGCCAAGGGAATTGCCCAGTACCGAAAGATGAAGGAGCGCGACTCACAGCTGGCCAAGAGCTCGCGGGTGTCGCTGGAAGGATTGGCGGAGCAGGTTCGCCAGTCGGGCGTCAAGGATCTACCGCTGATCATCAAAGGCGACGTGACGGGCTCCGTGGAAGTGCTCGCAGATTCTCTCGTGCTTATGTCAACGGAGAAAGTGCGCGTCAAGGTGCTGCACTCCGGCGTCGGCTCCATCACCGAGAGCGACGTGCTGCTGGCGACGGCCTCCAATGCCATCATCATCGGCTTCAATGTGCGCCCGGAACGCAAAGCGGCCGAGCTGGCGCAACAGGAGAACGTCCAGATTCGCCTGCATTCCATCATTTACGAACTGCAGGACGAGATTCGCCTGGCCATGTTGGGCCTGCTCGAACCCGCCTTCAAGGAAAACTACGTTGGCCGCGCAGAAGTCATCAATGTTTTCCGCATCCCCAAGGTGGGCACCATCGCCGGCTGCCGCGTGCAGGATGGCGTGATCCGCCGCGACGCGGAAGTGAGAGTGATGCGCGACGGAGCGCAGGTCTTCAAGGGCAAGATCGCCTCGCTCAAACGCTTCAAGGACGATGCCCGCGAGGTGACCAACGGCATGGAGTGCGGCATCGGCATTGCCAACTTCACCGACGTGAAGGAAGGCGACATCGTGGAGGCGTTCAGCACGGAAAAGCTGGCTGCCGATTTGGGCGCGCTGACGAGCGCCAAAGCGTAGCTCTCATCCAAAACCAAAAGAAAACGGCCCGCTCCTCATCACGAGAAGCGGGCTGTTTCTTTGTCCATCAGCAACGTTCTCGGACAAAGCCGTCGTCGAGATGCGAGTCAGGCCGTCGCGTCCCGCAGCCACACAGCGGCATCGAAGGTGTGTGCGCAGGTGTAGCCCTCGTCCTTATAGAGATCGATGGCTTCGGCGTTGGCCTCGGTCACAGTGAGAGAGATTTCCGTGGCGCCAAGACGCATGAAACTGAACGCGGCCTGCGCGAGCAGCATCCGGGCAAGGCCGCGGCGGCGGAAGGCGGGATGGACGCAGACCTGGGTCAGGTGCCCGCTCTGCCCGCTGACGCGCGAGCCAAGCACAAGGGCTGCAAGTTCGCGGCTGGCGCGCTCGACCACTACATACGAGGCCTGCTGAGAAAAACTGCCACAGCCGGCATAATGCACGATGTTGTTCAAGAAGCGCATAGAGCCGTGAACGGAGCGGTATTGGTCGTTGATCAAGCTGTCAGGATGGTCGCGGTAGGCTTCGCAGATGAGCCGCGCGGCCGCCGAAAGGTCTGCCTCACGCCACGGGCGAAACTCCAGGTTGGCGGGCAGAACTGTCTGAGGCGGTTTCGAATGTCCCTGCAGCGGCTGCACCAGAAAGAGCCTGCGGAAGATCTCAAATCCGGCGTTGCCGAAGATCTCGCCGTAGGTACCGGAGGGATGCAGAAGCAGTTGTGCTTCGATGCGTTCGACATGCGGAGAGTTGAGCAGCAACTCGAGGAGATGGCGGAGCAACGTTGCTTCGGTGGTTGTTGCCGCTCCGTTCGTGTCGCTTGGCAGCGCGAAGACGTCGCCGATGACGGCCTTCGTCTCCTCGTAGACGCAGAAGACGTAGCCGAGCACCCGGCCGGACGCGAGCGCCGCATAGCCAGGGAGCATGTGGTTGTCAAGATACTGCATGAGCAGACGCGCCGAGGCATGGTAGTCCCAATGGAGGCGCTGCCCCCACAACTCACCCTCCGCCTCCAGCACGGGCCGCAGGATCGGGGCCGCGAAGTGCCGAAGGTCGAGTATCTCGATGGAATCGCCCGAAGTCTGCATTCGCCCTCTATATGTTGCCCGGTTGCGTTAGCTCATGACCGATGCGTGAGCGAGAAGCTCGATTGCGGTCTTCGATTTGTTGGCCAAGGCCCGAAATACATGAGGCGCGCCGGTTCTCGACGATTCGAATCAGAAAGACATTAGGCAAAACCACTTTCACACAGCTGCGCGCGGAAAGACCCTCTCGGCAACTTTGACACGAGTGCGCCTACCGCCGCAAGTTGAGAAACACTTACTTGCCGCCCACGAGATAGACTTCCAAGCCCTGCTCCGGCCAGGCGAACAGCTGCTCATACTGCCGGCCTTCAAGAAGCTCGCTCAACGCGAGTTGGGTGTCCAGATCCACGCCGTAGCGGCCCTGGATGCGCGCTACGAGAACATGTTGTTCATCGGGCACGCCGCTCTCGTCGTAATTCACTACTTCGCGGTTGCGATAGAACGAGAGACCGAACTCCGCGTCGCGCCGTACACGGAAAACAGCGACGGTCTCGTCTGCCGGAACCTGCTCGCTGATTCGCTCTGCCAGCGGCCTTGCGGAGTAAGAGCGATCGAGCAAGTGAATGACGCGCTTGGTTGAATCAATGCCCGGAATACCGAAGAACGGGCCCACGCCGTACAAGAACAGAACCAGCACCACCAGAATCCAGCACGTTGCCGGACGAAGCCGGGCCACGCCGAAACCTTTGGTGACAACCAGGATGAGGAGAGCAGCCCCAATGGCGGCCAGAGAGGCTGCGGCAAGCGCGTGAGCGGGAGGCACGGCGGCACCGTGAACGACGAAGCCATGAACGACAAACCAGGGCAGAAGGAGGGCCGCCATCGTCATGGCGCCACACACCACGGCATGACCGAGGAGAAGCCATCGGTTCAATCCCTGCTCCCTCCGTCGATACAGGTAGTCTCCGGTGAGAATGGTGATGGGCGGAATGGCGGGAAGGATGTAGCCGGGCAGCTTGGATTGCGAGAAGGAGAAGAAAACGACGGGAATAAGCGACCATAGCACCAGAAACTCGGGAAATGCGTCGCCGGGGCGCGTGGGCAGCGCTTTGCCAACGCGGGAGCGGCGCAGCCGCCACTCGGCCACCGATGTGAGAATGCCGTCGATTAGCGCGCGCACCGCGATCACAGTCCACGGCATGAGACCGAGCACCATGACCACCAGGTAATACCAGAATGGCTGATTGTGCTGGTAACGGTCGGTAGCGAAGCGTTGCAGGTTGTGCTCGAGGAAGAATTCGCGGAAGAAGGTTGGATTTTGATGCTGCACCGCAATGAACCAAGGCAGCACCATGGCAAAATAGAGCACCACCCCCGGCCACCAGAACGAGCGAAGGAGGATGTTCCACTCGCGGCGTAGAAACGCAAATGCGGCGATGATGAGAAAAGCGAGGAGAGGGGCGACCGGCCCCTTGGCGAGCGTCGCCAGTCCTGTAAAGAAGTAGATGTCGTAGAGCCAGAACTTGGAGTTGGTTTCATACCATGCGTACCAGCCGAGCAAACCGATGGCCAGCGGCGCGGCCATCTGCATGTCAGTGGACGCCCCGCGAGCGAAGGCCATGATGCCAGCGCACGACACCGTAATGAGCGCTGCATCGAGATGGCCACCGGGCCGGAATCGCCTCATGTGCAGGTAGATGAGCGCCGACATGATGAAGGCGAAGGTGAACGAAGGCAAACGGGCAGCCCAATCGTGAACGCCGAAGTCCTGGAAGATGAACATCGCGCGCCAGTAATAGAGCGCCGGCTTCTCCAGCCACGGATGCCCATAGAGGTATGGCGTTACGCAGGCGCTAAGCCGCTCTTTGAGGGTGTTCGCAGCGTCGAAGCGCACAAGCATTTCGTGCGCGATCTGCGCATAGCGCGGTTCGTCGGCCCCCACCAGCCCCAGACCGTCACCGCCCAGGAATGGCGTAACGCCATAGACAAGGAAGAAGATGCTGAAGACGAGAAAGACGGCCGCTTCAGAGATGGTGGCCCAGCGAGGCATGCGCCACGGACGGCGTGCCGCTCGATCCGGAACCAGCGGTTCCACGGGATTTTCCATCTCCGGCAATACTCCAAAAAATCGCGAGGCTGAGAGCTTCGCGCAGTACGAAGGCCTTGATTTCATGCAGGGCGAAGGGTGAACCAGGCCTGGCCCGCCCGCCTTTCGCGCTGCGCAGAGGCGCGGAGATCCTTCAGTGGTGCAACACGGTCAAGGCTAACAGATTCACTCGGAATCTCAAGAGCGGTCAGGCGGACACGGCGGTGAAACCGGCCAGGGCGCCCCGCAGCTCACCCAAGATCTGCTGAATGGCCCGACGCGGCGGGCCTTCGAGTGCACATCCGGCAGCGTTTTCGTGGCCGCCGCCTCCCAGACGGGCGGCAATTGCGGCTACATTTAGCTCGCCTTTACTGCGCAGGCTCACCCGGACGCGTCCATCCGGCAGCTCGCGCAGAAAGAACGCGGCCTCAATCCCTAAGATGCTTAGCGCAATGTTGACAATGCCCTCGCAATCTTCCTCGGCGGCGCCGGTTCGCACCATGTCCTGCTGCGTCACCCATAGCCAGGCCAACCTCCCTTCGCGGGTGAGCCTTTGCAGGGCTGTCCCCAGCAGTAGAAGCTTCGATGCAGGCACAGAAAAATACATTTGCTGTGCGATTGAGATGGGGTCGGCTCCTGCCCGCACCAGATCCCCGGCCAGCGCGAAGGTAGACTCTCGCACCGACCCGTAGCAAAAGCCTCCCGTGTCAGTGAGTACCGTAGTGTAAAGACATGTGGCCATTTCCGGTGTGAGCACGGCGCCGGCTGCACGCGCCAGACGAAAGATCATTTCGCCCGTGCTGACAGCTTGGTGATCGATCCAATTCACTTGGGCGAATGGCTGGCCACTGATGTGGTGGTCGATATTGATTAGGAACTGCTTGTCGAGACCGTGCAGCCCGGTCCGTTCCAGGCCATCGCACTCTAGAAGAATGGCGGCATCGTAACGATCATGGACGCCTAATGCCGTGCGAATGGAGTCAGCGCCGGGAAGCCGCCGGTAAAAGTCAGGGATCCGGGTGGCGGACACCAGATCAGCCCGCTTGCCCATCTGCCGGAGCAACATGCCCAGCGCCAGCGCGGAACCGACAGCATCTCCATCGGACCGCGTGTGAGAGCAGACCAGAAAACGCTCGCCCGCCTGCAGAACTTGAAGAATCGCCGCAATCGGATCGGAGTCATCGGAGTTGGATATGCCGGCTCCGCTACCCATCGGCGCATTCGCCGCTGCATTAACCCCGGACATTCGGGAATTACGACTCATGGGTTCAGTGAAGCGATGCTTCCTTTTCCGGTGTTGGATTTGCGTCTACGGAACCCGCTTGCAACGAGTCGCGACGGGACCCGGCGGACTTGCTCGATCCACTGGATTTGCGCCCCCTGCTCATTAATTCATCGATGCGCGCCTGGAAGCGGCCCGACCGGTCGGCAATAAAACTCAGCTCGGGCACATGGCGCACTCCCATCCGCTCCTTCAGCTCGCGCCGAATATAGCCCTTGGCCGCCTCAAGACCAGCGACCGTCTCCGCTTCAGACTTGGCGACATCCTTCACCGTGCTGTCCACGGCCACGTACACGCGCGCCGACTTTCCGCCTGGATTCAGCGCTACTTCGCTGACGTGGCAGAAATCGATACGCGGATCGGAAAGCTCGCCTTCAATCATGGCGCCGATTTCTATCCTCAGCGTCTCCGCCACCCGGTCCTGATGATGCTTCCTTGCCCTGTGCTCCGGCATGGCCCCCCCTCCATCCGCGCGGACGAACACCTGTCCGCAGGGTCCGGGTCCTCGCTCAAGTAAACCACTCAGGATAACAGAGGCGAAACCTGCGCGGGCTGGATTGCCGCGTGTTTGGCGTCACCTCATCAGTCTCTCGCCGGCCCGGTTGGCGTGATTGGCGGCTAAGCGGAGAAATCCACGGCGACCACTTCATGAAGTCCGATCGGCAGCGTTTCAAGGAAAATGGTGTCGCGCTCCGTGCGGTACGGAACGTCTCTGGAAGCGACAAGCAAATGAACACGGCTAACCCGCCTGCCCGCCGGAATCTGCAACGAGATCTTTTGACCCGCGACGGGAATGATTTCCCGAACCGGACCTTTCATCATCATGGGATTTGTGAGATTGACGAGGTGCAGCGTCATCGAGTTCTTTTGCTCCCACAGAGCCACGTCGAGAATGCCTTTGCCCTCCATAGTTACCGGAGGAGCTTCGTTTGTGGCCCACTCGACAGCGTTGCGCAGAAGCTTCGCGTGATCGGTGCTGAGTACCTCCCAGAAAGTACGATCGATGTCACCGGGGAAATAGACCACACGGCCGCTGCCAATCTGCTGCATGTAGACGCCAGGGCGACGTGTGGCGCCGGGTCGCGTAAACACCGACTCCATGGGCAAGTCTGGGTATGACGGAACAATGCGCAGGGGCGTGAATTGCCCGGCATTGGCCGGGGTTACATCCACCTGGTTCACGGCATTGATGATGCGCCCTGAGTCATCAAATCCGTGAAGCAGTGGATGCATGGAGTTAGTTGAGAGATTTTGCTCGAGGCTCAAGTAGGAGTTGAGCATGTTGCTCTCGACCTTGCCTGCGTAGGAAGCTCCAAAGAGCGAGGCCAGGCCGAAGTCCTTTCGTCGCACACCCCACTCGTCGTAGAGCGATGTCTCGTAAGTTGCGATGAGGCCGCCTCCGCGCTCGACGAATCCGCGCAAACTGGCACACTGGTCGTCGGACAATGCTGCAATGTTCGGAAGGATCAGCGTACGGAACGGGGCAAGATGCTCGGCATCGAGACAGCGATCGTGGACCATCTCAAATGGGATCCGTGCCTCGATCAGCGCTTCGTAGAACCCCAATGCCGGTTCATCAATCTTCTCGCGAGCCTCTTCTCCCCCGTAGAACCAGGCGCTCTGCTGCGAATAAACCAGACCCACTCGCGCCATGGGGCGAAGATTCTTCAGGTATTCCTCGTTAGCGAAGTGCCATTCGAAGATCTCTTTCACCACCGGCATCCATCGTTTGTCGATCGGTTTTGCATTGAATTTGACGAACCATGGACGAAGGCCCTGGGCCATGCCGTCGGCAACCCACATGCGAATTTCGTCGCCATTCTGCACCGAGTCCTTCCATCGATGCTCGTCGTCAATGCCCACACTGAATATGCCCACGATGGCTTTGTTTCCCATCGTCGCGCGATACTCCTTGCCGTTCTTGCCATTCGCCCACGGAGCCATGAGCCCTTTCCGGCTCTGGCGGTCGGCAAACAGCGTGGGTGCAAGCTCGCCAATGGTCTTCATGTCCAGTTCGCTAAGCGCGCCACCACCGGCGTTGGCGATGTAGCTTGCACCCGGATTAATCGCCCTGATCTTTTCGTTCCACAGGCGCCAGAGATCGAACAGCCGCTGCTGGCGCCAGACGATGAATTGCTTTCGCGCCGGATCCTGCGGATTGAGGGTGCGCGGCAGGTCCAGGCCCGATGCGGCGCGGAAATCCTGCCGGCAATGCTCGCAATAGCACATGCCGCTGCCCGCCCAGCGGTTGGTGAAGATGCCGTCCGGCTTATACATGCGCATGATCTCTTCATGCACAGCGGTCATGAACTCGAAGTTGTAGGGACCGAGAGCGCAGGTTTCCCAGTAGCGCGGATCGGAGGGATGGCGAACGGGCTGGCCGCTTGCGTCCACCCTGATCCAGTCAGGGTGCGCGTCATACATCTTCTGCCAGCAGGCGTGCGAGTCCGTACGCGCCACCACGTTCATGCCCATCGCGCGGCAGCCGCGCATCAGGTCGCCAAAGGCGTCGCGATCGCCGAGCCACGCACTGCGCTGCTGCAACGGAATTTCGGTCGGGTAAAACGCAACCACGCCGCCAGCGCTCAGGCAGGCCGCGTCAGCATGGACGCTCCGGAAATAGTCGAGCCAGAACTGCTGGTCGTAATTGCCGGGATCGTCCTCGACAAACGCAAGTTGGGCCCAGCGCATCGGCCGGTCGTACCAGCCGTTCTCAGCGACTGCCGGCTGCGCGCCTTCGACAGATGCGCCCACAGCATTCAGGCTTCTCCCGGTGCTCGGAGGCAAAAGGCACGCGGTTGTGGCCAATGCTGACGCTTTAACGAATTCTCTTCGGCTGCTCATTCCACGGCCTCCAGTGACTCAGCCATTTCATCACGAGAGGCCGGTTGTGGGAAGCTCGCACCGCAAACAGCCGGCGCAAGACGCAAGCCATGGTCAGGCCTCTCGAGCGGCGCGTTCCAGCTCAGCGATGTCGAGCTTTTTCATCTTCATCAGTGCCTGCATCGCTTTGGAATGCTTGACGAGCTCTGGCAGGTGCGTCGGAACGATCTGCCAGGACAGGCCAAACTTGTCAACAAGCCAGCCACAGGCAATCTCGCTGCCGCCAGCGGTGAGCTTCGACCAGTAGTAGTCGATCTCGTCCTGCGTTTCGCAGTGCACCACGAGCGACATCGCATCATTGAATTTGTGCCCTGGACCGCCGTTGAGCGCGGTGAACCTTAAACCGTCGAGCTCGAAGGAGACGGTCAACACGCCTCCCTTTCTGCCTGGCGCGTCGCCCGGGTTGCGCAGCTCGCCAAGACGGCGCGAGTTGGGGAAGACGCTTATGTAGAAATCAACAGCCTCTTCGGCGTTCGAATCGAACCAGAGAAAAGGCGTGATTCGAGGATAGTTTGTATAGGTGCTCATGGGATCACCTGATTTATGAATTCGCCGCTTTGGGCGGACGGCGGCCGATTTCCATTGCTAACATTTGTAGATTGCAAATTGCAAGTCACTTTTATAGGATGCCTTCGTGGCCGAAGTGTACAAGGAAAAACGCCACCCCGCGCTCATTCCCCCGTTTACTTCAAGCTCGAAGTCAAAATCCAATTCCCCGAAAGGAAAGCTGAAGCCATGAAACTGACTCCCTACGTCAACTTCCCCGGAACCTGCAAAGAAGCCCTGCAGTTCTATGAGAAACACCTGGGCGCAAAGATCATCGTGATGGGAACCTTCGACACGATGCCCGAACACTCGAATATCCCTCCCGGAATGGAAAAGAAGATTATTCATGCCCGCATCACGATAGGCGACGCCGTTCTGATGGCGAGCGATGGCCCAAAAGTGGAGCCCATGCGCAGCGCTTATCTCACCCTCTCTGTCGACAGCGATGCCGAGGCAGAACGCATCTACGCGGCGCTCACCGACGGTGGCGAGGTTTTCATGAAGATGGGCGAGACGTTTTTCGCGCATCGCTTTGGCCAGTTTCGCGACAAGTTCGGCATCAATTGGATGGTCATTCACGAGAAGCCGATGCAGCGGCCGAACTGAGACGGCCTCGAGACTCGCGTTGCGGAGAAGGTCATGGACTGGTAGTCTCATCTGTCCCGGTGAAGCGCCGGGGCGGCAGGTACGACCATGGCATTCAAATTCCAGGGCTTCGATTTTCTTCAGCTCGATGCAAGCTTGACGGAGGAGGAACTCCTCGTCCGCAGGACCGCGCGCGATTTCGTCGACGCGAATGTGACGCCGATCATCGAAAGCTGCTTTCGCGAGGGGCGATTTCCGCGCGAGCTCGTGCCCTTGATGGGTGAACTGGGGTTCTACGGCGCCAATCTTGAAGGCTACGGCTGTGCCGGCATGTCGAATGTCGAGTACGGCCTGGTATTGCAGGAGCTGGAGCGCGGCGATTCTGGACTGCGCAGCTTTGTCAGCGTGCAGTCGGCGCTGGTGATGTATCCGATCTTCACCTTCGGGTCAGAAGAACAGAAGAACAAATGGCTGCCCGCGCTCGCCACAGGCGAAAAGCTGGGCTGCTTCGGGCTCACCGAGCCCGGCTTCGGCTCGAACCCGGCGGGCATGACCACACGTGCGCGCAAATCGGGCGACGAGTACATTCTGAACGGCGAAAAGATGTGGATCACGTCGGGATCAATCGCCGACGTAGCTGTAGTGTGGGCGAAGCTGGAGGGCACAGGCGACGAAGACGAGGGCGGGGCCGGCTGCGTTCGTGGATTCCTCGTGGAGACCAACCGGCCGGGCTTCACGGCAAGCGATATTCACGGTAAATGGTCGCTGCGCGCTTCGGTCACGAGTAGCCTGAATCTGCAAGATGTGCGAGTACCCGCGGCAAATCTGCTGCCCGGCGCGGATAGCCTGAAAGCCGCGCTGATGTGTCTGAACCAGGCTCGCTTCGGCATCAGCTGGGGCGCGATCGGCGCGGCGATGGATTGTTATTCGACGGCGCTCAATTATTCCAAGACCAGAAAACAATTCCACGATCAGCCTATCGCCAGCCATCAACTGGTGCAGGAAAAGCTGGTGTGGATGGCAAGCGAGATCTCGAAGGCTCAGTTGCTCTCTCTGCACGTCGGACGGCTGAAGGACGCTGGGAAGGCCGGGCACCAGCACATTTCAATGGCGAAAAGAAACAACGTGTGGATGGCTCTCGAATGTGCGCGGCTGACGCGCGACATTCTCGGCGCGAACGGCGTCACGGAGGACTACCCGATCATGCGGCACAGCATGAACCTGGAGTCGGTGAAGACCTATGAGGGAACGCACGATATTCACACGCTGATCCTTGGACAAAACCTTACCGGGATCGGGGCGTACTAATGTGAGCCGATCCTGCTGAATTTCTTCATCGACAAGCCGTGGCCGATAGCGGCATAGTCGTATCCATGCGGAGATTCCCTGTCCAGTTTCGATTGCCCCTCGCTTTCGCAGCGATCACTTTTGTTTTCGCGAGTGTTGGCTCGCATGCCCAGCAACCGGCGGCGGCGTCCATCGTCCTGCACGCGGCACGGCTGCTTGAGGTCGACACCGGAAACATACTCCAGCCGGGCGAGATTCTCGTCGAGGGCGAACGCATTAAGGCGGTGGGTGTTTCCGTCGATCACCCGCAGGACGCAAAGGTGATCGACCTCGGCGACACAACCCTGCTGCCGGGCCTCATCGACGCGCACGTGCATCTTTTTCTGCATCCGGGCGCCGAGGATCTGCAGACAGTCGAGGAGTCCGTCCCATGGCGCACGATTCTCGCCGAGCAGGCCGCAAGGGCCGACCTGCTGGCTGGATTCACTGCCGAGCGCGACATGGGCACCGAAGGCGCCGGGTCGGCCAGCACGACGGTCCGCGACGCCATCAATCAAGGAATCATCCCTGGGCCGCGGATGCGCGTCAGCGGCAATGCCATCGACATTCTGGGCGGGCATGAGGACGCCAGCGGCTTCAACCCGGCACAGCACGTGCTCTCAAACGCTGACTACGCCAACGATGCCGAGCAACTTGTCGAAGTGATCCGGGAGCAGCATAAAGAAGGCTCGGACTTTGTGAAGATTTACGAGACCGGTCCCGACAAGATGATTGATGGAGTGCTGCATACACCCTACCAGTACACCGAAGCGCAACTGGCTGCGGCAGTAGAGGAGGCCCGCAGGCTTGGAACGAACGTGGGTGTGCACGCAATGGGAGAGCCAGGAACGCTCTACGCCGCGGAAGCTGGAGTGGCGTCGATTGACCACGGCACGCAATTGAGCGACGAGACAATGCGGATGATGAAAGAAAAGGGAATCTTCGCCGTCCCAACCTTTACCATTTTCGAGTACTTTGCACACCATCGCGATTCACAGGACCAGGCGGCGGCAGAATCCGCCATGCTCGACTACAAGATCGCGGAGTTCAAGAAACAAATCGCCGCCGGCGTTCCCTTCGCAGTCGGATCCGACGTGGGCCCCTTCCCGCACGGCACGCAGGCGCGCGAACTAACGCTCATGGTTAAGTACGGCATGACCCCGCTGGCCGTGCTGCAGGCCGACATGATCAACGGCGCGAAGCTGCTGCGCTGGGACGGACAAATTGGCGAGTTGAAGCCGGGCTACTACGCCGACATTGTCGCAGTTCCGGGCAATCCATTGGACGACATCAGCGTGGTCGAGCACGTGAGCTTTGTGATGAAAAACGGTGAGGTAGTGCGGCGGTAACGGGGTACACTCTCTTGTAGCCCGATGAGCAAAATGGAAATTCCCGCAGCACCCCTCGTAATCCCCGAAAACAGGTTTTTCAAGGAGCAAACCTAATGCGTCACACTGCTCTGCTTCTTCTCGTCGCGACATCTGTCGCCGCATTCGCAGCTTCAACGGCAGCGCCTCCCGACCCTCGACTCGCGAACAGCTACAAGTTCAACGATGGCGGATGGACGTACGTGCATTTGCAAGGCACGCCGGAACAGATTGGATTTCAGCATGGGTACTTGCTGGCGCGCGAGATTGAAGACAACATCCACGTGTACATGGTCGAGGCGCCGCACGATCAGAAGCGCGAATGGAGTTTCTTTCGCGATGCGGCACAGAACGTGTTGTGGCCGCATGTTGACCCTGAGTACCAGCAGGAGTTGAAGGGAATCGTCGAGGGCCTGCATGCGCAGGGATCGACGCTGGACCTGTGGGATATTGTTGCGCTCAATGGTGTGATTGAGCTGACTCAGTATTATCTGCCGGCAATGAACGCGAAAGAGGGCAATGAGAATCCGCCGCAAGCCATTGCTCCGGGCAAGTGCAGCGCGTTTATCGCGACGGGATCGGTGACCCGAGACGGAAAGATCTTGATCGCGCACAGCAACTGGTCGTCCTACGCGGAGGGGGAACGCTGGACCGTCGTCTTCGATATCGTTCCGGTTAACGGACAGCACATTATGATGGATGGACTGCCGGGTGTTATTACCAGCCAGGACGACTTTGGCGTGAACGCCAGCGGACTGATGATTACCGAGACGACGCTGCCCATGGCCAAGGGGTTCGATGTGAATGGGACTCCGGAGTTCGACCGCTCACGCAAGGCGATGCAGTATGCCACGTCGATCGATGAATACGCTGCCATCATGCGCAAAGGCAACAACGGCGGCTACGCGAATTCGTGGCTCATCGGCGATCGCAAGACAGGCGAGATCGCGTACCTGGAGTTGGGCTTGCGTCACACGCCGCTTACGAAGAAGAAGGATGGCTATTTTGTATCGTCGAACTTTGCCGCGGACCCGGATCTGGTGCGAGACGATACGCCCGGATTCAATCCTAATGACCCAGAGAGCTCAATGAATGCTCGGCATATTCGCGCCGAGCAATTCGTAAAGGAGCACTACGGCAAGCTGGATACGGCGCTGGCCGAAGCGTATCTCTCAGACCACTACGACAGCTATGAGCACAAGATTGATGCCGGCAAGCGCAGCCTTTGCGGTCATGAGGAGACGTTGCCTGTCGGCGAGAAAGTATGGGGTGATCCGCCGTTCGATCCGGGGGGCGCGGTGACGGGCAAGGTGATGGATTCGGAGATGGCGGCGAGGCTGAGTTTCATTGGTAGAGCCGGACATCCATGCGGGGAGGACTTTTTGGCTGCGCCGTTTTTTGCGGCGCATCCGGAGTTCGCCTGGGAAAAGCCGATTCTGCATGACATGATCGCTGGACCATGGACGACCTTTACGGCTAATGAGAAGCCCCCGACCGCCGTTGCGAAGAATTAGGCAGAGTCAGCCGAAGTTGAGTTGCTCACCCTCCATCACTCCAGCGTGGAAGCAACCGCCCACGGCCCGCCGCACAATCCAATTGCGATGAAGAGACTCGACCACTCGTCGGGATCGGTGAAAGCACCGGGGATGCTGTAGAAGCCCAGCGTACGCGGTATGTGCAGCGTAACCACCCAGACTGCGAACATCAGGCCGATTGCGGCCCAGCTCCAGCGCTCGAAAATCCTTAGCCCGATTCCCACGCCGCCGGCAACGAACACCGCGCCGAAAAACGCAACCCAGAAGGCGTGCAATGGGATCCAGCCGGGCAGTAACGAGGCAATGAAGCCGAGCCCCAGAAAGTGATCCACGCCGAAGACGATCATGGCGATGGCGATGACGACGCGGCAGCTGATGGAAAGCCACTTCGGCGTCACTACCGGACCGGGCAACAGGAGCGCGATGCAGGCGAGCGACAGCGGCTCGAAAACCACGGTGCGGAGGCCCATGTCGCCGGGCGAAGCGATATATTTCGGCAGAACGTAGACGAGCGTCCAGAAGATGTAGGTGACGCCGATCGTATAAGCGGACGCGCGCAGCCAACGAATGGTGAGGAGGCCGATGGCGCACGCAACCCAAAGGATGCCAAAGAGAATGACGAGCCACGGAATCGACGGCAAAAAAGGAAGAACGGGCATGGAGTGGGTGTTCGGTCCGAGCGACTGAAACGAGCCGCGGGCGCACAGGATGTTTTCAGCGCCAAGAGCGAAGATGGCGAAGGCTAAGATCCAACGGCCGAAACGAAGCAGGGAATCCATCGTGTGCCCAGTGAAGCATTTGGTTTATCAGAGCCGCGCAACGGCAACGCAGAGCCGGTCGATTCTCTGGCTGTCTTTCGGAGGAATTGGGGGAAGCTCCTTAAACCAAATCCATGCTACACCGCGACGGTAAAGCTTTCCTCACTGCGGGTAACGGAGCGGTAGAGCGTATCGCGCTCGAATGGCACCCGGCCGGCCTCGGTGATGAGGCGGCAAAGCTCCTTGCGCGTGAGGCTCTGCGGGGTGGTGGCGCCGGCATCGTGGTAGATCTTCTCCTCGATCACGGTTCCATCGAGATCGTCAGCGCCGAAGCGGAGCGCGATCTGCGCGATCTTGGGCGTCATCATCTGCCAGTAGGCCTTGATGTGCGGGAAGTTGTCGAGGAGCAGGCGGCTGACAGCGATCTGGCGAATATCAGTGAGCCCGGTGGTCACGGGGAGGTGGTCGAGTGGCGTGTTCTGGGGGTGAAAGGCCAGTGGAATAAAAGTCTGAAAGCCGCCCGTTTCGTCCTGCAGGGCGCGGAGCTTGAGCAGATGATCCACGCGGTCAGCGTCGTTCTCAATGTGACCGTACAACATTGTCGCATTCGATTTGAAGCCCAGCCTGTGCGCCGTGCGCGCCGTCTCCAGCCATTCCTCGCCGTCAATCTTGTGGTCGCAGATGATGGAACGGACGCGGGCGGCAAATATCTCCGCACCGCCGCCGGGCATGGAGTCGACGCCAGCCTCACGGAGCTTTAGCAGCGTCTCTTCGACGCTGAGCTTGGCGCGCCGCGCCAGGAACGCGATCTCTACCATGGTGAAGGCCTTGATGTGCACCTTTGGAAAGCGCTCTTTGAGGCCGCGGATCAGATCCAGGAAGAACTCGAGCGGCAGGTCGGGGTGCAGACCGCCGACGATGTGAAACTCCGTGACCGCTTCCGAATAGCCCGAGGCGGCCGTCTCCCAAGCCTCGTCGAGGGCCATGGTATAGCCGGCAGGGTCGCCCTTCTTTCGGCCAAAAGCGCACAATTTGCAGGCAGCCACGCAGACGTTGGTGGGGTTGATGTGGCGATTGACGTTGTAGTAGGTGATGTCGCCGTGCATCCGCTCGCGAACATGGTTGGCCAGCCAGCCGACTGCAAGAACGTCAGAAGAAGCATAGAGTGCGAGTCCATCGTTGGCGCTAAGGCGCTCCAGGGCCAGCACCTTGGCTGCGATCGGCTCCAGGCGCGGGTCATACGTCCGAAAAGCATGGGCCGGAGTGGCTGATTGACCCCGGGTCTTCAGCGTCTGAGCGGCCATGCATTGATGATACCGAAGTCCGACTAAATTGGCTGACCCCGGTTCAGACGGCCCATGGTGTGGGCTGGATCACATGTGCGGCTGCGCTGACGGCGTACACTGCCCCTTCATCGTTGAAATAAAGGCAGAACCATGCCCGCAGTTTCCATGAATATTGACGAGCAGATGCGCACCCAGAGTTATGCGCGGGGACCAGTAAGGCCGCTCCTTGAATTGACCATTGGCGACTTGCTGCAACGCGCGGCAGATCGCTTCCCGGATCGGCTGGCGGTTGCTTCGCGCCACCAGGAGAAGCGGCTGACGTGGGCGGAGCTGAACGCCGCGGCAGATCGCGTGGCGCGCGGGCTTTGGTCGCTGGGTATTCGCCGCGGCGACCGCGTAGGTCTATGGTCGACCAATTGTATTGAATGGATCATGCTCCACATGGGCTGCGCGCGGGCCGGGGCGGCGCTGGTGAATGTGAATCCCGCCTACCGCTCGCACGAGCTGCAGTTCACGCTGACGCGCTCGCGGATGAAGGCGCTCTTCCTCTGGCATAAGGACAAACGAGCTGACTACGAGGAGATTCTGGACCGTGCGCGGCACGGGCTCGACCTCGCGCTCGAACACACGGTCTATTTCGATTCGCCGGAGTGGCCGGCGCTGCTGGATGCCGCAGGACGGTTGCCGGAACATGTGGCGATTGACGACGTGGCCAACATCCAGTACACGAGCGGCACGACCGGCCTGCCCAAGGGCGTGATGCTCACGCACCACAACGTGGTGAGCAACGGCCAGTTCCTGGCGCACGGGTTTCACTATTCCGAGCAGGACAAGATTGTGGTTCCGGTGCCGCTGTTCCACTGCTACGGATGCGTGATCGGGACGATGAGCGCTGTGAACTCGGGCGCCGCGATTATCCTGCCCAACTGGACATTCGACGCGAGGGCCACGCTGAAGGCTATCCACGAGGAGCGCGCCACGAGTGTCTACGGGGTTCCGGCGATGTACGTGGCGGAGTTCGGCCTGCCCGACTTTGCGAGCTATGACACCACAAGCCTCCGCACCGGCATGATGAGCGGCGCGCCGTGCCCGGTGGAGCTGATGAAGCGCGTGCTCGAGGAGATGCACTGCCGTGAGCTAGTCATCGCCTACGGGCAGACCGAGACCTCGCCAGTGGTGACCATGAGCGATGCCTGCGATTCGCTCGAAATCCGCGTAAACACGGTCGGCCGCGCCATGCCGCAGACCGACATCAAGATCGCTTCACTCGAGACTCATGAGACGCTGCCTTACGGCCAGCAGGGCGAGGTCTGCGTGCGCGGATACGCGCTGATGAAGGGCTACGACGGCGATCCGGAAGGCACGGCGCAGGTAATCCAGCCCGACGGCTGGCTGCGCACAGGAGACCTGGGAGTGATGCGCGAAGACGGATGCATTCACATCACTGGCCGCTCGCGCGACGTGATCATTCGCGGCGGCGAGAACATCTATCCGCGCGAAGTGGAAGAGTTTCTCTACACCTGTCCGAAAGTCGGTGAGGTACAGGTGATCGGAATTCCCAATGCGCGGCTGGGCGAAATCGTGGTGGCGTGGATTCGTCTGCGGCCCGGAGTGGAGGCAACAGAGGAAGAGATCAGAGGATTCTGCCTGGGTCAGATCGCGTATTACAAAGTGCCCGAGCATGTTCGCTTCGTTGAGGAGTTTCCGGCCACGCTTTCAGGGAAGACCCAGAAGTACAAGATGCGCGAGTTTGAAATCGAGGCGCGCGGGCTTGAGGACGTGGCGAAGACGGCGACTGCATAGGGTTGATTCGAATATGAATCTTCGCGGCTGATCCTCGGGATTGCGCTTGACAGGCGCGGAACGATTTCGTTTCATAGTGCGTATCCTCATCGTTGTGCCCCCCCGAAGCTTTCTCCCCCCGAGAAAATCCGGAGGTTGAATATGGAACGCCGTGCCTTTCTCCGCACCGCTTTGGCCGGTGCGGGGTTCGTTGCCGCGTCACGGACGCTGTTTGGGGCGAAACAATGTGGAGCGCCGGTTTCTACTATGACGCCGATGGGCGCTCAACCCATCGAGGTCTGCACTGCCGGGATCTCTTCCATGACATTCAAGCAGGCGTTTCAACAGCAGAACGAATGGTGCTGGGCGGCCTGCATCAGCATGGTATTTGAGTATTACAAGCACACGATCGATCAGCAGCGCATTGTGAAGGAGACGTGGGGAACCGTGGCGGACATGCCCGGGCAGCCGCGCGACATTCTTCGCGACCTCAACAAGAGATGGACCGACGACGCGGGACACGCCTTCGAGTGCCAGGGCGACGTGTACTCAG
Source organism: uncultured Acidobacteriaceae bacterium (assembly GCA_963823805.1). Lineage (GTDB taxonomy): Bacteria > Acidobacteriota > Terriglobia > Terriglobales > Acidobacteriaceae > Telmatobacter. The sequence goes on along the minus strand of CAWGMW010000003.1, from coordinate 816,010 downwards.
TCAACGTGAACACGGCTGTCGAGGACCTGATCGACGATCACCCGCTCATCATCGGCGCACTCGGTCACGCTACGGTTCTGACGGCGATCACTTCTGAAGTGAATACGGCCACGTCGCAATTTGAAATCCAGCAGGTGATTGTCCGCGATCCGTGGCCCGGCAGCGGCGGAAGACGGCTTCTGTCGCCGAGGGAATGGGCGAGCATCAACTTCGCCGCGCGCATCCGTGTCGCCGATACGTAAGGCAGCGGTGAAGCAGCGGAGCGAGCGACGTTGGGTGCGCTACCAGGGTAGGCAGGGCCTCGCGTTCTGGGGCGGAAAAGAGTGGCGGTTTGGGGCCGGAAAAGGGCCGTTTTGGGGCTGAAAAAGGGCGTTTTGGTGCACAAAATCGACCAAATTTGTCCACGATTTTTGGGAAGTTTTATTGATTATAAAATAGTTAGTGTCGATTCTTCGGGTTTTGTGGGTGTCAAACTTTTTTGTTTTATTCTCTTTGCTCTCAAGTGAGCTGCCAGGGTAAGCAGATCGGGCGCAGGCCGCGAGGTCGCAGGTCCAAGCGAAACCCGAATCAAGCGTCGGCGAACGAGAGATCGAGGTGTGACTTGAAGTGACGCTCATGGTTTGAGGATGCGCCAAATGAGGGAATTAATCGGCAAACCTAGGGAAAGAAATATTTCGAATGGATTGAGGGAGATGAAGGCGGATTTGCGTTGAGGGGCTCTTGACAGGAGAGGAGAGCAGCGGAGTTAGCGGTGTTTGCGGGGTTGGCGCAGCTTTCGTTTTGGGGTGGTCAGTTTGGGAGTGGAGACTGGTCCATTCGGGGTTGTTTCGCAGATAGTAACTTCCGGTTTGGCGGTAATCGGACAGGAACAAAAGCCACGACGGCTAGCTGCCGCCTCCACGCCCCACGTAAACGCGCTGTCCAGTTGCGGCGCGATGACGCAGCGGATGGGCAGCGCTAAAGGGAACTTAGCTCGCCGACTGTGAATCGGCAGATTCTACGGCCCGAACTTCAGATAGAATTCCTAGTCAGCAGGGCTCTTCCCCCCATCCAAGCGGGGCCAGCTGCGCCGGAGGTCAACCTGAAAGCTCAGGTCTCACGGGCGGTCTTACTGCTGTGCATGTGTATCGCGCAGAGCGCGGCCGTAGCGCAGAAAGTTCTTGCCCAGCGAACCGTAGCCGTAGTTGTCGCAAATGCGCACACTGATCCAGCGCAGCCCGTGCCTACGGTGCGCATCTCGCTCAGCTATCTTGATGGCTCCGTGCTGGTGACCGAGGCGCGCGATGTCACCAATCCCAAAGGGCAGGCGTGGCTGGACGTGTCTGAGGATGCAGCCCAGCGCGGCGGCCTGCGCATTGAGATCGACGGCGCCAACAATCTCGTGATCTACCAGCCGGCCGATGGCCAGTTGCCCGCGCTGCCCGCAACGATCAACATAAGCATGCTACCCAAGGGCTCGCCAGCGCTCCTCGGCCCAGCCGGTATCCAGGCCATGATGCGCCGGATGTCGTATGAGATCTCCAGTCTTCAGAGGAAGAACGGCGCGTTGGCATCAGCGGCGAATGCGGCGCAGGAACAGAAGCCGGACCTCGGCGCTGCAATCGCCGGCTGGGCCCAGGCCAACGGCTTCTCCGCGGCGCAGGCGGACGAGCAGGTGCAGCAATGGGCCGAGGGTGTCGAAAAGCAGACGGGCACGGCTACGGCTGAGCAGAAGGCCCTGGCCCAACTTGCGCTCAAGCATTATGCGGACGCCGCACAACTGTTCAACCAGGCCAGCGACGCAGACCGCCAGGAGAACAGCGCCGAGGATACACAGGAGCAAGTCCTGGAGGCCCAAGTCAAGGCACTGGAGGCCGCGCAGCAGGGGCTTCTCGACAAGCATCGAAGCACGTTGCAACAGCTTCTTGACCACAGTGAACAGGCTGCCGGCGCGGATCAGTTGAGCTTAAAATATCACGACGCCACACAGACGCTCGAAAGTGCCGTCGCCACGGCCGACGCGGAATACAGGAAACACCCGGACGACAAGGGATTCCACGATCTCTGGCTGCAGGCGGTCTCAAACGCCGCCAATGCGCGCCGCCGCGAAGGCGAAGTCGCACCCGCAGTTCAGAGTCTTCCCCTCCTGGCCCAGGCAGCCGGCGACTTCGAGTCGCTGGCGAAGGAATACGCCCTCCTGGGAAACCCACAGAATGCCGCCGCAGCGCAGAATGCCCTCGCCGGTGCTCTCCAGGATGAAGGCACACGCGCCAGCGGCGACCGGGAGATGGCCCTGCTTGATCAGGCGGTGCAGGCCTACCAGAACGCGCTCGAATTCCGCACCAGGGCCGCATCGCGTCAGGACTGGGCCGCGACGCAAAATGACTTGGGCATTGCGCTCACGGAGGAAGGATTGCGAGCGAGCAACGAAAAGGCGATGCCTTTGCTCGGCCAGGCGGTCGAGGCCCTCCACAAGGCTCTGGAGGTGCGCACCAAAGCCGATCTGCCTCAGGACTGGGCCGCGACGCAAATGAACCTTGGAACCGCACTACTGCGTGAAGGCGAGATCGCCACAGGCGACAAGGCGATGGCCCTGCTCGATCAGGCGGCCAGTGCCTATCGCAATGCTCTCGAAATCTACACCAAGGCCGACCTGCCCGAGGACTGGGCCAGGACCGAGGTGGACCTCGGGAATCCACTGGTACGTGAGGCCGAGCGTTCCACAGGTGACAAGGCGATGGCCCTGCTCGATCAGGCCATCAAGGCGTACCGAAACGCGCTTGAGGTTTTCACCAAGGCCGATCTGCCCCAGCAATGGGCTTGGGCTCAAGACGACCTGGGCACTGCGCTGACCGACGAAGGAATCTTCAGCAGTGGGGAAAAGGTCATGGCCTCGCTCGATGAAGCCGCGCAGGCCTACCAGGACGCACTCGAGGTCTACAGCAAAGCGGATCTGCCCCAGGGCTGGGCCATGACGCAAAATAGTCTCGGGGCTGTGCTGCTGACCGAAGGTGAAAACTCCACTGGCGGCAACTCCGCCCGCCTGCTCGATCAGGCGCTCGAGGCATTCCAGCAAGCCCTCGAGGTATTCAACAAAGAGGGATTTTCTGTGAAGTGGGTGCTCACACAGTTGAATATCCTCGAGACCGATTTCGCGGCCGGTCGCGATGCGGCGTGCATCCAGCAGGCAGCATTCATAGGCGATGACGCTTTGAAACCGCGCGATCGCGCCATTCGAGATGCGTTTGCGCTCGCCTGCAGATTTGCAAACGGAGACAGATCCGGCGCTCTGGCGGCTGAGCAGATCCTGTTGCCCGAGTCGGCCCATCCCGAGCCGGGTGTATGGGACTTTTCGGGCGCAATCCGCATCCTTTCGCGATCGCCGGCCTTCGCCGCTGGCCGCGCCTCCTGGATCGCTCTTTTCACCGCCGTCCAGAACGGCGACAGCGCCGGCTTGACTGCGGCCCTGCATCAGCTTGAGCCGCTTTTGCAACAATAGCTCTTATGTTCCTGGCCAAATACGACGTGTTCCTGAGCTACTCGCGCGCCGACACTGAGCGTGTGGCGCCGCTGCGCGACGAGCTGCGCCGGTTGGGTTATTGCGTCTTTTTCGATGTGCAGGCGATCGACCCCGGCGAGCAGTGGAAGCGCAGGCTGGAGCGCTCGATTGGCTCTTCGCGCGCGCTGGTGCTGTGCTGGTCCGAGAACACGCGTGGCTCTGAGTACGTCACTTTCGAATACTCACGCGCCGAGGCGCTGCACAAGCCCATCCTGCCCTGGTTGCTGGATAAGACTCCGCTTCCGGCGATGCTTGAAGTCCAGGGCATCACCAACCCGGACGGCACGCAAGCGGCCGCGCAGCTCAGGCGCGCCTTGGGTTGGACGCTCTCGCGCAGACGCCTGCTCTGGGCAGCGCTGGGCGTGCTGGCAGCTTGCATCGCCGCCGTGGCTCTGTGGTTCGCGCTTCGTCCTCCTCCGCCGTGGCAATTCAGCGCACAGGTCGCTGACCGCGTCACCGGGGTGCCTATCTCCGGCGTGGAGGTCGATGTCCAGATCGGTCAGGGCAAAATGAACGGCGCTCTCACCGGCAGCGACGGCACATGCAACCTCCAACTCCCTCAGCCGGAGCCAGCGACTGTTCACATCTTCCTGCGCAAAGAGGGCTATGAACGGGACGAGGCGGTGGTGCCGGCCAACAAGATATTCAAAACCGATATGGTGAAGCTCCCTTCGAACCCTTCTGGTACCAGATGATTGGCAAACAGGTAGTCGAGCTGAGGTCGCCGATCAAATGCCGATCAGTCCTCGCAAACGCCGCACGGTCCAGGATCGAAGTTGCGCCTGGATGGTCGCCAGGTCGGAAGTTATTTGTCGGTTGACAGCTGCCGCGGTCTAGATCGGTAACGGGTTCGGATTAGAAGGAGTGGCCTTGGGGCCGGCGGCGTGGGCGCAGGTTTCGGTCAGGTCTTCTCAGATACACGGCAGGAGCGGCGAAGAAATCACCCTTGGGTGTCTGGCGCGAGCAGGATGATCTTGCCGATTCCGCCCTTTTCGCCAAGTCGATGTGCTTCAGCCGCATCGCGCAAAGGCATCCGGCGGCCAATGGGCAGAATGAACTTGCTGTCGCGCACGTCATCGGCGAACTCGCGCACCTTGGATGGATCAGGCCGAGCACCCACTCGCGCAGTCTTGACTGTGGGATTGGTGGCCGCTGCACCTGCCGGCAACATCGTGGCGTAGCCAAAGGAGCCGTTCGGCTTTACCCTCGCGATCAGCTTCGCCGCAACGTCACCGCCAACGGTGTCGGCAATTGCATCGACCAAGGGGAAGTTTTCAATCGCTCGATCGTCGTCAATCGCGAGCACGCCGGAGACTCCGAGAGAGCGGGCGGCCTCAAGCTCCCTGCCGCGAACACCGGCAATGACCTGCGCGCCCAACTTTTTCGCCGCGTGCACGGCGGCGCGCCCCACACCGCCCAGCGCTCCCGTTACGAGAACGACCTGTCCCTTTTGCACGTTGGTTGCAAGGCGCACAAGCTGGTCCCCGGTGAGCGAAACCAAGGGGATCGCGGCCGTGTCGGCCAGGTCCAGGCCGTCCGGCAGATGGGTCACGTCGGAATCGTCCACCGCAACGAATTCGGCATAGGTCTTGTTGGTGAGCGCAAGAACGCGGTCGCCGGGCTTGAAGTGCTTAACATTTGCGCCCACCTGCCGCACAATACCGCTCACGTCGCGGCCCAGAATCGCCGGAAACGACAATGGTGAATTCATCCGCAGCATCCCTGAACGCAATTTCCAGTTGATCGGATTCACGCTCGCAGCGGCGGCCGCGATCAGTACCGTGCTTCCGCTGACATGCGGTTGGGGAACGTTGTCTTCAAATTTCAGCACATCAGGACCGCCGTACTCATGCAGGACAACTGCTTTCATCGCGTATCTCCCGGAACTCCAGACATACTCAGGCTCAAGTTAATCAGATGCGCGGGAGCCAGCTCGCGTCGCAACGGGATATTCTGAAATACGCTTGAAAAGCAAACTGGAAAGTGGGGCAGAAACTTGAAAGGGACTTGGGCAGCGCGCGTGAAGCGATGCGCGATGACAACCGGATTTGTTTTGGCCCTCACCGCACACGGCAGTGGAGGGTTGAAGGCGCAAAACGTAAGCTGGCCGGCCTACGGCGGCGCTGACGGCGATCATTACTCGCGGCTGACCCAAATGAATCGCGGCAATGTTCATCGCCTAAGGCAGGCATGGGTCTTCGACACCGGCGAGAAGGGCAACATCGAGACCAATCCGATCATCATCGGCCGCACGCTCTACGCAACCACGCCGAGCCAGAAAGTGATCGCCCTCGATGCCGCCACCGGCAAGCTCAAGTGGAAGTTTGATTCCGGCGTTTTCTCAAACCAGCCCAACCGCGGTGTCGCTTACTGGACCGACGGCAAAGACGAGCGGATTTTGGCCGGCGTGATGAACTACCTTTATTGCCTCGATGCCAGGACCGGTAAACCCATCGCGAGCTTCGGCGAGAATGGCCGCGTCGACTTACGTAAGGGTCTGCGCGAGCCATGGGAGCAGCAGTCCATCGCGCTCACCACACCGGGCAGCATCTACAAGGACCTCATCATCGTCAGCGGCCGCAACCCTGAGACACATCCCGCGCCTCCCGGCGACGTTCGCGCGTTCGATGTGCACACCGGCGTGCTGCGCTGGGTATTCCACACCATTCCTCGCCCCGGCGAGCCCGGATACGAAACCTGGCCGCCCGAAGCATGGAAGACCGCCGGCGCCGCCAACAACTGGGCCGGCATGACCGTAGACACGAAGCGCGGCATTGTTTACGCGCCTACCGGCTCAGCCGTCATGGACTTCTACGGCGGCGACCGGATCGGCGACGACCTCTACGCTGACACGATCCTCGCGCTTGACGCCGAAACCGGCAAACTCCTGTGGCACTTTCAGGGCGTCCATCACGACATCTGGGATCGCGACTTTCCGGCCGCACCGGCTCTCTACTCGGTGAAGAAGAACGGCCAGTCGATTCCCGCACTCGCGCAGATCACAAAGCAGAGCTACGTTTATCTTTTTAACCGCGTCGACGGCGAGCCACTCTTTCCCATTGAGGAGCATCCGTTTCCGGCAAGCACTGTTCCGGGCGAAAAAACCTCGCCCACCCAACCAGTGCCGTCCGCTCCAGCTCCTTTTGGCCGCCAGCAACTGACTGCCGACATGCTCACCAACCGCACGCCCGAGGCTCATGCGTGGGCTGCGAACGAGTTCAGCAAGCTGCGCAGCAACGGCCAGTTCTACCCCTTCGCCGTCGGCCAGCAGACGGTGATCTTTCCCGGCTTCGATGGCGGCGGCGAATGGAATGGCCCGGCCCTCGATCCCGCGAGCGACACGCTGTTCGTGGGCTCGACTGAAATGGCCTGGCTTGGCGGCCTGGATGAAGTCACCGCCGGCGGCAGCCCCGGCGAGCGGATCTACCGCCAACAGTGCGCCATTTGTCACGGCGCCAATCGCGCCGGCTCGCCGCCCACTTTTCCTTCGCTCGTGGATGTGGAGAAGCGTATCGGCACACAAACGATCACCGCCAACATTCAAAACGGCACCGGACGCATGCCGTCCTTCCCCAATCTCGACGACTCACAGATTGCCGCACTCCTTGACTACCTCCGCTCTCCTGTCGCCGCAACGGAAATGTCCGCACCGACAGCCGCTCGGCCCGAACCCGCAGACGTTGCCGGCGCACAGGTCTACGCAGAGCGCTGCGCCGACTGCCACGGAGATCACCTGCAAGGCAGTCGCAAACATTTTCCAATGCTCATCGGCGTCGGCGGCCGATTGAACGAAGCCCAGGTGCGCGCGCTGATCCACGACGGGAAGGGAAAAATGGCGGCCATGGACGATATTCCCGACGCCGACATCGTCTCGCTGCTACATTTCCTCGGCGTCGGCGCAGTTGCCGCTCCCGCAACTTCCTCGGCGCCTGACTATACGTTCACCGGCTATCGCAAGTTCCTCGACCCCGACGGCTATCCGGCGATCGCTCCGCCATGGGGCACGCTCAACGCCATCGACCTGAAAACCGGAAAGTATCTTTGGAAGATTCCCCTGGGCGAATACCCCGAACTGGCAGCCAAGGGCATGAAGAACACGGGCTCCGAGATGTATGGCGGTCCCATTGTTACCGCCGGCGGCGTGCTCTTCATCGGCGCGACCGTCTATGACCGGAAATTCCGCGCGTTCGACGTGGAGAATGGCAAGCTGCTGTGGGAGACTGTTCTGCCCTTTGCCGGAATCGCTACGCCATCGACCTATATGGTCGACGGCAGGCAGTATGTGGTCATCGCCGCAAGCGGCGGCCGCGATCCGAAAGGGCCGGTCGGGGGCCAGTACGTGGCCTTTGCGCTGCCGAGGTGAAACGCGACAGATTGTTTTGTGGGCTGACCTTTGCGGGTTTTGTACGTGTAGGCCGTGAGACGCCCGGAACCACGTTTGTTGGCATTTGGGGTGCGATAGGCCTACTTTCCGTTGCAAATCCGCCCCTCGATGAATGCATTAGCGTTATGCGCAACGCAACGAGGGGATAGTCCCAGGAGCGTCGATATGTTCCCGGGCTTGCGCTCATCTCCAGGAGAGCAAATAGACCTGCGCCGCGCCTGAGTGGCTCATGATCGCCGGCTGCCCATCCGCTGTGACGCTGACAAATCCATCCAGGTCACTCGCGTCGACGTTGTCCATGCTGGCCACTTTCTCCCAGGCGCCGCCCGGCACCGACAAACTGTACATGCCTACCTTCTCCTGCGTCTGCCCAAAGTAGATGAATCGGCTATCCAACGACCAGGCATAGTATCCCCACGGCGCATCGAACCGCCGCAGTTCCCGCCACTGCCTGGTGGCCGCTGTATAGAGCATCATGCGCGACGGCTCCCGCGCTATCGCCACCATGTATTTTCCATCCGGGGACCACTGCGCTACATAGTATTTTTCCGCGCCAGCCATCGGTGTCACTTTGCGTGTTGCCACATCCAGCACATACATCCCGTCCGGCTCGTGGGAAAAATCGAACCGGTTGAAAGCGATCGACTGACCGTCGGGAAACCAGGTCGGCATAACCTCGTTATCGCCCGACTCGATGAGTTTTTCAGGCGTCCCGCCGTCTGCCGAAACACGATAGAGCTTGCGCCAGTCCGAATACACGATCCACTTCGCATCCGGCGACCACTGCTCCATATACGCTGGTGCGTCGGTCAATTGCAAAGCGTCGCTTCCATCCACGCGGCTCTTCCACAAATGTCCGCTCGGATATTCCGTGTACGCCATCCACTGCCGATCGGGCGAAACCACAAACTGTAGCGCGGAAATCCCGTTCAGGAATGGCGTCAGAGACCTGCTCCGTGGATCCAGAGCAAGCGTGGCGCCCTGATCCAGCCGCCCCAGCACGAATAGCGCCTTGCTGTCCGGAGTCGACGCGGAATCCTGGATATCCACCTGATTGCCGGTGATGCGCACAGCCTCGGTCTTCCTCCAGGGCTCGAACCACGGTGGAGGGATGGCTTCATATACGTTGCCCCGCCCCTCGATATCTGAGTGAAAGGTGAAATGCTTTCCGTCCGGCGTCCACTGCCCGTTTCTTTCATCGCTATCCTCCGGCCAGTTCTTGAACGAGAGCGGATGCGCGTTCTTCCCATCACTGCCCACTCGCCACAAATGGAAGCCCCCGCCGGGCGATAAGAGTGTGACCGAAATCTCTTTCCCGTTCGGGGAGACGGACAGCTCCCTTGGATCGATGGGCGGGGTCCAAAGCTTCTGGACATTACCGCCGTGTTCATCCATCACATAGAGCGAGTGGCTGTCTGCAAAGAAGATCGATTTCCCATCCGGAGACCATCGCGCCGCCGGGTCAGACAAATGATCGCCGAGCTTCCTCAGCGGACCGCCAATCGTCGATCCCGCCCACAGCCATCCGCGGCCTAATTCGTTGTTGACGTCCGGAGTGAAGACAAGGGCCTTCGATCCATCCGCCGAAACGTCGACCAGAATCATCCCTTCAGTCAAACCCGGCATGGGGGCAATGATCCCTCCACTGGCTGCCATCTCCGACGGAACGTTGCGGATTTGAAAGTAAACTCGTGTCCCGTCTGTCAGCAACGGCGCCAGCTTCTGTTCGCTGGAAAATGTGATCTGCTTCGAATCGAGCAACTCCGTTACTCGCTTGGGCGTTAGCAGTATTGCCGCTGCCACACCGGCAACGACTGCCGCTACAACTGCCGCTGCCAGCCACTTTGCGCGACGTTTCGGCGGCGTTCTCGTTACCGCGCCTGTATACGGCGTTGCTGTGCGCGGATTGGAGAATTCCCGTGTCAACCTGAGTAGATCTGTCTCAAGATCCGCCGCACGCTGATAACGCAGTTCGGGATCCTTCTCCAAAGCGCGCGCTACGATATGCTCTGCCAATGGCGGCAGCTTGGGTCGAATGTTGCCCAGATCCGCAACCGGCTCCGCAGTGATTGCATGGAGAAGAGCGAATTGGTTATTTCCCTGAAACGGCGGCCGGCCCGCGAGCGACTCGTAATACACGGCGCCCAGGCTCCACAAATCCGTTCGTGCATCCAGGATGTAGCCCAGCGCCTGCTCCGGCGACATATAACGTGGAGTCCCGAGCAACCCCTCCGTCTTTGCCAGGGACATCGTAGCGTCACCGTCCGGAGGCGCAAGCATCTTCGCCAGCCCAAAGTCCAGAACCTTCGCGTCCCCCCTGGGCGTGATCATCACGTTCGCCGGCTTCAGATCGCGATGGATCACCCCGTGCTCATGTGCATCCTTCAGCGCCTGCGCAACCTGCAGCGCAATCGCGGTCGCGTCCTTCACTGGGAGCGCGCCCGCCTTCAGCTTTGCAGCGAGCGACTGGCCCTCCACCAGTTCCATCACAATGTAGTCCGCGCCGTCCTGCTCGCCCACGTCGTACACCGCAGCGATTCGCGGATGGTTGAGCATCGCCAGCGCCCTTGCTTCCCGACGGAAGTGCCGCCGCGCTTCATCCCCCGTCAATACTCCAGGAGCCAGCATCTTGATGGCGACCGCGCGCTCCAGCTTTTCATCGCGCGCGCGGTAAACGACCCCCATGCCGCCCGCACCTAGCGGCCCGACGATCAAATACCGTCCGATCCGCGACCCCGCTACCAACGGTCCCGGGTGACCCGCGGTGGTTGCCGCCCGGGCCACGGTTTCTGCTTCCGATTTAGTGTGAGGAGACTTCGGAGGGGGCGCGCTCATTCAGCCATTCTCCGCGAGCAGGGACTCCACAGCGCGCCGGACCTCGGGCATGCCACGACAGGCCTGGCCGAGAAAGGCGGAACACCTATCGCGTGGTATATCGAGAGCCCGCCAAGAAGCTGCTCTGTAATGGGCTTTTGGCCTTCCATCCCGGCCTTCCGTCACTGGTCGTGCCCCGAAGGGGAATGTGGTTCATGGTACCACGTGGTGAAAAAGGCGCGTTATGAAATGCAGCCTTCTGGTTCGACGCCAGATTGGCGACGCGAGACTTTCGAGGGCGCTGAGTGCATTGGCAATTTGTTGCCCACTTGTCAAGAACGAAGCAGTCACTGACGAGTTGCCGGTAATCCTCTCAAGACTCCTGAGAAGGCTTGTCATGTCGAGCGCAGCGCAGCGGAGTCGAAGTCTGTGCGGTTGCTCTGCAGGCGCCAAGTTGGCGGATGGTCGGCCAACCGGAAGTTGATATGTAGTGACCGGTCAAGATGCGCTGGTCGTCTTTTCCGACCGAGGACAAGGTCAGCAGCAGCCGGTGCAGGTATAAGCGACGATTGATCAAGCTGATATTCGCGGGTCGAAACCGCATAATCATGATCCGTCGGGAGCTGCCTCTGACTACTGACGCGAGTCCGGCTGAGCCTGTCGCAAACGTCCGCCGAGGATTCTCCTTCGTGCTTGCTCCGGCTGCGGCTGACCCTGTCCTCGATTTGGATAACTTTGTTCATTGAAGGTTCTGTCTTTGTCTTTTCCTTCTTTGGAAAGTTCTTGCTTTTGTCCTTCGGTTCCGGTTATGCGGCCAGTTGCTGCTGGCACGCCGCTTCGGCCTTGATGCCGATGGCCCAGATGAAACCCAGCAGTTCTCGTCCGACTGCAGTCATGATCTTCCTCTGATCCTTGCCTGCCATGGTCAGCTTCATGTAGCGCTTGTGCAGGCGATTCTGTGCCTTCCAGGCTATTTCGGTGATCTCTGCCGGAACCCCTTGCTGTCGTTTGCGCAGCTTGGCCCCGACGCGGGGCAGGTGTCGGTAGCTCCACGCCGATTCCACCACGATGCGTCTGAGGTGCGCGTTGCCGGCCTTGGTAATGCCGCCTCTTCGAATGCGCTTGCCACTGGAGTCTTCGCTCGGGAATAGTCCGCAATAGCCCATCAGCTTCCGTGCACTCTCGAAGCGGGAGGAGATGTTGCCCAACTCGGCGGCGATTGTAACTGACGAAATATGTGCCACACCGCGCAGAGCCTGCAGACCCCGGATCACTTCCTGCATGGACTGTGGGGCCAGCTTCACCACTTCAAGGATGGCCTCTTCCAATCGCTTGACCCGTGCGCTCATGTGCTCGACTTCGTTCAGACAATCCACCAGGGTGGCTTGCTGCGCCGGCTGCGTATAGCGGATTTGCTCGAGCCAGGCCATGTAACGCTCTGTCCACGCCTTCAGTCCCAGCGTTGGACGTTGGCCCGTACGGAGAAGGAACTTGGTTAGACGATGCCGCGCACGCAACTGATCCTGCTTGGCCGCCTCCCGCTGCCGGACAAGATCGCGCAACGCCTCGGAGTCTTCATCGGGAACCCACACCGCAGTCAGATCTCCGGACCGGTGACTGCGGGCCAGCTTCAACGCGTCCCGCCGGTCCGTCTTCACGCGGTCTCCGGGCTTCTTCGGAACCAGGCTCGGCGCTACCACCGCGCACTCGACACCCAACTGCGTCAGCTGCCAGTACAGTACGAATCCTGTCGGCCCCGCTTCATAGCAGGCGCGCAGCTGCTCGGCAGGACCAAGCTTCTTGATGAACTTGCGGACCGAATCTTCACGGTTGGAAATCGTCCCCAGGCTGCACACCTCGCCGTCTGGCTCGGCTACTGCTACGGCTATCGTTTCGGCGTGGACATCTAAACCCAAAAATCGTAACTTCTCTCTCATGACCGGCTCCTCCGCTTGTGGCTCTGGACTGCGTTCTCAAAACAAACTCAGCCTAACCCACGACTAGCGCAGCGGGCCGGTCACTACATAATGACTACAAAGCGGCTGTGCGGGCGAGACCCTCGGATATGTGACTGCGCCTAATGCGGCATTCTCAAGTCGATACAAGGAATATCGTCTATGGGATACCGTTGCCTGTGCTTTTGGTCACAGTGGGAGAGTGAACCGGGGAACAGTCGTACCGAACGGGAGCATTGGGTACCGCATTTTAGGACGACGGAGCGGTCAGTGGCGCGACTCCTAAGGATTTCCTCGAGAATCAAGCCGCGGATGCCTCCACCGGCGTGCCGAATCCTGAAAAGTCTTCTGCATGTTGGGACAAAAGGAGCTTGTCGAGGCCCACGACAGCAAGAATCTCAGCCACGTGGGGAGAGGGATTGGAGATTGTGAAGTCGTGGCCCGCCTGCCGGGCGTCGCAATAGAGCGTGATAAGAGCGGCAAGGCCCGCGGCATCGATGCGCTTTACGGCTGCGAGATTGAGCGTGACGCATTGCCGGCGCACCATCGGCACGAAGCGCTCCAACAGAGCGGCTTCGTTTCCTCTCACGATCTCCGTGATTTCGCCCGCCGCAATGGGCGGAATTTCTGTGCGGCACATCGTGTCATTCATGGCATCCTCCTCGAGAGAGTCGCCCGAAAAGGCGAATCATGAGGCGTCCGATCGATTCCCACCCTGAAATTCGCTCCATCGCGAGAGCTATGCTGAATTTGCAAGGGGCCCGAGGGGCCGACGGGGATCGAACGGTACAGTGACCTATACGCAGTCGAGTGTCTGGCGGTTCCATGAGTGATCGATTCACTATCTCCGAGCGGGCCGCGGATTCAGAGCCCGCATTCACGCTGGAGCAGGCGCGCGCCTTGGCGCTTGAGGCGGGTTTTCAAGAGGCGGGCCTGGTGGCCCTGCCCTATGAGGCAGAGGCGCGCGATGCAGAACGATTTCGCCAGTGGGTCGCCGCTGGCCGCGCCGGGACCATGGGCTACCTGGAGCGCAAAGCGGAAAATGGGCAGCTTTTGCGGGAGCGCGCGACCGTTCCCTTTCCCTGGGCGCGGTCGGCGCTGGTTTGCTTTGTCAACTATGCTTTCCCCTCAGCACCCCTCTCAACCAAAGCGTCAAAGCGCGGGAGCGCGTGGATCGCGCGGTACGCCTGGAGTAGTCGGATCAACGAGGAGGGCGAGCGGCGGCCGAGCGATTATCACAAGGTGCTGCTGAAGCGGATTCGCGCGGTTGAAGCGCGGCTGCACGAGCAGTTTGGCGAGTTCGAGTCGCGCGCGTACGTCGACACCGGACCCATTGTCGAGCGCGCGCTCGCGACCGCGGCGGGGCTTGGCTGGACAGGGAAGAATACCTGCCTGATTCATCCTAAGCTGGGGTCGTTTGGATTTCTGGCGGTGCTTTTGACTTCACTCGAAGTCAGTCCAAAAGGCGAAACAGCGGAGCTGCTCGTCGTGGCGGACCATTGCGGAAGTTGCACGCGCTGCATCGAGGCCTGCCCCACGGATGCGCTCGCGGTGCCCTACCAGATGGATGCGACTCGCTGCATCGCCTATTTGACCATCGAGCACAAGGGTACGATCGCGGAGGAACTCGCCGAAAAAATGGGCCGGCAGGTCTTCGGCTGCGACATCTGCCAGGATGTGTGCCCCTGGAACGGAAAGGTGATCGGAAAGGCATTGCGCGACGGGCCAATCGCCGCGGACGCCGATCTCGAGCCGCGCCCGGAGCTCGTCAATCCCGCACTGGAGTGGCTGGCCTCTCTCGACGAGCAGTCCTTCGAACGCGAGTTCAACGGTTCGCCGGTGCGCCGCGCGGGATTCATGGGACTCCGGCGCAACGTGGCGATTGCCATGGGCAACAGCGCGCAAGCTCAGTTTGTCGATCGCCTCGAAACGTGGGCTACGGCGGCCGATGAGGGCCTGCGCGCGGCGGCGCGATGGGCGCTGACGCGGCTGCGCCGCGAGTGATGAGGCGCGCGACCCATTTGCATCGCCGCAGGTCCGTCTCGAATCATTCCGAACTAACGGTGGAGAAGCGCAGGAATCAGGATCAGAAACAGGCCGTCCATGCCGCCGTGCACCAGCATGCAGATAAGAAGATTGTTGCGGAACATATACAAGAGCGTGATCACGAGTCCGACGCTTGCAGGGATCAGGAGCGCCGTCGAGAATCCATAGACTCCAACATGCCCGAGCGCGAAAAGCGCCAGAGAACCCACCGCACCCACCCAGCGGCTTCCAGTCAACGCGCCCAGTTCTTCAATAGCGAACCCACGGTAGATGAACTCCTCGCAAATGGCAGCTGTGAGCACCAGGCAAACGCGCAAAGCGATTGGCACCTGCGTTATTTGCCGGAGGTCGAAATTGGGAGCTGCGACCAAACTGCTCACGGCGGCTGACAAGACCAGAGCCGCAATGAGCCCGCCCAATGCGAGGAATACGTCGCGCCAGCCGAATCCACGAAGGCGGAAGATTCCTGGCCTCAATCCCTGCAATCCAAAAGCGATCGCAGCCAGAACCGCAACCACCGACCACTCGATAGCCATCGTGCGGAGGTCTTCATGAACAGACGTCAAGCTGCTGCTGTTGCCTCTCCCAAACAGCCGGACGGCAAAGGGCCATGCGAGCGCGACAAGCACTCCGATGATCGCGTAGTCACGCGTGGCGGCCGAAACAAATCGAATTGGTTTGTCGCTTTCAGTAGCCATGGCTCTCCCTTTTCCCGGCTGAAACTATGAAGTGGCAGCGCAGGTCCGCGCTCGAGCGCGCGACACAGCTGAGAACGACTACGCAAGCGCGGCAGCAAAAGTTCGCATATCGCCGCAGTGCCAGCCGCGTTGATCTGTGTGTTAGTCCGCCACCGCCGCTGCGCCACAAGAGTCAAGAAGCGCCAAGGACTATCCTAAAGAAAAGTAGCTTCCTGCATCCGCACCATTGCGATGAAGCAGCAAGAACTCATTGTCCAGGAGAAAGACTGGCACGTGGCCGACGCTCAAGGTTCCGCATCCGATCCCGCAACTGAATTGCACGAGGCTGCGGCGACCCTGGTTGCCGCAGCCGAAGGTCCCGCTCAGCCGGTTGTGCAATCCAAGTGGTACCGCTGGCGCAAAAGCGGCACCGCCCTCATCGCGTATCTGCTTGACAGCGAGGTGCACACCTTCGCCTTCAGCGTCGCCGCCAACGCCATCATCTCGTTTATTCCCTTCGTGGTGCTCCTCTACACGCTGGCGCTCTCGGTCTTTCACTCGGAAGCGATGAAAGACGTAGTGAACGACATGGTGAATTACTTCCTGCCCTCGGCCACCACGACGAAGGACTGGGTGGCGAACACCATCGTGAATGAGGCTGTGCTTCCACTCTTGAAGCGGCACGGCGCGCAGGCTTTTTCGCTGGTGATGATTCTCATCTCGTGCACGGGGATTTTTCTGCCTTTGGAGGTAGCTCTCAATCAGGCATGGGGCGTGAGCAAAAGCCGCAATTACCTCTTCAACCAGACCATCGCGTTCGGATTGGCGCTGCTGATGGTGGGACTGGGCGTGGCCAGTATGGTGGCGAACGTAAGCGTGGACAAGGTGCTCGCTTTTGCTCTCGTGCATGACTCAGACAACTGGTTTTTCAGGATTCTGAACTACTCTTATGACGCGCTGAGCTACCTTTGGCTGGCGGTCTCAACGGGCGTCGCGTCGATCCTGTTCTTCTTTTCGGTGTATTACATTCTGCCCAACCGCAAGGTGCCCTGGCGGCCAGTGATGCGAACTTCCATCATTACTGGAGCCGTCTGGCTGGCTTCGAGGTTCATCTATGCGGCGGTGTTGCCGCATCTGGACCTGCAGTCGCTTTACGGGCCGTTTTATGTGTCGGTGGGACTGCTGTTCTGGGCGTACATCTCAGGGCTGATTCTGTTCGCCGGAGCGCAGTTCAGCGTGGCGCGACTTGGAAATACGGGGCATAAGGGATAGCGCCGGCGGTCCCTTGAATCTCGGACGGGTTTTTGATCTCAGATCTCAGTCTTTTTCGCTTTGTCTTCGCCAAGGCCTTTGCGCTACTCTCTTGAGAGCGGCATGTCCCCATCCAAGACCAACTCGCCAGAGATCTCCGACCCATTTGCCTGCTTTCACCCGGTGACGGCGGCATGGTTCAGGGCCGTCTTCGACGCGCCCACCGCTCCGCAGAGCATGGGCTGGCCGGTGATCGCGCGCGGCGAGAATGCGCTGATCCTTGCGCCCACGGGCACAGGCAAGACGCTGGCCGCGTTCCTCTGGTGCCTGGACCGGCTGATGCTGCATTCCACGCCCGAAGCCCCGAACAAGGGCTGCCGGATCGTCTATGTCTCGCCTTTGAAGGCGCTGGCGGTGGACGTGGAGCGGAACCTGCGCTCGCCGCTCGCTGGCATGGCCAACATGGCGCGGCGCATGGGCATCCCATTTCACGAGCCGCTCATCAGCGTGCGCACTGGCGACACGCCGCAGCGTGAGCGGGCCCGCTTCGCGCGTCATCCCGCCGAGATTCTGATCACCACTCCCGAGTCGCTCTATCTGATTCTTACTTCGCAGGCAGCCGAGGCCCTGCGCACCGTCGAAACCGTCATCATCGACGAGATCCATGCACTGGTTCCCACCAAGCGCGGCGCGCATCTTTCCTTGACTTTGGAACGGCTGCAAGCGTTGACCAAGAGTCCGCTGCAGCGCATCGGCCTTTCGGCCACGCAGCGGCCGCTCGAAGAAGTGGCGCGATTCCTCGGCGGAGTGGAAGTACAGGCAACAAGGGACCAAGGGAACGAGGGAACAAGAAGGCAAGAACAGGGAAGCAACGACGAGGGGATAGTAATTCACGAGCCGGGAGACTCCGCGACTGATGACGCAGAAGCCACAGATGTTGATTCCCCGGTTCCTCGTTCCCTTGGTCCCTTGGTCCCCGAAGTAGCGACCGCCACGCCGCTTCGCTATCGGCCGGTCACCATCGTCAACGCTGCCGCGCGAAAGCAACTCAAGCTGCGCATTGAGGTTCCGGTCGAGGACATGGCGCGCCTGGGCGAGATGGAGGAGATTCCCTCGGGCCCGGCCTCGCAGACTCCGCGCCGCGTCTCCATCTGGAACGCAATTCACCCGCGGCTGCTCGAAATCATTCGCGAGCGCAACTCGACAATTCTCTTTGTGAACGCTCGCCAGACCGCAGAGCGTCTTGCCGGAGCACTCAACGACCTGGCCGGCGAACCGATCGCACGCGCGCATCACGGCTCGCTCGCAGCGGCGCAGCGCTCGGTCATCGAAGAACAGCTCAAAGCTGGCCAGATCAAAGCGCTCTGCGCGACCTCGACGCTGGAGCTGGGCATCGACATGGGCGCCGTTGACCTTGTCATTCAGATCGAGTCGCCGCCCTCGGTGGCCAGCGGCATGCAGAGGATTGGCCGCGCCGGTCATCACGTCGATGCGGTGAGCGAGGGCATTCTCTTTCCCAAGTACCGCGCCGACCTGGTTGCTTGCGCCGCGGTCACGCGCGCCATGCACGACGGGCACATTGAGTCGACGCGCTTTCTGCGCAATCCCCTCGACGTGCTTTGCCAACAGTTGGTGGCCATTGTCGCGTCTGCGCGGCCGCCGAAGGCTGCGCGCCCGGCGAACGTTCGGAAGAATTTTCGAGGGGGAAAGAACTCAACTGCAAAGCTGAAGTTTGACGGCTTCGATTTGGCCGAAACGTCAGCCGCAGAAGCTCCGAAGCCCGAAGTCTCTGTCGATTTTCTTTTCGACCTCATCCGCGGCGCTGCACCGTTCGGATCGCTGTCTCGCGCGGCTTTCGACGGTGTGCTCGATCTGCTCAGCGGCCGCTACCCGTCCGACGAATTTGGCGAATTGCGACCCCGGCTCACATGGGATCGCGTTCGCAATGTGGTTACGGCGCGCGACGGCGCGGCGCGGCTGGCGATTCTCAATGCTGGAACGATCCCCGATCGCGGCCTCTACGGCGTCTTCCTCGTATTCACCGACGGCAAGCCGGTGCGCGTGGGCGAGCTCGACGAGGAGATGGTCTTCGAGTCGCATCCCAACGAGACGTTCATCCTCGGCGCGTCCACATGGCGCATCACCGACATTACGCATGATCGCGTACTGGTCACTCCCGCTCCCGGCGAGCCGGGCAAGATGCCGTTCTGGAAGGGCGACGGTCCCGGCCGTCCGCTCGAATTCGGCCGCCGCATCGGCGCCATGGTCCGCGAGCTGCGCGGGTTGCCGCAAGCCGCCGCATTGACGCGCCTCGTCAACGAGCACGATCTCGATCCGGGCGCCGCGGAAAATCTGCTGCGCTTTCTCGCCGACCAGGCCGAGGCGACCGGCCAGGTTCCCGACGACCGGACGATCGTGGTTGAAAGGTGCCGCGATGAGCTAGGCGACTGGCGCGTCTGCGTGCTCACGCCGTTTGGCAGCCGCATCCACATTCCCTGGGCGATGGCGGTGGCTGCGCGCATCCGCGCGACAGGCGGACCCGAGGTGGAAACGCTGTGGGGCGACGATGGATTCGTGCTTCGCTTCCCAGACACCGATGAGCCGCCCGACTCCGATTGGATCCTTGTGGAGTCAGCCGAGGCCATGCAGCTTGTGCTGCGCCAGTTGGGATCGACGGCGCTGTTTGCCGGACGCTTCCGCGAAGCGGCGGGCCGCGCGCTGCTGCTGCCGCGCCGCCGGGCCGATCAGCGGTCGCCGCTGTGGCAGTTGCGCAAGCGCTCCTACGATCTGCTTAGCGTGGCCTCGCGCTATCCGCAGTTCCCGTTGCTGCTCGAGGCTTATCGCGAGTGCCTGCGCGACGTTTTCGATATGCCTTCCCTCGTTGAAATCCTGCGGGAGATAGAACAGCGGAGGTTGCGCGTGCACGTGGTGGAAACGCGCAAGCCATCGCCCTTCGCCGCTTCTCTGCTCTTCAGCTACGTGGCCAACTTTGTATACGAGGGTGACGCACCACTGGCCGAGCGCCGCGCACAAGCATTGACGATCGATCAAGACCAGTTGCGCGAGCTGTTGGGCGAGGCCGATCTGCGCGAGTTGCTTGACGCCAATGCCATCGCGGAAGTTGAAGAAGCGACGCAATGCCTCGCGGAGAATTACCGCGCGCGTTCGGCCGACGGAATTCACGATCTTTGTCTGCGCCTCGGCGATCTTTCGCGTGAAGAGCTGGGCCGCCGCGTGGTTTCGCCAGACTTGCTCAATCACGTCGACCGGCTGATTCGCTCGCGGCGCCTGCTGGAATTGCGCATCGCCGGCGAGAAGCGCCTGATCGCCGCGGAAGACGCGGCGCGCTACCGCGACGGCCTTGGAATTCCGCTGCCGCCCGGATTGGCGGTCGCGTTGCTCGAGCCAGTGGCGCATCCGGTGCTCGAATTGGTGCGGCGCTACGCGCGCACGCACGGACCGTTCACGCTGCGCGAGGCTGCGGACCGATTTGCGCTGGACACAGAGGCCGTCGAGAATGCGCTGCGGCAGCTTGCGCACGAGGGCCGCGTGCTCGAGGGCGGTTTCCGTCCCGGCGGGCTTCATCGCGAGTGGTGTGATGCGGAAATCCTGCGGCAGATTCGCCGAAAGTCGCTGGCCAAACTGCGCCGCGAAGTGGAGCCGGTGGAGCAGCACACGCTGGCGCGCTTCCTCATGCACTGGCAGGGCGTGCTCGCGCCGCGCCGAACGGGACCGGCGCATCTCGATGCTCTACTCGACGCCATCGAGAGCCTGCAGAGCGCACCGCTGCCCGCATCGCTGCTCGAATCGTCAATTTTGCCGGCGCGCATTGCCGATTTCACATCCGCAGGGCTCGATACGCTGATTGCCGCCGGCGAAGTGGCGTGGGCTGGCGTCGAGGCGATTGGCGAACGCGATGGGCGCATTGCGTTGTTTCTCGCTGACAAGCTTCCGTTGCTGACGCAACAGCGGCCTCTTACGGAACCCCTGACCGAGCGCGAAGAAAAACTGCTCGCGGTTCTCGAGTCGACCGGCGCGAGCTTCTTCGATTCGCTGCATGAGGCTGCGGGCTCAGGCTATCCCGGCGAGACAATCGAGGCGCTCTGGAGCCTTGTGTGGCGCGGGCTGATTACGAATGACTCGCTTCACGCTCTGCGCGCGTATATCGCCCGGCCCGAGAGCGCGCGCACACCACGGCGCTATCAGACGGGAGCGGTCTTCCGCTCAAGACGCACCACGCCTCCCACCGCACAGGGGCGCTGGGCGATATTGCCGCTTCGCCCTGCGGGGCAAAGCGCAGAAGACCTACGGCGAGCAGCGACCGAACGCGGCCACGCGCTGGCGTTGCAACTACTCAATCGGTACGGCGTTCTGCTGCGCGAGCATGTTGCAGCGGAGAACGTACCCGGCGGATTCAGTGCCATCTATGACGTCTCTGAAAGCGCTCGAAGAGAGCGGGCGGATTCGCCGCGGCTACTTCGTTGGCGGATTAGGCGCGACACAGTTTGCGCTGCCCGCAGCGGTCGACCTGCTGCGTCAACTGCGCACTGAGCCGCCTGCCGAGAAGCCCGAGTTTGTGCAACTGGCTGCGACCGATCCTGCCAACCCTTACGGCTCGGTCCTGCGCTGGCCCGATCTTCCCGTGGCGGAGGAAGATTCTGAAAGCGCGCCGCGCATCCTCACTCGCGCCGCCTACGCTGAAGTGATTCTGCGCAATGGCGAGCTCGTGGCCTGGCTCAAGCGTGGCAATCCTAATTTGCTCGTTTTTTTGCCTGCCGAGGAGCCGGAGCGTTCGCAGGCCGCCGCGGGGCTGGCTCATTTTCTATGCACGCTCGGGCAGCAACGGATGCGTGCAAACAATCACAACGGCGTGTTGATCACGACCATCAACGGCCAGCCGGCCGCCGCGCATTCGATGGCGCGCTTCCTCATGGATGCGGGCTTCCATCCCGGGCCGCTGGGCATGCACTTGCGCCGTATTCCGCATGCGATTGGACAGCACGCGCGCGATGCACATCCCAGTGAGCTGCATTGACTTCTAAAACTCGATCCCATCGACCGTGATGGACATCACGAATTTCGGCTGCATATCCAGCTAAGATGCTTCCTTCGCAGGGGGTTGTCTGGAGGGTATTGCCAGTGGGTACTGGACGCCGTCCGCGAAACGGTCGAGTGGCCTTATCAGCCATTGGGGTTCGACTCCCTTGCCCTCCATACGCCGCTCGACTAATTCTTTGGGTCAGATTTGCAGATTTGTGCTAAGGTAAGTACAGTTTCGCGGGCGGCGTTCATTACGCTGAGCAACACCAAGACAAAGGCTCCGGCTTGATAACCGGGGCCTTTGCATTTGATGGAATCGCTCGCAGCTCCACCCTTGTTCGATACACAGGTCGGAATCCTTAGGAATGCCTGAAGGCGACACTATCTTTCGCACCGCGCGCAACCTCGGCCGCGCACTCGCGGGCAAACCGGTCATCGGCTTCCGATCGACATTTCCACTTCTTACGCGTTTCAACGACGACACGCCGCTCGTCGGCCAGACGGTCGATCAGGTCGAGGCGCGCGGCAAATGGCTGCTCATTCATTTTTCGGGCGGCGGAATTCTCACTTCGCATCTGCTGATGAACGGCCGGTGGCACATCTACCGGCAAGGCGAACGCTGGCAGGCGCCGCGGTTCCATATGCGCATCGTGATCGAGAACAGCGAGTACCAGGCTGTCGGCTTTCGCGTGCCCGTAGCACGAATGCACACGGAAAAGTCGCTCGCCCGCGACATACATGTCGCCCAGCCCGCCAACGATCTGCTCAGCGAGGAATTCGACGCCGAAGCCGCGCTCGGGCGCCTGATGGCGCGCCCGCACGAAGCGCTCGCCGACGCACTGCTCGATCAAACAGTTCTCGCCGGCGTCGGCAATGTCTTCAAATCGGAGATCTGCTTTGTGCAGGGCCTTCATCCGTTCCGTGCCGTCGGAACGCTGACCCGCGACAAAGCCGCAGCAACGATTGCCAGCGCGCAAAAGCTGCTGCGCGCCAATGTGCTCGAAGATTCCGGCGACCTGATCGTTACTTTTCGCGGGCAGCAGCGGCGCACCACGCACGCGTCGGACCCCAGCGCGAGCCTGTGGGTCTATAGTCGTGCGGGCGAACCGTGCAGGCGCTGCGGCGGGCGGATTCGCCGCCGCATTCAGGGCGAGGATGCGCGCGTCACCTTCTGGTGCCCGCTCTGCCAGCCAATGCCCGACGGTTCCGATGTAGATGGATAGGAGAATAATGCCTGCAGATAGAATTTTCAGATGCCTGCTACGATTGGCGCGCTCCGGGCAGGAGCCCTTGTCGCGCGACGAGGTGCTTAAAGTTTTAGGTTCCTCTTCTTCGCACGCAGAATTCTAACCAGAACTCTCAGATAAATTCGTCGATTGTATTGAACGCGAATCATCCACAGAGGAGTGGCGGGCATGAGTGTCGTACCACCCCGGCACTGCTGCGTGTGTAAAGAGACCAAGAACGCGAACCGTCAAAAATCGCAGTCCGCGAGCACCGCGAAATCTCCAGCTATTCATAATTCCGTCATCACCTACGAGAAAATATCCGAGACGAATAAGGCGATACTGTTGGAGGATCCCACGCCTCGACTTCCAATTTCCCTCCAGTTCCGATCCAAATAACCCCGACGACCCTTCCTCGAAACGCTGGGCTACATACTTACCTTCCTTTTGTGGATACGGAGGCGACTGAGACAGGCACAGACTTGATTGCTCTACAGCTTTAAAAGACGTGTAGCCCAACTTGGTAAGTAAGTCAATTTCACGCTCGATATTCCCAAAGCTCGTCTTATCTGATTCGATGGAAATGTAAGTGGGTCGCTCTCTAAAACCACTTAATGCCCTTAGACAGACTGAATCACACCCCTCAATATCAACTTTCATAAAATACGGCACGCCGTGCTCTCTTATCGCATCTGCAAAATTGATCGCATCGACATCAATAACGCTACTTGACGCTCCAAATCGCGCATTACGCTCTGCCCAGTCAGAAGAAACTGTTCCCCAGATGGAACAATCACTATTCTTATAGAACCGAACCTTCTTGGAGCCAGCCTCTATGGCGTCAACGCCCACAATAGCCCCTTGAACAATGGTCAACTGCCCACTATCGACAAAGTCTTTGAGTCTTCCCTTGCAGGACACTATCAGTTCTGGATCTGCTTCAAATGCGACAACGCGAAAGCCTTTGCGTAGATAGAATTCTGAGTCTTCCCCTCTGTGCAGTCCAACGTCATAAATAAGGTCGCGATATTTAGGGGTGTCAACGAGAAGCGCCATTGTCAGCTCTCAATTCCTCGAATCAATTCGGCGGCTTACCGATCCCGAAGATCTTCTGAAAGATGTTGCGATGATCCTCGCTGTTCAGGCCGCTCTTATGGTCGCAGGTGTCGGTGGGCGCGGTGCCGTCGAGGAACGCCGCGCTGAAGTCGTCGGGACAGGAGGCGTCCGCCAGCAGGTTGGTGGTCTTGTCAATGGAAACAATCTGGACGCCATCCGGCGGCGTGAATTCATTGGTGTCGGAGTATTGCGGAAGCAGAACTGCCTGTTTCATGAATTCAGCCCAGATGGGAGCCGCGACACGCGCGCCCTGAATGCGGCCGCGGTTTTCTGGGTCAAGCTCGGTGTAATCGTCGTTGCCCACCCAAACGATGCACAGCAGGTTCGAGGTAAAGCCGGCAAACCAGGCATCGTGGCTGGTTCCAGTTTTGCCCGCAGCCGGAGCGGTGAATCCCATGTTCCGGACGCCGGCGCCAGTTCCGCAGTAATCTCGTCCATCGATCGTGCAGGGATCGCTCCCGTTGCCTCCGAGAACAGCCTCCATCATGGATGTGGTGAGGAAAGCCGCGCGTGGATCGAGCACCTGCCGCGTGGTGGGCGTGTAATCTTCGATGATGTCGCCGGTTGGCGTGCGCACGCTGGCCAGCATCCACGGATCGATGTGCACGCCGCCGTTGGAAAAGGTCGTATATGCGCCGGCCATGTCGAGCGGTGTGGCATCGTAGGAACCAATAGCCATTGAAGGCGTGCCCTGTGCGCTCTTGATCCCAGCATCACGAGCGAGCGCGGCCACTCGATCGAAGCCCACCATGCTGGCCAGGCCGATGGTTGCGTTGTTGTCCGATCGCATCAGAGCCAGGCGCGCGGTCATCTCGCCGTAAAACTCGCTTTCGAAGTTGTGCGGCGTGTACTCGTATTCGGTGCCGGCGCCGTAGGTTTGCTGCGCGTCGTCGAGCATGGTCACTGGCGAAAACAGTTTGGTTTGGCCCGGCAGCATCGTGCCCTCAACCGCGGTTTGGAACGCAGCCGCGTACACAAAAGGCTTGAAAATGGAGCCCGTTGGACGATGCGCCACCGCGTGATTCACCTGCGATGTGCCATAGCTGCGCCCGCCCACCAGCGCAAGCACTTGTCCGGTGTGGGGATCGAGAGCGATCAGCGCCACTTGCGGATAGATGTAAGGCTTGCCGAGCTTCTTGTCGTGCGCGTGAACGGCGTCAATCTGCGCGTCGACGACGTGGATTGTGGAGTCGACCGCCTGCGTTGCGAGGCGCTGCAGATCGGGATCGAGCGAAGTGTAGATGCGCAGGCCTTCGCGGTTGAAGTCGCGATCCCCGAGCCTTTGCGTGAGTTGGTCGTGTACCAGGTCGACAAAGTAGGGCGCTTCACTTTCATCGACGCTTGAGGACACCAAATGGAGCGGTTCGGACTTCGCGGCCTCGGCTTCATCCTTGGTAATGGCGCCGGTTTCAACCATCGAGTCGAGCACAAGATTGCGGCGCTCGATCGCACGATCCGGATGGTGAAAAGGATTCAAACGGCTGGGGCTCTGGATGAGCCCGGCAAGCATTGCGCACTCCGCCAGGTCGATTTGGCTTACATCCTTGCCAAAATAGTCCTGAGACGCCTCTCCGAATCCGTCGATGGAAAAACTGCCGATTTGCCCGAGAGGAATTTCGTTCGCGTACATGGCGAAGATCTGCTGCTTATCGAAGCGGTGCTCGAGAATGATGCTGATGACAGCTTCGCGTGCTTTGCGCGAATAGGTTTGCTCGGGGGTGAGGAAGAATCCGCGCGCCAACTGCTGCGTCAGCGTGGATGCGCCCTCCCTGTAGCGATGTAGGTGGAAGATGTCGTTGCGCATCGCGCCCAGGATGCGCCAATAGTCGATGCCGCCGTGCTCAAAGAAACGCCTGTCCTCAATGGCGATGACCGCATGCACAAGATTCTGGGGAATCTCGTCGTACGTGAGCACGCGGCGCTTGGTGCGCTGGGTGCCCTCACTCAGGCCGGTAATGAGCAACGGCTCGAGCTCGTAGCTCGAAAGCGGCTGGCCGTGCGCGTCGGTAATCGAACTCACCACGCCGCCGCTCACGTGGATGGTGGCGTTATCCGGCGCGTGATAGGACTGCGGACCAGGCTGTACCGTAATTTGTTGCACGCCTTCGCTGTAGCTGCCCAGCGGGGAAGGCTGAGCGGCGCCATCGCCCGAGTAGCCGGCTTCGTGCAGCTCGTTGGCGATCCAACGGATTGAGAGCTTTTGCCCCGGACGCACCTCACGCGGCGCGGCGTAGATTTGCGCGGTGCTGGCGAAGATCGGCTGCTTCAGCCGTTCATCAACAATGCCCTCATACATGTGGTAGAAGTAGGCGAAAATCGAAACGCCCGCCACGGCGGCGACGGCGACGATCGCGAGCAGAACCAGCAGAATCCGCGACCGGAGATGATGCCCCGATTGGGGCCTCGGGATTCGGACTCGGATCGCCATTGCCGCTCCTCAAATGCAGCTTTCAGCCCCTAGCTCGTTCGCGCTGAAGAAGTCGGGTTGAAAAACTGCGCCTCGTGCCGCGGAAAAAACCCGGCCAGCTACAGGCTTGCTTCCAGCAGCCGCTCTTCTTCCACGCGCTTCTTCACCAGCGCCACCACATCGCCCAAGGCTACATCTACGCTGGTGCTCGTCGAGCGCGTTACCAGTTCCACCAAACCTGAGGCAGCCTTCTTTCCCACGTTGATGCGATAGGGAATGCCAACCAGGTCCGCATCCTTGAATTTGACGCCGGCGCGCTCGTCGCGGTCATCCAGCAGCACATCGAGTTCCGCCGACCCAAGTTCTACCGCGAGCTTCTCCCCGGCCGCACGCAGCGCAAAGTCGCCGACGTTGGTAACGGTGACTACCACCGTGAATGGCGCGATCGAAGCCGGCAGCCAAAACCCGTTGGCATCGTTCGATTGCTCGATGGAAGCGGTGAGAATCCGTTCGATGCCGATGCCGTAGCTGCCCATGATCGGAGTCACTTCTTTTCCGTTTTCGTCCAGGACGCGCGCGCCCATCGACTCGGAATACTTGTAGCCGAGCTTGAAGATGTGACCGACCTCGACGGCTTTGCCGACGACGAGCTTGCCGGCGCAGCCCTCTGTCGGGCAGCCCTCGCCCTCGTTCACGCTGCGGATGTCGGCGGTGAGCGTCCAGGTGAAATCGCGGACTGGCGTCACGTTGCGCAGGTGGTAGTCGAGCTTGTTCGCGCCGCAGACCATGTTTTTTCGGCCTTCAAAGCTGCGATCGACGATGACCAACGGTGATCGGTCCGTAACTTCGGAGCGAAGAAAGTCGAGGCGATGTTTTCTCGAGGCTTCGCCGTGGTCGGCTTGGAGAATATCAAGAGAGAACGCCTCTCTGTACCCTTCTCTACTGGCAGGATCAAGGCCAATGGGTCCAAGGAAACCCGCCGGCGCATGAAAGACCGCCTCGATCTCATCCGCCTGCATCGGTCTCAGTTCGGACGCGAAAAGAACCGCCGCCAATTTTGCCTCGTTGACTTGATGATCTCCCCTCAGGAACACCACTGCCGGCTTCCACTCGCCGGAGATCGACGCCATATACGCCACGCACTTGATGTCAGACGCCGGCGAAATCTTGAAGAACGCGGCCACGTCGGCGATTGAGCCGCAGCCCGGCGTATGAACAAGCTCCGGCGCCCCTCCGCCCGTCGGAGCCATTTCGATGACCGGATTGAGCCGCGACGTTGCTTTCTCCAGATTCGCCGCGTACCCGCACACCGGGCAGCTCGCGATCAAATCCTCTCCGGCATCGGTGTAGACCATGAACTCCTGCGACTGCGAACCGCCCATCGCTCCGGAATCGGCCTCGACAGCCACGAACCTGAGCCCGCAGCGCGTGAAGATGGAGCGATAGACGCGGTCGTGGAGGTCGAAGCTGCGGTCGAGACCGGCTTTGTTGATGTCGAAGGAGTAGCTGTCCTTCATCGTGAACTGGCGCACGCGCAGCAGGCCCGCCTTGGGCCGCGGCTCGTCGCGAAACTTGCTTTGAATCTGGTACCAGATCTGCGGCAACTGCTTGTAACTGCGCAGCTCGCCACGCGCGATCGTGGTCATGATCTCTTCGTGCGTCATACCCAGGCACAGGTCCGCGCCCTTGCGGTCCTTCAGGCGGAACATGTTGTCGCCCATCCCGGTCCAGCGGCCGCTCTCCTCCCACGGCTCGCGCGGCAAAATCCCCGGCAGGTAAAACTCTTGCGCGATCTGGTCCATCTCCTCGCGCACAATGGCGATGATCTTGTTCAGCGAGCGCTGGCCGAGAAAGAGATAGCTGTAAATTCCCGCTCCTAGCTGGCGAATGTAGCCCGCGCGAAGAAGAAACTTGTGGCTGGCCACTTCGGCGTCCGCCGGGGCCTCGCGCAAAGTAGGAATAAAAAGCTTTGACCAACGATGCATAGAAATGTTTTGGGTACTTTCTCGTCCGGCAACACAGACGTAAGGCAAATGACAACAGCTTTCATTCTAAATGTCCGGCGTGTAGGGGAGTTCAAAAGGCGGCATTTAGGGCGCACATCGCTCCGTCGAAGCCGTGTGGCATACTTTCAGGCATGAATTTCCACCACATCCCCTGGGGAGAGATCGTGTTTGTGCTGGTCAAGCTCCTCAAGATGGGCGGGATTATTCCCGGCGCGCTGGCGGCGTTTGGGGTGCGGAAGCTTTACCAGAAATGGCGGCAGAACAAGGCGATGGCCGGTTGGCCCGCGACCGACGGAACGATCCAAAGCGGGCAGGTTCATAAGCAGGGGATGCGCTACTGGGTCGAGCTTACCTATACCTACTACGTGGGCGAGTACCGCTCAGGCAAGCATGTCCACCATTTTCGCCGCGAAGAAGAAGCCGACGAATTTGTGCGCCAAGTCAAGGACAAGCGAGTTCAAGTTCACTACGATGCTTCCAACCCCGACAAATCGGTGATTCTGGACCGCGATTTGGAAGTTATTGCGCTGCTGGCGCCGCAGTATCGGTGAACGGCGCGATTCCCAGCGAGTCAGATCAATTCCACGCCCCACAGATCGTGCAGATGCACCACGCCTTCGACCTTCTCGTCAGCATCGACCACGATCAGCGAGGTAATTTTGCGCTCCTCAAGAATCGCCAACGCCTTGGCCGCAAGCTCGTCCCCGCCAATCGTGCGCGGATGCGCATTCATCGCTTCGCCGGCCGTCTTGCCCAGCGCCGCGCCGCCTTCGCGTTCCAATAACCGTCTTAAGTCGCCGTCCGAGATCACGCCGCGCAGCCGGCCCGACTCCTGCACCGTCGTCATGCCCAGCTTCTTCGACGACATCTCGAAGATCACATCGGCCATCTGAGTTGAAGGCGCTACAACCGGAACGTCCTCGCCGGTGTGCATCAGGTCGCGAACCTTGGCGAGCTGCTTGCCCAGCTTGCCGCCGGGGTGCAGCTCCGCGAAGTCCTCAGCCCGGAAACCCTTGCGCAGGCTTACCGCAACGGCGAGCGCGTCGCCAAGAGCCAGCATCGCCGTCGTCGACGCCGTGGGCGCAAGATTCAGCCCGCAGGCCTCGCGCTCAACGCTGCAATCGAGCGCCACTTCGCTGGCCGCGGCGAGAGTCGATTGAAGATTGCAGCAAAAGCTGATGAGCGCGTCGCCTTTGCGCTTGACCGTGGCCAGCAGGCGCAGAATCTCCTCTGTTTCTCCTGATGCCGAGAGCGCAATGACCACGTCGCCCGGCATGAGCACGCCCAGGTCGCCGTGCACGGCCTCGGCCGGATGCAGAAACAGCGCCGGCGAGCCGGTGGAACTGAGCGTGGCCGCGATCTTTTGCGCGATGATGCCGCTCTTGCCCATGCCGGTGACCACCACGCGGCCATTTTGATGGCCGCAGTGCAGGATCATGTCGACCGCTCGCGCAAAGGAATCGGCCATCGGCCCGTCGAGGCGGCGGGCGAGCGCTTCAAGCGCGGCGGCCTCAGTGCGCACCAGCGATGCAGGATTGAACGGCTCGTCTTTCCCAATGGGGCTCATTGGCATTTGATGGTAGCAAAGACAGTCGACCGTGGACAGTAGTCAGAGATCAGAGACGGGTTAAAAAGTGAAAAAGTGAATGAGTGAAAAAGTGGAAATGGGGCGATCCTTCCGCTGCGTGCATCACTTCTTCACCATTTCACTCTTTCACTCTCCCCATTTCCGCCCGGCTGTTCGCGAACATACAATAGAGCTACGAGGTCGATTCCGTTGCGCCGAAACACCATCGTTCTTATTACCGTTCTTTTTATTCTGGCGATCTTTGCCTGGGCGGGCTGGGCTAACTGGGAGTATCGCAAGCAGGCCGCCGAAAGATTACTCGCCGGGGCCGCGCAGGGCGAGTTGGTCCCAACCCCCGGCGGCGACGCAATGAATTATGTTTCGCCGCTCGATGGCAAGCCAGCGCCCAACTTCGCGCTTGAGAACCTGAGCGGAAGCAAAGTCTCGCTCGCGAACTACAAGGGCAAGGCTGTGATGATCAACTTCTGGGCTACCTGGTGCGGCCCGTGCAAAGTGGAAACGCCCTGGATCATCGATCTGCGCGACAAATACGCGGCGCAGGGCTTTGAGGTGCTGGGCGTGGACACCGAGGGCGATGACTTGCAGACGAACGATAAGGCCGGTTGGGCCAAGGCCGAAGCTAACGCCGATAAGTTCGTGACCGAGATGAAGGTGCCTTACCCGGTGTTGCTCGACGGCGACAGCATCAGCCGCGACTACGGCGGGCTCGACGATCTGCCTGCGTCGTTCTTCGTCGATCGCAGCGGCAAAGTGGTTGCAGCGTCCCTGGGCCTGACCTCGGAGAGCGAGATCGAGGGGAATATCAAGAAAGCACTGGCGGAATAAGAGCAGCGGAGCTGGCGGTGTCAGCGGAGCCAGGAAGCTCTCGAGAAAATGAGTGAATTGCGGCTGGATCTGACCTTGATGATGGAAATGAAAAAACAAATTTACGTAGCGGCGGTGCTGGCGATTGGCCTCAGCTTCCTCGGTGCGGCAGAGTCCCACGGTCAATTCATTTCCAATTCGCCGCGGAACATCTCGGTGGTTAATACCGAGGCGGTGCAGTACCTCTTTCCCGAACAGGTGAGCGTTCCCGCGGGCAAGCCGAGCGCAGTCACGCTGCACTTCCGCGTCGCGCAGGGGTTGCACATCAACTCGCACACGCCCAGCGACGAGTTCCTGATCCCGACGGATTTCTCCATCCCCGACGGCATGGGCGTCCGGCTCGGAGCGGCCACCTATCCGCCCGGCACAATCGTCTCGCTTGCCTTCGATCCCAAAACCAAGCTGAGTGTCTACACCGGCGAGTTCGACATTCTGGCGCGCATTGTGGCCACGCCGGGCAATCACCTGGTGCAGGCCAAGCTGCACTACCAGGCCTGCGACCAGAACCAGTGCATGCCGCCCAAAACCATCAACGTCCCGATCGACGTGATTGGCAAGTAGGAACGCCGAAGCCAGCCGACCTGCAATCGTCAGCTTTGCCGGCGTCGGCACCCGTCATTGCGTGGAGCCGTTGTCGTCGGCGGGCAGAAACTGGTAGCTCACAAAGGCAAAATGCGCGCCGTCGGGAGCCCAGTTGGGCACGTTATCGCTGCCCGATCCGCCAACGATCCGCACCAGGTCGCGAATCTTCCCGCCGGCAACGTTGATGATCCGCAAGGTCACGTCCTTGTTGGCCGCATGCCCGGTCACATCCTTGTCGTAGGAGAGAATCAGGATCGATTTTCCGTCGGGCGAGGGATGCGCCGTCCAGTTGTGCTTCTCGTCGAAGGTCACCTGCTCGGGCTGGCTGCCGTCGGGCCGCATCCGCCAGACCTGCATTCCACCCGCGCGGTCGGAGTTGAAGTAAATCCACTTCCCATCGGCCGAAAAATCCGGATCGTCGCTCACGCCGGTGCCCGTGGTCAGCGCGGTCTCCGCTCCGCCGTCCGGCGAAATGGCGTAGATGTTCAGCGTGCCGTGGCTGGGCCGTGTAAACAGAATCGTCTTCCCATCCGGCGACCAGGTATGAAAGTAGGAGTCGGGATTCGCTGTCACCATGCGCGGCGCGCCGCCCGCTGCAGGCACGATGGCGCCTGCGGCGGGAACAATAGCGCCTGCGGCGGAAACAACATAGACGTGCCGGCCGAGATGATCCGGCGTGGTGCAGGTCATCGCCAGCCATTTGCCGTCGGGCGAGAGGCCGTGACTGCCGGTGCAGTCAGTGGCGTTGCCAATGTCGATCGGCGTAGCCTCGGCCATCAAGCCGTTGCCTTCAGCCGCGGGCACACTCCACAGCTTGCCTTCGCGGTTGAAGATCAGCGTCTTGCCGTCCCGGCTCCAGTTAGGCGCTTCCATCTGTCCCTTGCCGGTCTGGATCACGAAGGCCATGCGCGCATTGTTGTCGATGGCAATGGTCTGAAGAGTGCTGTAAAGCGCCATGGGCGCGGGCGTTTGCGGAGGCGACATAGGCTGTAGATCCACATGCGCGAAGGTGGCCTGTTCCACCGCGTCTTTATTGTGCGCGCAAACTCCCAAGCCGGCGTAGAAATCGCCGTTGAAGTGCAGCTTGATCGACGCTCCCACCTGGTGCAGCGGCTCGCCGTGCATGCTCAGGAAGAGCGTGATGGTGTCGCCGCGCTTTTCAAGACGCAACCGCTGCGGCGCGCCGATGTTGAAGGCGATGTCCTGCGTGGTGTCGCCCTTGTTGCGCCGGTATTGCAGCGCCGTCTCTCCGGAACCATGAATCGCCGCGTCCGCGTAGAGCGAGTCTGAATCGAGCGTCTGCCGGAACATCAGCAGCGCCTTGCGATGAGGGCTTGCAGTGGGACTGGCGTCGGCCAGCTTCACGTCGGCCGTCAGCGACACGTCGCCCGAGACCTTCTTCCACACAAAGTGGAACCCGTCCACGTTGACCCACAGATTCGCGCCTGCGGAGCGAATGACGTATTCGCCGGTTGCAGCGTCGAATGTCGCCACTCCCGGCGGCGCCACACTGCCCACGTCCGATTGATTCTCAAAGATGCCCAGCCCGCTGCCAGTTGCTTGCGCGGCCGCGATGCCCAAACCGCCGAACCCAAACGCCAGCGCGGTAACTGCCGCAGCTCGTCCTGTAATTCTCATGTTCCGATGCACGATGAATCTCTCCCTTGCGGCCCTCTCTTGTGGTCCGTCTCACTCTACGGCAAGACGGCGGCTGTTCGCCAGCGGGCAGGCTTCGCGCCCCCAGGCAGCGCCTTCGAAAACCTTGAAAGCACAACGCCCATGCGAGCGATCAGCGAGCGTCCGCTCCATGCAATGGCGCCTTCTTCTCTATCTTCGCCCACGAGTCTTTCAGCGCAAGCGTCCGGTTGAATATTTTCCTGGTTTCGGACGAGTCCGGGTCCAGGCAAAAATAACCCACGCGTTCGAACTGGAAGCGGTCTTCGAGCTTGGCGTTCGCGAGCGACGGCTCGAGCTTCGCGCCCGTCAGAATCTCCAGCGAGTTCGGGTTGAGATTGTCGAGCACGTCCTGGCCTTCTTCCAGGTCGTAGGGATCGGCCTTGGTGAAGAGCTTGTCGTAGAGACGGATTTCGGCGGAGATGGCGTGCGCGGCTGAAACCCAGTGCATGGTGGACTTCACCTTGCGCCCGTCGGGCGAGTTGCCGCCGCGGCTCGCCGGATCATAGGTGCAGTGCACCTCGACGACGTTGCCCTGCTGGTCTTTCACTACGCGCTGCGCGGTCACGAAGTAGGCATTGCGCAGGCGTACTTCTTTTCCAGGAGACAGCCGGTAATACTTCGGCGGAGGAACCTCGCGAAAATCGTCGTGTTCAATGTAGAGCTCGCGGCTGAACGGAACCTGCCGCGTTCCGGCCGACGGATCTTCGGGGTTGTTCGCGACCTCGACGAACTCGACAAGATCCGTATTGGGACCCTCGGGATAGTTGTCAATGATCAGCTTCAAGGGATGCAGCACAGCCATGGCACGTGAGGCGCGGTGGTTCAGGTCGTCGCGCTGGAAGTGCTCGAGCATTTCAACGTCAGTGCTGCCATTAGTCCGCGAGGCGCCGATCGCGGTGCAAAAGGCGCGAATGGCTTCGGGAGTAAAGCCGCGGCGCCGCAGCCCCGACAGCGTAGGCATGCGCGGATCGTCCCACGCGCTCACGCGCTTTTCCGTTACAAGCTGTAGTAGTTTGCGTTTAGAGAGCAGCGTGTAGGTGAGGTTGAGCCGGTCGAATTCAATTTGCTCGGACGGAAAAATTCCGAGCTGGGCAATATACCACTTGTAGAGCGGCTGGTGGTCGGCAAACTCCAGCGTGCACATGGAGTGCGTGACGTGCTCAATCGAGTCCGACTGGCCATGCGCGAAGTCGTACATCGGATAGATACACCACTCGTCGCCGGTCCGGTGGTGCGTGGCGTGGAGGATGCGGTACATCACGGGGTCGCGCATGTTCAGGTTGGGCGAGGCCATGTCGATCTTGGCGCGCAGCACGCGGCTGCCGTCGGGGAACTCGCCGCACTTCATGCGTTGAAACAGGTCGAGATTCTCCTCAATCGTCCGGTTGCGATATGGGCTGTCCTTGCCGGGCTCGGTCAGCGTGCCGCGGTGCTGGCGAATCTCATCGGCGCTGAGGTCATCGACGTAAGCCTTGCCGGCCTTGACGAGCTTCAGCGCCCACTCGTAAAGCTGCCCGAAATAATCCGACGCGTAGCAGAGGCGATCCCAGTCAAAGCCCAGCCAGCGCACATCGGTCTTGATCGATTCGACGTACTCCGTTTCTTCTTTCTCGGGATTGGTGTCGTCAAAGCGCAGGTTGGTCTTGCCGCCGAATTCGTCCGCCAATCCAAAATCAATGCAAATTGCTTTGGCGTGGCCAATGTGGAGATAGCCGTTGGGCTCGGGTGGAAAACGCGTCTGCACGACTGCGTCGCCGTACTTCCTGGTGCGCACATCCTTGGCGATCTGGTCACGGAGAAAATTGGAGTGACTGGGAGTTTCGTTGCCTTCCGGATTTCCGTTGGTCATAACTTCAGTTCCTGACAATCTGTGCTTAAGCGAGCGATTGAAGGTTCTTTTCTGCCTCGCGGATGCGCTCGAGGCACACGTCGCGGCCGAGGACAACCATGGTTTCAAACAGTGGCGGCGCATTCTTGCGTCCACAAACGGCGACCCGGATGGGCTGAAACATCGGACCAGCCTTCAAACCAAGTTGAGTGGCCGCGCCACGAAGCGCCTTGTCGAGGGAATCGTGATCGAAGGCGGTCGCAGGCAAAACCTCGAGCGCAGTTTGCAAGACGCGCCGCGCGAGCGCGGCATCACCTGTCGATTCTCCTTTCTTGAGGGGAATCAGCTCGGCCGGATCGTACGGCGCAAGTTTGTCGAGGAAGAAGAAATCCGCCGCCGGCACCGCATCGCGCAGCAGCTTGATGCGCTCGCGGATGAGCGGCGTGACGGCTTCCAGCCTTCCCGGTTTTGGACTAAAGCCTGCAGCATGAAAGAACGGCTCAAGATCGCGGCTGAGTCCTTCGACAGGCAATGCACGGATGTGCTCGGCGTTGAGCCAAACCGCTTTGGCGTCAAAAGGGTCGTCGTCAGTAAAGTTGATGACGGCATTCGCGCGGTTGACGCCCTCAAGAGTGAATGCTTCCATGAGTTCTTCGAGCGTCATGAACTCGCGATCGTTCTTGGGCGACCAGCCCAGCAGACAGAGAAAGTTGACGAAAGCCTGCGGCAGGAAGCCGGCGTCGCGGTAAGTGGTCACGCTTACGACGGGACCGTGCTTGCGCTTGGAAAGCTTTGCGCCATCGGGTGCGACGAGCAGAGGCAGATGCGCGAACCGCGGCGGTTTCGCTCCCAGGCCCTCCCCCAACGCTTCAAAGATGAGCAGGTGCTTGAAGGTGTTGGTCAGGTGATCCTGGCCGCGGATGATGTGGCTGATGCGGAGATCGGCGTCGTCGACGCACGAGGCGAGATGGTACGTGGGCATGCCATCCGAGCGCATGAGAGCAAAGTCTTCCACCTCGTCGGCCGGCTTTGCTTGCATCCCATACACGGCGTCCGTAAAACGCAGCACCAAGTGCTCACCGCGCGGCACGCGATAGCGCAGCGCGAACGGCTCGCCGGCGGCGGCGCGGCGATCGCTCTCTTCTCGCGACAACTCGCGCATGCCGGGATTGAACAGCCATGCGCCCTGCGAAGAGGAATGCTCTTCAATTTCCGAATGAGTGGGGGTCGCGTGGGCCGGAGTGAAATCGCGATAGGCAAGGCCTTTTTCCTGGATCTGGAGCGCTGCGGCCCGGTGAAGATCGAGGCGCTCCGATTGCTTGTACTCTTCGTCCCAATCGAGGCCCAGCCAGCGCAACCCCTCAAAAATGGACTGCACGCTGGCCTCGGTGTTGCGCTCGAGGTCCGTGTCGTCGATTCGCAGCACCATCGTGCCGTGATTGTGGCGCGCGTAGAGCCAATTGAAGATAAACGTCCGTGCGCTGCCCACATGCAGGAAGCCGGTGGGCGAAGGCGCAAATCGGACGCGCAGAGTCGTGGCGCCGGAGGAGTTGGG
This sequence comes from uncultured Acidobacteriaceae bacterium, assembly GCA_963823805.1. Classification (GTDB taxonomy): domain Bacteria; phylum Acidobacteriota; class Terriglobia; order Terriglobales; family Acidobacteriaceae; genus Telmatobacter. Next base: position 779,456 of record CAWGMW010000003.1, on the reverse strand, counting down.
ATCAGGCATCGTGTCGATTCGTTTCCACTCACGATGCTATCGCAAGGCTCCCGGCCTTGCCGTGCTCAACGTCTCACTGCTGCGGGGGCAGTTGCGGCGGCAGCGGCGGTTGCGGATACGGAGGCGGATACCCCATTTGCGGCACGGGCACAACCTTCCACTGCGCAAAGGCCAGCACATAGATCAGGATCAGGTTGCCCAACGGGACAATGTTCAGGAGCGAAAGCCAGGGCGAGAAGCCGGCCTTCTTGCAGATGAACCAGAAGGGGATGATGACGATGGCGAGACAGACCAGAATGATCAGCGGCAGGATCGCCATCATCGCCACGACGATGTGCTGAATCTGATCCGGGTCGATTCCCTGTTGCAGCATGAACGCGAGATTGTGCATAGCAACGCTCCAATGCGGAATTGGGTTCGCAGCCAAGGTACCGCTAAACCCATGAATCTTCAATAAAAATCGGAGGGGCTAGGACTTCTGCGATGCTTCGGTTTTCCATTCGGAAAAGGCGACGACCCGGAGCACGATGAACTTGACCAACTTGACCAACTCCCTAATTGGCGTCAAAATGAAATGGAAGGAGTTTCATCATGGCCGCTAACCCCGTCCCGAAACCGGCGAAAAAGTCCGCAAAGCAGGTCAATCTCTACGAGGCCAAGACACAGCTTTCCAGCCTGGTGGAGCGGGCCGCCAGGGGCGAGGAGATCGTGATCGCCAAGGCGGGCAAGCCGATGGCGCGGCTAGTGCCGCCTTCGACATCGAGCCAGTCGCTGCGCATGCCGGGTAAGAACTATATGGGCATCACGTATATCGCGGAGGATTTCGACGCTCCGCTGCCGGAGGACGTGCTTCAGGACTTTGGGCTATAGAGAATGAAAGTCCTGCTGGATACGCATGTGTTTCTGTGGTGGGAAGCCGACGACACGCACTTGCCTGCTCATCTCCATACTGCGATCTTGTCGCCCACGAATCAGGTTTATGTAAGCGCGGTTTCGGTGTGGGAAATAGCGATCAAGCGGGCTTCGGGCAAGCTGGTCTTTCGCGCGTCTGCTGCCAAGGCGATTCAAAAACACAGTTTCGCAGCTCTCCCAATCACCGCTGAGCACGCCGAGTGGGCTGGATCGCTTCCCACGTTGCATCGCGACCCCTTTGACCGTTTGCTTGTGGCGCAGGCGCATCTTGAGGGATTGACCCTGGTTACAATGGACGATCAAATCCTGCGCTACCAGGTTCCGCATTTGTAGTCGCCGAGCGGTCTGGACACACAGATCGCGCTTAGGTGATGTCTTCCGTGTCGTAGACAGGCGTGATCGTCCGCTTCTTGGGCACGCCGTGAACCGAGCTCAGCAGGTCCTCGACCACGTCTTCGAGCTGGCGCTGGCTCTCGACCACTTCGCTCATGCTCTTCAGCTCTTCCGGCTCCTGCACGCGTTCGACCAGCGCCACGGCGTGACACTGGGCCACACGATCGAGGTTCAGGCCTTCGGGCGTCTTGGCCTTGATGCTCACCTGATCGATAGCCACGCCCAGCAGATCGGCAACCCTTGCGCTCATTTCGGCCGCGATGGGCGCGACCTTGGGCGCGGCGAGCACCAGCGTCGTATCGATGTTCACGATGCAGTAGCCGGCGTGCTGCAGCTCTTCAAGAGCCAGGTTGAGAAAGATGGCGGAATCGGCGTCCTTCCAGCGCGGGTCACCGGGCGGGAAGAAGCTGCCGATATCGCCGGCGGCCACGGCGCCCAGCAGCGCGTCGGTGATGGCGTGGAGCAGCACGTCGCCGTCCGAGTGGCCGGCCAGGCCTTCGGGATGGTCGAGAGTCATGCCGCCCAGACGCAAGGGCACACCGGGCTTGAATTCGTGCGAGTCATAGCCAAATCCGATGCGTGTGTCCATCATCACCGTACCTGCCTCAAGCGCGTGGCTCTCCGATGTTCTTTCCGGCGCAGCGGCCGCGATCCGGCGGTTAGATCGGGACTTCTCCGGGACCGTAAGCAGGCCCTAGTGCGCGCGCTGCCGCAGATAGAATTCGGCCAGTTCCAGGTCGCCCGGCTGCGTAATCTTCAGATTAACCTGAGAACCGTGCACCACGGCTACCGGAATTCCCGCGCGCTCGGCGAGCGAAGCCTCATCGGTGCCCACAAAGCCGTCGGCAGTGGCCTCGGCAAAGGCGCGCTTGAGCAGCCCAAATCGAAATCCCTGCGGCGTTTGCGCCTGCACCACAAACTCGCGCGGAATGGTCGCCGTCACCAGCGCTCCGTGTGCCGTCCGCTCCACCTGCTTGATGGTGTCTGTGGCCGGCATCCCCACGATGGCAGCGCCGAACTCCGCCACCGCGTCGATGGTGCGCTCGATGGTGGCCGCGTCGATCAGCGGCCGCACCGCGTCGTGAACCAGCACAATGTCGTCAGGTTCCGCGGGCAGGGCGTCGAGCGCGTTGGCCACCGATTCCTGTCGCTTTTCGCCGCCTTCCACCACATGGACGCGCCCGGTAAACCCGTACTCGGCTACCTGCGCCTCCGCGCGCTCCATCTCCGGCTTGCGCACGGCCACATAGATCGCCGTCACCCGCGGCGCCGCGGCAAACGCGCGCAGCGAGTGGATGAGGATGGGAACGCCGTCCAGCGCCAGAAATTGCTTGGGTTGCGGGCCGGCCATCCGCGTGCCCAGCCCGGCAGCGGGAACAATGGCAAAGACTTGCATAACTCCGGGAGTATAGCACCGCGCAAGCTTTCAGCTTTCAGCCGGCTCTGTGTGCATCATCTCGTTCGTCGCGTGAAATCCCATGCGCTCATAGATCGCCCGTCCCGCTTGCGAGCTATGGAGCGTGACCACGCGGATTCCCCGCCGAAGCGCTTCGGCCATGCAACGCTGAACCAGCTCATGCGCCAGCCCGCGCTTTCGGTATTCCGGTTCCACATATACGTTGAGCAGATAGCCGCGCAACTCGCCTTCCGGATCGAACGGATGTGGCGGCCAGTCGAGAATCAAAAGGCTGGCCGAAGCCACGGGCAGGCCCGCGTTGGTCGCGATCCATCCGCAGTATTTGCCTCCGCGGATCATGCGCTCCGTCCACGGAACGGAGCAGCGCTCCAGCACATCGAGAACGGATTCATCGAGCGTCTGGATCTCGGCAAACATTGCCCGGCGATGCGCGGCGATGAGAGCGGCATCGGTTGTTTCAGCCGTACGGATTTCCATATCGAGCCAGTATAAAGGCGCGCGGCGGTGCGCAGTTTCGTGAGAGCTGCGGGAGTTTTGCGCCGTGTCGCACCACCCGGCGCAATATCCCGAGGCCGCATCCCAAAGCCGTATCATCGTTGCGTGAGTCCCGCGAAGCCTCCATCCCTGTCACTCGACATCGCACTGCTCAAGCCCGGAATGCGCCTCGCCGTTGCGCTCTCCGGCGGCGCGGACTCGGTGGCGCTTCTGCGGATTCTGGCTGCGCGCAGCAGGGAGCTGGGACTTGCGCTCCACGCCGCACATCTGCATCACGGCTTGCGCGGAGCCGAGGCTGACGCCGATCTGGAATTCTGCCGCGCGCTGACTGCGAAGCTCGATCTTCCCTTTCACGAGGCACGCGTCGACACACGCCGGGAAGCGCAGGCCCACGCGAAGTCGGGCAAAGCCGTTGAGACCCTTGAGGAAGCTGCCCGCCGCCTGCGCTACGCGTGGTTTCGACAACTTATGTCTTCGGGCGAGGTCGACACAATCGCAACAGCGCACACGCTCGACGACCAGGCCGAGACGGTTCTGGCCAAGTTTCTGCGTGGGGCGTGGACCGAAGGCCTATCGGGCATTCATCCAAAACTTGAAAGCCCGGAGGGCAGAATTGTGCGCCCGCTGCTGGCCGCGACCCACGCTGAAATCGAAACCTACCTGCGCGAGCTGGGACAGGATTGGCGCGAGGACTCGTCGAATCGGAACTCGACCTTTACTCGCAATCGCATCCGCCACGAGCTGCTGCCGCTGCTCGAAGGCTGGAATCCCCGGTTGCGCGAGCATATGGCGCAAATGGCTGCGTTGGCCCGCGACGAAGAAGAGTGGTGGCAGGCAGAGCTCGCCCGCCTAGCCCCGCAGTTGCTGCTGCCGGGCCGTCCGGTGCGCGGGGGTGGCCGCGCTGCGGGCGCCGGCCTCGATTCCGGCCTGGCGATTGAAGTGAATCGTCTGGCCGCGCTCGCTCCGGCGCTGCAAAGGCGGCTCATTCGGCACGCGGCAAAAAAATTCGGCGCAGCCCTCGACTTCGCCGCGACTGAAGCCGTTCGGTCTCTGGCGCTTGGTGGCCGAGCCGGCCAGAAGCTGGCGTTGCCGCAAGGCCTGCGCGCGGAGAGAACCGCCCGCGAGCTGAGGCTTTCGATTCAGCTCGAACCAACCCCAAAAGGAAAAAGTGCGGGAGCGCCACCGACGAGTTACGCTGTGGCAATTCCCGGCGAGATCGACGCGCCCGCCTTCGGACTCCGAGTTCGCATCGAGTATAGGGACGAGGCTCGCGACGCCGCGGCCAAAGGAATTCCGAATAGCCACAGCGGCGCAGCCGGAAAAACGGCAATTCTCCGCAACTGGATGCCCGGGGATCGCGTGCGGCTTCGCCACTCATCCAGCCCGCGCAAGGTGAAAGAAGTGCTGGAACGTCTGCGGGTTACAGGCACCGACAGGGCAGTCTGGCCCGTTCTCGAGATCGACGGGCAAGTCCTCTGGATGCGCGGGGTGGAGCTGGAACCGGACCCAGAGCTCTCGATTTCGGAGGATTTCTCCGGCGCCGGCGACGCTGAACCGCCCACTCCGAGAACCGGCAGAAACCGTTGACGCAGTTGGTCCTGCCCCTTTCGTAGCATGGGCATGCCTCTAACTTCCACTGCCCGGGGAGTACAATCGGGTTACTGCTTCTCAGGCGGCGCGTGATGCGTGTCTGCAGAGGCAGTTGTGTAGTTTTTGCCACTTTACGGGGCGCGGGGGCGTCTAAGAAAGTGGCGTTTGGCCAGGGATGTATCGTTTGGGGGTCGCGGTAGCTGTTTCGGCTTCACCGCGAAAAGGAGACGTTGGTGAACTCGAGCGTTAAAACCATAATGTTTTGGCTCTTTATCCTCATCTGCCTCGTGCTGTTGTGGGGCGTGGTGGAGAGAAGCACCAGCATAGGCAAAGAGCCGGAGTACGCCTACTCCGACCTCTATGACAAGGTGGTCAACAACCAGGTGCAGGACGCCACCATCCAGGGCGATGAGCTGCACGGCCATCTGAAGGTCTCGCCCAAAGATGAGTTCCACACCGTTCTTCCGACCAACTACGACGACCTTTTGAAGGCGATGATCGCCTCCAAGGTCAACTTCTCCATCAAGGAGCCGCAGAACAACCTTCTGATTCCCCTCCTCATCAATGCAGGCCCGTTCGTGCTGCTGATTGCCGTGTGGTTCTTCATGCTGCGGCAGATGCAGTCCGGCGGCAACAAGGCGTTGTCGTTCGGCAAGAGCCGCGCGCGCCTGCTCTCCATGCAGCAAAAGAAGGTCACGTTCAAAGACGTGGCCGGCGTGGATGAGGCCAAGGAAGAGCTGAAGGAAATCATCGAGTATCTGCGCGAACCGCAGAAGTTTCAAAAGCTGGGTGGGCGCATTCCCAAGGGCGTGCTGCTGGTCGGGCCTCCGGGAACCGGCAAAACGCTTCTGGCGCGTGCCGTGGCCGGTGAGGCCAACGTTCCCTTCTTCTCCATCTCCGGCTCCGACTTCGTTGAGATGTTCGTCGGCGTGGGCGCAAGCCGCGTGCGCGACCTGTTTGAGCAGGGCAAGAAGAACGCGCCCTGCATCATTTTTATTGATGAGATCGACGCTGTCGGCCGCCATCGCGGCGCAGGCCTGGGCGGTGGGCACGATGAGCGCGAGCAGACTCTGAACCAGTTGCTCGTCGAAATGGACGGCTTCGAGTCGAACGATGGCGTGATTCTTGTGGCTGCCACCAATCGCCCTGACGTGCTCGATCCCGCGCTTCTGCGGCCTGGCCGTTTCGATCGGCGCGTGGTTGTGGGCCTGCCCGACATTCGCGGGCGCGAGGAAGTTCTCAAGGTGCACGTCAAGAAAGTTCCCGTCTCCGACGATACGAATTTGAACGTGCTCGCACGCGGTACGCCGGGCTTCTCGGGAGCCGATCTGGCCAACATGGTGAACGAGGCGGCGCTGAATGCTGCGCGCTTGAACCGCAAGCAAGTCACCATGTACGACTTTGAGCTGGCCAAGGACAAAGTCCTGATGGGCGCCGAGCGCAAGTCGATGTTGCTCAGCGACGAGGAAAAGCGGGTCACTGCTTATCATGAGGCTGGCCACGCGCTGGTTTCGCTCAAGCGCGACAACTCCGACCCGGTGCACAAGGTCACCATCATTCCCCGCGGCATGGCGCTGGGTGTCACTGTTCACCTGCCCGACGACCGGCACAACTACACGCGCGAGTACCTCGAGACACGGCTGGCCATGCTCTACGGCGGCCGCGTGGCTGAGGAGATATTCCTCAACCAGATGTCCACCGGCGCGGGCAACGACATCGAGCGCGCCACGGAGCTGGCGCGGTCCATGGTTTGCGAGTACGGCATGAGCCGCCTGGGTCCGCTCACCTTCGGCAAAAAGGAAGAGCAGATCTTCCTTGGCCGCGAGATTGCGCAGCATCGCGACTTCAGCGAGGAGACGGCTCGGCAGATCGACCTCGAAGTTCGCCGCCTTATCGACGAGGCCTACCAATCGGCGCATAACCTTGTGGAATCGAACGCGGACGCCATGCACCGCATTGCCGCCGCGCTGCTGGAGCGTGAAACCATCGACGCCGAGGAGCTCAAGCTTCTGCTTGAGGGTAAGACGCTGCCGCAGATGCGGTCGTCGTTGGCCGGAGGGGGCGATTCCGACGGTACCCCGCAGCAGGTTCTGAAACCCGAAAGCCGCGGGCCTGGCACAGGTGGCGGTTTACCCGAGGGCTCGCCTTCGCCGGCATAAGAAAGACAGTTCGTAGTTCTTAGTTCACAGAGGGGCCGCTCGAAAGGGCGGCTCTTTTTGTTGCTCGAAGAAAATCTCCCACCCGGTTGAACCTTTTAGCCGGCAGCTTCGACATAATGATTGAACGCACATGGAAAGCAAGGATCGAGCGCCGTACGAGTGGCTCGCGCTTCGTTGCCAAAGCGGCGAAAAGGGCGCTTTCGAAGACCTGATCGCGCAGATGGAGCGGCCGCTCCTCTATTACGCGGCCAGCCTGACTGGCAGCATGGACAGTGCGCTCGATGTGCTTCAGGAGGTTTGGATCAAGGCGTTTCGCGGGATCCGAAAGCTGAGGGATCCTGGTTCGCTGCGATCGTGGCTGTACTCGATCACGCATGGAATTACGGTGGATCGAATCCGCAAAAACTACTCGCGCGAGCAGGCGGAGAAGGTTCAATACGAGGATTTTCAGGAGGCCGAGGAGCCGTCATTTGCCGAAGAGGACGCCGCTGCGGTTCATGCGGCGCTGAATCAAATCGGGCTCCTGCATCGCGAGGTTCTGGTCCTGTATTTTCTCGAGGATCTGTCGCTCAAGGAGATTGTAAGTGTCGTCGGTTGCTCCGAGGGCACCGTCAAGTCGCGAATCCACTATGCCAAACGGCAAATGAAACAGATTCTCGAAGGAGTGAAACATGGCACAGCAAACGAATAACCTGCGCGAAGGTCTGCTCGCGGCCCTGCCGCAGCCGGAAAACCTCGCCGCCTATCGTGAAGAGACCGCTGCGTTGCTGGCAAAGCACGCAAGAGCACTCCGCTGGGATAAGATTGCGGCAAACACGCTTGTATACCTCGCTGTCTTGCTGTTCTGGTGGAGCATCTACCCCGGGCGCCTCGGCCCGCAAGGGATTCATAGCTTTCAATTCGGCGCTGCGCTCCTGTACTTCGTGGGTACGATCTACGTGGTGCAATACAAGGTCTATGAAAGCCAGGTCGCCACTCTGAAGGAAATCAAGCAAGTCCAGCTCCAAATCCTCGAACTGCAAGCATCGCTCACGAAGTCGGGCGAGAAGCGCCCCTGATTCCGGCCCGCAGTCCACTGCTCACTGTCCACTGCGCGCTGGTCCCTGTATACTTCCCCGCAGTCTTCATCGCCGCTCGCTTGTGAATTTAACTTGAGAGTGCGGACGGCTTCGCTGGTTCCCGTCAACAATACAAACAGGAGCATTCCGCATGAACGCCGTCCCACGCCGTTTTTTGGTTTTGCCGCTCGCCCTCGTCGTCTCCGCAATCGCCGCCCACGCTGCTCCCGTTCTGATGATCTCGATTGACGGGCTCAAGCCCGAGTACATCACTCAAGCCGATGCGCACGGCATGAAGATTCCCTATCTGCGAACGCTCCTTGCGAACGGGACTTACGCGGAAGGCGTCGTTGGTATCTGGCCCACTGTCACCTATCCCAGCCACACCACGCTGATCACCGGCGTCTGGCCAGACGAGCACGGCATCGATAACAACCAGGTCTTCGACCCATTCCAACAGTATGGTGGCGCTTGGAACTGGTATGCCTCCGAGATTCGCGTTCCCACGCTGTGGCAGGTCGCGCACCGCGCTGGCCTGCGCACTGCCAGCGTCGGCTGGCCCGTCAGCGTTGGCGCCACTGACGTTGACTACCTCATCCCGGAGTATTGGCGCGGCGCGAGCCCGTCATCGTCTTCGAATCCCGGTGACCAGCTCCTGATGGCGGCGCTCTCGCGGCCGGACACGCTCATCCAGCAACTGCGGCCGGCGGCCGGACCCTACATGAACGGCAACGACACCAGCATCGCCGGCGACGAGATGAAGACTCGCTACGCGCTCGAAATTCTGCGCCGCTTCAAGCCGGCATTCATGACTCTGCACCTGAGCTCGCTCGATGAGACCCAGCACGCTCACGGTCCGTTTAGCCCGGAAGCCTGCGCCGACCTCGAGGCGCTTGACGGCATGGTGGCGCGCCTCGCGCATCAGCAGTTCGCCAACAATCCCTCCGCCGTCGTGATCATCGTTTCCGATCATGGCTTCATGAATATTTCCAACTTCGTCAACCTCGCTATTCCGTTTCTCCAGGCAGGCCTCATCAACGCGACTGTCGCCCCGGGCAAGACTCCGGTGATCAACTCCTGGAAAGCTGAGCCGTGGATGGCGGGCGGAATGGCTGCGATCATGCTCCACGATCCGAATGATCACGCGACCGAGCTGCAGGTGAAGACGATGCTCGACGGCCTCGCAGCGGATCCCGCGAACGGAATCGCGGAAATTCTGGATCACGACGCAATCCGCAAGCGCGGCGGCTTTCCCGCTGCGGCATTCCTGGTGGTTCTCAAGCCCGGCTACTATACCGCAAACGGACTCGCGGGCAGCCTTGTCACGCCGATCCCCGGCAATCGAGGCTCACACGGGTTTTCGCCCGAGTATCCGGAGATGCGCTCGTCGTTCTTTGCCTTGGGAGCCGGCGTCGCGCGCCATCGCGACCTTGGCCTGGTGGATATGCGGCAGATTGCGCCTACCGTGGCCGGAATTCTGCACGTGCCCATGCCGACGGCAAAGGCAACACCGCTCCACGTCCAGCCATAGAGCTCAGAAGACTTTGTAGCTGATTCCCACGCTGCCGCCATAGGGCCAAAGTGTCGTGGGATTCACGCGCCACTCCTGATACTCGAAGTCAAAGGCGCGGAGTGTGAATCGGCGGCTCAGCCTGTAATCCACGCCGCCGCCGTAGGCGAGCACGAAAGTGCTTCCCTCGAGAAACGGTCCGTTGCCCAGGCCGACGAGGAACTTGCCGTAGGGCGTGATGCGGTGGAAAGTGGCGATAGGAATGCGCGGGCCGATCAGGTAGGTATTCTCGCCGTTGCCCGTCTGAGAGCCGGGCAGATAGTACTGGTTGAAGCGCAGCCAGCGGCCTTCGGCTTCCACTTGCACCCAGCGGCTGAAATGGACGTTGACATAGGCGCCGGGACCATATAAGCGGTTAGGACTGGTATACGCAAAGCCCAGGCCGGAGTAGTCGGGCTGAAAGGTTGAACCGAGCCCGCCCGCGGAGAGACTAAACGTGCGCGAAAATGCCGTAGGCACAACCTGCCCATGCGCGGAAACGATGGCGAGGGAAGATACGACGCACAAAAAGGCCAGAATCGATCTCTTCATAGAAACAACGCGCATCCACTTTCTTTGAATCTTCGTTTCAGCAGGCAACTGAACTTGGCTCGTACTTCGCGTCGGCTTTGGTGCGCTCATTTCACACGGCGCACCGTATCCGATCTCGGCGAGAATCATTTTATCTTACGGCTGCGGGTTCTGTGCCGCGGTTGGTGGCTGCGACGGCGCTGCGCCCCCGGCCGCGGTCTGCTGATCCGGCGTGCCAGCGGAGCTGCTCGAAGGTGAGGCCGGCGCTGCAGGCTGGGCATTGTCGGGCGCAGCGGCTGGCTGTTCGCTCGCTGGCTGGGCCGCGGGCGCGGCCACAACCGGCGCCGACGCAGGCTGTTCCACGCTGGCGTCTTCATAGTGCTGCAGCTTGTAGAAGATCGGCGTCACCTCGAACGGCATCTTGTCGCGGGCGTTCATCGGCGCATAGCGCTTAGCGCTCAGCATGTGCACCGTGTCGTCCCATGGGTCAGTCTTGAGCCAGCTTCCCAGCGGAAGTGCCGGCGTCTGGGCCAGGTCGTCCCAATTCAGCTTGGGAGCTTCGTGCTCCAGCGCAGCCATCCACGGCGTGCCATCCGGTTTCAACAGCGAGTCGCCCAGCATCGGCGTATTCAGCGCCTTCAACTCCTTGGCACGGTCCGCCAATTGCTCGTAGTAAAGGCCCGCATTCGCCAGCCGGTCCTTGTACATCGAGTTCTCCAGATACTCCATCGCCCTCTTCGACGCGGTATCGTTGTCCACGTCCGAGTGGTTCATGTCGATCTTCTGGAAAGTGGCTGTGTCGGGAAAGAGCAGCCGGTCGTTGAAGGCATAGCGGGTGTCGATGTGGTGGCCCATGGCGATATGAGCCAATTCCATGGCGATCACCGAAGCAATCGCTTCTTCGCTAGGCAGCGAGTCAATCAGCCCCTTGCTCAGCAGGATCGTATTGCCCACGGTCGTGGCTTCCACTGTATCGGTAAGAAGTACGCGCGTGTGAAGCTGGTCGGTGAAGGCCAGGTTGTTGGGCACCACCAGGTTGATCACAATCTGGTCCAGAACCTTGTTCTCATAGCCGCCGGCATCGAGCGGCGCCACCAGGCCCGCTTCTACCAGCCGGTCGATCACGTTGTTCTCCGCTTGCGTGATCCACATCCGTGAAGCCTGCAGCGGGCCGACATCCTGCGAGTCGTCGCTCTTGTCAACGGCTTCGTCTACCTTCACGCTCACGTTCTCGCTCTCCCGCGTGGGCAGCTTCAGCGAGTAGCCCCAGAAGTGCGTCTGCGCCTTCAGGCCTACTTGCTTGTCGGATTCGGTGCGCTGCGTCTCTTCCACGTAAACCGCCACCGGCAGCCAGATTCCAGGCTGCACGTTCATGCGCCAACTGTCGAAGTGGAAGAAATATTTTGAGGCGTCCTCTGAGGTGGGTCCAGTGTAGGTGCCATTGAAACGCACCACGTTGCCGCCCTCATCCTCGACCCAGATGCGCCCGTAGAAACGGCCGATGCCCTTGACGTCGGCCTTGGGGTGCACGTCGTACACCCAGGTGCGAACCGAGCCCAGAAACTCGCGGCGCACAAAGCTGAAGACATAATGCTGCTGGTCGAATCCCGACGGGTCGATGAACATCATCTCCATAAAGCCGTTGGGATTGTAAGTAAACTTCTCCAGGCCCAGCGCCCGGCTGAGTCCCGTCATGGCCGCAAGCGAGCCCTTGAAGAACCCGTGCCGGGTCCCCGTCTTGGGCTCATAAGACTTGTCGAAGAAACCTTTGCTGAAGTCCACACGGCTGAGTGTGTATTGGTCGTCGGTCGGTACTTCGTACAGCTTTACGTCAGGCCGCGTGTCCTGGATGTAGGTTTCCACCAGCGGCGTTCGCAGTTGGATGTTTTTGATCAGCACCTTTTCCTGCGCGACGGCCTTTTGTACTAATGCGGCCTGGTCGGCAGTGAGCTGGCGCGCCTGTTCGTACTTTGGCTGCTTCTTCGCGTGTGCGCAAGCAATACCCATGGTCAGTATCAGGAAGGTTAGGGGGATCTTCCGAAACGTCATGTGTGACTCCTATTGAACTCTCTGCGGCTTTGTTCCCGGCCTGCGCGCTTTTCCTGGCGCAGCGGCTGAGTATCCGGCCATTTTTGACCTTATCATGGCGATGCTACGCCAATTGCGGCGCGATTCTATGCCAATTGGAACGTAATGGTAATCTTCGTCGTTACGTCCACAGGCCGGCCATTGTTGGTTGCGGGGCGGAATCGGATTTGCTCCGCCACGCGCCTGGCTTCCTCATCAAGCCCGTGGCCCAGCCCTTGAAGAACACTGTGAACGACCACCTGTCCGCTGGCCAGGAACGTCACGCTCAGCACCACATCTCCTTCGACGTGCAACTGCCGCGCTTCGTTTGTGTAGCGCACCGGCGGCTTGGAGAGAACTTCCACCTCCGTCGCGCGAACCACCTGCGTGGTCATCTTTGGCGCTGCGGCCACCTGCGTCATGCCCGGAATCCCGGCCGTGGCCACCTTGCCATAGTTAGACGCGGGCCCAGTGCCAGTCGCTCCTGGAATGCCTGCTGAGGCCACTTTGCCCAGGTTGCCGGCGCTGGAACCGTACTTGGTGCTATTGCCGAGGCCGGTAGAGCCCACCACTCCGTGCGGCGCCACGGCCGGGCCATTCATGCCGCCATACGGGTTCCCGATGGCGGCCACCGTAGCTGGTCGCGTCGCATTGGGATTGGGCGTGACACCATAGGTTTGGCCCAGATGCACAGGCGCCGTTGACGCCTTGACCGAGGTATTTTGCGCCGGCATCGCGGCTGCTAAAGCGGCCTTGGGCTGCGGCGCCAGAATCACTGTCTGCGGCTTGGGTTGCACGGCCGGCAGCGCCACTTTCGCTTCCATCTGAATCGGCTTCGGCTCCGGCTTCGGCTTTGGCATTTCGATCTGCCGCGGCTGCAGTTCCACCTTCGGCGGCTCCGGCGGCGGCGGCAACTCCTGCGGCGGTGGCTGCTTGATCTTCACTGGGGGCGGCGGGTTGTTGGGGACGACGAGTTCCGTAATCTCGTAGTGCTGTTGAAGCACCGTTTTCGCCGTCATGCCAATCACAATGGCTGTCACGGCGATCAGCACGTTGACGCCAACACTCATGAAAAAGGCTAGCGGACGGGCCTCGGGCTCAGGCAGCAATCCGAATGTGCTCTGACCAGGGGTATACGATGTCGACATCTCTCTAAACCTCGCTTGCGGCCGCCGGTCCGACGGAGGGCCAAATCGGGAAAAATGGCAGTATAGGGGAACGCAAACCATCAATCCAATCGGCTTATGCGCCCTTCAACTTCTTTCACAACTTTCAATCTTGCACCAACAGCTTCTTTCACCCGGTCGCCAGTGGGAAAGTCGATGCCGCCGGCTGAAACGATGGGCCGCTCAGCGCCATCTGCTTCCCATGTTTCTGTATGGATGCGCCTAACCCTTCCATCGCTTTTTGGTCCAGATTCCTTGAGGGAAAATTGGAAAGAAATCATTACCATTATACGGAGGTGTTGGTTACTCGCAGATCACCAAAATTGTGTAGGTACTGGTACCAATGGCACAGGGGAATCCGCTTGAATACTCACCCGGCCCGGGTCTGCTGCCCACGGACATTCCGTTCCTTTCCTTGATGATCCAAGGCACTTCAAAAGGAATCGGCCGCAGGCCTCGCGACTGAAGATGCGCTGTTGGAATACCAGATCGGAACACCACGAATGGCCCGACCATTGTAGTCCCATAGCGCCGTGTTCGAGCTCCCGGCGCAGCAAACGCCCTACGCGGAAGATTCAGGCCGAACGGCTCGGATGGCCGCGCGGTCGAGCACTAATCTTATAGACTCAAGGTAAATCAATCTGGACTGGCGAGGATAGTCTTTTTGTGAAGATTTTTGTGATCGGCGGGACGGGGTACATTGGAGGTTCTGTTGCGGGCTTGCTCGCCGAGAAGGGCCACGAGGCTGTCGTTTTCGACAATTTGAGTCACAGCCGGCGCGATTTGCTGCCTGCAGGAGTGGACTTCATCAAGGGCGAGCTGGCCGATCGCCATGCTCTGGAAGACATCTTTTCAGCGGCCCGGATTCAAGGCCAACCTTTCGACGCCGTGCTTCACTTTGCCGCGCTCATTGAGGCCGGCGAGTCGATGGTGCGGCCGGAGATCTTCTTTCGCAACAACACCGCGTCCACTCTCTCGCTCCTTGAGGCGATGCTGGCGTCGGGTCCAAAGCGGCTGGTCTTTTCTTCCACCGCTGCCGTGTACGGTGAGCCGGAATCTGTCCCGATTCAGGAAGATGCGCGCCTCGCCCCCTCCAATCCCTACGGCCAGTCCAAGCTCCTGGTTGAGCAGATGCTGGCCTGGTTCAACCGCATACACGGCCTGCGTTACGCCTCGCTGCGCTACTTTAACGTGGCTGGCGCACACGAGGGTCCGGCCGGCATCACTCGCGGTGAAGCGCACGAGCCTGAGAGCCACCTCATCCCGCTCGTCCTCGACGTCGCGCTCGGTCGCCGTCCCTCGATCCGCATCTACGGCGACGACTATCCGACCCCCGACGGCACCTGCATCCGCGACTACATCCATGTCACTGACCTGGCCGACGCGCACCTTCTTGCGCTTGCTGCACTAAACTCCGGCCCCGAAAATCAGGCCCCTCTCATCTATAACCTTGGTAACGGTCGAGGTTTCAGTGTGCGGGACGTGATTGAGTCGGCCCGCCGCGTCACTGGCCATCCAATCCCAGCGGAGATTCATCCCCGGCGTCCGGGCGACCCCGCTGTCCTTGTCGCAGGCTCCGAAAAGGCCATCCGCGAACTTAGCTGGAAGCCGCGCTACACCTCGCTCGACGAGATCGTCCGCACGGCGTGGATATGGCACCAGAAGCGCTATCGCGCGTAGCGGTAATGTCACTGAGGAAAGGCCGATGCAGCGCATCTATTTGCTCTCGACAGGTGGAACCATCGAGAAGGTCTACTCCGAGCAGAGTGGCGCGGTAGAAAATCGCGCCGCCAAGCTGGATCGCTATCTGCGCGCGCTTCGCCTGCCCGACGCCGAGATCCGGTCCATCCAGCTGATGAACAAAGACTCGCTCGAAATGACCGACGCCGATCGCGCCGAAGTCCGCGATCGCGTGGCTGAGCTTCTCTCCGAAGGCGCTCCCATCGTCATCTCTCACGGGACCGACACGATGGTCGAGACCGGGCTGTTTCTTGAATTGGCCTTCTCCGGTCCCGCCTCCTCCGGCCTCCCCTTTTCCGGGCTTAAAGTCCCGATCATCCTGACCGGGGCCATGACGCCTCTCGGTTTTGAGGGTAGCGATGCACTGCAAAACCTTACCGAAAGCCTGCTTGCGGCGCGCTTGCTCTCGCCCGGCGTCTTCGTCGTCATGCACGGCCAGGTGTTTCCCGTCAGCCGCGTCCGCAAGGACAAAGACCGGGCCACGTTCGTCTGGAAATAGACCCGGCTGAGACGCGGAATTCGTGCAACCGCAGAGAGCACTGATCGATCCAATAGATTGAATCGGCGCATGAGGTCTTCCCCGATGTCCAACGGCAGCGACAAAGGCTTTTTCCGGGCGTTTCTCGATTTTTTCGTCCTCTTCAGCGGGATCTCCACCGCTTCAAACCTGGCCCGCACGCAGGGCCGCGCACTTCTTACGCACGGTATCTTCCTGTTCCGCCGACCCAAGGATGCACCGGCTGCCGATCCGGGGCCACGCAGTTGAATTGCTAGAATCGAACATATGCCGATCTCGCGCCAGCAGGCCCTCGATTATTTCGAATCCCCCGATCTGATCGGACTGGGATTCGAGGCCGATGCTGTGCGCCGCCGCCTGCATCCAGAGGGCGTGGTCACTTACATCATCGATCGCAACATCAACTACACCAACTACTGCACCGAGTACTGCACCTTCTGCGCCTTCTACCGCCCGCTCCCCATCAACGGCAAGCCCCACCCCAACTCCGACGACGGCTACATCCTCGATTTCGAAACCATCTATGACAAGATCGCCGAGACTCTGGAGATGGGCGGCACGGGCGTGTTGATGCAGGGTGGCATTCATCCCGATCTCAAGATCGACTGGTTCGAGCGCCTCTTCCGCGGCATCAAAGAGCGCTTTCCGCAGATCTGGCTGCACTGCCTCTCGGCCTCTGAGGTGCTGGCCATCGCGGAATACTCCAACCTTGATCTCCGCACCACCATCGCTCGCCTGCGCGACGCCGGCCTCGATTCCATTCCTGGCGGCGGCGCCGAGATTCTCGACGACGAGGTCCGCCATCGCATCGCACGCCTCAAATGTGACACCGACGACTGGGTCAGCGTGCACCGGACGGCACATCAACTAGGCATGCGCACCACGGCAACGATGATGTTCGGCGTGGGCGAGAATTTCGATCAGCGCATCAACCACTTTGAAGTGGTCCGCCGCCTGCAGGACGAGACCGGCGGCTTCACGGCCTTCATCCCCTGGAGCTTTCAGCCCAAGAACACGGCCCTGGGCGGCCGCGGCTGGGACGAAGCGACAAGCGTCGAATATCTCAAAGTCCTCGCCATCGCGCGGCTTTACCTCGACAACATTGAGAACGTGCAGGCCAGTTGGGTTACGCAGGGATTGAAGGTGCTCGAGCTCGGCCTCCACTTCGGCGGCAACGACGTGGGCTCGGTGATGCTCGAGGAAAACGTCGTCCGCGCGGCCGGCACCTCGAACTGCACGACCGAAGAAGAGCTACGCCGCATCATCCGCGACGCCGGCTTCAAGCCCGTCCAGCGCGACACGCTCTACCGGACCATGTTTTTGAATTAGCGCTGGCGTCCAAATCCGATTTCCGCAACTCCCTGCCGACCTGAATCATCTATTTTTGTGACATGACACAAACTGCTTCGCTCTCTCTCCGCACCCTCGGCAACTCCGACCTGCAACTCACCCCCATCGGCCTCGGTACGTGGGCCATCGGCGGCGGCGACTGGGCGTCTTCCTGGGGTCCCCAGGACGACGCAGACTCCACGGCTGCCATCCATCGGGCAGTCGATCTGGGCGTCAACTGGATCGACACCGCGGCCGTCTACGGGCTGGGTCATTCTGAAGAGGTCGTCGGACGCGCCGTCAAATCCCTTTCGCGCAAGCCTTACATCTTCACCAAGTGCTCGCTGCGCTGGGACGCCGATCGCTCGGTCTACAATTCGCTCAAGGCCGCGTCGCTCGCCGAAGAAGTTGAAGCCTCGCTCAGACGCCTGCAGGTCGACACCATCGACCTTTACCAGATTCACTGGCCCAACCCCGACAGCGAAATCGAAGAAGGCTGGGAAGCCCTGGCGCGTATGCGCGAACAAGGCAAGGTTCGCTGGATCGGCGTCTCCAATTTCTCCGTCGACCAGATGAAGCGCGCTCAGAAAATCGCGCCCATCACCAGCCTGCAGCCGCCCTATTCCATGCTGCGTCGAGCCATTGAGGCGGAGATTCTTCCCTTCACGCTAGCCAACGGCATCGGCGTCATCAATTACTCGCCCATGCTCTCTGGCATGCTCACCGGCAAAATGACCGCTGAGCGCGCCGCGAGCCTGGCGCCCGACGATTGGCGTCGCCGGAATAAGGAATTCAATCAGCCGCGCCTGAGCCAGAATCTGCGGCTTGTGGAGCTGCTGCGCCAGATCGGCAGCGGCCACGGCGTAAGCCCCGGAGTAGTGGCCGTGGCCTGGGTGCTGCACAATCCCGCCATCACTGCGCCGATTGTGGGCGGCCGCAGCGCAAAGCAGGTGGAAGAGACCGCAGCCGCGCTCACCTTCCGACTGACCGAAGAGGAATTCCAGAGGATCGTCGCGTTTCTGGCAACCATGCAGCCGTGAGCCCCCTCCGCCTCATGCGTACAGAAACAAAAACCCCGGCCGAAGCCGGGGTTTTTGTTTGAAGGAAAATCCCGATTACATTGCCGCGACAAAGTCCGGAACCATGACGGCTGCGTGCTCCTGCAGCAACTGCGTCATTCGGGCGGCCATGCCGGTGTAGATTGAGGCGGCGCGGAAAGCATTCACGCGAACACCTTCGCTAGCGTGCCGGAATGCGTACTGCGCCAGAGCCATCACTACGCAAAAGCGAATCTGCATCGCGTCACTGTATAAGGTCTCGATCAGCAGCCGATCCACGCCTTCGCAGTGCTTGGCGGCGAAGCCTGCCATCTCCTGCATGACTTTCGCGTTCTGGTACATCACCCACAGGCCTTTCGGACCTTCCATGCGCTGCCATGCGTCTTCAGGAGTGGCGCTCAATCCTTCTTGCCACAGGAAATGGTCGCTCAGCTCACGAGCACTCCACTCGGGCCTGAGTCGGGCCATCATCGATTCCCATGTCTGCGAATTGCGGCGCTGCACGCTGTTGCGCCAGCGCAACAGAAGCATCGCGATCGCAACCACGGCGGCAATTTGGAGTACAAGCAATGCCATCTATCGGTCCCCAAAATCAATCTATCGGCAACTGCTAATCCAATGACTCAACTCTGAACACTTCTGTCTACTCCAATACTTGTAGCAGAAATCAAATCACTTGTCTGCGCCAAAAACGTGCTCGGAATAACCCTTTAGTGGTATAAGTTGTCGCTCTCTCGGACAATGCACCAAAGTAATGTTTGGTACGCCGCCGCAGCATTGTCCGCCTGATTTCGGCGCTCCGGGCGACCCATCGCTGCGTTGAAAGCCTTCCACTACAATGGAATACAGAGAGAATTCTCACTGAGGAGCGACCATCTGTGCTCGAGCGCACGTTCAGCATCATCAAGCCGGACGCGGTTGCCGCTGGATTCACCGGCGCCATCCTGGCCGAGATTGACAAGGCCGGTTTCCGCTTCGTCGCCATCAAGAGGCAATCCATCACCAAGCGCGAGGCCGAAAGCTTCTACGCCGTTCACAGCGCCAAGCCGTTCTTTTCAAGCCTTACCGACTTCATGTCTTCGGGCCCGCTGTTCCTCATGGTTCTTGAAAAGGAGAACGCCATTGCCGATCTGCGCAAGCTGATGGGCGCTACCAATCCCGCCAACGCCGACGAGGGAACCATCCGCAAGAGGTTTGCCCGCTCCCTCCAGGAGAACGCCATCCACGGTTCTGATGCACCGGAAACGGCAGCATTCGAGATCGGCTACTGGTTCGCCGGCTACGAGCTGATTTAGCCTGCAAGCCGCGAAATTGAGGCGCGCAACGGAGGCGCTTCTCTGCATGACCTCAAACGACAACCAACTCGCGATTCTCTTTATCGAATTCTCGCGGACCAAGCTCTTCGGGCAGTTTTGGCCGCGCATGAAGGAATGTGTTTCGCCACTCACCCCTGAGCAAGTGTGGTGGCGGCCCAACGACGCCTCCAACAGCATCGGGAATCTGTTGCTGCATCTCGATGGCAACGTCCGCCAATGGCTGGTTGCGTCGTTCAACAAGAATGAGGATCTGCGCAACCGTCCGGCCGAGTTCGCCGCACAGAGCGGTCTCCCGGCCGCCGAACTGCTCGTCCGCCTCGGCGCTACGCTCGACGAAGCCGCCAAGGTCCTCGACCGCCTGACCGCGGACGAATTGCTCGCGCCCTACGAGATTCAGGGCTACCACGTGCGCGGTCTCGACGCCGTCTACCAGGTCGTCGAGCACTTCGGCCTGCACTACGGCCAGATTGTCTACATCACCAAGAGCCTGCTCGCCAAAGATCTCGGCTTCCATAAAGAACTGAACAAGACCGGCCGCGCTTCCTGAACGCTCCTCACAGGTCGATTCACGGACGCCGAGCGACGGCCACGCGAGGAATGCCTTGCAAGTCGTTCGTGAATTCGATCCCGGTGAACCCGGCGCCAGCCAGGAGTCCCTCGACCGCCGGCTGCTGGCCGAAGCCGATCTCGAGCACGATGAATCCGTCCGTTGCCAGCGCGGCAAATGCCGCGGGAATCAGCCGGCGATAGGTTGCCAGGCCGTCGGCGCCCGCAAACAGCGCCCGCGCCGGCTCGTAGTCGCGCACTTCAACCGAAAGCGAATCGCGATCGCCTTCCGGCACGTAGGGCGGATTGGAGACGATAAGATCGAAGCGCCGGCCGGCAACAGGCGTCAGCAGGTCGCCTTCGTGAAAAGCCACGTGATCCGCGACGCCGTTGCGCGCCGCGTTGGCTTGCGCCACTTTCAGAGCCGCCGCGGAAACGTCTGTCGCATGAATTTCCGCGTCGGGCAAATTCGAAGCCAGTGCCACGGCAACCGCACCCGATCCCGTCCCCACGTCAACGATGCGCTGCCGCTCGAATCCGCGCGCAAGCTCAATCGCCTTTTCCACCAGGTGCTCGGTCTCGGGCCGTGGGATCAGCACGTCGCGATTGACCCGGAAACTCAGCCCGTAGAACTCCGCCTCGCCCGTAATGTATTGGATCGGCTCGCCGGCGCGGCGACGTCGGACCCATGCGCGAAAATCAGATGTCGAATGAGCCGGCAGGGTCTCGTGTCCGTGCGCGATCAGCCAGGCCAGGTTTGTATCCGACGCATTTTCTCTTAATGCGTGAAGCAGCAGCGTCTCGGCGTCGCGGCGCGCGCGCTCCGCGTGCGGCCCCTCAACCAGCGAGCTTTCTGCCTCGGCCAGCAGGGTGCGAATTGTTTCTGAATCACTTAGCGTAGGCTGCATGAGAACCGGAAGCTCACCTTAAAAAGGATAGCGTTCCAGCTCGATGCACTGGCGGGCCACTGCGCGGCTTAAGGCCACCGCGTCGGCCGGCGACGATCGCGCCAACCGCCGCAGAATTGCTAACTGCGTTTGCAGCACATCGCCTTCGCCGCAGGCCGCGAGCACTCGCCGCGCCGCCCGTTCGGCGAGCGCCATCGTCTCTTCGGCCAACAATCCCGTCATGGCCGCCGCAACCTCAGCCGAGCTGCGGCCCCCGCGCACAATTTTCTGCGCGCGCAACAGCGCCGACTCCAGCGCATACACCTGGCTGATCATGTCCGCCAGGTCGGCCATGATCTCCTGCCGTTCTTCAAGCGCCGTCATGAATCTCTGGCTTGCCACTCCCGCCGCGAACAGCGCCATTTTCTTTACCGCAGCCAGCACCGCGGCCTCGCGCGCCAGGGCCTCGCCGGCGCCCGCATCGCCGCCGAACGCGGGCGGCTCCGTTACCTCGTCCATCACGCGTTTGATCGCCCCGAGCAGCGGCAGCTTCCCGCTCATCGCGCGCTTCATCATCCATCCGGTGATGATCAGCCGGTTGATCTCGTTCGTTCCCTCGAAGATGCGATTAATCCGCGCGTCGCGGTACGTCCTCTCCGCGGGATACTCCTCCACGTAGCCATAGCCGCCCATGGTGGCGATCTGCTCATCCGCAACCAGCGTCAGCATCTCCGAACAGTAGACCTTCAAAATGGAGCACTCCACCGCATACTCCTCAATGCTGCGTGGAACATCGACTGCCTGTGCTGCGCCCACTCCAGAGAGCTTTGCGTCAATCAGGCCGGCCGTGCGGTACACCATGCTCTCCGCCGCATACAATTGCGCCGCTGCTGACGAAATCTTGCGCTGGATCAAGCCAAACTCGGCGATCGATTTGCCGAATGCGTGGCGATCCTTGGCATAGCGGATCATTGCGGCCAGCGCGTGCCGGGCCCCGCCCACGCAGGCAACTCCCAGCTTGAAACGGCCCACGTTCAGCACATTGAACGCAATGTGGTGGCCTTTGCCGGCCTCGCCCAGCAGGTTCTCTTTCGGAATTTTGCAATCCTGCAGCACCAATGGACATGTCGACGAGCCGCGAATTCCCAGCTTGTGCTCCTCGGCGCCTACCGTGAGCCCAGGTGTCCCGCGCTCGATCAGGAACGCGGAAAACTTCTCGCCGTCTATCTTGGCGAAGACCGTGTACAGCCCCGCAGTGCCGCCGTTGGTCAGCCATTGCTTCTCGCCGTTCAGAATGTAATGCGAGCCGTCAGCGGTAAGCGTCGCGCGCGTGCGGATATTCATGGCGTCCGAGCCCGAGCTGGCCTCGGACAATCCATATGCGCCAATCCACTCGCAACTTGCGAGTTTGGGCAGGTAGCGCTGCTTTTGCTCCTCGGTCCCGTACCACACCAGCGGCAGCGTGGCGATGCCGATGTGCGCGCCGAACGCCGTTGAAAAACTGGCCAGCACGGAGATGTGATCGGTGATGAGCGTCGAGCTCACCTTATCCATCCCCAGCCCGCCGTACTCCTCGGGAACATCGACCGCGGTGAATCCCAGCTCCGCCGCCTTGCGCAGTATCGTCGGCATTGCGCCCGGCTCTTTGGCCTCGATCGCCGCCACGCGCGGCAGAATCTCTTCGTGCGCAAATCGCTCCGCCGTGGCCGCGATCTGCCGCTGCTCCTCGCTCAGGTCTTCCGGGGTGAAAATCTCATCCGGTGTACGCGATTCGACAAGGAAGCTGCCGCCCGCGGCGGCAACAATGGGGGATGCGGCAGCGGAGATCGGCACAGAGGCCTCCTGTCATCGCCAACCCAATGGCCAACCTTATGATAGATGCTTGAATTCACGCAAGAAGTGCCCTGCGCAGGTTATTCCGCCACGCCGTCGTTGATCTGGGCGCAGTCCATGCGCAGCGTGCCGTTGTCGTTGAACACCAGGCCGCAAAAACGCCACATGACCGTTCGAGTCTCGGTGGCCGCCAGGCGCATTCGTCGCCTTCGCCTCACCACCGGGCTATTGCTCCGCGGCGGCGACCGAACCGTCTGAATCTATCAGGATCACGACCTCCGTGAAATAGGCGGAGGGGATCGGGTTGGGAGCAACCGCTCCATTGATGTTCAAGGGGCGTGGCAGGGTGTCGCCCTGTACGCGGGCGCCAGCGAGGATGAAGCCATTCGCGTCGTTGCCGCCAAAGGCGCAGATGAAGTAGCCATTCGCAGCCAGCGTCGTTGCGGTCGAGGCGACCTGGTTCGCCGGGACGATGTAAGTCTGAGTCTCGTAGGCGGTCGTCGTGTCCCCTGTCCACCCGTAAGAGAGCAGATTGGCGTTGCCGTCTCCATCGAAGGATGCCGCGGTCACGATGCGGCTGGCCTGCCCGTCTGCTGCAACCTGCGCCGGAACCTGCGCCGGCGTCACTACTTCCAGCCGCTGGTCGAAGGCGTGTTGCCCGCCTGACGACGTCTGGACCCAGGACACGCCGACCTCCGGGCTGTTAACCGGGCAGCCCATCTCGACGTCCATCGAAGTGATGACGACGTTGGGGGCAGCCACCGACTGCAGGTACGCGGCGATCGTGGTTTGGTTCAGGAAGCCCTGGTTGTAGTACATCGACAAGTTGTCCATCGGGGGCGGCAAAGAGTCGTACTGGAAGCGCCACGAGCACCGCCCTCCGCCCGCGGTCACGGTGTCCCCTAGCCAGAGCGGCGTTCCAACCGTGTTGCCATAAGAAAAATCGAAAAAGAAATCGAGGATGTTTCCCCCAGCGATCGTCATGCCGGGAAGACTGACCTGCTCGAAGAGTAGATAGCGCAAATCGCCGGGTTTGGGCGAGCGGGCGCCCGCCGTGAGTGTGGCCGCGCTGCTCGTTACCGAACTGGTCGAGTTGCTCGCCGTCACCTGGAACGACCCGACGGTGCTCGATCCGTTCGCGCCCAGAGCGACCGGGATCGTGGTATACGAAGCGTCGGTGGCGCCGGGGATGGGCTGGCCGTTCTCCGCCCACTGATAGCTGATCGGCGATATGCCGGTAGCCGTGACGGCGAAAGTAGCTGTCTGGCCGATGGGGACGGTCTGGCTCACAGGCTGCGTGATGATGGCAACGGGCTGGCTGGGCGGCGCGGACTGCGAAGCGCCGCAGCCAACAATGGGGATAAGCAGGAAGACGAGAAGGGAATGCAACCCAAGTCTCCGGTGGGCGGCTGCAATAGGAGTCATCCCGAAAGTCTCCTTTCGGCAATACACCGAGCAAGCGAAAGGTCATCGGACGGGCCTCCGTGCGGAGAACGGTCCAATGGCGACGACGTTGTGAGCGGCCCGGTGAAATCTTGGGCCACGACCTCTGGGAAAGTTGTCTACAACTCTAGCCTTGCCGCGTACACCAGTCAAACGGAATTGGCCTGAGTTGGCGCTACGAAAGGTCGATGGCCTTGGGCAATGCGACGCGTCTGAGCGAGGCGCGAATAGACGGCCGCAGTTCGCTTCTGCAAATTCGATTGAAAAAGCTACACCTTTACCGCCGGGTGCGCTGCATAGTGCAGCAACACGGCCACGGCGCAGCTTACAAGCCGCGTTTCTGCCGAATCTGCCCGACTGGTCAGAATCGTCGGCACGCGCGCGCCCAGCACGATGCCGGCCAGTTGCGCTCCGCCCAGGTACTCCAGCTGCTTGGCCAGCATGTTGCCGCTCTCGAGGTCGGGCACCACCAGAATGTCGGCCTGGCCCGTCACCGGCGAAACCAGTTTCTTGATCTGCGCCGCCTTCTCACTCACCGCTGTATCGAACGCCAGCGGTCCGTCGAGAATTCCGCCCGTAATTTGGCCGCGATCGGCCATCTTGCACAGCGCGGCGGCGTCGAGCGTGGATTGGATCTTGGGGTTGACGGTTTCAATCGCCGAGAGCAGCGCCACCTTCGGCTCGGGAATGCCCAGCGCGTGCGCCAGGTCGATCGCGTTCTGCACAATGTGGATCTTGTCTTCGAGATCCGGCGTAATGTTGATGGCCGCGTCAGTGATCAGCAGCGTGCGCGCGTAGGCCGGCGTATCCATGATGAACACGTGCGAGATGCGCCGCGCCGTGCGCAGCCCGGTATCGCGCTGCATCGCGGGCTTCAACAGCTCGTCGGTGTGCAGGCTGCCTTTCATCAGAGCCAGGGCATTGCCTGCGCGGCACATGGTCACGGCGGCCTCGGCGGCCTGAGCTTCGGTTTCGGCCTCGACGATCGGAAATGAGCGGATGTCGGCGCCGATCTTGGCCGCCAGCGCCTTCATGGCTTTTTCGGGTCCGATGAGTGTGGGCTCGATCAGTCCGGCAGCCGCGGCTTCCACCGCGCCGCTCAGAGCCACCTCAGTCAGAGGCCAAACCACCGCCGTCGTGATGGCTGGAAGATTCTTGCAGCGCTCGATGAACTTGTGGAAGACGTGGTAATCCGGCGGATGGCCGACAAGTGGGTCAACGGCAACAGCCTCAGCCAAAGTTGCAAGATCGCTCATAATTCGCTTCTCCCGGCCGGCAGAACCATCAGCCTGCTCGGCCTCACTCGAATATTGTCGCGTGAGTTCCGTAAACCGCGTGTGCCTTCGGTCACAGTACGGGCTGGAGTCCCTGCATGTGGTACCCAAGGCCCACTAAGCGCCGTTTCCCGCTGCGGTTCGCTGATCGCCCCTTTCGCTTCTCCCCGATGCCCGGATCGTCCCTCCTTTGGCGGCGATTTGCGCCTGCTCCCGCGCGTTGACTCAGCCTGAAATTCAGGCCTATACTCTGGAATACCGGGCCTTCCCCCCAGCCATGAACGGTGACCGGCGTCCGTCCGACGCCGCACGAAATAAAGGAGAAAAGGAGAGTCTTATGAAAAGACTTCTCGCCGTCGCCTTTTGTGCTCTGCTCGTCTGCGGAGTCACAACGCCTCTGTGCTCTGCCCAGGTCTCCCAGATCACCAACGCGCTGTCAGGAAAAGGGAAGAAGCAGACGGACCCGAACGACATCAGCAACGTCGACAAGGACAAAATCGCCCGAATCGAAGCGATGCCTGAGATTGCGGACGCCATTCAGCAGGAGTGGGACCAGCTTAGAAGGAACGATATGCAGCTGGCCTACGGCATCAACCTGACCGCGAACATGGGGCTGGCTCAGGACGTTGCTACCGGCGACTCATTTGACCAGCAGCGTCTCTACAGCAATCCCGTAGTGCAAAGCTACGTCAATCACATTGGGCAAAGGCTCGTTCCCAAGAATTCAACCAACGTTTATACCTTCCGCGTCCTCTACGATCCCATCCCCAAGGCTCTCACTCTCTCCACGGGAACTATCTACCTCTCCACCGGATTGGTTTCCATGCTCGACAGCGAGTCGGAGTTGAGCTACGTCCTGGCGCACGAAATTGCCCACGTTGAACTCCGGCAGGCTTTCCTGCGCATTCGCGACAAGCATGTGGCTGAGGAGTTGGCCAAGGAGAAGGCCGAGAAGGAAAAGGTCATCAGCGACGTAGGCTCAATGGTTATGGGAGCCGGATTGGGCGGCGCTATGATCCCGCTCCGTCTGGGAGGGTTGCTCGGCGGCAGCGCCGGCCTGGCAACGGGAATGGAAGTCGGCCACTACTTCATTCATCCCCAGATCGAGCCGGTTCTCTGGGCCTCGAAAGAAGAAGACGACGCCGACGATATGGCGATCAATTTGATGATCGAACAGGGCTACGACCCGCGCGATGTCAATCGCCTTTTCGCTTCGCTGAACCAGGTCGTCACAGCGGACTCGCGCATGGGGCTAGGTTTCATGGGAAGCGCTCCGCGAATCAAGGAGCGGCAAGCCCACCTGGACTCGCTCTTTGGTGGAGACCTGAAGGCGGAGATCCAGTTGCGGACCAAGGGCAAGGGCTTCAATCCAAATAGTCCCGACTTCGGGCCCATGGTTTCCTCCGTCAAGCGCGACAACGGGATCCTGGCCATGGACTACGATCTCTTCGCCGTCGCCAAAAGAAATCTCGAGGGCGCCGTATCGGAGCGGCCCGACGATCCCTACGCGAACTTCTATCTCGCCAAACTGGAACGCCTCACGGCGCGCACTCCCGACGAGCGGCAGGACGCGCTCAACCATCTGACCACCGCGCTGCGGCTCGATGCGGATCGGGGCGCAATCCCCTCGGCTCATTTGGAATATGCCGTTGCGCTCATGGAGGCTGAAGACCCGTCCAACCACGATCAGATTGCCAGCGAACTCAAGGCCTATGTTGCCCTCTCCGAGCGCGATCATGGCGGACTTCCGTCCAATATGCCGCTCATTTATGACTATCTGAGCGCGTCCGGCGATGCCCGGTGGTATCTGCCTCCGCAGTGGTTTGACGCCCAGTTGACCAACAACCCGGGCTTTTCGACCACCGCGCCTGAAGCTGTGATTCGCAAGGCCACCATGCTTGAGGGGCCAACATCGCCTCCATCGCAATCACCCGCATTGGCCGACGTTTCGGCGACACCTGCTCATGCGAAGCCTAAGTCTGCCGCCGCCCACGCGAAGAAGCAATAAGTGCGGAATTTGCAGGGCGGCTGACGCGGTTCACTTCGGATCTGGTCCAACAGCTTGCGTTACTCTGGGTTCTTATGGGCCAGATCCGCATCCTTCCCGATCAGGTTGCCAATCAAATCGCCGCCGGCGAGGTTGTTGATCGGCCCGCATCCGTGGTCAAGGAGCTCCTTGAGAATTCTCTCGATGCGGGAGCCATGCGCATTCGTGTCGAGGTCGAAGGGGGCGGACGAAAGCTCATCCGCGTCTCCGATGATGGCCACGGCATGAACCGCGACGACGCCTTGCTGGCATTCGAGCGCCACGCAACCTCCAAGCTCCGCACCGCCGACGATCTGCTCTCCATAGCCACGCTGGGTTTTCGCGGCGAGGCGCTGCCGTCCATTGCTTCTGTTGCCCGCGTCACGCTCGAAACGGCCACTGGCAATGATGCAGCGGGCACGCACATCGAGGTCGCGGGCGGCAAAATCCATCGCGTCGAAGATGCTGCGCTACCTCGCGGCACCACGATCTCCGTCGGCGATCTCTTCTTCAACACTCCCGCGCGCCGCAAATTTCTCCGCGCCGAATCCACTGAATTGGCCCACATCACGGCGCTGGTCACGCACTACGCCCTGGCCCATCCCGAAAAACAATTCGATCTCGTCTCCGCCAGCCACACCATTCTCTCTGCGCCTCCCGTCGCCCGCACCGCCGAGCGCATCTACCAGGTTTTTGGCAAGGAGACCCTCAGCCAGTTGCTTCCCGTCGCCGCTGAAGCTCCCTTTGAGCGCGCCGGTCTGCCTGAGCCGCCGCCCTGGAAAAAAGATCCCGGCCAGCCTCCGCGTATTCCCGGCTCCCTCCGCCTCACCGGCTTTTACTCCAAGCCCGAATTGCAAAAGCTCAACCGGAATTCCATCTACATCTTCATCAACAAGCGCCTCATCCGCGACCGGCTTCTGCTCCACGCCATCGTTGAGGCCTATCGCAACGTCATTCCACCCACCAGCTTCCCGGTGGTTCTGCTGTTCCTTGAAATGCCGCCCGAGGAAGTGGACGTAAACGTTCACCCTGCCAAAACCGAAGTCCGCTTCCGCCAGCAGAGCCATGTCCACGACTTCGTTCGCGATAGCCTGCGCACCGCGCTCATCAAGGCGCGTCCCGCCGCCGGATTCCTCGCCGCGCTCGACTCGCAGCCCTCGGCCAGCCCATCGCTCATGCCTCCGGCTGCATCTCCGCTGCCCGACGCTCCAGGCCGAGATTTGGGCCGCGATTCGGATTCGCTCTCCTCTTCCGTGCCTCTGCCCCCGGACTCCGATCCATCTGCCTTTGCCGACGCTGAAAGCTTCCATCTGATCCCCCGCGTGCCCGCTCCCGTTCCACGCACTTTGCCCTTTGCCGGCCAAGGCCCCCCCGACTCCCAATTCGCTCGCGGTCTCAACCCTCAAGCCTGGAGCGCAGCTGCCGATGCCCTCTTTGCCCCGGACGCAGCCCCAACCGCCGGCGATTGCAGCCCAAACCCCAACGGCGCAACAGCCTACGGGAGCGATTCCGCCGCCGCCGCGGCCCTCGTTGAAGCCGAGCAGGCCGCCAATTCCCTCAACCGCCTTGGCTCGCTTAAGCCTCTCGGCCAGTTGCGGGACTCGTTCATTCTGGCTTCCGGCGACGATGGGTTGTGGATCATCGACCAGCACGTTGCACACGAACGGGTGCTTTTCGAGAAGATCCTGCGGGACCGCCAGGTGGAACGCGTCCAGCGCCAGCGCCTGCTCATGCCAATGCTGGTGGAATTGAAGCCGGAACAGATGGTTGTCTTCGCCCGCATCGCTGAAGAGCTCGAAAACAACGGTTTTGAAGTGGAACCCTTTGGCCCTCAGACACTTGCGGTCAAAGCGGCCCCCGTTGGCCTTGAAGGCGCCGAGCTCGAACGAATGCTCGCCGAGGTCATCGATCAATCCACGGTGGATTCCGCAGAACCCTCTCGCAATGAGGAACTTACCAAGCTCCGCTCGCGCATTGCCGCCTCCATCGCCTGCCACTCTGCCATCAAGGTCAATACACATCTTGATCTAAACCGTATAGAATGGTTATTGTTAGAACTTGCAAAGACCAGCCACCCAACCAGTTGCCCGCATGGACGTCCAATCGCTTTACTGTATTCTTGGAATGAGATCCAGCGGGCCTTTCACCGAATTTAGGGTCCATTATTAAGAGACCCCTCGGACGCTTGGAAGGTGGCCGGACGTGCTCCTAGGAGCGCGGGTTTTTGGCCGTGATCGCCAACCTGGAAGCGAGGTTTTCTTTGACAGCAGAACAGTTGGAAGCATCGCGCGCCGAAAGGATGCGCCTGAACGGACGCGGGCAGTTGACTCTTGATGAGGCCCGCACTTGGTTGGAGGAGACGGGATTGTGTCTCTTCCTACCGCGGCGACAGTTCGCCACTTTCACTGCCCCTACCTTCGTTGAAGCCGTAGCCGGCGAGCACGTTTCCACTCCCTCGGCCAAACTGGTTTCCGTTGCGGAAGATCTTCTGGTGCGTCTCGAGTCGGAGAGCGTGGCAGTCCGCCTCAATTTGCTCGGCCAGCCCGGTGATTCACCCGACTTCGTTGTCGCCGCTTGGGTGTTGCCCTACGTCTACGCCCTTCGCGGCGATCGCGACTGGCGCCGCATCCCGCAGTTGACCGGATCGCGCCAGGTCTCGCAGCTCGCCATTCAGGCCTACAAGCAACTTGAAACCGGCGACGCAACCATCACCCAGTTGCGGCATTCGCTCGGTCGCGAGGTCTCTGAGTCCGCGGTCCTGCGCGCCATTACCGAACTCTGGCAGCAACTGCGCATCATTCCTGTTGTCTCCGCGCCCGGCAAAGCGCCGCAGTGGCAACTCTTGCGCCTCCGCTATCAGAAGGCGATCGCCGAAGGCGCTTCCACATCGCAAGTCACCGCCATCTCCGTGCTCGCCTCCATCTACCTGCAGGCCGTGATTGCCGCCAGCATGGAAGAGGTCGAAATGTTCCTTGCGCCGCTCACAGCGCGCAGCAAGGTCCGTGAAGTCCTGCGCGGCCTGGTCGCCACCCGCCAGGTGCATTCGCTCGCTCTGGGCCACGCACCGCACTTTTACGTCGCCGGAACGCTGCCCGAGTTTGCGCCGGCGCCCACGGTTTACGCCAGCTCATCCATGCCGGCCTCCTCGCACTTCCTCCGTTCCTATGAGCACGAGGAAGCGCTTCGTGAGCCGGTGCAGTCCAGGCCCGCTCCTCAGTTCGCTTCCGCGCCTCCGCCGCCGCAACGCAAGCCGGTTGAGCCGGAAATCGAGCGCCCCGCACAACCCAGGGAGAAGGCGGAGGCTTCGCGGCCTCGCTTCAGTTATCAGCCCGCTCACGCCCGCGACCGCAAACCGGCGCAGAGTTCCAAGGCCGGCCGCGTTGCCCGTCGTCCCAACCGCGATGCGCGTAGTGCTTCACCTCGCGCCAACGGCGCCTCGCGCCACACGCATGCTTCGCGTCTGACGAAGAGCGCTTCGAAAAACGGTCACGCGTCCCACTCCGGCAAAAGCTTCTCCAACGGGAACCGCTTCCGTTCGAACGGCCACGCCCGCCCGGCCAACGGCGCAAACGGCCTGCACAAGGCGAAGCCGTCCGCGTCGAGAACTCTGCGCAACGGACACTCCACGAATGGAAAAGCTGCGGCCAAGCCTGTCCGGCGCGCCGACGCTTCCCGCAAGAGCGTGCGCCCCGCTGCGCGTGGTAGCCGCAAACCGGCCTTGGCTGCTTCAACAAAAGCAGGCAATCGCTCGCGCTATGGCTTTACCGCATCCTCCAATCGGAGATCGAAGAAACGCGGATGAGCGAAAGTGGATGAGCGCGCCTGAATGAGCGAATCTCGATGACTGCGGGCGAGAAGCGCATCGCTGCTCCTGACGGCGTCCGCAGGATCATTGTCGCTATCGACGGCCCTGCCGGTGCCGGAAAAAGCACCATCGCCCGCCATCTCGCTCGGCACTTCGGCCTGCTCAATCTTGAAACCGGCGCAATGTACCGCGCCTTTGCCCTCAAGGCCCTCCGCTCGGCGGTCCCGTTGGACGACGCCAAAGCTCTTGAAGAGCTCGCACGCGAAACCGAAATCCGTCTCGATCCCGGCGAGGAAGAGAATCTCGTTCTGCTCGATGGCGAAGACGTTACCGGCCTCATCCGCAACCCCCTCGTGACTGAAGCTGCATCGCGCGTGAGCGTCTTCCCCGCAGTGCGCTCCTGGATGGTCCGCCTCCAGCAGCAGGTCGGTGCACGCGGCGGAGTCGTCATGGAAGGCCGCGACATCGGCACCGTCGTCTTTCCCAACGCCGAAGTGAAAATCTTTCTTGACGCTGCTCCCGAGGTGCGCGGCCAGCGCCGTTACGATCAGATCGGCCAGAAGGGCGCGACACCCTCTCCGCAACCGGAGGAGATTCTCCGCGACCTGCGCGCCCGCGACGAGCGCGACCGCAATCGCAAGGACTCTCCGCTCAAGCCCGCGTCCGACGCCGTCATTCTGGATTCCACGAACATGTCGCTCGAGCAGGCGCTCGCCGCCGCCGAAGCCATCGTCGCCGAGAAGCTTGGCATCGCGCCTCCGAATCGACAACTCCGCTGACCTGCTCCCTCGCTCTGCCGCCCGATGCGTTAGGCTCTTGTTATGGAGCTCACCTGCAGCCGTTGCCACCAGACTGTTCAGCCCGCGGATTGCTTTTGCCCTTTTTGCGGTCTGCCCCAGCTCCTATACACGGCAGACGGATCTGCAGGGCCGAGCCAGCCTGAACGCGCCGGCGAAGTAGTTCGCGACGCGGGCACGGTTGATTGGAAGGCTGCACTGCGTCTGGCTCTCATGCTGGCCATTCCAGCTGGCGCGGTTTGCTCCTTGTTCTCCCCGGCAGGCATCATGGGATTTCCGTTGATGGCCGCGGCGGGAGCATGGGCGGTGGCTCTATACATGCGCGGCCGGAGGCCGGCCTGGATCACCATCGGCGCTGGCGCACGCATCGGCCTCGTCACAGGCATTCTTGGCGGTTGGGCGGCTGCCTTCACCTCCGCCGTTTCGCTCTACGCCGAGCGCTTCTGGTTGCACCGCGGCCCGGCAATCGATGATGCGTGGGTCGCCCAGATCAATCTGTCGACGCAGCAACTGGCGACCATGAACTTCGATGCCCAGCAGATTGCAATGAACCGGGCCATCATGATGTCGCCCGAAGGACATGCCGGCTACACGCTGTTCACGACCGCTTTTCTTGCCCTCATTCTTCTTGCTGTTTCTGTTGCCGGCGGCGCGCTCGGTGCGCGTTTCCTCGGCCGTCCGCGCAGGATCGAACAATAAGCCCCATGAACATCAAGATTTCTCCGCACTTGACCCTGCCCCGAACCTTCGGTATCTTGAATCCATGAGTTTCAAGCTCACCAAGTCGGCGTGTTTGGCGTGTTGTTTCACGTCACACCGGCCTTGTTGTTGAGCGGGTTTTAGACTCAGCCGATTCACCATAAGGCCGCGTGACAGCAGAGTTGCTGGCGCGGCTTTCGTGTTTAACCCGGTGAATTCGAATCGCGACCCCAAATCAATCCTATTTGGCGCAACCATGACACCTCTTCCCCAAATTCGGCCTCTAGCTCCTGCCTCCCGGCGGGCCGGCTGTTGCTGTCGCTATTGTTGCTGTCGCTAAATCCCTTTTCCAATCTTTCATTTTGAAGCGCGCCCAAGACTTTTTCTGACCCTTGGTGGGGTTTTCCCCGGAGCGCACTCATATCCCTAAGCCTGCACCATCGGGCCTTGCTAAATCTTCAGGAGACGCAGATGACTTTTCAGGAAAAGCTTTATCGGATTCTTCTTGTTCTATTCGTTGCGATTGCTCTCGGCTCCGCATCGGCCGGCGCGCAGATTGTCGGCGGCAGCATCGCCGGCACCGTTCACGACTCCACCGGGGCCGCGGTACATGGCGCCACCGTCACCGTCCGCCAAACCGACACCGGCGCAACGCGCAGGCTCGTCACCGGCTCGGATGGCCGCTACGCGGCACCCAGCGTTCCCGTCGGCCCCTACTCCGTTTCTGCTACGCATGATGGCTTTCAGCCGCAGGAACAGACCGGAATCGTGGTCGCCATCGGGCAAAGCGTGCAGGTGAGCTTCTCGCTGAGCGTGAGCACGGTGCACGAAACGGTGGTCGTCGACGCTGGCGATCCCGTCGTGAACACAAGTTCGCAACAAACTTCCGGCCTCATTGACGAGCGCCAGGTAAAAGAGCTGCCGCTCAACGGCCGCAGCTACGATCAACTCCTCACGCTCAATCCAGCCACGGTGAACTACACCACCCAGCGCTCCGGCGGTATTGGAACCTCCAACTCTTCGGTCGGCAACATGTTTTCCGTCGGCGGCCGTCGCCCGCAGGACAATCTCTTTCTCCTCAACGGAATCGAATACACCGGGGCCTCGCTCATCAACGTCACGCCCGGTGGAACGAGTGGCCAATTGCTGGGCGTCGACGCGGTGCGCGAGTTCAACGTCGTCACTGACACCTACGGCGCCAGCTTCGGCAAGCGCGACGGCGCGCAGGTCTCGATCGTCACGTCGTCCGGAACCAACACGCTGCACGGCACGGCTTTCGAATTCATCCGCAACAGCGCTCTCGACGCGCGCAACTTCTTCGATCAGGCAGCCATTCCCGAGTTCCAGCGCAACCAGTTCGGTGGCGCGCTCGGCGGGCCCATCCGCAAAGACAAGCTCTTCCTCTTCGGCAACTATGAAGGCTTCCGCCAGGCCTGGGGCCTGAGCGACGTCACACTCGTTCCCGACAACGAGGCGCGGCTGGGCTACCTGCCCAATTCGTCTGGCGCCGAACAATACGTCGGCGTTAACTCATCCGTCGCCCCACTCCTCAATCTCTGGCCAGTCCAAAACGGGCCCGAGCTCTTGTCGAACGGGAATCCCAGCGGCATTGCGGAAGCCTTCAGCCATCCGCCGCAGCACATCTACGAGGACTTCGGCACCACTCGCTTCGATGACAACCTCGGCAGCAAAGATCTGCTCTTCGCCGTCTACACCGTCGACTCGAGCTCCGCGACCTCGCCCTCTGCCAATCCCCTGAGCTACGTCAACGAAAGCCTGCGCGAGCAGGTCGCGAGCGTCCAGGAACAGCATGTGATTTCGCCTTCGCTGCTCAACACCGCTCGATTCGGCTACTCGCGCGGCAGCTACTTCTTTACCGGACTGGTGCCTGTGAGCGGTGTACCGGGATGGGTC
This sequence comes from uncultured Acidobacteriaceae bacterium, assembly GCA_963823805.1. Classification (GTDB taxonomy): domain Bacteria; phylum Acidobacteriota; class Terriglobia; order Terriglobales; family Acidobacteriaceae; genus Telmatobacter. The sequence continues at coordinate 744,935 of CAWGMW010000003.1, read as the reverse complement.
TCAGGCGATCCCGTCGGCGCCATCGTCATCAGCGGCAGCACGGCTTCAAACGGCGCCTCTTCCATCACCGGCGCGGGCGCAAACACCGGCAGCAACAATTTCACCGCGCGCAATCTGTTCACTGAAGACGATCATGTCTACTGGTCGAAAGGACGCCAGCAAATCGAAGCAGGCGCATGGCTGCAACGCATCGAGGCCAACGATCTGCTTGCGCAGGACCAGTACGGCCAGGCCTCGTTCTCCACCGAAACAACTTTCTTGCAGGGCACCGTGGCGACCTTCACTCTGGTTCCTGCGCCCACCGAGCTCGGCTGGCGCTCGTTCGAGGGCGCAGGCTTCTTTGAGGACACCATCAAGGTCACTCCGCGTTTCGAGCTGCGTGCCGGCTTCCGTTCCGAGTCCACCAACGGTTGGAACGAGTCGCAGGGCCGCGCCTCAAACTACGCCATCGTCAACGGCGTCCTGCAAACCACGCCTGTCGTCGGCAGCTCCGCGCTCTGGACCAACCGGGCGGAGTTCCTGCCCAATCCGCGCGTTGGCTTTGCCTGGGACGTGCGGGGTGACGGCACAACCGCCGTGCGTGGAGGCATCGGCCTCTATCACGGCCTGCTCGACACGCTCGATTACCGCTTCGACCAGACCGCCCCGTTCAACACGGCGGAGTCCATCAAGACCATTGCGGTCTCGAGCCTGAGTTTCACGGCCGGAGTACCGCCGCCCCCAACCGCCAAGGTTTCACCGAGCAACGTGCAGCCTGATCTATCAACGCCGGCCGTCATTACGTGGAGCCTGCGTATTGAGCAGCAAGTCGCTCCCAACACTTCGCTCACGCTTGGTTACGTTGGATGGCACGCCTATCACCAGATACTCTCCGAGGACATGAACGAGCCCATTCCCTCCTACGCGACCACCGGCCAGGTCTACTACCCCTCGACCGCGCTCGCCAATCCAAATCTTGCCAACTCGACTTCGTGGGTCTCGCAGGGTGTGGGCCTCTACAACGCCCTTGAAGCCGATGTGCGGCACAGCTATTCGAACGGCCTTCAGCTCCGCGGCAACTACACCTGGTCGAAGAATCTCGACGACGGCTCGGCGTGGAACACCAGCGTCAGCGGCAACACGCCCGCGTATGTTTCGTTCCCACTCAATCCAAAAGTCGACTGGGGTCCGGCAGCCACCGATGTTCGCCAGTCAGCTTCGATCAATGGCAGCTACGACCTGCCCTTTGGTCCCAACCGGCATTTCCTGAATCGCGCTACAGATCCGGTGGCGTTCCTCGCCGGCGGCTGGACCACGAGCGCCATCTTCGCCATTCAGACCGGCTTCCCGTTCTCGCCGCAGCTCGGCTATAACCCGCCCGGCAATGGTGACTCGCGCAATCCCATCCGGCCCAATTTGAACCCGAACTTCACCGGCAACCTATATCCGCACACGGTAAGCGAGTGGTTCAACCCCAACGCCTTCAGCCCGCCAACCGTCACTGTGGGTACCACCACCTACGGAACCTACGGCAACGCCGGGCGCGACTCGCTCGTCGGCCCTGGGCTGGCGGAGCTGGATTTCTCCGCGGCGAAAGACACGCACATCACCGAAAGGCTGAACCTGCAGTTCCGCGCTGAGTTCTTCAACTTTACCAACCACACCAACTTCCTCACGCCGAACGAGGTGGTCTACTCTTCGGCCGCGCAGTTGTCGCCCACCGCTGGCGTGGTCACCGCCACGTCCACCACCTCGCGCCAAATCCAGTTCGGAGCCAAGCTGCAGTTCTAAAGCCGCCCTGCACCTCGCACGACCTTGGGTGCTGTTCCGATCGATCCACTCGAACCTTGGGTGCCCCACGTCCCGATTCTGGGACGTGGGATACCATGGCCTTCGGTGGGCGCCTCATCCTCAACCCTCTGGTTCGCCGATCTTCCGCCCCCCGAATGAGATCATCTCTAGGTGCGCCTCCCGGGGCGCCGCGGGGCCTGATCGGAAATGAATGAGGGGGCGGGAATGAGGGAGATTGTTACGTATGTCTTCGGGCTGGCTCTGATCGGCAATGCCGCCCTCTTTGTGCCCCAGGCGCTCGCCGTCTGGCGCAAGAAAAGCGACGAGGGCGTTTCGCTGGTCACTTTCGGCGGCTTCTGCATTCTTCAGGTCATCGGAGTCGTTCACGGCGTCTACGAACACGACAACTCACTCATCATCGGCCTCGGCGCCAGTTTTCTAACCTGCGGAACAGTCACCCTCCTCACCGTCGTCTACAGGCTTCGCCGCCTGCGTGCCCATTAGCCATCGCCCCGCCCGCCTGACCGCCCCTTTCGCCCCAAATCTCCCCGTCGTGACCAAAGGCCGGTGACAGCCATCACATCGCGGCCTGTGGAAGGATGAGTACGACAGGGTAATGCAATCCGGCGTATACTGCTCTTCCACGGCGGCCAAGACCCCTGGGAACCCAGGAGGCGCCCCGTTATTTCCCTGGATCAGACGTACGGAGGACCCAATGAAGATCACAGACACCGTGGACCAGGTGCTGAGGCAAAAGACCTTCAATAAGATCCTGCCCATCGCCCCCGAGCAATCGGTTCACGATGCGCTTTCCCTCATGGCCGAGTACGACGTCGGTGCTTTGATGGTCATGTCCGGATCGAAACTGCTGGGAATTCTGTCGGAGCGCGACTACGCCCGCAAGGGAATTCTCCTCGGCAACCACTCGCGCGACACGCTGGTGAGCGAGATCATGAGCAGCCCGGTCATCTCCGTCACGCCGCGTCACACGGTCGACGACTGCATGAACCTCATGACCCAGGGTCATTTCCGCCATCTGCCTGTGCTCGACGGTGACAAACTGATTGGCGTCATCTCCATCGGCGACATGGTCAAGTGGGTCATCTCCGGCCAGGAGCACGCCATCCAGGCGCTCGAAGGCTACATCACCGGCGCATACCCCGGATAGAAGCGCATGTGTCGCAACATCAAAATGCTCTTCAACTTCGATCCTCCTGTCACGGACGAGGAGACTCGCGCCGCGTCGCTACAGTACGTGCGCAAAGTGAGCGGCTTCAACAAACCGTCGAAGGCGAACGAGGCAGCGTTTAGTGCCGCGGTCGATGAGATCGCCGCAGCATCGATGCGGTTACTCAGCCGGCTTGAAACACAGGCTCCGCCACGCAATCGCGAAGAAGAAGCAGCGAAGGCGAAGCTGCGGGGTATGGCGCGGTTTGGTTCGTGATACAGACGGAGGCGTTTGCCTCCCCTGAATCTGGGCTCAGTAGTTTCTGCTGAATTTGAACTGGAAGATCTGCGCAGCGCGCCGAATCACCCCAGAAAAATCCCCGCGATCGACGCCGAGATCAGGTTCGCCATCGTTCCCGCCAGCATCGCCCGCACGCCCAGCCGCGCCAAGTCGTTGCGCCGTTCCGGAACCAGCGCTCCAATGCCGCCGATCTGCATCCCGATCGATCCCAGATTCGCAAATCCGCACAGCGCAAACGTCGCGATCGTGAACGACCGCGGCAGCAGTGTCGCCTTCTGCGCGCCCAGAGAGATGTACGCGATCACCTCGTTCAGCGCCATGCGCGTGCCCAGCAGGTTACCAATCGCCGGGCAGTCGCGCCACGGCACACCGATCAGCCACGCCACAGGCGCGCCGACGAACCCCAGAATCTGTCCCAGGCTCGCCGGAACCCAATGCGTGTAGGGCATCCCGTGCATCCACCCCAGCAGCATGTCGAGCAGCGCCACCAGCGCCAGAAAGCTTACCAGCATGATGGCCACATTCAACGCCAGCTTGCCGCCGTCGATCGTCCCGCGCGCAATCGCGCCGATTAGATTCTCTTCCGCGTGCAATTCGTCCTTGGGAATGACGACCTTGCCCTCCGTCGCCGGCACTTCCGTCTCCGGCACCAGCATCTTGGCCATCAGAATCGTTCCTGGCGAAGTCATGATCACCGCCGACAGCAGGTGCCGCGCCTCCACGCCCTGCGAAATGTACATGGCCATGATGCCGCCCGAAACGTGCGCCATTCCGCTGGTCATAATCGTCATCAGTTCGCTGCGCGTGGCTTTCGACAAGAACGGCCGGATGGTCAGCGGCGCCTCCGTCTGCCCCATGAAGATGCTCGCCGCCACATTCATGCTCTCCGCTCCGGAGATGCGCATCGTCTTCAGCATCACCCACGCCATCCCGCGAATGATGATCTGCATCAACCCGATGTGATAAAGCACCGCGAAGAACGCCGAGATAAAGATGATGGTGGGCAGCACCTGAAACGCAAAGATGGCGCCCTTGTTTCCCCCCAGCATGTTCCCGAACGCGCCCGAGTTGGGAAGGCCAAGCTGCCCAAACAGCACCTGCGTCCCCGCGAACGTGGCCGAAAGCATATTCGTTACCACGTCGCCCGCCCAGTTCATCACGCTCTGCCCGATGCTGAATCTCAGCACCAGGAAGGCGAACGTGATCTGCAGCCCAAGTCCCCAGGCAATCGTGCGCCAGCGTATATGTCTGCGGTCGGTTGAGAAAAGATACGCGGCCACGAGCACCGCCAGAATTCCCAGCACGCCTGTGAATCGACCCAAGAGGTTGCTCCTTTGGGGCAAAAATGCTCGAAATGACTTTCGATTACCTTACAGCATCCTGCAAAGAGTTCTCAGCATTTTCTCGCGTAAACACCTGCCCCACCAGCGGCGCCACTGCGTGGGGCGGGGTCTTGGAGAAGGCTATTGCCTCTCTTAGAGTCGCCACCGGCTCGGCAAGCAACTCCGGCTTCGTCGCGAACACCGTCGCCAAGGGCTGTCCTTTCTCGAGCTTTGCCCCAAGCCGCGCATGAAAGAGAATCCCCGCATGAGGATCGACCGGCTCACCGGCCTTCTCGCGTCCCGCGCCCGTCCGCTGCACCGCCCAGCCCAGCGCCGTCGTATCCATCCCCGCCATGAATCCGCTCTCCCACGCGGCAACGATCTCCGTCGCTCCCGGCTTGTGAAAGCTCGCCATGTCGTCGAAGACGCTCACATCGCCGCCTTGCGCATCGACCATCTTCATAAATGCGGCAAGCGCCGCGCCATCCGTCAGCGCCGCCTCCGCCAGCGAATAGCCCGTCTTTGCCGATTCCGCTTTCCCGCCTAAATAGATCATCCATCCGGCCAGAACGAGCGACAGCTCTCGCAAGTCGAAATTCGTTTCGGGGCTCCGCGCCGGTCGTTCGCCGCGCAGCAGCTCCACGCACTCTACCAGCTCAATCCAGTTTCCCGCCGCGCGTCCCAGCGGCTGGCTCATGTCAGTCAGCAGCGCAACCGTCCGCGTTCCCGCAGCCTCGGCCGTGGCCACCATGAGAGCTGCCAGAAACTCCGCGTCCTCCACCTTGCGCAGAAACGCGCCCGATCCCGTCTTCACGTCGAGCACCAGACCGTCCAGCCCAGCCGCCAGTTTCTTACTCAATATCGACGCGCAGATCAGTCCCGGATTCTCGACCGTCCCCGTCCGGTCGCGCAGCGCGTAAAGCTTTCGGTCCGCCGGCGCCAGTTGGTCCGTCTGCCCGATGATCGACGCGCCACATTTCTTGATCACCGCCTCAAACTCGGCCAGCGTCAGCGCCGTGCGGTAGCCGGGAATCGACTCCAATTTATCGAGAGTCCCGCCCGTGTGCCCCAGCGCGCGCCCGCTGATCATTGGCACGGCCACGCCGCACGCCGCCGCCAGCGGAGCCACAAGAAAACTTGTCTTGTCGCCCACCCCGCCCGACGAATGTTTATCGACCGTCCGCCTGCCCAGCCCTGTCGGCGAGAATTTCGCGCCGGAGTCGCGCATGGCCAGTGTCAGCGCGCGTGTCTCCGAGAGCGAGAGCCCTTTGAGCCACGATGCCATCAGCCATGCCGAAAGCTCAGCCTCCGGAATCGACCCATTCGCCGCGCCCGCCGCAACAAACGCAATCTCTCGCGCGTCCAGCTCCCCGCCGTCGCGCTTCCTGCGGATGATGTCGATCATGTGCAGGGAAGCAGGAGCGGATTCGGCATTCGAATTGCTGTCGGGCTGCGTCATGGATTCACTGACCTACTTCAGCTTCATCTCCGACCCGAGCGGCAGCAATTCGCTGAAGGTCATGGTCCGCGTTCCGTCCGCGACAGGAAAAACCACCGGCGCGTTCGGCTCCGTGAACTCCGCCAGCACCTGCCGACAAGCGCCGCATGGAGGGCTGGCCGATCCATTCAGGTTCGCGACCGCCGCGGCCGCAATGCGGATCTTAGGCCCGAATTCTGTAATCGCCCGCGCCACCGCCGCCCGCTCCGCGCAAATGGTCAGTCCGTAGCTCACATTTTCTACATTCGTCCCCGTCACTATCTCGCCGTTGGTCAGCCGCAGCGCCGCCCCCACGCGGAACTCCGAATACGGCGAGTAGGAGTTCTCCGCGGCCTTCCGCGCCACTTCAAATAGCTGTTCTAGTTCCTGCTGACTAATGCTCGCCATGATGAATGCGCCTCGCCTCCGCGCAGAGGGGAAGATATGAGGCTAATCCATCGCGACCGCCCATGTACACTCGCCGCGCCCATTGGCATTGGGTCAGTTTGAAGGGTACGGGCTTCAGCCCGTACATAAACTAAGCAAAATGATTGCGGGCTTTAGCCCCTGAGAGAACGTCCTTTCAAACTGACCCACTACCCGCCCACTCCCACTGTTTCCGCCAACCCAGCTTGATTCCGGCGCTTACTGCGGCGGCGGCGCAGGCGTCAGGCCGTGGCGCAACATAATCTCGATCACCTTTGCCCGGTCGGGCGGCCCGCCGCCTGCGGCTTTCACCGCTTCGGCCGATTCGCGAAAGAATTGCGGCCCGATTTTGGCCGGCGTAACCATGCATAGCACCTTCACGTCCACGGCGCCGTTGTTGTCGAACCTGTGCACAGCGCCCCGCGGAATGCACAGCGCTTCTCCCGGCCCCACCTTGATCGCCTTTCCGTCCACGGTCCACGTCAGCACCCCGTCGACGCCGTAGATTGTCTCCTCGTAGTGATCGTGGCTGTGCGCCGGGGCAGCCAGCCGCTGCCCTGCGGGCACAATCACCTCAAAGACCGCTACCGTGCCGGCCGATTGCTCACTGGTCACGAGAAAGTGCAGAGTCAGCGGGCCCAGATGAATCGTTTCGTCTGCGGGATTCACGTTCACGCCCTCCGCTTGGGTTGCCATGGCGACCTCCTCTTATGAATTTTGCTCTTCGCGCCAACTATGCCGGGGGAAGAAGCTCCAATCCGTATTTTGGGGCGGCAGCGAGCGCCCGGGGAATCAAGTCCTTGCTCTGGGGTGGCGGTGTCGCAAGACGATCCGTGGCAGGATCGAAGACTTGGGCGAAAAAGCCTTCAAGCCCTGCCGGCGTCGTCAAAACCAGCGCTTTCGCGCAGCCATCGCCTGTGTTCTTGAAGGAATGAGCGATCCCACGGGGAAGGAAGGCAAAGTCTCCCGCCGATGCGGTGATTGTATTCCCGCCCACCTGAATCGTCAGAGAGCCCTCGAGAACCTGGAACGACTCATCTTCGCGGTGGTGGATGTGCGGTGGTGTGCCTCCGCCCGGCGTCACTTCAATCTCAGCCAGGAAAAAGGCGCCGCCCGTCTCTTCGCCGGTGGCGAGGAACGTCATGCGCTCTCCGGGACCCCAGTATGCCGGGCCGGTTCCTGCAGGTACGTGCCGCAACAGGCCTCGTAGCGCCTCGTTCGCCGTGGAGTGCAGCTGTGAATCTTCCAATACGGTCTTGACCGGGGAATGGTCGAGAGCTTCTGAGATTTGCGTTGTCATGTAGACCTCCATTTTGGTAAACTCTGTTTACTGTGTAATGATAGTAAACACAGTTTACTTGGAGTGTCAATGACTTTTTTCGAAGAAAATGTGCCGCCAGGGATGGTCGCGACAAGGGAGATGCTGATCGGCGCTCTCCTGCGCGCCCCGGCTGATGCCATTCACCGCCGTATCATCTGTGAACTCAACGCGGCAGGCTTCAAGGGGCTCAGTCTGCCTCACATGGCCATCTTCCGCTACCCCGGCCCCGACGGAGAACGCCCGGGTGTGATTGCCGAGCGAGCCAACATGAGCAAGCAGGCTATGAACCGTCTGCTTGGCAGCCTTGAAGATCTCGGGTATCTCAAGCGCTCCGACGCGCCCGACGAGGGCCGCGCGCGCATCGTCCACTTCACCAAGCGCGGCCACGCAGCCTACTCCAAGGCTATTGAGATTCTGCGCGACATCGAGCGCGACTGGAACGCCTGTCTCGGCCCCAAAGACTTCGCTCGCCTCAAAGAAATTCTCTTTCGCGTTTGGGAGAGCCCGCTGGTCCGCTAACCCGCATCCCCCATCAGCCGGTCGACCTCCGCGTGCAGCCGCTCCGTGATCGCGGCCTCGGTCTCTTCGGGACCGAACCAAATCGCTTCGCCGATATGCACCTCGATCGTCTTCGAACGGAACCAGCGCCGCTTTCCGGTCACGAGTTCGCCCAACCCCCTGATGGCCACGGGAAGCACAGGCACGTAACTCTGCTTGGCCAGCAATCCGATGCCCGGCCTGAAGCGCGCCAACTGCCCCTCCGCCGAGCGCGTGCCCTCGGGAAAGACCATCACGTTATAGCCGCGGTCCAGGGCCTTGCCCGCGTGCGCGAAGCTCCGCTGGAAGTCGCGCTGCCGTGGCAGCGGAAACACGTTGAACAGCGCTGTTACCAGCCAGTAGGCTGGGGGTCCGAGAATATAGAAACCCTTGTGTCCCGGCGGCCAGTCGGGATTGCGCCAGTGCCGGTAGTCCTCGAGCATCTCGCCCAGCATCGCCGTCGCAATCCATCGCCGGTACTGCCCCGGCAGCGCGAACACGATCAGCGGTCCGTCAAAGGCAGTCACGTGGTTGGCGACGATGAGCAGCGGCCCCGCGGGGAGCGGTTTGTCTGGCCCTACGACGCGAGGCGCGGCCAGCAGCCATGTGAACGGCCGCATCACGGCTTCGATAAACGCAACGCGAATCCAGTGGAATGGCTTCCACCATGGCCACGTTGGATAGAGAAAATGCGGTCGCGGCAGCTCTTGCGGCGGGGCAGTCGATGATGGCCGCTGCGCTTCACCTGCCGATCCCACTGACCCAGAGAGATTTTCAGTCGGGTCAGCATTACTGCCTTCCCGTTCGCTGTTTTCTGATCTCTGATCCCTGATCTCTAATCCCTGTTCCCTGACCCCTGATCCCTCGTTTGCCACCACCCTGCGCAGCTCTCCCAGCGTCTGCACTTCTTCCAGCAGGCTCGTTCCCGAAACAATTCCCAGCCGCTCTTCGATCGCCGCGCCCAGCTGCACGCGACCCAGGCTGTCGAGGTGCAGGTCTTCGGTCAGCCGCAGTTCGTCGCCAACGCCGGGATGAGCCTCGCCGGTAATCTGCGCGATCAACGCCAGCAGCCAATCGGATGAAGGCCCGAACGCAGGTTCGCCATTGGTTGCCGGCTTACCGCTGCCCGGCGCAGCAGCCGCGGCCTGGATGTGCGCAAGCCATGCGGCCACGGGCTTGCGCCTCACCTTGCCGGTCGAAGTCCGCGGCAGATCCGGCTCCGGCCACAGCACCCATCGGGTAATGCGCTGAAACTCCGGCAGCGCGGCGTTGGCGCGCTCGATCGCGGCCAGCGCGCAGTCGCCCGACCCGCGGCAGGCGAGCACCGCGCATGGCTCCGGCCCAGTCGGCGTGTCCATTGCGACTACTGCGCAGGCCGCAACTTCAGGCTGTTCTTCGATTGCGGACTCTATGTCCTCCGGGTGGATGTTTACGCCTGCCGCCGTGACGATAACCTCGCTCTTCCGGCCGAGGAATCTGAGCTCGCCGGACTCCTGTCGCTCCGCAATGTCTCCCGTCGCCAGCCACTCCTCTTCGCGCGGCCGCATGGCCCCGTCCTCCCACGTAGCACCGGAGATCACCGCTCCGCGCACCAGAACCTCGCCGTCGGGAGCAAGCTTGACCTCGCGCCCGGCCACCGGCTTGCCGATGGTGCCTTGAGCGACGTGGAAGGGGTGATTGAGCGTGATGAGGGCGGTGGTCTCGGTCATTCCGTAGCCCTGAATGAGCACGAAGCACATTGCATTCCAGAACTGTTCCAGCGGTCCCGGCAGCGCGCCGCCTCCCGAGACGAACGCCCAGAACTTCAGCCCGAACTCGCGATGAACCCGGCGGAACCGCCACCAGCGCCGCCAGGGGCCTAGTCTCTGCGCACCTGCTGCTCGTTCAGACAGCCCGTCGTGGGTAGCCTCGAGATGCGCCTTGAGGAGCGCCAGCACGCGCGGCACCGCAGCCAGCACCGAAATTCGCTCGCTGTGAATAAGCTCGATGAGGTGGGGCGCAACGAGACGGCTCTCAAAGTGGAGTTCGGCAGTGAGCACGGGTGGAACCCATAAGCCCATCGTCTGCCCGAAGACGTGGCTCAATGGCAGCGTGTGCAGAATGCGCAGCGGATGTACGAGCCGCTCATAGCGCATGTAGGGCTTGGCGCCGTCTTCGATTGGGCCTACGCTGGCCAGCACGTTGCCGTGCGTCAGAACAATTCCCTTGGGATCGCCCGTGGTTCCCGAAGTGAAGAGAATCTGCAGCGGTGTTTGATTCGAGAGTCCGGCGATTGCGCCCATCTCCGCGGCGGGTAGCTCGCCCAGCCAATCTTCAAAGGCGAGCGTAGGAATCGGCGGCACGCCGCGAGCTGCGGCCAGCTTGGCCAAAAGGAGCGCGTCGCCAAGAACGAGCTTCGGGCTCACATCTTTCGCCACACGCGCCACAAACTCGGCCGTTCCGAAGGCATCAAGCGGCACGGCCAGAACTCCGCGCAGCATGCAGCCGTGAAAAGCGGCGATCCACTCGGCGCTGTTTTCCGCCCAGATCAAAACGCGCTCGCTCGCGACGATGCCCCGCGCCGCGAGCAGCGCTGCAAAGCGGCCTGCAAGCCGCGCCAGTTCCCCATACGTCGTCACGCGCCGGCGATTGCCCTGGTAGCGCACCACGGCGATCTCGCCGTCGAAGCGGCGAAAATCGTCGATCAGCGTTGCCAGGTGATCGCGCATATTTGTAACGGCAAGATCATCGTAGCAGTGGCAGGTTAGCGCAATCAGAAACGATGTTCACACGCCCGGTGCCTCGGATAAGATGGTTTGCGCTATGAAAAGTTCACTGAATCGAATTGCTTGCCTCGGCCTTGCGCTCGGCGGAGTCTTTGGCATGGCGGGCAGCATGGTGGCCGCGGCCAATCTCCGCGCCGCCTTCTGGGCTTTGGATGCGGTGGGCCTCGTTGTCGCTACATCAATTCTCGCGTTGAGCTACTTTCGCAAAGACAAACAGGCCGTGGCCGCAGGCTTCTTCGTCTTCGCCATCGGAGAAGGAGTCATGCTCTCGGGCACGGCATCGAGTCTCGAGGCCAGTGTTCCCGCCTTCGCCGCGGGAACGGCGTTGTGGTCCGCCGCGCTGCTGCTCACCAGCGCGCCAAAGGAATTTATCCTCTGGACTCGCCTCACCGGCTTCGTCGCCGCCATTCTCTTTGCTGTTACCGCGGCACAAATCTTCTGGGGAGTAGCCTTGACGCCCATCACCCGCCCGCTGCCCATGTTCGGCTATCCCTTTCTCGTGCTCACCTTTGGCGGCTGGATCTGGACGCTGCTGAAGGACCGTACATAGGCCACGCGTCAGCGTCGTAAACTAATAAAGCTGGAATTCCCCATGAAAAAACTCGCCATCGGCGTCTATCTCCTGATCACCATCGCCTTGCTCGGCTGGGCCTACTATCAGGCCATTTATGTTGCGCCCGACGATGCCTTGCAAGGTGAGATCTATCGCATCTTCTACTATCACGTGCCCATCGCCATGGACTCCTCTGTTTTCTTCATCGTGTCTCTGGCAGGCTCTATTGGCTATCTCGCCTACCGGCACAACCGTCCGGAATGGGCGCAGATTGCTGACGCTTGGGCAGTCTCTGGCGCTGAGGTCGCGGTCGTCTACTGCACCATCGTTCTCACCACTGGGCCGATCTGGGGCCGTCGCGCCTGGGGCATCTGGTGGACCTGGGATGCGCGGCTGACCACAACGCTTGTTCTCTGGCTCATCTACGTCAGCTACTTGCTCCTGCGCCGCTTCGCCGCCGGGCCCCAGATGCAAACTCTCGCCGCCGTGCTCGGCATCTTTGGCGCCCTCGACGTGCCCATCGTCTACATGTCGAACCGCTGGTGGCGCACGCAGCATCCGGCCCCGGTTTTTGGCGGTGGACCCGACTCAGGCATCAAGGACCCGCGAATGCTGGCCGCCTGGGGTTGGAATCTGTTGGCGTGGATGGCGTGGGGGTTGCTGATTCTGGCGCTGCGCTACCATGTCGAGCGCGAACATCAGAGGATCGCTGCCGCGGAGGCGGAGGCTGCACTGAACGCCTGATTCCGGCGCTGCATCACACCAACAGCAGGAAGGACCAAGCAAAATGATGGATCAAGCAGCAATTCTCGATCACCAATTCCGAATCGCCGCCTACGTGGTCACCTGGGTCATCCAGCTCGGCTACGCGGCCTGGCTCTTCGTCAAGTGGCAATCGCAAAAGCGAAAATCGACGCAGTAGTCTCCGCGCGGCCTCGAATTGTCACACATCCTTGTGCGTCCCGTCACGCCTCATCGTGAGCCACGCCCCGCCCAGCGTTTTTGCCGCACCTTTCGTAACTCTCCGAAGAGTCACGCCCTCTACCACTTCCGCGTATCCGCCCAACTTTTCGTGGTATTTCAAGAATCCTCTTATACCGTCGATGATGCATTGGTAGATCGGCTGCAAAACGGTTCTTCGGCATTCAGTTGGAGCCTTGGACTCTCACGTTGCGGCGTCTCTTCTTCACTGAGAGGCGAACGCGCCGCAAGGCTTTTGCCGGCTAAGTTTCGAGTACCGCTGAGCGCCGAATGGGGACAGATATCATGCATGACTTCTTGATCGCTCTCGCCTTTATCGGTATGGTCATTGCTCCCGCCATCGTGGCCGCGAGTTGTTCAACCGAAGTGACCGACGAATCCAAATCAAAATAATATTTACAGCTCTTTTTCCGAAAGTTCTTTCTCCCGATCTGCGTTGTCGCCATTTTTCGTTGTTACTACCTTTCCTGGATCTGCGTTGTACGATTTCGCTCTCCACTCTCAGCCGCTGACTTTCCGCGGCCTTTCCTCGCATCGTTCCCCAACTCCCCGTAAACATTGCCCTTCGCTCGTCTACCCGGTAGACTGATGAATCGGGGGCTTCAATGTTAGTTGTCATGAAAGCGCAGGCTACGCCGGAGGAGATTCAGGCGGTCTGCGACCACATCGTGCAGTTGGGGTTCCGTCCCCATCCCCTTCCCGGAGCCCAGCGCACCGCCATCGGTATCACCGGCAATCAGGGCGAAGTCAACCGCGGCAACCTGGAATCTCTCTCCGGTGTTGCGGAAGTCATTCGCGTCTCCAAAGCCTACAAACTTGCCAGCCGCGACGTAAAAGAGGAAGACACCATCGTTCGTTTCGCCGGGACCAACGCTTCAATCGGCGGTCGCAACCTGGCCATCATCGCCGGCCCATGTTCCATTGAAACTCGCGACCAGGCCTTTGCCGTCGCCGCCGAAATCGCCGCATCCGGGGCGCAGTTCTTCCGCGGCGGCGCCTACAAGCCGCGGACTTCCCCCTACGCCTTTCAGGGCCTGGGTCTCGAAGCGTTGAAGATCATGGCCGAAATCCGCGAGAAGTTCGGCCTGCGCATCGTCACCGAGGCGCTCGACAACGAGACCCTCGACCTCGTTGCGGAGTGGGCCGACGTGATCCAGATCGGCGCGCGCAACATGCAGAACTTTTCCCTGCTCAAGAAAGCCGGTCGCCAGCGCAAGCCTGTGCTCATCAAGCGCGGCATGAGCGCCACGCTCGAAGAACTCCTCATGGCCGCCGAGTACGTCATGAGTGAGGGCAACTACGAGGTCATCCTTTGCGAGCGCGGCGTGCGCACCTTTACCGACCACACGCGCAACACGCTCGACCTGAGCATCGTCCCCGCGCTGCGCCACGTCAGTCACCTGCCCATCCTCGTTGATCCCAGCCACGGGACCGGCCGCCGCGACAGCGTACTGCCCATGGCGCGCGCAGCCGTTGCCGCAGGGGCCGACGGAATCATGGTCGAAGTGCACAACCACCCCGAATCCGCGCTTTCCGATGGGCCGCAGTCGCTTTACCCTGCGCAATTCGCAACCATGATGACCGAGCTCGAAAAGATCGCGCCGGTCGTCGGCCGCCATCTCGCGCGAAGCGTCTCCGTTCCCGCCGCCGCGGGGCAGTGAACTCACAGTGGAAAGTTCGCGCAGATCGAGTGTCTTCGAGCCGGCTCGTCTCGCAGCTGTAATTCTCGCTCTCTCCTTGACCGGATGCCGCACCCACGATTTTCCCCAGTACCCGCCGAACTACCGCGAATATGTCTACGTGACCAACGGAGGCAGCGACACGGTCACGGTGCTCGATGTCGTCAACGTCCGCGTCGATCGCGAGATTCCCGTTGGCCACAATCCGGTTGCCGTGGCCGCCAGCCCCACGCGCAACGAAATTTATGTCGTGAACTCCGGCGCTGCGCCGGCCAACGGTTCGCTCACTGTAATAGACGCTGGGCACAATGCGGTCGTGGCCACCATCCCTCTTCACCGCCAGCCTGTCTCAATCGATCTCAATTCGGCCGGGACCGTCGCCTACGTGGCCAACTCCGGCTCGAACTCCGTCTCCGTCATCGATCTCACGGTGCGCCGCGAAATCGCTCAGATCGCCGCCGGCGACCAGCCTGTATTTGTCCGCCTTGCGCCTGATGGCAAGACTCTCGTGGTCGCCAACCAGCATGGAAATTCCGCGACCGTCATCGATGCGGTAACCGGCAAGATGCGCGCCTCGTTTCCCGGCTGCCCCGGAGCGTCCGAGGTCGTCATCGGCCCAGATTCCTCAAAGGCCTTCCTGCCCTGCTCGGCCGGTCATCAGGTGATGGTCATTGCGCTTGCGCAACCCGGCGCCCACCCCGCCGAACCCGATCGCCTTGAAACGCTCATGGATGTGGGCCGCGCGCCCGTCGATCTTGCGACGAGCCCTGACGGATGGAATGTCTTTGTCTCCAATTCCCTCTCCGACTCCGTCTCCGAGATCTATTACTCCACCGACGAGGTCGGAGACACCTATATGATCGGCAACACCCCCGTCCGCGGGATCGTCTCTCGCGATGACTCTGTGCTCTACGTGGCCAACGATCGCTCGCAGGAGCTCACCGTGTACTCCATTGACGACGGCATGCGCATCGGTTCCATCTCCGTGGGCGACGGCCCCTCGGCTCTCGCCTTCTCAGCCGCCGGGCACTTGCTCTTCGTCACTGATCATCGCTCCGGCGACGTAGCCATCGTTCGCACCGCCTCGCAATCGCTCTTCACCATGCTCCCTGCCGGCAGCGATCCGAACGCCATCGTCGACAAAGCATTCAACGTGCAATGAGCAAGTGAGTTGTTACGGCGTGGCGCCCGCGGCGGCGCTGTTCCCGGCAGCGCTCAACCTGGGTCCAACCAGAACTCCGTCATCGAGCGAGGCAGCAACAAGCCGGTCGCCGTCCGCGCGAATCAGCGCGATGTTGTAGCCCGTCTTCCACCAATCCCACGTCATCGTTTTAGGATCGATGGCGTACACTTCGTCGCTCGCGCGGGAGCTCACCAGGATTCTCTTCGACTCGGCATCGTAACTCAGGTCGTCTACGTCGCGAAACGGCAGGCGATGAATCCACATCCACGACTTGCCCAGGTCGCGGCTATAGTAAACGCCCTCGCGCGCGCCAAGCCACAGCGTGCCGTCCGGCGAAAATGCCACGCGATGAATTCTGGTAAGCATCGTCGGCAATCCCATCGGCCACCAGCTTTGCCCCGCGTCCTTGGTCAGCACCACTCCATCGGCGCGAGCCGCGGCCATCGTGTCTCCGTGAACGGTGACCGATAGGTAATCGCCCTCGCCCATCACCGGCCCGCCCTGCCAGCTTGCGCCCTGGTCGCGGCTGGTCACAATGCCGTACTCTGTCGCCGCCGCCCACACGTCCCCTGAAACGTCCAGCGCGTTCACCGGGCTCTCCAGCTCGATCGCCGGCTCCTGCACCTGCTTTTCGATGTTGACCTTCGTGTGCAGATGCATTTGGATAATCGTCTTTGTCACAGTGTTGACGATGGTGTTCCGGGGCTCCCACTTGAGAACAGCAGGCGCAGCGCCCGACCCGTTTCCGGACTCATTCATTGACCCATTCGCAGCCGGCGCCGCTACCCCTCCTGCACTCGCCGCGTTTGTCGCATCGCCTGCCGCAGGCGGATCGCCCGCGCTATCCAGCACGAAAATTCCGTGGCCCGTTCCCGCAACAACTCGTCCATCCTTCGTCTCCGCCAGTGAGAACACGTCGCGTCCGTCGAGTCCTGTTCCCAGCTGCACCCAGTGTGCGCCCCCGTCGCTTGAGCGAAACACGCCGCCATATTTCTTGTCGTTCACCACGCCCGCATACAGCAGCTCCGGATTGTCCCTGTCGACGAGAACCGCCGCAACCTTGCGCTCCGAAATTCCCTGGTTTGACGGCGTAAACGTCGCGCCTCCATCCTCACTATCGAGCACGCCGCTGCGATCGGTGGCCAGCAGCACGCGATTCGAATCGTCGGGATCGACGTATACCGCATTCACTACCACATCGGCGTCCGTCATGCGCTTAAAGCTCCTGCCGGCGTCGACGGTTTTGTACAACCCCTCAGTCGTTCCTGCGTACACCACATCGCGCTTCTCCGGATCCTGCATCAGGCTCCGCGTCCTTCTGGCTTCAGACGGAATGCCCTGGATCTTGCGAAAATGAATTCCCGCGTTCTCGCTCTTGTAGATTCCGCTGCACGCGCTCAGGTAAACCGTGTGTGGATGCTCGGGATCGACGATGATCGAAAACACGTCCGAGTCGACAATCAATCCCTGCTTGATGTTGTGCCAGGTCTTGCCGCCGTCTGAAGTCTTCCATGGAAGGTGCCAGGTTCCGGCGTAAACCGTGTCCGGATCGCCCGGGTCGACCGCCAACGATTCAATCTCATGAATCTCATGGCTGCCTGCTGGGCTGATCTGCGTCCACGTCGCTCCGCCGTCGCTCGAGCGGAAGACTCCTTCCAATGTCCCGGCGTACAGGATGCGCGGATCGGAAGGCGCCTGCGCCAGCGCGTGCACCGGCTGGCCTTTCAATCGTGCAGGCTCGTTCCAGGTGCGCCCGCCGTCGTGACTGATCCACAATCCGCCGTCGACGGAGTTCTTCCACGTGCCCGCGTAAATCGTCGCCGCGTCCGCGGAATCCACCACAATGCTGTCCAGCACGAACCCGTCATCGCCGCCCAGCTTGGCCAGCCGACTCCAGCTTGCGCCTTCGTCCATGGATTCGTAGAGCCAGCTGTTGGTGGTGCCCAGCAAAAGATGCTTCGGCTGCCCCGGAAACGCCGCGAACGCACGCGCGTCACCTCCCGCCGGGCCCACAATGGTCCACGGACTCTGCGCGGGCAGGCAGATTGCGCCGGGCAAAAATGCAATCAGGAGAAGAATTTGCGCCCCAACCCCAATCCGGCGCCCATCATTTCGAACACACTGCAAACGGCTCATTCAGACGTGAAGCTCCCCACTCCAGAATAGACAATCCCAGGCCAAAAACGCGAAGAGGCTAACCAGTTTGTGGACCGGTCAGCCTCAACGCTTTGCTGGGAAGGCAGTCTTAGGTTGCGCGAATCCCCGCCGTACAAAGCAGCGGCCCGCGATTTGTGCCATGAAGAAAACCGCCCTACTGCGCCGCTTTCCCGTGATGACGCTCCGCCAGCGGCTTGCGCATCTGCGGCTTTACCGCCGTCTCGTCCACCGGGGTTGTACCCGGTACGTCGGAGCTGAACGTCGCCCCCGCCGGCACCAGGTAGTTTTCCTCCGTCTGCCCGTCGGTCGTGCCCGTGGCCACGCTGATGCGCGAAGCGTCGATCCCTTGCTCCATCACCAGGTAGTCCTTGGCGTTCACTGCGCGCTGCGCTGCGGCGTCTTCCACCATGGCATGCTTGTGCTTGGCAGCGTACTTTTCCTGCCTCTCCGTTAGTGCCTTCTCCTTGGCATCCGACTCGCCCACCAAAACCGCCTTGGCATCAGCCTGCTGTTTCAGATCCAATGCCACCTGATCCAGGCACGCCTTGGCCTCGTTGTCCACGCGCAACGGACGCCTGGGATCGTTGGTAAAGCTGGTCGTGCACAGCGCCTGCGTCTTCGGGGCCGGAGGCGGTGGCGGCGGAGCCAGAATGGTCAAAGTCGTACTCGCAGACGCCGTCTGGTTCTTGTCGTCTGAGACGTTACACGTGATCCCCACGGCTCCCGTCGGCGCACCGGCCGAGGAGTACTCCGCAGTGGTCCCGGTACCCGTCACCGTGCCCGCCGTGGCCGCGTAGTTATAAGTCAGCGGACGGTTCTGCGGACTCACGCCCACCGCAGTAATCGTTGCCGCGTCTCCCGGCTTGATGGTGCTGGGGCTGGCCGAGCAGCTGATCGTCGGCGGCTCGAATTGTTTCACCGTGTAGCTGGCAGAACATTCCGCTGACTGGCCGGGCTTCAAGCCTTCCTTGCCCTTCTTGCCTTCCTTCACATCGGCCTTGGCTGTGTAAGAGCCGGGAGCCAGAGAAGTCGTATTCACGGTGGCAGAAGTACCACTACCGGTTACGCCGTCTCCGCTCCAGCTGTAAATGACATTGTTTTTCTTGTTTGTGTCCACTGACCCGGCCGTAGCCGTAACGGACAGTGGATCGCCCGGATAGACACTAGGAGCACTGGCGTTGCACGCTAACGTGATCGGCGGAGCCTTCTTGCACCCCATGGGCAAAAGGGCAACAACTGCCAGGGCCAGGACCAACAAAACAGACTTCAAAGTTCGTGAATACATGTTCTTACGCTCCACAATTCTGTTGATGCATCGTTGAGAAAACGGCTTGGAATAGCAATTCACACTTCATCCCGTTTACCTTCGCAGCACATGCTCAGCTTTTAACGGATGATAAGGTGTCACAAACCTGGCACGAATGTTGAGCACATCCTGTCTTTCCGCAAGTCATCTCCCACGGGCCGTCTTATGCACGCTTGAGAGCGCACGCTCTCTCGCCGCCAGTGGGTGCTTCACGATAAGTTCTGTCAAGGAATTCTGCCCTCTGATCGTCGGGGCTCATTCTGCGTTGAGAGTCTTCAGCAAGCTCCGGGGTTCGCGCTGTATCTTCTCTTGTAGAAGCGAGATTGCGTAAATCAGTTGCTCGGGACGCGGCGGACACCCGGGAACATATACATCAACCGGAACCACCTGATTTACGCCCTGAAGCAGCGCATAGTTGTTGAACACGCCGCCCGAAGTGGCGCAGGCGCCCATCGAGATAACCCATTTGGGCTCAGGCATTTGATCGTAAAGACGGCGCAGCACCGGGGCCATCTTTTGCGACACGCGCCCGGCCACAATCATCAGGTCCGATTGCCGCGGTGACGGCCGGAAGACTTCCGCGCCGAAGCGCGCAATATCGAACCGCGAGGCGCCCATCGACATCATTTCGATCGCGCAGCAGGCCAGCCCAAACGTCATGGGCCACACCGAGTTCTTGCGCACCCAATTCACCGCAAAATCCATCGAAGTGAGAAAGACCCCCTCCGGCTCTTCGTAGCCGTAGTTGACCTCTTTCACTTTGATCCGATTTTTCGCGCTGCTATCAAGTGCGCCAAAGAGATAACGGTCGCGCTCTATCGTAGCCGCCATAGCCTTATTGTAACTCCGCTCTCTCCAACAGAATTGGTCAGAATTGATCGATGACATGCCCTGAATGAATCCTGAATCTGCCCCAGCAGTCTCGCTGGTCTGGCTCGGCAACCTCATCTGTTCTTCTCCCCGGAGGCCATTCCTCCGGCCCCGCCGCAGCACTTATCCCATGAAAAAGCAATCGGGAAACCGCAAAAACTTGCGTTATTCCTCGGTCTTTACGAGAATGATACGAAAGCTCAAGACGCTATTCGCTATGATTCTGCCCGGCGGCCACCTTGACGGCCTCCGGACGCCTTTAACTCGTGCCGTGCGGCTGGTCTTCCATCGCCAGTTGTTGCGCATTCACAGCTTTTTCCGCGCCCTGCGCTTCCAAATTCTGAACCGGAAGACCCTATGCCCTTTCGTTCGTTGATGCTGTTGCTCCTGTTCTTACTCTCGGGACACCTGGCGCTGGCCGTGGCCCCGGCGATCAAATCCGCCCCAGCCGACCAGGCCCCGGCAACGCAGGCGCAAATCGCCGCCCTGCAGCAGGCGGTCCAGAGCGCACAATCCGCGGGCGATAACGCCTGGATGCTCACCTCGGCGGCGCTCGTGCTGCTCATGACCGGTCCCGGTCTGGCGCTGTTTTACGGCGGGCTTGTGCGCCGCAAGAACATCCTCGGCACCATGATGCAAAGCTTTGCCATGATCGGCCTGGTCACGATTCTCTGGGCCATTGTCGGGTACTCGTTGGCGTTTGGCCACGGCAACCTGTTCGTGGGAGGATTCGAGCACCTCTTCCTGCGCGGCGTTTCGCTGGACCCGAACCCCGACTATGCCGCCACAATTCCCGAGCAGACTTACATGATCTACCAGCTCATGTTCGCCATCATCACGCCGGCGCTCATCACCGGCGCGTTCGCTGAGCGAATGAAGTTCAGAAGCATGGCCCTTTTCCTCTCGCTGTGGTCGCTTTTTGTCTACTGCCCCATGGCGCACATGGTGTGGGGCGTAGGC
Organism: uncultured Acidobacteriaceae bacterium; assembly: GCA_963823805.1. Taxonomy (GTDB): domain Bacteria; phylum Acidobacteriota; class Terriglobia; order Terriglobales; family Acidobacteriaceae; genus Telmatobacter. The sequence continues at coordinate 724,160 of CAWGMW010000003.1, read as the reverse complement.
GGGCTATTGAACGCCACCGCCGGCCACATCCCCTCGCTCGACTTCGCCGGCGGAACGGTTGTCCACATCACCAGCGGCGTCTCGGCACTGGTGTGCGCGCTTTATCTCGGCAAGCGCCTCGGCTACCCGCAAACGGCCATGCCGCCCCACTCCTTGGTGCTCAGCTTCATTGGCGCGTGCCTCCTGTGGGTAGGCTGGTTTGGCTTCAATGCCGGCAGCGCCCTCGGAGCCAGCCCGCTGGCCACAAGCGCCTTCGTCAACACGCACTTCGCCACTGCTACCGCTGCTCTCGGCTGGACAATTTTTGAGTGGATTCACAACGGCAAGCCTACGGCGCTTGGCGCCATCTCCGGCGCGGTAGCCGGCCTCGTCGCCATCACCCCAGCTTCCGGCTTCGTCCAACCCATGTCAGCGATGTTTATCGGTCTCGCGGCCGGCTTCTTCTGCTCTTTCATGGTCTTCCAGGTCAAGTCCCGCTTCGGCTACGACGATTCTCTCGACGCCTTTGGCGTTCATGGAGCGGGCGGCACTCTGGGCGCGATCCTCACCGGCGTGTTTGCAGTCAGCGTCATCAATCCCATCTACGGCAAAGGGGTGCCGACGGGTGGCATCGACGGGCATTGGAGCCAGATCCTCAATCAACTCGCCGGCGTGGGAATCTCGTGGGGAATCTCGATCGTTGGCACCCTGGTCCTGCTCTTCGTTGTGGATAAGATTCTGGGCCTTCGCGTCGCTCCCGAGCACGAGGCAGCCGGGCTCGATCTTTCGCAACACGGCGAAGAAGGGTACGATTTCAATACCTGATCGTTTTTTGATCGGTGCCTTTGGCAGTTCTCAAAGGCAAAATTCTTGGCGTGGAGGCGGCGCTCAGCGGAACCAGAGTCGATGCAGGCCGAAGCCGCTAATTTCAAGTCGACGCGACCAACAGGGAGCGGCGACCTTGTGAAATACTCATCAAGACTCGGTGACTCTGGTTACGCTCAAGCCGCCCCGCCTGTTACGCTATCGAACGAGGCAATTTTTGTATGCTCAAGATTGAAGCTGTTCTCCAACCCTCAAAACTGGATGCCGTAAAAGACGCTCTGCTTGAAGCGGGCATCGAAGGCATGACTATTCTCGAAGCGCGGGGCCACGGCCGCCAAAAGGGCCACACCGAGTTCTATCGCGGCCGCGAATATACCGTCGACCTCTTGCCCAAGGTGAAGATCGAGCTGGTGATTCACGACGACTTGAAAGAGAAGGCGATCCAGGCCATTGTCAGCGCCGCCCGCACGGGCCGCATTGGCGACGGCAAAATTTTCATCAGCCGCCTCGACGAAGCCATCCGCATTCGCAACGACGAGCGCGGCGAAAACGCGCTGTAGCCTGATTGACCCGCACCTGCACTCTGGTTTCCGGAGTGCGCAGTGTGTTGTTGCGCCGCAACGATCTAAAGAAAACACAGCCATGATTCCCCGATTGGTCTTCGTCCTTGGCATAATCCTCAGCGCCGTGTCCTGTCTGCCCGCGCAGGATACGCGTAACGTCATTGAGCCGACCTTCCCGCAGCTCTGCACCACGCTCGATGCTCAATTGCAATCCAGCGGCCCCTCACTGGCGCCGGCAGACGAGCAAAAGCTCGACACCGCCCGCATTCAAAAGGCAATCGACAAGTGCGGCAAGGGGCGGGCTGTGATGCTCCGCGTCGACGAGACCAATAACGCATATCTCAGCGGTCCGCTGGAACTCAAACCCGATATCACGCTGATCGTCGGCCCCGGAGTTACGCTCTTCGCTTCGCGCGATCCCTCTCTCTTCGCTGTTTCGCCCGGCAGTTGCGGCATCGTCATCCATTCACCCGGCCTGCGCGGCTGCAAGCCGCTCATCTCCGTCGACCACGCGCCGAACTCCGGGGTGATGGGCGACGGCGTCATCGATGGCCGCGGCGGCGAGAAGATGCTGGGGTCCGAGTACTCCTGGTGGGACCTGGCCGAGCAGGCGCGCTCGGGCGGCGCGCAACAGGTTCCGCGCCTTATCGTCGCCAACGACTCCGGCAACTTCACGCTCTATCGCATCACGCTGAAAAACTCGCCCAACTTCCACGTCGTCTTCAATCACGCCGATGGCTTCACAGTGTGGGGGCTCAAAATCAATACGCCGCAGCGCATGGCACGCAACAGCGATGGTGTCGATCCCGGCGACGGCGCTAAGAACGTCACCATTACCCACAGCTACATTCGCGCTGGCGACGACAATGTCGCCATCAAGGGCGGGCCGGGCGGCGCAACCAACATCACCATCAGCCATGACCATTTCTACTGGGGCCACGGCATGTCCATCGGCAGTGCGACCAATGGTGGCGTCAGCAAGATTCGCGTCTTCGATCTCTCGCTTGACGGCCCCGACAACGGCATTCGCATCAAGTCCAACGGTTCGCGCGGCGGCCTTACTGAAGACGTGGTTTACGACGGCGTTTGCATTCGCAACTCGCCCAATCCCATCACGCTGGACACGGCGTACTCCGCGAATGGCCCGCTGCATGGCGATTCTCCGCCCACCATGCGCGACATCACGCTGCACAATGTTCGCGTCTCAGGCGGCGGCAAGATCACCTTCAACGGTTACGACCGGATTCATCGCATCGCCGCCACGCTCGACAGCGTTCAGATCGTCGATCAGGCAACGTATACCTATGAAGTGAATCACGCGGACCTGACGCTCGGCCCCGGCGCAACCAATCTCCAACTTTCCGCCGCCCCTGATTTGACGAAGAACGACTCGACCGTCAAGGGAACTCCGGCCGAAGGCAACCCTGCCTCCTGCGCCGACAAATTCGTCCCTTTCCCGCAATAGCAACGGCTTGCGTCGTCGCTACACAAGCCCGGCCTTACAAGGGAATCATTCTCCTGCCGGCTGTTTTCCGAGATGAAAAGAGAGAGCGCCGCTATAGGACATCTCATCGATTCCTGGATTGCTCGGCACGATGAATCCGTCTGAAAAATGAAAGTGTTCAATGCCCGCGCGAAAATCCCATCGATGATTCAGCCGGAATTGGACGCCGATGCTTTGCTGAAGGCTGAAGTCCATGTAAGCGGCGTACTGTGACAACGCTTTTCGGTTGAAGCCGATCAACCCTCCTTTAATGGTGTAGAAGGGTTTCCATGCTCTTCCGTCTCTCCACATCATGCGCAGGCCGACCGGTGAAATGCCAAGGCCGTAGAGCGTTGTGAACGTCGAACTCGCCCGATTTCCCCACACGTCGGTCTGGCTCGGTTGCTTGAGAATGGCAACCGGCAGAATCTCGGCCACGTAATCCATGCGTGCGCCGATGAACTTTCCCCATGAATGCCGGTCATACTCCACTCCTGCGACGTGGAGATAGCTCCACCAGCTGTTCGCGAAGATATGGAAGTGACCAAAGGAGTTGAGATCTTCAAACTGCAGCTCACTCGCGACTGGGGTTCGCTCATGCGCGCTTGCCTCTGTAAGCGAAGACCGTCCGAGGCGGGGTGCCCAGACCAGCCCGGTCGAAATGCTGCCGAAATTGTGCGGCAAACCCGGTATTCGGTAGGGAACCAGGCTGATAGGTTCAACAAGAGCAAGATTCCCGTAGCGATAGTCCCCCTGAATGCGAAGAGCAAAGTGCTTGTTGAGCGGGGTATCGATGCCGCCACCAAGCAGCGTAGTGAACGAGGCCGATTCGCCCGCCACCGCGTTGGGTCCCCAGTAGCGGTTCATGCCCACATCGCCGAAGAGAGCTTCAACGAATAACGTTTCGCGGTGGAATGCGCGCTCGTATTGCCCGCCTCCCATGATCGAGAGGGCATGTTGCTGTGCGCCTAAATTGGTTCCGGAATAGCGGGAGACGTCGACCTTGACGCGCAGGCCGTGCCACGCAGGAAATGCCACGCCGGCGTCCCAGCCGTTCAGTCCGTTCTGCGATTCGGGAAGTCCGTTGAAGGAGTTAGACAAGCGTGTGTAGCCGCCATAGATCTGAAATGGAGGGGAGGACTGGGCGACAAGTGCAGGAGCGCAGGAAATCAGGACAAGGGTGAGCAGAACACCGGAACGCATTCACGACCTCAGGACAATCGTTTTTGAGAAATCGATTGCTTAAAGAGCGAGCTGACTGTTCTGTTCATGCCACAAAAAGCGAACTGCCTATCGATCGAGTCATTCTTAATCTTCAGACTCGTGAACCGCGAGGCAACCCTCGATGAGCCGCAGAGGATAGTAATGCAAATACCCTCTGGTTCTGATCTCTGATTGTACGTGTCTCTAAGTTGTGCTCAGGCGGAAATTTCCATCTACCGTCCCTGGTTGTTAACCAGGCCGGCGAATCTCCAATTGCCCGCCTGGCCAGATGCATCAGTGGAAAACGCAACCTCGCGAACTTGCCAACTGGCGAACGTGCGCTTAAGCGCACGCGAACCTGCTAAATTGCTGGGCCGCCGTTCCCTGACTCCCGACCTCTGAAACCTGACCCCCTCACTTCACCGGCACGCGCACAACAATCTGATCGCCGGCCCGCACCACCATCCGTGAAAACGACTCGTCGGCCACGTTGGCGAACGAAACGTAGCCTCCATTGAGGGCCGTCACGTCGCCGTGCATCTTCGCGCTCGCATCGGCGGGCACGCTGAAACTGATGCGCACATCCGGCCGCCCGTCGCCATCCAGATCGACCTCATCGTTCACGCGCGCGGGAAGCGAATCCGCCGGCTCGAACACAATCTGCACGAAAGGCTCGATGCGTTCCAGCAATTTCGGCTGAACCGGCTGGTAAACCACAATCCGATAGCCGTCTCTCTGAATCGTCCGTGCAATCGTGCCGCCGGAGTACATTGGGTCAATGTGCAGCCCAGCGTGCGCCACGACGTTGCTGAAAACGCCCATCAGGACAAACGGAACACAGACCGCGACCATCAGCGTGAGCCCCGCGCCCGTGTAGGCCAGAATCGAAAAAATGTGCGCTCGCATAGGCGTTTCTCCTTCACTTCAAAATCGGCTAGTTCCAGGGCAGCCAGTGCATCATGGTGGCGACAGAATTGGCCAGAATGCTGCCGCCGAACATTGTGGCCAGCGCCCACGCGCCGTAGAGAAACAGCAACCGCGCGCGCTCTGGCTTCAAGGCAACCGGGGTCCCCTTCAGGTGCCATACCGCCGCGTCCTTCTTGCAAACGTCGACGCACGCGCCGCACTTCATGCAGTTCAGCAGCGTCTTTCCCTCGCGAATCGAATCCGCCGAAAGCGCCAGCGTGGGGCAGCTTGTCTGGCAAAGCGTGCAGTCCACGCATTTTTCCCGGTTGAAGCGAATCTCGAACAGATTGATCTTGTTGAAAATCGATTGAAACGCGCCGAAGGGGCAAAAGAACCCGCACTGCGTGCGTTTCTTGGTCAGATCAGGCAGCACAACCACCAACCCCACGAACAGCGCGACGAAAACCCCCATCTGGATCGCTGTTTCCACGTTGCGGACCGCCGGAAACTCGGTGACCGCTTTGAACGGGCACAGCCACATGCAGTAGACCGGCTCGAAGATCGCCGCGGAAACCAGCACCACGAAGACCAGAATGGCCCATGGAACGAGCCGCAGGATGTGGCTATACCGGGTGACAAACCTGTGCAGCCTGCGCCGCTTGGCGAACGCGGCAAAGCCCTCTTCGATTCCCCCGAAGAAACAGGCGTAGCTGCACCACGCTTTGCCCAGCACCAGGGTCATGGCGAACCAGATGCCGATCATGATGGCGATCGAGTGTGGATTGCTGGCGGTGGGCAGAATCGACCCTGGAAAGATGATCGTGCGCGCGAATGCCGCGGGCAAAATGATCGATGGCGTCACCATAAAGCAGAAAGGTGTGTCGCCTGAGACCATGCGGCTGACGGGAATGCTCATCGTTCCGCGCTCGGCAATAAGCGAAGCAATAAATCCAAATGGGAACAGAAAACCCAGCGCGACAAAAAAGATTCTCCGCCAGCGATAGGTCTCGCCAGTGCGCATCATCAGGAAGAAGAGCGCGGTCATGAAGACGATCGTCGCCGCCGCGCCGATCTGAAGATCCCGGCCCGCTTTCTGGAGCGATGGCGTGAACATCAGGAGCGCCCACAGCGCGATGGGCAGCGTCAGCAATATCGACCGGCCGACGCCGCGAAACGCCACTGGCCGCCGTATAGAGGAATGGCTAGCCATAAAATGTCCTCTCGATCAGGATGGAGGCCCCGGAAAACCCATACCAGCAGGCCAGCAGAACAGCCACCATCCGTGCAACCGTGACCACCGCCGGCGTCCGCTGCACAAATCCCATGGAAAGAAACGGCAGGAACCACACTGCGGTCCCGGCGAAAAAGGCGACAAAGAAGAGCAACGCTGCCGACAGATGCTCAAGCTGCGCCGCGCGCACCCCCGCCACAAGAAACGGCGGGCAAAGATTGATTCCCGTCAGAAATCCCAGCGCCAGCGCTCCCGATCTCAGCGAACGCGGAGGTTCGCCGATGCGTACCAGCCCGCGCGTCGCCCCATGCCGCGCCGAAGCTTGAGCGTAGGCGGGGTTCGCCGCAGCGCATCGCCGGTGCGGCCAGCCCACGGCGTACACCACCAGCGCCGCAGCCAGCGACAACTCGATGCCGCCCATCACCCACGTGCGTCCGATCCACGCTCGCGGAATCGACGACCCCACCAGCCACACCGCCGCCGCGAAAACCATGTACCCCGCCAGCCGCGCAGCCAGAAACAACCCCAACTGCCGGCTGTGACTCCGCACTCCCCGCGGCTGAACCATCATCCACGGCACCACCACCGGCCCGCACGTTGCCAGGCAAACCGGCCCCGTTGCGAGTCCCAGCACAAGCGCCTCCCCGGCGCTGGCCGAAAGAGAAAATGCCGCCATCTTACGTGCAGTCTATGGTTGGCCGCGAAATCCCCTTCGTGACAGTGGTCACGTCCCAGCGTGTTAACAACCGCTCCCAATTCCGCGTCTTGATCGCCGACCCCGCCCCAAGCCCCCTACTCCTCCGACGCTCGCCTCAAACCCGCGCGGCACTCTGCCCGCATCTCCTGTCACTTCTTCAACTTCACCCGCCGTCTCAGCAAATCTCCCACTCCCGGCATTTATCGCTTATTCTTGTAACAATTCCTTCTTGCTTCGGCAGGCCACGCAAAAAAATCCTATGGAGCCAGTCGTTTTAGCGGTTGACGATCTTCGGGAGCAGTATCTCAAGGAGATGGCGCTCGTCCGCCAGACCTGTGAGCGCACCGGCGACGGCACGGCTGCCATCCGCCGCCGCTCCGCCGTCGTCGACCGCATCCTCATTGAAATGTGGCGCCGTTCCTTCGCCGGCCTGCCTCCGCAGAACGCCGCCCTCCTCGCCCTCGGCGGCTATGGCCGCAAAGATCTCTTCCCCTACTCCGACATCGACGTCCTCTTCGCCTTCGCCGACGAAAAAACCGAGGAGCAGTCCCGCGAGGCCGTTCGCGCCATCATCCAGGGCATGTGGGACATCGGTCTTCGCGCCAGCCCCAGCTCACGCACCGTCAAGGAATCCGGCCGCTTCGACCCCGACAATCTCGAATTCACGCTCGCCACTCTCGATCGCCGCTTCCTGGCCGGCCAATTTCCGCTCTACCAGCAGCTCCACCAGGTCACTTTTCCCGGCCTCTTCCTCAGCGAGTGGAACTCCATCGCGCAAAAGCTTGGCGAAATCGCCCGCACCCGCCACTCCCGCTTCGGCAACACCATCTTTCACCTCGAGCCCAACCTGAAAGACTGTCCCGGCGGCCTGCGCGACTACTCGCTCGCCGTCTGGTTCGCGGTCCTCTTCCATCTCAAGGCCACAAAGGAATGGCCTCGCCAGCGCGGCGGCGTCTTCCAAAGCGCGCGCGGCGACGCCGAGGCCGCCTTCGACTTTCTCGCAGCAGCCCGCTGCTTTCTCCACTTCCGCCACGGCCGCGACGACAACACCCTCGACTGGCAATCGCAGGACGAAGCCGCCGCCCGCTCCATTGGCCTTGAAACCCGCGGCACCGCCGACCCCTCCTACTGGATGCGCACTTACTATCGCCACGCCCGCGTCATCTATCGCCGCGCCGCGCTGCTCATGGAGCATCTGCCCGCCCCGGTCAGCTTCTACCGCCAGTTCCGCCGCCGGCGCGCGCCCATCGCCGGAACCGACTTCCTCCTCGACCAGGGCCGCATCGAGATTCAGCCCGGCGCGCAATTCAATGACACCGCCGCCATCCTGCGCATCTTCTCCCTTATGGCCACGCACGGCTACACGCTCTCGCAGGCCGCTGAAGACCGCATCACCGACGCGCTCCCCGTCCTTGCCATCTCCATCCCTGAAGGGCCCTACCTCTGGAACGCGCTCCGCGAAGTGCTGCTCGGACCCCACGCTGCTCACGCTCTCCGCACCATGCACGCGCTTGGTGTCCTCGAAATGCTCATCCCCGAGTTCCACGGCATCGACGCCCTCGTCATCCGCGACAGCTACCATCGCTACACCGTCGACGAGCACACCTTCCTCGTCATCGACAACGTCCACACACTGCGCACGCCCTCCAGCGAGCACGAGCAGCGCCTTGCCCAGTTGCTGCCGGAGATCGATCGCCTCGACCTCTTCTTCCTCGCCCTGCTCCTGCACGACACGGGCAAAGGCCGCCGCGCCGGCGAGCACGCGCAGCAGAGCGTCGAGCTGGCCGACAGCTTTCTCGCCCGCCTCGACTTCGACGCCGAGGAGCGCGAATCCATCCTCAAGCTCATTCGTCTGCATCTTGAAATGTCGTCTGCCATGCGCCGCGACATCTTCGATCTCGACAACGTCCGCGGCTTCGCCGACAAAATCGGCAACCCGCAGCTGCTCAAGATGCTCACCCTCATGACCTTCGCCGACATCAAAGCCGTCAACCCCGACGCGCTCACTCCGTGGAAGGCCGAGAACCTCTGGCAGTTCTATATGTCCACCTCAAACTTCATGGACCGCTCGGTCGACGAGGCGCGCTACCACGCCGCCATCGATCCCACGCTGCTCAACCGCATCCGTTCCATGGTTCCCCCTCCGCAGCACGACGAGCTCAAGCAGTTTCTCGAGGGCCTTCCGCAGCGCTATCTGCAAACCCGCCTGCCCGAGCAGATCCGCAATCACTTCCTCATGGCGCTCAACCTCGACAAGGACAACGTCCAGCTCGATCTGCGCCCCAGCCGCCAGCTCTACGATCTCACCGTCATCACCCGCGATCGCACCCGCCTCTTTGCCGATATGGCCGGCGTCCTGGCCGCATGGGGCATGAACATTGTCCGCGCCGGCGCCTACTCCAACGATGCCGGCGTCATTGTCGACAGCTTTCAGTTCACCGATCTATTCCGCACCCTCGAGCTCAACCCCACCGAAAAAGACCGCTTCCTGGCGAACGTCCACGAAGTCGTCGCGCAAAAGCTTTCCGTCGAGCAGCTGCTCGCCGCGCGCCGCCATCTGAACCACCCCGGCAACTACAAGCTCAACGTCGCCACCAAGCTTGAGTTCGACTCCGAGTCCTCCTCGCACTCCACGCTCTTGCAGGTCGTCGCGCAGGATATGCCCGGTCTCCTGCGCCAGATCGCGCTCACCTTCAGCGCCCATCAGTGCAACATCAAGGTCGCGCTCATCGATACCGAAGGCGAAACCGCCATCAACGTCTTCTACCTCACCAGCGGCGAAGAAAAACTCTCGCCCGAAGCCCAGCAAACCCTCGGCAGCGACCTCACCAAAGCCGTCGAAACCATGCGCTCCCCGGCCTAGCGGCTCTTACTCCTCCACAAGAAATCGAGTGTTATCCCGAGCGGAGCAAGCTCGGGGTCAGCGGAGCCGAGGGATCTGCTGAGAAACGCTCGCATCTCTCGGCCGGTATGGGAATCTGAATAGTATGAAGAAAATCGGCTTCCTCTCGTTCGGTCATTGGACACCTTCAGTGCAGTCGGAAACCCGCTCGGCGGCCGACGCGCTCCTGCAGTCTATTGATCTCGCCGTTGAAGCTGAGCGCCTGGGGATGGACGGTGCCTACTTCCGTGTTCATCACTTCGCGCGGCAGCTGGCATCTCCGTTTCCACTGCTCGCCGCGGTCGGCGCTAAAACGCGAAAGATTGAAATCGGCACCGCGGTCATCGACATGCGGTATGAGAATCCTCATTACATGGCGGAGGACGCCGGCGCTGCCGACCTGATCGCCGGCGGCCGCCTGCAGTTGGGCATCAGCCGCGGGTCCCCCGAGCAGGTCATTGATGGCTGGCGCTATTTCGGCCACCGCCCGCTTGAAGGCGAGGACGATGCGGCCATGGCCCGGCGCCACACCGAAGAATTTCTCACGCTGCTTGGCGGCAAGGGCTTCGCTCAGCCAAACCCGCGCCCCATGTTTCCCAATCCGCCCGGGCTACTGCGTCTTGAGCCGCACTCAGAAGGCTTGCGCGATCGCATCTGGTGGGGATCTGCTTCGAACCAGACGGCTCAGTGGGCCGCCAAACTGGGAATGAACATGCAGACTTCAACTCTTAAATTCGACGAGACCGGCGAGCCGCTCCACATCCAGCAGGCGGCGCAGATTCGTGCCTTTCGCGCGGCCTGGAAGGAGGCGGGCCACGCTCGCACTCCGCGGGTCTCTGTCAGCCGCAGCATCTTCGCGTTGATCGATGACCGAGATCGCGCATATTTCGGACACGAACGTCAGGAAAAGGACTCAATCGGCTTCCTTGACGAAAACACGCGGGCCATCTTCGGCCGTAGCTATGCCGCTGAGCCGGAAGTCCTGATTGAACAGCTCAGGAAAGACACGGCGATTGCGGAGGCCGATACGCTCCTGCTCACCGTCCCCAACCAGCTCGGAGTTGCCTACAATGTGCATGTCATGGAGGCGATTCTGACCCTCGTCGCCCCAGCCCTCAATTGGCGCTAGAGAAAAGGCATGAGAGGCGGTCGGAACGCCGCTATCCCCACCAACCCAAGGCCGTGTCATCCTGAGCGGAGCGGTTCCGGGTCCCATGATCGCGACGCGATCATGGGTAAGCGGAGCGAAGGATCTGCGGTTGCTCTTCGCGAACTTTCCCAACCTATAGAATCGGGTGCCCCATCCTAGCTTCGCTAGGGTGGGATAGCACGAGCCAACCTCGCTGGGCCGATCAAAGTTCCAAAGCCCGCGTCAAACTCGCCGTCGCGCCCTCCTCGCGAATTGCCGCACTGAAGCCTGAGCGCCGCTACGGTTCATTCCGCCTCTTCAACGGACACGTCATACTTCAAAATATCTCCGGGAGCACAGTCCAGTTCTCTGCACAATGCGTCGAGAGTGGAGAATCGAACAGCCTTCGCCTTGTTGCTCTTCAGAATGGATAGGTTGGCAAGCGTGATTCCCACGCGGCCGGCAAGCTCTGTCAGAGAAATGCCTCGCTCGAGCATGACCCGGTCGAGATGTACACGAATCGCCATAGCTCGTCACCTATACCGTCAGTTCGCTTTCTGTCTTGAGTGCGTAGCCGTGGCGAAAAACCTCCGCGAGCACCATCAGCAGGATTCCCATAAAGATCGCGTCGAAATCGATCGCCCAGGAGAATGTTGCCCCCGATTCGACCACCGAACCCATATTCAGCAATTTGGCGCAAAAGACCGTCCGCAGAAGAGAGCCGGCAACGACAGCGCAGCCCATCATCCGCAAGCGATTCGGTATTTTGGGGTGAAACGGTTCGCCGGCTCCAGCGGGTTCCAGGATTCGCATCAGCAGGTAAAGAACCACCAAATGACAAGTTCGTGAAACCAGCTCCATACCCCAGATCCACCATCTCGCTTCGGTGCCTCGCAACATATCGAAGGAGAATTCCAGTGGGCCACTTTGGACAACAAACGACACATAGTGCCAGGAAGAAGGAAGAAGTGGAGCGATTGCCAAGATCGGAACACTCGGAACTGCCACCCAGAACAGCACCTTGACCGCGAGATGGAGTTTCGAAGCAATCGACTTCGGGCCAATCAGGTTCATAGAACCTCCAACGGGATACAATTCTGGCCCAAGTTTTATCGAATGTCAATAAACATCAGCTGTTTATCAATAATATATTTCCGTTTTTCAATAATCCTCTCCGCGTTGGTCTATTACGAGCCCCGATTGAACAAGCCCGGCCCCGTCCACCCGCTGCCTTTCTGGCCCCTGTTCCCTGATCCCCGCTTTCCTGTCAACCCCCACCACGCATCACTTCCCCCGCAACCCACTGAAAACATTCCACAAAATTCTTTCGCGAAGTTTGCCGATTAATTCCCCCATTTCGCTACGCTTTACCTAGAGAACAAAAACAGGGCGTGTCTCCTTTTCGAGAGCTGGTGGGCGGCTCCGTGTGTCGGCGCCGGGGTAAACCTGGAATGTCCGGCGCGCTGGGCCGCCCACCGTTTTTCGGCCGCATTGCACCCGAAACAGGGCAAAGCCCGAATAAAGGCGCTCATAAGTCTTTAGTTTTGAGGACTTTGACTCGCAACTCCAATGTTTTCAAGTCTTTGGAGGAAATGATCGAAGTACAAGTCATTCATGCAAAACCACTTAACCCCAAAAAGGGGTGGGGGGAGGGGGCAGGTACTGAAAGGTAAATAGCCGTCGCCGCCAGGCGGACGGCCATCTCTTTAGCTCCGCTAACGTCGCTAGCTCAGCTGCTTCAGATGTCGTTCTTTTTCACCAGATACTCCTCGACCAGCACGCTCACCAGGACGGCCGTCGGGATCGCGACCATCGCGCCGGCGATGCCTCCGAGCGCCGAGCCGAGCAGCAGCGCGACGAAGATCGCCAGCGCCGGCAGTTGAACGCGGCTCCGCATGATGCGCGGAATCAGCCATGAGTTTTCGATTTGCAGATACAGCACGAAGAAGATGGCCACGCCGAGCACGCGGCCCCAACTATCGATCGCCGCCACCAGCAGCGCCAGCACCAGCGAAACCGCCGCGCCCAGAACCGGAATCAAATTGAGCAGGCCGGTGACGACGCCCAGCACGTAGGCGTAGCGCACGCCCAGGGAAAGATAAACGACGGTGCTCACCGCGCCCAGAATCAGCATCAGGCTCAGCTGGCCCACCAGCCACTTCTCCATGCGGACGGCTGCTCGCCTCAGCGTCGCGTCCAGCCTGTGCCGCGGCTCAGCCGGCACGAACGAAAGGAACCAGCGATACGCGCCGTCGCCTTCGAGGATGAAGTAAAGCGTGAGCACAAAGCCTGCAATCACCTCGACCAGCGCGCCCGCCCAGGTCTTGAACGAGAGCAGCAGGTAAGCGGCCCCGTCGCTCAGCCAGCGCTGAATCCACGAGATGACGTTGCTGGCGTCGAGGCGATCGGCATAGGGAATCTCTCTGACCTTGGCCAGGATTGCGGGAACGCGGGTGGGTAACTCGCCCGTCAGCGCCTGCAGGTCGTTGATGACCGGCGGCAACGCGAAAAATCCAAAGATCGCGAATGCTCCGGCCACCGCCAGCAACAGGATAAGGATGGCCGTTGATCCGTGAAATGGCTGCCAGCGGCCGATGCGAATTCGCGTCGTGGCCCGCACAATCGGCGAGAGCACCACCGCAAAAAGCGCGGAGACATAGAGCAGCGCCAGTACGCCGCGAATCAGCCACGCCACGTAGAGGGCAAGCGCCACGGCGAAGACAAACAGGATGGTTCCGTGAACGCTGCTAGCTCGTTGGGCAGGCTGATTCATACGAGGCAATCCTTACACGCCAGGCTCATGGGCAGTGATGATCGTCCGCTGCGGACGGTTTACTGCTCACGATCCACGGTTCACGAACCACGACCCACGGCCCACGGTTACTGTCCACTAATGAGCCCACCGACGATTCCGCCCAGCACACCCGCTGCCGGCGTTTGCGCCGCTTCGGGATGCGGCAAATACTCGTAGATCTGCATCGCCAGCCGCGAGATGGGCAGCGTCTGCAGCCAGATTGTGCCCGGACCCACCATCCGCGCCAGAAAGATGCCGTCGCCGCCGAAGAACATGTTCTTGATCCCCGGAACCGTGGTGATCTGAAATCCGACCGACGTTTGAAATGCGCCTACATGGCCCGGATGCACAAACAGGATCTCGCCGGGGCCGAGGTCTTTCTGGATGAGTTCGCCCGAAAGCTCGATCCACGCCGTGCCCACGCCGCCCACCTTTTGCAGCAGGAATCCGCTGCCGCCGAAGATGCCCGCCCCCAGCGACTGCTGGAAACCAACCGAGATAGTCACCTGCGGTGTGGCGCAGAGAAACCCGTGCCGGTGCACCATGTACTCCGGCCCCTGGCCAAGCTGCACAGGCACGATATGGCCCGGCACCCTGGTGGCAAACGAGACGGAGCCCTGATACTGAATGGCGCGGTACTCGGTCATGAAGATGCTTCCGCCGCCGGCCACGCGCTTGATGACGCCGAAAAATCCCCCACCCCCGCCCGCCTGCGTATGCGTCGTCATCTGCACACTCGCGGTCATCCATGAGAGCTCCCCGCTCTCTGAAAACACGCTCTCGTTGGGATCGAGCAGCACTTCGAGCACCGGCATGGTGGTGCCCAGAATCCGGGTTTGCATAAGGAGTCCCTCCTGATAGAGCGGAACCAAAGTAACAGCGTCTTGTTGAGTTTTGCGCAGGGTCGTCGCTCTTTGATGGTCGCGTCGACTTGAACTCAGCGTTTTTGGGATAGGCCGACTCTGGCTCCGCTGTGTGAACAGTGTAATGGCCGCAAGTCGCGGCAGTTGAGAATGTTTGTGGATTTTGCGAAAGCGGGTCGCAGCTCCGAATTGAGGACTGGATTCCGGCAAGCCGGAGGCTATTGCGCGTCTCGATGAGCGACGATGTAGTCCTTGATCCGGTCGTAGACATCGCTCGGAAGCACGCCATGATCCAGCAGATCCTGCTTGGTTCGATAGGGGCGAAAACGAACGATGCGTCCGGCCCAGCTCGGCGTCAAACCGGGAACCTTGGCGAGTTCCTCGGCGCTGGCGTGGTTAATGTCGACGCGCGCCTCGGGGGGCGGAATGGCCTTTGTCTTCGCTGAGGTTTGCGGACCGGCGGACCGCGCGTGGCTGAATGTGCCACTCGCCGCGGAGGCGACGCAAATCGCGAGCAAAGCGATTGCCGTGAATTTCCTTCGTCCCTGCACGCATCCATTCTCCGCCTACTCATGGGCCGGCAGCAAGAAAACCATTTGACACCAAAAGGGCTTTGCCCGTACCTTGAAGACAGATGCAGAGCCTCCGCCATCACGGCCACCACCATCATGGGACAACCATGCCGGCGGACTGCCATGGCCTGAGCTAATCGGCCAGAGAGATCGAATAGAAACACCCAAGCCCGCCGGCGAATGACGCTGGTGGGTTTTTTCGTTTTTGGATCAAGAAAATCTAAACCAAAGGATGAAACCGTGGAACGGATTGATTTCGACAAGATGGATGGCCTCGTGCCGGGGATCGTGCAGGATGCACGCACGGGTGAGGTGCTGATGCTGGGTTTCTTAAACCCGGTCAGCTATGCCAAGACGCAGGAGACCGGCTTTGTGACCTTCTGGAGCCGCACCCGCCAGAAGCTGTGGATGAAGGGCGAGACCAGCGGCAACCGGTTGCGCGTGGTTTCGGCCTCGACCGACTGCGACAACGACACGCTGCTGTTTCGCGTGGAAGTGGAAGGCGACGGCCTGGTTTGTCACGAGGGCACGGTGAGCTGCTTTACGCGGCCCGTCACGATCGGCGCGGAGGTGACCCGTGGGTAGCAAGCTTCGACTCGGAATTCCCAAAGGCAGCCTGCAGGATGCGACGATTGCGCTGTTCAAGCGCGCGGGATGGAACATCTATGCGGACGGCCGCTCCTACTTTCCTTCGATTGACGACGGCGACATCGAGTGCATGCTCATTCGCGCGCAGGAGATGGCTCGCTACGTGGATCACGGCGTGCTCGATGCGGGATTAACCGGAATCGATTGGGTCGTCGAAAGCGGCCTCGATGTTGCAAGCGTGACTACGCTGACCTATGCCAAGCAAAGCCGGCGCAAGGTTCGCTGGGTACTGGCCGTGCCGGAGGCAAGCGGATTCGAGAAGGCCGAGGACCTGGAAGGCAAGATCATTGCCACCGAACTGGTAGAAGTGACCAAGCGCCATTTTGCCTCGAAGGGTGTACGTGTGAAGGTGGAATTCAGTTGGGGCGCGACCGAAGTGAAGCCGCCAATGCTGGCCGACGCGATTGTGGAAGTGACGGAGACGGGCAGCTCGCTGAAGGCCAATCACCTGAAGATCATCGATACGGTCATGGAGAGCGAGACGCACCTGATCGCGAGCAAGGCTGCGCTGGCCGACTCGAGCAAGCGGCAGAAGATCGACCAGATCGCGTTGATGCTACGCGGCGCGATTGACGCGCAGGCGCAGGTCGGACTCATGCTCAACGTGAAGCGCGGAGATCTGGAGGGCGTGCTCGCCGTGCTTCCGGCTTTGAATTCACCAACCATCTCGCAGCTGAGCGATTCCGAATGGGTCGCGGTCAACACGATTCTCGAAGAGGGCGTGGCGCGCGATGTGATCCCGCGGCTGAAGGCAGCGCGAGCCACGGGAATTGTGGAGTATCCGCTGAACAAAGTGGTGCTGTAACAAGAGACGAAAAGATGAAGCTGATCAGGACCACAGGACGGAATGCGCTGAAGGCTGCGAAGACACTCGCGGCCCTCGAACAGCGCGGCGGCGCGGCGCTCGACGCGGTGCTGCCCGCGGTGAAGCGCATCGTGGCCGATGTGCGCAAGCGCGGAGATCGCGCACTGCTCGGCTACGCGGCGAAGTTAGACGGGCTCACGGGGCCGGACGCGATGCGTGTAACAAAAGAAGAGATGGCGGAGGCCTGGAAGGCGCTCGATCCTGCGCTCCGCGATGCGCTCACCGCGGCTGCTGATCAGATTCGCGGATTTGCCGAGCGGCAGATGCCGGAATCGTGGAATGAATCGACCCTAGAAGGCCTGACGACTGGCCAGCTTGTGCGCCCGCTGGAGTCCGTTGGATGCTACGTACCCAGTGGACGGCATCCGCTGCCCTCAACTTTGTTGATGACGGCGATTCCCGCTCAGGTTGCCGGAGTAAAGCGGATCGTCGTTGTTTCGCCGAAGCCCGCGCTCGAGACGCTGGCTGCAGCGGAATTGCTCGGAATTGAGGAGTTCTATCGTTTGGGTGGCGCGCACGCCGTGGCGGCACTGGCCTATGGAACACGGAGTCTGCCGCGCGTGGACAAGATTGTGGGGCCGGGAAATCTTTATGTGACCGCAGCCAAGCGTCTCGTCGCATTTGATTGCGCGATCGATATGCTCGCGGGTCCAACGGAAATTGTGGTGACAAGCGAGCGCGGCAATGCGGCAGATATCGCAAGCGATCTGGTCGCGCAGGCAGAGCACGATCCGGAGGCGCTCGCGATCTTTGTGGCGACGAGCGACAAGTTGGCGCGAGAGGTGATAGTAGAAGCGAAGGAGCGCAGCCGCGAAAACGCCGTCGCGCGCGAGTCGCTCAAACGCAACGGTTTGGTGATATTGGCGGGTTCGGCTGAGGAGGCGCACGAGATCACGAATCGTCTTGCGCCGGAACATCTGACCGTGGATGCGGCAGGCGATCTTGAGTGGGTTCAGAACGCAGGATCTGTCTTCGTCGGGCGCTGGTCTGCGCAACCCATGGGCGACTACATCTCGGGCCCGAATCACACGCTGCCGACGGGCGGCATGGCGCGGGTGCGCGGCGGATTGAGCGTGAACGACTTCATTAAGCTGATCACCGTGCAGCAGTACACGGCGCAGGGCATCGAGAAGTTGGGACCGAAAGCTGCGCTGCTGGCTGAAGCAGAGGGCCTGCGCGGCCATGCAGAGGCGATTCGAACCCGCATGCCACCTGCGGTGGGGCAGACGCGGCTTGCGCCGCAAAAGCTCAGAGCGAAAACCAAGCAGAGGAGAGCACGTGGCTGACGCAACGACAACAGTGACTCCGGCTCCGCGCGCGCGAGTACGGGAGATGAAGGAGTACCACCCTCCGCTGGGCAGCCGCGAAGCGATGCGGCTGGACTTTAATGAGAACACTCTCGAGTGCTCGCCAAAGGTGCGTGAGACGCTGGCACAGATTTCGGCTGGAGCGCTGACCCGATATCCCGAGCGCGAGCCGGTGGAAGCGATCGTGACCGCGCATCTTGGCCTGCGCCCGGAGCAGGTGGCTCTGACCAATGGCGTGGATGAAGCGATACACGTCCTTTTCGAGACATTTCTCGAGGCGGGCGACGAAGTGTTAATGCCTGTGCCCACGTACACCATGTATGAGGTCTACGCCTCGGCGACGGATGCGCGCGTAGCGGTGGTGCAGGCGGCGGACGATCTGCAATTTCCGTTTGATCAGCTGATGACGGCCATCACATCGCGGACGAAGGTGATTGCGATTGCCAATCCGAACAGCCCCTCGGGCTCGGTGGCCACGCGCGCTCAACTGCTGGAACTGGCGCGCCGCACGCCGCAAGCTGTCTTGTTGGTCGACGAAGCTTACTTTCATTTTTTCGGCGAGACAGTGATGGACCTTGTGGGAATGCTGCCGAATCTTGTGGTGACGCGGACGTTTTCGAAGGCATACGGGCTTGCAGGTTTGCGGTTAGGCTTGCTGGCTGGACCTGCTGATCTGATGCGCTGGGTGCGGCGCGTGCTTTCGCCATACAGCGTGAATTCGCTGGCGCTGGCCTGCCTGCCGCCCGCCCTTGAAGATACTGCATACCTCGATTGGTACGTGAGTGAAGTGCTGGAGGCGCGTGCGGAGTTTGAAGCAGCGCTCGATGCTGCGCGAGTAAGGCGCTGGCCGAGCCGGACGAATTTTGTTTTGGTTGAGATTGGCCCGCGGCACGCGGAGTTCGTGCGCCTCATGCGCGAGGCCGGTGTGCTGGTGCGTGACCGATCCGCCGATCCCGGATGCGATGGCTGCGTGCGTATCACCATCGGAACGCGCGCACAGATGAAACAGGCCGTTACGGCGCTGAATCATGCGCTGGCGGCGCTGCGGACGGAAAGCAGGAAGCGATGACAGCGAAGAAAGATAAAGCGGCGAGCAAGCCTGCAAGAGTGCGTACGGCAACGATTGCGCGCAACACGAATGAGACGCGCATTGAGATCGAGCTGACGATCGAGGGGCAGGGGCAGTACAAAGTCTCCACCGGCATCCGATTCTTCGATCACATGCTGGAGCTATTTACGCGACACGGCGCATTTGACCTCGAACTCGCTTGCAAAGGCGACTTGGATGTCGATCAGCATCACACTGTGGAAGATGTGGGCATCGCTCTGGGCGAAGCTTTCGACCGCGCACTGGGCGAAAAGCGCGGCATTCTGCGCGCCGGCTACTTCGTGATGCCGATGGATGAGACGCTCGCGATTGCAGCCGTCGATTTGAGCGGACGCGCGGCATTCGCCGTGGATACGAAAGTCCGCACGAGGCTTGTCGGCGATTTGCAGACTGAGCTGGTGACCGACTTCTTTGAGGGATTCGCACGCGGAGCGCGGGCCAACGTGCACGTGAAGACCATGTACGGCCGCTCGAATCACCACAAGATCGAAGCCATCTTCAAGGCATTCGCGCGTGCGCTGCGCGTGGCCTGCACGCGCGACAAGCAGTTGGGGAAGATGCTGCCCTCGACGAAGGGTCTTCTCTGATGCGCGTCACGGTCATCGACTACAAGGCCGGCAATCTGACCTCGGTGCTCAAGACGCTGCGGCATCTCGGCGCAGAGACGGTCGTGACCGACGGCGATTTGTGGCTCGTCGAGTCGGCGGAGCGGATTGTGCTTCCCGGCGTCGGTCACTTCGCAGCGACCGAACGGCTGGATGCGACTGGCCTCACAGTCGCGATTCGAGCGGCGATTGCGCGCGGCGTACCATTCCTCGGCATCTGCGTGGGAATGCAGTGGCTCTATGCGGGATCGACCGAAGCGCCGCAGCAGCCGGGGCTCGGGTACTTTGCGGAATCGTGTACGCGGTTTGCTGAAAGCACGGAAAAGGTACCGCACGTCGGTTGGAATTCGCTCGAAGTGCGGCCAAGAAACGGAATTGCCTCGCGACTGCTCGCAGGTGTCGGCCCTGGCGAGTTTGTCTACTTCACACACTCGTACAAGGGGCCGGTGACAAACGACACTGCGGCAGTGACCGAGTATATTGAGCCATTCGCGGCGGCCGTCGAGCGCGGGAATGTCATGGGCGTGCAGTTTCATCCGGAGAAGTCGGGCGAAACGGGGTTGAAGATTCTAAGGAACTTTTTGGAGCTTGCAAAATGAGGTTCGACTTCACCATCACTCTCGAAGACTACAAAGTTGCTCTTAAACTTCACCGCAAGCGCAAATTGAGGCGGCGGATTCTTCCATGGATCTGGCCAGCGCTCTTTTTGATCAGCCTGGTCCTCCTCGTTGTCGGCAGTCTCAACAAGAATACGGAGATGATTGAGCAAGCGATCCTATTAGCTGCCTGGTCGCTGTGCGCGATTGCCGCATTGCCAATTCTTCGGTTCGCCTTGACGCTACGGGGTTACCGTCAAATGTTTCCGCCAACGCGTTCCGGTCGCACGAGCACAATTGAGATCGACGATCAGCGGATCATCGAGGAAAACCCGGGGACCGAGGAAATGAGGCTCCCTTGGACCGGTGTCATGGGTTTTACTCAGAACGATAGGGTCACGTTGATCTATATCAATTCCTGTCGATTCTTTCTTTTTCCTACCCCTGCGCTCTCTCCCGCCCAGAAGGCCGAACTCAACGAGCTTGTCGCCCGCTACGTGGTGGAGAGGTAGACATGCTGACCAAGCGAATCATTGCCTGCCTCGACGTGCACGCGGGCCGCGTGGTGAAGGGCGTGCAGTTTGTCGATCTCGTGGACGCGGGTGATCCGGCGACCCAGGCGGCGCGTCACGCGCGCGAGGGCGCGGATGAGATTGTGCTGCTCGACATCACTGCCACGCACGAGGGGCGGCAGACGCTGCTCGATACGGTACGTCGCACGGCGCGCGAGCTGTTTGTGCCGTTCTGCGTGGGCGGAGGCATCAAGTCAGCGCGCGATGCGGAGCAGGTATTCGAAGCTGGGGCGGACAAGGTGAGCATCAATTCAGCGGCGCTGGCCGACCCCACGCTGATCAGCGCCATCGGCGCGAGCTTTGGCGCACAGGCTGTTGTGGTGGCCATCGATGCGCGGCGTGACCCTGCGGCCGCCGACCCGGTGCGTGGCGCGCGGGTGCATGTGCACGGAGGTCGGCGCCCCGTTGGTCGAACCGTCGTCGAGTGGGCGCGCGAAGCCGAAGAGCGCGGTGCAGGCGAGATTCTGCTCACATCGATGGACTCGGACGGAACGCGCGCGGGATTCGATTGCGAGCTAACTGCTGCA
This sequence comes from uncultured Acidobacteriaceae bacterium, assembly GCA_963823805.1. Classification (GTDB taxonomy): domain Bacteria; phylum Acidobacteriota; class Terriglobia; order Terriglobales; family Acidobacteriaceae; genus Telmatobacter. The sequence continues at coordinate 702,806 of CAWGMW010000003.1, read as the reverse complement.
GTGAGCGAAGCCGTCGGCATTCCTGTGATTGCCTCTGGCGGCGCGGGCACTGTGGCGCACTTTGCCGACGTGTTCGGGCGTGGCAAGGCCGATGCTGCGCTCGCAGCCAGCATTTTTCATTTTGGTGTATCCACTTCGCGCTCGCTCAAAGAAGAGCTGGCGCGGGCAGGCGTTCCGGTGAGGCTGCCATGCTGATTCCTTCGATCGATCTGATGGGCGGGCGCATTGTGCAGCTTGTGCAGGGCGAGAAGCTGCGCCTGGCCTTCGACGATTTTGAATATTGGATCGAAAAGTTTTCCAAATTTCCACTTGTCCAGTTGATCGACCTAGATGCGGCGATGCGGCAGGGCGACAACTCCGCGCTGGTGGAGCGGATTGCGAAGCGGCTGCCTTGTCAGGCAGGTGGCGGAATCCACTCCATTGAGCGCGCTCGGCAAGTCCTGGAAGCAGGCGCGAAGCGGGTGATCATCGGGTCGGCGCTTTTCTCGGTGGAAGGCGCGGTCAATACGGCATTCGCTGCGGAGCTGGTCGGGAACGTGGGCGCGGAGTCCGTGGTGGCTGGAATTGATACGAAAAATGGGCGCATCGCTGTCAAGGGATGGAAGGCGCAGGTGGAGCTGACGCCGGACGATGCGATCCTGCAGCTTGAGCCCTTTGCTGCCGCATTTCTCTACACGCATGTGGACGGCGAAGGATTGATGCAAGGCTTTCCCATCGAAACCGCGGCGCGCTTGCGGAAGCTGACGCAACGGCAACTCATTGTGGCGGGAGGCATTCGCAGCCAGCAGGAAGTGGACGCACTCGACTCGATTGGCGCCGATGCAGTGGTGGGGATGGCGGTGTACACCGAACTGCTGGCGGTTTGATCGCGTTGGCCTCTGAGCTTTGGCAAAATAAAGCGGGCGAGATCGGAAGGCGCAGAGCTGGTTCGGCTCACGCTGAATCGACGGCTTTGGCGGCATCGCCGATGGCGCTACTGGTTTCAACGCGCGTAGCGCGGAGCAGGCGCGCGATTTGCTTGAGATGGAGCTGGACCGCATAAGCACGCAGCAGCTCGGCCTGCGAAAAGCCGATGCCGGTGTGGCGAACCTCATCCATGCGGGATTCCAGGTCGGCGATGTCCTGCTCCAGGTTGATTCCCTGCGCCGGCACGCGGAAGCGCCACTTGTGAGTGCAGCTGGCCAGATAATTGAAGCCAGAGCGAATGTCGGCAGCGAGATGCGAAAGCGCCGGCTCCAACTGCTGTGCGAAACGGTCTTCGTGGCTGTCTTTCACTGCCAATTCGAGCGCCACAAGCGCATCGTAGAGAGACCGGCCAAATTGCGAGAGCATGCTGAGACCCTCGCGCCAGCCGGGGCCGCTCGGTTCGTTGCGCGCGGCTTCGAGCAGTTGGCTGTTGCCGCGGAGCAGCGCCAACAAATCCTCACGCAAGACAGGTAGATTCTGTGATGGCGCACCACGAAAGCCCTCGAGAATTGCCTCGAAAAAGCTGCCGAGAAGAAGAAATTCCTGCGCCAGGCCGTCGCGAAGCCACAGGCGCGCACGGTCAGGGAAAACAAGCGTGGTGACCGCGAGAGCGACGACAATTCCAAGCAGCACCTCGCCCACGCGATCCAGCGCCAGCTCCCAGCGCGAGCCGGATTTGGGGACGAGCATGATGATGGTGATGGTGACGGCAGCAAGACGCGAGCTGTTGCGAAGACTGAGTAGGCCGCAGACAACGATCGCGAGCACAACGGCGAGGATGTAATTCCATGGTGGCGCGCCGAAGACGGAACATGCAAAGCCGAACGCCGCGCCCATGAATGTTCCAAACAGACGGTCGCGCGAAGCCGTTACCGTGGCCCCGACGTTTGATTGCAAAACAATGATGGCGCTGATGGAGCCCCAATAGCCGTCGTGCAGGCCGAATCGTAAAGCCAGCCACCAGCAGAGAGCCGCGGCAAGCGCGGTCTTGGCCGCGTCGACCAGCAGGCGGCGCCGCTCGAAGGTGAGCAAGCCCTGGTTCACGCCGCCTTCCACGCGCAATTTCGCGGAAAGCTGATGCTGGGACCACGTCTTTTTGGCTTTCAAGCGCATCGATGCGACTCGAGGTTGAGCCCTCTCGCACCTTCAGGATAGTTTGTGGGCGCGCGGCCGTGAACAGTCTTGCGTTCCTGATTGGCGAGCGTCCATGAAGGATGGCGCCATGGACCGGGCAGGGCAAGGGCTGGGATAGGATGGAATCGAGGAGCGCGCGCCCGGTCGTGCGCAAAGAACCGCATGCTGCGAGTCGGATACCCAGCCACTTTACCTGCTGAGCTCTTCCGCGAATTCCCCAGTGGAATCGAGCTGATCCCGGTCTCGGACAAGATGGATCACGAAGTCGAGATCGATGTCTGGATTCCCGATCCCTATTCGACGAAAGCTATTCGCGCGTGGCCGCAGTTGCGTGGCGTGAAGCTGGTGCTGGCGATGATGGCGGGAACGGAATGGATTCCCGGGACGGTGGGTCCGCACGTAACAATTTGCAATGCTCACGGCGCGCACAACATTTCGACCGCTGAATGGACTTTGTCGGCAATTCTGACGACGCTAAAGTACTTTCCGCTGTATCTCGACATCCAGCGGTCGGGGGTTTGGAAGCGGCGAATTGAGGCGAGCGCGCACTACGCCAAAATCACCGGCGACACACACACAGTCTATCCGCCGGTGCTCGCGGAAGAGTTGACCGGCAAGACCGTGCTGCTGGTGGGGTACGGGGCAATCGGCAAGGAGATTGAACGCATGCTGGCGCCGTTCAATGTGAAGATGTTGCGCGTAGCGCGAAGCGCCCGCACCGAGCCCGAGGTGCACGCCGTGAGCGGGTTGGACAACCTGCTGCCGCGCGCCGAAGTGGTGATATTGATTTTGCCGTCGACCGCGGAATCGCGCGGGCTTATCGGCAAACGGCAACTCGGGCTGCTGCGGCAGGGCGCGCTGCTGGTGAACGCGGCGCGGGGGCCGATTGTGGATACGGACGCGCTGGTCGAAGCGCTGCAATCAGGGCGGATTCGCGCCGCGCTCGACGTGACCGACCCCGAGCCATTGCCTGAAGGGCATCCGCTCTGGAGCTGCCAGAACCTGCTGCTCACGCCGCATATCGGCGGATCGACGCCGCAGTTTGCGCCGCGTGCGCTGCATACGGTTGCCGATGAGTTGCGGCGGTATATGAAGGGCGAGCCACTACAAAATGTGGTGCAGGCGGCGAGTTAAGCTTCAGCTGCCGCGCGGCGCCAGTCGCGCAGGCCGAGGATGGCGAGAGGCACAAAAGCCGCATAGAGCAGCGCCGTTGGCCACAGGTCTTTGTAGATATATTCGCCGACATAGATTGCATCCACCAGAATCCAAAGCCACCAATTAGCGATGTGCTTGCGCGCTTGCCACCATGTGGCGACGAGGCTGTAGCTCATCAGCATGGCGTCGAGATAAGGCAGCGCGGCATGAAGACGCTTGGCCAGAGTTCCCAGCGCGAAGCTCCCAGCCACGCCGAGGACGAGAGCGATGACCAGGCTTGGCCATGGCAATGGGACAACGCGTACTTCGCCGTCATCGCGCATGCCGCGCCACCAGTGCCACCAGCCATAGAACGTGAAGACGACGAAAAAAACCTGGAGCAATGCATCGGAAAAAAGCCCTGCGCGGAAGAAAACCACCATGTAGAGAAAGATGGAAATGAGAGTGATGGGCCAGCAGATGAGCAAACGCCGCGTGGTTAGCCAAATTCCGAAGGCTGCCGTGACGGCTCCCGTGAGTTCCAGACCGTGAGCGGTGAGGTAAGCGGCGATTTCGGTCCAGATCATGGCCGAGCCGCTCCTTGTGCGTGGTGCGCCGTGGCGCGGAGGCGCAGAGCGTCGAGCAGCTTGAGGCCTGCCCGGCTGTGGAACCAGCGGGCGTGGCCGACAAGCCAGCCTTCGTAGGCCATGGCAGCTTTTTCTTCCGAGCGCAGAACGCCGAGAAAGTAATCAGCCTCAGAAAGCGCGAATTCGGCGTGGCAGAGAGCGGTCAAGGGCGCGAGGGCTGAAGACTCTTCACACGAGAGCGGGCGAATGGATTCGTAGCCGTCGAGAAGCGCCTCGAGATGATCGAGGTGAATGGGTACTTTGTCAGGGTGCGCTGGATCGCTGACGAGAGCGAGCCACTCGACGATGGTGCGCTCGATGGCATGAGCGATGTCGTGCACCGCGTTGGTGCGGTCAGCGAGGCCGAAGTCGATAATGGCAGCGGCGTAGGCGGTGACATCGGCGCTTGGCCCCGCATCGCTCCAGAAGAGATTGGACGCGTGTAGGTCGTTGTGCGTCCAAAGCGGGGCGAGAGCGGGTAAGTGCGGCGCGATCTCCGTGTGGAAGGGGGCCAGGAGTTCGATCGATTGCTCGGCGCAGGCCTGGACGGCTTTGTGCGCGGCGAGTGAGGAACGGGCGGCGAGGTAGCGTTTCATCGCGGCGGCTGGATCGCCGGCTGCGAAGATCGTGAAGCTGGCGACGAGCGGGCGCGGCCGGCGGGGCGGAGCGGTGAAGTTCTGCGCAGCAAGGTGGAGCCGCGCGAGCGTCGCGCCTGCGGAATGAGCGTGGGCAGCGCTGTGGAAGGGCGTCCAGGAGATAGCGTTTTCGTAAAGATCGATGCCGGGCGGAATCCCTTGGACCTCGTAGGTCCATTCGCCCGACTCGATAGCCATTTCACCAGCCGCGGAAGCAAGGACACGCGGAACGGGCGCGCCATGGGTGAGCAGGTGCGACAGAAACCGGTGTTCCTCGAGGAGTCCTTCACGATCGCGCACGGCGCGGTGATGGCGCTTGATGAAGACGCGTCCGCTTTGCGTGGCGACGACGCCGGCTGCTGAAAACGGCCGCGGACTGACAGAGACGATGTGCCTGGGTTCGCCAAGATCAGGGAATTGGGCGAAAAGCGGGCGCAGCTCATCGAGCGTGAGCGGAGGCCAGTCGGGCTCGACCAGCGAGCCGTCCATGCCGTGCGCTTTGGCTGTTGCGCTCATTGCAGCGTCGTCCTTCATCGGTTTCATTGGCTCTAGAAAGTGTAGTGGGCGTCGAGGCGCACGATAGGCGGCGCGCCCAGCCAGACAAAAGTGTCGCCGTAACTGGCGCCAGTGTCGGACCAGTAGCGTTTGTTGGCGATGTTGTCCGCGTAAATGTGGAACGTGACATGGCCCTGCTCGCCGCCGGGCGTGTAACGTGCGCCGAGACTGAAGAGATTGTAGCTGGGCACGCTGACCACATCGTCGCGGGTGGCTTCCTTGCGCGAGGTGTAGCTCCAGCCGGGCATAAGGTGAAGGTTTCGTAAGTGGGGCACGGTGAGATCGGCAAACACATTTGTGTGCAAATGTGGAACGTTGATGACCTGTTTGTTGTCAAAGGAAGGAGTGCCGGTATTGGTGGAGACGGCGTTCATGGCTGCTGCTGAGCCGTTGAGACGGAGCCAGTTGGCGGCCTTGCCTTCAGCGTTCAACTCGATGCCTTCGTGCGTTTCGCGGCCCTCTTGCTCGAAGCAGAGATCGCCCGGGTTGCCGTTGGGGCAGAAGGCGTCAGGTCCGGCGATCACTTTGGGGTAAAAGAACGGCGCGCGCATGCGGAAGAGCGCGCCAGTGAGCAGAATGCGCCGGCCGGGCTCGTACTTCGCTCCCACTTCAGCCTGGCGCGTAAAGAACGGCGCAAGGAATTCGCTGCCGTTGTCGGTCCAGAAGGGCCCCTGTGGACCGAGAGACAGCATCACGCCGTAGTTCGAATAGAGCGTGAGGTTCTGCACGGGGTTGTAGGTGACGGCGAATTGCGGCAGCCAGACTGGCTTGTCGGTGTTCGTTGGGGGCGTGATGGGATCAGTGGCCCACAAGGAGTAGTTGTGGTCGCGCAGCGAATCGTAGCGCGCGCTCGCGATGAGTTGAATGCGTGCCGGAAGATGAATGCGATCCTGCATGACGTCGGAAGATTGGTGACTGTCTTCCCAAAGGCGGCGTGGGCCGGCAGTCTCGAATGGATATTCAAGGGAACTCGGGTTCCCTGGTGCAGGAAGGGCTGCGATGGCCTGGTAGATGTTTTCGGAACCGACGTATGTGTAGACGGCGCCATCCTGCACAATGCCGTCGGGCGAGTATGGATTTGCCGCGGTATAAAAGCCGGGCTGATGCACGCTGCGCAGGAAGAGAAAGCCTCCGACCGTGATGTCATGTGTGACGGCGCCGGTGTGAATGTGGCCGGTCAGCATGACTTCGGCCTCTCCATCAATGCGCAGCTCACCGGGGTCGCGGTAGTCGTAGATGTCGTATGTTCCATCAGGCGCAAAGAAAAATGGGTAAGGCGCCGTGCCAGTGTTGCACTCCGCCTCGTAGTAGCAGCCATAGGCGTAGATCACGTTGTCCTGGATAAGCGAGTGGCTGAGGCTGGCGGCGGCGAAGGCGAGCCACGAGGGCGAAAAGGTGTGATCGAGGCGCGCGTTGGTGTTGAACGTGTCATAGGTGTCGGGCGGACCCCAGGGTTGATCGCCGAGCATGGTTGACCGGTAGATGCGATTGATGTCGGGCAACACTGTTCCGCCGAGAAGTTGATAGCCGCTGCCGTCGCGCTCTGTTTTGTGCTGGTACTCGAAATCGCCTTTGAGGATTGTGGCGGTGTTCAGCTTCCAATCGGCTGCGCCCGCGCCCACCGCGCGCCAGCCGTTGGTGTCATTCATGTAGGGAACGATTCTTTCGCCGGCCAGATTGACCCGTGCGCCCACTTGCTTGCGGCTGCCAAAGAGGTGGCCAAGGTCGACGGCGCCGTAGGCCGTGCCGCGATGATCGGTAGCGAAATCGAGGGCCTGGATGTTGGCTGGGCGCTTGGGCACGTAGTCGATAAGGCCTCCCGCCGAAGCCACGCCGCTCTCGACGGCAGCAATTCCCTTGAGGAATTCGACGGCCTCCTTGTTTTCGAGCGGCACATCCTGCTCGCCGGCGATGGTCATGCCGTTGACTTCGAATCCGGTGGCAAGATCGATCGGAAAGCCGCGAATCTGGTAGTCGCCATAGTAGCCCACAGGCACGTAGTCGTCGCCGACAGAAGCGTCGTTCTGGATCACATCGGAGAGCAGGCGCGACACCTGATTGTTCAGCAGATCGCGTGTGACGACTGACGCTGAGAGCGGAGCGTTCTTCAGTTCGGCGCCGTCCAGAGTGCCCACGGTGATTGACTCGGGAAGGTAGTTTTCGCCCACGTCGCCACGAACGATCACGGTGGTTGTGACGGGCGCAGGTTTCTGCTGTGCGGGACTGGTGTTTTGTGCGCTCGTTTGCGACGCCGAAGAGGGACTGGTCGGCTGAGACGACGCGGTTTGCGCGGACAAATGCTCGGAAAATGGCAATGCGAGGCAGACGGCCAGCGAGAAGGCCTTTGCCAGGCCATGGCGGACGCGAATGGAGAGCGATGATGGCTTGCCGGCGTTGAAAGCTGCTGCGTGCATGGGGCCCTTCGTTTCAGTGCTCACATGAAACAAAGGGGCTCGCGCCGCGAAAGGAGGTGAGGAACTTGGCCGCTCGGTTGGAGAAAACTTCCCACGCCGGTATTATCCGGATCGGGTTCGAGGGTATTTCTCAGCCCCACAACTCGTGGAGCACCCCTGTTTCAATAGCTCGATTGAAACATCCCTGAGGTGCGCTTGGCAAATTGGACGAGTGGTTGACAAATCGGTGACGTGGCCGGTAGCGCGCTTAGCGAGGAGTCGCTTTCGCGGGCATGTGGAGAGTAAGTGAGGCGCCAGTTTGTTGGCCGTGCCTGGCAGTCGAAGCCAGAGCGGCGATCGACGCTTTGGAGATAACCTGCAGCATCGCGCGTTGGGCACGCTCCCAGACCGGATGTGCCGGACAGTGCGCTTTTCTCGGACAGGATCGGCCGTGCATGAGGCAGATATTCAGGCAAATGACGCCATCGATGGCCTCAACGACTTCGAGCATCGAGGCCTGGCGGCCGCGCGGCGTGATGAGGAACCCTCCGGATTGCCCGCGCTGGGACGAGATAAGTCCGGCGCGCGCCAAAGTCTGCAGGACTTTGGACAGGAAGCTTTCCGGAGCGCCCGTTGCCTGGGCAAGCGAGGGAAGCGAGACCCGCGCGTTGGACGGCAGAATGGCCAGCTGAATCATGACACGGACGGCATAATCGGCAGCGCGCGTGAGTTGCATGGACGAGTTGGGTCGCTTCATTGCGTTGTCCTACTGATTCGGCCTCTCGTCGATCGGGACGCCGGCTTAGGCGGCGTCTTCGAAAACGGGAAAGACGACTGCGGTCAAATCGGCAGCGTAGATGAAACCGTCACAAGCCGATGTGTTTCCCATCACAGACCCATGGTTGCAACGGCTCTTAGATTAACTTCTTCCAATTCAATTTGGAGAAGAATGGTCCAAAATGTGTCGCGTTCGTTCCGCCACTTTCCAACCTTGCCGGCCTAACCCGGAAAGGAGGGATGGCGTTCGTTTGTGTTGCGCGGTCACCGCCGTCTTCACCGATCGTTCTGCGACGAATTGCGAGTGAAAGGAATGATGAGAAGGTTATGAATGCCTATCCCGCTGTGGATCCGATTCCTTTGCCGGCGCCCGTGTGGCTGCTGAAGCTGCTGCACATTGTGACGTTGTCGCTGCATTTTGTGGCCGTGGAGATGCTGCTGGGCGGCTTGCTGTTGGCAATCCTGCTCAGCCTGTTTGGCAAGTCGGCAAACTCTCTGGTGACGGCGCGGGCGCTGGCGCGGCGGCTGACAGTGGTGATGACATTCGTGATCAATCTGGCCGTGCCACCGCTTCTGTTTGCGCAGGTGCTTTACGGGCGCGCGCTCTACACCAGCAGCGTTCTGATCGGGCTTTACTGGATCGCGCTAATCCCGACGCTGATGCTGGTCTACTGGCTGCTTTACAAATTCTCGGCCCGGCTTGAGGCGGGAAAATCGGCTTGGTGGGTGGGATTAATGGCATGGCTGCTGGCAGGCGGCGTGGCGCGGATGCTCTCGACAAACATGACGCTGATGCTGCGGCCCGAGGCATGGCGCGGCATGTATTCGGCGTCGGCGATGGGCGCGTATCTGCCCACAGGCGATCCCACGCTGGAGCCGCGGTGGCTGCTGATGATGGCGGGTGGCCTCGTGATCGGCGGATTGTGGCTGGTGTACCTGGCGGGACGCAGCACGTTCACCGCGGATGAAAAGAAGTTTGTGGCAGGTGTGGGTGGCAAGGTGGCAGCCGGATTCGGGCTGGTGTATCTGGCCGCGGGAATATGGGCGGCAAGCGTGCAGCCCGAGGCCGTGAAGGCGGGACTTGCCGGGCACGCTTTGTATCCGGCCTACAAGTTTGCCGGATTCGCAGGATACGGATGGATCGCGCTTGTGGTGGTGGCGGTTTTGCTGGGTGCGATCGCGGGATTCGGCAAGATCTCAGCCGGATGGCTCTGCTGGTCCGCTGTGCTGACCGCGGTGCTCGTCGAAATCATGCTGACGGTTTATCGCGACGGCGTGCGCGATGTGACGTTGCTGAGCAAGGGCTACGACGTTTGGGACCGGGTGGTCGTCACAAATTGGAGCGTAGTGGGATTGTTTCTTGTGCTCTTCGTGGCCGGCCTGGGAGTGATCGGGTGGCTCGTGTCGGTGATGGCGCGCGCACAGAAAACCATGGAGGGCGCGGCATAGGTTATGAGCGATTCGGTGATTTCAGAAAATATCGTGCAGGAACATGCGGAGAACGGCGACGTGAAAACGCGTCGCGCGTTTCTTGCGGCGGCGGGGGCCGCTGGCGTTTGCTACGCCGCGGCGCTGGCGTATCCCGTGTACCGCTACCTGGCCTCGCCGAGCGAGATGGCGCTGAGCGCTTCGGCTGTGACCGAGGTGACGCTGAAGGACGCCCAGAAGCTTCCGGCGGGTTCGGTGCTGATGTTCAAGTTTGGCCCCTCGCCGGCGATGCTCATTCATCACGAGGACGGGCAATGGGTGGCGCTGACGGCCGTTTGCACGCATCTGGGCTGCACGGTGCAGTACGAGCCGCAGGCCGACCGCATCCATTGCGCGTGCCACGGCGGCGTGTACAACCCTTATACCGGCGCGAATGTGAGCGGGCCGCCGCCCAAGCCGCTCAAGCTCTTCAAGGTTGCGGTGAACGCTGCGGGCGTGGAAGTGTCGCGGGCATAAAGGACAAGAAGCATGACGACAAAGACGATGGCGAGCAACGTTTACGGATGGATGGATGATCGGCTCGGGCTTTCAGAACTGGCCGCCTTCGCGCGGAAGAAGACGGTCCCGGTCCATGCGCAGTCCTTCTGGTACTACTGGGGCGGCATCACGCTCTTTCTGTTCATGCTGCAGTGCTTCACCGGTGTGTTGCTGCTGGTGTATTACCGGCCGGGCGTCGAGGCGTATGAATCGGTCCGGCAGATCACGTTTGTGATGAACTTCGGCTGGCTGATCCGCTCGGCGCACGCGTGGGCCGCCAACCTGATGATGTTCTCGATCCTGGTACACATGTTCTCAGTCTTTTTCATGAAGGCCTACCGCAAGCCGCGGGAGTTTGGGTGGTTGAGCGGCATGGTGCTGCTGGCGATGGCGGCGTGCTTCGGCTTCTCGGGCTATCTGCTGCCGATGGACGAACTGAGCTACTTTGCCACCAAGGTTGGCTTGCAGATTCCGGTGGCGATTCCGTGGATCGGGCCGGCGATTGCGAACATGCTGCGCGGCGGGCCCGACGTGACCGAATTTACCGTGCAACGATTCTTCGCGCTGCATGTTGTGGTGCTGCCTGCACTATTCATTCCACTGCTCGCGTTTCATCTTTGGCTGGTGCAGCGCCACGGCAATGCGGTGCCGGAGAGCGAGGAGGCCAAGCCGGCTAACGAGCGCAAGTCGATGCCGTTCATGCCGAACTTTCTGCGCAAGGACATCGCGATGTGGATCATCTCGCTCAACGTACTCGCGCTTCTGGCTTCGGTGTTTCCATGGGCGCTGGGCAAGCCGTACGATTCGCTTGCGCCGGCGCCGATGGGCATTCATCCCGAGTGGTACTTCATGAGCCCGTTCGAAATGCTCAAAATGCTGGGCTCTGTGCTGCCGGGCGAAGCGGGCGAGATTGCGGGGCTTCTGCTGTTCACGCTGGGCATTGTGCTCTGGATCCTGATTCCGTTCTACGACACGAGCAAGGAATCGGGCCAGCGCGCGCGGATCGCACATTATTTTGGATTGCTGGCGGTTTTTGCGCTGTTGGCGACAACAGTGATTGGGTACTGGACCATCCGGTGAGGCGCGTGTCTCGTGAATCGTGGGTCGTGACTCGTACCCGGCCGCACGTGCAATTGGGACTTCGGAGGAATCACGACGATGAATGCTGAGCAAAGTCATAAGGTCATCCAATCGTTCCACGATCTTGAAGTATGGCAAAGGTCGATGGAACTCACCGTCGCGGTTTATCGACTGACAAAAGGGTTCCCGCGCGAGGAGATGTTCGGACTCACTGCTCAGCTTCGGCGTGCCGCAGTTTCGATCCCAAGCAATATCGCGGAGGGTCAAGGGAGACTCAACACGCGCGAGTTCCGACACTTCCTGAGCATTGCTCGCGGCTCGAATTGCGAATTGCAAACACAACTGGAAATTACGCGGGCACTCGGCTTCGGCGATCCGAAACTGCCTGACGACGCAGAAGCTCTTTCGCGCCGCATTGGTCAAATGCTTGTCAAGCTGCTTTCGGTTTTGAAGTCGAAACTGTCAGACCGCTGAACTCGATTCACGATTCATGATTCACGATTCACGTTCCACGGGAGTACCACATTGAACTATCCATTCTGGGACATTCCCTATCTCGGGTCGGGCTGGGTGATTGGCATTATCGCCATCTTCCACGTCATGATCTCGCAGTTTGCCGTGGGCGGCGGGTTGTATCTGCCGCTGGCCGAGCGGAAAGCTCTGCGCGAGGCGCGGAACGACTGGCTCGCCGAGCTGGTTGGTTACTCGAAGTTCTTCCTCATCCTGACGGGCGTGTTCGGCACGATCTCCGGCGTGGGCATCTGGTTCGCAATTGGCTTGACGAATCCTGAGGCGACCAGCACGCTGATCCACAACTTCGTCTTCGGCTGGGCCATCGAATGGGTCTTCTTCATGGTGGAGCTCACGACGGCTGCCGTCTACTACTACACATGGAACAAGATCGACGCCAAGCTGCACCTGGTGGTGGGCTGCGTGTACGCGGGCGCGTCGGTGTGCACGCTGATCATCATCAATGGCATCCTGACTTTCATGCTGACGCCGGGCGACACATGGCTCGGTGTAGCGGGAACCGGACACGAGGCGAGCAAGTTCTGGAACGCGTTCTTCAATCCGACGTATTGGCCGAGCCTGCTGCTGCGCACCTGCGTATGCGCTTCGCTGGCCGGCATCTGGGCGCTGATCAGCGCAAGCCGCATTGACGGCAGCAAGAAACCGGCGCTCAAATCGTCGCTGGTGAAGTGGAGCGTGAAGTGGCTGGTGCCATCGTTCGTGGCCATGCCGTTCCTTTTCATCTGGTACCTCTTCATGGTGCCCGCGTCGCAGCGCGCGCTGCTGACGCTGGGCATCGATACCATGGGCACAGGCACATTTTCGACTGTCACGCGCATGGCGCTGCTGATCGTCATGACCTCGGCGACGATTATCGGCGTGGCGTATTACCTGGCGTATCGGAACCCGACGGACTTCAACACCGCGCATGCGGTGGCGATCCTGCTGCTGGCGCTCGTGGCGACGGGCGCGGGCGAGTACTCGCGCGAGATGCTGCGCAAGCCGTATGTGATCGGGCGATGGATGTACTCGAACGGCGTGAGGGTGCCCTACGCGATCAAGATCGATCGGGATGGCTACCTGGCACACTCGAACTGGGTGTGGAACGGAGCAGACACAAGCTACTCGCGCGGCGAGGCGATCTTCCGCGGCGAGTGCGGCGCGTGCCACACGCTGAACGGATACCGGCCGCTGGCGAAGCTTTTGGCCGGGCGCGACCGCGCGAACATCGAGAGCTTCATCACGATGCTGCACGAGTACAAGGCCGACTCGCCGTATCACCACTTCATGCCTCCCATGGTCGGCACGCAGCAGGACGTGGACGACCTGGCCAACTTCCTGAATGCGCAAGTGAACCCGCCGGCCGCGAGCGGGCAGAAGCCGGTGCAGACGGCGGAGAAGTAGCGAAGGAGGGACTGGCGGAGTTAGCTGAGCTAGCAGGGTAGGCGGAGCCTTCCGTCCGGGGCGGAAAAGGATGGCGATTTGGGGGCAGAAAAAGGCCGTTTTGGGGCTGAAAAGGGTCGTTTTGGGCAACAAAATCGACCAAATTTGTCCACGGTTTTGAGAAGATTTTGTTGATTATAATAGAGTTAATGCAGTTTCTTCGGGTTTTGTGGGTGTAAATCTTTTTAATTTTATTCTTCTTGACCCCAAGTGAGCTGCGAGGGTGGTCAGATCCTATGGAGGCCGCGGCGGTCCGAGCCCATACAAAACCCAGATCAAGCCTCGGCGAAGGAGCGGGACGGACGTGTCTTGTAGTGGTGCTCATGGTTTGAGGATGCGCCAGATGCGGGGATTAATCGGCAAACTTGCGGAAAGAAATATTGCTTATGGATTGAGAGAGATAGGTGAGGGTCGGCGGTCGGAGGGCCTTGACAGAAAGACGGGGTACGGACCGGTTACATACCTGACAGATTGACCCAGGGACCAATCTGGAACCTTGCGAGGCCAACTTCGCGAAAAGCAATCGCAGATCCTTCGACTGCTTACACTTCGGCGGAGCGCAAGCGTAGACTGTCGTCGGGGTGTGAGCGATGAAGAAGCTCGCAATTTTGTGTGTTCTTTTGGTCTCCGTGCCACTCCTCTACGGGCAGAAAACGAGATACGGGGAGGGTCTTCCCAAGGCCAGGCCCGGAGTCGCCTATCCCATCAAGATTCATGTCTCAGGAATCCGCCTTCGATCCTACTGCAATACCGGCGTCTGCTATTACACGCTATACGCGGGGGCGACCTTGAACGGGGAGAAAGTTGAATTGTCAGGGGGAATGATCTATCAGTCGAGCCAAAGCGTGGTGACGCTCGTTCCCGGCGACTACCAGGCACGCCTGCTCAAGGAGTCGCATAAGGTCGCGGGAACGCCGCTGTTCGACGAGTATGAAGTGGTCCTGCCGGATCGGAGCGTGTTGCGATGCTCAGTGACGGGGTTTTCGGAGTAGCGGGTTGTGTGTTTTGGTCCTGCGGAGCGCATTGAGAGAAAAAGCAACCGCAGATCCCTCGGCTCCGCTTACCCCATGATCGCGCCGCGATCATGGGGCCCCAAGCGCGCTTCGCTCGGGATGACACGACGTGGGTGGGAGTATAGGGCGGGCGAGGTTGCGTGAAGGAGCGCGGTGCACTATAAGTAACTGCGAACGGGGAGCAGCGGTTTTGTGCGTGTGGCGCTCCAAAAATTGAAGAGGAAAAGGGAAAAACAACGATGAATCGCAGAGAATTGTTCGCGGCTTTGGCCGCTACTGCCGTTGCCGGCGATGCGCTGGCGTTCGCCGACACAACGCCTGCCGCCAAGCCCGTGATGGGATCGAAGGTGTTCGACTGGAATTCGATGGTTGACAGGCCAACGAAGACCGGTTCGGTACGTTCGGTTTGCAGCTCTCCGACGGCGACGCTGGAGAATCTCGAGATCCACATCTCGACGCTGAACCCGGGACTGATGTCGCATCCCCCGCACAAGCACCCGAACGAGGAGCTGATCATCGTACGGCAAGGCACGGTGGAGACGCTTTCAAACGGGGAGTGGATCCGCGTGGGACCGGGATCGGTGGTCTTCAACGGGTCAAATCAAGTGCACGGCTTCAGGAACGTAGGAACGGATCCGGCGATTTATCACGTGGTGAACTTCAAGACGGCGGCGACACCGGCGGGATCGACGGTAATTGTTGGGGGATGAGACAGGCACCGAGGGCCCCGGTAGGGACCAAGTTGGCGAGTTAGCAAGTTCGCGAGTTTGCCAGTTGGCGAGTTAGCGAGTTAGCGAAAAGGCCCCATCGGGGCCTTTTCTGCTGGCAGGTTGGCTGATTCGTGCGATCCCCGGTGCCTCCGCCGCGGCGGACGAGGGACCGGGGGCACCCGGAATCCTTCTTCAATTCTTGTGGAAGCGGGCGGCGAGGTTGGTAAGGTTGCCGGCCAGGATGCTTACGTCGTTGCCGACGGCGGTGAAGTTGAAGCCGAGTTCGAACATGGCTTCAGCCTCATCGGCATTGCCGGTTAAAAAGCCGGCGGACCTGCCCGCGGCGCGAATGCGCGGTGCAGCATCTTTGATGGCTGCCTGCACGGCGGGGTCTTTGGGATCGCCAAGATGGCCGAGGGATGCGGCAACGTCGCTGG
The DNA here is from genome assembly GCA_963823805.1 of uncultured Acidobacteriaceae bacterium. Classification (GTDB taxonomy): domain Bacteria; phylum Acidobacteriota; class Terriglobia; order Terriglobales; family Acidobacteriaceae; genus Telmatobacter. The sequence goes on along the minus strand of CAWGMW010000003.1, from coordinate 687,428 downwards.
GGCCGATGAAGATGCCGTCGACGCCTTCAACGGCAGCCACGGCCTCAATCTCATTGAGCGCGGCCCCAGTTTCAAGTTGCACGAGCACACAGGTGTCGAGGTGCGCGTTTCGATGGTAGTCCTGGATGCGGCCGTAGTCGTTGGCGCGGATCGCCCGAGCGACTCCGCGAATGCCCAGTGGCGGATAGCGCGTGGCGGCCACGGCGCGACGCGCTTCCTCAGCGTTCTGCACAAAAGGGATGAGGAGCGAGCGGGCGCCGACATCGAGCGCGCGCTTGATGGTGACGAAGTCGTTCCAGGGAACGCGAAAGACCGGCTCAGCGGTGCCGCGGCTCATGGCCTGGAGTTGCGGCAAAAGCGTGGTGATGTCGTTGGGGCCGTGCTCGCCGTCGATGACGATCCAGTCAAATCCGGCGCCGGCAGCGACTTCAGTTGCGACGGGGCTGGCGAGGGAGCACCATAGGCCGACCTGACGCTCGCCGCGCGCGAGCGCCTGTTTGAACGTGTTGCGTGGGAAATTGCCGGGCCAGTTGGACATGGGTTGGAACTCCTTTGGCGATTGTAAAGCGCGAAACGGCTGGTAGCTTGTAGCCGGTAGCCAGTAGTCCTGATCCAGAGAACGTGCGCTGACAAAAGAAAAAAAGCGAATCCCTCGGCTACGCTTACCCCCTGATCGCTGCGCGATCACGGAGCCCCAAGCTCGCTCCGCTCGGGATGACACGCAAGTTCATTCTTGCAACGAAAAGTCGAGGCGCTTGATTTCGCCGACGACGGGACCATAGCTGACGATGGCGCAGAAGGCAATGATTCCGACGAAGATGAGCGCGCCGTCGTAGGAGTGGGTTTTCTGGACGATGTGACCGATGATGAGCGGCGTGCTGATTCCGGCCAGGTTGCCACAGAGGTTGAAGAGCGCGCCGTTCATGCCCACCATGCCCCGCGGCGAGGTGTCGGAGACGACGGTCCAGCCGAGCGCGCCGAAACCCTTGCCGAAGAACGAAATCGACATGAACAAAATCATGAGGGCCTGCGATGACACATAGTTGCAGGCGACGATGGCGATCGAAAGCGCCAGGCCGGCGATGATGGGAAGTTTGCGGCTAAAGGTGAGCGAGTGGCCGCGATGGAGAAGCCAATCGGAGATGACGCCGCCCAGGACGCCCCCGAAGCCTCCGCAAAGGCCAGGTACTGCGGCAGCGAGGCCGACGTTGATGACGGACATGTGGCGGGCCTGCGAAAGGTAGAGCGGATACCACGTAACAAAGAACCAGGTGAGCGTGGCGATGCAGTACTGACCGATGTAGACGCCAACAAGCATGCGGTAGCTGAGCAGCTTTTTGACGGTGGCCCAGGTGAGGGTATTGCGGCGCGGAGTTGCGGCCGAATCGGCGTCGACGAGGCCGCCGCCGCGCTCGATGAAATCGATCTCGGCCGGCGAGATGCGCGGATGATCTTTGACGCGGTAGATATTGGTGTACCAGACGAGAGCGAGAACGCAGCCGAGCGCGCCCAGGAACCAGAAGCAACTTTGCCAGCCTGACCTGTGGATGAGCCATCCGAAGATGGGCGCAAAGATAGGCAGAGCGAAATACTGCGCGGAGTTGAAAATGGCCGACGTGCGTCCGCGCTCGGTCGCGGGAAACCAGGAGGCGACGATGCGGCCGTTGCCGGGAAATACGGGCGACTGGAAAAAGCCGGAGAAAACCCTGAGGATGAAGATCGCAGTGAAGGCGGCGCTAGCGGCGAGGTACCCGGCAAAGGCGGTGAGAAAAGCGCATATCGACCAGCCGATGATGGCGATGCCGTAGACGCGTTTCGATCCAAAGCGGTCGAGCAAGCCGCCGGAGGGAAGCTGGCCGAGTGCGTAGGCCCAACCGAACGCGAAGAGCAGATAGCCCAACCTCGCCGCATTCAGATTCATTTCCCTGGGCATGGAGGAGGCGGCCTGGGAGAGAGCAGACCGGTCGGCAAAGCTGAAGCAACTCACCACGAAGAGGATGGTGATGATGAGATAGCGAACGCGGGATTGTCGAGATTCGGGCATCGAGAGTGAGTTGGCTGAGCAAAACCTGGGGTTCGATTCGATTCTCACGGTAGCATGCGGAACGAGGCTTAGGGTGTATCGACATATACGGGCGGCAGCGTTGCGCGCGAAAATCCGGCCAGACGAGGCGGAGTCCGAAGGCTGTGGCGAGTCCACTGTCGAGGACGACAACGAAGTATGGCCGGATTTTCTCCGCAACCCGGAGGGACGAGGCCATTTCCCCTCATTTCATCGTCAATCGTCGCTAGGAGACGCCCGGTATCCGTCGCTCCTCGTTCCTCGAACTGAGGGGAAATGGCTCCCGTCGCCGCGCGTCCGTATATGTCGATACACCCTAAGCTTCTTCGCTGACCGCCTGGAGGAGGGCGCGAATGTACCCGTAGCAAAAAGCGAACGACTGCAGGGAGTCGGGATCGGCTTTGGCCAGCGGAACGTGATCGGGCATAAGCATATAGGGGTAGCCGATCTCCTTGTAGACGCGGATGGCCTTGACGAAATCGACGTCGCCTTCGTCGGGATAAACCTCGATGAAGTCGTCGCGATGGCCGCGAATGTTGCGGAAGTGGACGTTGAAGATTTTTTTGCGCGTGCCAAAGTAGCGAATGACATCGAAGATTTCGACCCCGGGATTCTGGAGATCTTCAGAGATGGTCCCCTGACAAAAGTTGAGGCCGTGGTACGGGCTTTCCCGAATGGTGATGAATTTCTTGAGGCCATCAATAGTGCCGAGAACGCGGGTGACGCCCTGATAGCCCTCAGGCGGCACTCCGGGATCCTGCGGATGGCAGGCCATGCGGATTTTGTATTCGTTGGCGACCGGAATGATGCGATCGAGAAAGTATGTAATGCGCTCCCAGAAGGCATCGGCGCTGACCTGGCCGGCACGCGTGAGGGGTGTTTCGGGATGCGCTTCGGAGAGCTTCCACTGGTGGTAAAGGGCGTCCCCGCGGCCGGGGACGCGGCCGATGCGCAGCACCCCAAGAATGCTCATGTTGTATTTGATTGCAGGAATGCCGGCCTGCGCGCAGTTACGAATAAAGATTTGCAATTGCTCGATGTCGCGATCGCGCTCGGGGCTCTGGGCGAGCATGATCGCGGGATGCTTTTCGCGGTCGATATAGCTGGACTCGAGGAAAGGCGGAGCAGTGCAGTCGACGCTGATGCCGTATTTGGCGGCCATATCGATCATGCGTTTGAGTTCGTCAACCGTGGCGTAGAGCCGGTCGCCATCGATTTGCGGATAGCCGCAGATGTTGCGCACGCCATAGCGAGCGAGGTATTGGAGATGAACGTCGTTGGTGGGAGCGGTCTGGTCGCCGAGCTTCATGAGGACAGGCTGGGAAGATGAGGCTGCGATGGCCGGCTGCGAATCGAAGCCGCTCGAGGCGAGGACGCCTGCGGCTCCGGTTGATGCGAGGAACTCTCTGCGATTCATGTCTCGTTCCCTTCGGCAACGATCTCCAACTTGTATGCGACCGGAGGCGCGGCTGTAAAGGGGAATGGGCTGGCGCGAGCGAAGATTGCGCGATGCTATGATCTTGAGGCAGCGGAGGCGCATGACGAGCAAGAAGAAGAATCGGACGAGCGGCGTGCGCGGCGACGCGATGGCGATGCAACAATGAAGAGCTCAGACCAACCGCGATATCTTCGCGTGAACGAACGGGACAATGTGGCCGTGGTGGTGAACCGGGATGGTTTGCCGGCGGGCAGCCAGTTTGCCGACGGACTGGTGCTGGCCGAGGCGATTCCCGAAGCGCATAAAGTGGCGCTTGCCGATATCGCGAAGGGAGATGCGATTGTCCGCTACGGCACGGCGATCGGCTATGCGAATCGGGCGATTGCGCGGGGCAGCTGGGTGCACGAGGGATTGGTGTCACCGCCCGAAGCGCCGCTGCTTGCCGAATGCCCGATGGCTACTGAACCGGCCAAGGCTCAGCCGGCGCTGGAGGGATACACGTTCGAGGGCTACCGCAACCGCGACGGCTCGGTGGGAACAAAAAACATTCTTGGCATCACAACTACGGTGCAGTGCGTGGCGGCGACTGTGGGCTACGCGGTGCGGCGCATCAAGGAAGAGGTTCTGCCGCGCTATCCGCATGTGGACGACGTTGTGGCGATCACGCATCACTATGGCTGCGGAGTGGCGATCGACGCGCCGGGAGCGGAGATTCCGATTCGCACGCTGCGCAACCTGAGCCTGCATCCGAACTTTGGCGGGGAACTTCTGGTGGTGAGCCTGGGATGCGAAAAGCTGCCGCCGGCGCGGCTGATGCCAAAAGGCGCGCTGGCTGTGCTGGATTCAGAGCCAAGCGTGACGGCGCTGCAAGACGCACACGAAGGATTTGGCGAGATGGTGGCCACGATCATGTCGCTGGCCGAGAAGAAGCTGGAAAAACTGGAGCAGCGGCGGCGGGTTCCGTGCGAAGCGGCGGATCTTGTGGTGGGTTTGCAATGCGGCGGGTCGGATGCGTTCTCGGGTGTGACGGCGAATCCGGCGGTGGGATTTGCGGCGGACCTGCTGGTGCGCGCCGGGGCAACCGTGATGTTTTCCGAGGTGACGGAGGTGCGCGACGCCGCGCACCAACTGACGGCGCGCGCGGCCACGCCGGAGATTGCGCGCGATTTGGTGCGCGAGATGGCTTGGTACGACGAGTACTTGCGAATTGGCGGCAGCGACCGCGCAGCGAATCCCGCGCCCGGCAACAAGCAGGGCGGGCTGACGAATGTGGTGGAGAAGGCGATGGGGTCGGTTGCCAAGTCGGGCAGCACTGCGCTGATGGGCGTGGCGGGGCCAGGTGAGCGAGTGAAGCAGAAGGGACTGGTGTTTGCGGCAACGCCGGCCAGCGACTTTATCTGCGGCACACTGCAACTGGCGGCCGGGATGAACATGCATATCTTTACCACCGGCCGCGGCACTCCGTATGGACTGGCCATGGCGCCGGTGATCAAAGTCGCCACAAACAGCGGGCTCGCGCAGCGCTGGCCCGATTTGATCGACGTGGATGCGGGAAGGATCGCGACGGCGGAGGCAACGATAGAGGACGTGGGCTGGGAGATTTTTTCCCTGATTTTGGAAGTGGCCAGTGGGCGCAAGAAGACATGGGCCGATCACTGGGGGCTGCACAACGAGTTCGCGTTGTTCAATCCGGGGCCGGTGACGTGAAGAGAGCGGAGTTAGCCGCGCTGCGCGCGTGGTTAGCGGAGCTAGCGGGTCAGCGAGTCAGCAAGTTAGGGGGCTTCGCGGGGCAGGGTTCTTTCGCCCCATTCTGGAGCTTCCAACCAAATCGACGATCTTGTCCCCAGGCTTACGCCTGGGGCTACCGTCTTCGGCCCGCTGAAGCGGGCCGGTGCGCTAGAGGTTCCAGATTCACTTGGCCTGGATGATCGGTTCGCCGGGGATGGAGAGGCGGACGCGGTAGACGCTTGTGCTGGCGCAGATGTAGAGCGTTTTGCGATCGGGACCGCCCCAGGCAACGTTGGCGACGCGCTCCGGCATGACGATCGTGGCGAGATGCTTGCCTTCCGGCGAGAGAATCACAACGCCGCCGGGGCCTGCGCTATAAATATTTCCCTGCACGTCAACCTTCATGCCGTCGGGCCCGCCGGGACGCGGATCGGCGGTTCCGTCATAGAGGAGCGTGGGGTCGGCAAGTGTGCCGTCGGGGAGAACGCGATAGCGCATCCAGATTTTCCTGGGCTCGGTCGAGTCGACGTAGAGGAACTTTTCGCCGGGCGAGAAGGCGATGCCGTTGGGCCGCGGCAGGTCTGAGATGAGGAGCTGGAGATCTGCGCGGGCGGGCGGCGCGCCGGGCTTTTGGGCGACAGCACTGGGAATGCGATAGACGCCGTTGACCTGGAGCTCCTTTTCGGGATCGGAGTCGTTCTGCTTGCGCAGGCCGTAGGGCGGATCGGTGAAATAGATGGAGCCGTCGGAGCGATAGACGAGATCGTTGGGGCTGTTGAGGCGCAGGCTCTGGTAGCGATCGGCGAGGACGGTTTGAACGGCTTCAGGATTGAGCGATTCGAAGCGGAAGACGTCGCGCTGCGCGTGGCCTGCAACGGTGAGGCGACCGAGAGAGTCGAGGGTCATGCCGTTGGAGCCGGGTTCGCGGCCACCGTAGGGAGTGGAGCCTTGGTAGCCGCTGGGCTGAAGGAAGATGCTGACACCCTTGCCGGGCGTCCAGCGGCGAATGCTGTTGGAAGGGATCTCGGCGAAGAAAAGGCTGCCGTTGACCCAGACGGGGCCTTCAGCCCAGGTAAAGCCGGTGGCGATGCGCTCGAGCTTGGCGTTCGCAGGAATGATGCGGGCGGCGGCGGGGTCGAGCCGGTCGACTTGGAGGGGCGTCTTGACCGGCGCAGAGGACGCTGCCGCCGCGGATTGCGCGGGGCTGGCGGCGGTGAGAACGAGGCTGAGAAGCGCAAAAGTTGCCGGCGCGAAGAGGCGCAGCGGATTGGTCGATTTGGTTTTCATTGGCAGCTTCCTGATGTGAAGAGAAATCTCTGGAGCGGTAGCTCGTTGCGGCCGTGCGTTGGTGCGTTTCGCAAGGCTGAGCATCCGGCCCATTCATCTTTCGCTGGAGGGCGCGGGGGTGTCAAGGCGAACAGCTTACAGCCCTCAGCTTTCAGCTCGATGTGCGATGGAAGAGTACCCAATTGACTCCGAGGTGCGTGCGATCCCACCCTTCGCCAGAAACATGGCGAAGGATGGGGCACCCATTTTTGTGCCAATTGGGGAAAATACAGGAACTCTTGCGCGGGGAGTGTGGCGGAGTTATCTTCGGGTTGCGCGGCAGGACCGGGAGATCGGGTTGCGGCCGCGGGAAAGGCGACCTTTGATGCAAGAGGCTCGAATGCAGCGGAAGGCCCGTTTCAAGGCGGGACTCGTTTTGTCGGGACTCGATTTGTCCGGACTTGTTTTCTTTGGGCTTCTATCCGCAGTTGTTGTTCTGTTGGTTTGTTGCCCGGTCGTAGCATCGGCAGCGACCAAGATCGTGACCGACGCGGACAAGGGCTTGGCGGTCCAGCTGAAGAGTGGAGATGTTCTGGAAGTTCGGCTCAGTTCGAATCCCTCGACCGGATACGCGTGGTATGTGCTTCCGCAATCGACGAAGCTGCTGAAGCTGACGGGCCAGTCGCAGACGGATGCCGCGACGGGCGAGGGGCGGCCGATTGTGCAGATTTTCAAGTTCGAACCCAAGGGCAAAGGGACAGGGACGTTGCTGCTGCATTATGTGCGCTCGTGGGAGAAGCCCGATCCGAACGAGGAGCAATTCAGTTTGCAGGTGACGATTGAGTGAGGCGCGCACGGGATCGAGGGTGAGACAAAAGTCGTGCTATCCCACCCTTCGCTAGAAAGAAGCGAAGGATGGGGCACCCTCAGAGTATTGGAATGCGGAAGAGGACCGCTGCCAAAAACGGGTGCGAGCGCATAGAATACGAGTTGCCATGAGCAAGAACAAGGACAAGACGTTCGAAGTGGCGTGCCCGGATTGCGGGGCGATGCTGAAGATCGACGCGGCGACCGGAGTGCTGGTGAGTCACACTTCTGCGCCGCGAAAGCGGATGTTCGAGGACCTGGAGACCGCGGCACAGGCCATGCGCGAGCATGGGGAACGGACAGAGTCGATTTTCAGGCAGAGCGTGGACGCGGAGAAAAACAAGGCCGACCTGCTGGAGAAGAAATTTGCCGAGGCGATGCGCAAGGCGAAGGACGCTCCGGAGGGTAAGCCGCTGCGCGAGATCGACCTGGATTAGAGCGCTGAATTGAGGGCGCGTTGGATTTTGCAGATGCGAGCGCGATTAAAGTCGCCCGACGCCAGGTCTTCAAGCGATACTTGAGAGGCAATTGAGTTCCGTACCGAAGTTCAGGCCGGAAACGCAGGAGGGGTCATGGTGGTTGTGCCGCTATCGCAGGGAGCAAGAGAGCCGGGTTGTGAGACACGCGCCGAAGAGACGAGCTCGGCGAACTGGATCCGGTACGCCGCGGCGGGCACTCTGGCCGCAAGTGGTGTGTTGCTGGTGACCGGCAACAAGCGCCTCGGCCTGGTAACGGCAGTTTCCGGCGCCGCGCTGGCGCTGATCGATCAGCAGGAAGTTGTGCGCAAGTGCTGGGACATGCTTCCCGAGTTCCTTGAAGAGCTTCAGGGGCTGCTGGGCAAGACGCAGGCGGCCGTCGAGGATATTTCAAGCCAAAGCCAGAAGTTGCGGCAGGCGCTGAGCAAGTAACGCAGAAGCGATTGTCGAAATGGTTCCAGGCGGCGCACCAGTTGAGGCTCCCTCACGGGCTGAAGCCCTCCCTAAATCTTGCGGAGTTTGCGGCAGTCGGGGCTGAAGCCCCGACCTACCAGTCGTGCCCTGACCCTTCTATGCGCGACTCAAGCGACCAGATTCAGTTCTTGCGCTCGATGAGATAGCGGGCGACGGCCTTGAGGCCGTATGCGCGGCTGCCGTATGGTTCGAGGGCTGCGAAGGCCTCCTCGACGAGCTGCTCTGCGTCGCGCAGGCTTTGCTCAACTCCGTAGACGGCGGGCCAGGTGGCTTTTTCGGTGGCTGCGTCTTTGCCCGCGGTCTTGCCGAGTTGCGCTGAGTCGACGGTCATGTCGAGCACGTCGTCGACGATCTGGAAAGCGAGACCGGCTTTGCGGCCGAAGCGGTTGAGGCGGGCTACGTCGTCGGCAGTGGCGCCTGCATAGACGCCGCCAGTGACAACGCTCACGCGGATGAGAGCGCCCGTCTTGGCGCGATGGATGGCTTCGACGAGCTCGGGAGTGGGCTTGAGGTGTTCGCTTTCGAGGTCGAGCACCTGGCCACCGATCATGCCGTCGACGGTGCCGATGGCGTTGGTGATGAGGCCGATGATCTGCGTGGTGGCGTCGGGCGGACACTGAAGGCCGGAAAGCACCTCGAAGGCGCGGGTCTGGAGCGCGTCGCCGGCGAGGATGGCGATGGCTTCACCGAAGGCGACGTGGCAGGTGGGCTTGCCGCGGCGGAGGTCGTCGTTGTCGAGAGCGGGCAGGTCATCGTGGATGAGCGAGTAAGTGTGAATCATCTCGATGGCTGCACCGAGACGCTCGATTCCTTTGGGCAGACGGCCCGCGATGGCGACGCCGGCTTGCATAGCGAGCACGGGGCGGAGACGCTTGCCGCCGGCAAAGACGGAGTGGCGCATGGCACCGTGAATCGAAACAGGAACGGTGTCCGCGGATGGGATCAGCTTTTCGAGCGCCTTGTCGGTGAGGTCGGCGCCTTCCTGAATGAGCGTTTTGACGTCAACGGGCATTGCAATCATGTTAGACGAGAACGGCGGAGGCGGAGTTCACAAAGCGAAAGGGCGAAGAGCAGGAAGATGCTGAGGACGGTGATCCAGCGGCCGGCAAAGGAATCGAGGTCCGTTGCCCAATCAATGGTAAGAAGCACCGGGCCTTTAGGAACGTGCACGGCCATAAGGCCGTCGCCGCGGTGCGGCCAAGTGTTGTCGCGGATGCCGTTAACCCGCACTTGCCACGCGGGAAAGTTGAGGAGACGCAGCACCAGAATGCCGGAATGAGGCATGGTCGCGAGAAGGGTGCGGTGTTCCGGATTGACCTGAGAGTCGCCGGTCGATGTGTGACCGCCTCCGGCTCGGGTGTGACCGCCTCCGGCCCAGGTGAAAGTGGCCTGGCAAGTGCCCTGATCGGGAGTCCATACAGGATTCGAATCGGGGTCGTCAGGGTCCGGCTTGCCAAGGACGACCCAGCGATCGCTGACCAGGCAGGCATCGGGAAGGCCGGTGGCGATCTCGGAGTCGTCCGCGCCAGGCGGCTCGTACTCGTACATGCCTTCAAAGCCCGCTCCGGCGCGGTAGTTGACCAGTGTGGATGCGACGGTGTCTTCGGGGTAGCAGACCTGGAAGAACGTGGTTCCGGCGTAGACCGTTGCAGCAACAGAGATCACGGCGCAGGCTGCGATGGCGAGGATTCGGCTGCGGCGGGAGCGGCGGGCGCTGCTGCTTGAGGGCCAGATGGCGGCGACGAAAAAAATGGCCATGGGCGCTTCGACGGCTTCAAGCCAGCGCCAGGGGTATTGCAGGAAGGCCATCTGCGGGAACGTGTGCCAGATGGGCCGCGAGATGGGAAAGAGGAGAAACAGAACGACGATTGGAATTGCGGCGAGAGGAATTCTTTCTGGTTTTGGAAGAGAATTACGGAAATAGCAGACGATGACGGCGACGAGTGCGACGGCGATCATGGAGACGGCAATCCAGGAGACCTGGCGCAGGATCACGTCGTGCAATGCGAGCAGCGGATTGGCGTGGCGGGAGAAGAGCCAGTTGTTTTCGAAGTTATAGCCGGGATCGTCGGTGGCCTGGCGGATATCGACCCAGTGGCGCTCGACTGTGGCGGGAACCCAGTAGATGGCGGCGAGACCGAGGCCGAGGACCGTGGCGACTGCGGCGCGAAGAAGCGGGGCCCAGGATTTGTTGACAATGGCCCAGAGGAGAGCGACACCCGCGAGTAGGTAGCCGGCAATGACGCCGAGCGGGAGGTTCGAGAGCCACGCGCCAGCAAGAGCGATGGCGAGTGGCACGGTGGAACCCGAGAAAGAGCGGCGCATAAGCGCGGCGGAGGGGGAACGATCACGGAGCGCAAAAAGAATGATGAGCGGGAGCCAGAATCCCCCGGCGAATTCAGGAAAGGCGCAGCGCTCGTAGGCGGTGAAGAGCGTGAAGCCGGAGAAGATGGAGACGCAGCCGGCGAGCGTGGCGGGCAGGTTGTCGAGTGCGTCAAAATCGAACACCTCAAGGGCGAGGGCGCGCGTGGCCAGGCCGGTTGCCGCGAGGATGAGGAAAGTGAGTGCGATGGGCGCGAGATTCCAGGGAAGGATGGCGCCGAGTGCCGCGCCGAGCATCCAGGTGAGCGGAGGATAGAAGACGAAGCGAGGCTCGCCGGCGCCATAGTTGGGGCTGGGCGTCCAGTGCGGATAAGGAATGCCGTGACGCCAGGCGTTGAGGCAATCGAGCCAGGAGACGAGATGAACGTTGAAGTCGTGGCCGCATGAGTTGCCGCGAATGAGTTGGGGGACGATGGCGACGGCGGCGGCGAAGAGGATGACCGCAGGGCCGGCGAAGCGGCGCCATTTGTGCTCTGCTGGGACTGTCTCTTTCATTCCAGCGCTCCAGGTTCCCCCAGGGGCTAAAGCCCCATCAATTCTTTCCGCTATCGGCACGACTAAAGTCGTGCTCTGACACTTCGTGCCTTACCGAAGCAGTTTCTACGCTCGTCCCGAAGCGCCGATTAACCACTCTTGCCCTTTCAACACTCAATTTATGCGACAAATCGTGATCATTGGCCAGTTCATTTCATGGAAGCAGGCGGAGCGTGTGCGTGGTTTGCGCGGCGACGGCTGACGGCGTGAAGGGCAGCGCAAAGGTGCTTCCGTTGTACCAGTCGCCCCACTGGTCGCGGAAGTAAGGACTGAGCGGATTGCTGCTCTCGCCGAGGACGATGTTTTCGGTTGAGCCGTCGATGTTGCTCCAATCCATGGTGAAGCGCTGCGAGGGACCGAAGTCGGTGCCGACTTGCTTGACGGTGGTTCCATCGCCGCTTTGGGGCTGACGGCCGGTTCCCGCGACGCGGCCGATGAGGGGGAGCAGGAAGGCGAGCGGATGCTCGATGTCGACCACGTGCCAACGGCCGTAGGCCCAGTGAGTGACATCGAGGGGAGCTCTTCCGTCGACCATTCCCTTGCGCACAGCGGCGGTGAGGAGGGCGTTCCAGTCTTTGTAGGTGGACGGAAGCCAGGCAGGCTTGGCGTTCATGACGATTTCTTCTTCAGCAAACGCGGATTCAGCCCAGTGGTAGTCTCCGGCCGACTTGCCGAGCTTAGGCTCAAGGATCATGGGCCAGAGCGCGGCGCGGGTTTCGGTGACGATGGACGCGGCGGCAGAGTCGGTGGTGAGGCGGCCATCCCAACTGCGCATGAGGTCGGCGGCCTGGCGCATGCGCGGATCGCCATTGCCTTCGGGGCCGGGAGTGTGATCGATGGCGTAGGCGAAGCGGTGGCCCATCTCCTGATCGACCTCGCTGTAGATGTCGGTCTGGACGGCCAGCATGTCAGCGGGCTTTAGATTGTCGCGGCCGTCGAGCGATTTGTAGATGCGCTCGATGCGATAGGGATCGCCCCACTCGCCGGTGAGCGGGTAGGGTGACTTGTCCGTGGTTACGCGGGCGTTGGCGGTAGCGAGAAAGCCCGAAGGTGGATCGACGGCGTTGGGCATCTGGTCGAAAGGAATGTAACCCTGCCACTCATGCGCGTTGTCTCGAATGGGGCCGTCGGAAATTCCGGCGGGACGGATGGGGATTTGTCCGATGGCGCGGTAAGCGATGTGGCCCTGATCGTCAGCGTAGACGAGATTCTGCGTGGGCCAGCACCACTGGGCGAGCGCAGCGGAGAACTCGGTCCAGTTGGAGGCGACGTTCATTTCGTAGAGCGGAAGCGTGTTGAGCGATGGGTCGTAGAGGGCCCACTTGAGAGCTGTCGGCGGATCGCTCGCGCTGAGAAGCGGGTTGAGCAGTGGGCCGTGTGCGGTGGATTGGACGGTGAGAACCACATCACTGCGGCCGCGAACGTGGATGACTTCGCGATCGAGGGCGAGCGGATGCCATTGGGCGTCGAGACCCTCGTAGTTGCCCTTGCCGTCGAGTTTTTCAATGTACAAATCCTGCGAATCGCCGTAGAGCGCGGTAAATCCCCAGGCGACGTGCTCGTTGTGACCAGCGATGACGAGCGGCATGCCGGGGAGCGTGACTCCGGCTGCGTGAAATCCGGGCGCGCGAAGGTCGGCCATGTACCAGGTGTCCGGCTCGCGGAGGGTGAGGTGCATGTCGTTCGAAAGGAGCGGCTTTCCGCTGGCTGTGTGCGAGCCGGCGACGACCCAGTTGTTCGAGCCTGACGCGCAGCCATCGCAAACGGGCTGGCCGAGGAGGGCCAGGAGCGCGCGTGTGGAGACGGGCGTGGCTTCAGGGGCTAAAGCCCCTTCTGATTTCTCGGCTGTTGCGGCACGGCTAAAGCCGTGCCCTGATACAAAGCCCGGGAGGTTGGCTCGTGCTCTCCCACCCTTTCCGCGATAAAACCGCGGAAAGGATGGGGCACCCATTTTTGTGGCAAGGACCTTCGCGTGCGTGGTGCCGGGAGTGGCGAGGGACTCCGTGTTGTCGTCATCGTCGTCGTCATCTTTTGTTGGCGGGACCAAAGGCTGCGGCTGAGTGAGGTCTACGCGGATGCCGGTGGGCGGACGATCGCGCCAGGAGCCGACAGGGTAGAGATCGGCTTCGAGCGCAGGGTTGTTGAGCCTGGCGGCAACGCGGGCGCGCGAGAGCTTGGTGGCGATATGCGTGTCGAGGGTCTGGACCATGGAGAGACCCACGCTGATCGAGTCCACGCCGCTCCAGGGTTGAGGGCGGTAGTGGAGCAGACGGAATTCGACGGGGAGCCGATTGGATTGCTCGCATTGGGAAATGAAGAGATTGACGCCGCGGGCGTAGTCGTCGAGACGTTGACGGTCGTCGGCTGACAGATGATCGTAGAAACGTTGGGCGGTGAGGCGAATCTGAAGGACGCGCTGCGTTTTGTCGTGCTGAATGAGCGCGGGGCCCATGATTTCAGCGAGTTCGCCGTTGGAGTTGCGGCGCGAGGTGTCCATTTGCCAAAGGCGATCCTGCGCGGTGACATAGCCCTGTGCGGCGATGAGGTCGTCCTGCGTGGCGGCGTCGATGTGGGGAACGCCGTGGGCATCGCGGCGGACGGTGACCGGCGCGGAGAGGCCGGCCAGATGGACGTCGCCGTCAAGCTGGGGCAGCGCGGCTTTGGCAGCGGAGCGAAGCCACAGCACTCCAGCCAAAGGGGCGAAGATAAGCAGCACAATGAGGCCGACGCAGGCCCAGAGAAGGATGAGAGGCCAGCGGCGCTTACGGCTCGATTGGAGTGGCGCAGGCGGCGATGACAAGGCACTTATTTGAGGTGAGTCGGGCATCGGGCAGATTCAGGATACGACGTGCCGAAGGCGCTCGCGGAGAATGAGTGAACGGTTTCTCGGCGCGAGGACTGGCGGGTTCAATCTGCCGGCTGCGCGGCAGTTGCTGCGGAGTTGCGGGCGTAGAGGGCAAGCAGAGACAGGAGCAGAAGCAGAATGACGGCGAGGACGAGCAGGCTGCCTTCTGGGCCGTCGGCACCGCCGCTCCAGAGCGGATTGCCGGCGGGACTGGCGGAGAGGAAGTGGCCCTGGCCCTGGAGGCCGCTGTCGGCCGTGCCGTAGAAAAAGGTTTCGGCCCAGTCCCACGCGGCGTGGCAACCAATGGCCCACCAGGCCGAGCCGGTGAGGCGGACACTCAAGCAAAAAACAAAGCCCATGAACGATGCGGCAAAGATTCCAACCCAGTTTTCGCCGCTGTTGGAGGTGTGGTAGTAACCGAAGAACGTGGAGGTGACCCAGGCGGCCTGCCAAAATGCGTCACTGCGTGGGGCAGCCTTTCGGTGGAGAGCAAAGCAAGGGAAAAAACCGAGCGCGGCGGCGAGATAGACTCCCCAGGCGCCGTTGCCGCCGCCGATGAGAGCGAGGTAGAGGCAAATGGCGATTTGTGCGGCGAGGGCCCACCAGAAGTTGATACCGCGGGTGAGAGTGGAGAGCCCGTAACAGCGGAAGAGGCCTTCTTCAACCGCGCCGACGAGGAGAAAGGCGGCGGCCCAGAGAAGGCCAATGCCTGCAGCTTGCGCGACGGAAAGCGACGCGGGAGTGAGATGCATCCAGCCGCCCCAGGCCAAAGCAGCGACAAGCAAGGAGAGCGTGGCGAAGCCGGCGGCAAGGCCGGAGACGAAATGGCGGGCGCCGCGCGGGCCGGAAAGGTTGTAGCTCAGGATGCGCCGGTCCTCAATGAGGACCATGATGAGGCCAGCGGCGACGAGGGCAAGAAACGGGACCAACTCCGCGATCAAAACAGCGCCTGCGGAATCGACGGGCGTGTCGTGAATGAGGCCCGCTGCGAAGAAGAGCGTTCCGAGCACTTCACGGAAAAGGTAATAAAGTCCGGCAAAGAGAAGAATGGACCAGCCGGCGCGCAAGCCGTGTGGCCCAATGAAGACCCAGTCGAAGTCGCGGGGCTGTTGCGGGGAAGGGGGGGGCGGAGGGTTGGGCGTTGGCGGCGCGTCGCCAGCCGGTGGCGCTTCTTCGACTGCGGGCTGCAGCTCCGGCTGCATCGATGTTTCCTCACGCGCACGAAAGTCTTTTCGTCCCGCGGCGGCGGTCGAAAAGGTACCCACCAGCTTATACGGTTTTTAGGCTGAATGCAGTGGCCCCGGGCTGCAAATGCGCGCCCGGGGCCGGGAGGGTTGCGCGGGGAGCTGAGGCTTACGGCTGCTTTTCAGCGGGCTGGCCGGCAACCTGGAGGTAGTTCTTGACGGTGAAGACGCCGGGGACCGAGTTGGCGCGCATGTAAGCGACGTTCTTGTCGGATTCGGAGTCGACCACGCCGTAGAGCTCGACATTTCCGTTCTGCACGGAGATGCGGATGGGCTGGGCGGGATCGATGGCGTACCTGTTCAGCGTCGGGAAGCCGTAGATGGCTCGCGCGACGGCGAGGCGGATGCCCCAATCCATGGGCGAGACTGGATCGACTTCAATATTGTCGACGACATCTTTGACGCCGGGCGTGGTGGCGACGACTGCCAGGGCAGAGTCGCGGTTGGGGTAGTCGTGAGAATGACCGCCCAGCGTGACGACGCCGTTCTGGACGTTGAGGGTGATGGCGTCGAACGTGCTGCCGTAACCCATGCTGACGTAGGTGAGCTTATCGAGAAGGGTTTTCTTCAACTGGGCGTCGGAGACGTTGGGTCCGGCGACCTGGATATCGTTGCGCACTGCGGACACGCCCTTCACCTTGTGGACGATCTTGTCGGCGTCGGCCTTGTTCTCGTAATCGCTGACGGTGCCGGACAAGGTGGCAATACCGTTTGCATCCACATTGACCTGAACGTCCTTGAATTGCGATTTATTCAGCTTGGACCGCACTGCCGCGGCCACATCCTGCGTGTCAGCAGCGTGCGAAAACTGGGGAACGACCAGAACCGCAGCGAAAAGAGCCGCGGCAAAAAGAAGGGAGAAACGACGATTGATGATTCTTGTCATGGGAAGATCCTCCATCGTCAGGATTTTTGGATCCTGGCGGCAGCTCCCCGACGATCGAGCCTGTAGCCGATGAGCCTGCCGGTTTGATTAGACACAGATGGGGCGCGATTGGTTGCGTCAATGGGGCTGGAAATCAGTGGGCAAAAGGGTTAGCGGTAGCGGCGAGTGGCCTTGACGACCATGGAGAAGACGCCGGACTCGTCGCGAGCGACAACGAGGGAGATGTGGCGGTTAATGGCCACTTCAGCCTGGAGCAACTGCTGACTGGTGGTGTTGACGTCAGTGGCGTAGGTGAGGGTGACGGTGCGGCCAAGCTGCTCGACGACAGTAATGCGGGAGGTGGAGTTGCCAAAGGCGCCGAGGTAGTTGGGGTCGACTTTTACGGAGCCGGCGCCGAAGAGCTTCTGAATGCGGCTGGAGACAGTGGCGTTGAGAGCTCCGCCGAGCAGCGCGTCGGTGGTGGGATTGCTAATGGCCTGCTCCTGCTGCTGGGTGTAGAGGCGCTGCTGGTTGGCGGTGTGGCCGAGCGCGAGCAAGGCGACGACGTTGGCCTCAGGGAGCGGAGGGTCGCTGCGGTAGGAGACGCTGAGTTTCTGCGGAGATCCGTGCAGGCCGAGGGAGATGTCGTAGTCCTCGACATGAGCTGTGGCGCTGAGATCGATGACCGGCTCGATGCGGACCGGGTTGGTAAAGGTGATGTCGCCACGATCGAGATCGTAGCGAGTTCCGGCGATGAGTGCGCTGCCCTCAGTGATGGAGACAGCGCCGAGAAGCGAAGGCGAGGCCAGTGTGCCGCGGAGGCGGAGATTCACGTCGCCGGCCAGCTTGGCAAATGCGTTTTGGAAGTTCAACTGCGGTGAGGAGGCGATGTGCACGTCGAGGCGTATATGATTCGAGGGCGCATTGGGCGGCGCGACCGTTTGGACAGAGGAGTTGGCAGCGACGGCGAGGGCTGCCAGGTCGAGGTCGGGGCTGACGGCGAAACGCGTGATGAGGACATCGCCGCCGAGGAGGAGGTTGCTCTGCGGACCCTGAAGTTGCAGAGTGAGATCGGCCAGCGAGCTGACGCCTTCAGGGTAGCGAATGTGAACGCCTTTGCCGGTGACGGTGAGGTCGGCAAAGATTCCGTGCTGATAGGCGAGGTAACCGCCGAGCGAGAGCAGGCCGCCGCCGGTCATGGCGGTTAGGGACTTGACTTCAAGGCGATTCTGATTGAACTCGAGTGTGCCATGCAACTGGCTGAGGCCGTTGGGTAGATCTTCAAGAGAGAGCGCGCCGTTCTGGAAATCGACACGGCCCTGCAGGCCGGGATGCTGAAGCGGGCCGTGCGCTTCAAGCTGGAAGGTGGTGACGCCGCTGGCCGTGAGATCCGGATCGAGGGTCTCGGCGAGCTTGAGGTTGATGGAGCCGCTGGCGGCGAGATCGAGCTGCTGCTCGCCTTCCAGCGAAAGGCTCCCCTGCGCACGGAGATCTGTGTTTTCGCCCGTGACGTGGAGAGGATCGAGATGAATTGTGCCGCCGGCCAGCGTGGCGTGCGCGTCTCCTTCACTCTGCAGGGGCACGCCGGCGATGGTGACCGCAAGCTGGCGGAGATTGGCATCGCCGCGAAGCTGCTTGAGATCGGAGAGCGGACCATCGATCGAGACCGTTCCGGCGAGCGCGGAGTCAGCGCTGAAAGCATCAAAGTGAGCCATGCGGAAAAGAGCGCCAATGTTGAAGCGGGAGAACTCGAGGCGGGCCTGGGTTGCGTAGCCGGATTTCATTGCCGTCTGGCCTTCGAGGTTAAGATCGGCTCCCTGCAACTCGGTGGTTGCGGTGTAAACCAGGTTGTGACTGACTGTGTGCGCAGAAACGTCGAAGGTGCCGAATCGCTGTCCACCCAACGTGAGGGAATCGGCTGTGGCGTGGATATTCATGCGCGGATCGTCAAGCGAGCCGGAGCCGGAGACGGAGAGCGAGAGCTTGCCGGCAACTTCAAGATTGCGGCGGCTGATCCAGCCGATTTGAGAGATGTCGATTCCGCCGGCATGCCCATCCAGTGCGAAGGTTTTCGCATTGAAGTCGTAGCTGCCCGAGGCCGAGAGGTCGCCGCCCGCGTCGCTTGCGCGGGCCGAGGACACCTTGAGCACGTGATCAGCGAACGCACCGTCCACGCGGACTCGCGCGACGGATTCTCCATCGATGACGGCGCGATCCATCTCCACGGAGCCTGAAGCTTGCAGATCGCGGAGCGGCCCGCTTGTTTCGATCTGCGCATTGAATGCGCCAGTGATCGGTAGGCTCTGGGGACCGGCAACGAGAAAAGGCTGGACATCAGCGACGTTGAGATTGCTAGCGGCAATGCGCGCGTGGAGGACGGAGGCGCCGCCGTAGGTTGGTTGCTGGCTGCCGCGGAAGTGACGAGGGGCCGTCGTTAGGGGCCCGGCGCCCGGTGAGGCATCGAGTGTTCCACTTAGCGTGAGTCTGGAATTGCCGTGAAGCAACAGAGCATGTTCGATGGCGATCTGAGTAGGCGAATAGCTGCCTTCAACGTCGGCCGAATCCAAATGCACCCACCGCGGTTGGCTGGAGTTGCCGGGCACGGACGGCATCTCAATGGCCAGTTGCGTGGCCTTGAGCGAGCCTGCGAGATGCGGCTTGATCAGGGAGCCGGTCCAGGATCCATGAAAATCAGCCTGGCCGGACAGGGAAACAGGCAGAGCCGAGGTTCCGGTCTTGCCATTGCGATTGAGGCCGAGCGTGCGCAGCACGCCATCGAACTCCGACAAATCGTGGGAACGGAAGTCGACGCTGAGAGTCGAAGAACTGCTGACCGGATAAGCACCCAGCGATCCTCGCGCAACGAAACTGCTTGCGGGCAAGTGCAGCTCAAGGTCGCGCAAGTCCACGCCGCCGTTGCGTTGCGTATAGGTGGCATCGATGACGCCGCTGGCCGGTACTTCACCTGCGGGAGTTTGCTGCGAGGTGCTCAGGGCGAGAGTTGAGGAGACGGCGATGGTGCGCACGTCGCCGTTCAACCAGGTTGCTGTTGCCGGGCCATTCACGCTGGCGGCGAAACCCAGGCGATGGCATTCGGGGGCGCAGACGATATCGAGAATCGTGTCGAGAGAAACGCCTTTGAAGTTGGCGGTGACTTTGCCGTTCATCGGGATCGAACCGACTGGGGCCCGGACGAGCACGTTGCGGGCGGCCCGTGATTCCTCAGAATCAGGAGCGGTGATGGGAGCAGTGACCTGCGCGGGCACAACGCGGGGGCCGGGAAGCCACGGCTCGAGCGCGATGGAGCCGTCAATTTCGCCGCCCTGCTGGCCGCTCTGCCCGCCCTTGCGCAAGCGGGCGACGATCTGGGTGATCAGCAGCTTTCCTTGATCGGCATCGATGCGCGCATCGACGTTGACGCCGGTGGCGTGGATACCGGCGCCTAGGTAGGAGCCCCCATCGACGTGCACGCTGCCAGCGATGTGAAATGCGGGCGCGATGCCGTTGGCGGTGAGATCGAGGTGCGCGATGCCCTCGGGCGCGTCGGGATAGCCAGTGACAGGGTCGAGGAGCCGCATGTCGAGATCGCCTGCAAGTTTGGCCTGCCAGCGCGGGTGGGTGAAATCGTCCAACGCGCCGGATACATAGAGCGTGCGATCTTCGGCTCCGCGATTGATGGCCGTGAGCTGAAGGCCGCGCAAGGAGACGCGATTGCGTTCGAGGTCCAAGTCAAGTTGCAGCCTCCCGTGGACAGACTGAATTTGTTTTTGCGGGAGATCGCGGGTGAGCACGAGATCAGTGGCGGCACCATCGATGTGATAGCTCTCGGGCGTGCTGAATGTGGCAGGCACATAGTTCATGGCCACGGAGACGTCGTCGGCCTTGAAGTCCAGCGGCAGGTAGCGATGCCGATTGTCGAAGCTAGCGGCACGATCGTCCAAATCCAACACTCCCTGCTCGACCGCGATATGGTTCGCCTTGAGATCGAAGAGTGTGTCAATCGCCGACTTGCCGCGTTTTTCCGGCCGGCGCGGGCGCGGCTGGTTCGTCGATCCGTCGCGATAGACGATGAGGTGCAGTTGGGGCCGGACAATCTCGAGATCGCGCAAGGAAACCCGAGGAGTGAAGAGGCCGAAGATGCTGACCTGGGCGCGGAGGCGGTCGATCTCGGCGTAGGGCGCTTCGTCGGGATCCTCGGTGCCATGAATGACGACGCCATCAGCTTCAGCCTCGAGATGGAGGAGACGCCAGTGGAAAGACCCGATCTCCGTGCGGCCGCCGGTAGCCGATTCAATCTCGGCGATGAGGCGCTTGCGAACGAGATTCTCGAACGCGGCAGAGCTGGCGATGAAATAGGCGGCGACTGCCGTGAGGACGAGCAAAACCGCTGCTGCCGCGAGGCTCAGCGGGAGGTGGCGGAGAAAGAAACGGCGCAAACGGGAGCGCGGGCCGCGCGCAAGAGTCTCCGGCGGGTCGGGTTGGTCAGGAGAGATGGAGGTGGGCTGGCGATCGCTCATGGGGCCGCACCTGAAGTCGCAACTGGACTCACAACTGGGCTTGCGCCCGCGCTCGCTCCCCCAGCCGCGGGGAGCTCCAAAGATGGGTCGAGGACTTCGACGTCACCCTGGCCGCGCAGATTGGTGAGCCAGGCGTCGAAGAGCACGTTGACTTGCTGCTCGAGCAGGATTTCCTGAATACGCGGTGCAACCTGATCCAGCGGCGGAACGGCTTCGCCGGGGGAATATTGCGGAAGCAGAACGTCGTGATAGTAACTATCGATCTGTTGCGGAGAGATTTGAATTCCCTGGCGGAATCGTTGCTCGATGAAGCTCAAAATCTCAAGCCGGTAGCGAAGATAGGATTCGACACGGTCCGGCGTGAGGCCGTGGGCGGTGAGAAATGCCTTCCATCCGGCATCGGTCGCGCAGTTTTGACGGACGCAGGCGGGGAGCTGCTTGCGAATCTGGTCGAGGCGAGCGTTGACTTCATCCTGCGAGGGCTCGATGGCCTGCATGTCTTCCTGGCGAATCTGCTGCTCGATGAGAGCGCGGCTGATGAGTTGCTCGAGCGCCCGCTGCCGGGTGAGCGCACCCTGACCAACGAGATTTGGATCGAGAACCGAGAGGCGGATTTCGTCGTCGATGTCGCTGGCAAGGATGGCGTGCTTGTTGACCACGGCGACGACGCGGTCGAGGACAACGGGGGGCGCGGACTGGTCCGTCTGGGCCGGGCACGAAGCAGCTCCAGCTGCCATGAGACATGCGGCCAGAAGCCACATGCCGGGGCGGCGAAGTGCGATCGTCACTGAAGTGGATTGGCTCATCAGAAGGCCTGCCCAAGGCTGAAGAAGAAGTTGATGCGTGGTGCCTGGCCGACGTACGGCGCCTGGTAAGGACCAAGCGGAGTTGCGGGCCCCACCGGGACGGAGTAATTGATATTCACCGGATAGATGGGCGGATTCAGGTTATAGCTTACGTCGAATCGGATGGGCCCGACCGGGGTATGGTAGCGCAAGCCCAGTCCGAGGGCGTGCGAGAAGTCGTTGAAGCTGCATTGGCCCTGTCTGCCAGTCGACGTGTAGGTGCCTGTAGGTGCGGGCGGGTTCGCAGGGGTCCCATAGGTGAGCGTCCTGCAGGCGTCACTGTCGGGCTGGCGAACGCGCAGAAAGCTGGCCCAGGCATCGCCGGCGTTGGTGAAGACATTGCCCATGTCGTGAAAGATGACGAAGCTGATTGTGTTGCCCAGCAAAGGCAAGGTAGGCGGCGGCAGGCGTAACTCGGTGGTGTTGGTGAGCGCACCAGCTCCGCCGATCTGATAACCGGTTTCGGGATCGCGCGGCCCGGCGGCGTTCTGGGAGAACCCGCGCAAGGAAACTGCGCCGCCAGCGTAGAAGCGTTCCGGAAGCGGAATGATCCCGTTGGAGCCGCTGCCGAAGGCGCGAAGCTGACCATAGCGCGTGTTGCGGGCCACCACGAAGCGGCCTTTGTCGAAGCTGTAATAGCTGGAATTCGAAGTATCGATGCGGTTGAACTCGGCTTCGGCGCCAAAGAAGCGGTCGGAGAGGAATTCCTGAAAGCTGGTGTAGGTGCCGCGGCGAGCATCCATGGGGACGTCGCGGGTGTCTCGAATCCATGTGAATGCGGGGCCACCGACACGAGTTGCGGTGGAGAGCAGAGAGATTTCTCCGGGAAAGACCTGCAAGCTGCTGGCGGAGACTTTGACGCGGCGGAAGTCGATTTCATAGATAAACGTGTTGGCGCGGGAAAGCCAGGAGCCGGGGTGGTTGAAGTTTTCGGTAAACCGGAAAGCGCCCTCAAGACGAGAAGCGACATAGGTCGAAACATCAAGGCTGTTGGCGTAACCGCCGGAAAAGGTGAAGCCGAAGTTTGGATTGCCTTCAAGGTGCGGGACCTGATATTGGATGCCGATACTTTGCTCAAGCAAACCGTAAGTGCCGCGCAGTGAAATCGATTGCTCGCGTCCAAAGAGACCGTTGCGCGTGAGGTCGGCGAGTACGCGCGGACTTACCCCGGTCTTTCCGTTCGGATTGCAGGGAACGCCTCCGGCTGTTGCGCCGGCGCAGTTGTTTTGCGGCTGTCCTGTTTGGGCCTCGAAGCCGAAGCCGTAAGTGAGCGTCCAGCGGCGCGCTTCGACCATCTGCAGCAGAACCGTTTTTTGCGGGGCATCGCCGGCAGGATTAACAACGGCTGCATTGACTTCGTTGAAGAGGGCGAAGTCGTACAGATTGCGCTGCGTATCGGTGAGCGCGGTCTGGTTGAGAGGATTGCCGGCGTGGAGAGTGATGGCGCGTGCCACGGTCTGCGGGTGGGTGAATTCGAGGCCCGTCAGGAACACGTTGCGAACGAAGATCTGCTCGCCCTCATCGACGTGGAAGACGACGTCGACCTTTGCGGAATCGGAGGGCTCGGGCTGCTGGGAGATTGTGACTGCAGCCTGATCGAAGCCCTGGCTGTAGTACTCGGTGAGGATCGCGTCGTGGTCGCCAGCCAGGCTGCTCGGTGAAAGCAACTGACCTGGCGAGGTGTTGAGGAGCGCGGTGAGCTTAGCAGTTGCGATATGGTTGTTGCCATCGATCGTCAACGCGCCCACGCGCAGTTGCGGGCCTTCAGCAATGTGGTAGGTGACCACGAGTGGGGCGGTTCCGGCGATTTCAACGTGCGGTCCGGCTGCAGCGGCGGGGACCGGATTGTCGGCCTCGACCGTCTCAGGCGTACTGGTTTCAGGCGTAACTTTCACCTGGGAAAAACCATTGTTCTTATAAATCGCTTCGAGCGCGCCGACATCAGCTGAGACCAGCGCCTGGCTGTAGATTCCATGGCGGTCGAGAACGCCGGCGGGATGAACGCTTAGCAGATCCATAAGCGTCGCTGAATCGAAGTAATGATTGCCAGCGACGGAGACTTTTTCCACGCGGCGGCGAGGGCCGAGTTGGACGGTATAGAGGATGTTGACCTGATCGCTGCCCGGTGATTGGGATTGGTGATCGACCTTGGCGTCGAAGTAGCCGAGACGCTGAAAGTAGTCGCGGAGGCGGCGGTTGCCTTCGTTGAGCAGATCCTCGTCGACGCTGCCTTCCTGAAAGATGGGGACGAGCCGCTTGACGCGCTCCGAGTCGACGGTAGCGCCCCGGACTTCTACTTTGACGACCGGGCCTCGATTGGCAGTGAAGCGATAGTCGACTGATTTTGTGGCGGCATTGTATTGCGCGGATTCGAGCTTGACATCGGCCTCAAGCCGACCCTGCCTCTGATATTGCCGGAGCACGCCATCGAGCGCGTGATTGACGGTATCGCGATCGACGTGTGCACCGATGCGCAAACCGGCATGGCGGCGAAAGGCCTCAAGGCTCATGCCGGAGTCGCCCGTGACGATGATCTTCCCCACGCGAGCTCTCGGGCCCGAGACCACGCGAAAAGCGACATCAGCAAGCTGCTGTTCGGGGTGAGGCGTCACCGTCTGCGTGATGGACGTTTCGCGATAGCCGTTTTCTTCAAGGGTGGAGCGCATTTGGTTGACGGCGCGAAGCATTTGTTCGTGCGTGAGGCGAGTTCCAGCTTCGAGCTGAGAGGCGCGCTGGAGAAGCGTGTTCATCGTTGCCCCGGAGGCTCCGTCGACGCTAACGGTTCCGATAAACGTGCGCGGGGTTCCGAGGAATACCAGCGACACTCCGCCTGCCTGGCGCGAAGCCTCGACTTCGACCGTGTCATAGAGCCCTGAGGCGTAGAGCTCACGGAGGCTCTTTTTGAGGTCTTCGGCAGAGAGCGGGGCACCTTCGGCCTGAGCAAGATGGCCGGGAAGCGGGCTAAGGCGGTCGGCCGAGACGCCCTCGAAGGAGATGTGCATTACCGGCAAGCCTTCCCACTGGAGAACGGCGTCACCCGCTGGGGCCGGCGCTAGTTCGGGAGTTGCCGACTCAAGCGGAGCGGCTGTGGCTGGCGCGGTTATGGCGGCGTTGGAGGCCGGCTTTTGGCACCAGGCTGAGATTGACGCGGCCGCTGCGCAAAACAGAATTGGTGCGAAGAAAGCGGGGCGAAGCGTTTTGAGGGGCCGACGTCCGGCAAGCTCTTTCATAGAGAATGAACGCCGGCAAATGGAACGCTGTCGCCGGGGAGCCAGGGAAGCGCCGTATCGTGCTGCCGGCTTTGTGCGCAAGACCATATCTTAATAAAAAGTGCGGTGGAACCGCAGCACCCCATTAAAAAGCGGGAGCGGGCCAATATGCGTTCTGGATGGGACGCGCTCTCGAATGGCATCGGCTTCCCTGTTTTTATTCGAACTCAGCCAACCTAAGCTGCCTAACTTTATACTAACGAGGAAGGAAGCTGCGTCAAAACCATAGAAGGTGTCCTCGCTATCGCTCCTAATCGAGCAGGTGGATCCCGGCGCCAAAGAGGGAAGCCTTTCAATAGGGACCCCGATTTACGACGCCGGTTGTGGCGGGAGAGCACGCAGCAGTCGCGGAATTCCCACACGAGATGGGAGGCCGCAAAGCCATCAATTTGGATCGGCCATCGTGAGCTTTTGCAGTCGCGCATGGATTCGTTCCGAGAATTGTTCTGAAGGACGGGCATGCCCAATTCTTCATCCTCCGCGCAAGCGCGCAGCAGCATCCGGCCAAATGGCGGCACGGAGCGAGCAATCACGGCTCCGGGTTCGGCCAATGTGGCCGAGGCTGAGGCTTTAGCGCTCGCGCAAGCAGGCGACCATCTGGCCTTTGCGCAGCTATATGGGCTGCACAAGCGGCGGATCTACTCGCTGTGCCTGCGCATGGTGGGCAATGTTGCGGAAGCCGAAGACCTGACGCAGGAGGCGTTTCTCCAACTGCACCGGAAGATCGCCACTTTCCGTGGGGACTCGGCATTTTCGACGTGGCTGCACCGGTTGGCCATTAATGTGGTGCTGATGCAGTTGCGGAAGAAGGGACTTTCGTTGATCTCGCTGGACGAAGCCATGGAGCCGACGCCGGACGAGGGGCCGAGCCGGAGCTTTGGCGCTCCCGATCTGACGCTGAGCGGAACGATCGACCGCCTGGCGCTGGAGCGCGCGGTTGCGGACCTGCCGGCAGGGTACCGGCTGATTTTTATCCTTCACGATGTAGAGGGTTTTGAGCATGGTGAGATTGCTTCAATGCTGGACTGCTCGATTGGCAACAGCAAGTCGCAATTACACAAGGCGCGACTGAAGCTGCGCGACGCGCTGCGCGCGCAAGAGCGCCCGGAGGAAAGGTCATGACGGGCGATCCGCGCAAGATGAGCTGCGAGGAGTTCCAGGCGCAACTGTCCGAGTTGATCGGGTCTGGAGAGGACGTATCCGCGCATCCTCATGTCCAGGACTGCGATCGATGCCGCGCCCTGCTGGCCGATCTAGAGACGATCGCCGAGGCGGCCCGCCAGCTGTTTCCGAGCGTGGAACCGCCGGACGAGGTCTGGACGCAGATCGAGTCGGCGATCAGGAGGGAAGGAAAATAGAGGCGGCCGGGAGGGACCCATGGCACGCCGACACTGTTCTCCGGGCGACGGCCAGTTGCCCTCACACTCCGGCTTATTCCGCCGATAGACCCCACGAACGGCTGTGCGCAGTCCGGCCAAGTTGGAGGTAACCCTAGAGAAATCAGCGCTCGATGCATTTAGGGCGGGGAGTCTTCATGCATGTTTGCCAGACACTGGCAGAAGGGCCTCTCGGGGTGATTTGGAGCCGGGTGGAACCTTGGCGGAAGCAGAGACGTAGAACAAATCGCTTATGACCGAAGGAGATGGTTGAGGGGGCGGAAGTTGCAACTTTTACCGGTTTTGAGCTATCTAATGAAGGAAACTTGATATGAGGACACTCAATGCCAAAACAGCCAACGACTCCAGTAAATGACGAAACAATCCAGAAGGCTTCGGGAGCCCGGAGGATTGCCGTGCTGCCGGTACGGGACACCGTGCTGTTTCCCCATGCCGTGCTGCCTTTGACGGTTGGCCGGGAAAGCTCGATCCAGCTGATCGAGGCCCTGGGGGAGGAGCGGGCGATTGTGGTTGCGGCGCAACTGGACCCGCGCCTGGACGCGCCCAAGCCGACTGACTTGCACACGGTGGGAACGCTGGCCACAGTGCATAAGGTTGTGCGCATGCCCAACCAGAGCCGGTTTGTGTTTACCGAGGGCGTAAGCCGAGTTCGGCTGCTGAGGTTCGTCCAGTCGGAGCCGTTTATGGTGGCCGAAGTGGAGACGCTGGAGGACGCAGAACAGGCGGCTTCGCCTGAGTTCGAGGCGCTGGTGCGCAACGTGGTGGGTCAGTTCCAGCAGATCGTTTCGGAGTCGCCGACTCTTTCGGACGAATTGAGGACGATTGCCGCGAACATCGAAGAACCGGCGAGGCTGGTGGATTTCGTAGCATCGTCACTGCCCTTCCTGACCACGGACGACAAGCAGCAGTTGCTGGAGACGCCGGGCATCGCCGAGCGGCTGGAGCAGTTGAACAAACTGCTGGCCAAGGAGATCGAGGTGCAGCAGTTGCGCACCAAGATCCAGACCGAAGTTCAGGACCAGGTGCAGCAGTCGCAGCGCGACTACTACCTGCGCGAGCAGTTAAAGGCCATCCAGAAGGAGTTGGGCGAGCAGGATGAGGGACAGCGCGATACCGAAGAGCTGCGGCAGAAGATTGAAGCCGCGGGCATGCCCGAGGATGTGAAGAAGGAAGCTTTGAAGGAGCTGGCGCGCCTGCAGCGGATGTCGCCGATGGCCGCGGACTATTCGCTCACCCGGAATTACATCGAGTGGCTGGCAGTGCTGCCGTGGGCCAAGAGCTCAGGATCGAAGATCGACATCAATGTGGCCAAGCAAATTCTGGACGAGGACCACTACGAACTCAGGAAGGTGAAGGACCGGGTGCTGGACTACCTGAGCGTTCTGGAATTGAAGCCGAACATGAAGGGACCGATTCTGTGCTTCGTCGGGCCGCCAGGAGTGGGCAAGACCAGCCTGGGCCGGTCGATTGCGCGCGCCCTGGGCCGCAAGTTCCAGCGCGTCTCGCTGGGCGGCATGCACGACGAGGCGGAGATTCGGGGCCACCGGAGAACGTACATCGGAGCTCTGCCCGGACAGATTATTCAGAGCATCCGGCGGGCCGAGACGAACGATCCGGTGATCATGCTGGATGAGGTCGACAAGCTGGGACGGGACTTCCGCGGCGATCCGGCATCGGCGCTGTTAGAGACGCTGGACCCGGCGCAGAACAACACGTTCCGCGACAATTACCTGGACGTGCCGTTCGATTTGTCGAAGGTGCTGTTCATCTGCACGGCGAACATGCTGGACACGGTGCCTCCGCCGCTGATCGATCGCATGGAGATCATTCCGTTGCAGGGCTACAGCGAAGAGGAGAAGGTGCACATTGCAAACCGGTACCTGATTCCGCGCCAGATCAAGGAGAACGGAATCACGCCGGAGCAAATCGAGATTCCCGAGGAGGCGGTGCGGTCCATCATCCGTCACTACACGCGGGAGGCAGGCGTGCGCAAACTGGAGCAGACGATTGGGACAGTGTGCAGAAAGCAGGCGCGTCGCGTGGTGGAGGGGCAAACCGAGAAGCTCGTGGTGACCAAGGATACGCTCAAGGAATTCCTTGGCGGCATCCAGGTGCGCGTGGAGACCGAGGTAGCAGAGCGGGTGAAACGGCCCGGAGTGGCCGTGGGCTTGGCGTGGACGCCGGCCGGCGGCGACATCCTGTTCATCGAGGCCAACAAGATGAAGGGCAAGGGCGGCTTTACGATGACAGGGCAAATCGGCGAGGTGATGCAGGAGTCGATGCAGGCCGCGCTGACCTGGGTGCGCTCCAACGCGACGCGGCTGGGATTGGCCGAGGACTTTACCAAGGAGATGGACATCCACATCCACGTGCCGGCGGGAGCGATTCCCAAAGATGGGCCGTCGGCCGGAGTGACCATGGCCACGGTGCTGGCATCGTTGCTGACGGATACGCCGGTGCGGCCTTTGACGGCCATGACCGGGGAGATCACGCTGAGCGGGAACGTGCTGCCGGTGGGCGGGATCAAGGAGAAGTTCCTTGCGGCGCGCCGGGCCGGAGTGGAGCAGATCATTCTGCCGGCAGAAAACCGCCAGAACGTGGAAGAGGACCTGGCGCCGGAGATGATGGAAGGCGTGACGGTGCACTACGCGCGCGAGATCGAGGACGTGCTGGCGGTGGCTTTGCCGCTGCTGGCAGCGCGGCCGCAACTGCAGCCTGCCCCGGCGATCCGGGCAGCAAGCGCAGCAGCGTAAGCTTTTCCCATTTCGTGTGAGCAGGCCGGCGAAACTGCCGGCCCTTTTTTTTTGGACAAGATACCGCCTCCTCGTCAGTTCACCCCAAGGAGTACAGCCGGCATGGCGAGAAATCCTTCTCTGCCACGTCTAACCTGCAGGCGATATGCTTTTTCTAACCATGCAGGTACGCGTGATTCCGTTTGGCGTTTTGAAAGAGTGTCTGGGTTCCGCTGCGGCTACGGTGGAGCTGCCGGAGGGCGCCACGGTGGGAACCTTGCTCGAGCGCTTGCGCGCGGAATTGCCGGAGCGCGCGCCCAAAGATGCATTCCACGGCATTGCGGTGGGCGTGAACGCCGAGTATGCGCAAGCATCGCAGGTTTTGCAAGAAGGCGATGAAGTGGGGCTGCTGCCGCCGGTCTCCGGCGGCACTACGCGTGCGGCGAATGCTTTGGTGGAGGGCAGTGCGCAGCCGAATGTCTTTGTCCTGCTGACGCCAGAGGCGATCGATGCGGGCAGGATTGTCGCAGCCGCCAAGAGCGGCGAAGACGGCGCGGTTGTAGTGTTTGACGGGATCGTGCGCAACCATTCGCGGGGACGCCGGACGCTCTACCTGGACTACGAGGCCTATGAAGAGATGGCGATCCGGCAGGTGCGGGAGCTGGGCGAAAAGGCGCGCGAGCGATTCGGCGTACGCCAGGTGACGATGGTTCACCGGCTGGGGCGGCTGGAGATTGGCGAGACAAGCGTGCTGATCGTGGTTGCGTCGGCGCACCGCAGTGCAGCGTTTGAAGCTTGCCGCTGGCTCATCGACTCCATCAAACAAACCGTTCCGATCTGGAAGAAGGAGACGTTTGCCGATGGTGCTGTGTGGGCGCCGGGCGAGCCGTTCCCGGAGGGATTGAGCATCGCGGAGGCGCCGCATGAGGGCTAGGTTCAGCGGGCTTCGCGGCTTGTGCGCGGCCGCAGGCTTGTGCTCGGTGGTGTCGGCGACACCTGCGGCGACGATCGCGCAAGAGGCCACGTTTCACGTTGACGTAAAGCTGGTGAACATTTTCGTCAACGTGACGGATAAGAATGGCGCGATTGTGGGCGGGTTGACCAAAGACGATTTTGCGGTCTTTGAGGATAACCGGCCGCAGCAGATTGCTCTGTTTGAAAGGCAGTCGGAAGTGCCGCTGAATTTGACGCTGGCCATCGACACATCGGGGAGCGTGCGCAAGGATTTGGACGAGGAGGCGAATGCGGCAAGGCACTTTGCTCACGACATTCTGCGGCAGCAGGACGAGATGAGCGTGCTCGAGTTTGCAACGGACGTAACCGAGCTGACGCCGTTCACCAACAATCTGTCGCAGATCGATCACGGGCTGAGCGAGCTTCGCTCCGACTGGGCGACGGCGCTGTACGACGCTATTTGCCTGGGCTCCGAGGGGCTGGGCAAGCGGCATGGGCGCAAGGTGCTGGTGCTTGTCTCGGACGGGGACGACACGGCCAAATCTTCGACCTACGCGCAGGCGGTGGAGGCGGCGCTGCGCAATGAGGTGATGATCTATTCGCTGATCGACGTGCCGATTGAGGCCAGCGCCGGTCGCGATCTGGGCGGCGAACACGCGCTGATTACACTTGCCGAACAGACGGGCGGGAAGCATTTTTACGTGGGCAAAGGCGGGCTGGACAAGGCGTTCGCGCAGGTGAGCGACGACCTGAGGACGCAATACTTGATTGGATACTATCCGCAGCATCAGGTTCCCGGCGCAGAGTTTCACCGGGTGGTGGTGACGATTCCGCGCGCGGCGGCGGACGAATTCAACGTACGCAACAAAGCGGGGTATTACGCCGATCCGCAGGCAAAGAGCAACTAATTCTGGAACCCAGACAACGGCGCTGCGGTGGAGGCCGTTCCTTCGTCTCGGAGGTGCGATGAAAGAGAACAGTTTCGGCAGCCCTTGGGGAAGTTGTTCGAGTTACGAATTTTGCTACCGCGACTTTATCTCGCGTTCAATTCGGCCCGGGACGTTACTAATCAACCTGCGAAAACGTCCCTCGGTCGCGAATACAAGTTTTGCGAGGTCCTCCCCAGCGCTTCGCCCACGCTTATGCCGGTAAACTTGAAGGGCACCGGAGCTCGCTACCTTCGCTGCGTACCCAGCCGCGAGCGCCGTAGGGCCGGCCCATGGCGCAACCGAAATCGCGACGAGCGTACCCACGCCGAAGGATAGGCCCGAATCGAACGCCCGATGGAGGTAGGCAGGGCTGCTGCTTATCCCAATAATTCTGGCGGCGCTTGTCGCGGAGTTCTCGGCGTCAGACTGGGTCATCGAGTCCGGCAGAGCGACCTTACGCGCCAAGAGCGCTACTTGAGTTTTCTTGATATTCTCGACCCACGCAGCTACCCTACGATCCGCGTTGGATTCCAAGAGCGCTCCGCCAATGATTGCCTTGGTTAAGTACTCTTCTGAGCTGTACACGTTCTGCATTAGAGGGGGGCCTGCCTTTCCTCCAACTCCGGCCCTGAATCGGTGCGCGATGAGCTGTAGGTGACCCTTTCGGGCGAGGAATTCGTGGTACCTACCCCTGATGAGCGCAGATAGGAGCCAGCCTTGCGTCGCCAGTCGAACGGCCTCCGAAGCGGTTGGCTTTTTGCTCCATTCGTTCACGACCCGAACGTCCTGACTTAGGTCGTGAATCCTCTGCAGCTCGGGTTCGGTACAGCCCAGGATCTTCGAAATTGGAGCAATGTACTCCGGGTTGAACAAGGCGCGGTGCATTTGGGTATGGGCACCCCAAAACATTTCCCTTTGAATTGGCCACCATTCATTGAATTGGGCGTCGCCTTGTAGCTGCTTCCACGCATGCTCCAGCTTCTCTGGGTATCTGTTCACCCAAGCCTTAGTAAGTTGATCCGCGATCTTTCGGTCGAACTTTTGTGCTTCGATCTCTGGAAATGACGAAACGACCCTTCCGTAATAGCCTGCTGCCCCGCCGTATGGGCCAGGCCCCGGAACCATACCCACCGATCCATTCATCAGTAGATACGTAGCTTCGAGGAGGCTTCCGCCGTCCCAAGCACTGCAACGGTGCGGTGCGCCGGCAATCAACGCGGCAAGAGCGCTGTGAATTAGCGCCGAGTCGATAAATGCATTCGTGTTGCCAGTCATGACCTAGCCGTCCAGAGCGGATCCAGTCAGGCGCTCTTCGTTTACGCAGATTTGTTCGAATTGTACCGCTCCATTGGCCTCCATAAGACCAACGCAGCCCTGTCCCCAATAGTTGCATCTAAAATGGCACTATGACTTCTCCATTGTCGTCGCGCCGCCGCTCCAAGACGCCTCCGCCGGGCGAAACCGGCCAGGAAGGGCTCTACCTGCGCTCACTCAGCGAGCGCCAGGTGATTGTGAACATCAAACTGCGCGACGGCGAGACGGTGCGCGGGTGGATTGAGTACTTCGACGACTCCATGCTGCGGCTGACACGCGAGGGCCAGCCCAATTTATTTATCTACAAGATCCAGATCCGCACCATCAGCGAAGCAGGCCGGCGGCGAGTGCCGCGCTATGAGACCGCGGAAACACCGGGGCCGGACGGACACGAAACGGAGAGACACGGACCACATGGGGCGGGGCTGTGACGGGCGCAGCGGAGCCGGCAGTCGCGGCTCATCTCATTTTTGTTCCCAAAGCCGCCGAGATTGCGCGCGAGGCCGGGGCGCTGTTGCGCGAATACTACGCACAGGGCGTGGAGACCGAGTACAAAGGCGACGTGGACATTGTGACCGTAGCCGACCGAGCGGCGGAGAAGCTGATTCGCAGGCGGCTCAGCGAGGCATTTCCGGATCACGGCGTTTACGGCGAAGAGGGCACGCGCGAGCGGATGGAGGGGGAGTTCCGCTGGTACGTGGATCCGCTGGATGGAACCACGAACTTCGCGCACGGATTTCCGCAGTTCTGCGTTTCGTTAGGCCTGGAGCAAAGGACGAATCTGGACCATTCGGCGGGGGGAATGAAGGCCGAGGAAGACGGGACGCTGGTGGCCGCGGTGATCTACGATCCGCTGCGGGACGAGCTGTTCACGGCGGAGCGCGGGCACGGGGCGCAATTGAATGGGAAAGCGGCCAGGGTTTCGCGCAACGCGGAGCTGGCCGAAGCGCTGCTGGCGACCGGGTTTCCCAGCCGGAAGCGGCATGCCAGCCCGAACATTCACTTCTACCAGGAGTTCACGCTGCGCTCTCACGGGGTGCGGCGGGCTGGCTCGGCGGCACTCGACCTGGCTTACGTGGCCTGCGGGCGCATGGATGCGTTCTGGGAGTTCAATCTGAATCCGTGGGATACGGCGGCCGGAATCCTGCTGGTGGAAGAAGCGGGCGGGCGGGTGACGGACTTTGCGGGCGGCCGGTTCCAGCTGAAAAGCGAAGAGATTCTCGCGTCGAACGGATTGATCCACGAGGAACTGATCGGGCTCTTCGGCGACATGTTCGCCGGGCGGAATCTAGCGCCGATTCCGACTCCCGAGGAGTTCGCAAAGGCCCGGGTGGAGCGAGCGAAAACCGGCCGGGAGTGAGGCGGCGGCGCTTCCCGCATGGCAAAACGCCGACGTAAAACGTGGAAGTCAGGCCGCGGGGCCTTATGCTAGTATCAGCGACGTAAAGATCAGAGCGGCTCGCAAGCGCGAGGCTGCGGGAATCCCCGGAGAGAGCAGAGATGGCATACGTCATTGCAGAACCCTGTATCGGCACCAAGGACACCGCCTGTGTGGACGCCTGTCCCGTCGATTGCATCCACCCCAAGAAAGATGAAGCCGGCCATGCCGAAGCCGATCAGCTGTTCATTGACCCGGTCGAGTGTATCGACTGCGGCGCATGCGTGCCGGTATGCCCGGTGTCGGCCATCTTTGCCCAGGACGACTTGCCGGAGAAGTGGGCCCACTTTACCGAGAAGAACGCCACCCATTTCGGCCGGTAGACGGCTGAAGGGCAACGAGCAGCAGTAGCCAGTGAGAACGCGCATCCCGCTTGGCGGAATGCGCGTTTGTGTCTGTGCCCGCAGTGCCGCGGCGGTGCGATGATGAAGAAGCATGAGCGTTCTCACCTCGGAAGCGGTGGTTCTGCGCACCTGGCCGGTGCATGAGGCCGATCTGCTTGTGAGCTTCTTTACCCGCGATTACGGGCGGCTGAAGGGCATGGCCAAGGCGGCGCTGAAGAGCCGCAAGCGGTTCGGCGGAGCGCTGGAGCCGATGACGGTGGCGCGGGCGTGGTTTGCCGAGCGGCCGCGGCAGGAGCTGGTTCGGCTGGACCAACTGGAAATTCTGCGATCGCCATTGTCGACGGCGGTGGACCAGACACGCATGGCGGTGCTGAGCTTTTATGCCGAGGTGATCGACGAGGCGCTGCCGGAGCGCGATCCCCAGGAGACGGTCTTCAGGCTGCTGGGGAGTGTGCTGGAGCAGACGAACGCCGTAAAACCGGATACGGAGCAGCCACAATCGTCCGGGCCCCAATTCTCTGGACCCTGGATGGCGCTGACGTACTTCTCGCTTTGGATGACGCGGCTCATGGGTCTGCTGCCCGACATTGGCCACTGCATGGCGTGCGGAGACTCGCTGGGCGCGGGCGAAGTGCGCTTTA
Organism: uncultured Acidobacteriaceae bacterium; assembly: GCA_963823805.1. Taxonomy (GTDB): domain Bacteria; phylum Acidobacteriota; class Terriglobia; order Terriglobales; family Acidobacteriaceae; genus Telmatobacter. The sequence goes on along the minus strand of CAWGMW010000003.1, from coordinate 652,867 downwards.
ACGCGTATGCGGACGGGCTGTTTTGCGGGCTGCACGCAAATGGGAGCGGGAGCGCGCTTTCGGCCGACTCCTGGCAACTGGCGCAGCGGATGCTGCGGGCGCCGGCGTCGAGTTTTGCGGGCGAGGCGTGGCCGAGAAAGCGCGGGCAGGATCTGAGGCGGTTCACGGTGCAGATGCTGGAGCGGCATTTGGAGCGCAAGTTGAAGACGGCGGAGGCGCTGGCGAGGCTGGGTGGGTGAAGGTGATGAGTCCAGCCAGAAAATGACGGATGGCGTAGAATTTGACTATGCAGAGCCCGCAGCGATTGACGGCTATTATTGAGCGCGAAGACGACGGCTTCGTCGGCTTGTGCCCAGAGCTCGATATCGCAAGCCAGGGCTCAACGATCGAGGAGACGCGCGCTAATCTCGTCGAGGCTCTGACGCTGTTTTTCGAGACGGCTTCACCTTCAGAGATTGCCGAGCGGCTGCACAACGAGGTTTTCGTTACACAGGTCGAGGTGCCCGTTGGGTAGACTGCGGGTTCTCTCCGGCCCTGAAGTCTGCAAAATACTCGAACGGCACGGATTTGCCGCAGTTCGCCAACGCGGCAGCCATCGAATTATGCAGTTGCAGAAGGAGGGAACGACAGTTACCGTTCCCGTGCCGCTCCACGACGCGCTCAGGCGCGGTACTCTGCAGAGCATCATCCGGCAATCGGGTCTCGCCAGATCGCTGTTTGAAAGCGAATAAGCCGATCTTGCCAAACTAATTGCTTTTAGGCCTCTTTTCAGGATTTTGAGGTACCTCGTTGACGATTTCCAAACCAAGTGAGGTCAAATCGGAGACCTTGCTTCTCCATGCTCAGGAACTGGCGGAGCACTTCCCAGTTTTCTTTGAAAAGAAGGGACCCGGGACAGGAGATCGCGCGACCGCTTCTTACATGAGGTCGCTTCGCGGCCTGGCGTTGGACATTTTCGGGTTCGACTATAGCGAAACGCCAGCATGCGGATCAGCCGGTTTCAGGTTCGACTACTATTTCCCCGACGAAGCAGTCGTAGTTGAGTTCGCCTTTGGGCTTCACAACCCGATTTCTGAATTTGAGCGGGATGTTTTCAAGTGTTTACTGGCGCTTGAGGACGGACGTGCCGTGAGAAAGCTCTGGCTCGTTGGGAAGACCGGCGCAATCCCTCGTCTCGGTGCTCCAGCTCCGAAGGCAATCGTTGCGTTTGTCAAGAAGCGTTATGACCTGAGTGTTGAAGTTATGGAATTACGCCTTCCGGAGGAACATATCGCGTAGTCCGCCCGAGCCTGACCGTCCCCTTGCTGATGGGTTCAGGTTAGCGGTCCAACGAGCCTTCGTTACTTCCGTTTTTCTTCCTAATTCCGCGTCCGGCTTGGCTGGTAGAATCATCCCTTAGTCCCGATGAGAGATTTGACTGTGTCCTTTGCCGAGCCCGAAGCGCGCGTGAAGCCCACGTCCCTGACGTTTCAGGAGCTTTTGTTCCGCCTGCAGGCGTTCTGGGCGGAGCGCGGATGCGTGATCCAGCAGCCCTACGACGTGGAAGTTGGCGCCGGCACGATGTGCCCGGAGACGTTTCTGCGCGTGCTGGGGCCGAAGCCCTACAAAGTGGGCTACGCGCAGCCATCGCGGCGGCCGGCCGACGGGCGCTACGGCGAGAATCCCAACCGGCTGTTCAAGCACACGCAGTTCCAATTGATTCTGAAGCCGCCACCGGTGAATGCGCAGGAGCTGTATCTCGAGTCGCTGGAGGCGATGGGGATCGACCTGAAGCACCACGACCTGAAATTCGAAGAGGACAACTGGGAGTGGCCGGCGGGAGGCGCATGGGGCGTGGGCTGGCAGGTGATGCTGGACGGGCTGGAGATTACGCAGTTCACCTACTTCCAGCAGTGCGGCGGGATGGACCTGGACCCGATTTGCGCCGAGCTGACGTACGGCATGGAGCGCATTGCGGCGTTCCTGCAGGACGTGGACTCGATTTACGACATAGTGTGGGCGCGCGATCCAGAGACGGGCGCGACGGCGACTTACGGCGACGTGCGGCTGGCCGAGGAACTGCAGTTTTCGGTGTACAACTTCGAGATGGCCGACGTGGCCAGGCTTTGGGAACACTTCAACTCTTATGAGGCCGAGGCGCAAGCACTGCTGGAAAAGGCGAATGCCGTGCTGAATGACGAACACGCCAGTCCAGAGGAAAAGAAAAGATTTCCGCTGCTGGCGACGTATGAGCTGGCGCTGAAGTGCTCGAATCTTTTTAATCTCCTCGACGCGCGCGGAGCGATCAGCGTGACAGAACGCGTGGGCGTGATTGGGCGGATCCGCGCGCTGGTGGTGGGCGTGGCGAAGGCGTGGGCGATGCAGCAGGAGACAGGTCAGTCCGCCGCGGCGGACGAGCCGGCAAGTTAGCGAGAAGAAGACCAGGCATGGCGGATTTCTTACTGGAGATCGGGCTCGAAGAGGTTCCGGCGCGGATGATTGCCGGGGCGGAGGCCGAGCTGGGCAAGCGGGTTGGCGACCTGCTCAAACGCGAGCGGCTGACGGGCAATGGCGCGAAGGTGACGACCTACTCCACGCCGCGGCGGCTGGCGGTGTTGGCGGAGGGCGTACAGGCGAAGCAGGCCGACAACGAAAAGGTGCTGATGGGCCCGGCCTGGAAGATCGCTTTCAAAGACGACGCGCCGACAGCGGCGGGCGAGGCCTTTGCGAAAAAGGCGGGCGTTGAAGTCTCCGAGCTGAAGAAGATTGAGACACCGAAGGGCGAGTACGTGGGCGCGTCGGTGAAGCTCACGGGGCGGACGGCGAGCGAGATCCTGATTGCCGAGTTGCCGAAGGAAGTGCTGGGGCTTTATTGGGCCAAGAACATGTACTGGCGCGCAGGCAAGCCGGAGCGCTTTGTGCGGCCAGTGCGCTGGGTGGCGGCGATGCTCGATGCCGAGGTCGTTCCGCTGGAGATTGCCGGGATTGCGGCAGGCAATACCAGCCGTGGACATCGCGTGCTTTGCGGGCACTCCGTGCTTTTACCATTGGCGAAGAGTTACGCTGATACGCTGCGTGCGGCAAACGTCGTGGTTGAAGTGGCGGAGCGGCGACAGATCATTCGGAAAGCATTGGATGCGGCGACGCGAACGGTTGCCGGAGCGCGCTGGCGCGAGGATGAGGCGCTGGTGGAGACAGTGACGCATCTGACCGAGTGGCCGACGGTGATCCTGGGCGGCTTTGAGCCGGAATACCTGGAGCTGCCGGAAGAGGTTCTGGTGACGGTGATGCGCGACCACCAGAAGTACTTTGCGGTGGAAGACGCGGAGGGCAAGCTGGCGCCGCATTTTTTGGCGGTGCTGAACACGCAGGCGGATGAAGAGGGCGCGGCGATCATACGGCACGGCAATGCGCGCGTGCTGCGGGCGCGGTTCAAGGACGCGCGATTCTTTTGGGACATGGACCAGAAGACGCCGCTGGCTAAGCGCATGGACAGCCTGAAGAACGTGACCTTTCAGAAGGAGCTGGGGAGCTACTACTGGAAGACGGAACAGAACCTGGCGGTCGCGAATGCGCTGGCCACAATTGTGAAGGGCGCAGACGCGCCTTTCGACGAGGCTGCGCTTTTCAAAGCTGTAGAGCTGGCCAAGACCGATCTGACGACGGAGCTGGTGAAGGAATTCACCGAGTTGCAAGGGATCATCGGCGGACTCTACGCGAAAGCGCAGGGTTTGGGCGAGACGATTGCGAAGGCCATCTACGATCAGTACACGCCTGCCTCGACGGAGGGCGCGATTCCATCGACCGTCGAAGGACAGTTGCTGGGGCTCGCCGATCGCATTCAGACGATTGTGGCGATGTTCGGGATTGGGAATGCGCCGACCGGATCGAAGGACCCGTTTGCGCTGCGGAGAGCGGCGAACGCGGTTGTGAAGATTCTGGCCGAATCGGGACTGCCCCTGATGCTGAGCGATGTGGTGAATGCGAGCGGAGTGAGCGATTCCGGCAAAGCGCAGGTGAACGAGTTTTTCCGCGAGCGGCTGCAGTTCCATTTGAAGGATGTGCGCGGATTCGCGTATGACGTAGTGAATGCGGTGCTAGCCGTAGGTGGGGACGATGTGCGCGACGCCATTGCGCGGGCCGAAGCACTGACGATGGTGCGGGGCTCGGAGGATTTCGCTGCTGTTTCGGCCGCTTGCAAGCGGATCAAGAACATTCTGCGGCAAGCTGAGGAAAAAGGCTTTCATCCCGATGAGCGGAAACTCGGGAAACTCACGCTGGAAGCGATTGATTTGTGGGATCGGTCTAAGGAGATTGCGCCGCAGATTGCCAGGCTCCGCGAGCAGCGCAATTATGGCGAGGCGCTCGGGCTCATTGCGACGCTACGGCCGACGGTGGATCAGTTCTTCGACAAGGTGATGGTGCTCGATCCTGACGAGGCGGTTCGCAGCGCGAACCTGGGACTGATCGCTGAAGTTCTGCGCAACTTTTCGACCATTGCGGACTTCAGCGAGATTGTAACTGTGTAGAAGTCAAACTTTCAGCCTTCAGCCCTACTGGCCATCGAGAAACGCGCGCACAACCGGTCCCAACTTATCTGTCTCGTTTGAGAACGAGAGGTGTCCGTAGTCGGAGTCGAGGACGAAGACCTTGGCGCCGATGGCTTTGGCAAAGTCCTCTGCCGGCAGGGGATTGACCATGTGATCCTGCGCGGCGACCACCACCAGCACGCGTGCCTTGACGCGGCTTTCCGCTTCATCCATTGAACCGCTGTGGGATACGTCGTGATGAATCATTGCTTCCAGCTGCGACAGCCAGTCATTGGCGTCGAAGGGAAGAATGCCCTTGGTGTAATAGGCGGCATAAACGGCGGCGAACTTGTCGGGCGGATGCATGCGCGCATAGTTTGCCGGAGTGGTGAGGTTCATGGTGTGTATTGCATCAACCAATCCCATAGGCGGGCGCTGAGCATAATAGCCGTTTTGCCAGGCAGGATCGGAGCGCAGCGCATCTTCTTCCGCGTGCCAGAGAAGCAGATCGTATCCGGTGAGGCGCGGTGAACCGACAATGGGAATTGCTTCGTCCATAAAACCGGGGTAGTCCACCATCCATTCGAAGGTCTGCATGCCGCCCATGGAGTTTCCCATGACCGCGTGCAGGTGCTTGAGACCCAGTGTCTCCGTGGCGAGGCGGTATTCGGCGTTCACCATGTCGCGCGTTGTAAAGGCGGGAAAGAGCGGGCCTGGCTGCGCGGCGGAGTTTGAGGGAGATGACGAAACGCCGTCGCCGAATGCATCAACACCAATGACGAAGTATTTCGACGGATCGACGAACTCGTCCGCGCCGACAAAGCCGGCAATGGAGGCGCTTGTGCCGGAAAACCACGTGGGGAAGAGCACGGCATTGGAGCGGTCGGCGTTGAGCTTGCCCCAAGTGCGGTAACCGAGCCGGCAGCCGATGATCTGCTGCCCGCCATCCAATTTACAGGTTCCCAGATCGGCGAATTGCTGTTGGGCATCGGGCACGGGCTGTTGTGCCCTGGCGGCGATCGTGGCCATGACGACGAAGAGCAATGAGAGGAGGATTCGAAATGCAGGTTTCCGCATGACAGAAAGTCTACATCGCAAAAGGCGGAGGACCGGCGGCGCCCCGGAAGGCAGCGGCAGCACGTCTAAAATCAATACAGATGGCAGACACGCTTTATTTGAGTTTGTGGTACCCGAACCTGCGCCTGGAGGCGCTCCCCGACAAGCTGGTTGCGGTGCTGGGCGCCTTTGCCGCGCATGGGGGCGAGGCGAAGGTGTATTCGGCGACGGTGTGGCCGGTGAGTTGGAACGAGGCGCCGGTGTTCGAGCGGGTGTATGGGCGCATGGTCGGTGGGCTGGTGCCGGGCCAAGTACCGGGCGCAGAGCCACGCCTGGCCGTCGAAGAGGCGACGGAGATCCTGCACGAGGACTATGCGTACGAGTTCCAGATTGGGTGGAGCTTGTGGGAGCTGGAGACGGGAGGCGCGAAGCCTCAAATCTCGGTCGTTGCGCCGGAGTCTGTTCAGGATGATGGCGGAGCAGGAAAGCTTGACGCGGTCTGGGCGCGAGGCCCGAGGCTGGTGCGTGTGACGGGGTACGGGCCGCTTTTCGACGAGGGCACATACGAACAAGATGGGCACATAAGGATCGACTTTGGATCGGACGCGCCGTTTCTTGAGGAGGACGTCGACTTGAGTGAAGTCGGCGCGAAGCACATCGCAGAGAATGTGCGCCAACTGGTGGAGCTGACGGCTGGTGTGGAGAAGGCGTCGGGGGCGACGGCGCGGCTGCTGTGGAGCGAGCTGGGCGAGAGTTTGGCGCAGCGGCTGGCGGCGCGGCTTCAGCGATTCTCCAGTTAGCATGTGGCGTGTCAAGTGTCATGCAGTGCGGCTTTTTCTTGAGGATAAAGCCACTTGGCAGTTGAGGCTTCGACTTAAGTCAACTGGAGAACCGCGATAGGAATGGAAAACTAGGCGTGCGCTTCACGATCGAGCGAATCCGGACGCTGGTGCTGGTGGCGGGAGGGCTGCTGCTGGTGACGCTGGGCGTGTTTCTGGTGAGAGCCAAGTGGAAGAACCTGCTGAGCCGGCACGATTTGCCGCAGCGGCTGGCCAAAGACATTGTGCAGGAGGCCAACGGCTATACCTACGTGCACGCGTTTGGGGCGCACTCGCAGTACCGGATTCATGCGTCGCGCGAAGTGGAGCTGAAGAACAATTTTGTTGAGTTGCACGACGTGCAGATCGACCTTTACGGAGAAGACGGTAACGAGATTGACCGGATTTCGGGCGACACGTTTGAGTACGACCAGAAGACCGGCAAGGCTATGGCGCAAGGACCGGTGGAGATGCTGTTGACGCGCCCATCGGCGAGCACCGAGGCGGCCATGAAGACAGCGGCTAAGTCAATACCGGGGAGGACGGGGGGTCACGTGATTGTCGAGGTTAGCGGGGCGACAGGCTCGGCGGGGCAGATTGACGTGAAGACGAGCGGGGTGACCTTCGACCGGAATTCAGGCCTGGTGACCACAGAGCAGCGGGTGAACTTCTCCACGGCGCAGGGAAGCGGGAGTGCGATGGGTGCGAGTTACGATTCGCAAAGCGGGTCGCTGACGCTGGAGCAGGCTGTGGAGCTGACTACGCATCGGGGCGCGGATGTAGTTCAGCTTCACGCTCAGCACGCGGAGTTCGACCGCGGAGCGCAGACCTGCCTGCTGGAGAAGGCGCATGCCCAGTACCACGGCGGGCAAGCAGACGCGGCCGAGGCGAAGATTCTGTTTCGTACGGATGGCTCGGCGCAGCGATTGGACGCGAAGGGTGGGTTTACTCTCGCCACAGCGAACGGCGGGAACGTGGCCGCGCCCATAGCATGGATGGACTTTGACGAGCACAACGAACCGCGCCAGGGGCACATGGAAGGCGGCGTGACATTGGACTCGGCAACCGTGGGGCGCACGGTTCATGGGACGATGCATGGAACGGCGCCGACCGCGGAATTGCAGTTCGGAGCGAAGGGCGAGCTGAAGAGCGCGCATCTCGAACGCGGCGTGGAGTTGAAAAGCGAGGAGACCGCGAGCCAGGATGCGGGGCAGGGCGCTCTGCGCGTTAGCCGGACGTGGCACTCGCCGGTGGTCGACATTGCGTTCAGGCAGTCGAGAACAAGGGGCAAGGGACAGTTAGAAATGGAGACGATGCGCGGCTCGGGTGGAGTGACGATTACGAGCGAAAGCGAGCACGGGAATGCGGCGGCAACGCCACAAAAGATGAGCGCTGATGAAGTGACGGGAATCTTTGGAGCGGGTTCGGTGCTGCGCGCGGTGAGCGGCGTGGGGCATGCGGGGATTGAGCAGACGACCGCGACAGGGACGCGACAGACTGCGAAGGGCGACCGGCTGGAGGCGGAGTTTGATGAAATCAGGGACCAAGAAACCAAGGGACCAAAGGACCGAGGGAGCAAGGGAGCCGTGGGCGCGACCGGTGTGCAGTCGGCGGAGCTTGATGGGAATGTGGTGCTGTTTGAACAGCCCGCGCAAAAGTCTGGCACGCAACCGCAGCCCCCGCTCCGTGCGACGGCCGGCAAAGCGGTATATGAGGCCAAAGGCGAGTGGCTGCATTTGACGATGAGTCCGCGCGTGGAGGACGGCGGACTGGAGCTGACGGCGGAGAAGGTGGACGTGTCGCAACAGTCTGGGGATGCGTGGGCGCGAGGCGATGTTAAGGTCACATGGACGGAGACGAGCGCGACCGGTCAGATTGCGGAGGCTGGCGGCGATACGGGCCAGAGCGGAGTGACGCTAGGCGGCAAGGGACCGGCGCACGTGGTTGCGGCGGAGGCACAGCTCAACCAGTCGACGGGCGAGGCGACTTTTCGCGGTCATGCGCGGCTGTGGCAGCAGACGAACTTCGTGAGCGGACCGGAGATTGTGCTGAATCAGCATCTGCAGACACTTGTGGCGCGCAGCAGCGACGCGGCGGAGCCGGTGACGGTTGTGATGCTGAGCGCGGGCGGCGCGGGCAAGAGTTCGATACTACCCGCAGGGCAGACGGGGGAGAGCAATGCGGGCGAGAGGCCGTCGGAGCCTTCGGTGATCAGAGTGCGCGGAGGCGAGCTGAGGTACTCCGACGCCGATCGCAGAGCGGTGATGCATGGCGGGCCGCTGGGGGCGGTGGTTGCGGAGACAGGAACAGCGACATCATCGTCCGATTCGGTGGAGCTCGATCTGATGCCGGCGGGAGATCACGAGGCAGGCGGCGGCGGGACGGCGCAAGTGGATCGCATGACGGCAACGGGGCATGTGGTGCTGACTTCACAGGGACGGCGCGGCACCGGAGAGAAACTTGTGTACTCAGGCGCAAGCGGGGATTACGTGCTGACCGGGACTGCTCAAGCGCCGCCGAAGATGAGCGATCCGGAGCGCGGAACGGTGACGGGCGAAGCTTTGATTTTCCATAGCCGCGATGATAGGGTCAGTATCGAAGGCGGCGGCAGCGAGACTCAAACGGAGACGACCGCTCCTGAAGCACACGGGAAATAGGCGCGAAGAAGCGCGCCAGCGAGACGCATGGAAACACTGATTGCCGAGGGGATCGGAAAGAGCTACAAGCGGAGGCAGGTTGTACGGGACGTCAACCTGAGAATCTCCCGCGGCGAAGTGGTGGGTTTGCTGGGGCCGAACGGCGCCGGCAAAACAACCAGCTTTTACATCATCGTAGGGCTGGTGCAGCCGGAGAACGGTCGCGTGCTGGTGGACGAGACCGACATCACCCGGGTGCCGATGTATCTGCGGGCGCGGAATTTCGGCATCAGCTATCTTCCCCAGGAGCCTTCGGTTTTCCGCAAGCTGACCGCGGAGGAAAACATCCTTGCGGTTCTGGAAGCGCAGCCGCTGGGTAACCGGGAACGGCGCACGCGCGCCGAGAAGCTGATCAACCAGCTGAACCTGGGACACATCCGCACCACGCGCGGGTACGCGCTTTCAGGGGGCGAGCGGCGGAGGGTGGAGATTGCGCGGGCGCTGTGCATCCAGCCGAATTTTATTTTGCTCGACGAACCGTTCAGCGGGATCGATCCGATCGCAGTGCTGGAGTTGCAGAAGATCATCTTCGACCTGAAGGCGAGCGGGATCGGCGTGCTGGTGACCGACCATAACGTGCGCGAGACGCTGACCGTCACCGACCGGGCTTACATTATTGCCGAGGGGCGGATCTTCCGCACCGGAACGCCCCGTGAGCTAGGCAGCGATCCCGAGGTGCGGCGGATTTACCTGGGCGAAAGCTTCTCGCTGGCGTAGAGCGGTTCCACAATTCACGTGCCGATTCCAGCGTCTTGCAGGGTGGCTTTTTCTTGGTGAAAAAGCCACTTGGCAGTTGCCGACCTGGGTATAGCAATTGTGGAGCCGATGCAGGGCTCTGGACGCTCGAAGCGAAACAGGCATATTCTGAGGGCTCCAGCGGCGAAAGCGCGGCGGCTGGCAAGTCTTTTCTTATGAGGATTCCAAGATGGGTCAAACGCCAAATCGGGACGATGACGCGAATAGGTGATTCGATTCGAGCCAATTTCTGGATTAAGCTTTATCACGCACGATTACTCTCGCATTGAGCCAAAACAGGAACGAACGCATTTATGGCGCTACTGCAACCAAGACTAAGTTTGAAAGTGGCCCAACGTCAGGTGCTGACGCCGGGCCTGATGCAGATGGTGAGCGTTCTTGCCCTGAACAAGCTCGAGCTCAAGGAGATGATCGATGCGGAGATGGTTGAGAATCCCGTCCTGGAAGAGATTGACGAAACGGTTCCGATGCTGGATGAGGTTGCAGGCCGCGAAGAGCGGCTGGAGCGCAGCGTCGAGGAGACGGCCGCTCCGCCCAAGGACATCTTCGACGAGATCGATTTTGGCTCGTACTTCCAGGAGTATCTCGATCCGGGCTACCGTACACAGCCGGAGTACGAGGACATTGAAAAGCCCTCGTTTGAAAACTTTCTCTCCCAGCCTACGACTTTGTCCGATCACCTGGCGTGGCAGTTGGGGGCTCTGAGCCTGGACCGAAAACTGCTTGAGGCGGCGGAGTTTGTGGTTGGCAATCTGGACGAGGATGGTTATCTGGCGGCGAGCGAAGAGGAGCTCGCCCTTGCTTTTTGCGGGGTTCCGGCAGACGCGGCCGCCGAGAACGGTCATGCCGCAGAGCTGGCAGAGGCGTTCGATGTGCTCCGGCGCGGGCTGGAGCTGGTGCAGAGTCTGGATCCGGCGGGAGTGGGCGCGCGCGACTTGCGGCAGTGCCTGCGGCTGCAGATCGAGGCGCAGCAGCAAGAGTTCAGCCATTTGTACGGGCAAGGCTCAGACGAGAGTGATGAGATGCCGGCGACTGACCCGCACAGAGGCTTCCGCGCCGAAGCCGAGGCCAAGATCGATGAGCGACGGCGGGCGATGGAAGTGGCGACGCTGATTGTGGAACACCACTTGCCTCTGTTGCAGAAGCGCGACGTGAAGGATCTGGCGCGGGCGGCGCAAGTGACGACGGAAGAGGCGCACGCTGCGGTGGAGTTTATCCGCACGCTCGATCCGCGGCCGGGACGGCTGTACAACCGGGAGCAGACGCGGCTGATCGAGCCCGATGTGTACTTTGTGAAGCGCGGCGCGGAGTGGGTGGTCAGCATGAACGAAGAGGAACTGCCCAGCCTGCGTTTGAGCCAGCGCTACCGGCGCATGCTGGTCTCGGCAGACACCGACAAGGAAGTGAAGGAGTACGTGAAGGAGCGGTTCCGCTCGGCGCTGCAATTGATGAGGAATATTGCGCAGAGGAAGAGCACGATTTTGCGGACCTGCGATGTGATCGTGCGGCGGCAGCAGGAGTTTCTGGACAAAGGCGTAGAGGGGCTGCGGCCGATGATGATCAAGGAAGTGGCCGAAGAGATCGGAGTACACCCCTCGACGGTAAGCCGGGCCGTAGCCAATAAATACGCGCACACTCCGCAGGGCGTGCTGGAGCTGCGGTTTTTCTTCTCGGAGGGCGCCAATGGACCGGAGGGCGCGGACACGCCGCTGCTGGTGTTGAAGCGCAAGGTGCGCAAGTTCATCGAGGACGAAGACCCAAGGCATCCGCTGACCGACGACCAGCTTGCGGCGATGCTGCAGTCGCAGGGAATACAACTGACTCGGCGGACTGTGGCGAAGTACCGCGAGGACATGCAGATCCCGTCGACGCATCAGAGGCGGAAGAGAGACTAAAAGCTAGCTCTCAGGTTTTAGCTTGTTCGTGCTTTGCGGGCCTGACTTGGCGGCATCGCATTTGTATCCCTGGTTCGAATTCATTCAAGAACAACCGCAGATCCTTCGGCTTCGGGACGCCGCATTCGAAGGACTCGCCTTCAAATTTTAAGAGCTGAAAGCTGACGGCGAATAGCTGCCTCTACATCGCTTCGGGGCTTTCGATGCCGAGGAGGGCGAGAGAACCGATGAGTTCACGGAGAGTGATGGCGGCCGTGGCGAGGAGAAGCGTCTTGCGCGCCGGATCTTCTTCCGTGAGGATGTGGTGGCGATGGTAGAAGTTGGCAAACTCCTGCGCGAGCTGGAAGGCGTGCTTGACGAGGTAGGCAGGTTCGGAGGTCGCGATGCATTGCTCGAGGACTTGTGTACGCCGGCCGGCGCGCAGCCATAGAGACCAGATGTCTTCGTTTGCTTCGCCGGATAGATAGCTGCCGAGATTGGCGGCGGGCAGGCTGGCGAAATCGGCGAGCACGGCTTCTGGAGTGACGTTGCCCTTGCGGAAAATGTTGCGGATGCGAACGACGGCGTATTGAATGTATGGGCCGGTTTCGCCCTCGAAGCTGAGCGCATCTTTGAAGTCGAAGGCGATGACGGAGTTGCGCGTGACTTTGAGCATGAAATAGCGGAGAGCGCCGATGGCGATCTGCTCGGCGATCTTCTGGCGCACGGCTGCATCGTGGGAGGTCTGGCGCGAATCGACTTCTGCGCGCGTGGCGGCGATGAGCTTGTCAATGAGGTCGTCGGCCTTGACGCCGAAGCCCTTCCGTCCGCTGACTTCGATGTAGGATTTTTGCTTGTCTTCTTCCGAAATGTCGTAGCCGAGCTCGACTGCGCAACGGGGCGTGAGCGCGACCATCTCGTAGCTGAAGTGCGTGTAGTGATCGGCCTGATCGGTGTATCCCATGCCGCGCAGGGCCTGGATGACGTTGGCCTGAGGGTCCGATTGGCGCGCATCGATGACGTTGTAGATGGCGGTCGCGCCGCCGAAGCGGGGATGGTTCGGCTCGCCGGATTCGGCGGAGATCCAACACTCGTGGCCGGGGCACTCGTGATCGGGATAGGTGAAGAAGCGCTTGTAGCCGAAATCCTTGCCGAGCAGGCCGAACTTCCAGAGGTGGTAGGCGATGTCCTTGCCGACGTAGGTGACGGTGCCGTTCGAGCGGACGATGACCTTGGCGTCTTCGTCGGCGCCGCCCTTCGGGCTGTCCAGGTCTTGGATTGATTCAGTGGGAGAAGAACTCGCTCGGGACATGACCCAACAGCCCTTGTTCTTGCCGTCGTTCTCGAAGTAGAGCACGCCGGAATGCTTGAGTTTTTCGAAGGCGGCTTCCCAGAATTTGAGGTGAAGGATTTCGCTCTCGCGCGGGAGGAAATCGTACTCGATGCCGAGGCGGAGCATGGTTTCAAGATGGCGGCGGAGGACGGCGGTGGAGATGAGGTCGGCGATCTCGGCTGTGTCGTTGCCGCCTTGCTCGATGAGGTGCAGCGTGTCGAGTCGCAATTGTTTGCGCGCGGCTTTTTCTTCGCCGGTGCCTTCGCCATACCACTGCGAGGTGCGGGCGTAGAGATCCCAACAGTAGAAGTCGATGCGCTCGCCTTTGCGCGCGAGATCAGCGAGGAGCGCGCGAACCCCGGCCGGCGATTTCTTTTCGAGATGCAGGAAACCGACCACGACATCGGCGACCTGGACTCCGGTGTTGTCAATGTAGTTCTGCACATCGACTTTGTAGCCGGCGGCGCGAAGAAGGCGGACGAATGTGTCGCCGAGGATTGCATTCCGCAGGTGGCCAATGTGTGCGGCCTTGTTGGGATTGATGCTGGTGTGTTCTACCAGTGCGTGTCCCCGCTCAGACGGCGGCGGACTTCCGGCAGGAATGACTAGCCGCACCGCCTCGCCGCGGTCGAGACACGCGTTGATATAACCAGCACCAGCCACCTCAAATTTAGCGAAGCCCGGAAGTAGTCCGAGGGCGGCGACGATTTCCTGGGCAATGATCTTTGGCGCTTTGCGCAGTTTGCGGGCCAGCTCAAATGCAATCGGCGTGGCGATCTCGCCGAGGTGCAGATCGGGCGGCGTCTCCAGAGGGATCGACTCGATCTTGAGATCGTATTTTTCTTTCAGGACGGCGCGAAGACGATCGGTGAGCCGCTTTTCGAGTTCGAGAACCACGCGAGAGCCTCAGGAAAATGCTTGATTTTCCTAGTGATTTTAGCACCTGAGGTGCGGCAGCCCTTCATCAGACGGCGCGCGGCGACGAGCAAGGCGCGAGGCGGGCCGTCGAAGCTTGATGCCTTAAGATGGAGAGTGATTGCCGATAACGCCGCGTTCTTTTCTGCGTGCGAACGGAATGCGCTGCCCATGACCGAAACAGTATCGAATCCAGGATCGAAGTCAGGCCGGTTTTACCTGACCACGCCGATTTACTACGTGAACGCGCGGCCGCACCTGGGTCATGCGTACTCGACGATCGTCTGCGACGCGATTGCGCGGCGCAAGCGGGCGCTGGGAATCGAGACGTGGTTTTTGACGGGGACGGATGAGCATGGGCAGAAGATTGAGCGCTCGGCCAAGGCGGCCGGATGCACGCCAGAGGAGTTCGCGACGATGGTTTCGGGCGAATTTCGCGGTTTGTGGGACCGGCTGGGGCTGACGTACGACGATTTCATTCGGACGACGGAGCCGCGTCACATTCGCGGAGTGCAACACCTGTTCGCGACGCTGCGCGACAAAGGGTACATCTACAAGGGATCGTACACAGGCCAGTACTGCATCGGCTGCGAGGAGTGGATCGAAGGACCTCCGGGGACGATCTGCCCCATTCACGGCATCGTAACGGAGACGGTGAGCGAGGAGAACTACTTCTTCAAGCTGTCGGCGTTCGAGAGGAAGCTGCTGGAGTTTTACGAAGCGAATCCAGGATTCATGGGGCCGGAGTCAACGCGGCGCGAGGTAATCAGCTTTGTGCGCAGCGGGCTGAAGGACCTTTCGGTGAGCCGGACAAGTTTTTCGTGGGGCATTCCGGTGCCGGGCGACGAGAAGCACGTGGTGTACGTGTGGCTGGACGCGCTGGCGAATTATATTACTGCGCTTGGATACGGGTCGGGCGATCCGAAAGATACAGCGCGATTCGAGAAGTTCTGGCCGGCGGACATTCATTTGATCGGAAAAGAGATCAGCCGGTTCCATTGCGTGTATTGGCCGGCGTTCTTGATGGCGGCAGGGATCGCGACGCCGCGCTCGGTGCGCGCGAATGGGTGGCTGCTCTTTGACCAGGGCAAGATGTCGAAGTCGCGGGGAAACATTGTGCGGGCCGAGACGGTGCAGGAGGTTCTGGGCGCGGATGCGCTGAGATACTTTTTGCTGCGGGAGATTCCGTTTGGGCAGGATGGGAATTTTTCGTTTGACGCGCTGGTTCAGCGGTACAACGGCGATCTGGCCAACGGATACGGCAACCTGGTGAGCCGCGTGGTGAACATGGTGCATAAGTATTTCGGCGGGGTTGTGCCGGAGGTGGGCGCGGGGACCCAGGCCGAAGCGGCGTTGCGGGCAAATGCGGAAGCGGCGATTGCGGCGTTCGGACCGACGTTTGACGAATTGAATTTCTCCGAAGCGCTCAAGAGCCTGTGGTTCCTGGTGGCGGAGACGGACGGCTACCTGACGGCGAATGCGCCCTGGAAGAAGCCGCCGGAGCGATCGGATGCGGAACACGCGAAGCTGCAGGTGCGAGTACTGGGGACGGCGGCAGAGGCGATTCGCGTGATCACGGCGCTCGCGTATCCCATTGTTCCGGACGCGGCGGCGAAGGTTTGGGCGCAGCTTGGATTGGGTGAGCTGGCGGATGCGGCGAAGCACGGATTCTTGAGTGAGCTCGCGTGGGGCGGATTGAAGGCGGGGTCGAAATTCGGCGAGCCTTCGCCACTGTTTCCGCGCGCGGAGAAGGAAGCGATTGAGCGTATGCAAAGCCTTGAGGACGAAAACAATCGGACCGCGGTGGAATCTGCGAGCAGCGGAAATGTGGTGGAGAGTGTGAAGGCACCTGCGCCGGCGAAGCAGGAAGCGGCCGCAGCGCCGCCGAAGACGGCGGCGGCGAAGGCTCCGGCAGCGGCAGCGAAGCCCGTTCCGCCAGTGGCTGCGAAGATTGTGGCGCTGACAGCGCCGATTGCGCCGAGCGCGCCGGCGGCAGTGGTGCAGCAGGCTGCAGGTGAGGCAGCGGCGCAGGGGCCGCAGCACATCACGATTGACGACTTTGCCAAAGTGGAGCTGCGCGTGGCGCAGATTCTGGTGGCCGAGCGCGTGCCGAAGGCGGACAAACTGTTGCGCCTCGAAGTTGATCTTGGAACGGAGAAGCGGCAGATTCTGGCAGGGATCGCGGAATACTACGAGCCGGAAAAGCTGATTGGGCGCAAGATCGTCATCGTAGCGAACCTGGCACCGAGAAAAATGAGGGGCCTCGAGTCCAACGGAATGCTGCTGGCAGCTTCGCTTGAGGGCGGAGTGCCGGTGCTGGCGGGGTTTCTGGAGGATGTGCCGCTGGGCGCGCGGCTGAAATAGGCGCTCCGCGCACTGATCGGGCTGCTCACAAGGAAAATTGGTGCGGAAGGCGGGACTTGAACCCGCAAGCCTTTTGGGCGCTAGCTCCTAAGGCTAGTGTGTTTGCCATTTCACCACTTCCGCACGGTGCGGCGGCGCAGGCCGGGCCTGACCTTTTCAAGTCTAGTTTGAAAACGACGCAGGTGGCAATGCGGGCGCGGCGGTGCGCGCGCCGGAGCGCATCTTATTTCAACTCTCTTGAAAAGTCTCCACTTTTGCCGCCGGATTTGGATTCGAGGCGAATGTCGCGGATGGCGATGGCCTTGTCGAGGGCCTTGGTCATGTCATAGACGGTGAGTGCGGCGACGGCTGCGGCGGTGAGGGATTCCATTTCGACGCCGGTGGGGCCGGTAGTGGAGACGGTAGAGGTGATACGCACGCCGCCGCGCACGACAGTGGCCTGAACGTCGACGTGGGTGAGCGCGAGGGGATGGCACATGGGGATGAGATCGGCGGTGCGCTTGGCTGCCTGAATGCCGGCGAAGCGAGCGATCTCGAGGGGATTGCCTTTGGGATTTGAAGGCAGAGCGGAAAGCACGGCGGCAGAGAGCTCGACGAAGGCCGATGCAGTTGCGGTGCGGCGCGTGGGCTGTTTGGAGCCGACGTCAACCATGGCGGCTTGGCCGGATGCGGCAAAATGCGAAAGGCGCGAGCGCTTGGAGCGCGATGGCTTGGGCATAGGACTCCTCAGGAAAGCAGAATGCGGACCGTCGAACCGGCGCGAAGGCGATCGGCCTCTTCGGGCACGACGAGGAAACAATTGGCGCGAGCCATGGCGGCCAGATCGCCTGAACCTTGCCACGGGACGAGGGCGACTTCAGGGACGTTGCCGGAAAAGGTGCAAGCGGCGGGGAGAAAGCGCGTGAGGCCGGTCTTCGTCTTCACGTCCTTCGCGAGGCGCGCAAGGGCGAAGCGAGGGCCGCGGCTTTGCTGCCCGGCAAGAGCGGCGACAATCGGCGCGGCGAAGAGCAGGAACGTGACGGCGGAGGAAACAGGATTGCCGGGAAGCCCAAAGATCGGGCAGCACTTCGTGCGGTTCTTGTTTTGGACGGAATTTGCGGGGCGGCGACGATGCAACTCGCCAAAGACCAGTGGCTTGCCTGGCTGGATGCGGACGCCGGTAAAGTGAAAGCGCGCTCCGGCGCGGATGAGGGCCGGCTCGACCAGATCGAATTTGCCCGCGGAGACGCCGCCAGTGATGAGAAGGAGATCGGCGGAGGCGGCGCGGGCGAGAGCGGCGTCGAGGGATTTGGCAGTGTCGCGTGCAATGGGCAGGACCCAGGGATCACCGCCTGCGACAGAGACCATGGCGGCGAGCATGGCGCTCGAGGAGTTGCGAATCTGGCTGGGACCGGGCATGGAGCGGATGGGGACAAGCTCGTCGCCGGTGGAGAGGATGGCCACGCGCGGCTTGATGAAGACATTGAGCGTGGCGCAGCCGCAGGAGCCCGCAAGCGCAATTTGCGCGGAGCCAATCAAGGATCCGGCAGGAAGAAGTTTCTCTCCTTTTCGCGCCTGAGCCGCGCGGGCGACGATGTTTTCGCCTTTGCGGATGGTGCGCGGCGGCAGGAGCCGGATGGCGCGCGCGGATGCGGAGCCGGATTCTTCGACATGTTCCAGCATGACGACGGCGTCAGCACGGGCGGGGAGGGGTGCGCCCGTCATGATCTCCCAGACAGCGCCGCGCGGAAGCGGACCGGACGGAGTTTGCCCGGCGCGAGTTGAGCCGGCGACGGCGAGAGGATGATGCGTGGAGGCCTCAGCGGCGCGGCAGGCGAAACCGTCGCGGGTGGAACGTGGGAAGGGAGGCTGGTCAGCGTCGGCTCGGAGCGGCTCAGCGAGGACGCGGCCAAGGGCGTGATTGAGCCGCACGCGCTCCACCTCGGGATGAATACGGGCGAGCCTGGCAGCGTAGGCAGCGACCAGCGCGGCGGCCTCGTCGTAACTGGGTAGGGCCGGACTGGGCGATTTGGAGCGACGCCGCGAGGAGCTCATGGATGGATTGTATTGGGTTCAATGCGCGCCGCGTTATTTCTGCAGAGTTGGGCTGGGAGTGGTCGAGGGTTCGCCAGCACGCCGGAGGATGGCTGCAGCGTTGGCGGCATACGGACCGTTGGGGTCGAGCTCAAGGTACTTGCGATAGGCGTCTGCGCTACCGGGGGGCAGAACGAGTTTGTTGGTATCGGGATCGACTCGGGCGTTCTCGGAGAGACCGTTGGCTTTGATGTAATACAGGATGGCCTGATCGGGATCGGCCTTGATGGCAAGGTCGGCAGCGTCGACCTGCGCGTCGAAGTTCTTTGCGTTAAAGAAAGCGATCGCTTGGATGCGGAGGTATCTGGCGGCATTGGAAGGATCGGCTTTAGCGGCGGCGTCAAAGGCGGCGTTGGCATCATCGACCATGAGCGTGCGAGCGTAGACTTCGCCCAGACCCGCTTGAACAGCGGCCACGACTTCAGGCCGGGGCGGTTCCTCCTTTTGCGCTAGGTCGAGGGCCTTCTTGAAGTCGGATTCAGCGTCGAGGTAATTCCTAAGGCCGGCCTCGGCGCGCCCCAGGCCGATCCAAACGACAGGTTCGGTGGGATCGGCGGCCGCGTCTCTGGTCATGAGGGTTTCGATTTCCGTCAGCTTGGCGGTCTCGATTTCAGCGGTCATGGAGTCAACGTCTTCGCTGGCCGCCGTCGCGCCAAGATTTTGGGTCGCGGTGACACGCGCATTGTCCGCGGCCTGGAGGTCGAGATTCACAATCTGCAGGTCGGCATCGATGGCGGAGGCGTCGCGCTTCGCATCGGAGGCCGCGGCGGCGTTGGCCTCTCTCAACTCCTGCAACTGCCGTTGCTGATCGGGCGACAGCCTGGCGATGAACTCCTGACGTGTCATATCGATGTCCTGCGCGGTATCCTGCCCGGCCACAACCTGAACACCGCTGATGTAGTCGACGATCTTACCTTCGGGCGTATCGGGCGCGCGGAAGACGATTGTGTATTCGCCCGGAGGCGCCGGGCCGGAGTACTCGCCGGAGGGAGAGACGGGAAAGTCGTAGCTCAAGGTCTCGCCGCCGTCCACTGAGAGGCTGACCGTGCCGTTCTTCTGAGGGACTCCGGAGGGATTGATGACACGGCCGTGAATCTGGCCCATTTCCGGAGCGGGCGGGTGCTGCGCCTGCGCGGAGGCGAGGGCGGCGTGAAAGGGGCCAGCCACAAACGAGAGGCATGCCAGGGAGATGAGGCTCATGCGGAGCGCGGAACTCATGCAAGGGATTGTAGAAGGTTAATAAGAGACTCTAAAAGAACGTCGGGAAAAGGCGAGTTACGGCGGCCTGAAAATTCAAAAGGCGTCCGCGAGCGGACGCCCCTTGAGGCAAATGGTGCAGGCTGCGCACTAATGGGACTTGGGCGCCTTGTAGGAGGAGCTGACTTTTTCGCCCGCTTGTTGCAGAATACCCGCCACGTCATTGGCGAACGGGCCGTTGGGTGCAAGTTCCAGGTATTTTTGATAAGCCGCCGTGCAATCGGGAGGCAGAATGATGCGGTTTGTCTTGGGGTCTACTGTAGCGTTGGCGACCAGTCCTTGGCCCTTGAGGTAGTAAAGGATTGCCTGGTTGGGATCAATCTTGATGGCCTCATCGGCCGCGGCCGCTGAGGCAGCCCCATTGTTTTCCTGGTTGAAGATGACCGCCTCATTCCTCAGGTAGAGACCGGCGTTGGTCGGATCGGCCTTGGCCGCAGCGTCGAAGGCCGCGTTGGCGTCAGGGACCTTGTTTGTGCGCGCGTAGATTTCGCCTAAGCCAGCTTCGGCCTCGCCGATCACGGGCAAGCGCGGCTTCTTTGAAGCCGTCTCCAAGTCGATTGCCTTCTTGAACGACGTGATCGCACCGTCGTAGTCCTTGAGCCCGGCTTGCGCGAACCCCAAGTTGTTCCACAACAAGGCCTCATCCGGCTTGAGCCCTGTATCTTTGGTCATTATGCTCTGGATGTCGGTGTACTTGGCTGCCTTGATCTCATCAGCCTTAGCGGTAATATCGGTCTTGGAAGCAGTCGCGCCGAGCGCCTGAGCCGCAGTGGCAACAGCGGAATCGATGTCTTTCTTGTCCTGATTAACGACTTTCAGGTCGGCATTGAGCTGACTGATCAAGGAGTTCGCTTTGAGGGCTTCGGCATTCTGCTTCTTAAGATCCTCGAGTTGCTTCTTTTCGTCGGCAGGCAACTGGTCGATGTATTCCTGGCGCGACATATCGTCGTCCTGCTGAAGATCCACACCCGCGACAATCTTGATGCCGCGGATGGAGTCGACCATCTTGCCTGCAGGGGTATCCACCGCGCGGTAGACCAGCATGTAAGTTCCGGCCGGTGCTTCGCCGGAGTAGGCGCCCGTGGAATCAACCGGGAAAGAGTACTTCAGCGTGGCGCCGCCATCGGTAGAGAGGCCCACTGTACCGCCCCCCTGGGGTTGTCCCGTGGGATTGATGACGTGCCCGTGAATCTTCCCCGTTTTCTCGGCGGGCTGGGACTGCGCTTGAACTGGGTGGGGAGCCAATGCGAGCAGGCCCGCCGCAGCGGTCAGACCCAGCCAAAGTGAAAAAATGCGTTTCATGTTTTTCTCCTTGAGAGAGGCGGGAAGAGCGCTGCCCGCAGCCTCGAAAATATTCAAAGTTCAGGCGCCGACCGGGAGACCCAAATACAGCTCCATCCGGCGGGGCGCATTTGCAGCAAAACCAACGTTAAATCCAACCCGGCGCCCTGCACAAGAGGGTATGGTCCGATCGTCCCACGCCTGACCTGGACGACGCCGTGGCCAAAGTTCGCTTGGGAATGGCGCCTGCGAGCAGGCCAGCCCTTCCTGGGCGACTTGGTGGAGTGCTTTTTTGGATCAACGACTGTCATAGTAGAGCGAGGGTAGGGAGGTCGTGTGTGGCGCTTATCACACACTAGAATTTAACTATGGGGATTGTGATTCGCAAAGCGAGCGCGGCGGATGCCGCACAGATTCTCGAGTTTATTCGCGCGCTGGCGGCATTTGAGCGTGCGCCAGACGCGGTAACGGCGACCGAGGAGGGCCTGATCCGCGATGGATTTGGGCCAAATCCGTTTTACCGTTGCCTGATCGCCGATTGCGACGGGCACCCGGCTGGTTTCGCCTTCTATTTCTTTAATTACTCGACGTGGGTGGGGCGGCCGGGCATTTACGTTGAGGACCTGTTTGTGCTGCCACAGTTCCGGCGACGGGGCATTGGGAGGGAGCTGCTGAAACAGGTAGCCGCAATTGCGATGGAAAAGGGCTGCCAGCGCCTGCAGTGGGAGGTTTTGGACTGGAACACTCCGGCGATCGATTTCTACCGCGCTATTGGAGCCGAGTTTCTGGACGAGTGGCGGAACGTGCGCTTGAGCGGCGAGGCGCTGGAGCGGCTAGCCACCTGCGGGTGGGGCAGACGACGCTTCCGCGTCATGAGGCCTGTGGGTACGCCTAAGGACTCATAGGCGGCGAATGGAGCTTGGCCGGAAACGACCTGGCCGAGGACGAGATGAAAAGGATTCGCGTGATTGGCGGGGGGCTGGCGGGGCCAGAGGCGGCGCTAACGGCGGCGCGGCTGGGCTGCGAAGTGGAGCTCTACGAAATGCGGGCCATGGTAGATGGAAAACCTCGGTTGACGCCCGCGCACCGGACGACGGAGTTCGGCGAGCTGGTGTGCTCGAATTCGCTGAAGAGTGAGTCGCCCAACACCGCGCCCTGGCTGTTGAAGCAGGAGATGCGGCGCGGTCGCTCCGCGCTGTTGAGTTTTGCAGATGTGACGGCAGTACCCGCAGGACACGCGCTGGCCGTGGATCGCGTGGAGTTTTCGCGACGAATTGCGGAGGCGATAGAGGCTGAGCCGAAGATTCGCGTGGTGCGCGAGGAAGTGACTGACCTTGGCACGTCATTTGACCAAAACGAGAACGGCACGAAGTGCACGATCGTCGCGACTGGGCCGCTGACTTCGGATGCGCTGAGCCGGGAGATCGAACGGCTGACAGGCGCGGGGCATCTGGCGTTTTACGACTCCATCTCGCCTATCGTGGATGCTGAAACTATCGAGATGAGCCGCGTGTACTTTGCGGCGCGCTGGGACAAGGGAACGGCGGATTACATCAATTGCCCGATGGACCGAGCGGAGTACGACCGGTTTTTGGATGCGCTGCTGGCAGCCGAGGCAGCCGAAGAAAAGGAGTGGGAGAAGCTCGACTATTTCCCACCCCATGCGCCAGACGCAGGCGCACGGGGGCCCCGGTATTTCGAGAGCTGTCTGCCGATCGAGGTTCTGGCGCGGCGGGGACGCGACACGCTGCGCTTTGGGCCGATGAAGCCGGTGGGGCTGCGCGATCCGCGGACGGGAAAGACGCCGTGGGCGGTGGCGCAATTGCGCAAGGAGAATCTGCGCGCCGATAGCTACAACCTGGTCGGGTTCCAGAACCATTTGAAATTTGGCGAGCAGGCGAAGGTGCTGCGGCTGATTCCGGGACTCGAGAATGCGCGCTTTCTGCGTTATGGACAGATTCACCGCAATACCTACATTTGCGCGCCAGCGCTGCTGGACGAATGCCTGCGGCTGAAGAGCCGGCCAGGCTTGTTGTTTGCCGGGCAGATTTGCGGTGTGGAGGGATATACCGAATCGATTGCTTCGGGAATGCTGGCGGGAATTTATGCGGCGGCAATGGCGCGAGGCGAAGAACCGGTACCCGTGCCGCGCGCGACGGCACTCGGTTCGCTGGTTCACTACATCACGCACGCCGATGCGAAAAATTTTCAGCCGGCCAACATCACATTCGATCTGCTGGAGCCTTTGGATCTCGACACGCTCGATCCGGAGACACGGCGGCGGGTCCGGGATAAGAAGGAGCGGCACCGGATAGTGTGCGAGCGAGCGCTGGCGGCGTTCGATGCGTGGCGGGTGGCAATTGGGCACCCGGCAATGGAACTTCGCGCATAGGAAATACGTAAACCTGTAGTACGCTGTTTCTTCCCCTGAAAGGACTCCTATGCAACTCATCTCCGCCGTCGATTCTGTTGCTCCTGCCATCGAGCGCACCAAGGAGTTCCTCTTCAGGCCATTCAAATGGGGAACGTATTTGAAGCTTGGCCTGGTGGCGATTATTACGGAGGGGCTGGGCGAAAACTTCAACTCTTCGAGATCGCACGTGGATCATGGGAGCGGGGGCGGCGGGGGCAATGTGCCCAGCGTTTCCTGGCCGTACCATCTGGCGCCCGAATGGATCGCGGCGATTGTGTCGGCTGTGCTGCTTGGGATTCTTTTGTCGGTCTTCCTGTTCTACCTGATCACGCGGCTGAGGTTCGCCTTCTTTCACTGCCTCGTCCACAACACGAAGGAGATTAAGCCGGGTTGGCGGCTCTATCGAGGGCAGGCGACGCGTTTTTTCTGGCTGAACATTGTGGTGGGAATCTGTTTCATGGTGCTGCTGGTGCTGGTCGCGCTTCCGTTCGCGGCCGGGTTCTGGCGGCTGTTTCAAGAGAGCCAGCAAGGCGGACACTTCGATATCGGTTTGTTGCTGGCTCTTGTTTTGCCGCTAATTCCGATCATCATCCTGCTGGTGGTGGCAGGAGTACTCAGTGACTTGATTCTGCGCGACTGGATGCTGCCGCATTTCGCGCTGGATAACGCGACGGCCGGCGAAGCGTGGAGGCAGGTGCGGGCTCGCGTGAGAGCCGAGAAGAAGCAGTTTCTTGTTTACGCGATTCTGCGGGTGATTCTGCCGACGATTGCGGCGATTGGCGTGTTTTTCGTGCTGGCCATTCCCGGGTTGATGCTGGCCGGTACTATCGCTGCGATTGAGTGGGGCGTTCACTCGATGTTCTCCGGTGCGACGGGAAGCTCATGGCTTGTGGGCATTCTTCTCGAGGTGTTCTTTGGCGTGGTTGCATTTGGTTTCGCGGTACTGGCCAGCATCTGCGTTGGAGGACCATTGAGCACTGGGCTACGCGAGTATGCTTTGATCTTCTACGGTGGCCGCTATAAGGCGCTGGGAGACATCCTGTACCCGACGCAGACAACTGCTGGGAGCGCGAACAGGGCTGTTTGAGCGGCCGGCAAGAATACAGTCGGGAACCTTTCTGAACTTTTCAGTGTCCAAGACAGGGAGGGCTCTGGGTGCGGCGAAGGCGCCGCGCGAGCGTGTACCCTGAAGGTTGGGACGCGCGATGCGGAACTGCGATGCGCGCCCTGGGACTAGGGAATCCGATTGATGTGTAGGATGGCCAATCTGGCAAGTGTGGTGGTGCTCGTCTGCGGCGCGGTTTTCGCCGTGGCGCAGGCAGAGCAGCCGACGGCAGCGGAAAAGCAGTCGGTAACAACGATCGTTCTGCCGCCGTCGCCAAAGGCGCTATTGCCCGACGAGTTTGACGGATGGGCGGCGACAGGGCCATCGAAGGTAATGACCGACGCGGCGCTGGCCGACCCGGCCAATGCGGCAGCCCTGAAAGAGTATGGGTTCAATGCCGCAGTACTGGCCAACTACAAGCGCGAAGGCGACACACTGAGCCTGCGCGCGTTGCGATTCGACGACGCGAGCGGAGCTTACGGCGCATACACCTACTACCGCCAAAATGGCTGGCCCAAGGAAGACATCGGGACGGGCGCGGCCTCGGATGACAAACGCGTTCTGTTCTGGAAAGGGACGACCGTCGTGGATGCGACGTATTCGCGCATCGGACCGATGACGGCCGGGGAACTTCGCGAGATTGCGAAGCAGCTTCCTTTGCCGACTGGAAACCGCGGGACGATCCCACCCATTCTGGCCGAACTGCCGCGGGAGAATCTTGACGGGCAAACGACGCACTATGCGGAAGGCCCGGCCGGCTACACGGGATCCGGGGGTGTGCTGCCGGCGTCGCTCATGGGGTTCGACAAGGGCGCAGAAGCGGTGACGGCGAACTACTCGCTGACCTCGGGACCGGCAACGCTGACCATTATCGATTACCCCACACCTCAGATTGCCGAAGCGCAAGAGGCGGCCATTCGCGCGTATCTGAAGGCCGGTAGCCAGGCGCAGCCAGCGTGGCCCAAGCCACTGACCGACTCCGACCTGGCGTCGCTGGAGGTGCGTCATAGCGGGCCGCTGGTGGCCCTGGTGAGCGGCGATGCGGTGCCTGACGATAGCCACCGCCTGCTCGAAGCCGTGCACTACGAGGCGAACCTGACGTTGATTCCGGAACCAGTGGAGTCAGACGTGGAGAAGACCAGCAAGCTGCTGATGGGAATCGCCGTGCTGACGATCATTGGGGCTGCGGCGGCCATCGTGCTGGGAGGGTTCCTTGGCGGCGGAAGAGCGCTTTACCGGCTGGCGCGTGGCAGACCGATCTCGTCGGTCTACGACGAGGAGTTTATTCACCTCGATTTGGCGGAGAAATGGATCGATCGGAATGAGGCGATTGAGGGTCCGCATCTGAAGGGTTAATGCCCTGCGATGGTTGTGGAAAAAGGGACGGAAACCCGAAGAAACACTGCGAAATCACGGGAAATGCCGGAAGATTTGAGGCGAATGATCGGCGAATAAATCAAGCCTTAAGATGGAAGGGTTGCATTGTTAAAGTATTGAAACAAAATTACTTATTTTCATAAACATTTTCTCTTGACACTGCTTGCCCCCGCTCCTAGTATGCAGCCAGAAAGTTCTAATGGGTTTGCCTCCGTTGGAACTATTCTCCCTGAGGAGAGAGCTGCCCTGTTGCCGGGCGGCTCTTTCCGTTTAGAGGTGCTGTTAGCCCCCGTTCGGAGGCTTTTGGGTCGAGCCAGGCACAGATTCGGTCCAGCGCTCACCACAAAGCTCGCATTTCCAGGAATTCGCGGGGTCGACGGCTTCGAGAACGGGGTCGCTGGCACCACACTTTGGACAAGAGGGCGGGATGAATTCGGGAACTTCAGTCTCGGACTCCTCAACGATCTCGGGCGGGATGGGCCGCGCAGCGATGGCACGCGCCTGCTCAAGCTGATCGGCGGCGACAAGTACACGCGGATTAATCAGGTCAAGGCTCGCATAGGCAGAGTAGGCGCTTGGCTTCGGTCCCTCGATCCAGCTCTCGATGCCTGCCTGCTTCAGCGTTTCAGAGAGCTCGCTCGCCTCTTGCGTGGTGTCGCACTCGCACAGCAGTGTCTTCCACGTGTATTCAACCGGGCTATCTTCTTCGCTGTCGGCGTCGGGGTTGTCAGGAACGAGCTCCGGCGAGCGCCCGAAGGCAATGAGGGGACTAACTGTCGGGTCATGAATCGATGCGCTGGCATCGAGTGCGGAGGGCGCCACGGGCCGTGCGTTCATCGCGGAGGGCGCATTCGAGGCGAGCGGCACGTTTTCGGCAAGTGCCACGGGGCTCGCAGCCTGAGGATCGGCGAGCCCACGGCTCCTCATCTCGGCGCGCAACACCTGCTGCGCGGTTTCAGTGAGATCGTTGAAGTCCGCAGTGAGCTCGCTCAGTTCGTTATCACTTAGCTCGCGATAATGAGCGGTGAGCGTTTGCCACTCGCGAATCGGGTCGGCTTGCATGGACAGAATTGTAGCGCTGCTTCACCGACCACGAGGATTCCTGCACGGCTTTACCTCGATCCGGTGCGACGATACAATCAACAATAGAAGTTAGGAGCAGGCCGACGTAGCTCAGTTGGTAGAGCAGCTGATTCGTAATCAGCAGGTCGTCAGTTCAAGTCTGACCGTCGGCTCCAGAATCGGGCGAAAACTCAGAAGCATGGCGACGTGGCCTCTCGAATGCGAGGGGCCATTTTCTTTAGTGCGGCATGACAAATTTCCGTGCCCTTTCCTGCGTCTTGCAGGTTGGATTTTAATTCCACCCTGCAGACGAAGACCTGTTTGTGGGGACCCGGTTAATGGAAAAGCCGCCTGGCGATTGCGGATCCGGGTATAGCAATCGTGGAACGGCTATACGACGCAGGCAAAAATTTGGCCTCTCCACCTTTCAATTTGGTGGAGAGGCCTAGTTTGTTGCGCGAGTCAATCGCGGATCAGGCTACTCGAGGGTGACCGACAGGGTCGCACTCGATTGCACCGATCCGGACGCGCCGGCAAGTCCAGCCGCCGGAGTCGCGTTGATGGTAATTGTGGATGTGGTCGGCTTGATGGTCGCGCTACCCGATGAGCCGCCGCAGCCGGAGACAAATCCCAAGCCCGCGAAGAGCAGAACCAGCAACACAAGCATGTAAAGCCGATTGCGCTTCTTGAAGCCGAGGAAGCAGAGCGCCACCGCCAACGTCGCCGGGAAGAGCGGCCTGAAGTCCTGACGGACAACAGCTGCCGAGGAAGGCGGCGTAATGGTGAGCGTTGTGGTTACGGTTGTGCCCAGAGGCATGCCATTTGAGCTGTTCGCCGCAAAGGCATTTGTGGGATTCGGGTTAAAGCTGCAGGAGTAGCCGGTCGGCAAACCGCTGCACGAGAAAGCAATTGAGCTAACCGCGAAGTTATTCACGGAGGTGAGGGTGATCTGCGTCAACCCGACGGTTCCCGGCTGAATGGTCAGCGAGGAGAGCGAAAGATTGATGGTCATGTTCGGGCTTTGCCCAGCGAGGTTGACATTGATGGTCTGCGTCAACGGCACGGCTGCGGCAAAGGTGAGGTTGTCGCCGGGCTGCGTTGCCGTGATGGTGCAGGCGCTGTCGGAGGTGACAGTGGCAAACGTAACCTTGGCACCGCTGACTGTGCAGACCGAGGTTGTGCTGGACGTGTAGGTGACCGGGAATCCGGAACTAGCGATCCCGGTGAGAGTCAAGGAAGTGCCGCCAATCTGCGTACCCGGATTTGCCCAGGTGATGCTCTGCAGCGGCAGCGGCGACAGAACAGGGATGGTTAAAGTAGCTTGAGTAGCGGCCGAGTAATTGGCATTGCCCTGCTGGTTCCCGTCGAGAACGAGATTGGCCGGCGAAGGCAGAGCCTGATTCGGCACCAGCGCAAGCGTGGTCGTGGTTACACCGGTCGTACTCACCGAACTACTGAGGATGGTGAAGCTGACGGTGTTCTTCGCATCCGGGCTGAGGGCGATCAGATTATTCGTAGCACCCCCCGTGGCCTGGATGCTGATCGTCGCGCATAGCGTGATGGTGGAGCACGACGCAATGTAGTGGAGAGGCGCCGTGACCGGAGTGAAGGTGATGGTCTGGGTTGCCTGGCTGACTACCAGGACCTGCTGAACCTGCGGTGCTGCCAGGTAGTTGACGTCGGTGGCCTGGTTGGCATCGATGACGATTGTGCCTGCCTGAGTGACCGTGAGTACGTCGCCGGAGATGGTGCCAGCCCCGGTGGTAGCGCTGCCGGGATCAACGGAGAACACGACTGGGCTGGTGGATGCGCCAGGGGTCGCGCTGAGTGTGATGGTCAGTCCGGGAGCATAGGTGACGGGCGACGGCGGCACAGGTGCATTGAACGTAATTGCCTGTGAGGCCTTGCCGATGGCGAGGCTCAACTGGATTTGCGGTGCAGCGTCGTAATAGACGCCGCTCGACAAACCGCCTGCTTCGTTGGCGTCAATCACAATGCTGCCCGCCTGAGTGACCGTTAAGGTAGCGGAAGAGGTTGTGCCCGTTACTGTTGTGGCGGAGAAGGTTCCGGCGCCGGTGCTCGTCTTGTCTACGGTGAAGGCGACCGGATTGTTGGAACCGCCATTGGTAACGCTCACCAGGATGGTCTCGCCAGGAGAGAAGGTGAAGGTGGTTGCTGTGGGCGCCGTGAATGTGAGCGCCTGCGGAGTGGTCAAGGCGAAGCCGGCCACCGTCGCGGTCCCTACGCCACCGTTGGTTGTATCGGAGACGGTCAAGGTCGCGGTTTGAGCGTTGGGCTTGGTCGCCGTGAAGGTGATAGTCGCCGGATAAGAAGAGCCGGAGACTGGAGTGCTGAAGGTGGAGGCCGAAATCGTCGAGCATGTGGTGCCGGCCGTCGCGCCAAACTCAGCATTGGAGGATGCTATTGCCAGGGTTGCGGCCGTTGTGCAGGGCAGCGCATTGTCCACGACGGTAGCCGCCGCGTTGACCGGAGCGCCATCGTACTGCGCGTTGGGCGTCGCCAGGTCGCTTAGCAGCGCCTCGCCAAGGTTATCGCCGCCGGAGTGATAGACCACGACCCACTCGTTGCCGCTGGCGTCGAGCTCCATTCCCTTTGCGCCCAGGGCCGAGACGACGTACTGGTGCGCAGTGTCGGGACCGCCTGTTTGCGTATTGGGGATGGCAAACATTCCATCGTTCTGGTCAGCGTAGTAAATGGTGCCATTGGAGGTAACGGCCACGCCATCCAACTGATTGTCGTAGCTGCCGGGAGAGGCAATGGTTAAGGTTTGCAGCAGGGTCGGCGTTGCAGCAAAGGCGCCCGCTGTGTAAGGCAGTTCGTAGAGGTTGGAACTTGCAGCTGAATCGTTGCTGAAGGGGGTCGAGCCGGTGTAGACACCGTCGGTGAAGAACAGATTGCCCCAGGGATCGAAGGCAATCTGGCTGACAGCATTCACATCCGCGTAGACCAGGGTTGCGGTACCGCCAGTCTGGCAGGCCGCGGCGCACTCGTAAATTGCGCTGTTGCTGATACCCGTCGATGCTGGGACTGTGACCATGTAGAGGTTGCCGGAGGCATCGAAGGCCATCGCCTTCGTTCCACCGCTCGGAATATTTGCAACGGTACAAATAGCTGTGTCGGTGCCGGTGCAGTTTGGCGCCGACGCCAGGTCGCTCAACGCCACATACGCGCCATTCACATACGGAATCTTGTAGACCGACGTGCCGTAAAGGTGCCCCATGTAGACGTTGTTCGCGCTGTCGGTCGTGAATACGCCTCCACCGTTCATCGCTATTTGCTGGACCAAGGCGCCGGTGCTTGCGTTCACGATGTCCGTCTTGTTGTTATAAGTGGTTCCGACATAGATCAGGCCGTTCTGCGTCACGGCAAAGCTTCCGCCGGCCGGGTTCTGCCCGTCGGTGAATGCTCCACTCTGGTAGCTCCAATTGATCTGGCTCATCAGCAGCGCGGGCACGTCGGACGCAACCACGTTGTTGTTGATGGTGATGGGAGCTTGAACCTGCGTTGCCGCAGCATACTGATTGCCGTTGGCAGCACCACCCTGCTGGTTCGCATCAACTTTGATGACACCAGCGGAGACTGCCGTCAACAAGTTGCCTGTAATCGTGGCGCATGTGGGACATGCAGAGCCGGCGTCGATTGTGAAGGTGACGGGATTGCCGGATGCGCCGCCCGTCGCCGAGAGCGTGATGACCTGGCCTTCCTCGATGGAAGCGGGCGGGGCGAAGCCGGTGATTGTCTGAGGCAGAATCGACGACACGGTAGCTGCGCCGCTCAGGTTCACGTTGAACGTGACAGCCGGAGTGGCGATATCGATCGTTGCCGTGCCGGTTTGAGGTCCGTCGGGCGTCGCCGGCGGCGGGGCGAAGGTGCCCGTGAATTGGCAAGACGATCCAGGAGGTCCGGCAGTTCCGCTGGTGCAACCGTCGCTCGCCGCCGGAACGAGAGTGAACATGGTGTTAGCAGGCTCAGTAACGTCAGGGGTCGCCAGGGTTGCGGCCGTGTTACCTGAGCTCATCAAATAGACCGTAGCGGAGTTCGTGACGCCATCCGAGACGGTGCCCAGGTTAACTGCGGCGGCGGTACGCTGAATCGCATACGCTGCTTTGCCGTGGCCGCCGCCGACATACAGGTCACCCTGCGAGTCCAACGACATCGCATAGGCTTGTGGCGAGATTGTTTCGATGGTGATCGCCTGCGCAGGGGTCAAGGTCCCGCTTAAATCGGGAACACGAACGATGTTGCCAGTTGAAGCGTCGGCGACCAGCACGCTGCCCGAAGCATCCACCGCGACGCCAACAGCCTGTGTCACGTTGGGAGCGGTGATGGAGCTAAAGCCACCAGCTGCCGAAAAAATGAGCACCTGGTCCAGGGTCGAATCCGCGACATAGAGGTTGCTCGAGGAGTCGACGGCGAGTCCATATGGAGCCTTGACGCCATTCGCCGTGTTGGCAAGGGTGACACCGGATTGTCCGGTAAGCGGGTTCCAGAAGACGACTCGCTTGTTCGCCAAATCGGAGATGAACAGTGTGCCATTCGGTCCCACGGCCAGCGCGGTGGCGTCTGCCAACGCCGTGCCACCGAAGAGCGCGGAAGTGGGAATGACGATCGTCTGCGTTCCGGCCACAAATGCGGCGGCGGATCCGGTATTCGGAATCTCCACAACATCGGGCACGCCGTCATCGGCAATGAACAAATCGCCGTTGGCGTCAAAGGCGAGGCCATCAGGATAGACAAATCCAGAGCCGACCGCAACTGCTGGCGTTGTCGTTCCAGTGGCGAACATGGAGACCGTGCCCGCGCCGGGGTCGGCCACAAACACGTCTCCCGCAGGATCCGCAACGACGGATGTGGGGTCGGTGAGTCCGGTGGTGTAGGCCGTGGACACGCCGGGATCGACATTGCCTGTGGGGCCATTGCCCACGCCAGAAAGCGCTGTGGTTCCGGTCCCGCCGTTGGTGGAGTCGTATGCAATGAGCGCCGCGTTGCGTGCGCCGACCGCGGTGGGCGTAAAGGTAATCGTTGCTGAGTAGGAAGCGCCAGTGGATGCCAGCGCAGGGCTGAACGTTCCACTCCCCGTGCCGACAGTGGTGGAACATGTGGTTCCAGCCACTGTTGCGAATTCAGTCGTCGAAACCCCGCCCTCGCTGTCTGTAAAGGTCAGGGTGGGTGGAGTGGTGCAGTTGCCCGCGTTATCGTTTACGGTCACGGCAACCGCAGTCGCGGCGGTTCCGACCGGGGAGGAGCCAAAGGGGATGTTATTTAGCAGTGTCTCGGTGATTCCACCGTGTGAAAGGGAACCGACATACCCGACTGTATACAAATTGCCAATGCTGTCGACTGCTATGCCTTGGCCACCCTGGCCGGACACCTTGTAAATTCCAGCGGGATTGGGGCCCGACGAAGAGTTCGGAAGGGCAAAAACACCGTCGTTGGCGACCGAGAAAAACACCACATTCAAGCTGTTGGCCGAGACGCCGGTGATCGCATTGTATTGGGCAGTCGTCGTGTAAGAAGTCATTACGGTCGGCGAGGCGGCATAGTGTCCACCTGATAGCGGCAGTTCCTCAAGGTAGCTAACTTTTCCGGTATTCGCGCCGTTGTCACCGCCGTCAGAGAAGAAGAGGTTGCCCCAGGGATCGATGGCGACCGAGCCCAAACCACCCGACGCATCGGCGTAAACCACAACCGCCGGATAGGTGCCATTCCCGTCAGTTTCCGCCTGGCACTGCGCGCTGCACTCGTAAATCGTGTCTGGATTGTTTGCAGGATTGGTATCGGTAGAGAAGAAAAAGTTACCCTGGCCGTCGAAGAACAGGGAAGAGAAGCCGCCGTTCTCGCCGGCGAAAAGTGCCTGGGTGCCGGGAGCAAACACGCAAGCGGCGGTGTCCAGTGTACCGCCCTGGCAATTGGCGGTTGGAAGAGTCGTGAATCCCGTATACGTGCCGGTCGCGGCGTTGTAGGGGAGCTTGATGATGCTCGGGCCGTAGTCCTTGGCAATATACACGTTTCCGTACTTGTCCATGCCGGCCGCATCGCTATTTGTGAAATTAGCGATGACGGACTGCACGCCGGCGGGAGTGATGAGAAAAACGCCACTGGATGAATTACCGCCGTAACCGTCACCGACGATCACATCGCCGTTTGGACCGACCACGAAGGTGCCGCCCAAAGGCGCCTGGCCACCGGGCCAGCCACCGTTCGCGCCGCCGAACTGCGCGTCCCCAATAACGACGGTGGGGCCTGTTACTGCGATGGGCGGGGTACTCCCGGCAGCCATCGCGGAATTCGCAGCAAGGCAAAGGGCCAGCAGGGCGGACAAGGCCACCCATGTTCCCGCTGTGAGGGACCGCACTGGACTCGTCAATTTGCTCAAAGTAGTTTGCATTCCTTCTCCTCCGATCTGTTTCATTCCCCGAAGCGGGGAATCGGTGACGGTCCGGTTTGTCCCGTATCGTCCTTTGCCAACATCAAGCTTTCTTTTTGAACCCCATCTGTCTTGCTGTTCCGGTCAAAGCCCCGTTCCGTCTCACGCGCGATTCTGAGGCGAAGGCCGAATGATCTGTCTCCGAATCGATCCGCAAGGAACAGGGGCAAAATACGCAGGAAAAAGAGTCCTGAAAAATCGACCGGTAAATTCCGGCACTTCTCCACACGCAGAACAGGTACGTCAAGTTTCTTGGAACTGCGCGCGGATTATCCTACAAATTTGGTAACGGTACACCGTACTCGACGAAATTTGCCGTTGTCAAGTGAAAAACGTTTGAGTACAGCGAATTAGGCAGGCGCAGAAATCGGGCTCGGGGGGCTTAGCGCGAGTGGGCCTGCTTGCGGGCAGATCATCTACCGCCGATGTCGATCAGCGGCCGGGAGTGGCCGAATGACGAATTGGCGGGTCGTGCCGACGCGGACCGGGATCGGCCCGCGATGCAAATTCATGATACCGTTATCTGTGCTTCGCTGCTTCAAGGGCAATCAGTGTTTCCTGGGCCCGGAAGCAATCCTCGATCGGGGCCACTTTTCGCCGGACCGGTTTCTGTTGGCGGTGGAAGTGGTCGGGAATTCGGCCGGAACTGACCATACAGGCCCGGATGCCATTAGAGGAAGAGGAATTAGATACATAGAAGACGGTGAGCGATGAGGGCGACGGGGCGTCAGGCAGGGGTTTGGCTCAGTATCCTTGTGAGTTTGTGGGCGGTGGGGTGCGGAGGCAGCGGAAGCGGGAACGGCCAAGGCCAGCAGCAGAAGTCGACGCCGGCGGTGGCTGTGACGCCGACTTCAGGGGCCGTTACCACCGTGCAGTCGCTGCAGGTGACGGTGACGGTGAGCGGGGCGGGCAGCGCGCCTACCGGTTCAGTGACGTTGAGCAGCGGCACGTACTCTTCCCCGGCGACGACACTGACAGGCGGCAGCGCGTCAATCACGATTCCGGCAGGCTTGCTTGCGGCCGGCACGGACACATTGACCGCGAACTACACGCCGGACGCTGCGAGTTCCTCCACATATAACGGCAGTTCAGGCGCCGGCCAAGTGACGGTATCCAAGACCACGCCGACGGTGACCGTGCTAACGGCGCTATCGAGCATCACGACCACGCAGAGCGATACGGTGACGGTGACCGTGAGCGGCGGAACGGGCGCCCCAACGGCTACCGGGACGGTGATTCTTGCGAGCGTTGGCTACACCTCGGCCGCCGCGACGCTCGCCAACGGCAGCGCGCAGATCGTCATCCCCGCCGGCGTGCTTGGGGTGGGGAACGACGGTTTGACCGCGACGTACGCTCCGGATACCCCAGGTTCAGCTATCTATAACGGCGCCGGGGGATTGAGTACGGTCACCGTCAACTTGATCGTTCCGGCTGTGACGGTAAACCCCGGATCATCGAGCATTGCGGCAAATCAGCCCCTGGCCGTGACGGTGGGCGTGAGCGGGGGCAGCGGCAACCCAACAGCGACCGGCTCGGTGACGCTGAGTGGCGGAGGGTACACAACTCCGTCTGCCACTAGTCTGACGAACGGAAGCGCTCAGATCAATATTCCGGCAAGTTCGCTGACCACGGGAAGCGATTCGCTGATGGCGACATACACGCCGGATTCAACGAGCTCATCGATCTATGCTGGCGCAACGGGAGTCGGGCAGGTCATGGTCAACTCCCCTGTCGCCTATTTGTTGACGGTGGATTCGGCCGCACCGTCGAGCGGGATCTCGATCTCGCCCGTCTCTCCCGCTGACAACAACGGTGCAAGCTCGGGAACAACGCCCTTCACGCGCTCTTACTATTCGGGCACGCAGGTGGCGCTGAGCGCTCCGCTCTCCGATAACGGCTATTCTTTCGTCTCCTGGAGCGGATGCGCGTTGACAAGCGGGTCTGGCGGAATCAATTGTGTCGTGACAGTTAGCGCCAACACGACGGTAACGGCAAACTACAATCAGGCGGGAATTACGTCGATAACCGTGACGCCCAGCACTGCAACGATCGGGACTCAGCAGCAGTTCACGGCGACTGTGAGTGGCACCGGCAGTTACAGCAGTGGCGTGACATGGTCATTGACTTGCTCGTCATGCGGCAGCTTGAGCCCCGGCACCCTGAGCTCGAGCGGTCTCTACACTACACCGTATCCGGCTCCAGCGAGCGTCACGATTACCGCAACCAGCACGATGTCCGGGTTTACAAATGTGAGCGGCAGCGCGACCGTTGTGTTGAGCTCCCCAGCGACGGCCAGCGGTCCTGCGCTCGCGGTCAATGTGGGCGCGCCCGGGAACCCGATCAGCCCTGACATCTACGGCATGGACGCGTATTTACTTCATGGGAGCGCAGCGGACACCGCCGCGGTTGCGCCCACCAACATCACGATCGATCGCTGGGGCGGAGACTCCACCGAGCGCTACAACTACCAGTTGGACGTAACCAACTCCATCGACGATTGGTTTTTTGAAAACGGAGGCGGCAACGGCGGGGATGGGTGGCCAGCGGTCAGCGGAGTCAAGGCCTTCGATGCTCTGGTCGAGAGCAATAACGCAGACGGGATCAGAACATTGGGCACGGTCCCTGTGCTTGGCTGGGTGGCAAAGGACAGCACGTCGTGCAGCTATCCGGAGGCGACCTATCCTAATCAACTGGCTGTCAATGGCAAGCCAGCTTTTGACACCTACCGCGAATGCGGCTCGGGCGTATACCCCCAGGGAGTCGCCGGCTGCACGAGTTCCAGCGGGTGCGACATCCCCAGCGATCCTACCGTTACCAGCGTTTCGGAGCCACCTCCCGCGCTTCCCGCCGCCTCTGCAGTAACCGTACCTTGGGCGGAAAGCACATGGGCGGGCGGTTGGACAGAATACCTGGTGAACAAGTTCGGCGCGGGCAATAGCGGCACAGGCGTGGCCATCTACGACCTGGACAACGAACCCACTTGGTGGGATTCGAACGACTTCGACGTGCATCCGTTGGCCTTCACCTACGACGAAGTGACTAACGGCGGCATCGGCACTGCACTGGCCATCAAGACTGTCGATCCGACCGCCCAGGTAAGCGGTCCGGTGATTGATTACTGGTGGGCCTATTTCTATTCGAAGAAAGACATTGAGTCCGGATGGGATTCTGGGAACCCTTGCTATGAGCCGTGGAGCAATCCGGTGGATCGGGAAGCGCACGGCGGAGTCCCGCTGATTGAGTACTATCTGAAACAGTTCGCAGCGGCGCAAGCCACGTACGGCGTACGATTGCTGGATTATGTGGACCTGCACACTTATTTCGCGGCTCAATACCCAGCCAGCAGTGGCAACGGCCTCGGTTTGAACCCAGCGGGCGACACTGGCGCGCAACTGGCGCGGTTGAACTCGACACGTGCATTCTGGGACCCGACCTACACCGATTCCAGCAAAAACTTCCCTCAGCCGAACTACCCCACGGACCCCAACTACACAGGCGCCACGAACTGCAACCCACCGCAGCAGGCGCCGGAGTTGATTCGGATGATGAAGACCTGGGTCGCAAACGACTACCCCGGAACAAAAACGGCCATTGACGAATACAACTTCGGCGGAATGGAGTCCATCAACGGCGCTCTGACGCAGGCCGATATTCTTGGCATCTTTGGGCGCGAAGGCCTCGACCTCGGCACTATGTGGCCGACTGAGGATCCCTCAGAACAAATCCCCGGCATGATGGCGTTTGCGATGTACCGCAATTATGACGGAAACAAATCAACCTTTGGCGACACGGTTCTGCCTTCGACGAGCACAGCTTCCGGTGCCGATGCGGAAGGCCAGCTCGCGGTGTACGGAGCACAGCGTTCCTCGGACGAGACCATTACAGTCATGGTCATCAACAAGACGTATGGGGCGCTGACTTCCACGATCAGCCTTGAGGACCTCGCCGCGGCGAGTGGCACGACGGCGCAGGTTTACCAGTACAGCAACGCGAATCTGAATGCGATCATTCAAGAGGCGAGTGCGAGCGTAACGCCGCCGTCGGGAAGCGGGACGACGAGCACTATCAGCAATTACACGTTCCCCGCGCAATCCATTACACTTTTCGTGGTGCCATAGCAAGAGCAATGAAATGCTTCCGGCGCGTATCCCGCCCGCCAGACCGGGCGGGCCCCAGCTTGTCCGAACTCCGGCGGAGTCGTTCGAGCATCTAATGGTCGAGTGCGAGATTTGATGATATCGAAATCATAGCCTGCGAAGACACGCGGAGCGCGTAACGAAACGACATGCCATTTGATTTGTGAGCAAGGGAGTTCATTTTGCATTGCCGGCCGGCGTCTCGATCCCGGACGCGAGAAGCGATAAGCAGCTGTCGTCAAGAGCGGGACAACGGCCCGTGCCGGGGGCAATGGGTTATCGAAGTTCCACGGTTCTGGATGCGAAGGCCTTTACGGATACAGTTTCGCGTAGAAGATGCGTTTATCGAGTGAAACGGTTTTTCATTTGCCAATCCAAAGGCTTTTGTGGCTTGATGGCAAGGGTGGCACAGCATCTCCTTGACCGATGGAGCGCGGGCAGGAGCCTCACTCTGCCGGAAATCACAACAACAGAAATCCCCACCTGACTACTTATGATTGCGCTGTCGGGGGTGGGGCGGGTGTCCGCGAAGCCGGGCAAAGCGTCCTCCAACAAGGCCCGAAGAGCCTCAAAAACCAGCAAACCTGCGGTATCGATCCCATCGTTGGAAAACTCGGAAAGAATTCACTTGACAGACTCTAACTCTAAGCTTCAGAATTCCCTGTCATCAATGCGGAACGAGAATCTGCGTCCGAAGACTCAAAGGCTTAAGTAGGGTGTGCAATAACTTAGGTCCGGTGTACGGGCTGAGAACCAAGTGTCAAAGACACAACGGAATGTAGCCGACGGGGGGACTACTATGAAGTTCTTTTCAGGGAACAGGCCGACTGCCTCGTTGCTGGTTTTGTTAGCCGCGGTGCTTCTGCTGGCGCAAACGGCGCTCTATGGGCAAGCGACAGGAACCGTGGCGGGCATTGTTGCGGATACGACAGGCGCCGTCGTTCCAAAAGCCACGGTTGTATTGACCGATCTGGCGACAGGAATTAAGCGGACCTCGAGCAGCAACGGCGATGGCGCCTTCGCGTTTGCCGGCGTCACCCCCGACACGAACTACAGGCTGGATGTGAGCGCGCCGAACTTCGAGGCCTGGCAGTCGCAGGCATTCGCGGTTCAGGCGGGCGCGCAACTGAGCTATACCGACATCCGCCTGAAGGTCGGCACGACTGCCGCAGCGGTCACGGTGGAAGCGCAGGTAGATTCCAATCTGGCTTCACTCGATACTGCGGAGCGCAGCGACATTATCACCGCCAAGGACCTGAATACGCTCACCGTGATCGGTCGTGACGCTACGGAACTGGTGCGCATGCTGCCCGGCTACGCGATGTCCACTGGCGACCAGGGCCTCTACAATCGGCCGGGATACAACACCGCAGTGGTGGGTTTGAGCGGCCCGACGGGGGCATTCTCAGCCAACGGCGCCGGCGTGACTGGCATTGCCGTGGTTACGGATGGCGTCTCGCTGACTGATATTGCCAGCAACTCTGGCTCTGTGCAGACGATCAATATTGACATGGTCCAGGAAGTGAAGGCCACAAGTTCTTCCTATGGCGCGCAGCTCGCCAAGGGACCGGCGGTGATCAGCGCCGACAGCAAGAAGGGCGGCTCGGCGTTTCACGGCGAGGCCTATATGGCGGTGCGCAACACCGTCTTCAATTCCAATGACTGGTATGACAATTACCTGCGCCAGTCGCGCCCCGCGGGCTCGTATTACTATCCCGGCGGCAATTTCGGCGGCCCACTGTTGCTGCCCTTCACGCAATTCAATCGTGGCAGAAACAAGCTGTTCTTCTTTGTGGGATACGAGTACGACAAGCAGCAATTTGAGGCCAACCAGGAGGCAATTTCGAGCTGGGTTCCAACGATGGCGGAGCGGCAGGGAGATTTCAGTGCCGCATCGCTGGATGCCGAGCTCTGCGGAGCGCGTCCCGATGGCAACGCCAATCCTAACTCCATTCAGGCGATGTGCAATGTGGACAGCTATCTGCCCAACAATGCGATCGTGCCCAACAACAACGCCGCGCCGTTCGCCAACGGTGCCGGTGTGGCGCTGGCAAACTGGTTCCCTGTGCCCAATGCCGATCCCTTCACTAATCCGTTCGGCTACAACTACATTCAACAAAAGATTCAAAACCAGAACGTGTCGCAGTTCAAGAGCACTCTGGATTACGAGATCAACGACACAAACAAGCTGTTCATGGTTTACGGTCTGCAGAGAGAAGTCGACGAGGATCCGGTAGCGCTGAACCAATCGTTCCCGACGGGCGCGATTCCTTATCCCGGCCAAGTCACCACTGGCGACATATCGAACGTGGCATCGGCGAACTACGAAAAGATCTTCGGCTCCACTGTGACCAATGACCTCATCGCAGCGATGTCGTTCGTGAGCCTGCCGGGAAAGATGGGCGACCCGACAGCTGTTGACCGGTTCGACATTCCCGGCAACAACGGAAACGGCTTTAACTACCTGGGCATGTACAAGAATGGCGGCGATCTTTCGATTCCCGCGGTCAACGGCAATAACGGCAATGGTTACCCAAATGTGGTCATGCCGGGCGGCTTCTGGAACAATCAAGTTCACACGAAGAAGGTCGATCCCATCCTCCAGGACAACGTGAGTTGGCAGAAGGGAAACCATTTCCTCGAATTCGGGGCTTATTGGGAGACGGGCACGTTCAACGGGACTGCGGATTCCAACGCGTATCCGCAGGGCGAGTACACCTTCAACCCCGGCAACGGTTACTTTGAGTATGGCGGCGGAAACAGCAGCGCCTTCGGGGAAGCGCAGTTTGTGCCCTGCCGGAACCCAAGCACGCTGGGAACCCTTCGACTGTCGGGCGCCAACTACCTCGGCAGTTGCTTTAATCCGACGGCCCTGATGTACGAAGGCTATGCCGACTCTTACACTCAGGCCAATTTCACGCCGCTCGTTGACATGCGTTACACCACGCTTGCGGGTTTTGTGAACGACACCTGGAAGTTGCATAATCTGACGCTGATTCTGGGAGCGCGCATCGAGCATCTCGGTCCGTGGGCCGATCGGCACAATAACGGCCTGGCCGAATTCTCCGACAGTCTTTACACCTCGGAATGCGGCGGCTACACGCGCAACTGCGTGAGCCAGGCCATGCCCGGCGTCTCGTGGGCTTCCCAGAAAACCGGGGTCTCAAACTCTGTTAACTCCCCGCCGACGATTTACTTCAGCCCGCGCGTGGGCGCCTCATGGGATATCTTCGGCAAGCGAAACACCGTTCTTCGCGGAGGCTGGGGTATTTACCGGAACCAGGAACAATTCAACCCCTATGCCCTTGCGGCAGCCACGGCCCAGAACTACAAAACCAGCCAGTTGATCGGGGCATTGTCCTTCGGGCAGATCGACAGCGAGTCGCCTCTGAATCCCCCCGATTTCACCGCCTACACGCTTTCGCCTGGCGATAATGTTCGCCCGATTTACTACCAGTACAACGGCGGAATCGATCAGAATCTGGGCGGGATCCGGTTCCTGCATTTTGGCCCATCGCATCTGTCGGTCGCCTTTGTGGGCAGTCACAACGTCAATTTGGGTTCCTACAATAACAGCAGTTACAACAGCGCGTCGGACATTAACATCATCTGCGGTATTGAGACGGGCTGCCCGGCCAATAAGAATCCAGAGATGCCCACTGGTCAGGACACGCTGTTCCAGGTCAACCTGGGTGACTTGCCGACGCAGATGACCATCGTCCAGGGAACAGGGGGCGGCATCAGTAGCCTGGATACGCCGGAGACAGACTTTTACCGGCCTTACCCGTTCTACCAGCACATCTACCGGCTGAAGCACGACTTCTACGCGAATTACAACAGTGCGCAGATCGAGTGGGACAAGAGCGCGGGTATGGTCACGTTTGGAACTAACTACACCTTCGCCAAGAATTTGGGGGTAGCAGCTTCCTATAACAACAACCTGGTCGATCCGGTGAATCTGCGCAACGATTACAACCCGGTGCCGTACGACCGGACCCAGGTGTTCAACATTCACTATCTGGTCGATCTGGGCCGGCTTTACAAAGGCGGCAACAGATTGATTGGCTTGGCGTCCAACGGATGGCAGGTCTCGGGCGTTTCGCAGGTGGAGAGTGGATTCCCGCTGGCTTCAGAGAATGGCCAGAATTTCGGCTTCGGATACGGAAATGTGCTGCCTGTGCAGGTGCAATATTCGAATCAGACCTCGCCCTCTCAAGAGGTGACTCCCTGCCACACTGAATATGGAATCCCGGTTGTCAACGGCAATTCCTACTGCGTCACGAGTATGAATCCGACCGTTTGGCTGGGCACGCCGGACGTGCAGCTGATGCCGACACTGGTGAAGGGTGTCAGTATCAGGGGCGGTTCGCAGACGCATCAATTCATCAACCCGCTGGCACTGGGTCTGCCCGAGCCGGGAACGAACGGGACATATCGGCTCCCCTACATTCACGGCCCAGCGTATCTTGATCACGACTTGACGGTTTTGAAGAACGTGTCCATGGGAGAAGGGCGAAATCTGCAGCTTCGGATGGCTGCTTTTAATTTGTTCAACCATCCTCTGGTCAGCTTCAACAACCAGAACACCAACAACCTGACGCTGGCTTTCCAGAATGCGACGGTTGGAGCACCTCTGACGCAAAACGTGCTGACTTACCAGGACTTTGGCGTAGCGGACATCAAGGTTGGAAACCGGCTTGCGGAGTTGGAAGCGAAATTCACGTTTTAGCTAGCGGTATTGAGGGTGGCCCCGTCGCTTCTGCGACGGGCTACCCTGCGCGAGACTGGCCGCGTAAGATGCGATGGAATTGGGGGCTGGTCAATTCATGAAGACAGGGCGGCGCCTGCGGAAGCGGAGATTGTGAACGGCCAGCAGGCAAGCCGTTCGAAAAGGCGGTTCGGAGTGAGATTGTTTGGGAGGGGAAGTATGACCATCGAGTCTGCTGTCAAGTTCCGTCGGGTTGCACGGATTGCGTGCCTGGTTTTGATTGCCGGCCTACTTTCATGCGGCATGGCCGTGGCCCAGTTGCCGATACCGTATACGCCGGGGAACCCTCCTCCGGTACTGGCGGGCTCGGTGCTTCCGTTTAACCATGGCGCCACGGGCCAATGGGGCCAGCTCTACTCACAGAAGATTGCGCCGAACGGCAATGTTCTCTTCCTGGATTCGGCGATCAGCGAGCTGTTCCAGCTTGCGCCGGGAGCGTCAACTCCGACCCTGGTTGTAGCCGGGGCGACGGGCAGCAATGCCTCCAACTGCTCTGACTTAGAGGCCTCGGGAACGTACTGGAACGCTGCCATCGCCTTCGACGCCAACAATGTTCTCTATGTCACGGACCGTTATGGCTCCGCCGTGCAGTTCTGCCGCGTGCCGTACAACGCCAGTTCGGGAACCTGGAACTTCAGCTCGGCTGACATCTGGAAGGGGCCGACGTTCCTTTCGGGTACCGTCCCCACGGCAATCAGTCCCGAGGATATGGCGATTGGCGATGACGGCACATTTTACATAAGCACGTCGGGCGGCTCTGGTCCTGCCTCCATCTATAAGGCCACCGTGGATTCGAGTGGTAACGTGACTTCATCGACCGCCATGGTCACTGGATTGCAGGAGTACGCATACGGCGTCGCAGTTGACCACGCAGGGAACCTTTACTTTATTGAGAACATCTATGGCTCGACGCCGGGCACCAGAGTTGGCGGTATTCGCGAGATCCCGGCCGGCGCAACCTTACCGGTCTCCACCACCTCTGGGGGCGAAGCGCAGGGGACATTGTTACTTGGCAACTCGAACACTTTCGGGGGTATTGCGGGAATCCAGTTCGATGCCCAAGGCAACTTGATTTGGGGAAGCATCAACAATTCGAACTATGGCGGAAATATCAGCGGCTTGTTCCTGACACCCAACGAAGGCACGCCGACAAATCCCAACCTGGTGTGGGCGGACACTGTGATGTTTTCGCCCGTTGGGGGATCCCATCAGCCCCTTGCCGATCCCAGAGGCTTTATCTGGGCTGCCACCGGAGGCAGCTCGAACTTCGCGCCCACCGGGACGCTGGCCCCAAATTGCGACACCTTGACTACGCAGACCATCGAAGCAACGTGCCTCTCTTCGACGCTCCTGATCTGGAAGCCTGGGATGGCTAACCTGGGTGCGGCCGCAACGGGAGGGACCGTGGCGGTTCCGATTACGGCATACTCAGTGCCGGCGGCGGGCGGTTCCTTGATTCTGACTGCGGCGAATTCCTTTACCGAGAATCAGGTGGTCCAGATTACGGCGGGCACCAGCGACGCTCTGGCCGCGCTTAATGGGCTCAGCTTCCGGGTGACAGGAACCGGCCTGAGTAGCACACAATTCGAGCTCTCCACGAGCCTCATCACCGGTGGTGCAAGTGGTTCGACGGCGGCAACGGCAACACAGTTGCCCTATGGAACCGTCTACTACAACTTCAACGCGGCGACTACACCTTCGGCGATTTCGTTTGCGCAAACTACCGGAAACAGCTTTAAGTTGATGGCCGCCAATCCTACGCCGGACACTTCAATTATCCCGCCCGTGCCGCCGTGCACCGCAGGCGCGGCCTATCCGGCGTTCAGCCCTACGGAAACGACCAACGCACAATATAGTTGGTGCTCCGCGTTCGTGCAGTTGAATGCGCAAGGCGCTGGCGCTGAGGAAAACGAGTTGCAGTTGCTCAATTCGAGCAACGGTGTCATCACCGGAAGCAACGTATTCATCGGCGGCGTCGGACAAGGGTCGGCGATTTCCGCAGTGGGCTCGAACGCGCAACAGCCGATCGCTTCGGGACTGAATCACCCCGGGCAGGTGGCCTCCGATTCCTTTGGCAATACATATGTGGCCGATTCAGCCCTGAAGGCAA
The DNA here is from genome assembly GCA_963823805.1 of uncultured Acidobacteriaceae bacterium. Taxonomy (GTDB): domain Bacteria; phylum Acidobacteriota; class Terriglobia; order Terriglobales; family Acidobacteriaceae; genus Telmatobacter. The sequence continues at coordinate 608,517 of CAWGMW010000003.1, read as the reverse complement.
TTGAAAAGTATCCCGCCGGAACCACATCGCCCGTTTCTGGCGCCGCCATCGGAAGCGGGCTGTCAGGACCAACCGGCGTGGCGGTTGACGGCGTGGGCAACCTCTTTATCGGTGACAATGGCAACGTCTACGAGATTCCCTGCGTCGGTTCACCGAATTGTGCGCTGGCGACTGCGCAGCAGACGAAGATCGCGAGCGGCTTAGGCACCGGGAACCTGAGCCTTGCCACCGACACCTTTGGCGACGTGTTTGTCGCGGATGAGGCGAAAAAACAGGTCGTCGAAATTGCGAACCCGCAAGCCGCGCTGTTCCAGCAAAATCTGCCGCTCGAAACGCTGGGGACAACGGCTCAATTCGGTGGGCCATCGGCGATCGCCACAGACAACTCCGGGGACGTCTATGTGGCCGATGGGGACAACCTTTGGGAGATCTACATGCCTTTTGGAGGCCTGACCGAGATCACCAGCAAACTGCAGGGTCCGGTAACGGGCCTGGCCGTCGATCCGTCGGGTTCCGTGTTCGTCGCGGAGGCATCCGGCCTGGTATGGATTCCCTTTCAGACCACGTCCACCTCTTCCGGCCTGAATATCAACGGCTTGATACCGGTGGCATCCGGCCTCGGGTCGAGCAACACCACATTACCCATCAGCGTGGCAATTGATGGATCGCAAAACCTCTATGCCGACTACGGTTCGAGTACGACCGCTGGCCTCTCGCAGCTGAGTACCAGTGGTACGGTGAACTTCAATAGTCAGGGGGAGGTTGAACCTGCGGTCCCGGTTGAATTCGATGCGCAGTTGTTCAACCTGGGCAACACGCCCTTGACGCTCGCGGCACTTTCGGGCGATGCGGTGACGGGCGCGGATGCCGCCGACTTCACGGTGGCGCCAGCAACGCTCAACCCGCCGCCGTGCGGACCCTCGACGAATACCCAGCCGGGCAGTTCGTGCTATCTGGGCCTGAATATTCTGGCACCGTCTGCGGGGCAGGCAAACGCATCGGTGAACGTGCTGAGTAACGCCGCGAACGCTTCCACGGGAATCAACATTGCGCTCACGGCCAACGTCGTACCGGACCTCCGGTTTGCCACCACCGTTTCCACGTCCATCACGCCCGATACCACCGATCCGGGTTGCTACGGTTCGGTCTATCCGGGATGCGAAACCGTCACGGTGACGGTTACCGCGGTGATGCCAAGCGCTGGCACGCCGCAGGGATCGGTGATCATTTTGGCTCCAGGCACCGGCGCGTCTCAATCCAATCAGACTGTGGCTCTGAACAGTTCCGGAGTGGCCACCGTCACGTTTACGAATCTATTGGGCGGATCGTATAACCTCGAAGCGGTCTACACCGGCTTTGGCACGGCGGGCGCCACGCAGAATACATGCTCGACGCCCACATGCTTCGCCGGCAACGCGGGCAAGACGACGTTCGCGATCACACCCGCGACCCCGACCTTCGTTGTGGGGCCGCCGGGGACTGAGGGTTGCCTCAGCTGGACCGCAACCAACTGCACGCCAAATTCGAACTACGTGACTTCGTATCTCTCGAATACCTTCGTGAGTGAGGCCACCAACACCTGGATGACGGCTTCAGTAACTTCGAAAGTCGGAACGCCGACAGGCTCGGTAAGTTTTCTGCTGAACGGCAAGCCCGTTGATCCAACGCAGGCGCAAAGCTCGCTGAACTCGAGCGGGATTGCGAATTTCACACTTGTCAATCTGACTCCGGCGCTGTACACGGTTACCGCGGTATACAACGGCGACCAGAATTTCGCGGCGCAGAGCATTCCGCTGGCGAGTTTTGAAGTTATCGTGCCCAGCATTCAGGTCACCTCCTCGCCGGCCACGCTCAGCACCAAAGCAGGGACGGCTGCTTCGGCGACATTGACTCTGGAGCCTCTGGTGGGATTCTCAAAGGACGTGAGTTTGCAATGCGTCACGAGCTCACTGCCGCAGTACTCGGAGTGCACCTTTGCATATTCCAACTCGGGCCAGGGGGTTGTGACCGTCGGAGGGACCACACCATCGACCATCGTCGTGACCATCAGCACGAATGTGCCGGTAAACGGCGGCGCGATGGCTTCAGTAGAGCGGCATGCGCCGTGGGCACTTGCAGGAATGTTCGGTTTGGGCCTGCTGGGCTTGATTGCAGGCCGGAAGAGGTTCTCGAGTTACATGGCATTGATCTGTATGGCGCTCATGCTCGCAGGAGTTTCAATGGGCATCGCGGCTTGCACCAATGCCGGTTACTCAACCCCGCTGAAGGCGCCAGTTACGCTTACGCCACCTGGAACGTATAACGTGCAGATCATCACGTACGATCCGACGACGCTGAAGCAGAACTCGCTAAGCACGCCGCTATTCACGTTGCCGTTCACGGTTCAGTAGGACCAGCGAAGCGGCTGGATAACACACCGCGCTGTCCGGGGGGGCTGGAGGCGGCTCCCGGAGAGCGAAAAAGAAGGTAAGCCTCGATCCGCGAACGGAGTTGAGCCGCCTGCGGAGTTCGAACCGAGTTATTTTGGGAGGAATGCAATGGCCACCACGTCGTTCACCGCACTGCGCCGGCTTGCCGGTCTCGCATTTACGCTGATGCTGATTAGCCTCTGCCTGACTGGAGCAGCTGCAGGCCAAGGATCGCCGCTGGTAACCGCGAGCGCGCCTATCGGCTTGGCTCATCCCACCGGATGGGGACAGATCAGGGACACTGCGACCGACACGTTGGGCGACTGGTTCGTTGTGGATTACGCGAACGGCGCGCTCTATGAGTTTCCCGCTGTCGGAGGGTCTGTGCTTACGCTCGGCGCCCCGGGACCTTCAGGTTCGGCTGGCGCTGTTGGCCAGGGGAATAATCCGGGGATCGCGATCGACCCCAACAACAATATCTATTTAGAGGCCAACTGGAATAACTGCATCGTCATGTTTCCGTACCTCGGATCGAATCAGTGGGGAGGCCTGAACGCGCCAAGCCCGCAGACATTGTCGCTTGCTAATCCGACGACTACGATCTGCACCAACTCCGGGACCGGTAACCAGCCCCAGGCCTTTGCCCAGTATGGGTTATCTGCGCCGGCTGGAGAGGGATTCCCGGGCTACTTCCAGCCTTGGGGAATTGCAATTGGCAACAACGACAATCTGATTGTTGCTAATCAGAACAGCGGCAATTACATTTTTAGTCTGTCCGTTACAGGCGCATGGACCAGCCCTGTGGCGGGCCCGATTACCGATGAACCGATCAGTGGGATGTCCGCGCGCCCGATTTCCGTTGCGCAGGATCCGGAAGGCAACATCTATTTCGTCGAAGAGCCCGGGCAAACGCACGCTCTTCCGGGTGTTTATGAGATACCCGAATCGGTCCTTGCTGCCGGGGCGGCGGGACAGCTTACCACAGACTGCCCGACTCCCGCGACGGGTCCTCCAACTGGTTCCACCTGCCTTACCCGCGTCGACCCAAATCTGCCCACCGTGACGGGAGTGATCACCGACTCTGCTGGAAATCTGTACATCAGCGACGCGTCGGATGGCGTCTTCATGGTTCCCAATCCCTCAGGAACTCCTCAGCCCGCCAACGCCGTCATGCTGACTCCGGTGCTTGCCCAGGGCGAGGCCGCGATCGATTGGGCGCACAAGATCATGTATGTGCCGACGACGCAGAAGCAAAACAACGGCCAGGCGGACGTGGCCGAAGTGGGAATCGGCTATGCGGAGTTAGGCCCGTCAACCGTGGGGAAGACCACGGCTATCGCCACACCCGTCGCTTTCAGCTTTAACGGGAGTGCGACGCCGGGTAGCTTTGTCATCGTGGAAGACGGCATGACAAATCCGGATTTCACCATCACTGGTGGGACCTGTACGACAGGAGTGCCCTATGCAGCACTCGCGAGTTGCGTAGAACAGATTGCCTTCACTCCAAGTACAGTGGGAAATATCTCAGCCAAATTGCTGATGCTTGACGCAACGAACAATATCCTCGCTTCCATCGTGCTCCATGGAACCGGGATGGGCGCCAACGTGCAAACGTCCCCGGCGTTGCTATCCTCGGTTGGCAGTGGCTTGAAGACACCGAGCCAGGCAGCGACGGACGCGCTGAACAATGTTTACATCGCGGATCCGGGCCAGGCGGAAGTCCTCAAGTATGCCGCCGGTTCCGGCAGTTCCTCGACCGCAGTTTCCGTCGGCACTGGCTGGACTTCTCCGACCGGCGTCGCGGTGGATGGCGCGGGCGATGTCTTCATCGCCGACAGCGGTACCGGAAGCGTTTACGAAATACCCATGGGACCAACCGGATTGAACACGGCGGGCCAGGTGACCTTGGTAAGCGGACTGGGCACGACCGGCCTGAATCTGGCTGTTGATGCCTTGGACAATCTCTACATCGCCGATCCCAGCAACCACCAGGTGGTAAGGCTGGGCAACGTGAGCGCATCCACCGTCAGCACCCTTGGTCAAACGGAGACAATGCTCACCACCGGCTTCACGGCCCCGTCCGCTGTAGCCATAGATTCAAACAACAACCTCTATGTGATCGACGGAGCGAATCTCTTTGAACTCGCGGGCGGCGTCGGCGCGCCAACAACACTGTTGAACAACCTAAGCGGCGCCACCGGTGTGGCTGTCGATCCTTCCGGCGCGGTTTATATTACCTCGGCCGGCGGGACGACGAGAATACCTCTCGTAGGCGGTGTGTTGGGAACCGGGGTTGACTTGGGCGTGAGCAACACCTCGGCAGTCGCGCTTGACCGCCTTGCCAATGTTTATCTGACCCAGGCTTCAGGCGGCGCCGTCACCCTTGTGACCACCAACGGCACGCTGGATTTCTTGACAACGCCACCACTGACGGGCTCAGAAAATCTGACGGCCACGATCACGAATGCCGGAAACTCGGGGCTGACCGTGACCGGCTATACCGACAGCAACCCGGCGAACGCGCAGCAGCCGTCGTACTTGCAACTGCCAGTGGACTTCGCGGCTGCGGACACAACGAGCGGCGGCTGCGTGGCTACCAGCCCGATCGCTGCGGGCGCTACGTGCACGGTCCAAGTGACCTTTGCCCCTGGGGCTGGAGAGCAGGGTACGCTGACCGGCCTGATCGGCGTCGCCAGCTCCGCAATCGATGTTCCGGAATCGATCGCAGCGACAGGCACGGGAGCTGCGCTCGCCAATTCGGTAGCGAGCATTGCTGCGGGGGCCCATGCGGCCGAGGTGGTAGATACGCCGCTTACAATTACGGTGGCTCCGAAGAGCGGCACAGTGATCCCAACCGGGACGGTTACCGTGGTTTACACATCCTGGAAGGTGACTGTTCCGTCGTCAGGCACTCCGACCATCAACCCGATCACAGCGAGTGCGACGCTTCCATTGACGAATGGGACCGCCAACTTCACTTTGGCGCCGGTACTTGCGGGGCCCCAAACCATTACCGTGGATTACGGCGGCGACAGAGTGTATGGCCGTTCGGTGGGAACCATAAACGCGACCATCGCGAAGTCGGCCATTTCGGGCTTCACCGCCGATCCAAATGCCCCGCCGTATCTGCCATTCGTTCTGGAGTCGGGTGCCGTCTCCGGCTCCATACCGTATGACGGGTCGCAAGCATACTTCCAATACACCATGCCCGTCGTGGTCAACACCGCAGCCGGCGTTCCCACAGGAACGCTCACTTTCATGGACAATTCTTCAACCTGCCCGCCAGGAACTTCGACGACGGGCCAGGGAGCGGCATTCTGCCTCTTGGCGAATTACTCGGGCGCAGCTTGTCCAGAAGTTGCGGGCGCTTCAGTCACAAACATTCAGAACGCAGGAGTGAATCCAACCGGCGCTACGGGCAATTTCGCAACCGGCTGCCTGCAGATGCCCCAGTTCACGACCTACACTCCGGTCATTTCCACGCACTACATCACACCGGTGTTTAGCGGAGATGCAAACTTCCTGGGAGCGACGGACCCCGTGTCCACGCTCTTCCAGGCATTACGCAGCCCTGAGTTGTTGATTGCGGCTTCGCCTTCGACGCTAACCGTTACATCGGGGTCAACGGCGAGCACAACGCTTACTCTTACCTCAGTGCTGGGGTATGGGTATGCCGGCAAGGGCGCGCAATTGAACGATTACAACTTCCCAGTGACGCTGACTTGCGACAACTTGCCGCCGCACGCGGTGTGCTCATTTACCTATCCCACTGCGATCAGCTCCGCTCAGCCGTCAGCTCCAAATTCGGTACAGATCCCATGCACCGGAACAACTGCGGCGGCTGACAATTGCCAGCCTGGGATCGTCACAATGACCATCAACACCGATGTCTCGGTGGGGACCACAACCAGTCAGAACGCAGCAGTCGCTTCGGTCACTCTGGCCGCGATCTTCGGCTTCGGGACGATCGGGCTGTTCTTCCGGCGCAAGATCTTCCTGAAGAGCCGTGTCCTGCTCATGGTCTTCCTGATGATCGTCGGCGGGGCATTTGCCATCAGTCTAACGGCCTGCAACACCACAAATCTGACCCCGAACGCGGACTTAACGTCGCCGACTGGAACTTACGCGGTGACGGTGACGGCAGAACAAGTGGGTTCGCAAGTCATCAATTTACCAACTGGGCCAGTCACGATCGCTGGCAGCGAGAACCAGGTTACGGTCCCGTTCTACGTTAACGTAACTGTGCAATAGCTGCAATTTGGCACAGAAGTCAATGCAGTTTTCATCGCGCCGCGCAAGCGGCGCGATGTTGTCTGTGACGGTATTTAGATCGCCGTTGCGCAGCAAAGTAAATTGATTTAGTATGGGTGGGCTGCGGAAGGCAAAATATCTTCTGTTCCTTGAATTACGCGCTCTCAGCGGCTCCTAAGGCGCGGCTGGTGATTCGAGGCAAGCGCCGCAATTCCGCTGAATGTGTCTGCGACTGATGCCTAGACAGGCCTTGAAGAATATGAGTCAATCTGCCCTCTAAGTGACCTTTAAGGAGAAGCTGGTTATGCGGATTCGTTCGGCTTGGTGTCTTGTGTGCGCTGTCCTTGTAACTGCAGGATGTGGCGGCGGGTCGAATTCAGGCGGAGGCGGAGGCGGGACGACCAAGACAACGCCAACCGTGTCGGCATGGCCAACGGCGAGTGTAATCACCTACGGCAATACGTTGGCGAGTTCGATACTAAGCGGGGGCTCGGCGTCAGTATCCGGCACCTTTACTTGGACGACGCCCACGACGGCACCCGGTGCGGGATCGCCCAGCGAGAGTGTAACCTTCACACCTTCAGATACCGCCGATTACAACACGGTGACGGGCACGGTGATCCTGACGGTGAACAAGGCGACACCGACGGTGTCGGCATGGCCGACGGCGAGCGCGATCACTTACGGACAGACGCTGTTGAGCTCGACGTTGACGGGCGGCACGGCATCGGTCGGCGGTACGTTTGCCTGGGCGACCCCGTCGACAGAGCCCAGCGCGGGAACAATCCCCGAGAACGTGACCTTCACGCCGACCGATACAACAGACTACAACACGGTGGCGGGCACGGTAAGCGTGACAGTGAGCGAGGCGACGCCGATGGTGACGGCGTGGCCGACGGCGAGCGCGATCACTTACGGAGAGACGTTGTCGAGCTCGACATTGACGGGCGGCACGGTGTCAGTGATTGGTGCGTTTGCCTGGACAACGCCAATGACTGAGCCGCGCGCGGGAACAGGCCCCGAGAACGTGACTTTTACGCCAATGGACACCACCGATTACACCATGGTGACGGGCACTGTGATCCTGTTGGTGAACAAGGCGACGCCGACGGTGACGGCGTGGCCGGCGGCAAGCTCAATCACCTACGGCCAGACGCTGGCAAGCTCGACACTGACGGGCGGCACGGCATCGGTGGGCGGTACGTTTGCCTGGACGACTCCCGCAACGGAGCCGAGTTTGGGGACGGTAAGCGAGAGCGTGACCTTTACACCGACGGACATCACCGACTACAACACTGTGACCGGCGCAGTGAGTGTAACCGTGAACCCTACCCAGGTGACGGTGGACTTTGGAACAACATACCAAACGATCCGAGGATTCGGGGGCTCGACGGCCTGGCTCGGAGAAATGCCCTCAGCTGTGGCCACGGAACTGTTCAGCCCAAGCGGCCCCGGCCTCGGCCTCAGCATCTTGCGTGTGCGCATCGATCCTGAGGGATCGCCCTCGAGCGCCAACCCCTATGAGACCAGTGAATGGGACTACGAGGCTGCCAACGGCAAGGAAGCCGTCGCAGCCAACCCAAACGCCATCGTCTTCGCCTCGCCGTGGACGCCGCCGATCTCGATGAAAAACACTTCTACCGCCCAGCCCTATTACTCCGGTTCATGCGGCCCCGCCGCCGACTACTGCGGCGGCTACCTTGATCCAACAAGCGATGCCAACAAGGGTTATGCCGATTACGCCAACTACCTGGAGGATTTTGTCCACTTTTTCAATACGACCAACAGTTTCAATCTTTATGCCATTTCGATGCAGAACGAACCGGAGGAGAATGTCTCCTATGAGTCCTGCCTATGGACTCCCCAACAAATGGATACCTGGATAGCAGGCAGCGCATCCACAATCACCTCGGACCCATACTCCACGAAGCTCATTATGCCGGAGGCGGATAGCTTCCAGCCGTCCCAGGCCGCAACGGCTCTCAGCGACCCAAGTGCGCAAGGACTCATCAGCATCATCGGCGGCCACATCTATGGAGTCTCGCCTGCCCCCTACACCATTCCAGAAGGGGACAGCCCAAAAGAAATCTGGATGACCGAGTTCGGCCCCTTGAGCAACGCGACACTTACCTGGGCCCAAGCCTTAACGACTTATGGTGAATCGGTCCATAACTCGATGGTCACCGGCCAATACAACGCCTATGTCTGGTGGGGACTTTTCGGCGCGTCCACCGGCAGTTGTGCAACCAACGCAGGCACCTGTGGCCTCGTCGACAACGCCGGGGCTGTGCAGCCGATGGGCTACGTGATGGGCCAGTACTCGAAGTTCATCCAGCCTGGCTATGTACGCGTTTCGGCGACGGCGGCCCCCGTTTCCGGGGTATTTGTTTCGGCCTACATGAACAGCTCGCCGGCGCACTACGTGATCGTAGCGATTAACTCCAATACAACGTCGGAGAGCTTGTCGTTCGCGCTGGACGTGAACGGCAACCCAACCTCGAGCGTGACCTCGATGACACCATGGCAAAGCACGTCAGCCGCAGGGCTGGCGGCGCAAGCCGCGGTTACCGTTTCGGGCGGGCAGTTCGACTACACGCTTCCCGCGCAGAGCATCGTCACGTTCTACCAGTAGAGCGGCCTGATTGGAGATAGCTCTTAGATTGCGGCGCTGCGGACCGGCGTGGATTTGCCTGGGTCCGGCGAGCCGTTCGTGGTGCGGAAGGCGGCGACGCCGCACCCGACAAGCGCGGCTTTGTCCTTGAGCTCGGAGACGCGCAACTGGATCGGGGAATCACCGAGTTCGTCTTGCACCGCGGGCAAGAAGAGGCTGGCGGAGCGGGCGATTCCGCCGCCCAGCACGATGACTTCAGCTTGAAACCCGGCGAGTAGTGTCCGAATCACGACGCCAAGATGCTGCCCGAATTCGGTGAAGGCCTGCTGTGCGGCCGGGTCGCCGGGAACAGCTGCCGCGAGGTCAACGACCTCGCGTTGCTTGCCAGTGCAGCGTTCGTAGTTCCCGACGATGGCACGAGACGAGACAAAGTCCTCTACGATTCCGCCCCGATAGGGGAGATTCCAAATCTCGCCGCCTGCGGGCACGCCGGGTCCCTCAGTCACAAGGCGGCCTTCGACGGCAAATGCCGAGCCAATTCCTGTTCCAAGGGTGAGTCCCACCGCGCGGTGGAAACCGCGCGCCGCTCCCGCGCCGACCTCGCCGAGCAGATACGCATCGGCATCGTTGAGAAAGCGAACCTGGGCTGGCTGTAAAGCGAATCGCGCGGAGAGGGCCCGGCGCAGATCGATTCCATAGAGGTAAGGCAGCTTGTGGCGCATCAGGCTCACACCTGCCTCAAGGTCAAACGGTCCGGGCACCGCGAGCATCGCTCCCACCATCCCGTCGTAGCCGGCAAGAGCCTTCATTCCCAGGTCGTAGAGAAGATCGAGAAAAGCGTCTGACGTATGGGTGGCCGAATGAGGCGCGCTGGCGACAGAGCCGAGGTGGAAGTCCGGGGCGCTGCACACAGCCGCAGCCACGTGGCTGCCGCCGACATCGAACGCGAGCACACGGCTCTCCACCAGGTCAGCCATCATGATTACCGCAAACCTCAACCGCCGAGAACGTTTCCATACGGGATGAGATTGTTACCATTTGTATCACAGCGAATGGCGAGGGTAGTGGAATCTTTCAGAAAAAATCCGCCCTATTCCGCAGAACACCAGCGACAACTCTGACCTGCTGCCGCTATGATGGTTTCCGGTTTCCGGCGCACGATGTACTTTGTCGGGAGAGGACATACATCCGCCAGTGATATCGTTACCTTCCGGTTCCAGTCCATGTTTCTGCGATTGCGAGCCCTGAAGAAACCGAGACCGGCGTTTTGCGCTTCAATTCGCGTGTCCTATAGGATGGTCTGCCATGCCCAGCCACTTCACATTCATCCCTGCGATTCCGGTTCGGATTCGCGTTCGCGCGGGCCTGCGATTGGCCTTTGCCTTGGCTGCAGGCGCTCTGGGTGCTTCGCTTTACGCGCAAACAGAGACGCCGCCCCCGGTAGCGTACGGTCCTTTCAATGCCGTTTTCCTCACCGACGGGTCAGGCTTGAACAAGCCGCTGTCTCCGTCGACATCGCTTGATGGCCTCGCAGCCGTGGCGATGGACGGTCAAGGATCGGGCCAGCCTGCAATGCAAGACCCCTTGCTGGCGGGGCGCGCCTCGTGGACGCTTGCCTTCTGGTTCGAGGCCCCGCAGTCGCAACAAGGGACGATCTTGCTGGCCGGCATTGGCGACCCCTCCGCGGAGGATGCGCGTTTCATTGGAATTGCAAACAATCGGCTCGGTCTGTGGCTGGGGCGGGCGCAGAGTTCGGCAGGTTTTGTGATCGGCGATCAGGCGCTCGACGCGGAAAAGTGGCATATGGCCGCAGCTGTGAGCGACGGTGAACGTGTGGTGCTGTATGCCGATGGCCGCGCGGTAGCTTCGAGCGCGCTTGCGCAGGGCAGCATTGTGGCGGTTTTGGAGATGGGGCCGACGCCGTTGCCCAATGTCGCAGAGGGCCACTTTGGCGGAAAGATCGCGGCGCTCAGAATCTACCGCGGGGCATTGACGGCAGAGCAAGTGAAAGCGATTGCCGATGCGCGACCGGACTTCAGCCTGGCCACCTATGAGGAGGCGACGCAACACTGGCCAGTTCAGACTCGCGCGCAAGCCGGATACAGCGCACCACAGGATCCGTCCACGTTGCCGCATGGCAAGGGCGCAATTCAGAAGCCATTGGCAAAAGAGCTGAGCGCGTCTGATCTGCACTGCCAGTTGACGGGTGATGATCCGTGGAAGCTCGCGGGCGGCTGGAGGCTGGAGGCGGAGCCACAGGTGAAAGCAACCGGCGAAGATATCTCCAAGGCCGGTTTTGACGACAAGAACTGGTTGGTGGCCACGGTGCCGGGCACGGTGCTGACGACGATGATCGACCGCGGGCTCTATCCCGATCCTGATTACGGGCTCGACAACCTGGCCATTCCCGAGAGCCTGGCTCATCAGGATTATTGGTACCGTGTGGAGTTCAAGACACCGGGCATGGCACGAGGACGCAGGCTCACGCTCACCTTTGAAGGAGTGAATTACGCGGCCGAAGTTTGGATGAACGGCAAAAAACTCGGCGGATTCACCGGCGCCTTTTTGCGAGGGAAATTCGACGTGACGGACGTTGCCTCCAGTGGCGAAAATGCGCTGGCAGTGCGGGTTTCTCCGCCGCCGCATCCGGGGATTCCAAACGAGCAGTCGATCAAAGGCGGCCCGGGCGAGAACGGCGGCATCGAAGTGCTGGACGGGCCGACTTTTTCTGCCGCAGAGGGCTGGGACTGGATTCCCGGGATTCGCGACCGCGAGACCGGCATCTGGCAGGACGTGACGCTGACCGCGACAGGGCCGGTGGAGATTGGCGACCTGAACGTGATAACAACCTTGCCCAAACCGGATCGAAGCGAGGCAGACATCGAGATCGAAGCGCCGCTCACCAACACTGGGAGCGCGGCGATTGACGGCGAACTCACGGCAAGCTTCGATGACGTCAAGGTGACAAAGCATGTGCATCTGGACCCGGGCGAGACGGTGATTCGACTGGAGCCGGCGGAGTTTACGCAACTCGTGGTGCAGCATCCTCGGCTGTGGTGGCCGAATGGGTACGGGGACCCCACGCTGCACACGCTCAATGTCTCGTTTGCTACTGGCGCGAGGACGAGTGAGACAAAGCAAATTGAATTTGGCATGAGAGAGGTGAGCTACGAGCTTTCGCTTTTCGACGCGACGGGACATCTGCGGCGCGTGGAGGTGCTGCCCAGCCGCACTCACGACGAGGCAATGCCGCTGGTCGATGGAACACACCAGGGCATCAGGCAGATTTTCGACTGGACACCGAATCAAGTTCTGCCGGGGCAAACACTGCCTGACTGGATGCTGCACTCTTGGGTGCAGACACTGGAGCCTGGGGCCGCGGATTCGCCGTCAATCCGGTCGGTTGACGGGGGATGGCCGGGAACGGATCTGGTCATCAAAGTGAACGGCGTGCGCATTGCCGCGCGCGGCGGCAACTGGGGCATGGACGACATGCTGAAACGCGTGAGCGTCGAGCACCTGGAACCGTATTTCCGGCTGCATCGCGACGCGCATGTGAACATGATCCGCAACTGGATGGGCCAAAATACGGAAGAGAACTTTTACGCGCTGGCGGACAAATACGGGCTGATGGTATGGAACGACTTCTGGGAATCGACGCAGGGCTACAACCTTGAAGCCGAGGATCCGGCGCTGTTTTTGGCGAACGCACGCGACACGATCCTGCGCTACCGTCATCATCCATCGATTGTTGTGTGGTGCGGGCGCAACGAAGGCGTGCCGCAGCCCACGATCAACGAAGGGCTGGCAGAACTGGTGCGCACCCTCGACCACACGCGCTATTACACGGGCAGCTCGAATCAGGTGAATCTGCGCAACTCGGGGCCGTATCAATTCCAGCCGCTCGAGACGTATTACCGAATTAACCGTGGATTCAGTGTCGAGCTTGGGATCCCCAGCGTGCCGACGCTTGAAAGCATGAGATCTTTCATCCCCGAGCCCGACCGGTGGCCGATTAGCGACACCTGGGCTTATCACGACTGGCACCAGAGTGGGAACGGCGCCGTGCAGCCGTACATGGCACACATGGAGGCAGAGTTTGGCGCGCCGACGAGCCTGGAGGATTTTGAGCGCAAGGCACAGATGCTGGACTACGTTGGCCATCGTGCCATCTTCGAGGGGTTTGCCGCGCATCTTTGGCAACCCAACTCCGCGCGCATGATCTGGATGACGCAACCGTCGTGGCCGAGCATGGAGTGGAACTTCCTGAGCTGGGACTACGACACGCAGTCAAGCTTCTACGGAACCGAGAAGGCTTGCGAGCCGGTGCACGCGCAACTGAATTTGGCCGATGGATCGGTGGATTTGATCAACCTGGGCGAGGCCAGGGCCTTCAAAGTCCGCACGCTTGTGGAGGGCCTGGACGGCAAGACGCTGAGCGACCAGACCAACCAGATTATGGCCGCCGCCGACAATCGCACTTCGGTGGCGAAGCCTGATCTCGCAACACTGGCCGGGGGGCACACAATTTTCATTAGATTGGAAGTGAGCGATGCGGCCAGCGCGCCAGTGAGCGACAACTTCTATTGGTGGGCGGCGGACGAAGCGAGCTTCCGCGAGTTGAACTCGCTTCCGCCTGCCACGCTATCTGCCTCGGCGGCCTCCGCCACGGCGAACGGCGAGCGCGCGGTGGAGGTGCGGATCAAGAATGCGGGTCCCGCAGCGGCGCTCATGATCAAACTCACGCTCACGGACGCAACGACCGGGAAGCGCATCCTGCCCGCCTACTATAGCGACAACTACATTTCGCTTTTGCCCGGCGAGGAGCGCACAGTGAAAGTGGCATTCGCGGCCGGCAGCGCGAAACCTGCGATTGGCATGCGAGGCTGGAACCTGGCCACGCAGACTCTTGACGTGCAGTAGCACGCGTGTCAGGTCAAGTCGATTTCAGTGAATGACGACGGCGGTACGATGTTTGCAGCCGCACGAACGCCGCAGAACGATTTCAACGGGGAGAACGATGTGGTTGCCAGTATGCGGCATTTCGCCGCGTGCTATGCGGTCGAATAACAGGTTTGCGGCGACGCGGCCCATCTCCTGAGCGGGCTGGCGGACGACTGTGAGTGGCGGGGAAGTGAACTCCGCGAGATCGAAGTCGTCGAACCCGGCGAAGGCGAGATCGTTGGGAATACGCAAGCCAAGGCGCGCAACGGCCCCGAGAACATAGCGCGTCACCAAGGTATTGGAGGTGACCACCGCGGTGGGGGGGGCGTTGGATGCCCTCTTTGCTTTGAGGATCTGCTCCACGACCTCCTCCGATTCGCAATCGAAGACCGCACATGGTTCAAACCCCGCGTCCAGCATTGCGCGGCGATAGCCAGCATAGCGCGCGTTGATGGTGAAGAGACTGCGGCTGAGGGCAAGGTAAGTGATGTGCCGGTGTCCGTGCTCGATAAGATGTTCGACGATGCGGCGCGATCCGATGGCGTTCTGCACCATGACTGTGTCTATCGATGGATCCGGAACCGGCCGGTCAAAGGCCACAACCGGTGTCTTGCCAAAGAGGGCGCGGGTAAGGCGCGATTGACGGATTCGCGCCGGAATCACGAGTAGACCATCAACGTGGCGCTGCAGCATCTCATCGACTTCGGCGTACTCCGTTTCGGGATCTTCGTTCGAAGTGGTGATGATGACCGAATGGCCGTGTTCCCTGGCGACAGCGGTTACAGCGTGGGCACAACTGGCGAAGAAGGGATCGTACAAATAGGGAATGATCAGTCCGATTGAATGGCTGCGCTGACCTCGAAAAGCGCGCGCCAGGACATTGGGACGGTAATTCAGTTGCTGAATCGCAGTCTGAACCCGCTGCGTGGTTTCCGCCGATACGCGAACGGTGCCACTTAACACCCGCGAGACTGTCATGGTGCCCACGCCAGCCAGCCGAGCTACATCACTCATGGTGGGCTTGCGATTGGTCACTGGCGCCACGGCACGCTGCCGGGCTTTGCTTACAGGTTGGCCCGAGGGAGATTTTGCCAATTCGATCACTCCAGGAACAGCTTGCCTTTTTGCGCCCTGGCCGGATTCTCGAAGGTAAGGATCGATGGGCCCTGCAGCTCTTTGGTCAGGCTGCGATTTTGTCTCATGGGCCGAGCAACCTCAGGAAAAGCACATTTTGGCCCGCGCGTAGCGGCCAAAGGAGGACTATAACAGTCTGAATGCGCGGGAGGCAATGAAATACAAGAGCTTGAGGCATTGGCTTCAGGCGAGTTCTTCTCGCCGGCGTCGATTTTGCCGCTTTTTCAACTTCGTCTAACTCGGCTGGATTTTTCGGACGGCGGGCAGGTTGACTCGCGAATGACCAATTCCGGCATGACAGGGAGCATTCGTGGAAGCACTGCCTGGCCGCGAACGCGTTGCAAAAGCAGGCGCGCGGCAATCGTGCCCATCTGATGAAGCGGCTGGCGAATTGTCGTGATACTGGGGTTATAAAAGGCTGCGCTCTGGATGTCGTCGAATCCCACAACGGAAATGTCTTCAGGAACACGGAGCCCGTGGTCGCGAAAGGCACGAATGGCGCCGATCGCGGCGATATCGTCGTAACAAACAATGGCCGTGAAATGCACCTTCCGATTGAGCAATTCGCAAGCGGGCTCGAACCCCAGCTCGGGCGTGGAAACCATCAGCTTGAGTTGTACGGTCAACTCGGGCCGCACTACGACGCCAAGTTCATGAGCCACCGCCTTCAGGCAATCCCAACGGTCCTCAGCGTCTGAGCTGTGGCTGCCGCCGCGCATGAAAGCGATTCTGCGGTGACCCAGCATGTGAAGATGCCTCAAAGTGAGTTCCGCCGCGCGCCGCTGGTCGAGTAAAACGTTGGTGATGCCGGGAATCTGGCGATGACCGGCAACGGCAACCGCTGGGATCTTGAAGCGGTGTTGCGCCACGGTGTCGATCAAGATGAATCCTTCCACCGAGCGCTCCATGAGCATGCGCGGATACTCTTCAATCAAGTCAGGTCTGCGGCGGTGACTTGCCGTCAGGTAAAAGTAGCCTTCCTCGATGAGAGATTCTTCCACGCCGTTGAGCACCTGCGCGGTATAGCTGTCGCTCAACTCCGGCACCAATACGCCGATGGAAAAGGTCTGTCTCGTGCGCAGGGAGCGCGCGTAAAAGCTGGGCCGGTAGTCGAACTTTGCCGCTGCCGCCTTGACTCGGTCTCGCGTTTCCTGCGGAATCGCACGGACACCTGGCGCTTCATTCAGCACAAGCGAGATGGTGGCCGGCGACAGATCGAGGTACTCGCCAAGGATACGAAGGCTGACCGGCTGTCCCGGCAGCGGCTCGCGTCTTGGTTTCGCTTTTTTTCCCACTTTCTTCTCTTGTAACACACACGCGAGCATCTCAGGGAGACGAGTGGGCTGGGGCCGCAACTTCCGCGGCCTCGGCCTCGCGGCGCTCCAGATGGTCGTACCAGGTGAACTTGAGAATCGCCGACGTAGCCAAAACGATCGCCAGGGTGATGGCGGCGCGCCGGAGTTCCCAGATGACGATGTACATGGGAAGCACGACCAATGCGACCTGCCAGACGATCCCGACGGCGACGTTGAACATGTCGCGCATGAAGTCTTTGTTGCGCTTGAAGGCGGGGTCCTCGGCAAGAACTTTGCGGTAGACGGGGCCCCAGAAGCCCCACGGCCGCACCCGCCGGTAGAACTCTTTGAGGACTTCGTCGTCCTCCGGCTTGGTTAGCAGGGTACCGGCAAAGCATCCGATAAGGGAGAGAACGAGCACCACCGGGAAGACGATCGAAACATCCATATTGATGGAATAGACGGCCAACAGATGCTGCACCAGTGGAACTTTTGCGAACAGGGTCGGGAGAGCCAGTGCGGATGTGATTCCGGCTACCATACCCCAGAAGTAGCCAAAGCCGTTAAAGCGCCACCAATACCACTTGAGGACGTTGGAAGCGGTGTATCCTCCCCACAATCCGGAGACGATCCACACCACGACTGAGTTGACTGAACTGACATTCCACCCGATGAGGACTCCGATAACGACCACGGCAAAAGAGCTGAGATAACTGAGGCGAACGTAGGTGCGCGGCGGCGCGTCGGGGCGAATGTAGCGCTTGTAGATGTCGTTGACGAAGTACGGCGGCGCGGCATTCACCGTGGCGGCAAAGTTAGCCATGAAGGCGGCGAGCAGGCCGGAGATCAGAAAGCCCAGCAAGCCGACGGGCACGAAGCGCGCCAGCGCATACGGCAGCACCAGCTCAAAGTCCATGTTGGCGCCCATGGCGCGAATGCTGTCGCTGAAGAACACGGCGGCGAGGATGGCAAGACCGGCGGTAAGAAAATAGCGGGGAAAGGTGAGCACAACGTTGACCCACGCGCTCATCATCGAAGCTTCCCGCGGATCCTTCGAGGAGAGGATGCGCTGCATGTCGTAATTAGGAGCCGGGCCGGCGGCGGAGATGAGCACGCCCTTGAAGAGGAGCATCATGACGAAGAAGCCAAAGAGCCCGTAGCCATCCTGCGCGATTCGCGTGCTGGTGGCCGGGATCAGCGTCGACCAGTCGAGATTCAAGTGCCAGCCGAAAAACACATTGTCCCAGCCGGCCGGCACTACTTTGTGCAGCATCTCCGGCGCCACACGACGCATGGCGATGATGCCGACGGCGAAAGACGCGATGGAAAGCACGCAGAACTGCACCAGCTCCGTGATCACCACGCTGATCATGCCGCCCTTGATGACGTAGATGGCTGTGATCGCGACCAGGATCAGCGCGTACTGATTCGGCGACAGGTGCCAGGGCAAGAACGTGGCGGCGAATTTGCCAATGCCTTTAAAGCCGTAACTGAAGAAGCCGATGATGCTGATGAATGCGTAAAGGACAACGATCAGGTGTGACAACTGCGCGCCTCGGCCGGTGCCGAAACGCGTTTTGATCCACTCTGCTCCGGTCATGACCCGCGAGCGCCGCAGCCACGCCGACATGTAGACCATGAGAAAGACCTGGTTGAAAGTTGGCCAGAGCCATGGGATCCACACGCTTTTCAGGCCATAGACGAACATCCAGTACACCAGCAACATGGTGCCGCTGATGTCAAACATTCCCGAAGCGTTAGAAAGGCCCAGCACATACCACGGCATCTTGTTGCCGCCCAGAAAATATGCGGTCATGTCGCGCGAGCCGTGGTGGGATACCCAATAGCCAACGAAGACGGTGCCCAGCAGGTACACCAGAATAATTGCGCTATCCAATGGTTGAAGATGCATCGAATCCCCCGAATTCACTTGCCGATCAAACTCTCCGGGTCCCCAGTCGCATTTTGCCGATCGCGGCTCGCGGAGTGCTGGTTTGAAAGTCTCTTAATGCAGTTGCCCGGCCAGTCGAGAGAAATCCGCTGCCGGCAAGATGTCGGGTGAAAGCGGATCGGTCGCGGCCGGGGAAGGATCTGCGTGAAGAACAACCTCCCCATCGCTGGAGCGCCTGATCTCAAAGGTTTTAGCTAGGGTTTTGGCCGGGCTTGCGATCAGGACGATCTTAGGTGTGCCGGGAAGGTCCCCGACCTGGTCAAGTCTTATGGCCGGCTTCGGATTCTCGGCTCCATGAAGCAGGAAGGCGGTGCAGAAAGGCAAGCCCGAAACGCATAAGAAGAGCCGGAGGCTCGCGTGGCGGCAGGTTCGAGGGCTCCAAATCGATGAAAGCGGCCTATCGTTCATTCGCTTCACTCGCCAGGCTCGGTTGAAAAGACGGATCAGTCTCTCACATCCTCAAAGGCCGCGGCAACGATTTCGTTAGCCCGGCTAAGCATGATCGGGAAAGATTCTTGTTCCGCTCGCGCCAATTCAGCTATAATCGCGCTTCGCCGTCAAGAGTATCAGATCGGGCCCTGCAAAATCGTTTCAGTGTAAACGGATAGAGCTGCAGAAAACGTTTGCTCCCTCGCCCCGAATCACGAGTGCCGAGAGGAACTGAAGATGAAATTTGGGTATTTCGACGATCAAAACCGCGAGTATGTAATCACGCGGCCTGATACGCCGCTGCCTTGGATCAACTATCTCGGTTGCCAGGAGTACTTCGGAATTATCTCCAACACCGCCGGCGGATATTCGTTCTATCGCGACGCGCGACTGCGACGGTTGACCCGATACAGGTATAACAACGCGCCATGGGATTGCGGCGGCCGCTACAATTATCTGCGCGACGATGAGTCGGGCAGTTTCTGGTCGCCGAGCTGGCAACCGACACGGCACGCCGCTGAGGACTATTCCTGCCGCCACGGCATGGGCTACACCACTATCGGCTCCAAATTCGCCGGGATTGAAGCTCACACGCGCTACTTCGTCCCGCTCGACGAAAACCTCGAAATCTGGCAGCTCACAGTCAGCAATCTACGCGCGACGCCGGCGCGAATCTCCGTCTTCGCCAGCGTCGAGTTCTGCCTGTGGGACGCGCAGGACGACGCTACGAACTTCCAGAGGAACTACAACATCGGCGAAGTTGAGGTGGTTGACGGCGTCCTTTATCACAAGACGGAGTACCGTGAGCGGCGCAATCACTTCGCTTTCTTTGCCTGCTCGGAGCCAACAGCCGGCTTCGACACCGCACGCGATGCTTTTCTGGGCCCCTACCGCGGATGGGACAATCCCATGGCGGTTTCATCGGGCCAACTGACCAACTCCATCGCGCATGGCTGGGCCCCGGTCGGCGCTCATCAAGTGAAGCTCGACCTCGCCGCGGGAGAGACACGGCAGATCGTCTTCATTCTCGGCTACCAGGAGAACCCGGTGGACCGGAAGTTCGATCCACCCGATTCGCAGACGATCAATAAGAAGATGGTTAAGCCGGTGATTGCGAAGTATCTGGGCGCCAAAGAAGCGGATGCAGCCTTCGGCCGCCTGCGCGAGCACTGGGACAAACTCCTGGGCATCTTCCAGGTGGACACGCCAGACCTCCATACCAACCGCATGGTCAACATTTGGAACGCGTACCAGTGCATGGCCACCTTCAACATGTCGCGCTCGGCCTCGTCATTCGAGTCGGGCATCGGCCGCGGGCTGGGTTTTCGCGACTCGAACCAGGACCTGCTGGGTTTTGTGCACATGGTGCCCGCGCGAGCTCGGGAGCGCATCCTTGACCTGGCATCAACGCAACTCGAGACCGGCGGAGCTTATCACCAATATCAGCCGCTTACCAAGCGAGGCAACAACGACATCGGCGGCGGATTCAATGACGATCCGCATTGGCTCATCCTCGGCGTCGCGGCCTATCTCAAGGAGACAGGCGATTGGAGCATCCTTGACGAGTTGGTGCCATACGACAACAAACCCGGCACGGAGGAGCCGCTCTACGAGCATCTGGGTCGCAGCTTCCGCTACACATTGGAGCGCCTCGGGCCTCACGGGCTGCCGCTGATCGGCCGCGCGGACTGGAACGACTGCCTGAACCTGAACTGCTTTTCCGACACGCCCGGTAATTCGTTCCAGACCACAACCAACCGGGACGGAAAGGTGGCTGAATCGGTGTTCATCGCCGGCCTTTTCGTGCGCTCTTCGCGCGAGCTGGCTGCGATCGCCTGCCGCCATGGGCACCCCGACGATGCGACGCGTTTTTTGGCCGCTGCCGAGAAGATGGAGCAGACGGTCAAGGAGCACGGATGGGACGGCGAGTGGTTCTTGCGCGCCTACGACAGCTTCGGCGAGAAGATTGGATCAAAAGAGCGCGAGGAAGGCAAGATCTTCATCGAATCAAATGGCTTTTGCGTGCTGGCTGGCATTGGGCTCGACGACGGCAGGGCTGCCAAGGCTCTGGCTTCAGTGCGCCAGCACCTGGCCACGAAGCATGGGCTCGTTGTGCATCAGCCGGCCTACACTCGCTACTATCTGCAGCTTGGCGAGATTTCTTCGTACCCGCCCGGCTACAAGGAGAACGCCGGCGTGTTCTGCCACGTGAATCCCTGGGTGATGATCGCCGAAACTCGGTTGGGCCACGGCGATGAGGCGCACGACTACTACCTGCGCATCAATCCTTCGGCGCGCGAAGAGATCAGCGAAGTGCATCGCTGCGAGCCTTACGTCTACGCGCAGATGATCGCCGGCAAGGATGCCCCGACATTCGGCGAGGCCAAGAACTCCTGGCTAACAGGAACCGCGGCATGGAATTATTACGCCATTACGCAGTGGATCCTCGGCGTGCGCCCCACGTACGACGGCCTCGAGATTGCTCCGGTGATTCCTGCCGGCTGGCGGAGCTTTACCGCGACGCGCATCTTTCGCGGAGTGTCATATAAGATCGCTATCGAGCGCAAGGGCACTGGGAACAGTGTCGCGCTTACCGTCGACGGATCGCCGATCGAGGGAAACATCGTGCGTCCTCCCGCAGACGGCTGCAAGGAAATCTCAATCTCGGCGGTCGTTAGCTAGCGCTGCCGACGCATATTTCCCCGCACCAAGGAGCCGTTTTGTATTCCGCCAACGAAAAGCGCTACGACACCATGCAGTACCGCCGGTGCGGTCGCAGCGGAGTTAAGCTGCCCGCGATCTCTCTCGGACTGTGGCACAACTTCGGCGGCGTCGATGACTTCGAGAACTCCCGTGCCATGGTGCGCCGCGCATTTGATCTGGGTATTACAGCCTTCGACCTGGCCAACAATTACGGCCCTCCGCCGGGAAGCGCCGAAAGCAACTTCGGCGAGATTCTGCGCCTCGATCTTAAGCTCTATCGCGACGAGCTGATCATCAGTTCCAAGGCCGGCTACGATATGTGGCCCGGCCCGTATGGCAACTGGGGGTCGCGAAAGTATCTGCTGGCGAGTCTCGACCAGAGCCTGAAGCGCATGGGCCTGGAGTACGTCGATATCTTCTACTCGCATCGTCCCGATCCGGACACGCCGGTGGAAGAGACGATGTCGGCGCTCGATCAGGCGGTGCGATCCGGCAAGGCTCTCTATGCCGGCATCTCCAACTACAACCCGGCGCAAGCCGCGACGGCGGTCGGTATTCTGCGCGAGCTCGGCACGCCGTGCCTCATTCATCAGCCCAAATACTCGATGTTCGAGCGTACTCCGGAGCGCGGGCTGCTCGATGTGCTGGGCAATGAAGGTGTGGGCTGCATCGCCTTCTGCCCGCTGGCGCAGGGTCTGCTTACGGATCGGTATCTCAAGGGCATTCCCGCTGATGCCCGAGCCGCAAAGCCGCATGGATTCCTCAAGAGGAACGACGTTGACGAGGGTCGCCTCGCCAAGGTGAGAGCGTTGAACGAGCTGGCGCGCGAACGAGGGCAATCGTTGGCGCAGATGGCGCTGGCGTGGGTGCTGCGCGACAGCCGCATGACCTCAGCATTGATCGGCTCCAGCCGCGTGGAGCAGATCGAGCAGAACGTGGCCGCGCTCGCCAAGCTGGACTTCGCCGGCGAGGAGCTGGCACGCATCGACGGGATTCTGACCGAAGGACAGTGAATGGGCCGCCAGGCCCGTAAAAAGCCCCAAACAAGACTCTGGGATTGGTGGAAGTGTGTGACCGACACATCTCTAACACTTTAGTAATGCTCACATGTGGTTATCTAAGTTCCTTATTGGGCTCATAATTGGTTACCATCGTCCCACGGTGACTTGTTTGGCGGGCAGCCATAGTCTGACGCTCGCAGGGAAGGTTGTCCCCGGAATTGACCCACATTCGTGATGGGCGAAAGAAACCCGCAGGTTCGTCTCACGGACACGATGTCGATTTGAGATTTGAGATGAGTAGGAGCTGGCACCTCAAGGAGCACTTCATATCGTGAGTTCAGCAGACGTATCACCAAATTTCGAGACGAAGCACGCCGAAACCCTTGGTGCCACCTTCTTGTCGGTTGCCTTGATTGGCCCAGACGCGGAGAGACGGTCGGTGATGGCCAGGGCTCTCGCCGAAACTGGCCGGGCCAACGTCCGCGAGTTCGACTCTTACCCGCCGGAACGTGAACACCTGCATGGATTGCTGGCGTCGTTCGAAGTTGTCATTCTGGACCTGGACAGTGAGCCGGATGTCGCTCTGGAATTAGTGGAAAGAGCCAGCGCCAACGCCGCGGCGACGATCATGGTCTATTCGGAGAAGACAGATCCGAAACTCGCGATCCGCTCCATGCGTGCCGGAGCTCGTGAGTACCTGTTTCTACCCCTCGACCAGGGCGCTGTGGCGGAGGCGCTCGATCACACAGAAACTGTCCTTCGCGAGAAAACTCCGCCGGCAGGTAGCACTTTAGGAGGGTTGCATGTTTTTGTCGGGTCCAAAGGAGGATCCGGGGTTACGACAGTCGCCTGCAACGTTGCCATCGCTTTGGCGCAGAGATCCGGCCAAAGCATCCTGCTCGTCGACCTCGCTGTCCCCATCGGAGACGCGGCCCTGTGCCTTGGGATTACTGCGGGTTACTCGACCGAGGACGCCCTGAGAAGTATCGACCGGCTGGATGCGAGTTTTCTTCAAAATCTATTGGTGAAACATCGGTCGGGAGTATTCGTGCTGGCTGCTCCCACCAAGGTTCCCGACGTTGAGGTATCTAAAGGAGCCATCGAAAAGCTGATCGCGATCGCGCGGCGCGAATTCGATCATGTGATCGTCGATGTGGGATCGAGGATTGATGTGGCGGCCAAGGTTCTCTTCGAAGAAGCCTCAATGATCTATCTCGTCACCCAGACCGGCATCTCCGAACTTCGGAATTCAAATCGCCTGGTCTCAAAGTTCTTCGCTGAAGGAAGACCAAACCTCGAAATCGTGATCAACCGGTTTGAGTCTCGCTTCCTGGAGCCAGCGAATCAAGACGTCATCGCTCAGGCTCTCGGCAGACCGGTGCGGTGGAAGATTCCCGATGATCAGGACGCTGCGCGCGCGTTGCAATACGGCGACTCCGGGCTTCCTGAAACACGTATCTCGCGCATCAGCCGGGAGATGGCCAGCTCGATTTCAGGACGCCAGATTCCAAAAGGAAGGAAGCGGGATTCTGACCTTACGGATCTGGGTAGAGACAATACGCGGTTAGATTCCGGAAGTATTGAACCGCCGAGCACAAAGGTTCTGCCTTCGGGCGATGCGCATACCGCTTCGGCTATTACATGGCCAGCGCCAGACCCGATTACCTACGGCAACAAACTCACATTCGCTCAGCTTAATGCCACCGCATCGGTTGAGGGAACTTTGGTCTACACACCCGGCCCGGGCTATGTGCTGCCGGTCGGAACACACTCGCTATGGGTCACGTTCACTCCGGCAGAATCTAACGGCAACGCTTCGCAGCAGGCCTCAGTTTCAATTGTTGTGGCCAAGGCAACACCGGTTCTCTCTTGGCCAACTCCTGCCAGAATCATTTACGGCACCGCATTGGACGATACTCAGCTCAATGCCTCGGTGTCTGTGCCTGGAAGATTGGACTACTCTCCCGCGCGGGGCGAGGTGCTCCCTCCCGGAAAGCATTCGCTTTCGGTAACCTTCACACCCGCCGACGGCGCAAACTACACAACGGCAAAGGCTACCGTGCCGCTGGCTGTGGCCAAGGCAACGTGTGAGGTCCAATGGCCGGCACCCGATCCTATTACATACGGGACGAAGCTCAGCAACTTGCAACTCTGTGCTATGGCATCGGTTCAGGGATCGTTTGAGTACAAACCTGGCGCGGGGGCGGTGCTTGCGGCAGGAGAGCATAAACTGTCGGTCGTTTTCACTCCGGCAGATACCGTGGGCTATTCTCCATCGCAGGCCGCGGCATCAGTGACTGTGGCTAAGGCAACTCCCCGCATCATATGGCCGACGCCGGATCCAATTGCCTATGGCGTTGCCCTGAGCGCAACGCAGCTGAATTCCAAAGCATCAGTTCCAGGATCCTTTGTTTATGCACCCGCCGGGGGCGAGGTACTCAAGCCCGGGGTACATGAGCTCTTGGCGACCTTCACTCCGACTGACACTTTGAATTACACAACGGTGAATTCAGTCGTGTCGCTGACCATTGCCGAAAAGCTGCCAACCGTCATCAACTGGCCGGTCCCAACTGCAGTTCCTTACGGCACCGCGCTGAGCGCCGCTCAATTGAATGCCACGGCATCGGTTCCGGGAACATTTGTCTACACTCCTTCCGAGGGCCACGTCCTCGCGCCGGGGAAATATACCCTCTCCGCATCGTTCACCCCGTCGGACACTGAAAAACACGCGACGGCGCAAGCCGCGGTCGAGCTTGAGGTGGAAGGCTCGCATTACGCTGCTTCATTGTCACCCACGGAGGATGAGACTGATTCCGCCTGGACCATGACCGCGACTAGGTTTACCCCCGCAGATCCGGTACCTGCGGAAGCGACAACCGAGCCCGCGGCCACCGGGACAAACCCGCGCGAAACGCGCACGTACAAAGGCGCGGTCTATGAGAAAGGTGAGGACGGTCAATGGCATCTCCAGAAGAATTAGCTCCGTTGCTACCTGAAACGCTTCCCGAAAATTTCAGCGAATGGGATGGCGAAAGTTCTCCCGAGGCTACGCCTGTTCCTTCTGGCGAATGGGAAGCATGGGAAGCCGCTCATTCATTCAGAGAGACTCCAAAGCCGCTTGGACGATCCGTTAGCCGCGATGAAACCAAAGCATCTTCGGGAGACCGGCCGCGTGTCTCGGGTTCAGCTTCGTCCGCACCGGTGGTTGTCGAGCAGCAAGTAGATTTTAGCTTTCGGAACAGCGAAGCATCTCCTTCGACCAAGCCTGTCAACTCTCGTGAAGAATGGGAGGCATGGATAGAGGCTCATTCCTTCGGCGAGACTCCAAAGCCGTTTGGGCAATCCACCGAGCGCAAAGCAATCGTGTCGCCCGTCGTGAACAGTCCACGTGCTTCGGGTTCAGGCTCGTCCGCGCCAGTCCTGGTTAAGGAGCAAGAGCCGACGAGCGAGCCGGAGGATCGATCGCCTAGCCGCGTCTCACGCGGGCCGGATACGAGCCGTGCCGCGAATGAAGCTCCCGCGGTGCAGGGTTTGCCAAAGGTCGCAACGGTCGATGGGGCGCGCAACTCAGCCCAACCGGCGACGGCATTGAAACGCGAAGCTGAGGAGGCTCTCTTCCAATGGTATTCATCGAAGGACATCGAAGTTAAGGGAGAGCAGAAGACGGCGGAGAAGAAGACAGCGAAAAAGAAGTGGTTGACCATTGCTGCCGCTAGCGCCAGTTCAATTCTGCTTCTCCTTATGATCCCGCTGTTCTATCACGGGTCGAAGTCCGTGGTGAAACCGTCCGTTCAGCCGGTTCCGGCAGCAACCGATACTCAGCAGGAGACACAGGAGATGCCTGCGCCGAATCCGCCGGCAGGTGAACCGTTAACTCAGGACAAGCCGCTGGCAACAACCGAACAGCAACCTGCAACGGACAACCAGCCGGCCGCCCCGCAGGAGAGAGAGAATTCGGCACAGGCGCCGACGAAACTCCAGGCGAAAGTCATGGACGATCAACTCACTGCGCCAACACTGATTCCGCAAGGGAATGAAAAGCAAGTCGCGGAGAATGCGCCTCCTCCCGTGATCTTTGGCGGAGGGGGTGCAGATGGTCTGGGCGGCGGCAGCGCGAATGTGAGCGTCTTGAATGGACAAGCGCAACCCGCGGTCAAAGTTGTATCTTCCAAACCGTTTACCATTTCATCGGGTGTTGCGGCAGGAATGTTGATTCTGAAGACGCAGCCTACTTATCCATCCATCGCGAAAGCAGCCCGCGTGTCTGGCACTGTGGAACTGCATGCCACAATTTCCAAGACTGGAACGATCAAGAATCTGCAGGCTGTGAACGGGCCGGCCATGTTGAAACAGGCCGCCCTTGATGCTGTGCGGAACTGGCGTTACAAGCCGTACATGCTCAACAACCAGCCGACAGAAGTTGAAACAACGATCAAGCTGATCTTCGCCCTTGACTGATTACGTACCTAAGGCCGAAGGTTACTGGATCCCTGATTGCTTCCGCACAATATCCCTCGCAACGATCGACTCGAACTGCGCCGAGAAGGCCCTCCATCGCAGCGAAGCCGAGACAGCCGTTTCGCCTGGCATCGGCTTTGGCCACTAAGACGACAACCACAACCGCTTCGCACTGATCGAGGACAGAGAGTAGTGTGGCAGCATTCCGTCGGCATCTATCCTCTTTTTTTTCTTCGCAATCCGGTGCAAATGTGCGCCCAAACGCTCATTCGGCCTGCGAAAAGATCCGATCTGCACCAACCCTGGTGAAATTCACAGATTTACTTGACTTTTGCACTTGCATCCACAGATTCAGCGGACGTACTGTCACAACAACTGATGAGCCTGTAGGGCATCGGGAGTTGGTCGCCGGAACGGTTGGTGGAACGAAAAACCGATGAGAGTCGGAAAATCGCCGCCAGCCCAGCCAGAGGGTGAAACCTGGGGCGAAAGCCCAAGAGGGATCGCTGGCTGTGCCAGAGATTACAAAAGCCGACGCAAGTCGGAAGTTGTCAAGCTGGCAGATCCGGAGGATACGCGAACCGGCGGAAACTGAATACTCATCGACGGCTCAGCCGGCGATGCAAGGTTCGGTTGAAGTTAGGGGCGTATCAAAGGCCCAGCCGGAGGTAGAGACGTCAGGCGCGAGCCGGGCGAATTGAAACCGGTAAAGCCGGAGGGTGGAACAGCCGATGCGAGTCGGAGGTTCGCCGCCGGTTTGGCAAATGGGGGCAGCAGCCAGCGCGAGTTGGAGGTTGCAGCAGCAGACGGCGCAAGCTGGAAGCTGCAACAAGAGCCGGTGAAAGCCGGAGGTTGTTCTAGCCAGCCGAGCTAAAGGATCAGAATCCGGTGTGAGTCGGCAGTTGATCGTCGGCCTTGCCGGTGGAGGGGTCGTTCGGCGCAAGCCGGATGGATTGCCATCGGTTGATCGGAAGCGCGCAACACCCGACGCGAGTCGGAGGTTAGCCACCTGTCGAGCTGAGCGAAACCACGCCGATCCGAGCCGGGGAAGTCGGCCGCCGGTCGAGCCGGAGTGCGGGGCAATAGGCGCAAGCCGAAAGTTCCGTGCCGGCGCAGCCAGAGGAGGGAGCAGCAGCGAAAGCTGCAGGTTCGCCGCTGGGGGAGCTGGAGGATGCGACAGCCGGTTGTACTATGCGATCATCAAGATTGAAACGCCAGAGGCTTCGGCCTCTGGCGTTTTCAATTTGGGCGCAGTTTTTCCTCCAACGTCCAGCAGCCACTTGCGCTCCGGATTACACTGGACTCAGAGATCCCACCATGTCATCCGGCCCCATAAGCGAAGGAACGGCTGTCATTGCCGCGCTGGTGATGTTTTGTCTGACGCTGCAGCCGAGCCAAGCCGCGACCCAATGGGCGGGGCCGCCTCCGGCGAGTGCGTTCACCATTCCTACGGCACAGCTCATTCAGCCCCGCGACCTCAACCGCCTGCTGCGCACGCGCGGCGTTGAAAGACCGCTCATTCTGCAGGTGGGCTCACGCCTGATGTTTGCCCAGGCTCACATTTTTGGCGCGGAGTACGCCGGGGCCGGCTCGCAGGCAGAAGGCGTCGCCCAGTTGCGCGCGCGCGTTGCGTCGCTGCCGCGTGCAACCTTCATCGTCATTTACTGCGGCTGCTGCCCCTGGAATCGCTGCCCCAACGTGGGCCCGGCATACAGCTTGCTCCACGACATGGGATTCACCCACGTGAAGGTTCTCTATCTTCCCGAGAACTTCGGCGACGATTGGGTCAACAAAGGATTTGCGATTGAAGGCGGCCATTAGTTCGGCACCCCGGCAGCGTGCGGCGCACTGCGCGCTAAGCCGCATGCTTTTCGCGGCGCTGGTCGCCGCTTCTGTGGGCGCCTCAGCTGCACCGGCCGGCTTGGCTTCTGGCAACCTGCTCAACAAAGCGGCGCCCGACTTTACGCTCACAAGCTTCAACGGCCAAGCGCTCCGCCTCTCCGCCTTCCGCGGCAAAGTGGTTCTGCTCAACTTCTGGGCCACATGGTGCGCGCCGTGCCAGATGGAAATGCCCGTCTTCGCCGCATGGCAGCGCCAGTACGGATCTCAGGGATTCGCCGTCATCGCCATCTCCATGGATGACGACGCAGCTCCCGCGCGTCGCCTTGTGGAGCGGCTCAAGTTAAACTACCCTGCGGCCATGGGCGATGAACGGCTCGCCGCGCGCTACGGTGGTGTCCTTGGACTGCCGCTTACATTTCTGATTGACCGGGACGGTGCGGTGCGCGCGCGCTTTCAGGGCGACACCGATATCAGAGAGATCGAGAGCCAGATGAAGGCGCTTCTTGTTCCGCTGACGTCTCACCAGCGGTAACCGGGAACTCTGACGCCTTAACCACGCACCAACGGCAATCCCGCGCGCTCCGCGATCAACTGCGCTACCCTCTTGGGCCGGTAGAAGGCGTGGGAAGTGAAGGTCACCGTGTTGGTGTCCGTGCCGAGAATGGTGAACTTTTGCGCATTCGGAATCCGCTTATAGTGGACTGCGGCGATTCCATTCCACGGCATAAACACTTCTTTTGCGTCGTTGGAGTTGTCGAGTTTGAAGTGTGCTCCATAGCTGTCGAGCAGAACAGAGGAATTCGCCATCAGGTTCCCCTGTCGCCACAGGAAGACCTGCGACATGGCCATCAGCCACGCTCCCAGCACCCACAACGCGCCTTCGGCGAACCTGTCAAGATTCATCGCGCCCAACGGAAAAATGGTCGTGAGGGCGACAAACACCATGCTAAGCGAGATGATCAGCGAGGCGACACTGCCCAGAAAGGTGAGAAAAATCAAAACCCGGTTGTTGCGCAGCACCGTCGGACGCTCGCCAAGCAAATGAACGTGTTGGCTGACCCCCGTGCCCGGCGCCAGAATTTGTTCTTGCGCTTCGTACACAAACCCCTCCTCCACGAAGGCATCGTTTGGCCTACAGGGGATGCAGGCTTGCTTGATAAACCGTCGTGCATCTATTGACGTCGTCGTGGCCAGTGCCAGGCATTTCGCGCTCTTAGCGCGCAGCCTGATCTTCCATCCGGATCACAAACAGGGAAGTCCTAGGTGGAAGCACCGGCGAGGGAAAAACGGCGACCGGTATCAGAGATTACATCAACAATTAACATCTGGCAAGCATCCAGAGCATGAATTTCGCCGTTCTTTTTCGGCTGGCTCCACTCGTCTTTTCGCCGGTCCTTCGCCGCAGATTTTGCGGCCTCGTCTAAACTACTTCAGGGCAAGTATGAAGCTTGGTCTGGGACTCTACCGGCACATGCTCAACGACGAATACTACTCATTCGCCGTGCAGGCCGGCTGCACCCATGTCATTGTCCACCTCGTCGACTACTTCCGTCAGGGCCAGGCCAACCCATCCAACAATCAACCCACCGGCGGCAAAGACCAACCGTGGGGCCTGGCCGGCGATCCCAAGCGCTTGTGGACAGCCGCCGAGCTTATCGCGCTTCGCAAGCAGGTTGAGGCCGCTGGCCTCAAGCTCGAGGGCATCGAAAACTTCGACCCTGCTCACTGGTACGACATTCTTCTTGACGGCCCCAAACGCGCCCAGCACATGCAGAACGTGCACGCAATCATTCGCGCCGTGGGCGAAGCCGGCATTCCCACATTCGGCTACAACTTCTCCATCGCCGGAGTTGCCGGCCGCACCAGCGGGCCCTTCGCGCGTGGCGGCGCGGAATCCGTTGGCATGGACGGCCCCGTCGACACGCCCATCCCCAACGGCGTCGTTTGGAACATGATTGTCGACCCCAATGCGCCCCCGGGCACGCTGCCCACTATCACTCACGACGAACTCTGGCGCCGCCTGCAGCGGTTCCTTGAGGAAGCTCTCCCCGTCGCCGAAAAAGCCGGCGTCCGTCTCGCCGCGCACCCCGACGATCCGCCCACCCCCACCATGCGCTGCCAGCCGCGACTCGTCTACCAGCAGGCCATGTACCAGCGCCTCATCGATCTCTCTCCCAGCCCCTCGAACATGCTCGAGTTCTGCCTCGGCACGCTCGCCGAGATGACGGAAGGCGACATCTACCAGACCGTCGAGCACTACAGCAGCCAGCATCGCATCGCCTACGTTCACTTCCGCAACATCGCGGGCAAGGCCCCGCACTATCACGAAACTTTCATCGACGACGGCGAGGTCGATATGCTCCGCATCCTCTATCTCCTCGACAAGAACGGTTTCGACGGCGTCGTCATTCCCGACCACGCCCCGCAGATGACCTGCTCCGCTCCGTGGCACGCGGGCATGGCGCACACGCTGGGCTTTTTGCGCGCGGGCCTCATGGCAATTGCCCGCGGATTCGCTCCTGCCCCTCTGCCCCGCTCCGCTCGCACATAATTAAGAAAGGAAGAGTTGCTGCGTGGCGCAAGCCGGAAAGGATTTGCTCTTCTGATACTCGATCGGTTCAGCCTCAAAGGAAAATCCGCCCTCGTCACTGGCTCATCCCGCGGATTGGGCGCCGCCATCGCTGTCGCTTTCGCCGAGGCAGGCGCGAACGTCGCCGTGCACGGCTCCAGCTCTGCTCCCAAGGCCACGCAACAAAAGTTGATCGCTCTCGGCGTCAAGTCCATTGCCCTCGCTGGCGACGTCGGCGATGCAGCCATCTGTGCGCGCCTTGTCGATGAGACCGTCCAGCAGTTCGGGAGCATCGATATATTGGTCAACAACGCCGGCATCATTCGCCGTTCGCCCGCCGCCGATCACTCCGAAGAAGACTGGAAGGCGGTCATCGACGTTGATCTCACCAGCGTTTTTCGCCTCACCCAGCGCGCCGGCCGCCACATGCTTGCGCGCGGCGCGGGCAAAATCATTAACATCGCCTCGCTGCTCACCTTTCAGGGCGGAATTCTTGTGCCTTCCTACGCGGCAGCCAAGGGCGGTGTCGGCCAGCTCACCAAGGCCTTCGCTAACGAGTGGGCATCGAAAGGCGTCAACGTCAACGCTATCGCGCCCGGCTATATGGATACCGACAACACCGAGGCGCTGCGCAACAATCCCGAGCGCGCCCGGCAGATCCTGGAGCGCATTCCCGCCGGCCGCTGGGGCAAGCCTGAAGATCTCGCCGGCGCTGCCGTCTTTCTTGCCTCCGAGGCCAGCAACTACGTCCACGGCCACATTCTCGTAGTGGACGGAGGCTGGCTCAACCGGTGATTCTATCCATTACCGCTGCTCCCTTGATTGCCTGGTTCATCCGGCCTTCGGGCCTTTGAGGTTTCAGCCATGACCCCCACCATGCGTTTATTTGCAACCCTCGCGCTCGCCAGCGCATGCTCGGCAACTTTGATCGCCCAACCGCCTCCGCCCGGTTCCGGGATCACCGGTATCGCGCACATCGCCTTCCGCGTCAGCGACCTCGATCGCGAAATCGCCTTCCTCGGCAAGCTCGGCTACCTGGAATCTTTCGCCATGTCCAGCGCCGGCAAAACCACTGAGGTTTTCATCAAGGTTAACGATCGCGAGTTCATCGAGCTATATCCCCAAACCGATCCATCGCACCCCCTCGGCTGGATGCACGTTTGCTTCGAGGCGGGCGACCTGAATGCGCTCCGGCAGTACTACGCCACTGAAGGCCTCAACCCCTCGCCGGTCCGCAAGGCGGCGGCCGGGAATCTCATCTCCTCTTTCAACGATCCCGAGGGCCGCGTCACCGAGTTCACCCAGTACATGCCCGGTTCGCGCCACACTCTCGATATAGGCCAGCACCTCGGGCCTGGCCGCATCTCCACTGAGCTGATGGGAATCGTTCTGCCGGTAAGAGAAGGCGCCGCGATGAAGGAGTTCTATACCGACCTCGGGTTCGAAGCGGAAGATACCAACGGCAACGTGCGCCTCACCACCCCCGGTGCGCCGGATCTGCACATGGAATTCCGCCCCGCAGTCGCCGGCTCCCAACCGGAATTTCTCTTCCCCGTCCCCGACGCGAAGCGCGCTTACGAGGCGCTGGAGTACGCAGGCGTCAACGCACAGCGCGACGGCGGCCTTATCTTTGTCAAGGACCCTGACGGCAATCTGTTCGTCTTTCTTTCAACCGGTCGTTGACGAGCAGAAGGAGAGCATTCTTTTCCTGGAAGCAAAAGAGCCAACAGGGGTCAATTCTGCCCTCAGTGGATGGTCTTCGACTTCCGTTGCATGTAATCCATCATCACGTACTGCCCCAGCGTCGCCGGCGTGGTGAAGTACGCCTTGCCCCGGCACATCTCCGAAACCTTGTGCACGAACTGCACCAGCCCGTAGTCCTGCGCCAGCATGAACGTATTGATCATCACGTTTGACCGTTTGCAGCGCGCCACTTCTTCCAGAGTTTCGCTGACCACCAGCGGATCCAATCCGTACGCATTCTTGTAAATTCTTCCGTCGGGAAGTGTGAGTGCCGAGGGCTTGCCATCCGTGATCATCACAATCTGCTTCATGTCTTTGCGCTGTCGTGCCAATACGCGCTGGGCCACGCGCAAGCCTTCGCGCGTATTGGTGTGCCACGGACCCACCTTCACCCGCGCCAGATGCGACACCGGCAACTCCTCCGCCGAATCGTGAAACAGCACCAGTGACAGCGAATCGCCCGGGTACTGCGTGCGGATCAAATGCGACAGCGCCATCGCCACGCGCTTGGCCGGCGTAAACCGGTCCTCGCCGTACAGAATCATCGAGTGCGAGCAATCCAGCATCACAACCGTCGCGCACGAGCTCTGGTAATCGCACTGGTGCACCTGCAAGTCTTCGTACTCCAAGTTCAGCGGCAGCTCCAGTCCGTCGCGCGCAATCGCCGAGCTCAGCGTCGCCGTCGTATCCAAATTCAGCGTGTCGCCAAATTCGTAGCGCCGCGATCCGCCGCTCGTCTCGATCCCTGTCGCCCAGTCCCGAGTGTCGTGCCGCCCGAAGCTCGACTTGCCTAGCGATCCCATCAAGTCGCGCAGCGTCTTGAAGCCCAGAAAGTCCAGGCTCTTGTCGGTCACCTCGAAGCGGACGTTGTCGCGATCTCGCCCCTCCGCATTTCCCACCCTCCCGTTCGCCTCGTCAACGCGCGTCGGCCCATTTTGCGGCATGGCAGAGATGTAATTCTCCTGCTCCATCCGCTCCATCAACTTGTCGATCAATTCGTCCAGCGTGCCCTCGGCCATCATCCGGTCCAGCAATTCGCGCGTCTCGCCGTCGAAAAAGTCGCCGGTCTCGAGCGCCCGCCGCAGCGCCTCGCGCAGATCGTCCATCGTGTGGTCCAGATCCTGAAAGCCCGTGAACGGATCGTAGTAGCCGGAGTCGAGCAGGTAATCAGACAGCGCATCGAGCAGGCTTTCGAGATCGATCTCCGAGGCAAGATCGCCGGTGTACTTTGTGTATCGAATGCGCTTCATCCCGCTCTCTGGCTCCTACGTCCCTGGTTTTCTTGTTCCCTTGCTCCCTTGTCCACTCGCTCGCTGTCTTAGTTCAATCCACCGCCCTTCCGTGAGCGCCGCGCGCGTTGCCAGTCTTCGTACTCCATATCCAGATCCTTGCGCTCCGGGGTTGAGTCCTCGCGATCGCGCAGCCGCACGCTCTTCTCCGCGGCAAAACCATGTTGCTCGTTGCGGCTCAGCTTGCGATGCGCCACCAGGCCCTCGAGCAGAAATTCCGCCGCGGCCACGATCTTCGGCGCGGAGTCACCGCTCTTCACTCCCAGCGGGGGCAATTTGTCGAGCAGTCCCTGAATCCCTTTCAGCTCCTTCAGCGCCTCGGCCGCCGGCTGATCTTCGTCAAGCTTCACCGTTCCGCCAAGATTGAACCACTGCTCGATCTGCTCGGTGTCCACGCCGTCAAAGCAGCGGTCGTAAACCTTTCCCACTGCCGAACGGATGAGATCGCGCACCACGGTATCGGCGCCCTTCATCTCGCCTTCGTACTCCAGCTCCAGTTTGCCCGTGATTCCCGGCATCGCGGCGTAAATGTCGCTCACCCGCGGCAGCACCGGCGCATCGCCGGTCGCGAGCGCTCTCCGCTCCGCGTTTGAAACCACAAGTTCCAGCGTCGAAATTGGCAGCCGCTGGCTTACTCCGCTGCGTTTGTCCACTTTCTTGTCCTCGCGCGCGCTGAACGCCACCTGCTCCACCACCTCGCGCAGGTACTGCGGAATCTCGATTGCCCCGTCGCCGCGCGACGCCCACGCCTCCTGCGCCGTGATCGCCACCCCTTCTTCCAGCGTCTCAGGATAATGCGTCCGGATCTCCGACCCGATCCGGTCCTTCAGCGGCGTGATGATCTTGCCGCGTGCCGTGTAGTCTTCCGGGTTGGCGCTGAACACCAGCGCCACGTCCAGCGCCAGGCGCACCGGATAGCCCTTAATCTGAACGTCGCCTTCCTGCATGATGTTGAACAGCGCCACCTGAATCTTCCCGGCCAGGTCGGGCAACTCGTTGATCGCAAATAGTCCACGATTCGCCCGTGGCAGCAACCCATAATGCATGGTCAGCTCGCTCGAAAGGTCCTCGCCCCCGCGCGCTGCCTTGATCGGATCCAGGTCGCCAATCAAATCCGCCACAGTCACGTCAGGGGTCGCAAGCTTCTCCACGTAGCGCTCCTCGCGCTTGAGCCACGAAATTGGCGTCGCGTCCCCTCGTTCCGCAATCAAGTCGCGGCAGCGCCGGCACAGCGGATGGTAGGGGTTGTCGCGAATCTCGCAGCCCGCCACGTAAGCCATCTGCTCGTCCAGCAGTGCCGTCAACGCGCGCAAGATGCGGCTCTTGGCCTGCCCGCGCAGCCCCAGCAAAATAAAATTCTGCTTCGATAGAACCGCGTTCACAATCTGCGGAATCACCGTGTCCTCGTAGCCCACGATTCCCGGGAACACTGTCTCCCGCGCCTTCAGCCGCGCCATCAGGTTCTGGCGCATTTCATCCTTCACGCTGCGCGTCTTGATTTGTACTTCTGAGAATTGTTTGCTGGCTCGCAGTTCGCCGAGGGTCTGGGGAAGAGAAGCTGCAGGCATTCTTGGCCTCCTGTCCGGTTCTATATGGGGAAGTACCGGCTGTAGTGAATAGGACGTTCGCTGCAGGGAAACGGCGCTGCCCGGCAGGCAGCAAAAGGGTTGACTGCAAGGCCTTGCCGCACGATGGGCCGGCTCTGGAGAGAGAATTTAAGATCGAAAGCTGCTTGAGATCAGCATGAAAAAGGGGAAGACTCCTCGATCATTTTGTTAGACGCACAAAAGCATCATGCAGGCAGTATGCACCCGTTTTCCGGATTCGCAAAGTCCGGCCCGCGAAGCCGGCTCGCACCCGATCCCTTGCGGCGATTCAGGCGAGCAGGGAAGGGAACTCCATCCGCCCGTTTCAGTTACGCGCCGCGTGCGCCACTGCCGCCTTTTCATCGGCGAGCAATTGCGCCAGAACTTTTTCCGGGCACAGATGGTGCGCCTCGCGCTGCTCCAGCTCTTTTTCCGTTTCCACGCATGAGGCGATGGTCAAAAAGCAATCCAGGCAGCGCGAATTGTAGCTGCCATTTTCGTTTTGTGTGCGGCTATACATGGCAATCTGAGGAAATACGCTACGATCCTAGCCGCGATTTGTATCTTCAGGTCGTGACTCGCATCACCTACGCATGTTCACCCGCGCAAGGCCAGCTGTTCCGATCTCCTTTGCGATCAGTACGCCGGCGTCCCGACCTTCTCCCACTGATTCGGATTCCGCCTGAGATGCCAGCAGGGATCCTGCCCGCCCTGCGGAAACAGCGCAACGGCGCATGGCACTTCCACGGTTCCCAGATAGTCGTACTCCGTTGCCTGCCCCTTCAGCGGAACCGACATGAACTGGCTCACGGCCACCGTTGAATGAGGCGACCCGCGCAGCTTGTAGACCGTCCAATCGACCGCAAACGCCACCAGCGATAGCACCGCAATCGCCACGAGCAGCCGCAGAACCCATCGTCCCAGCCAGCGCATCATCTTTCCACTTTCTTCAGTGCCGGCCCCCAGTCCCGAGGCGCCTGGGCTCCGCCTTCAGCGCAACGCCAGTCAGTCTCAACCGTCGCGCCTCGTTCAAAATATACGCCAGCTCAGCGGCGGCCTGCGGGTAGCTCAATCCCTCGGGCCGGATGTTTGAAATGCAGTTCCGCTCGGCGTCGGTCCGCCCCGGCCGTGGATTCCAGGTAATGTACGCGCCCAGCGAATCCGGCGAGCTCAGTCCCGGGCGCTCGCCGATCAACACCACAGCGATCTCGGCGCCCAGCGCGGCGCCAATCTCGTCGCCGACAGCCACGCGGCCTTGCTCGACGACGCAAATCGGCGCCAGCTTCCAGCCCTCGACTCCTGAATCTTGCAGGCGCGGCAGCAGTTCTGCCACGAGAGGCGCTGCGTGCCGCTCCGCCGCCAGCGCGGAAAGCCCGTCCGCCACAACCAGCGCCAGGTCGCAGCCGTCCGCCCGTGCAGCCTTCTCCAGCCACTTGAGGCTCGGCTCGTCCAGCCTGCGGCCCAGGTCGGGCCGCTGCAAATAAGTATTCCGGTCTGCGGCAGCCGAGTGCAAACTGACCGCCTCGCCGCCAGTCAGTTTGCGCAATACCGCTGCCAACGCCGGGCTCTCGAATCGCGCGTGCACGGCGTCGCGCGCCTGCGCGTGGCAACGCTGAAAATCCAGTAGATCGCGTGTCTCCATGCTCACGCCGGTCCGCCCCAACGCCACACGCGCCGGTGTCAGTGCTCGCAGCCGTGCCGCCACTTCGCCTGCCAACTCCGGTGTGCGGCGCTCCAGGTTGCTCACGATGTCAGCAGCCTTTCCGGGTGGCGCGCCTCCGCCGCCAGCCGCGCAAAGCTCTCACCCGCGAGCCACGCCTCAAACTCCGGTGAAGGTCTCAATCCCATCACGCGCCGCAGGTAAAGTGCGTCGTGAAAGCTGGTGCTCTGGTAGTGCAGCATCACGTCGTCGGCGCCGGGCACTCCCATGATGTAGTTGACTCCCGCTGCGCCCAGCAGCGTCAGCAGCGTATCCATATCGTCCTGGTCGGCCTCGGTGTGATTCGTGTAGCATACGTCGCAACCCATGGGCAGCCCAAGCAGCTTGCCGCAGAAATGGTCTTCCAGTCCGGCGCGAACAATCTGCTTGCCGTCATACAGATACTCCGGTCCGATAAATCCCACTACCGTATTTACAAGCATTGGCTTGAACCGCCGCGCTACTCCGTACGCGCGCGCCTCCAGCGTCTGCTGGTCAACTCCATGGTGAGCGTTAGCCGACAGCGCCGATCCCTGCCCGGTCTCAAAGTACATGACGTTCGTGCCTGCCCCGCCATCCGCGCATGCCGCGCCTCGATTCAACGCCTCTCCAGCCTCCTGTGCTTCGTTGAGAAGCGCCAGACTCACGCCAAAGCTCCGATTCGCCGCCTCAGTTCCTGCAATCGACTGAAAGAGCAAATCCACCGGCGCGCCCCGATCGAGCGCCGCCATCTGCGTAGTGATGTGCGCCAGCACGCAGCTTTGCATTGGAATCTCGAACCGGCTGCGCAACGCATCCATCATGCGCAGCAGTTGCGCCGTCGTCTCCACGTTGTCGCCCGCGGGATTGACACCCACCACCGCGTCGCCCGAGCCCATCATCAGCCCGTCCAGAATCGAAGCAGCAATGCCCATCGCGTCGTCCGCCGGATGATTCGGTTGCAGCCGCGCGCTGAGTCTCCCTGCCAGCCCAACTGTGGTGCGAAACTGTGTCACAACGCGAATCTTTCTTGCCGCCGTAATCAGATCCTGCACGCGCATCAACTTGCTGACCGCGGCCGCGATCTCCGGCGTTAGTCCTGCGGCCAGCTCCGCCAGCCGTTCCGGCGTCGCATCGTCTGAGAGCAGCCAGTTGCGCAGCTCGCCTACCGTCAGCGAGCGCACAGGCGCAAAGGCAGCCTGATCGTGCGTATCCGCGATCAGTCGCGTCACTTCATCGTTGTCATAAGGCACGACCTGCTCTTCGAGAAAGAGCGTGAGGGGCACATCGGCCAGCGCGCACTGCGCTGCCACGCGCTCCTCGGCGCTCTCGGCCGCCACTCCGGCCAGCACGTCGCCGCTGCGCAACGGAGTAGCCTTCGCCAGCAGCTCGCGCAGGCTGCCAAAGGTGTAGCGCCGGTTTCCGATGGAGTGAGCAAACGTCATGCCGCAGCACCGATTGCACGTTCAGAATAGCCGCAATCAAGCTGTGCCCGAATGAAAGTTTCCATTGGCCGTGCCGCTTCTTTGAAATCCGCCGCACGCGCCTCACACCAGATTGATAGAATTCTCTGTCATTGTTCCGCCCAAAAGGAGAGTGTGTGTTTCCTCCGGCTTCTTTCTGCCATTCGCATCGCAATTCCGCCGCAAATCTTGTTCTCGCCGCCGTAGCGCTTGCCCTCTTCGCACTCCCGGTCCTGGCGCAAAATACCGGTGCCCCCGCGCAAAGCGCCGCAACCCCCTCCCAGCCTGATCCCCTCGTTGTCCGCACGACCGCCGGACTCATTCGCGGCATTGCCCGGTCCAACGGCGGCGCGCAGTTTCTGGGCATTCCCTACGCCGAACCGCCCGTCGGTCCCTTGCGCTGGCGTGCACCCGTACCCAAGAAGTCCTGGACCGGCGTCCGCGACGCCATCGCCTTCGGCTCCTCTTGCGCGCAGCCCCTTCTCGGCGGCGCCTGGAACCGCTACGACTACCAGCACAGCAGTGAAGACTGCCTTTATCTCAACGTCATCACGCCCGCCTGGCCCGCCTCCAAACCGCTGCCCGTCATGTTCTGGATGCACGGCGGCGCAAACCTGGGCGGCTCCGGTTCGGGTTCGCTTTACAACGACGGCACATTGCTCAATCATGGCGTGCTCATCGTCACCATCAACTACCGTCTCCACATCTTCGGCTTCTTCGCTCATCCCGAACTCTCCAGCGAGTCCGGGCACCACGCCTCGGGCAACTACGGCCTCATGGATCAGATCCTTGCTCTCCAATGGGTCCACGACAATATCGCTCTCTTCGGTGGCGACCCCAACAACGTCACAGTTTTCGGCCAGTCCGCCGGCTCTATGGACACCGGCATCCTGATGACCTCGCCTCTCGCTCGTGGCCTTTTTCAAAAAGCCATAGCAGAAAGCGGCGCGCCGTTTTATCCGGTGCTGGCGCCATTCGATCAGGCCGAGCAGGCGGGTGAGCAGTTCGTCGCATCCTTCGCCATTCCTGCTGCAAAGGATCCCATCGAATTCCTCCGCGAGGCTTCGCCGCAGGATTTGATCGCGAAAGCGTCAAAGGCCGTCTGGGGCAATCCGCCCGTCGGGCCTATCGTCGACGGCTGGGTTATTCCGCGCTCGCCGGAAGAAACCTTCAAGTCCGGCAAGGAAGCTCCCATCCCTTTGCTCCTCGGTACCACCACCCGCGAGTTCGGCGCCTCCGAATCTCCTGATGCATTGCGCAAAACCATCGAAGATTACGCAGGAAATCTCGCGCCGCAAGCCCTCGCGCTCTACGGCCTCGCGGGCGACGGCCAGGGCTCAGCCGATCCGCTCTACGGCCCGGCCGGCGTCCAATGGAACGCCGACATCGAATTCCATTGTCCAATCTCGACCGAAGCCATGTGGCACTCCGCCGCGCATCATCCAACCTTCGAGTACGAGCTCGATCACGCCATTCCCGGCCAGGAGGCGAAGGGCGCGCTCCACTCCGCCGACCTGCCCTACGTCTTCGGCTCGTTTCCAAAATCCGGCAACATCGCCGGCAACTTTGGCCCCGTCGACATTCAACTCGCCGGTCTCATGGAAAACTACTGGACCAACTTCGCGAAGACCGGCGACCCAAATGGGACCGGCCTGCCAAATTGGCCGGAATTCGATGCCGCGCAGATCTATTTGATCTTTACCGAGGACGGCCTGGTCGCCGCCAGTACCGGCGCCCTCCGCGCCCCGCAATGCGACCTCTATCGCGAGGTCCTCGCCGTCCGAATGAAACAGGGTAATTAGCGTACTTCACGGATAGTACGTTTCGTACTATAGTACGAAACGTACTATGAGCACGAAGTCAATCCTCGAATTGGCCCTTGTTGGCCTCCTCCGCCAGAAGCCGCAATCGGGCTACGATCTGCGCAAAACCTTTGCCACCACGGCGATGCGTCACTTCAGCGATAGCCCTGGGTCGATATACCCCGCGCTGCGGCGGCTTGAGGCGCGGAATTGGATCGCAGCCGAGCCCCAGGCTGGCAAACATTCTGAAAATCGGCGGGGCCGGCAGGTCTTCCACTTGACCACAGCCGGAAAAACCATGCTCGCGGAATGGCTGGGGCGGCCTGTTACCCGTGATGACATCATCTGGCGAATGCCCGAGCTCATGCTCCGCTTCGCCTTCATGGACACTAACGTGCCGCGCTCCACAGCCATCCGATTTCTCGGTGAATTCGAACAAGCGCTGGGCGCCTATGTCGCGGAGCTGCGCGTCGATCTCGAGCGCATGAGCTCCAAGATGCCAATCAACACCGGCCTTCTCGCCTTTCAATCGGGGATTGAAGGCTTCGAGGCTCAACTCAGCTGGGCTCGGCACGGCCGCGCCCTGCTACAGCGGAACCAGAGTAGACGTATCCCGAAAGCGTTGAATTCAAGTCGACGCGACCATCCCGGGATCCCCAACGACGGGCCTTTGTCGTTGGGGTAGGAGCATCAGGGAGCGGCGACCCCGCGCAAAACTCAATAGGGCACGGTTACTCTGGTTCCGCTCTCGCGGAGGAAGCACGATGAGAACGATTCTTCGCATCGCAGTTTGTTGGGTTGCTTTCGTGGCAGCTCTGTTGGGTACTGGCGTCATCGGAGGGCTTCTGCATCTGCCCGCAATCGCCATGCCCGGCAACACACCGCCTCAAACCATGTTCCTCGCGCAGCTTGCCGCTGGCCTCGTGCTTGTCGTCGGGCTCGTCCCACTCGCCCGCGGTCTCGCCGCATCGGTCACGCTGCGCGCCGGCGCCATCGGCAGTTTTCTTATTCTTGCCCTCGGGGTCAACGGCATGATTGAGGCCAAAATGTTTACCCACTTTCTCGACAACGGCATCGCTTCCGCAGCCGTCTTCTATGTAAGTCTCTCTGTGTTTCTCGGCGCGGCGCTTGGGTGGTCTTTTGGCGCGTCGCCGCAGCCCGCCGGCCTGCCCCATCGCAGTTGGCTCGCGTGGATTCCGCGTGTGGCCGCCGTCTGGCTTGCCTGGCCCCTCATCTATTTCTTCTTCGGCTCATGCGTTGCTCCCATCGTTGTGCCCTATTACAACGCCGGCATCGCCGGTCTTCGCATTCCCGCGCTCAGCATCATCCTTGAAGTCCAGCTCGTTCGCAGCGTCGTCTTCCTCGCCGCGTCGCTGCCCTTCATTGCGCTCTGGAAGGGCTCGCGCCGCGGTCTCTGGCTTGCCCTCGGACTTGCACACGCCTTTACCGTCGGGCTCTATGGCCTCGTGGGCGCAACGTTCCTTCCCATGGTTCTTCGCTTGGCCCACTCCGTGGAAATGGTGGGCGACTCATTTGCCTATGCTGGCCTTCTCGTGCTGCTCTTCGCCGCCCCGGCCGCAGCTAACTCCAGTGCACGAACCGTCGAAGGCACGCCGCTCCAGCCGCACCCGCTCCATTAACCCGCGGCGACGCGAAATGCTCGCCTATCGCCAGCCAGGAGCGCGGGAAGCTTCACGCTCGCAAGAAAGGAAGACCATCGTGAAATCGAACACCATCATCACCGGTCTCGTACTATGTGTGGCTCCGGCGCTCCTTACCGCCCAGGCCTCATCCACGGCGCAGAATCTTCTGCATCGCCAATACCACGACGGAGAAACCCTGGTCTACAACATGACGGGAGTGAACGAGTCCTGGCACTACACCATTCAGGCCGACGGA
This sequence comes from uncultured Acidobacteriaceae bacterium, assembly GCA_963823805.1. GTDB lineage: Bacteria > Acidobacteriota > Terriglobia > Terriglobales > Acidobacteriaceae > Telmatobacter. The sequence continues at coordinate 565,461 of CAWGMW010000003.1, read as the reverse complement.
ATCGTCAAAAAAGACGCGAGCGGCGCCTACTTTGAGGAATATCGCTGGACGAATCTTGTCTCGGACGGCCAGCCGACTCCGCTTTCACCGGGAAGCGATGCCTTCCGCCAGCGCCTTTCTCTCGATCCCGACCAAAGCATGATCCCACCCGATCTGAGCAACGCCGATCCCAAACTCGTCGGGCCAGCCCTGGACTTCATGACCTTCTACGCCGATCTCTGGCTCGCAAACAAGAAGGGCCATCTTAACCACGCGGGGGATCATCTCTATGTCAAGAACGGCAATCCCAGCTCCTGGGCCAACGGCTCTCAGGTCATCCTCGGCCAGTCCTCGATCGACTTCGATCTCACGTTGAAGAGCATCAATCCATCTGACCAAACCGCTGTGCTCGTCGTCCGCCACGTTCCGCCTGAAAAGTCGCAGGTCACGCTCCCTGCCGCGTGGATGCAAACACCCGTAGCCGATACTCCGAACAACTGGGTGCAGGTCATCAAGATTCCCGGCAAATTTCTTGCCTCCGTGGGTCAGGAAACCTTCACGGTGGATCTGACAGTCAGCCTCGTCGACGGAAGAATTCTTTCGGCCACCATGGACAACCCCGTGAAGGCCATCATGCGCATGTGCAACGACGAGGCATTAACGCAGTGCGACCCGCCCCAGCCGCATGAAATCATCAGAAAGATTCAGATTGCTCTGGTGCAATAACGGCTCGCCCTCGGTTAGCGGCGTGAGGCGCAAACAGAAAGAGCACGGCTCGCACCGCGCCCTCACTTCGAATGGCCTTTGGCTAAAAGCTAAAAGCTAGAAGCTGTTCTTAGAACTTCACGCTGGCAGCTCTTGGCGAAATCCCGGTCAGCTCCGCCGCGCGCGCTTCCGCGTACGCCGCCGCGCCCATCAGCGCCGTTCGGCTCTCCAGAATTACTCGCACCGGCATATTCACCAGCAACTGGCTCAGCCGTCCCTTGTCAGTGAACGCCTTCATAAACGTGCCGTCCTTCAGCTTCTCCAAAATGCGGGGCGCAATTCCGCCGCCTACATAAAGCCCGCCTACCGAAAGAACCTTCAGCGCCAGGTTCCCGGCCTCGGCCCCGTACGCCGAAACGAACATATCCAGCGCCTTCTCGCAGATTTCGCTCTTGGCATTCAACGCTGCCTCGGTAATTGCCGCGTTCGGATCCTCCTCGGTCATCTGCTCCGCGAGCCACGCCGGCTCTTCCAGGCCCCTCACTTCGCGCAAAAACTCGTAGCAGTTCGTGATTCCCTGCCCGCTCACGACGCGCTCAAAGCTGATCCGCCCGTTGTACTTCTGCTTCAGGAATCGCAGCAGGTCGATCTCGTCCTCATTGCGCGGCGCATAGTCCGAGTGGCCGCCCTCCGATGGGTAGGGAACGTAATCTCGCCCATCCCACACTAGAAACGCCTCGCCCAGTCCCGTCCCCGCCGACATCAATGCCCGATTGCCGACTTGCCGGGAATCGCCTTCGCTCAGCGTATAAATCTGGTCTGCTGCCAGCTCCGCAATTCCGTACCCATTTGCCTGCAAGTCATTGATAAGAAAAACGTAATCGATCTTCAAGTTGCGCGCCAGCTCGCGGCTGTCCAGCGTCCACGGCAGGTTGGTCAGCCGCAGCCGTCCGTCCCGCACCGGGCCCGGCACGCCGAAACACGCCGACGTCACCTTCTCCGCAACCACAAACTCCTTCACGATCTCTTCCAGCCCCGCGTATTCCTTGGCCGGGAATTGTTTATCGCGAGTGTGCTTCAAATTGCCGTCGGTAAAATCGAACAGCGCCAAGTGAACCTTGGTGCCGCCTACATCGCCTGCCAGAATCATTCAGTCCTCTCGATAACCCCATTGCCTTGCGCGTCCGGCGCGGGCAGCAGCGTGGCCGCAGCCTGGTCCAGAAGCAAGGTAAGTATACCGTCCACGGGCACGATGAATTGACTCGGCAGCCGCTCCGGATCGCGAGGCCCTTCCATTACCTCGTTTAGAATCATCGCCTTCTCCGCGCCCTCAATCAGGAAGAACACCTGCCTCGCGGCGTTGATCACCGGCCGGGTCAAAGTCACCCGCCACATGTCTTTTTCCTCCACATAGTTGGCCGTTACAGGCCGATCGGTCACGCGCACGGCATCGGTATGGGGAAAAAGAGACGCGGTGTGTCCATCAGGACCCATACCAAGCTGCACCAAATCGAACCGAGGAATCTCCGCGCCCTTCAGCCCGAAGCTCAGTTTCAGCTCCGCCTCGTACCTGGCCGCAGCATCATCGGGCTCCAGCTCGCCCTCCATGCGATGAATCTGTTCCGGTTTCAGCGGCACGTGGTCCAGCAGCGCCTCGCGGGTCATGCGGTAGTTCGAGCCGGCGTCGTCCGGCGGAACGCACCGCTCATCCACCCACCACAGGTCGAGGTTCTGCCACGGCATGCGTTCCCGCCACTCCTCCCCCGGCTCGGCCAGCGCTCTGAATGCCGCCTTGGGCGTCGACCCGCCGCTGATTGCGATCCGCGCCACGCCTCGCGCCGCCACCGCCTTCTCGGCGTCGACAACAAAAAACTCCGCCGCCCGCCGCGCCAGCGCAGCCGCATTCGGTTCGACGTAATAGACGATCTTCAGAGCTTGAGACATAAGAAACATTCCTCCGCTTTAAACGATGAAAAGTCACGAAAAATCATATAGGCGGAAATCTCACAAACTGCGGTGAATTGGCGATTCCAATTGAAAACTATCTCCGACTGCACGCAGAATTTTAGTTGATGGGAGGAACCTCTGATGAATGATCTTGCAAAGTGTACAAACCCGAAATGCTCCTCTAGAGACATTGAGCGTTCTGTCCACGTCGGTCAACTGCTTGGCCACGGGATACCGAATGATGGAGTCACGTGTCCGGCATGTGGTGGCCCGATGGAAATTACGGAGTCAAGCGCCACTCCGCTGCGCAGGAACCCGCGAAGAAGGTCACCGCGATCTTCAAGGGCCCGATCCCGTTCTCCCGGTCGGCATTAAGCACTCCTGTAAGTCGTTGGCTCATACTCCTCCGAGTGCGGGAGGGCCGCTACGGCAGTCCTGCGTCGATTCCCACCGCTTGCGCGACGCCCCGCAGCGCGTTGTCGCGCGTCCACAACTGCGTGCCGGGCGTAATCAGGCAAGACGCTACAAGATGCGCGTCTGTCAGACCGATGCCCTTTGCGTAAAGGCTGCGTGCCTCGATCATTTGCCGAATATCCCTGAGCGCAACCACCCTTGCCTGCGGCATTGTGTCGAGCCTGACCAGCATCCGAGGCCGGTCACGGAGCGAGCCAAGCGCTAACTCTGCAACTAGACAAGGGTGCATCACAACCCCGCGATTGTTTAGCAGCGTCTGCAACTGCAGGTCGCCCGACCGGAAGTAATCGATCCAGATGTTCGCATCGGCTAGGATCACAGATCATCCACGCGCAGTCGGCGAACATACTCCAGGTCCGGCATAGTTCCGCCGAGGGCCGCAAGCTGGCGTGAAGCCTCTCTTTCGATCAGCGCTTTCAACGCCTCGCGCAGCAAAGCCGTCCGCTCCGTCACTCCCGAAAACTCCTGAGCCTGACGTACCAATTCATCGTCAAGTGCCACGGTCGCTCTCATGATTCCGGTCTCCTATCACCAATTCTATCACCAAATGGTGACAATTTTGGTGATGAGCCCGGAACAATTTAACCTAGAGATCCGTTAAGATGAATAGATTCAATGGAAAAAGTTGTGACTGACCGGGCCGCTGGGCTTTTTTCTACCGCCCCAGGTACGTCCGGTACTGTTGCTCCAGCACGCCCGACGCGCGCGCCAACAGGATCTTCGACACGTTGTACTGATAGAGGCTCTCAACCAGGTTGTTCTCGGCAGTAGCCAGCGTGGCCTGCGCAGTCACCAGCGGCAGGTTGTCGTCCACGCCGGCGTTTACGCGGTCTGTCTCGTCGTTCAACGCGCGCGTGGCAAGGTCCACGTTCGATCGCGCCACGTCCACCAGTTGCTTGTTCGCGCTCACGTCCAGCAACGCTGCCCTCACCTGTTCGTCGATGTGGTTGCGAAGGTCGTCGAGCTGCGCGTTTGTCTCCTGCATCTTCGCCTTCGACACGTCGCTATCGCCGCGCAGCTTCGCCTCGCGAAATATCGGAAAACTCAAAATCCCCATCGCAATGAAGTCGCCGTGCGTTCCCGCGCCATTCACGGTGCTGGTGCCGTAATTGCCGTAAAAGCTCAACGTCGGCAGCCGCTCGCTGCGGTACACGTTGTGCAGCGCCTTGTACGCGACTGCCTGGTTCTCGTAGTTCTGGTAGTCCTGCCGGTTCTGGTAGGCCACAACCTTCACTTCTTCCGGCGTCTGCTCCGCCAGATCGCTATAGGGCGCCGGATCGGTCAGTTCAATCTCCTGTTCGGGATCGACGCCAATCTCCCGCTTCAGCAGGATCAGGTCCTTCGCCTGCTGATTTTCGGCCGCGATCAGCGCCTGCTGCTGCGACTGTAACTGTACCTTCGCCCGCAACTCGTCGAGATTCGCCTCCACGCCCGCCACGTGCGCGTCATGCGCATGATCTTCGAAGAGCTGCGCCTGTGCGACCAGCGCTTTCGCGTTGTCCACTTCGCTTTGATCCGCCACCGCTCGCAGGTAGCCCACGGTCACCTGCTGCACCACCTCGCCGCGCGCCGTCATCTTGCCAAAGTGCGCGGCGCGCTCCGCCGCCTCCGCCGCCTTCCAACCCTGGATGACCGGCCCCGAAAACAGAATTTCGTTGTACTGGATCTTGCCCTCGGTCAGGTCGTCGCGCGTAATCAGCGACAGCCCCGCCGGAATCTTACCGCCTGGAAACAGCGACGTAAACTCCCCAATGGTCTTTGGTCCGAACCCCAACGCCGCCAGGTCGTGCATGTAGTAGCCCGTATCGCCAGTCAAAGTGATCGTGGGCAGAAACAACTGCAGCGCCTCATCCACTTCGGCGTGGTAAGTCTTCTCCTCGTTTTCCACTTCCTTCAACCCAAGGTTGTTCTTAAGGCCGCGCTGGATGGCATCGTCCAGCGACAGCTTCAGCGGCTCGCCGGTCACCGGCTGTGCCGTCACGCTGCCCCAGAAGGGATTCTCCGCCGATGACGGATTCTGTGCTTCCGCCTGCGTGCACAGCACCATGGCCGTAAACGCGGCAAGCAACCCCGCTGCGCTGAGCCGGACAAATTGTTTCTCTCGTCTCACTTCTATTATTTTCTCAGATGATCCGGCTGAGGCGGGGGATTCATCTGCTGTGGTGGTTGCGAGCAATTACGCGGCCCTCGATTGCTTTTGGAACGGCCGCTCGATGAGATATTCTTCTCTCCGGCTGAAAACCGCCTCGCATTTTGGCGCTCAAAAACACCGCGATGGGGCGGCACGCGTTCAGCCCACGTTTTGTCGCTCGCGAAAGGCCTTCTATGCCGCTGAAATCATTGCTGTCCCTGGCCAAACCTGCAGCCATCACCTTTTGTGTTTTCGCATCCGTCGCGGTGCTTGCCGCGCAAGACGGCGCCGCAGGGCCGCTCGGCATTTTTGAAGATCAGCAGGACGTTGGCATGGTCCTGCATCCCGGCTCCGCGCAATATGACAGCGCCACCGGAACCTATACGGTCAGCGGCAGCGGCGAAAACATGTGGTTCGGCACCGATGACTTTCACTTTGTATGGGCCAAGGTCTCGGGAGATGTTGCTCTTACTGCCGATATCGCGATCCTCGGCTCCGGCGGAGATCCCCATCGCAAGGCCGTTCTCATGATTCGCCAGTCCCTGGACGGAAACTCGGCCGCCGTCGACCTGGCCGTGCATGGGGTCGGCCTCACCTCGCTGCAATTCCGCGACGCCGCCGGCGGCACGATGCACGAAGTGCAAGCGCACGTCACCGCGCCCAAAACGGTGCGCATCGAGAAGCGCGGCGACTACTTCTACGCGTTCGCCTCCGGCGACGACGGCAGGCTGGAACCGTCGGGAGCTTCCACCAAGGTAGCGCTTACCAGCCCCTTCTATATCGGAATCGGCGTCTGCGCGCACAACAAGGATGTGATTGAGCGGGCGGCTTTCTCCCATGTCAAACTCGATCATCTTGCGCCCGCCGCAGGCACGCCGGTCCTGGTAAGCGCGCTCGAGACGATCCCCATCGCTTCCACTGACCGCCATGTCGAGTATGTTGCGGCCACGCACTTCGAGGCTCCGAACTGGTCCCGCGATGGTTCTTCGCTCCTCTTCAACCAGGATGGCAAGATCTTCAAGCTGGCACTCGCCGGCGGCCAGCCCGCCGCCATCGACACCGCTCCCGAGTTGCATTTGAACAACGATCACGGCATCTCGCCCGACGGAACCATGCTGGCCATCAGCGACTCGTCGAACCCTGACCATCAATCGCGCGTCTACGTTGTTCCCATCGCCGGAGGCGCGCCCCGGCAGCTTACGCCCGACGGCCCGTCGTACTGGCACGGCTGGTCGCCGGACGGAAAGACGCTTGCATTTACCGGCCAGCGCAACGGCAACTTCGACATCTACACCGTCCCCGTCGCGGGCGGCGCGGAGACGCGACTAACCACGGCGCCCGGCCTCGACGACGGTCCCGAGTATTCGCCCGACGGCGCCTGGATCTACTTCAACTCCGAGCGCACCGGCCACATGCAGATCTGGCGCATGAAGCCCGACGGCAGCGGGCAGGAACAGGTCATCTCCGACGACACCAACGACTGGTTCCCGCACATCTCGCCCGACGGTCAATGGATGGTTTTTCTGGCGTATGCCCCTGACGTCACCGGCCATCCGCCCGGCAAGGATGTAGAGTTGCGATTGATGTCGATGACTGACAAACAGGTCCACTTCCTGACTAAACTCTTCGGAGGCCAGGGAACCATCAACGTTCCCTCCTGGTCGCCCGACAGCAAGAAACTCGCCTTTGTCAGTTATGAGTTGCTGCCGCAAGAGAGCCTGAGCCCGCAGTAAGCATTGCGTGAAGATGCTACGATGTCGCGGAGACTTAACTGGCCGGCACCTGTGCCCCTGCCGCGCCTTCCAACCGCAGTCTCTGGTCCTGGTACACGACCGCAAGCGTCGTGGTGTATGCCGCCCAGATGCACGCATACCAAAGAAGGTAAGCACAGACGAACGCCACCGCCCCAACGCCAATCCCGATATAGCCCCATGGAGTCATCGTCAAGTGCAGAAGCATTCCCACGAGAGCGGCGATCGCACCCAGAAAGAAGATGACCATCTCCGCCACCAGAAACGCGGCATACGCGATGGCGTAGATCAGCAGGGCCAGCAGAAAGATGCGTCCCTTGGCGCCGTACGTTAGCTGGTTGCTGCGGCGGATGCCCTTCCATGCGCTCACGTCCTCAGTTACGCACGCCGGAACAGCCAGAGCCAGACGCAACAGCACCAGGACGGCATAGACCATCGCTCCCATGTAAAGCAGCACAAAGAGCGGAAGGAGCGCAATCATCGCTGAAGAATCCATGCCGCTTCGCCCACGCGCCAGCGAGAGTCCCACCGTTCCAACGACCGCCGCGGCAACGACCACGATCGGCAGCATCACGATCAGCGCGCGCAGAAAGGACAGCCAAATGTAGCGGCCGGCCTTGTTCCACGCCACCGCCCAGGCCGTTCGAAACCTCACCCGGGTTCCTGTATTTGCCTCAAGCGCAGCGTAAACGGCCGCGGGCTCGTAGAGCGCAAAAATCACGATCATCAGAATGGCGCCGAGGATGTATGCAGTGGAAAACCACACCATCGTCATCGGCGAAAAATGCGGCGGTTGCTGCAAGAACAACGGTTTCAATACCGGGAAGAAGGCTGCGAACATCACCGCGAAATAGGCAATGATCCCTGCGGCGGGCGCCAGTGCGATGCCCACGAAGAGCCGCCAGTTCGCGCGCATCAGGTGAAAAACCCGGTCAAGGATATGTCCGAATGTCATCGCACCCGGCGGTACGGCCGTGGCGGGCGGCGCTGGCGGAAGTGAAGAAGAAGGAAGGCTCGCTCCGTTCATAGGATCCCTCCGATCGTCTGGTTTGAGACTCGCAGGGATACTAGCACAGGTCTAAGGCGCTGCAGAGTGCGCGTGATCTGATTTCAAGTGATGGCGGCACCGTTTGCTCGCCGCCCGGCGGAGGGCGGTCGCCCTCACCCTCCCATGAACATGCCGCCGTTCACATCCAGCACGTGCCCGGTAATGTACGAAGCCGCATCCGAGGCCAGGAATCTCACCGCTTGCGCCACGTCCTTAGGCGTTCCCCGCCGTCCCAGCGGAACTGTCGCCAGCATCGCCTTGGTCTGCTCCTCGCTCAGCACCGCCGTCATCGGCGTCTCAATAAATCCCGGCGCCACAGCGTTCACGGTAATTCCGCGCGACGCAACCTCCCGCGCGAGCGACCGGGTCAACCCGATCAGGCCCGCCTTCGACGCCGCGTAGTTCACTTGTCCCGCTTGTCCCGCGCGCCCCACCACGCTGGCTATGCTCACAATCCGACCCCAGCGGTTCTTCAGCATCGGGCTCAGCAGCGCCTGTGTCAGCAGAAATGCGCCCGTCAGGTTAATGTTCAGCACCAGGTCCCAGTCCGCGCGCTTCATGCGCAGCATCAAATTGTCGCGCGTGATCCCCGCGTTGTTGACCAGGATCTCCACCTTGCCGAACTTCTCCAGGATCGCCTTTGCCCCGGCCTCAATCGATTCCTCGCTCGACACGTTCACGGTAAACCCCGTCGCGTCGATCCCCTGGGCCTTCAGCTCGGCCACCGTCTCGGCCAGCTTCGTTTCGTTCACATCCGCCAGCGCCAGCGTCGCGCCCGTCGCGGCCAACTCCTCGGCAATCGCGCGCCCAATTCCCTGCGCCCCGCCTGTCACCAGCGCAATCCTACCTTGCAAATCTCCCATGTTTTTCGTTGACCTCTGCGCGCTCGTTGTCGCAAGCCGCGCCTTTCCATCGCCCATTATAGATGGGAGCATCCCGGTCATTTCCGAATCCCGACTGCTGAACTCAACGCGCTTAGCTGTTCGGTCGGTCCAGGCACCGGTGCAAAACTTTCGTTGACTTTCCGCCGGCAAGTTCATACATTCTAATCATCTAAGGTCCTCCCGCTGCAGTTCATTGCGAGTTCTCGCGAGACATATTGCAATTCCTTCCAGTTTCACGGGAGAAGACAAGGGCCTCACCATTCACTGTTTGTGACTGATCGTTTCCCACAGCGGGACTGGTGAAACCGTTTTTCCAAAAAACGAAAAAAAACATGCCGCAGTTTTCTGGAGACCCAACGCTCGCGAAGCGCAGCCGGTATAACACCACCTCATTCGAAAGGGGTATGACAATGAAAAGCAACTTGATCGGCGCGAACTGTTTGAAATCGGTGAAATGCTTAGCCAGAACAAAACCCTGTAGAACGCTCCTTCTCGTCGTAGTTTGCGTTCTCGTGATCACATTCGCTCCTGGCCTGCGTGGCCAGGCCACGGGAAGTTTTTCCGGCAATGTTGCCGATAAATCCGGAGGCGCGATTCCTGCGGCCAATGTCGCCGTCACTTCTCAGGCGACCGGCCTCGAGCGAGACACGAAGACGGACGGTGCCGGTCACTATCTGATCCCACTGCTCCCGGTGGGGACATACGACGTTAAGATAGATGCTCCCGGCTTTCAAAGCGCCGTGTCGAAAGATTTGCGCCTCCAGGTCGATGAGGCCCGCGAGCTCGATTTCGCGCTCCAGCCTGCGAGCGTAACCACGACGGTGACAGTCTCCGGTGAGGCCGTCGCTGTCGAGACGACCAATCCATCTCTTGGCCAGGTGATTACTTCGCAGCAGGTGTCGCAACTGCCATTGAATGGACGCGATTTTGTGCAGCTCGCTACGCTGACCGCCGGCGCCACGGCAGAGACCAATCCCGGCAGCTTTTTCACCTCTGGCGCCGACAGCGAAGTGGCCGCGCGCGGATCGTTCTCGCTGTCGGTTGGCGGCTCGCGCCCCAACAGCACGGACTGGCTGCTGGATGGCGTCGACAACAATGAGCTGACCGCGGGCGGTATCGGGATCTTCTCGTCGATCGACGACATCCAGGAGTTCAAGGTTCTGACCTATAGCTACTCCGCCGAATACGGCACCCGGGCCGGACCAACCGTTCTCGTCACGACGAAATCGGGTACGAACGACTTTCATGGCTCTCTCTACGAGTTCGTTCGTAACACCGACCTCGACGCGAGGAGCGACTTTGCCACCTCAACGCCGAAGTTCAATCTGAACCAGTTTGGCGGCTCGGTGGGCGGCCCCATTCGCAAAGACAAAACCTTTTTCTTCGTGGATGGCGAGCAGAAGTACCAGCGCGAGGGAATTGTCTACACCGGCCTGATCCCTACCACGCAAATGATCGGCGGTGACTTTTCGTCCGATCCCTGGGGAACCAGTGTCCCAGGCATTATCCTCAACAACCCATATGTGACTGTGCCGGGCGGCGAGCCCTTCCAATGCGTGGGATCGGCAAGCGGTCCTCCCATACCGGCCAATCCCGATGGAAGCCAGGCTCCAGGCGTCCCCTGCAACAAGATTCCCGCGAACCTGATCAGCAGCATCGGCCAGGGCCTCATGGACCTGTATCCACCCGTGAATCCGGCTAATCCCAACCAAGCGCCGGCAGGCAGCGCTGCTCTTGGATACAACTACGTCGCTGAGCCGGTGCGCAGCCTGAACGAATCCAAGTTCGACGTTCGTCTCGATCAAACCATTGGCTCAAAAGACACCGCCTTTGGCCGTTTCAGCTACGACCAGGCGTTCACCTACGATCCGGGCGGCGCGCCCGCTCCATATCTGGCTGAGGGCAATCCCTTCGGTAGTAATGAGACGCTCATCAACCACGCCCGCAACATCGCCATCGGCGAGACCCACGTATTTTCACCCACCACGCTGAACCAGGCCAGCGTGGGTTACGACCGCATCTTCGACTACATCGCATCGCAGGACAATTTCACTTGCGCATCGGCCACGCTGGGAATTCCCGGCGCGGATCTTGGCTGCGCGGCCGGCGGTACCCCACTCCCCGGCGGCTCCTACAGTGAAGGCATGGTTTCCACCGAGGTCATTGGCGGCTATTGGTCTGTCGGCGATCGCGGCTACTCCCCGTTCCAGGGTGGAACCAACATCTTCTCCTTCAAGGACGTCGTGGACCTGATCCGCGGCCACCACGAGATTCGCACCGGCATCGATCTTCGCGATAACCAGATGAATGTAGGCACGGAGGCTTTTCAAGACGGATTCTGGCTTATCGGTAACGAAGGATTCTTCAGCGGCAATCCCGAGTCCGATCTGCTGCTGGGTATGGCGGGAGGGGCGATCCACGACCAGACATACGACGGTGCAGTCACCGGACGGCGCTGGAAGATATACCGGCCCTTCGTGGAGGATGACTGGCGCGTCACCCCGTCGCTGGTCCTCAATCTCGGATTGGCGTGGGACATGACCACCCCGGAGACTGAGATTCACAACCGCATGTCGGACTACATCCCCTCGACACAAACGCTTCTGATTGCAGGTGAGAACGGAGTAAGCCGTTCGGCCGGCATCAATATGTTCTGGGGCGCATACGAGCCCCGTCTCGGCTTGACTTGGAAGGTGTTGAACAGCGACAAGACGGTGCTTCGTCTCGGCTTTGGCATCTATCACGATTCGGCCTGGAACCAGGGCGCGCAGGGCCTGTGGCAAAATCCGCCCAACCTCGGCGAGTCCGATAACTTCAACGGCCCGGTCAGCCTCTCGAGCGGCTTTCAGGCGCTGCCCACTCCGCAGGATGTGGCCACCTTTCAGGGCTCGTTTAATTGGCAGCCGACGAATTTCCAGCCGGGCAGAGTGCACCAATATAACGTCAACGTTCAGCGCCAGTTGCCCGGCGATGTCGTGCTCACCGCGGGCTACGCGGGGTCGGTCGGCGGTCATTTGCTTGAGTATGGCAATGACCTGAACACCAGCAGTCCGTCGGGCTGCGGAAACATACCTAACTACACAATCGGCTGCCTGCCCGGCGGCGCTCCTTACAATTATCCGTACAACCCGCCGAACTTCAACGCGATCTTGCTCATGGGCGACACGGGGAAAACGCACTACAACTCCATGCAGATCAAGGCCGAGACCAAGACACCGAAATACGGTCTCTACGCGCTGGTCGCCTACACCTATTCGCGCACGTACGACAATGGACTTCCCGACGGGCTGGGATCCATGGCGAGCGCGCCGTATTTCCCGCTGCCCAACTGGCAAAACCTCGACTGGTCTCTGTCGCAGATCAATCTCGATCAAAGCTTCACCGGCAGCGTCATTTACGATCTGCCTTTCGGCAAGGGCAGGACCTTCGGGAACAGCTGGAATACTGCGACCGATTCTCTGCTTGGCAACTGGCAGTTGACGTTGATCGAGAGAGTGTCTTCCGGGTTTGCGGTGCCGCTGATCGACAGCAACGATCAATCCGGCGTCAATGGTGGCTTCGGGTTCGAGAACGGCGGAGACGACAACAACTGGAACCGGCCCGATCAGGTTTCCGGCAAGAACCCGTACGCCGCCGACCACGGCCAGCACCAGTGGATCAACCCCGCCGCTTTCGCCCCGCCGGCCATCGGCGAGCTCGGCGATGCTGCGCGCGTTCCTGTTGTCGGACCCGATTTCGTCAACTCCGATTGCTCGTTGATCAAGGACTTCGCATTGCCGCGGAAAGAAATGGGGCTCAACTTCCGCGCCGAATTCTTCAACCTATTCAACCACCCGCAGTTTGGCGCGCCGATTAACGACATCAACTCGCCGGGATTCGGCGCCGTGAATTCCACGGTGAACAATCCTCGTCTGATCCAACTGGCCCTCAAATTGTCTTTCTGAGGCCAAACCATTTGAGGCCGGCAACTTCGTTACGCGAGACAACCCGCTCCGGGCGTCCGACAAAAGGACCTTGCAATTCAAGGCTTTCGGGGTAAACTCATCGTGACGGCGATGCCGGCCCGCTTCCTCACCCAAGTCCAACTTCGACTCCGTTTGAGCCATTCCCCCCGGACTTCGGCGCCGGCCGGTTCGCTCGAGAGAGATGGACGACCTTCCCACCAACACCGACAGCACGATTGCGCCGGCCGCAGAACCCGGCTTGGACGAGCAACAGGGCGCTGCGGCGGAGCCTGCCCGAACGTTGCCCCTGGATGGCCTTGGACCACCTGACGGCTTGGGAGCGCCCGCGGACGATTCGCAGTTTAAGCCGGGCGACCTGATTGACGGCCGCTTCTCTGTGGTTCGATTCATTGCGCGCGGCGGGATGGGAGAGGTGTATGAGGTTGAGGATCGGCAACTGCGCGGAATTCACGTGGCGCTCAAGACGATTCTCTCGCACTATGCGGCCGATCCAACGATGCGCCAGCGATTCGAGAGGGAAGTTCTGAGCGCTCGTGAAGTGGTGCACCCGAATCTTTGTCCGATGTACGATCTTGGACACTGGAAGCGGCCAGAAGGGCAACTCAGCTACCTGACGATGAAACTCCTGGCGGGCGAGAGTCTTGCGGCGAGGCTTTCGCGCGAGGGTCCGCTGACGGGCGAGGAAGCGCTTTCCATTTTGAGGCAGGTAGGAGCGGGGATTGCGGCTGCCCACCATGCCGGAATCCTGCATCGCGATATCAAGACCGCAAACATCATCGTGCAAGGCTCCGGCGCGGAGGTGATTGCCTGGGTTACGGACTTTGGCCTCGCGCGGGCCGCGCTTGGTGAGGAGACGGCACTCACCGCATATGGAGTTGCCGGAACGCCCGGCTTCATGGCCCCGGAGCTCTTCTATGGAAGCGCGTCGACAAAGGCCAGCGACGTGTATGCGCTGGGGGTCGTCGCTTATCTGGTCCTGGCTGGGCGTCCGCCGCAGATTTCAATGCGGGGCGGGAAGAGAGTGAAAGCGTCGTTCAATCTGGCGGAGATTCCCGAACAATGGAAACGTTTTGTCGAGGGGTGCCTCAGGCCTTCGGTGGAGCAGCGATTCCAGACGGTTCCGGATGCGATGCAGGCGATGCCCACGCTGGCCGTGCGCGCGGAAAGTCGCTCTTCGATCGGGCAGCACATCTCGCGCAGGAAGATGGTGGTGCTCGGGGCGGGTGCAAGCGCGGGTGCCGCGCTTGCGGTCTGGCTGGACTGGGCGCAAATCGTGAATATCTTGAACCCTCTCCCCTCTACGAGGTTCGTTGCTCTGATGCCGATGCCTGCGGATCATCCTCCGGCGCTGCTGTTCACGGTGCTGGACTCGATCGGCCAGAGGCTTTCGCGCGCGGAGGCGTTTGTGAAAAACCTGATGATCATCACTCCCCAGGACAGGCCGGGGCCCGGGGAAGCGATCGATTCGCCGGGGATGACCGAAAGCACGCTTGGCGCGAATCTGGTCCTGGCTGCGTCGCTCGAGCAGACTGCGTCCCAGGCGAAGCTGAATCTCCGGCTGCTGGATGCTCACTCGCAGCACGTGATGCGCAAAGGAACTGTAGAGTGCGCACTGGACTCGATCGGCAGCCTCGCCGAGAAAGCCTCACACGAGGCCGCCGTTTTGCTGCAACTTCCAGGCGGCGACGTGCAGTTGAGCGATCCCGAAGAACTGAAAAACGTCCCTCCGGATGTCTATCAGGCATACAGCGAAGCGGAACAACTGGTGAATGAACCGAATCATGTCGGACTTGAGCAGGCCATTGACAAATACCAGCATGCTCTCGACCTGGATGGACACTTTGCCCTGGGTTACGCCGAGCTGGCGATTGCCTATTTGCGCCAGTTCTTCGTAACCAGGGAACGAGCCAACCTGGACCTTGCCAGCAGGAATGCGGCCAACGCTTTGCGCTACAACCCTAATTCCGCGATGGGGCTGCTGAGCCAGGGACTGGTCCTGGTTTCGCAAGGCAAAGCGGAAGATGCGCAGGCTTATTTTGAAAAGGCGAATCTGGCGGACCCCGGAAACCCCGAGATTCTGTATCAGAAGGCGTGGGCGCTCCAGCACCAGGGGCTGTTGCCGGAGGCGGAGCAAACGTACCGCGACATCATAGGCGAGAGGCCGAATTTTTGGCCGGCCTACAACAACCTCGGAGTGATTCTGACGCGGGAGGCCAAATACGACGAAGCGGCCAAGGCCTTTGCCGCAGCCGGAGCAGCTGCGCCGATGGTTGCGCAGCCCATGGCCAACCTGGCCCAGACCTACCTTGAGTTGGGAAGGCGCGACGACGCCCGCACGGCCTTGAACGAGAGCCTAGCGCGCGCGGAGAGCGAGGATGCCTACCTTACGCTCGGCGACATGGACTTCGAGGATGGCAAATATAACGATGCCCTCGCCGACTATGCGAAGGCCGACAGGCTCAAGCCGGGCAATCATCTGACTCAGCGCAACATGGGCGACTGCTACACCATGCTCGGCAATGCCCAGAAAGCCAAAGAGTGCTACGCGCGCGCTGCGCAACTGTTGTCCGCCGCGCTTGAGACGAACCCGCGGGATGGGTTTGGATGGGCCAACCTGGCCTTCTATCACGCGAAAATCGGCGACATCAAGGACGCCGAGACCGACATGGAAAACGCCGCCTCGCACGGAGCCAACGACGTCGCATCTCGCTTCATGATCGTGCAGGCGCTGGATGTGCTGGGAAGAAAGAAAGAGGCACTCGATCTGTTGTTGTGGTGCATGGACAAGGGGCTGTCTCCGGCGGAGGTCGACCTGGCAGTGGATCTGAAGGATCTGCGCAGCACGGAGGCGTATCGGTCCAGGCTGAAGAATCTGAAGGGCAACGGGAAGGCATCCACAAGCTAGTCATTTCTCAATCCATCGAAAGGAAAGGACGATCCAATGAAAAGGTTGCTGTTGCTTCTGTTTGTATTTGTTGCCGGGGTGTTTGTGGGGATATGGATGGACTGGTCGGCATCGCTGGCCGGGGGACGGGACATCGTCTATCAAGTGCAGAACTATCCCATGGCCAATCTGCTGGTGTATGGCGGAGACAAAATCACCCTGGTGCCACCGGCGGGAGGCGACGGGTCGGGTCTCGCGATGAGTTTTGTGGGGGGGTATAACCCGTGCTTGCCCGGTGTGAATCCAGCTACCTGCACCATTGACCCCGAGGGGACGCCTGGTCCCTATCTCTTTAATTGCTCCTCTCCCAAAGGGTATAGCTGTACTGATCCGGGAATCCAGCAGTCCCCGACGGGCCCCGGCCCCATCAGAAACTTCAGCTACGGGCGAGCCGTGGAGAATGATTTCGCGCATCTCGTTGGAGGCCAGCACTCATCCGGGGCGAACCCCGCACCGGCACAAACCAATGTCGGTCATCCTGCAAATAATGCTGTGATGGCCTATGTATCCTGCGTAAATGGAACCACGGCGCTGAACGATCCCAGTGGGAGCCCTTTGACGACCATCACGGCGTCAAGCGGTGAGACCGTATATTGGATCAGCCCAAAGCCATTTACGCTGAGCACATCCAGTTTCCCGGCCGGACTATGTTCGAATGGCAATCCCGGAAACGGCAGTACTACGGAAGCTCAGTGCGATATCGCGCTGAGCGGACAAAACATTCAGTACGGGGTGCAGGCGCAAACCACGCCAAGCTGCAACTCACTTGCCGCGACTTTGGTGACAAAGTAGAGGATTGCTCGTTGATGCCGGCCAGCGATGTCGCCGTGGCCTGCCTGATTTGTGCGCAGGGGGCCTGACCGCCGGCCAATCGCAATGAACTGTGAACTGCCCCTACGTCGGGGTGGCCGCCACCGTCACCGGCCGCGCCGCCAGCGCCGGACGCAACAGCTCCGCCGGCCATATATACAATGCCAGCCGCCGCGAGTAGTGAAGCACCGGCTCCCTGTCAGGCAGCTCAAGGCCCACTGCCGCCGCAAGGTCGTTGCGCTCAATCTCCGCCTCTGCTTCTTCCAGCGGCCACGAAACGTGGTGCAGATTCGCCCTGATCGGCTCTCCCGCACGGTTGGTGCTATAGACGCACGGCCGCTCCGTAAAAAAATATTCGAATGAGCCCACCCGCATCTCCGCCGTCTTCCGCGTCGGCCCCAGTCCCCGGTACCGCGCGTTGAAGATCACCGGCTTGGGCGAGAAACGCCGTCGGCTATAGAACGCGAACTCCCGCTCTGAACGCGCCTCCAGGTGCATCTCTGCCAACCGGTACGGCAGGTGGTACATCATGTGCGCCACCGCCACCGCCAGCAGGTTGCTTGAATCCACGCTGAAGCAGTAGAAACCCGGCGTTCCCGTGTCCCGGTCCCGCACGTATGTCCGCAAATTCAAGTCAGGAAAGCTGCGCAGCCCCGGTATCGCCGGCACGCCGCGGATTTTGATGCGGTCCAGCCAGAACGGCACTGCTCCCAGCCACGCCGAACCCTGGATCGTATCGGCTTCCAACCAAACCGGAAGCAGCGCCTGCATCTTTGCCGTCGCAATCGGCCAGTGTGCAAACAACAGGTCGTTCCAGCGCTGGGTCATCGCCCAGCGTCCTGCCGGCAAGGGCCGCGGTTTGTGCGACGTTCGCACCAGATACTCCCGCATGGCTGCTCCCGTGCTCCAGGGCTCCCGGTCCGCCGCTGCGCGCGGGTGCTCCCTTATGACGTATTCTGTCCGCGAGACCATCCTCATGTCCAGTGAATCTTCGCTCTCCCCCTCTGCGCGCAATGAAACCGAAGTCATCGCCGTCCATGGCGCCGACCCGGAGATCCTCGCCTTCGCTATGGCCAAGTACTCCCGCTCTGCCCTTTCGATGCGCGATTCACTGGCCGAAATCAGCGCCCAGCGCGCCGAACAGTTCCTCAACACCTTTTATTTCGAATACGGCCACCGCTCCATCGCCGATCTCGCCCATATCGCCTTTGCCGTCGAGCGCCTCTCCCTCCTTGCCGCTATCGTCCTTGTGGACGAGACCCGCTGGGACGGCCAGGAGCGCTCCACCCGCTACCAGAACTTCCTTGAGTCCGGCTTCTACTACCCCGACTTCGCCGGCGACGCCGCCTCTCAGGACCTCTACGCCCGCGCCATCGTCTCGCTCATGGCCGCCTACAAGCGCACCAGCCTCGCCGTCGTCGATCTCCTTCGCCGCCGCGTGGCGCGCCCTGAGGACCTCAAGTCCGATGCCTATGAGCGCACCCTCCGCGCCCGCGCCTTCGATGTCGCCCGTTATCTTCTTCCTCTCGCCTCCAACACTTCGCTCGGGCAGATTGTCAGCGCCCGTACCCTTGAAACTCAGGTCTCGCGACTACTCTCCCACCCTGCCGCCGAGATCCGGCTTCTCGGCGAGAAGCTTCGCGAAGCCGCCACCGGCCCTGCATGGAACCTAAACGCCAAGGCCGCTCAATCTATCGTCGACAAGATCGAGGCACTCAGCGACGATACCGCGCCGGCTCTCGCTGCCCAGGCCGCCGCCCTCTTCACACGCGAGGTCCGCACCGCGCCGACGCTCGTCAAATACGCCCAGCCCAGCGAGTACCTCATCCAAACCCGGGCCGATCTTGCTCGCGCTGCCGCCGAGCTTCTCAAGAACTCGCCTCCAGCCGCGGCTCCGCTTGTCGATCTCGTCGAGCGCACTGAGTCTCTCGAGGTCGAGCTTGCCGCCACGCTCCTCTACTCCGCCTGCCACCACCCCTACCGCCAGGTTCGCGACTTCCTCTCTGGCCAGCCGGCCGCACGCAGCGTCGAGATTATCGAACTGGGTCTGAAAAACCGCGGCAAGCACGATGAAACCCTTCGCGCCTTCAACGCCGGCGCCGCCATCCGCTTCGACATCCTCATGGACATCGGCGGCTTCCGCGATCTCCACCGCCATCGCCGCTGCACGCAGATCATCCAGGACTTCACTGCCCTGCATGGCTATGAATCCCCCGGCTCCGGCGACCTACCCGCCAGTTCCGACATCCTCGCCGAGGCTGGCATCCTCTCCGACTACCGCGATGCCATCGCTGCCGCGCACCGCACGGCCAGCGTCATCGCCGCCGCCCCGGTCAGCGAGGCCGCGCAATCCGCCGCTTATCTCTACCCCCTCGCCACGCGCATTCGCGCCCTGTTCAAAATGGACTTTGCCGAGGCCCAGTACATCTCCGAGCTCCGCTCCGGCCCGGCTGGCCACTTCAGCTACCGCCGCGTTGCGTGGGAGATGTTCCTGAAGCTTCAGCGCCAGTACCCCACCCTCGCCAAGAACATCCGCGTCACCGACTTCAACCAGCCGATCGACATCTTCCAGCGTTGAACAGCGTCGGTCCCTCATCACCAACCACAGTCTCCGGCGTATACTCAGCGAGTCCGCAATTCCCCCGCGGGCCCTTCACCACGCTCGAAGACCACGCACGTTCCCCTTGCTCGCGAAGGCCTTCACTCCAATCACGCCCGGCTGCAATGCCGGACCTTCAAACGCCGGAAGCGCTCCTTCCGGCTTCGAACACGGAGGTTTTTCATGAGCCCGCAAGGAAGTTCTTTGATGATCTCGATCAGGAAAGCAATTCTCTGGCCTTGCCTCGCCGCGATGCTGCTTGCCGCGGCTGTCCTTGTCACTCCTGCGTTCGCGCAAGAGGGCAACATCCGCAGTGTCACCTTCTACACCGTCAAGCCCGACCGCATCGCCGATTTTCAGGCTGAAATCAAGGAGTACAACGCCATCCTGGCTAAAGCTGGCTCTGACCGCTATAGCACCATCTGGGTCTCGCTCACCGGGCCCCGTGAGTATGCGCGCGTCCAGCTCTACGCCAAGTGGGCCGACCTCGACTCATCCGTCGACACCGACCCCAAGCTGAAGGATCATGAAGCCGAACTGGCGCGCATCAGCATGCACATCATCGAGTGCACTTCGAGCTGGCGGCGCGACATCGAGGTCGTTAACCCCGATCTCAGCCTTCCCGACACCGGCGTCGACATGCCCAATATGATTCGCGTAATCGTCACCCAGGTGCGCCCCGATAAGGTTCACGACTATCTCGACCTCCAGAAGAACGCAATCCTCCCCGCCGTAACCAAGGGAGCGCCGAAATTCTACAACTTCGCTGAAAGACGCTTCGGCGAGCCCACACCGGAATTCGTCTCTGTCGTCGGATTCAACAACTGGGCGGACCTCGACGACACCATCGGCGCTGAAAAAGGACTTGGCAAGGACGGCTACCAAGCTCTGGTGAACCAGGTCCGCGCGCTCATCGTGTCGAGCGACTTTATCATCTATCGCTACGAGCCTGATCTCAGCTATCTCCCCGCACCCACTCCTGCCGCGAAGTAGAAACACGCGGTTGGTTCTCTCCACCTGCAAGAAAACCAAACTCACAATGGGAGCCCAGGTCTCGATTCTGAGACCTGGGAAGCCAAGCTAACGGCTGAAAGCTGATCGCCGCATTGTGATGGACCGCGAGGCTACTTCCCGGGCGCAGCCGCGTCACCGGGCTGGAAGCCAGCCGCGCCAAACTGCCAGAGCAGGAAGCTCCAGTTGTCGGCGTCCAGCTCTTCGTTCTGCACCTTCGTCGAACCGATGCCGTGCCCGGCGGAGTATTCAACGCGCAGCAGAACCGGATTTCCGCTACCCGTGGCTGCCTCGAGGCGCGCCGCCATCTTCCCCGGCTGCCATGAGGCAACCCGCGGATCATTCCACCCCGTAGTCAGAAGCACCGCCGGATAGTGCGCGCCCTCGCGAACGTGCTCATACGCGCCCATCGCAAACAGGTCCTCGAATCCCCACTGCGTCTTGACGCTCCCAAACTCGGGAATGTTGGGCGGACCATTGGGCGTGTTTTCGAAGCGCAGCGAATTCGACATTGGCACCTCGTCGATGGCTGCCACGAACAAGTCTGGACGTTCCGTAATCGACCTCCCGATCGTGATCCCGCCCGCGCTACCGCCTTCGATGCCCAGTTTTGGCGTCGAGGTGTAGTGGTTATCGATCAGGTATTGGCCGCAGGCGATGAAGTCGCGCCACGTATTCGGCTTGGTCAGCATCTGCCCGCCTTTGTGCCAGTCGTCGCCGTATTCGCCGCCGCCCCGCGGATGCGCTATCGCGAACACACCGCCTTTTTCCAGCCACGCCAGCAGCACCGGATTGAACTCCGGATCGATGGAGATGCCATAAGCCCCGTAGCCCCACAAAAGGGTGGGATTGGTACCGTCCATCTTGACCCCGCGCATGTACACAATCGACAGCGGGACCATGACGCCGTCCCAGCTTTTGACTTTGACTTCTTCCGTCACCACATCCGCCGGATCGTCATTGGGGCCCAGGGGCTGCAATTTCGTGTCCGTAACGGCCCGCGTCTGTGGATTGAAGGAGTAGATTCGCGGAGCCTTCGCCCACGAAGTCATCACAACAAGAGCTCCGGGAATCCTTTCATCCATGCCAGACAGGCCCGCTGTTCCCTGAAACGGTAGCTGCACTTCTTCCGGCTTTCCCCCTTGATAGCTGAGCCGATTTACCATTCCAAGAGTGCCGTCCGTTTCCTGAACATATAGCCCATCCTGCGCAGTTTCCACGTCTTTGATCACAGGTGCGCCCTCCGGCACCACCACCTCCGCGTGTTCCACGTCGGGGTGGGAAAGGCTCGTCCGAAGGACCATGAAATGAGGTGCGCCCTTATGACTCAACAAGTAGAGTTCGTCGCCGTGCACGGAGAAGCTGGTCACATCGTCGCTCACATCGCAAATCTTTTCCCATGGCGCATCGGGCTTTCCCACCTCTTCCACCGGCGCCTCGTAAAGGGTGGCTTCGTTCAGCACACCGTGCTCCACAACGCCGAGTGCCCACCGTGAATTCGCCGTGGGGAGCACAAATGGAATATCGGTCGCGGCAATCTCGACCTTTGGCGAGAGCCCGAATCCGAAAGCCGGCACATCCTTTTCGGCATCGGTCCCCACCACGTGCAGATAATCGATGCTCTTCTGCTCATAATCCGTTTCAGGCTGGCCCGGCGCCAGCTTCTGCAGCCGGTTATAGAAGAACGATCGATTGTCGCTCCGCCACGCGATGGCTCCGAACCGCGCACGATCGATCGTCTCCGGCAACTCCTTGCCCGTATCCACTTCGAGAATGTGGATGACCGCGTTTTCCGAACCGCCCGCCGACACTCCCACGCCCACCATCTTGCCGTCCCACGACGGGCTGTAATAGCTGATCACATTGTGCGAGCCTGCGGCGACGGGATACATCGCCGGATCGAGCAAGATGCGTTCCTGGCCATCGAGCCCGTCCCGCACGTAGAGTTTCGACACAATCTCGCTCGCCAGTTCTTTCTCGTAGAAGATCCGTCCTCCCGGGATGCGCTGCACGCTGCTCACCCTCGCCGGAGTCGACTGGTCCAGCTCCTGAATCCGCTTGAGCAGAACGTCCCGCCCTGGAATCTTCGCGAGTACGCCGCGCGTGTAGTCATTCTGTCCCTTGAACCACGCGATCACCTCGGGATTCGTCAGATCCTCCATATACCGGTAGGGATCGTTGATTGTCACGTCGTAGTACTCGTCCGCCACCGGCCGCACCGGCGCAACGGGCTGAACCGAGGGGGCCGGCGCACTCTGTCCGCCGCCGACCGCAGCAAACGAGCCGGCCACAAGACCCAACACGAAGACCCGCATGCCCACTCTTCGTAACCGAATCGGAATTCCCATAACGCATTGAAGCTCTCTCAGGGCCCCGCGCCGCACTGTCCAACCCGTCTTCATCTTCATTGGAATAACCTCCAAAGTTTCCTCGAATCCATTTAGCCTAGCATCCCCATCGCAATTTGTTCGTCTCAGTGTAGCCCCGTGTTGCCCGCCTGCGTTCGCCGCGACGAATTTGCCGTTACGCGCCAGAGCTGTGCGTCTCATCTGGGTGCCTCTGGGCAAAACGCCTTTGCTTTCGCAGCCCGGGCGGCGTTGAGCCTGTAATCGTATTACGGACGACTGAAAACTGATCGACCGCTGTGCGAAAATCAGTTTTTGCACACCCAACCCAATTTCCGTTTGCTCATCGTCCGCCTGGGCGCAATGGGCGATATCCTTCACGCACTGCCTGCGGTGACGGCTTTGCGCCTTGCTCATCCCGATTGGCACATCGGCTGGGTCGTTGAGCCGCGCTGGCAACCGCTGTTAAGAGCAGGAAACAGGGATCAGGGATCAGGGTTCAGGGAAGGACACGGGTCCGCAATGCCCGTTCGCGACGCGGCAATGCCTCTCGTCGACGGTGTCCACTTCGCTGCCAGCCGCGACTGGAAACATCATCCTCTGAGCGCCGGCACGCGCCGCGCGATCGGCGACTTGCGCCGCGAGCTTCGCGCCGCCGGCTACAGCGCCGTCCTCGACCTCCAGGGCGCCATCCGTTCCGCTGTCATCGCCCGCATGAGCGGCTGCCCGCGCCGCATCGGCGAGGCAGCGCCGCGCGAGTGGCCTGCGCAGTGGCTCTTTACCGAGCGCGTCGTTACGCACGGAGCGCACGTGATCGAGCAGGACGTGGAACTCGCCTCCGCCGTCGCCGGTGACGCGCTCGCCGCCAGCCTCCCAAATGCGTCGAACTTAGCGAATTTCGCCCCGCTGCTGCCCGCCCCGCTCCTGCCCATCGATCCCGAAGCCGAAGCCTGGTGTGCGTCCTGGCTTGCCGACACGTTTCCCGGAGCTTCGCGGCCCTTGGCGCTCGTCACTCCAGGAGCAGGCTGGGGCGCCAAGCGCTGGCCGCCCGAGCGCTATGCTGCCATCACCGCTGGACTGGCGCAGCGCGGTTTTCACATCGCGGTCAATGCTGGTCCCGGCGAGGAGCCGCTTGCCGCCGCCATCGCCGCCAGCAACGCCGTTCCACTTATTGCTTCGCTGCCGCAGTTGATCGCGATCACGCGCCGCATTGCCCTGTGCATCGGCGGTGACACGGGCCCGCTGCATCTGGCCAGCGCTCTCGGCCGTCCCGTCGTCGGCATCTACGGCCCCACCGATCCAAGCCGCAATGGCCCATACGGAACGCGCGCCCGTGTGCTCCGTAGCCCCGACAGCCAGTGCGACCACTCTCGCCACGCCGCGCCCGAGCCGGGCCTGCTGACGATCGCGCCGGACGATGTGCTCCGCGCTGCCGACGAGTTGCTCGCCGAGGAGAGTGCGCGATGACCCAGCACGTCCCTGCTCCAAAAAGTGGCTCCATGCAATGGCGGTGGCAGAGAATCGCACGCCGCATTCGCGTCCCCCTGGGATTCCTGACCGCGGCCGTCTTTCTCGTCGAGGTCGTCCGCCGGCCTCCGCATCCAATCGCGATTGCGTGGAGCCTTGCGCTTGTCCTCCCGGGCCTGGCACTGCGCGCGGCGGCCTCTGGCACGGTAAAGAAGAACCAGGAACTCACCGTGACCGGGCCTTATGCTTACACTCGGAACCCGCTCTATCTTGGATCCACGCTCATTGCCGCCGGCTTTGCACTGGCGCTGCTCAGTTGGCCTGTGGCGCTGCTTCTTGTGGCCGGATTCGCAGCAATCTACATTCCGGTCATCGCGTCGGAGGAGCAATTCCTTCGCGGCAAATTTCCTGAGTTCGAAGGCTACTGCCGCAGCGTTCCCCGATTCATCCCGCGTCTCACGCCTGCCAAGGTCCAGCGTGGATCGGACTTACGCGTTGTTTCCCAGCCAGTTACCCAAACGGCTACGGGTGGCTTCTCGTTCGCCCTTTACCTCGAACACCGCGAGTACAATTCTGCTTTAGGGGCCGCACTGCTATATCTGAGCCTGCTCTGCCTGCGACCGGTGGTGGAAACTCTCTTGCACCGGCCGTGGTGAGTGATTCCGCAATCAGGACGTCCAACAAAGGGCCAGGCCAATCGATAAGGAGCCGTGCCGACCATTGAAGACACGCGCGATCGCAAAACCAGAGTTGCGGTACCCCGAAGCCACGGCGCGAAGTCGCCGCGACCCAAAGGAGCGGCGACCTTCATTCAGGCCACGCCCATTCTGGTTTTGCCGCAGTGCGGTCACCCTCTTATTCGCTCTTGCTTTTGCGGCCAGTGCATGCGGCCAGGATCCTGCCATCCTGATGCCGCCTCGCTCCGGCTTCAGCTTTCCGCAGAAGCAGACCCTCACCTATTCGGTCGATTGGCGGGTATTTCCCGCCGGCACGGCCGTCGTTCACTTTGAGGCGGCGGGCGACCGCGAGCGCGTCATCGCATCCGCTGACACCGGCGGCGCCATCAATCTCATCTTTCATGTCGCCGACAACTTTCAGTCCGACTTCGACCGCGCGAAGGGCTGCACCTACGACTTCGACAAGCAAACCGTCGAAGGCCGGCGCCAATTCAACTCGACACAGCACATCGACTACGCTCAATCCAAGTCCATCCTCGACGAGAAGAATATGGTCACGGGCCAGGCCAAGCATGCGGAGTCGCCCGTGCGGGGCTGCTTGACCGATCTCCTGACCGGCGTGTTCTATCCCGCCTCGCAGCAGTTGGTTGTGGGGAACAGCTTCGTGATTCCCGTGGCCGACGCCCAGCGCACCGTGCTGGTGACCATGAAAGTGGAGGGACGCGAGGAGATCAAGACTCCCTTGGGTACCTTCAAGACCATCCGGGTGCAGCCGACCGCCGATGCGGGTGTGGTGAAGAACCGCGGCAACATCTGGATCTGGTACACGGACGACGACCGGCACCTGCCGGTGCAAATGCGCGCTCGGCTTTTCTGGGGGACCATCACGTTCCGGTTAACCGGCAACGAAAACAAGTAAAGGCAGTGGACGGTGAACGGTGAACGGTCGACCGATGGTTCTTAATTCGTAGTCCCGCCCGCCCGCGTCGCAATGAAAACTTCGCACTGCGAATGACCAGTGACCACCGTTCACCGACCACTGTTCACAGTCTCGCAGGTGTACACTTTCTCTTCGCGCTGAGACGCAGTTTGCACCGCGCGATGAGGAAACCCATGCGCAAATCTTCGTCCCTCCAATCCTGGGTGCCCCAGGTCCGGACTTTCGGACCTGGGACCGCACGCACGCTCCTTCTCTTAGCCTCCTTCCTCGCAGTTCTTCCGTTTTGTTCCGCTCAAGCCGCGCAGGCCAAACGGCCCATGACCTTTGAGGACATGATGCAGATGAAGCGGCTGGGCGACACAGCCGTTTCGCCTGACGGCAAGTGGCTGGCCTACTCTGTTACGACCGTTGATCTCGCCCAAAACCAGAAAACAACGGAGTTGTGGCTGCAGGCGATTGCGGGCGGCCCAGATGAACCGGCC
Source organism: uncultured Acidobacteriaceae bacterium (assembly GCA_963823805.1). Taxonomy (GTDB): domain Bacteria; phylum Acidobacteriota; class Terriglobia; order Terriglobales; family Acidobacteriaceae; genus Telmatobacter. Next base: position 539,302 of record CAWGMW010000003.1, on the reverse strand, counting down.
CCGATCAGGCTCGCCGTCGCTCAGCCCGGAGACAGCGGCGTGCAGTTCGCTTCTGACGGAAAGCGGATTCTGTTTCTCTCTAGCCGCGAAGGCGGACAGCAGGTGTGGGTCGCGGACTTCGATCCGGCGACTGGTGCGACAAGCAATGCCAAGAAGCTGACCGCGATTGCGACCGAGGCCGACAACGCGAAGTGGTCGCCCGATGGCCACTCCGTGGTTTTCACTTCTGGTGTATATCCAGACTGTCCACCGATCACAGCGGCCGATTTCGACACCGGGAACAAATGCAATGCGGGCCGCGATGCAGTGCTCGCCGCGAGCAAGGTGAAGGCGCAGATATGGACGCACCTGCTTTATCGGCACTGGGACCACTTCACAGGCGACAAGAAGTCCCATCTCTTTCAGGTTTTGGTCGAGAGCGGTGGGATACGGGATCTGACGCCAAACGATGCGCACGGTGTTCCGCCCGATTATGCATCCATCGAGCAAGGTTGCGGATGCGACATCTCGCCTGACTCGAAGGAGTTGGCGTTTACAGAGAACTTCGATCCTGTGCCCGCGATTTCGACCCATGCGGACATCTTCACGCTCGATCTGACTGATCCCGCGGCGAAGCCGGTAAAGGTGAGCACGTCGGCCGGCGGCAACTTCAATCCGGCTTACTCGCCGGACGGAAAGTACCTGGCGTGGCGCAGCCAGGCGCGGAATGGATATGAGAGCGACAAGTTCCAGCTGGTGGCTTACGACCGCGCGGCGAGAACGATCAAAGACCTGCTGCCGAAGTTCGACAACTGGGTGGATGAGTTTGCGTGGGCGCAGGATTCGAAGGAGATTTATTTCGCGGCAGCGATAGCGGGAGAAGAGCCACTCTTTCAGGTGTCTCTAAATGGCGAGTCCACCCGGATTACCGAATGGAACGGAAGCTACAGCAACCTTCATCCAGTTCCACGCTCCAAGATCGCTGCTAGCAAAATGACAGTCGACTCTCCGTCTGAGGCCTATCTGGTTGAGTACAGTTTCACCCCGGATACCGGCAGTCAGTACGTGGCAGACAGCGGCAACCGGAAGATTGCTATTTCTGAAAGCGTGGTAACTAAAGCGGAAACGTGGATCACTCATATCAACGATGATCTGCTCGCCTCACTCGATCTCCCGAAGATGGAATCCTTCTGGTTTACGGCGAAGGATGGGACGAAGCTCCAAGGCTTCATCATCCGGCCGCCAGGGTTCGATGCGACGAAGAAGTATCCAGTGAAGTTCCTCATTCACGGAGGACCGCAGGGCGCGTGGGGCGACGACTGGAGCTACCGCTGGAACGCGGAGCTGTTTGCCGCGAACGGTTATGTCGTTGTCATGATCAATCCGCGCGGGTCGACCGGCTATGGGCAGGCGATCGTGGAAGGCGTGAGCGGCGACTGGGGCGGCAAGCCTTTCACCGACCTGATGACGGGACTGGATTATGCGGAGCAGCATTATCCCTTTATCGACAAGACGCGCGAGTGCGCGCTGGGCGCAAGCTACGGCGGATACATGGCCAACTGGACCCTCGGGCACACGGACCGCTTCAAGTGCATCGTGAGCCACGACGGAATGTTCAACGCCGAGTCGGCGTTCGGCACTACGGAAGAGGACTGGTTCAACATCTGGGAGTTCAAGGGGCATCCGTGGGACTACTACGGCAAGCCCGATGACGAGAATCCGTTCCGCAAGTTTTCGCCATCGCTTTACGCGAAGAATTTCAAGACGCCGACGCTCGTGATTCATGGGCAGCTCGATTACCGGCTTGATTTGAGCGAGGGACTGCAACTGTTTGACACGCTGCAACTGCTCGGCGTGCCGAGCAAGATGCTCTATTTTCCTGACGAGGGGCACTGGGTGCTGAAGCCGCAAAACTCCCAGCTCTGGTACAAGACGGTGAACGACTGGGTCGACGAGTGGGTCGGGAAATCAGCTTCGAGCCACTAGAGCCGGGTTCAGAAAATGTCCTATATCGGCGCACGATCTTAAAGCTGGCGGAAAAACTTGATTGCGAAGAAGTTTTGTATCAGGGCACGGCTTTAGTCGTGCCGCAAACGTCGCAGAATAAATGTGGGGCTTCAGCCCCTGAGGGACGATCCCTCGCTGGTTAAGTCTGGGTGCCCCATCATTGCCGCGTCTTCTGCGGCAAGGGTGGGATAGCACAAAAATGAGCACGCCTATGTCGTTCCCACCCAAATCCCGCAAGGCGCGCGAACGGCTCGCCGAAGCGGGCCTCTACGACTACGCCGTCAAGGCGCTTGGCCGGCAGATGCGCACAGAGGTTGAGCTGCGCCGGCTAATGAGCGCGCGGGCCGAGCAAGGCGAGCGTGGCGAGGCGGCGGTTAGGAGCACAATTGCGCGGCTCAAGGAGCACGGCTATCTCGACGATCGGGCGTTTGCTGAGACCTACGCTCGGTTGCGGCAGGAGAACGAGAAGCTGGGTGCGCGGCGCGTGCGGCAAGACCTTCAGCAGAAGGGAATCCGCTCGGAGTTGATCAACGAAACGGTTGATGCGCGTTACGGTGCGACCAATGAAGAGAAGCTGGCCCGCGAGTATCTCAGCCGAAAACGCATTCCAAAACCTGAGAGTCCGAAGGACACGGCGCGCGTGATGCGGCGGCTCGTTGCGGCGGGATTCTCGACCGGCACGATCTACAAGATTCTGCGCCAGTGGGATGTGCCGGAGGAAGAATTGGCGGCGTTGGAGAGCGTGGACGTGGAGAGACACGAGGAGTGAAACCCCAAAGCCTCGCGGACCCTCCGTCCCCGGTTCATTCTGTCAGGTATGCGCGCGGTCCTTACTCCGCTTCAATGTCAAGTCCCCCTCCGCAGCATTCCCACCGCAACTCTCTGAAAGCACTCGCGAAAAATCTTCCTCGAAGTTTGCCGATCATTTCTCCCGTCTGGCGCATACTCAAACCAAAAGTGCTCAACGGGATCTCCCTCGGCGGCTACCGGCCACTGGCTACCTGCGAGAGAAATTGGTTCGCAAATCTGCTGTCTGGAGGGCAGAAATTAGAAAAGAAAAAAATTTACACCCACAAAACCCGAAGGAACGACGTTAACTCCTTTATAATCAACACATCGATCTTAAAAATCGTTGCGCAATTTGTCGATTTTTATCGATTTTTGCTCGCAAAACGGCCTATTTTGCGCCCCAAACAGGCCATTTTTGAGTCCTTCCTTGCCTCCTCACTTCCGGTGTGTTTTAGCGGCTCCCAGTTCAGTGGGAAGGCGGCACAACGGCAGCCACAATCGGCGCTTCCCTGGGTTTGGTGATTGCCTCACGGACATCGGCCAAAGGCGCGCTGCTTGAGAACTCGATACCTTCTGGAGTAGAGAGAATCCCGAGCCGGCTCCAGAGCGCGGGCAAATCGAACTGAACCGGCGTGCCTTTCCACTGGGCATAGAGGTCGGTGAGGACGTGCGTGTTGGTCGCGCGGTCGCCGATGGCAAGGGCCTGCGGCAGATCCCAATTGTGGTCGATAGTGCCGCCGGCGGCGACGATGGCGCGCAATGCATCCTGCAGGCCGAGGCGATTGTGGGTCTGCTGGCGGATCTCGACGTCGGCAACCAGGCAAAACATGGCTCCGCCCCAGTAGGTGCGGCCCCAGGTGTGCGTGTGGTCGAGGCCCTGGTCGCCGGGCGCGGGTTCGCCCTGCGGCATGTCACGCACCATGTCGGCCCAAATCTTCGGCGCCGTGAGATCGCCGATCATGACACGGGAGACTGGCTCGATGTAGGTGGCGAGACCTTCCTCGATCCAATGCTGGGCGGACTGATCTCGATCGGGATCGGACGGCATGTCAGGAAAGGCCATGTGCGTAAGCTCGTGGGTGATGGTCCAGTCGGCAGCGAGTTCAGGTGCGGTGGTGTGCTCGCCGAGGCGGATGCGAGTGAAGCCGGGAAAACTGTGCATGTCGCCCCAGGTGGTGCCCTGCACGACTCCGTGGCGGCCGGGGACAGGAATGACGAGCACGCGGGCACTGGACACAGGGAAGCGCCCGTAGTAAGTGGCGACTGCGGAAGCTGCCGTGGCGATGCGGGAGAGAACAGCATGGCGGGGCAGATCGAGGGGGCCGTCGGCGAAGTCAACCTGAATGGTGGATGCGCCGACCTGAATGTGGTCGGTTTCGACGACGGGGAAGTGGGAACCGGGCTGCGCGTGGAGCAGCGGCGCGGAACCCCACCCAAGCAGGGCTTGGATGGGGCACCCCAGGAGCAGGAGAGCGAGAGCGGCCGTAGGGGATCGAGAAGCCATGTGTTCGTTGGACGGGAGAAGGGACGGTTGAGACGCGGGACGGGATCCCACCCTTGAGTTCACCACGGCGAACGGAAAGGGCTGGGCAACCGCCAATTGACGCACGTTTGGGTTACACAGAAGCTCAGGCCTTCGACGCGAGAATATCCAGCATTTCTATCTGCGGCGGTTTGGCCAGCAATTCGCCAGCTTTGGCGAGAAGCGCTCGGGCGATGGGGCCGGAGAGGTGCGCTTCGCGGCCCGCGTTGTCGGGAAAGGTATCGAAAATTCCGAACTTCGCCGGTCCCAACTTCACGGCATACCAGGTGGTGGTCGCCGGCTCGGAAACTGCGAGCGGCTGGGCCGATTTCAGAAATGCTTCCAGATCCTTTTCCTTGCCGGGCTTGGCCTCAAGCAGGGCCAGGATCGCGCGTGTGTCCATTGGAGCCTCCTTTACGTCCTATGGCGATTGGATGGCGGAGAGCAGCCAAGGGTTTCGTGAGTGCGGGACATTACACTGAAGGAGCTATGAAAATGCGCTCGGGAAATGAGATACGCGAGCTGTTTCTGCGCTTCTTTGAGTCGAAGGAGCACCGGAGGGTGCACTCGTCGTCGCTGGTGCCGGCGAACGATCCGACGCTGCTGTTTACCAACGCCGGAATGAACCAGTTCAAAGACCTGTTTCTGGGGGCGGAGAAGCGCGATTACAAGCGGGCTACGACGTCGCAGAAGTGCGTGCGGGCCGGAGGCAAGCACAACGATCTTGAGAATGTGGGATTTACGCGGCGGCATCACACGTTTTTTGAGATGCTGGGGAATTTCTCGTTCGGCGACTACTTCAAGCGCGACGCGATCCGTTTTGCATGGGAGTTGGTGACCAGCGAAGAGTGGTTTGGGATCGAAAAGGACCGCTTATACGTGACGATTTTCGAAGGAACGGACGGAGCGGGCGGGGACGGGGTTCCGCGCGACGACGAGGCGGAAAAGTTCTGGCTGGAAGTAGGCGTGCCGAAGGAGCGGATTGGCGAGTACGGGGTGAAAGACAACTTCTGGCAGATGGGCGAGACAGGGCCGTGCGGGCCGTGCTCGGAGATTTTCTACGACATGGGGCTCGAGGCGGCCGAGACGCCTGGCGTGGATTTGCCATTTGGCAAGGACGATGCGCGGTACGTGGAGATTTGGAACCTCGTCTTTATGCAATTTGACCGTTCCGCAGTGGCGGATGCGGCGGGAAAGACGACCGGGTACAAGCTGGCTCCCTTGCCAAAACCCTCAATCGATACGGGGATGGGGCTAGAGCGCGTGGCGGCGGTGTTGCAAGGCGTGGTTTCAAACTTCGACACCGACTTGTTCACGCCACTCATTTGGCGCGCCGCACGTCTGACCAACGAGGTGATCAAGGGTTCGCCGGCCCTCATAGTCAATCCGAGTCTGCGAATCATCGCCGATCATTCCCGTGCGGCAACTTTCCTCATTAGTGATGGCATATTACCGTCGAACGAGGGGCGCGGGTATGTGCTGCGCAAGATTCTGCGCCGGGCGATCCGGCATGGGCGGCTGCTGGGGCAGGAGAAGCCGTTTCTGTTCGAGATGGTTTTTGCCGTGCGGGATTTGATGAAGGGCGCATATCCGGAGTTGGTAGATTCGGCAGCGCGCGTGGCGAAGGTTGTTGAGGCGGAGGAGAAACAGTTCGATCGTGTGCTTACGCTCGGAATGGCGAGGCTCGAAGCATCAATTGCGGCGGCGATCTCCGAATTCAAACTCAATACAAATCCGGCTGCGTTGGCGCAAATCGATGAGGAGGCAGGATTCGCTCCGCGCACGGTTCTCCATCTCCCTCCCCCTGAAAATCCGGAGCTCGACGGAACGATCGCCTTCCACCTTTACGAAACCTACGGCCTGCCGCTGGATTTCATGGTCGACGCCGCCCGTGACGCGGGCGTGACCTTTGACATGGAGGGTTTCGAGGCTGCACGCGCGGAGGAGCAGGCGCGGGCGCGGGCGAGCTGGAAGGGCGGGAGCCAGAAGACGGCGAGCCCGGCGTTTCGCGATTTGCCAAAAACGGTGTTCGAGGGCTACCGGCAACTGACGTCGACGAACTGCGAGATTCTGGCGATTGTGAAGGGCGGCTTGGGTGTTCCGGCGGCGAAGGCGGGCGATGAGGTTGAAGTGGTTCTCGACCACACGAGTTTCTACGGCGACTCGGGCGGGCAGGTCGGCGACCTGGGTTTTTTCCTGGCTTTGGACGGGAATTCAGTTGTGGCTAAGGTAGTCGGCTGCGTGCTGCCGGTGCAGGGGGTGCGTGCGCACAAGGCGATCCTGAAGCAAGACCTGGCAGTAGGCGATCGCGTGAATACGGTAGTGGATGGAATGAGGCGCGATGCGATCCGGCGCAACCACACCGGGACACACCTGCTGCACGCGGCGCTGAGACAGGTTCTGGGAACGCATGTGAAGCAGGCGGGTTCGGCGGTGCACCCCGATCGGCTGCGCTTCGATTTCTCTCACTTTGCGCAGGTGGCCGACGAGGAGTTGCAGGAAGTCGAAGACATCGTGAACCGCGAGGTGCTTGCGAACGCGAAGGTGGAGACTCTGGAAGACGTGCCGATCGACGTGGCGGTGAATGAATACCACGCGATGGCGCTGTTCGGCGAGAAATATGGCGACAAGGTGAGGGTGGTGAAGCTCTCGGATGGGTTTTCGACGGAGCTGTGCGGAGGCACGCATACGGGGGCGACAGGAGAGATCGGGCTGATGAAGTTGACGGGCGAGGAGTCGGTTTCTTCGGGGGTGAGACGCATTGAGGCGATCAGCGGGATGGGGTCGCTGGATACGTTCAGGAAAGACTTTGAGCTGGCGAAGGTGGCGGGGCAATTCGTTCCGTCGACGGAGAATTTGCCGGAGGGACTGCGGGCGAAGTTTGCCGCACAAGAAGACGAGCTGAAGAAGCTGCGGCGCGAGATTGAAGAGATGCGGATGAAGTCGGCTGCCGGAGGGTTGGACAACGCTGTTTCCCGTGCTGTCGAGGTGAAGGGCGTGAAGGTGCTGACCCATCGCGCGGATGAGCTGGAGCGTGGGCAGTTGCGAACGCTGGTCGACAATTTGAAACAAAAGCTGGGCGAGGGCGTGGTGGTGCTGGTGTCGGCCCAGCCGGAGGGGAAAGTGGCGATCATCGCCGGTGTGACGCCGGGGCTGACGAAGCGGATCCAGGCGGGCAAGCTGGTGGGCGCAGTGGCAAAGATTGTGGGCGGATCGGGCGGCGGGAAGCCGGAGATCGCCGAGGCCGGCGGCAAGGATCAGACGCAGATTGACGCGGCGCTGAAGGCGGCGGCGGGGATCGTGGGAGAGATGCTGGGATCGTGATTAGTGGCTAGTGAACAATGCACAATAAACAAAATCCGGGCCTGACGGCCCGGATTCTGTGTTTGGTCCTGCCGAATTAGCGGATCTTGAAGTTATAGCCGATGCCGATGGAGAAGATGGGATAAACCTTCAGCGGGTTCAGGTCGTTTTGATATTTGGCGACCTGGGCGGCGACGTTGGATTGCGCTGTGGTATTGGTCGCCATATTTACGCACGAGGCACCGGTGCCGCTGGTGCCGTCATCGGCTTGGTTGGTGCAGCCATAGCCGCTGAGATTGAAGCCGAGCGTCGGCGTGCCAGTGAAAATGGCTCCGATCTCAAACGGGACGGAGAAATGGCCGCCCTTGCGTGAAATCAGGTTTCCCCAGCCTGTGGTCATCGTGAACGCCTGCTTGTGGGTGTTCAAACCCAGGTTGGCGTTGAGGGACATGGCATTGGCGCCACCTTCGGAATAGTACTTTGTCGAGTCCAGCGAAATGCTTGTTCCGAGGGAGGCAACGCCGCTTGCCGAGATTGCGTTCTGGTTGAGGAGCATGACGCCGGGACTCAAACGGAAACCATGATTCGGGAAGGGAAAGTAGTCGAGTGTGACGCCGGCGGAAGCGAAATTCAGTTTGCCGCTGACGTTGATGCCACTCGATCCGCCACTGCCGCTGACATTGACGTTGTTGACTGTGTAGTTGAAGTAGTTGCCCACGCCGCGAATGTTGAGGTAACGGTTGGCGTTGACTGCGGCCTGCATGTTGATGCCGTTGGCGCCGATGCCGCCAGACAGGGCCAGGCGAGAGAAGGGAGCTGGCGAAACTCCTTTCTCTGCCCTGGTCTGGGGCGGAGCGGGCTGGTCGGAGTTTTGGGCGAGCAGGCCGGAAGATGCGGCCAGCAGCGTAATTATCAGGCATAAAGTCGTTCTTTTCACGATGTCTCCAATCGATTCACCGGCGGATCCGGCAATTCCGTGGCGATCCTTCAGCGTAGATGAGCCGGAGTAACCTGGCCCACAAAATCACCAGCGGACTGGCACGCCACTGCCAGAAAGGGAATTTGAGTTCAAATTTAGCAATGCACCATTTAGCGGGCAATACACCGTTAGAGTTATTGAACCCGATCTGTCTCTCCCGGAGCAGGAGTTTCCGCGGCAGGGGCAATAGAATGCACCGCGAGCGGTCGAGTCTAAGGATGTCGTAAGCTGGGCGGATGGCAAGGCAGGACATGGAGCTGGGGAAAACAAGAGCGCTGCGAGCGGGTTTGCTGGAGTGGTACGGGCTCAACCGGCGCGACTTGCCATGGCGGCGCAGCAGGGATCCCTACGCGATCTGGGTTGCGGAGATCATGCTGCAACAAACGCGCGTGGCGGTGGTGGTGGAGCGATACCAGCAGTTTCTGGAACGGTTTCCCACGCTGGTATCGCTGGCGCTGGCGCCGGAGCAGGATGTGCTGGCGATGTGGAGCGGGCTGGGCTACTACCGGCGGGCGCGCATGCTGCACAAGGCGGCGCAGTTCGTGAGCGAGAATCTGCAAGGGAATCTGCCGGTGAAGGCGGAGGAGTTGAGGGTTCTGCCGGGGATTGGCGTATATACGGCTGCTGCGGTGGCGAGCATCGCTCACGGAGAGCCGGTTGCGGTGGTGGATGGGAATGTGGAACGGGTATTGTGCCGATTCGCAGGGTGGGGTGCGGGCAGCCGCAAAGGCGGAGGCTCGGCGCTGCGACGGAAGGTGGAAGAACTGGCGCGTCGATTCCTGGATCGGGCGCGGCCGGGAGACTTTAACCAGGCAATGATGGAACTGGGCGCGACGGTTTGCACGCCAAGGAATCCGCAATGCGCGGCCTGCCCGCTGATGGCGGAGTGCAAGACGCGGGGCGAGCACAAGACAGCACGGCGCGCTCCAATGACCAGCCGAAATGCGGCATATGCTCTGGCGCTGCGCGCAGACCCAGCGAAGGGCAAAGGGCGCGGCGGGAGCACACGGCAGGTGCTGCTGGAACAGCGGCCGGCTCACACGACTGTGATGCCGGCAATGTGGGAGCTGCCGTCGCTGCTTCACGGGGAGGTTCCCACAAGTGAGCTACGCATGACCCTGCGGCACGCGATTATGCAGGTGAACTATTACGTGCGCATCCGCACGGTACTTGAGGAGGATGTGGAGGCGATGACAGCGGCGGGCGGGGAGCGGCGCTGGGTTACGCTGCGCGAGGCGGCGGGTATGGCTCTAACGGGGCTTGCGAGGAAGGTGCTGATGCGCGCTCGCTTGCTGCCGTCGCCGGCGATGGATGCAATTGCACGGCGGCGCAGCGAAGCCGTAGTCTGAAATGTCAATCGCACAGGATTGATTGGCGTGTTGCGCGCGACTTTTCGCGCATTTGCGGACCGAGGCGGATTCGGAAGGAGATCGAATGCGTTCGAGATTCATTCTGACTTTTTTGGCAGGAACCTGTTTCGCAGGGGCGGCGCTGGTTGCAAGAGCGCAGGATGCGGGGTCCAATGCGGTTCCGGCAGTTGCGGGGCTTCCAGCAGGGGCGCGCGCTGCCGCGGCCGGCATCGACGGGGAGAAGATTCGCGCACACGTGCGGTTTTTGTCGCTCGACTTGCTGGAAGGGCGCGGACCGGGGACGCGCGGCGGTGAGCTGGCTGCGGAGTACATCGCGACGCAGTTCGCGCTGGCGGGCGTGGAGCCGGCCGGGGATGACGGCACGTACTTCCAGCGCGTTCCGCTTTACGCGGTGCACACGGTGGAGGATAAGACGAAGTTCAGCTTTGTGCCGGCGGACGGCGCGACTCTGGATTTGGCATACGGCGACGAGATTGTGGCCAAGGATCAGACGGGGCAGGCAACGGCGGAGATCGACGCGCCGATTGTGTTTGTGGGATACGGAATCGATGCGCCAGAGTACAACTGGAACGACTACTCGGGCCCTGACGGCAAAGATATCGACGTGAAGGGGAAAGTGGTGCTGGTGATCGTGAACGAGCCGCCTTCGAGCGACGAGAAGTTCTTCAAAGGCAAAGCACTCACGTACTACGGACGCTGGACCTACAAATATGAGGAAGCCTCACGGCGCGGAGCCGTGGGTGTGCTGATTATCCACCGCGAGGACCTGGCCAGCTACGGCTGGGATGTGGTGCGCAACTCGCAGGCCGTGGAGAAGAGCTACCTGGAGGGCGACCCGAACGCGACGTTACGCGCGGCGGCGTGGATCCAGCACGACGTGGCGCAGAAGTTGTTCGCGATGGCCGGGCTGGGTGATTTGGACAAGGCGATTGCCCGCGCCGGAGTCCCCGGGGCGTTTCATGCGGTTGAGCTGACGGTGCGGCTTAAGGCGCACATTGAGAGCCGCGTGCGCCGCTACGTGAGCGCGAATGTAGTGGGGCGCGTGGCGGGCGCTACGCCGGGCGGCAATGCAGTTTTGTATACAGCGCATTACGATCATCTGGGCATCGATCCCGACATGAAGGGCGACAACATCTTTAACGGCGCGGCAGACAACGGGACTGGGTGCGGAATCGTGATGGAACTGGCGCGAGCCTTCGCGCAGTCGGCGACGAAGCCGCCGCACGATGTGTACTTTGCTTCGGTGACGGCGGAGGAGCAGGGTCTGCTGGGTTCACAATTCCTTGGGATGCATCCGCCGGTTCCTGCAAGCAAGATGGGGCTGGACCTGAACTACGATATGCTGCTGCCGATCGGGATTCCGCGGTCAGTAAATCTGGGCGGCGCGGAGCGGATTGACTTTTGGCCGACGGTGGAGCGAGTGGCAAAGGCGTTCGATCTCGAGTTACTGCCCGATCCCTCGCCAATGGCGGGCCACTACTACAGGTCGGATCATTTTTCGCTGGCGCGCGTTGGGATTCCGGCGTTCTCCGTCGACCAGGGCGACTTATTCGTGGGGCACGACCTGGCATGGGGCGAAGCGCAGATGGCGGACTACGATACGCATCACTACCACCAACCCTCCGACGAATACCGCGCGGACTGGGACTTCAGGGGGAACGCGAAGCTGGCCCGATTTGGATTTGTTCTAGGCTGGATCGCGAGCGAGCAGGCGAAGTCGATCGAGTGGCTGCCCGGCGACGAGTTTGAGGCGGCGCGAAAGGCGAGCGAGAAGACAGGGAGTAGCCAATAGGTATTGAGGGACCAGGGACTCACGCGATTGGTTGGTTCTTCGGCGGCGAGGCCTATCAGTAGTAGTCGGCGCAACTGAGGTAGTAGCCGCAATGGGTGCAGACCAGCTTGCAGTGGTGGCCGGTGAGGCGATGGCCGCAGGTGGGGCAGATCTGGCAGTGATGGTCGACCGGCAGAACGTCCCCAGCGGCGCTGGGCGCACCACTTTGTGAGATTCCCGCCGCGGGATCGGCTGAAAAGTCGAAATTCAGGGCGCGGGGCCGCTCCGGCAACATGGCGGACAGATTAGCATGGAGAAGTGGCCGCCTGCTCTTCAAAAACTCCGCAGGCGCCCGAGAGATCAACAGGAACGCGGCGCAACGGTCTTCCCCGACGTGACGCGCCAAAAACCCACAGACAACTGAGAACGAGACACCCCGGACGGGGCACCCCAAGGAGGGACCATGGCAAGCAAAGCGAGCGCGGTTTGGACTGGATCACTGAAGGAAGGCAAGGGCACGATTTCGACGGCGACGGGCGTGCTGAAAGACGCCAACTACTCGTTCGCCACGCGGTTTGAGGGAGCGACGACCGGCACCACGCCCGAGGAACTGATTGCGGCGGCGCACGCGAGCTGCTTCTCAATGGCGCTGGGTGCGCAACTGGGCGGCGCGGGATTGACGCCGACGAAGATCGAGACGCAGGCGGCCGTGACGCTGGCAAAGGTCGACGCGGGCTTTGCGGTTACGAAGATTGCGCTGACCACCACAGCGAGCGTTCCCGGCGCGACGAAGGAAGTTTTCGACAAAGCCGCAGCGGACGCCAAGGCGGGTTGCCCGATTTCGAAGCTCTTCGTGAACAACACCGAGATCATATTAGACGCGAAACTGGTGTAGACGTGAAGACGGATATAGCGGCCGGGGCGCAACGCCCCGGTCCGTCTTGGACTGCGGAAAGTTGACACTGCAGAGCGCATTTGCGAGACTCAGAATTGCTGCCCGCTCGGCGGAATCCGCCTGAGCAGTCGCAAGTGCCGAAGTGGCGGAATTGGCAGACGCGCGTGGTTCAGGTCCACGTACTCGCAAGGGTGTGGGGGTTCGAGTCCCTTCTTCGGCACCAAAACCTTTACAATAAACAACTTGGAACACGTTCCAGTGAGTAGTCTGTGAGTTGCAACGACGGAGCGCGCAAACGTCTGGAGCCGGTTGCCGAATTAACTGTGGCTGCTGAACCAGTCGAGAGCGAGTTGAGTATATTGGCCGACCTCGATGATGTAGCCGTCGGGATCGCGCATGTAGCAGCGCCATTCCCAGCCATCAGGATTGGGTAACGGCTCGGTAAGAAAGACCGCGCCTTTGCAGGCCCATTCTTTGTAGCAGGCCTGGATGTCGGCGACACGCAAATTCATGAAGCTGCTCATCCTGTTCGGATCCGGCGTTTCAAGAGTGACCTCTGGCTTGTCGGGAGTGGGGCCGCCGCCGACGTTGACAATCAGCCAGGTATTCGCGATCAGAATGTGCCCCGACGCACCCTTGCTGTCGCCTCTGCTCAGAACGCGGCCGCCGAAGACCTTTTCATAAAAATCAGCCGATCGGTCGATGTCAGCGACGGTGATGAAATGCGTGACGGTGAACCCTTCGGTCGGGGGCATCTCATATCTCTTTTGTTCGATTTGTCCGCTGCTCATTGACAGCTCCAATTCATCATGCGCAAGGAAACATTCGCATCAGCGGTTGACGTAGGGTGTGGCAAGACCAAAGTACTAGCTCGACATTGCAGTCCCGAAGGCCTCAAGAGAACATCCGCAACCGTTTTAATCTGAATCCCGTGCGCGCCGAGCGTTAACCGTATGTGAGGTCAGTGCTCTGTCCGACTTCGATGATGTAGCCACCAGGATCGCGGATGTAGCAGCGAATCTCGCCGTACTTGGGGATCGGTGCGGTGATGAACTCGGCTCCTCGACTTTTCCACAATTCATAGCACGCTTGGATATCCGCAACGCGGAAATTCATAAAGCTGTTGATGTGATTCGGGTCGGGGACGCTCAGCGTTACCGTCGGCTTGTCCGGAGTCGGTCCGCCGCCGACGTTCAAAATCATCCAGATATTCGCAAGCTGAAGATACGCAGGTGCGTTGCCGTCACCCATGCTTAGAATGTGAGCGCCGAAGACCTTCTCATAGTAGCGAGCAGATCGCTCGATGTCGGCGACGGTGAGAAAATGCGCGATACTGATCCCCTCCCGCGGGGGCATCTCATAGATCTTCTGATCGACTTGTACCGCGGTCATGGATGGCTCCTTTCGATACGGTGCTCAATACAAATACGGTAACCCGAGTCCCGCTCCCATTCATAAAAAACCGATCGACGCCAGCTAATTCAGGAGCGATTCCCAATCGGCGGGCACTTTTCCCCGTGGGCCAGGAGCAGGCTGACTTTGCGGGTGCGAACGGGGCGGAAGCAAATTAACGCCCTCGATCATCCCCTGCTTCTCGTAATCGTAGAACCAATCTTCACCTGGCTCAAAGCTGGCAATGATCGGATGCCCTGTCGCCTCCGCATGCTTTGATGCATGCTGACTCGGAGAACTGTCGCAACATCCGATATGCCCACACTCGGCACACCGCCGGAGATGAAACCACCAGCCATTCGGTGACGCCAGGCATTCCACGCACCCGATGCCACTGGGTTTCGAGGCGAGATTGATTCCGCGGTGATCTTTTTCATCTTGATTTCTCACTCTGGTAATGCATATGCGGCGACAGGTTCAAGGGATCAACAGAATCTTCCCGATTCCGCCTTTTTCTGCCGCTGCCTGAGCCTCGGCCGCTTCACTGAGCGGCATTTTCCGGCCGATCGGAATGACCAGCTTGCCATCGCGTACCGCTTCGCCCATGAACTCGAGCGTTTGCCTGTCGAAATGCGAGAATACGTGCACCATCTTTACAGAGGGGTAATTCGCGGCGTTTTGCGGCGCTTCCACAACCGAAGCATACACTCCTCCCGGCTTGACCTTCGCGATCAGCTTCTCGGCGGTTCTTCCGTCGACCGTATCCGCAACGGCATCGAGGGGCGAAAGACTGGCAATCGCGGTGTCGTCGTCGGTCGCGACCAGACGATCCGCGCCGACAGTCTTTGCTTCCTCCATTTGCCTCTTTAAGACTCCTGCAATTACGATCGCTCCCAGCTGCTTCGCAGCGAAGACCGCCGAACGCCCGACATTTCCTGCGGCGCCCGCGACGAGCACGGTCTGCCCCGCTTTGATCTCCGTAGCCGAAGCCAGCTGGTTGCCGGTCACCGTCACCAGCGGTAGCGCCGCCGCCTCGATCAAATCAAGGCCCTCGGGAATATCTGCCAAAGCGTCCGCTTTCACCACGCAGAGTTCAGCGTACGTGTTGTCCGCCATTGCGAAGACCCGGTTGCCGGCAGTAACGGCCTCGACTCCTGGTCCAACCTGCACCACGGTCCCCGCCATATCGACTCCTATGAGGGCGGGGAACTGGAGGGGATAAAAATCTTTCGTTAATCCGGCACGCCGCTTGTAGTCGATCGGATTCACGCTCGCGGCGGCGACCCGTACCAGCACTTCGCCCGGGCCCGGAACCGGATCAGGGTACTCTTCGAACTTGAGTACTTCAGGACCGCCATATTCGTGGACAACAATTGCCTTCATGCGTCATCTCCGGTTTGGACGAGCGAGCATTGATGAGTGTTTGGATGAAGAAGACCTGAATTGGTTGCGCTTTTAGCGTTTCGACTGACGGCTGGCGCCCACCAAGGCCCAATTTCGTTTCCTCTTTGGGAGCCTTTAGACAGAGGGCTTGCGCTCCGATCACCCGCTGCGAGCTCGAGGGCGCATACCCTCGTTCGCATTATTTGCTATTAAGCCAGAAGTGGATTGAAGAATCAATTGTCCGATAGTACTCGCCGGCAACTTTGCAGTCGGTGCAGCAACAAAAGAGTGGGGGAACCCGAGATTTCTGGAAGCGGAACTGCCAATCGCAGAATCGCAAAGCTCGTTCGCGAGAAATTCATCCGAAGTATCCCGCGCCTCTGCCTTTGTGCAACTTTGCCCTGACCATGCCTGCCGCCTCTTCCTTGGTCACAGCGCCGTCTTTGTTGATGTCGAGGCCGGAATTGCGATCGTACTGGGCGCTCGGCTTGCTGAAGAGAACCCAAGAGTTTGCCTTGCCGATTGCGGCCGGCCAAAGGATGGCCATGTAGACATCCTCGATGGTCTCGAGCTGGTTCTTATAGGGATTGAAATACTTCTCGACATAGTCCATCTGGTCTTCGGCAGACATGGCGGCCAGGTCCGCAGTGCTGGTGCCAAGCTCAGTGGCTGTGTCAGGCAGGAATTGAATCAGGCCGGTGGCTCCGTTGCGGTTCTTGATCGATGGGCTGAAGGTCTCGCCAGTTTCAAAGGCCATGGCCGAGATAAGGTAATTGGGATCAACGTCAATGTTTTGGGCAATCTGAATCAGCTTCACCTTGAACGCGGCGCTCACCCTCGCTCCCCAGGCGATCTGCGGACCGCCAAGAGCTTCGGCAGTGATGCCGCGCGTGAGGAAGTTAAACGTGGGATCGTCCGGTTCCACCTTTCCAGTCGGCTGGGTGACGTGGAGATGGCGCTGAACCTTCTCGATCGCGGAAACTGTCGCCGGCCCGCAGAGTCCGTCGACATCGATGGGGCGCAGCCGGGCCGGTATATTGAGGTTTATAAGCTGTTGGACGACGGTCACGTCCCCGAAAAGGTTCGCGCCCAACCGCCCGACCGAACTGAAGATACTGATCTTGCCTGGCATGGTTCACGTCTCCCACCTTCCGGGCATGGGCGAAGTGCTGCTGCCCAGTCATTATAGGAGAGTTATGGCGAGGAAATAGTGGATTGCCGCAACGAAGCTGTATGAGAGCTCTCAGATCGTTGGAAAAAGACGATGAAGTGTATATTGGTTGGAACGAATTCCCGGAAAAGACTTGCGTGTCGTTGCGGTCGTACTACGCTGCGCCAGTGCCAGCCACTTACGGTGAACTTCGCTCCAAAGACACGGTGGGCTGAATGAAGGTCATTGAACCGCGGGATCCGACATTCGAGAGCGATGTTGAGGCGGTTGGCGATGACGCGAAGCCAGGTTCCGGCGCGGGCGAAGTGCAGGAGACAGCAAAGATTTCGAATAGGATCCCGGAAAGTTCGCGCACGTTTGACGACCGGGCCACTTTCGGGTCAAGCGCACGACGAGTGAAACCAGCGATCAAAAGCTTCATCGAAAGCCCAAATACCTCCTCGCGCAATGGGGCCAGCATCAACATGATTGTGCTGCACTCGACGGCGGCGGCGACCGTCGAGGGGACGATCAACTGGTTCCTGGACCGCAAGTCGCAGGTATCAGCTCATTACGTTGTCGATAGGAATGGTGACATCTACCAGATGGTCCGCGATGACCGTTCCGCATGGCACGCGAAAGCCATTAATTCCAGATCGATTGGCATCGAGCATGTCGCCACGGCAACCGATCGGCTGACGGATGCTCAAAGCAAGGCGAGTGCGCAGCTTGTTCGCTGGCTCGCCGCACAATATGGAATACCCGCCGCGAATGTGCTGGGACACAGATTTGCCCCGTGTAACGAGGGAACCACCGACTGCCCTAACCACCTCTTCGGCGATGCGACAGCGGACGCCGTTGCGGAATGGGTGAACGCAAACGTTGCGGATGCCTCGGGATCGATAGAATCGCGAAGAAGCCGCCAATCCCGAGGAAGTTGTCAAGTTGCGGCCGAGCCGGTTGCGCGCAGGGCGTCGCAGCTACCTGAACGAGCCAGGCCTTCGACGTGGTTCGCCAGGCTGCAAAGCGACTTGTCGCGAATCGATCAGAATGTCCGGCGATTGGACGTCCGGCCATTGCCGCAGTCGCCCGAGGCAGCATTGACAGCTCTGGAACTGATGACCATCGCCATCGAAGACAGGAGATTCTTTCGTCATCCCGGTGTGGACGTGATTTCAATTCTCCGGGAGACGATCAAGGTGCTCACAGGCCGCAAGCATGGAGGGGCGAGCACAATCGATATGCAGTTTGTGCGCACTGTGACTGGATACAGGGCGCTGACGATGAAGCGGAAGCTGTACGAAGCATTCTTAGCTCTCGTCATCCAATCACGCCACAAAAAAATTGAAATTCTCCGATCTTATCTGGCTTGCGCCTTTTTTGGCTCCGGCCTCATAGGCGCGGATGCGGCTGCACAACGAGTCTTCAATAAGAGAGCCGATCAACTGTCGATGGAGGAGGCGTCGTTTATCAGTGCAATGCTGGCTTATCCGCGACCCCTGCATGGATTGCCCCGCTGGGAACAGCGAGCGCGACGGCGCGCTGCTTATGCGGTTGCAGTGTTTGAGTTACGCAAGGGCCGCTTGACTGGCCCGTATGAAATCGCGTCCCTGGAGAGCCAGACTCTGGGGCGGACAACACAGTAAGAGGCGACTAATTTCCACGCTCCAGCGCCTTCTCGATTCCCGCCTCCGCCAGCGGCGCCATAATTCGAAATCCAGCCGGCAGCGGGTGAACGCCGTCGTCGCTCAGCGCCGGCGGAAGGCCGCCGCGCTCATCTTTCATGGCCGAGTAATAGTCCACGTAGACGTAGCCTTTTACAGCCGAATATTGCTTGATCCACGCGTTCAATTCCACGATCCTGGGTGCAGGCTCTAATGCCGGCGACCAGGCGAATTCAGACGACGGCAGCACCGAACAGAGCACCACTCGGATGTTGTTTGCCGTGGCCAGGTCGGCCATGGAGGCAATACTCTCGCCGCTCTGCTCAACCGTCATGGGACCTGTGTTTTCCATGATGTCGTTGGTCCCGGCGAGAATGAGCACAACCTTCGGTTTCAAATCGATGACATCCTGGCGGAAGCGAACCAGCATCTGCGGCGAGGTTTGACCGCTGATGCCGCGGTTGATGTAGGGCTTGCCTGGAAAGGAGTCTTCCAGCTTCCAGTCCTCGGTGATCGAGTCGCCCATGAAGACGACGCGGTCCTCGCCAGGCTTCGGCGCAGGCAGCATGGCATCGGCGTGCCTGAAGCGGTCGAGTCCGCCGAAGTCTACCAGCAGTTGCGCGTCATGCGCTTTTTTCCAGACATAGTACTGAGGCGGATGGGTAACTTTCGCCGGAGCTGCCTGCTGTGCTCGCGGCGCTTCTGTGCCGGACGAAACGGTAGATTGCTGGGCTCGCAGCAAAGGCGCGGCGGAGATTCCGGCCAGCGCGGCAGCGAATAAGAACGCATTGCAAAGAATCTGTCGATTCACTGGAGTGCTCCATTACCGAGAGAAACAGGATAAGCGGGCCGCCGATGGGCCGCGCCCGGCGCTCCTGATTATAGGCAATCGCGCATCAGGCGGGCGAAAGAGATACCTGGCGAAGAAAACGAATATCGCCTGGCAAAGAAAACGAATATCATGGCGATTGCGGCGGTTCTTCGCATCGAGCGAGGTTGTGATTCCCGGGGGAGTGGCGTGGCGCAGATCTTCATCAGTCATGCGAGCGTGGATCGGACGGAAGCGGCAGAGTTGTTGGAGTGGTTGCGTGCCCATGGATTCGGCTCTACATTTCTGGATTTCGACGATGAGCGGGGCATCGCTCCGGGCGAGAAGTGGGAGAGCACGCTGTATCGCGAGATCTCGGGATGCGACGCGGTAATTCTCATCTTGACCCCGAACTGGTTCCAGAGCAAGTGGTGCTTTGTGGAGTTCGCGCAGGCGCGGGCGCTGGGCAAGGCGATCTTCCCGCTGGTGGAAACGCCGACCAAAGAGAAGTTCATCGGCGACGACATTCAACTGCTGGACCTGGTGAAGGACCGCGAAGGCGGCCTGGACCGGCTGCGCACGGAACTGACGCAGATTGCGATGAACCGGCGCGGCGGGCTTCCCTGGGACAACAAACGGCCGCCATATCCCGGACTGATGGCTTTCGAGGAGGCCGATGCGGCGATTTATTTCGGACGCGACGACGACATCCGGGCGCTGATTCAACGGCTGGAAGCCAGGCGCGTGCAGGGCGGCGAGAAGCTGGTGGTTGTGTTGGGCGCATCGGGATCGGGCAAGTCATCGCTGCTGAGGGCGGGAGTTGCGCCGCGGTTGAAACAAGACCAGCAACATTGGATCGTGCTGCCGCCGTTTCGTCCCCAGGCACAGCCTTTGGACGAACTGGCGCTGGCGATTACCTCGGCGCTGGGCGATGCAAAAAACTGGAGGCAATGGCGGACAGAGCTGGAAGGGGAGAATCCGTCGCGCGCGCTGCTGGACCTGGCGCGTGACCTGCGCGCGGCTCATGGGCAGAACGAAGCGCACATCCTGATCACGATCGACCAGGCTGAGGAGCTATTCAGCGGCGCGGACGCCGGACAGACAGAGCGGTTCTTTGCGGTGCTGAATGCAATGCTGAGCGCGCAGCTGCCGTACCTGGCGACGATGTCGCTGCGGTCGGACTTCCTGGGCTATCTGCAGCAGGAGACGCGGCTGGCGGCGCCGTTCGAGCAGTTCTCGCTGAAGCCGATGCCGCTGGAACGGGTGCGCGACATCGTGCTGGGACCAGCCAAGCTGGCGGGGATCACGGTGGACGATGCGCTCGTCACCGAGATGATGGCGGATGCGCGGACCGACGATGCGCTACCGTTACTGGCCTTCGCGCTGCGGGAGTTGTATGACCGCTCGGCCGGCACAAAACATATGACGGTAGACGCCTATCGCGCGATGGGCGATGCGCAGGCACAGCTTTCGCCGCTGGAAAATGCGGTGCGCCGCAAAGCGGATGAGGTGTTAGCCCAGGCGAATCCGACAGCGGAGGATCTGCAGGCGCTGAAGGAAGCTTTTATACCGGGCCTGGTGCGGGTGAACGCTGAGGGCGAGTACGTGCGGCGCGCGGCGGATCTGTCGAAAATCTCAAGCCGCGCCATGCCGACGATCGAGCGGCTGGCCAAAGCGTACCTTTTGACGGTGCGCCACGAGCGGGGAATCACGCTGGTGGAGGTGACGCACGAAGCGTTGCTGCGCAAATGGCCCCGGCTGAAGGACTGGCTGGACGAAGAGAAAGATTTCCTGACGGGCAAGGAGCAACTGGACCAGGATCTGGCGGACTGGGAAGCTGCGCCGGAGAAGCAGAAGAAAGAAGCGTTGCTGTGGGGTTTGAAACTGGCGCGCGCGCAGACGTGGCAGACGGCAAAGCCGCGGCAATTGAACGAAGCGGAACTGAGATTCATTAACGCTTCAGTGGAGCACGCCGCGGCGCTGAGAAGGCGGGAGGTGGTGCGCACCACGGGCGCGATAGGAGTCGTGCTGTGCCTGATCTTCAGTTTCGTGGCCGCGTACCTGGTGAGCAAGAGGCATGATGCGCAGGCCGCGGCGGCCAGCGCGCGCCTGGCGGCGAGCGAGACGGACTTCAAGTTTGCGGCCACGGAGATGACGCGGAACGAGGAGCCGGTGTCGCTGGCGTATCTGGCAGATGCCATGACCAAGAATCCCGGGAACCAGAAGGC
Source organism: uncultured Acidobacteriaceae bacterium (assembly GCA_963823805.1). GTDB lineage: Bacteria > Acidobacteriota > Terriglobia > Terriglobales > Acidobacteriaceae > Telmatobacter. The sequence continues at coordinate 518,062 of CAWGMW010000003.1, read as the reverse complement.
GATTGCGCTGGCGGTGTCAGAGTTGCGCAACGCGGTGTTGCCGCTGGCGACGTTGCGCCACGACGGCGAGGTGCAGGATGCAAGCTTCAGTCCCGATGGAACGAAGGTTGTGACTGCTTCAGCGGATGACACAGCGCAGGTGTGGGACGCGAAGACAGGGCAGACGATCGGGCAACCCATGAAGCATGCGGATTGGGTGCACACTGCGGAGTTCAGCCCGGATGGCACAAAGGTGGTGACCGCGTCCTGGGATGGGACGGCGCGGGTGTGGGACGCGAGGACCGGCATACAGATCGGGAACGCCATGCAGCATGATGTTTCCATTGAGGGCGGCAAGGTGAACTCCGCCTACTTCAGCGCAGACGGAACGGAGATCGTAACCGCGTCGTGGGATCACACGGCGCGCATCTGGGATGCGACGAATCCTGCGCATGCGCAGATAGGAAAAGCCCTGGTGCATTCGCTGCAGGGCGCAATATCGGAGACGGTATGGACGGCGATGTTCAATCGCACCAGCGCGCCGCAGGTGGTGGTGACGGCATCGGCCGATCATGAGGCGCGGCTGTGGGACGTGGCGACGCAGACAGAGAAAGCCAGCAGGCTGCAGGGCGGCGAAGTGAATAAGGCGGTGATCAGCCCCGACGGGCGATGGGTGGCCACTGCCGGCGATGACGGCACCGGGTACATTCTGGATGCGAGGACGTTTCAACCCGTGGGCCGGCCGCTGAAACCTGGAAACGGGAAACCGATCGACTTCGTTTCTTTCAGCCCGGACAGCCGGAGCGTCGTGACGGCGTCGCAGGACAACACTGCGCGCCTTTGGGATGTCCCCTCGGGTAACCCAATCGGGCAACCGATGGTTCACGAGGGCTGGGTGGAGGCGGCGACGTTCAGCGCGGACGGCAAATTCGTTGTAACGGCTTCCTCCGATCGTACGGCGCGGGTGTGGGACGCGCGTACGGGGCAGCCGCTGGGCGAGCCGATGCGACACAGTGGAGATGTGTACATGGCGCGGTTTAGCCCGATCGATTCGTCGCTGGTGGTGACTGCATCATTCGACCACACGGCCCGCATCTGGGAGTGGAATCGGGTTGCGGAGTTGCCGGTCATCAGCGGAACGGGCGCGCTGAGAACCGTATGCCTGGACGCAGACGCCGAGAGATTGGTGACGGTGACCGACGGCGGCGCACAAATCTGGAATGCGCGCACAGGGCAGTCGGCGGGACAGATGACGGCCACGGGACCTGTATCGCTGGCATCGTGCAGCGCCGACGGAACGCTCATGTTCACGGCATCAGGTAAGCAGGGCCAGATGCGCAACGCGATGACGGGCGCACCGGTGGGAAAGACAATCTCGCTCGAGGGAATGCCAGAGGCCGCGGTAATCGATGCTCACGACCATTGGTTGGCGGCGGTGTCGCCCGACAAACTGGAAATATTTGATGCGGAAACAGGACAGCCGAAGGGAAACCCGATCCGGCTTGGCGGAGACGCCACCGGCGCGGTCTTCAGCGGCGATGGAAGTATGATCGCTACCTGGTCGCATGGCGGAACGGTGAGAGTCTGGAATGTTGCGACTGGCGCCGCGATCGGCAAGCCAATGATCCACAAGGGAGAAGTGAAGAGCGCGAACTTCAGTCCGGACGGGCAGCTCCTGGTGGCCTCTTCGACCACCGGCCACGAAGCCAGCTTGTGGACGGTCGAAACGGGTGTGGAGACGGGGATTCTGCAGGTTGATAACTGGGTGCCCGATGCAGAGTTCAGCCCCGACGGAAAGTGGGTCGTCAGCTCTTACGGTAGCGCCGCGCAGGTGTGGGATGCGGCGAGCCAGAGCCGGCTGAGCCAAGTGATGCAGGAGAAGGACACGATTCTCGAATGCACTTTCAGTCCGAACAGCGAATGGGTACTCACCGCGTCGCAAGATGGAGTGGCCCAGCTGTGGGACGCACGGACCGGGGTAGAGGCCGGCAGGCCGATGAAGCAAACGGAGGCTACAGCGCAGAGCTTGCCGGTTCGCGCGACATTCACGAGCGATGGCAAGTGGGTTCTGACGGCGTGGCAGCACCTCGACCAGAATGAAGCGCCACGGGGATGGGAAGTTCATCTTCAGGAAGCGCCCATCGTGACGGGCAGCGCACCCAAGTGGCTAATTCAACTGGCGGAGATGGCAGGCGGCGAGGAATTGGACGCCAACGGCGTATTGCAGCCGACGCCTTCAGACCAGGACTCCACTCAGTTGCGAAATACGCTGTTGGGGCTGGGCGGCAGCGATCCGGTCGAGGAGTTTGGGAAGTGGCTGGCTGCCGATCCAGAGTCGCGGGCGATTTCGCCGCTGGAACATGCGAGCGGAGGAAGTGCCTCGAGGTAGCGAAATGCTGAAGCAGACGGTTGTGGCCGTGATGATGGCCTTTGTGGGGCTGGGAGCTGCCGTGGCCACCTGTGCCCAGTCGTCGCACGAACCAAATCCCAGCGCGCTGGAACTACGGTCCAGCCAGCCGCTGCCGCCGCTCGACGCGCATCCAGTGGTCGCTATCACAGTTGACGATCTGCCGGCCGTGGGCACTTTGCCGCCGGGAGAAGACTACGTCGAGGTGGCGAAAGCGATCGTGAGTGAGTTGAAGGCCAACGGTCTTGAAGGCACGTACGGCTTTGTGAACGCCGACAAGCTCGCAAGCCGACCCGGAGCACCGCATGCACTTGAGATATGGCTCGATGCTGGGATGAATATCGGCAATCACACCTGGTCGCACATGAGGCTGACCACGAACACCGCCGAAGCCTTCGAGCAGGACATAGCGCAGAACGAGCCGATGCTCAGGCAGTATGGCGAAGTGCGTGATTGGCGATGGTTCCGCTATCCATACCTGGAGGAGGGCGAGACGGTGGAGAAACGCCGCGCGGTCCGCGCCTACTTACAGGGGCACGGATATCGCATCGCCCAGGTGACACTGGAGTTTGAGGACTATGCGTGGAACGACGCGTACTGCCGGTGCCGGGCCAAGCAGGACGAGGCGGCGATCGCATGGCTGCGGCAAGACTACCTTGACACAGCGGCGGAGTTCATTAAGCTGAGGCGCGAAGAAGAGCAGATCGCGTTCGGGCGCGAGATTCCAAACGTGATGCTGCTGCACGAAACGCCTTTCACCACGCTGATGCTTCCGGATTTGCTGGACCTGCTTCGCAAGGAGGGATTCAGCTTCGAGAGTCTCGCGCAGGTGGAAAGCGACCCGGCTTATGCCGAGGATACGGATGCGGGGTCGGAGTCGGGAGGCACGCTTTCCGAGCAGTTCATGGACTCACGCCACTTGCCGTACCCGGCAGCCAGGCCAGATCCATTTCAGCAGATCGATAAGCTATGCCAGTGAGGCACCCCGAAGACGCGGCCGTTCTTCGGCAACAGAATTTCATTTTCTCGTGACTCCACCAAGACTGCGCGAATGCGGTGGCGGAGGCGTAGCGCTCATCGGTGGGATCCTCGCCGCGTAGACTCAGGAGAGGGGTTGCGCGCGATGCGATGGTCGGCCGAATTCATGCTTTCCGCGGTGTCAGCGGCGCAGTTTCCCAAAGCGAGCGTGCCAGAGATTGCGTTTCTGGGGCGCTCGAATGTGGGCAAGTCGAGCCTGCTGAATGCACTGGTTGGCCTGAAGACGGCGAAGGTCTCTTCGACGCCGGGCCGCACGCGGGCGATCAATTTTTTTGAGGTCTCGGGAGAGCGGCGCGCGCCGAAGTTGATTTTCGCGGACTTGCCGGGCTACGGCTACGCGAAGATTTCGAAATCGATCTCGGCGGAGTGGCCGGGGTTTATTGAGCCGTACCTGGCGGCGCGTGAGACGCTGGCGCTGTGCATCTGCATCGTGGATGCGAACGTGCCTGTCCGGACGAACGACCGGCAGTTGCTCGACTGGCTGCGCTCCGTGGGCCGCGAACTGCTGGTGGTAGCTACAAAAGTGGACCGGCTGAGCGGCAACGAGCGCACGCGCAACCTGGCGGCGCTGAAGCGAGATCTCGAATTTGACGAGATCTTGCCGGTTTCGTCCAAAACCGGATACGGAATTGAGGAGTTGTGGCGGAGGATTGGGGAGACAGGGAGCTAGCCACCTCAACGAGCTGCCTAGAGGGCGCCTGCCGCTCGTTGGGAACGCTGGCAGAGACCGAGGGGCCGGGGGATCAGGGAAGAAGAGGGTTCGCTGATCAGGGTTTGGTGGGAGCAAATCGGAATTCGTCGCGCTGGCCGCGAAAATGGGAACAAATCTCAACGGCAACGGTGATTTCGCCGCGCTCGGCGGATTGGCGGACGCGGTCGATGAAGCGTGCCGCGAACTCGCTGTTGGTGTCGAGCAGGTGTAGTCCTTGCGCGAGGCGGCCGAGATAGCGTGGGGAAAGGCGCAGCCAGCGGCGGGTGGCCCAGGCACCGGCGTCGAGGAAATTGAGGGCAATTTCATCAAGCCGGGCCAGATCTCTGGGAAGAGCTGAGTCCAGACGCCAAGTAACGAGAGCGGGAATCCTGCAGAGGTCGCGTTCTGTCTCCTCACTCTCCTGAATCGGGAGTGCCTCTGGGAGGAGCGGAACGCGCAGCTCGCGGCGCAGGAGATCGGGGGCGACGCCGCGCCCGTTCATCTCGCTCTCAACCTCTGAGGGCGGCTGGGCGACGCAAACCGCGACGGTCTCGCGCTTGCGGAGTTGATTCTTGAGGATACGCAGGGCTTCGTCGAGCGTGGTGACGAGGAAATCGGCGACGCCCTCGCGGATGGCCAGCTTTTGCGCGGCGGAATCGGCAGTTGCGGCAAGTGTGGCAGCGCCGGCGATGTTGGCGGCGACAAGAAATGCACGGCCCGCGTCGTCAAGCTCGCTGGCGTAGAAGAGCTTGCCGCCGAGGCCCGTCTCCGGATGAGCAAGAGGGGTTTCGAGCAGGCTCGCATAGGACAACGCGACTTGCGTGACGAAGTCAAATGCGGCCGGGGATAGAGGATCAAGCGCCAAGGTTCCATCTTACTGATTGGGGGGCGCCACGACGCGATTCGATTCGAAATGCGGCGGAGTTGGCTAATTCTCAAGTTGATCGTGCCAGCTGCGCTTGCGGACAAAGAAGATGAACTCGCCGGGCTTGGCTTTGAAGTCGGTCTTGGCGCACTCATCGCGCGCAACGATGCCGGCGTTCAGAATCGTCGCGATCGGATACCAGATGTTCCTCTCCTTATCGCTCTCTTTGTCGGCATCGCAGTCGATAAAAGTGTCCATTCCCATGCCATACGTGGCCTTGACGGAGATTTCTTTCGCGTCGGCGGGAAGGGTGACGGCTACCGTGCCATCGTCATTGATCTTGACCCACTCGGGATGCAGGGTGTCCTGGTGATCGACGCGCACGAGGAAGTTGGAGGCCTTGACGGGCAAGCCGGTTCTTCCGTCGAGCAAGCGAATGGAAATGGTCTGTGCGGTCTGAGCGTTGAGGGCAAAGCATAGTGCGGTAATGAAGGCGAACGAGGCGAGAGCGCGGAAGGTCGGCATGGAGCTGCTCCTCACTCCCGAATTTACCAAGAGGAGTAGGGCTGGCCGTCAGAACCTTGCTCATCGGAACCAGAATGGACATCGCTGATGCCAGGCTCGGTTTCGTCAATGGAGTACATAGCGTCGCTGGTGTCGGTGACCCAGGAATCCTTGCTATGGGTCATGGGATCTTCGGGGATGGCCTTGAGATAGCCTTCCTGGACCAGATCGTCGAGCGACTGGGGGGCCTTCTGCTTGTCCATTGTGTAGGAATCGATGGCCATGCGCATGGTCTGAAGATCTTCACGCAGGACTGCTTCGCGCGCATGTTGAACGGCGGCGGCGAAGCGGGGAATGGCGATCGTGGCCAGGATTGCAATGATCGTCATGACGATCAGCAACTCGATGAGCGTGAAGCCGGATTGTGTTCGTCGGTTGCGCAAGGTGTTCCTTAGTTCTCGGTTCGCAGTTCCCAGTTCTTAGTTTCCAGCTTCACGACTGTGCTGACAACTGCGAACTGTGAACTGTCTTTCACCACGTCGAGTATTTCGTTCCGTCGAGCCCGGTGCCCTGAGATCTGGAGTAGACGTCAAAGACGCTCTGGCCGCTAAAGGAGTCGGAGTCGGGATCGTCTTGCATGGAGCGCATTCCCCAGTCAGTATTGCCGGTCATCGGATCGACGGGAATTTTACGAAGGAATTTTAACTTTTTGCCCTGCACGTCGACGCCATCAACCAGCGTCTGGAGGTCAGGCGGATAGTTCTGACTCTCGACCTTAGTCTGAAATGCGCCACGGTCGGCCGCGTCCTTATATTTGTCGATGGCGTCACGCATCATCCAAAGATCGTAGCGCAGCTCGCGCTCCTTCTGGCGCTTGACCTGAAATCGAACGAGCGGAAACGCTGCCATGGCCAGAATGGTGAGAATGGACACGGTAACGATAAGCTCGATGAGCGTGAGGCCGCGCTCACTTATCTGACGGACGTTTGCTCTGCGAACCACCTGTTCGCGGGGGCCGCTTTGGCTTCGCCGAACCGGAATGGAATGCAGAAGGCTCATCGGCGCAGTTCTCTACTTGACGACGATGCTGGTTTGGGCACTGGCCACGGGCAACTGTTGCTGCGCACCGTTGACCACCGATGCACGAGCGATGGACAGGTCGCTGGGGCCCGAGGCTTTGGCTTGGAAAGTGAGAACGCAGACCACTCCCGTGCCGGTGACGCCGTGCGTGCCGGGAGGACGCGAGATGCCGACCACCAGATTTCCCGCGGGTTGGTCGGTGTGAATTGGAGGCGCGGCCTGACCATCGCGGCCGAGGAAGTCGCCGCCCGAGACGTTGACGAGCTGGAGCTTGACGGCATCGTAGTGGAATTGGAGGGCGATGGAAGCCACGTCAGTAGCGCCGTTCAAGACAACGGGGACCTGGAAGGTCGAACCAGAAGCCGGCGGAGCGGACGGGGCGTTTAGCGCAAAGGCGGCGCCAGTGGCCGGAGGCGCGGGTGATACGGCGGAAGTTGCAGCTGCCGGGGCAGGCGATGCAACTGGCGGAGTCTCCGGCGGTGCGGCTGTTGGGGTAGCGGCGGAAGCCTGGGAAGGGATTGCCGGGGCGGCGGTTGGCGATGCGGTGGCCGGCTGGGCGACCTGTGGAAGAGCCGACTGCGGAGCCGGCGCTGGAGCGACGGTCTGCGAAGCTGCTTGCGGAGCGGGATTGGGCGCAGTCGCGGCGGACTGGGCTGAGGCGCTTTGGCCTCCGTTGGAAGCCATGTCGGAGCGTAACTGCGCCAGCATCTGTGGGGCGGCTTCGATCGCGCTTTGGGCGGGAACTGTGCCTATTGGCTGGCTTTGCATCGCGATGGGTTGCACAGCGGGCGTGGGTGGAGCTGGCGCCCCGTCGAGATCTAGGTGGCGCAAATCGATAGATTGGCCTGAGCCGGTGTCGATGACGCGGAGATTGGCCTGATCCAGTTCCTGCGAGCGGACGATGTGCGGCACAACGACGAAGACGATATCGTCATCCTGAATCTGGCGGTCCCTGGAGCCGAAGACGTACTTGAGAATTGGAATCGCGCTCAGGCCGGGGATTCCGTTCCAGTTGTTCTGTTCCTGCTTGTTCTGAATGCCGCCGAGGATGCTGGCCTCGCCTTCGCGCAGGCGGATGGTCTGGTCGACGACGCGCTGGCTGATTATGGGCTCTGTAACGCCTTCGATGGTCTCTGTTCCGCTTTCCGCGGAGACTTCGATCTTGATCTTGAGCGTAACGTCGTGGTCATAGTGAACGCTGGGCGTCATCTCGATATTCACGCCCACATCCTGGTACTGGAACTGGGTCTGTGCGTAGCCGATGGCCGAGGTTGAAGCGAGACCCGGCGCCGAGTAAGACCCTGTCGCGATGGGGATGCGCGAACCAATTTTCATCGTGGCTTTTTGATCGTCGGTGGCGCGGATGCGCGGGCTCTGCAGAACCTTGGTGTTGTTGTCGGTAAGAAGGAGATTGAGCGTGGCAGAACCGACGGTCATTGCAAAATCAGTGGAGTTGAGATGAGCCAGCGTGTAAAGCGTCGGGTTTGTCGTGGTACCGCTGCCCGACGTGCCGGAGCTGGCGCTGCTCGAAGAGCTGCAACTGTTGGTGGCAGCGCAGTTAGGCTGCAGGGCGACGCCAATGCTACTGGGCCAGGAGATGCCGAGGGTCCGCTCCCAGTTTTTGCTCACTTCGAGCACTGCGATGTCGACGACGACTTCACCGCGCGCTTTGTCAAGGTCGTCAATGAGCTGCTGCGCGAGGAGAAGCTCGTCAGGCGTGGCACGCATGACGATGGCGTTCTGGCTCTGGACGCCGTAGACCTTGGCATTGGGCATGACGTTGCGCAGGGCAGTCTGCACGTCGTTAAGATCGTTCTGCTGCCACGCGTTGGTCAGATAGAAGGTCTGCACCGCCTGTTCGTCCAGCTCCTGGCGCTTGGTGCGGGAGTTCTGGGCGACAAAGATTGTGTTTCCGGTGACCGGGCGCCAGAAGGTATCAGACATGACGCCAACGATGCGCAGGGCATCGAGGAGAGAAACATTGTTGAGGTCAACCTGGATGCGCTTGGAGTTGAAGTCGGGGTCGAAGAGGACGTTTACGCCGGCCGCCTTGGCGATGGCCTGGTAGACGACCTTGGTGTCTTCGGCCATGTGCAGCGTGAGCGGCTCGTTGGTGAGCGCGTGGAGTTCAGGAGGGGCTTCGACCTGGTCAAGCTCCTCCTCCTCGCCAGCCGGCTGGGGTAGACCGACTTCCGGTGCCGGCGCGTTGGTACCTTGGCGCTGGCGAACGCGGGCAATTTCCTGCTGCGCTGCCTCATTGCCGGGGTCGATTTCGGCGGCATGAAGAAACTCAGAAAGCGCGCCCTGCAGGTCGCCCGTCTGAAGTATTTTGCGGCCTTTCATGATGTGCGACGAGGAAGCGGTGACGCGAATGCGCGCGAGCGCGATCTTGAAGCGCGCATCTTTGGGATCGCGGGTGAAGGCCTTCTGGTAAAGATCGAAAGCGGTATCGTAGTCCTCGCGGGCCTCGGCGGCTTGGCCTTGCCTGAAGTCGGAATTGGCCGACTCAGCGTGCAGCCGGGTAGCTGGCAGGCCGAGACTTGCTGCGGCAGCCAGAAGCGCGAGAAGGAGGGCGAATCGCGACGCCATGGTTCGAATTGCGGCTTGTGATGGGTTGCGATGCTTCATACGACTCCACGGCAGGGCCACAGGCCCGCGTTCGCGAGCGAGGGCAAAATGTTGCAGGCCGCGGGCGTAGCGATGTGATTCATTGTCCCGAACTTCCCGGAGAAACGCTCCCTCATTCTAGCAAAGCTCCGCTGAGATTCTTCGCGGCCCGGTGAGATATGGCCCGATGCTACGATGAGAATTCAAGGACGCCTGCCAATGGCCCGCCAAACCAGCCATGTTATCGCCGCAAAGGACTCGCCAGCCGCCAAAAAGCCGGCGAAGCCACGTGATCCCGTGGCCAGCGGCCAGCGCGATGCGGCGCACAATCGCGTGGCCAGCCACAACTACTTTCTGCTGGAGAAGTTCGAGGCCGGCGTGGCGCTCCGCGGGACCGAAGTGAAGTCGATCCGCCAGGGCAATGCCAACCTTAAAGACTCCTATGGCTTGATCAAGGATGGCGAGGCGTTTCTGTTGAATATGCATATCGGGCCGTACTCCCACGGCAACATCGCCAATCACGACGAGACGCGCACACGGAAACTGCTGCTGCACCGCGAAGAAGTCCGCAAGCTACTCTCCAAGACGCAGATCAAGGGGCATACGCTCATTCCGACGCGGCTGTATTTCCGCAACGGGCGGGTGAAGTGCGAACTGGCGGTGGCCAAGGGCAAGCAGGATTGGGACAAGAGGGAGACGGAGCGGCGACGGGAAGCGGACCGGGAGGCAAGGGCGGCGATCAAGGTGAACAAGCATCGCGGCGGGCGGCAAGGCCGCTAATAGCCAGTAGCCATTGGCTTTAGCGAATCGCGCGGTCGGGGTTTTCGCGTCAACCCGCGATTGGGGATGTAGCATGCGCAAAGCGATCCGCATCCTGACACACTCCGATTTGCCACATGCCGAGCGATCCGTGAAGAATGGGCAATATGCGCGCTGAAATCTCATTTGCTCCGATCGCGGGGATCGCAACCGAGTTGCTGGCCGTTCTGGCCGCCGATACCCAAACCGAAAAGGGCCCGAACGCCAGGCCGAAGCCCACACTGCTCACAATGGACCCCGCGGTTCAGGCTGCCGCGGCGAGCGTGCTTACAACCGGCGAATACAAGGGCGGCGCCAATGAAGCGGTGCTGCTGCACGCGCCGGCGGGATTGGCCGCGAAGCGGCTTCTGATTGTCGGGCTGGGCAAGCTGGCGAAAGCCACAGTGCATTCGGTGCGCGATGCTGCGGGGACTGCTGTGCGATTTGCGAAGCCGCGCGGGATTCGGGAAGTGGTTCTTGCATTCCCGTCTTCCGAAGGTCTGCGCGGCGCAGCCGTGGCGCGGGCCGCGGCGGAGGGCGCGTTTGTGGGCGACTTTGACGCAGACACTTACCGCAGCGATCGCAAGGACCAAAGCATTCAATCCTTCACGCTCGCGGTTAGGGACGAGACTGACCGAGCGGCAGTTGGAGCGGCATTTGCGGAGGGAGTAATCGTAGGCGAAAGCCAGAACTTCGCGCGGTCGCTGGTGAATGAGCCGGGGAACAAGCTGACGCCGACGATCCTCGGGGCACGTGCGGCGCTGATGGCGCAGGAGGTCGGCCTGGGCTGGGAAGTGCACTCCACGGAGAAGCTGCACGAGCTGAAGATGGGAGCTTTTTGGAGTGTATCGCAGGGCTCGCCGGAGCCGCCGGCGCTGATCGTTCTGCGGTATGAGCCCGAGGGGGTGACGGACGGGCCTGTGCTTGGTCTGGTGGGAAAAGGCATCACTTTCGACACCGGCGGCATTTCGATTAAGCCCGCAGACAACATGGAAAGGATGAAGTACGACATGGCCGGCGGAGCGGCGATGATCGGCGTGATGCGCGCAATTGCACTCTTGAAGCCGAAGGTGCGGGTGATCGCAATTGTTTTGGCAGCGGAGAACATGCCTTCGGGCACGGCGCAGAAGCCGGGTGATGTGCAGACCGCGATGTCCGGCAAGACCATCGAGATTATCAACACCGACGCAGAGGGCAGGCTGGTGCTGGCGGACGGACTGACCTATGCGCGGCAACTCGGCGCAACGCATCTGATCGACGCGGCGACGCTGACCGGCGCCATCTCGGTGGCGCTGGGCAAGATCACCGCCGGCGCTTTCTCAAACGACGATGTGGCGTACGCGAAGTTCGGCGACGCCCTTGCCGTTTCCGGAGAGAAGTTCTGGCGGCTGCCCCTGGGCGACGCGTACGCGGACTTGATCAAATCGGACATCGGCGACATCAAGAACACGGGCGGACGCTGGGGCGGCGCCATCATCGCCGCGGAGTTCCTGCACGTCTTTGCCGAGGACACGCCGTGGATCCATCTCGATATTGCGGGCACGGCGTGGGTGGAGGATTCTCGGCCGTTCATCGCCAAAGGGCCCAGCGGGATCGCGGTGCGGTCGATTCTGGAGTGGGTGCGGAGCTACCAAAGCACACCAAACGCATAGAATCCCGCCAAACAAGCGCATAAGGTCCGTCCTGGCCTGACTCTGCCGTTGCGCCACAGAGCGCAATTCTTACCCATTGGAAGTCTCTAATTGCGGAACCGCCCCGTGAAGTTGGGCGGAATTGCGCCGATTTAGGAAGCAGTAGCCGACCTGCGTGGCGGTGTGCGCGAGGGACGAGTGCGCGACCGATGCCGGGCAGCATTGTGGCCTGGTCCAAAGCCGAAGAGAGAACCAGGGCTGGAGAAGAGCTTCGATGACCGACCGCAACGAGCTGCTCGAAGCCGCGTTCGATACCGTTCCCGAAGGTGTTGCTCTGATGGGTGCGGAGGGAGAAGTGGTGTTGTGGAACCAGGCGGCACAGGGCATCACCGGTTACGCTGCGATCGACGTGCTGGCACGGACGCTGCCCGAGGGCCTTGAACCAATTCTGTTGGAGGAAGGCCGAGATGCGGATGATGGGGCGACTGCGGGAGGGGGTCGGCGCGTGTTGGTGCGGGTGCGGCACAAGCTGGGCCACGGAGTTCCCGTGATCGCGCGAGCTCTGGTCCTTCGCGACGGATTGGGAGAGCGGATTGGAGCGGCGGCGTTGTTTCACCCCGCAGAGAGCCTTGACGCGCTGCCTCACGGAGAGAGCAACGAAGACCTGGGAGTGGATGACGGCCGCGGCGAATTCGAAGAGAGGCTGCAAACGGAATTCGACGACTTCACGCGTGGCGGGTCGCCGTTGAGTATTTTGTGGATCGGGGTGGATCAAGCGCAGGAGTTGCGCAAGACGCATGGCGCGAACGCCTGCAATGCGATGCTCGATAAAGTGCGGCACGCGCTGGTACAAGGGCTGCGCCCGGCCGAGGAGATGAGCCGCTGGGGCGACGATGAGTTTCTGATCGTAGCTCACGAGCGCAGCGCGGAGATGCTGGCGTCGCACGCGCACACTTTGGCCGGCCTGGCGCGCACGGCGGACTTCCGCTGGTGGGGCGATCGCGTGTCGCTCACCGTAAGCGTCGGCGCGGCACAGGCCGACCGCAATCAAGCTGAAACGCTGGCGCAATTCCTCGGACGCGCGCGCGAGGCCATGGAAACGAGCAGCCGGACCGGAGGCAACCGGGCAACCGTTGCGGCAGCGCACGATGCGAACCCAGCTCCGGTGGAGGAATCGACATGTTTGCCATCATAGGCATTTTCGTGGTCTTCGCCGCGATCATCGCGGGCTTCCTCATGGAGAAAGGACACATTCTCGTCCTGCTGCAACCCGCCGAGCTTCTGATTATTGCCGGTGCGGCTTCAGGAACCCTGCTAGTGGCAAATCCGGTGCGCATTCTGAAGGACATTCTTGCGGGTCTTATGGCGTCGATGAAAGGTTCGCCGTTTACGACGGCGCGCTACCTGAGCACGCTGAAGATGATGTACCAGTTCCTGAACAAGGTGCGCAAAGAGGGTCTGCTGGCGGTGGAGATGGACGTGGAGAAGCCTAGCGAGAGCGCGATCTTCAAGAACTATCCCCAATTTCTCAACGATCATCATGCGCGGGATTTTGTTTGCGACACGCTCCGTACGGCGATCACCGGTGGCGTGGAGCCATTCGACATGGATCAAATGATGGAGCTGGACATGGAAGTACATCATCAGGCTGCGGTGCAACCGGCCGATTCGCTGAGCACGGTGGCGGATTCACTGCCAGGCCTCGGAATCGTAGCGGCGGTACTTGGTGTGGTGATCACGATGGGTTCGCTCGGCGGACCGCCGGAGGAGATTGGCAAACACGTGGCCGCGGCATTGGTGGGAACCTTTCTCGGCATCCTGCTCTGTTACGGCGTGGTGGGGCCATTGGCGGCTAGCATGAAGAAGCTGGCCGACGAGCATAACGACTACCTGCATGTGCTGCGCGTGCTGCTGCTGGCTTTTCTGAAAGGCTCGGCGCCGATGATCGCGATTGAGCTGGGGCGGCGCGCGATTCCGGCGTATGCGCGGCCGAGTTTCGACGAGATGGAGAAGAACTGCAAGAACAAGACCGAGCCGGTGGTTGAAGCGGCGGCGGCGTAGAAGCAGGCGGTAGCCAATAGGGGGTGAGAAATCAGGGACGGGAACAAGGGAACAAGCGACCAAAGGCTGAGTGATTGAATGGCGGCAAAGACGCAACCGATCATCGTAATTAAAAAGAAGGGTGGTCATGGCGGCCACCACGGGGGCGCGTGGAAGGTAGCTTATGCCGACTTCGTGACCGCAATGATGTCACTGTTCATCGTGCTATGGCTGATGGCCCAGAACGATCCAGTGAGGAAAGCGGTGGCCGGATACTTCAACGATCCCCGGGGAACAGGCAGTCTGTTGGGAACCACGATGTCGGGAACCGGCGAAGGCACCGCGTCGGCGGTGGACAAAAACACCCAACAATTGCAGGATCTTAAGGAGAAGCTCGAGAAGGAGATCGCGGCGCGCAAGGACCTGCAGAGGCTGATCAAGCAGATTGAGATCACGATTACTCCCGAGGGGCTGCGCATTGAGCTTATCGAGGACAAGAACGGAACGTTTTATCAAAGCGGCAGCGCTCAGCTGAGCGCGAGCGGGCAGGAGCTGCTGGCATTGCTGGCGGCGGAGCTGAAGACACTTCCCAACCAGCTGCTTATCGAGGGGCACACGGACGCGGCACAGTACTCGACCGACGCGAATTACAGCAACTGGGAGCTTTCAGCTGACCGCGCTAACGCGGCGCGGCGGCTGCTGCAACAGGATGGCGTGCGCTCGGACCAGGTGACGCAGGTTCGCGGATTCGCGGATCAGATGCTGCGCGTGAAAAATAATCCCTATGACCCATCCAACCGCCGCATCACGATCCTGGTGAAGAACCAGGACAACGCGCCGCCGCTGCCACAACTTGCGCACGCGGCGATCGTCGACGGCGGGCCAAGAGGGGCGGCTCCGGGCGCGGGAGCGTCACCCGTGGCGCCCAAAGCGCAGAGCCCGCCGGCTTCGGCGCACGCATCTCCTGCCAAGGCGGCTGCCGCGCAACCGGCCGCCAAGTCTGGATTCATGGGTAGGCTGACGTTGATGTTGCCGGGCACGGAGAAGTAGTTGCGGGCGCCGCGATTCACTGCAATGGCGGAGGGCGATGGTGTAGTCTGATGGGCGGATCAGGAAGCGTTTACTCGGGAGAAGATTCGATGGCCATCGTCGCCGGAGTCGATTTCGGCACACTCAGCGTTCGCGTGACTTTGGTTGACAGCAAGAAGGGACCGATCGGCACTGCATCGGTGAGCTATCCGCTGCACCGCAAGCGAGAGGATCCGAATTACGCGACGCAATCGCACGGCGACCAGATGGCCGCATTGGCTGCGGCAACGAAGGATGCGCTGAAGGCGACGGGAATCGATGGCGCGCAGGTGGCTGCGATTGCTCTCGACACTACGGGATCGAGCGTGATCCCCGTGGGCGAGGGTCTGGAGCCGCTCGACGAATACTACTTGTGGTGCGACCATCGCGCATTCGCAGAGGCCGAGGAGATCACGCGCAAGGCACACGAACTGGGATTCGAGGGCATTGAGTGGTGCGGCGGCGCTTACTCGCACGAGTGGGGATTTGCCAAACTTCTTCATTGGCTGCGCACTCATCCAAAACAAAGAGAAAAATTTGTGACGGCGCTCGAGCATTGCGACATGGTGGCCGCGACACTCTGCGGAATGACCGAGGCAGCGGCGGTGAAGCGCAGCGTTTGCGCGATGGGCCACAAGTGGATGTGGAATCCAAAGTGGGGCGGGCTGCCGCCGGAGAGTTTTCTTGTCGCGGTCGATCCGCTGTTTGCCGGCGTGCGCGCGAAGATGGACGGAGAATACCTGACCAGCGATCACCTGGCGGGGCATCTCTCGGCGAATTGGGCGGCAGAGCTGGGGCTGCGCGCTGGAATTCCGATTCCGGTTGGCGCTTTTGACGCGCACTGGGACGCGATCGGATCGAATATCCGTGAGGGCGACGCGGTGAACGTGGTCGGCACGTCTACGTGCGTTATTGCGATGGCTCGCCAGGCAGAGCTGGTTCCGGGGGTATGCGGCGTGGTGCCGGGCAGCGTCCATCCGCAATACACGGGTATTGAGGCAGGGCTCTCCGCAGTGGGCGACATCTTCGATGCGATTGCCACGCGCGCGGGGACCACGGTGGCGGCGCTGAGCGAGGGGCTTGATGAGTACAAGGCCGGACAAACCGGCCTACTGCGGCTGAGCTGGGACAACGGCGATCGCACGGTTCTGGTGAATCCCGAGCTGGGCGGAGTGACACTGGGCTGGAACCTGATCCATACGGCGCAGGATGAGCTGTTCGCGGCGATCGAAGGGACTGCGTTTCACACGCGCATCATTCTGGAGCGAATGGCGGAGCACGGGGTGCGCATCGATCGCGTGATCAATGCGGGCGGCATTCCGCAGAAGAACGAAGTGCTGAACCGCGTGTACGCAAACGTGCTGAATAAGCCAGTTTTAGTGCCGGCAGGAATACCGACGAGCCTGGGATCAGGGATCTTCGCGCTGCTCGCCGCTGGAACGTACAAAACCATCGAAGAAGCGCAGGCCACGGTGTGCCTGCCGTTGCGCACGGTCGAGCCGGATGGGAAAGCCGCGGCGGTTTACGAGCAGCTTTACCGGCACTATCGCGATGTGTACTTCGCGCTGGGGACACGCGGTGCGGCTCCCGTGGCCCTTGGAAAAGTGCTGCCTGAGTTGAGGAAGATTGCTGCGGAAGTGCGGAAGGCGGGTTGAGGTTGCTCTGGAGCGATGACCGCGCAATCTGGCTAGAACTTGTTTCCGCACTGAAGACAAGTCGCTATCATGTTGTCGCTTCCGATCAAACCCGTTGTCCACTTCCATCCGCGCTTCGCAGTTTGGACTTGAGTGGATCCGCAGCGTGGACACTTCAGCCCTTGCGGGTTCGTTCCAGCAACGTTGGCAGCTTGTGCGGGGAATTGCTGCGGAGGCTGTGGCGCTGGCCCTGTGGGAACGGCCTGCGCGCCGAGCGGCTCGACGGGCTTCCCGCACGAAGGGCAAAAACGCGTGTCTGGAAGGAGGGGCGCACCGCATCCTCCGCAAAACCTGTTTCCGGCTGCGCCGCTTTGGTTATCCATGATCAACCCCTGGAACAGTATAGCCGTGGGCGAGACGCTGCGGGAGGTCCGACCGTAACCGTATGAGCGGTGCTGCCGCCCTGCCGCTGCTTGCGCTCCGGCCCCGCTCAGTTTACCGTTGTTTCACATTCCAGCGAACCGGGTGACCCGTGTCGAATTCCTGCTTCCGTCCATTCATTCATAGCTTATTTTTTGCCTTCGTCGCCTGCGCCGCGCCCGTTGCCGGACAGCCACAGTCGCCATCACCGGCGGCCGCGAACCCGGCAGCAAGTGCGGCTGCCGATCCTTGGGCCGCGCCGGATTTCTCCGCCGATCCAAAAGCGCTTTACGAGGCGGCGTCCGCGGTGCCCGTACCTGACGGCGCCAATGTTGTAGAACTGGTGGAAGACGAGAGCTACACGTTTGACGATGCGGGGAGAATGGCTCATGTGGGCCGTATCGTCTACAAGGTGCTTACGCAGAAGGGCGCGGAAGACTGGGACTCTCTTTCGGTTGGCTGGGAACCATGGCATGAGGCGCGGCCTCAGATTCGCGCCAGGATCATTGGGCCGGACTTCAGCGTTCACACTCTTGACGCGAACACGATCACGGAGGCGCCGGCTCGCGGCGGCGACTACAAAACTTACAGCGACGGCAAGCGGCTGCGCGCGCCGTTCCCGGCAATCGCTCCGGGCGTGGTTGTGGAAGAAGAGTACACCGAGACAGAGACGGAGCCGCTGTTTGCGCCGGGCCGTGTCGGGCGCGTCGAACTTGGGCAAGAGGATGTTCCGGTGGCGCACAGCCGGGTCATCTTCGATGCTCCCACCGCGCTGCCGCTGCGGACCGACCTGTTTCTGCTTCCCGATGTGAAGCCAGTGCGTACCGAAGCGGGCGGGCGTGTGACCCTCACTTTCGATGTGGGCTCGATTGATGGCATCGATTCGCGCGAGCTGTATCTTCCTCCGGATGTGGTGTATTTTCCCATCATCGGATTTGCCACGGGCGCGTCGTGGCAGAGCGTGGCCGCCGAATACGGAAAGATCGTCGACAATCTTACCGGCTCCGCAGCGGTGAAAGCCGTCGTTGACCCGCTGGTTGCCGGGAAGAAGTCCGTTGCTGACAAGGAAGCGGCGGTCGTGGACTATCTCGACCGCGAGGTGCGATATACAGGCATCGAGTTTGGCGAAGCGGCCATCATCCCGCACGACCCGGCGGAAACGCTAGCCAAGAAATACGGCGACTGCAAGGACAAGGCCACGCTGCTGGTGGCCATGCTGCGCGCCGCCGGCATCCCCGCCAACGTGGCGCTGCTCAGTGTCGAGTCGCGGATGGATGTTTCCGCAGATTTGCCTGGCATGGGCATGTTCGATCACGCAATCGTTTATGTTCCCGGCAAGGATCCACTGTGGATCGACGCCACCGACCGCTACGCGCAACTCGGGCAAATTCCCATGGGCGACCAAGGGCGGCTGGCGCTCATCACAAGCGCCACGACAACTGCGCTGGTAAAGACTCCGGAGTCAACCTCGAAGGACAACGGCCTGAAGGAGACACGCGAGTTCACGTTGACGGACAACGGTCCGGCAAACGTTGTGGAGATTACCGAACCCACGGGAATTTATGCGTCAGGGTATCGCGCGTACTATGCTGACAAGCCGGACAAGGACACGCGCGATGGGCTGCGCGGATACGTGCAGGCGGAGTATGTTTCGGACGATCTGACAACGGTGGATCGCACCGATTCGGCCGATCTCTCCCAGCCCTTCAAACTCACAATCGCATGCGAAAAAGCGAAGCGCGGCTATACGAATCTCGAGGACGCGCAGGTAGCCATTCGCGTGGACCGGCTTTTCCAGATGCTGCCCGACGAGCTGAAGCGCAAGGATGACAGTGACGAGAAGAAGGACACCGGACCCGACAAGCCTAAGAAGCTGCGCACGGCAGACTGGTGGCTGGACGCGCCTTACAACATCGAGTGGACTTACCATCTGATCCCGCCTGCCGGATTCATTCCCAAGGAGCTGCCCAAGGACGCGACGATCCCGGTGGGGCCGGCGCTGCTGACGGAGAGTTTTTCCACCGGCAGAGATGGCGTAGTGCTGGCGCACTTTGCCTTCGACACGGTGAAGCGGCGCTATACGATGGCCGAAGCGACTGCGTTGCGCAACGAAGTAGCCGATTTGACCGACGGGCCGGCGATCCTGGTGAATTTCGAGCCGCAAGGCGCGGCGCTGCTGCGTGACGGCAAAGTGAAGGAAGCGCTGGCCAGCTATCGCGCGCTGATCGCGCAAAACCCGAATGCAGCGGTGCACCATCTGCAAGTAGCCGATGTGCTGCTTGAAGCGGGGATGGGCGAGGCCGCGCGCGATGAAGCCCGACTGGCAGTGAAACTCGACCCGACGTTGGCGCTTGCCGAGCGCACGCTTGCCGACATTCTGAAGCACGACTTAGTGGGGCGCAATTTGCGCGCCGGCAGCGACCTGGCCGGCGCCGCGGAGGCTTTTCGTGCCGCGATCAAGCTCGATCCCGACGATCACTCGGCGCAGGGCGACTTGGCCATTCTCTTGGAATACGACTCCGTCGGGCGACGTTATAGCGGGCAGTCGCACATGAAGGAAGCGATCGCCGAGTATGAGGCGCTGGGCGAGGATAAACTGTCCGATCTCGGCATCGCCGACAATTTAGCCTTCGCGCTGTTCTACGGCGGCGATTTCGGGGAAGCGTACAAGGCCGCGCAGACACTCAATCCCGAGCCGAAGCCGCTGCTTTCCGCCAGCATGGCGATGATGCAGGACAGCAAGGCGGGCCTGGCCGAGGCGAACAAACGATCCTCCGACGATGCGGCATTCAAAGACACCGCGGGTACCGCCGGCGAGATGCTGATGAATGTGAGGCATTATCCGCAGGCGGCAGACTTTCTGCAGGCGGGCGCTGCGGGTGACGATGCGGCGCGCACCCTGGGGCTGGCCAACATGCTGCGCGGCGCGATCCATCACGAGGACGCGAAGTTCGCCAATACGCCGGAAGACATGGTGAGGCGTTTCGCCCTGGTCCCATTCGACGCCAACCTGACTGAAGACAGCTTCGCCGCGTTGCTCAGCCGCAATGGGGTCAAGGTGCTGAAAGCCACGGACGCCGACGAGCTGAAGGACGAACTGAATTCAGGCAAGCAAATGAACAGCCAGCTGGCGCGCGAAGACAGCTCGCTAGACGTGACTGAAGACATTCTGCTGCAAATGCTCGACCCCAAGGGCGAAGGCGGCGATGCGACGGGGTACAGGGAAAAGGTGGAGCTGTTGAGTGGCACCACGATGACGGTCTTCATCGTTAAAGAGGATGGGCAGTACAAAGTTCTTGACTCGCTCGATAAACCGAATTCAATTGCCCTGGAGATGCTGGATCGCGTCAACGCGGGCGATTTGAAGGGAGCAAAGGCGTTGCTGGACTGGGTGCGTGAGGATCAGCACCTGGAGGGTGGCGACGATCCTCTGGGCGGGCCGGTGTTTCCGAGGTTCTGGACGAAAGGGGAAGCTGCCGATGCGCGCAAGATGAAGCTGGCGGCGGCGGCTATCATGGTCGATACGAAGCCCACGGTCGCGCAAGGCGTTGCGGTTCTCGAGGCGGGCCTGAAAGATGCGGCCGGCGATCGCGAGCGGACCAATATTCAGTTGGCGCTGGCGGACGGCTTCTCGCTCCAGGACAGTTTCGCCGGCCTGCTCGACGTCTCTTCGACGCTATTGAAGCAGGAGCCGGAATCGAAGCAGGCATTCCTGTATAACAGCGAGGCCCTCATGGGGCTGGGGCGCTACGACGACGCTATTGCTTTGGCCGACGCAAGGCTCAAGCTGCTCGACAACGACAGCGATGCCATCAATATGAAGATGGAGATCGAGGCGAATCGAGGCGACTTTGACGCAGCGCACACCTGGGGAGAAAAACTGCTGTCGCTTGGCCAGGAGAATGCCGAAACGCTGAATGGACTCGCGTGGGATGCGCTCTTCACAGGAAAGGTGACCGACGACGACGTTGCAACGGCCGTTAAGGCGACGCAGTTACAAAAAGACGCGCCTGATATCCTTCACACGCTGGCCTGCCTCTACGCGGAAACGGGCGACACCAAGGACGCGCACGACGTGCTGTTGCGCGCCATGGACGACTGGAACCTAGACGAGCCCAACGACGACGTTTGGTATGTACTGGGCCGGATAGCCGAGCAGTATGGTGAGCGGGACATCGCCGTCGCCGACTACCGCAAGCTGCAGAAACCCAAAAGGGTCCTCGCCATACCCACGTCAACCTGGCGGCTGGCGCAGATGCGGCTGAAGGTGATGGGCGCGGACCAGGCAGCGTCAGCGAAGTAAGCGCCGCGGCATCCGGATCAGCTTACTGCTGCTGTTGCATCTGCTGCATGTCAATGTAGGGCACTGGGAGTTCTGGCGGCTGCTGCGCGCGTTCGACCAGCACGCTCCAATCCTCGGGGATGGGCAGCTTGCGGTCCAGGGCCGGCGGCTCGTCGCTGGCTTCAACTTTCACGGCCACGTAGAGCTCGCTCGCGGTCTTGCCGCGGAAGACGCCGTGCGTTGGTGGAACATCGGCGTAATCGCGGCCCACGGCGGTGCGGATGTGACGGTGATGCGCGACCAGGTTATTGGTGGGGTCGAGGCCAACCCAGCCCAGATGAGGCAGCAGCGCTTCAAGCCAGGCGTGCGTGGCGTCGGGCGTGGAGCGGTCGTGGTCCTCGCTGCCGCGATACAAATAACCCGAAACGTAGCGCGCGGGAATCCGCACGTGGCGCAGGAGAGCGATCATTGTGTGGGCAAAGTCCTGGCAGACGCCCGCACCATTCAGAATGGCCTCGTCGATAGGCGAGTCGACACGCGTGGAACGGGGCACGTAATCGAAGTAGTGGAAGAGGCGCTGATTCAGCTCGAGAACGAGATGGAGCGGATCGTCGCGCCGCACGACTCCCATTTTTTTCGCGAGCTCGACGAGAGCCGGCGTCTCGGCGGCAAACGTGCTGGGTAGCAGCATCTCCGAGTAATCGCCGGCTTCGACCATCTCATCCAGATCTTCCCACGCGTCGGGCGAGAGAAAGTGCGGGACGTCGGGCAGGGGCTGCTGCTCGACCACGGATTCGGCCACAATGACCAGCTGATTGTGCTCGCCGGGAATGTCAAAGTGCTGCACGTTGTTGCCCAGGTGATCGCGATAGCTGAAAACCCGGCAGCGCGGACTGACGGAAAGCGAAAAATTGAGGCAGTGCTGGCTGGAGTCAGAGCGCGGGTGCATGCGCGTCTCCATGATGCTTTCGCTGATGGGCTGCGAGTAGCGGAAGCGCGTGAGATGGCGGATGAAATAGAAGTTCATATTCGCTCCCTAGAGATCAGGCCGGGCCCCGCCGGCCGACGCTACACCGCCAGCGCGGATTGAATGGAGTATTGCACATAATTGCGGTAAACCAGTTCGTGAATACGCAGGCACTGGGCCCGGATGTTGTGCAGGAACGCCGCCGCGTCACCGGCCAGAATCTCGCCGATCGTGGTGTAGCCAAGCATGGCATGAAGCTTTCCGACTCCGGCAAACACGTCTTCCGGCGAGCGGCGCCCGCCGGTTCGCTGGATCGACTCGATGGCGGTGCGGATGTTTTCGACACAGTAACGAATGGCGTGAGGAAAATCGCGATTGAGGACGAGGAACTCGAGAATGCGTTCCGGCGAGAGATCGGCAGTATAGACCTGGCAATAGGCTTCGAACGCCGTGCAACAGCGGAGCAAACCCACAAGCTCAAGGTATTGATAGCCGGAAGATTCGCGCTCGTGGGCATGAAAGAGTTCCGACTGGTAGACCTCAAGCAGCGTGGCCGTAGCGTAAGCGCGCTCAAGCGACCGGCCGAGGCGGATGAACTGCCAGCCCTGGCCATGAATCATCGTCGAGTCGCCGACGCCCTGGAATAAATGGATACCGTCGACCACCGACGCCAGCATGTCGCTGGCACTGGTGGCGTACTGAGCCTGCGCATTGGGCGAGTGAATCTGGTGAAAGAGGCGATTGAGCCGCTGCCACTGCTCAGTGGAGATCTCTTCGCGAACCTGGCGGGCATTCTCGCGCGCCGCGCTGACGCAAAAAGTTACCGAGGAGGGATCGACTTGATCGAAGACGAGCTTGCGCGCCATCGCTTCCAGCGACCCGTTCCATTCAATTCCCACCGGCCTGCCGAGCGCCGCAGTCATCCTTTTCCAGCGCTCCTCCGCGTTGGCGCCGCCGGGATCGAGCATCAGTCCCATGGTGACGTTGAGCAGGCGCACGGTATTCTCCGCCCGCTCCAGATAGCGGCTCATCCAGTAGAGGCTGTCGGCAACGCGCGATAGCATCGTGCTTCTCTCACTTCCCGCTCGATGTTTCCCAATCAGACTTATTCCAGAACCCATGTGTCCTTGCTTCCGCCGCCTTGCGAAGAGTTGACTACGAGCGAACCCTTTTCGAGCGCCACGCGCGTCAATCCGCCGGGCACGATGTTTATCTTGTCGCCAAAGAGAATGTAGGGGCGCAGATCGACGTGGCGAGGCTCGAGCCGATCGTCGACCAGGCAGGGCGCGCGCGAGAAATCGAGCGTGGGCTGCGCGATGTAGTTGCGCGGATTGGCCTCGATCTGGCGAGCGAATTCTTCCCGCTGGCGGGCCGAGGACTGCGGACCAATCAGCATACCGTAGCCGCCGCTTTCGCCGACGGCCTTGACCACGAGCTTGTCGAGATTGGCCAGAACATGCTTGCGGTCCTTTTCCTCGCTCAGCAGAAACGTCTCCACGTTGGGCAGGATCGGGTCCTCGTTGAGGTAGTAGCGGATCATCTTGGGGACGAAAGCATAAACGGCTTTGTCGTCGGCGAGGCCGCTGCCGAAGGCATTGGCCATGGTCACGTTTCCGGCGCGATAGGCGTTGAACAATCCAGCGCAACCAAGAGCGGAGTCGGAGCGAAAGACGAGAGGATCGCTGAAGTCGTCGTCTACGCGGCGGTAGATGACGTTGACGCGCTTGAGCCCGTCTGTGGTGCGCATGTAGACGATGTTGTCGTGCGTGACCAGGTCTCGGCCTTCGACCAGGTCTATGCCCATTTGGCGGGCGAGATAAGTGTGCTCGAAGTAGGCGGAGTTGAAGACGCCGGGCGTGAGCAGCACGATGTTCGGCTCGGGCCGGCCCTCGGGGGCGAGCGAGCGCAGCGTGGAAAGCAGAACCTGCGGGTAGTGCTCGATGGGGCGCACGCCGTAGCTTGAAAAAAGTTGCGGGAAAGTCCGCTTCATCACGCGGCGGTTGGTGAGCATGTAGCTAACGCCCGAAGGCACGCGCAGATTGTCTTCGAGGACCACGAATTCGCCGGAGTTGAGGCGAAGCAGATCGGAGCCGACGACCGCGATGTAGACATTGCGCGGCACCTGGAGCCCGCGCATTTGCCTCCGGTAATGCCTGCAACTGTAGACTAGCTCGCGCGGGATGATGCGGTCGGCGAGGATTTTGGCTTCGGAGTAAACGTCACGAAGAAACAGGTTGAGCGCGGTGATGCGCTGCGTGAGGCCGCGCTCGATGCGGTCCCACTCCTGGGCGGTGACCAGACGGGGCAGCAGATCGTAAGGGAAGATGCGCTCGGTGCCTTCTTCGCGGCCGTAGACGGTGAAGGTGATTCCCTGAGTGAGGAAGGCGAGGTCAACGGATTGCTTGCGCCGGCGAAGCTCGTCGGTGGGCAGGGTGGCGAGCGTCTCGGCCAGCGCACGGTACTGCGGCCGCACCTCTCCGCCCGGCGCGCGCATCTCATCGAAGGCCTGGTCGAGCGGGTAATCTCCGAAGAGCGGTTCCAACTCGACTGGATGGCCTGCGGTCATATCTCTTTGGCAAACTTTCCTGGCGGCGGATTCAGAACGTTGACAGCTAAGTCGAGAGATTCAGGTGAATGTACTCATCCAACCTCACCGGTCTCAGGGGCGAGCTGCGCCCGGTTCTGTTCTCTTGTTTCTAACACGCCGGCTATAAAGGAGCCATTAGTAATCGCGATCTGCGCCGGCGCGGGGTGAAAGAAAACCGGCGCAGCCAATCAAAGGCTGCGCCGAGTGTTTCTCGCTTCCGCGGTCAGCATTCAGGATCGGAATCGCAGTCTGAACTACTTCGTTGGCACGGAGCTGATTGTCTTCACGATCTGCGAAACGATCTGGTAGGGATCGGCTTCGGAGTTCGGGCGGCGATCTTCGAGGTAGCCCTTATAACCATTCTTGATAAAGTTCACTGGCAGGCGAACGGAGGCGCCGCGGTCCGAGAGGCCATAGCTGAACTTATCGATTGCCTGCGTCTCGTGGAGGCCCGTGAGGCGCAGATGGTTGTCGGGGCCATAGACGCCAATGTGCGCGGAGATGTTGTTCTCGAAGGCTTTCATCAGTGCTTCGAGGTACTCCTTGCCACCCACATCTCGCAGGTGCTTGGTGGAGAAGTTGGTGTGCATGCCAGATCCGTTCCAGTCGCCCTTGATCGGTTTGCAATAGAGCTGAAAGTCCACTTCGTACCTTTCGCAGAGGCGCGCCATGAGATAGCGGGCGACCCACACGTCGTCCGCGGCCTTGTGCGAGCCCTTGCCGAAGATCTGAAACTCCCACTGACCCTTGGCCACTTCAGCGTTGATGCCTTCGTGGTTGATGCCGGCGGCAAGACAGAGCTCCAAGTGCTCGTCTACGATCTGTCGGGCGATGCTGCCCATATATTTGTAACCAACACCGCAATAGTAGGGGCCTTGCGGGCCGGGAAAGCCATCCTCAGGGAACCCGAGTGGACGGCCATCCTTATAAAGGAAGTACTCCTGCTCAAACCCGAACCAGATATCCGGGTCATCGGGGGCGGTGGCGCGCATATTCGTGGAATGCGGTGTGCCGTCGGGGTGCATCACTTCGCTCAGAACGATAAAGCCGTCTTTTCGGCTTGCATCAGGGTAGAGAGCCACGGGCTTCAGAATGCAATCGGACTTGCTACCTTCCGCCTGCATGGTGGAGCTGCCGTCAAATCCCCAAAGGGGCATATCGCTGAGAGTGGGCGTCTTATCGAAGCTCTTGATCTGCGTTTTGCCGCGCAATTCGGGAATGGGCTTCTTGCCGTCGAGCCAGATGTACTCCAATTTGTACTTTGACATAGGTCTCCTTATTCAAGTCGTAGAGATTTGAGGGACAGCCCGGGCAGCGAATGCGCCTGCGGCCAGTTGAGGGATCGATTCCAGAGTAAACTGGCAGGGCCTGAAACGTATAAGGATCGCGTAAGGAAATGCAGAAATTCTGTGGAAGGCAGAGAAGCGCTCGAGGACGGATGGGGAAATCGGGGGACGGGAGAGCGCGAAGCGCCTTTTGCGGTCGTTCTAAATGCCGTGAACCAAGCGCACCGTCAGCGAAGGCGGAGACGAAAAGCATTTCGAGGTCATCTTTCCTCCATTATCCTCCATTTGTCACAACTCGGATGCGGTTCGAGGAGTCTTGATGCCACAAGTGCCAAACAGAGTTCCGCCGCGTTACCCTGTTTGATCAGGGGATTCTTGGCCACGATGTTTACTCCGCGACGATTCGTTATTGGCATTTTGGCTGTGCATGGTCTGCTTCTACTCTCCCTGCGCGGACAGCAGTCTGCCTCCCAGGCTTCGGGCGAGGACTACATCCGCGCCCACTACACGAAATACGAGTACCGTATTCCCATGCGCGACGGCGTAAGGTTGTTTACCGCCGTGTACGTGCCGAAAGCACCGGCATTTCCCGAGGACCCTGGGCCCTATCCATTCCTAATGAACCGGACGCCCTACAACGTGGAACCTTATGGCGAGGACCGCTATCCTGCGCAACTCGGACCATCGGACGAGTTCGAAAAGTCGGGCTACATCTTTGTCTACCAGGACGTGCGCGGGCGGTGGATGAGCGAGGGCACATTCGTTGAGATGCGGCCGCATATCGACCAAAAGAGATCGCCGCAGGACGTTGATGACTCATCGGACACTTACGACACAATCGAATTTCTGCTGGAAAATGTGCCCAACAACAATGGCAAGGTGGGCATCTGGGGAATCTCGTATCCGGGGTTCTACACTTCGGCGTCGATCATCGACTCGCATCCTGCAATCGTCGCGGCCAGCCCGCAGGCGCCCATGACCGATCTCTTTTTGGGCGACGACTCCTATCATGGCGGGGCATTCATGCTCGCGGCGGGATTTGAGTTCTATGCGCCGTTCTTCCACCCTCAACAGAATCCCATCCTGCCCAAGCCCGAAGCGCCCTTCAATTTCGGCACGCCGGACAGCTACAAGTTCTTTCTTCAGGCTGGGAATGTGGCAAGCCTGGATAAGTACTTCGATGGCGCGGCGTGGATGTGGGACGACCAGTACAAACACGACACCTACGACGAATACTGGCAGTCTCGCGACTTGTCGCGGCATATGAAGAACATCAAATGCGCGGTTCTCGTGGTAGGTGGATGGTACGACGCCGAAGATCTTGAAGGTCCGTACCGCACTTTCTACGCGGTACGCAAATTCAATCCCGAGACGCCGGCCACGCTGGTGGAAGGTCCGTGGGTGCATGGAGGCTGGGCACGCAACGACGGCGACCATCTGGGCGATGTGCAGTTCAGCGCGAAGACGTCCCTATACTTTCGCGCCGAGATCCAGTTCCCATTTTTCGAGCATTATCTAAAGGGCACCGGCAAAACTCTTCCGGCGGCGATTGTGTTTGAGACCGGAACCAATGTGTGGCGCCGTTACGACGAATGGCCTCCGAAGAACGCGGTGGCTAAGACACTCTACTTTCACGCCGGCGGCAAGCTGAGCTTCGATCCACCGGTTGAGACCGCGAGTTTGGACGAGTACCTGAGCGATCCCAATCACCCTGTACCATTCGTGGGCTACACGACAGACACGGTGCCACAGCGCTACATGGTTGACGACCAGAGGTTCGCCGGCTACCGGCCCAACGTCCTGGTCTACGAGACCGATCCGCTTGCGGAGGATTTGACGATTGCCGGCCCCATCTCGCCGCATCTGAAAGTCGCGAGCTCGGGCACCGATTCTGACTTCGACGTGAAACTCATTGATGTCTATCCTGAAGAGGATTCCGATGTTGTCACGGTCCCGAATAAGCGGGTGATTGACGATGCGCCAGTGCAGATGGGCGGCTACGAGCAGTTGCTGCGCGGCGAACCATTCCGTGCAAAGTTCCGCTCAAGCTGGGAGAAGCCGGAGCCGCTCGTACCCGGCAAGGAGACCGGGCTCGACTTCACCATGCCCGATCTCGATCACACTTTCCGCCGCGGCCATCGCATCATGATTCAGGTGCAGAGCTCGTGGTTCCCGCTCACCGACCGCAATCCGCAAACCTTTACCGGCATTCCTTACGCCAAGCCGGAGGATTTCAAGAAGGCCACTGAAACCGTCTTTCACCAGAAAGATGCGGCTTCCGGGGTGGAAGTGCTGGTGCTGCCGCAAAACTAATCGCGCGGCGCGATATTACGCGTGCGAATGGATGAGGATTCCATGACTGCTCGTGTTTTTCGCTCCGTGTTTATGATTCCCGCGCTGATTCTTGCGCTCCTAGCTCCGATGTTTGCTGAGGAGGGAATGTGGACGTTCGATAACTCGCCGCTCAAGGAGCTGGCGGAGAAGTACAATTTTCATTTCACACAGGAGTGGCTCGATCATCCGCGGCTCGCGACAAATTCGATTTGGCTACGCCGATGAATTTTGTCTGTAGCTCTGACGTGACCAGGGGCAACTCCGGCTCGCCCGTGGTGATCCGGGACGGTGAGCTAGTGGGGCTGAACTTCGACGATATCGAGTCGCTGGCCGGAGACTTCGTCTACGATGGAATGAAAAACCGAGCAGTCGCTGTGTATTCAGCCGGAATTATCGGGAGGCTGCGCAAGATTTACGGTGTGGACACGCTGGCCGACGAGCTCGAAGGCAAGCGGTAGTCGCCGGACAAGAGCGGTTCCGCAGTTACTGTGTCCTGAAACCATCGTCGCCAAGTAGACTTGTCATCGAGAAAAACCCACCCCGCACCGAGGTTGGAAACGGCTACATCAACTGCGGAACCGTTCTGGAGCGGAATGCGAAAGCTGCGTGCCCCAGTTTTTTGTTTGTGGAGCAGCGGACACGGACGGTGGTTTCCCGCGCCCGCATTCATTAATTTGGCTCAATTCGACGTACAATCGAACAAGGCCGGCAGATCGCGGAGAGGTGGCCGAGCGGTTGATGGCTCCGGTCTTGAAAACCGGCATACCCGAAAGGGTATCGGGGGTTCGAATCCCTCCCTCTCCGCCAGACACTCATAGCATATTTATTCTGCTTAAATTGCAGTGCAGTTACCCTGCGTTTCCGGGCCATTCCTGCAACCTTCTTCTACCGGAGAATTCCACTCGTTGCCAGAGTCCGGCCCGATAGGAGGCATTCTCTCTGATCGGATCGTTCGAGGTCCGGTCTTGCAGTGGTTCTACCGCGAGTACTCGAGCAGAGGCTTCAGCATTGCTGGCGGTCGGCTGGGAGATGGAGAGTTTTGGGTTCGGTTCTTAACGTGTTGAGCAGCCGATCTGCAAGTGGACCGAGCTTCCGTGGCAGGGCTCCCTCTTCGTACTTACCTCAAATCTAACCTCTTGAGCTTCCGAGTGCTGGGCATTCATTGCCCGTGCATCCTTATACTGAACGGGTCGATACATCGATTTTGTCGAGTGCGCGAATCCAGTGATTGGCTTTTAGTTGGTCCGACTGCGCGATGAATCCATGGTTCAGACTCTCGCTTCATCAGCTCAAAGAAGGAAACACCCCGGCGGCGACACCACTCCGCGGTTGCGAAACCGCACACAGGAGAGCAAATGGCCCTGCACAACACACACAAACTGAATGCCAGGCCGACGAGCGCAGTCGAGTCGGACGTTTTGAGCCGCGATGCCCAGACCTACCTATTCCCGGAGGTCTCGCGCGAGCCGGAAACCGTCTACCGGACTATCCACGACCAACTCGTCCTCGACGGAAACTCGCAGCATAATCTGGCTACTTTCTGCACCACCTGGATTGAACCCGAAGTGAAGCAGCTCATGGACGAGTCTGCCGACAAGAACATGATCGATAAGGATGAATACCCGCAGACCGCGGCCATCGAAGAGCGGTGCGTGCACATGCTGGCCAATCTTTGGAACTCACCCGAGGCAGCGAGTACCATCGGGTGTTCCACGACCGGTTCAAGCGAAGCGGCGATGCTTGGCGGCCTTGCGCTGAAATGGAAATGGCGCAAGCGTCAAAGCGCTCAGGGCAAACCGACCGATTCGCCCGGCAACGAGCGGCCAAACCTGGTGATGGGCCCGGTTCAAGTCTGCTGGCACAAGTTCTGCCGCTACTTCGATGTGGAGATTCGCGAGGTCCCGATGGAAGGCGACCGCCTCCTGATGACTCCGGAGGAAGTGCTGAAGCGTTGCGATGAGAATACCATCGGCGTGGTTGTCACCCTTGGAGTGACGTTTACGATGCAATTTGAACCCGTGCATAAGATCAGCAAAGCGCTCGACAAGCTTCAGGCGGAGACGGGGCTCGACATCCCCATCCACGTGGACGGGGCGAGCGGCGCATTCCTCGCGCCATTTCTGCAGCCGGACTTGCTCTGGGATTTTCGTCTTCCGCGCGTCAAATCCATCAATGCCTCCGGCCACAAGTTCGGTCTTGCGCCGCTGGGCGTGGGCTGGGCGCTATGGCGCGAGAAGCACGATCTGCCTGAAGAACTGATCTTCGACGTCAATTATCTGGGCGGAAATATGCCGACCTTTGCGCTCAACTTTTCGCGGCCAGGCGGCGAAATCATCTGCCAGTACTACAATTTCCTGCGTCTTGGGAAAGAAGGCTATAGCAGAATTCAGGCGGAGTGTTCTGCAATCGGAAGGTATCTTGCCGGGAAGATCGCTGAGCTCGGCCCATTTGAGATCATCTATGACGGAAACGGCGGCATTCCAGGCCTTTGCTGGAAGCTGAAGGACGGCCAATCCTGTCCGTTCACTCTCTATGAGGTGGCGGATTGGCTGCGCGAGCGCGGCTGGCTGGTTCCCGCGTATTCCATGCCCCCCAACCGCGAAGACCTCGTCATCCAGCGCATCCTCATCCGTCACGGCTTCACGCGCGACATGGGCGAAGAGCTGCTGAGCGAGATGAAGCGTACTATCGAACATCTGCAGCATCGGGCGGCTGGGTCACAGCGGATAGATGCGGGAGTTGGTTCGCACAACCATTCAGGCAGGTAATCACAGCATCGAAGGCACCGTTTGGGGCTCTTGCTGACCTTCCAGTGATCAACCCTGGATTCCTGTACGAATGGGAGTTCCAGTCTTCCGGTCATTCCGAACCTTTCACTTTTACCGCGAAGAGCGCGCGATGGGCGAGAATGAATAGCGTGCGATGGTCGGCGCCGCCGAAGACAATGTCGATCGGACGCTCAGGCACATCGATCTGGCTGATTTTCTTTCCCGCCGGATCGTAGACGAAGATCTGCCCGTTGGCAACATACACATTGCCCTTGCGATCGACGGCGACGCTTTCACCGCCGCGCTCCGCAAACGGCTGAAGATCGCTCAGCGTGCCGTCGGCAGCAACCCGTCCGCTGTAAGTACGGTCTTCCGATGCGCTGCTGACGTACACGCGTTGGCCGGGAAGAGCGCTGATGAATCCGTAGGTATCGAGATTGTCGGAGAAACGCCAGCCGGTGGAGTCCGGCGGGCCTTGCCGGAAGACGCGGCCAGCAGGCAGGAAGACGCTGCCGTCAGGTGAGACATACTCCTTTGCCTTTGGGGTCGACACATCGTCGGCAAACATCTCGGCGAGCGTCTTGTAGGTCATTGTGTTGAAGTCGAGCTGATTTCGGAATTCGCCGTTGTTCCAGAAATTGGTCGGCAGAATCGCCGCTGCGGCCGGATGCGGGCCAACGGGTTGCGGCGTGAGCACTGCGATCTGATTCTCGGGCGAGCCGGGGCGGAAGGAGTAGACAGTTCCCTCCGGGCCAGCGGAGGAAACCACAAGCAGGTCGCCAGCCTTGTCAAAAGCGAGATTGACCGGATCGAGAGGATTGTCGCGCTCGACCGTGAGCCCCTCGGATGTCGACCATCCATAGATGCGCTGCTGATGGCGGTCGACGAAGTAGAGCTTGCCGGAAGCATCGACCGCGGCGCCGGAGATCGAGAAGAAGCCGTCTCCCAGCTTTTCGACCTTTGCGCCCGGCGCGAGCACGGCAGTTGCGTCGGCGGGCGCGGGCGTCGCCGGATTCTCCGGAATATCGAGTACAGCGAATTCACGCTCGCGGACTTCGAGATTGTGAGTGACGTCCTGGATCGCGTTCTCGTAAGGAAATTTGCTTGCACGGAGAAACGTTCCGCAGCCATTGTCATCGCAGATGGGATAGCCGCTCTCGGCGTTGATATGCACGTTGCGGAAATGAATGTTCCCGGAGTGGTAGAGGCGAACCGCGGCGGGAAAAGGGGCGCGGGAACGCGTGACGCGATAGCCGTGATAATTGGCGACGGTGATATTGTGCGACCAATCGAACTCGAGCGAAAGCGATTCGGGGCTCTCGGCGGCCTCTTCCTCGGTCTGCGGTGCATTGATGTCCCAGTTCTCGACGTGATCGAAGATGATCTCGTTGCGCACATGGTGCTCGTTGGAAAGTTCATAAACGTGGCCCGGAGTCGTCGTGCCTGAGACATAGAAACCGGCTTGGGCAAAAGTGTCTGGAGTCCAGATGTTCGCGAATGTGCCGCCGCCTCCGTGCGTCACCCAGAGGCTGGGATATTGACCGTCCCAACGCCCTCTGAGAACGGAATCAGCGGTGCGGTTATTGTTGGAGGGATTGGAGCCGGTGCCGTGGCCGCCGAGAAAGCGCACATCGTCGATGAGTGAGCCTGCGCCCGATTGCCACAACACCCCGACGGCGCGCTGATTGATGCCTCCGGTGTAGACGCCGAAGCCGCTGATCATGTTGGAGCCACCCGCCGGCGCTGAGATCACCGGCCTGGGCGCGCCTACGCCTTGAAATCCCTGCGTGGAATCCTCGAGGTCGAACTGGGTCAGTGTGGGATGCATGCCGATCAGAACCGTGTCGGATTTCAAGGCGAGCGTGTCGCTGACGCGGTAATGACCGCTCGGGAAATAAAGCACGGAATGCGCATCGATGGCTTTCTGGATCGCGGCGGTGTCGTCGGTTGTTCCGTCTCCCATAACGCCGAGCGTATGTACATTGACCCAGTCCGAAGTCGGCGGCAGCGAGGGTATCGCCGGCGGTAACGAAGTGGGCAACGCGCTCAGCGCGGCGGCATCGTAGCGCATTCCGATGGCGCCGGTCATTCCTTCACCGGGCACCATGAGTCCATAGTTAAAACTCGCGACCTGATAAATCGCGCCCTTACCTGAGACTGTATTGCCGCTTTCGCGGAAGATGGCGAAAGAGGGCACATCGTTGAGCACCGCATTCTCGAAGCCGACTTCGGTAAGGGGACTTTTCTCGTTGCTGATGACGACGGCGGCTTTCGAAACCTGGTCGAAGCGGCAGTCCTTGACCCACAACTCGTCGGAATAGTGCGGATCGATGTCGATAGCGACCGGTACATTGCGAAATGTGTCGCGGATGAGCGTAAGACCCACCTCGTGCTCACGCACTGCGGCGTCTCGTTGGCCCTCGAAGACCGAATCGATGAGAGTGAATTGCCAGGCGGGCGAAGTCTTGTCGGTGAGGATGCCATAGCGCCCGCCATAGAAGTGAAGATCCTCGGCCTCGTTACCGACCTCGGTGAGAGCGGCCAGGCCCGAGCCAGTATGGAAATCCATGTGGCTGAGATAGGCGTGCTGGGCGACATGGAATCGGACGGCGATCGCGGCCGGGTTGCCGGCGCCGATCTCGAAATCGATATTGCTCATCGCAGAATAAAACGTGTCTTCGTCGGCGTCCGCCACATTGTCGCTCGGCGGCACGCTGCCTGGTGGCGGAAACGGAACGCGCTTGCCGGAGCGGAGTATTGCGGCCGGACTCGCGCCCGTAAACATGACCATGACGCCTACGCCTGTTTGAAAGCCCGGCGTGCCGTCGGCAAGCACGAAGACGGGACGCGCGGCGCCATGGCCGATTAAACGCACTCCCGGCCAGAGATAGACTGTGCGTGTGAGACGGTAGCGGCCCGTGGGCACGAAAACAATTCCCTCGCGAACGCCGCCTTCCGCTTTGTCGATGGCCGACTGAATTGCCGCGGTGTCATCGCCGATTCCATCACCATGCACTCCGAATTCCTGCGCTGTGAGGTACACAGCCTTGGGATCGTCAAGACGCGTGGTGAAGACGGATGAGGCTGAAGCAAAGGAAGAGACGCCAAGCAGTAGCACGGCGCAGAGCAGGGACCTTTTCATAAGAATGTTCCTTGCGAGTTTCTCGGTTCTCGCGCGGCGCTAGGTGCGCTCGGCGGCGTGGTACTCGCGGCGAATCTTTTCAATGTTGACCGTCGGCTTAGGGTATTTCATGCGCAGCGATTCAAGGTGCTCTACGACGATGCGCGCAATGGCCAGATTGCGAAACCACTTGTGATTGGATGGAATGATGAACCATGGCGCGTGCTCGGTGCTGCAGCGTGACAGCGCTTCTTCATAGGCAGCCACATAATCTTTCCAGAAGGCACGCTCTTTATAGTCGGCCTCGCTGATTTTCCAATGCTCGGTGGGGTCGTCGAGACGCTCCTTGAATCGCTTCAGTTGTTCTTCTTTTGAGATGTGCAGATAGAACTTGAGAATGTGCGTGTCGTGCGCAACGAGTTCCTTCTCAAAGCTGTTGATCTGATCGTAGCGACGTGACCAAACGTCCTTGGGGACCAGATTGTGAACACGAACGACCAGGACATCTTCGTAATGCGAACGATTGAAGATGACGACTTCGCCGCGGGCGGGCGCAGGTATGTGCGCGCGCCACAGAAAATCGTGGGCCGCCTCTTCGGCGGAGGGTTGCTTGAAGGGCGCAACACGGCAGCCCTGGGGGTTCATGGCGCCCAAAACGTGGTCGATGGCGCCGTCTTTGCCCCCGGTATCGACGGCCTGAAGACAGATCAGGAGCGAATGGCGGTGCTCGGCGTAAAGCAAATCCTGCAGTTCACGAAGCTTCTTTTGATAATGCTCGATTTCCTCGGCCGCGGACTTTGGGCCCTTGTGGCCGCCACTGAACGACGGGTCGAATTTCTTGAGTCTGACTCTGCTTCCAGGTTCGACCTTGAACTTTTTCAGGTAGCTCATTCCGATTCTCCGCTCTGACGAAACCGACGCTGATTGAACATAACCGCAGACTTCCGTGCGAGGTAAGCCGGTTTCAGACGGCACAAGCGCACGTGGCAGTCTGCTTGACGGCGACAGAAGAAATGCTATCAGGCCCGGAAGGCGAGAAGTGTTTCGCGAGTGGTGGAAACACCCGGCAAGCCGTAACACTGGCGTAAACAGAACTAGACTATAGTCAAGGTGCAGATGCTAACGGCGCTCGAGCCGCCGGTCAATCCGCATCCGCTGCGACGCCGATTGTCAGCGCGCAGAAAAGGGAGATGAGTCATGGAAGCGACATTGTCACCAGACTTGTTGCGGAGAATGGATGCCTACTGGAGAGCTTCGAACTATCTCTCTGTTGGTCAGATTTATCTTTACGATAATCCGCTGCTCAAGCGCCCGCTTGAGATTGGAGACGTGAAGCATATGCTCCTCGGGCATT
Source organism: uncultured Acidobacteriaceae bacterium (assembly GCA_963823805.1). GTDB lineage: Bacteria > Acidobacteriota > Terriglobia > Terriglobales > Acidobacteriaceae > Telmatobacter. The sequence goes on along the minus strand of CAWGMW010000003.1, from coordinate 482,601 downwards.
GGGGTACGACTCCGGGGCAGAACTTCATTTATACGCACTTGAATCGGGTGATCAAGAAATACGATCTCGACATGATTTATGTTTCCGGCCCCGGGCACGGAGGACCGGCTGTGGTCAGCCACACCTATTTAGAGGGTACTTACAGCGAAATATATCCGAACATAAGTCAGGATGAGGAAGGATTACGGAAGTTATTCATACAGTTTTCATTTCCTGGCGGTATTCCCAGTCACGCATCGCCCGAGACTCCGGGTTCGATCCACGAGGGCGGGGAGTTGGGTTATTCGCTCAGCCATTCCTTCGGAGCCGTCATGGACAATCCCGGCCTGGTCGTGGCATGCGTAGTGGGCGACGGTGAAGCGGAGACGGGGCCGCTGGCCACCGCATGGCACTCGAACAAGTTTATCGATGCGGCGACCGACGGAGCGGTGCTGCCCATTCTGCATTTGAACGGCTACAAGATCTCCAACCCCACCGTGCTGGCGCGCATCACGCATGAAGAGCTCGAGCAGCTCTTGCGCGGCTGCGGGTGGACGCCTTATTTCGTGGAAGGGCACGAGCCGGAGCTGATGCACGAAGCCATGGCGGCGACGCTAGACCGCGCGGTGGAAGAGATTAAGAGGATTCAACTAGACGCTCGCGTCCACGGCAAAACAGCTCGTCCACGCTGGCCAATGATTGTTCTCAACTCGCCCAAGGGCTGGACGGGGCCGAAGGTCGTCGACGGCCTTCAGGTGGAAGGCACATTCCGGTCGCATCAAGTGCCGCTCTCCGATCCGGCGACGAACCCGGAGCACCTGAAGCAACTGGAAGAATGGCTGAAGAGCTACCGGGCGGAGGAACTGTTCGACGAAAAAGGCCGCCTGCGGGCTGAACTGGCTGAGCTTGCGCCTGCGGGCAACCGGCGCATGGGCTCCAATCCGCACGCCAACGGCGGCATTTTTCTGCGCGACTTGAGGATGCCCGATTTTCGAGACTACGCAGCGGCCGTGCCTTCGCCAGGAGCGTCGGGCATCGGGGACACGCGCGTGCTCGCGCCGTTTCTGCGCGATGTGGAAAAGCTGAACGCGGAGCAGAGGAACTTCCGCATCTTCGGCCCGGACGAAACCATCTCCAACGGCCTGAACGCCGTATTTGAAGCGACCAATAGGCAGTGGGATGCGGCTACCGTAGCCAACGATGAGTTTCTCGCACCGGAAGGACGCGTTATGGAGATGCTGAGTGAGCATCAATGCGAGGGCTGGCTCGAAGGCTACCTGCTCACCGGGCGCCATGGACTGTTCAACTGCTATGAGGCGTTCATTCACATTGTCGACTCGATGTTCAACCAGCACGCCAAGTGGTTGAAAGTCACAAACGGCCTTCCGTGGAGAAGAAAGATCTCTTCGCTCAACTACCTGCTCGCATCCCACGTTTGGCGGCAGGACCACAACGGCTTTACGCACCAGGATCCGGGGTTTATCGATCACGTGGTGAACAAGAAGGCCGAAGTCGTGCGCGTTTATCTTCCGCCTGACGCCAATTGCCTTCTTTCGGTGATTGACCACTGCCTGCGTAGCCGCCAATACGTCAACGTCGTGGTTGCGGGCAAGCATCCCGCGCCGCAGTGGCTGACGATGGATGCCGCCATCAAACACTGCACCGAGGGCATCAGCATCTGGCAGTGGGCGAGCAACGACCAGGGCGAGGCGCCGGACGCGGTGATGGCGTGCTGCGGCGACGTCCCAACGCTGGAGACGCTGGCCGCAGTGTCCATTCTGCGCGAGAATCTGCCGGAGTTGAAACTGCGGGTGGTCAATGTCGTCGACCTGATGAAGCTGCAGCCGCAGACGGAGCACCCGCACGGTCTCAGCGACGCTGATTTCGACACTCTCTTCACCAAGGATAAGCCGGTCATCTTCGCCTTTCACGCCTATCCGTGGCTAATCCATCGCCTCACCTACCGCCGCACCAACCATGACAATATTCATGTGCGCGGCTACAAGGAAGAGGGAACGATCACCACCCCGTTTGACATGACGGTGATGAACGATCTCGATCGCTTCCACCTTGCCATGGATACCATTGATCGCATCCCGCGTATTTGGGAGAAGGGCGCGTACCTGAAACAGACGCTCAAAGACAAGCTGGTCGAGCACGGACAATACATTAGGAAAGAAGGAAGGGATTTGCCGGAGATCCGGGACTGGAAATGGAAGGCTCAGTAGAATCAGGCGACGCGGTCAGATTCGAAGCGCCTGCCGCAGCCATCGATCAGCGAGGGAATCATCGGTTCTATACGGAAGACGACTCGACCATCCGTCCCTCTGCCGCTTCTTGCGTGTCGAATTTGAAACGCGCAAAGATATGCGCAAACTCGCGCACAATCTGCTCGTGGGTGAAACCCATGTCTTCGTAACTATATTCATGCGAGCTTGAATGAGCCCGGGCTATGGCGACGGCATCGCGCAGCAGCGCTTCGAGCGCATCGCTCTCGGGGTAACCGAAGCGCGTGTAGATAGAACGAAAAACTGAATCGGGCGATTGCATGAGATCGTCATATTTGACGATCAGGCACTGTTGCGGCGATTTCCCGTCAATGACCTCGAGCGGATGATCGTACCAGTATTTTGTCCAGGCCAAAATCTCATCGCAGTGCGGATATTTCAGCTGGGGATCGCTAAAGAGGCGCCACATGTAGCTGAACAACGAAACCGTGGAAGGCAGCATTTCCAGCGGATTGCGAACTAAATAAAGGATGCGAGCATCGGGAAAGAACTCCAGAAGAGATTCAATTCTGGCGCTGAACATTGGATTCTTGGCGATGTAATGCCGGTCGCCTGTGGCGAATAGGTGGCGCTTGATGCAGTTCCGATAAAACGCCATAATACGGAGCCGATCTGCGCGTGGAATCTCAGTGTCGAAATACTGGTAAGGCGGCAATTCATCGAGATAAGGGAAAGCGAAGCCGGCGAAGAATGTCGACCACGCATAAAACAAAAGATGTTCATCCTCTTCGGGATCGAACAGACTGAAGGAGTGAATTCGCAATTGGCCAAGGGAAAGTGTGTCGAGCCGCCGCAGCACTTTTTCGCAAATGTGGCCAAACAGCGCGTCCATGCGGGCCAGAAGGCCGACGATCCGCCGCTGCGTGATCGAGGGCATCAGATAAATGTCGCCCGTCCGTAGGCCGGTAAACGTGACTTCGTCGCGCGCCATCGTCCGCTGCACAAAGGTCGAACCGCTGCGAAAGTTCGACACAATGAAGAGTGGTTTCTCGACGCGCTGTTTTCGGTAGGCCGGGAAGAAGATCTCATCAGCGATGAAGCCGAGCCAGGCCGTTAACAGGATGCATCCCCAAATCGGATAAAAAAGCAAAAGGAAAATGAACCTGTCGCGGTTGAGCGGGCCAGATGTTCCGGCGCTCCGATAAAAGGAACGGACCGTCAAGCGCCAGAATAAGCGAAAGTTGAAGGTCATCGGACCGCGTAAACCCCTTCGGCGAAGCTGCGGTGCTACTACGGCATCCTCGTGCAGGCGATCGCACTGTCTGCGCTACGAATTTGCTGCGCGCAATCTGCGATGTTCCTGAATGCTGTTTCCACAACGATCAGGGGAGAACGACGCGGCTGTCAAGAGAGAGCTGCCGAATCAGGGCCTGATAAATGCAAGCAACACACTCATCGGGAGTCTGAAGCGTTGTTTGGAGATGAACTTCGGGAACGAGAGGAGGTTCATATGGGCTATCGATGCCGGTAAAATTCTTCAATTCTCCGCGTCTTGCTTTGGCGTAAAGCCCTTTGGGATCGCGACGTTCACATTCCTGCAAAGGCGTGTCAACAAAGATTTCCAGGAATTCCCCGGGTTCGAAAAGCGAGCGGGCTCGATCGCGATGAGCCCGGTATGGGCTGATGAAGGAGACGATCACGATTAAACCGGCATCGACAAGCAACCGTGCGACCTCAGCGACCCGGCGGATGTTTTCGGTCCGGTCAGCTTCAGAGAAGCCGAGATCCTTATTCAGACCGAGGCGTACTTCGTCTCCGTCGAGCGAGTAGGTGTGGCAGCCGGCGGCAAATAAGCGCCTCTCGAGAGCGTTCGCAATCGTCGATTTGCCGGCCGCAGGAAGACCTGTGAGCCAGAGGCACATGGGTTGTTGCAGCTTTAGATTGGCGCGGGCGTTCTTGTCAATGTTCATTGGTTGTCAGTCAACACTTGCGGCTGAAATCTATGAGATTGAAGAGATCGCTGGTCGGTGCTCATTAGCTGCCGCAGGCATGTTCACCAGTATAAGCGTGAGGAATGCTGCTGCGAACGGTCGAGATCGAGGCTGACGTTAGGACCCGGTTGTTAGGATTTCCCCGCCGGCGTGATACTCTTCCGCCAGCGAAAAATTCAGAAACGGACCACTATGAAAATCCAACCAGTTTTTCTTGCGATATTCAGCGTCTTTAGCGTGGCTTCAGCGGTTTTACCGGCACAGCGAGCATCGAGCGAAAAGCAGCCGACGTGTGGCGCAGCGACGTGCCCGTTCATGAATCCGGCATTGCCGCCTGAAGAGCGCGCGAAAGATCTCGTGCGCCGCATGACGCTGGAAGAAAAGGTGGGCCAGATGCAGGACGTTGCGCCAGCGATCCCAAGGCTGGGCATTCCCGCCTACAACTGGTGGAACGAGGCGCTGCATGGAGTGGCGCGCAACGGATTTGCAACCAATTTTCCGCAATCGATCGGAATAGGCGCGACGTGGGATACGGCGCTGATGCGGCGGATTGCTGACGTGATCGCCGTCGAAGGACGCGCCAAATACAACGAAGCGATTCGCAACGACGATCGCAGCCGGTTTGCAGGACTTACATTCTGGTCGCCGAACATCAATATCGATCGCGATCCGCGCTGGGGACGGGGAATGGAAACCTTCGGCGAAGATCCGTTCCTGACTTCGAGCCTGGGAGTGGAATTCGTCAAAGGGCTGCAGGGTGACAATACAAAGTATCTCGAGCTCGTATCAACGCCAAAACACTATGCGGTGCACAGCGGGCCCGAGCCATTGCGGCACGGTTTTAACGTGGAGGTTTCGGATCACGATTTAGAGGACACGTATCTGCCGGCGTTCCGCGCGACGATTGTTGAGGGACACGCCGACTCGATCATGTGCGCTTACAACGCGATCGACGGAGCGCCCGCGTGCGCGAATACAATGCTGCTGGAACAGCACCTGCGCGACGATTGGGGCTTCAAGGGGTACACGGTCTCGGACTGCGATGCGGTGGGCGACATAGCGAGCGGGCATCACTTTGCGGCGAGCCCGGAAGAGGCAGCTGCGGACGCGGTAAAAGCGGGCACGGACCTCGATTGTGGCCGGACGTATGGTGCACTGACCAAGGCGGTGGACGAGCACTTGTTGACCGAGGCCGACATCGATACGGCCGTCGTCCGGCTGTTCACTGCCCGCATGCGGCTGGGTATGTTCGACCCTCCGGCGACGGTACCGTTCAATGCGATTCCGTATTCCGAAGTAAATTCGGCTGCGCATCGCGAGTTGGCGCTGCAGGCTGCGCGCGAATCGATTGTGCTCTTGAAGAACGGGAACAACACGCTCCCGCTGAAGTCGTCGATCCGCAAGATTGCGGTCGTCGGCCCGACCGCTGATCTGCTGGAGGCGATCGAGGGCAACTACAACGGAACCGCCCCGGATCCTGTTTCGCCACTCGATGGATTACAAAAAGAGTTTGGAAGAGAAAATGTAATGTACGCTCCCGGATCGATTCTCGCCGACGGGTTGCCGGCGCCGATTTCTTCGGCGTATTTGCGCACGGATGCTTCGCTGAAGACTGCCGGACTGAAGGGCGAGTACTTTGACAATGCGGATATGAAAGGCGCGCCAAAAATAGTGCGCGTGGACGCAAAGATCAACTTCGACTGGAATCGCGTTGCGCCGGCAGCGAACTTTACCGACAAAACATTTGCGGTGCGATGGACGGGCGAGCTTCTGCCGCCAGAGCCTGGAGATTATGTGCTAAGCCTGCGCGGGCCACGAGCATTCGTGCCGTTTTTCGCTGGTGGCAGTGCGACTGGAGCGCCACCACCAGCCGGAGAGACGCCGGTTCGCGTGAGGCTTTTCGTCGATGAGAAGTTGGTGATGGACAGCCACAGCAACCCCGCGGAAGGCCGGGTGAGTTTTTCCGACACGAATCCACACGCGATTCGCGTGGAGTACGTGCATCTTCCCAATGATCGCAATGTCGATCTCGATTGGGCGCCGCCCGCCAACAGCCTGCTTGGCAAGGCGATCGATGTGGCGAAGAAATCCGACGCGATCGTCGCCTTTGTGGGACTTTCTCCAAACTTGGAAGGCGAGGAGATGAATGTTTACGTGGAGGGATTCGATGGCGGCGACCGGACCAGCATCGAGCTACCCGCGGCACAGGAGCACCTCGTGGAAGCGCTGGGCGAGACCGGCAAGGCGCTGATTGTAGTGCTGACCTCAGGCAGCGCGCTGGCGGTTCCGTGGGCCAAGGAGCACGCGGATGCGCTGCTCGAAGCATGGTACCCGGGCGAGGAGGGCGGCGACGCGATTGCGGAGACGTTGAGAGGAAAGAACAATCCTGCGGGACGTTTGCCCGTGACGTTCTATGCATCGACCAGCGATTTACCCGCGTTTACCGACTACTCGATGGAGAACAGGACATACCGCTATTACCGGGGCGAGGTTCTCTATCCGTTTGGATACGGCTTGAGCTATTCGCGGTTCAGCTACCGGGCGCCTGAAGTGAATTCGAAGGAGATCAAGGCCGGTGCTTCGGAGGTCGTGACGACGGTCGTGCGCAACACAAGTACGCGCGATGGCGACGAAGTGGCAGAGCTTTACGTTAAACCTCCGAAAACGGATTTGTCTCCGAATCTGGAACTTGAAGGGCTCAGGAGAATCCAATTGCGGGCAGGTGAAGCGAGGCGCGTGCAGTTCACCTTATCACCGCGGCAACTGAGCGAGGTGGATGAGAAAGGAAATAGGGCTGTATTGCCGGGAGACTACACAATTTACGTTTCGGGCGGTCAGCCGGAGGCGGGAACGCCGGCGGCGACTCTCCGCATTTCGGGAACGGTGGCGCTGCCGAACTGAGTCAGACCGTCGTCGCGAGCGCGCCGTGATTCCGAGGCTTCAGTGCGCGAGAGCCTGAATTTGCGACGCAACGAAGTCGTGAACGAACATCAGGCTGGTGGGAGACGACACGGTTGTCGCGTTGGTTTGTCCGGCTGCATGAATGAGGAGGAAGGGGCGCGGATCCCATTGGCCGCCGTGGGATACGCGCTCGTCTTCGTCGCTCCATCCGGGAGTTGTGCGCCATATTCTGGTGCGCCAGGAGTGATCTCCCTGGATGATCAGCGTCGTTTCCGGCCAGCGCGGCTGCGCTTGAAGGATGTCGAGCATCTGGCCCAGAAGCCGATCGGAATAATCCAGCGAATCGAGATAGGATCCGCCCACGCCGTAGTCATGCGAGTGGCGATTCCAAAAAGCTGGCGGATGGGGTACAGGCAGGTGCAGGTAGATGATATCGGCTTGGCTGCTGGCGAGCGCGGCAAGGGCGTGCTGGCTCATGTCCTTCACGGTCGCCACGTGGCTTAGAGATTCCCAGTGGGCGACATCGGCTACTGCCACGCGAGGCGCAACGAGTTGCTCGGCCACGATGCGCAAGGGGAACCAGAACGTCATCGGCGAAACTGGCATTGATTGACGGAGGCGCGCCGTCTTCAGTGTCGTCGTTGCTCCAATAGCACTCGGTGGCTGTGCCCGCAAAGATCGGGCAGTAAGCCAGGTACCAACCGACGATCGCAGTCGAGATACCGTGCTGCCTCGCCATGCCGAACAACGATGCGTCGGAGTCAAAAGGTTCCCAATTAGGATCGTCAGCGGTGCGAACGAGTAATTGATTTTTCGAGGTAAAAGTAGAACTCGTTACGATGCGGCCCAGAAGCAAACTCGGCACAACCAGGTTGGTGTGGTAGCCAATCGGCGTCACGTTGGTATACACCGAACTTTGCAAGCGCAGCCGATCAAAGTTTGGAAGATCGAGCGAGCGATCGCGAGCTTCGAACACCGGCTTATACGCCAATTCGTCGAAGACAATCCATACCAGGCGCGGTCTCGCGGCGGGCTGTTCCGGAATGGGGCTCGCAAATGCCTGAATGCCGGGACGCCAGAAGGCAGCGCTCACCAGTTGAGCGGTCATGACGAATGCAAATACTACGGCGCCCGTGAGGCCGGCGCTACTCAGGCGATAGAGTTTTGACGCAATATTGGGGGCGGAGTAAATCAGAAACCCGAGAGTAGCGATCCACGCGACGGCAGCGATCGCAACGCCGGAGTACGGAATCCGGAACGGAAAAATTCTGAGATTACAGACGAGAAGGTAAATCGGAAGAAAGGCAAGGGCGAACCACCGGATTCGCGCCCAGACTTTCAAGCCACGGAGGATCGCCAGCAAGCCTGCAAAAACCAGGCTTACAATCGCAAGATCGATAAGCTGCGCCAGAACCAAGCGGGTGAGCGGCCAGGGAACGCGCATTCGCTCGTCGCCCAAAGTAGAGGTGAGATCAACATAGCCCGGAAGGAGGAGAATGGCGGCGAAGCCCCAAGCCTGGGCGATCCGTTTGATCATGCCGTGCTTCTCCCCTATCTTTGAAGTTCATCGGTGCCGGTTGTGCTGTCCTCGAGTCAAATTCTATCGAACAGCAGAAGGACCCGCCCGTTGCCCAACTGCGCACGATCGACGACGGCAAAGTGCGGCGCGAATGCTTGCGTCAGGTCCTCCTCGGTCAAATGCCCATAGAGATCGTCACGGCCGCGCAGCCATTCCTGGAACATAGGATCGGAGGGCGGGACCCACTCCAGCAGCAGCCAGCGCCGCGTCAGGCCGGCACAGAGATTGGCGATGTGCGCGAGCGGCAACTGATCGCGAAGGATAAGGTGATGAATGACCGCGAGCATCATAACCAGGTCGAATTTGCCAGTGAGGCGGTCGAGCAGAGAAAAGTGTTCGCGATTGCGCCATCCTGCTGCGGGCGTGGGACGCGCGATGTTTGCGACCAGAACCGTGATGGGCTTGTTCTGCGTGGCTGCTGTTCGCCACAGCTCCTCAACAGCGGCGGAGTCGCTGTCGAGGGCGACGACTTTGGCTCCGGCGTCAGCAGCCAACAGCGAATAAGTTCCCGTATTGGCCCCAATATCAAGGACGTGTTCGGGTCGACATCGAGCGAGTACGCTCTTGACGAACCGCTGCTTTTCCTCGACGTCGGTCGGCTGATAGTGGCCGGCGGATTGTTCGTATCGGCTCCACTGGCTATGGCCCCGGTTGCCGGCGGCATTGCGAACCTGCCTGCCAAGGCGCGCGATGCGCTTCTTGAGGAGATGCGTTGCGAGTGATGGATCCTTCGTTGATGGAGTCTGCCTGGAGCCGGCGCGCCTTGGGCCAGACCGCTCGAAGAGCGTGGCCAGGGTAACTACATCGAGCAAATTGGGATTCAGTCGGCGCCAACGCGGCACGGCATCATAGATTTGGCGTGGCTCATAGCCGTCGCGCTCAAAGAGAGTTGCGCGGAGCGGCCAGCTCAAATGCCTGGCGGCCACAAGCGGCAGGAGAAATGTGCGCACGAATTGGCCGTAAGCCAGCCATACGGTCGAGTGAGGATCGCGGCGCTCGAAGGATAGAACATCAACGAGAATTGGGCGCGGACCCGAGAAGAGCACGTTGAGCGGCGTCGCGTCCTTCAGAGTCCATCCGGCGTCGATAGCCTGACTGGCGACGCGCAGCGTGAGTTCTGCGGCGGCGCGCCACTGAGCAGTGGTCCACTCCCATGGGTAGCTAATGGGATCGAGGCGTGGATGCTCGAGCCATAACTCGCCGGATGCGATCGACGGATGGGAGCCGGGCTTGGCAATCCGGCTGGGAATCAAATCGCCGCTTTGTTCGAGGGCGCTACGCAACGGAGACGCAAGAAACGCTCGCGTTTCTTCCGCGGCAGAGGGGCGAATCCGCCGCAAAGCGCAGTCAGCTGTAAGCTGGAGTTCTCCCGCTGGATCGCGGAAGGTCAATTCCAATTCATTATCTTGGACCGGGAGAGCCGATTCTCGGTAAGAAAACTCTTCGTGCCCATTCACTGATTTGGCGAGTCCTCGCCTTGTGCGACGGCAGGCCGTTCTTCCTTGTCGGCCCTGGGCACGTCGTCTGAACGGAACAGGGAATAGATCTTCCGGCGCAGGTACCATCCGGTGGCCACTAGCGCCGATCCAGCGGCCTGAACGGCCAGCAACCCGGTGCCTGGATCGGCGTATGCGTATGCAGGGCGCTCAAATACGAATGCCGCGCCCACAAGAATCAAGACAACTGGAATGATGTGAAGCAGTTTCATGCGGCTCACAGGCGACTCCGGGAGGCGATGGCAGATTCGTCCGGAAGCAAAACGACTCTCAACCGAATTCGAACTCGAGCGACCATCTAATTAAACCTAGACGCCAATCAGGCCGTCAAAGTTTACAGATTCGAAATCATTCTATCTTGAAAGTAACTAAAAAATTCGAAACCAATTTATTGAGTATTCAGGCATCCCAGATGGAGTTTTATGCATCGTATCCGCGCAATTGTCCCCGAATTGTCAGGTCGTCCCTAGCAATCGTCCTTGCTTTGAGCAATGTAAATGTATTCAGCCAGTCTCGCAGGCTCCGCCGATAAGACCGGACGGAGTGCGCGCGCGAACCCGATCCGAAATTGGATGATTGCAATTTCGAAGAATCAGTTTGCGCCTGCCGTCATGGAGCGGAGCCCGGCAAGGCCCCGGTTGAAAGCTAGGCTTGTGCGGCGGGCGCGGCGGAATCCGGCCTGGACTTTGGCACTTCCTTGCGCCCCGGGGCAAGGATGGCGTGCAGGATGGTGCCCTCCATGCGCGGCATGAATTCGACCACACCAGCGCCGCCGATGTCCTGGATCAGGCGGTTAATGATCTTATAGCCGAGCTCGCGATGGGCCATCTGGCGGCCGCGGAAGCGAAGACTTGCTTTCACCTTGTCGCCCTCGGTGAGGAAGCGAACGGCCTGGTTCTTCTTAGTCTGGTAGTCGTGCTCGTCGACGGTGACCGAGAACTTGACTTCCTTTACGGTGATGACCTTCTGGCGCTTGCGCGCAGCGCGCTCGCTTTTTTCCTTCTCGTAGAGAAAACGGCCGTAGTCCTGGATTCGGCAAACGGGCGGGACAGCTGTGGGCGAAACTTCGACCAGGTCAAGGCCACGTTCGCGGGCGATGCGGAGGGCCTCGAAGGGCTGGAGGATGCCAAGTTGTTCGCCGTTTTCGTCGATGACGCGGACTTCGCGCGCACGAATTCTGTCATTGATGCGGATAAAGGACTTGGCAGCGCGTTTATCGAATGCGATGGTACTCCTCCGAAAGCGTGCCGAGCGGGCCGGGGCAGGCCGCCCCATGGGCCGCAGCAAAGCGACGCAAACTGAGTATAGCATTGGCTCCGCTTCTCTGAAGTAAAGAGGTTAGTAGTCTGGTAGGGCAGCTAACTGGCCGTCGAAACCAAGAGCAGCGATGCGGACCTGAAGGAGTTGATTCGATGGGAACTGGCCGCCGAGGTTGATGGGAAGGAAGTTGTCAGACAGGGCCGCAGTGAGGCCGCGGGAGGTGAGCAAGTGGGGCGAATGCAGCGTGATGGCGGAAAGCTCGCGTCCGATGAAGCGGCTGCGATGGGCGCGCGTCTTCTCCGCGGCGAGGTCGCGGAGCGCGGCCATGCGTTCTTCAATGGCGGCTGGCGGGACGGGCGATGCGGCATGAAGCGCCCAGCCGGACGTGCCCGGACGCGGCGAAAAGGGAAAGAGGTGAAGGTAGCCAAATGGCAACGCGCGCACGAAGGAGAGTGTCTCCTCAAACTCGAGATCGGTCTCGCCGGGGAAACCAACCATGACATCTGCACCGAGAGTGAGATCGGGGCCGGCAGCCCGCAGAAGCGCCGAGACTTTGTCCGCGTAGTGCCAGGGCCGGTAACGGCGATGCATACGCCGCAGCACTGCGTCGGAGCCGGACTGCAGCGGAAGGTGGGCGTGGCGAGCAATACGCTGGCCTCCGAATTCGCTTAGGAGGCCGATGAGTTCCTCGTTCCAATCCATTGGCTCGATGGAGCTGAGACGCAGGCGGGGCAGAGCGGTTCGCGTGAGGATGGCACGGATCAGCCCCGCAAGCGACTCTCGTCCGAGGCCAGAAGAAAAATCGTGGCCCCAGCGGCCAAGGTTGATTCCCGAAAGCACCAGTTCGTTGCCGCCAGACGCGACGAATTCCTCAACCTGGCGAAGTACCGCCGCGAAGGGCAGGCTCCTGGAGGGGCCACGCGTCGTTGGGATCACGCAAAACGTGCAGCGATTGCTGCACCCTTCCTGAATTTTCAGATTGGGACGAGTCTGCACGCCGGGCGCGAGTTGTGCTTCCTCGAGAAAGGAGTGGGCGAAGCGGTCGTCAGCCCAGATGGGGGCAGCTTGTGCCGCGTGCCTGGAGAGCAGCGAGGAAACGGGGACAAGCGAGGGCGGGATGGTTGAGGCTTCGCTTGTACCTTGCGCCAAATGGAGGACAATCTCCGGGGTAACGGCCTTGTGGCTATTGCCGATAACGGCGGCCACGCCGGGCATGGCCGCGAGTTCGTCGGGCGCACGCTGCGCGTAGCAACCGGTTACGACGATTTTGGCAGCAGGATTCCTGCGATGCGTGCGGCGGATGAAAGCGCGCGCCGCGCGATCGGCTTCGGAGGTGACGCTGCAGGTATTCACCACCACCACGTCGGCCGCGAAGGATTGGCGTTCGGCAAATGCACGCAGGTGACTGGCGATGGCCTCGCCGTCGGCGCGGGCCGCGCGGCAGCCGAAATTCTCAATGAGGAAACCCGCCATAGTCCCAGTCTATTGAATTTTTGGTTGCCGAGCGACTCGCCAGGAGCGGGGTTGACGGTTTACGCTTGGAGCGGATTTTTGCTGAGGAAAACGAATGTACCTCTCTCTACAATTCTCGCGAATCGCCGGTCTCGTTGCCTGCATGCTGGGGGCATCGTGCTTGCTCTCGTCCCTCGCGGCGCAGGTCGCGCCTCAGCCACGCATTCTGGTGTATACGCGCAACTACACGCCGGACGGCAAAGGCTATGTACACGACAACATCGCAGCCAGCGTTGCCGCGATCCGCAAAATGGGCGAAGAAGTCGGTTTCATCGTTGACGCCTCAGACGACCCGGGTGTCTTCACGGACGGAAACCTGCGCCAGTACGCCGCGCTGGTGTTTGCGAACAGCAACAACCAGGCCTTTAGCGACGATGCGCAGCGCGACGCCTTCAAGCATTACATCGAAGCCGGTGGCGGATTCGTTGGTATCCACTCGGCCTCGGGCTCCGAGCGGGATTGGCCTTACTTCTGGTCGGTACTGGGCGGCAAATTCGCGGCCCACCCGCACCAGCAGCCGTTCACCGTTCGGGTCATTGACCCAGCCTTCCCCGCCGTCAAAGGAGTTCCCGCGCAGTTTACGTGGACAGACGAGTGCTACTTTCTCGACCATCTGAACCCGGATATCCACCCGGTTTTGGTGACGGACCGAACAAAGCTCGCCACTCTTGAACCAATGACGATCGATCCAACCAAGTTCCCCGTCGACTTGCCGCTAGCCTGGTACCAGAACTTCGACGGTGGTCGCGAGTTCTACTTGGCGCTTGGCCACAACAAGGAAGAATACGAAAATCCCCTTCTCTACGGGATCATCAAGAACGGGATTCTGTGGGCGATGAAGCCCGGCCAGTAGTGTTACGCCGGGGGCGACAATTCGACAGCTCGTTCATAGGACGGCAGCCTCGCGGCTTAGGGGATGCCGTCTGCATCTTTCGAGAGTGAGCGTGGCTTGAGGCGCAGTAAAGCGATTCTCCGGTATACTGGAGGAGAACAGTTATTCTGCCCACTCGTTCGATCCTATGTCGTACTCCTCGACTGCATATGTTCCGGTTTCTGTCCGGTCTGCCGCGCGGGGCCGGACGCGGCATATTGCCGGATACGTCTATTTCACATTTATTTGCTATGTTTCCATAGGCCTGCCGCTGGCGGTCCTGCCGCCGTTCGTGCATCTGCGCATGGGCTACAGCGCAGTGCTTGCCGGGCTGGCCATCAGCATCCAGTACATTGCTACGCTGCTCAGCCGTCCATGGGCTGGACGTATCTCCGATCATATGGGTGCCAAGGTCTCGGTGCTTTGGGGCATGGCGGGGTGCACTGTGAGCGGCGCGTTGCTGGTGGGCGCGGCGGCGTTGCACCAGGTGCACTGGCTCAGCTTTACGGTACTCATCCTGAGCCGGCTAGCGCTGGGAGTAGGCGAGAGTCTGGGCTCGACCGGAGCAACGCTATGGGGCATTACCAGCGCGGGACATGAGCACACCGCGAAAGTGATTGGGCTGAACGGGATCAGCACATATGGCGGTATGGCGCTGGCCGCGCCGCTCGGGGTGATCCTGGATCAGCAGTGGGGCCTCAAGTCCATCGGGTTGTTGACGATCTTGATCGGCGCGGTGAGCTTTGTCATCGCCTGGCGTAAGGAACCGGTGGCCGTGGAACCGGGCGAGCACATGCCGTTCACGGCTGTGCTGGGGCGCGTGGCGCCACACGGCGTGGGACTCGCTCTGGGCGGCGTGAGCTACGCCGTGCTGGCCACGTTCGTCACGCTGTTTTATGTAAGCCGGCACTGGAGCGGAGCGGCTCTCTGCCTCACCGCCTTCGGAATCGGGTTCATCACCGTACGCTTGTTGTTCATCAAAACCATCAGCCGTTTCGGCGGCTTCCCGGTCGCGATCGCCTCGCTTCTGACCGAGGCCTTGGGGATGATTCTGCTGTGGCAGGCCATGTCGCCATGGATGGCAATGGCAGGCGCGGCAGTGGGCGGATTAGGGCTGTCGCTCATCTTCCCGGCCATTGGCGTGGAGGCCGTGAAACGTGTTCCCGAGTTCAGCCGCGGAACAGCGCTCGGCGTTTACACGGCGTTCTCCGATGTGTCGTTCTTCCTCGTCGGCCCGATCGCCGGCGCAATCATTGGATTCTACGGCTACGCGAGCGTGTTCTTGTTTGCGCTGATCAGTGTGCTGATTTCGCTGGGAATCGTGATTGTGCTGAAGGAGCTGCAAAAGCACCGGGCGCATTCGTAGGTTTCAGGTGTCAGAGGGCTGTGCCGGAGATTGTTCCTGCGGGCCGAGCAGCAGGGCCGCACGAGTGCGGTGGACGGCGATTGCGACGACGGCAAGCGCAAAGACGAGAAAGAGTACGTGGCTGGCGAGGGCAATCGACTTAGGGCAGGGAACAACCGGGCCCTGCATAAAGGCATGCACGCCGTAGAAGAGTGCGCCGCCGGCGCCGACGCTGAAGGTGTGCAGAGACGTCCATGCGCTGCGGTGAGAGAACAGCCAAAGCCCAACGAGGAAAACCAGGTCTACGCCTAACATGAGGGCGACGGCGCCCCAGTCCCATAAGATCGGCGAGAGGAAGACGGCTGCGCCGAGAAGGAATCCGGCGACGCCGGTGATCCAGGGAGAAGGTGCAGGCAAAGCCTCGCGGGTCGCAGTGGATTCCGTGAGAGTGGCTGACGCGGGGACCAGGAAGGCAGCGGCGGCGAAGACGACGACGAGCAAGGCGGAGACGAGAAGCTGCGCGGTCGAGGCGCGGAACGGGTCGTGACGGAGCGAGTAGTGGGTGCTGTAGTAGATGCCAACGGCGAAGAGGACGACGGCGACAGAGACGCCAACTTTTCCCAGCCATGGCGCAGGGGTGCGCGAAGGATGGAGGCCGGCGAGCGAGGGATGAAGCCCTTCAACGAGCGCGATGGAGACACCAATGCTCCAGAAGGGATGGACGTTAAGCATGAAGAGGGTCCACCAGGCGCCGATGCCGAGAGCAGGAATCCAGGCGTGGGCGAGCAAATGCATCCCGAGGTAATGGGGATTGAATAGGGATTGCGTGGTGAAGGCCTCCTCAATGATCGCGTAGGAGACGCCGAGGAGAAGGATGGTGGGCCAGCCGCGGTCGAAACGGCGGGTGAGCTCGCGGATGACGAGCGCGCCGCCGCCGTACATGGGCGCGAGGATGATGAGCAGAGGGAGCCATGTGACCGGAAAATCGCCGAGGAGAAATTCGGCGACGATGGGCGCGATGAAAAAGAGCGTGATGGCGGCGAGGATGGAACGATTTGGATAAGACGTGGGCGAATGGGACATACGTGCCTCAGAGGGATGAGGGAAGCGTACGCCGGAGAGCGGGTGTCGGCTTGCTTCTGCTCATCGCTCTGAAGACCATAGTCGGGCCTGACGCAAGGTCAGGGTCAAGCGGAGAATTGGCTCCCCGGACGCAGAACGGCCACCCCGGAGGGTGGCCGCCTTGGTTTCGATCGCCGCGTGAGCGTTAGCGTTCGCCCTTGCGCCAGTTCACCAGGTCGCCAAGCGTCGTGGTGGAGCTGGAGACTGGCTGTTTGTGAGGTTGCTCCCGCCTGGGGCTGGAAGTTTCAGAGGCGGAGTGGGCGGATTCGTGACTGCTCCCGGTGCGGAGGCTGAGGCCGACCTTCTTCTCTTCGACGTTGATCTTGATGATCTTGAAGTCATGCTCCAGGCCCTGTTCGAGCGGGGAGTGGCCGTCAACAGGATCGCCAGCCTCGGAGATGTGGCAGAGACCTTCAACACCTTCTGCAATTTCGACAAAGGCGCCAAATTGCGCGGTGCGAAGAATCTTGCCGTGAACGAAGTCGCCGACACGGTGTGTGGCAAAGAAGCTCTCCCAGACATCGGGCTGCAACTGCTTGATGCCCAGCGAGAGGCGGCGGTTCTGCGGCTCGACGCCGAGAACGACTGCCTTGACTTTTTCGCCCTTCTTGACGATTTCAGAGGGATGCTTGACGCGCTTGGTCCAGCTCAGGTTAGAGACGTGGACAAGGCCGTCGATGCCATCCTCGATTTCGATGAAGGCGCCGAAGTCAGTAAGGTTGCGAACGCGGCCCTCGACGATGGCGCCGATGGGGTACTTGTCGGTGAGGCTTTCCCACGGGTTCTCAAGGAGCTGCTTCATGCCCAGGGAGATGCGGCGGTCGGCAGGATTGACGCTGAGAACGACGGTGTCGACCTCGTCGCCGGGCTTTACGAGCTTGGAAGGATGCTTGAGGCGCTTGGACCAGGTCATCTCAGAGAGGTGAACGAGGCCCTCGATGCCCTGCTCGAGCTCAACAAACGCGCCGTAGTCGGTGACCGAAAGGACGCGGCCGTGGACCTTGGCGCCGACGGGATAACGCTCCGTGGCGTCGAGCCAGGGATCAGGCGTCAACTGCTTGAAGCCGAGCGAGACGCGCTGCTTTTCCTTGTCGAACTTGAGAACCTTAACCTGAATCTCGTCGGCTACGTTGACCAGATCGCGGGGATGGGTGAGGCGTCCCCAGCTCATGTCGGTGATGTGGAGAAGGCCATCGATGCCGCCGAGATCGACGAACGCGCCGTAGTCAGTGAGGTTCTTGACGGTGCCGGTGAGGATCGCGCCCTCTTCGAGGTGCTCCATGGTGGCCGAGCGCTTGGAGTTCTGCTCTTCTTCCAGAATTTCCTTGCGGCTGACCACGACGTTGCCACGCTTTTTGTTGAGCTTGATGACGCGGACTTCGATCTGCTGGCCGAGGTAGGTGTCGAGATTGCGCACGGGGCGAATCTCAAGCTGCGAGCCTGGCAGGAAAGCCTTCATGCCGATGTCGACGGTGAGCCCGCCCTTGACGCGGCTGACGACGGTGCCGGTGACGGGCGTCTTGTCGTTGGCTGCCTTCTCGATGGTGTCCCAAACGCGAAGGCGCTGGGCCTTCTCGTAGCTGACGAGGTAGCCGCCTTCGGCTTCTTCGCGCTCGATGACAACATCAATGATGTCGCCGGGCTGGAACTTGACCGCGCCGGTGTGGTCGACAACCTGCTCGAGAGGCAAGAGGCCTTCGGACTTGAGGCCGACATCGACGACCAGATATTTTTCTGTCTGCTTCTCGACCTTGCCGGAGACGATTTTGTCTCCATAGGCCTCGACGGCGGCGGCTTCAGCGGCCTGCTCGCGCTCAAAGGCAGCCAGGGCCTCAGAGAAATCGTCGGGTGGCTCGGCGGACGAAGTGGCACGAGGCGCAACAGCAGGGGCCGGCGCTGGAGTCATGGCGACCGATGCGGGCGTTTCGACAACTGCTGCGGGCGCGGCCGGAGATTCTGAAGGTGCGGGCTGGTCGAGTGTTTCTGCCTGTGCGACAGGCTCGGTTAGGGCATCGGCGTCCAGTGGGGATGCATCGACAACTGCTGAGCTGTCAATATTCGTCGTGGAAAGGTTGGACGTGGATTCGTACGACGGCCGCTCAAGCTCCGTCGCAGGGTCTAGCGTTGGGGTTTCCAATTCAGTGTTCAGGGTTATGCTCTCGGTTTCGGGATTGAGGACGTTTGCCATTACAGGCTGCTCCGGGACTGTGCTCCAGCGATGGATTGCTCCAGCCGCTGGGTGGCTCCCACGCCGCAATTCCGCGTTCCGGTCGCCTTCGGTCCCTTGACTTGCCCTCGCGCCGCGTGACGCGCCGGTTTGTCTTCCACAGGAAATGCCGTCCCCAACCTGTTGCTCTGGGGTAAAACACGGCGGGTTTCCTTGGGAAACGCCGGCAGGCAACGGCATGCTGGGAGGGCGGCCGCAACTCACTGCAGGAATCCGCGCAGGAAGCTACCCCTTGAGTGTAGCAATCTCCGCAATGCAGCGTCAATTGAGTTGATCAAAGCAAAAGAGTTAGGGACAGTGCTGCACATTGAACTGCAGGCTAGTTTTGCGCGGACGGCACCAGGACCACTCCGGGACCCAATGCGGGCCTCAGGGCAAAAGCGGCGTTGCAACCCTTCTATACTGGATCGGACTGACGGGATCAGACTGGCTGGACGGATGGCGATGGATCACCTTTGGACTCCTTGGCGCTTTGCCTACATTACTTCGACGGAGAGCCCGGCGCGGCGCGGCGTACCCAAGGAACTGGATGTGTGGCCCGGCGACTTGGGCTGTGTTTTCTGCAACCTGATCGCGTCCATCGACTATGCCATCGCGAACGGAATGGATCGCGACAAGGCTGAGGCCGCCGGCGGGCTGGTTCTGCGCGCAAAGAACTGCTTTATCTGCCTGAATGCATTTCCGTACACGTCAGGGCACGTCCTGGTGATGCCCTACGCGCATCTGGACCGGCTGGCGGCGCTAAATCCCGAGTCCGCACACGAACTGATGGACCTGACGCAACGGACTGAGCGCGTGCTGGAGCAGGTTTACAGGCCGCATGGATTCAATTTCGGAATGAACATCGGCCAGGCTGCGGGCGCTGGCGTGGCGGGGCACCTGCATCTGCACGGCCTGCCGCGCTGGATTGGAGACACGAGCTTCACAACCTCCGTGAGCGAGACGCGCATTCTTCCTGAAGATCTGGAAACGACATGGAAGCGGCTGCGGAAGGCGTTTGGAGAGCAGGGCGCAAGCTAGCGCGTCAGCAATGGACCGCGGAGTCGGCCAGTGTTCGCTCTTTACTGCGGCTCTGTATGATGGGTTCGCCGGGAAGACGGCTGAGAGGGATCAATGAGGAAATTGCTTTGTGTTTGCGCGGGGTTGGCGATGACGTTGAGCGCTGCGACCGCAATGGCCGCGGGCGTAACAGGAACCTGGACGGCTCAGACAACGACGCCGGATGGCAGCAGCTTTCAACTCACTTTCACCTTCAAGCAGGACGGCGCCGCCCTGACTGGGACGGTGCAGGGACCGGGTGGGGACCCGATGACAATCAGCAACGGCAAGGTGGATGGAGACAAGTTTTCCTTCGACGACTCATTCAACGGCATCACGATTCACCACGACTGTACGGTCGATGGCGACACGATCAAGATGACGGCGAAGTCCGATTCGCCTGACTTTCCCGCGATGGAATTGACGCTGACGCGGGTCAAGGATGCGCCGCCAGCGGTTCCGGCTCAGCCCGCTGCGCCGGCTGCTCCGGCAACGCCGACAACGCCGAATTCGTAAGCGCCGCTTCCAATGCTGGTGCGGGCGAGGACGCCCACGCGACGGCCGGTCTACTATCCCAGCAAGCCACGCTTATTCCTCAGGCGATTTGCTGGATTCGTCCGTGTCTGTCGCGAGGGCGAGTTCGGGCTCGTCGAAACTCGCCTCTTCGAGTAGTTTTTGGGGGATCTGCTTCTTCCCTTTCGAAGTCACTCCCAGTTCCCTCAGCATCTCCACCTGTCGTACCAGGTTGCCGGGTCCTTTCGAGAGTTGTTTGGCGGCCTCATCATAGGCTTGCCGAGCGTCGTAGAGCGCGACACCTACGGACTCGAGATTTGTGACAAAACCAACGAATTTGTCATAGAGCTCAGCACCGCGCTTCATCACTTTCTCCACGTTTCGAATCTGCTGTTCTTGACGCCAAAGGTCCTTAACGATTCGAACTACGAAGAGAACTGTTGTGGGCCCTGAAAGGAGGACCCCTTTTTCATAGGCGTCGTGCCAAATCGATTCGTCATTTTGCAGCGCAAGCAGGAATGCGGGTTCAATCGGCACGAACATTACGACGAAATCGGGCGATTGCAGCCCCGTAAGACCCTGGTAGTTTCGGCTGGATAATTCGGCACAATGATTGCGCACGCTGAGCAGGTGCTTCTTAATTGCCTCGGCGCGAATCGCATCGTTCTCGGCATTCACGGAATCGTTGTAGGCGTTGAGCGAAACCTTGGAATCAATGATCAGATGGCGTCCGCCGGGCAATTTTACGACGACGTTGGTCTGCCGGCGTTGCGCCGGGCCTCCGTTTTCATCCAGCTCAGTAAAGCTCTCCTGATAGCTGTAATGCAGTCCTTCCTGCAACCCTGACTTGTCGAGAATATTGCGCAAGATCGTTTCGCCCCAGTTTCCCTGCGCCTTTGTGTCGCGGCGTAGAGCGGTGGCAAGATTGTGCGCTTCTTCAGTCAACTCCTTATTGAGGCTGCCAAGCGCACCAATTAGAGTCTTCAGCTCTGTCACACCCGTTTTTGAGTCGCCCTGCGCCTGCTCCACTTTTTCGCGGAATTCCTTAATCTGCGCCTTGAGCGGCTCCAACAGCGTGCCCAGCTCTTTTTGGCTGCCTTCGGAAAAGGTCTTCGATTTCGCCTCCAGGATCTCCGCAGCCAACGCCTGAAACTGATCGGAGAGAGCCTTCTTCGCTGTTTCCAACAGCGCTAATTTTTCCGCAAGATTCTGACGCTCGTTCCTGAGTTCCGCCTCAAGCTCCTTAACATGTGCGGCCAGCATGCGCTCTGACTCCGCCTTGGCCTGCAATTCGTTGCGCAAACCGTCAGCCGTTTTCCCGCGTTCGGCAGCTAGAGCTTCAAAGCCTGCCCGGGTTGTCGATTCCGCTTGCGCTCGCGTCAATTCACTCTTTGCTGCATTCAGATCGCGAGCTAATTCCGCGCCGCGCTCCTTTGCTGACACGCTTCGCAGCCAGAAGCCAATAAGAATTCCTGCAATCGCGGCGATGACTCCCACGATCCAAACCGGCATTGTTCTCTCTGCCCCTCTTCGCCAAATATACGCCCAGAGGTTGTGCAATTTACGGCGTTCAATGAATTGAAGGTCGCCGGATCATTATTCCCTGTTTCTTCAAAGGTTTCCCCACAGCCGGAAGCCTTTACACCCCAAGGCCCTGCCGGTAGACTTGAAGATTCGGGGCCAAGCGCAGGATTTTTGGCGCGGTGGTTGTCATTTCCCGCCGCGGGCCGGTATGGTAGGTTCGCGGGGCGGGCAGTCTTCTGAAACCCCGAATCGTTTTCTTAAGTTCCCAATCACACGAGGAGAGGTACGCATGGCCGTTGAAGAAAAAGTGAAGCAGATCATCGTCGAGCAGTTGCAGGTGGACGAAGCCGAAGTCACACCCGGCGCGAGCTTCCAGGAAGACCTGGGCGCCGATTCGCTGGACGTGGTGGAACTGGTGATGCAGTTCGAAGAGGCGTTTGACATGGAGATTCCCGACGAGGACGCCGAGAAGATCAAGACGGTGAAAGACGCCATCGACTACATTGAGAAGAACGCGAAAGGCGGCAAGTAAGCGTTGACCCAGGCAACCAACCGCAGAGTGGTAGTTACCGGCCTGGGGCTGATCTGCGGTGTAGGCAACACCGCTCCCGAGGTATGGCGGCAACTGTTGGCCGGCGCGAGCGGCGTGTCGCCGATCCAGGGCTTTGACGCCACCGGATTCCCGGTTACTTTTGCCGCCGAAGTCAGGAACTTCGATCCGCTGCAATTTGTGGAGAAAAAGGAAGCGCGCAAGATGGGGCGCTTCATCCACTATGCCTTCGGGGCAACCCATGAGGCGATGGCGCAGTCGGGCCTGAAGGTGACGGCAGAGAACGCCGAACGCGTGGGTGTGTTCATCGGCTCGGGGATCGGCGGATTCGAGGTGATCGAGCGCGAGCACTCGAATCTGTTGCAGGGCGGCCCGAGGAAGATGTCGCCCTTCTTCATTCCCGCGGCAATCGTAAACATGGCGGCGGGACAGATCAGCATTCGCTACAGCGCGCAAGGCCCGATTTCGGCGACGGCCACGGCTTGCGCCACGAGCGCCAACGCCATCGGCGATTCAGTGCGCATGATTCTGCACGGCGATGCGGACGCGATGATCGCGGGCGGCGCCGAGGCGGCAGTGACAACGATGTCGGTGGGCGGATTCGCAGCCATGCGAGCCCTTTCCACCCGTAACGACGATCCCACGCACGCCAGCCGCCCTTTCGACAAGGACCGCGATGGATTTGTGATCGGTGAGGGCGCTGGCATCCTTGTCCTCGAGGAGCTGGAGTTTGCGCGGGCGCGTGGAGCAAAGATCCTGGCCGAGGTGATCGGCTACGGCATGAGCGCCGACGCGTATCACATGACGGGCATTGCGCCGGAAGGCGCGGGTGCGCAACGCAGTATGCGGGCCGCACTGAAAGATGCCGGAATTCGCCCTGAAGAAGTGGGTTACGTGAACGCGCATGCCACGAGCACGCCAGCGGGCGACGGCAACGAATCGCGCGCGATCGAATTGGTTTTTGGCGAGCACGCGCTGAGCCACAGGCTCAAGATAAGCGGGACGAAATCGATGACTGGCCACCTGCTCGGCGGCGCGGGCGGACTGGAAGCCGGCATCAGCGTGCTGGCGCTGGTGAACCAGCAGATTCCGCCGACCATGAATCTGGAAAACCCCGATCCCCAGTGCCGATTGGACTACGTGCCGAACAAGGCCATCGCACATTCGTTCGACATTGCGCTGTCGAATTCGTTCGGATTCGGCGGCATCAACGCCACGTTGATCATGCGGCGATGGGCGGAATAAAACAGGGAGTAGCCAAAAGGGAATAGGGAATAGGAACGCTACAGGGGCCCGGCGCGAGCCGGGCCTTTGCACTTTTGTGGCGGATCGAGCAGGACGCGAGCGGGTTAGCTGAGCGCGAGGGAGGGGTCGGCGGTGAGGTCGGGCGTGGCGAAGTCCTGCGCCAGGAAGCGCGGCCAGGCGGCGGCAGCGATCATGGCGGCATTGTCGGTGGAGAGCGCGAGCGCGGGGAAAGCGATGAGCAGGTCGCGCTGATTGGCCTCGGCGGTGAAGCGGGCGCGAAGCTCGCGATTGGCGGCGACTCCGCCGGTGACGAGGATGCGGTTGACGCCAAGCGACTCAGCCGCGGCGAAGGTTTTCTTCATCAGGTCGCCGACGACCGCATGCTGAAAGCTGGCGATAAGATCGAGCGTGGGCTGTGGGCAGAGGGCCAGCGCCTTTTCGCGAGTTTGCGGAGGGTGGAAGTTGGCCAGCACGAGACTGACGCGGGCTTTTGCTTCAGTGCGCAGGCCATGGAGCTCGACGTAGCGCAGCACAGCGGTCTTGATTCCTGAAAAGGAAAAGAGGAAGTGAGGGTCGAGGCGCGCGATGGGCGCGGTCTTTGCGCCTTTGGTCCGCGGGGCCTTGCCGTCGAGGTGAGCTTTTGTTTTGATCTGCGCGAAAGAGAATGGGACAGCGTGCGGGTTGCCGAATGGCGCAAGCGAGTCGATCCATGGACCGCCTGGATAGCCGAGGCCGAGAAGCTTGGCGACTTTGTCGAAGGCTTCGCCGGCTGCGTCATCGACCGTGCGGCCGATGAGAGCGTAGGTCCAGGTCCCGCTGGCTGGTTGAGCGAGAAAGAGATGGGTGTGGCCGCCGGAGACGACGAGGGCGAGGGCCCGTGCGTCCGGCGAGGCGGAGATGGATTGGGCGGATTCGCGCTCCTGGAGGAGGACGGCGTGGATGTGGCCTTCGAGGTGGTTGACCGCGATGAGGGGAAGGTTATTCGCGAAGGCGAGGGCCTTGGCGTAAGTAATGCCCACGAGTAATGCGCCGGCGAGGCCGGGACCGGAGGTGACGGCGATAGCGTCGAGATCGGCGAGGGTCAGGTGGGCTTCACCGAGCGCGGCGCGGACGACAGGAACGATGGCGCGAAGATGCTCGCGGCTGGCCAATTCCGGAACGACACCGCCGTAGCGGGCGTGAGTGGCAATCTGCGAGGCGACGACGGAGGAAAGCGTCCGAGCGCCACGCTCGACAACGGCCGCGGCGGTTTCGTCGCAGGAAGTCTCGATGCCGAGGATGAGGCCGGAGCCGGGCATGAGTCTAGTTTAGTGGTCGCGAGTTAGCAGGGTGCTGCGCGGAGAGCGAGAATAGAAAGATCGACGATGACTGGATCTGAACAATTCGAAGCGGCTATGCAGATTGTGGAGACGCTGCGCGCGCGGGGGTATGAGGCGTACCTCGCGGGCGGATGCGTGCGCGATCTTCTTTTGGGGCGCGAGCCGGCAGACTACGACGTAGCGACGAGCGCGACGCCGGATGTGGTGCTGGAGATGTTTCCGCGGACGTTTGCCGTGGGCGCGCATTTTGGAGTGGTGCTGGCCGCTCCTGAAGCCGAAGAAGCTGGATTTGTTACCGAGGTCGCGACGTTTCGTTCGGATCTGGCATATTCCGACGGGCGACATCCCGATGCGGTCCAGTATACAAAGACTGCTGAGGAGGATGTGAGGCGGAGGGATTTCACCATCAATGGGCTGCTGCTGGATCCGCTGCGTGGAGGCGGACCATTCGACGAGAGTATCGGCAGCCCGAAATTGCTCCGATCGGCTGTACTTGACTTTGTCGGCGGGTTGGTGGACCTGGATGCGGGTTTGGTGCGCGCGATCGGGCGGGCGGAGCAGCGCTTTGAAGAGGACCATCTGCGCATGTTGCGAGGGGTTCGGTTTGCGGCGCGGTTCGGGTTCGAACTGGAGGCAGAGACGAAGCGCGCGATTCGGTCTCTGGCATCAAGAATTCATGCCGTGAGCCGTGAGCGTGTGCGCGACGAGCTGACGAAGATGCTGACCGAGGGCCATGCGCGGCGGGCGTTCGAAATGTTGGACGAAACGGGATTGCTGAACGGGGTACTGCCGGAGGTGGCGCGCATGAAAGGCGTGGAACAACCGCCGCAGTTTCATCCTGAGGGCGATGTGTGGATACACACGCTGATGCTGTTGGAGCAATTGGATCCGGGATGCTCGGAGACGCTGGCGTGGGGAGCTCTGTTGCACGATGTGGGTAAGCCGCCGACATTCAGGCAAGCTCCAGATCGGATTCGCTTCGATGGGCATGTGGAGATCGGCGTGACGATGGGCGCGGAGATTTGCCGGCGATTCCGGTTTTCGAACGAAGAGACGCGGCAGGTGCTGGCGCTGATCGAGAATCATATGCGGTTCATGGACGCGCAACGCATGAAAGAGTCGACACTGAAGCGGTTCTTCAGGCTGGAGCGATTCGAAGAGCACCTGGCGCTGCACAAGATGGATAGCCTGGCCGCAAGCGGCAACCTCGATCATTGGGAGTTTGTGCGCGAGCGTTTTTCCTCGATGCCGGAGGCGGTGGTGAGGCCGCACCCATTGATCACGGGACGGGAGCTGATTGCGGCTGGCTACCCGCCGGGCGCGCGGTTCCGCGAGATGCTGCGCGCGGCCGAGGACGCGCAGTTGGAGGGGACCATTGCAACGGCAGAGGAAGCGCTGAAGCTGGTTCAGGAGCGATTTCCGTTGGAGACGAGTCGATGATTGGTGGAGGCGGCAGCACGGTGGTTATTGAGGAGAGATGATGAAGCGAATGAGTTGGGTGGTGATTGCGGGTGTTTTGTTTTGTGCGCGAACAGCAAGCGCGGCCGGCAGCGAGATTCGCGTGGCCATTGTGGACGGGGAGAGCGCCGGCGCTTATCACAACTGGAGATTGACGACTCCGGTGCTGAAGAAGGAACTGGAAGAGACTGGGCTGTTCGAAGTGACGGTGATTACTGCGCCGCCGTCGGACGGCGACTTCAGCAGCTTCAAACCAGAGTTCGAGCGCTACCAGGCCATCGTGATGAACTACGACGGGCCCAGTTGGCCGGCTGAGCTGCGCGCGCAATTCGAGCAGTACGTGGCCGGTGGCGGAGGGCTGGTAATTGTGCACGCCGCCGACAACGCTTTCCCCGATTGGCCTGCGTATAACGAGATGACAGGAATTGGCGGCTGGCGAAACCGCAACGAGCAGGCAGGGCCGTACTGGTATTGGGAAAATGGCAAGCTCGTTGCGGATGCGTCGCCGGGGCCGGCCGGCGAACATGGGGCGCGTTTGCCGTTCCAGGTGACGACGCGTGACTCCGAAAATCCGATCATGAAAGGACTGCCGGCTGTGTGGATGCATGCCAACGATGAGCTCTACGGAAAACTACGCGGGCCGGGCAAAAACATAACCGTGCTGGCCACTGCGCACTCCGACGCGAAGAATAAAGGCACGGGGCTCGACGAGCCGATGCTGATGGTTTTGCGCTATGGGAAGGGAAGAATCTTTCACACCACGCTCGGACACGATGTGTTTGCGCTGAGCTGCGTGGGATTCATGACCACGTTTCAACGCGGCACCGAGTGGGTGGCTACGGGCCGAGTTACACAAAAGGTTCCGACGACGTTCCCGTCGGCGAAGACGGTGAGTTATCGCGCGGACATTGCCCAGATGGATCCGGCGTTTCTGAATGGCGCGTCGCCCGTAGTGCCGCCGAGCCAGTGAGCGTTCGCGAGGGGGTTCTAGAACAGCATCCGCAGGCCGAATTGAATCTGTCGCTCACGGTAGAAATCCGTGGCGTTGATGTTGAGCGGCTGGCCGAAGGCGGGAACAGGGAGGCCGGTAGTGGAACTGGTTTTGAGGCCAGTGAGAAAGTTCAGCGTGGGGGACGATCCGGAGCCGCCGGAATCGATGACATAGCCGGTGGTCTCGATTTCAGTCACGTTCTGGTGATTGAAAAGGTTGAAGCTTTCGGCCAGCAGTTCCAGTTCGCGCATTTCGCCCAGGTTGAATTTCTTGCCCAAGCGGAGATCGGCTTTCCATGTGTCGGGGTAGCGGAAGGTGTTGCGGCCGATGTTGTAGAACTGGCCGTCGTTTCCCAGTCCGTAGACTCGGTTGTCGCCGCCGGAGCCGTTCATCCCTGGCCGCAACCCGGCGATGGGGTAGCCAGAGCTGCCAGAGCTATTTGGGATTTCCTCGGGGAGCGAGCCCGTGACGCGCATGGTGTAGGGCAAGCCGCTGCGGAATTGGCCGATGCTGGAGAGCATCCAGCCGTTGACGATGCGGCCGGCGAAGTCGCGGAGCTTCCAGGGCACCTCGTAGATCACCATGACCGCGGCCGAGTGGCGCACGTCGAGGTTGCTGGTTCCGTACTCCCGGATTTTGTTGTTTCCGTCTTCCTGACTGAGGTCGACCGCGTCGAGCGGGCTTTCGCCCGGGTTCCAGTCCATGGCGTGGGCGTACGTGTAGTGGGCGTGGAGACTGAGGCCGCTGCGGCCATAGCGCGAGAGCTTGATCATAGCGGCCTCGTAGGTCGAGTTGGCCGCGCTCGTGATCTGGTCGATCTGCTGATAGCCGGGATTGAGCCACCCGACGACGCCTGAGTAGGGGTTAGAGGCATAAAAGGGAACCGTGATCTTCCCGGCCTTGATGGGACCCATGCCGAGGTTGCCGCAAGCGCCGTTGGTGTTGTTGGACTGGCCGTTGCTGCTGGCGCCCGGAGAAGTAGAGGTAACCTCGTCACACACGGTGTAGGTGATGGTTTGTGTCGTCGGTGCGAGATTGGTGTCAATGAAGACGGGCAGGCGGCGACCGAGCGAGAGCATGGCGCTGGCGGTGAGTTCGATGCGGCCCGGTAGCGGCTGCTCAATGGCGGCGACGGCCTGGTGGACCTCGGGATTGCGGAAGTTTGAAGCGAAATCGATTGCGCCCGGCTTGACGACGCTCGCCGGCTGACCCGTGAGCACGTAAGGAAACGGCGGAGCGGCGCTGATACCGGTGACGGAGGTATAGCCGTCGGTAGGCCGAACGAAATAGCTAAGGTCGCCGTTCGGAGATCCGGTCTGGGTAAGCGCGGTCTCGATGGTTGCGTTTTGCGTGTCGCCGTAGTACATGCCGTAGCCCAGGCGCAGCACCGGCCAGCGACCTTTCGCTTTTCCGATGGCAAGGCTGATGCGCGGACCCCAGTCATTGCCGAGGCCGGGCATCTTTCCAGCTTGCGGCAGATCTGGGTTGGCGAGAGCGGTGAGCGGCGGCGGCATCTGCTCTCGCTCCCAGCGCAGGCCTGCGGAGAACACAGCGATCTTGCCAGCCTGCCACTGCGCGGTAACGTAACCGGCCCAATCATTGGTGCTCAGGCGCCAGTTGGTTGGACCGATCGTCTGCGAGAAGTGGGAGTAGCAGGGCAGCGCGCCAAGGCCCATAAGCTGGCCGTTCGAGGTATACCAGGGCTTGCCGGTTGGATCGCAACTGTGTGGATTGGTTGGGTCGAGCGCATCGGCGAATCCAAACTTTTCAAAGACCAGCGCGTCGGAAATGAAGTTCTCCACTTTGGAATATGCATACGTGCCAGTCTGGTTGCGCAACAGATTCACCGCGTCGGCGTTGTGGTCGAGCTCGAAGCCGGCTTTGACGAGCAGGCGGTTGTGCACCCAGTCGAGCATCTCCTGCCCGTGGTAAAGACGCTCATCGGGATAGCTGCCCTGGCCGAAACGCGAGGGATTGCCAATGATGAATCCGTAGCTCGAGTCCACGACGATCTGCGGCAACTGGCCGTAGGCATTCCCGAGGAGAAACGTGCTCTCGAATGCGGACGGCACGTCGGGCTTTGCGCTGAGGACGGCGCGGCCAGCGGAGCCTTGCGTGACCGCGAGCAAGTTCTGAGTGAGATACGCTTCCCATCGGGCCAACAGCCACTGCTGAGTGGCCTGGCTGGAGCCGAAGCTGTGATTGCCATAATTTGCAGCAACACTGGTCAGTCCGCCGCCGGGCGAGTTCCAGTCGGCGCCGATGGATTCGAGCGTAAAGTGGTGGCGCTCGGCGGCCTGCCAATCGATGCGGCCAAAGCCGACCCATTGCGCGGCGGTGCGCGGCGCGGGGCCGAGGAGGCCGGCGAGTGTCTCCAGCATGTTGGAATAGGGCACCAGCGCCTCGTCCACGGGGTTGGTGCTGGGGAGACCAAGCTGTGCGCTCAATAACTGCAACTGGGCGTCGGAGGGTTGCGCAAAAAAACCGGTTGCAGGACATGGGGGAATTTCGCATGTCGGCTGCAGGTAAGAATGTTTCACCATCGCCAGTCCCGGATCGTTGCGGTGGTAGCTGTCGAGGGCGGCGAACCAGAACAGCTTGTCGCGGCGAATCCGGCTGCCCGCGCCAATGCCCCAGACCATTTCATGGTCGGGCGGCGTGTACGACTCCGGCGATCCGAAAGGGCCATTGTCAAAGACGGGGACCGACAGCGGGGGCCCGGAGGGGTTATACGTAAGTACGGCCGGCGCGGTCTCTGTAACCCACTGCGTGAAGGGATTCCGCGCGCCCCACGTGTTTTGACGGTCGAAGAGGAAGCCCTGGCCGTGAAGAGCGTTGGCGCCGCTTTCTGTCCGGATTGAGGTGCGACCGCCTGCGGAGCGGATGCCTTCGGCTTCCACGTTGCCAGCAGCGGTGGTCACCTCGCGGATGGCGGCTTCGCTTACGCCGAGGCCGCGGCCTCCGGTCCAACTCTGGCCTTGCGATTGAGTTGCTGCGCGCTGAGGATCCGAGCCCTCGCCGGATGAGCCGGAGACATGCGAGTCGGAGCCGGCGGCGACGCCAAAGGCAAGGCCGGCATTGGCGCCGTCAATTGTGACCTGGGCGGACTCCTGGGAGCCGCGGTACGAGGCTTGCGTTGAGTCGGCCGAGGCGTTGGCGGCGGGAGTGTCAAGCAGGAACTCCTGCCAGCGGCGCCCGCTTGCCGGCAGTGATTGCAGCTGCGCGGCAGAGATGGTGCTGGCGACAGCAGGCGTGACGGGGTCTGGCGGCTGTGCGGCGGCAATGGTCGCCGTAACAGGAGGCAGACTCAACAATGCCGCTTGCACGAGGCTGGGCGGCACCGCAGTGGCGGCGAGGGTGGGAGCGGGGGCGGCCTTGAGCGGGAACGCGCGAGGCGGTGCGGCAGCGAGCGCGAGTTCAACCACGGCAGATTGCGTTTCCAGCGTGGCGCGATTCGGCAGAGCGACGAGGTGAGCCTGGGGTTGAGCACGCTGCGGCGCGGATGGTGCGGGCGTTGCGGACGGCGAGGCGATGATGGGGGATTTGGTTGGGGCTGCGGAAGGAGGCGCGACGGGCGGTGCAACTTGTGTTGGTACGGAGGGTCGCGCAGAAGGCCTGATTGCGTCTGCGTCGGTCGAGAATCTTAGAGGAAGGCGACTCAGTGGTTCGTCGGCGATGGTCGCGACGAGTTGCCGGTTGGATGCGGTTGGAGCGGGCCGTCGGGCGGCAGGCGGGGTGTTCGGCGCAAGAAATGCTGGGCCCGGCGCGGGTGAATGCGGTGGTGTGGGCGGCTCGGATGCTGCCGACAGGTTGGTCTCTGGGGGCATTGATGCAGGCGCGATTGGGGAGCCTGGAGTCTGTGGCGGCGCGGCGGCTTCGAGCAACGCTGGGGCGACAGGCTCGAAGTGAATCGCGGCCTGCACGCGGGACTCAATGCCTCCGGTGACGAGAATCCGTTCAAGGCTGCCGTGACCGAGCTGGGCCGCGTCGGCATTAAGCGTGTACTCGCCCGCATCGAGAGAAGCAAAACGGAAAGCGCCGTTCTTCGCCGTGGTCGTGCGGGCCTCAGCGCCGGTGGCCTGGTTGCGCAGAACGATGGAGACTCCGGCCAGCGGAGCCGAATGCAGATTGGTTAAGCGGCCGGAAAGGGAACCTGATTGAGGAGATTGAATCTGAACGAAGTTCGAAGGGAGGGAATCGGATGGAATCGATTGGGCGAAGACGACCGCGTGGGCGCTCATGCACAGCGCTGCCAACACCAACCACTCAATCCGATTCCGCCTTGCCTCTGCCATTGCCAGCGCTGCTCGGGCAGATCTGGGGAGAAAGGAAAGGAGAAAGGACAAAGCGATGAGCCGATCCGCTCTGGCGGCGGGTTCGGTGCGGGCGGGCGAAATCTCTATTCTTTCGCCGCCCTGAATTTGCTTGATCGAAGTTTGGCAGCGATTCTATGCCTCAAGATCGCCGATGGAAAGTAGTCTGCGTCACAAATGGATGTTTTTTCGGCGAAGGACTGAGGTTGCGGCGTGCTCATGCGAGCGGAATGGTTCGGTAGACTGGGAAGACGGCGGTTACAGCGGTTCCACGATTGCTATACCCAGGTCCGCAAGGGCCAAGTGGCTTTTTTACCAAGAAAAAGCCACCCCGCAGGACGTTGGAGAAGGCACGTGAATTGTGGAACCGCTCTAGACGATGGTCGCGCTTGTGTGAGCCGGCGCTTGAGGGCCGGGGCTGCCGGCAAAAACCATGTTCATTGATGAAGCCAAAATCCGAGTGAAGGCTGGGGACGGTGGAAACGGCTGCATGGCCTTCCGGCGGGAGAAGTTCGTGCCGCGAGGAGGGCCGTCGGGCGGCGATGGCGGGCGTGGCGGCGATGTCGTCATGGAGTCGAGCCAGCGGCATAATACGCTGATTCACTTCCGCTACAATCCGGAGCACAAGGCGCAGCGCGGAGAGCACGGTATGGGCTCGAACTGCACCGGGCTGGATGGGCGGTCGATTACGCTGCAGGTGCCGGTGGGAACTTCGCTCTACGACGTTGAGACGGGCGAGCTCGTGCATGACTTTCAGGAGCCGGACGAGCGCCTCGTAATCGCCAAGGGAGGCCGCGGGGGGCGCGGCAACCAGCATTTCGCGACGAGTACGCACCAGGCTCCTCGCGAGCACGAACTGGGGCGCGCGGGCGAGGAACGAAGTTACCGGCTGGAGTTGAAGCTGCTGGCCGACGTGGGATTGGTCGGCCTTCCGAACGCGGGCAAGTCGACGCTGATCTCGCGCATCTCGGCGGCGCGGCCGAAGATTGCCGATTATCCGTTCACGACGCTCGAGCCAAACCTGGGCGTAGTAACGGTGGGCGAGGAGCCGGATCTGGAATCCTTTGTGGTGGCCGATATGCCGGGGCTCATCGAGGGCGCGCACCTGGGATCGGGATTGGGCGTTCAGTTTCTTCGCCACATCGAGCGCACGCGTGTGCTGGTTCATTTGGTGGACGTGTCGGACGCATCGGGGAGGCCAGATCCGGTGGAAGATTTCAAGGTGATCAACAATGAGTTGGCCAGTTTTAGCGCGAAAGGGCAGGGCGCCGAAGAGCATCCTCTGGCTGATAAGCCGATGATCGTGATGGCAACGAAGATCGATGCCGCGAACCCGGAGAAGTTGAAAAAACTGGCTGCCTATGCGAAGCGCAGGAAGCTCGAATTTCACGCCGTCTCGGCAGTGACGGGCGAGGGAATCGATGAGCTGAAGTGGGCGTTGGCGAAGCGCGTTCGAAAAGGCGAAGCGAGCTGAGACGCCGGTAAGACCTACCACTGCGCGGCGATTACTTTCTACCCACACGGGCATTTTTCCTCCACACTAGCGAGCAGTTTTTACCGATGCTGCCCTCATGTGGCGGCGAATCTCCCGTGCCTTCAGTCAGTTTAGGTTTGGAACGCCGGATGCAGGCACCTCCGCACCTGGGCCGAAACGAGAACGGGCTCGGGCAAATCAAACCCCGGAGGTTCTCGTTATGCGTTCCATTAAGCACGACCTTATTGACTTCGCTGCGCTTTGCGCGATGGCACTGGCATTTGCGCTGGTGCTGGGGAGCCCGTTTGTCGCCGTGGGCTCCGCTTTTGCGCAAGATCAGGCGCAGCCGCAACAGCAACCCGAACAGGGTCAGGCGAAATCCGCAACCTTCACCGGAACCGTGGTCAAGAACGGCGACCAATACGCTCTGCGCGATTCTTCCGGCGCGATATACACGCTGGACGATACGGAGCGCGCCAAGCCGTTTGAAGGCAAGACCGTGAAGGTGACAGGCCAACTCGATGAGCAAGCGAAGGTCATCCACGTCGAGAGCATCGAAAGCACGGAGGCGTGAAGCGCAATTGATCGTTGCGCCGCCCTCGAAACGCCGAACAAATCTCAAACATAACAATCGATCGCGAATCAAGAATTCCCCGGCAGGCCTGTTGCGCCTCCCGGGGGATTCTTGTGCGCGTGAAATGCGCAGGCAACTCCTACGCGAAATCGACAAGCCGCGTTGCCCGGAGATAGCATTAGGCGTCTCAACCATTGTTTCTGCAGACTGCAATCGGCAGAATCTTCTCGAAGGGATGCGTCAAAATGAATCGATTCGCGAAAGTCTTAACCACGATTGCCATCCTCTGCGTCCTGAGCGCGCACGCGCAAACTGTGCCGCCCGCGCAAACGGCTCCGCCCGCTGCAACCGCAACGCCCGCGGCCACACCGCCCGCAGCCGCGGCTGCGCTCGCAAGCGGCAAATTGCACGAGTGGTGGCACGGGCACTATCTCACGCGGCCGCTCAACAGCCCTGACGGTGCGAAACTGCCGCTGATCTCGGTGAGCGGGAATCGGTTCGTCGATCCCACTGGCAGGCCGATGCTCTTCCGTGGCGTGAACATTGCCGATCCCGACAAAATTGAGAGCCAGGGCCACTGGAACAAAGAGCTCTTCGAAAAGGTGAAAGAGACCGGAGCCAACGTAGTGCGCATTCCGGTGCATCCGGTGGCGTGGCGCGGGCGCGGCGCGGAGGATTATCTTGCGCTGCTGGACCAGGCAGTGGAGTGGTGTACCGATCTGGGGATGTATGTGGACATTGACTGGCACTCCATCGGCAATCTCCAGGAAGGCCTGTTTCAGGACCCGATGTATGAGACTAGCCTGCCTGAGACTTTGAGCTTCTGGCGCACCATGGCCGGGCACTTCAACGGCAACCACACCGTGGCGTTCTTCGAGCTGTTCAACGAGCCGACGCTCTTCCGCGGCATGCTGGGAACCATGACGTGGGAGCAGTGGCGCGACATCAACGAGGAGATGATCTCGCTCATCCGCGCGTACAACAAGGAGACCATTCCGCTAGTGGCCGGGCTCGATTGGGCCTACGACCTGACACCGCTTCACATCAGCCCCATCCGGGCAGAGAACATCGGATACGTCACCCACCCCTACCCTAACAAGAGGCCCCAGCCGTGGCCGCCCAAGTGGGAAGAGGACTTTGGCTTTGCTGCGGCCACTTACCCGATGATCGCCACCGAGATCGGATTCAGCACGCGGTACGGGCCGGAGGGCGAAGGGCTGGAGTACGGCAACGAGATCACAACTTATCTCGAATCGAAGGGCATCGGCTGGATCGTCTGGTGCTTCGATCCGCAATGGGGTCCGAGCATGATCTCTTCCTGGGATTTCGACCTGAGCGACGAAGGCAAGTTCTTCAGCGATGCGATGCACAGGGCGCCCGCGCCGGTGGCGACGGAAACAGGGAAGTGACTCTGGAGAAAGATGTGTGTTACCCCACCCTGGCGTCCGAATTGCGCGAATGCGGATGCCGAGGATGGGGCGTTCGGGAAACTCAGGTCGTCCTAACGACAATGCGAGTCGAGCGTGAACGGGGCCGGTGACGGGGGTTCCAAAGCACTTCCCGAAGAGCAGACGCAGCGGCGTTTCGGTGATCTCGCCGGCGGAGTATTCAGAAAGGCTGGGAACAAACCCTCCCTGGCAAACCTAGTGCACCCGGTGTTACACGGCTTTCGATATATCCCCGGAATCCAGTTCGCGAGTGCGGCGGCGCCAGGTGGCGCGGAGAAAGGATATGGGGCCGATGAGCATGAGGGCGAGAACCAGGAATAAGAGCGAGGTTCCCAGAGAGTTTTCGTGCTCGATCGAGAGCCCGAGAAGGCCGAGCGCGATCGAAAGGATGACGACAAACACGACAAGGCCAATGGACAGGAACCAGAACCACCAGAGCCTTGGGGGCATTCCCGATACGATTTGCGCAACGGGATTTGCCGTTCGCACGCGAGCGACCAATGCGCTGACAAATTGAAAGAAAGCCGGTGAACGGTCTTCAAAGTTCCCAGGGCTGAGATAGTGATGGCTGGTGAGCTCGATTGCGGCGCCGGAATTAAGGGTGATTGCACAACGATTCGATCCAAATGCGGACCTGCCTGCGCCGAACAGCCATATCCCGGGTACGGAGTAGATTCTGACTGTTTTGATTTGGGCGAAGGGCACGCTGCCGCCGGGCCAGAGGAGCGCGGTGTCGGTCAAGGTGTACTCGACCGTGTTTGCCGCGATGGATCGCCGGACCTGGTATGTGAGGTTGGGCAAAGTGGAGGGGGCTCCTCAAGTTGGAGGATAACTGGTCTCGGCGGCGGTATCCCAGGTCCCAGAAGCGGGCTTGGGCACCCGGCATATCAAGGCCTTTTTCGAGCCTTCTTACGACTTGGCTTGCTTTTTGATCGGTCCGTCTTGGATTCAGATGATTTCGGCGCAGTGGCTGCCTGCCTGCGCTGCGCCTTCTTCTCCAAGGCTTCTATCCGAGATGAGAGTTTCTCGATTTGCCGGTTGAGATTCCTTGTCTCGTCTTCCATGAGGGTCGCAGCCAACGAAACCGTCGGAGCAAACGTGCCGATGTGGAGTAACGATGCGGACTGCTGATGGGAGTGAAGATGTTCCTCTTGGAGACGGCCCGCGTTGTCAATCCTGCGTATCTCCACGGGCCCATCCATATGCGGGCGTCGCCCTGGGAATCGTCCCCGGATTGCGGCCCATCCCTGCAGGATCAGAGGGATCAATCCGAACAATGACGCAATTGAGCCCGCGATGTACAAGACCTCCAGCCCGGTCTCATGCTCTACCAGGAGAAGCTTCACCTTTTCCAAGCCCACGATGTATCCGCGACCTTGTAGGTCGCCGTCGACTTCTGAGTAATGAACTCCGGCTTCGTGCTGCAGCGTATCGAGAAGTTCCCGGTAGTCGTTATATGAGCCGACGTTCTCGCGGAATTTCAGCGACACAATTCGATCGCGACTGACATTCAAATGTTGAGCGGCGCTGCTGAATTTGCGCTGAAAAGATTCTTCGCGGTGATCCATTGCGAACCTCCAGAATCCGGCTCCGCATCGCACGAATCGTATCACGGGCTCGCGGTTTATTGCTGTTCCAACTCCGAGCTTATCCTGGCTGCGATTCCTATTCTTCCTCTTCGTCGACGGGCCGCTTGGCGTTGGCCAGGATTTTTTCGGCGACCAGTTGCGGGACGATGTCGTAGTGGTCGACTTCCATGCGATAGCTGCCTTTGCCCTGGGTCATCGAGGTGAGCTGGGTTCCGTACGTCAGCATTTCGGCCATGGGAACCTGCGCGTTGATGACCGTGGTGCGGCCTTTGGACTCCATTCCGCCCACGCGGCCGCGGCGGCCGTTGAGGTCGCCCATGAGCGCGCCGGCGAATTCATCGGGCGCCTCAATTTCGACCTTCATTACCGGCTCGAGCAGGCAGGGCTTGCACTGCTCCATGGCATTCTTGAAGGCCAGGCGGCCAGCGGTCTTGAAGCTGAGTTCGTTGGAATCGACGTCGTGGTACGAACCGTCGAAGACGGTGACCTTGAAGTCGACAACGGGATAGCCGGCGAGGTAGCCGCGCGCTGCCGTCTCGACGATGCCTTTTTCGATAGCTGGAATAAAATTGCGCGGGATTGCGCCGCCGAAAACTTCGTTGGCGAATTCGAATCCGGCTCCGCGAGGTTGAGGCTCCATGCGGATTTTGCAGTCGCCAAACTGGCCGTGACCGCCGGACTGCTTTTTGTGGCGGCCGTGGGCCTCCGCGCGCCCGCGTATTGTCTCGAGGTAGGGAACCTTGGGCGCTTTCAGTGTGACTTCAGCGTGATAACGCTTTTTGAGGCGGCTGACGATGGCCTCAATATGCGGCTGGCCGGCGCCTGCGATCAGGAACTCGTTGGTCTGCGGATCGCGGTAAAAGCGAATGAGCAGATCCTCTTCCATCAGCTTGTGAATGGCGGGCGCGAGCTTGTCTTCGTCGGCGCGCGACTTGGGCTCGATGGCATAGGTCATCGCCGGCACCGGTGGCGCGGCCATGTCGACGTGGAAGTCGCCACCCTTTGCCCCCAGCGTGTCGCCGGTGAGCGTGTCGCGAAGCTTGCCCACTGCGCCGAGATCGCCTGCATGCAGCTCGGCGACTTCAACCGGCTTGCGGCCCTGCATGATGCTCAGGTGCGAAAGTTTTTCCTGGCCGCGGCGCGTGTAGTTCTCAAGCGTCGCGTCATTTTTGACGATTCCGCTGATCACCTTGAAAAACGTAATGCGGCCGGCGAAGGGATCGGACATGGTTTTGAAGACGACTGCGCCAGCCGGGCCGGAGTCGTCGATTTTGCGGACGACGGCGGGCGCTTCGGCATCCGCATCGGCGGCGGCGCCGGGAGTTTTGCCGGCGATGGGCTCGCGCTCAGTTGGTGCAGGCGTGTAGGCCTTGATGAAG
This sequence comes from uncultured Acidobacteriaceae bacterium, assembly GCA_963823805.1. Taxonomy (GTDB): domain Bacteria; phylum Acidobacteriota; class Terriglobia; order Terriglobales; family Acidobacteriaceae; genus Telmatobacter. The sequence continues at coordinate 444,675 of CAWGMW010000003.1, read as the reverse complement.
TCGAGCAGATGATCGAGGGCCATGTTCGAAAGGCCGCTGGAAAAAAGCACGGGAAAGATGCGGTCTTCGCGGATGGCTTCATGCAGCGCGGTGATCAAATGCTCTTCGGGGATGGTGCCCTTCTCAAAATACTCTTCCATCAGCTCGTCTTTGCCCTCGGCAACGAGCTCGACGAGAGCTTCGTGGCGGGCCTTGGCGTCGGCAGCGAGCGAGGCGGGAATTTCAGCGGAGACTTTGCCGCGGCCATCGCCGCCGGGCGCGTAGGTGTAAGCCTCCATGGTCACGAGATCGACGACGCCGTGAAAGCCCTGCGCATCTGAGATGGGCAACTGGACGGGAACACAGTTGCGGCCCCAGCGATCGTTCAGGTCGTCCATCAGGGCGCTCAACCCACCGCCGCCGCCGGCCTTGGGGTGGTCCATCTGATTCACGAGAACGACGCGGGGAATATTGGCCTCTTCAGCAAAGCGCCACACGCGCTCGGTGACGGGCTCGACGCCGGATTGGGCGTTGATGACAACGATAGCGGATTCAACGGGGAACAGAGCGGCGCGGGCTTCGTGGGTGAACATGTGAAAGCCGGGCGTGTCGACAAAGTTGATTTTGATGCCCTGCCACTCGGCAAAGGCGACGGCATTCTGCATGGTGATTCCGCGAGCCACTTCTTCTTCGTCGTAGGCCGTGGCGGCGGTGCCGTCTTCCACGCGTCCCTGGGTGGGAGTCATTTTGGCGGCATGCAGCAGAGCGGCAATGAGGGTGGTCTTGCCGGAGTGCGCATGCCCCAATACAGCGACATTGCGGATCTCACTTCCCTGGTACGTTTTCATGGGTGTCTCCTTCGGAAAGCGCGCTGGCCGAGGGATTTAGAGCAAAAAAAGCATGGTCCGGCGAGCACGTCTTTCTCGAAAGACGGATGCTATCACAGCGAGAGTGTGAACGTCCTGTGACGGAAAATACAGGGAACAGGGAGCAAGGGCGCGATGCGAGCAAGTCAGAGGGTCAGCGAACGTCAGATGTTTGCGGAGCGGCGTTTTCAGGTCTTCCTCAAGGAAGCTGACGTTCCATCCGTAGCGGTGCTGGGAGCTGGCGTACACATGGGGCATTGAGCGAGTATAGCGACGGCGAATAATCCGGAGTGTGGATTTGCTCACTTGAAGTGACTGAACAGGGTATTCAAACTCTGTTTTCCTTCATCCGTCATCACATTGACGAGAACTGTTCGCACAATAGCCATCGCAGGGGGTGAGAACCTACTGAAGTAAGCCTTCAATGTCTCCACCGCCCCGCGTGTCTTGGCCGTATTCTTCGTCAACTCAGGGTACGCCCGTTTGAGAGCATCCTTCTCTCCGGGAGTTAGCTCGTTAGCCTCATCCGTGACCCTACCGAGTTCCTGAAGAGCACTGCTTACCCACGGGAAGGGTTCGCCGCATTCGGTGCAGTAGTTCGGGACGTAATGAACCTTGCTGTCGTTGTACTGGATGAAGACACCGCAGCCATGACACTTGCCCATCGTCTTGGCTCCGCAGTCGGCACAGAACTTCGGGAGTGGGATGAGATTACCGTCAGCATCCGCATCCAAAAGTACAGCGCGGAAGTCACCGATGTAGTTGTGTTCCCGCTCACCCGTATTGGCGTCAACGAAGGCGATGCGGTGCCCGTTCTCGCAGTACATGGCGTATTTCATGGCTGCTGACCTAGTGGTACGTGCCGATTATTTCCGAAATAGCATTGTCTGTATAGGTTTGACCAGCAACATTCTGAGTACCGTAGGTTAAAAGGATTCCTCGGTATCCGCAGTCAATGAGAACCCGATTCATCTTCGTGTAAGGGGATGACATGGGTACATGCGCGATTGTGCAATTAGTAGCCCCTTTGTCAATAAGCGCGGCAAGAGCGTCCATGACAGACGGAAGTGCATTTGCCTCATCGCTGAGCCAATTGCGGTCAGCATAGACTAACTTATCGTGCTCAAATTGCAATGTGAACACCCGCTTGGCCTGAAGGTCAGCTACAAGCACGATTTTTGGATTAGACTCGTCAAAATTCATGCCACTTGATTCAACCTGCTGCCTGACCGCTGCTTTGTCCATACCAAGCCAAACAGTGACCGTTCCGAGTTCCAGTGTGACCCGGTTGCCCACCTGTGCGTTGACGGTGGAGGCACACAAGGCAAAAATCAGCAAGACGCTTTTCATGACGGATTCCCTTCAGTGTTTCGCTTTGCGGTTTCAACAACAATTGTCAGCGCGTTCTACTTCACTCGCTCACTGATTAGAACCACGGACGGAAGTTCGGCTGTGGAGCAGCAGGAAGGTCACGAGGCATTAGCTCCTTCCTATCGTAAGTATGAACCTGCGAACATACTTCACACCGAAACCCCGCAAAGGTTTGAGGCGTTGCAGCGGGAGGCGTGAAAATCTTTCCCCTTGGGTCATATTTACCGATGTATTTCACGACCTGAAGACCGGGACACTTCCCAGTCTTGCAGCGAATAGTCCAATACATGTGTTCCATAGCGTTGTCCATGAAATCTCCTCCCAAGTAGATTGTCCACTGCGAGTCTGGATTTCTACGGAAGTCGCCACAACACTAGAAAAATGGTGTTGATTCGCAATCATGGTGTTTATCGTGGTGTTCTCTGAAACCCGCATGAACACTGGCGAAACGACACGCTCAACACCATTCTAAACATCGCTCTGAATCGTATGGGGTCGTTTTGGATGGTTTAGCGACTTGCTAAATCATTGAAAACATTGGGTATGTTCACAGCGAGAGTGTGAGCGTCCTGTGACTGAATGCACAGGTTTCAGGGGTCAGAGATATCGAGCGATCGGCTGCAGGGCTTCAGGTCTCGTTGCGAGTGGCCCGGTAACATCGTAGAGTGGATTGCGGTCGATTGCGCATGACAGGAGAGGGTTTGGGAATGAAAGCACGGATTCAGGATTGCTTGGTTGTGGCGGGAATTTTGATTTTTGCCGGCCCTGTGCTGCTGGCTCAGGCGGGTGGCGGGGCCGCGAATTCTACTCCTGCAGCTACTCCGGCGCAGGCCCCCGCGGCAGCGCAAGCGCCTCCGGCCATGCCGGGATGGATGATGCCGGCGCCGCACCAGAACGCGCCGCTGGGCAAGTTCGAGCGCTTCCCTGGCGATGGCGAGGGCGCGTATAAAACGGGCCATTATCGCGATTTATTTCAAGAGCAGGGACACGCGCCGGCCGAGACGCACGCCAAGATTGAGAGAGCTTTTCAGCAACTGTTTCATGGCGACGGGCAGGAGGAGCGGGTCTATTTTGAAACCGGAGCCAACGAGAACGGGACACTGGCCTACGTGACGGATTGGAACAACAACGACGCGCGAACCGAAGGCATGAGCTACGGGATGATGATCCGCGTGGAGCTCGGCAAGAAGTGCGAGTTCGACGCGCTGTGGAACTGGGCGCATACCTATATGTTGATCACTGATCCGGAGGATCCGTCGGTGGGGTACTTTGCTTGGTCAATGAATACAGATGGAACGCCACGGTCGACGGGGGCAGCGCCGGATGGCGAAGAGTACTTCACGATGGCGCTCTACTTTGCGGCTCATCGCTGGGGCAACGGCAAGGGAATTTACAACTACCAGGCGGAGGCGGACAAGATTCTGCACGGCATGAGGCATCATCCGGTGCAGACCGGGACGGGGCCGTTCCGGATTCATCCTGACGATCCGCCGTTCGTTCAGCCGGATCATCCGTGGCCGGGCATCAACAACGACAGGATGGCGGCGGAAACAAAGGCAAAGGGGGCGCCGTGGCCGCCGGCTTATTTCCGATTCATGCGTGGCGGGCCGCAGCAGGAAAGCATCGGCCCGATGGTGGACGAAGACCACAACATGATCAAGTTTGTGCCCAATTGGCCGGGAGGGACGACTGACGCGTCGTACCATTTGCCGGCGTTTTACGAGTTGTGGTCGCGGTGGGGCCCGGTGGAAGATCGCGCGTTTTGGTCGACGGCGGCGGACGTGAGCCGCGACCTGTTCAACCGCGTGACGGGCCCAGAGACGGGATTGACGCCGGACCGAAGCAACTTTGACGGCACGCCGGTAGTGGGGCGCGATGGAACGCCGGTGCCGTTCATGGCCGACTCCTGGCGCAGCGTGAGCAACTGGAGCGTGGACTATTCGTGGTGGAAGAAAGATGCGCGCGAGACGGTGCTGAGCGACCGCATTCAGAAGTTTTTCTACGGGCAAGGTATCGACAAGGTCGTGGATCGATACACGCTGGACGGGAAACCACTGAGCAGTAGTCATCCGACGGGGCCGATCTCAACAACAGCGGTGGGCAGCCTGGCCGCGACGGATGGGCCGACGGCGAAGGCGTTTGTGGATGCGCTGTGGAATGAGCCGGTGCCGAGCGGCGAGTTGCGGTACTACGACGGGATGCTCTATTTGTTCAGCATGATGCATGTGAGCGGGGAGTTCAGGATTATTGAAAAACCAGCGATTAGCCACTAGCTATTAGCTTTTTTCTTCGCGCTCGCGAAATCGATGACGAAAACGAAAGCGTGGTGCGCGAGATGGGCCACGGCCCCATGCGCGGGCTGTGGTACATTGTGCTCACGGTTTCCCGTTCTTCGTTCCCCTGATTTTTCTGGCTGAAAACTGCGATTCGCACGAGGTGAGCTCCCATGGCCGCTGCCGGATCCGCGCACGAGGTGTATCGGACGACGGGAGCGCCGGCGGATGAGGCGGCACGCTTGAACCGGATTGGCGAATCGGCAATCCGGAAGGCGAGCCTGCGTCTGCTTCCGGTGATCGGGGTGGGCTATGGGCTGGCCTATATGGACCGCATCAACATCAGCTTTGCTTCGCTCCAGATGAACCGCGACTTACACTTCAGCGCATCTGTCTACGGATTTGGCGCGGGACTTTTCTTTATCGGGTATGCGCTGTGCGAGGTGCCGTCGAACCTGATGTTGCTTCGCTTCGGGGCCAAGCGCTGGCTGGCGCGGATCATGTTCACGTGGGGATTGCTGGCGGCGGCAATGATGTTTGTACGGACGCCGCTCGAGTTCAATGTGTTGCGGTTTCTGCTGGGGGTTGCGGAGGCCGGGTTCTTTCCAGGGGTGATTTTTTACATTACGCTGTGGTTTCCGGCAAGGGTGCGGGCACGGGCGGTGAGCCGTTTCTACATTGCGTTGCCCCTGAGCTCGGTGGTGATGGGCTCGGTGGCGGGATGGCTGCTGGGACTCGGCGGGAAGCTTGGACTTTCGGGTTGGCAATGGCTTTTTCTTCTTGAAGGGTTGCCGGCGGCGGCATTCAGCCTGGTGATTCTGAAGGTGCTGCCGGATGGTCCGGCCAAGGCCGCGTGGCTGACCGCGGAAGAGAAGGCGTGGCTGGAGGGCCAGCTCAAAGCCGACGGCGCGAAGGCGCACCTGGGGCAGAGTGCCGGCGTGATGCGGGCGCTGCTTGAGCCGAAGGTGTGGATGATTGGCGCGTATTTCTTTTTCGCGCTGATTACGAGTTACGCATACAGTTTTTCCGCGCCGGCGATTTTAGAGGGAGTGACCGGCTGGAGCGTTAAGAATGTCGGGTTCCTGGTGGCGTCGATCGGATTGGCGGGAGCTGCGGGAATGCTTTTGAACGGCGCGCACTCCGATCGCAAAGGCGAGCGGGCGATGCACTGCGTTGTTCCCTGCCTGGTGATGGCCGCCGGGTTTTTGACCGCGAGCTATGCGAAGGAGCCATGGCTGGTGGTGCTTGCGCTGGCCGCAAGTTTCACCGCGTTCATGTCGATGCTGGGACCGGCCAATGCGGTTCCCATGCAGTTTCTGGCGGGGCGAGCGGCGGCGGCGGGCATTGCGGCCATGAACACGATCACCATGTTCAGCGGATTCATCGGGCCGAACTGGATGGGCGTGATGAAGGACTATACGGGGAGCTACGCAGCGGGATTGAGAGGGCTGGCGTTGCCTGCTCTGCTTGCAGCGGGAACGATGGTTGCGCTGTCGCGGAGCCTGGCGCGGCGGCCAGTTGGAGCCGGGGCGGAATTGGCGAAAGAAGTGGTGTGACAAGCTGGCATTCGACGGCCAGACATGCAGTCGAGAGCTGGGACTAAGGCGCTACCGCAGCCGGAAGAATCTCTTCCACGTCGACCCACTGCGTGGGGTAGTTGCCGGTGTAGCAGGCGGTGCAGTAGCCGGTCTTTTTCTCGTCTTGGACTGACTTTAACAACCCTTCCAGGGACAGATACGCAAGTGAGTCGGCCTCGATAAACTGGCGAATCCCTTCGACAGAGTGGTTGGCGGCGATCAATTCGCTCTTAGATGGCGTGTCGACGCCGTAAAAGCAAGGCGAGATGGTGGGCGGGCAACTGATGCGAAGATGAACTTCGGTTGCGCCGGCGCCGCGCACCATGCGCACAATTTTTCGGCTTGTCGTCCCGCGAATGATGGAGTCGTCGATGAGGATGACGCGCTTCCCGGCGAGCAAATTATGCACTGGGTTGAGCTTGAGGCGCACGCCGAAGTCGCGGACCCGCTGCTCGGGCTCGATAAATGTTCGGCCGACATAATGGTTGCGGATGAGGCCCATGCGGAATGGAAGACCCGCTTCTTCCGCGTAGCCAAGCGCGGCGGTGACGCCGGAGTCGGGCACGGGTACGACAACGTCGGCGGGGACGCCGGACTCGCGAGCGAGCTGGCGGCCCATCTGGTCGCGCGACTCCTGCACCCAGCGGCCGAAGATGCGCGAATCAGGACGCGCGAAGTAGACGTGCTCGAAGACGCAGCTCGATTGCGGCAAGCCGCTCGCGTACTGCCGGCTGGTGACGCCGTCTTGAGACACCATGACCAGTTCGCCAGGGAGAACGTCGCGGATGAATTCAGCGCGGAGGAGATCGAAGGCGCAGGATTCGCTGGCGAAGACGATCGAGTCGGGGCCTTCAGCGTTTTTCATGCGGCCCATGGAAAGCGGACGGAAGCCGCGCGGATCGCGGGCGGCGAAGATGCGGTCGCGCGTCATCATGACGATGGAAAACGCGCCCTCGACCTGCGAGAGCGAGTCGGCGATGGCGTCGACAAGCGTGTCCGCGCTGGAATGAGCGATGAGCTGGACGATGATCTCGGAGTCGGAGGTGGTCTGGAAGTAGGCGCCGTTGCGCTCGAGGCTCGCGCGGAGATTGCCGAGGTTGACCAGGTTGCCGTTGTGCGCGATGGCGATGAGGCCCTTGGTGGAGTCGACGCGGATGGGTTGCGCATTGAGCAGCGCGGAGTCGCCGGTGGTGGAATAGCGCGTGTGGCCGATGGCAAGATGGCCGGGAAGTTTTGCGAGAACATCGTCGGTGAAGATTTCAGAAACCAGGCCCATGCCTTTGATGTTGGCGAGATGCTGGCCGTCGGCGGTGGCGATGCCGGCGGATTCCTGGCCGCGGTGCTGCAGGGCGTAGAGCGCAAGATAAGCTTCGCGCGCTGCGTGTGGATGGCCGTAGATGGCGACGACGCCGCATTCTTCGCGAAGTTTGTCGGCTTCGCGAAGAGTGGTCAGTGGGTTGTGTTCAGTGATCAGTGAATCGATGCGGAGGGATTCGGAAAGGTCGGGTTCACCGCAGACACCCTGAAAAAGCAACCGGCTCATGCGAAGACCTCGCCGTGGAGATTGGCTTCCAGGGCGGAAGCCCAAATTGCACGAAGCTCGGCAAGCGGCGCAGAGATGAAGGGATCGCCGTCGACGGAGATTTCAAGGCGACTGCCGCCCGTGACGCCGATGCGAGCGGAGAAGAAGTTGTGCTGGCCTGCGATGGCGTCAATCTCTGAAAAATTGCTGGAATCCGTGGTGACGAGGACGGTGGAGGCGGGCTCGGCGAAGAGGCCGAAGAGCGGATGAGCGAGAAGCGAGGGGTCCTGCTCGACGGTAGCTCCGATGCCCTTGGCAAATGCGGCCTCCGCGAGGGCAATAGCGATGCCGCCGTCGGAGATGTCGCGCGCCGAGCGGATGAGCTTGCGCCAGGCGAGGATGGACAGCAGATCGTGGAGGCTGGCCTCGGCGTCGAGATCGAGTGCGGGCGGAGTGCCCCAGAGGCTGCCCAGATTAACCTTGGCGAACTCGGAGGAGCCGAATACAGCGAGATTTGCCGCGACCTCCGCGTCGGATGCGTCGGGCTGCTCACGGTCTCTGGGCTCGCGCTCGAGCGCGGGCAATGGATATTGGCTGATGGGCGGAGGATTGAGCGGAACCTTGAGTTTAGGATCGGGCTCCGGACCCCGCGGAATCGGCCAGAGAAGAACGATTGCGTCCTTTTCTCGCTGGAAGTGCGCGGGGACGGCTTTGGTTACGTCGTCGAGAATGCCGACGATGCCGAGGACAGGCGTGGGATAGATGCCTTCGCCACGCGTTTCGTTATAAAGAGAAACGTTGCCGCCGGTGATGGGCGTCGAGAGCGCGGTGCAGGCTTCGGCGATGCCGTCGATGGCCGCCGAAAGCTGAGCCATGATTTCAGGCTTCTCGGGATTGCCGAAGTTGAGGCAGTTGGTGGCGGCGACGGGCGTCGCTCCGGTACAGGCCACTTTACGAGCAGCTTCAGCGACGGCATGCATGGCGCCCAGTTTGGGATCGAGATAGGCCCAGCGGCCATTGCCGTCGAGGGCCATGGCAAGGCCGATCTCTCCATTCGGGCCTTCAAGTGAGTGTGGTCTGCCGGTGCCCTTGATACGCATCACGCCGGCTTCGCCCCCGGGACCTTGTGCGGTGTTGGTCTGCACCATGGAGTCGTATTGTTCATGGACCCAGCGCTTGGAGCAGACGTTGGAGCTGGCTAGGAGCCTTTTGAGATCGGCAGTGTAATCGCGATCTTTGGTTAACTCGGTGAGAGCCGCGGTGGGAGGATCAAGCGAAACGGGCGCTTTCCATGTGCCGACGGGTCGGTGGTAAAGCGGCGCATCATCGGTGAGCGATTGGTTGGGAATATCGGCGACAAGCTCGCCGTGATGACGAATGCGCAAACGCGGCTGAGGTTCTACCGTGCCGACGATGACCGCGTCGAGACCCCACTTCGCGAAGACGCGCAACACTTCGTCTTCGCGGCCTTTTTCCGCAACGAGCAACATGCGCTCCTGGCTCTCGGAGAGCATGATCTCGTAGGCGCTCATGCCGGTTTCGCGCTGCGGGACGCGGTCGAGCTCGACATCGAGGCCCACGCCGCCGCGCGCGCCCATCTCGCAGGTGGAGCAGGTGAGTCCGGCCGCGCCCATATCCTGAATCCCGACGATGGCTCCAGTCTGCATGGCTTCAAGGCAGGCTTCGAGCAGGAGTTTCTCCATGAACGGGTCGCCGACCTGGACGTTAGGCCTTTTTTGTCCCGACCCTTCCTTGAACTCTTCGCTGGCCATGGTCGCGCCGTGAATACCATCGCGGCCGGTTTTGGCGCCGACGTAGATGACGGGATTACCGGTGCCACTGGCCTTGGCGTAGAAGATTTCGTCTTTGCGGACGAGGCCGAGAGCGAATGCGTTCACAAGAGGGTTGCCGCTGTAGCACGGCTCGAATTTGGTTTCGCCGCCGAGGTTGGGCACGCCGAAGCAGTTGCCGTAGCTTGCGACGCCGCTGACCACGCCTTCGAGGATAGATTGATTTTTGTGGACGGTCTCGCGGTCGGCTTCACCCGGCTCAATCGGCCCGAAGCGGAGGGAATCCATGACGGCGAGCGGGCGCGCTCCCATGGTGAAGATGTCCCGCAGGATGCCACCAACGCCGGTGGCCGCGCCCTGATGGGGCTCGATGTAGCTGGGGTGGTTGTGCGATTCGATCTTGAACGCGCAGGCCCATCCTTCGCCTACGTCGATGATCCCTGCGTTCTCGCCTGGCCCCTGAACGACGCGATCGCTTTTGGTAGGCAGGCGCTTGAGGTGCACGCGGCTGGATTTGTAGGAACAGTGCTCGCTCCACATCACGCTGTAGATTCCGAGCTCGGTGAGCGATGGGGTACGGCCGAGCGCTGCGAGGATGCGCTCGTACTCCTCCGCGGTGATGCTGTGTTGCGCAAGCATCTGCGGAGTGATGGTAATTGGCTCTGGAACGACGGCGGCGGAGGAGCTGGTCATCGTTGATGCCTTCATTCTCGCACAGGGGTTCGAGAGCGAGTCGCCGAGCAAATGTGGAAACCACGCCGTGGGGCAGATGCCTTCGGGCACCTGCGGTGCGGCAGACGCCTTCGGCCGGGCACGACAGAGAAGAGTCGTGGCTCGGCTGGGGCGGACTCGGGCTGCTGGCACGGCATATGGCGAATCGTGTGAAGGCTATGCGATACTTTGGAAGCAACGCCCACCCGAGGCCGGGATGGCGGAATTGGCAGACGCAGCAGACTCAAAATCTGCCGGCCCTTGTGGTCATGGGGGTTCGACCCCCCCTCCCGGCACCAACTTTTTGAAATCAGAGATTTAGGGAGCGCTCTAAAGGTCGCTCCAGGAAATCTCACCGAACATTCCGGACTACCTGAGCCGTTCGCCAAGTGCAATAGCCTGCTTCCGCAGGGGCAGGTTGGGGTCGGCATCCTTCCACAATGCGAGCAGCGGATCGAGAGCTTCTTTTGCTTTTGCGGACTCTCCCATGGCCAGATCGTCAGAAGCAAGGGTGTAGCGCGCAGCGATCGATCGCTGTTGCGGCTCCCAGAGAAGGCCATTATCCGACGTGGCAAGGAATCTCTCGTACTGGCTCACCGCCAGCTTCATATTCCCTGACTGCTGGTATGCGCGCGCCAGAGCTTCCGAGCTGAAAGGCGTGATGTGCTCCTGATCCGAAAGGCTGAGAAGCTGAATTGCCTTGTTGTTATCGCCGTGCACCAATGCAATCTCCCCTTGCAAATACTGCTGGTATGCAACTTGTTCCGGGTTCCTCACGTCGACGAGCGGCTCAATAGTCCTTTCAATTTGTTCCGCTTGGTGGGCCAGCCCGGCACGCGCATACTCTGAGCCGATCCAAGCGCCAAGAATCACTTTCGGCGAGATCGCCTTGAAATTTGCCATCGCGGAATCGAGCTGGCGCTGCACCATGCCGGTGTCGCCCTCACCCTCTGCCAGGATCGCCAGCTGCAAATGCTCTCGCGCCACGCTCACAAATTCAGTCTTCAGACCCTCGTCGTAGGCCAGAGCTTCCTCGAGCAAGGGACGGGCGCTGGCATACCTTCCGCGATAGAGGTCGAGAAGAGCCAGCGAACGTAACCCGCTTTCTCGCGTTGATTGATTTGAAAGCAGCGAGGTAAAGACCGCCTCGGCCTTTGACATCTCCCCGTTCCGGATCAACGCAATGGCATACTCGCGGCTGACGTTCCCCGAAGTCATAATGGAAGGATCGATTTGAAACGCCTGCGTATAGGCGCCGATCGCATCCTGGAAACGGCCAAGAGTCTTGAATGCCGTAGCCAGTTCAACGTCTGTCCTGGCGTCATTGGGAACCACGCGCAACATTGTCTTGTACTGATCGATGGCCTCATCGGCGTGGCCATGTGTGCGCAAGAGCCTCGCATAATTCCCGAGTATGGTCCAATCGTCCGGGTAACGCTGGAGATAAGCCCGATATAGCCTGTCCGCGTCGTCGAAGTGCCCCTGGGTGTCAACATAGTTGACTTCGATATTCATTCGTTCGCGTTCGGTGGTTCTCTTGGTCAGAGCCAGGGCCCTCTGGTATTCATCATCCCCTTTTCCTGAATCGTTATAGATGAAGCTCGAGTATGCGTTTCCCAGGGCGGCATGGGCCATGGCGAAGTCGGGGTCAGCCAGAATCGCCGCGCGAAACAGTGTGACAGCGTCCTGGTATTTTCCCTGGTGCCACAACGCGGTGCCGTCCGCATATTCTCGCAAAGCATCCAGCGAAGCGGTCGTGACTTGGGGCAACGGCTTCGTGTTCTCGTGGATCTGGTATAGCGATTCGCCCAAATCACGACGGATGTCAGCGGCGATCACATCGAGAGCGTCAAGAATGTGGCCTTCGCCGTAGGATCGCTCGGAGTAAGAGCGCACAGTGTCGCCCGACTGCGGATCGATCAATTCCGCTGAAAGGGCATACTCTTCGCCGGTCCGCGTGATGCTGGAAGTGATCAGCCCGCGGATATTCTCGCGCTGGCAGATTTCGCGTCCCAGTGCCGCGGTAATTCTTTCGTCCGGAGACCTGCCCATCAGCGCGAGCACCGAGGCAATTCTCCCCCGAGGAAAGATATTCGCGTGGCGCGACTGTTCCATGCTGACTGTGAAAGCGGTCTCCAGCGCCTCATCGAATCTTGGGTCGCCGGTCTGATTCTCGAAATTGGCAATCAGCACAGAATCCTGGGTGTTGAACGAGTAGACAGGCCGGCTGTAGGTAAGCCATGCGACAACTCCGCTTACGGTGATCAGCATAGCCGCGACCAGAAGGGCGACGCGCCCCATCCAGCGGCGCAAGCCGAGGGCGCGGGCGCCGATTCCCGGCGCAATCGTTCCCGCTGCCGCGCCTTCTGCGCCCGGCGTCGTCACTGGGAGCGATGGTGAGCTCTGCGGGAGGACGGCGTGCGCCTCAGCTGCCCCGTTGACAAATTCCACGGGCGCCAGAAAGCGATAGCCGCGCTTGGGAAATGTCTCAATGTAGTGCGGCGATTCCGTCTCGTCCCCAAGGGCGGAACGCAGTTTGCGCACAGCGGTGTTCAGCCCAGTGTCGAAGTCGACGAAGGTTTCGTCCTGCCACAATTGCTGATGCAGCTCGGCACGCGTGACCAAATCTCCCCGGCGCTCCAGAAGAGCCGTGAGCACTCGGAGAGGCTTTTCCTGGATCGGGATGCGGACACCGTTCTTGCGCAGCTCACCTAGAGAGCGATCAACCTCAAACGGTCCGAATTTCAAGATTGAACGGGTTGGCATGGGACCCATTCTTTGTTACAGAGGTCAGGTTAAAGGGAACAGGCTAAGTTCTTTGGCTCCAGCCTACACCGTGAACGGCGGTGCCGCAAACAGCATCGGTACAGACGAAATACAGATACGTTTCAGGCCCGGCCCATTGATCCCAACTCAATCGGGGCGCACACTCTGCGCAAGTTGCCGCCAGCACCCCGGAATTGGTCTGAGTTAGACCCATTCCCACAGCTTGCGGCGCGCACCGGGAGGTCGTATGAAAGATCGTGTCCTCAAAGCCTTCGTCCGTCGCGGAGTCCGTCTGGTGGCTCTGTTTGTTTTCCTGGCCGGCATGGCCGGTCTCTATCGTGCCCAGGCGGCTGGCGCCGCGGCTCAGCCCTCCCCCAAGGCCGCTGCCCCTGCTGCATCACCGCAAAAAGTTGGGCTTACCGCCCAGACCGGGCGATCGGCTATGCGCGGCGAGCATCAACCCGGGGAACGCACGAAGGCATCAAGGTTCACGGCCACTGGATGATCGAGGTCAGGAGTCCGAGTGGCAAGCTCCTCTCGCACACGGAATTTGAGAATTCGCTGTTTGGTGGGGGCGGTGCCGAAGTTCTTCCCTCGCTCTTCACCGCAACACAAGCGGAGGGGTTCGCCTACACGCCGGGGGAATGGGGCGTCGTGCTCGGGGACCCAAGCTCTTCACCTTGCTCCGCCGGGATATCTTACCCTTTCAACAACTCTAACCTTGTTGCGCCAAGTTTGGCATTCACCTCGGGGGGGTGCGCGCTCGCGCAGCTCGCGCCCCCGGCCGCGATCTATCCCTTAAACTGCAGCCCCGCACCCAATTCCGGCTGTTCCTATAATCTGCAGGCCGGGCTAAACGGCCAAGGCAACTTGGCCCTGACGGGAAGCGTCGTGTCCGCGAGCGCTGGAACGATCTCGCAGGTGCAGACCCTCCTCTCGACCTGCAGTGAAAAGATAGCGCCTGTCGCCTGCCCAACCGAGACCAGCCCGGATTCCCTTTCGCCCGTCGGGGGCGATTTTGTGTTGGCATTTACCGCCGCCACGCTGCCTCAGTCGTCCACGAGCACAACCCCTTGCGGCGGAACAGGACAGATCTCCTGCGCCGTGATAGTTCCTGCCGCCGGCGACTCGATCAATGTATCCGTCATCATCAGCTTCCAGTAGCTCCGCTAGCGGCAACCCCATGCGGTGCGCGGTCAGGGGAGGAGGAAGCGAGATGGGCAGACGGCCAACGACAATACGTGACGCGAATGCAACAAATCATTGCGCGGCCACAGTCGCCCGGCGCAGCTCGGCATACCGGATGGTGGCTAGGGCGAGGGCGGCTCTTTGCACTGCAATCGTGCTTGCCGGACTTGCTGTTGCGGCCGACGGGCATCGCACCGCGCGGCCCTCCACAGTCCCTCCAACTTCTAAAGACCTGGCATCGCCTGCACGACCGGCACACAGTTCCTTCACGGCCGCTTCAAGGCTGCGCTCAGCCGCGCATTTGACGAAGCTCAAGGCCCCCCCTAAATCGACCTTTCCAAAGCGTCGAACCGCTGCAACTGCTCCACCATCGTTATCGCAGGACACACGCACCCGCACTTTACAGATGTATGCTGCGCTGCCCATGTCGTTCGAGGCCAACGCCGGCCAGTCCGATCCGCGCGTAAAATTCCTTGCGCACGCACCCGGCTACTCGCTTTTTCTCACCGATCAAGAGGCGGTTCTCTCGCTCCCTGAATCGTTGCCCACCCGGAAACCACTCCGCGCCGGCGATCCCCTACACCATCCCAAAACGCCTCCACGTCAGAATGCGGCCCACCCATTGCGTGTGCGGTTTTTGGGCGGCAACGCCGACGCCGTCGTTGCCGGAAGCGACGAACTGGCGGCCAAATCGAACTACTTCATCGGCAATGATCCAAAGCAGTGGCACACCAATGTGGCGAACTACTCCGCGGTCAAGTACAGCGGCATCTATCCCGGCGTCGACGCGGTCTTCCACGGCGACAACCGGAAGCTTGAATTCGACTTTGACGTTGCACCGGGGGCCGATCCCCACAGCATTGCGCTCGAGGTGGATGGAGCGCGCCGGATGCGTTTGAATCGGCCGGGCGACGTGGTTCTCAGCATGGGCAAAGCGCAGGAATTGGTGATGAATAAGCCGCACATCTACCAACAACTGCCTGAAGGCCGGCGCGAGATCACCGGAAATTTCGTGCTCGGTGCCCGCAATCGAATTGCGTTCAAGCTAGGCCCTTACGACCATACGCGGCCACTGGTGATCGATCCCACGCTTGTCTATTCCACGTACCTTGGCGGGGGATCCGGGGAAGAATATGCGTTTGCCATCGCCGTGGACAGCTCGAGCCCGAGCGAGGCGCCCCATGCCGACCCCATTGATTGTTCAGCGGGCTGCGTTGTCGTGGCGGGATCGGCCCAACCCTATGGAGTACTTTTCCCTACTACCCCGGGGTCTTACGATCCTGGGCCTCCCCCGGCCAGCGGCAACTTTGCGTACATCAGCAAGCTCAATCCCGGCGGCTCCGGACTCGTGTACTCGACCTTTTTCGGCGGGGTTAACCAATACGGCGACGGCGGCGATCAGATCTATGCCATTACCATCGATAGCACGGGCGCGGCCTATTTCGGCGGCATCTCGGAGACCGAAGACGACACGCCTACCACGCCAGGTAGCTTTATGCCCGTTCGGCCTTCTGAAGACCCTGTGCCGTTCCTGGCCAAGTTGAGCCCGGATGGATCGACGCTGGTCTATTCCACATATCTGGATGGAACTCCGAACAACGACACAGATGGCATCTCTGGAATTGCAGTGGATTCGTCGTTCAGCGCGTATGTCACCGGCAATACGACGGCCACGGACTTTCCCACCTTTTCCACCGCGCCTGCTGGAGCTTTCCAGACAATATTTGAAGCCAGCCCAGATGTTGGGACCGCATTCGTCACCAAGTTTTCCCTCGATGGCTCGTCGCTGGTCTATTCCACCTTCCTGGGCGGCAATTACGGGGAAAACGTAATAAACAGAGGCGCGGCTGGCGCAATTGCGCTGGACAGCTCGAACGATGCGTACGTAACAGGCAACACATTTTCAAGCAATTTTCCAACCGTGAATCCTTACATCGAGAACTGCAATAGCCCTTGCGACGATGCCTTCGTCAGCGAGCTGAACCCAACGGGATCCGCGCTGGTTTTCTCCACCTTCCTCGGTGGCACCACGGCAAATAAAGATAGTGTTGGCCTGGGCATCGCTGTGGATTCTTCCAACTCAGTCTTTGTGGGCGGCGAGACAAACTTTACCAACTTTCCCGTGACCTCGCCCGTGGTTCAAAGCAGCCCCGGAGTCGGCTTCATTACCAAGTTCAACCAAAGCGGCGCCGGGATTGCTTACTCCAGCTACTTCAACGGAGACGTGGACTCGGTTGCTGTAGGCCCGGACGATAGCGCCGTGATTTTCGGCCTTACCGCTACGTCTTATGGATTCGAATCCACGGCGGGTGCGCTTACGCTGCCGGCCTGCACAACAGAGGGCGGCTGCTTTTTTGATTTCATCTCGAAGCTGACCGACAATGGCTCGGGGCTGGTCTTCTCGACGCCCATCGGGGCAAACCTGGAGTGCTGCGGGGCCTACGGCGCGCTGGATTCAACTGGGAACGCATACATTGCCGGATCGACGGGGTCGCAGCAGCTTCCCACGACACCCGGGTCGTTTGAGCGAACTGTGCCCAGCACCGATAGCGGCTTTATCCCATTTGTAGCCGAAGTTGCATTCTCGTCGTCATCCTCGCCGATCACGATTTCCCCCGCCACGCTTCCTGTAGGTTTTGTGGGAGGGAGCTATCCGATAAGCTTTAACGCAATCGGCGGTAGCGGCACCGGATACACGTGGAGCGTCACCTCTGGCGGAACAGCGCTCACCAACGTGGGCCTCCAGTTGACCACTGGGGGCATGATCTCCGGCACTCCCAACGCCACGGAAACCGCGGCTCCCTTCACGGTGCAGGTCACGGATTCGCAAGGCAACGACGCAACGCAAAACTACACGCTCACCATTTATCCGGACTTCTCGGTCATGCCCACCACCCTGCCAGCCGGCACATTGGGAACACCGTATATGCAGATGTTTATGGCCAGCGGCGGCAGCGGCGGTCCGTTCTCGTTTTCCGTAGGTTCGGGAACAGCGCTCTCCGCCGTGGGCCTCATCCTTTCGGGCACGGGCACAATCTCCGGCACACCCAGCACCACTGAAACTGCTGCCCCCTTCACGCTGCGGGTCACTGATTCGCAGGGCGACTTTGAACAGCTGAACTACACGCTGACCATCAACAGCACGTCTTCGGGATCCATCACTGTCAACGACCCCGAAACCATTACCGTCAACGACAGCGCGACGCAGGTCCAGCTCACCGATGTCAGCGACCCTGAGTCAATAACGGTTACAGATATCGACACCGTCGCCGTCATGCTGCCCCTGAACATCACTACCGCGGCTTCCGCGCCCACCGGCATTGTCGGCGTGCCGTATACCCCCATTGCGTTGTTCACTGCCAGCGGCGGCGTGTCGCCTTATACCTGGAGCGCGACAGATCTGCCAGCGGGGTTGAGCATCGACAAAAGCACAGGCGTCATCTCCGGCACGCCGACCGCAAGCGGAGAATTCCTGGTGACAGTAACGGTCACCGATTCGCTTAACAACAGCGTCTTCGCGCTCTCCCCCCTCACGGTCACGCCTCCTGCGCCGATTGCTAACTTAAGCCCCACTTCGCTGACCTTCGGGCCTCAGGCATCGGGCACGGCATCCGCGGCGCAGACCGTGACGCTGTCCAACACCGGAAGCGCCCTACTCAACCTTAGCGGAACGGGGTTGGGCATCAGCATCTCGGGGGCGAATGCCACGGACTTTACGCAAACAAGTCCGTCCTGCGGCACGAGCGTAGCAGCCGGGGGCAACTGCGCGATCAGCGTCACGTTCACTCCCAGCCTCTCGGCCGGCTCGGAGACAGCGGAGTTGAATGTGGCGGACAACGCGAGCGGCACTCCGCAACAAGTGCAACTCTCCGGATTCGCGCTTCCGCCGCCCAGTGTGAGCTGCACGATCCCAACCATTACCCTGTCTGGGGATTCTGGAACAGCGCAAATTACATGCACTGCGACGGACTTCACCGGAACCATTGCGCTTGAATGCAACCTCCCGACGAGCTTGTCGCAATACGTCACCTGTAGCTTCAACCCCAGCAGCCTGAACTTCGCCTCCTCCGCCACCCAAACCACCACGCTGACCATCCAGCAGGTCCAGGGCGCCTCTCTTCAGCGGAAGTCCTGGCCGTGGGCTGCGCCGACTGGAGGAGTGGCCTTCGGCGCGGTGCTGTGGCTGCCGGCCTGGGCGTTTGTCATGCGCCGCAAGAAGGGCAGATCAAAGCGGGGAATTCTGTTCCTGCTGATTCTGTTGTGCGGCCTGCCGCTGATTACATCGTGCGGTGGCAAGAGTGGGCCGCCGACGCCACCTGCCGGAACGTATCAAGCCTCAGTCATGCTTACGGGACCTGGCCTCAATGAGACCATTACATTCACGATCCAGGAACCGTAGGAGTTTAGGCAAACATCCCCGGCGTGGCTCGCCGTTTCAATTCCTTCTCCCCGGTCACCGCGGGATCGACCGGGGAGAAACCGCGACGAAGCGGTTTATTGAGAGGGGGAAAGATGAGTTCTCATTTGCGATGGATGACGTTCACCGGAATCGGGGCGCTTGCACTGCTGGCGACAGTACTCGTTGTCGAAGCGCAGACGAGCCCAAACCTGGTGATCAACGGTGACTTTGAGAACGGCAATACAGGATTTGCTTCGGGATACACAATCGGCAATCTTTCGAATCCAGGCAGTTACTCAATCGGCGCCAACCCATCAACTGCGCCCGGAGCCTTTGGGGATTGGTGTAATTGCGGCGATCATACGTCGGGAACGGGAAAGATGATGATCGTGAATGGGGCCACCGACGCGACATTGCCGGTTTGGGAGGAGACGGTAACCGTGACGCCGTCAACGGAGTACACCTTCTCCTATTGGGGCGCCGAAGTCGATCACGACAGTTCGTCGCTGCCGCACCTGGAGCTGAAGATCAACGGCGCCGTGATTGGCAGTAGTACGTTTCCGGAGTTCTCACCTGACAGCGGAGGCCAGTGGCAAAACTACAAGTTCACATGGAAATCGGGCACGAGCAAGAGCGCGGACCTGGTGCTTGTCGACCTGAACACGGATGCATCCTGGAATGATTTCGCGCTCGACGACATCGGCTTCACGGCTGTTCCGGTTCCCGCTGGCGCGCAGTAGTAAGCCGACGCTGCTGTTCGCGGCAGTGTCATCGCCCCAACGTCGCCGTGGGCGATTGATCGCCGCGTCTAGTGCGCGCGGCCGGGGAGGACGAAGTGCTGTGAGCAGCGCGGCTCGTAGGAGTCGCCGGGCATTTTGATGGGACTGTCGAAGGGCGCGGGCTTGCCGTCGATAAGGCGCTGCGAGTAGAGGGCGCGGGCTCCGCAACTGCAGTAGGCCATGCACTCGGTAATGCTGCCGCCGTAGGCGTTCACCAGCCAGGTGAGGTTGAGCATTTCGCCAAAGGGCATGGCGCGGAAGTCGAGATCGAGCCCCGCGACGAGAACATCGTGACCTGCGTCGAGCAGGTACTTTACGAAGAGAAAAAGCTGATCGACAAATTGGCCTTCGTCGATGGCGACGCACTCCACGCGCTTGCCGATCTTCTGCTCCGCGTCGCGGATTGCTCCCAGCACCTCCCACGGGTCGCTGGTCTTGAATTCAACAGCGCTCATTTTGCCGCCGCCGTTGGGATTGCGGCTCTCGACCACGCCGGGACCGCCTTTGGTGTCGTCGCTCGGCTTGAGCACCAGGACGTGTTGCTTGGCGTACTGGCGGCGCATATCGGCGCGGCGCAGCAGTTCCGCGGTCTTGTTGCTGCGCATGGGCCCCATCATCAGTTCGAGCTTGCCTTGCACGTGCGAGTCTCCTTGTATGAGCTGGAATCAGCTCCAAAACGCGGAAGCGCAGAGCGCCGCCTTCCGGCAATTCATCATCATAACGCGGCTGAGTAAGCGAGTTTTGCGGCGAGTTGGCGCAGTTTGGGAGGGATTTTCCACTGCGTCCCAAAAAACAGAGGCGCACGGCAACGAATGGCTGAATCCGTCGCGAATTATCTTTCGATGGCTCTTAACTCGGCATCCACGGCTGCCTTCATCACGCCGCACTCACCGAAGAGATGAACGAGATCGCCGGAGAGGGTCTGAGGTTCCGCAGTCTGTCCGGCCGTTGCTTGCGCGGCAACATATCCAGATGCAGGAGCTGGAGTCCGCTGCGGAAGGGAGGTCATGCGCATCTCGCCTCCGCCCTGGGCATCGAGGATAAGGGAGGTGAGCTTGCGCGCCAGCGGCAGCGGAAAGCTTTCGGAGACGAAGACCAGTTTGCCGCGCGTGGTGATGACGACGGGGCCCTCATCGGTGGAGTAGACCTGCTCGACGGAGCCGTCATCGGAAGGAGCGGAGAGATCCGCGGTGGTTTGCAACTGAACGCTGGAATATTTGCGGCCGAGATTTTTCGCATAGAGCTTGGTGAAGACCTGCGCGGAGTCGGCGTTTTTCCAGACTGAGAGATAGAAGAGGCCGATGGATTTGGTGCTGGCCTGCTCCGCGGGCGTGGTGGCGCTGCGCAACTGGCCGGCCCAGTAGAGACCTCCGTCCCAGGCCGGAGTCAGGTCGCGGGAGGCGTTGTCGCCGCCAAAGAGCTCGGTGATGATGTGCACGTCAAGCTCGCCGATCTGGCCGATGTCGTAGGGCGTGTAGAGCGAGTCAACGAGCGGATGAATGTTGGGCAGCAGTGGAATGGCGGGGATGCGCTTCTGCTCGTAGACGCGAGGGTTGAGGATCTCCCAGCTCGAGGAGGGCGGGCGGTCGAGCGCGCCGGCAAAGGCTGCCGTTTGGCCCTGGTCCATCCAGATGTCCTGCTCAAAGCTGAGGCCCTCGCGGTAGGGAAAGAGCATCGACTCAGAAAGCAAGAGTGGCGCGCGAGCCATCACGGGCGAGTCCTCGGTGGAGTTCATCTGCGACCGGATGACATCGAGCACCTCGGGATCCTTGACGAGGCTCTTGCCCATCGGCTTGAGCATGTAGTTCATCTGAACGGCAGTGGCCTGGCCCTCGGCTACCGCGTCGCGAGCCGTGTCCATTTCGTCGCGGGCCAGATGATCCTGATCGCCGGACGCGTCGTGCGAGACGTTGTCGGGAGTTTGGTTGTCCCATTTTTCCAGGTCAGCGTGCTGATCCTGCAGAGCGTGGGTCAGCTCGTGGGCCATCACCGGCTTCTGCTCATCGGGATCGACCCAATCGAGAATGTTGACGGTCTTGGTCTTGGAGTCGTAAAAGGCCTCGATCTGTTCCTTCAGGAGCGCCAGCAGAAAAGGCTTGAGATCGAAGTCGCGATCGAGTAAGCCGAATTTCTTGAGCACAATTTCGTCGCGTTGCAGGCGCTTGGCGCCCTCATCTTCGTTGAATTTTTCTTCGAGGTAACTCTCCACGGCGGTGCGGGTCATGAGGTTGCGCTTGACGGTGCTTTTGATGGGCAGGCCGGTCTCCTGCGAGGAGAATTTGATGAGCTCGTCAACAAGCGCGAACAGCTGCTGGGCCTGCTCGGGCGTAATCTTCGTCGCGGATTTGGCGCTTGGACTGTTTGCGGAGGGCGTTGCTGCTGCTGTGGGCGCGGGTTGAGGAGCGGAAGCGGGCTGTTGCGCCCAGGCGGCCGTCGCAAGGCAAAGCAGGAGGACTGGGACTCCGAAGCACCCGGCTCGTGCCACTTTGATGTGCAGATTCCTCATTCACTCTCCCCGGGGCATTGGATGTGCTTCCGGGTTCACGGGCCCGGATTCCAGCTTCTCTCTTCAAGGCTATAATCAGGATGCGGTTTGACGCCAAGTTTAGAGAGAAAATCCTGCGCTGGACCGCGGAAAACTTCCCATGCCTGAGACCGATCTAGCTCAAAACCTGCAAGCCACAGCGCTTGCTACAATGCTTGAGTCCGGAAGGACACCGCACGCGCTCACTGTTTACCGTGGGGTATTGACCCCACGAGAGTTGGACGCGCCGGAGGTGGAAACGGCGGCGCTGGCCTTCGGGGCTGCCATCCACGATCTGGGCTGGATGCGCCGAGTGGCCGTGCGCGGGTCCGACCGGTTTCGCTGGCTGAGCGGGATGGTGACGAATACTGTCAACGACCTCTTTCCGAACACCGGCGCCTGGAATCTGGTGTTGAACGCGCAGGGCCATATCCAGGGCGAACTGACTGTGTGGCGAGGCGGCGAGGAGCTCTCTCCGCAGCGGCGAATTCCCGCGGGTTCATCGTCGTTGGTCGACGACCGCTTGCTGGGTACGCCGTTTGCCGGCGAATCCGAGCTGGAGCTGGAGATTGCGGCCGATCAATTCGAAAAACTGCTGGCTCACCTGAACAAGTTCATCATCATGGACGATGTGGAACTGGTTCCGCTCGGAGAAGAACAGGTTGGAGAGGCCGGTTCGGAGACGGCGATCGGGCTAACCGGACCGCTGGCCAGCGAAGTGCTCGAGCGTGTGGGCCTGCCGGTGGTAGTGAGTGCGATGGCAGGGACGAGGGTGGAGTGGAACGGTTGGAATCTGAGAATTCTGCGCGGCTACGGCGTGATGGCGCAGCACTACGAGTTCTGGCTACCGTCGGCCGGGCTGGCGAAGCTATGGGGGTGCCTGCGCACGGGCGGGGCAACGCCCGTCGGCTGCGCATCGCTTGAAGCCTTTCGCATCGCCGAGGGAATTCCGGCATATGGGATCGACATGGTGGAGCGCGACCTGCCGCAGGAAACTTCGCAGATGCGTGCGCTGCACTTTGCGAAAGGATGCTACCTGGGCCAGGAGATTGTGGAGCGCATTCGCTCGCGCGGCAATGTGCGTCGGCATCTTCGGCCGCTGGAGCTTTCCGGTCCCGTGCCCCAGAGCGGCGCGGATTTGACGAGTGAAGACGGGGCCGCTGCCGGTCAGATTACCAGCGCAGCCGAGTTGACTCTCGCGGCAGGAAGCCGTGTGTTTGCGCTGGGCATGTTGCGCTCTGAGGCAGAGGCGCGCAGCCAGGTCTTCGGATACAAGGCGGGAATTCTCGAGGGAAACGCGCACATTTTGGAAGCGCCTCCAAAGCTGGGCCAGAAACGCCAAAACTGAGCAGCCCACGGTGAGGATGAGAAACTGAAGATATGAGCGATACGCCAAAGTTCGAAGTGATCGATCGCCGCAAGATCAAGGCGGAGGAAGAGAAGGAAGGCGCGCATGCGGCGCCCGCGGAGCCGGCACCAACGGCTCCGGCGGCCCCGGCAGAGCCGGCCCCTGGCCCGCGCCTGGTTGTGAATGAAGCACGGCACGAGGAGGCGAAAGAAGCTGCGCCTCAAGCGGAAGAGCCGGGCGCGACAGCAGAGCCAGGATTGTTGGACGGAATGCCCCCGCCGCCTACGGCCGAGGAGAGCCACGAGCAGAAGGCCGCGTACGATGCGTCGGCGCAACGGCTGGAGGATTTGGTTCGCGCGCAGAATCCCGCCGTGGGTTCGCAGCCGCCGATGGGATTTGACCACCTGGTGCAACAGTTCTACGTGACGGCGATGCTGCAGATGGGAGCCGGTACACAGGACGGCCAGCGTCCGCGGGTAGACATCATGGGTGCCCGAGCGACGATCGATTTGCTGGGGATTCTGGCGGAGAAGACGAAGGGCAACCTGACTCCCGCCGAGGATCGCATGCTGCAGACCGTGCTCTTCGAGGCGCGCATGGCATTTATGGAGCTGACCAGCATGATGAGCGCGCCCGCCGTGCCGCCCCCGCCGCCGGCGAAAAAGTGAGAGAGACAGCTTCTAGCAGCTAGCCCCTAGCTTCTAGCGAGTCGTCGCGGAGAATAGGGCAGGTTGGTCCTTCCATCACGCATGAGTATCGGGAGACTGTTGATTCGTTCCGGGTCTCCCGCAAGAGCCAAAACGCAAACTCTGCCGTAAATCAGTTGGCAGCAACCTACAGCGACCGGCCCAAGGCTAGGGGCTAGGAGCTAGAGGCTGGAAGCTTGAATGCAAGGTACGCTCACATTTCTCGGAACGGGAACTTCGATGGGGGTTCCGACTCTGGCCTGCGAGTGCGCGGTGTGCACCTCACCTGATCCGCACGACCGTAGGCTGCGGCCCTCGGTGCTGCTGCGCTGGAATGAACCCGCAACCGAAGCAGAGCGAATTGCGGTCATCGATACCGGCCCGGACTTCCGCGAACAGGCGCTGCGGGCGAGGCTGACGCATGTGGACGCCGTCTTCTATACACACGGGCACGCCGACCATATTCTGGGGATGGACGATCTGCGCCCCTTGAGCTTTATTGCCTTAAAAAGAGGCGGACCAATTCCGCTCTATGCCGATCGCGAGGCTGCAGCGGTTCTGGAGCGCTCGTTTGCCTACACGTTTTCGCCGCAGGCTACCTATCCGACGCGTGCGCGCGTGGAACTTATTCCTCTTGCTCAGCACAATGTAGTCCACGGCGTCGATTTCGTGCGCGTTCCGCTGTTGCACGGCGAGCAGCCGATCGCCGGATATCGCTTTGGCAAAGCGGCTTACATGACCGACGTGAGCGCGATTCCGGAAGAGAGCTTTTCGCTTCTGGCGGGTATTGACGTGCTGGTGATTTCGGCCCTGCGCCACACGCCCCACCCCAGCCACTCCACCGTGGAGCAGTCGCTCGAATGGTCGCGGCGCATCGGCGCAAAGCAAACGTGGTTCACGCACATTGCGCACGACTTGGGCCATGAAGAAACTAACCGCACGCTGCCTGCGAACGTGAACCTGGCATACGACGGTTTGAGCGTACCCGTAACGCTATGAGCCCAGAGTTATGAGCCCTGACCCGATCAAGAGAATGTCGCCGGGCGGCGGCGCGTTTGCGGTCTTTCATTCTCTCGATGAGATTCCGGCCGGGTTTGGCCCCACGGTTGCGGCTGTGGGCAACTTCGACGGCGTACACAAAGGGCATCGCGCGATTCTTGCTGCCGTGGCGGCTGAGGCGCGCGAGACTGGCGCGCGCGCAATGGCCATCACTTTCGATCCGCACCCGGAGCAGTTCTTGCGTCCCGCGCAGGCGCCCAAGCTAATCACGCCGATGCCGGAGCGGCTGTGGCTGCTGGCTGAGACGGGGATCGACGCGGTACTGGTGCTAAGGTTCGACCGAGAGCTGGCCAGCCTGTCGGCCAACGAATTCGCGCAGAAGATTCTGATTAAGGCGCTCGGTGTCTGTGGCATGCACGAAGGGCAAAACTTCCGCTTTGGACACGGCGCCACTGCCGGGGTACAGGAACTGGCAGCGATGGGCAAGGAGTGTGGCTTCGCAGTGCACGTCCACGACGCGGTGCGCGTGCACGGGCTGGAGGTTTCGAGCTCGGCTGTTCGTGCGCTGGTTTCGGGCGGCGACGTGCGGCGGGCGCGATGGATGCTGGGGCGGCCCTTCGCGGTGCTCTCCACGCCGGCATCGGGGCGCGGCATCGGCACGCGACTGCTGGTGCCGACGGTGAATCTTGCTCCCTATGATGGGCTACTGCCGGGCTTTGGCGTTTACGTGACGCGGCTCAAGGTGAACAGGCGTGCCTTTCAATCAGTGACGAATGTGGGCAACCGGCCCACGTTCGGCGAGGCGTCGTTCGCGGTTGAGTCGCACATTCTCGACTTTGAGCCGATCGATCTCGGCGAAAACACTCCCATCGAGCTTGAGTTTCTGCTGCGCCTGCGCGGCGAGCGTGAGTGGCCGTCGCCGGAGGCCCTGAAGGCGCAGATCTTCAAGGATGTGGCGCGGGCGAAGCGGTACTTCGCACTCTCAAATCTTTGCTAAGCAGTTTGGCCCCCGTTCTCGTTCGAGCGGCCGTCTCGATGCCAGGGGTACGGATAGCGGCGCGGGACACAGCCGGAGAGTCGAGCGCGGCATGATCATCCGCGGCATCGGGTTCGTCGCCGGGGAATTGTTCGTCGTCCTTGCCGGCGATTGCGGCGCGCATGAAGTTGATCCAGATGGGCAGAGCCGTTACCGCTCCCGTTTCCTTGTCGCCAAGCGATTCGCGGCTATCGTTGCCCACCCAGACGCCGCATGTGACGGATGGTGAGAATCCCAGGAACCATGCGTCGGTAAAGTCGCTGGTGGTTCCGGTCTTACCGCCCAGGGGATGGTTCAACTGAGCGGCGGCCGCGCCAGTGCCGTGTGCGGTCACGCCGCGCAGCAGGGTCATCATTGTGCGGGCGGTTTGCTGGTCAAGCACTTCGTCAACCGCCGGCGCTTCCTGCCAGAGAGTGATCCCGTCGGCGTTGGAGACTTTGCGGATCAGGTGCGGCGCCACGCGTACTCCGTCGTTCGGAAAGACTGCGTACGAGGCCACCTGCTCCTCGAGCGTGATCTCCACCGCGCCAAGAGCCACCGGGAGATAAGGCGGAATGTTGGATGTGACGCCGAAGCGATGAGCCACGTCGATGACCTTGCGAATTCCCACGCGCGCGGCCAGCTTGAGCGCGGGGATATTGCGCGACTCGGCAAAGGCGTTGGCCACGGTCATCGCGCCCTTGTAGTCGTTCTCGTAGTTGTGCGGCACGTAGTCGCCGAAGCGCACCGGCCCGTCGACGATGATATCGGTCGGCTTGACGCCGTCCTCGATAGCCGCGGTGTAGACGTAGGGCTTGAAACTCGAGCCGGTCTGGCGCTCGGATTGTGTGGCGCGGTTGAAGACACTAACCGCGTAGTCGCGTCCGCCCACCATCGCCAGCACGTCGCCGCTGGTGTTGTCGATGGCCAGCAGTGAACCCTGCGTACCGGAGTCCTCTTCGAGCGAAGCGCGGCGCTCGCCGCTTTCCGCGCCCGCGGTCATGCGGACGTAGATGATGTCGCCGGGTTTGGCGAGCGCGTCACCGTGGCGCACGCCGGTCCACTGCCAGTCGCCGGGCAGCAGCAGGATTTCAGAGCCGGGTTGATCGGGCGGGCCAATGCGCGCGTGAACCTCAAGCGGAAGTGCGCGCGTCACAAGCGCGTGGACGTAATCGCCGGGTCCGGCCATGACGGCCCAATCTGGATGGCGGTAGTTGTCGAGCGTCACATCGGCTGAAAGAACATTTTCCAGCTTGCCGCGCCATCCGTGACGGCGTTCATATGCAGCCACTCCATCAACAACGGCGCGATTGGCTACATTTTGCAGATCCAGATCGAGCGTGGTATCGACGCGCAGGCCGTCCTCATGCACCTCCTCCGTGCCGAAGCGCTTATCCAGTTCTTCGCGGACCGCGTCCTGGAACCAGGGCGCCGCCAGGCCCACGGGCCTCGCCATGTGCAGGCCAAGCGGGGTGTTGCGCGCAGCTTCGGCCTGCGCGTGGCTGATTGCGCCGTCCGACTCCATCTCGCTGAGCACCAGGTTGCGGCGGTGCAACGCGCGCTCCGGATAAAGCAGCGGCGAAAAGGCCACCGGGCCCTTTGGCAGTCCGGCCAGTAGCGCCGCTTCGGTCAGCGTCAGGTCTTTGGCGTGTTTCGAAAAGAAGTATTCCGATGCGGCTTCAAAGCCGTAGTTTCCGCTGCCCAGGTAGATCTGGTTGCCATAGAGCGTGAAAATCTGTTCCTTGGTGAAGGCGCGCTCGATCTGGATGGCGAGATAGGCTTCCTGAATCTTGCGCATGGCAGTGCGGTCGGAGGATAGAAAAAGATTGCGCGCCAACTGCATAGTGAGCGTGGAGGCGCCCTGCGCGCGGCCATGACTGCGAATGTCGTGCCAGGCGGCGCCCGCGACACGAAAAACGTTGATGCCCCAGTGCGACTCGAAGTTCTTGTCTTCAATGGAGATCACGGCCTGGCGCAGAACAGGCGCGAAGCCGTCGTAACCGACTACTTCGCGGCGTTCCAGCGCAAAGGAGCCGATGATGCGCCCCTTGTGGTCGTAGAGGTCGGTGATCGTGGAGGGCTGGTAATGCTCCAGGTCCTGAATCTGCGGAAGATTAACGGAATAGACAA
Source organism: uncultured Acidobacteriaceae bacterium (assembly GCA_963823805.1). Lineage (GTDB taxonomy): Bacteria > Acidobacteriota > Terriglobia > Terriglobales > Acidobacteriaceae > Telmatobacter. The sequence goes on along the minus strand of CAWGMW010000003.1, from coordinate 416,752 downwards.
GAGTGAGTCCGGCAAGCGAACCCGTGATGGCCGCAAGCAGCACCAACGCCACGATAGCCGAGCGCCCGGCGAGCTTACGCCGCCGATGGGCAGGGAGCGGCGGCCTCGAAAGCCGGCGCGCCCGGTTGGGCAGGCGAGGGTCAACTCGCTCTCTGGGCGGCTGATTGGACGTAGTAGCCAAGGCAGGACTGGCCTCACGGGCAGGCCTCCGCCTTGCGAGGTAGGAGGAGTGCCTCAGTCTAAGGCTAGCATTGAATCGATAAGGCGCAAGTTACGCAGGTTTTGCGCGCACCGCGCCTAGCTGGAGAGTCAATCAGCGCCTAAAACCGGAAGAAATTGAGCGCGAACGGGTTAACGATCAACCGTTTTTCGCCTTCAGCAGCGACAATGCCTGATTGAGCGGCGCGTCGCCGTTCGAAGGCGGCATCGGCTCGCCATCATCCTGAGGCGAGGCGACTACAACGTTGGGAGTCACCGCGTCATCCTCAATCTTTTTCCCGTTCGGATCCTCGTACTTGGCAATGGTCAGCATGAGACCGGCGCCGTCGGGCAGGTCGATGGTCTTTTGCACCGTGCCTTCGCCGAAGGTGCGTTCACCCACCACGTCGCCGCGCTTCAGGTCTTCAATGGCGGCAGCGGTAATCTCAGGCGCGCCGTAGGTGCCGCGGTTTACAAGCACTGCCACGGGCGCGTCGGTCAGGAAGAGTGAAGGATCGGCGCTGAAGGTCTGCAACGGAACCTTCTGGCCCTCGAGCGACGCCAGAGTCCCCTGCTTGATGAAAAAGTTGGCCAGGCGCACACCCTGTTTCGGGTCGTCGCCGGTGGTGTCGCGGAGGTCGAGAAGAATCTTGCGGCTTTTTCCTGCGCCTTTGATCCTGGCGGCGATGTCGTCCACCCGCGCCGCGGTCAGGACGCCGGGCTTGAGATAAAGGATGGATGCGTTCTCGTAGAACTGCTCGTCCAGCGGCGGAGCGGTGAGCACGGTGCGGGTGAGCGTGATCTTGTCCGGATCGGGCTTGAAGGGCCTGACCACCGAAAGCGTGACCGAGGTGTCGGGCTTGCCCGTAAGCATGAAGCGGACGATGGCCAGCGGCAGATCGTGGGTCGACTGGCCGTCAATCAGATCGATGACATCGCCGTCGTGCAGGTGCTCCTGGTCGGCAGGCGATCCGGGAAGCACATTGACTACCGTGGCATAGCCAAAGCGCTTGGAGATAGTCAGACCCTCTTGCGCATTGTCCGTCGCGGGGCGGTCCTTGTAGATTTTGTACTCGGCCGGCGTCAGATAGCTGGAATCCGGATCGAGCGAGTCGAGAAGGCCGTGTAGAGCGCCGGTGGTCACCGCTGGAATGTCGGGCGTGGTCACGTAGTAATTCTGAATCTTGCGCAGAACCTCAGCGTAGACGCGCATTTGCTTGTAAGCTGCGTCCTGTTCGTCGCCGGCATGAACGCCGATCCATCCGAATTCGCCCAGGACATAACTGAGCCCGAGCCCGGCAAAGATCACCACGGAGATTGCAAAGACAAAGCGCTGGAAAAATCGGGACACACGCACCACCGGAGCAGCCCTAAGGGGAAGCTAGCCGCTCACATTCTATAGACGCAATGATATCGCAAGTGGCACTCGGACAACGTCCTGAGGTCCCGGGAGCATAGAAACGAAAGTGTTAGCAGGGACTAGCCGCGTGAGAGGGTCACGCGGGCAGAACGAAGCCGATGGTCAGGCGATTTCCGCCGGCGAGGCGCTCGTATGCCAGCGAACCGGCGAACTTGTGGAGAAGAAGGATGCCGCGGCCTCCGGGGCGAAGATAGTCCTCGGGCGATGGCGCGGCCGGCTCCTCGATTAAAGCAGGCGCGAGCGGATCGAATGGCGGAGCCTGATCCTCGATCGTGAATACAAGACTGCCCTCTCTTGGCGAGGCGCAATCGACCGTGACCATATGGCTGGACTCACCACTGTATCCATGCCGGATAACGTTAGAAACCGCTTCCTCCAGGCAAAGGTGAATGGCGAACGCCGTGTCGGCCGGAACCGCGTGTTCGGCGACAAGGGCCTCGACCCATGGCCAAAGCAAAGCCATATCGTCGAGCTGACTTCTCAAAGTCAGCCGGGGTGCGGGCTTAACTGTGTCTTCTGCGGGCATTGTTAAGCTTGGCAAGCAGATGCGCTCATTGCAACGCGGCCATCGCCGCGGCCAGATCGTGGTGAATCGGCAAGAGCGCGTCGATGCCGCTAGCCTTGAGAACCCCTTCCACCATCTCGTTGGGCGCGAAAATGACCACCTTGCCGCCGCGGCTATGCACAGCCCGGGCGGGAAGCACAATTGATCTCAAACCCATCGAACCAAGGAATGTGACTTTTTGCAAGTCGATCAGAAGTTTTTTTGCGCTGCCCGCGATCAGATTCATCTTGAGATCGATAGCCGCGGCGCCGCCGATGTCCATGCGCCCATCCAGCTCGACCCTGGTGACGCCGCCGTCCATATCCTGCGTGGAGATTTGCATTTCCATCGCCCTTTTCTGTTGGTTGAGATTGTGGAATCTACGAGCCAGATCGTACTGGACGATTGTGACAGTTCTGTTACAAACGCAAAAGATCAGAAGATATCGCCGAGAGTGGAGGAGAAGGAGATAGATAGCTGTGCATCCTTGCTGATTGGCACGGTGATTTTGGACTCCGCTTTGCCGTTCTCCAGCAATTGAACCTTGAGGGTCTTGGTCTTTTTTGCCTTGAAATCGCTGCTCACGGCCTTTGCGTCCCACTCCTGGCCGCCGCTCTTGAAGGAGACACGGAACTCCTGCATGCCGGGCGGAACATACAAATTGTCAAGGCTGCTGCCGTCACCGGTGATGAAGTGAATATAGGACAGCTTATTCATCAGGATTGTGAATGGAAGGCCCTTGGGGAATTTGCTGACGTTGATCTTTAGTTTGCCGTTCTTGTTTGGGTCGGCCTTCCGGGGATCGAATGCCACCGTAGCAGCGGGCGCGGGCGTCTGGGGTTTCGTCGTCACGGGATTTGAGGGAGCTGGTTGGGCCGGGGCACCAGGCACTGCTGCGGTGGCGGGGTTCGCCGGGGCTGGAGATTGGGATGGGCTCGTTTTGGAATGAGAGGGCTTGGCCGCGGAAGGCTTTGGCGGAGTCGAAGTCTTGGGCGGATTGGCGGCCGGAGATTTGCCCGGCTCAGTGTTGGCCGGAGGCGTGGGAACTGTGGCCGGCGGCTGAACGAACGAACTTGGAGGATTCGGCGGCGGCTTTGGAACGGGAACCGTGACCGGGGGCGTGGGCGGCTTGCGATGCGCATACCGGTACCAGCCTCCAGCGACCACCACTGCGGCGCCAGCCACGCAAAGTAGAGCGACGGCAAACTTGGACGCAAATTGTCCAGGCTTCGAGAGTTTCTTGGGCGCGGGCGTCTGGCCCTGTTGCGAAGCGGCTTTTGCGGGGGCGCCCGGAGGAATGGACCTTACTACCACACTCCCAGGAGCGAGCGTGACATCGGAGCCCGTTGTGGCCAGCAGGGGCGCTCCTGTTTGCGTCACCGCAGACCCCGAGTTCGAACGCATGGCCGCCAAAGCCTGGGCAAGTTGCTCGCCGGTCTGGTAGCGGTCGGCCGGACTCTTGGCCAGGCACTTAAGGATCACCGCCTCAAGCCCGGCCGGGATGGCGGGATTGAGCTTTGCCGGCGGAATCGGGTCAGTGTAGACGACCTTGTAGGAGACGGCCGTCATGGTCTCGCCGGGGAACGGCTGCTCGCCCGTCGCCAAAGAGTAGAGAATCACGCCCAGAGAAAAGAGATCGGCACGGCCGTCGATGGGAGAGCCGGTGAACTGCTCGGGGGGCATAAACGAGGGCGTACCCAGCAACTGGCCCGTGGAAGTGATCTCGCTGGCCGCCAACTTGGCGATGCCAAAATCGGTGATGCGGGGCCGCTCGCTGCCGTAGACCTCGCGCGAGGTCATCAGAATATTGGCGGGCTTGATATCGCGGTGAATCACGCCCTGCCGGTGCGCGTACCCGAGAGCATCGGCGATCTGCTGGCCGATTTCGCATACGCGATCGAGCGTGTATCGCTCGCCGCTCTTCATGGCGTCAGCCAGGGTTCTGCCTTCTACGAACTCCATCACCAGGTATGGCGCGCCTGCATCCTCGCCCACGTCGAAGACGGGAACAATTCCGGGATGCGCCAGCACGCCTGACGCTCTCGCCTCGCGATAGAATCGCGCGCGATACTCCTCGCTTTGGGCTCCTTCGAGCGCCGCGGTATGGATGGTTTTGAGGGCGACAATGCGGCCTACGGCTGGATCCCGGGCCTTGAAGACGCTTCCCATTGCGCCGCGGCCCAATTCCTCGACAATCTCATACCTTCCAACGCATTTGGGGACGGCCATGGTGAGGATTGTACCAATCCGGCGCGACGGTTTTCAGCCCCTTCCGGCTTTAAGAATGTTAACCATGCGGGGTGACCCTCGTAGATATCGATACACCCTTTCGGTTCTAGGCCGCCTTACGGTAGCGCACCACCAGAAGCGTAATGTCATCCGACTGGTCGGCGCCCTTGGTGAAATCGCGCACTGCGTCGAAAGCCGACTGCTGCAGCTCTTCAACGGATGCGTCCTTCTGGCCGGACAGGACCTGGCTCAAACCGCTCACCTCAAACAGCTCATGAGCGGTGTTTTCCGCTTCCGTCACTCCATCGCTGAAGAGAACCAGGGTGTCCTCCGGTTCCAGCTGCAACCGCGCAGACGTGAAGTCCGCCTCGGGAATCAGGCCGACGGGGAACGACCCCTCAGTGTAAAGTTCGGTCACATTGCCCTGCCGCAAAAGCAGTGGCGACGGATGCCCCGCCTTGATGTACTCGAGCATTCCGTCCTGGCTCACAAGCCCGATGAACATGGTGGCATAGCGGCCGACTTCGGCGTGGCGGCAAAGAAAGCGATTGATGTGGTTGAAGACCTTCACCGGATCGGCGCCCATGGTCAGTCCCGACAACGCGCCTTGCAGCATCGTCGTCAGCAGCGCCGCGCCCAGCCCTTTGCCGCTCACGTCGGCAATAAGAATTGCGGTTCGGTCTTCGCTCACCGGAACAACATCGAAGTAGTCGCCGCCCACTTCGTGGCAGGGATAGTGAATGCCTGTGACAGCGAGGTGCGGATAATCGGTCAGCCCGTGTGGCAGCAGCGCCTGCTGAATGGTGCGCGCGATCGACAGCTCCTGTTCCAGCCGCTGCCGCTCGCGTTCGCGCTCCACCAGCCGCGCATTGTCCATAATGCTCGCCGCCTGCACTGCGAGCGCATCCAGAATCTGCCGGTCGAGCGCCGAGAAGCCGGCGATTCGACGCGAATCGAGATAGATCAAGCCCAGCAATTGGCCGCGCTCCTGCTCGGCGCCAGTGTCGGCGGTGGAGCGTGACGAGGCGTACAGCGGAATGGCGACTACCGCGCGCAGCCCCTGCACCACGATGCTTGCTGCGGCCTTCAAATCCAATCCCGCCAGGTTCAGATCCTCCGTAATCACACTTGACTGGCTGCTGATCGCCTGGTTGATCGCGGTCTGGCTTGGATTCAGCGTCTCCGGCGGCAGATCTTCCGCCTTGTTGCTGCGGGCCTGGTGAACACGCAACACGCCCGAGGCGTCGGGCTCAATGAGCAATCCGCGGTCGGCATGGGTGACCGAGATGGCGTGATCGAGCATCGTGCCCAATACGGAATCGAGAGGAAGCTGCGAGTGGAGAAGCGATGTTGCCTCCAGCAGCAGATTCAGCTTGTTCAATCCGCCGGAGCCCGTCGTGCTGGTGAAGTCGGAAATGGAACCGATGCGCGTTAACAGATTGGCGACCGAGTCGTGTCGTGAAGTCGGGGCCGGGGCCGCTCCCGAATGGAAGACGATCCGGTAGCTGTCGTCAATTCCAAAGCTGATCACGTCGCCATCGCGGAGAGTGTGCTGTTGCACCTTGGCGCCGTTTACGAAGACGCCGGATCGATTGCCTCGATCCTGCAATCGGTAGCCCACGCCGTCGGCCACGATCGTCGCGCAGCGGCGGGAGATGCGCCCGTCGTCAAGCTTCACAACGTTGTCAACGTCGCCGCCGCGCCCAATGTTAAAGGGTTCATGGGTCACGGCAATCTTCTCTCGCGAGCCTTCCGGGGCGATGATTTCGAGTTCGGGTTCGGCTTGCGGGGAACGTTCGTTCATGGGATTCGACGTGGGCAAATTGTAACATGCAGCATTGACAAGACTTGAGGGCGATGGACAGACAGATGGGTAGAGGGCCCGGCTCTGCTTGACCAGGCTGCGGAAAAACTGCTTCGGAGGAGCACGGAGTGTCAGGACACGACCGGGGCACCCACCCAGTGGGTGGGTCGCGTGCCGCAAATGCTGCTAATTGAATTCGGCTTTAGCCGCCGAGGGATGGTCCATCTCCCATTGGCGACCCATTCCGCAGCCCGTGTCAGCACTTGATTCTCCGCGAGCGAACAGCGAGCAGATGCTCCAATTTGGGTCCGCCTCCGCAAAATGCTCCGGCGCGACAGCCTTCGCTCGGGTCTTTCCCGATCACCTTTATTCGGTGGAGAACTGGCTTGGCGAGCCGTAGCCTGCTGCAAGCAGGCGAAGGCTGGTGGCGGAGGGCAGGATCGAACTTGAGCCTTGAGGCGAAATCCTGAGCGAAGCGAAGGATCCACCTCTGCTGGTTAGCACTTCACCTGTGCGAGCGAACAGCGAGCAGCTGCTCCAATTTGGGTCCGCCTCCGCAAAACGCTCCGGCGTGACAGCCTTCGCCAGGGTCGTTCCCGATCACCTTTATTCGGTAGAGAACTGGCTTGCCGAGCCGTAGCCTGCTGCAAGCAGGCGAAGGCTGGTGGCGGAGGGCAGGATCGAACTGCCGACCTACGGGTTATGAATCCGTCGCTCTAACCATCTGAGCTACTCCGCCGGGTGGGAGCGCTGGCCCATCAATAACGCGCAGCAGCGCCAGATTCGATGATAAGGGGGCGAGAATGGCAGGTCAAACAACGCAAACTCGTGCCTCTCGCGACAATTCCAGCGACGCTCCGAGCCCATGTACACTCGTCTCCATGAGTCCCCTCCGCATTGCGGCCGTGATTCCGGCGCGGCTCGGTTCAACGCGCATGCCGCGCAAGGTGCTGCGCCCGATCGCCGGTCGGCCCATGGTGGAGTGGGTGTGGCGCGCTGCTAGTGCGAGCGGCCTGATGGACCCTGTCGTTGTCGCCACGGATGCGGAAGAAGTCGCCGAAGCTTGCCGCGCGCGGTCGATTTCGGTCATCATGACCTCGCCCAATTGCCCCAGCGGTTCGGACCGGGTGAGGGATGTCGCCCGCCAGCTCGCCGCCGACATCTACGTCAACATCCAGGGCGACGAGCCGACCCTCACGCCCGATTTCTTTCCGCCGCTGCTCGAACTCTTTGCGCGTCCTGAGGTTGAGGTCTCCACGCTCGCGGTGCGTTGCCCGCCGCAGGAGTTCGCGAATCCCAATGCGGTCAAAGTGGTCACTGCACTCGATGGACGCGCGCTTTATTTCTCTCGCACGACCATTCCATTCGACCGCGACGCGACGGGCTTTACTGGGTATCGCAAGCATCTCGGCATCTATGCCTACCGCAAGGCCGCGCTGGAGCGGTTTGCCGCGCTGCCGCCTTCCCCGCTGGAGAAGCTGGAGCGCCTGGAGCAGCTGCGCCTGCTTGAAAACGGAATCGCCATTTATGTGGCAGACGCGCCGAGGGACACGATTGGCGTGGACACGGAAGAAGATCTGGTGCGGGCGGAGGCAATGCTGAGCAAGACCACCAGAACGGATTGATCGCTCGATCCGGGCTGGTCCACCAGGGCTGTCAAGCCCGTTTTCTTCTAACTCATTGCATCGACACCGCTTAATTTTGCCGATAATTTGCCCCCTTCGGCGCATACTCGCAACATGATCGCCAATTCAGAACTCTTTCCACCACCAAGCCTGCCGGCTTTCCGCCCGGCCTCCGCACAGGCCTTTCGCAGGTTGCGGAAAAACTGCTTGGGAGGAGCACGAAGTGTCAGGGCACGACCGGGGCACCCACCCAGTGGGTGGGTCGCGCACCGTAAATGCCGTAAATTGACTTCGGCCTTAGCCCCTGAGAGATGGTTTTGTCGCTTTAGCGACAGTTTTCGCAGCCTGTTTTGGCCAACTCCCGCGCTGGCTGCGGGGGCCAAATCCGGCCTTGGAGAATCGGAAAATGGCGACAGGAGTGATTTTATACACTCTGAAACCTCAAAAATTTCCATAAACCCTTTGGCATCAACACAAACGCCTTAAAATCCTCATCGTTTTATTGCGTTTTTTCGCGATTTATTGCGATTTTTATGCGCAAAACGGTCTCTTTTCAGCCACAAAACACCCGATTCTGGCCATAAAACAGCCTCTGCCTTTTCGTCCTTTCACCCAGCCTGTAGAGCATCCGAATCGCCCGGGAAATCTGAATTGCCGGCAAGATTCGGATAGCGTAGAAATCGAACCCAGGCGACCATGAAATCCATGAGCGCAACATCGACCGCAACAACACAATTCGCCGCCGTCAATACAATGACCAGCATCGCCATGACACAAATCTCGACCCTCGATCCCGACGCCGCCTGGAAGCAGCTCGCGGCCCGCGATCCAAAGGCGCGCTTCTTTTACGGCGTGACGAGCACGGGCGTTTTCTGCCGGCCGAACTGCTCCAGCCGCAGACCGCTGCGTGCGAACGTACGCTTCTTCCCAACCGCCACCGCCGCGCAGGATGCGGGCTTTCGCGCGTGCCAGCGCTGCCGTCCCGCCACCTCTGCGTGGGGCAGCCCTTTGGATGAGATTCGTGCGTATATTGAAGCTCACCTTGACCGGCCAGTGCGGCTCGAAGAGCTGGGCCGTGTCGCAGGTTTAAGTCCGTTTACTGTGCAGCGCCTCTTCAAGCGCGAGATGGGCGTGAGCCCGCTCGAATACCAGCGGGCATTGCGCGCCAGTCGGCTGCGCGGCGCGCTGAGGCAGGGCGAAAGCGTGACCGACGCCATCTACACAGCCGGCTTCGGCTCGTCGAGTCGCGCCTACGAGGGGAACCAATTGGGCATGACGCCAGCGCGGTTTGCCCAGGGCGGCAAAGGCGAGCAGATCGGCTTCACCACTGCGCCTTCGCCATTCGGCTGGATGGTGGTTGGTTCCACCGCCCGCGGATTATGTTGGCTCTCGCTGGCCGGCACGAAGACCGAGGCAGAGGCAACGTTGCGCGCGGAATTCCCTGCGGCAACGCTGCGCCGCGATCCGTCGCTCTCACGGCTTGTGGATGCCGCGCTCCAAAGTGTTCGCGCTGGCACTTCAGTCTTCCAAAACCAGAAACCCGTGGAACGGGTGGACTTGCGCGGGACCGTGTTCCAACTTCGCGTGTGGCAGGCGCTTCGTCAAATTCAACGCGGCGAAACGCGCAGCTACTCGCAATTGGCGCGCGAGCTGGGAATTCCGAATGCCACACGCGCCGTGGCTCGCGCATGCGCTGCGAATCGCGTGGCGTTGGTGGTGCCGTGCCATCGCGTAGTGGGTGCCGACGGCTCCCTCACCGGCTACCGCTGGGGAGTCGAGCGTAAGAAGCAATTGTTGAAGGCGGAGCGAGCATGAGCGATCGATCCTCATGCCCGCATCACTCGACCGCGCAATCGCAGTCAATGCGAACTTCAGCCGGTGTAACCGCCGGAGGCATAGACCGTCTGGCCGCTGAGCCAGCCGGAATCGTCGGATGCCAGGAAAGCTGCGACCTCCGCGATGTCTCGCGGCTGGCCGATGCGGCCAAGCGGCGTTTCCGCGGCGGCTTGTTTTTCGAACTCGCTGCCGATGAAGCCTGCGCTGTGCGTGCCTTCCGTCTCGACCATGCCGGGGTTCAGGGCATTGACGCGAATCTTTTTGGGGCCGAGCTCCTTGGCAAGCGAGGTGGTGATCGTGTTCACCGCTCCCTTGGTTGCGCTGTAAACCGCGGCGTTCGCGAAACCGGACGCCACAACCGAGCCGATGTTGATGATGCTTCCGCCGGCCGGATTGAACCGTTCGACGGCAGCCTTGGTGGTCAGCAGCAAGCCGAGAACGTTCAGATCGAACTGCTTGTGAAAGTGTTGGGGCGTGATCTGATCGAGCGGGCCGAACTCGTAAATGCCGGCGTTGTTGACCAGAATGTCGATAGGGCCGAGCTGCTCCGCAACGGACTTCACGAAGGGACCGACCGAGTCGGGATTTGAGAGGTCGGCCTGGAAGGCGATAGCCTTGCCGCCGGCCGCCTTTATTTCTGCGACGACCTTTTCCGCGCCTGCCTTGCTGCCCGAATAGTTGACTGCCACCGCGGCGCCACGCGACGCTAATTCGCGGGCGATTGCCGTGCCGATTCCTTTGGATGCGCCCGTAACCAGCGCGACTTTTCCTTGGAGATTTGCCATTTGTATGCTCCCTTACCGGAATGTCATCGTTTCGACATTTCGATAACTGTCGAATTGATTCTGGAAGCGCGGGGATGGATTCAGAAGGTTTGTGGAAATCTTTTTGTGCCGGTCAGCGGGCGGAGCAGGAATCTGGTTCGAGCGCAGTTAAACCGTCGGCCAGCGAGCTCAGAACTCCCGGGCGCAGCGAAAGATAGCGGAACTTGCCCTCGCGGCGGACTTCGATGAGTCCTGCCGTTTCCAGTTCCTTGATGTGGTGGGAGAGCGTGGCGGCGGAGATGGGCAACGCGGCGAGAGCCTGAGAACAGCCGAGCGGGCAGGCGGCCTTGGCGATCTGCTGCAGAAGCTCAAACCGGCGCGGATCGGACAGGGCCTTCAAAATGACCACACGCTGCTCGCGGTTCAAACGCACGGGCTTCCCTGGTTTGGTTGCTCGCGCGGCCTGTCGAGAGTTTGCCATCGGATCCGTTCTTTGTAGCGCAGGTTGCAACCTATTTTAGATCGAATGAGAACGGATTCGATTCAGCCGTCGTTGGTCGGTCCGAGAGCTAACTCCGGAGCTCGGGAACTGCGAGAGCCGTCGATGCCTGACAAAAGAAAGAGGGGCGGGCTCAATGCCCGCCCCATTGACAAATCAAACCCATTCAGTCGACTCCAAAGGAATCGCAGTTGCTCCTAGTGGCAGCCGCCGACCAGTTTTCCTCCCGCCGCTCCAGGAGTCGTGAGCAGGGTTGGAATCTTGCTGGTCAGGGTGGGCGGCTCATAGTTGAAGAAGACTCCCGAGCACGCGATATTCCCGTTCAAATGGAACAGCGCATAAGTTCCCACGGCCCCGCCGCTGTAACTCGTCTTTGTGCCCGTTATACCGTTTCCTGACTTGAGCAGCGTTCCGCCCGATTCGAGCGCTTTGAGCGAGAGCACGTACCAGATGCCGTTTGCTCCGGAGCGGGCGTCGGGAGAAGCCGCGTCAAGTTCCTGCGCCAGGCCGTCGGCTCTGAGCACCGCACTGAGGTGCGAGATCACCGCCGGCTGCGCTTGAGGAGGCGCGCCCGCCGGTGGCTGGGGCACGTCAAAAATATCGGGCTCCGTCAGCGATTTCAGGAAGCTGTCGATCGCATCCGAAATTGCGTGCTTGTCAGCGTCCGCGTGCGCGTCTCCGTCTCCGGTCCCGGCTGCGGCCGGCTCGGCGGCCGGCGATGCGTCGGCAGTTCCCTTGGCAGCAACACATTCGCGCGATTTGATCAGCGCAACATACTTGGTCAGGAACGGCGAATGATTCGCGTCGATCGCGGAGAGCGAATACGGCATGTAGTTGTCCGGGATCACCACATCGATCCCCAGAGCTCTCAGGTGACCTGCCACGTCGTCGACAAGCGTTTGATCCAGGATGTTGCCTTCCAGTGGCTTGGTTTCCGCAGTGGCGCTGAGCAGCGAGGCCGCAAATTCAGCAGCCTGGCTCTCCGGGAACATCGACAGAATTGTGCCGCCCAGAGTCGTGGCTGCTCTTGTTCCCGCACTTGGAGCGCAATAATGATTGGCGCGCAAGGTCAGCATGTCCATGGTGGAAATGTCTGTCCGCCAGAGCTGGAATTCAGAGAGCGCGCTGGAATCCCCGGCGACAACCACGACGCCCACCGGCGGGCCGGAGATCGTTTGCGGGTTGCAACCGGCGTCGGCCGCGCCCACGTTGCGCCCAATGCCGCAAGTAAGTGCGGTGGCTTCGGAATCCATCGCGGTGTAGGTCAGCATCTCCGATTCAATCGCGAATCCCTCTGGATTCGCCGCGCTGGCGTTACCTTCCGGCGGCGCAGTAGAACTCGATGCCGATCCCTTCGAGGACTGCGCGGATCCCTTCTTCGACGACACGCCAAACGCCGCCGCACCCAACATCAAGACTGCGCAGAAAACAACGACTGGGCTCCGCATGGGCCCAAGACACCCGAGTAGCGTACGCATTTCGTACCTCCATTTTCTTTGGGGGGGACCCGATCTTTGGATGGAGCCTGAACGACGTGATGCCGATCTCTATGCCGTTGTCCGGGATTCCGCTGATCGAACCCGATGATAGCATCTTTCCGCAGACGAATAGAGAAGAATCTGACGCGCGCCCCAATCCCCATTTGCAGATGACGCTAGGTATCTTGATTAAGTTTCATGCTGCCGCTGTTCACAGGCGTTCGGCGGATTGCCACAGCGTGTCGTACAGAGATTCGGGCACGAAGGCGCGCTTCCGGGTATTAGTTCTTCTTGTTTGCCACAACCAGCAGCGTTTGAAACTGCGGAGTCTCCGGCTCCTTGTCGACCACAGTAGTTTCAACGTTGACGAAGCCCGCGCTCTCAAGCATGGATTCGAGATCCGCTTCGCCGAAGCCGAGCCGCTCGTCGGCGTATAGCTCGCGCGCCTCCTCGAAGCGGTGACGGACAAGGTCGAGGATTACGATGCGGCCGCCGGCGACCAAGATTCGCGCCGCTTCGGCCAGCGCGCGCTCGGGGTGCAAGGCGTGGTGCAACGATTGCGAAAAGAACACCAGATCGACCTCGCCATCACCGATGGGAATCTCTTCCATGTCGCCGAGCCGGTAGTCGACATTTTTCACGCCGTGGCGGAGAGCATGTTCGCGCCCCACTTCGATCATCCTGGCTGAGCTGTCGACAGCGATCACTTTCCTGGCCCGCTGAGCGAGCAGCAACGCGGAAGCGCCCTCGCCCGCGCCCAGATCGGCGACAACCAGCGGCGGCATCAGACGCAGCAGCGCCTCGGCCAGGCTCTTCCACGATTTCCCGGGAACATAATCTTTGCCCAGGCGGCCGGCCACGTTGTCAAAGAATGCTCGCGTTTTATCCTGGCGCTTCCGCAGCACGTGGCGCATCGCGGCCTGATCTTGAGCGGCCTCGGGGATCTCGCTTCCCGCCTGCCCGATCAACTCATCCAAAAGCCCGCCCCGCGCAGCGGGAGGGTTGAGCCGGTAGAGATTGCTCTTGCCGGTGCGGCGGTCTTCAACCAATTCCGCCTGCTTGAGCTGTGAAAGGTGGGTGGATATGGTGCTCTGACCCATGCCGAGAATCTCCTGAAGTTCGGCCACAGAGAGCTCCTCTCCCTTTAGAAGCAATAAGATGCGCAGCCTATTGGGATCGGCAACGATCTTTAACGTTTTGATGATTGACGGCATCGGAAAATTCTGCTACATATCAACATATCACGATACGACGATAAAAGGAGATCTGAATGGCAACTGCAACCCTCGAAAAAGTCGGGACCGAATACAAGGTGGCCGATCTGAGTTTGGCCGATTGGGGCCGTAAGGAAATCGTCATTGCCGAGCAGGAGATGCCGGGATTGATGGCGATCCGCAACAAATATGCAGCCGAGAAGCCCCTTAACGGCGTGCGCGTGACCGGGTCGCTGCACATGACCATTCAGACGGCGGTGCTGATCGAGACTCTCGTGAGCCTTGGCGCCGAAGTGCGCTGGGCGAGTTGCAACATCTTCTCCACGCAGGATCATGCGGCGGCGGCAATTGCGGCAGCGGGCGTTCCGGTGTTCGCTTGGAAGGGTGAGTCGCTCGAAGACTACTGGGAGTGCACCTACCGTGCGCTCACGCACAAGGGCGGCAAAGGACCAGAGCTCATCGTCGACGACGGGGGCGACGCGACACTGCTGATTCACAAAGGCTATGAGCTGGAAGACGGCGACAAATGGGTCGACACGTCTTCAGGCAACCACGAGGAGCAGGTGATCAAGGATCTGCTCAAGAAAGTATATGCCGAGGACAAGCAACACTGGCACAACGTGGTCAAGGACTGGCGTGGTGTAAGCGAAGAGACGACGACCGGCGTGCACCGGCTCTGCAAGATGATGGAGCAGGGCAAGCTGCTGGTGCCGGCCATCAACGTGAACGACTCGGTGACGAAGTCGAAGTTCGACAATCTCTATGGCTGCCGCGAGTCATTGGCCGACGGCATCAAGCGCGCAACGGACGTGATGGTAGCGGGCAAGGTTGCGGTCATCTGCGGCTACGGCGACGTGGGCAAGGGCTCTTCCCATTCGCTGCGCGGTATGGGCGCGCGTGTTGTGGTCACCGAGATTGACCCAATCAACGCGCTACAGGCGGCGATGGAGGGGTTTGAGGTCGCGCCCGTTGAAGATACGCTGGGCCGCGGCGACATCTACGTCTCCTGCACAGGCAACACCGACATCATCACGCTCGAGCACATGGAGAAGATGAAGGATCAGGCGATCGTATGCAACATTGGCCATTTCGACAACGAGATTCAGATCGACCGGCTGAACGAGGCAAAGGGCGTCACGAAGATCAACATCAAGCCGCAGGTGGACAAGTACACGTTCCCTGACGGGCACTCAATCTTCATTCTGGCCGAAGGGCGGCTGGTGAACCTGGGCTGCGCGACGGGCCACCCGAGCTTTGTGATGTCGAACAGTTTCGCCAACCAGACGCTGGCGCAGATCGATTTGTGGAAGAACCGCGACAGCTACAAAGTGGATGTGTACGTGCTGCCCAAGAAGCTGGACGAGGAAGTGGCGCGTCTGCATCTGGAAAAGATCGGCGTGAAGCTGACCAAGCTCTCGAAGAAGCAGGCCGACTACATCGGCGTGCCGGTGGAAGGACCGTACAAGGCGGAGAATTACAGGTACTGAAAGGCAGGGACCAAGTGACCAAGGGACCGAGGAGGGTTTCTTGTTCCCTTATTTTCTTGCTCTCCCGTTCCCTGATCTATGAGTTCGTCACTTTGTTTCTCGTTCGAGCTGTTTCCGCCGCGGACACCAGAGGCGCAAGCCAAGCTGCCGGCGACGATCGCGCAACTGGCTGCGGTGCGGCCGGATTATTTCTCCATCACACACGGCGCGGGTGGCTCCGATCAGGAAGGCACCTACGAAACGCTGCTGGCAGTGGTGGAGCACTCCGGGGTGGAGGCCGCTCCGCACCTGACCTGTGTTGGCTCGACGCGCGCCCATGTGGCGGCACAGCTCCGGCGCTACCGCGAGGCGGGCGTAAAGCGAATTGTAGCGTTGCGGGGTGACCTGCCTGCGACAGCGATGAGCGCAGCGGCGCCGGGCGAGTTTCACTACGCTAACGAGCTGGTGAGCTTCATCCGCAAGGAGCACAGCGACGCCTTCAAGATCGAGGTGGCCGCTTATCCTGAGATGCACCCGCAAGCCGGCAGGCCAAGCGAGGACTTCGAGCATTTCCGCCGCAAGGTGGAAGCGGGCGCGGATGCCGCGCTGACTCAGCTCTTCTACAACGCCGACGCGTACTTCGATTTCATCGAACGATGCGATAAGGCTGGGATTAGAATCCCGATCGTTCCTGGCGTCATGCCCATCACCGGCCACGCCAACACCATGCGTTTCTGCTCGGGCTGCGGCGCGGACCTGCCGCGCTGGGTGCGCTTGCGCCTGGAGGAGTTACAGGACGACAAGCCGGCTCTCCAGGAATTCGGGCTCGGCGTGGTGACCCGGCTGTGCGATACGCTGCTCAAGGGCGGCGCACCCGGGCTGCACTTCTACACCATCAACCAGGCCGGCCCCACGCTGCGCTTGTGGCGGAATCTGCGTATTGGCGTATCCGCTTAACTGGAGCTAAACTTCATTCGGTGCGTGGGGCGGCCGCACGCGGATTCTGGAATTGTTCCTGGCTCAACGAGGCGTGCAAGTGCGGCGTGTTCCTCCGTGCGGCATTGCGCGTCTGAGCTCAGAACGAGGTGACTCGAATGGCAAACGACGCGAATTCATCGCCCCCTCCCGAGCGAGAAACACCTTGGTTGCAGGTTGTGAGAATCGGTTTCATTGCCCTCTTTGTCGTCCTTGTTCTGCTGCTTGGCCTCAGCATGGTGCATCACCGCTTCTTTCGAGGCGAACGAGTCCACCACAACGGGTCGGTTGGGCAATAGCAACAACTTGAAGCGTGCCGGGAGCCGAGGCGAGGTTTTTCGCCCCTTGAAGGTGTCCAAACAGACATCAATCCGGTTTAACCTTGGCGTGGGAGGCAATCGACCGCATGCCGCACCATTGGATGAACCTGATTGCGCAGTACAGCAGTGTCGTTGGATTCATGATTGGGCTGCCCATTATGGCAGGCACGTACTTTGAATCGATCCGGGCTCGGCAGGAGGCACGGCGAGCGCTTGAAGGAACTCTCAACAGCGCCAACTGCCTTGAGTTCATCGCCGGGGATGGCACCTGCATCAACCTTGTGCCGCTGGAGACGCTGCACTCGCTGCCCCGCGAGGGCGATGTGCTCTTGTTGCCGGGCGACGGCGTGGGAGCTTCGTCGGTCTTTTTGCCCGGGGCTTACCTGGTCGAGTCGATCGAACATATCTACACGCCGGCGGAGAGGAAAGGCGCGCGGCCCCACGAGGCGCGGCTGACCAAAGCCGTAGCGCGCGTGACCTCGCTCAACCCAGCGATGATGACTGACGCATCCACTGAGGCCTAGAGCCTGTTATTGACTTCCCCGCGGAAGTTAATAACAGGCTCTAGCGGCTCTTGCGCCGGGCGAAGCGCTGCCAGAACCGCCAGAGAAAGTTGTGCAGCAGGCGCGTCTGCTCGGCCTTCAGGGCTTGGTAGGATCTTTGGACGTAGCCATCGAACTCAGCCGGCCAGCCGATCATCGAGCGCCGCTCGGTGTAATCGCCTTCGGCCCATTTTGACAGCAGCGCTTTGTAGCCCACCACGTGCGTGACAAAGTCGAGCAGGCATTGTGGCATCTGCTCCTCGACGATCAAGTGGGCGTTGTCGATGATGATCTTTTCGCGAACGTTGTTGAGGGGCATGAAAATGGTCGTCATCCACAGCGTCCACTCCTTCAAATCTTCGTCGCGGATAGGATGGCACTGCGTCTTGCCCTGCTTGGCGAGCAGCGACTTGTAGGCGATGTTGCCTGCCACCGTGGCCACATAAAGCGGACCGTAGAACTCGTTGAGGCGCTGGTTCACCAGGCGCAGCCGGTCGGCGCGGCGGGCCATCATGCGGTTACTCAGGAAGGTGACCAGGTAGCCGGCAAAGGCCAGGACAATGGTGAATACGGCGGCGTTTTGCAGGCTGGAAGGCATCAAGATCGAGGACGGATCCATGGCGGTTTTGCCCTACCTCGGCGGAAAGTATACGCGCGCGGTTGGCGGCCGGACGGTGATGGCGGGCTGGTCCCAGCGGGGCGTTCCAATTTGTTACTTCGTGTGCCGGGCGGGAACGAGCTTCGCCGCCTCGGGGACAACCTTCATTTCAAACAGCCTGGGCCAGAGCTTGCCGGTGACAAAAAGCCGGTCGTGCGCGGCGATGACAAACCTCTTCGCCAGATTCTTCCGATTCATCGATGGGCTTGGAATCGTGACCGGCCCGCGCGCGGTCGAAACTCACCCAAGATTTCACTCGAAACGTCAGATGATTAGCGTAAGGTCGTGCAAGGAGATCACCTAATCATCCCTCATGCTTGTAAATTACGTATTGGCTGCCGGAGATTCGGCGCAGGGGGAGCGTCTGTGCGATTTCACGCAGATATTGGCCCACTCCGTCGGTGAACCATGTGTAGTCGTCCCATAGGATCACGCCCCCCCGGTTTCAGCACTTTAAGCGCGTTTTCGGTGTCCGCGCGGATGCATTCGTAGGAATGTCCGCCGTCGATGAAACAGAAATCAGCATCGCTGATAAACGTGCTTGCGTCCATGGTCAGCGAATTCGCTCGAATTTGGTGGATCCTGTCATTCGTTGGATGTCGATCAAAAGCCACTCCCATTGACGACCGGGATAGTTGCACCCAAGCCTTATCGCCGCGCGTAAGAGTGGCTGTCGCTGAATCATCCACTTCCTCGGGAAGATCGACGGTGATAATCGCAGCATCGGGAGCATTGAGGGCCATGGTGAGCGCGCTCACGCCACGAAATGTGCCGATCTCCAGAATCTTCTTGGGTTTAAGTGAGCCCACCAACGAGGCCAGCAACACATAAGGAGGGGTCCATCCCAGCCCTGCCGACGTGATGACTCCAAGCGGCGGCAAGATGATGTCCGGCTCCTCCGTAACTCCAAGGAACGCAGCCAGATCTGCGGGGTGGAGTGCCGGAAGGGCGTCTCGCAGGTCGAATCCGTGCTGCCGGACCGCCTGTCCTAGATGGATCAAATGACTGCGTTTGCTGGGGCGCAACAGCCCAACGGTAACCAATTGGAAGAAGTCGACGATCATCGGCCCAATGTGGCGCGTGTCGACTGAGTAACTTCGGGTATATCCGGGCAACGCTTTCATCTGGCGCTTATCTCTGTCCGCCGGTGGGCTGAAGCCATCCGGATGAGTGAAAGGTAACGTCATTCTAGCATCGACGGAAGGGTGAAATGGCCGCGTTTTGCAGGGAATTCGGCATGGAGAAAGAGGCATCGACTATCGCAGGGCCATCTCAAAACCAAGGCAGGTGTGCTCCAAGAGCGCAACCGCTGAAAACCAATAGGCCACAGCAACCCTGGATTTGCCGCAACCCTTCGCGGATAAGTATACCCGCGCGGGTCGCGCCTGCACTGTAATGGCGCCAAACGGGCTGCGGTGCGGTTCCCGACTTGCTACTCGCCGTGTTTGACGGGAGCAATCTTTGCTTTCTCCGAAATCAACTTGATTTCAAACAGCCTGGGCCAGAGTTTGCCGGTTACGAAAAGCCGGTCGTGCGCGGCATCGGAGGCAATGCCATTAAGCACTGCCTCCGGATCCGAGCGCTGATCCTCCGGCAATAGCCCGGCAAGATCGATCCAGCCGAGCACGCGGCCAGTGGATGGCGAGATGCGGGCGATGCGGTCGGTGTGCCACACGTTGGCATAGATCTCGCCGCGAACGCACTCCAATTCGTTCAATTGGGTGACCTGGGAGCCGCGGTCATTGACCACGATGCGGCGGACTTCGTGGAATGTTCGCGGATCGAAGAAGCGGAGGGTCGCTGTGCCGTCGCTCATGATCAGGTTTCTTCCGTCCTGTGTGAGACCCCAACCCTCTCCCTCGTAGCTAAAGGTGTGCAGAAGACGGAAGCTGAAGCGGTCGTAGACGAAGGCAACATGTGACTGCCACGTCAGCTGAATGAGCGTGCTGCCCCAGGGCGCAAGCCCTTCGGCGAAGTACTTCTCCGGCACGTCAGCTCGTTGCAGGACCCGTCCGGTTTCAAGATCCACCATGCGCAGCGAGGAGCGACCATTGAGGCCGGTGCTCTCATACAGAAACCCATCCTCGTAGAGAAGGCCCTGCGTGTAGGCCTGCGGGTCGTGCGGGTATGTGTGGACGACGCGGTAGCCGTCTGCCGCGAAGGCAAACGATGCAGCGACGGCGAGGATGGCTGCTGCGAAGGTGCGATAAAAGGCGGAGATACGCATAGGAAGAAAGGCGTGCTTAATTTGCCGGCCCCGCGTCGTCGGCCATACTCACCTGGACGGGAGGGTTGCTTGTCAACTGCGTGTCCATGATAAGCACAGTGCGAACCTCACCGCCGATGAGGGTGATGGGCGAAGAGGTGTACTGCGGCTTTGTTAGACCTGTCGGCGTAATCACCATCGTGACGGCCTGCGAGGTAAAGCTGATGTATCCCGCGGTGCCTCCCACGGGAAGATCGGTGACCAGCGGAATGGCGTCGGCCAGCGCAACTCCCGCTGGGACCATATAGATGTCGACTGCGCCGGTCTTGGGCGCCTGATTGAGAAAGCGAAAAGCCGAGAGGCTGCTCGCCGCCTGCACCTGCTGATCTTCAAGGATGGTGACCGTGTAACTGTTGGGCGCCGCGCCATTGTCGGTGAGGAACACCGAGTGCTGATGGCCGGGCAGCAGAGTGCCGTTGGTGGTGACCAGTGCCGCGCCGCCGGTAGCAGCGGTGATCTCAATTAACGCCGCATTGTTGGCGGGTACAGTGCCGTACGGTGTGATCGTGCCTGCGCCGGCGTTGGCAGCCAGAAGCTGGCCCTCGACGAGCACGTTAGCGGCCGGAGCGATGTAAGAGGCGTCGATAAAGCGGACCAGGCTTGGCTGCGTGTAGGTGGCGACTTTCTCGCAGGCCGAGATGCCGAACGCCAGCGCCGATGAGATTGCAACTGCAACAGCTAAACGCGGCAGCTTTGATTGCCGCGAGCTCCCCATCCACCGGGTTCCATTGGTTCTTATGGCGCGCATCTTCGCGTGGGTCACGAACCTCCCACTCATACTACAGGGAGCGAATGAGTTGAGTTTACGACTTTCTGGCTACGCCGGATGAGGCTGAATGCGCGCAGGCCGCGCGCTTGGGCAGCGGGCGGAGCGGTCAGCCTAACAATCCGCCATGGAAGCGGCCGAAGTGGCGAGCATGCATCACCGACATGAGCAGAAAGCCTGCACCGAGCGTGAGCACCTGAAGAGTGTCGTAAAAGCTGAAACTGCCCACGCGAAGCACAAGAACGTAGGCGACGGCGAGGTTGAAGAATCCCCAAAACACGTTCACCGTTGAAGATGACAGACCCTTTCCCGGCGGCTTTGCGAAGGGACTCTGAAAGGCGCGTCCCGAAACGCCGCTTATGAGATGGGGCACCGAGTTCGAGAGAAACGCGCCGCCGAAGAAATAGCTCAAGTAGTAATACCAGTGCATGGTTGCCGCCTTCCAAATGAACGCCAACAGGGTAACAAATTCTAGCTCGCGCCCAGGTAGATGAAGCGGGCCAGAAAGAGAGCAGCGAGGAGGTAGAGCAACCAGTCCTGACGCCGAGCCTTTCCCGCGAACAGATGCAGGACGGCCCAGGCGATGATGCCGAACCCGAGGCCGTTGGCGATGGAGTAGGTGAACGGGATGAGGATGAGAGTGAGAAACGCGGGAACGGCGACGAGGGGCTCGTGCCAGTGAATCTCGGTGATGGAAGCCAACATGAGCGAGCCCACGAGAATGAGCGCTGGCGCCGTGGCGGCTGGAGGGACGATGCCGATAAACGGCGCGGCGGCAATGGCGCCGAGGAAAAGCACGCCAGTGACAATGGCGGTGACGCCCGAGCGGCCCCCCGCGGCCACGCCTGCGGTGGATTCCACGTAGCTAGTCACAGTGGAGGTTCCAACCAGCGAGCCGAAGACGGTCGCGGTGGCGTCGGCAAAAAGAATGCGGTTAAGCCGGGGAATGGAGTGGTCTGGTGCGATGAGGCCAGCGCGCTTGGTGACGGCGACCAGCGTGCCCAGGTTGTCGAAGAGATCGACGAAGAAGAAGACGAAGATGATTTCGAGCAGCCCTTTGTTGACCGCGCCCATGATGTTGAGCTTGAACGCCGTTTGCGTTAGCGCGCCGATGCCGCCCGTCGACGGCGCCCATTGGACCATGTGAAACGCCCATGCAATGCCGGTAACGGTGAGCACGCCGATGAGGATGGATCCTTTCACCTTCCGGATTTCGAGGGCGACCATGAGGATGAGGCCGAGAAGCGCGAGATACGCTGTGGGATTGCGGATGTTGCCCATACTGACCAGCGTGTTGGGGTCGCGCACCACGAGGCCCGCGTGCTGGAAGCCGATGAAGGCGATAAAGAGGCCGATGCCGCCCGCCACCGCTGCGTAAAGCTGGTGAGGGATGGCGCGCAGAATCATCTGCCGGATGCCGACAGTGGTGAGAGCCAGAAAGATGATGCCGGAAAGAAACACCGCGCCCAGCGCAGTCTGCCAGGGCACGTGCATCTTGAGGCAAACCGTGTAGGTAAAGTAGGCGTTCAGGCCCATGCCCGGCGCCAGCGCGATGGGATAGCGCGCGACGATTCCCATCAAAATTGAGCCGAAGGCGGCCGACAGACAAGTGGCCGCAGTGACCGCCGGCAATGGCACGCCGGCATCGGCCAGCACCGCCGGGTTCACCAGCACGATGTAGGCCATGGTCAGGAACGTCGTGACGCCGGCCAGAATCTCCGTGCGCCAGTTGGTCTCCAGACGGGCAAATTCAAAATAAGCTTCGAGTCGCTTGCGCATACGCGGGTTCTAGTTAGAAAAACACACAACGCTGCGAATCCAAAGGATTTTTATTTCGGATCTATACTTCGGGATCGTTGAATTTTTTCAGACCGCAATGGGGACATGACCCTGGAGCAAAGCGCCTCTGACTGGGCCATCTTTTTTCGAAATACCTGCCACAACGCGGGCAGGGAAACTGTCTTAAGCGGCTGCCTGCGACCGCTGAGTAGATCCAGAATGCCAAGATGATAACGAAGCATTTTTGGCCGAATCTGGACTGCAGGTGGGCAAGCACGATGAGAAAGGCGCTCAGCACAAAACCAGCGAAAGCCACCCACCAGTGAAGCTGCAGGCGACGATATCGCTTCCACTGTTTTTCATAGGTGTCCATGGCAATTTACGCTACCAGCTCCGCCGTTTCTTCGGCGAAGTAGGTCCCGGTGAAGCCGGCACCGGCACGACGCGCATTGAAAGATTCTGCAATGTCTCTTACGGTGATGGCGAAGTTGGCGAGGCTGAGGAGGGTGTCAAGTAGCCGCTGTCGTTCATCCAATCCGCCATTCGTTGCGGCCAGGTGTTGACGGTTACGAGCTTGGAGCGGTCGCCCATATTGAATGCGTGTTTGCCCTGCGCCAGAAAGATTGCCTCAACAGGAACTCCCGCCGAATGCAGTTTCTCGTAAAGTTCGAGCGCGACTTTATCGCAGCCATATTGGTCGTCGTTGGCCACCAGCAGAAAAGCTGGCGGAGCATTCGGCGGAACGGTGTCGGGCACGCCGCCGCCGGGATAAACCAGCATCTGAAAGTCCGGCCTGCCGTTCAGCCGATCGATGGGATCCGGCGCCGTGGGGTCGCCGTCTCCGGGCGCATAGGCAATCATCGAGACGACTTCGCCTCCGGCGGAAAAACCAAGCATGCCCACGCGGTGCGGGTCGATATTCCATTCTTTTGCGCGGCTGCGCACCAGCCGCATGGCGCGATAAGCGTCCTGGCGCACATTCTCCTTGGTGTAGGGCGAATTCGGCTCGCCGGGCAAGCGATATTTCAGCGCAAACGCTGTCACGCCAATGCTGTTGAGGAATTGCGCGGCCTGCACGCCCTCAGCGTTGAAGACCAGTTCGCGAAAGCCTCCACCGGGCGCGATAACCACTGCCGTGCCATTGGCTTTGTCTTTGGGCGGCAAGAAGACTGTGATCGAAGGATCGTTTACGTTTCGTACCCAGTAGTCCTGCGCCTGCTCCGGAATGTCTTTGCGGCTCTCGAACCCCGGCGCGCCGTTTTCCCAGAGATGAATCACTTGCGGAGCCGATTGAGCGCTCGCAGTCGTGCACAGCACGGCAATTGCGAGGGTTGCCAAGAGGATTTTCATATCTGAGACAATCCTTTCCCGATGGTTGCGGATCGCAGCCAGATTCATGGGAGCAGCCTGGCGGCATCCTTAGCGAAGTAAGTGACAATGAAGTCGGCTCCGGCGCGTCGGAGGCCAACGAGAGACTCGATGATCGTGCGATCCCGATCCAGCCACCCCTTCTCAAACGCGGCTTGAAGCATCGAGTACTCGCCTGAAACCTGGTAAGCGCCGATGGGCACGCCCACGCGTTCGCGCGTCGCTCTCACTACGTCGAGGTAGGGCATCGCGGGCTTCATCAGGATCATGTCAGCGCCCTCATCGATGTCGAGATCGATTTCGCGCAAGGCCTCGCGCAGGTTGGCGCCGTCCATCTGGTAGGTTCGGCGGCCGCCGAACTGCGGCGCGGAATCCGCCGCCTCGCGGAACGGCCCGTAGAACGCAGAAGCGAACTTCGATGCGTAACTGAGGATCGGCGTTTGAGCGTAGCCCTCGACGTCAAGCGCGCTGCGGATGGCGGCAACGCGGCCATCCATCATGTCGCTGGGTGCCACAACGTCGGCGCCTGCTTTGGCCTGGCTCACCGCCGTGCGCGCCAGCAACTTCAGCGTGGGATCATTGTCAACTTCGAAGTCCGCATGGGGGCCGTCGCCTGACTTGACCACTACGCCGCAGTGGCCGTGGCTGGTGTATTCGCACAGGCAAACGTCGGCGATCAACACCAGCTTCTTTGCCGCTTCCGACCGCTTCAGCGCGCGCAGCGCCTGCTGCACGATGCCGTTGTCGTCCCAGGCGCCGGTGCCCTGTTCATCCTTTGTCTCGGGCAAACCAAAAAGGAGCAACCCGCCCAGTCCAAGGCGAGCGGCCTCCTCGGCCTCGCGCACTGCTTCGTCCACCGACAGATTGAAGACGCCGGGCATGGATCCGACGGGCGAGCGCACTCCTTTGCCGGGACAAATGAACAGGGGATAGATCAGGTCGCCTGCGTCGATGGTGGTCTCGCGGACCAGCGCGCGCAACGGCTCGCTCCGGCGCATTCGTCGCATCCGGTTGGCTGGGAAGGCCATGAGGTGATTGTAAGACAGCTATCGGTGATGAGGGCACAGTGGACAGTGAATCGAAGTCGATCATCCGAAATCGGAGATCGGAGGTCCCGGTTGATCAATCAAACGTGGTTACAGCTCGTCGTAGAGCATCCAGTTTCGTGCCCCGATCAGGATGATCAGAGTTGCGATGCCCAGAGCAGTGCCAAGAGGAATCCGAATGAGGCTGAGAATCGCGGCGACGATGGCGACAATCCGCCCCCACTGCGAGCGCTCCAACAGTCCCCAGCCGGCAACGGCCGCCAAGACGGCGCGGCCCAGCACGAACACCCAGGCAAAGCGTAGAAGCCCCGGGAAGAACCACGTCGGCGGCATGTTACCGTGCGCAAAGGGACCGAAGCCGCCCGACAGGAACGCATGCGCGAAAGCCAGTCCGACGGTGCCGAAGATCAGGGTGATTCCGGCGTAAACCATCCACAGGATGCCGAGCACTCTGATCTTGCTGGCGTAGCCTGCCAAAACAAACTCGAAGCCAGGCACAGGAGGCACCGACGGCGCCACCGGCCGGTTGCATTGCGGGCAAATAATCTGCCCCTGTTCCAACGAACGGCCACAACCACTGCAAAACATGTTGCCTCCTAGCTCTCGAACGATAAATACGCAACCCCGACCTCGAATGTTCCGAGCGGTTGAAGCTCTTCCGACGGTCATCGGCGGGCCGCGCTACTTGCCGCCCGCTCCAAGCTTCACCCAGCGCTCCTCGTGACGGTTGTCCTGGAGGAGATACCCGGTCACATGCCCACTCACATCGTATTCAAAGGTCATTTGGACGTTATGCGCACCGGTTGGATCAACTGGGCGGAAGAAGGTGTCGGCCGACACCGCCTCCAGCCCTACGACATCGCCGCCTGTGCTTTTTTCAAAGAGCTGGTCGTCCTGGCGGAGGATGGTTACGATTTCGTGCCCATTGGATTCGCGGTATTCGCCGGCCAAGCTGTCGAGCTCTTCCGAGGAAAGGTTGACGGTCGGCGGACGGAGCGGAACCAGGACGCGTTCGGCCAGAACTTCAGGCGCCTGGGGAAGGTGGTGAGCCAGCAGCCAGCGCGGAAAATCGGGCTCATCATAAGCGCGGGTCCAGCAATCGTGCTTGAGCCCCTGGTAAATCCAAAGGCGAATGTCTCCGCCGGCGGATTTGAAAGCGTCGTACATCAGCTCGCTTTGTCGCGGCACCACCGTGGTGTCGAGGCTACCGTGGAAGAGCCAGACCGGTGTGTGGCCCACGGCGCGAGCGTACTCAACGGGAAGGGTTGATGCCTCCTGCCAGCGGTCCGGTTCGTAGCTCCAGAACACTCCTCCCGCGGCAATTGCGATCGCGGCCCAGCGATGGGGGTGAAGGCGCGCAAGTTCCCAGGCGCCGTAGCC
Organism: uncultured Acidobacteriaceae bacterium; assembly: GCA_963823805.1. Lineage (GTDB taxonomy): Bacteria > Acidobacteriota > Terriglobia > Terriglobales > Acidobacteriaceae > Telmatobacter. The sequence continues at coordinate 390,575 of CAWGMW010000003.1, read as the reverse complement.
GCCCATGGAAAGCCCGGTGAGATAAGTGCGCGAAGGATCGCCGTGAAATTCAGTCGATTCCTGTTCGAGCGCGGCCATTGCCAAGTCGAGCATGGCCGGATCAGTCCAATGAGCGGATTGCGGGCACTGCGGCATCACGATGACGAATGGCCAGCGGTCGGGGTGGTTGCGCACCGCTTCGGCGACTCCGATCTGTGTTTGCCACATGCCTTCGGAGCCGCGTTCGCCCCGACCATGCAGGAAAAGGATGATGGGCCATTGTCTGCCGTCGTCACGCCGCCACTGCTCTGGCAGGTAGACCTGGAAGCGGTATGTTGTCCCGTTGAGCACGATCCGCCGATTCAGGAATCCCGTATCCTGCGGCGGCTGGGGCCTGGCTGGGTGAGGCTTGGCCGTAGTTGCGGCGGCAACCGCGGGCCAGACTGCGCAGGCGAACCCCAGGCAGGCCGCGCAGATGCGAAATAGACGGGACATCGTGACATTCATCATAATGATTCCCGGCGGGATAGTTGCAAGTTTTTGATTTCACCCGCAAACCGCGAAAAGTCAGCCGTTTGAGGGCCCGCTCAGCCGCCAAAAGCGCCCCGACACGCCCTCTTTCGGCGCCGTTGCAGGCTTCGCCGATCCTTGCGATTTTCTTACAAATTGCGTGCAACAATCGAACCTGCGATGCTGACTGAAGTCATGACGAAACTGGAAGCCGGAGAGACGCTGGACCACTACCGTCTGGACGCGGAGGTTGCGCGTAGCGGAATGTCCACGCTCTACCGGGCTACCGATCTGCGCACCGGCCGGCAGGTCGCCGTGAAGGTTCCGCATCCAGAGATGGAAGCCGACCCTGTTCTTCTCGAGCGCTTCCGGCGCGAGGAGGAGATCGGCCAGACAATCGACCATCCCGGCGTGGTGAAGACCTTCGACGGCGAAGAGCGCAGCCGCCGTTACATGGTTATTGAGTGGGTGGACGGCCGCTTGCTGCGGGAGATTCTGAACGAGGAAGGGAAGCTGCCCGTCGACCGGGCCGTGGCCCTCACGGTAGCTATCTGCGACGCTCTCGACAACCTGCACAAACACGGCGTGGTGCATCGCGATCTGAAGCCGGAGAACATCATGGTTTGCGAGGGCGACCGCATCAAGATCATCGACTTCGGGATTGCCCTGAAGGAAGACGCCCGGCGCATCACACAGGTAGGACTTACCCCGGCGCTGGGAACTCCCGACTACATCTCTCCCGAGCAGGTGAGGGGACAGCGCGGCGATCAGCGCAGCGACGTTTACGCTCTGGGCGCGATGCTCTACGAAATGCTGACCGGCCAGCCGCCGTTCACGGGCCCGAGTCCTCTGGCGGTGATGAACGAGCGACTTGTGACCGATCCGGTGCCGGCGCGCGAGCTGAACCCGGAGATCCCGCCCGAAGTCGAAGAGATTCTTTTCCGCGCGCTAGCGCGTGACCCCCGCCACCGCTATGCTACGGCCACCGAAATGGCCTGGGAGTTGGAGCACCAGGAGCTTGTGGGAGTAGAGAGCGGCTTCAATCGGCCGGTCATGTTGGGGCGATTTGCGATCAATCGCCGCAAATTGGCGCTCTATGCGGCTCTGGCGGTTGTGCCGCTGGCATTGTTCGTTGTGATGTTGCTGCTCGCTCGACGCTAGTTTTGTTTCTCATGCAGGCAGTTGTTTGAGCAGCGCATTCGCGCGCCGAAACCAGGGACGTTCGCGGCGGCGCAGGTAGCCAGGCATCGTCGGCCGCTTATCCAGCACCTTTTGCGCCCACTGGCGCGCCTCGGCATTGCGTCCCTGCGACGCAAGAAAATCGGCGTAGTTCAGATAGGTCTCCGACAACGTCGAACGCTCCACAGCCCGGTGAAAGCACGCTTCAGCTTTATCCCTTTCCCCCGTTTGGGAGTAGGCGTGGGCGAGAAGCCCGATGGCACGATAGAAATCGTGGCCGGGATCGTGCCGCACGGCCAATTCCAGGTCAGGCAAAGCGGCTGACGCCTCGCCCAGCAGAACCGCGCACACGCCGCGGTGATAAAAGCAATCCGGTGTATCGGAACGGGCGGCAATCGCTTTGTTGAATGCGTCCCGGGCCAACTGCAGCTTGCCCTCATCCATGTAAAGATCACCCAGCTCCTCCCAGTTTCCCGGGGATGGATTGTCATGAATCTCGATGTGCAGTTGTGCAATGCGCTTGCGACGAGGGAAGGTCTTGAAAGATTGCCGCAACAGGCCCAAATCTGGCAGCACCTCGACACAAAGGTAGATCAGCGCGCCCGGTGGGCCCAGGAACAGGATGATGAAGATCCAGTAGGTGTCTGGCCGGCGGCGAATGAAGTGGATGATGGCTGCCGCCTGTAGCAGCAGGCCCCACGGGTAGAACAGCGAACCAAAGAACCCCATGCGCATTCCATCCTAATGCGAGTTTACGGAGCCGCGAGAGATTTCCGGCTCAGCGGTAGGACTCGTCGCGATGAAGGACAAACTCGGGATAGGCGCCACCGCCGAGCTCGTGCAAATCCATTCCCATGCGCTCGCCGTCCGGGTCCACGCGGAAAGGGACAAGCCGGTTGAGCAAGGAAAGAAGCAGATAGATGAGCGGGAAAACGAAGCCGAGAAGCGCAGCGATGCCGACGAGTTGGGCGAGAAGCTGGCCGGCTTGCGGCGCAAAGACGCCGGCTGCAGCTAATCCCCACAGCCCGGCCACACCATGGACGGTAATAGCGCCGGTGGGATCGTCGATGGAAAGCGCGAGTTCGAGAACCTCCACCAGCAATGGAGTGAAGATGCCCGCCACGGCTCCGACGAAGAGGGAGGCCATCGGGGAAACAAAGGCGGCACATGCGCTCGAGGCGACAAGGCCGGCCAGCCAGCCGTTGGCGCAGAGGCTGGCGTCGGGTTTGCCAAAGCGGAATCGCGTAACGGAAAAAGTTGCGGCGAGTGCACCCGAAGCAGAGAGCAGCGTGTTGATCGCCGTGCCCGGAACCGCGGTGAGCGGAGCGTGCAGCCAGAGGATCGCGCCGGCGGCGTTCCAGGCCAGCCAACCCACCAGCGCCAGCAGGCAGCCGAAGAGCACATAAATTGCGTTGTGGCCGGGCATGGCTGTGGAGAAGCCTTCTTTGGGGAATTTTCCGCGGCGTGGCCCGGCGATCCAAATCACGCACAGTGCGCTCAGGCCTCCGATCACATGCACAGTGGCCGCGCCTCCGACGTTGACGAAGCCCGCTCCCAGAGAGAAGTTCACGCCCATCGACGCCAGCCATCCACCGGCCCAGATCCAATGCGCAGTCAGAGGAAAAACAATCGCCGCCAAGACCGCCGCGGTTGCGCAACCGGCAGCGAGCCTCAGGCGATCAGCCCCCGAGCCCCAGGGAAGCAGCACAGTCATGGCGACGGCCAAAAACTCAAACAAGACCGCAAGCTGGGCCTGCGGCGCAGCCCCGCCAAGACCGCGGAGAAGAAACGGCCCAAGTCCGAGTACGCTCCAGGGTTTGCCTGCCGCATGCAGAACGACTTCTTTCGATCCAAGAGACCCCGCAAAAGACGCTCCGATGAAGGCGAATACGATGACGGCAACAGCAATCAGGGCCAGATTGCCGAGCATCGCCTGCGCCGCCGAGCGCGACCGGCCCAGGCCAGTATTGATAAGCGCCACGCCCGCAATCGCCATGGGCGCAAGCAGCAAAAGCCCGAGCGTGAGCGCAAACGCAGCGTCGCTCATTGCAGGAGGCGTCGCGGGAATCACCAGAGGGATCGGGTTCATGGGTGGCTTGCCCCGCGTGGCAGCATGTGGCCCCGCACCGCGACGGCCAGACCCATGCCCTCGACTGCCAAACCACATAGCACAAACGCTGCACGCCGTCCCGGGTCGGGAAACAGGGCCAGCGCGGCTAGGGCAAGAAAGAATCCAGCGGGCATCACCAGCAGTCCGGCGTATTTCATATGCATTTTCCTTTGCGTTCGTTGACGGGCCGTATGCGGGCGGTCACCCGGCAGCAACCGATGGAACTTTCTCCATGGAGCCGCGCCAATGAGTCCCGCGTGTTGGGACCTTGTTGAGAGCGGTTGTCACGTCCTTATGAATTCTAAACGATCCAATTGTTAGCATCGGCTCATGCGCCCTCATGAGGCGCCGCGGGCGGCATTTACTGTCTCGTTTCGGAAGGAGGGCGATCACCACCTATGTATACGGGTCTTGGCCAAAGCAAAAGACTGATTCCCGCCATCCTCGGAACCGTCACGCTTGCGGGCGTCGCGGCCTTGCTATCCTCGGATGCCTTTCCCAGGTTCTTCCCTGCTGGAAGTCATCGTCTTCTCGCCGCTTTTTCATTGGCCACGATCACGCTTGCTTACCTTGCCTACCAGATTGCGCATTGGCCGACCGCCATGGAATTCCTGAAGGGGATCATGCTGGCCGTCGCCTTTCTTTTCTGGGCCGCCAATCAGTTTTGGCCCGAACTTTCCCAGGCATCACTCTTCAACGACATTGCCATCACACTATTTGTCCTCGACGTGTTTCTCGTGATCGTCGGCTGGCCGCGAACGTCGCCGGACAGCTCGTTCGGCGAAGCCTTTTCAGGGTCGTGTGCCCAAAGTTGCGCGGCTCATTGCAGAGAAGAGGAATGTTGCGTGGGCCGAGCGAATTGAGCGAGCTTGCCAGGAATTGGTTCCGGCGTGATATTTTTGCCTCGGCAATCCCAACTTCTGGTACGCAAGGCGCCAGGAGGACGATGGTTGTTTCCCTGTGAGCACGCTTGTCACAAACGATTTTCTTTTCAGAACGTTGCAAATCGGTTTCCCACAAAGTTTTTGCAATTTTTGCGTCCCGGGTGTGGTGGATTTTCGCTGCAGGCTGCTATATTGAAATTTCGGGTGTCCCACCCGCTCCCTGAATTTCTATCGTCGAGCAATTCTTGTACATAACCTATGTGACCGCCAGCACATGCGGCGCATGACAACGCAAGTCGAATCGGGATTCGTTCATGGCACAAATCTTCGACCGCAGCTCCAACGCACTGGCTCGGATGAGCTTGGTGCTGACGGGGTTGATTGTCATCGCCCTTGGAGTCACGCTGGATCAGTTGCAGCGCTCACCGTGGGTCACGCGGCAAGGCCAGCGCGCGGATCAGCCAGTCCCCTTCAGCCATAAGCATCACGTCCAGGGGCTCGGATTGCAGTGTCAGTACTGTCACACCACGGTTGAGAAATCGAGCTACGCCGGCATTCCTCCCACGCGCACTTGCATGAACTGCCACGCGCAGATCTGGACCAACGCAAAATTGCTTGAGCCTGTCCGGCAAAGCTGGTACACGGGCCAGTCGATCCCCTGGATCAAGGTGCACGACCTTCCCGACTTCGTTTACTTCAGCCACGAGATTCACGTAAACAAGGGCATCGGCTGCGAAAGCTGTCACGGCCGCGTGGACGAAATGCCGCTGATGTACGCGCAGAACACGCTGCAGATGGAGTGGTGCCTGGACTGCCATCGCAATCCGGCGAAAAACCTGCGGCCAACAAGCGAGATCTACAACATGGACTGGCAAGCGCCGGCAGACGATCATCCGGTTTGGTGCGCGGCGGCCGACGACAAGCCGGACGTGCCTACTGCGCAAAGCGTGAGCTGTACAACGAGGGATCCCGGCGGCGCTGGACCTGAAGTGGCCTCGTTGCGGTTACTGACGTTGGGTGAGAAGAGCCTTGCGGGCGACGTTTCTGCGGCGTCGATGCCGGTGGCGTCGCCCACCTATCAGAAGTTCACCAGCCAGGACGATCTGGGACTCTTCCTGGTCGATCACTATAAAATTCGCACGCCGAAGGACTTGACCAGTTGCGAGGTGTGCCACCGATGAGCGCAAAGAGAACCCACACGCCGGCGGTGGAAAAGCCGATGGGAAATGCTGTCAACGGCGCGCAGCAGCCCGCGACCTCGGAGTTCATGACGTCCGGGCCCATGACGCTTGAAGCCGTTCGCCGCGAGCTGAGGGGCACGAACGGCAAGAAGTATTGGCGTTCGCTGGACGAGTTGGCCAACACGCCGGAGTTTCAGGCCGCGGTGGAGCGCGAGTTTCCTTCGGCGGCGCAGGAGTGGGTCGATCCGGTTTCAAGGCGCGGCTTCCTCAAATTGATGGGCGCATCGATGGCTCTCGCGGGCCTCGCCGGTTGCACCAAGCAGCCTGACGAGCCGATCTATCCCTACGTCAAAGCGCCTGAAGATCTGATTCTGGGCAAGCCGATGTACTTTGCCACGGCGCACCCGTTCTCGACTGGCGCCGTCCCGCTGCTGGTCAAGAGCGACGAGTTCCGCCCAATAAAGATTGATGGCAATCCCGAGCACGCCTACAACCAGGGCGGCTCCGATCCTTACTCGCAGGGCACATTGCTCGATCTTTACGATCCCGACCGCTCGCAGCACGTCACCTATCGCGGCGAAGGCCGCGAGTGGGAGGAGTTTGCTGAGGCGCTACGCGACAAGGTCACTTCGACCAAGGATGGCACCGGCATCTACTTCCTGAGCGCTGCCATCACCTCGCCCACGCTGGTGCGGCAGTGGAAGGAAGTGCAAGTTGCGTGGCCCAACGCAAAGCTCGTGCAGTACGATCCCGCGCTGGCTGGAACCTTTCTCGCGAGCGGCATGAACATCCAGTACGATCTGACCGGCGCCGATGTGATCGTTTCGCTGGACGCGGGTTTTCTTTCGGGCGCGAGCTATCCGGGCTTCCACAGACTGGTGCGTGACTACGCCGCACGCCGCAAGCTGCCTGAGAACGGAATGAACAGGCTGTACGCGGTGGAGAGCACGACCACCACGACCGGCATGAAGGCTGAACACAGGCTGGGCCTGCGCGCCAGCGAGGTTCCGGCATTCGCCGCGGCATTGGCCCAAGCGGTGGGAGTAGCCGGTGTCAGCGCTCCCAGCTACGCATGGACCGACGAACAGAAGAGTTTCCTCGCCGCGATAGCAAAGGACCTGAAGGCTAACGCAGGCAAGAGCGTGGTGCTGCCGGGGCTCTATCAGGATCCTTCGGTTGCAGCGCTGGCGCTGGCCATCAACAACGCGCTCGGCAACGTGGGCAAGACAGTTTCTGTCGCAACCGATCCGGCGATTCCAATTCCGAGCGACCAGCTTGGTGACTTCAAGGCGCTTGTTGCTGACCTTAACGCCGGCAAAGTGGATTGGCTGGTGATTCTGAACGCTAACCCTATTTACGACGCTCCCGCCGATCTCAACTTCGCCGACGCATTCGACAAGGCCAACATCGTGGCCCACCTTGGCTCGCACTACGACGAGACGGGACAGCTCTCCCATTGGCACATTCCTGCCGCACACTATCTTGAATTCTGGTCCGACGCGCGCGCCTACGATGGTACGGCTTCCATCGTGCAGCCCATGATCGATCCTCTGTATGGCGGACACACGGCGCACCACGTCCTCCAGGCGCTGCTCAACGACCCAATGGTGAGCCCATACGATGCGGTGCGCGAGACCTGGAAGATGACGATCAAAGGCGACTTCGAAGCTGGTTGGCGCAAGGCCCTGCACGACGGATGGATTGCGGACACTGCATACGCGAAGGGTGCGGGCGTCGGTGGCGCGAAAGGCGGGATTAATGTTCCCACGCCCACATCGAAGGATTCGCTCGAGATCATCTTCCGCCCCGACCCGAACATTTACGACGGCCGCTGGAACAATGTGGGCTGGCTGCAGGAGCTGCCCAAGCCAGTTACGAATCTGAGCTGGGACAATGCCGCGATCGTGTCCGGCGCGACACTCGAGAGGCTCGGTCTGGAAGAAGACGACATCGTCGAGCTCTGCGTGGGGAATGGCAAGGTCAAGGCGCCGGTGATTGTTGCTCCGGGCCATCCCGACAATTCGGTCACCGTCTACCTCGGCTACGGGCGCGAGGCCGCAGGACGCGTGGGTTCCGGGCAGGGCTTCAACGCCTTTCTCATTCGCAATACCTGGGCGCCGCTCTACGCCACCGGATCGATTCGCAAGCTCGACGGCAAGTGGGGCGTCGCGATCACCAAGAGCCACTACCAGGATCAGCGCGGCAAGACTTTCGGCGAGCAGGGACAGGGCAACAACTCGCTCGAAGCCGACGAGGCGCTGGGTGAGCGCGGCATCATCCGCTACGCCACGCTCGAGGAGTTCAAAGCCAACCCGAATTTCGCGCACGAGGGCGGGAATCACGAAACGCCGTCGCGAGACACCTCGCTCTTTCCTAACTGGGAATACAACGAGGCCAACGCCTGGGCCATGTCGATCGACATGAACAGCTGCACGGGCTGCAATGCGTGCATCGTGAGCTGTTATGCCGAAAACAACATCGCCGTGGTGGGCAAGCAGCAGGTGCGCATCGGCCGCAACATGCAGTGGCTGCGCATCGACACCTACTTCGAAGGCGACCTTTCTGCGCCCCGCGCACACTTCCAGCCCATGAACTGCCAGCATTGCGAGAATGCGCCGTGCGAGCAGGTCTGCCCTGTGGGCGCCACTGTTCACACGCCGGAAGGCCTGAACATGATGATCTACAACCGCTGCGTGGGAACGCGCTACTGCTCGAATAACTGCCCCTACAAGGTGCGGCGGTTCAACTTCCTGCTCTACTCCGACTACGAGACCGAGAGCCTGAAGCTGATGCGGAATCCCGACGTGACCGTCCGGTCGCGCGGGGTGATGGAGAAGTGCACCTACTGCGTGCAGCGCATCTCGGCTGCCAAGATCGAAGCGGACAAGGAGAATCGCAACATCCGCGACGGCGAGATCGTGACCGCTTGCCAGCAGGCGTGCCCGGCCGAGGCGATTGTATTTGGCAATATGAACGATCCGAACAGCCGCGTTTCGAAACTCAGGGCCCAGCAGCGCAGTTACCAGGTGATTGCCGACCAGAACGCGCGTCCGCGAACGCAGTATCTGGCCGAAGTGCTGAACGTGAACCAGGAACTCGAAGAGACTCCGGTGGAATACGCGCCGGCAAAGGGTTGAATCGAAGATGGCGACCAAGGAAGTAAAACCCAACAATCCGATGATTGATCCGGCAACCGGAGAATTCCGGGTTATTGGGCAGGGCCAGACTTTCCTGTCGATCACCGAGAAGATCGCGCGCATTGTGCTCACGCCGCACACGCCGATGGGCTGGTTTGGCCTCTTCACGGTGGCCGGTGGCGGCGCCACCATGCTGTTGGTTGCCCTGACATGGCTCTTCCTGAAGGGCGTCGGTATCTGGGCGATCACGCAGCCGGTTGCCTGGGGATTCGCCATCATTAACTTCGTCTGGTGGATCGGCATCGGCCACGCCGGCACGCTCATCTCAGCCATTCTGCTTTTGTTCAAGCAGGGCTGGCGTAACGCGATCAGCCGCTTTGCCGAGGCCATGACCATCTTTGCCGTGTGCTGCGCCGGCCTGTTCCCGCTGATTCACGTGGGCCGTCCGTGGCTGGGTTACTGGCTCTTCCCGCTGCCGTTCACGATGACGGTGTGGCCGCAGTTCCGGTCGCCGCTCATGTGGGACGTTTTCGCGGTTTCGACCTACGCCACGATTTCAGTGGTCTTCTGGTACATCGGCATGGTGCCCGATCTGGCCACTCTGCGCGATCGCGCGCAGTCGAAGATCGGTCAATATTTTTATGGGATGCTCAGCGTTGGCTGGCGTGGTTCGGTGCGCCACTGGATGCGCTATGAAACCGCCTCGCTGCTGCTGGCCGGCTTGGCCACGCCACTGGTGCTCAGCGTCCACACAGTCATCAGCTTCGATTTCGCGGTTGCCGTTCTGCCCGGCTGGCACACGACAATCTTTCCGCCCTACTTCGTTGCCGGCGCCATTTACTCCGGCTTTGCAATGGTGCTCACGCTGGCCATTCCGCTGCGCAAGTTCTATCACCTGGAGTCGCTGGTTACCGAGCGCCACATCGACAACATGGGCAAGGTGATGCTGGCGACCGGCTTCATCGTAGCGTATGGCTACGCCATGGAAGCCTTCATGTCGTGGTACTCGGCCAACCACTGGGAGGCGTTCACCTTCTGGAATCGCGCCTTCGGACCCATGGGCTGGTCCTATTGGGTGCTCATCACTTGTAACCTGGCGATCCCTTTGACGACTTTGTGGTCGCGCAAGCTGCGCACCAACATTGCCTTCATGTTCTTCATCTCGATTGTCGTGAACACGGGCATGTGGTTCGAGCGCTTTGTCATTGTTGTGACGAGTTTGTACCGGGACTTCCTGCCATCGTCGTGGGGCACTTACCGCGCTACCAAGTGGGACTACATGACCTTCGTGGGCACGCTGGGATTCTTTACCTTCCTGTTCCTGTTGTTTGTTCGCTTCCTGCCCATGATTCCGATGAACGAAATTCGCATGTTGCTGCCGGGGGCGAAGATCAAGCCCAAGGCGGCGGAGGCTGCCGACTGATGCCCGCACGCGAAGGAACCTACGGCCTGCTGGCCGAATTCGATACGCCGAGCGACCTGGTGAGGGCCGCGCAGCAGGCCCGCCAGGACGGCTGGCGGCGCATGGACTGCTATACGCCCTACCCTGTTGAAGAGGCGGCCGAAGCCATCGGCTTCCATCGCAACAAAGTTCCGTTGCTTACGCTCATCGGCGGCCTGATGGGCGGCGCGGCCATGTTCTCGTTGGAAACGTGGATCGCCACTCTGGCGTACCCACTCAACATAGCGGGGCGCCCACCATACTCATGGCCGGCCTTTCTTGTGCCGGCTTACGAATGGACAATTCTATGGGCCGGCCTCTCTGCGGCCTTCGGAATGCTCGCGCTCAACGGCTTGCCGTCGCTCTACCATCCGCTGTTCAATGCGCCCAACTTCCGCGACGGCGCAACGACCGACAAGTTCTTCCTGTGCCTTGAAGCGCTCGATCCGAAGTTCGATCTGGCGGAAACCAAAGCGTACCTCCAGAAATTCAGTCCCAACTCTGTGGTGGAGGTGGAGTACTGATGAGCGCGAAGCTTTCGGCTCTCGGCCTTCAGCTCTCAGCCACCGGCTGCGCGCAGAGGCTTGTTCGGCGCGGCGTTGCTTTTGCTGGCATCGCTGTGGCGCTGTTTGCTGCCGGCTGCCGCCAGGACATGCAGAACCAGCCCAAGATGGTTCCGCAACGTGGTTCGGACTTCTTTGCCGACATGCGCGGCGCCCGTCCTCAGGTGCTCGACACGGTGGCCCGCGGCCAGCTCCATGAAGACAGCTATTTCTATACCGGCGTAGTGCAGGGGCCGAACGGTTACAAGCAGGAACTGGATGAGATGCCCTTCCCCGTCACGATGGAAGTGCTTGAGCGTGGGCAGGAGCGCTTCAATATTTACTGCACGCCGTGCCACTCGCGTGTGGGCAACGGGCTGGGCGAGATTGTGCAGCGCGGATTTAAGCCCGCGGCCAACCTCCACGACCAGGTGCGCATGTCGCAGCCGCTCTCGCACTACTTTTACGTGATGACGCACGGATACGGTGCCATGCCGGACTACTCGGCGCAACTGACGCCGGCAGACCGCTGGGCCGTTGCGGCATATATCCGCGCACTGCAGCTGAGCGAGGCAGCCACGGTGAACGATGTTCCTGCAGGCGCTCACATCGCGAACCTTAAAGATCTAGCCGCAGCGGAAGGTCATCCTGAATACGCGCAGCCGTGGCCCATGCCGATGACGGCAATCCAGGCGAACAAACCGATCGCCAGCGAAGGAACGCCGGGCATGGCTCCGGCTTATCCTGCCGATCCAAAGATTTCGATTCCACCAGGCAAACCCGCTCCGGCGGCGCAGAAGTAAGGAAGCATAGGAATGGCTCACGAACCGCAATCCGCATCGCACGCCAAGGCGCTCCCTGCCGATCTCGCCGCACCCGCGTTTGTCGACGGCTGGAGAAGCCGCGCGCTGATGATCGCTGGAGTCTTCGCGGTGATTGCCGTGATTCTGGCGTTCCTGGGGCAGACGCAAGATCCGGAGCACCTCGGTTGGGATCATTTTCTGCGGGCATGGGTGCTCGGACTGATGCTGACATTCGGGTTCGCCGTGGGCGGACTCGCCATGCTCATGGTGCAGTATTGCTCGGGCGGCAAGTGGGGACTGCTCCTGAGGCGGCCGCTTGAGGCCATGAGCCGCACGTTACCGCTGGTCCTTGTTTATTGGATCGTGGTCGCCATTTTTATGAAGCGGCTCTACCTTTGGGCGCAATTCTCGAGCCAGGCCGACACAGCCGTGGCGCTCAAATCGGGACTTCTTTCCGAACTTCAGGCCCACTGCATTGATTTCAAGCGGCCCATGCTCAATCCGAACGCGTTTTGGTACATCAGCCTGCTTTGCTTCGCCATCTGGGGCTTCTACACCTGGCGGCTCAACACGCTCGCCCTGAAGCGCGATACCCAAGGTCCGGAGACCACACCCTACTGGATCAAGAAGCTCGAGAACATCAGCGGCCCCGGAATCGTGGTCTACTCGATCACCATGACCGCCGCGGCCATTTACTGGGTGATGTCGATGGACGTGACCTGGTATTCGACGGTCTATGGACTGCTTTACCTTGTTGAGCAGGGCTTCCAGGTGCTGGCTTTTTCCATCATTGTTTCGCTTTCGCTCTCCAAAGCCGAGCCCTTCAAGACCATCTTGCGCCAGACTGAACAGCACGACATGGGCAAGCTCACCTTTGCTTTCGTCATGCTCAATATCTACCTCTCCTTCGGGCAGTTTCTCATCATCTGGTCAGGGAACCTGCCCGACGAGATCAATTGGTATCTCGACCGGATTCGCGGCGGCTGGGGCGTCATCATCACCCTCGATTTCATCTGCCACTGGCTGATCCCGTTCACCTTGCTGCTGTCGAGAGATTTGAAACGCAACAAGAAACGGCTGATCCTTGTTTGCCGGATCATGCTTGTCGCCGTGGTGTTGAACCTTTTCTGGTTGATCGAGCCGAACTTCAAAGACGCAGCCCGCAACCTGCACTTCAGTTGGGGAATTCTCGAATATGTTGCGGTGCCCGTTGCCATGTTTGCCTTCTGGGTGGCCTACTTCTGCACGCAGCTGAAGACGCGGCCGCTGGTACAGACGAACGACCCGCATCTGGCAGAGATTCTGGAGCCTGAGCATGCCCACGCATAACCAACCCGATCCGGGCCACGAGCCGGAAAAGCATGAGATCGACGCGTCGGTTGGCTATGAGCGAAGCGACGCCAGCGTAACGGGAATCGCAGTCTTCATGATCTCGCTCCTTATCTTTGTCGCGGTAATTGGACTGCTTTGCTATGGGATCGGCGGCTGGTTCAACGCCCGCATGAATCGGGAAGACGGCCCTAACAGCAAGTGGACGAAGACAGTGGATGTGCGGCAACTTGGCAATATGCCTTCGAGTCCCGAACTCCAAAACAAGATCGCCGAGATCACGCAGACCTTTCCGACGCCGCGGTTGCTTACCGACGATGGCGATCAGGATGTGGCGGATCTGCATGCGCGCGAGGATTTGTTGCTGAACAACTACAGCTGGATCGATCAGTCGAAGGGCACGGTCAGAATTCCCATCGAGAAGGCCATGGAGCTGATTGCGCAACGCGGATTACCGGTGGCGCCCCCGGTCGAAACGGAGCAGCCGATGACCGGCGACACCAAGCCAACCGTCACCGCGCCGCTGACCAACGGATTTGCGCGCACCAGCTATGAGCAGGAACAGGCGGAACAAGCAGCCATCAAGCAGCAACAGGGAGAGCAAAAATAACGGTGGAATCGGGAATCACAATCCGGAGACATTTACGCAACGCGACGCTCGCCGCCGCGGGCGCAATTGTGCTTTCGCTCGGGAGCCCGCTCCTCTCCGCGCAGGTCTCCAGTTACGGCGATAAATCGGCTGGTCCAACCAACGACAGGCCGCCGTCGTTGCTCAATGGCGTGGGCATCGATCAGCACCTCAACACACAGTTGCCGCTCAACCTGGCTTTTACTGACGACGCGGGCAAGCAGGTCACGCTGGCCAGTTACTTTGGCAAGCGCCCGGCGATTCTGGCGCTCGTTTACTACCGTTGCCCCATGCTTTGCTCAGAGGAGCTTGACGGCCTGACCAGCGCACTCGAAATGGTCCGTTACATTCCCGGCAAGGACTTCAACATCATCGTGGTCAGCATCGATCCTACCGAGGGCGCCGACCTGGCCGCGACAAAGAAGCGCGAGTATGTGAAACGGTATGGCCGCCCCGAGACAGCTAACGGATGGCACTTCCTCACCGGCACGCAGCCGAACATCGATGCGCTCACCCAGGCGGTCGGCTTCCGCTACGTCAGGCTGAATGTGCCGGGCAGCAATCTGGTTCAGTTTGCGCACGCCAGTTCGATCCAGATCGTGACCCCGGAAGGGAAGCTGGCGCAGTACTACATGGGAGTCGAGTATTCGCCCAAGGACATGCTGCTGGGCCTCGACGAAGCCTCGTCGAATCGCATTGGATCGCCGGTCGACAACATTCTTACTTACTGCTACCACTACGATCCCACGACCAACACGCACGATCTGATCATTGCGCGTGTGATCCAGTTGGGAGGGTTCCTCACGCTCGTGTTTCTAGGCGGATTCATGCTGGTCATGTTCCGCCGCGATTTGAAGCACGATCACCCGGCGGGAAAAGGGACTCTGGGTACCGCAAAGAAAGTGAACGGATAAGGGAATGGACCACATCAGCCCAGTATTGTGGCAGTTTCTCGTCAAATGGTTGACGCACTTCGCGCTCTTTCCGCCCGAAGCATCCAAGATTGCGCCCGAAATGGATGCGCTCTATTTCTTCATGGTGCTGGTCAGCCTGGTTGGACTGACCATTGTGGTTCTGTTGATTGTGGGCTTCTCGATCCTTTACAGCAAGAAGCGCCATCCTAAAGCCGTTCAGATCGAAGGATCCACAATCCTCGAAGCCACCTGGACCATCATTCCTCTAGGCCTGTTCCTGATCATGTTCGTATGGGGAGCGCTGCTGTACTTCCGTATTTACACGCCGCCGGCCAACGCCATGAACATTTATGTGGTGGGCAAGCAGTGGATGTGGAAGGTGGAGCATCCCGGCGGCCAGCACGAGATCAACGCACTGCACGTGCCCACGGGCCGCCCCATCCAGTTGACGCTCATCTCGCAGGATGTGTTTCACAGCTTCTCCATCCCCGCGTTTCGCGTCAAGCGCGAGGCCATTCCGGGGCGGTACACGACGGTCTGGTTTGAGGCCACCACGCCCGGCACATATCACCTTTTCTGCACCCAATACTGCGGCACAAACCACTCGCAGATGATCGGCGACGTGGTCGTGATGACTCCGGACGACTTCAGGAAGTGGCTGCAAGGCTCAACCAGCGGCAACTCGCTGGCCCAGGACGGCGAGCGGCTCTTCGCCAGCCTGAGCTGCAATGCATGCCACAACACACGGCCTGACGCCCGCGGTCCCAGCCTGGCAAACGTCTACGACTCCAGGCTCACGCTCTCCAATGGAGAAACTATCACCGCCGACGATGCCTATCTGCGCCAGGCGATATTGAACCCGTCGCAGCACATCACGCAGGGCTATGCGCCCATCATGCCCACCTATCAGGGTCAGGTGAGCGAAGAAGGCGTGATCGCACTGGTGGAATACATCAAGAATCTCGATTCCGATTACCGCGTCCAGCAGACACTCAACACCACCGACCTGGTTCCTGAAAGCCAGGACGGTAAAGAAGCGACGGCGGGCCAGACGCCCGCGGCGCAGAAGGAGGTCAAACCATGAGCGCTGCCACCATCGTCAGTCTTCCCGATCAGTCCACGGCCAGGATTCCGAAGATGAACTTCCTGACCAAGGAAAACGGCTTGCTTAGTTGGCTGCTGACCGGCGACCACAAGCGGATCGCCACGCTCTACCTGATCTCGATCACGTTTTTCTTCTTTATCGGCGGGTCACTTGCAGGACTCATTCGCCTGGAATTGCTCACTCCGCAGACTTCTCTGATGGCCGCCGACACCTACAACAAGGTCTTCACGATGCACGGCGTCATCATGGTCTTCTTCTTCCTCGTGCCTTCAGTGCCTGCAACGATTGGGAACTTCCTCATTCCCATGATGGTCGGGGCCAGAGATCTCGCGCTGCCCAAGGTCAACCTGCTCAG
Organism: uncultured Acidobacteriaceae bacterium; assembly: GCA_963823805.1. GTDB lineage: Bacteria > Acidobacteriota > Terriglobia > Terriglobales > Acidobacteriaceae > Telmatobacter. Next base: position 374,478 of record CAWGMW010000003.1, on the reverse strand, counting down.
TTGGTATCTCTACGTCATCGCCGGCATCATGGCCATCTACACCATGGCAGCCGGCGGCGTTGACACAGGCTGGACCTTCACCACTCCGCTCTCCACGCACTATCTGAACACGCACGTCATCTCTACTGGCCTGGCCATCTTCGTGGCCGGCTTCAGCTCCATCTTTACCGGGCTCAACTTCATTGTCACCATCCACAAAATGCGCGCGCCGGGCATGACGTGGTTCCGGCTGCCGCTCTTTGTCTGGTCGAACTATGCGGCTAGCATCTTGATGGTGCTGGGAACGCCGGTGCTGGCGATCACACTGGTGCTGGTTGTTCTCGAGCGCACCTTGCATATCGGCGTCTTCGATCCCGCATATGGCGGCGACCCGATTCTCTTCCAGCACCTGTTCTGGTTCTACTCGCACCCGGCCGTCTACATCATGATTCTGCCCGGTATGGGAGTGATCTCCGAGGTCGTCTCCACCTTCAGCCGCAAGCGCGTCTTCGGCTACACGGCGGTTGCGTTCTCCTCGGTGGCCATCGCAGTCTTCGGGTTTTTTGTCTGGGCTCACCACATGTTCATCATGGGCATCTCCAACTATGCGGCACTGGTCTTTTCGTTGCTCACGATGCTCGTCGCGGTGCCCTCAGCCATCAAGATCTTCAACTGGGCCTTCACGCTCTACAAAGGCTCTATCACCTTTGAGACGCCGATGCTGTATGCCTTCGGTTTCATGGGCCTGTTCACCATCGGCGGCATGACCGGCGTTTTCCTGGGCTCGACCGGCACTGACATTCACCTGACAGAGACGTACTTCATCGTGGCCCACTTCCATTTCGTTATGGTCGGCGGAATGCTGATGGCGTTTCTATCCGGTATTCATTTCTGGTGGCCCAAGTGGACCGGGCGCATGTATCCGGAGAAGATCTCGCAGTTGGCTGCCGTTGTCACCTTTATCGGCTTCAACTTCACGTTTTTCCCGCAGTTTATTCTTGGGACGCTGGGCATGCCGCGGCGCTATGCCGCTTACCCGCCGGAGTTTCAGGCACTAAACGTCTTCTCGACCGCGGGCGCCACCATCCTTGGCGTTGGCTACCTGCTGCCGATCCTTTACCTCACTTGGTCGCTGAAGTACGGTGCCGTCGCCGGCAACAACCCCTGGCAGGCAACAGGCTTGGAATGGCAAACGCAGTCGCCGCCGTTAACTGAGAACTTCCCTGAGATCCCCATCGTAGACCACGAAGCCTATGACTACGAGTGGCTCGAGCGTCAGCAACAGAAAGAGGTGGCGAGTGTCGGATAGCACGGCAATCTCCAACAGCGCTGCCGCGGAGGTTCAACATGAGCATCCGCCCTACCAGCGCCACCACTTCGAGTCCGTCGACCAGCAGTTCGACGCCACCAACTTTGCCATGTGGCTATTCCTGCTCACGGAAATCATGTTCTTTGGCGGCCTTTTCACCGCTTATTTGATCATGCGCAACTGGTACTACCCGGCGTTCGTCGAGGGTTCACACCAGTTGAACGTCGGTTGGGGCACAGCGAACACGGGAGTTCTGATCGTGTCCAGCTTCACTATGGCCATGGGAGTTTGGTCGGCCGAGATGCGCAAGAAAGGAATGTTGCTTCTGTTCCTTTCGCTGACCTGGATCCTGGGCATGGCATTTCTGGGCATCAAGTCCATCGAGTATCACGAGAAGTGGGTAAAGCACCACGTCCCCGGCCTGCATTGGAGCGAATCGTCGTTCCTGAACCCGGCAACAGACCCCGAGGTCTACAAGGAGTACCACGATAAGCCGCTGGCGCCGGATATGGCAGACAAGACCGAGATGTACTTCTTCCTCTACTTCGCAATGACCGGGATGCACGCGCTGCACATGATCATCGGCATCTCGATCCTGACCTTCATGATCTACCGGGCGCGAGCCGGCGCCTATACGACGGGGCACGTGACTTATGTCGAGAACTTCGGCCTGTATTGGCACTTTGTCGACATCGTCTGGATCTTTCTATTCCCGCTGCTCTATTTGATCAGCCGGTATTGAGGGGAAATTGCAATGAGCGAACAAAACGGACAGTCCGCGCACAACGAAGAAGCTGAGAATGAGCACCACGTCGTGAGCCCGGTTGTCTACGGAACGATTGTGCTTGCCCTGCTGTTTTTTACGGGTCTGACGGTCTGGATGTCGTTCATCGACCTGGGTCAATGGCAGATCGCCCCGGGGCTGACATTGTTCTGGAACCCGGTGGTGGCGCTGGCCATTGCATGCACCAAAATGACGCTGGTGGTACTGTTCTTTATGCACGTGAAGTACAGCCGCAAGCTGACCAAGCTCACAGTGGCTTCGGGGTTCTTCGTCTTCCTGGTACTGATTGGGATGACAATGTCGGACTACTTCACGCGTGCCTGGGGACGGTGGTAGAAAGACAGTTTTCGGTGGTCAGTTGCCAGCGATCAGCATGAGGGCCGCCTGCGGGCGGCCCTTTCTTGTTTTCCCGATTACATGCCTACAGCGTCGGCTTCGGCGGCTTCACCACTGTCCACGCATTGGCCCCAGTCACCTTCACCGGCCGGCGGAACAACTTTCCATCCTGCGCCACGTACAGCCAACTCTGATCGCCAATTTGGGCAAACGTCATCGCCGTCAGCGGCCCGCCGCCGGGAATCGGAGGGTTGAGGATCTCCACGATGCGTCCGTTCTGCATCGCGACCTGAATGCCGAGCGGTGTGGCGAAATACACCTCGCCGTCCGCGTCTTCCGCCGGGTTTCCTTTTTCATTTACCCAGTCTGACGTTTCTGGCGTCTCGAGGCGGTAAAACGGCTCGCCATTCTGCAGCGATCCGTCGGCAGCAATTTGGAAGGACCAGCCATAGCGGGTGAACTGATCGATTGTCACTGTCATGGATTGATCGGGCGAGAGTGCGATCCTTGCCGGCGGACCCATCTCACCCATAAGGCTGCCCCACCGGAGCGCCTCGCTCACCGCGCCGGACGGGTCAATTCGTTTTACAACGGAACTGAGCAGGGCGTAGATTGTGCCGTCCTTCGTTACTGCGAAATCGACCACGCCGTCCGCCACACCGTCTGCTATTTGGAATTTGTCTGCAGTGGCGTGTACCTTCTCGTCGCTGGCGACCCCGTCTGCGACGCTCCAGGAAACAATCGATCCGGCATTGCCAATGGATGCGATATTGGTCAATGCGGTCCCCGGAGTGAAGGCGTAGAGCCGATCGCCGGGACCCATGTGCAAAACCGGCGGGGGAACAGGAATCTGCGCAGGATTGGGGGCCGGCGAAGGATCGTGTACCTCCGCGAACGTTGTCGCCCTTCCCTGCGGGTCCACCCGCATGATTCGCTTATCCGCCGCATCGTCCGTCGCCACCGCCAAGTAGACATTCCCTTCGCGGTCGGCGGTCAGGCTCGTCGGGGAGTTGACTCCTCCCCACTCCTCGAGGTGGCCGGCAGTAACGCTGAACAGGGAGTTGAAGTCTCCCACGTGCTCCCACGGCTTGTCGACGTAGATGGTTGAGAAAACCGACGCCGATGGATCGCGTCCGGCTTGCTCGGCGGCCGCAGGCTCATGTACCACGACCGGCGCTGGATAATCGCGCCAGAGCCAACGCAGCGCATCCGGCAGAATCGCGCCACCGTGTTTCGTGCTGTGCCCGTCTGTGCCCATCACCAGCTTGGCGTCGTAACCCGCGAACTCCAGCGCCTCGTACATCACCTGGTTGTTGATAGGCCAGCTCCCCGCAAAATTGGTTCCGTACGGCTCCGCGGCAGTGATGTGATCAGCGGTCCCGTCCTGCATGATTATCCGGATGGGCTTGGGCTCGGTTCTCCGCACCAGCGCGGGCAACGCGTCGGCGCCCTTCATTGAAACGTATGTGCCGATAAGGCTCAGCACACGATGAAACTGGTCGGGGCGGTTCCACGCTGCCATGAATGCGCCCACAGCGCCCGTACTCACACCGCTCAGGGCGCGGTCGTCGGGATTCTTCGACAGTTTGTACTGTTTTGCCACTTCAGGGATCAATTCATTGACGAGAAAATCCGAGAAGCGCGGAGTCAGCGAGTCGTACTCATAGATCCGGTTGTAGCGGTTCTGGTCTGCATCCGAGACCGCGGGCAAGATGCCGGGATCGACGAAGATCGCGATCATCGGTGGGAGATCCTGTTTGCCGATCAAGTTATCCAGGACCACCGGCACGCGCATGCTGTCATCAAGCGCCTGGCTGCCGTCAAGAAAAATCATGAACGGCGTGGGTTTGCTCGCGTCGTACTGTGCGGGCACGTAGATTGCACAGTTGTGGGGCGTACCGGGATAGTCTTTGCCCGGCGCCAACGTGAATTTGGTGACCGTGCCCTTAGGTACGCCGTCTTGCGGCTGCGAATCGGGGCCAAGAGTGTAGACCTGGGAGTGAAGACCAATGGCGGCAGCGGCCAGGAGAATGGCGAACACGGTACGTCTCATCAGAAGACCTCAATCGCGAAAGAGCGGGGAAGCGTGCAAGAAGGCGCGAAAGCGCGTCCATTCCATCCTAACCGCCCGCCAGCGGCGAGTGGCCGGTCCAATTCCGTCGGCTTGAAACAAGTGCAAATTCACCTGCCTTCATCCCTGTGTCACGCGTCACAGGTGATGTTTCTTTGCGCTGTCCTATAATGGGCCACAATCTCATTCCTGGAAATTGCGTGTTTCGTTGAGCGTTATCCGATGGATTCCGCGCTCATCCCCATTGGAAAGTTTTCAGAATAGGGGAAGCCGGAATCACATTCAGGAAACGCGTGACGAATCCAATGTTCGATCCGAAGTGCATGGACCCAGTCCGCGGCGGCGGGGCTGGGAAGCGACGCGAACGGCAATCAACCCTTGGCGCATGGGCGGGCACAGCCTTGGCCGCGTGTCTCCTTGCGAATCTCTTGCCCGGTCAGGCGGCTCAAGCGCAGACTCCAAGCGCACAAGCCAATGCCGTTCCACGGCAAACACCAAAGGCCACGGCGCCTCCGCCTCGCGTTCTTGAGGCGCATCGCTTTCTCGCCCAGCGCGGCTTTGCGCCCGGCCATCGTCTTCCGCCCAAGTCGAGCGCCCTGCGCTCATTAAGCGCGGCTGGAATATCGGTTCAAAGCGCCGGCAGCACCGCCTCCTCCAAGACGTGGCAGCCCCTCGGCCCCACAGCCGTTCAAACCCCTGACTTTGGCCTCGTCACTGGTCGCGTCGCCGCAATCGCCCTCGATCCCTCCGATGCGACAGGCAACCGCCTTTACATCGGCACCACAGGCGGCGGCGTGTGGGTCGCCAACAACGCCGCCATCGCGGCGCCTGCCTCCATCGTCTTCGCTCCGCTGACCGATAACGTCCCCGCTCTCAGCGGAGTACCCGACGCTTCTATCAGCATTGGCGCTCTTACAGTGCAACCGGGCGAAACAGGCGTCATTCTCGCCGGCACCGGCGACCCCAACGATGTGCTCGATTCTTATTACGGCGCAGGCATCTTGCGCTCCACTGACAGCGGCAACACCTGGAGCCTGATCCACAAGACCGATGACGAAGAGCAGGGCCTAAGCGCCAGTGACGCCAGCTTCGTCGGGCAAGGCTTTGCCGGCTTTGCCTGGAGTACAGTCAATCCGCAGCTTGTGGTGGCCGCGGTCTCCCAGGCCTATGAGGGCACGCTGGTGGGCGCCGATTGGCCGCTCAACACGTTCGAGGGTCTCTTCTATTCCACGGATAGTGGAGCTACATGGCATCTGGCCACCATCACCGATGGCGCTGGCGAAATCCTCCAAGGTCCGCTAACTCCTCTCACTTCGCAGGGCAACGCTGCCACCGCGGTGGTTTGGAACCCGCTGCGGCAGTTGTTTGTGGCAGCGGTGCGCGATCACGGCTATTACCAGTCGCCGGACGGCGTCAACTGGACGCGTATGGCCGCGCAGCCAGGCGCCGGACTTACCACGCAGATGTGCCCTTCCAATCTTGGACAGATCGGCTCCATCGCCTGCCCCATTTATCGCGGCGCACTGGCTGTTAATCCCCAGACCGGTGATACGTTTGCATGGACCGTCGACCTGAATAATCAGGACCAGGGAATCTGGCAGGATCAGTGCGACCTTAGTGGCGGCGTCTGCAGCAATCCAACCATCACCTTCGCTACGCAGTTGAACACCGCGGCGCTTGAGACCAACGCGCTCCAAGGCGGGGTCACCATTCTGGACGGCGACTATAATCTCGCTCTGTCGGCGGTTCCATCGCAGCAGGACACGCTCGTTCTTGCTGGAGCCAACGACCTCTGGAAGTGCAGCCTGGCGATGGGATGCGCGTGGCGCAACACCACCAACTCGACCACTTGCATGAGCGCGCAAGTGGCCGAATACCAGCACGCGCTGACCTGGAACGCCGCCAACCCGCTGGAGATCTTTCTTGGCAACGATAGCGGGCTGTGGCGTTCGACGGACGCCATCGGCGAAACGGGATCGTCCTGTGCGGCAACCGATTCCTCGCACTTCCAGAACCTGAACGGCGGCCTGGGATCGCTGGCCGAAGTGGTCAGCCTGCCTTCTATCTTGACGTTGCAGTTCAGCTTGATGGCCGGTCTGGGCGTGAACGGAACCGCGGGCGTGAAAACTTCTGCCGCGACTGCGAACTGGCCGCAGATCCTCTCCGGCTATGGCGGCCCTGTGGCCATCGACCCCAGCAACGGCCTCAATTGGTATGTGAATAACCAGATGGGAGTCGCCATTTATCAGTGCTCGCAGTCGGCTCCCTGCACACCCGCGTCGTTCGGCACAAGCCCGGCGGTCACCGACGCGGACGTCGGCGGCGATGGTGACACCATGCCCACGCCGGCGCCATTCCTAGTCGATTCTGTCGACCCCACTCAGCTGCTCATCGGTACCTGCCGCGTGTGGCGAGGGCCGGCCAACGGCGAGGGCTGGACCGCGGGCGACGCGATCAGCCCCATCCTGGATAGCGGGGCCATGGGCGTTCCCTGCAGTGGCGACGGACTTATCCGGACCATGGCTGCCATGCTGCTCCCCTCTGGCAGCGAGGTCATCTATGTGGGCATGTACGGCGCCGCCAGCTATGGCGCCAACCTGCCCGGCCATATTCTGAGCGCGACCTTCGATCCCGCGTCCAGTGCTGCGCCCGTGTGGCAGGATCTCACGCTGAATCCCGTCCTCAACAACGCCCTCACGTTGAACTCCGAAAGCTTCGATGTTTCCAGCGTCGCCATCGATAATCACGATCCAACCGGCAACACGGTGTACATAACCTTGGCGGGGATGAATAACTCGGTGGAAAAGATCCAGGTCGTGTACCGTTCGACCAACGGAGGCGCAACCTGGACCGGCATCACTGCGAACCTGCCTCTCGCGCCCGCCAACAGTCTTACCATCGACCCGCAAGATGCAAATACGGTCTACGTCGCCACAGACCAGGGCGTTTACTTCACCACGCAGATCGCAAACTGCGCGCAACCGTCCTCCAACTGCTGGTCGGTATTCGGCTCCGGACTGCCCGCCGCTCCGGCCGTGGCCCTCAGCTCGGCTACTGGCTCGTCTTCTATACCGGTGTTGGTCGCGGGGACTTACGGGCGTGGAATCTGGCAAACTCCGCTTTGGAGCGCGGGGACGAGCCTGACTACCGCAGCCGCCACCCCTCCGTCGCTCGCCTTTCCTAGCCAGGTTTTCAACGCCCCCAGCAGTCCGCTCACCGTAACTCTCTCAAACACCGGCGGCCTCGCGCTCATGCCCACGTCCATCGCGATGAGCGGGAACTTCAGCGAAACCGATAATTGCGTGGATGTAACCATCGCCGCAGGCGCAAACTGCACGATCCAGGTGACGTTCGCGCCGCAAGCCACGGGGCCGCTTAGCGGCGAAATGACAATTTACGCCAACGTCTACGGCGGGCAACTGACAGTCGACCTCACCGGAACCGGCGCCCCAGCGGGGGTGGTCAATCTGACTCCGGCCTCAGTCAACTTCGGCCAGGTGGAGGTTGGAGCCACGTCAGCAACGCTCCCGGTAACCGCCGCCAACGGTAGTGCGGCGGCAGTGCCCATCGGCAGTGTCGTCATTACGCCTCCGTTCGTTATTTCCAGTAACTCCTGCGGGACACTTGGCCTGGCCCCAAACTCCGATTGCCAGTTGGCGGTGGAATTCGCGCCCACCGAAGCCGGTTCGGTTTCCGGCCTGCTCACCTTTAGCGACGGAGCGGGCACGCAAACCGTGGAACTCAGCGGGACGGGCGCTTCTCCGCCCAACGACATTCTCAGTTCCACAGCGCTCTCCTTCCCTCCGACGCCGGACAGCCAGCTATCTTCCGCGCAAGCTATGACAATCACGAATTCAGGCGGCCTGCAACTGACTTCGATCTCCGTTTTGGCGAGCGCGCAGTTCCAGGAGTCGAACACATGCGGAACGCAACTGGCAGCCGGTGCGGTCTGCACCATCAGCGTAATCTTCGCTCCTACTCAAACAGGCACAGTTCCCGGCGCGCTAACCATTGAAGATGCCTTGCGCACGCAGACTGTATCGTTGAACGGGACGGGACTTGCGCCTCCGGCCTTGAGCGTCAATCCCACCAGCCTGACTTTCACCAACCAGCAGCCGGGCGTGCCGAGCGCGCCGCAAACGGTTAGCGTCAGCAACGCCGGCGGAGCGCCGATGGCGAACATCGGCTTTTCGATCACCGGTGACGCGGCCTCCAGCTACTCCATTGCGGCCACCACCTGCGGGGCGGTGCTTGCCAACGGAAGCAGTTGCACGGTACAGATCGTGTTTACTCCCGGCGCGACGGGCGCCATTGCGGCCACGCTCGCGGTTTCTTCGTCCACCTTCGGCGTCGCCCCGGCTTCGGTGCCGCTGAATGGTTCGGGAATGCTGGCCTCCGGCTTGGCCACCAACCCGGCCCAGATTGCATTTGCCGTCGTGGCAGCAGGCCAGTCCAGCACCGCGCAACCGGTGACCGTCACGAATTCTTCCAGTTACTCCGTCAGCTCGGTTTCTTTAGCCGCGGCCGCGCCATTCAGCGTTACGCAGAACACCTGCACCGGCGGCCTGGGCGCTGGTGCCAACTGCACCGCCTCGGTCGTCTTTCAGCCCAGCGCCGGCGGCTCTGCATCTGGAACGCTCACTGTGTCCTCCTCCGCCGTTGCCACGCCTGCCACCGTACCGCTCTCGGGCACCGGATACGATTTCGCCGTGAGCATCACCGGCTCAACGACCCAGACCGTCGCCAGCGGCCAGCAAGCAAGCTTCACCATGATCGTCGCGCCGATCGGGCCTGGCGGCACTTTTGCGTTCTCCTGTGGCACGCTGCCCACCAATGCGATCTGTATCTTCAACCCCGCCACGCAGACAATCAACGCCGGATTTCAGGGCACTGTCCTCATCGAAATCTCCACGGGCAACGGATCGACAGTCCGCCTTGAGAAGCCTGATTTTGCCAGGCCGGATAGCGCTTTGCCGAGCTCCGGCCGTCTCGCCTTCTCGCGTGCCCTGCCTTTGGTCTGCGGGCTGCTTCTGGTGCCGCTCGCCCTTTTCAAGCGCCGCAAGCGCTTTCTGCTCATTGTTCTAGCCGCGATTTGTTTGACCGGCGTCTCCAGTTGCACCAGCTCCGGCGGAGGCACGGGCGGAGGCACGGGGGGTCAGGGCAGAGGCTCCAATACGCCGCCGGGGACGTATACGATTCCCGTCAGCGTTACCTCAATGGGCATTACGCATTCAACAAACGTAACCCTGACCGTCGACTGAGTGTGGTCGATTTCGCAATCCAGAGACGGCCACAAGAACTGGGGAGCCACTTTATACTTGAGCTTCGAGACCAAGACCAGAATGCCTGCCAAAGTAACTGTCGATGATGTGGAGCGCGTCGCCGAACTGGCGCATTTGCAGTTGGCGCCCGAGGAGTCCGATCGCATGGTGCGCGACTTGAACGCGATCCTTGAATATGTCGCCGAGCTGAACGAGCTGGACACATCGAAGGTCGTGCCACTCGCCCAGATGAGCGAGCTCGAGGGCGGCGCTGTTGCGGCTCTTCGCGCCGACCAGGTGCAGCCTTCGCTTGAGCGCTCTGCCGTCATGTCCCAGGCGCCAGAGACCGACAGCGTCTTTTTCAAGGTTCCGAAAGTGATCGAGCGATAAAGAATCTGCCGGCCGGAGCGAGTAGAAGAACCGATGAGGAAGTTCGATTGTCAGCCGAAACCATGACCGCTGAACGCTACATCGAGAAGCCGAAGACTCTTGCCGCTCTCCGCGCGGATCTCGCTGCCGGACGCACCAAAGCCGCCGATCTCGCGGCCGCTTACTACGAGCGAATTGAAAAACTAAATCCCCGGCTGAATATCTTCCTGAGTCTCACCAAAGAACGTGCCCTCGCTCAGGCCGCGCGCATTGATGCTATCGCCGCAAAAGGCGACCCGCTCCCACCGCTGGCCGGTGTTCCTGTTGGCATCAAGGACGTGCTCGTCGTGCAGGGCGCGCCGTCCACCGCTGGCTCCAAAATCCTTCATGGCTATCAGCCGCCCTACGACTGCACGGCCGTCGCTCGGCTCGAGGCCGCGGGCGCGGTGATTCTGGGGAAAACCAACTGCGACGAGTTCGCCATGGGCTCCTCGAATGAGAACTCGGCCTACGGACCGGTGTGCAATCCCTTCGATCCTGAGCGCGTTCCCGGCGGCTCCAGCGGCGGCTCGGCCGCGGCAGTTGCCTCCAACCTCGCCACGGCTGCGCTCGGCACCGATACCGGCGGCTCCATTCGCCAGCCAGCCAGCTTCTGCGGAGTGGTCGGCGTTCTGCCCACCTATGGCCGCGTCTCGCGCTACGGACTTATCGCCTTCGCCTCCTCGCTCGACCGCATCGGCCCCCTCGCCGCAAATGTCCGCGATGCCGCCACGATGCTCGGCGTCATCGCCGGCCACGATCCCTGTGACGCCACCAGTTCGCCCGCTCCCGTCCCCGACTACGCCGCCGAAAGCGATAAGCTAGCCGCGGGCCTGCGCATCGGAGTGCCCGCCGAATACTTTGGCGAGGGCCTCGATCCCGAAGTCCGCGCTGCCGTCGAAAAGGGCATCGCCGCGCTCGAGGCCGCCGGCTGTTCCATCAAGCCAGTCTCGCTGCCGCACACCAAATACGCCGTTCCTACCTACTATCTGGTGGCCACGGCCGAGGCCAGCGCCAACCTCGCCCGCTTTGACGGCGTGCGCTACGGCTACCGCTCGCCCTCGTCTGCAACGCTCTCCGATATGTACTCGCACTCGCGCGACGAGGGCTTTGGCGCCGAGGTCAAGCGCCGCATCTTCCTCGGTACCTACGCGCTCTCGGCCGGCTACTACGACGCCTACTACCTCAAAGCGCAGCAGGTTCGCCGCCTTCTCGCCGACGAGTTCCTCCGCGCCTTTGCTGAAGTCGACGCGATCGTCACGCCTGTCTCGCCCGTGCCTGCTTGGAAGCTCGGAGAAAAAACAGAGAATCCGCTATCCATGTATCTCGCCGACATCTATACGGTTACGCCGAGCCTGGCCGGCATCTGTGGCGTCTCTGTACCATGCGGCACGACCAGAGCCGGGCTGCCCGTGGGGATGCAGGTTCTTGCCCGCCATTTTGGCGAAAGCACGGCCTTCCGAGTGGCGCGCGCCGTGGAGGCAGCGGGGAATTAGGAGTAGGGGCCATGAGCAAGTCTGTAGTTTTTGTCGTTGTGTTGTTGGCGGTAACAGTGGGCATCGAACCCTTTGCTTACGCCGCTCCGCGCAAATCGCACAGCGTTGTCCTTGGCGCAGTCAAGCGCGTGCCCTACTCCAAAACAGGCGATCCCTCCGGCGCCGCCACCGGCGAAGACGCGCTCAAAGTCCGCGCCCTTCTGGTCGACGGTGTTCTCAAGGAGTGGACCACGGGAGACGCGCACGACGTCACCGATCGCAGCTTTGTTGTGCGCCGAGTGATCCGGCTCAACGACGCATTGCCGACTGACAAGCCTGGCCCAAGCGACAAAACGAGCCACTGGGTGTGGCAGCGCGGGCCGTGGCTGCTTGTCGATCGCGTCACAGGCCGCGTGACCGCGCTCCGTCTACCCGACTACGACCCCGGCGTGAGCCTGGTGAGTTGGTTCCGCGACTACGCAGCCTACTGCGGCCTCACACCGAGCGGCAAGAGCCTCTATGCCGTCGTGGCGCAGATCGCCGCGCGCAAGCCCGTTTTGGCCAAGAAGCTTGCTGCCTTCGACGCGGAGAATCACCCTGACTCGGTTTGCGCGCCGCCTGAGTGGCAGCGAGAGCCGCTGCGCATCGCATTTCACCCCACCGGCAGCGATGCGGTAAGCTACGACATCGTCCCCGGATCGGCGGTGCTCGTGGACGACTCAGGCGACGAGGATGCGACGCCTGAACCCGCCCCCGCTAAATAGCACTTCAGCAAGCAGGCACGTCCGCAAGTCGGTACAACGTTATGGAATCGATCGACGAGCTTTTGAGGCAGGCTGAAGCCGCGCATGGGCACCTGTGCGCGGGGCAGGTTCTTGGCGTGCGCATGGCTTTGTTGGGCCTCGACCGGCTGGGCATTGCCGATCCGCGCGGTGCTGACCGCAAGCGTCTCGTCACCTACGTCGAGATCGATCGCTGCGCCACTGACGCCATTGCGCTCGTCACCGGCTGCCGCCTGGGTAAGCGCGCGCTCAAATTCAAAGACTGGGGCAAGATGGCGGCGACCTTTGTCGATCTCAGCTCAGGCCGCGCTGTCCGCGTTGTTGCTCTCGAAGATTCCCGCGAGCTGGCGCGCAAACTCTACCCCAACGAAGAGAACAAGAGTCGCCGCCAGTTGCTGGCCTATCGCGAACTGTCCGATGCGCAGCTATTCCGCGACGAATCGGTGCGCGTCGCTATCGATCCCGTCGATTTGCCTGGTCACTCGGGTGAGCGCATCATATGCCCGCGCTGCGGCGAGGGCGTGAACTTTGGGCGGTTTGTTCTTGTAAACGGAGAGTCACTTTGCCTCTCCTGTGCCCGCCCGGAGACTCGATACTGGAAGGCTTCTGCTCCGGAAGAATAATCCCGGCCGTCATGTGGGCGCCGCTCTTCCCGCCACCAGTTCAAAAGCACCCAGATCATAAAGCTGACTGCAAGACCTACGGGAATCAGCCACAGCGTCTGCTCATGAATTTCAATTGTCATGGCGACGATTCACCTCTCCGGCCTCCGGTGCGTCGCGCGGGATTCTTCACGCGCGTCCCCAGAGAACCCCCTAAACCGAGATGACGCCCTTTCTCGTAAGGAACGAGTAGCCAATTCATAAGGGGTTTGTTAAGGCCAGGAAGGGTGTTACTGGGTCCCAACCCCGTGCCCGCTCTCCTTGACACAGAACCCACCGCGCATTTCTTATCTCTCTAGGTATTCTTTTTGCAATCCGGGCGGAACGAACGGGACACAAACCGCCTTCCTTGCGTCCGGATGCGATCAGGGATGCTGTGTCGAACAGGAAGTATGCGGCAGTTGGGTTACGTGATGCGTGCGGGCAGGACGGGAATCCCGTTTCGGCCTCCGTTACCGGACCCTCCTTCCAAAGCCCGGGCCGGAGAAGACCGAGGCCAGGGAACCTTTCCCGGAGACAAATCTGTTGTCAGGCGCCGGCAGCAATGGCCGGGTGAGCCTGCGCCCTGAGTCCGGCCAGCGCCGGCCGCGAGGGCGAGTAAGGGAAGCGAGCCAACGATGATTTTAGCCACGAGTTTCGCATTTTGGGCGGCGGCGCCCGCCCCAGGAGCAGGCGGCGGTTTATCCATGCTGCTGCCCATCCTGCTGTTTATTCCGCTGCTCTATTTGCTGATGATCCGTCCGCAACAGAAGAAGCAAAAGCAGTGGCAGCAGATGCTCAACAGCATCAAATCCGGCGACCGGATCACGACTGCCGGAGGAATTCGCGGCACCATCCTTTCCATCAAGGACGATTCCATCGTGCTTCGAGTCCCTCCCGACAACCTCAAACTTGAAGTAGCCAAGAGCGCGATTGCCTCGGTCACTCAACAAGAGGACGCTTCGAATTCTTAAGGCCCTCCGGGCTTCCACCTTTTTGGACTAGAGAAACGAACTGATGAAGAAGAATCTCAAAAGCAAAATTGCCCTGATCATCGCGGTTCTTCTGATCTGTCTCTATGGAATCTTCGGAATTCCATCGGGGATCAGCGGAAAGGCCTTGCTGAGCGCCATTTCCAGCCGCATTCATCTCGGCCTCGATCTGCAGGGCGGAGCGCACCTGATCCTGCAAGTGCAGGTGTCGGAGGCGGTGAATGCCGAAACCGACAATACCGTGCAGGAAATTCAGCAGGACCTGAAGAAAGCCAACCTGACTGTCTCTCAGGTCTACAAACCCGATCCCAACAAGCCGGATGTCATTCGCATCGAGGGCACGTCCCCCGCGCAAACCGACGCTGTCAGCTCGTTGCTCGGCACCGCCAAGTATGCCAACGAGTACGACCTCTCCGGCGGCTCCGACAACAACTGGACGTTCACCATGAAGCCGCTCTTCGAGAGCGATCTCGACAAGCGCACGGTCGACGAGGCCATTGAAACCATTCGCGACCGCGTGGACTCGCTGGGTGTGAGCGAGCCGCTGATTCAGGAGTACGGCCTGGGCGCCAACCAGATTCTGGTGGAGTTGCCGGGTATCAGCGATCTCGATCAGGTGAAAAGCGTGATCCGGTCCACGGCCCGGCTCGAAATTCATGCCGTAGACGGAGGCCCGTTCCCGACCGAGGACGCAGCCCTGCAAAGCGTGAACAGCGCGCTTCCACCCAATGATGAGATTTTGCCTTTCTCGGGAGATCTGGGCGGTTCGGGCGGCACTTCTTATTACGTCATCGAGCGTTCCGCCATTGTGGCCGGCAGCGATTTCCGTTCCGCCGATCCTGGCGTGAATTCGAATACTGGGCAAAGAACGGTAAATTTCACTCTCACCGACGAAGCCGGCGACAAGTTCTGGGACTATACCAGCGCCAACGTCGGTAAGGACATGGCTGTGGTGATGGGCGGCACGGTGCGCGAAGTAGCAGTCATCAAGCAGCCGATTCGCGATCAGGGACTGATCGAGGGCGGCTTCACCGAGAACGAAGTGATGGAGCTCTCCAAGCTGTTGCGGACGGGCGCGCTGCCGGCCTCGCTCAACTACATTGAGGCCAGCACAGTGGGCGCCACGCTGGGCGCCGATTCCATCCGCGAAGGCGTCACCGCAGCCATTGTCGGCATTGTTGTCGTCATGGGCTTCATGCTCATTTACTACAAGGGCTCGGGCATCAATGCCGATCTGGCATTGATCTTTAACCTGATCATCCTTCTGGGCATTATGGGACTTTCCGCCGCGATTTCAAGCGCCTCCGGCGGCGGAGGCCTCGTGCTCACCCTAACATTGCCCGGCATTGCCGGAGTCATCCTCACCATCGGTATGGGTGTGGATTCAAACGTGCTGATCTTCGAACGCATCCGCGAAGAGATTCGCGCCGGCAAGGTTGCTTCGGCGGCGGTGGATCAGGGCTTCGCCCGCGCCTGGGTCACGATCGTTGACACACACGTCACCACCATCGTTTCGGCGGCGATTCTGTTTATCTTCGGCACCGGTCCGGTAAAGGGCTTCGCCACGACACTGACCGTCGGTCTTGCGGCCAATCTCTTCACGGCCGTCTTTGTCTCGCGAGTCATCTTTGAGGCGCACTTGAACAAGTTGAAAGCCGGCGAGATGGTTTCGATTTAGAGCCAGTGATTTGGCAGTAGGGAGAAGACAAGAAGTGGAATTCTTTCGCAACCCGAATGTGAACTGGCTGGGGTGGAAGTGGTATTTCCTGGCCTTTTCCATGATCTTCAGCGTAGCCGGCATCGCTAAAATGAGCTGGAATTGGGAGCACCCGGTTGGGGGGATGCGCAGTCCGGTTCCCCTGGGAGTGGATTTTCGCGGCGGTACGCAGGTGGATGTACAGTTTACCAACCCCCCTGACATCGATGCCATCCGACGTGCAGTCGAAGCGGCAGGCGTGAAAGACGCGGTCATCACCAGCTTCGGGCCGGCAACCGATCATCAGGTACTCATTAGCCTGCCGGAAGAAACCAACGAGGCTGCTCTTGATACGGGCCGCGAGGAGATCGAATCGGCCCTGCAGGCCCATTACAACAATTACTTCAACCCCGAAACGGGGGTGAAGGTCGATATTGTCGGCCCCACGGTGGGCCATCAGTTAGAGAGGCAGGCCACGCTGGCCACGCTCTACTCCATGCTCGGCATGCTCATCTATCTCTGGTTCCGCTTCCAGCTAATCTACGGCGTGGCCGCGGTGGTGGCCTGCTTTCACGACACGCTGATTACCGTGGGCGCATTTGCCCTCACTGGGCGCGAGATCAGCCTCACCGTGATTGCCGCCATCCTCACCCTGGTCGGCTATTCGATGAACGACACCATCGTCGTCTTCGACCGCATCCGCGAGAATCTGCGCATCAGCCGCCGCGAGGGCTTGACTGACCTGGTGAATCGCAGCATCAACCAGACCCTGAGCCGGACGGTTCTCACCTCGGGCCTGACCTTTCTCACAGTGCTGGCCCTGTTCATCTTTGGCGGCGAAGTGCTCAATGGATTCTCCTTCGCTTTGGTCGTGGGCATCCTCATCGGAACCTATTCATCCATCGCGGTCGCCGCCCCCATGCTGGTGGCTTGGCAGGAATATCGCGCCGGAAAAGGCAAGTCAGCCTCGCTGCCGGCAGCGAGAAAGTCGAAGGGTTAATAACGCATGGCCGCGCAGCTCGATTCGTCCATCCAGTCTCAATGGAGAATCGCTCCAGACGGAGACCCACGGCAGTCCACTGCGGCCGCTTTACGCCGGTACTTTCGGCACTTGAAAGTTGCACCAGTTTTGCAGCACTCTTGGCAGTGGGAGCGCACTTCTGATAAGGTTTACTCGCTCCTTTGCGAGTATTTTTCCGTCGGGAACAATTCCCCCTCCCGTGGTGTCTAAAATAGGAGTAACGATACCCGATCTCCGAGGCTGGCCATGTTTGAAGACTCCACATTCGAATCTGCGAAAAGGATCAAGACCAAGAGCGGCCGATGGATGCTTGTGACCGGCGGCATCAATGCCGGGATCCTCATTTTGCTGATCCTGATTCCGCTTATTTACCCCGAGGCGCTCCCGGACGCGCTGATGGCGACGATCTTAACCGTACCGCCACCGCCACCGCCTCCTCCGCCACCGCCTCCTCCGCCAGAAGTGAAAGTGGTTCATGTGCAGTCGGAGATGATGAACAATCAGCTCACTGCACCCACGAAGATTCCGAAAAACATTGAGATGGTTTCGCAAAAAGAAGCGCCGCCATCGAACTTCGGCGTGGCCGGCATGGAAGGCATGGGCAGCGGCGGCGGCGTCATGGGCAGCCTGTTTGGCAGCGGCAATGGTCCGCAGGTAAAGGCAGCTCCTCCCAAGAAAGTGAACATCTCAGCCGGCGTAGCGGTGGGCATGTTGATTCAGAAAACCATCCCCACCTATCCGCCTATCGCCAAGGCAGCCCGCGTCCAGGGAACCGTGGAATTGGAGGCGACCATCTCCAAGCAGGGAACGATTGAAAACCTGCAGGTGGTAAGTGGACCGGCCATGCTGCAGCAGGCGGCGCTGGATGCGGTAAGGCAGTGGCGCTATCGGCCCTACCTGCTCAACAATGAGCCGGTCGAAGTCGAGACCAGAATCAATGTGATCTTCACCCTTGGTGGGTGAACCTTTCCGCTTCCTGCCGAACGGTTGGCAGGGAGCTTCGCTTTTTAGCTCGAATGCGAATTCCCGCAGGGCCGCATTCTTCGGAACTCAACCTCCCGCCGCGTCGGGCTCAATTCAGTCGAAAAGAATCTCCTTAGGAGGAACGATTCAGTGATTCTCGCTCAGTTCGCACCTTTCGCTTCGCACACCGTCAATAGCCTTGCCTTCCTTCAGGATGAGGGCCAGACCGTTGGCTTCAGCCCCCTGCAACTCTGGGCTCACATGGCATGGATGGCCCGCACCGTGGCCATCGTCTTGTTTATTGAGTCGGTCTGGTCCCTCGCCGTCATGATCGACCGCTACCTCTATTTCTCTGCCGCCCGCAAGCAGTCGCGGGAGTTCGCGCCCAAGGTTGCCGGCGCGCTCAAGGAGAGCAAACTCGAAGAAGCCATCAAGATCGCCGACCGCAACAAGAAGTCTCACTTGGCTGAAGTTGTCACGGCGGGTTTGCAGGAGTTCCGCGCCTCGTCCGGCACCGCTACCGATGAAACCATCGCCAGCGCCGGCCGCGCCCTCGAGAGGGCTGAAGCCATTGTGCACGCCAAGCTCAAGAGAGGCCTCTCGGTTCTGGCCACCATCGGCTCCACGGCTCCGTTCGTTGGGCTGTTCGGCACCGTCGTGGGCATCCTGCACGCATTCGATGCCATCGCCACGCAAAAGATCGCCGGTATCGGCGCCGTTGCGGGCGGCATCTCTGAGGCTCTGGTCACCACGGCGTTCGGCCTGCTCGTGGCGATTCCCGCCGTCATGGCCTTCAACTACTTCACCGGCCGCGTCGAGGCTTTTGACGTGGAGATGGACAACTCCTCCAGCGAGCTGGTGGACTACTTTATCAAGCAAAGCCACAAGCGCTAAGAGCGAAGCGGCTTGGCTCGAGCGAGCGTCTTGCCGGGCGGAGGACCTGAATCTCTTCCGCCCAGCCCTTTGATCCCCGCGCGGGTTGCTTGGATTCAAGTTGGACCGGAGTGAATCCGGGAAGAAAAATTCAGCCGTACGGAGTCCCGATTATGGGAGTAGCAGTTCGCGACGAAGGCAAAAAGGTTAACTCCAATATCAACGTAACTCCCATGGTGGACGTTATGCTGGTGCTGCTTATCATCTTCATGGTCATCACCCCCATGCTGCAGAACAAGGTCCAGATCGACATGGCCAAGGTGGACAATGCCACCAACATGCCTGACGCCGACAAGGAAGACGCCATCGTCGTCGCTGTCACCCGCGACGGTGCGGTCTACCTCGGTCAGAACAAGGTTGATCCGTCTGAGCTGGGAAGTCTGGTGCGCGATAAGCTTCAGGACAAGACCGACAAGATGATCTATGTCCGCGCCGACGAGCGCGCGCAGTACAAAGTGGTTGAAGACGCCATTGACGATGTACGCACGGCCGGCGTTGAAGAAGTGGGCCTGTTGACGCAAAGACGGCAAGGCAATCAAATCGGCGGCGAGTGACGCCGCAGCAAACGTGATTGTCTCTGTTCAACGAATTTGATGAAGCGAGGAGTTTGAGCCATGGCAATGTCTATGGGTGGGCCCGCCGGCAGCATGTCGGAGATCAACGTCACGCCGATGATCGACATTCTATTGGTGCTGTTGATCATCTTCATGGTCATCGTGCCGGTTACCCCCAAAGGTCTGGATGCGCTGGTGCCCCAGCCGCCCAAGAATCCGCAACAGCAACAACAGCAGAACGACCGCACCATCGTGGTTCAGGTTCTTTATCGCCCCGGCCAGGCCCCGGCGTACAAAATCAACGAAGACGACGTGAACCACTCCGATCTGCTGCAGAAATTGACTGACATCTATGCCAATCGCGCCGAGCGCGTGATGTTTGTGAAGGGCGACGACGATGTGGACTTTGCCTACATAGCCGACGTCATCGATATCGGCAAGGCCGCCAACGTGGACCACATTGGGCTGATGACGCCAAAGATCCAGCAAGGCCAATAGGCTGGCTGTGTCCGGTAACACTTGATCCGGACGCGTGGGAGAGTACAATTTTTTTGCCCAGGATGCGGCAGATTTTAGCCGTACCGGCTACTAAGATTCCAGGCACGGCCTGCATGCCCAAGCCTGAAGGAGAAGGATACGAACATGATTGGAACCGCACGTTTTTGGGCACTCGCGGTGACTTTAACCGGCATGGTAATTGGCATGAGCGGCTGCAACCAGCTCCTGGCCCGCGATCAGTTGAACAAGGGATGCGACGCTTACAAAGCCGGTCACTACGATGAGGCAATCGAGCATTTCCAGAAGGCAACCGAGCTCGATCCCAAGCTGCCCATGGCCAAGACCTACTTAGCCACTGCTCTTGAGCAGGATGTAGCCCCCGGAGTGACGACACCCGACAACCTGAAGATCGCCAACCAGGCAATCGACATGTTCAAGGAGGTTCTGGCGGAGAAGCCCAACGATGTCGACAGCATGAAGAAGATCGCTGGCATCTATTTCAGTATCAACGATATGGATGATGCCGAGTCCTGGCAGAAGCAGGTTTTGCAAGTCGATCCCAACGATCCCGAGGCAGCCTACACCATCGGCGTCATTGACTGGAAAAAGGCACACCAGAACAAGCTGAATGCGCTCGAGTCCGTCGGCCTCAACGATGACGGCAAGGGCAACGTGAAAGCCCCGAAGAACGTGATGGTGCCGCTGGCCGAGAAGAATGCGCCGCTCGTCGACGAAGGCTTGAAGTATTTAACCATGGCCGTGAACGATCGTCCCAACTATGACGATGCCATGCAGTACCTGAACCTCATCTATCGCAACAAAGCGGACGTGGACTACGGCAACGCCACCGCCGTCGCCGGAGATCTGGCGATGGCCCAGCAGTGGAGCGACAAGGCCATGGACACGCGCAAGACGAACGAGGAGAAGAAGAACCAGGGCCCTGGTGGCATCACCATTGATAATAGCGGCCAGATGCATTAGCCGCCAGGATTTCATGCGGCAACCGGACCACTCGGCCTCCTCGGCATCTCCGCGGAGGCCGTTTTTCTTTGTTCCAAATCTCAATTGTTCCGAGGTGTTTCTTTGACGCGAGCTTCCCGCATTACGCGAATGATTGCGCTCCATTCTGCTTGTTTCGTGCTTTCTGTTGTGTCCTTATCTGCCGAGTCGGCTCCTGGAGAAATGCCTCGTCCTTCCGCGATGCACGCCGTCCAGTCACCGGGCGGCTTCGTCGCGACTAACGATCGCGAGACGCTTGAAGTCACGACTTGCGGGGATTCTCTGATCCACGTCACGGCGCAGCCCCTGGGAGCGCCACAGGCCGCGGAGTTCCAACCGTGGATGCTCGCGTCGGCTCAAGCCTGCCCCGGCGCCGCCTTCCAGTTCAGCGAATCCAACGGCTCCGCCAGCCTCGCTACTGCTCGTCTCACGGTTTCCTTGTCTGAGGTTGATGGCAATCTAACCGTTCGTACAGCAGACGGGAAGGAACTGCTGCACGAAAGGTCAAACCTGCCGCGCACCTTTCGCCCTTCCGAGGCGACGGGGCTTTTCCATATCGAGGGCCGCTTCGGCCCCGACGCCACCGAAGCGCTCTACGGGCTCGGCCAGCATCAGAACGGGATGTTCAACTACCGCGGCAGCGTCGTTGAGCTTGGCCAGAACAATACCGACGTGGCCATCCCGCTCGTCGTCTCCAGCAAGGGATACGCCATCCTGTGGAACACGGCCTCCTTCAGCTACTTCGACAACCGCTTCCCGCTGGAATTGAATTTGGAATCGATGGCCGCGCCTCAGGTCGATTACTACATCCTCTATGGTCCGCAGATGGACTCGATCGTCCACCTCTACCGTTCCATGACCGGCCACGTCCCGCTATTCCCTCAATGGGCCTATGGCTTCTTCCAGTCCAAAGACCGCTACAAAACCCAGGCCGAGATCCTCTCCATTGCGGCCGAATACCGTGCGCGCCACATTCCCCTTGACGCCATCGTGCAGGACTGGTTTTGGTGGAACAACGGCGGCAAGGGCGACCCAGTCTACAACTCCGGTTACACCGATGTTCCCGCCGAACTCAAGACCCTCCACGATGAGCACGTCCACGCCATGATCTCGGCTTGGGCCTTGATGGATTCCACCAGCGAGAATTTCAAGCAGATGGTCCAAAAGGGCTTTGAGATCGATGACACGCAGGCCTACGACCCCACCAACCCCGCTGCCAGAGACTTCTTCTGGAACCAGTTTGTGGGCAAGCTCTTCGCCCAGGGATGGGACGCCTTCTGGCTCGATAGTTCTGAGCCCGAGGAGGCTTGGCCGCACAGTGGCGACGCCTCTCTGCGTGACAAACAGCTCCACATCGGCAGCGGTCTCGAATACACGAATGTCTTCCCCCTCGAGCACACCGCTGGCGTCGCGACGCACTGGCGGCAGACAAACCCTGAGAAGCGCGTATTTCTGCTCACGCGCTCGGCCTTCATGGGCCAGCAGCGGGTCGGAGCCACGGTTTGGTCCGGCGACGTCTACAGCAGTTGGTGGGCCCTGCGCCGGCAGGTCCCAGCAGGCCTCAACTTTGCGCTCTCCGGCAACCCGTACTGGACTACCGACATCGGGGGCTACCATCCCCTGAACTATGCGCAAACAATGCCGCCGGGCTATCAAGAGCTCTACGCGCGATGGTTCGAATTCGGAGCTTTCTGCCCCGTTTTCCGCACCCACGGTCATCGCGACCACAACGAGCTGTGGGTCTACGATCAGGTGTTTCCTACCCTCTTGGCCGTCGACCGCCTGCGCTACCGGCTATTGCCCTACATTTACTCGCTGGCCTGGAAGGTCACCAACGACGACTACACCATTCAGCGACCGCTGGTGATGGACTTCCGCGACGATCCCGCCACTTTGGAGATCGGTGACCAGTTCATGTTCGGGCCTGCCCTTCTTGTCAGTCCGGTGCTCACCGAGCACGCCACTTCCCGCTCGCTTTATCTGCCCGCGGCAACCGAGTGGTACGACTTCTGGACTGGCGAACGCACCTCGGGCGGCTCCTCGATCGTGGCGCCTGCGCCCCTCGACCGTATACCTCTCGATGTACGCGCGGGATCGATCCTGCCCCTCGGCCCGGTCATCGAATACGCCGGCCAGGCCTCCGATCCCATCGAGCTGCGCATCTACCCCGGCGCTGACGGCGACTTCACCCTCTACGAAGACGAGGGCGACAGCGATCGCTATGAAAAGGGCGCTCACGCCACCATCCCCATCCACTGGGACGATGCCACGCGCACTCTTTCGATCGGTGACCGCCAGGGAAGCTATCCGGGCATGCCTTCCGGCCACACCTTCAATGTGGTGATTGTCTCTTCAGGTCATGGAGTTGGCCCGGACGCGACGGCCACGCCCGACAACACAATCCGTTACACCGGTTCCAAAGTCGAGGCAAAGTTCTAATTGGATGTGAAGCGAGCGCGATCTATTGCCCACTCTGTTTCAGGATCTGCTCGGCCAGATAGTTGCGGACCTTGGCGCCGTCGGTAAGCGTTTCAAGGTAGGCCGTCTGTAGTAGCTGTTTCTGGCTGTCATGGAGCGACCCGTGAATGGCCTCCTGCACGCGGGGATCGTTTAACTCCCGCTGCCCCGCGGGCTCGCGCGAAATCAGCTTGTAGATGGCGTAGCCAACAATCTTGTGTGCTGAGTCGTAGGCAGGAACCACGTCAGTGAACTGATCCGGTTTGAGTGTGCTGATCACGTCGTACACTGCCGGATCGGCCTTGAGTTGCGATTCACGCCACAACCCCATGTCGCCGCCATTCGAGGCGGTGTTCGGGTCCTCTGAGACGTTCATCGCCACCGTCGCGAAATCCACCCCGCTCTCCAACTGGCTATACGCAGCGTCGATCTTCCTCTTGGCGTCACCGTCGCTCGTGGCCTTCTCGCCCTGCAGATTTGGCGATTGCTGAGCGGGTGTGGTTGTCACTACGATTTGGGCCAGATGATACTGCGGCTCGATCAGATTGAAGTCTGCCTTGTGTGCCGCGTAGAAAGCAGCAATCTGTGCGTCGGTGATGTTGATCTTCGACTCGATCTCTTTGTTCATCAACTTGGTTTCGGTCAAGCCGCGCCGAATATCGCGCTTGAAGTCGTCCAGTGACAGGTTGCGCTGCTTCAGCATCGCGTTGAACTGCTCGTCCGTATAGGGCGCCTTGATCTCCGTCAGCTTCGCGTTCACGTCTTCGTCGCTGGCGGTCAGGTTCAGCTTGGCGGCTTGCTGCTGCAGAATCTCGTCCTGGATCATCTGGTGCAGCACGCTCAGCCGCCGGATGTCAGCTTCCTCGGATGACGGTTTTTGCGGGCTGTCTCCCAGGCTGATCTGGTAATTTCTCTCGAGCTCGGCGCGCAGAATCTCCTTGCCGTTCACCGTGGCCACCACGTCGGCGGAGGGCGACCGGTGGCAGCCTGCCAGGGCGCAAAAAAGGACGCCGCTCATGATTGCAACGGCGGCAAAACTGGCGCGAATTTTGAAACTCGATGCGACTTGCAAGCTGATCTCTCCTAGGGGGTTTCGCAATGCCCCCGGCAATCTAGGATATATCCCGGTAGCGGCGCTCGGATAGTCCTCGAATGCGTCATTTGATTGCGCCGGTGGCTCCTGAAGCTGCCGGCACTGACGCGGGTGCCGATGCTGGTGTAGGTGCCGGCGGGGGTTGCTCGCCCGCGGCGAGCAGGGCCCGGTCAATCGCCATCCATAATTCATTCTCAGGCACTGCGCCGCCATTCACCTTCTCGCCATTCACATAAACCGCCGGCGTCCCGTCAATCCCCAGATCCTCGGCCAACTTGGCCGACACTCGAATCTGCGTTTCATCCTGTTTGGCTATGCAAGCGTTCAGGGCTGCTTCGTCAAGCTTGCCCAGCGTGGCCTCCTGCCGGGCAATGCGGTCCAGTGCCGCAAAACTCTTCGTCAAATCGCGATCGTTGCCCGTGATCTCGTCTCCGTGGGAATGAAGATAATCCACGTAGGTCCAGTAAACGTCACCGCTCTGTGCCGCCAGGCAATTGGCATCCACCGCCGCGTGCATCGCCCACGGGTGCAGGTCTGTCAGCGGGTCGTCCTTATAGACGAACCGCACCAGATCCTTGTAATGCTCGATCGTGGCAGGAAACAGCTCCTGGTGCATGCGCGCGCAGTAGGGGCATTCCAGGTCGTCAAAGTTGATTAACGTCACCTTGGCGGCGGGATTGCCTCGAATCGGACGGCCCACGATTGGAATTGCATCGGCGGGGTCTTTGGTTAAATCGAACGTCTGAAGGTGCACCAATTTGGTGTTGTCGGTGGAAATGAGGAAGCTGACCACTTGCGACTTGGAATCCCGCGTGATCGTGACCGGGAGTGTCTCATAACCCGTGAACTGACTGGGTGTCCTGGCGCCGATCGTGATCGTCACGTCTTCGGGCATCTCGTATTGCGAGCGCACCAGAACTTCAATGCGGCGGTCAATGACAGGGTCAGGTCCGGAAGGCGGCGTGCTCTGGGCCTTGCAACCCGCGGTCAGGCCAAGGACAAGCAATCCGGCCAAAAAACGAAAGCGTAACAATATGAATTCCTCTCAAGAAAGGATACTCCAGCAGGGCATCCCGCGAGCTCAGTCAGCCCACTCTCCCCGGCGGCAAAGGATGGACGTGCAAGGCGAAGAAAAGCAACCGCAACCGTGCAGTCGGCGATCGATTCTCGCTCCCGTTTCCGCAACCTGGCCAGCGGAAGCTGACAATCGATAACTGGCAACCGCTCTTAGTAAGCTGGCGGCAGCGTGGGATCGCGGAACACTGAGTTGGCGCGCCGGATGTCGCCAACGGCGCCGAAGTTAGCCAGCGTAAAGCTGTAAAGCCATTGTGTTTCGTCGCGGCTTGTTGACCCCACCGTACCCAGCTCGAAGCGCCTGTAGCCGACGGTTAAGCCGCAGCAGTTCCAGTTGTAGTTCGCCTGCACGCCGGCGTACTGTACCTCGTGCTGGACAAAATCGTAGCCGCCGTTCACTGCCAGGTTGAATCCGTTGCCGCTCGGCTTACCAAACTCCAGGAAGGGTTGCAACTGCTGGCTCTTGAGTACAGAAGCTACGCTGCTGTTACTGCTGGTTTGTTCGTCCGGGGCATTGAGCAGGGCGTGACCGAGTCCCAGGGTCGTCCGGCCGAAGCTATAACCCGCAAAGAGATTGTTTGCTGCAATATTTCCGCGAATGGTGTCGTAATCCAGATCCCATTGAATGCGCAGATTGTCAATGGCCTCAAAACGCAGCCGCGACGAAATAGGCGCGATGTTGCGTGGTGAGGTTAGAAACGTCGGCGCCATCAAATCCAGGGTTGCATCGAGGACGTTCCGCCGCCCGGGGATGAGCGCGCCGCCGAAGTTGGGGTCGATGAAGTACTCCTGCGCAATCTGCCAAGATGCCCATTCACGCGGAGTGTTCGGGCACGGCTTCTTGGCCACGCTGTCGTCTGTTGCTTCTTCATCGTCGGTTTTGCAGGGTCGCGTGTCTGTCGATCGCAGGTAGAACCGCTGGGTCAGTGAGAAGCCGGCTTCATTCACGTCGGTGGCGATGTCTGTAGTGTCGAAGAGAGGCACATCGCGAGCCTGCGCTCCGATTCCTCCGACATAACGGTAGGTCAGCTCGGGCTCGATCACATGGCGCAGTTCGCGATGCCAGAGAGGAAGCTCAAAGTCGCGCTCCAGGGCGGGCGGCCGGATGTCGACCGACGCTTCAAGGTCGGTACGGTTGAGCGCGCTGTGGCTGATCTTCGGAACCGTAAACGGACCTGTCAAGGTTGGCGTTTGGCTGTTTGTATATGCGGTGTCGCGCAGGGCGGCCTCGGGAACGAAGCTCCATCCTCCGACCGTGAAGGGCATGGAGAGATGGGGGTAGAAGTCCATTCGAACCACGTTACGCGAATGAAAGAATGGCTCGGATCGGTTCAGGTAGCCCAGCGACGATCCCAACCCCCAATAGAGCTGTGAGCCACCCAGCGGGCGATCCAGCACATCGTAACGCAACAACGGCAGGCGCAGGATCTTCACCTCGTCGCCATTCGTGGTACTGGCAAAGGATTCGAAGCGGTCCAACCAGACTGTCGGAATCCTGCCATCGTGATTGTGCGTCAAGACCACTTCGCTTGCCACTTCCGAGCTGATGGCCTGCGAGTAGTTGTCGTCGAAGACGAGCCGGTAGACATAGCTCGACAAATACTCGACGCCGCCGGCGACGCGCGTTGCTGGCGATAAATCTTTGCGTCCCAACAAGCTCACGTCGACTCCTCCCTGGTTTACGAGCTCATAGCCGACCGGGCCTGCGAGTCGATCGGCGGGTGCGACCGCCGAGCTGGCAAGAGTGTTGCCCACTTCTTCTTCGATTCCTCGGTCGAGCAGCGCATTCCAGCGTGCGGTTAGGTGGTCGAGTCCGGGCCCTTTATAGCGGAAGTCCCCATTTGGAGCCCATCCACGTTTGCTGTAGTACTCCGCGCCAACCACCATGTCCATGCTGCGGTTGATCACCCAGTACGCCTGTTCGCCAAGGGTGAAGCCACGAATTGAAGATCCGACGCTGATCACCGGCGTTAGAAGCCCGCTCGCCCGTCCTGTCTCGTTGGCCGGATGATGCAGATAAGGCAGATAAAAGACCGGTATGCCGAGAAACTCAAAAAAGGCATTCGAGGTCGAGGCCATGTTGTTGTCCAGGGCGATGGTGTGCGCGATGATCCGCCAGTCGGGATGAGGAAGCCTGCAGTTCGTGATCGAGCCATCGATCACTTTGAAGTTGCCCTCGCCCGTCTGGAGCAGCACGCGGCCCGAGAAGAGCAACGGCGTCGGTGTCGAGTAAACAACCGTGCGCCCCATTGTGCGAACGCCCTGTGAGCCGCTCACGTTGTAGAAGCGCGCTGTATGCACGTTTAGCCGCATGTCGCCGTGCGTGGCGTTAATGAGCACATCGTTGGGTCCGCCGGAAAGCTGCAGGTTGCCATCCGCTTTCAGCTCGGTCGTCTTTCGGTTGTACACAACGCTGTCGGCGCGAACCACGTAGTCGCTGTAATGAACCACCACATCGCCAGTCAGAGTCAAGGTATCTCCGGCCCACTCCTGGCGTTTCGCCTCCCATTCGACGGGCGTTCCAGCTGCGGGAATTGATTCCGGCTGGGCGAGTGGCACCAATTCCTGGCTTGGATCGTCGGGCAAAGCATCGGAAGCCGATGCCGTGGAGCTCGCTCCGACGCTGTGCGTCTCACCTTGCGGCGAAGGTAGCGCATTGGTCAACACTTGGGTGGTCTGCGCGCCCAGTTGCAGGTGACAGACGGCCAGCAGCGTGATAAATACTAAGTTACGAGGACACATCCAAGTCCATGACCGGTGCAAGGCTCAGCATAGCAAAGCCGGCCGCATGGATTGGGATGGGAGTCGCGCCGCTCTGGTAACTTATAAAACTCGGGTCGATCGCACGCAGACGGTTTCATCGCCCGGAGTGACATCTGCCTTTATCCGCAATCTCCTCCCCTTGGTTCAGAAGCACGGCACGCGCATGGTTTCGATCGGAGATCCTGCGCCGGCGCGAGTCAACTCGGCAGTATGAACCGGTACGTTGGATGCGCGCATTTGAGAAGGGGATAAAAGAGTATCGAGCACATCGGTTAGCACAGCAACTCTCTTTCCGGACTGGAAACAAGAGATCAACCGGCGCGTTGCCGCTCATATGGGAAACAAAACGTCGTCTACGAACAAAACGAAGGGAATTGACGAAGGCCGCCCCGCCCGCGCCAGCCGGGCCGCGCAAGCCGCGGCGCGCGTAGCTGAGCGCTATGCCCAGGCTCCCAGCTACAGCGCGATGCTTGCCGATGAAGCTCGCGCCGCGGTGCGTGCTGCTGAAGCAGCATCGAAGGCGGCGCAGGAAGCGCAGGCCGCCGTCCAATACATGCTCGAGGGTCTCGAGGCAACCTCAACACCCGAAGTTGTCCGGCAGTCCGAAGCAGAGGCTACATCGGCGCCCGCGCCGCTGGAGACTCCGGAACACCTCATCTTTGACGTAAGCCCGATGTATTCTTCACGGATTCTACCGGAGCAAAGCGCCGAGATAAGTGACGAACTTCGCGGCGCCGACCAGCCAATCTACGCCAATCTTATTCAGTTCCCGCGCGAGATGGTTGCCACGCGCAGAATGCGTCCGCGGCTTGCGGAGGGCCCCCTTGCTGCAGAGCCGCCCCAAGCCCAGTTGAGCATCTTCGAAGTTGACCCGGAGAGCGTCTCCACGCTGCCCGCGCAGGCGGCTGATGAACCCGCCGCGCCGGTATGGATGCGGGCGGAGTTTGCGACCTTGGAAGTTGAGCCCCGGGCCGAAGAGGATTTTCTAGACAAACCCGCGCCTCAGGGTCAGCCTCCGAATCCCATCCAACCCGCACCCTTGAGCCGTCGCTTGTTGGCTCTCGTTGTCGACGCCAGCCTCGTTCTCGCGGTGTTTCTGTCAATTGCCGTGCTGCTTGCCTCTCATGCAAAACAGATTCCCGGCCCCCGAATCCTGGAGCTGGGCGCCGTGCTTGCCGTTTTCGCAATCGGCGCCGTATACCAATCACTGTTCCTCGCGCTGGCCAGGGCCACACCGGGCATGAGGTACGCAGGAATCGCGCTCAGCACATTTGACGGACTCATCCCCAGCCGAGCGCAACGGTGGGGGCGCCTTGTGGCGCTGCTACTGTCCGTTCTCCCGCTTGGTCTGGGCCTGGTTTGGGCTCTCTTCGATGACGATCACCTCATGGGCCACGATCGCCTATCGAAGACGTACCTGCGGAAGCGCTAACGCATTACCCTGCCAGCGCACGCAGCGCACTCACTCCCGCGCCTACCAGGCCCGTCTCGTCGTCCGGAGGCAGAATCTCAAGCGAGAAGCTCTGTAGCGGACTCATTCGCACCATAGTTTCAAGGTGTTCGCGCAGCAATGGCAGGTCGAGGAAACCGACGTTGCTCCCCGTAAAGTAGAAGCGTCCCGGCCCCGCGAGATGAATGAACGACGCGGTTGCCGCTGCCAAAGCGCGGTGCCACAGGTCGACAAAGTCGCGGCAGCGGGCATCGCCCTGCTTGGCGTTGGCAAACACCTCATCCGGCTCCAGGTCAAGGAAACGCAGGCGCATAGCGCGGTGGCCCATGATGCCTTCAAGGTGACCCGCGCCGCCACAACCGCAATAGCGTTCTTTGGGATCCAGCGTTACAGTAATGTGCCCGCCCTCCCAAACGCCGTCCGCGTAAGGCCAGCGTCCATAGCCGATGCCTTTGCCGATGGTCCATACGCGCGTAAGCTTGTCGAGCTTTCCGCGCGTGGCAGCCACGCCGGCGGCAATGGCGTCCGCGTCGTTGGCTACGTGAACAGGCGCCCCGATTCCACGTTCCTGCAATGCATTGGCCAGCTCTTCAGCCAGGCGCATGCCTTTCAGTTGCTTTAGATTTGGTGACTCTTCAATCACGCCTGAGCGCACAATCCCCGGCACGGCCACGCCGATTGCGTTGACTTTCCGGGCTTCGCCGCCGGTTTTCGCGCCGGCAAGGGTGCCAATGTGTTCGGCCAGGATCTCAACGAGCTCGCTGCCGGGAATTGCATCGAGCTCATTCTTCAATTCAGGGTCGCTGGGATAGCGCAGCAATTCGCCCGTCAGCCGCTGATCCTCAAGCCTGCAGGTCACAATATGACTGGTCATCACGACGCCGATTGCCGTGGTCATTGCGCCCTCCTTGGGAAAGGGGAGGAAGTTTCGGTTCTTGCCAAACAACAATCAGCGATTAGCTGGTCTTCGAGAAATCAAATAGTCCTAATCGCGCGAAAAGAGCTAAGAGCTAATAGCTAAGAGCTGAAAGCTTGTTTTACTCCGTCTGGTACTTGTGCAGCCGGCCCAGCCCATTGAACGCCGCTACTTTGTAGCACTCCGCGAGCGTCGGGTAATTGAACACGGTATCGATGAAGTAGTCCACCGTACCATCCAGCGTCATCACAGCCTGCCCGATGTGTACCAGTTCGCTGGCCTCCTCGCCGATGATGTGCACGCCCAGCACCTTGCGCGTGTCGCGATGAAAGATCAGCTTGAGCCTTCCAGTTGTGTCGCCGCGAATCTGTCCGCGAGCCACCTCGCGATAGTAGGCCATTCCCACTTCGTACGGCACGTCCTCGCCAGTCAACTGCTCCTCAGTCTTGCCGATGAAGCTGATCTCGGGAATGGTGTAGATGCCATAGGGATAAAAGCTGGGGTTGGAACTCGCCGTCGTGTCGCCGAAGGCGCGCGCCGCCGCAATGCGTCCCTGTTCCATTGACACAGATGCCAGCGACGGAAAACCCACCACGTCGCCCACCGCATAAATATGTCCGACCTTGGTCTGGTAATGCTCATCCACGGCGATGCGGCCGCGCTTGTCCGCTTCAAGGCCAGCCGCAGCAAGGTTCAGGTCGTCCACATTGCCCTGCCGGCCCACCGCATACAGCAGCGCATCGCCGGAAACCTTCTTCTTGCTTTCAAGATTGGCGACGACGGTGCCCGGCGACGGCTCCTCTACGCTCTCGACCTCTTCGCCGAGTCGCATTGTTACGCGCGCATCGCGCAAATGGTAGCTCAGCGCCTCAATGATCTCCTGATCGGCGAACTCGAGCAGCCGGTTGCGTTTTTCGATCAGCGTGACCCGGACCCCGAGCACCGCGAACATGCAGGCGTATTCCACGCCGATGACGCCGCCGCCCACCACAACGAGCGTTCTCGGCAGCACTTCCAGGCCAAGAATCTGGTCGCTGTTCACGATGGTCTTGCCGTTCACCGGCACTTTGTCCGACGCAGCGGGTTTCGTGCCCACGGCGATGATGATCTGGCCGGCCGCGAGCGTTGAGTCGCCCTGCGGCCCCTCTACACGAATCTGGTGAGGATCGAGGAAGTGCGCAATGCCATGCACTACGTCGATGCCATTGCGCGAAAGCTGCGCCTCGGTCACGTCCACTTCGGTCTTGATTACGGCCTGGACGCGAAACGCGAGGTCCGCCATCGTGATCTTTTCCTTCACCCGGTAGTTCACGCCATAGATTGACCGGTAGTTATAGCCGGAAAGGTGCAGCACCGCCTCGCGCATGGTCTTGGAGGGGATCGTGCCGGTGTTGATGCACACGCCCCCAACCACGGAGCGAGCCTCAATCACGACCACACGCTTGCCCATCTTGGCAGCGGCCACGGCGGCGCGTTGCCCCGCAGGCCCGGAACCGATCACCACCAGGTCATACTCTTGCGCGCTCATGCCAATCTCTCTCCGGTTGAGTAATGTCTGAAGGCTCAACGCAACGATGGGCCAGGGCTCTGCGGCCGGGCCGGCTATCTTTCCAGAATAACTGTACACGGAGGACGCATAAGGGAGATGAAAACCTCGGAGCTTGAAATTGACAGCAAATAGAAGCTGGAGTTGCGCTTGTTTCGGGACAGGCGGGAAGCTCCGGCGAGCAACTTGCGTTCACTCGCCGGAGCCGCAGATTTGGGCTCCCGTCGGCTCAATCCGGTTTAGGACCAGCCTCGCGTTTACGCGGCTCCAAAGGCGCAAATTGGTCGCAAACGAGCGGCGCGATTCCAGCTCCGGACATTCTCATTTTTTTCGAATGATGTCATTCAAAGTATCGGCGGAATTCGGCTCGGCTTGAACGCTGACCCCGGCGCGCAGACTCAAGCCAGGCCCTTAAACGCCGCGTTGGCGGCGGGTCATCTGACATTCTTGCTTAGTCCGATGGCCGGCAGTGCAACGCAAGCTCTTGCCCAATTCCGTTGTCAATCGTTATGCTTGAGTCCGTTTGCAATTCCCGCTTGCCAAACTTCATGAAAAGAGGCGACCGATTCAAATGATGCGACGGATATTTTCCTGCAAGCTTCCCCTCCTGGCTCTTTTTGTCTGTGCGGCCACGGCGACCCTCACCGCGCAGGCCCCACCCGCGCCGGCGCCGGCAAGCACTCAGGCCGCGCCCCCGGGGCCTACCCCGGAGCAACAGGCTATTCAGGAGGCTTCGGAGAAAGACCACCTGCGCATGATAGATCTTCTTGGCATCAAAGAACTGCGGCCGGGAAAGAATGGCAATGCCAACGGGCCAGACCCCGCCAATTACGACGAGTCCAAGGCTGATCTCTATCCGAACCTTCCCGATCCGCTCGTCTTGAACGACGGCAAGCGCGTGACCTCCGCGAAAATCTGGTGGAAGGAGCGTCGTCCTCAAATCGTCGAACTCTTTGATCGCGAGATTGTCGGCCGCGTTCCAGCCCACCTCCCAAAGGTGACTTGGGAAGTTGTCAGCACAACGCACGAGAAAAATGGCGACGTGGACGTCATCACCAAAAAGCTCACAGGTCACGTCGATAATTCCACAGATCCCGCCATCACGGTAAACATTGATCTGACCCTTAGCACGCCCGCTCAAGCCAAGGGGCCGGTTCCAGTGATCATGGAGTTCGGCTTCAGCCGCGAGTTCATGGCAGCCATGGCCAAACGGTTTCCGCAGTTTGCCGCAGGCGGGCCGGGTGCGTCGGGCCCCACATGGCAACAGCAGGTGCTGGCGCGGGGCTGGGGCTACGCCGAATACGTGCCCACCAGCGTTCAGCCCGACAATGGCGCCGGCCTCACTGAGGGCATCATCGGTCTCGCCAACAAGGGACAGCCGCGCAGGCCCGACGATTGGGGAGCTTTGCGCGCCTGGGCATGGGGCGCCAGCCGCGCCTTGGATTACCTTGAGACCGACCCGGCAGTCGACGCGAAACAGGTGGGCATTGAGGGTCACTCGCGCTACGGCAAAGGCGCGCTCGTTACCATGGCTTACGATCAGCGCTTTGCCATCGGCTATATCAGCTCCTCCGGCGAAGCCGGCGCCAAACTCTACCGGCATATCTTCGGCGAGGGGATCGGCAACATCGCCGGCACCAACGAATACCACTGGATGGCTGGCAACTTCCTCAAATACGATGGCCCGCTTACGGTCGCCGATCTTCCCGTTGACGCCCACGAGTTAATTGCGCTCTGCGCACCGCGCCCGGTCTTCATCAGCGGAGGCGCTACGCAAGGCGATGGATGGGTGGATGCCAAGGGGATGTTCATGGCGGCAGTAGCCGCCGGGCCTGTCTACACGCTGATGGGCGAGAAGGATCTGGGGACGACCACGTTTCCGCCGATCGAAACGCCTCTGATCTCGGGCGATATCGCCTTTCGCCAGCATACGGGCGGCCACACCCCCGCACCGAACTGGCCCACATTTCTGGAATTTGCCAGCCGCTACCTGCACGCGCCTGGTCTCGGAGCGTCTGCTGCCACGAAGGAGGGCGAGTGATCGCGCAGCTGCGCCTGATCTCCAGCGGGACGCCATAACGAAGCGCCCGTTCTCCGGTGGCGCCGTTGCGGCGCGTGAGCTTTCGATTCTTGAAACGCGCGACGGCATGGGATGAGTAATCAAAAAGACCGCTCTCTCACCTGGTTTGTTGGTTATTCTGCCGGTCACTCCCCGGCGGGCTCAAAATGCTTTACGCTCATACCATGGAATTCAAAGTCCTCGAACTCGAGCGAGAACCGATCAACTTCGATCTGGAACTCAAGCCGGGTGCAATCGATTTCGGCGACGAGGCCGAGCAAATGGGCAATTTGGCTACCTCCGGGAGTGCCGAAGTGATTCACGAGCACCGCGGACCCAAAGAAATTGTCCCCGATATCCGCCTCCGGGGCCGTTTCGCTGGCCAATTTCAGGTGCCCTGCGCCCGCTGCATTGAGCCGGTCGAAATTCCCCTGGCTGCCGAGTTCGACCTCATCTTCCGCCCCCTCGGCGCCGACACCGACGCCCCCGAGCGCTCCATAACAGCGTCGGAGACCGAAATCGGGTATTATCAAAAGGACAGTCTTTTGCTTGAAGATGTGCTGCGTGAGCAGGTGCTTTTGTCCCTGCCAGTCAGGACGCTCTGCA
Source organism: uncultured Acidobacteriaceae bacterium (assembly GCA_963823805.1). Classification (GTDB taxonomy): domain Bacteria; phylum Acidobacteriota; class Terriglobia; order Terriglobales; family Acidobacteriaceae; genus Telmatobacter. Next base: position 339,812 of record CAWGMW010000003.1, on the reverse strand, counting down.
AGCTCGACTGCAAGGGACTTTGCCCGCGCTGCGGAGCCAATCGCAACACCCAGCCCTGTTCCTGCGAAGTGGGTCCGAGCGACCCCCGCTGGGAGGCACTGACCGGGCTGCGCGGCCGGATTAAGTCCTGAAAATTCAGCCCTTTGGAACAGGACGCGTCTTTAGTCGCCGAAGGATTTTGACGTGCTCCCGTTCCGGTGCCCGCAAAGAGGGCTAGCGGGCCAAAATCGAAAGGAATTGCATCATGCCGAATCCGAAAAGGCGCCATTCAACGCGCCGCACCGCCAACCGCCGTGCTCACGACTTTCTTACCGCCACCGGGCTCTCAGAGTGCCCCAATTGCCACGAAAAGAAGCTGCCCCATCAAGCCTGCGCCAAGTGCGGGGCTTACAAGGGCCGCTCCGTGCTCGAAGTAAAGGAAGAGAAGTAAATCGCAACCCCAATGCTCACCGACATCGCGCTTGACGCCGTTGGTACAGATAAGGCTCCTGAGCCGGAGATTCGGGGAGCCATTCTTGCCTGCCGCACTCTCCCCGTGCGGGTCCATTTGATCGGGCCTGAGCCGGAGCTCCGTGACCTGCTCGATGAGCATCTCGAAGACGAAGACGAAGATCTGCCCATCGTCATCCACCACGCCTCTGAGCGCATCGCGATGGACGAAAAGGCTGCCCACGCCGTGCGCAGCAAGCGCGACAGTTCGCTTCGTGTAGGTCTCAAGCTGGTGCGCGAGGGCAAGGCGGCGGGCTTCGTGACTGCCGGCAACACTGGCGCAGCAATGGCCACTGCCAAGATGGTGCTGGGCGGACTTCCCGGTGTCGACCGTCCCGCTCTTGCCACTCCCATGCCCACTTCCAAGGGAAATCCCTGCGTGCTCCTCAACGTCGGCGCCAACGTCGATTGCAAAGCCCAGAACCTCGAGCAGTTCGCCGTCATGGGCGAGATGTATGCTCGCAGCGTGCTCAAGATCGCGCGGCCGCGCGTAGGCTTACTCTCCATCGGCGAGGAGGAATCTAAGGGCAACGAGCTTACCCGTGAAGCCTTCCCGCTCCTCAAAGCCCTGCCCATCAACTTCATTGGCAACGTGGAGGGCCGCGACATCTTCAATGGCCAGGCTGATGTGATCGTCTGCGACGGCTTTGTGGGCAACGTGGCGCTCAAAGCCAGTGAAGGCATCGGCCGGTTTGTGCGCGACGTGCTGCGCGCCTCCCTCACCCGCACCGTAACTGCGCAGGTGGGCGCACTCTTGTCGCGCCGCGCCTTCAACGAATTTCGGCGCCGCCTCGACTACACCGAGTACGGCGGCGCGCCGCTACTCGGCGTGCGCGGAGTCTGCATCATCGGCCACGGTTCTTCAAATGATGTCGCCATCTACAACGGCATCCGCGTTGCCCACGAGTTCTCGCGCTCTGGCGCCAACGAGCGCATCGAGCAGGCCTTCGCCGGCCGGCCCAAGCCGCGCCCCGATCATGGCGCCGGCGCCGACGCTACCATTCAGTAATCGGTGATCTGTGGCTGCCAGAGCTGATAAACCGGCGCATTCTCCGGCGTTCGATCAGGTGGTGCTTGCGCAATTGGCCTGTCCGGCCTGTTTTGGCGGTCTGCGCCTTGAAGGCGCGCGTCTAATCTGCATCGCATGCAGCCGCGCTTACACCATCGTCGATGGCATTCCCGTCCTCATCGTCGATCGCGCGGAACAGCCTGACGAAAAACGCTGAGAATCGGTTTCGGCAAGCACCCTAGTGCTGGCTGTGCCGCCAGTCCCAGTAGGCCTTCTTGTCGTCATCGCTGCGCTTGTTGAAATCCATGTGATCCCGGTGAGTGTCGTGCTCCCACTGGGTGTAGTAAGGTGTCTCAGTCGCCCATACGTGATAGTCGTGGTAATACGGGTCGTAAACGCGCACATGAGCCGCACAGCCTGTGCTGAACACCGGCACTGCCAAAACCGATGCAAGCAAAAGTGGAGCGAAACTTCTCATCAGACGCCTCCTTTTCACGGGACCTGTCGATAGATGCCGTGCTCGGGTCGCCCGGTTGTCCACATTCCTGAGAAAGAACCTCGGACGCGAGGCTACTTTGATTCTGCTAGCGCCGCAAGTAGAAGGGTCGCACGATTAATGCAGCGAGGCCGATGGCGACTGCCAGCGCCAGCCCGATCAGGCTATAGAGAAGGATCAGATTCGGCCCCGTGGCCGGCTCGTTGCCGTCGTCGCCGGGTTTCGGCTGCCCCTCATCACTCATACTTCAGTGACTCCACCGGATCCAGTTGTGCGGCGCGCGTCGCGGGAACGGTTCCGAAGATTACGCCGACCAGTGTCGCCGCAGTGAGAGCGATCACTACTGACAACGGGGAAATGGGAAAGTCGTAGCCGCTGAAAAGGCGGACGGACAGAGGAATCGCAAGGCCGACGAGGCTGCCCACAATGCCTCCGGTGAGCGAGATGAGGACAGCCTCGGTGAGAAATTGCAGTTTGATCTCGCGGTACGTGGCGCCAAGCGCCTTCCGGATGCCGATCTCGCGGATGCGGGAGCGCACATTGGCCAGCATGATGTTCATGATGCCTACGCCGCCCACAGCCAATGTGACGCAGGAGACCGCGATCAGCAGCCAAGTGAGGGCGTCGGCAATCTTCGCCGCTGTCACCAGCAGGTCGCTGAGCGTTTGTGCCTTATAGATAGAGTCCGACTTGTGCCGCGAACTAATCACGTGCACAATCTCTCTCGCGGCATCCGGCACTTCGTTCATGTTCTGCAAGGAAAAGTAAATCTGGTTCACTCTCTCGCTTCCCGTAAAATAGCGCGCCACCGAATAGGGAACCAGCACGGTTTCGTCCTGGATCTCAGACTGCCCAAAGTCGGGCACGGCCTCTTTGAAAACGCCAATGATGGTAAACGGAATGCCGAGAATCTGGAAGGTCTGGCCAATGGCCAGGTCGTCGCTGCCATACTGCTCTTTGGCAAATTGCTGCGTCACGACCGCGCACTTGATGTGAGCCGAGTCGTCGGTCTGATCGAAAAAACGGCCCTCGGTGACAATCAGGTTGCGGATTTGCTGGTATTGCGGCGAGACACCCAGTACAACTGTGTCCTTCTGAACCCCTCCGGGAAAACTGATTCGGTTGTGCATCGTCAGCACCGGCGAGGAATACATCACGCCTGGCACCTGCTGGGCCACGGCCTTCTCGTCCTCGCGGGTCAGAAAGTCGTTGTAGCGTACGCGCTCTGCCGCCGTTGCGCCTCCGCCCGCGTACTCCACTTCTACTGAGTTGGTGCCGATCTTCTGAATTAACTCGAGGATGTATTGCTTGCCTGTGAGCCCGATGGTCACAACCAGAATCACCGACGCGGTGCCGATCACCATACCCAACGCGGTGAGCGCAAAGCGCGTCTTGCTGGCGCGGAAGCTGTCTCCGGCCAGCTTCAGAATCTCGCTCATGAGCATCGTCCGACGTGCGCTCACCAGCGTCTCTTGAAACTTCTCCTGGCGTTCAGTTTGAATGGTCGGGTTCATCGCGTCCTTAACAATTAGACTCTTGATGGCTCCTTGCGGGTTCCGGAATTCCGCCGTAAGACAAGCATCGAGGCCTGATTCCTGTTCTCCCTCCTTGATAGCTTACGCGCACGCCCATTCGCGCGAAACCCCGGGTCGCGCCTGGGTTCCGTCGTCGGGCGTTCTGCCATACTTGCCCAGGCTTATCGCTTTTGTGCCGGCCCCGGAGCGCACTTCAACGAGTCCACACGCGACCACTTGGTCACGCTCACAGGCGTGCCCTGCATGCAAACGGTCAGGCCATCGTAGGGTATGCCGCTGAATTCGATTCCTATTCCAACAGCAGGCTGCGTTCCCTTAATCAGCAAGTCATAGATCACGCCGCTCTTCACATCTTTCACCACCAGGCACTTCGCCTCCACCCCGGCTTCCACGCACCCCTGTCCGGTTACCGGATTAGACTCAGGCGCCGGCCGGGCCGCCGCTGATGCGGCGCTTGCAGCCATCGCCACTGCGGTTAAGAAACAAGCAAACTCTTTCATTTCTCTTCCTCCAATCCTCGCCAGAGCGATGCCAGCCCTTCGACAGGCACCGCCTCCGCCCGCATTCGTTGATCGATCCCCGCAGCAGCCAGCGCAGCAGCCGCGGCTTCGGTCGCCACTCCAGCGGCGCGCAAGTTGTTCATAAGGGTTTTACGCTTCTGCGCAAAGATCTGGCGCAGAAATCGCAAAAAACCGCCCTCCTCAACGCCCAATTCAGCAAAGCGTGGCGCGAATCGCCAGCGAAAAACCGTCGAATGGACCTTCGGCGGCGGCGAGAAGGCGGACGGCGGCAACGTGAAAAGCTGCTCCACCGGCCCGTACATCTGCATTGTGACGGAGAGCAAGCCATAATCGCGCGTGCTCGGTTCGGCAGTAATTCGCTCGGCCACTTCGCGCTGCACCATCAGCATGGCCAAGTCAAGCGCAGCGTGGCTCGCGGCCAGTTTCAGCAGGATGGGCGAAGTGATCGCGTAAGGCAAATTGCCCACTACGCGCAGCCGTTCGCCGGCCTCGGCTGCCGTCGCGGCAAAGTCGAACCGCAGCACATCCTGCTCCAGCACGGTTACATGCGTGGCTTCAAAGTGTTCTCGCAGTCCCGCCGCCAGCTCACTGTCCAGTTCAACGGCCACCACGTGCCTGGCGCGCGCCGCCAGCGTTTCGGTGATGGCGCCCCGCCCCGGGCCGATCTCCACTACTGTGCGAGCGGAGATCTCTCCCAGCGCCGCAACAATCCGCTGCGCGGCCTGGATGTCGACCAGAAAATTCTGCCCGAGCTTGGGTTTGGCACGCATCTCCTGCTCCGATGGTAGACGAGCTGCCGCATGTGTGGTTCAGGCACCGCGCCTCTCTGCCCATCACTCCTGCTGCACTAAACTAGTCTGTTGCCACGCACTCCTCCCATTCGACTCGCGAGGTGCGATTGCTGATCGACTCCCACGCCCACCTGGACAGCGAGCGCTACGGCGCCGATCGCGAAGCAATGCTTGTCCGTGCAAGGGAGGCAGGCGTTGGCCTCGTTCTCTCCATCGGCATTGGCGAGGGACCGGCCGAAATGCACCAGGCGCTCGACCTTTGCCGCGAGTTCAATGAGCGACGCCAGAATGGGGCCAAACTTCCCAGGCTCTACGCGAGCGCCGGAATCTATCCCCACAACACTACCGAAGCCAACGAAAGTGCCCTGGCCAGACTCGACGCCCTCTTGACCGAGCCGGAGGTGATCGCCTGCGGCGAAATCGGCCTCGATTATTATCACGAAGGCGCCCCGCACGACGTGCAGCGGACGGGCCTGATCCGCCAGCTCGAAATTGCTGCGGCGCGCAAACGGCCCATCCTCATCCATTGCCGAGGAACGAACGAGTCCACCGATGCCTGGGACGATCTTCTCTTGGTTTTGGAGGAGCACTGGCGGCCAACCGGCCTTGGTGGTGTAATGCACTGCTTCGGCGCCGGATGGGAGCAGGCGCGCCGCTCGATGGACCTTGGCTTTCTGGTCTCCTTTGCCGGCAACTTAACCTATCCCAAAGCGCAGCCGCTTCGCGATGTCGCCGCCCGCATGCCGCTCGACGGAATCCTCGTTGAAACCGATGCGCCATGGCTCGCTCCTGCCCCCCATCGCGGCCAGCGAAACGAGCCGGCGATGGTGATCGAGGCGGCGCAGGTTCTCGCCGGCCTCCTCAGCGTCACACCCGATGAAATCGCCACCGCGACCACCGAAAACTTTTTCCGCCTGTTTCCCCTCCAGCAAGACGTGGGAAACTGATAAAGGCACAGTCGGCGGCAGGCCGCAGATCAATTGAGGATCAGAAAGCCATGGCACAGGACAATTCATTCGACATCGTCAGCAAGGTGGACATTCAGGAGGTTCGCAACGCCATCGATCAGGCGATGAAAGAGATTCGCCAGCGATTCGACCTCAAGGACACTCACTCCGAGGTCAGCCTTGAAGGTCAGGACGCAGTCCAGTTGGCCTCAAGCAACGAATACAAGCTTGAGGCGGTCAAGGACATTCTGGCGCAGAAGCTGGTCAAGCGCGGCGTCTCGCTCAAAAATCTGACTTACGGCAAAATCGAGCCTTCCTCCGGCCAAAGCGTGCGCCAGAAGATCAACCTCCAGCAGGGCATCCCCGTAGAGAAGGCGAAAGAGATCGTGCGTCTCGTGAAAGACTCGAAAAAGAAGGCGCAGGCCAGCATCCAGGGCGACACCGTAAGAATCTCAAGTAAGGACCGCGACGAATTGCAGGCAATTATCGCCATGCTGCGCGCACGGGATCTGGGCCTTGAGTTGCAGTTCACGAACTATCGCACCAATTGACCGGAGCGGCGCGTCCGTCCCGGTGTTAACGATCCTCCGCAGCGATTACGACTGACCTGCTGGGCACAACAAGTCGCCATTCCCCCTGTCGATGCTTTAGAATCGGGGCACTTTGAGCACATTCACCATACCCACGGCGCGGGAGGTCTTCGAGCTGCTGCGGGAGGACCTTGTCGCGGTAGAGCAGGAACTGGGCCGCGACGCCGCCTCCAGTGTCAGCACAATCACTGAGATCGCCGAATACCTGCGCGAAGGCGGCGGCAAGCGCATTCGGCCTTCGCTCCTGCTGCTTGCTGCGCATCAGCTTGGGTTCTTTGGTCATAGCGCCATCCGCCTCGGCGCGGTCGTCGAAATGGTGCACACCGCCACACTGGTCCACGACGACATCATCGACGGCGCGGACACTCGCCGCGGCCGCCCATCCGCCAACACCACCTGGGGCAATGAAAAGTGCGTCCTGGCAGGCGACTGGCTTTACATGCAGGCCTTCAGAGTGGCGCTCGAAGAGCGCAATCTGCGCATTCTCGATCTGCTTATCAGCCTTACCCAGCAGATGGTCGAGGGTGAGCTCCTGCAGATTCAAAAGCTCGGCAAGATGGTCTCCGAAGCTGAGTACTACGACCTCATCTTCCGTAAAACCGCCTGCCTCTTCTCGATCTCCATGCGCCTCGGGTCGATCTTGGCTGGCGCGACCGAAGCAGAGGAGTCCGCACTCGGCGCCTTCGGCCGCGCTGTGGGCCTGGCCTTCCAGATCGTCGACGACGTCCTTGACCTGACGGCCACCGAGGAGGTTCTGGGCAAGCCGGTAGCCAGCGACCTTCGCGAAGGCAAAGCCACGCTGGCTGTCGTTCATGCCGCCGACCACGGTACCGCGTCCGACCGCAAGGCCATCCGTCGCGTTCTTGACGACCGCAGCTTTGAGAACGTGAGCCGCCAGCAGATTCGTGAGATTCTAGTGCGCAACGGGTCAGTGGAATATGCCATGGCAGCTGCCGACCGTTACGCCGAGCAATCGCGCCAGGCTCTTGCTCCGCTCGCCGACAGCGAATTCAAGCGCGCTCTCCTCTGGGTGCCCGATTTCGTCGTGGCGCGGGAGAAGTAGATGCCGCCGAAAGCCGCCGGACAGCCTTTGTGGACCTCCATCGACCGCTACCTGGGCGATTTGCTCGCTCCCTCTGACGAAAAACTCGCAGCCGCCGTCAAATCCAATCGCAAGGCGCGTCTTCCGGCCATCGATGTCTCTCCGCTCCAGGGCAAATTCCTGCAAGTCCTCATTCAGATGACTCAGGCCAGGCGCGTGCTGGAGATCGGCACACTCGGCGGCTACTCAACCATCTGGATGGCGCGCGCATTGCCTAAAGGCGGGCGCATTATTTCGCTCGAATTCAGCCCCCGCCACGCAGAAGTCGCTCGCGCCAATCTGCACTGCGCCGGCCTGCTCAGCCGTATCGAGATCCGCGTCGGCCCCGCCCTTGAAAGCCTTCCCGTCTTGAAAGCATCGGGCGTTGGTCCGTTCGATCTCGTCTTCATCGACGCCGACAAGGAGAACAACCCGCAATATCTCCAGTGGGCGCTCAAGCTCTCGCGCCGCGGAACGGTGATCGTTGTCGATAACGTCGCTCGTCATGGCAGCGTCATTGAGGCCAAGAGTTCCGCGCCCGACATTATCGGCACGCGCCGCTGCCTGGAGATGATGGCGCGTGAGCCGCGCCTGAGCGCCGTTGCCCTGCAAACTGTGGGCGTCAAGGGCCTCGACGGATTTGCGCTCGCCGTCGTCCTGCGCTAAACATCAATTCCGCGCCCGCGGCCGGGATTTCAGCGTAAAATTCTCTCCAACGTGAACCAGCGAATCGAGAAGATACGCCAACTCCTGAATGAGCTCGAATCGGAGCCCAACGCGCAGCCTGCGCGAGATCGCGACTTCTCCGCTCAGGAATTGCCGCTCATCATTCAACAGATCGTTGACGACCTGCAACCGCAGCTCTCCCCTTACGATGCCGCGTTTTACTGGTTTCTCTTTCGCCATTCCATTGCCAAAAACGGCGATCCTCATCTTCGCGTCAGCACGCGCCAACTACGCACGGCCGTTGTCAAATCTTCCTATTCGCAACTGGATGACAACCCGGTCTCGCTGGGAAAGGTGCAGGATACGCTGCGCGCTCTTGAAACTATCGGCGCCATCCGCAAGGAAGGCGAACCCAACCGTGACGGAACGCTCTATCGGGTCTTGATCCCGGATGAGATTGAAGCCTGCCTGAAGTACCGTGCGGAGCGCATGGCGTCGGACCAGAGATTCAAATTTCCCTCTGCCGGAATCGAGATCGGCTAGGGTCAGTTGGATCCTCCGAGCCGATTCCCGCAGCCAATGAGTCGGCTCCCTCGTCCATCAGCGCTCGCAGTGCCGCCGCATATTTCTCGGGCAGGGGTTTCCGTTGCAATTGATCGTCGCAGACCACGTGAACCGTCTCGCCTTCAGCTAGCAGCGTCTGCTCTGCGCCCTCGGCGGCTTTGCGCAGAATTCGATAGGCAAACTTGAGCACGGGTCCACGCATCATCGCCGGCCGCGTCTCGATTAGGATCTCGTCGTCGTAGCGCGCCGGAGCGCGATAGCGGCAGCGCGCCTCGATTACCGGCAAAATGCATCCGTATTCGGTTTCCAGCCGATGATAGGAAAGGCCAAGAGTGCGGAGCACTTCTACGCGGCCCAGCTCAAACCAGACCAGGTAATTGGCATAGTAGACAATGCCCATCTGATCGGTTTCGGCATAGCGCACTCGCACTTCGGTTGTGACCGGCATTTCTTGCTCCAGGTTTCATGTGTCATTTGTCAGGTCTCAGAGACAGTCCGTGCCAATCTGCAGTGGCTGACCCCTGACCCCTGAAACGTGATCCCTGTTCTTATGGCTTGATGTGAGTAAACAGTTGGAGTCTGCTCACGTCATTGAAGATTGTGAACGCGATGAAGGCCATCAGCACAACAAATGCCGCCTGGTAGATTCGCTCTTTGATGACCATGCTGATGTCGTGACGCAGCACGCTCTCAATCAGAAGCAGCAGGATCATGCCTCCGTCGAGGATGGGGAAGGGAAGCAGATTCAGAATCCCCAGTTGCAGGCTGATCTCGCTGGCCAAGTCGAATTTGGGCAACCACCCGTCCATTTGGGCTGCTTCGCCCGCCGCCTGCGCAATCCCCACGGGGCCCATCATCTGTTTCACAGAAAGCCGGTGAGTAAACAGCCGGTCCAACACTTCGCCCACAAGCAGAGAGTTGTCTCTGAAGAAGCCCAATGACTTGCCGGCGGCCGATACAAGCGACAAGGGCTCATTACGCATGGGAATCTGAGTCGTTGAGAAGCCCAACATATATCTCGTATCGAGTTTCTCCGGCGTCGCCACAATCTGCAGAGAGGCGCCATCGCGCAGCACGGTGAGGGTCATCGGCTTGCCCTGCTCCGCCTGCATGTAGGCGAGCAGCGTATTCACGGAATGGAATGCGTGGCCGTCAACGGCCTCGATGGAGTCACCGTCTCGCAGCCCCGCCTTCTCGGCTGGCAGGCCAGGCTGCACCTGTGCCACCGCGATCGGGCCGGGTAGAAACTGCGGCGATATTCCCATTTGGCTCAGATCGAAGCTATCGCTCTTCGCAGCAGCCGGCACCAGCAGGCTCAGCGTGAGCGTCTTTCCCCCACGGTCCACCGCGATTGGCACCACCTGGTCGGCATTCAATCGGGCGTGGTCATACACGATCTCCCAGCCGTCATCTCCGATTGGCAGCTTGGAATTGTCAAAGCTCAAAATTACATCGCCGGCCTCGAGCCCTGCTGCAGCGGCGGCTGAGCCCGGAGTCACCCACTCTACGGTGGTGGTCTTCACCGTGACCGATGGAACCTCGTTGATGAAGGCGAAGTAAAACCACATCAGAGCCAGCGTCAGCAGTAAATTGAAGGTTGGGCCGGCAAGGCCGATCAACATGCGCTGCCAGCGCGGATGCGAAGTAAGCGCGCCCGGGTCCGTAGCTTCCGCTTCGATTTTCTCGGGGTCGGCGCCCTCGAGGGCCATGTTCTCGCCGGGCAAGTTCTCGCCGCTCATTTTCACAAAGCCGCCGAGCGGCAACAGGCAGACCTTGTAGTCGGTTTCGCCGATTTTGAAGCCGAAGAGGCGCGGGCCAAAGCCAACCGAAAACGCCTCAACGCGCACCCCGCAGAGCTTGGCCACGATAAAGTGCCCGAACTCGTGCACGATCACCATCACGCCGATCAGGACGATAAATGCAGCGGCAGATACCAGAAAGTCATGCATCGTTGTGCGAGTGTTTCCTTCGGATAAGCGCAGCCAGCCGGCCTGCACTCATTGAGATTGCGCGAGCAGCGCCCGGGCCCGTTCTCGCGCTTCCTGGTCGGCGGCAAGCACCTCCGCAATGGTAGCGGGGTGGGCCTCTGGGGTCGCTGCGAGCACTTTTTCAATTGTACGCGGGATGACTGTAAACGGAATACGACGTTCGAGGAAGGCCCCTACGGCCAACTCGTCCGCTGCATTCAACGCAATACAGTGCGCTCCGCCCTTTTCGGCGGCTTCAAAGGCCAGCCGCAGGCACGGGAAACGCTCGAAGTCCGGCTCCTCGAAATCCAGGCGTCGCAACGCGGCCAGATCGAAGGTTAGGGTGGATTTGGGCCGTTCCGGCCATGCCAGCGCGTACAGAATAGGCAGCCGCATATCGGTCACCGAAATCTGCGCCATGATCGACCCGTCCACATACTCCACCATCGAATGGACGGTGGATTGCGGATGGATGGTCACCCGCACCTGGCTCGGCGTCACGTCAAACAGCCGGCAGGCCTCGATGATCTCGAGCCCCTTATTCAGCATCGTCGCCGAGTCGATGGTGATGCGCCTGCCCATCACCCACGTGGGATGCTTCAGCGCTTGTTCGGGCGTAATACTTGCAAACTGCTCCAGAGGGAGCTGACGGAAGGGCCCTCCCGAAGCGGTCAGCCAGATCGTCTTCACCTCGTTATGCTCGCCGACTCGCAGGCACTGGTGTACGGCGTTATGTTCGCTGTCGATCGGCAGGATGGGAACGTTACGCTCACGTGCAGCCGCGGTCAGGATCTCGCCGGCCGCCACCATACATTCCTTGTTTGCCAGGCCCACCGGCTTTCCCGCAAGGATAGCCGCGTGCGTTGCCTCAAGCCCCGCCACACCCACAATGGCCGATACCACAAAATCGGCCTCAACCAATGTTGCGCACGCAATCGTGCCCTCGGTCCCGTTCGCGACCTCTACCCCTGAGACACTGGCCTGGCGCAGGCGCGCGGTCAGCTCGCCGGCCAACTCGGCCGTAGCCAGCGACACTACCCGTGGTCTCCAGCGAACAACCTGTGCAAAGGCCTCGTCCACATTGCGGCCCGCGGCCAGCGCGGCCACTTGGTAGCGCTCAGGGAACTGCTCAACAATGGAGAGGGTGCTCTGCCCGATGGAGCCAGTCGAACCGAGAATGGCGAGTCGCTTCAAGACAGCCTCTAACGTTTAGCTTCTAGTAGCTAGAAGCAATCTTAAAACCTCTGGTGAATCACCTGCGCGTACCAGAGCACAGGACCTGCGAGCAGCAACGCATCGATCCTGTCTAAAACTCCCCCGTGACCCGGCAGCAGGCTGCCTGAATCCTTCACCCCAGCCGAGCGTTTCAACGCCGACTCAGCCAGATCGCCCACCTGCCCAGCCACATTAATGACGGCGGCCAGTCCCACCCAATACCACATCTCATCCGGGTAGGCCAGCACTGCGGAGGGAAAGACACGCTCCAGCCAGGAAACGATGGCCGAATTCGATGGTTCCTGCATCACCGTCGCCAGGCTCACAAGCACCGCAGCAATAACCACGCTGCCGGCGACCGACGCGATAGCTCCCTCCCAGCTCTTTCCCGGGCTCAGCTTGGGCGCCATCTTGTGCCGGCCCCAGGCGCGACCTGCGTAATAGGCGGCCGTATCTCCCGCCCACACCACGAAAAGCAAAAACGCAACCAGCGAAGGCCCGTTGGCTTGTTCGCGCAGCGTCGGCAGGGCGAGCAGCGTCAGACCGGTATAGAGCAGGCAGAAGATCGACGCCGAAGCGTCCGCAATCGTCTCCTCAACCGGCTTGAAGAAGGTGCAATACACCAACAGTCCCAAGCCCAGAATTCCAAACAGGGCCGGGGTCAGGTCGGGCCACTCAAAGTCGACGGCAAAAAGCGCCAACAGCGCCACCATGGTCGCAATCCGCGGCGGGTTTGCTCCGCATCGGCGGCTCAGGTCCATGTACTCCCAACCTGAGAGCGCCGCTACTGCCGCAACTGCCAGCGTAAACAGCCACTGCCACCGGGGCCCGAGAAACACCAGAACGAGAACAACCGGAATCAGAACTAGAGCGGTCAGAATGCGTTTCATTCAGCGTTGAGAATACACCGCTAGGGCTGGAACGCATGGTTACTGAAGATTTGGCGGGCAAGAGCGCGACCCGGGCTGAGGGCCGTCAACGCACCGCGATCCGGATGCGGTCAGGGTCCTCTTCCACTTCGCCGCCGTGTTCGCCGATTGCGCCATACCTGCGCTCCCGGCGCTGGAAGTCCGCAATGGCCTCCAACAGGTGGATTCCACGGAAGTCCGGCCAGTACCGATCTGTGACGAAGATCTCGGTGTAAGCGATCTGCCAAAGCAGAAAGTTTGAAATGCGCTGTTCGCCTGAGGTGCGAACGAGCAGATCGGGGTCGGGCATGTGCGCCGTGTAGAGATGGCGGTGAATGTCTTCTTCCGTGACGCCTTCAGGGCCCAGGTGCTTGTGTTTCAGCTCCGCCATCAGTCCGCGGAAGGCGTCTACCAATTCCGATCGTCCGCCGTAGTTCATGGCCAGCGTCAGCGTGGTGCCAGTGTTCTGCGCCGTTGTCTCCTCAACCCATCGCATCTTGTCTTGGACGTCGGGCGCCAATTCATGTGTCCGGCCGATGCACCGGAACCGGATATTATTTGTCCCCATCCGTTCGACGTTGCTTTCCAGATAGGTCTTCAACAGGCGCATCAGGAAGCTGACCTCGGCGCGGGGCCGTCGCAAATTGTTTTCGAGAGAGAATGCATAAAGTGTCAGCCACGGGAGCCCGATGCGGGAAGCCGTTTCCGTCACCTGCTGCACGGACTTTGCCCCCTGCTGATGTCCCACAAATCGCTTGAGTGAGCGGTGGCTGGCCCAACGGCCATTGCCATCCATGATGATGGCTACATGCCTCGGCAGCCGCTCCGGCTTCAGCGTCGCATAGACGGCGCGCTCCTCGGGGCTCAACTCATCGATGCGCAATGTAGGAGATGAAGGCAAGGAATCGATTGTAGATCGCATTTGCGCTTTCCACGCGGTGGCCCGGAGAGCATTCCGAAGTGGCGCTGACAGAGTTCACGCACGGTGCAAAACAAAGGCCGTTCAATCCGTGAACGAGCCTCCGGCCGGCATGTCAGACGCCTTCGGCCGGATCCGGGGAGTCACACCATCGACCGTAAAGCATTTCGGGGATTTCTGCAACGCAGCGCCGGGCTGGCGCCGCCGGTGCACGGCCGCACCGCGGCGCCACACCAACATGAGGCCCGTTAGGGAATTTGCGGGCCGGGTCTGTCGATTGGCGCCGGGGGCGCAAGCGCGCGAAACTCTACTGCGCGACCAACGCCCCCGCCGCAGGCTTTACGCTGAGCGGCGCCGGCCGGTCGCGGCGTCCCTGACCGCGCCGAAGAACAGCGTCCGGTGCAGCGAGTCCAGATGCGGCAACAGTTCCGCCACTTCGGCCAGGAATGGGTCGCTCAGGACTGATTCCACCTCTTCGTCACGGAGGCTGCGCTCATCGCGGACCAGTTGACGTATCTCAACGCCAAGGGCCGTGGCCAGCCTTTCCAGCGAGCCCAGTGTGGGAATAGCCTTGCCATTCTCGATCTTTGAGATGTAGGTCCGCGGCACCTGCATCCTTCCCGCCAATTGCCGCTGGCTCAGGTGGCGCGCCCTGCGCATCTCGCGCACTTGCCCGGCCACTTGCATGCCGGCGCCGCCGCTAACCGGCACAGGCTGGCTGGTCACTAGCCTTGGGGCCAGATACACTGGCTCCTCGATATCGAGGGGCCTGTGGCATTTTCTGCATAGGGAGTTGGTGGTTCTGTACTGCATCAACCTGCAGTATTCACACCGCACCACTTCGCGTGTTTCCACGCTAACGAGAGAAGTTGCCATTTGGGATGCGCGGAGTGCCAGAGCGTGGGACTCCAAGTGCATCGCTGCACCGTGATTGGTGCTACTTTCTACGAATGAACCATAATTGTCAAGTAGAAATTCAGGGTCAAACCGAAAAAAGCCCCATGAGACCCTTCAAAACCTGACAAAACGCGAACCATGATGATTAACAGGAGTTCTAAATGGCTGCCAACATGAACTTTGGCCCCAGCTTCAATCGAGACCAGGCCTGGCAACTGCTCGCCGAGTGGACCCAGAGCGAAAGTCTACGCAAGCACGCGCTGGCCGTGGAAGCCTGCGTCGTAGCCTATGGCGAGCAGGAAGCTGACCGTCTCGCGCTGGAGGGCGATGCGCGCGCCGCGCTCATCCAGCTCTACTCAACCACCGCCCTGCTCCACGACTTTGACTACGAGCACCACCCCACCGCCGAAGAGCACCCTTTCGTCGGCGTCCGCGAACTGGAGCGGCTCGGCTGGCCCCAGGACCTCCGCACCGCCATCCTTGGCCACGCGCTCTACTCCGGAGCGCCGCGTACAACTCACCTCGCCAAAGTCCTCTTCGCCTGCGACGAACTGGCCGGCTTCCTCACCGCCTGCGCCCTGGTCAAGCCCAGCAAGGCCATCGCCGACGTTGAAGTTTCGAGTGTGAAGAAAAAGATGAAAGACAAGGCCTTCGCCCGCGGCGTTCATCGCGAGGATATTGTCCAGGGCGCGGCCGAGCTGGGCGTCGACCTCGAGGCCCACATCGCCTTCTGCATTGAGGCGATGAAAAAACGCGCCGGCGAGCTGGGGTTGTGAGCGCCGAGCTCGGCTATTTCCGCCGCGCCTATCTGCCCCATGCCCCGCTCTCGACTCGGGTCCCATCCCGCGGCGTCCGGTTGTACCGGTAGAACCAGCACTCCAACGTGCCACCCGCCTTCAACTCCACAGCCTGCCGCTCCCGAATGTACTCGCTCGTCTCCGGCGCCTGCGGATCGAATCCCTCGTACCGGTCGAGCCGCGCGAGCACGGCGTCATCCTCCGGCAGCTCCATCACCGTCCCAATAATCCTGCCCTTCGCACCGAGGTCGGCAACGGCGCCGGGATAGCCGCCCAAATCGTAGAGCACGCCCCGCACAAATCCCTCGCCCACCGGCCGCAGCTTCGCCGCCACACGCGCAATCTTGGTCGGCGCGAGACCGGGCTGCAGCGTCCCGTACGCAAACACGTATTCGCTCATAGAAAACATCCGCTCGATCCTCAGACCTTAAGGAGAGCTGCCACTCAAAGCGGGTTCTTCGACCGCAATTCCGCCACAATCTCCATGGCAGCCGCCCGCGCCCCTGCTTCCTTATCCGGCGGAAAGCTGATCGCTCCCACGCGCGCGTGCCCGCCCCCGCCGTACCGCTCGCAAATCTGCGCCAGGTTCACCATCTTTGCGGGGTCAGCCTTCGTCCAGGGATTCGATCCCACGGCGACTTTCGTGCGGAAGCTCGACTTCGATAGCCCGATCGAGTACGTCGCCTGCGGATACAAATAGTACGGGATGAACTTGTTGAATCCTTCCAGCGGATGATCGGTGATGTCGAAGAAGATCGTTCCATCTCGCTCTTCCGCGCGGCTGCGGATCAGATCCAGCGCTTCCTCATGGCGCTTGAGCAACGGCGGCAACAGGCTTGCGACAAACGGCTGGCAAAGCACTTTGTCCAGCGGCATCTCCGTCAGCAGCGGAATCAGCCGCGGAATAAACTCCGGGTTCTCTGTGGCCTCGATGATGAGCGTGAGCTTCATCGCGGGCTCGGCCATCTCCACCGCTGCTTCCGGGCTCTCATACTTTGCCCCGTCCACGATGTCGGCCCAATGGATCAGCTCCGTCACGGGAGCGGTATCGAATCCATATCGCGTTTTCGCGATGTGAGCCAGGAAGCTGGTGCACGACGTGTAATTAGGATCGAAGAATTTCCGTTCCGAGCATGCCGGATCGCGCTGGCAAGCCAAAAAGTTCTCATGATCCTGCGGCGTCAGGAACGCCGATTGGTGGTGATCGAACCACCACGTGATGCGCGGCGACGCCGAATACTTGAAATCCACAATCGCATTTTCGTCGCCGGTGAATTCGCTCTCGTCGAACAGCGCTCCGGCCCGATGCACCAGCCCGTGATATTCGTAGCTCGTATCCCCGATAATGCACTCGCGATGGAAGCGCGTAAACAGCGAGGCTGAGCAAGCTCCGTCAAAGCACTTGTCGTGATAGAAGACGCGAACCCGCATCACGGGGGGACCCTCCTCGAGCCACATCCTTAAAGACCGGAACTGTACAGCATCAAGGGCTTGGCCGGTTGTGTCAAGCTGGCCCGCGTTTACTTGATCAAAATCTTGACAATACGCGAGGACGCCCAGCCTCACCGTGGTCCAGATCACAAGCGGTAAACTCGTCCATCGTTTACCCTCATGAGAGTCTTTTGGCATGACCACGTCCGCCGCTCAAGCTCGTTACCCGCTCACCCAGGGCGTTAATCCGTGGCTGGTCACTGTTTCGGTCATGTTGCCCACTTTCATGGAGGTGCTCGATACCGCCATCGCCTCGGTGGCCCTGCCCTACATTGCCGGCTCGCTCTCCGCCTCAAACTCCGAAGCCACTTGGGTTCTTACCAGCTACCTGGTCGCCAACGCGGTCATTCTGCCTGCATCCAACTGGTTTGCGCGACGCTTCGGCCGCAAGCGCTTCCTGCTCATCTGCGTCATCCTCTTCACGGTTGCCTCGTTTTTCTGCGGCGCGGCTCCGTCGCTCGCCGTTATCCTGCTCGCCCGCGTCCTGCAAGGCGCAGGCGGGGGCGCTCTCCAGCCCCTGTCGCAATCCATCTTGCTCGAAAGCTTCTCCCTCAAAGACCGTTCCAAAGCCATGGCCGCTTACGGCCTGGGAATCGTATGCGCGCCGGTGCTCGGTCCCACCCTCGGCGGCTGGCTCACTGACACCTTTAGCTGGCGCTACGCCTTTTACATCAACATCCCCGTCGGCATTCTTGCCGTCATCATGATCGGCCGCTTCGTTCACGACCCGCCTTACATCAAGAACGCCAAAGTCAGCGCCTTTGACAACATCGGCTTCGGACTGCTCGTTGTCTGGTCCGGCTGCCTGCAGGTGGTGCTCGACAAGGGTCAGGAGGACGACTGGTTCGGCGCCGTCTGGGTGCGCTGGGCGGTAGTGGCGCTCATCATCGCGTTTCTGTTGTGGCTATGGCACTCCTGGGTCCATCCCAAGGGCCTCGTCGACCTGCACATCCTCAAGGACCCCAACTTCCGAACCGGCTGCCTGATGATTGCCATGCTGGGCATGTGCATCTACATCACCATTGCCATTCTGCCGCTGTACTACCAGGAGATCCTCGGCTACACGGCCTTCACCGCTGGCCTGGTCGTCTTTCCCCGCGGCGTAGGCTCCTTCATCGGCTCGCCCCTCATCGGTTTCCTCGGCTCCCGCATCGACAACCGCAAGTTGCTCTGCGCCGGCTTTCTCGGCTTCGCCGTCTGCGCCTTCATCTTCGGCGAGGTCAACCTCGACATCGGTCCGTACACGCTGCTCTTTCCCATCTTGCTCACCGGTTTCGCGCTCAGCTTTGTCTTCGTGCCGCTGGCCACTTTGGCCACCCGCACCATCTCCAGAAATGACATGGGTAACGCCACCGGCCTCTTCAACATGCTGCGCAACATCGGTGGATCGATTGGAATAGCGATGGCCACCACGGCGATTATTCGCCGCGCCGCCCTGCACCAAACAGATCTGGGCGCGAATCTCTCTCCAAGCTCCGCCGTGCTGCAGCAGAAGTCCGCCATGATTGCAACTTACCTCGGCCATCGCATGGGTCCGGCAGCCGCGCGACCCGGCTCCTACGGCCTGATCTACGGCCTCATGGAGCAGCAGGCCGCACAACTCGCCTATGTCGATGTCTTCCGCTGGACTGCGGTCCTCGCCGTCATCTGCGCCGCCTGCGCCTGGCTCTTCACTAAGCCACCCAGCCACACTGAAGCGCCGCCCGGCGGGCACTGACCTACCCCGCCAGCCCCACAAACCTCTTCTGTCCCTCGTCGTACTCTTCAATCCGCCCTGTCAGGATGTCGTAGTACCACCCGTGCACAGTCAGCCGGCCCTCCGCCATCGCGTGCCGCACAGGAATCTGCGCCTGCAAATTCTTGAGCTGCGCCACCACGTTGCCCCGGATCAGCGCCGCCAGCTCGGCGCTCTCGCCATCGGCGGGGTTCAGCGGCTGCCGGTACGCGAATGCCGCCTCCACATGCTCCAGCCAGCGCCGCGCCTTGGGCAGATTCTCCAGGCTCTTCCGGTCGAGCGCCGCCTTCAGTGCACCGCAGTCCGAGTGGCCGCACACAATGGCGTGCCTCACTTTCAGCACCTCCACCGCGTACTCGATCGTGGCCGTAACCCCATCCACGTCGTGGCTCGTAATCGGCACCACGTTCCCAATGCTGCGCGAAATGAATAAATCCCCCGGCTCCGTTCCCAGGATCAGATCCGGCAGCACGCGCGAATCCGCGCAGGTGATGAACAGCCACTCCGGCGTCTGCCCCTCCGCCAGCAAATGAAAGTGGCTCTTCCTTGCCGGAAACACCTCGGCCAGGAACTTCTTGTGTCCCTCAATCAGCCTTTGCATGTTTGCTCAGCCGCTCCATCCTCGCCTCCGGCAAGTGCCCCCGGCGTCTGGTTTACGCGTCGCCCGACTATGCCAGCCTATCGTATGCGCGCAGGGCCCTTCGCCTCTGCAAGCCCGGCGCGTCTATCCTAAGCAAGAGGAAACGCTTCACCACCTCCACCTATCCTGACGGCAACTGGAGCAGTACCTGGTCGAGCCCGCCGAGTGACAATAGAAGCGGAGAGACGCATGCCCCGCGTCAAATTACCGGCTCCTGAGTCATTGGCCGTCGGCGAGCACGCGCCAAGCCGCGCGCATCGCACCTACTTTACCTTTGCGATTACCTGCATCAGCCGGTACATGATTCTGCGCGACCGCGTCTTCGGCCTGACCAAGAAGGGCCGTCGGCCGGTTGGCATTCACGAGCGTGCCTCACGCCACTCCATTGCGTGCCCGGTCAGCCGTCTGGACGCAATGTTTGTCGAACCGTTTTCCCTCCCCGCGCATGCGGCGGTCCTGCTCTGCCACGGCATAGGCGAAACCGTCGAACAATGGTTTGGCGTGCAGCAGTTGCTCGCCGCAAATGGCGTTGCGTCTTTGGTGTTTGATTACTCGGGATACGGCAAGAGCACCGGGCGCCCTGACTGGGATCAGTTTGAGCAGGATACGGTGGCAGCGTTTACGTCATTACGCGACTTCGCTCCGGATCTGCCGGCCTCTGTGCTGGGCTTCTCGCTCGGCAGCGGCGTGGCGACAGCGACGATCAACAGGCTCGACGCTCACCGCCTGATTCTGTGCCAGGCCTTTCCATCGTTTCGCCGGGCTGCCACAGCAGCGTGGATTCCCAGGGGGCTCACTCGGCTGGTGCCGCCTATTTGGCACGCGCAACAACCGCTCGCCGATTGCCGCCTGCCTGTCCTGATCGTGCACGGCGAAAAGGACCGGCTTTTTCCCCCGAAGATGGCATCGGAGCTGGCCGCGTTTTGCTCTCCGCCCGCGAAAGTTCTCCTGATCCCAGGGACGTCGCACAATCAACCGTTCCGCCGGCCGCACCTCAACTATTGGGGACCCATCATCTTTTGGCTTGGCAAATAGCCGGGCGCCCACTACAACAGGCCCGCGGGAAGGGTGGATAAGGTCTACCCCGCAGCGGCGAGCTACGACCCTCCCCGCTCTGGCTGCGACTCGTCACGGCGATCCCGATTCGCATAATCCTCGTCCAGCCGATCCTTTCTGTTTTCGCGCTCTTCCAGTTCCCGGCGCTTTCGCTGCTCTTCGCGCTCCTCACGTCCGTCAGCCATCGTCGACCCCTCCATCTCAGTCTAGTGACGTTGAACAAATCGCGCGCAGCGCGGTCCGCCTCGCGCGCTGATCTATGCAATTCACTAATCCAAAAGCCCACCGCACGAAGTGCCTTCCGGTAAACTTGAGTCTGACCCATGTTCGAAAACCTTACCGACAAGCTGCAGCGCGTCTTCAAAAGCCTTCGCGGCCAGGGCACGCTCACTGAAGAGAACATCGCCGAAGCCCTGCGCGAGATCCGCGTCGCCCTGCTTGAAGCCGACGTCAACCTCAAGGTTGTCACCGACCTCATCGAGCACATCCGCGCAAAAGCCGTCGGATCCGAAGTCCTTACCGCTCTCTCGCCTTCAGAGCAGGTGGTCAAAATTGTCCGCGACGAACTTGTCGCGTTGCTCGGCAAAGACACCGCCCGTTTCAACTTCGCCTCCAAACCGCCCACCGTCATTCTCATGGCGGGATTGCAGGGTTCCGGCAAAACGACGACTTCCGGCAAGCTCGCCGCCTGGCTCAAAAAAGGCGGTCACCGTCCCATGCTCGTCTCGGTCGACGTCTACCGCCCCGCCGCGCGCGAGCAGCTCAAGGTCGTCGCCAGGCAAGTCGAAACCCGCCTCTATGAAGGCGACCTGAAAGGCGAGCCCGCGAATTCCGATCTTGTGACCCGCCTGGCCCGTGAAGCCCGCCGCGAAGCCGTCATCATGGGCTGCGACACGCTCATCGTCGATACCGCCGGCCGCCTGCACGTCGACGAAGACCTGATGGCTGAGATGGAGAGCCTCAAAAAGCTCCTCAGCCCGCAGGAAATTCTCTTCGTCGCCGACGCCATGACCGGCCAGGACGCCGTCAACTCCGCGCAGGATTTTCACTCGCGTCTCTCGCTTACCGGCGTAGTCCTCACGAAAATGGACGGCGACGCCCGCGGCGGCGCGGCGCTCTCCATCCGCCATGTCACCGGCCAGCCCATCAAGTTCATCGGCGTAGGCGAAAAACCCGATGCCTTCGAGCCATTCCATCCCGACCGCATCGTCGGGCGCATCCTCGGCATGGGCGACATGATGTCGCTCATCGAAAAAGCCGAATCCACACTCGACCGCAAGAAGTCCGAGGAATTCGCCAAGAAGGCCCTCCTCGGCGATGGCTTCTCGCTCGAAGACTTCCGCGACCAGTTGCGCCAAATCAAGAAGCTCGGCTCCATGGAATCGATCCTGAAGATGCTCCCTTCGGTCGGCCCCTTCGCCGGCATGCAGCAGGCCGCCGGCCAGGTCGACGAGAAGCAGTTCGTCCGCCTCGAGGCCATCATCAACTCTATGACGCCCCGCGAGCGCCGCAACCACGAGATCATCTCCGGCGCGCGCCGCAAGCGCATCGCCGCCGGCTCCGGCACCAGCGTGCAGGATGTCAACCAGCTCCTCCGCCAGTACGCCCAGATGGCCAAGATGTTCAAGCAGGTAGGCCGCGGCGGCCTGGCCAAATCGATGATGCGCGGCGGCCTCAGCGGCATGGGCATGGGCAGCAAGCAGCGCTTCGGGCGGTAGAATATTCCTGCGAGAGTTAAATGCCAAAGCTAAGTGTCAAGAATTTCTCGGTAATCAAGGACGCGGAGCTTGAATTTGGAAAGCTCACGGCGCTAATCGGTCCTCAGTCAAGCGGAAAGAGCCTCCTTTGTAAGCTTCGACACTTTCTCCTCGGTGCGATCACCGAGGCGACCTCAAGCATTAGTCGTCAAGAGACGCTCAAGGTTTTCAGAATTAGCCTAAAGAAACACTTCCAGGAACTGTTTCCCGAAAACACTTGGGGAACCGAGAAATTCCAGATTGGCTATTCGCATGAACGTTTCGAGATCGCGCTCCGAAGAATCGGCGCTCCGGATTCAGAGGAGGGAGAAATTCAGATCAGCTTTTCAGAGGCATTTGAGGAAACTTACCAGAGCACTCTCCAAGCCGTGAAGTCTACCATCCAGCAGCGAAAGGATAAAGAGGACGCGTCTGAACTCCCAGACGAGATAATCGCTTGGGAGTATGCTACTGTTTCCCTGCGTTCACTCCTCGGCGATGGCGAACGCGAATCGCAGCTATTTATTCCGGCAGGGCGTGCGTTTTTTACAAATTTCAGCAGATCATTCGCTGCAGCTCAGAGCCGGAGGACCGACCCTTTCACTGCCGGATTCGGGCAACTGATTGCTCGCGCACTTGATCAAAGGCCTCGACCGGTCTCAGCGAATCGTAAGAGTTACGAAGCATTCGACTCAAACAGCTTTGAGCTCTTACGGGGTCGCATCGAGCGGGGCGAAGGTTCAGTTACGTTCAAGGCAGACGATGGAAGGGTGCTGACCCTCTCTCAGCTTTCTTCCGGAACGCAAGAGCTCTTGCCGCTTGTAATGGCCCTCCGACCTTTAGCACATTCGATGATCGCCCGAACAGTCTACGTCGAAGAGCCGGAAGCGCATCTATTCCCTACAACACAGTACGAATTGGTTAAACTATTTGCCTGGCTTTCGAATACTGCGCCGGCTGCGACGCGATGGGTGTTTACGACTCATAGCCCCTATATACTCTCCGCATTCAACAACCTGATCGTGGCTGGGCAGCTCGGAAAACAGAAACCCCATTTAAAGGAGGACATCGCCAAAATTGTTCCGGAACAATTTTGGGTTGAGGACGGGAGCTTCAAGGCCTACTCAATCCACGACGGGAAGCTTGAATCCATTCTCTCCGAATCTGGACTGATCGACGGCGAATACTTGGACAGCGTATCAAACGTCATCGGGAACGAATTTGATGCGCTTCTGAAGCTTGAATATGACCATTCTGAAGCCTCCTAGCCAGCCGGGATGCGCATGGATCGAGAATTGCATCGAGGTCTGCGATGCCGATCCTGTTTTTATCGAGGAGAACGGCGTCCGTGCGAGTTTCGCCAAGCCTCGATCACGCCAAATCCGCAAAATCAAGTATGACGACTGTTACCAAAAAGATCCGGAGGTCCTTAAAGCTGACTACATCGTAGGCTTAATGGAGGCCGTAGACGTAATTGTTGAACTAAAGGGGTCAGATCGAAAGCATGCGCGCGACCAAGTGGAGAGCACTCTTGAGGAGTGGAGAAGTAGTCCAATTCGGTACCCCAAGGTCGTGTGCTTGATTATTTACGGGCGGCTTGAAGGTAGGGCACGAAAGGCAGGTCGGATTCCGAAGATAAGCTCTAGCAACGAATCATTGGAACGGGACTTCCTGCGCCGGAACAAAATCCTTCTGTGGGTTCGGGAAAGTAGCTCGCATCATTTTCGATTTGCAGAGCTCATCGGAGAGCCTGGTGACCTCTAGCCTCCAGGACCAACTCGACGAGATCACCGCCAACACACGCAACCTCGTCCAGCCCGAGCGCATGGCCGTCAGCGAGCGCGCCGTGGCCGAGCTCTTCGCCTCCGGCATCGAGGACAAAATCCTTCCCGTCGGCGCCGTCGCTCCCGAATTCACCCTCAAAGACGCCACCGGCCGCCCCGTCCGCTCAGCCGACCTTCTCGCCCTCGGGCCACTCGTCCTCAACTTCTTTCGCGGACGCTGGTGCGCCTACTGCGTCACCGAGCTCGAGGCCTGGCGCGACCTCTACCCTCGCCTTCGCGAGGCTGGCGCGCTTCTCGCCGCCATCAGCCCTCAAACCAGCCGCCAGAGCGACTTCATGGTCGGCCAGCATTCGCTCCCTTTCCCTGTCCTCACCGACCCCGGCTGCTCCCTTGCCGAACAATTCGGCCTCGCCTACACCATCCCCCAGTACCACCGCGACTACTACCGCTCCATCCTCGTCAACATCCCCTTTGTGAACGGCGATCAGAGCTGGCGCCTGGTCCTGCCCGCCACCTATGTCCTCGCCCCCGACCGCCGCGTTCTCTTCGCTCAGGCGTTTGCCGATTTCCGCGTCCGTCCGGAGCCGGAAGAGGCCCTCGCCGCTGCCTTGGCTGCCGTCGGTCGCTAAACCCTTTGAAATCGCCGTTCCCCCCGGACCCCGCCCCAAAATTGCATCCGACTGACGAAAATTGCATCATATTAATTGACAACATCTCACTCAATCAGACATCCTGATTGAACTGGATTGACTCCAAAGGTAGGAAAAACATGGCTAAGATGATTGGAATCGACCTCGGTACCACCAACTCGTGCGTCGCCGTTATGGAAGGTGGCGAGCCGAAAGTCATCGCAAATGAGGAGGGTGCGCGCACAACTCCCTCCATCGTCGCCTTCACCAAGAGCGGCGAGCGCCTCGTCGGCCAGGTCGCCAAGCGCCAGGCCATCACTAACCCGGAGAACACCATCTTCTCCATCAAGCGCTTCATGGGCCGTCGCTACAACGAGGTCACCGACGAGATGAAGATGGTCCCGTTCAAGGTGGTCCAGCAGGGCGACCACGTGGGCGTCATCGCTCAGGGCAAGGAGTACACTCCGCCCGAAATCTCCGCCATGATCCTGCAAAAGCTCAAGAAGTCGGCCGAAGCCTATCTCGGCGAGACGGTCACTGAGGCTGTAATCACTGTTCCGGCCTACTTCAACGATGCCCAGCGCCAGGCCACCAAGGATGCGGGCAAAATCGCCGGCCTCGATGTCAAGCGCATCGTCAACGAGCCCACTGCGGCCGCGCTCGCCTATGGCCTCGACAAGAAAAAGGACGAGACCATCGCTGTCTACGATTTTGGCGGCGGCACATTCGATATCTCCATCCTCGAAGTCGGCGAGGGCGTCATTGAAGTCAAGTCGACCAACGGTGACACTCACCTGGGCGGCGACAACCTCGACCAGCGCATCGTCGAATGGCTCATCGCGGAATTCAAGACGGAGAACGGCCTCGACCTCACCTCCAAGGGCAACGAGATGGCCCTGCAGCGTCTCAAGGACGCCGCGGAGAAAGCCAAGATCGAGCTCTCCACCACCGTTGAAACCGAGATCAATCTACCGTTTATTACCGCTGACGCTTCCGGCCCCAAGCACCTTGTCCGCAAGCTCACGCGCGCCAAGCTGGAGCAGTTGGTCGAAGACCTTGTCGAGCGCTCTGTCGAGCCGTGCAAGAAGGCCTTGTCCGATGCCGGCATCACCGTCAGCCAGATCAACGAAGTCGTTCTCGTCGGCGGCCAGACGCGTATGCCGCGCATTCAGGAACTGGTCAAGAAGCTCTTCGGCCGCGAGCCGCATCGGGGCGTCAATCCCGATGAAGTCGTTGCCATTGGCGCAGCCGTGCAGGCGGGCGTGCTCACCGGCGACGTCAAGGATCTTCTGCTTCTCGACGTCACTCCGCTCACTCTGTCGATCGAGACCTTGGGCGGCGTGGCTACGCCGATGATCCCGCGCAACACCACCATCCCGACCAAGAAGACCGAAACCTTCTCGACGGCTGCTGACAACCAGACCGAAGTCGAGGTTCACGTCCTTCAGGGCGAGCGGCCCATGGCGGGGCAGAACCGCACCCTGGGCAAGTTCAAGCTGGGCGGCATCATGCCGGCTCCACGCGGCATTCCGCAGATCGAGGTCACATTCGACATCGATGCCAACGGAATCCTCAACGTCACCGCCAAGGACAACGCCACCGGCAAGGACACCCGTATCACCATCACTTCGAGCTCCGGCCTCAGCAAGGAAGAAGTCGAGAAGATGGCCCGCGAAGCTGACGCCCACGCCGCGGAGGACAAGGAACAGCGCGAGTTGATCGAAGCTCGCAACTCCCTCGACGGCCTCGTCTACAACATCGAGAAGATGCTGAAGGAATCGGGCGAAAAGGTGGTTGCGGCCGACAAGACCGAAGTCGAAGCGGCGCTTGCCGACGCCAAGAAGACACTCGAAGGCTCGCCGTCGACGTCGGAGATGCGCTCCGCGCACGAGAAGCTGACCCTCGCTAGCCACAAACTGGCCGAGGCCATGTATAAGGCCAGCTCCACGCAGGCGGGTCCGCCGCCCGATGCATCCGTGGGAGCACCTCCTGCCGGCGAAGCCAAGAAGGAAGGCGAAGTTATCGACGCCGAGTACGTCGACGTCGACGACAAGAAGTAAGCCGGCAATCGAGCGGGCGAACTTGGACGGGGTGGGCGGAGACAATGCCGTCCACCCCGCCTTCTTATGATGGAAGATGCAAGCAGGCGGTGTAAGTCAGGCGATTGAGACTTCGCCGATGAAATCCTGGGGTTGCTGGCAAAACGCATGCATCAAATCGCACTACGCGGACTTGAAGCGCATCTGAAATAAGAAAGCACTCATGGCCACCACCACCCAAAAAGACTATTACGCAACGCTCGGCGTCAAAAAGACGGCCACGCCTGAGGAGATTCGCAAGGCCTTCCGCAAAGCCGCGCGCAAGTACCACCCCGACGTCAATCCCGGCGACAAGCGCGCCGAAGAAAAATTCAAGGAGATATCCGAGGCCAACAACGTCCTGAGCGACGCGAAGAAGCGCAAGGTTTACGACCAGGTCGGCTTCTACTCTGATCAGATCGACCCCGCGCAGGCCGAGGCTTACGCTCGTCAGCAGCGCTCCGGTGGGCAGCCCCCCGTCGACTTCGGCGGCTTCGACTTTTCAGGCTTCCAGGGCGATCCCGGCGCGCAGGCGGGCGCGAACCCCTTCGGCTCAGGCAGCTTCAAAGATATTTTCTCCGGCATCTTTTCTGGCGCGCAGCATCCGCAACAGCCCCGCGGACCGCAGCCCGGCACCGACCTCGAATACCAGGCCACGGTCGATTTCTGGACCGCAATCCGTGGCGGCCAGGCGCGCATCCAGATTCACCGCCAGGAGACCTGCCCCGCCTGCCACGGCCAGGCGAGCACCGGCGGCGGGCAGTGCTCCGAGTGCCATGGAACCGGCCAGGTCACACAGATGGGCGGCCGCATGAAGTTCAACATCACCTGCCCGAGCTGCAACGGCACTGGTCGCGTCTCGAGCGACTGCCCCACCTGCCACGGCGAGGGCACCGTCGCCCGCTCCGAGACCGTTGACTTTCGCATCAAGCCCGGCACGCGTGACGGCCAGCGCATCCGCCTGCAGGGCAAAGGAAACGCCGGCATCAACGGCGGTCCAGCGGGCGATCTCTTTCTCATCGTGCGCACCGGCGCCAACCCGGTCTTCACGCGCGTGGGCGACGACATTCAGCTCACCGTCCCCATCACCGTGGCCGAAGCCGCGCTCGGCGCCAAGGTCGAGGTGCCTACCATCGACGGCCGCGCGCATTTGAAGATTCCGCCCGGCACGCAGAGCGGGCAAAAGCTGCGCATGAGGGAGCGCGGCGTCGAAAGCGCGTCGCATCCCGGCCAGCGCGGCGATGAGATCGTCACCGTCGAGGTCGCCGTGCCCCACCTGAACGACGAGCGCAGCCGCGAGATCATGCGCGAGCTCGCCAAGCTGAACCCCGGCGACCCGCGCAAAACGCTGTTCGACAAGCTCTGAGCATCAGGCTATGCTGGGCTTGGAAGCGGTGCGCAATGGGTCTTGGGCAAGATTCCACCGACGACGGGATTCAGAACCTCGAGTTTGAATGGCATCCCCTCAAAGCGGCGGAAAACTTAAAGAAGCATAAGGTCTCCTTCGAAGAGGCCATGACTATTTTCGGTGACAAAAGGCACCTCGAAGTTCCCGATTGTGAGCATAGTCTCGACGAGATGCGCTATCTTGCTATTGGCCGGTCGGTAAAGGGGCGCATTTTGACCTTGATTTTCACCGAACGCGGAACGAAATTACGGCTTATCAGCGCCAGACTCGCTGAACCATGGGAAAGGAGGGAATATGAAACCTCGAGTGAGTAAGAGCGAGACGGAGTTAAGAAGCAGATTTGATTTCTCGAGAGCAGTCCGCGGAAGACACTCCGAACAGTACGCAAACGGCCACACCGTCACCCTCCTTGAGGGAGAACCGGATCCGGACAACTCGCTGCCAGCCGAGCATGGCGATTCACAACTGACCGAAGTTTTCGGCAAAAACCTGCTCATCTCCCATCTAGTGGCCGCCGGTTTTGAAGTTGCGCAGCCGGTGAGGGATAGGGGGGTCGATCTGGTTGTCTATAAGGATGGGGAAGACGCAAAGGACTATATGCCCTGTCTGATTCAACTGAAGGCCTCTTCGCAGGAATCGTTTTCGCTCGACAAGAAATATGCGCGCTTCCCTCACTTGCTTATTGCTTACGTGTGGAATGTTCAAACACCGGCACAGAGCGACGTATACGCATTGACCTTCAATGATGCATTGCAGGTTTTGGAAAAGAAGGGGTATGCGAAGACTGATTCATGGAAGAACCGCGGCTATTATTTTGTGCGAAACGCCGGAGTCGATCTGAAGAAGATTCTGGAGCCTTACAAAATGACGCCCGACCGGTGGCGGGAAAAACTGCAGGCCATTTGAAAGATAAGAAACGTATGGCCACAAAACGCAAATCCAAAGGCGCCTACATGATCTCGGCCGTGGCTGAGATGTACGAAATTCATCCCCAAACCCTGCGCCTCTATGAGCGCGAAGGCCTGCTCAAGCCCTCGCGCACCGAGGGCAACACGCGTCTCTACACCGATGAGGACCTTGAGCGCCTCGAATTCATCCTCAACCTCGCCCGCGATCTAGGCGTCAACATTGCAGGCATCGCCATCATCCTGCAGATGCGCGAGCGAATGGAAGAGATGAACCGTCAGATGCAGAGCTTCGTCGAGTACGTGCGTACCGAAATGCTCGCCCGCTTTCAGCAGGCTGCGCCGGGCTCATCCGCGGCCATCGTCCCCATCCGCAAGCCGGTCGCCCCGCCGCGCCCTCCGGCATCGCGCAAACCCTAAGTCATTTGTGGCGCCGGTCTCCAGACCGGCAGTCTCGCAGGCATCTTCTCCCGAGTCCTCTGACGTGCTGACTGGCTGACTCGCTGACCCGCCCGGTATTCTTGATTCTGCATGCCGTACGTCCTCCTCGCGCTCGCCGTCTTCGGCCTCATCACCTCAACGGTCTTTGCCGGCATCGTGGTCTCGGCCCTGCCCGGTTACCTGCGTGAGCGCAGCAGAGTCCGCGCCATGCTCGATGCTGGCCGAGTCTTCACCCCTCCACTCTCGCTCTTCAAGCCCTTGCACGGAGCCGATCCCGGCCTCGAAGCTTATCTCGAAAGCTTCTTCGCGCAGGACTACCCCGCCTACGAGATTCTCTTCTGCGCACGCGACGCAGATGATGCCGGCCTCGCCACCGCCCGCCGCGTCGCCGAGCGCTACCCCAACGTCCCCGCCAAATTCCTATCCACCCGCGGCCAGCCAGACTACATCAACGACAAAGTCATCTCCATGGAAAAAATGGCCGCCGAGGCCGCGCACGCAATCTTCGTCATCTCTGACAGCGATGTGCGCGTCTCGCCGGACTACCTCCGCGCCGTCGCCCTGCCCTTCGCTGATGAACGCGTCGGCGGCATGTGCTGTCTCTATCGCGGCGTCGCTGTAGAAGGCGGCTTGTGGGCGCGCCTCGAGGCCGTCGGAATGTCCGTCGAAATGTCAGCAGGCGTGCTAGCCGCGCGCGCCATGGAGGGCATGCAGTTCACGCTCGGCCCCACCATGGCCTTCCGCCGCGAGACCATCCGCCGAATGGGCGGTTTCCGCGTCACGGCCGACTATTGCGCCGACGACTTTGTCCTCGGCAACAAGACCCACAGTCTCGGCCAGGGGGTCGTCCTCAGCCACCACGTCATCGACCACATGGTCCTGCATTCGAACTTTGCAGGCTCGCTCAAGCACCAGGTCCGTTGGATGAAGTCCACGCGTTTCTCGCGCCCCAAAGGGCACTTCGGAACCGCGCTCACGTTCAGTGTTCCCTTTGGCTTGCTCGCGCTCGCAACGGCAGCCTGGCTCGGTCATCCCTTGTGGGGAGCTGCACTCTTCGCGTGGAGCATTGCCACGCGCCTCGCGCTCTCCATCGCCGTCGGCCGCTGCGTTGTTGGCGACAAAAGCTGGTTCGGCCTGCTCGTCCTTTACCCGATCCGCGATTTCATGGGTTTTTGTTTTTGGGCCGCCAGCTATGCGGGCAACCGCATCCTCTGGCGCGGCCGCGTCTTCGAGCTTCTGCCGGGCGGCAAAATGCGTGGAGTACAATCACGCTGAGTGAATGGGGCTCAAAATGAAAGTACTTGTTCTCGCTTTCCTATCCTTTCTCATTCTGTGCGTCACATTGCAGGGCCCGTATGCGTCGGCGGAAGAAGACGTGGCTGTAAGAGAGATTGCGACGCACTCGTTCCGCATCCAGACTCCTTCAGGCCCCGTCACGATCCCGCTCGAGCGCTCGCTGGATGATTCGCAACCGCTGCCTAGAGTCGTTCGCGCGCTCATTATCGTGCACGGCCTAAAGCGGAATGTAGAAAACGAATTCAAGCTGGGGTTAGAGGCTGCTTCCGATGCGGGAGCAGATGGACATGGAACTCTGGTCATTGCACCTCAATTCCTGAATCAAACCGATTTGACTGCGCACGCCATCCCGGCGGACGTTCTTCGATGGCAAGGCCCGTCTTGGGAGAGTGGCGGGTCCGCCGCAGATCCCGCGCCTGCTAGTTCGTTTGAAGTCCTTGATGCACTCGTGGCAATGCTTTGCAATCGGGCGATTTTCCCGAATCTGACCACGATTGTTCTCGCCGGGCACTCGGCGGGTGGACAGCTTATCCAGCGCTATGCAGTAGTCGGCAAAGCGGAGCAACTCGCCGCTGCTCAGGGAATTCGTGTGCGGTTTGTAATCGCGAACCCTTCTTCGTATCTCTATTTCAGTGACGATCGGCCCTTACTCTCCAAGGGCCATTTTCAGTTCGCCCCTTTCCAGGCCGCCGATTGTCCTGAATTTCACCAATGGAAATACGGGTTCTTGAACGGCCCGCCTTACGTCGCCTTGGGAGCAGCATCGGATTGGAGGAAGACTGAAGACGATTACGCTCAACGCGATGTGATTTATCTGCTTGGCACGGCAGACACCGATCCAAATCATCCCGAGCTCGACAAATCATGCAGCGCCGAAGCAGAGGGGCCCACTCGGTTCACCCGTGGCCAGATGTACTTCCTCTACCTTCACGCCCGTCACCTTTCCGGCTGGAATCAGCGGTTACGTTTTGTTCCGCATGCCGGCCACTCGGCAGAAGACATGTTCATTTCGCAATGTGGCCTGGCTTCCCTTTTCGATCATGGGAAATGCCCTGATCAGTAGCGGGGGGGCCCACAGAACGAATCGCAAGGAACCCGGCAAAGAGTTTAAGACGCCCGCGCGCTGGCCAGGAAATTACTCCGGCCGATCCGTCCACAGCGTCTTGTCGGCCAGCGTCTGCACTTCATACAGACGGCCCGCAAGAACAGTCTCCACTTTGTCCCGGTCCGGATCCTCGGCAAAAATCCACTTGCGGTCGCCCGTCCCCCAAATCGCGGCCAGCTTTGCCGGGCTCAGGTAAATGTCAGGCGCATCGGGATAGCACGAACCCCACAGCAACGTGGTTCCCTCGTTGTTCTGCCCGCAACGGGGCAGCACCAGCATCGCCGGCCTCTCCCCGAGAAAGTTGTGTGTATAAAAGATCACCGATGATCCCGACGACTGCTCGCCGTAGATGATCAGAACATCGTTTGCCGTGCCGTCCCTCATGATCGTGTCGGCCATTTGTTTCGAGCTCAGCATTGGCTCAAAACGCGCAAACGCAATGTGCGCGGCCACAAAGAACACCGTCATCGTCAGCGCCACGCTAACCGTCGCGGCAATGTGCCTCTTCTTCAGCCGCAGCAGCCAGCCCGCCATTGGCCCGACGAGCAAAACAATCGCCGCCAGCGCCGCCGGCAGGCGCAACGCCGCAAACGACTCGCCCGTCAAATCGAACAGGTGAGACATCGACAGCGTGTAATCGCCCACTCCGCGATGCGCCAGCACCGTGCCGATATCCGCCACGTACGGCAAACTGCGCGAGGTCCACAATCCCCAAGCAAGCGCCGCCGCCCCCGCCACTCCAATCGCCGCAAACACTGCCTGCGCTCCCGTCAGCCACGCTGTAGAAACCGTCGGCTTGCCGCCTTCCGCGCTGTAATTCTCTTCCACCTCTGCCATCACGCCCGCAATCAGCATGACCAGCGGCGGCCACACCGGAAACGTGTAGTACTCCTGGTTCGTCGAAATCGAAAAGAAAACCAGCGTCCATGCCGTGAACAAGCTCAGCAGCCAGATGGTCCTCGTGCGGAACTTGATCCGCCGCACGTAACTGGCGACGTCCTCGCGCATAGCATGGTCGAGATAGAAATCCACTGTGTCGCCCGAATCGTGTCGCAGGTGCTTCAACCAGGTGCGCCGCGTCTTCCACGCCAGCGCCCCCGCGGCGCCCAGAAAAAGGCTCCAGGGAAAAATCCAGATCAGTTCGCCCAGCCAGTACCACAGCGTCGGCATTTTGTTGTAGTCGTGCGGGTAGCGCAGGTTGAAGAAGCGCAGCACGTGCTCGTTGATGAAGTATTGGTAGAAGAATCCGTGGACATTCCCGATCGTGGGATGATTACCCACCGGGTGCCCTTGGTCGTGATTGATGATGCCGCACGCAATGTGCCACGGAGCGGCGATGGCCAGGAACAGCAGCATTCCAGTCACCGGCTTCAGCGCCTTCCATTTCCGCCACTGCCCCGTCAGCATCAGATACGGAATCGCAGCGCCGCCGAAGAATACCGGCGCAATTAGCCCCTTTGTCAGCAGCGCCAGCGCCACTCCCGCCCATGCCCAATAGATCATCCTCGGGCGGTTGTCTTCCAGGCTTACGATCATTGCATACAGTGCGATTAGCAAAAACAGCGCCAGGATCGCCTCAGGAATGATGAACCGCGTAAAAAGAAAACACCCCACCGATGTCAGCACGCCCAGCCCGGCATAAAACCCCGC
The DNA here is from genome assembly GCA_963823805.1 of uncultured Acidobacteriaceae bacterium. Classification (GTDB taxonomy): domain Bacteria; phylum Acidobacteriota; class Terriglobia; order Terriglobales; family Acidobacteriaceae; genus Telmatobacter. Next base: position 306,466 of record CAWGMW010000003.1, on the reverse strand, counting down.
GCGCCCGCCCCACGCCCGTCGCGCCCACAACCACGCCAGCCATGCTAGCCCCAGCATCGCTAGCGCATTCGGCAAATGCGTCGCAAACGTATTCTGGCCGAAAATCTTGTACATTCCCGCCACCACCCAGTAGGGAAGCGGCGGCTTTTCGATGTAGCGGATGCCGTTCGTCTTTGCCGTAATCAGATCGCCGCTCTCGGCCATATGCTGCGCCGCCTGCGCGTGCGAAGCGTCCACGTCGTCCATCAGCGGAGGAGAAAACAGCGACGCAAAATAAATCGTCGCAAAGACGACCGCAAAGACCAGCCATACCGTGCGCGTCGAGAGCGCGGCCTGCGGGCGGTCGATTGTCCTCATCGTTTTCATAGTTGTCATCTTGGTTGCTGCGTATTGCGTCAGCCCGTCCTGCGCCACGGTGCCAATTCCGCCGTGCCCAAGAATGGCCGCGAAAAGAAAAGGGCTTCAGCCCCGTGGGATAACCACCCATGTTCCCTGAAACCCGATGTCAAATCCGTCGTATCCATACCAGAATACCAGCCGCGTTCATGCCGCGTTTCACAGTGCAAGGCGCATCGCAGGCGAATGATTTTCCGGCCGCCCACGAAAGTCCACAGCCGCACCTTCTCAGCAAAGCATTAACATTCACCAAGGGAGAGCTCGATTGCTGCTCTGGAAGGCATTTCTCATCTCGTTCAGCGTGCTCCTGCCGCTGATCAACCCGCTCGGCTCCGCGCTGGTCTTTCTTGGGCTGGTTGGTGACGCGCCGCCCAAAATTCTTCGTTCGCTGGCGCGCCGCATCGCCATCAACAACATCATCTTTCTTGGGGTTTTTGAGGTAACCGGCGCGGCTATCCTCAACTTCTTCGGCATCTCGCTGCCCATCGTCCAGCTTTCAGGCGGCATCGTCGTCGCTGCCATGGGTTGGGCTGTGCTCAACGAGCGCAGTGCCGGCGCCGACACCCGCCTCAAGCAGGAGGAGACAGGAAAAGCCGCCGAGCCCGACACCAGCCATCTCGAAGAAGGCGTCTTCTACCCCTTCACTTTTCCCATCACCTCAGGCCCGGGCACGCTGGTTGGACTGTTGACCATCACCGCGCACATCTCAGACAAAGTTCTCACCCGCGACATCATGGCTCACCTTGGCGTTTTTCTCGCCGTCATTGTCCTCAGCGTGCTGGTTTATTTCTGTTACGCCAACGCACCCAAAATCACCAAGAAAATCCCGCCCTCCACGGCCCACGGAATCCTGCGCGTCATCGCCTTCATTTTGCTCTGCATCGGCATCCAGATCGCTTGGAACGGCCTCTCTTCGCTCCTCGCCACCATCATCAAGCCGTAATTTATAATTTCGACCCTGAGCTTTCTCGCTGTCGAGATAACACAGAGCGTACTTACATTTAACTTACCGAATTAAGAGAATGCACTTGGCAAGAATATGTTGATTACTTAGTACCGGAAAGTAGTTACCAGAAAATATTCTGAAAAACCTCTTGCGCACACTTGATTCTTGCGATACTCTCGCACTCAATCTTGGCACGCGGCGGTTCGATTGGTTTGGGGTAAACCAATTCCGGCGGCCACTTCCCATTCATTCTCGTCAATAAGCACTGCCCATGAAACAGGCAAACACTCAATGACCCAGCACTCCCGCTAGGGATGCGAAAGGATGGATCTTGTGAGCAGATTTGTGTCCGCAGCATTCGTAACTTCGCTCATGATCGGGACAACGTCGAGCATTGCCCTCGGGGCGGGCCAAGACACCGGGACTGCCGAAATGCCAGTCGCTGCTTCGCAGGCGGGCTCAACTCCCCCCAGCTCAGCGCCCAAGGCTGCAGCCTCCCCAAAACCGCCCACACTTACAGGGAGCTTAATTGTCGGAATGCTAGCGGTGAGCGGTAAGGCGCAACCAACCGATCCGAGTAAGTCTCAAAGCGCCCCGCAGATATACATCTGCGTTTGGCCTTCCAAGCCTGCCGCTGGCTCTCTGAACTGCCGGTCCAAAGAAAGTTCCGGTCCTGAACCGGGTTCTGACACAGGCTCCGGTTCTGGGTCCAGTTCTGGCTCTAGTTCTGTCGTTGCATCTTTGAGCAACGGGAAATCCCCGGGGGACAACTTCGTCGCACCTGACGCGAAGACCGGATCCTTTTCTGCAAAGTTAAGCAAACCGCTCGCGGGTGGCCAGTACGTTTCGGTCGTCGAAGAATTCAACTCGGGGGCCCCGCCAGTCATCTCGACTAAAGCAACTGCAGTAGGTCCAGCCTCCCAATGCAACCAGCAGCCGCAAGACTTTCCCTATAGCGATTGCGGTATGAGCTTATCGCTTATCGGAGGCGTCGAGCAGTCCGCACAAAGTGCTTCGCCAAGCGCTACGACCGGGTTCTTGCGCGTATTCACGAGAGCCACGTTTGCCAGCGCCCCGACCTCCCCATGGTACGCGCTTCATGATTGGGGATATGTGCGCCTTCTAGGTGCGCCAACCACGTCGTCAACTAATGGCGTGGAATCCGTCGTTTCGAACCCAACCGGCAGCATTACAACTCAGACCCTCTCGACAATCGGTGCGGCTATCGATTACATGCTCGGACTCGAGTATCAGTTTCGTCGTGCTCACAAGAACTCCGACTCCAACCCCTACTCCGTAAGCCTAATTGCAGGCTACGGCGGCACCACTCCCCTCCAAGCCAATACACTTTCACTAGCCTACACGGCTCCAGCATACGGAACAGTGGAATGCCCGGCCCTGTATTCGCGGTTTCAGAACCAATTTGTTGCCGACAAAATACTTCTAGGCACCACGGCAAATGCCAGCACACCCAGCTGTTTGGTGAACGGTAACAGCCCAACATCGCCAGGTGCTACAACTTATACGTCCATAGGCACGATCGGCTTCAGCAACCAGGATCGCGCGAGCTTCCTCGGGAAGGAAGTAGTGGGCATCAGGTTTATTGATCGTTTCCTTGGTTCCGGAGATGTCGCCTGCGGTGACACAGACACCACAAATCAAATCGGCCCATGCGAACGTGGCATCGTTGATCTGACATTCGGCCAGGACGCAAGCATTACTGGTGGCCTGATGCGTACTACATTTTTAAGGTCGATGCTGTCCATCCCCTACCAGTCCCCAGCGTTAAGATACTGTACCTCTTCGGCTCTATCAGCACAAGATTGAAGCATAATTCGAACTATAGCCCACTGATTTTACAAAGTGCAAATGTCACATCACTGACCGGAACGGGAAGCACGGCCATCCCGAATACGTCGACAGTCGTCCTCTCCCTCGTCCAGCCCAATCGTGATTTCTATCGCATCGGGGTCGGGCTGAATATCAACCAAGTCTTCACGAGTTTATTTAAGGCGCCATCGAGTAGCGGGCAGTAATAGGGCGAAGAAGCGCCTGCAAGCATCCCGCGATGGGAGGAGCACGCGATCCTCTCAACCTCCCTGCGATGCTCTTCGCTCGCTTCCAACCGACGCAAAAAATAGTTAAGCCAAAAGCGCCTCGACCATGACTGCGGCCCATGCCGGGGCCGCGTTTCCGGGCACCTTGTTGCGATGGGCCAGCGCTGCCACGGCTGGACCGCCTTTATAGCGCCATTTGCAAATCTGAAGAACCTAACTCCCGAGCCCCTCAATCCGACGATTTGCCCTATTCATCCACTTTCGGTCACCGCTCTCGCCCCCTGTGGAACCCGCGTCCCTAACCGCGCGCCGCCTTCGTGTATCTTGGCGATGGGTCGATTCTCTTCTTCGGAGCGCTCCGCAAAATAGATGACCACCTTCGCCGCCATCGACATCGGTTCCAACTCCTGCAGATTGAAGATCGCCCGCGTGCATGCGCACCGCCTCAAGACGCTCGCGGAAGACCGCGAAGTCACTCGTCTCGGCGGCAGCGTCTTTGACACTGGCCTCATCTCTCCTGAGGCCATGGCGGCCACACTGCGTGCGCTCAAGCGTTTTCAGCGCGCCGTGCAGTCGCGGGGCGTCGACCGCATTCGCGTGGTGGCTACCGCGGCCATGCGCGACGCGCGTAACTCCGCCGCATTTCAGGCCTGGGTTAAAGCCGAGACCGGCTGGAACATGGAGATCATCTCCGGCCTCGAAGAAGGCCGGCTAATTCATCTCGGCGTCATGGGCGCTGAGCCGGGAGCCGGCGGCCGCGTGCTGCTGCTCGACCTCGGCGGCGGCAGCTGCGAGGTCACATTCTCTGAGCACAAGCGCATCAGGGAGACCGTCAGCCTCCCGCTCGGCGCGGTGCGGCTTACCGAGCAGTTTCTCTCGGACGATCCCGCTCCGCGCGACGGCCTCACGCGCATGCGACAGTTGATCGCGCGCGAGTTGCGCCGCGCTCATCGCAAGATTCAACCCGGTCGCTCACTGCTGGTCATCGCTACATCGGGCACGGCTGCTGCGCTTTCCGCCGCTTATGCTCAGGGAGCGAAAAACGGCAAACCCGGCGCAAAAAAAGCAGGCAAGCTCGGCGCCAAATCCGGTTCGGATCGCGCTGAGGATCGCTCCGCCATCCTGGCCGGAATGGTTCCGGCGCGCGCCGTGCGCAAGCTGGCCGGCAAGCTGGCCAAGATGTCCCTTCCTGAGCGCGAAGCCGTGCCTGGCATCGGCCCGCGCCGCGCGGAGATTATCGTCGCCGGCGCTGAGGTCTATGCCGAAATCCTCGACAGTTTCGGCTTGAAAGGTTTTCGCTACTCGCCTCTCGGCCTGCGCGATGGCATTTTGGCGCAGATGCTGGCCGAGCAGGATGCCCGCGCCAAAGCTCACCGCGAGTTCGAGCACGAGCGCTGGGAGAGCGTGCTTTCCACGGCGCGCCGTTACGGCGTCGATCCCCGCCAGGCCGACGCGGTGCGAGCACACACGGTCCAGCTTTTTCGCGAGCTCAAGTCCATGCATACGCTTGCGCCTGAGTACGAGAGCTGGCTGGCCGCTGCCGCCATGCTCCGCGACACCGGCAAATTCATCAACCACCAGGGCCATCACCGGCACACGCAGTACATCATCTCCAGCTCAGAGATTTACGGCTACACCCAGCTGCAGCGAACCTTGGTTTCGGCGATTGCGCGCTACCTCGGCAAGAGTCGCCCCCAGCCGGGCGACCGTGCTCTGCGCAACATTCCTGCAGACGAGCACAAAAACGTGCAACGCGCGGTGGTCCTGTTGCGTCTTGCAGTCGCCTTGAATCAGGACCGCGCCTCCGACGTCTTGCGCGTCGCATCGCGGGTCTACCCTAAGAGAGTCTTTCTGGAATTGCGTCCGGGGCGCACCGGGGCGGAATTGGAGTTATGGTCGCTGCGCAAGGAAGCCGGCTACTTCCGCGAGGTCTTCGGGCGCGAACTCTTCGTCGCGCTTGCATAAATTGCCCGCGCCGCGCGCGGATCCAGCAGCCACTGCAGCCGCGGCGGATGCCGCTCCATGTCCACCCGTGCAATAGATCCTTTGCGCATGCGGATAGCGGCGCCTCCGTTTCCAGTGATCAACCGCCCAAGAAACTGGAAAATGTTGGGGTTGTGTCCGACAACCAGAACTCCATCGCGGTCGGCGTACTTCGCCAGCATCTTCTGGAAATCGGCGAAACTCGCGTTCAATCCCAGCGCGGGGCTTATCTCTACCTGTGAGTCATATCCCAGCTCAGTACCGACAAGCTGAGCGGTCTGCCTGGCCCGCTTCAGCGGGCTCGATACCACCACCTCGATTGGCGCTTTCAGTGCTCCGAGAACCCGCGCCATCAACATGCACTGCTCCTTGCCTTCCTTCACGAGGCCCCGTTTCAGGTCCAGAACGGGGTTCTCGCGAATCGTGCCGGCATTCGCATGGCGCATCAGATAGAGAATCATGGGGACCGTTTCGGTGGGGGTGTACGAGGCCTTGCCGAACTCCTTGAATCTCTATTTTAACAGATTTGTAACATTCGGTTTTGCGCCGGATGTCGCAACTTCTGTTCCGCTATACGCTGTTGGCCTCTGTGCGTAGCGACAAAAGACCCATTTGGCTTCCTACCCCAGATCGAGCGTGTAGCCTTCTGCGTGCACGGGCAACCGAGTTCTATCCAACTTGCGTTCAACTTCGGTTTAATGGATAACGTGAAAAGTGCGTTTCCACCGCGTGTCAGGGAAGAAGTGCACCAGCACATGACCGATCCATGCGAGCTGGTGACCGAATCCTGCTTGTTCAAGTTGACTCTCTGTGGCCTCGAACGACCAGTAGTTGAACAGCGGACGGCCAATTATGTTGGCGCGCGGCACGAAGCCCCGGTAGCGCGAGTCCAGGCTGTTGTGCCGGTTGTCGCCCATCATGAAATACATGCCGGGTGGAACCACTAGGTCGCCGTCCTGGATATAACTCGAGAAGTTCACGGCCCACGACTCAGTTGACCCAGGCAGCTCGGCTGGAGATACTGTGGGGAAATCGTCGAGGAACTCGTTGAAGTTATCCGTGGTCGTCGGCTGCGTAAATCCCACAGGTTGTGCAACACCATTAACAATCACGATGCCGTTGCGTAGATGAATATGATCGCCCGGTACGCCAATCAATCTCTTCACTAGGGGAATGTACTGCGGTGTCCCATCGGCGTCAGTCGGATCGATACCAGGCTGATAAACGGGCTTGATGAACACCACTATATCGCCGCGCCTCGGCTCGCGATACCTTATTAGCGGCATCCACGAAGCGGGCGGCATTAGCGTGATCCGGTCTACGACCAGGTGATCGCCTACAAGCAACGTGTTCTCCATCGAACCTGACGGAATGACGTAGTTCTGAGCTAAGAAGGTCAGAACGAATAGACCCACCACCAGCACACTTGAGATGCTGGCCAGTGCCTCGAAAGGAGTCTCTTCCCGATTGACGTTGCCGGAAGCGGCGCGCTTCGTTGACTCAGGAGAAATCTTCCTCGTTTGACTCATCTAAAGGCTCCTAAGGCGACAGCAAATTCTGAATTCCTTCGGACTGAAAGCACACACCGAAGTGGCTTTTGCCTCACTCAGGCCCCGGGAACCGGCCCTCGCCGCTGCGGTGGAAGTGAAAACCCACCTATCAATGAACTTAAAAAGTCCACTTGTATTCCGGGAATGCTCCAAATCTCTACTGCACCCGCACCGTCGTACTCGCTTGAATATCGCTCGACGAATTCCCGACCATCACGTCAACCGGCTCCGCCTCCACGCGGAACCCGAGCAGCTTCTGGTCCCACCAGGCCAGCGATGATGCTTTCAGCGGTATCTCAACCGTCTTCTTTTCATTCGGCCCAATCGTCACGCGCTTGAACCCCTCCAGTTCCTCCCGCGGCCGCTCCACCTTCGAGTTCAGGTGCTTCACATACATCTGGACCACGGCGTCGCCCGCGCGGCTGCCGGTGTTGGTCACGTCCACGCTGACGGTCACTGCGCCGTCTTTCGCGAGTTCCCGAGAGCTGGTTCGCAGATTCGAATATTTGAAGGTTGTATAGCTCAGGCCGTAGCCGAAGGGAAACAGCGGCTCGCCTTTGAAATACATGTACGTGTAGCCGTCGCGGATGTTGTAGTCCATGCTCGGCGGAAGCTGATCGACCGACTTCGGCCATGTTCTCACCAGGTGCCCGCCGGGGTTGTACTCGCCGAAGAGCACCTTCGCCAGCGCGGTTCCTTCATCCTGTGACGCGTGCGCCATGGTCAGGATGGCGGGGACATTCGCCTCGGTCCAGTTGATGGCGAAGGGAAAACTGGAGATGAGCAGGACGACGGTCTTTGGATTCTTGATAAAGACCTGCTTCACGATCTGTACCTGCGCCAAGTCGATGCTCTCGCGGTCGCGGCCTTCGCGGCCGTCGCTTGGAACAGTGCAGGGAAGTGTAATGCCGCCGCCTTCCGTCGGCGTGTCATACCATTCGTGTCCCTCGTCCGGCCCGCAAGTCGGATCGTTGCCGATAACCACCACCGCTACATCGGACTCGCTCGCAGCTTTCATTGCATCGGCCTCGCCAGCCTGCGTGTCATAGGCAGCGTAGTTCATTTTCACGTCAGGTCCCACCAGGTCTCTAATCCCCTGCAAGGGCGTCACCGCATAAGGCGGCGTGCCTCCGTACCAATCCCAATGCACTTGATCGGCGAGTGGGCCGATGACCGCAACCGACTTGATCTTGCTTTTGTCGAGCGGCAGAATATTGTTCTCGTTCTTCAACAGCACCACGGATTCGAGCGCCAGCCGCCGGCTGACATCGCGATCCTTGTTGGTGTTCCACGGCTCCGGCGAATCCCCTCCCAAGTCCTTGATCTTGGAGTAGGGCACCATCTCCGGCGGATCGAGCAATCCGAGCCGGATCGTGACGCGGAACTTCGGCCTTAGCAGCCCGTCGATCTCAGCCTCAGTGATCTCGCCGTCCTTCAGCGCCGCCCTGGTTTCATCCTTGTAGGTGTCGAGAAATTGATTCAGTCCCGCCTTCAGGCACGCAACCACCGCTACCTTCTGGTCGGGAAACAGATGGCGCGGAACCACCAGCAGCTTCACCGCTCCTCCATCGCTCGAGATCACGTCCACGCCCCATTGCTCGCGGACAATGCTCCCGAGAATAGGATTCACCGCCATCGCCGTGCCATTCCACGCGTTGTACGATGCCATTACTGCCTTGGCTCCGCCATCCAAAAAGGCCATGCGGAACGGCACTGAGTAATACTCCCAGAACAACCGCTCATCGAAATTCGAGGAAGTGTGATTCCGGCCGCTCTCATTCTCATTGGCCAGGAAATGCTTGAGCAGCGCCGCCGCTTGCCAGTACTTCGGATTGTCTCCCTGCAGCCCCTTCGTGAACGCGACAGCCATCGTCCCATTCAAAAATGGATCCTCGCCGTAGACCTCCTCGGAGCGGCCCCATCGCGGATCGCGCCCCAGATCCGACTGCGGACCCCACAGCATCAGGATTTGGCGGTCGTACTTCGCCGTCTGCGTGATAAATCGCGCCTCGTATCCTTCCACTCCCGCCGCCTCGCGCACCAGATCCGGATCCCATGACGCGCCCATCCCCGGCGGCTGCGGAAACTGCGTCGTAGTGATCGGCTCGCGTTTGCCCCTGGCCTCGCGCTGCACCACGCCATGAATCCCCTCTGAACTGCCGTAGTTCATCACGCCTAACCGCGGCACGCCGGTATTCGTGCTCAGGCAATTAATCTTCTCGTCGATGGTCATCAGCGAAAGCAGGTTGTCGATGCGCTTCTCCATCGGTAGCGATGGATCGTTGAATGGATACTTCTGCTGTTGCGTCTGTCCCACGCCGAGCCCGCAGGTGAACAGGCAGAGCAGTATTGCGATTTGGCTTTTCTTCATGAGTGAAATCCTGATGGTCTAAGGTTCGGGAGGATCGAAAACGAAATCAGCGCAATTCTACGCCTCCCACTCTACGTCTTATTGCTCCACATCTCGCTCGTCAGCAATCCGCAGAGCCGGGTGCCGCGTTGGGTCAGGTTGAATCCTGCATCGCGTAAGGCGGCTTGGTGGTCAGGCAGGCTGCGGATATCGAGTCCGGTGAGAAGGCCGAATATCCGATAAAGCAGCCAAATCAATGGATGGGCGACCCATCGGCCAAACCAGCTCTTTGGAACCGCGAACTCCGAGACGATCCACACACCGCCGGGCGGGACCGCGTCGCGAAGCCGCGCAGCCAGCTCGCGACATTCTTCCGTTTTCAGACAATCGAGAAAGAAGTGCGTAACGACGAGGTCATAAGGCGGCCCTGCGGGTTGCCAACTGCGAGCATCGGCGACGTCAATCCTCACGCGGTTCGCGTGCCGTCCGGCGCGTCGCAGCAAAGCGTCAAGCATCGCGGGACTCGCGTCAACGGCGTCGATCTGGACATGAGGGTTGGTCCGGAGCAGTTGCGCGGTAAAGCGCCCGTCGCCGTCGCCGAGAATAAGTGCCCGGCTGGCTGACGCAAGCTCGGAAAGAAACGCTGCGCGACAGTGCGCGAGGTACGTTCCGGACGTGCAAAGCTCCATCCACCGGTAAAGCTTCGCAATCCGATCGAAGTTCGGGACTTGAGCCTCAGCACGAGTTCGAGCGTACTTGGACCCAGTTCCAGTATTGACTGTCGTATTCATCGCAGAAATAGCAGGAGCGGTGTCAGCAAAACCAGGTCGGCGCCGACCCGCAGAGCAAGCGGCGTCATGTGCGTCCGCATGTGGTCCAAAAGACCCAGCAACATCGCGCTCACGGCTCCGGCAATTAGCAGCACGGCGGAGCGTGGGTGCCCCGCGCTCGCTGCGAAAGCCAGCAGCAGCCCCGCAAATGCAAGCAAGTGTGCTTTGAGCAGTTCGGTCGGCCGCCCGATGCGCGGCTCGAAATCCCGCCATCGATCCCGGTCGACGCGGCCTCCGCGAGCATCGCCGCCGGACTCCCAGGTTGCGATACATCTGCAATTGAGCCAGGCCAGCGCCGCAAAATAAACGGCTGGAGTCCAGAACCACGAGCGGGGAAACTCCGGCGCCTCCATTGCGTAAAGCCTGGACCACGCAGGCAGGATGCAACCCGCTGTGAACAACAAAGCCACCAGAAGCTCCTTGTTCACCGGCCTCGGAAGCGATTGCTTCCATCGCGCCAGCCTCGGCGTCGCGTGGACGCCCGAAAAGTAAACCAGCGCAGCGGCAGCGAGAACGGATCCTCGTTCTCGCACAATGGGTGGCATGAATGTGAGAACCATGACTGTGCCAAGGCATGCCGCCGCGATGGCCAGCGGCACGAACAACCTGCGATAACGCCAATGGAAAAAATGGCGTTCACGTAGCGCGGGCCGCATCGGAGATTGCAATCCCGCGAGGGCATCGAGCAGGCGATCGCTCACATAAAAGCACCATGTTGTCAGGGCCAGAACCACCAGGACCCAGCCTGCGACATGAATATTACCGGCCCATGCGAAAGCCAGCGACCAGACGACGGCAACTGTGGGAGCGTCCAGGCTGGCCAGATGCCATAGCGCAAAGACGCGCGGGGCATCGAAGACCGGGCTTGCTATCTCGCTGCGATAATCGGCGCGATCCCGAACCGGCGGTTGTGCGAGGGGAAGCGGCACTTTCTCAATTCTAGGAGAAATCGCCGGACGATGTGTCTCCCATCATGCGTAATGCGAATCCGGGGCACGCATCCAAAAACAATTCCCCAGTTTGCGTTAGTAGGTTAAACTGGCCGCGCCTGCAGTCCAGGCCCACGCGTTCCCCGCGGCTGCGGCCTACTCCCAGGGAGAGCGATGATCATGCCAAAAAACCCATCGGTCCAGATTGGGCCGCTGCGCGAGAGCGAACTCGAAGAAGCGGGCCGGGTCGTTAGCCTGGCATTTGGTACGTTCCTCGGAATTCCTAACCCGCTCGAGTTTATGGGCGACCGGAATTTCATTACGCCGCGCTGGCGCGCGCGCAACACGAGGGTCCTGGCGGCGCGCGAAAACGGAAAGCTCATCGGCCTGAACGTGGCCACGCGCTGGGGATCGTTCGGATTCTTCGGGCCGCTCACTGTCCTGCCCGAATACTGGAACTGCGGCGTGGCCCAACAAATGCTGAAGGCCACAATGAAGGTCTTCGAACGCTGGGGCGTGCAGCATACCGGTTTGTTCACCTTTGCGCACAGCCCAAAGCATGTGGGCCTCTACCAGAAATTCGGCTACTGGCCGGGCTATCTCACGGCCATCATGAAAGGTACACCGGCGGCGCCTTCGCAAAAACCGGCAAAGGGAGCCAAAGCACCGGTCCTGCTTTCAGCGCTCACCCGAAGCAAGGGGGAGGAGGCGATCACTGCCTGCGCCCGGCTCACAAACAAGATCAAGAGAGGATTGGATCTGAGCGACGAGATACGCGCCGTCTTGGCGCAGCACATCGGCGAGGTCATCCTGATCGAAGGCCGCGGCACTCTGGACGCCTTCGCCGTCTGCATGCATGGCGCCGGTTCTGAGGGCGGCGAAAAGACCTGTTACGTCAAGTTCGGTGCGGCGCGCAGCGGCGAGCGCTTCGACCGGCTGCTGGACGCAATCGATGTGTTTGCTCTGGCGCAAGGCGCGGAGGTTGAAGCCGGCGTGAGCACAGCGTGCGGAGACGCGTTTCAGCGGATCCGCTCGCGGGGATATCGGCCGGTAACCCTCGGCGTTGCGATGCAGCGCCCGCACGGGCAGGGGTTCAACCGGCATGGGGCTTTTCTGCTTGGCGACTGGCGTTAAGATCCTGATCCGTGCCGCCGGCCACGGTCTCCAACCTCTTCCTTCTCCTGCATCTGGAATTCCTGCAGCCCACTTTACTCCGAACTCACGGAAAGAAAAGGCAAAAGCCCCAGGTCCGCACGGTCCCGGCCCCTTACTAAAGTGTGGGTTAACCCGGCTTGAATCTGCGATTTCAAGGCTAAGATGATCCTTGAGGTCGGGTCGTATGATCGAAACCATGAGTGCAGCGGCAGTCCGCCGCGAGTGGGTTGGTAGCCTCGCCGGCGGCAGATTCCCCCTCCTTCGATGGCTTGGTGGCTCCCAGAACGCCGGTGTCGACGCTGGTGTCTTCCTTACCGAATTGAGCGAGTCGGGGCAGAAGGCCATCATCAAGCTGATCCCGGCAGACGCCGAATACGCAGAGGCCCGCGAGGTTGCTTGGACAGCGGCTGAAGCCCTTTCCCATCCCAACCTGATGAAGGTGTACACGCACGACCGCTGCCAGATCGACGGTGTCCCGTGCCTGTACGTAGTCACCGAGTTTGCCGACGAGGTTCTGGCGGAGATTCTTTCCGATCGGCCGCTAACGCCGCAGGAGACTCGCGACCTGCTCACTCCGGGCTTGGACGCGCTTTCCTATCTGCACGCCAAGGGTCTTGTCCATGGCCGGCTCAAGCCCTCGAACATCATGGCCGCCGGCGACCACCTTAAGCTCTCCACCGACGGCATCTCTTTCGCAACTTCCGCCGCCACTCCCTCAGCGGCGCGAACTGTTTACGATGCGCCGGAAACAGAGCTCGGAACCATTGGCTCGCCCGCGGATATCTGGTCTCTCGGAGCGACGCTGGTTGAGGTCCTCACCAAGTACCCTCCGGATTGGAATCGTGCCAGAACCGCGGAGCCAACCGTGCCTGAATCCATGCCGGAGCCCTTCGCGTCGATTGCGCGGAAGTGTTTGCGCTCGGATCCCGCCCGCCGAATCACGATTGAGGCAATCGCAGCCCGTCTTGAGCCAGCCAAATTTCCTTCGCGTCCGCAGGAGAAGCCGGATGCGGCTTCGCCTTCCAGGCGTGGCGTCCCTGTGCTGATTGCCGTCGCAGCTCTCGTCCTGGCTGGAATCGGAATCTGGCGCGCGCTCTCGCATCGCGCTGAGCCGCCCACGCTCGCTCAGCAAGCTCAGAATGTCCCTGTTGCAACGCCGGCTCCAGCGCCGGCCACAATCCCGGTTCAGGCCCCGACCTCGGCTGCGAGCTCAGCACAAGCTCCGGCTCCGCGAACCTCGCCGGCTGCAACCTCGTCGGCCCCACCGGCTGCCACTCAAGCGCCCATCCCGGCCTCGGAGCCGATCCCGGCAGCGGTTCCACCGCCCCAGTCCGAGGCCCAGCCTCAAGCCAATCAGAATCCCGCGCCGAGCAGCACAACAATCAACCCCGCAGTAGTGAATCAGATTTTGCCCGACATTGTTCCCAGCGCAATGAAGACCATCAACGGAACCCTCAGAGTTACGGTGCAGCTCCAGGTCGATGCCAACGGCGCCGTCACCAGCGTCGCGCTCCTATCGCCGGGACCGAGTAAATATTTCGCCGGCAAATCGCTCGAAGCTGCCCGCCACTGGAAGTTCAAGCCTGCGCAGGGAGACGGCCAGGCAGTCCCAAGAACATGGACGCTGGAATTTCAATACAAGCAGAGCGGAATCCACGTCGTTCCGGTGCAATTCGCACCGTAAACCCTCCACCTCAGTCCGCCGCGGTCTCTGCCCTCTCCGCCGTCTTAGGTCGCGATTTGGCCTCCGGCGCGGGAATCGCTTCCAAATCCGTCTTCCCCTCTGCCAGTTGCATCAGGAATTCCTGAGCCGAAAAGGTCGGTGCATCCTTCATCATCTTGCTGGCCCGCATGTAGACGCCGTCGGGCTGCTGCAGGCGCGCCTTCACCGTGTCCGCCATATATGCCGGCAGGATTTCGCCGTGAATCCGCGCCAGAGCCGCCGGATCGCGCACCGGAAAGACGACTTCGCAGCGCTCGAAAAGATTGCGTGGCATCCAATCGGCCGAACCCAGGTAGATTTCATCGTTGCCGCCATTAGCAAAGTGGTAAATGCGCGAGTGTTCCAGGAACCGGCCGACAATCGACCGCACGCGAATCCGTTCCGACAGTCCCTTCACGCCCGGCCGCAAAATGCACAGTCCGCGAATGATCAGGTCGATCTCCACGCCGGCTTGTGAAGCCTGGTAGAGCGCCTGAATGATCGACGGTTCCAGCAGCGCGTTCATCTTGGCCACGATGTGCGCCGGCCTCCCTGCCTGCGCGTGCTCCTGCTCGCGGCGGATGAGCCGCAAGAAACTCTCCGCCATGGTCAGCGGCGCCACCAGCAGCGGGCTGTAGTCGTCGACCTCGGCGTGCGCGGTCAGGTAGTTGAAAATCATGTGCACGCGCTCGCCAATCTGCGGGTCGCTGGTCAACAAACTCAAGTCGGTGTAGAAGCGCGCGGTGTCGGGGTTGTAGTTGCCGGTGCCCAGGTGGCAGTAGCGCCGGGTCACGCCGTCCTCGTCGTGGCGCACCAGCATGGCCAGTTTGCAGTGGGTCTTCAGGCCCACAACTCCGTGAAAGACCTGCACGCCCGCGTCTTCCATGCTGCGCGCCCAGCGAATATTCGAGGCCTCATCGAAGCGCGCCATCAGCTCCACCACCACCGTAGCCTCTTTTGTGGCGCCGGCCTCGGTCAGCGCCTGAAACATGGGCGAGTCGTGGCTGGTGCGGTAGAGCGTCTGCTTCATCGTCACCACAGCCGGGTCCTGCGCGCCCTGCTGGATGAAGTCGACGACTGGGTCATACGAATCGTAGGGGTGGTGCAGCAGGATGTCGCGATGGCGCAATTCGTCGAAGATCCCAGTCGATTTGCGGCTCAATACCAGCGCCTTCGCCGTGAACGGCTGAAACTTCAGGTCGGGCCGCTGCACGTCGCCGTAGAAGAACATCAGGCGCGAGAGATTCACCGGGCCCTCGCAGCGAAAAACCTGGTCTTCTTCCAGTTCGAAGTTCACCCGTAGGCGCTCCACGATCTCGGGATCGGCATCGCTTTCGATCTCCAGCCGCACCGCATCGCCCTTGCGGCGGTTGTGCAATTCCACGCGGATCGTTTCCAGCAGCGACCGCGCCTCTTCCTCTTCGAAGTAGAGGTTGGAGTTGCGCGTGACACGAAACGAGGCGGAGGCCAGCACTTCGTACCCGCGGTACATGCCGCCCAGATGCTGCTCGATCAGGTCCTGCAGCAGCAGGTAATCGTAGTGGCCATGGTCGCAGGGCAATCGCACAAAGCGTGCCAGCGCCCGCGGCACCGTCACCACTCCCAGCACCTGCGGGCCGGAGCTGCGCCGCTTGGCGCGCAGCAGCAATGCCAGGCAGAGAGCCTTGTTCAGCACGCGCGGAAACGGGTGCGCGGGGTCGATCGAGATCGGCGTCAGCAGCGGATCGACCTCGCGCTGAAAGTAGCCGCGCGCGAACTCACGGGCCTGCTCACCGAGCTCATCCCATTCCAGCAGCCTGATCCCCTGCTTGCGCAGCTCCGGTAGCAGTTGCTTGTTCCAGCAGTGGTATTGCGCGGCAACGAAGCTGTGAATCTCGGCGGTCAGGACAGTGAGGGACTCGTCAGGTCGCAGGCCGTCGTAGCCGGGCTCGCGATAGCCGTCTTCAATGCGCTGCATCAGCCCGGCTTGGCGCACCTCGACGTATTCGTCGAGATTCGACCCCGTGATGGCCAGAAATTTCACGCGCTCCACCAGCGGGTTGGCCGGGTCTTCGGCCTCCTCGAGAACACGCCGATTGAACTGCATCCAGGAGTGGTCCCGCCCGTTGAAAAGCTTGATTTTTCGCATACTTCTGGCCATTTTCCGGTCCAATTCGCTGTGTTGGCAGTCTACAGCTTTCCGCCGAGCCGCGACAGCCCACCCGCGGCTCCTGAGCCTACAACGTTTCTGGAATGGGTTCGACCTCGAGATACCACGGCGCCAAGGACCCCCGAGTGCCACACGAACCCCACAATGCCATCCATACAGGAAGCGGCTCCTCCGGGACGTTAAACCCAGAAGAAAAGCGCTGGATCTTGGAAGCCGCGACAAGGGCGGAGGAATACCGCATTTCGGGGCAACGACATTGCGCGCCGCGTTCGATACACTAGATTTAAGAACCGCGTTGCGCCTGCAGCGCATCAATTTCCTGTGACTCCATTTTTTGGGGCGCCCGCATTCGCCGTTCTTACGTAAGGCCCAAATTGTCAAAATATCCCAGTGAGAACCCAATCCGTTTCTGTGCCGCGGCTCTCGCTTTGTGCGGTTGCCTTTTCGGCCGGAGTGCGGCCGCGCAATCCTCCGTCATTCCGCCGCCCTCCCCACCCTCCCCGCCAGCGGCAACGGATTTTCAGGGCAGTGTGCCGAAGGGCGAGGCCTCGGCCCAACCCATCGATCTCTCGCTCGATGACGCCATCCAACGCGGATTGCAATCGAATTTGGGAATCATTCTCAGCAGCACCCAGACCGCCAGTGCCCGCGCGGCGCGCCTCAGCCAGTTGCAATCGCTTCTTCCCGGCATCGACTTCACCGCCAGGGAAACAGCGTCGCAAGTCGATCTCCCCGCCGAAGGCCTTCGCATCCCCGGTTTCCCCAAGATCATTGGGCCGTTTGGCTATACCGACGTCCGCGCCTCGCTCACCTGGTCGCTGATTGACGTTCAATCGCTGCGCAACTACCTCGCCGCGCGCCACAACTTTGCCGCCGCACAATTGTCGGCTCAGGATGCCCGCGACATGGTGGTGCTCACCGTCGGCAACGCGTATCTGCTTGTGCTCGCCGACCAGACAAATGTCAGCAGCGTACAGGCCCAGGTCTCGACCGCCAAGGTCTCGCTCGATCAGGCCGTCGACAATCACCAGGCCGGCACGGCCCCGCTGCTCGACGAGCTCCGTGCCCGCGTCGATTATCAATCTCTGGAGCAGCAGTTGATAGCGGCCCAGGACTCGCTCGAAAAAGACAAGCTGGCTCTGGCGCGCACCATCGGCCTGCCCTTGGCGCAGAGTTTCAATCTCACTGACACCGCGCCCTACGCGCCCTTCGACCAGCTCGACGCGAACGCGCTCATCCAGCAAGCCAAGGCAAATCGCAAGGATCTGGCCGCGCTGGTGGAAGAAACCGCCGCCGCAAAGGACCAGCGCAAGGCGGCAACCGCGGCGCGTTTCCCCACCATCGAAACTGATGCCGACTACGGCGACATCGGCACCACCCTGGCCCACTCGCACGGCACCGTCGATGCATCCGCTGCGCTCAGCGTGCCGGTCTTTGACGAATTTGCCCTGCGCGGTCAGGCCGAGCAGGCCCAGGCGAACCTCGACACCGCGCAGGCGCAGTTGAGCGACCAGAATGCACAGATTGAAGCTGACGTGCGCGACGCGCTGCTCGACATCGCGTCGGCGCAAAAACAAGTCGAAGTCGCGCGCTCCAGCGTGGATTTGGCCGGCGAAGCTCTCAAAGAGGCGCAGGAGCGCTACGCCAACGGCGTCAGCGACAACCTTGCCGTCAGCCAGGCGCAACAATCCGTCGCTCAGGCCGACAGCCAGTACGTCGTCAGCCTCTACCGCGATAACGTAGCCAAGCTCAGCTTGGCCCGCGCCCTCGGAGACGGGCTGGACTACAAGAAATACTTAGGAGGGAAGTGAACGTGGCGGACCCAACTCCAACACCGGAACCCAACGAATCGCCCGCAGAGACTGAGATTGAGGCGCCGCGGTCACGCCGCAGAGGCTTGATCATCGTCGCCATCCTTGTGGTGGCGCTCGTCGCCCTCGGCATCTGGTGGCACTCCACCTTCAGCGAGGATACCGACGACGCGCAGGTCAACGGCCACCTCATTCAGGTCAGCGCGCGTGTCGCTGGCCAGGTCATGAAAGTGGATGTCGAGGAGAACCAGACCGTGAAGGCGGGCGATCCGATCGTCGAGCTCGACCCCAGCGATTACCAGGTGGCCGTCGAAAACGCCGAGGCGGCTTTGGCCAGCGCCAAGGCCAATGCCGCGGCGGCGCGCGTCAATGTGCCCATCGTGGCCATCAACTCCGGCAGTAATCTGCGCTCGGCAAATGCCGATGTCACCGGCGCCCAGGCCAGCGTTGCCCAGGCCGAGCAGCAACTGGTCGCCGCGCACGCCAGTGTTGCCCAGGCTGAGGCAAACAACTTCAAGGCCCAGTCGGATCTGGACCGTTACCGGCCGCTGGTTGCCAAGGATGTCATCAGTAAGCAGCAGTTCGACGCCGCTCTCGCCGCCGCCGATGCCGCCAAGGCTGCGCTGGCCAGCGCGCGCGCCAATGAGCAGGCCGCGGCCGACGGAGTCCGCCTGGCCCACGAGCGCGAAACGCAGTCACAGGCGCAACTGAAATACGCGCAGACGGCTCCAGAGCAAGTGGCCGCGCAGAGCGCTCGCGCCAAGCAGGCCGATGCCCAGGTCCAGCAGGCGCAGGCGCAGCTCGATCAGGCCAAACTCAATCTGAGCTATACCCGGATCGTCGCTCCCGCCGACGGCATCATCACCCGCAAGAGCGTCGAGATCGATCAGAACCTCGCCGCCGGCCAGAATCTGCTCACCCTGGTCTCGCTTCAGGATCTATGGGTCACGGCCAACTTCAAGGAAACGCAGCTCAAGCACATGGAGGCCGGCCAGTCTGTCAAAATCCACGTTGACGCCACCGGCAAGAACTATAGCGGCCGCGTCACGCAAATCGGCGGAGCCACCGGCTCAGTTCTCTCGCTCTTTCCGCCTGAGAACGCCACTGGCAACTACGTGAAAGTCGTCCAGCGTATTCCGGTGCGTATCGACTTCAGTGACTTGGCCAATGAAGACCCGCACCATGAGCTCCGGCCCGGCCTCTCCGTCGAGCCGACCGTGCGCGTGAAATAAAGACTGTCGCTTCCGCGAGACTTCCGCGCCGTAGGCACAGCGTTTGCTAGCCCCGCGCTTCAGCGTTGGGACCGAGCAATCTGAATGAATCGGGAGTCCCGTAGGGACGGCGCCGGGTGCCCCCGATCTCGATTCTGAGACCGGGGATCGCACAAATCAACTCCATCGCCGCCATGGTTACGACCGATTACTCCGGAAACCGCGCGCTCTCCGGCGGTCCCAGATAACTCGGCTTCAGCTGCCCGTGACTCACCACCAGACGCTCCAGCACTACTCCCGGATCGACCGCCCAAATCTCCAGCGTGTGAGGTCCCGGTTTTGCAATCGTCAGCGGCACAGTGACCTGCCGCACACCATCGCTCACCGCCTGCTCCCAATCCTGCTGAAAGTTATGCTCCAACTCGTCCACCACCGTCCTTGTGCCACCATCCACTGATACCGCAAATCGCAGCCCGCGCCCCGGAACAAAATTCAGCGTCGGCGCCAACGTCGCCTGCAACTGAAAATCGCCCGCGTCGTACAAGTACATCTTGTACTCGAGCCCCGCCTTCGAGTCCGTGTTGCTCTCCGCCGTCACCGGAAACACCGTCATCGCCGACTTCGTCTCCCCGTAGCCCGGCAACTCCTCCCAACGTGTCTCGCCGTCTGCTGTGCGCCCAGAAGTGTCCGCCGCCTCTATAGCCACGTACCCGTCGCTCTCCACAAACCCCTGTGCATCCGCGCGCGTCACCGGCAACCGCAGCGCCCGCAAGGTGAACGTCATCGGCCGTCCTTCGCCCGAACGCAACCTGACCGATCCCTCCGCGCTGTCTCCATCCGCCGGCACTTTACTCCAATCCACATGCAGTACTACTTTTTGCTCCGTCGCTCCGACCGTTCCGCCGGTTTCGCTCGCCAAAATCCACGGCGCGCTCGTCTGCACTGAGTACTCCACAGGACTCCTGCCGCGATCGAACAGCGTCAGCGTCCGCGTCTGGTCAGCCACCGAATCGATCGTCCCCAGCGAAAACCCAAACCGCCCGCCAGCTCGCGAGAACGTCGCATCCTCCGCGCTCACGCCCAGCGACCCCGCTTCCGGAACCTGGATCCAGCTCACCGCGGGCATCACATTCGCCGGCGGATCGTTCCACGCCGTATAGCCGATGTGCGTTTGGTCCATCATGTGGTCCCATTTCCCGTCCAGCAGCTTGTGGTTATACTCGTCGCTCAGCGCCGCGTCTTTTTCGAACAGCGCCCGCACCTCGTCGGCTTCCACATTTGCCTGCGGATTCCCGACCTTCGCATCCGCCCCATTCCGCCCCGCCGCAATGTACATCTCCGTCAAATTCGCGCACGCATCCACCGGATATTGAATCAGCTCAAAGTAACTGGCTCGCTCATCTTCCGGTAGCTCCGCGGCCAGCTTGTCCACGCCATCGGCCAGCGTGCTCCACTCCGCCTCCACGCGGTCCGCTTCGTGATAATTCGCCAAACTGAAAGTCGCGGGATCGATCAGCTCCGGTTTCCGCCGCCCGTTGTACCGTGTGTATTCCTCCATCGCCGTCGCAATCTCGTCCGCATGCTCCGGCCCGAACTCCCGCGTCGCCCACAGCTTTGTAAACTCGTCCAGGTGGTCCTTGTCCCAGCGGCTGGGCGTCCGCGCGTAGTCCAGAAAGAACTCGATTGGAAACTCCATCGGTTTTCCATCGCCCACATTCACCACCCAAAGCCGGTCCGCTCCGTACTCCAGCGCCAGGTGCATCTGCTCCTGCACCTTTGTGATGGGGTACGTGTTCAGCCACTTGTACGACCTCGGTCCGCCCACATAATCGAAGTGGTAGTAGATCCCCGCCCCGCCCGATCGCTTCCGCTCGTCCGCCGTCGGCAGCCGCCGCAAATCGCCCCAGTTGTCGTCGCTCCACAGCAGCGTCACATCGTCCGGCACGCGCATGCCTTTCTCGTAGTAGCCCTGAACCTCCTTGTAGAGCGCCCACACCTGCGGAACCTTTTCGAGGTCCGGGTTCACCGTCTCCTTCAAAATCTCTCTCTGGTCCGCGACAATCCGCTCCAGCAAATCCGTATTCGCGCTGGCACTCATCGGCGTGTCTCCCTCGCCGCGCATCCCCAGCGTCACCACCTCTTCGTAATTCTTGTCCCGCTCCATCCCCGTGCGCCAGAACTCGTCGATCTCTTTTTGATTCGTCGTGTAGTCCCACGCGCCATGATGCCCCGCCGTCCATTCCTTCTCCGCGCGCATCATCGGCTCTTCGTGCGAGGTCCCCATCACAATCCCGTACTCATCCGCCAGCCTCGCGTTCTCCGGGTCGTCTGCCGCAAACGCGTTGTTCCACATCGCTGGCCACAGAAAATTCGCCTTCAGCCGCAGCAGCAGCTCGAACACCTTCGTATAGAACTCGTGATTCATCCCTCCGAACTTCTCTTTCGTCCATCCTGAAAGCGCCGGCGCCTCATCGTTGAAAAAGATCCCGCGATACTTCACCGCAGGCGTCGGCTGTACCACGCGGCCCGGCTGCACATACAAGGCATCCGCGTGCGCAACCCGCACATCGGCCCACCAGGTCCACGGTGAAACTCCAATCTGTTCTGAAAGGTCGTAGATCGCGTAGATGGTGCCTCGCTTATCCGCGCCGGCAATCACCAGCGCCCGCCGCACTCCGGGCATCGGGTGCTCCACCACGGTCGTCACCGCCGCTTCCCATTGGCCCTCGATCCCGCTCACGTCGATTTTGTGTTTCCTGATCAGCGCATCAATCAGCGGGCTCTTCCCGATGGTCCCGATCAACACCACCTCATCGCCGCCCGCGGTTCTCTTGTCTGTCGCCCCAATTTTGACGACCGGCGCATCGTGCCCCGTCACCCGCCCCACGTCCTGGCTCAAGTCGCCCACGGCCCTCACCACTCCTGGCCAATCCTCGCCGCTCACCTCAAGCGTCGCCGCCTGTCCATTCGCCGCCAGCACAAAATCTCCCTGCGCCGGCGAATTGGTCACGTATTTCGTCTCACCCAGCGCGTTCGCGGCTTTCGGCCCCATTGAGAACAGAAAAAGGACTGTGGCTGCGGCAATTCTCATTCGAAACATCGGTTTTTCTCCCCAACCAGATTACTCCGCCGATTCAGCCCCACACCGCAGGCCCGGCGCGACCTTCACCCAACGCAAAAAATGGGTGCCCCATCCTAGCTTCGCTAGGGTGGGATAGCACGAACCCAAACTGGCCGGCTTTGTATCAGTGCCCGAATGGGGCACCCACCCAGTGGGTGGGTCGCATGCTGCAGCCGCTCCAAAATAAACTTGGCCTCAGCCCACCGTCGAAATCCGCCCCAAAACTCCCGGACGCACGCCGGCACCAACCCGTCCAAAATGCGAAAAGTCTCCGAATTGCCGGTAATCCGCCCCGAGCTCAATAATCCTTGCCCCAAAGTAGTCGCGCGCGGGTCCACCGTGTTCGGGCTGAATCGTTCTGCGCCAGAAGGCTTCAGGCTGTTTCGACTTCGGGGCGCATGGCAAAGAGCCAGCGGCGCAACGCAATGGAGAGCAGGACGCAGGCGGCCATGCCTAAGCTTGCGTCGACGGCAAAACCGCCGTCCAGGCCTCCGACATCGTAGCCCCAGCCATCCACAAAACCCATGTATGAGATGGGAACGCACATGATTGCAGTGAGCAGGGTAAAGGTGGTCGAGGCGAGAGGGTTATCGCGGCCAATGACCTCAAAGACGATGCCAGTTGCGACGGTGAGGGCTAACGACTGAAAGATGAGCTCGCCTGTAAACACCAGAGCGAAGGTGGAGGGCACACGTGGCATCAAGAGAGAGCCGAACGTGAACAGCGCACCAACGATGCCGATGCCGAGGTAGGCTGGCCGCAAAGGGAATTTCTTCGCGAACAGCGGGACAAGAGTGAGGCCTGCGCCGCCGGCGACGATGTATCCCACGCCTAAAAGAAGGCTCACCATCTCGGCGCTTGCATGGTAATCCCCCCCGATACCTGCCAGAACGTTGGTGAGCGAGAAAGATGCCGATGGGAGCACGAACAGAACCATTGCAATCAGGACTTCGCGGCGCTTGAGCAGCGAAAAGACCTCGCGCTGGAACCGGGCAAAGCTTTCACCAGCCAGAAGTTTGTCGGGCAGAGGCGCGGGAATGAAGAAGAAGAAGACCATGGGCAAAGAAACGACCAAAAACATGAATGCGGATGCAACCAGAGGCGGCCAGTGCAGAATAACGGGCTCGCCCGTCATGGCCATGATGCCTCCGGCGGCGATGCTGCCCGCGATAAACCAGGCACTGAGCAAACTGTCCTGCTCCTTTTCAATGAGGCTGCCCATCCAGCCACCGACAGCGCCCTGATAGAGCACAACTGCAAGAACGGCGGTGAATGCGGCAATTTCAACCATGAGCAGGTTGTGGTGGTCGAACGCGATGAGCGCGGTCGCACTAGCTGCGACAAAGCCCAGCACAAGAGCGTACGTGCGGCGCCGGAAGCGCACATCGAGGATCGGAGCGAAGAGGAATGCCCACCAGGTGGGAGTGGCCACGGCAGCGGTAATTGCCGCAATGTGACCGCCTGGAATGCCCTGGGCCGCAAGAATCTGCGGCACGGTGGCAACCACAAATGTCACCGCCATGCCGAAGGTGACATTCGTGAGACCCATCATCCAGACGGGAGGCAGCCGGCGTTGGGGGTTCATGAAAGACCTCTGGGGAAGTCAGGTAAAGTCTATAATGGCACCGAGAGGCGCGCGAATTTACGGTGACTGTGGCCTTTGGCGAGAAGCTGAAGGCGAAGAAGCGCCGGCTTTGGCGGTTGATCCCTTTGCGCAACTCGGCGAGCGACAACAGACAGACCGGATTCCGCATTGGCCGGCCCTGGAGGATTGTCGCCCATCCGGAAGCTATCCGACTTCCGACCTTCCCCGCCAAGTCGGATTTAAGCGACCAACCCTCCCCGCTACCACCGCCCACACCACCCCCTCGCTCCCTAGTCCCTAAGTCCCGCAGTCCCGTAGCTCCTAATCCTTGTCCCTGCCTTCCTCACGCCGCCTTCAACCCTTCCCAAGTGCCACCCACAAACTCCCCCGTCTCTACCTTCTTCCATCCTTTTCCAACCCACACGTCGCCAACCTCCGGCTCCACCATCTTGAACCCCAGCGCCGCGTAAATCTCCGGCATATGATCCTTATCCTCCTCTTTCCGCGCCTTCTCCTCCTCCGCCAGCTGCATCAGAAACTTCACGCTTTCGAGCCTTCCTTCGAGCGCCTTCGACATCAGCGACTCGGCCAGCGCCTCGCTGCTCTCCGCCATCCGCCGCTCCGCCGCCCTCCGCAGCCGGTCCACCCCATACCCCCTCACCCTGCTCTTCCGCGTCTTTCCTGTTCCGCTCTCCTCGCCGGCCGCGACATCTAACTCCGCTAACACCGCTAGCTCCGCTAACTTCGCCGTCTTGCCAGCCCCGCCGCCCTTCCGCTTTCCCTTCCCGCTCATCGCAACAATCTCCGCCATCCCGCCACCCCTCGCTCAACCTCAGTTATGCCGCCCGCTTCCGTGTTCCGCTCTCCCCGCCGTCAGCGGTATCTAACTCTGCTAACACCGCTAGCCCCGCTAACTCCGCTGTCTTACCAACTCCGCCAACTCCGCTAGCCCCGCTAACACCGCTGCCTAATACATCCCTCCACATCCGCTCCTCCGCCAGTTCCTCCAGCGTCTGTCCGTTGAGCGGAACCACCCCGTACACCACCTTGCAACCCATCGCCTCCGCCATCCGTCCCAGCGACCGCAGCGTGATCGACCCTGTTCCCTCCCGCCCTTCCAGTTGGAAAACTGTCGACTCCACGGTTCCCATCTTTTCCGCCATCTCTTTCATCGGTACGCGCAGTACCTTCCGCACCGTTCGCAGCAGCTCACCGGTCGGATTTTCTTCCCTCGCCGCCAGCCGGTAATACCGCATCTCCTTGTCCAGCTTCCTCAGCAACACCTTCCGCTCCATCGCCCTCATCTCCCACTCCCTCTCGACCCCCGCCACCACCCTTCACCCAAAGCGCACAGTTCACCGTCCACGGCCCGGGGTCCACGACTTACGACCCACGATCCACGGTTCCCGCTCAAGCGGGTTCCTGCTTTGCTACCGGCTACTGGCTGTTTTTGGCTATCTAGATCCACCGTAGCGCAAACCCGCATAATGATCGGCAAACTTGAGTTCACAATGTGGGCCAAATGCAAATTATTTTGCTGCGATCTTCGCTTCAATGGGTAGTTTTGATCGAGTTTCCTTCGCCTCCATGCGCTGAATTCCTGAAATCCCTTCGCTTATATGTGGAGTTTTCGCGCCAAAAATCTTTTTTCCACCCAAATCTCCGCCTAAACCCGGAGTCTTTTCACCCCATTCCTCCACTTCCATGCCGACACCTGCGGTTTAGACTGAACTTCAGCGCAGCCATGAAGGACGCAATTCACGTCTCGAAAGAAAACTACCTCAAGGCCATTCTTGAGGCCGAGGCCGAGGGCCGCCAGGTGATTCCGGCGATGCTTGCGCATTGGCTTGAAGTCTCGGCGCCCGCCGTGACGATGGCGATCAAGCGGCTCAAGCGCGACGGCTGCGTGAAAGTGGGCGACGACGGCATTGTGCGTCTCACTGCGGCAGGCCGCGAAATGGCTTATCGCACGGCGTTGCGCCACCATCTCATCGAGCGCATGTTGAGCGAAGTCTTCGGAATGGAGTGGCATGAGATTCACGAGGAGGCGGAACGGCTGGAGCACGCGGTTTCGCCCGCCTTCGAGGCCAAGCTCAAGGAGAAACTTGGCGAAGGCGGCGCCTGCCCGCACGGCAACGCGGTCCTTCCGGTCAATCCCACTGAACGCAAGCGGCGCGGCGAGATGCAACTCTCCCAGGCCGCCCCCGGCAAGCGCTATACCGTCATCAGCCTCCATGAGCGCGATCCCAAGCTGCTCGAGTTCCTCCACGCCGCCGGCATCGGGCCCGGCAAGAGCCTGCGTGTCGTGAGCCAGAATTACGACCAAACCGTTTTGATTGATCTACCTACGGGGAATGCAATCCTCGGCCACCCGGCTGCGGAAGCCGTCTGGTTACGTCCGGATAGATCATCGTAATTAAATCTAAGCAAAATTGTTAACCATAATTAAGAATCTGTGGCATAGTGGAGTTGAGGGCGTTCGTCGCCGCTCAATCGGTTACCGCACTGTGCCGGTTGCGCGCAGCCCGAATTGTCCCCTGGGGAGCCAATCGAGTCTGCATCGCCGTTCGCGTTGGCCCGTTCTGCAAGTGTTTACGCAAAACTAAGATTCCGCACCTATCGATGCCGAGGAATGCCAGGCCGATGAATGCCAGCACAAATACCGGTCCAGATCATGCCATCGCAGTCGACGAGGTTGTCGTCACGCATGAGGACATCGATCGCGCTTACGACCGCTCGCGGGTGAGCGCGGCGCGACGCTCGCGCGGGCTGCGCGCGCACGTGTCGCTCCTTTGGCTGCTGGTGGGGCCGGGCATCCTGGTGATGCTGGGTGAGAACGACGGCCCCAGCATGCTTTCCTATGCCGCAACGGGCGCGAAGTTCGGCATTGGCTTTTTCCTTCCATTCGTGGCGCTCACTTTTGTGATGGCGCTGGTGGTTCAGGAGATGACGGTGCGGCTGGGTGCGGCCACTCATCGCGGCCACGCAGAACTGATCTTCGAGCGCTTCGGCCCGTTCTGGGGCTGGTTCTCGGTGATCGATCTCAGCATCGGGAACTTTCTCACGCTGGTCACCGAGTTCATTGCCATCCGCGCCGGGTTCGGATACTTCGGCGTGCCGCCGTGGGCCGCGGTTCTGGTGGCGCTCGTGGTGCTCTATTCGGCGCTGCTAAGCCACCGCTATTGGACGTGGGAGCGTGTGACCCTGGCTGCCGCCGCATGCAACCTGATCTTCTTGCCCATTGCTCTCATGGCTCACCCGCAGTGGGGCGCAATTGGCCATGCAATGCTCACATGGACGCCTTTGCCTCACGCCAGCCAGGAGACTTTGCTGATCCTGCTGTCCGACATCGGCGCGACCGTTACGCCGTGGATGCTTTTCTTCCAGCAGAGCGCCACAGTGGACAAGGGACTGACGACCAAAGACATTCGATTCGGACGCATCGACACTGTGCTGGGGGCGGGGCTGGCCGCGCTGGCTGCGCTCGGCGCAATTATCGCCACCGCGCCGCTCTTTGGTCACATTGGGGCGGCCAATTTTGAAGCGGCGCAGTTCGCGCAGGCGCTGGAGCCGGTCGTGGGGCATATCGGTGCCTCAATGTTTGCGCTGGGGATGATCGAAGCCGGCATCGTTGCGTCGATCACCATATCCACGTCGTCGGCCTACGCATTCGGCGAGGTTGCGCGCCGCCCGCACAGCTTGAACCTTCCGGTGAACCAGGGCAAGTCGTTTTACGCCGTGCTCTGCTTTTGTGCCGCGGCGGCGGCGGCCATCGTGCTGATTCCGAACCTGCCTCTCACCTTCGTGGTGTTGGTCGTGAATGTGGTGGCGGTCCTCGCGATGCCGCCCGCACTGGTGTTTCTTTATCTGCTCGTCAACGATCCGCAAATCATGGGCGACGTGCGCGGATCGTGGTGGGCCAATGTGCTTGCGGCCGGAGTTGTCGTATTGCTCACGGCCGCGGGTGTCCTCTTCGGAATCAGTGTGATCTTCCCGCAGGCCTTCGCGTGGCTTGGGAGTTAACAGGACTGAATGGAAGAAAAGAAACACATCACGGAAGAAGAAGTTGGCTGGGTTCTCACGAACCTGGAACGGGATCAACTCGTCCAGGAAAAATCCGCGCCCGTTCCCCGCCGGCAACTTCGCGGCGGTGAGTTGGTGCTCGTATGGGCTCTGCGCATCTACCTGATCTTTATGATGGCCGTCGTCTTCTGGCAGGCGTGGACCGCTGTGCGGTAGAAGACCGCAGCTGGATAAGGGCGCGGGTGCCGCTCAACAGCGTTCCCCATGCGGGTTGATCCGACAACGGCGCTGGGCCGCTGATTTTCCAAAGTCTTCCTCGATCGTCCTGGAGGTTACAACGAACTGCAAAGCAACAACCCGCGGCATCCTGGCCATTTGGCTCCTGTTAACTGCGCTTAACCCTGGACGACTCTCAGCGCAGAGCGGGACGTTGAGCGCGATCGCCGGCACGGTGGCTGACGCCAGCGGCGCCCTTGTGTCCAGTGCTTTGGTGACGGCAACCGAAGTGGACACCAAAGCCATGCGCGCCGAACAGACCGACGCCGGCGGGCATTATCTTTTTTCCCAGGTCAATCCCGGCAACTACGAGGTAACGGTGCAGGCGAAAGGCTTTGCTGTTTCAACATCTGCGCCAACGCCCGTAGGCGTAGGCCGGACTGTCACGTTGAACTTCGCGCTCCATGTCCAGTCGGAGAACCAGACAGTGGAAGTTACGGCACAACAAGGCCTGCTGACCCTCGATAATCCGAATACGACCACCACGATCGAAGCCAAGACCATCGAAAACCTGCCCAATCCAGGGCAGGATCTCACGTATGTCGCCCAATTCGCGCAGGGAGCGCTGATGAATACGGCCGGATCCTCGAGCGATGCCAAGGCCCCGGGCGGTTACGGCAACGTGGAGTTCAACGGGCTGCCCGCGACCTCGAACGGCTACATTCTCGACGGCTACGACTCCAACGATCCCTGGCTGGGCCTGAATATAGGGCTCTCAACCAACCTCGTGATCGGCCTTGACGCCGTCGATCAGTCCACCGTGAACACCAACTCTTTCTCCGTCGATCAGGGGCGTTATGCCGTGGCCCAGGTAAACTACTTCACCAAGTCCGGCACGAATGCATTTCACGGCGATGCGTACGAGCTGTGGAACGGCTCTCTGCTCAACGCGGAGGATTATTTTCTCCACGCCAACGACAGTCCGGGCAACATCGCCGCCAAACCCCACGACGTGGTCAATGAATTCGGCGTGAGCGTGGGCGGG
Source organism: uncultured Acidobacteriaceae bacterium (assembly GCA_963823805.1). GTDB lineage: Bacteria > Acidobacteriota > Terriglobia > Terriglobales > Acidobacteriaceae > Telmatobacter. The sequence goes on along the minus strand of CAWGMW010000003.1, from coordinate 277,407 downwards.
CCGATCCGCAGGAACAAACTGTTCTTCTTCGGGCACTATGAGGGCATTCGCATCGCATTGCCAATCGTCACATCTACGACGTTGCCCACGAGGGCCTATGAGAATTATGTGCTGGGTCAGGAATATGTGCCCGGCCCTTATGCGCAGGGCCAACTGGAGACAGGCGGTAACGATCCGGTCACCGGTACCTACCTTCAGCCCGAACCCGCGGAGATTCCTTTCTATCAAAATATGTTCTCGCTGCTGCCTGCTCCCGGCGGTTCGACTGTACAGATCACGGGCTGTCCGCTGTATGTATCTGTGGCTCCTCCGATCAATGGCGCCCTGCCCGATGGTGACGGCTGCGCATCCCAGCAGCAGCGGTCGCTGAACAACAGCGATAGCGAAAACCTGATCGTGCTCAAGATCGATCACACGATCAATGCCAAAGACGGCATCTGGTACCGCTTCCAGCGGGACACCGGCCTGCAGGCGGAATGGACCGATCCAATCAACTCCATTTTCAACTCCTATTCGCCTCAGCCGCAGTACACACTGGTTGTGGGCTACACGCACATCTTCAGCCCAACTCTCGTCAATCAATTCAATCCCGGAGCGGACTGGTACTCGAGCATCTTTGAGCCGAACAACTACGCGCAGGCGCTGGAGACGTTTCCCATCGTTCTTACATCGGGTAGCGATAGCGTGCCTTTCACGACCATTGGCGGCCTGAACGATACGTTTGCGCAGGGGCGCAAGGTCACGCAGTGGCAGATCAACGATAACCTGACCTGGACGCGCGGGCGGCACACGTTGCACTTCGGCGTCAATACGCGCCGTGTCGATACCAGCGACTACGACCTCGGAGAAGGCATTGTGCCGACCGTTGCCTACAACGACTTAGCGGAGTTGACTTATGGAGCCGCATATACCGCCCAGCAGAACTTCCCGGTCTCTCTGAAGGATCGTGTGGCCGTCGGCAATCTCGAATACTACGGGATGGACACCTATAAGCCCTCGGCGAAGACAACCCTCACTTACGGCATGCGCGTGACATGGAACACCAACGTCACGAGCCCGCAGCGGCTCTTTGGCCGCATGGCCGGCTCATTCCTGGACGTCTCGCATGAAACCAATCAGCCGCTGAATCAGGTCATCCTGGGCAACGTTCAAAACCTGTTCGCTGCAACGCCGCTGTTCATCTACCAGCCGCGTGCTTCGATCGCTTACCAGCTTCTTCCGCATACCGTGGTTCATGCCGGATTCGGCGTCTTCAACGACATCATCCCGCAGCAGATCGCAGACAACGGCCTGATCAACGCTCCCAACGATCCCTCATTCACTGGCGGTATCGGAGGACAAGTGGGCGGCCTGGGGATCGCCCCCAGCGTTCCCGGCAGCGCCGTGGACGCGGCAGCCAGTGCCAATACGTTGTTTCAGACAACCTACAGCTCCGGCGGCGCGCCTTGCGCGGGCATCCAACCCGGTGCCCCGACCTGTCCACTGGCCGTCAGCCTGAACACCTTCCCCACGGGAGCGCTCAAAACGCCGTACTACTACCAATACAATCTCGGCATCGAGCAGCAAATCGGCTCACGGGGCGACTTGCGCACCGACTTCGTGGGCACGCGCGGACTGCACGAACCCTATCAGGTGCAACTGAACGGCTACCAGAATGTCTGCGACGGGTGCTTTGCGCCGTTTCCCTATCGGCAGCCGCTCGATCAGCGGTTTGGGAACGTCACCGAGTTCCAAGCCGGCGCCAGCAGCATCTACAACGGATTGCAGACAGCCTACACCCAGCAATGGGGCGGTTTGACCCTGCGCGGCAACTACACGTTCAGCCATTGCCTCGACGAAGTCTCAAATGGCGGCCTGCTCGCGTTCTCCACGCAGGGGCTGGAATCGCCGTTACCGGGAGAGTTGAGCCGGCAATATGCCGGCTGCGACTACGATGTGCGGAATAACATCTCCGCCTACGGAATGTATCAGGTGCCGTTCCACTCCAGTCACCCATTCCTGCGCCAGGTGCTCGGAGGATGGTCCTTTTCGGAGACGGGCTTTTTGCACTCCGGATTGCCTTTCAGCGTGTTGAGCCAGCAATATAGCGCGAACGGTAACGGCGTCTTTCAGGCGTCCAACCCCGCGCAGACGATCCAGTTCGCCGTACCGAACTATGCCAATCGAGTCCCCGGCGTGCCGCTCTATCGCAAGTCTCCCTATGCCGGCGTCACCGTGAACGGAACCAAACAATGGCTCAACCCCGACGGGTTCGTCTCGGTGGTCGATCCGACGACCGGCGACTGTTATACCGGCACCGTCGGCGTTCCGCCAACCAGCGATAATCCAACCATCTGCCAGTTCGGCAACTCCGGCCGCAACTCCGTGCGCGGACCGCACTTCACCGATTCGGATATCTACATCACCAAGTCGTTTCCGATCCGGGAGGGGATCAAGCTGCGTGTTGACGGACAGTTCTTTAACGCATTCAACCATCCCAACTTCGCACTGCCCAGTACGGTGCAGGCCGGCGTGCCCGGCTCGGTCCCGGCAAGATTCGGAACGCTGCAAAGCCTAACGATGCCGCCCACCGGGTTGCTCGGCGTGGGTTTGGGGGGTGACAGCTCTCCACGCATGATCGCGTTTGAAGGACGGATCGAATTCTGACGCCGCCGCGAGGCGGGCCGCAAGGCCGTCGAAGGTGACAAAGGCTTCCAAACAGACAGCTGGCGTACCAGGCGGGAATGCCTTTTTGGTGCCTCATATCGCTTTGGGTTGCCCAGTGACCTATCACACAGAGTGGTTATTGCAGGCGTGCTTTGGGCGTGGTCCAATTGACAGTACTTCTAGCGGTTTGGTCTCTCAAATCAAAGGATTGGGACCTGCTAACAGGCGATCTTGATGGGCGACGTTGTCCAACTCGAGGCAAGTGAAACGGCCACGTCTGCCGGCTCGCAAGCCCAGGCAGGTGTGGTGGATCGGGTCTATAAGGTCGTGCCTCCCGCAGGGGGTGCGAGCCAGGAGGATCTTTACGGTTTCCGCGCGGCCATGCATGAGCCCGCACCCGTTGAGAATCCCGAAGCAGAAGCAAAAGAGGCTAGGTCAAAAAAGGCACTCGCGCTTTTGCCCATCCTTTTTATTCTTGTGTTTGGGGCTCTGGCCTTTCTAGTTATATCTAGAGTAACCAAGTCGAAAGCTCCACCTCTTTACGTCGATTTGGGGTCTCGCAGGTTCGATTCGGCTGGACTCGGAGCCAGGCTGATTGCGCGTTGGGAAGGAAGCACCGCTTACGAGCTTTACATCGATCCACTCGATCCCCAGCAGGCCGCCGGCTTTCAAGCCGTTGCTGTGAATCCACCTCACCCGGTGTCGGTCGTCATCCGGCTCATTGATACCACAGGCGCCATTGCATGCCAAAAGGAAGTCGTGCTTCCCACTGCCGCGCCACTTACCGTGTCTTCAGATGCATCCCAGGCACTGTTGCCGATGCAGACAACTGCCGGTGACACGGTGCAAAATATTGCCGGACCGGACGGCCAAATTGCGGAGGTCACCGTTTCGGGTGGTCTTCCCTGTTCCCTGAAGCAGTATCAGAGCATTGCGTCATGGGAGTTCTTCACCAACTTTCCCACGCTCGACGAGCAAGATGTCTGGCTGCACCATCAAAAGCTCAACGAAGTCGCAAATGGCCGAAAATACAGTTCCGCCGCAGGCGGTTCGGGCTCTTCACCGCGGATCCAGCACTTGCCCGCCGCGATCGACGATGATGACGTGATCGTTGGCGACAATCCCACGCGAGGAACCGTTGATACCCAGGGGGGGCGGGTTTTTCTGGTCGGGGTAAGCGGGTTGCGCAACCGCACGGCTGAATGGCAGGTATTTCCCGCCGCTATTCATTTCCGCTGCGAGAAGAACGGGACCTGCATCCTGACCCGCGTCAATTCGCGCACCTCATTGCAAGCGCGGCTGATCAGGTAAACGGCCGTAAGCCGCTTACCTCTTGTCCACCTTCCAAGGCTCGCTCCGCCGAAGTCTCTAGTACCATGAATGCGATGCACGTCTTGTCCGCAGCCGAGATGCAGGCCTGCGATCGCGCCACCACGGAGCGGTTTGGAATTCCTTCGATTGAATTGATGCGGACTGCTTCTTCCGCCGTGGCGGCGTTTGCGCTCCAACAGTTTCCTCGCGCCCGGCGCGTGACGGTGATTTGCGGGCGGGGCAACAACGGCGGCGATGGCATGATGGCTGCGCGGCTGCTTGCCGATGCCGGCCTCCAAGTGACCACCATGCTTTTGGGCGCACCGGAGCAACTGACGGGCGATGCCGCCATTGCATGGAACGAATTGAACAAAAGGAAGCACGGACAGACCCATGTGGTCATGAATGCCAGGATGCTGGCCGAGCACGACGATGCGTTGAACACCGACCTGATTGTGGACGCGGTGCTGGGTACAGGGTTCAAGCCGCCGCTGAAGGGACTTGCCCTGGAGGCGCTCGAGTGGGTGCAACGCGGAAGCGGGAAGATTCTCGCAGTCGACTTGCCCTCTGGCTGGCCTGCCGATGAGACGAGCGCAATGTTCGCGGGGCCTGTCTTTCCTGCCGACGCAGTCATCACTTTCACAGCGCCCAAGCCGGCACACGTCTTTGGGCAGTTGACCAGGCTCTGGGATCAACCGGTTCTCGTCGCGCCCATCGGCTCACCGGACGCGGCGATCGTTTCCGCGCTCAACCTTGATTGGGCAGGCTCGTCACTAGCCCTCGCGCAGGCTCCGCGCGCGACAGCGGCTAACAAGGGCAACTTCGGTCACGTGTTGATTGTAGGCGGCGCGTTTGGGACTGCCGGAGGCAAGGCTGGCGCGCCGGCGATGGCTGCTCTTGCGGCGATGCGAGCAGGTGCGGGGCTGGTGACGGTGGCAGTTCCGGCGCCCGCACTGCCGGTGGTGGCATCGTTCGCACCGGAAATCATGACCTGGCCGCTGGCACCAACGCAGGCAGGCCAGGTCGCTGCAAAGAATCTTGAGAAGAAGCGGATCGCCGAGGTGATCGCCGGAAAGTCCGTGCTCGCCATCGGGCCGGGCCTGGGGCAGGGCGCGGAGACGGCCAAATTCGTCGTAGGACTTCTTGGCGCGACAAAGATGTCCGCGGTCGTCGACGCGGACGCGTTGAATATTCTTGCTGCGAAGCCGTCACTTATCAAGAGATTGGCCAAAGGGCGAAACATGGTATTGACGCCTCATCCGGGGGAGATGGCGCGGCTGGCGGGAATCGATGTGGCCACTGTTCAGGCGAACAGGCTGGAGACAGCGCGCAACTTTGCGCAGCGCATGGGCGTAACGCTGGTGCTCAAGGGCGCGCGGACACTCATTGCGCATCCCGATGGCCGGGTATCTGTGAACACTTCCGGGAATCCGGGAATGGCCAAAGGCGGCAGTGGTGACCTGCTCACCGGGCTGATTGCGGGCCTGCTGGCGCAGTTTCCTCGCGAGCCGGCGAAAGCCGTAGAAGCTGCGGTTTATTTGCACGGGCTGGCTGCGGATATGGCCGTGCACGGCGCCGATGAACACACGCTGCTGCCCACCGATTCCCTGGCGGAACTGGCTCGGGCGTTTCAATCCTGTGCGCATGATTTTGATGTCGACGGCAAAACCGGGTATGTTTGGTTGCAGGGGCATTGCATGCAGCAGCCTAAGAGCGCGGCCAGCAGCCCTGCGTGAGGTTCAGCGATGAACGAGGCCGCAACTCTGGCGGAAGGCAGAACGTACGAGTTCACCACGCAAAGCGGCGCGGACACGGTTGCTGTGGGCCGCAAGCTCGCTGGTCTGCTAAAGCCTCCACAATTCCTGCTGTTGCGCGGCGAACTGGGCACGGGCAAGACGACTCTGGTGAAGGGCATTGCACAAGCGCTGGACGCAGCTGAACCCGACGAAGTCACCAGTCCCACCTTCACGCTCATTCACGAGTTTGACGGCTCGCGCGACGGCAAGCCGGTCAAGCTCTACCACCTCGATGTTTATCGGCTGGAGAGCGAGCGGCAACTGGAGACGCTGGGCCTCGACGATCTGCTTACGCCGGATGCGCTCGTTGTGGTCGAGTGGGGCGAGAAGTTCAAGAGCATCAAGAAGCGCGCCACGGGAGAGATCGTCATCGCCCCGGAGGGCGGTGACGCACGAAAGATAACGGTTACACTTAAGGAATAAAAGGTCAGCAGGTCAGCCGCTAATGACGCCTGGTTAGGTGATACCCCCTCAACGCGTCGCGCCCTATCCTTACTCTCGTATGACCTGATACAAGTTCATCAGGGAAGCCATGAATCGTATTCCATTCGCAGAAGTGCATGCGGCGCTTGCAAGCGTGCTGCGCAAGCTCGGATTCGCTCCCGACCGTGCTGACATTTGCGCGCGCTTGTTTGCCGAGACCACGCGCGACGGCGTGTACACGCACGGCATCAATCGCTTTGCGCGCTTCGTGGTCACCATTCGCAACGGTCGAGTGGTTCCGGTTGCCGAGCCTGAAGTCACAGCGCAATTAGGCGCGCTGGAGCGCTGGGATGGCCATCGCGGCCCAGGCAATTTGGCTGCGCTGGCCGCGATGGAGCGGGCCATCGCTCTCGGGCGTCACCACGGCATAGGATGCGTCGCATTGGGTAATACCAATCACTGGATGCGCGGGGGAACCTACGGCTGGCAAGCTGCGGAGGCAGGGTTGATTGGCATCTGCTGGACCAACACAATGCCCAACTTGCCGCCATGGGGCGGTGCGGAGCGCGTCATCGGGAACAATCCGTTAATTATCGCAGTGCCGCGGCCCCGCGGCCCGGTGGTGCTCGACATGGCCATGTCGCAGTTCTCCTATGGCGCTCTCGAAAGCTACCGGAAGCGCGGCGAGATGCTTCCAGTGGATGGCGGCTTTGACGCGAGTGGCAACCTGACACGTGATCCCGGAGCCATCGAGGAATCGTGGCGACCGCTGCCGGCCGGCTACTGGAAGGGATCGGGACTTGCCGTTGCGTTGGACATGATCGCTGCCATGATGACGCTTGGCCACGCGACCTGCCAAATCTCCTCGGACCCGGTACTCGAGACCGGAATCTCGCAGATGTTTCTTGCACTCAACCCTAGTGCCTTTGGGCCCGCACCGGAGGTCGAGAAGATTGCCGACGCTGTCGTCGCTTCGTTGCACAACTCTACGCCGTCGAAGCCAGGAAGCAAAGTTCGCTATCCCGGCGAACAGACGCTGCACATTCGAGAGGAAAATGCGCGGCTTGGGCTGCCGGTCGAGCCGGCAGTGTGGGCAGAGATTTTGGCGATGTAGTCGTCCGGTTGGGGAGAGCGCAGACCGCCTCAGTACCCCATGATGTTGTAGCCGCAATCCACATACAACGTCTCGCCGGTGACGGCGCTGGCCAGGTCGCTCGCCAGGTAGAGCGCGGTGCCGCCGACTTCGAGCTGATCGACGTTGCGGTGCAAAGGAGAACGCTCGGCGTGGGATTTGAGCATGTCGCCCAGAGCGCCTACGCCACGCGCCGCCAGCGTTTTAATAGGGCCTGCGGAGATGGCGTTTACGCGAATGTTCTTAACCCCAAGCTCAAAGGCGAGGTAGCGCACCGCCGATTCGAGGGAGGCCTTGGCGAGGGCCATGACGTTGTAGTGGGGCACGACTTTCTCGGCGGCGTAGTAGGTGAGTGTAATGATGCTGCCGCCTTCGGTCATCAGCGGTACCGCACCGCGGCTGACGGCGATGAGCGAGTAGACGCTCACGTCGTGCGCGATGCGAAAGCCCTCGCGGCTGGTGTTGATGAACTCGCCCTTCAGTTCTTCGGCGGGCGCGTACGCGATCGCATGTACGAGGATGTCGATCTTGCCGTACTTCTCCTTGAGCGCGGCGAAAAGGGACTCGATCTCCTGGTCGTTGGAGACGTTGCACTGGAAACCGCCGGCGCCGGAAAGATCGTTGATCAGATCTTCGGCCTCGGCTTTCATGCGCTCGTTTTGATAGCAGATAGCCAATGTGGCGCCGGCCTCGTGGAGTTTTTGGGCGATGCCCCATGCGATGGAGCGCTTGTTGGCCAGCCCGAAAACCACGGCTGTCTTGCCCGCCAAATTAATCATGCTGCTTTGGACCCTCCAAACCTCTAACCCGAAAAGGGGGAACGACGGAGTCGCCGCCGCCATTCAGAATACCAGAGCGAATTTCGTCTGAAGATGCGAAACGTGGTTCAACCGCCGAGATCGATCAACTCGACATGCCCTACAGGACGCCCCAGGAACCTCGAGCCCAGGCGCTCAAATTTCTCCACCGAATCGGTCGCGAAGCAACGCACTTCGGTCACTGCAGCGACTTGGGCAACTGGGGCGGCGCTGCCACTGAGCAGCTGAACGGCAGCCTGCGCTACCGACTCCGCCGAATCGATGACTTTGGCGCCTGGCCGCACGGCGCCTTCGAAGAGTTGCCGTAATAGTGGGTAGTGCGTGCAGCCCAGCACCAGCGTGTCTGGATTCATGCCGCGAGATTCAGCCTCGGCACAAAGTTCATTCAGATAAATCTCAATTACTTCGGCAGTAACCGGGTGGTCAGTCCAACCTTCTTCGACCAGCGGAACAAGCAGCGGGCAGGCCTTCTCAATGACGTGGAGCCCGTGAGCGCGGCAGGCGGCCGTGTAAGCGCCACTGTGCACCGTGGCCTCTGTGGCAATAACGAGCACGTCGCCGGTGAGCGATGCGGCCCTCGCGGCGGCAGCGCCAGGCTCGATGACGCCGAGCACGGGAACAGAAACGGCATCCTGAATGGCATCGAGCGCCAGTGCGCTGGCGGTATTGCAGGCGATCACGAGGAATTGAGCGCCCTGTTCGCGGACCAGGAACTGCGCGCTCTGCGCGGCGTAACGGGCGATGGTGCGCCGCGACTTGGAGCCGTAAGGCAAGCGCGCGGTATCGCCGAGAAAAGCGAAGCGTGCGCGCGGAAACCGCTCGACGAGCGCGCGCAGGACCGTCAATCCGCCGAATCCGGAATCGAAGACGCCGATGGTTGGAGCCATGTCTTTCAGAGTAGCCTCTATGAACGCGATCCGTCCCGGAGTCCTACTTCGTGTCGCGCAAAAATCCGCTTATTGTCCGATCCTTCTCAGATACGCGTTCAGCTCCTCATCGACGGCTGGAGCCACACATGTTCCCGGGCGCTCATACAGGCAGACTCCTTGCCAGCATTGTGGCTGCTGGAATCCGGCTGGGAGGGTTGGTGAAGCACCCGGCGCGATCAGCGCATTGATGGAGGGCGCATCCTTGGCAAGCTGCGCGGCGCTCTCCAGAGGAATGATCGGCACATCCCGATGGAGATGCGCGTATCCTCCCGACTCCCACCACATCGCGCGGTAAATTCCCACCCCACATACTGCAGGCTCGCGGCTGAGCCGATCGAATGCACCATCGCCCCAGCGGGTCTTGCACCAGTCCGCGCAGTGTGCCGCAAGCAGCGCCGATGAGACGAAGAGAACCGCAACGCCGATGGCCACAACCCACCTGGGATTGTCGAGGAATCTCATTCCTGCCTTGATTTCGCCGAGCAGATCGACAATGCCCATCGAGGCCATCGTGATTGCAGGAACCAGGATCGGGTAGAGGTAGCGAATCTCCTTATGCGGTATCACGCTGTGCGAAACAACGACGATGGCGCAAAAGATGGCCAGGAAGGGGCTTCGCCGCGCGCCGTGAAAGAGCAGCAGGACCGCCGGGCCAAGCAAAACCAGGAGAACCAGCGCATACCAGTACCACGGCAGAACGAGAGACAGTTCCTTGCCCGGCCCACTCACCATGTTTTCCTTGTAGTAGAGGATGAACGACTGCCAGGGATAAGACCACGTGATCCAATCGACCGCGCCAAAGAGAAGCACGGGGCCCGCTGCTCCGGCGACCACCGCGGGTATTCTCTGGCGCCAGCGCGGGTAGCAGAAGTAAACCATCGCAAACAGAAGCGCAGGCAGTAATTGGATACGCAGGCACGCAGCCAGAGCGCAAAGAAACCCTGCAAGGAATAGCCGCTTTCGCTCGCTGAGTTTCTCGCCGTATACGCCAAGGTAGAGCCCAGGCAGCAAGACGTGTGCGGCGACGACTTCATTGAGCGCCTTGGGCGCAAAGTAAACGAGACCGAAGTAGAACGAACACGCGAGCGCCGCGACAACCGCCGCGGGCGTACCGCTCGCGCGCTTTGCCCATGCGTATCCGAACCAGATTGTGACCAGCGAGATCAGCGAGAGAACGATCACCGTTCCCAGCAGGTAACCCGATGATGCCGTGCCCATCCAGGCCGTAGCACGCATCACTCCGGCGAGAAATGCGGGAAAAATCCACGAGCGAATCCCAAGCCGCCACTCCCAGGAGATGACACCATAGCCAAACACCAGCCTGTGCGCCGGCTCGAGCGTCTGGAAAATCTCATCGGGAAAGAAAATATTAGGCGAGCCCACTGCGAGGCCGATTCGGAGCGCCAGCCCGACCCCGAGCAGCATGGCCCACGCGACAATTCTCTTTGCGCGCGTCACTGCGAGCCACCTCCGGCTGCCACGGTGTTCTCGTTTGTCAAATAGGTGCGCGTCAAGTCGGCGTGGCCCGCGAGAGTCGCATGCGGTTGTCCATCGACCAGAAATCGAACCTCGGTGACGTGAGGCAGATTCGCATTGAGCGTCGAGCAGATTGAAAGCACCGTGAGCGATTCAGTTTCCAGGCCTGAAGGATGCCCGGCCACAAACGCGCTCGTCAGGTTAACTACAGCAAGCTGTGAGCCGTCGGAAGTTCCCCTCCCTGTTGCATTCGCGATCGGCAAGAGAAAGACCTGGGAGACGGAATTTGCGCCGCCGGGAACGGGGTGCGTGGATTCGGGGGCGGCATAGAGGTCGAGCAACTTGCCCAACACGGCCCGTGCACGGGCCTCGGGATTCTGCGGCAAGGGCAGAGAAAGAATGCGTGGCTGCACGGTGCCATCGGCGTCATTGGCAACCATTAGGGTGGCTTGCTCGGCTGGAGCCACCTGGGGAGCCTGCGTGGGAGCAGAATCCTCGCCACGGAGCAGGCGATCGTGAGCGCGGCGCAATTGGTTCCAGAGCAATACGCCCATGATGGCGGAGGCCGCGAGCAGAACGACGAAGAGGATGGTCTGGTGGCGAGGGATCACGGCTGGTGGTCCTCTCGCGATTGCGATCGCCACTCAACGAGCGCCGCGGCTAACGCGTCCGCAACACGCGCCTGATAGTCCGCATCGTCGAGGCTGGCGGGTCCCTGCGCATCGGACGACCGATCGGGTGCGATCTCAATGGCAACGGCCGGACAGGTCATGCTGTCGATCGCCGGCAAAGCAGTGCGTCCCAGAGTGACGGGCACATTGGCATGCGAAAGGGCCGAGTTTACCAGACCGGCCAGAGAGATGCTGCGCATCACCCATGCCGCCTGAGCCGTCTTCCAGGGAAGAAAACGCGCGTCAGAGCGCGCATTTTGGACCGGGGCAAGCGAAGAAACAAACAGATGCACGCCGGAGCCGCTCGTCGCAGCATGCAGGCTGAGGCACGCCTGGGAATCAGCGTGGTCGGCGATGTCGGCACGGCGGTCGGGATCAACACCTGCGTCAGAATCGCGCGTCGTCACCACTGCGAAGCCGCGCGCAGCGAGCAATGAGCGCAGCCTGATGCTGAATGCCAAATTGAACGCCTTTTCGGTCTCGCTGCCGAGGCGAGCGCCCGGGTCGTCGCCGCCGTGCGCGGCATCGAGCACCACCACAAAGCGTGGAGCGGCCGGAGCAGTTTGAGCCCATGCCGCAGTGCATGTCGCGAGGGCAAGGAGGGAGATGATGAGTCGACGAAGAGCACGAAATGCGGGCCCTTCGACTTCCTCGTCCCACCGGGGCGGGACTCGGTCGTTCAGGATGACCGGTTGAAAGGAGTGCGGGTCCACCCTAGCCACAAAAACGAAGGCGCGGCGAGGATGGCGCACCCGGGCTTGTGGTGAGTTGACAGAGGGTGAATTGAAGTTCGCGCTTTCCGCCCAGGCGAAGCTTGGACGGGGCACCCCAATTTGTGTTTGGTGAGGCGAAAGACAAATGCGGGTGCTTCGAATTCGGTCGTCCCGCCGGGGGGGGATTAGGTCAGGATGACCGATCTGCGATGCCATTTGCACCGGCTCGAGCTGCGCCTCTTTCTGGACCTCAGTCGAGCGCATAGATAGCCAGGCCGCTGAGCAGCTTGGGGAAAAAGTCGGTGGACTTTTGCGGCATGACCTCTCCGGCAAAGGCAACTTCTTTCAATTGCTCCATGGTCACGGGTTTGGTCAGGAAGGCAATATCGGCCTCGCCGCTGCGTACCTGCTCCACCGCTTCCTGGGCATCGCGGAGATAGCGGAGGTTCGTCTGCTCGCGCACCTTTTCGGCATCCAAGCCCATCAGGCGCTCAAAAACAACGGAATGCAATTGGGTCAGGTCGAGCTGCCGCTGGCGCTCGGGCAGGCCAGCCAGGGCAGCGGCCATGGCATCCGGCTTGGCGCGCAGAAGAAATGCGCCGGAGCAGGTGATGGCGACGAATGCGGCTCCTGTCTCGCGTCTCAGTTCATCCATGAATGAAGATGCATCAAAAGGCGGAAGCGGTTGAGCGGTGAAGTACGCCTCTGCGGCCTTGAGGAATGCGGTGGCGAAGAAGCCGTTGAGCCCGTGAACGACGCGGTGCGTCGGCAGAATCACGAGATCATCTGAGTCCATATTGACGAAGGTCATCATGGCGGCGGCCTCGGGGAACTCAGGCTGCGGCAACTGCTGCGTGCTGGAGGTGCTCTTAGCATGCGCTCCGCCCTTGCGTTCCTTTGAGTATTTTAGGGCGGTTTCATAGCGGTGGTGACCGTCGGCGATGATCAGCTTCTTGTCGTCCATGGCAGTCACCAGCAGGCGGATTGCTGCCGGACTGTTTACGCGCCAGAGCCTGTGCAGGACACCGTATTCGTCGGTTACCTCCGCGTCGGCTCCGCCGTTGCCTTCGTAAAGAGTCTTTTCTATGCTGCCTGCAGGGTCGGAATAGAGCATGAAGATCTGGCCGAAGTGCGCATGCGTGGCTTTCAATAAGTTGAGCCGGTCGTTTCTGGGCTTCGACAGCGTCTGTTCGTGCCGGAAGATGACCTGGTCGCTGTAGTCTTGGAGCCTGCCCAGAGCTATAAATCCACGCCGTTCTTTTTCGATTTCGGTGCCGGGCACCTTAAACCGCTGCGCGTAGGCAAAGACGCATGGCTCATTTTCCTGGAGCAACACACCCTGTTTGCGCCAGGCTCGAAAATCGTGTGCCGCGCGCGTATAGACGTTTTCACCCTTCTCTGCGTCAAACAACTCAGGCAGTCCCAGGATGATCCGGACGAGGTTAAATGGGCTGCGCTGGTAGTACGCCTGTTGCATGGCCGGGCTGATCTTGTCGTAAGGCTGCGTGACTACGTCTTCCAGGCGAACCGCCGAGGGATTGTAGCGCCAGGCGCGAAAAGGATAAATACGAGCCATGAGAAAAGGTCTTGCTCTCCGTTAGTTCGGTGGAATTTTGAGCTCCCACATGGCGAATCGCTTGCTTGAAACCGCGGGTCCGCCCAACCTCGATTGTATCGCAGCGCTTGACCCGCACAGCGCGCGTGAATTCTGGTCTGCGCGTTGCCGCTGTGACAATCCCCTGACAGCAGAGGCGCGCCGATAGTGGTAATATCGCCTTCAACCCTCCGTGGTGCCTCATGAGGACGCTCCCCCAGCACGCGATTCCAAACGGGGCAAGCAACCTCGCCTTGCTTTGCCGCTGCGCCAGCTTGAGTGCATTGGCGGCGGCTCTTTGCCTCTCGCAGGTGCGCGCACAGGAAGATCAACTGAACAAAGTGCATGTCGAGCCGCCGTCGGCATCGTCGGCGCCAGTGAGCGAGCCAAAAGGGACTGAGGCCGCTCCCGAAACCGGGACCGCGTCGCTGCACATCCATCCCGGCTCGTTCATCCGAATGAATGTGGACATGGTGTTGGTTCCAGTCACGGTCACCGACCCATTGAATCGGCTGGTCACGGGTTTGGAAAAAGAAGACTTTCAGGTCTACGAAAACAACGGCGAGGAAAAGATCGCCAGTTTCGCGAGCGAGGATGCCCCGGTGTCCATCGGCATCATTTTCGACCTCTCCGGCTCCATGACATCCAAGCTGGTTCGTGCGCGCGAAGCGATTCTACAGTTCATCAAAACCGCCAATCCGCAGGACGAATTCTTTGTCATCGGCTTCAACGACCGGCCGGAGCTGATTGAGGATTTCACCAGTTCTGTCGATGACATTCAGGCGCGGCTCGCCACAGTTCATGCGGGCCACCGCACGGCGTTACTGGATGCGATCTACTACGGCATCGCCAAGATGAAGGACGCTCACCACGAGAGGAAGGCGCTGCTGGTCGTCTCGGACGGCGGCGACAACCGCTCGCGCTACACCGAGGGCGAGGTTCGGGCGTCGGTGCGCGAAGCCGACGTGGAGATCTACTCGATCGGCATCTTCGATCCCTACGCCCCCACCCCCGAGGAGCGCACGGGGCCGCAGCTTCTTGACGACATCAGCTCCGCAACCGGAGGGAGGCTCTTTCGCGTCGACGACGTAGACGAAATGAGCGATATTGCCGAAAAGATCTCCACCGAGCTGCGCAACCAGTATGTGATTGGCTACAAGCCCGTGGATCTGACCCGCGATGGCAAGTGGCGTAAAGTGAAGGTGAAGGTGAACCCACCCCCGGGCCTCCCTCCACTTACGGTTTATGCTCGCACCGGCTACTATGCGCCTTTGCAATAACGCGATCCTGGCCGTCTTTCTTGCCGCCGCCGGGCTCGCTTTGTCCGCGCAGCAGGCGCCTGCGCCGCAAACTGGAGGTCAGGCGAATCCCCCTCCACCGCTCACCGTCGATACCGATCCGGTCCGGTCGCCTGACGTAGTTGCCCCTGCCCCTTCCTCAGGACCGCTGAAAAAAGAGGGCGAGGGTTACCTCCTCCACACCGACGTCGAAGAGGTGGTGCTCAATGCCACCGTGCTCGACGGCACGAACCTCGTGCAGAACCTGACCAAGGATGATTTCACCGTTTACGAGGACGGGGTCAAGCAGGCGCTAATCAGCTTCCAGCACACCGATCTGCCGGTTTCCATGGGGCTGGTAGTCGACAACTCTGGATCGATGTACCGCAAGCGGCCGTCGGTGAACAAGTCCGCGCTTGACCTTGTCGAGGCCTCAAACCCGCAGGACGAGGCCTTTGTGGTGAATTTCTCCGACGAAGCATTTATCGATTGCGACTTCACGTCGAATATCAACAAGCTGCGCGACGGGTTGTCGCACATCGACTCCCGCGGCGGCACCGCCCTGTACGACGCGGTCGCGGCCTCAGCGGACAAGCTTGTGGCCGATGCCAAACGGCCGAAGCAGGTTCTCATCCTGATCACCGACGGCGAGGACAACGCGTCCAGCCTGAACCTGGAGCAAACCATCCATCGCGTGCAGCAGCTCTCCGGGCCAGTGATTTACTCCATCGGACTGCTCTTTGGTGACGAGATGAGCCGCGCCGAAGTGCGCCACGCGCGGCGCGCACTGGAAATGCTTTCTACCGAGACAGGCGGCATGGCGTTCTTCCCAAAGTCGATCGACCAGATCGATCAGATTGCCGCCGAGGTGGCGCGCGATATCCGCAGCCAGTACACGCTGGGCTATCACTCGACAAAGCCGACGACGGTGCCCGGCTTCAGGCGGGTGGAAGTCACGGCCGAGTCCAAGGGATCGGGCAAGCTCACAGTTCGCACTCGCACCGGCTATTTTCCGGTAGTGCGCACACCAAAGCAGATAGCGGCAGTGGAGAGGTAGAGCGCGAACATGGCCGATGATGCGGAACTGCAAGCCGGGCTGGAGCAACTTGCGCATCTCAAGGCGATGGGCGAGAAGGCCTACGACGATATGTACGAGGCGCACCCTCCCAGCGCCGCAACGGCCTGCTACAGCGACGCCAAAGAATGTTATTACGACGCCATCGGCCTGGCGCGGCGGTTGGGTCTCAAGGAAGAGGTTGAGGCGTTGGAGAATCGGCTGGCCCACATCAAGGCGGTTTTCCGCAGCCAGTTCACTTATTAGTGGCACCCCGAAATCTGCAAGGATTATTGCGTCGGTTTTCTTGCAATTTCTCGTGGACCCGGATTCGAGAATTGCCATGCTGGTTGCAGTCTGACGGCTGCTAATGCATTTCAGCGTGCGCGTTTCGTCATCCAATGGTTTCGCGGGCCGGGCCCACTGCTCCGCGCGATAAGCTATTAGCTAAAAGCTAGGAGTTAGCAGTCACATCATGTCTCCATACAACTACTCAACCCTCGCCGTCCATGCCGGGCAGCACCCTGACCCCCTCACCGGAGCGGTGAATGTGCCCGTCTACCTTTCCTCGACCTTTGAACTCACCGGCATCGGCAGCGACCGCGGCTGGGATTACTCGCGCGCCGGCAACCCCACGCGCGACCGCCTCGAGACGGCGCTGGCTACGCTGGAGGGCGGCACGAGCGGGCACGCATTCACGACGGGAATGGCCGCCATCTCCGCGCTGGTGGCGATGCTGCGCGCGGGCGATCATGTGGTTTGCTCGCGCGACGTGTATGCCGGAACCGTCCGCCTCTTCGATCAGATCGTGAGCGGTTACGGCATCCAGATTGAGTATGTGGATACGAGCGACTTGGCCGCCGTAGAAGCGGCCATGAAGCCGAACACCAAGCTGGTGCACATTGAAACCCCGAGCAATCCACTTATGGTGCTCACCGACATTGCGGCGGTCAGTAGGATCGCTCACACGCGTGGCGTTGAAGTGAGCGTGGACAACACCTTTCTGTCCCCCGCACTGCAACGACCGCTCGAGCTTGGCGCCGACATTGTGATGCATTCGACCACGAAATACCTGAATGGCCACTCCGACGGCCTGGGCGGAGCGCTGATCGGGTCAAAACCCGAGCACAAGGAGCGCTTTCTTCTCATCCAGAAGGCGGCCGGCGGCGTGATGTCTCCCTTCGAATGCTTCCTTGTGCTCCGCGGCATCAAGACGCTGCCTCTGCGCATTAGACAACACGAAGAAAACGGCCGCGCGGTGGCGGACTTCCTCTCCACGCATCCGAAGGTGAGCAAGCTGGCTTATCCGGGTCTGAAGACTCACCCGCAGTACGACTTGGCGGTCAGCCAGCAGAAAGGCTTCGGATCGATGATGAGCTTCGAGCTGAATTCCCGCGAGGAAGCGGCGCGGTTCCTTTCGGCGATCAAGATCTTCATCAATGCGGAATCTCTGGGCGGAGTCGAGTCGCTGGCGTCTCACTCAGCCACTACCACGCACGGCTCGGTCAGCGAAGCGGTGCGCCGCTCGATGGGAATCAACGAGGGGCGGATCCGCCTTTCGATTGGCATCGAAGACAAGGAAGACCTGATCGCTGACCTCGATCAGGCGCTAGCCGCAGTGTGAGGGGGCGTTGTGCCGGATGCGCCACTGATTCTCGCGCCACTAATTCTCGCGATTGACACTTGCGGGCCGTCCGGTTCGGTGGCGCTGGGCCGACTCCCCGGCCGCGACCTGGAGATTCTTGGGCAAACCGAGCTGGCCGGGCGGGCGTACTCGACGACCCTTGTGGCCGCGGTGGCCGAGTTGTTGCGATCGGCTGGTACGGATCTCCGAGAACTGGGCGGGATTGTTGTCGTCAACGGGCCGGGGAGCTTTACGGGCGTCCGCGTCGGGCTGAGTTCCGTGAAAGGCTTGGCCGAGGGCACGCAGATTCCAGTGGTGGCACTTTCACGTCTCGAGGTCCTTTCGCGCAAGTCCGGGGTGCCGTCGTCGGCGCTCGATGCGCATCGGGGCGAGGTGTTCCTGAGATTGGAGCGCATGGGGTCCAGTCCGGGCGAAATTCTTGCTGGTCCCACAGAACTTGCAGCGGTCAATGCCTCGCCGGTTCGTGTGGCCGTGTGCGACGACGGGGCAGCGGCGGTGCTGGCGGCTGCGTGGCCAAGCGCGCAACTGGTAGCGGTGCCGGCGCCGGTTGCGGCGGATGCGCTCCGCCTCGGCGAGGCGCGCCTTACTGTCGGTGTTTTCGCTGATTTGGCGCTGCTCGACGGCCATTACCTGCGTCGGTCCGACGCAGAGATCTTTGGCGCGGAACCCGAGGGCAAACCCGTGGTGACGGGTTCATAACGTGCATGAAGCCCCTCGCAGAGAACGTGCAAATTAGGCGCATGACTGCTGCCGACCTGATTCCAGTGATGGGAATTGCGGCGAGTTTGCCGGACGCGCCGCACTGGCACGAATCGGCGTATCTGAACGCCCAGAACCACGAATCGACGCCCCGCCGCATCGCGCTGGTGGCCGCCGGGCCCCGGCCCGAAAACATCCTTGGCTTTACCGTCGCCCGCTTTTTGCCTCCGCAAGCTGAACTGGAATCGATTGCCGTGGCCTCCGGGAGCCAACAGCGCGGTCTGGGCCGCATGCTCTTCGACGCCCTGGCAAATCAGCTGCACGCGACAGGCGTAATTGAGATTGTCCTCGAGGTGCGCGCGTCGAACCGCGCCGCGATAGCCTTTTACCGGTCCGCCGGCTTCGGCCAAACCGGTCTTCGCAGGGCCTACTACGCTGATCCTATTGAAGATGCAGTGCTCATGAGCGTCATGCTCCTTTGAGCGGTGGCAGGCACGGCTTCGAGCCAACAGTCGCATCGATATTCACAGGGCAACGTTACCTTCAGCGGATTTCTGGCTTGCCGAATCACCCGAAACGGCGATATATGTAAATGTTCTAATAAAAACGGCGGCTCGGCGACGCCTACCTGAACCGCCGAACCGGGGGTGCTTGATGGATGAAGTACAAGGTTCCATGCTGAGCGAAGAGATCGATCGCCTGCACGCAGAACATCGTCGCTACGCTCAGCGTTTGGAAGAGTTGCTTCAAAAACCATACCTTTCCGAAGATGAACAACTGGAAGAAGTGCGCTTGAAGAAGCTCAAGCTGCACGCAAAGGACCTGATCTTCGCGCTGGAACGCCGCATTCCCGCTGTGGCGTAAGTTCTGAGGCATTAGGCTTTTCTGGCTCACTTGCCGGGCGTAAGGGCTGGGCAGCGTGAGGGGTTCCGGCGTGTTCTCGCTCCACCCTGCATCAGTGGTTTATCCCTTCAGTCACCGTATAATCGTTGGGAACGATGGTTCGCGACGGTTACATTTACGGGATCAGTCTGCTGGTGGTTGCTGCAGCGCTCAAATGGCTTACAGGAGAGTGGATTTGGAGCACAGTTCCGGTCCTTCTCGCGGCGTTTTTCCTGTGGTTCTTCCGTGATCCTCAGCGGACCATTCCAATCGGACATGGCTTGATCGTTTCGCCTGGTGACGGCCGGGTGACCGAAACAACCACCATCGTGACTCCTGAAGGGTCCCGTCAGCGGATCAGCATCTTTCTTAGTGTTTTTGACGTCCATGTGAACCGCGCGCCTATTGGCGGCGTTCTGAGCCTGGTGCGCTATCGCAAAGGCCAGTTTCTGAACGCCATGAATCCGGCCTCTGCCGAGCGCAACGAGCAGAACACTGTCACGGTAGGCGGCCAAGGAGCAGATGCAGGATTCGAAGTGACCTTTAAACAGATCGCCGGGCTGCTGGCGAGACGCATCGTCTTTCGCTGCGAACAGGGGCAGTCGGTGGAGCGTGGGCAGCGCGTGGGGCTCATCAAGTTCGGTTCCAGAGTCGATGTTGTCATTCCATCAAGCGCAGTGCTACAGGTGAAGGTGGGGGAGCGCGTCAAGGGCGGCTCCAGTGTGCTGGCCTCAATGCCGCAGGGAGAGAGCTCGTGAATTCCTTCGATTTTCAACGAGCAAAGGGAAGGCCTCATCCGCGCCTGCGGCGAGGCATGTACTTGCTGCCCTCGTTGTTCACCGCAGGCAGCCTGGGGGCAGGTTACTTTTCCGTCACCCAGACGATTGGAGCGCTGGATGGCAGCGGCCAGGCGCACATGCACCTTGACTGGGCTGCGATCGCCATTCTGTTTGCCATTCCCTTCGACGCACTCGATGGCCGCATCGCCCGCATGACCAACACTACCAGCGACTTCGGCAGAGAGCTGGATTCGCTGGCCGACGTCATTACATTCGGCATGGCGCCCAGCCTGCTTGCATTTGTCTGGGGATTCCATTTCCTTCCCGATTCGATAAATGGCGAGCTGCGCCAGCACCTGATGCAAGCAGGCGCTTTCATCTGCTTTCTCTTTCTTCTCAGCGGCGCCTCGCGGCTGGCTCGCTTCAATATCAGCCATGACCCACAGCCGCGGAATCCGGGCCGGGCCGACAGGAAGTACTTTGTTGGCATGCCGATCCCAGCGGCGGCGGGCCTGCTCGCCGCTACGGTCCACTTCTTCAATGCCTATCCCGTCGAGGAGTGGTGGGTCGCCCTTCCCTGGCTCATTCTTGTCGGGCTGACTGCATTTTTGATGGTCAGCACCTGGCGCTTCTGGTCAGCTAAAGAGATTAACTTCTCCCGCCGCCATCCCTTTCAGTTGTTGGTTCTGCTTGCGCTGATCGCCTACATCGCGCTGCGCTACTCGAATGTGGTCATGTTCCCAGTCGCATTGGCGTACATGTTCTCGGGAATCTGGGCGCGCGCGGCATATGGCTGGTCGAGGAGGCGCCGCAAGAAGCCGCTTGATCCGCCCGCTCACTCGCCGGTTGCAGCCGAACCCGGCGCCGGAAGACCGTAGCCAAAACTCAAAGCAAGCCAAAGGACGCCTGTGTACAAGATTGCAATTGCCGGCGCTTCGAGCCTCGTGGGCCGAGAGTTGAAAGAGGTTCTGTCAGAGTCGCCGCTGGCCTCGGCCAGCTTTGTTCTGCTCGACGAAGAAGACGCGCGGGGCCAGTTGGACCAAGTGGGCGATGAGGTCACCTTCATCCAGCCAATTCGCGCCGACGCCTTCGACCATGCCGACTTCACATTCTTCTGCGGCAGCGAGAGCCTGACTCGTCGTCATTGGCAACACGCCCTGCGCGCCGGATCGACGGTCCTGGATCTCACCGCGGCCCTGGACCGGGAGGCCGGAGTGGTGGTCCGAGCTCCTTGGCTCGACACAGATGCGGCGGCCGTCGACCTCTTTACGCCGGCCGTGGTGCCTGCCCATCCTGCCGTCGTCACGCTTGCATTGCTACTGCAGAGGTTGCAACAAGCCGCGCCAGTGGGCTTCGCCGCTGCTACTGTGCTTGAGCCGGCCAGTGATTTCGGACGCGCAGCCATGGATGAGTTGCACCAGCAGACGGTAAGCCTGCTCAGCTTTCAGGCCCTGCCGCGCGCTTTTTATGACGCGCAGGTGGCGTACAACTTGCTTGGCGGCATGGGTGAAAGCTCCACTGTGAGCCTGCCGGACGTAGAAGCGCGCATTCGCCGCCATTACCGGGTGCTAACGGCCGGGCGTGGCCCATCGTTGGCAGTACAGGTGATCCATGCTCCCGTTTTCCACGGCCACACATTCTCCATTGCCGTTGAGTTGGAACGGCCAGTCGAGGTCGGTGACGTTGAGGAGGCGCTGACCGGCGAGCACGTCGATTTGGTGCTCGAAGATACGGATTCGCCGTCAAACCTCGCCGCAACCGGGCAGAACGACATTCTTGTTCGCCTGCGGCCTGAATCCGTGGGACGCAACTCCAATCTCGCTTCGCGACTATGGCTGTGGGCAGCGGCCGACAATCTGCGCATAATTGCGCAGAATGCCGTGATGTGCGCACTCGACCTCCGTCGAATCCGCCCGCAAGGCAAAGTGCAGTGACTTACAGCATTTTCGGAATTGCAGCTGACCGAAAGCACACACTCAAGTGGCTTTTTCCTCAAGAAAAAGCCACCTTTCAATGAACTCAAAAAGTCGACGTGTATTCCGGAAATGCTCTAGCGCCCACCGTGCCGCGCCCACAACTGCACAATGTAACTGTCGGTCATTCCAGCAATGTAGTCGGTCACGGTGCGCGCCAGGCCCTCAGTGGGAATCTGTGTCTGGTGATCCAGGGGCATCAGTGCGGGCTCGGCGATGAGCTGTCCAAAGAGTTCGATGACTACCTCTTCAGCGCGCGCATGTTCCTGATCCTGAGCAGGCGTGTTGTATAGGTTTGCATAAAGGAATTCCTTGATAGCAATGCGTTCGGATTCCATCTGCGCGCTGAGTGCAGCGATCCGTCGCGGGGCACTGCGAATCTCGTCCAGGGTTGTGGCGCAAAGCGCGTTTATTCGAATGCGCACTTCTTCGATCAGGTCGGTGACCCATGCGTTCAGAACACGCCGCAGGGCGTCGTAAACCGCCAGCCGCGCCGGAGCGTTGGGAAAGCGTTGGAGCGCAGCGTCATGAAAGCCGCGGAAGAGCGGCGCGGCATTGCGAACCTGATCGAGCGCAAGGATACCTGAATCCAGCCCGTCGTCCAGATCGGCTGTAAGATAGGCGATCTCGTCCGCAAGATCGATCAGCTGGGCCTCAAGCGGGGGAAACCTGTCAGGAAAATACTCTGCCAGCTCGGGATGGTCTTTGGCGGAGTAGTCGCGCGAGTGTTTCACGATGCCTTCGCGGACGGCGAGGGTGAGATTGAGCCCGCGGAAGGCCGGATAGCGCTCCTCAAACCAGGTGACGATGCGGAGCGCATGGAGATTGTGGTCGAAGCTGAGACCGTGAACGCGGAGCGCTCGGTCGAGCGCCTTCTCGCCGGCGTGGCCAAAGGGCGGATGCCCGATATCATGCGCCAGAGCCAGGCCTTCTGCCAGTTCCACATTGAGTCCAAGAGCTGCCGCCACTGTGCGAGAGATTTGAGCGACTTCGAGCGTGTGAGTCAGGCGACTGCGGAAATGGTCAGAAAGCCCTTCGGCGGGTAGGCGCGTGAAGACCTGTGTCTTGCCGGCGAGTCGGCGAAAGGCGCGCGAATGCAGGACTCGCGCGGCGTCGCGCGCAAACGGGGTGCGATACGCGTGCGACGGCTCCGGATGCACTCTTCGCGACAGGGAACTGTCCGCACAGCCATCTACCGCGATTCCCGAAGGCAACGCTGTGGCAGATTCGGTCTTAATCGCGATCATTGGATCCAGCCCTCGCGGCGCGGCCACGAACGCCGCTGCTCAGGTTTGGTTATACCGCAAAAGGTGGACAGGGTGGCATTGGAGAACGCGATTGCGGGTGGGGAATGCAATGATACGGCGGCGACTCGACCCAGCGCACCCTGCTGCGCTGATCGCTCTGAGCTTCGCCGCCTCGATTCCGGCGCCGCGGTTGTGCTGGATTTACTCAGGCTTGGCCGGGCTGTCTGCGCTGTCCTCTTTCGCCAGCCTGACGCGCGCGCCTTCCAGCTTCTTTTGCACCTTCTCCACGTCGCCGGGCTCGATATCGGCCGCGGATGACTTGGCGAATTCGTCAAGCGAAAGTTGCCACTGCGCCGCTGCTAACCGGATGCGACCCGTTTTCTCGTAAAGGTCGCCCAGATGCATGTGAACGGTGGGATCGGTCTGGTCGCGATTCACGGCCTGGCGCAGGTTGTCCTCAGCTAGCTCGTACTCGCCCATCTTGAAGTAGACCCAGCCAAGCGAATCGAGATATGCGCCATTCCCCGGCTCAAGGTCGACGGCCTTGCGAATCATTTTGAGCGCATCGGGTAGCTTGATCCCTTTATCGGCCCACATATAACCCATATAGTTCAAGGTCATTGCGTTTTCCGGATCCAGATTCAACGCCTGGCGGAAGAACTGCTCGGCCTGATCCAGATGCTTCTGCCGCTCAGCCCACTCGCCGCGGAGGAAGAACAAGTAAACACGGTCATCTTTTTTGGTCGCTAACGGCTCGGCTTGGTCGAGCGCATCCTCGGCGTCCTTCCAGCGGCGCAGGCGGATTTTCATCTGGGCGATAGCGAGCCAAACACCGCGTTGCTCGTCGGGCGTCGCGCCTTCCAGCAGGCTCTTCGCCATGGCCAGGCCTTCATCGGGATGATCCTGGTCCGCCAGCTCTCCGGCGAGCATCAACTTCAAATCGCGATCCTTGGGATCGGAGGCTACGGCCTTGCGAGAGACGGCGATGGCCTTGTCAAATTCGTGGGCGTCGCGGTACGCGTCGACTTGTCCCTGGTAGCCGCGCGCGGCGAAGCTTCCACCCATATCGATCAACTTCTGATAAGCGGCGATCGCAGGATCGATCTTATTCTCTTCGAGTGAGACCGCACCCAGGCGCTCAAGGAAAATTGCGCGATTGTTCTTCTCTTCGTCGGTATACGCGCCATTAGCGTGTGAAGTGGCATCTACCATTTCCTGGTAGGTCTGCACGGCGTCGTCGAAACGGCCCAATATGTCGAGGAGCAGCCCTTCATTAAACCCCGCCTCCAAAGAGGTCGGATCGATCTTGCGCGCCTTGCTAATCGTGGCGAGCGCATCTTCGTATTTGCCCTGGCGCCGTAGAATCTCGCCAATATGGACCAGCGCTTCAGTGTTATCAGGGTTCTCTGGATCGGCGTCGGCAATGGCCTTGTACTCCTTGAGCGCTTCATCGAGCTGGTCGTCTGTCAGCAGCGCCGAGGCAAGCGCATCCATCGTCTGCAGGTCGCCGGGCTCCAAATCGTCGGCGCGCTGATATGCGGCGATGGCGTCCTTGGGCTGCTTCAATTGGTCGTAAAGCGCTCCCAGCGTGAACTCCATTTTGGGCGAGCGACCGTCAACCGGAACGGCCTCAATCGCCTTTACGGCGTGCTGCACATCACCGCTCTCGGCGTAGAGGCGCGCAAGGTTGAGAACGACTTCTTCCGACTCGGGCTCAATGGCCTGGGCAGTCTTGAACTCTGCCTCCGCCTTATCCTGTTGGTGCTTCACCGTGTAGAGCTGGCCCAGCACCATGTGATCTTCCACGCTCGTGGGCTGCAAGGCGACAATCTGCTCAAACTCGGCGATTGCCTGATCGAGCACATTGCCCGAGCTCGTCTCCGGTGCTCCTCCGTTTTGACCCTCTCCTAATTGCCGCAGGTAGATGCGCCCAAGTAGCCGGTGTGCGTCGATGTCGTTGGGATGGGTTTTCAACACCGCGCGTGCCGCGATCTCGGCATCGTGCACGCGGTCTGCGCGGAAATAGAGATTCGCAAGATCGTCGTTCAGCTCGGCAGAGTCGGGATCCGCATTCAGCGCGAGCTTATACTGCTCGATCGCCTGATTCACCTCATCCGTGCGTCCTTCGGAAACCGCATCATCCTCATACACACTGGCGAGGGCGAGGTGAAAGTACGCCTGAGCGCGGTTCGGCTCTGCAGCAGTCGCGGAGTCAGGCACAGGTACTGCTGGCTTCGACCCTGCATCGGCCTTCGCAGTCTCCACCGGAGCTGCCTGGGCAGGCGCGATAGCTGGCTGGATCTCTTGGTCCCTCGCCGGGTTGGCTGATGGGCTACTGGCAGGCGAGTTCTGGGCGCATAAAGGAGCGAGGGGCAGCAAAAAAAGCACGGCGGCTGCAAAACTGGGCGCTGCGATCGACATTTTCAGGTCTCTTATCATCATGCGGGGATTTTCCTGCGTTCTCGGCCGCAAAGCACACCAAAAAAGGAAACGCGGCCTAGGCAGCAGACTTGATCTAGCTTGCCTAGTATTACAGACGATTTTACCCGTCATTAGTCGCTCTTGCGCGCCAGATTGCGGGATTTTCGCGAAACTAAAGTGGGACGCGATGTGCTGATTTCGGCCCGCCAAAACCGCGCGGGAATCTCCCCGGTCGCTCAATGCCGGAAGTGCCTGATCCCGGTAAATACCATGGCCAGACCCAACTTGTCGGCGGCAGCAACGACTTCGTCGTCCCGAACTGAGCCCCCGGGCTGAATCACTGCGGTAGCGCCGGCCTGGGCGACGGTTTCGAGGCCGTCGGGGAAGGGAAAAAACGCGTCGGAAGCAGCCACGCAACCTTTGAGCGGCAATACGGCTTTCATGGCGCCAAATCGCGCGGCGTCCACTCGGCTCATTTGTCCTGCTCCTACGCCCAGCGTCTGCCCGTCGCGAGCGTAAACGATCGCATTTGATTTCACATGCTTACATACACGCCAGGCAAAAAGCAGGCTGCGCAGTTCTTCAGCCGACGGCGGTCGCCACGTGACCACTTTCATCTCCGACTCCGTCACGCGGCCTGTATCGGCGTCCTGCAGCAGCAACCCTCCTGAAACTTGCTTGACCACTGGAC
The DNA here is from genome assembly GCA_963823805.1 of uncultured Acidobacteriaceae bacterium. Taxonomy (GTDB): domain Bacteria; phylum Acidobacteriota; class Terriglobia; order Terriglobales; family Acidobacteriaceae; genus Telmatobacter. The sequence goes on along the minus strand of CAWGMW010000003.1, from coordinate 251,230 downwards.
GCGGCTCGGCGGCGCGAACCTCTGCAAGGCGCAGGCTCTTCTTCGCAGCAAAGCGCTCACGCGCCTCCGGAGAAAACGCTGGTGCAGCAATGGCCTCCACGAACAGCTTGGCGATCTCCTGGGCTGCGGCTCCATCCACTTCGCGATTGATCCCGATGACTCCGCCGAAGGCCGACACCGGGTCGCTGGCCAGAGCTTTTTGATATGCGTCCAGAATAGTTGCGCCCGTGGCCGCGCCACACGGGTTCGTATGCTTGACGATGATGACGGCCGGTTCCTCAAACTCCTGCGCCAGCTCCCAGCAGGCGTCGAGATCGACGAGATTGTTGAAGCTCAGCTCCTTACCCTGCAACTGTGTAGCACCGGCAATGCCGCTGCCGGAGCCGTCGGTATAGAGCGCGGCGCGCTGATGCGGATTCTCGCCGTAGCGTAGCGCCTGGGCCAATGGAAGAATGAGGCGCAGCGTGGTGGGTAGGCGCGTCGCGTCAGGCAACGCAAGCGCGGCAGGCGCTGGGGCATCGGCAATCCGCTCAAGCGTGTTCGCAATCGCCGAATCATACGCGGCGGTCAGCGCGAAGGCCTGCTTCGCCAACCGCCAGCGCGTTGCGCGAGTGAGCGCGGCGCCGCGGGCGCCTTTCATCTCCTGGATTAGAGCGGGGTAGTCCGACACACGCGTCACGATCGCGACATCTTCGAAATTCTTCGCAGCGGAGCGCACCATCGACGGCCCGCCAATGTCGATGTTTTCGATGAGATGGCCGAAGGCGACACCGGGCTGTGCCGCGGCTTTCTCGAAGGCGTAGAGATTTACCACTACCATGTCGATGGGCTGGATGCCGTGCACGGCAACCGCCGCTTCGTGTTCGGCATTGCCGCGGATGTAGAGCAGACCGCCATGCACACGCGGGTGCAGCGTTTTCACTCGCCCGTCGAGCATCTCCGGGAACCCTGTCAGGTCGCTGATGTCCTTCACAGCAAGACCGGCCTCGCGCAGCGCCTTCGCTGTCCCGCCGGTCGAAATCAGCTCGACCCCGAAGCCCCTCAACTCTCGCGCGAATTCGACGAGACCGGCCTTATCGGTCACACTCAAAAGGGCGCGGCGAATCGGCTTCGCACCCATTTCATTTGCATCCATTGCCGAAGTCACGATCCTGCTCCTTGTTTAGATATCCGCACGGGCTCGCATCGCATTTCCAATCTTTCGGAGAGCGCCGGCTGAATTCCAGACTACATCGCGAAACTCGCCCGCCTGTTAACGTCTCACTGCCCTGAAGACCCGGATGATTTCCCTTCGACGCCGCTGCAGTCTGACTCTGCGCTTCAACTGGCAATGCATTAGAGTTGTGGTATGGGAAGTTATCCCTCACCCCCCCAGCCGGAGGTTCTTCCTCCTGTCAGCGATTCTGCTCCGCCGCCGCGACGACGGCGTCCCGTGTGGGCGGCAGCTCCTGCCACCCATCTGCTCCTGGGGATCAATTGCGCCGTGTTTGTGGCTATGGTGGCGCGCGGCGCCAGCATCTGGATGCCGACCCTCGACCAAATCATGCAGTGGGGTGCGGACAGGCCTGACAACGTACTCCTCTACGGCCAATGGTGGCGCATTGTCACCGCAATGTTCGTCCATGTGGGAATTCTCCATATCGCAACGAACATGTGGTGCCTGTGGAACCTGGGTTTGCTGGCCGAACCTTTGATGGGCTCGTTCGGGTTGTTCGCCGCGTATATCCTCACTGGCGCCGCGGGGAACCTGCTCTCCACGTTCTGGAACTGGATGCGGCCGATCCACGATGCTTCGGGGACACCTTATTTCCAGGCGAGCGCGGGGGCCTCGGGCGCGGTCTTTGGCATTGCGGGTGCGTTGATCGTTCTACTGAAGTCGAAAGTGTTACCTGTGCCGCCGGAAGAGGTCCGGAAGCTCCGCAAGTCAGTTATTTATTTTGCCGTGTTCAATCTTGCGATCCTTTATTGCGTCAATTTTGCCAAGGGATTCACAGGCGTGGAAGTCGACAATTCTGCGCATGTCGGAGGACTCCTGTGCGGACTGCTCATGGCAGCTCCGATGGTGCCTCGCATTGGCTCGCCGCGCAACGATTTTCAGTTCAAGCTGCGCCTAAGCGTTGCGATGGTTGTGCTTCTGCTGGTGTTGTTCGGTTTCTTCTTGGCGCAGTTGCCGCCGCGTAGCTGACTCCAGCGTACTCAACGCGTCGCAGTCGCCGAAAACTTCTTCACCATGGCCAGCAGCAGTTTGCGGTCGCTCTCATTCAAATTTGTTGAGTAGCGCCTGAGCTGGGTAAGAAAACGTAGCTCGTCGTCGGAGAGGCTTTGCGTATTCATCTGGCGGGAAAGCGTGTCGCTGGCGAAAAACTGCGCAATCGGCAGGTCAAGCGCGTGAGCGATCTTGGCTAGCGTGTCCAGTGAGGGCACGGTGTGACCGTTCTCTACGCGAGAGAGATAGCAGCGTAGCAGGCCGGTCTTTTTTTCGATGTCCCCCTGCGACAGTCCCTTTTGCAGGCGGTATGCGCGAATCGTGGTCCCGATCTTTATGCTCATTTCACGTCCTGTTCGGTGCGTACCGTGGTTTACTTACGCGGTAGCAATCAGAAAACTATTAACTTGAGAGTTAACATGCGGCCGCCGGGATTGCAAGTGCAAAACCTTCTTCCGGGTTAAACTTGTCAACCGCGTCGGTTGCAGAGCTTTGCACTGGCCGCATGGGCGCGCCGGTAAACCTTCACAGTGCATGGCTCGTCAGACTGAATACTGGCTACAACCGGTCTCGAAAATGCCCGCAGAGCGCGGTGAGCAAGTATGGGACCCAAAAACGATGCAGGTCCCCGAGATTCCAGCGAGTGAAGATTCGAGCGAGTTGAAAAAGACCGTTTATAGGATCGGTTCCAGAGAGGCCGGGTAGCGCAATGCAGCAGGCAGCAATGAGGCGTGCGGGTGCGGCAGGGATTGTCTTGACCGCGTGTCTTGCTGCGTGGCCGCAGGCTCCCACGGCGCAAACCCCGGCAAGTCAGGCTCCCTTATCGCCCGCTGTACCCGCCGCACCATCTTCTCCTGAAGTCGTTACTGGCGGCACGCTGCATGGCGTGGTCAAGAGCGGCGCCATCCCGCTCCCAGGAGTTTCAATAACCGCGCAAAACACTCTAACCGGCAAGCGCTATTCAACCACCAGCGACATTAACGGCGCATGGCAAATGAAGATTCCGCTCAATGGCCGCTATGTAATACGAACACAGCTCGTGGCTTTCGCTGGAGGGACGCAGGAGGCCGTTCTGAATGCGGCCAGCCGCGACCAGTTGGTGAATTTCGAGTTGATTTTGGCTTCACGGCAGGCGGCTTTGGATCAGCAACAGGCCAACCAGCAAGGCAATGCTGCAGCAGTGGTTCGCCAACTGGCGGGCAATTCGCCGGAAAACCTGAGCCTCCTGAACACGCTGACAGCCGACACCGACACCGGCGCCGGAACGGAGGGAGCAAGCGGAGCCACGCTTCCGTCGATTGCCGGCAACTCGGATTTCAGCGACGAGTCAGTAGCAGTCACCGGGCAGGCGGGACAGGTGAGTGCGCTGGCCGGTGTCGACGTTGACCGAGTGCGTGATGCGATCCAATCGATCCAGGTGCAAGGCGGTTTGAACGGGCAAGGCGGCGCGGCGGGCCAGGGTGGATTGTTTGGCGGGTATGGAGGTGGAGGAGGATTTGGCGGGGCCTTCGGCGGTGGAGGCGGTGGATTCGGAGGAGGCGGGGGCGGTTTTGGCGGAAGAGGCGGTGGTGGTGGAGGCCGCGGGAACTTCCGGAACTTCAATCCCGGCCAGCCGCACGGCGCCATTGCATGGAATGGAACGACCTCGATCTTCAACGCGCAGCCGTTCGCATTGCTGGGCCAGCAGCAGAACCAGCCGACCAACGGGACCAATCACTTCACGCTTTCATTTATGAGTGCGCCGTATATCCCGCGACTGACCAAGCCTAGCGGCAAGGACACCGTCTTTCTCACTCTCTCCGGCTCGCGCTCATCCAGCCCCGACGATTTCTACGGCACCGTTCCCACCGATGCAGAACGGACCGGCGACTTTTCCGCCGCTGGTTTGCCCACGATCTACAATCCCGTAACCGGCCAGCAATTCATCTACAACGCCACGCCCAACGTTATCCCGCCGACGGGAGCTGCGGGACAGTCGATATCCCCCCAGGCGACTGCGCTCTTGAATTACTTTCCCGAGCCGAATCTGCCTGCGGGCAGCACCATCAACGGATACAACTACCACTTGCTGACCACCGCGCAATCGAATTCCACGCAAGCCGGCATTCGTTACAACCGCAGTCTCGGCGCAAATGCCACGCAACCCGGCGGCACGGCGCAGCGGCTCGGCTACGGCGGCGGGCGTCGCGGCGGATCGCAGACTCAGGGCCTGCGCCAGAGCATCAATCTCAACTACAACTGGTCGCACTCGGCCTCTGACTTGGTGAATCTGATTCCAGATTTGGGCGGCAAAAGCGCTTCGGATTCAGACTCCGTTCAGGCCGGCTACACGGTGGGCTACCACCGTTTCACCAGCATCTCGAACGTCAACTGGAATCGCAGCAGCAGCCACACCATTAACTTCTTCACCAATACCTCCAACAATCCCGCGGCAACCGTCGGAGTGAATGTGCCGAACAACGTTCCTCTCAATTACGGTGTGCCCGATATTTCGCTCAGCAACGGCATCCAGGGACTGAATGAAACGCAGCCGAGCTTCTCCATCTCGCAGACCATCTCGTTTACCCAAGTCCTGAGCTGGATTCACGGCAAACACAACCTGCGTTTTGGCGGCGACTACCGCCGCGTTCATCGGGATTTTCTTGCCGGCTCAAACGCCACCGGAAACTTCGCGTTTACCGGTTTGTTTACCGAGGACCCAGCGGGGGACTTGACCACCGGCTCATCCATCGCCGATTTTCTGCTTGGATTGCCCCAGTCCACAACGCTCAACTCTTCAGAGGCGAAGAGCTATCTGCGCGACAACGTTGTTGATGCCTACGCCATGGACGATTGGCGGATGCTGCCGTCGCTTACGCTCAATTACGGTGTGCGATGGGAATTTTTCGCGCCATACATCGAGAAATATGGGCACTTGGCAGACGTAGCCACGAATCCGGACAGCGGATTCACCAGCGAGACCGAGCAAACGGCCGGAATGAACGGCTTGCCTGATTCGCTGGTCTTTCCCTGGCACAAAGCATTCCAGCCCCGTGTGGGGCTGGCTTGGCGCGTGCCAAAGATCAAGCAAACTGTCGTGCGTGCGGGGTTCGGTACCAACTACACGGTGGGCGAGTACGCGACGTTTGCAAATACGATGGCGCACCAGCCGCCCTTCACCGATGAGCAGACCAACCAGGAAGCCGCCGGCAACAACGCCTCGTCAACCTGCGCGCTGACCGGAACCTGTTTCACGCTGGCCAATGGGTTTCCTGCGCCCGCGACAGTGGGCAATTATGCGCTCAATCCGCACTACGGGCTGCCATACGTGATGGCGTGGAATCTTGACATCCAGAAGACGCTGCCCTGGGGCATCGTGATGAATGTCGGCTACAACGGATCGCGATCGAATCATCTCGACGTGAAGCTCGCGCCGCGCGCACTCCCTGCCAGTCCGGGCACCGATCCAACGGGGCTCATCTTCAACTACGACGAAGCGGCTGCGTTCTACAAAATGAATGCCGGCACCGTGCGCGTGAACAAGCGCCTTTCCAAAGGCATTTCCATGGGCGCCAATTACCAGTACGGTCATGCCATCGACGATGCCTCTTCGGTCAATGGCAGCTCGGGATCGGTTGTTCAGGACTGGGAGAACTTGGCTGCCCAGGAGGGACACTCCGTTCTCGACGTTCGCCATCAGGTGAGCGGCACCTATCTTTTTGAGCTGCCCTTCGGGCCAGATAAATTCTGGGTCACTTCGGGCGTCGGTTCGCACATTCTTGAAGGCTTGTCCGTTTCCGGCAGCTTCAACTTCGCCACCGGATCGTGGCTCTCTCCGGGGTTTGTGCCAACGGCGCAGAGCGATGAGTGCGGCAACTCGAGCGGATTGCGGCCCAACCTGACGGGTCAATCGGTAACTGCGGGCGGCAGCTCGCTGCTGCACTGGTTTAATACTGCGGCCTACTCGGCGCCGACCAATACCCAGGGATTCTGCGATTACTTCGGGAACGCTCCGCGTGACTCGATTGAAGGACCGGGTACGGTCTCAAACAATATGTCGCTGTCAAAGACCATGGATCTGGGCGAAACGCGCAGCATGGAGATTCGCGCCACCATCGACAATGTGTTTAACACAGTGCAGTACTCGGGCGTAAACACGACCGATGACTCACCGACGTTCGGCGAAGTAACCTCGGTCGGCCAGATGCGGTCGTTCCAGTTCATGGCGAGGTTCAGGTTTTGAAAGTCAGGGCGCATCACGGATTGAGCGCCGCGGCGAACCAGAGGAAACGGATGAAGATCTTGGTGCGGAGGATGAGTGTGGTGGTTGGGCTTACGGCGCTACTGGTGCCTGGAGCGCCGCTGATCCCTGCGCAAAACTCGGGACAGGTCCCCAACAATTCAGCACCGCAAAACCCGCCACTCGGGCCTGCGGTCACGTCGACTCCGCAAGGTGGCTTTGCGCTCAAGGCAAACGCTGAACTTGTGCTCACTAACGTGGTCGCTCGCGACGCAAAGACCGGCGAGTTGATCACAGGCCTGAAGCGGAGCGACTTCAAGATCTACGAGAACGGCAAGGAACAGCAGATCGACACTTTTGACTTTGAGAGCGTGGACATGGCCACCCCGCTAAGAGAGGCCACTGTAAGCGGACTGGCTGCTGGTCCGACAGGTAGCAAGGCAGTGGTCGTAGCGAAGCCGGAGGAGTTGCGCAACCACCGGCTTATCGTCATGTTCTTCGACCTGACCTCGATGCAGCCCGAAGATCTGGAGCGAAGCGTAGACGCGGCACAGGCCTTTCTACGGACCAAAATGCGGCCGGCAGATCTCGTGGCCCTGGTCTCGCTTGGCGATACGCTCAACGTCGATCAGGACTTTACCGCCGACAAGAACGCGCTGATCAACGGGGTTGGGGCGTACAACGGCACCGAGGGCCAGGGATTTGCTCAGGGTGCAAACTCCAACACGAACCAGGTGGAAGACACGACAGCCTACACACCCGACGAGAGCGAGTACAACGACCTCAACACCGATCGCGAGCTGTTTGCGCTGCGCTCCATTTCGCAATCGCTTTCCAAAATCAACGAGAAAAAGTCGCTGCTCTATTTCTCCGGAGGAATCTCGCGCGATGGCATTGAGAATGAAGCTTCGCTGCGGGCGGCCATTAACGCGGCAGTGCGCGCCGACCTCGCCATCTACAGCGTGGACACGCGCGGTCTGCAGGCCGTGACGGCGTTTGGCGACGCCTCTACCGGCAGTTTGCGCGGGCAGGCCGGATTCAACGGAAGCGCGCTCACAGCCAACATGAACGCGAATTTCGATAGCCAGGAAGTCATGGCCACGCTCTCCAGCGACACCGGTGGAAAAGCGTTCTTCGACTCCAACGATTTCGCGCCGGCCTTTGCGCAGGTGCAGAAGGACAACTCGGCCTACTACGCCATCGGTTTTCACTCGACCAACCCCGCTCGCGACGGCAAGTACCGCAAGCTTACGTTCAAGATCGATCGCCCCGGCGTCAAGCTCGATTACCGGCCCGGATATTACGCGCCGGCTGACTTCAAGCACTCCGGCAAGGAGGACCGCGAGCAGGAACTCCAGGATCAGCTGGCCAGCGACCTGCCGGCCACTGACATGGCTGTCTACATGGATGCGATGTACTTCCGTCTCGACGAGAATCGCTTCTTTATGCCGGTCTCGCTCGTGGTCCCCGGCTCGCAGATTCCTTTCGTGAAGGGTGGCGACAAGGACAAGGCCACGCTCGACATCATCGGCGCGGTGGTCGACGAGGCTCAGCGGCCGGTGGGCCGCGTGCGCGATACGGTCAAGCTCAATCTCGACCCATCGTTGCAGGCGCGACAGAAGAACATTCAGTACACCACGAGTTTCAACCTGCCCCCGGGCAAGTACCAACTCAAGTTCGTGGTTCGCGAGAACCAGACCGGCCGCATGGGCTCGTTCATCGCCGACGTCACGCTGCCCGATCTGAAGAAGGCTCCGCTGAAGATGAGTTCCATTGTGCTGGCGTCGCAGCGCGAGCCCAGCAAGAAAGACGATCCGTTGGTGAGGAACGGCGAAGAATACGTCCCCAACATCAGCCACGTCTTTCGCCAGGATCAGCACATGTATTTGCTCTATGAGATCTACGATCCGGCGCACGCGAAGGCGGCCGAAGGAGCGCCGAAGGAAGCCAAATCCGCGATCGATCTGTTGAGCAGCCTGGAGCTGATTCAAGGATCTGCAAAGGTGTACGAAACACCGATTGTGAAAGCCAAGTCGATCAACGTGGACGGACGCGATGCAGTCTCGATCGAACTCGATGTGCCATTGAGCGGGCTCAAGCCCGGTCCGTACATTTGCCAATTGAATGTGATCGACGACGCAGCAGGCAGCTTTGCTTTTCCGCGCTTTGCGGTCCTGGTCCGTGAGCCGCCTGCCGTGCCCGCGGCAGCACCGTCCAACGCGCCGCCCGCAGGTCAATCGTCTTCAGCTGGCAGCTCCGAATAGAATCGCCTCGGGCCCAGCCCCTCTGCGATGCCGCTGCGGAAAGAGGGTGAGCAGCCGTCACGCGCGCCTTGCCTTCATGCGCGTTTGAGCAGCCGGAGGATGGCCACCAGGATGATCGCTCCGCCCACCGCAATCAGCGTGCTGTAGAGGAATCCGCCGTGCGCATCCAGCCCAAGGTGGCTTGCGATAAACCCGCCCACCAACGCTCCAGCGATGCCCAGCAGGATGTCGACGAAGAACCCATAACCCGAGCCCTTCATAATCTTGCCCGTTAGCCAGCCTGCAATCAGGCCGGCCATAATCCACAGAAGAATTCCCATTTTTCCTCTCCTCGATTTCGCGAATTAGTTCGGTTCTGCGGCATCGGGAGCGAGGAAACCCTCACAGCGCGCGAGAGTCAGGCTGCCCGTTTCCGCAAGTCTGGATTTATAGCACCGCGCGGGCACATCCAGCCAGCGAGAAATTCGCACCCCGCCCCCGACCGCTAATCCGGTTTCGTCGGGTCAGCTTCTGAGGCAGGGCTCTCTCGATAAGGACAGTGCCGGCACCCCGACCCGCAACAGGTTCCGCGTTTGAGATGATATGCGGCGGTAAAGACGAGGTACGGGCCCTCGAAGTAGAAATCATCGGGCTCGAGTCCGGGTGGGGGCTGCGGCGCGGTCCTGGGAGGATTTCGATCCACGCTTTCATTCTCTCTTGAGCCGGCGATGTTTCGTAAGCAACCAATCGGGCGTGCCCGTTAAAATCAAAAAATGGCACTCACCGCGCAAGACCGAGCCCGCAAGATCAAGATCATTCTTTTCGACGTGGATGGCGTATTCACCGACGGCACCATCTGGCTCGTCCCGGGCCCTGCGGGCGGCAAGGTTTTGGAGGAGATCGGTAGCAAGACCAGCATCGGCTTTGGCGTGAATTCGACCACCATGGTCGAGGCCAAAGGATACAGCGCGCACGACGGCACGGCGATTTCCCTGGCTCGGCTTGGCGGCCTGAAGTGCGGCGTGATTACCAAGCGTATCAGCGAAACCGTGGCCACTCGATCCCGCGACCTGAAGCTGGAGTTCATCTACCAGGGTAGCGCCTTCAAAATGCAGCCAATTCGCGAAATTGTCGCCAAGGAAGGCGTGACGCTGGACGAGATCTGCTACGTCGGCGATGACGTGATCGATCTGCCGGCGATGCGCGAAGTGGGTTTTGCGGTGGCCGTGGCCAATGCGCGCGAACGGGTGAAAGCCGAAGCGCACTACGTAACGCCAAACGCGGGCGGCTATGGCGCGGCGCGCGACGCAGTCGAGTTCATCCTCGCGGCCAAGGGCGTTCTGGACCAGTGCATCGAAGCCTACATCGACGAGCGCAATCCGATCTCGCCGTCGATGGATATCGGCCGCGGCGGCGATCTCAAGTTGCCCATTCTCTAGCCATGGAAAACAAACCCAAACGCGCAATCGTCCTTTTGAGCGGTGGTCTCGATTCGGCCACCGTGCTGGCGATAGCCAGGAGCGAGGGATACGAGCCGTATGCGCTCTCGTTTTCTTATGGCCAGCGGCACGCATGGGAACTGGAGGCCGCAAAGCGCGTCGCTGCATCGATTGGGGTGGCGGAGCATCGTACCGTAGCCATTGACTTGCGCGCGTTTGGCGGCTCGGCGCTCACGGCCGACATCGCGATTCCGAAAGGCCGCACAACCCAGGAGATGGCGGATAGCATCCCAATTACTTACGTGCCTGCACGCAACACGATCTTCCTCGCCTTTGCATTGGCTTGGGCCGAGGTGCTGGGCGCGAGCGATATCTATTTGGGCGTGAATGCGCTCGACTACTCCGGCTACCCCGATTGCCGTCCTGAATACATCGCTGCCTTCGAAAAAATGGCCAACCTGGCGACCAAGGCTGGTGTAGAAGGCCGTCAGGCGCTCAAGATCCACACGCCGCTCATCGCGCTCTCCAAAGCGGAGATTATCCGCCTGGGGCGCGGCATGGGCGTAGATTACGGCTTGACCAGCAGTTGTTACGATCCCTCCCCTATGGGCGTGCCTTGCGGACAATGCGACTCCTGCCTCCTGAGGCAAAAGGGCTTCCGCGAAAATGGGATCGAAGATCCGCTGCGAACCCGTGAAACGCAGGCATCGCAATGAGTTACGCGGTCAAGGAAATCTTCTACACCCTGCAGGGTGAGGGTGCGCAGACTGGCCGGCCGGCGGTCTTTTGCCGATTTGCCGGATGCAATCTCTGGTCGGGGCGCGAGCAGGACCGCGCGGCGGCAATTTGCAAGTTCTGCGACACCGATTTTGCCGATACCAATGGGCGTGGCGGCGGAAATTTCGTCTCTGCCGAAAGCCTCGCTGCAGCCATCAATCACAGGTGGCCCGCAACCGCCGCGTCCGGCAATCGGTTTGTAGTTTGCACCGGTGGCGAACCTCTTCTGCAACTCGACAAGGAGTTGATCGACGCCCTCCACGCCTGCAATTTTGAGATCGCTGCGGAGACGAACGGAACGATGGCGGCTCCGGCGGGATTGGATTGGATCTGTGTAAGCCCGAAGGCGGGCGCCGGGTTCAAGCAGCGCAGCGGAGACGAATTGAAGCTGATCTACCCGCAGTCTGGAGCGGAGCCGGAGCAGTTTGAGGAGCTACCGTTCCGGCATTTCTTCTTGCAGCCCATGGATGGGCCCGCCCGTGAGCTGAACACAACGCTGGCGCTGGCATATTGCCTCGATCACCCGCGCTGGCGACTGAGCCTGCAAACGCACAAGTTGCTTGGAATTCCGTAGAGACGCGATTCGTGGTTCGTGTCCCCCGGGGGAGCGGAAAAGACAACGAAGACGCAAATCCCGACACCGATTCCGCGGCACGGCTCACGTTTCACGATGCACGGTTCTTTTCCGCTTCGGCAAGCCATCCCCGCCGCAGTTTCTCCGCTGGAATGCTGGACAGATACGGCTTGATGTCGAGAACCGGCGTTCCGTCGAGCATGTCCACGCCACGCACATGGAGCGCGGAGCCTTCGCGGCGCAGCAACTCGACAACCGTGAGGCCAATCGGATTTGGCCGGCGCGGCGATCGCGTGGCAAAGACGCCGTGAGGCCGGCCCTCATCGGTTGGCGGATGCGCGATCAGATCGAACCCATCGGCGTGGTCGAACTGCCAAAGAACGAACAGGTGCGAGAAGCCATCGATGTCAGTCAGCCCCGGTCCGAACTCGCGCAAGAGCTCGATGACGCCTTCGGCGTCGTGTTTGGCGCCGAGGCCCTTGGGTATCGCCGAGGATTCATGGTAAGGGCTATGAATGAAGCCGATCGGATGGGCGGAAAACATGACCAGACGCCTCCGACTTTCATCCTAAGCGCCAGGCTGAGAGAATCGAAACCGCAAGACATCGAATCGAAAGTTCATAGTCTGAGATCCCTGGAGGTGAATTCGATGGAAGCCGCTGTCGTCAAAGTCCCGGGCCAGCCGCCGATCTACCAATCATTTGCCGACCCTGTCGCCGAGCAGGGCGAGGTGCTGGTCCGGGTGCGCGCCGCCGGTTTGCACCCGATCGTCAGGTCGCTGGCGAGCGGATCGCATTACGCGAGCGCAGGTGCGGGGCAGGGTCCAGCCGTTCCGGGCGTGGATGGCGTGGGTGTTCTCGAGGACGGCAGCCGAGTCTACTTCTTGTTTGTGCGCAAGCCATGGGGAACGATGGCTGAGCGCGCCGCCGCTCCGCGGAAGACGTGCATTCCTGTGCCTGACGGTTTGGACGACGTGCGTGCCGCCGCGATTGCCAATCCCGGTATGTCGGCCTGGGTCGCGCTGAAAGAGCGCGCCAACCTCGCGTCAGGAGAAACGGTGCTGGTTATGGGCGCGACCGGTGTTGCGGGCCAGCTTGCCATCCAGGTGGCGCGGCAGTTAGGGGCGAAGCGCGTGATCGCCGCCGGCCGCAATGTAGACGCAATTGCAGCCGCTGACGTGGATCTAGTGATTGCGCTCGGCGAGCCCGAGGACGCCGTCCGCGAGGCCCTTGCCGCCGAGGCCGCCGCGGGTATCGATGTGGTCGTCGATTATCTTTGGGGACGGCCCACGGAGTTGCTCCTGGAGGCCCTCGCCAAGGGCTTCAACGCCGCAGCCACTCACAAAACGCGCCTGGTCGAAGTCGGCTCCAGCGCCGGCCAGACGGTTACGTTACCCGGCGCGACGCTGCGCAGCATCGATCTAACCCTCCTTGGCAGTGGATTTGGCTCCGCCCCTCTCAACCTGATTCTTGCCACCATTCCCACCCTCTTCGAGATGGCCGCAGCCGGCAGCTTGAAGATCGCGGTCGAGCCGCTCCCGCTGGCCGAAATTGAGACCGCCTGGGATCGCGTCGAAAAAGGCCGCAGGATCGTCTTCACCCTCTGAATGGCCCAACCTCCCGTTGAATCCATCAACAAAATTTTAGTGACGCCAAAACCCCTGCCGCATGCGAGTGGGAACACTTCAACCCTCCACGGTGTCTAAGATGGTAGGCGCATGGGTCATATTGCGGTACACCAAGGTTCATGCGTTCAGGGTGAGTAACGGGCTTCAGGTGGCTAACCGGCCGCAGGATATGGCAGTAAGTGGCTTCGAATAATTGGCGAGGGCATGGTCTCCACGACGCGGTGTGACGCACGCAGATGCAGAAGACGGCTGATATGCGGTAACGTGGGAGGACACGGAATTGCAGGCGGACCTCACCATGGGCAATCTTGCCAGCGCGTTAGCGATCCAATCGGATGAGGCGGCTCTCGTTGAAGAATTGCGAGCCGGCTCTGAGGAGGCCTTTGCCTGGCTTATCGCGCACTACCATCAGCCGATCTACTCATTGCTGGCGCGCACGGTGCGCAATCCCGCAGACGCTGCGGACTTAACCCAGGAAGTTTTCGTCAAGGTCTTTCGCGGAATTCGCGGTTTTCATGGCGGGTCTTCCCTGCGCACCTGGATCTACCGCATTGCGTTGCGCGAAGCGTCGAACCAGCGTCGCTGGTGGAAGAGGCATCAACAGCAGGAGATTGCGATGGAGCAGGAGATGGTTCAGGGAGATTGCGGCCAGCCAGTCCAGCTGAAGGACATGCTCGTGGATCCTGCCGAGTCGCCATATGACGCAGCCCTGCACGAGGAGAACCGCGCGCGGGTCGAGAATGCGTTGCGCCAGGTTCCGGAGCCATTCCGCACCACGCTCGTCCTGCGCGACATCGAAGGATTCGTCTACGAGGAAGTTGCAGCTATACAAGGGGTCAACCTGGGAACGGTGAAATCGAGGTTGGTACGCGGGCGCGCCTGCCTGAAGACGTTGCTGACGGGTGAGCCGTCGGGTTCGCGGCCCACAGCGCTGGCAGGGATGAAAATCTCCCTCAGAGAGGAGGCGCGATGAACAGCTGCAACCAAGTGCAGGCTGGCTTGACGGATTATCTCGACGGCCGGTTGAGCGGACGCGAGATGCAGGAGATCGATGCGCATTTTCAGGGGTGCCGCGCTTGTGCGCGCGAATGGAAATCTCTTCGCGGATTGCAGGCTTCGCTGGCTGGCCTGGGTCCCGCACCGGAGCCGCCGGACTTGCCGTTGCGAATTCGTGTCGCTGTAAGCCAGGAGCGCGCGCATAGCCGCCGCAGCATCTTCACTGCTTGGGAACTGGCATGGAAGAACACCGTGGGCCCGTTTTTGCTACAGGCAGGCGCTGGATTTGCGAGCGCGGTTCTACTGTTGGGAACAATCGTCGTGCTGGTCACCGTGCTGGCCCAGCCGCAGGCAGCCCAGACTACGCCCGACGAGCCTTTGGGCAACGCGACTGCTCCTCATCTGCTTTATTTTTCGAACGCTCAGGGCAACAATGAGGCTGATGCCATCTCCAGCCCAGTCGTGGTCGAAGCGTACGTAAACGACGAAGGCCAAGTCTACGACTATCGCATTGTTTCCGGCCCCACCGACGCCGTGACTCGTTCCCAGGTGGAGAACCTGCTCTTGTTCAGCCGCTTTGAGCCGGCCCGCTTCTTCGGCCAGCCCGTTCGCGGTTTGGCGGTCCTGTCGTTCTCCGGCATCTCAGTACGCGGATAAAAGCAGCCTGCAACTCAAGTAGAGTCTTTCCTCGCGTTTGACCCTGCCGGTGCGTCTAAATAGACTTACAGGCAGGGTTTCCTCATGACGCGTCAATTGCATTGGTTGGCTTTTGTTTCCGCGGTGTTTCTGTGTTTGTTGGCCGGATTGGCCCCAAAGTCCGCGCAAACTCAATCATCGAGTAGCTCCTCCTCCAACCCAAGCTCCTCTTCGGGGCAGTTGTATGCGCGGGAAAGGGCTCCTTCGCTTATCGATCCGGCCGGGCCGACCATCTCGCTCATCTCCTCCGAGCAAATGTTCATCATGACGGCGGCGCTGAACGCCTGTGGCTACGATGAAGGCCTGGAGGAGAGCGCGCCCATTCGCAAACATGTGCGTGACGAGATGAATCAGGCGCTCGCTCAAAGCGAGGATGCCCGCACCAAGCGGGACGCGCTTTGCCTCTACATTGCTCAGCACCGCATGACCGGCTCGGAGCGCGACATTTCTCAGTACATCTCGCTGGCTCTTTACCTCACGCCTCCGCCGGAACTCGAACTCACGGCCGATCTGACCGAAATGCCGCCCGATTCCACCCAGGTGGCCGAGATTGTTCCCCTGCTTCGCTCGTTTGCGGCTGCAGTGGACTTGCACGGCGTCTGGCTGACCTCGCATCATCTGTACGACGACGAGATCGACAACCTGCACGACCCGCTCTCGAAGATGATCGTTAGCACAAACCTTTACCTCAAGATGCCTGCCTCCACCTACGACGGCCGCAGGTTTATCGTGGTGATCGAGCCGCAGCTCTCCCCGGCCATGGTCAACGCCCGCATCTATGGCACCGACTACGTGGTCGTGGTCTCACCGGTCAAGGGAAAGATTCCCATGGCCGGCGTGCGCCACACCTACCTCCACTACGTCATCGATCCCTTGCTGTACCAGCGGTCCAACGCCATCGACCGCGAGCAGCCGATTCTCAAAGAAATTCATGACGCACCGCTTGATTTCCGGTTCCGCTCCGATACCGTGGCGTTGACAATCGAATGTCTGATCAAGGCCATTGAAGCGCGCACAATGGATACGAGCATTCCCGAGTACAAGATTCCGTCGGATGTGGATCGCTCGCAGTTGCCGCGGTACGAACATGAACGCGAACTTTACCAGCAACAGGTGGACGCGGTGAAATGGGCCGCCGTCGGACATGATATGCGCCAGGGTTATGTGCTGACGCAGTACTTTTACGAGCAATTGTTGCAGTTTGAAAAGGATCCTGCCGGCCTCAAGGACACCATCGGAGAAATGGTATACGGCATGGATGTCGATCAGCAGGTCCACCGCGCACGCCAGACCGAGTTCGACAAAGAGGGCGACGAGGATGTTCTGCAGCAGACTAAGCCTCGTGCGCTAACGGGACTCGATCTCGCCGAGGCCAAGCTGGCCAGCGGAGATGTGCCTGCGGCCACTGCGATGGCGCAAAAGGTGCTCGCCAGCCAGGACGACAGCATCGCGTCGACGGCTGATGCCGCTCGTGCCCATTTCATCCTGGCCCGGGTGGATCTGATGACTGGACATCCCGACGAGGCGGTCGAAGACTTCCAAAAGACCCTCGCCACGAGCAAAGAGCAGCGGCTGCTCGCATGGTCGCACATCTACCTTGGCCGAATGCTGGATCTGGAATGCAAGCGCGACGAAGCCCTCGCCGAGTACAAAGAGGCCTTGGCTGTCCGCGACGGTCAACTCGACACGCGTCTTGCCGCCGAGCGGGGCGTGAAGGCTGCCTATATGCAGCGCGGCCATGAGCACGACTGCGATGATGAGACCGGCGACAACGAGCCAGGTTCTCCACCTCAGCAAACGCAGCCTGGCGAGTCACCGGCTGCTGGCGGTCCTGGCGACCCTGCCGCGCCCCAGCCGCAGGTGCTGGGCAGCGCTCCGAAACCGCAGTAATTGTCCATCGGTGCATTCACAAAGCGACGAGGCTGATGGAATTTGCCGAATATCTGAAGTCTTCGGATCCATCTTCGGCGCACATGCGGCACGTTCAATGCGTCTAAGTGAGAGCGGGATTTCAAGTGCGAGGTAGGAGTGAAGCCAGATCTCAAAGAGCTTGAAGCTGCTCTGGGGCACGAGTTTTCAAACCCTGAGCTCCTGGTGTGCGCGCTCACACACCGGTCGCTTGCCCACCAGCTTGCGCAAGCGGACAACAGAAAGAAGTCAGCTCCGGCCGACAATGAACGCCTTGAGTTTCTCGGCGACGCTGTGTTGGGACTTGTTGTGGCGGAGGCGCTATTCACTATGCATCCGGAGTGGCGCGAAGGCGAAATGACGCGCATTCGCTCCGGGTTGGTTAGCCGGCTGCACATGGCGCAAGTCGCCGAAGAGATTCACTTGGGCAAACATCTGCGTCTTAGCCGCGGCGAAGAGAGCAGCGGCCTGCGGCGTAGAAGCACTGTGCTTTCGAATACCATGGAAGCTGTGATGGGTGCACTCTTTCTCGACGGAGGTCTGGAGCCCGTACGGGTCTTTGTCCGCGGAAGGGTAATGGCCGAAGCTGCGGAGCGTCTGGCACTCGAATTGCGTTCCGGAGAAGCCCTGGGCAATTACAAATCCGCGCTACAGGAGCGGCTCCAGGCTGCGGGAGCAGGAGCGCCGGTCTATCGCGTGAAGACCGAGAGTGGCCCCGATCATCACAAACGCTTTTTGGTTGAAGTCCGGCTAAAGAGTGAAGCGGGGCAAAAAGGGAAGCCGCTGGCGCGCGGCATGGGGCGTACTAAAAAGCATGCCGAGCAGGATGCAGCGCGCCGGGCGCTCAGCCTTCTGGCGAATGGAGACGCTTCGCATTCTAGCTCGGACCCATCCCGCGGCCTTCGAATTCCCGGCGCTGACATCATCGGGGCTTTCGGCAAAGAGAGCCAGCGCGCACAATGAACGGCCGTCCTCCAACACCCACGCCGTTTCTCGAGCGGTGGGCGCACGTGCGCGCTCATCTTCCCACACTTCCGCAGGTCTTTGCATCGCTGCTGCAAACCGTGGTGGTGGCGCTGTTCGTGCTCACTTTTATTCTGCAGCCGCTTCTCATTCCTTCCGAGAGCATGGAGCGCACGCTGCTTGTCGGAGACTTTCTGCTCTTCAACAAGCAAATCTATGCACCACCCGGTCAAATGAGCAGCTGGCTCCTGCCTTATCGGCCCGTTCAGCGCGGCGACATCATCGTTTTCCATCATTCTCGGCCGCCCATGCTTATCAAGAGGGTGGTCGGAATACCTGGCGACCGGATTCGCATCTCAAATGGACGTGTGATTTTGAATGGCGAGACTCTCGAAGAGCCTTATGCGGCCTTCGAACCTGCTCCGCCAAACTTCGCGCGAGACAACTTTCCCGCCCGGATTTATTCCGATCCGGAGGTCGATCCCGAGTGGTGGCGCCAGATGCAAAGCCTCACTCAAAACGGTGAGTTATTGGTGCCCGAGGGCGAATACTTCGTGCTCGGTGACAACCGCAATCATAGCCTGGACTCGCGCTACTGGGGCTTTGTGGACAGGCAGGCCATCATCGCGCGCCCCCTGGTAATTTATTTTTCGGTCTCGCACCCCTCTTCCACTGACGTTCGAGCAGATCGATCCTCCCACTGCGCGGCAGGCTGCGGATGATAGACTCGGACACGAACGCGATCTTGCACAACGTCTCACCGGATTTGCGCGTTGGCGGCGCATCCTCCGCGTTGTACATTGATTCGGCGTTGAAAAGGCGTACAGCTGTTCTGCAATTGCTATACCCGGGTCAGCAACTGCCGAGTGGCTTTTTCACCAAGAAAAAGCCACCCTGCAGGACGTTGGACAGGGCACGTGAATTGTAGAACCGCTCTAAAGACGCCGCTGACCTCCCGCCAAGAGCGACGGAATGACGAAAAAAAGGACGAGAGCAGCCAACGAGCCCTCCCAGAAAAGTCAGGAGCCGGCTACCGAGCCTGTCAAGGTTGAAGAAACGCCGTTTGAAGCCGTGGCCAGCATCTGCTCAGTGCTGGTCGTGGGCCTCTTCATTCTCACCTTTATCGCACAGAATTTTGTTATTCCTTCGGGATCGATGGAAAACACGTTGCTTGTTGGCGATCACCTGGTCGTCGACCGCATTAATTTGGCTCCGCCCGCCAAGTGGATGCCTCTGGTTCACTACCGCGAGCCCAGACGCGGCGACGTTGTGGTGTTCATCAAGCCCAGTCCCGAGCCGGAACTCGACGCCGATGGCAAGCTCCAATATTTCTTTCTGGTTAAGCGTCTTGTCGGCATCCCTGGTGATCGCATCCATCTGCACGACGGCATCGTCATTCTTAACGGCGTCGCGCAACCACAGCCGTACGCGCAACCCACCACCGCCGATAATTATCAGGAGTTTCTCGACGAATTTCCGTCTGTACCGCCCTACCCGCAGCCAGGGGGCGCAACCGAGAGTTGGGCTGTCGATTTTCCGAATCACGTCGTCGATGGTGATCTCGTAGTTCCACCCGGCATGTACTTCATGATGGGCGACAACCGCCATAACAGCCTGGATTCCCGTTTTTGGGGATTCGTGCCCCGCCAGAACATCGTGGGGCGCCCGCTGTTTAACTACTGGTCGTTCATCACGCCGGAATCGGTGTACGAGCAAACGGGGCTTGGCCCCCGTTTGGCCTGGATGGGCCATGTGGTTCTGCATTTCTTCACGCAAACGCGTTGGAGCCGTACCTTCCACCTCACGCGATAACCAGCAGCTAGAATCTATAGACAAATGACATACGGCGCCGGAGGCAATGAACGATTGCGGAAGGGTCTGCGAATCATTCTCGCAACCGTCGCGATCCTGGTACTTCTGCTCGTCGTTCCCCCGCTCATCAGCGTGAGTCGCTTTAAGAGCCAGATTACGCAGCTCATCTCACAATCGCTGGGCAGGCCGGTGCGCCTTTCGTCGGTCCAGGCGCACATTCTGCCTTGGCCGGGATTTGAGATCTCCGATCTGAGCGTCGCAGAAGATCCGGCCTATGGCACCGAACCAGTGCTCCACGCCAATAAGGTCACAGCCTCCATTCGCTTGCTCGCGTTATTTCGCGGCCGCGTCGAGATTGGCAAGATCAGCGTAGACGAAGCCAGTCTCAACCTTGTGCGAGCAGGGCCGGGCCGCTGGAACTTGGACTCAATTTTTCGCACCGCCGCACAGACGGCTACTGCAGCTGGTGCGCGCCGTATAGCGCCGCTTCCCTATCTCGAAGCCACTGACTCCCGCATCAACTTCAAGAACGGAGTGGAGAAGCTTCCATTCTCTTTGGTCAACGCCGATCTTTCCTTGTGGCAGGAGAATCCCGGAGAGTGGCGTGTTCGCTTGCGCGGCCAGCCCGCTCGGACCGACGTAAGTCTGCACCTTGAAGAGACCGGCGTGGTTCGCTTGGAAGCTAGCATGCGCCGTGCACCAGCACTGCGTCAGATGCCCCTGCATCTCGACATCGACTGGCGCGAAGCGCAGCTTGGCCAGCTCGCTCGCCTCGTTACTGGTTCCGATCCCGGCTGGCGCGGTGACCTGACTGGGGAGCTGCACCTCGACGGTACCGCCGAGGCGGCGCAGATCTTCGCGCGGCTCCGAGCTACCGGCGTGCACCGCGCCGAATTCACTCCCGCATCGCCCCTCGATTTCGACGCTCACTGTGGGTTTGTCTACCACTACGCTGACCGCAGCGTCGAAAACGTTGTCTGCGATTCGCCACTGGGCAACGGCCATGTAACCGTCACCGGAGAAAAGCCGGGCGAAGACACTCCGCCGAGCTTTTCTCTTGAACTCGATCGCGTTCCGGTGGCTGCGGGCCTCGATGTGCTGCGCACTCTCCGCAGCGGTCTCGTGCCGGATCTCGAGGCCAATGGCGCGGTCAGTGGAAAGATCGCTTATCATGTTCACTCCCAGGGAAATGCGGCACCCGCCAAGTCTGCGCTGGCGGTGCCGATCAACCGGAAGCATTTAGCGAAGGCAGACGAACAAGAGATTGGCCCGCTCACCGGCAGTTTGACTGTCGAAAACCTCATCCTCACCGGCGCAGGCCTCGCCCATCCGATTCAGGCGCCAAAGTTCATACTGGAGCCGGCGCCAATCGTTTCGGCGGCCTCTCAAGCGTCGCCTGAGGGGGGCCAGTCAGGGGCAGGGAGCACAGCACAAGCGCTGGCCGGCTCCGTAGCGATCCCAGCAGGCGGAGCCGCTCCACTCACCTTCAATCTAAGTTTCTCGCGCTCCGGCTATCAGGTCGTGGCGCGTGGTCAGGCGAGTTTCGCGCGCGCCAGAGAACTCGCCTACGTCTCCGGCATTCCAGTGGCGGAGGCGCTCGAGGCCCTTGCGGGCGAGCCCCTCACTGTGGATCTGACCGCTGAAGGGCCATGGATTCCGACTGAAGTGATCTCACTCAACGACCTTCCTCACGCCGAGGTTGCACCGTCGGGCGGCTCGGAGTCTTCAGCTTCGGCACCACCCGTTTGCGCCGCGCCTGAACCTCCCGACCGCGATAGCCTGACAGGAACCGTGATGATCCGCAACGCGAACTGGCAGGCCGATTATCTTGCCAGCCACATTGTCGTCAATGACGCCACGCTTCATATCGAGAACGGCAATCTTCGTTGGGAGCCCGTGGACTTCACTTATGGACCTCTAAAGGGAACAATGAACCTGACCCTTCCGGCCGACTGCGCTTCGGAACGAACTCCTCAACAATCCTGTCAGGTTCAGTTCCAGATGCAGTTTGCCGATCTTGACGCGGCGGCATTTGAGAGCGCGCTCCTTGGCGCGCGCGAAAAGGGTACTCTGCTGTCCAACCTCATCAATCGTCTTCGCCCCTCCCCAGCGCCGCCTTGGCCGCAGCTTGAGGGCACTGTGACCGCCGATTCGCTCGTTGTTGGCCCTGTCACGCTCAAGGGGGTGTTGGCGTCTCTGCGATTTGTGCCCACTGGCGCTGAAATCACGAGCCTCGATGCTGGCCTGTTTGGCGGCAGTGTGCATCTTGCCGGAACTCTCCGCAAGCCGGTTAACGGGCTCGAAAAGCCGGATTACTCGCTCGGGGGCGATTTCCAAAAGCTCAATGCCGCCGACCTGGGCAAGTTGCTTGGCCTGCGTTGGTCGTGCGGAGCACTAAGCGGCAACGGCAACGTGGAGCTCACCGGCTACACCGACAGCGATCTGGCCGCGTCGGCCAAGGGGGCTCTGCATTTCGAGTGCCGCCGAGGAAGTATCGCGAATGCAAAAACCCCGGCTGCTGGCGCGGCCAAGCCTCCGCCAATTCCTGCTACTTTGGCTCACTTCGACCGCTGGTCCGCGGACGCTTCCATCGCCGATGGCGCCATCGACCTCGGCGCGAACCAGGTCGTTTCGGGTGCCATCAAGCGCTCCATTGAGGCCACCATCACCTTTGGCGACCCGCCGAAAGTGAGCTTTCCGGCAGTAAAGGACACTCGCATGGAAAAGCGGAATTGAATCCGCACCAATCTAAGCCAATCTAAAATCGACTCATGCCTTCATCCATCCTTTCTTCCCCCGTCCGGATCACCTGCAAAGGCATCCTCTTTGACATGGATGGGATTCTGATTTCGTCCATTGGCTCAGTCGAGCGCAGTTGGACCAAGTGGGCTCATCTCCGCGGCGTTGATCCCGCGCTCGCGCGTAAGACCGCCCACGGTCGTCGCGCTGTCGAAACGATCGCTAAACTTCGGCCTGACCTCGACAGTGAGAAGGAACTCAAGGTCATCGAAGATATCGAGATCGCGGACAACGAAGGGCTGACTGTCCTACCGGGCGTGTTGGATCTGCTCGCGGCGCTGCCTCGGGATCGATGGACCGTGGTCACCAGCGCCACGGAACGGCTGGCGCGGATTCGCATGGCCGCCGGAGGCATTCCGGTTCCAAAGCACGTCGTCACCGCCGATCAAGTCACGCGCGGAAAGCCGCATCCCGAGCCATTTCTGGTCGGGGCATCTTTGCTCGGCGTTGCGCCGAAAGAATGTGTGGTCTTTGAGGATTCGTCCTCGGGGGCAGAAGCCGGCCGCGCTGCAGGTTGCACCGTTGTGGCAACCACGTTTTCCCATCCGGCGGAGTCGCTCGACGCTGCGCACTACCTGGTGCTCGACCTCACAGGAATTCTTGTTCAGAGAGTCGGCGGTCAGATCGTGTTAAGCCTCACACCGCTGGCCGAACCGGCATCGAAGAGCTGAAAGCCAGAAGTTGCTTTACTCGTTCGCCTCAATCTTCCGCCCGTGCGGATCCTGAATGGGGCGCGTGTTCAACCTGAATAGATTCGCGAAGGCTCGCATCTGCTCGCGGCTCATGCTCAGGTCTTCCTCGAAGACGAACCAGTGAACTCCCTCGGTGCAGGGCGGCGTGACCTCGGAACCGAGATAGGTCCAATAGCCACGGTCAGCGGGCAATAGGCCGCCGGCGCTGACCATATCGGTGATCTTCTCGGTCGTGCCCGGCTTTGTGGGCAAGTGCGCCCACAGCGTCGCCAGCAGCGCATTGGGAAAGCCCCGATCTTGATTCAGCCGCACCGCAACGATCGCTGTCTTGTCGTCCTCGCTGCGGTACACCATATCCACCTCCATGTCGCTGAGCTTGCCCTTCACCGGGTGCTCGCTGGGATGATGGAAATCGAGCTCGATAAGGTGGTAATGCATCCCGCCGGCCACCAGTACGCTGCCGGGATTCACATGAGCGACGACGCCGCGCCCAGTGTTTTCGAGAGTCATGGGTCCGGCGATGAAGTGGAACTCGAGCGGTTCAAGCGCCTTGTTCAGATGCGCGCCGCGAATGTCGATCGGCGACTGTTCGTGGCCTTTGGAGCAGGCTTCATACGCCTGGTCGAGCTTTCCCCACACCAGCGGACCGGTTTTTCCTTCGTAGGTCCAGTTAGCTCCGGATTGCGCTGCGCATACCGCAGCAAATCCAAGGACGAGAGCAGCAATCATAGAAAGACGCATGGATATCTCCACTGGAACAGGAGCGTGGGCGCCCCGGAGAATTCTAAGGCATCGATGCGGCAAGCGAAAAAGAAACGGGCCCCGCGAGCAGCAGGTCCCATTCTTTCGCGGTTCGAATTTGCTGACTTCCAGAGGGTCCTCAACTTGCCTTGGCCGTTGCAGCCAATCCGGCTTGTTCAGCCAATTGAGCGGCCTTGCCCGTGGCTTCCCATGTGAACTCCGGCTCGGAACGGCCAAAATGGCCGTAGGCCGCAGTTTTCTGGTAAATGGGGCGCCGCAGATTCAAGTGCTCGATGATGGCTTTGGGCGTAAGCGAAAAGTTCTTGCGGATCAGTTCGGTGAGCTTCGCTTCGCTCAGCTTGCCCGTGCCAAAAGTCTCCACAAGGACGCTGACCGGCTCAGCGACGCCAATGGCATAAGCCAGTTGCACCTCAGCGCGGCTGGCCAAGCCGGCAGCCACAATGTTCTTGGCAATGTAGCGCGCCATGTAGGCAGCAGACCGGTCGACCTTTGTTGGATCCTTGCCGCTGAAAGCGCCTCCACCATGGCGACCCATGCCGCCGTAGGTATCCACGATGATCTTACGGCCGGTAAGGCCGGTGTCGCCCATGGGACCGCCGATGACAAAACGGCCAGTGGGATTGATGTGATACTTGGTATGCTCGTCGAGCCACTTTGCAGGTAGTACCGCCTGGATGACGTGCTTGAGCACGTCGGAATGCAACTCGTCGTTACTCACAGACTCAGAGTGCTGGCTGCTGATCACGACGGCATCGATGCGCGCCGGCTTTCCATCCTCCCCATATTCCACCGTGACCTGGCTCTTGCCGTCGGGGCGAAGATAGGGCAGCCTGCCGCTCTTGCGGACGGCGCTCAATTGTCGCGTGAGCTTGTGTGCCAGCGAGATGGCCGCCGGCATCAGCTCAGGAGTTTCGTCGGAAGCATAGCCGAACATCATGCCTTGGTCGCCGGCGCCGCCGGTGTCAACGCCCTGAGCAATGTCGCCCGACTGCTTGTTGATGCTGGAGATCACGGCGCAGGTGTTGGAATCGAAGCCATAGAGCGCGTTGTCGTAACCGATGGAAGCAATCACCCCGCGGACAAGGTTCTGAAAATCAACGTAGGCCTTGGTGGTGATCTCGCCCGCGATCACGACAAGACCGGTGGCCGTGAGCGTTTCTGCCGCAACACGGCTGTAGGGGTCCTGCTCAAGGCAGGCGTCGAGGATAGCGTCGGAGACCTGGTCGGCAATCTTGTCGGGGTGGCCTTCGGTGACGGACTCAGAGGTAAACAAGAAACGGTCGCTCAACTTCAAACTCCTTTTCATGACGGAATTCAACTTGGTGGCTGTCGCTGAGCCGTCGGGCTCGGGATGAGGCCCTAAAGGTGCCGCCAGTCCCTCACTCTTTAGAGCCCATTATGCAGCCCATTGATTAGACTTGCCTGCACGCGCTGGCTCAAGCCCAATGGCGCATCCAACCTATGTTAATTGTCGCGGGCTGCCGAGGGCAAAGACATGCAGCGTACGGCATGCAATAAGCGTCAAACGGCGGATTCGAGCCCCTGAGCCGAGTGGCTGCAAGTTCCCGACCGCGAAACCAGAGTGAATGTAGTCCAAAACAGCAGTGCCAAAGTCGACGCGACCATCAGGAAGCGGCGACCCGAGACAATGCTCGAGAGAACTCAGAAACTCTGGTTTCGCTTTAAATCCTTGCGACGAGGTGCTCAACCAAACTGCGGGTCGAGGCCAAGGCGTCGCGGAAAGCCGTGGAAACTCCGTGAATGGGGAGGAGCGTTCGCCACCACCCCTCGCGAACGCCATAGAATCGCACCGTAAGGAACGCGGCTGCGGCAACCGCCAACAGCAACAGGACGGCGCCGATCCAGCGCAAACGCACCTCGACGGCTTCACGGCGCAGGATTCGAGCCTTGCCAACATTTGAGGCGAAGGTAGTCCAGCCGCTGTCATCGCCTGCTGTCTGGCTTGCGGTGTTGAAGGCCTGGAGAAAACGTTCAGTCCATTCCTGCGGGTCAAGACCGATGGCGCTGGCGTATCCGCGCACGATCCCCTTGCTCAAAATGCCGCCCGGAAGCAGGCGGAACTTCTCCTGCTCCAGCGCAACTAGGTGGCGTTGGCCGATCTTGGTGACCGCCGAAATGTCTTCCAGTGCAAAGCCGCGTGCTATACGCTCTTTGCGCAGGTCTTCTCCAAAACTTCCCATCGGCGACCGGACGCGGGTCACAGACCCATGCGGGGTTTGCACCTTCACAATAAACCGGGTTTCACCTTGGGTCAAAACGATTCCTTGCTAAACACCTCTCTTTTTTAGGGTTTGAACACACTTTTGTAACAGGGCCAAATCGGAACTGCCGTTCCCTTTGCTGCTCCATCGCGCCCGCACCCGGCTGTTACCCTTAAGCTTGGCGATTCGGCGCTGTTTGCGCTCTTGATCCACGATCGAATATGAATAAGCTCATCTTTGCCAACCTTCTGCACCGCCCCATGCGCTCGGTCATCAGCGTGCTGGCCGTGGCCATTGAAGTCATCATGATTCTGTCCATTGTCGGCATCTTTATGGGCATGTTGAACGATCAGAAACAGCGCACCAACGGTATCGGCGCCGACCTGATGCTCCTGCCCTCGAATGCCAGCTTGTTCAACGGAGTCGGCGGCGCCTCCATGCCGATCAAAGACGAAGAAGTGCTGCTGAAGATGCCTCATGTGACGGTGGTCTCGCCGGCAATCCAGAAAATCTCGACCAGCGGCAGCGTGGAGATTCTTTACGGTATCGATTACCCGAGCTTCGACGCGCTTAAGCCGTTTCACTTTCTCGCCGGCGGCCGGTTTCAGGGACCGAATGACGCCGTCATTGACGACGTCTTTGCCAGCCGCCGGAACCCTGCCACCGGAAAGCCCTATGCAGTGGGCGACACGGTCATGATCATGGACCAGCCATTCCGTATCTCGGGCATTGTCGAGCAGGGCAAGGGCGGTCGAAAGCTGATCCCGATTGAAACCATGGGAGCGCTAATGGGTGCGGATGGCAAGGCCTCGCTCTTCTATATCAAGTGCGACAACCCAGCTAACGACAATTTGGTCATGCAGGAGATACGCAATACCCGCGGCTTCGGAAATAACACCTTAACCACCGTCGACGAGTGGCTCGACCAGATGACCCCGGACAGGATCCCCGGATTCAACCTTTCGCTGGAGATCATCACCGGCATCGCGGTGATTATTGGCTTCCTGGTCATCTTTCAGTCCATGTACACCGCTGTTCTTGAGCGCACTCGCGAGATCGGCATCCTTAAATCGATGGGTGCGTCCAAAATGGCCATCGTGAGCGTAGTCCTGCGCGAGTGCGCCGTGCTGGCCGCCGCCGGCGTTGTCGTGGGCATCTTGGGGACTTATCTCGTTCAGTTCGTCATGGTCCATGTCTTCCCGACGCAGCATTTTGAGATCTCCAGGCTGTGGCTGGGCCAGGGAGCGCTCATCGCCTTCCTGGGATCGATCTGCGGCGCGCTCTATCCCGCGTGGATGGCTGCCCGCAAGGATCCCATCGATGCTCTCGCATACGAATAGCGCGCGGCGATTCGCAGCTGATGTTTCCCCCGCAGCAATAGGCGATACTTAAAGGCGGAGTTCCGCAGAGTCGCGCAATGCGGACCCACTGAGTGTGCTGTGCTGACTCAAACGCAAAACCTCGTTTCGATCGACGCCATCCGCGCCGCCGCTGTGCGCATCGCATCGATTGCGATGAAGACGCCGCTAGTCCGCGCCGCCTTTCCCGGCCTGTCGGGCCATGGGACGGGCAAGGAAATCTGGCTCAAGGCCGAAAGCCTCCAACCCATTGGGGCCTTCAAAATCCGAGGCGCGGCGAACAAAATTCTTCAACTTAAGCCCGATCAGGTTGCGCGCGGGGTCATCACCTATTCGAGCGGCAATCATGCCCAGGGCGTGGCCTACGCGGCGCGTGAGGTCGGCGCCAAAGCGGTCATCGTCATGCCATCGAATGCGCCGACCATCAAGCGCGCGGCGACGCTGGCCCTCGGCGCAGAGATCGTCGACGTGGGCTTGGCCTCAAGCGAGCGCCTGGCCGTTGCTGAGGAACTCGTGCGAAAGCATGGATATGTCGTGATTCCGCCGTACGACGACGAGCAGATCATTGCCGGGCAGGGAACGTGCGGTTTGGAGATCATGGAGGAACTGCCAGACGTGGATCTCGTCGTCTCGCCTGTCTCGGGAGGCGGCCTGCTCAGTGGTGTTGCCGCGGCTGTGAAGCGGCTCCGCCCGGACGCCAAGGTCTTTGGGGTCGAACCTGAGCTGGCCGGCGACACGGCGGAGAGTTTTCGCACCGGCGAAATCGTCACGTGGCCGGCCGAGGCCACCAGCCGGACAATCGCGGACGGCCTGCGTACGCAGAGTGTTGGTGTGCGTAACTTCGCCCATATTCAGGCCTTTGTGGACGGCATCATTACAGTGACGGAGGCCGAAATTCGCGCTGCCATGCGCGCCATCGTTGCAGCTACGCGGCTGGTTCCCGAGCCCAGCGGCGCGGTATCGACGGCTGCGCTGCTCTTTCATGGTGATCAACTGCCCGCGTACCGGAAGGCGGTCGCCGTGGTGAGCGGAGGAAACGTGGATCCCGTCATGCTGGCCGAAGTGCTCACTGATTCCATATCGTAGCGTCGTTCAACTATGATTTTGCATACGATGTATCCGAGAGTTACGGCGTTTCGTGCTCTTGCTCTAGGACTGGGAATTGCTTGCGCCGTATCAGCCGCGCATGCCGATAAGAAGCCGCAGCAGGACGTAAAACCCATGGCTGGCCCCCGGGCCACGGTCTTGCGCATTACTTGGCTCTACATTTCGCCCGACACCGGCTCTCAAAAAGTCGAGAAGGTGCAGGTGGGTCGCGAAATGGTCGTTGCGGAAAAGAACGGCACGTGGATGCGCGTTTTCGCGAACACCGACATTGAAGAGCAACACAGCGATAGGGATACACCGATGGTTGGCGAAGACGAGACCCCACCGCCGATCTCCGGGTGGATCGAAGCCAAGGGGATCGTCGAAGAAACCAACCCCAATGGCGACCAGATTCTGATGGGCGCAGCCGCCAACCAGGAAGCGTTGGCCTCGAATCCGCGCGGCCCAGCCAACGCTGCACAAAGCGCGCGCTCCCTGTATCGCCGCGTCGTCGAGATGTTTCCCAACTCGCCGCTCGCGCCTGAAGCCGCGTGGCGGGCTGCCGACATCCAATGGCAGTTGGAGAAAGCCGACGCCGCGACTTTGCCCTCGGCAAACGAACGGGATCCGGCGTTCCGCATGGGGATGGACGAAGACGCCCTCCGCAAGGTGATCAAGTACTATCCCCGCACTCGCTTTGCGGCCTTTGCGGCCTTTGACCTGATTGACAGCAAGCTTTGCGGTGACTGGGAAGGTTCAACCCGGTGCCCTGAGAAGGAAGCCGACCTCTACCTCAAGTACGCTGATGAATACGCGGACGGTCCACGCACCGCGCAAGCACTCTACGAGGCCGTCTACCGCTTTGCGGTCCTGAAGGATATGTACGACGCCAACGGGGACGATAAGAAGAGCGAAAACGCCCTCAATCAGGCACGCACCGTAGCCGCGCAATTGAAGGCACATTTCGCGGACTCAGACTACTCCTTGCGCGCCGGCGCGCTGGTGTACAAATTGGATGAAGGTGTTCCTGTCTACGGCATCGAACGGGAGTAAGCGGCTCATGGCCTCCCGGACGCGATACGAAACGCATCAGAGAGAGAGCCAGGAGGCTTTTTGAGCCCGTATATTTTGTCCATCCTTCTGGGAATTGTGGAAGGTTTGACCGAGTTTTTACCGGTGAGTTCGACAGCGCACCTTCGCATTGCCGAAGCGTTGATGAAGATCCCGCTGGGCGATTCGGCCTGCTCCATTGGCAACTCCGCCTGCCTTCAGGATGTTGCGTACTGGAACATGTACACAATCGTGATTCAGGTTGGCGCAATCATGGCGCTATGCCTGCTCTTCCTGGAAAGGATCATCAACTTTATCCGCACCTTTCCCCGTGGCGAAACTGGCGACCGTACCTGGTTCAACCACCCCATCTCACTCACGCTCATCGCATTTGCATGCACTTCCGTTCCCGCTCTGCTACTGCGCAAGTGGAGCGAAAAGAACCTGGACAGCCTGAACGCCATCGCAATCGCGCTGCTCGCGGGCGGAATTGTAATGTGGGTGGTCGATGCATGGAGCGAGCGCCATGAGGCGAGCACCACGCATGTGGAGGAGATGACGCTCCCGCAAGCGGTGTGGATTGGTCTTTGCCAGACCCTCTCTGCGATCTTTCCCGGCACCTCGCGCTCAATGTCGACGATCGCCGCCGGCCAGCTTGCGGGTCTCGACCGCCCCTCGGCGCTCGAATTCAGTTTTCTGCTCTCCATTCCTACGATGATCGCCGCGACAGGCTGGGATTTGATCAAGGAGGTTCACGTCTCCAAGTCTGCCAATGCCGCTGTTGCCACCGCCCATGTGGTCATGAACGAAGAACGCTGGATCGTCCTGATCATCGGCACCGTCGTCTCTTTCATCGTCGCGCTCGGGGTAGTTGAATGGTTTCTTCACTGGGTCCGCAAGCACGGCTTTACTATGTTCGCCATCTACCGCATTTTGCTGGGTGGCGCGCTGCTGATTTGGGGCTCGCGGTTGATCGCGCGCTAATTTCGCCAAACGAAGATCCGATGCGCCCCTTATGTCCTTCACAACATTGCTCTTATGGCCCGTAATCGGCAGCGGTTAATGTCGTTGGTTCCCCCTGTCTCCGATTGGCCCTGATTCGCCCCTCCGGACGCCGATAATGGAAGTTGCTCTGGGACGATTTTGCCTGCATCCTCTCCCCTGCCGATAACGCTCTCTGCGGCAGACGGAGGACGGGACCGCCCTTGTCATGAAGCCCATCCGCATTGTTCTGTCGCCCACGCGCAGCCGCCCCGTGAACATGTTCCTGGGGTTGGTTCTTATGCTGGTCGCGCTCCTCCTTTTCCTCGCTCTGGCAACCTTTCATGCCTCAGACCCCTCGCTGAACACGGCTACGGATTCCGCGGTGGCCCACAACTGGGTCGGCCTTTTTGGCGCTTACCTAAGCGACCTCTTGATGCAATCGCTCGGACTGACTGCATTCTTGCTGCCGTTCTGGCTGGGTGGCGTGGGTTGGACATGGATGCAGTCGCGGCCCGGAGGTTCGCCGATCCTGCGATGGATGGGTACTATCCTCGCTCTGATTTTCCTGCCGGCTGTCTTTGGCTTGCTCCCGTGGCATTGGCGCTGGCTCCACATCGTTCCGGTGGAAGGCGTGGTTGGGCGGTTGGTGGCCGGGTTGCTGGTCGTCTATTTGAACATTCAGGGAGCCTGGCTGGTCGCCGCTGCACTCGCCGCCTGCGGCCTTTACTTTGCATCCGCTATCAGCTTCTGGGTCATTCGCGAAAGTCTTTCGGAACGTTGGGGTCAGTTTTGCGGATGGAGAGAAGAATGGCGCAACCGGCGCGAAGAGCGTGCGGAAATGCGCGCGGAACAGGACGCTCTGCAAGTCGAACAGAACCAGCCCGTACCTTTCCCAAAGCTTGTTGCCGCAGTCGGACCTGACGAGGAGTCAGAACCGCCTGTTCGCAAGCCAAATCGCTTCCTCTCGTTCTTCACGCGTCGCCGCGCGTCACAGTTGGACCCGCTGGACGAAATCCCCGCTTATCAGCGCAAGGATCTGAGGCAGGAGTCTGAGGAACCAGCCGAAGCTGCAATTCCCATCACGCAGCGCAGGCCGAGTATCTGGGAACGCCGCGAGCCGGAAACGGCAACGGTCATTCCGGCAACGGTTCCGGCGGCGATGGCTGCCTCACCCCGGCCCATGCAAGTTGAACCAGTGGCCGCACGGCAGGCGAATCCCTGGCCCGTCTCGAAACCGGAGCCGGTCCGGGAAGCATCACAGCCTCATGGAGAAGCAATCGCCATCCACGACCGCGCCGACGCGCAACTGCGCACCGTCACGATCGCACCCAAGAATGTGAGCGGATTCAAGCTGCCCTCAAGCACGCTGCTGAGCGCGGGCGAAGCCCCGCAATCTGTGCGCGAGGACGAGCTTCGCGAAGAGGCCAAAGTCCTGGTGGAGAAGTGCGCCGAGTTCGACGTGCGCGGCCAGGT
The DNA here is from genome assembly GCA_963823805.1 of uncultured Acidobacteriaceae bacterium. Lineage (GTDB taxonomy): Bacteria > Acidobacteriota > Terriglobia > Terriglobales > Acidobacteriaceae > Telmatobacter. The sequence continues at coordinate 219,344 of CAWGMW010000003.1, read as the reverse complement.
GGTGCAGATCAATCCCGGGCCCATGGTCACCACGTTTGAGTTCAAGCCCGAGGCTGGCGTGAAGTATTCGCGCGTTACAGGCTTGGCAGACGACCTGTGCCTGGCCATGCGCGCAGAAAGCATCCTCATTGAGCGCATGGCAGGCAAAAGCACGGTGGGCATACAGGTGCCCAACCACGAGCGCGAGACCATCCACCTGCGCGACGTGATCGAAAGCGAGACATTCATCAAGGCTCGTTCGCGCCTCACGCTCTCGATGGGCAAAGATATCAACGGCCGCATCGTCACCGCCGATCTCGCCTCTATGCCGCATATTTTGATTGCAGGATCGACAGGGTCGGGCAAATCCGTGGCCATCAACGCCATGATCATGAGCCTGCTTTACCGCACGACGCCTCACCAGGTTCGGCTCATCCTCGTCGATCCCAAGCGCGTGGAGCTGGGCATGTACGAAGGCGTTCCGCATCTCTTCACGCCCATCATCACCGAGCCTAAGTTGGCTGCAAACGCATTGCGCAACGCGGTGCGCGAGATGGAGCGCCGCCTGAAGCTGTTGGCCAGCCGCAGCGTGCGCCACATCGACCAATACAACAAGCTCTTCGAGGGTTCCATGCCTTCGCTCTTCGACGAGGGCGAGCAGGAGGAGCCGCTGCCCTACATCATCATCATCATCGATGAGTTGGCCGATCTCATGATGCTCGACCGTGCCAACGTCGAGGAGTCGGTCACCCGCTTGGCGCAAATGGCGCGCGCCGTAGGCATTCATCTCATCCTCGCCACGCAGAGACCCAGTGTCGACGTCATCACCGGCCTCATCAAGGCCAACATTCCCACGCGCATCAGTTTCCGCCTCGCCACCAAGGTTGACTCGCGCACCATCCTCGATACAAATGGGGCCGAAGCGCTCCTCGGGCGCGGCGACATGCTCTTTCTGCCGCCAGGAACCAGCCGCCTGATGCGCCTGCACGCTCCTTACGTCAGCGAGAAGGAGACTGCGGCCGTGGTGGACTTCTGGAAGTCGCAAGGACAGGCCGATTACGTCGAAGGCTTCCTCGAGTCGCCCAAAGACGAGCGCAATACCCTCGAAGGCGGTAGCGAAGACGCCAATGAGGACGATCCAATGTTTGACGACGCAGTCCGCCTCGTCTTCGAATTCGGCAAAGCCTCTACATCGCTCTTGCAGCGGCGATTGCGTGTCGGCTATGGACGCGCCGCGCATTTGATCGATCTCATGGAGCGTGACGGCTTGGTCGGTGCCGCGGATGGTCCGCGTCCCCGCGAACTCCTCAAAGCTCCTAATTGGCTGCATGAGATTGCGGTCGGCAACGAATAATCTGCGCAGTTGATTCCCTGGGAAATGCGTGGCAAATGGCTGGGGCGCCATTTGTTGCCTGCCTGAGCCATTGTGCTAAACTCCGTCTGGGAAACGTTTACTCAACCCTGGCAGACAGATATTTGCACGCCGCCTTGGCGCGGAAGCATCCAGTACGATGCGGTTGTCATCGCAGAGGTGAGCTTTGCTTGACAAGTGTTCGAGTAAAGCAATTTACTTAGGGGCGAACGTCTAACAGCCTTTGCGGACGCCTTCTCGCCGTTTCGGGTGATGCTCATGTTCGGATTCGCTCCCGCCGCTGTCGCCGATGTCTTTATCGGCTCTTGGCCGACTTTGCTTGCGTTGCGCACAGAACCGCTGGCGCATCTGCGCACTCTCGATATTCTTGTCATCGCGTTTTACTTCGCCATGGTGCTCTGGATCGGCTTCTACCTCAAGGGCCGTTCCAACACCAGCGAAGAGTTCTTCATGGCCGGTCGCGAGATGACCGCGTGGATTGCTGGGCTGAGCTTTGTCAGTGCCAATCTGGGCTCTTTGGAGTTGATGGGCTGGGCCGGGTCCGCCTACCAATACGGCATTTTGGCCACCCACTGGTACTGGATCGGTGCCATTCCCGCCATGCTCTTCCTCGGCCTGTTGATGATGCCCTTCTACTACGTGTGCAAAACCCACTCCGTACCGGGTTATCTCGACCTACGCTACGGCGGAGGGGCCCGCAGCGTTGCCGCCATCTCCTTCGCCACCGAGATGATCCTCATGAGTGGCGTCAACATGTTTGCCATGGCCGTTGTCATGAAAGTCGTCCTCGGTTGGGATATCACTTTCAGCATCTTTGTCTCCTCGATCGCGGTTGCCATCTACGTGGGCCTCGGCGGCCTGCGTTCGGCCATATTCAATGAGGTTCTGCAATTCGTGCTGATCTGGGGCGGCGCGCTCCTGGTGCCCATCCTCGGCCTGATTCAGACCGGCGGCGTCTCCGGCCTGAAGAGACAAATCATGGCCAACATGCAGTCGATGACCGGCGTGCGCAGTGACAGTTACTTCCACATGTGGCGCGATACGGGCAGTTTTGCCGCCAACCCCATGGGAGTGCACTGGACGGGAATCGTCTTCGGCCTCGGCTTTGTCATCAGTTTCGGCTATTGGACCACCGACTTCCTCGTCGTCCAGCGTGTGCTCGCGGCCCATAACCTGCGCGCAGCGCGGATGGCCCCGATCATCGGTTCGTTCTTCAAGATGGCCGTTCCGTTCATCGTCATCCTGCCTGGGCTGCTCGGCCTGGTCCTGTTGCAGAATCCCGATGGTAGCCGCCGGCAGCTTGTCGGCGAAGATGTGGTAGCCGCCTGCACGGTTTCCCCTTCGTCCGGACAGGTCGAAGACGCGCCAGCTTGCTCTGCGGCAATGGCCAAGACCACCCTGCCGGCCGACTACCAGCAGAAAGTCCTCAGTGGGGCGCCCGGCTCGGAACTGCACAGCTATAACCAAGCACTGCCCCTGATGATGGTCCGCTATCTCGGGCCCGGCCTTCTCGGTCTCGGCATCACCGCTCTCATCGCCGGATTCATGAGCGGGATGGCCGGCAACGTGAGCGCCTTCTCCACCGTTTGGACATACGATATTTACAAGCCGCTCATCAACAAGAGAGGCTCCGACAGCCACTATGTCTTGGTAGGGCGTCTCTCCATCCTGATTGGCGTTGCAGTGTCCATCGGCGCGGCCTACTTGGTGATGCACGCGCACGGCATTATGGACTATGTGCAGGCGCTCTTCAGCATCTTCGTCGCCCCGCTACTGGCTACGATTCTTTTCGGGATGTTCTGGAAGCGCGCAACAACGTTGGCAGGCTTTCTCGGCCTGCTGCTCGGCATTGTCTTTTCAGCCAGTCTGTTCATGTGGGTCAAGTTCGATCCCGCTGCATTGGCCAACGTCGCACTTTCGCCCGACGCCAAGCCGATGGCCGAAAACGTCTTTCGCGCCCTGTGGGCGTTCCTGTTTACGGCGATCGTGGTCATCGTTGTCAGCCTGCTCACAAAGCCGCGGCCGGTGGCTGAATTGGACGGCCTGGTCTACGGTGCCACTAAGCTGCCAGTAGAAGAGCCGGTACCGTTCTACAAAAGGGAGTGGGTGTGGGCGAGCCTTGTTGTGTTCATCTTCGCCGCACTCAACATCATATTCTGGTAGTGGGAGCGGGCCGGTCGAAGCGTAAGAAACTTGCGTGGATGTAGTGTGGAAGGGGATAAAAAGTCATGCATCGTTCAGGAATTCCGATCTGGTTTTTCATTGGCGTCCTGTTGGTCGTCTACGGCGCCATGATCCTCGGCTACGGTGTCTTTGAATGGACGACTGGAGATTACGCGCCGGGTGTGCAGATGACCAACTTGCATACGCCGGTGTGGTGGGGCGGTTTGCTGGCGGCGCTCGGCTTCTTCTACGTCGTCAAGTTTCACCCCGGCAATTCGAGCAAGTAGAGAGCTTTCTTGACGGTCCAGCATTTTTCGCAGAATCAACGGATAAAGGAGCACGAAAATGGCAGCGCAACGCAAAATGACTTTTGGAATCGTAGTGGGTAATCGCGGCTTTTTCCCTGGCCATCTGGCCAAGACGGGCCGGGAAGAGATCATCGCAGTTTTGCAGGCAGCTGGCGCTCAGCCCATCGTGCTGAGTCCCGAGGAGTCGAGACACGGCGCAGTCGAGACCTACGCTGAGTCGCAGCGATGCGCGGAGCTCTTCAAGAAACACGCCGAAGAGATCGACGGCATCATTGTCACGCTGCCTAACTTCGGCGAAGAGCGCGGCATTGTCGATGCCATCCGGCTCTCGGGCCTGAAAGTTCCTGTGCTGGTGCAGGCCACGCCCGATCGCTCGGACAACATGACCATAGCCGTGCGGCGCGACAGTTTCTGCGGCAAGATGAGCGCCTGCAACAACATGATGCAGTACGGCATTAATTATTCGCTAACCACGCTCCACACTGAGGCGCTATCCTCTCCCGAATTCAAAGCTGACCTCGAATGGTTCTCGCAGGTTTGTCGCATCGTGAAGGGTCTCAAAAACTTGAAGATCGGCGCCATCGGCGCGCGTCCCTCGGCCTTCAACACCGTGCGCTACTCCGAGCGCATTCTCGAAACCAATGGCATCTCCATCGAGCCCATCGATCTCTCGGAAATCTTTGGCCGCATTAACCGTATGAAAGACACTGACGACTCGGCTCAGGCCAAGCTCGCCGCGATCAAGAAATACGTAACCACCGCGGGCATTCCCGAAGCGGCGCTGCTTAAGATGGCCAAGCTGGGCGCAGTCGTCGACGGCTGGATGAAGCAGACCAACTGCACCATCAGCGCCGTGCAGTGTTGGACATCGATGGAGGAATTCTTCGGTGTGGTGCCCTGCACCATCATGAGCATGATGTCGAATGAGCTCATTCCTTCCGCCTGCGAGGTCGATGTGCCTGGCACGCTCAGCATGTACATGTTGGCGCTCGCCAGCGGCACGCCTTCGGCGCTACTCGACTGGAACAATAACTACGGCGCAGATCCCAACAAGTGCGTCTGCTTCCACTGCTCCAACCTGCCCAAGCACTTCTTCAAGGAAGTGCGGATGGACTTCCAGCAGATCATCGCCGGCACCGTGGGAAAGGAAAACACCTACGGCACCTGCGAGGGCGTCATCAAGCCCGGCGCCATGTGCTTTGCGCGCTACTCCACCGACGACCGGCGCGGCGTCATCCGTGGCTACACGGGCGCCGGCCGATTCACAGACGATCCCTTGGAGACCTTCGGCGGCGCTGGCGTGGCCGAGATTCCGCAGTTGCAGAAACTGCTCAAGTACATCTGCCGCGAAGGATTCGAGCACCACGTTGCCGCGAACTTCAGTGACGTGTCGAAGTCCATTCACGAGGCCGCGCGGTACCTCGGCTGGGAGAGCCACTACCATCCCGCGCCGGAAGACTAAGCGGTCGGTCGGGAAAACTCAACTCTGCAAACAGAAAAGGCCCCGCAAGGGGCCTTTTCGTTGACTCAAAAATTCTGGCGCTGAAATCTAAGCTCTCTCTTCGCCCTCAACCGGCTCCAGCGTCAATCGCGCCGTCAGCACGACAAGCGCAACCCACAGCAGGTCGGCGCCGAGCAGGTGCGCAATCTGCAGCCATACCGGAGCGAGAAATGCGACATCGAGAATACCCAGCGTATATTGAGCAGCCAAAAGAATCAGAACGAGCGCGGAAAGCCCGCGGTTGTCCCAATGCGCTGACCGCTGCGCGGCGCGAACCAGCAGCCAGATGAGAAAGATGCTGGCCATGAACGCGACCATCGGGTGCGTCCAGCGCCAGCGCACGAGCCATCCGCTCGTCGCCGAGAAGTCTTGTGTCAGTGCCGCGCCCAACGAGTTCGCCGGGTAAAGTGTGTCTCCCAGCGCGGCCAGCGATCCCGTCACGCCGACGATGAGCACAACGATAATGGATGCGATCGCGCTGAATGGCGCTGCAATGCGGATCTTTCCGCGCAGCAATCCTGTTCGGCGGCTGAGCAGGTGCGCCGTGAGGGCGAGCGCTGCCAGCAGGAGCATCGTGTTCGTGAGATGCAATGCCAGGTATGGCGCCCGTAATGGCGACCGGCTCTGCGCGGTCAGTCCGAGCTTCACCAGGAATGCCCCCAGCGCCGCTTCAATCACGGTAAATGCCACAGCAGAAACCGCCGCGACGCGCGCCAGATGGCCGCGCGCCGTGCGCGCAAAAGTCCACCAGAGCAGGGCCACAACCGAGAAGAACGAAAGCCCGCTCGTGATGCGATGCGTGAACTCGATCATCGTATCGATTCGCGCGGAATGCTGGATCACCGTGCCGTTGCACAGCGGCCAATGGTCTCCGCAACCCGCTCCCGAGCCCGTGGCGCGCACCAGCCCACCCCACAAAATGACGGCGATGAAATACGCTAGCACGCCCCAGGAAAACCGCCGCAAAGCGAGGGATGGAAGACGATGAGTTTGCGCCGGCACGGCAGCGACGGTCATAGAAGACTCCGAACCCACCAGTTTAGACCAAGCCCGCCACGCAATGTTTATCTGCTGCTCCGCGAAGTTCAAGATGGCCGCACGCGCCAGGATTTTACTCGTTCAGCAGTCTCACCACGTGATTCACAATCATCAAGTCTTCAAGGGGCGGCAGCACTCGCACCGTCACCGGCGACTCCTCAGCGGAGATCACCGCCGCGCCGCGCACATTGTTGCGCTTGGCGTCCAGCACGATTCCCAGCGCGCCAAGTCCTGCACAAATCTCCGCGCGCGATGCAATATCGTTTTCGCCGATGCCGCCAGTGAAGACCAGCATGTCAAGTCCGTTCAGTTCCGCCACATAACTCCCGATCCATCGGGTGATTGTCCAGCAGAATTTATCCACCGCCAGACGCGCCTTCGCGTTGCCGGCCTTGATCGCCTCTCGCAGATCGCGCATATCGTTCGAGAGTTCGCTCATGCCAAGCAGTCCGGACTTGTTGCTCACCACCGTCTCAAGCTTTTCGGCCGCTTCCGCCGCATTTGGCATTGTCTCAGCAATCTTCTTCAGGATGAAAGTCAGGACGCCCGGGTCGATGTCGCCGGTGCGCGAACCGCTGATAATGCCGCCCGATGGCGTCAGGCCCATTGAAGTGTCCAGGGACCGGCCGTCGCGGATTGCAGAGATCGACGCGCCGTTCCCAAGGTGCGCAACAATCAGCTTTTCTGGAACGTTGGGCTGCAACTGATAGATGATCGACTCGTAGGAGATACCGTGATATCCATAGCGCCGCACGCCCATGGCAACGTACTCTGCGGGGATGGGCATGTGCGTCGCGACCTCTGGCAGCGTGCGGTGAAAGTACGTATCGAGCACCGCAAAGTTCGGAATTCCCGGGAATAGCCGCAGCGCTTCGCGCATGATGTAGACGGCGATTGGAGTATGCAGCGGAGCAAGAGCCGCATAGCTTTCGATCTCGTCGATTAGAGCAGGCGTGATGTGCTGGTTCTCGCGGATCGTAGGTCCCCCGCAAACCACGCGATGTCCGATCGCCGCCGGGGAAGGAATCTCGCCGGACTTCAGCGCGTCAACCACCAGCTTGAAGGCAACCGCGCGGCTGGGCACTGCCGGAGTTTGATCTACCAGTTTCTTGTCTGCCGCGTCTTTGATCCAGAACTTCCCTTGATCGGTACCAATGCCATCGACTGCGCCCTCAACGAGCCGTGTCCGCTCGTCGGCGCCGGCTTCATACAACGAAAACTTGATGGAAGAGGAACCGCTGTTTAACACCAAAATCGGCAATGCTGGCATGAATAAAAACCTTTCGATGGTTCGGGTGAACGAATCAGCAAGGACGCGAGAGAATGACCGTCCTTGCCTCCCACCGATCCTTCGCCTGCTAAAGATCACGGCCGGTCTCGGGCGCTCAGTTCCAGACATCATCACGCATCCCGGAGAATCGACTGAAATCAAGCGTATCAGCCGGTTTGAGGTTCGAAGGGTGACTCAAGTCACACGCCAGCAATCCACTTTCCTAGAAGAAGCGCTTTAGCTTGAGAATTTGTGATTCGAATCCGTACCAAAGCACCGTGGCCACCAGCGTTGCCATCACCAGACGAAAGGCCACAACCGCAAGATTTCCGGCGACGCCGTATGGATCCATCCGAAGATCGAACCAGCCAAAGTAACTGAATACGGAAATGTGCGTCATGTAAAGTCCGTAACTGATCCGGCCGTAAAAGGCCAACGGCCAGCGCCGCAGCACTGCGTTAACCGGGTTGCGCGCCCCGGTCGATGCGATCGCTGCCAGCGTCGCGCCGGCGAAACCAACTGCCAGTGCGGAGTCGAGATATGCTGTTCCGTCGGCAATGGTCGCCGCCGCTGCGATTCCCAGCACAAACGCTGCAAGGCCAATCGCAAGCCATGCCCGGCGGCTGAACTTCAACGTGTAAAACGCGAGCCCCATTAAACTGCCCAGCGCGATCCCGTCCAAATGGATCAGTGTGTTCGTAGGTGTCATCCAGTGCAGATTTGCGTGACGCAGCGCAGGCGATGCAACGAGCGCAGCGGCCAGCGCTGCGCCCAGCATCCAGGGCCGGCGGAGTGCGCGTACTAAAGGCGCCCATACAAAGTAGTACTGTTCTTCAATTGCCAATGCCCATGTGGGTCCCAGCGCTGGCGGCAAAGTGAGGTGAAATAGGTTTTGCACGCAGAAGATGTAGGCCACCCATGGTGCAGTCTTGATCGCATCCCACACACTGGGGCCAATGAACCATGGCGCGTTCAGGTAAACGACCATCAGGACAAGCAAATACACCGGCCACACGCGCAGCGCCCTGCGCCCATGAAAGTTATGCAGGTAATGGGGCTTGTCCCGTGTTCCCAGCAGAATGCACGTGATCAGGAAGCCGCTGAGAACGAAGAAGAGAATCACTCCCGCCCATCCCCAGAGGCTGGCGGAATAAATCCACGTTCCTTTCAGGCGCGGTTGGCAGTGATACAAGACCACCGCCAAAATCGCCAGGCCGCGTAGCCCGTCAAGTTCGGGCAGGTAGGAGGGAAGCCAGGATGGCCGTTGCATAGGCAAGGGTTTTCGCCGGAGTTAGCGCGAATTCATCCCGCAGCCAACTGTTTCGCCCGCTCAGTAGCCCGCATCACCGCCTTAATCAAAGTCACGCGCAACCCGCCCTCCTCCAATTCAAGGATGCCGTCGATCGTGCATCCCGCTGGCGTAGTCACGGCGTCTTTAAGGAGTGCCGGGTGGTAACCGGTCTCAAGAACCATCTTCGCCGCGCCGTAGGCTGTTTGAGCGGCGAGTTGGGTGGCAATGTCGCGCGGCAGGCCCACTTTCACGCCGGCCTCGGCCAGAGCTTCGATGATGATGTAGAGATACGCCGGTCCGGAACCCGATAACCCCGTCACAGCATCCATATGCTTTTCATCCACAAATACTGTGCGGCCCACAGTCTCAAACAGGCGTTGGGCCAGTTCCATCTGCTTGTCTGAAACGAAACGCCCGCGGCACAGAGCGGCCGCGCCGGCGCCAAGCGCCGAGGGCGTGTTGGGCATCGCGCGCACCACGGCAATTTGCATGCCCGCAGCTTCCTCGATAGAACGCGTCTTGACCGATGCGGCAAACGATACGATCATCTTGGCTGGCGTTAATGCCGGCTTGATCTCCGCAATCAGATCCGGAACCTGGAATGGCTTCACACCGACCAGAATCAGATCCGACTGCCGCACAGCTTCCATGTTGTTGGTGCTCACGTCCACGCCCCATTGCGTGCTTAGCGCAAGGGCACGCTCGGCATGGCCCACGGTGGCGTGAATCCGGTCGGCGGCAAACAGGTTCTCTTTCAGAAACGCCTGCAACAGGATGCCACCCATCTTGCCGGCGCCCAGAACCGCAACGCGGACCTGGGGCAGCTGTGCAGGAGTTTGCGGTGCCTCGACGGCGATCTCGGCCATACTCTCTTTTCCCTTCATGCAGGATGAATCTGGCGCCTTTAAAGCTTGAAGCGACCAGTGCGGTCTACAACTCCCAAGGATACTCGCATGAGGCGCTTGCACCCTTGTCCTGTCACCGGACCCGATACTGCACGTCCACGGCAATCGGCTATCCGCAATTCAGTCGCGCCTTGTCATTGCTAGTCGCTGACGCTCGTTGCACCTGCGGCTCGCTCGCCTGCAACGGGTCCCATAAATGCCTCTGGAGCATAGCGGGCATGGTTGGAACCCAACAACAACGCGGATCTCCAAAATTCCAGCGAGTTGAGATTCCAGCGAGTCGACAAAGATAGCCTATGTGATCGGTCTCACTGGCCCAGCATGGCTTCGTTGGCAAGATAATCTTTGAGTGCATTTGCCATCTTGTCGTTGCGGTCGTCTGCCGTCCAGTTGATATCCCAAATCACGTAGCCGCCTGGCAGCGAAAGGAATTTCTGGCCGCCAACCACCGCCGAAACCGCCGTTACGACCCAGGCGTCGGACTCGAGCATGTAGGCCGGCGCGGCTTCGTTTCCCGGCGCCGGATTGCGCAATTCGGACACATGTTCCCCCATGTGAATCACGGCCCGCGCTAGCGCAGGGCCCTGCAGTCGATCCGAGTTGAACGTGCAATTGAAGAGCACGCCGTCCGGGGAATCCTTGCTACCCAAAGCCTCATCATTCGGCGAAGCTTCGTTTGCCGCTCCATTGGCCACGGAGACGGTCGCCGTATGGTCACCGGCCTTTCCGTAGACCGCGGCTGCCTTTTCTGCGGCGTCTTTCGGAGGGCCGGCGGCCAGCGAGTCAGCGGCTTTTTGCGCGGCGGCAATCGCACCGTGCAGATCGAAGTCGTTCCCCCCTGTCACTCCCATGCAGCCTCCGCTGCCGCAGCCGGAGCCGGAGGCATACATATCGGCGTTGATCGCCCCCCCCCCTCCCGCTTCATTGCCTTTGGTCTCGTCGTCGTTTTTTGAATAATCGATCTCCTTCGGTGTCACGTCCGTGACCGACTCGAGAACCATCCGTGCGGGATAGGCATTCATGTTCCCAAATCCGCCAAAGCCCACAATTTTACCCGAAGCGTCGCGCTGCAGTGTCGCATCGGCCACGCTATCCAGCCTGCCCACCAGCGTCGCCGTTACCTCGTAGCGCGTGCAGCCCAGGCACATGTCCGCGCCCTTCTCGTGCTTTTGCGCCAATAGCGAATCGAACTGCTTGAACTCCTTGCTCTTGTCCAGCGTTACCGGCGCGCGCGCCGGGGTCGTCAACTTCCCGGCAAAGTTCTTCGCGGGCTGGATCACCAGCATGGCCGCGGGACCCGCTTTGCCCTTCGTTCCTACCGGATAGTCGAGCCAGATTGCGTTTACGGGATATCCGCAATTGGGATCCGTCGAGTCCTTGATCACGAACTCGTCAAATCCAGCGACCACCGTGCCCCTGATCCGCACAATTTTCCCGTCAAACGCCTGCGGCTTCTTCACCACGTCGCAGACCGCCGCATCCACGGGCGCCGCAGCCTGTGCATACAGGTCGCAACTGAATCCAAATGAAATCATGCAAGCCAGAATCAAACTACGCTTCATAAACCCTCTCCATCCGCCGCATCCCGCAACAGCAGCCAATATGAATGACGGCACGCACCGCCATTCGCGCGAACCCGAAAGAATATCACGCTGGCACCGCCGCCCTATTGAATGGCGAGTGGCGCAGTTCTCGGATCGGCCACAGTCCGCCCGGGATCTACACCATCAACGTACTCTGATGAAGAGAGTGTAATTCTGACGAAGAAACCCTGGGGCTTCGATTTCCACGATCTGCGCTATAATAGGTTTACGCTCAGTGATTTGGACGCGAGTGGCGATTCGGCCTCGAAAAGGGCCGGTCAACCTGGCATAGATTTCCCCCAAGCCCCTACAGCGTGTACCCATCAGTCTCCTTCCCGGCGACTACAGCAGAATCCGGGTAGATGGTCCCGTAGCCACTTTGTTCCAGTGGCTTTTTCATCAAGAAAAAGCCACACTGCACAGTTTGAATGTGAGCACTGTTGCTCGGATTCTGCTCTAAGTTCGGAACCGTGTGACGGTTGGCGAATAGGCTGAGCGCTAGAGTCTTGATCGACTCGAACATCCGTTCTCTCAGAGTATGAGGGTCCAGGCGCGATGCCCCGGGCGATTGTGGAGAGGGTAGCCGAGTCGGCTGTGAGCCGGCGGGCGCAATACAGCAGCGTGGGTCAGCTCCGGGCCGGCAAGCACCGAATGTGCATGTCAGCCAGTCCCAGGGACGAAACTGGTTCTCTCTTACGCATAATCGAGTGCAGGCGTGTGCGAGGGTTTCTGCGCGTGCCTCCAGTCAGGTTCCGTTTGCAGGCCCTTGGGAAAAAGGGCTCCGGGACTGCAGGAAAAGACATAATTTTGACGACTCAATTCTCACAGTTTTCACTTTCGGCTGCGCTCATGGCGCGGCTCAACGCCAACAAGTTTGAAATCCCCACGCCGGTGCAGGCGGCGGCGATTCCGCCGGCTCTTGAAGGCCGCGACGTGCTCGCCACCGCGCAAACGGGGACCGGTAAAACGCTCAGCTTCCTGATTCCGATCGTGGAGATGCTCGAGAAGACCGACGGCCGCGGGGCGCAGGCGCTCATTCTGCTGCCGACACGCGAGCTCGCCATGCAGGTGGAAGCGGCGTTCCGTGCACTGCGCTCAAGCAATCGACCAACAGCTGCCTTGGTGGTGGGCGGGTTGTCCGAGAGCTCACAACTGGACGCGATCCGTCGCGGAGCGCGCCTGATCGTTGCCACTCCGGGACGGCTGGAAGACTTTCTCAAGCGCAAGCTCGTGCGGCTCGACCAGGTGAAGATTCTGGTGCTGGACGAAGTGGACCGCATGCTGGATATGGGCTTTCAGCCGGTGATTGCACGCATTGCGGGCATCTTGCCCAAGGTGCGGCAAACGCTGTGCTACTCCGCCACGCTCGAAGGCGCGGTCAGGGAAGTCGCGCGCAAATACCTCAATAACCCGGTGCGGATCGAGATAGGCTCGGTGCTCAAGCCGGCCGCAAACGTGGAGTTGCGCACTTTTGAAGTCGACTCCGACAAGAAGCAGGAGCTGCTCGAACACCTGCTCGACGCCGAAAAGGGCAGCTTCCTCGTCTTTGTGCGCACCAAGCATGGCGCCGATCGCGTTGCGCGCCGTCTCAGCCGTTCGGGCTGGTCGGCGACGCAGATTCACGGGGACCGTTCGCAGGCGCAGCGGAACCAGGCGCTCAAGAGCTTCTCCGAGGGCCGTCACCGGGTGCTGGTGGCAACCGACGTGGCCGCGCGCGGCATCGACGTTGCCAACGTGGCGCACGTCATCAACTTTGACATGCCCAAGCTGGCGGAAGACTTCGTGCACCGCGTTGGGCGCACGGGTCGAGCTTCGGCGAAGGGTGTGGCATCGACGTTTGCCATTCCGGCTGAGCGCGGCGACCTGCGCAAAATTGAGCGGACACTGGCGATCTCGATGAAGCGGTTTCGAGTCAGGACTGCGGGTCTCAGGGCTGCCTAGCCCGGCTGCGATGTCCGGTTATCGCCCGGCTGAATTGTCCGGTTGCTTTGGGGCAGCCGGACAGTTATAGCACCGAAAAACTGAAGGTCGACCGAACGCGCGGAGTAAACGGCCTGGTCGAATACGGTAATCTGGCAAGGACGTTGCGTTTTTTGACCACATAAAGCAGGAGTTCAAACCGCAGAGAGCAAGATGAACCAAGCGGCATTCAAGAAGTGCGTTCAAGATCTGCTCAAGGAGCAGGAGCAGTTGATCACCCGCCGCAATCGCAAGTCGGCCAACGGCAACGGTATCTTCGATCGCTATGATTTCCCAATCGTGACCGCTGCACACACGCCGATCACTTGGCGCTATGACCTCGACCAGAAGACCAACCCTTACCTGATGGAGCGGATCGGCGTCAACGCCACTTTCAACGCGGGCGCGATCCTGCACGAAGGCAAGTACCTGCTGGTGGTGCGTGTCGAGAGTTCGGATCGAAAGTCGTTTTTTGCCGTCGCCGAGAGCCCGAACGGTATCGACAACTTTCGCTTCTGGGATTTTCCCATTCTTTTGCCCGAGACCGAAGATCGGGACATCAACGTCTACGACATGCGCGTCGTCCGGCACCAGGACGGCTGGATCTATGGGCTGTTTTGCACCGAGCGCAAGGACCCGAACGCGCCCGAGTCGGACACCTCTTCGGCTGTCGCGCAGTGCGGCATTGTGCGCACCAGGGATTTGAAGACCTGGGAGCGTCTGCCCGACCTGAGGTCCAAGTCGCCGCAGCAGCGCAACGTGGTGCTGCACCCGAATTCTGTCGACGGCAAATACGCCTTCTACACCCGTCCTCAGGACGACTTTATTCAGGCGGGCAATGGCGGCGGCATCGGCTGGGGACTCTCGTCGAGCATCGACAATGCCGTCGTGGACGAAGAGACTATCGTCGACAGCCGCCAATATCACACCATTCAAGAGGTCAAGAACGGCCTCGGACCAGCTCCCATCAAGACTGGCAATGGCTGGTTGCAGTTGGCGCACGGTGTGCGCAACACGGCCGCCGGGTTGCGCTATGTGCTTTATCTGTTTTTGACCGAGTTGGAGCGGCCCTGGGTGGTCACGCACAAGCCGGCTGGCTACTTCATCGCCCCCGAGGGTGGCGAGCGGGTGGGAGACGTTCTCGAATGTCGTCTTTAGCAACGGCTGGATCGAGGGCCAGAACGGCGAGGTCTTTGTCTATTACGCTTCGTCCGACACGCGCATGCATGTAGCGACCAGTACGGTCGACAAGCTTCTGGACTATGTGCTGAACACACCTGCAGATCCGCTGCGCAGTCACGCCTGCGTCGCCCAGCGAAATCGAATGATCGAAAAGAACCTGGAAGAGCTGAAGACTCTGAAGCTGCCGAGGGCGGAGTAAAAGCTGCCGGATCTCGAGCGCTCCAGATCACCGCGCAATGGCTCGCCGCGCGATTCGGGGTCAAATTGCCGGTTCCTGGTGTGTAACCTGTTATCTGGACAGAACTCGAAAATCAGGGTCGTGTACCGCCACCGTGCGCCGCCCGCGGTCCACCGTAATTAAGCGAGAAGCCAGAACCCCGGGTGGGATCGGCGTTTTGGAAAACGAATCTCGCCTGCCTGTCAATGCTGAATTCCAGAGGGGTTCGGATTCCATTCGACGCCGGCGCCGGTTTCACGTCACATGGCGGATTATCACTTGGCAAGTGACTTACGGATGGGCGATTGGCTCCGAATCTCGAAGCCAAAACTCCTTGAAAATCGGGAGAAAGTCATTCGACCAAGGGCGACTCTTCGGGGCAGCCCCGCCTGAGGTCTGCTCGGGGAAGAGCGAGGAATAAACGGCCTCGTACCCAAGCCGCCGATAGCTCTCAAACTGGGACTCGGAGAACCACTGGTCGGCCGTATCCTCGTGCGGAAAAGAGGAGTGCCGTTTTTTGTAAGTCGTCACGTCCGCGGGTTCCTTGCCGGTCAACGACGCCTTAATGTAAATGATCTTGCCCGTCGGCGCTTCCATGTCTGCCTGCTCGTAATGAACCTCGCCGATCGCATAGTGCTGCTTGCTCATGCCCGATTTGTTCGGCACGATTGGCTTGGTATCAATGTCAACGTCGATTCCCAGATCGACGCGGCATTTTCTGATGGCGTCACTCAGGCCCGCAAACCCGTAGTCAGGGTCTGCCTCCGCGTCGCACACAATAATCAGTCCGCAACGCCGCTTCACCAGCTCATAAAGACCCATGTTGTCAAAGTGCCCGCCGTCGGACAGGTACACATATTTCGACTCGTCATTGGTCCCGGCAAAGAGCTCCTGCATCAGGCAATCCAGCCCAAGTCCCGGCGTGGGCTTTCGCGACGTTTTGGGGTTACGCGGGTTTCCCAGCCACTGCCCCAGCCGGACGTTGAAGACGGTCAGCAGGAATGCAACAGCCGTCGTGGTGTAGTAGCCCATATTGGGGCTGGCTGCCGCACCGGAAATGGCCATCGCCAGACCAAGATTCGGCCCATGGTATCCCGGTTTATCGCAGGGAAATGCATATTCCTCCGTGGGCCGGTATCCGAACAAATCCAAATCGTTGATCTTCTCCTTATTCTTGTATGCGACTTGGAATTCGTCAGACTGCATCATGCTGTACTGCTGCTCCAGGAACACATCGTACCCGCAAAAGTGCGGCGTCATCACAAATGACTCGGCCTTGCGTTCCTGCCACGCCAGATCCTTGCCCTTCACCAGGTTCAACGACATGTTGATTATGGGATACGGCCCATCGTAGCCATTCGAAGTGTCGCTGGCCTGGCCTGTGCTGTTCCTGGCTGGACGACCGAGGTTTTGGAAGTCCTTCAGCGGAAGATCGTCCGTCGGATCCATGCCGGTAAAGAGATTTGGACGCCGATGCTCGTTGGTCGCGCCGAGATAGCAGCCTACCAGCCGATTCCGGTAAAACATGTGCATTGAAAACTGGTTGATATCCACGCGCCACGACATCAGCAAAGTCACACCTCCGCAGATGACCGGCGCCAGGCAGACTTCCCACCATTGATTGAACGGCGAATGGCTCAATCCCCACGACATCCAACAGACCAGGCCAACAATAAAAACATACGGGCCAACCTTCGCCAGCTGGTCAAGATAAGTCTGAGTCGTAGTCTTCTCTCCCGGCTTGCCGGAGGCCTCGGAATTCCCCACCAGAACTGAGCCAATGGTGGTCAGAATCCAGACGGGTGTCAGATATTTTGTGGCAAGGTCCTGGGCCGTCTGCCGCAGAAACGTGCTCTGGCTGGATTGAATAAACTCAGGGAAGTAAAGCACCACCCAGAACAGCGCCAGCCAGCCGATGCCGATTGCAACCATCCACCCTCCGAGCCTTCCCCACCACTCGCGCCTCTCATCTCGAAAATCAGTCCCCAGTAGCCCGATATGCAGCGTGGCTGCAAGCAACGCGATGCCCACTGCGAGAGGGACTCCGAAGGTGAGTGCGGATTTGGCGCACCACCAATTCGGATGGTCTGCGAGAAGTCCATAGAGCCAGCCCGCCATGGCGCCAGCGACCGGTGCGCCGGCCCCGAGCATAACGAGTCGTTCAACAGCTCCGCTTGCCTCACGCGAAGCTCCAGGCGCGGCTCTACATGCTGTTCGCACATGAATGATGCCGAGACCAAGCAACCAAAGAACTGTATAGCCGGCAGCGCCAAATGCCCAAAAGGGAACTTTCCAACCCCAGACAAGCGCCAACCCCGCTACATGAAGCCACAGGCCCGCTGCGGCAGAGGCAATCCCGAACGGTGCAATAACGAGCCGCGAAACATATCGCTGCTCTGTTCGTGTCGCTTCGGTTTTTGGCAGTTGCTGGTTCAGGCGTTCCATATTTATGGCCGCAAAACAGGTCGCAACTACCAATAGGCAAAGTTCCAAACCTTCCAATACGTAGCCTATGCCCGGTAACGAAAGCAAATATTCGATGAGCACGAGAATCGCTCGCGGCACCAGCAGCAGCGTGGCGAGCAGCCCAACGATGACCGACTGGTTAAGAAGAAGGTTGCGCAGATAGATGACTACCATTGCCAGAGTGTCGCCGCTGAAGGGACCCAGTTGCGGCGTCAGATAATTGCTGTAGGTGCGAAGAAATCGAATCGGCTGAGACTCGATGTCGTCTTCCAGATCCACACGGTCGGTTGACAACAGTTGCTGCACTTCGCCAAAGTTTCCTACTCGCTTCGTCCACGCAGCTAGCCACGATCCGATGTAGCCGCCGCCCGAGACCGTGGAGAGATAGTCGATACGATGCAGCAACTTCAAATCGGCCAGAGCCTGTAGCACTCCCAGATTGAAAGTGGCGCTGCGTATCCCGCCCCCGGAAAAGGACAGCCCGACCAGGTTCATTTTGTGTGCATTGCGGACCACCTTCGTCCATTCGTTCCAGGGAGGGCGCGGTTCCTGCCACTTTGGCTTCTTATAGAGATCTGCCTTTAAAGCCGGGGAGGGCACGGGGAGAGGCTTATCCTTGCTCGTAGCCCGGACTTTGCCCAACGGGTACTTACCGGAATCCTTCGGATCTTCCGGGACGCCGCGCAATATCCGGACCGCAGTGATCTCCGCCTGCTCCGTCTCGAGAACTTTTTCGAGCGAAATGGACTTATCTTTTTCCTGCGAATCGTTCAGTGTCGCACGGGGACCTTCGGGCATTCCTCACCTCACTCGCGAGAACCCTTCTGGCCTCTGCTTGGCACCGCCCAACGCGGCGCGCAACGTTGCCATCCTGAGACGAGTTCCCTTTATACTATGTGGCCATCCGCTCCCGGAGAATCATTCGCCTGAATTGCCCTGAGGATGCGAGCCTTGTCTCGAGAGGCACAGACTTCGCTTGAGATGCTGAAGCCTTCCCATTCTCGCCAGGATTGCTGGTCACGATGCACCCTTTCCACGGTGGGCAGACCGACGCCGCCGAAATTAACCTCGACTATAAGTCAATTGCGCGGACTTGTGACAACAAGAGATTTGCAATTCGAAATTTTGTTGCGTCCGGATCTTCCGGCTGGACGACGCAAAGCAACTGCGAGATTGAGTTGCCGGAGATCGATCCATCGTCCGCCGCGAGTTCGTTGGCTGCCTGCTCGCCGCGACACGCACCCTGCCCGGCATCATCGACTTCGATCGGAAACTATCTCGCCATACATCCCACGGAGCGCTCTAATTCGGGCTGAGAATGTGCAGAAGTGCGCGCGTAGGGGGCGTGTAACTTGTGCGCACTCGGCTTACATGCGTAGGCTTGGTCGCATTCTCTGCATGGGTAGATAGAGGTTCTCAGGAATTTCTATGCTTCTATGCATAGTTTTTGGGGTCGGAAACATCTTTTGCGCAATTTCTACACATAGAAGTGTAGAAAAAAGATGCGAAACCTGCGCCTGCAAGTGAAGAAATGGGGGCGCGATTTGCCTGCCTAAGGGCGGTCAATTTGTATAAGAGCGGTCA
This sequence comes from uncultured Acidobacteriaceae bacterium, assembly GCA_963823805.1. Taxonomy (GTDB): domain Bacteria; phylum Acidobacteriota; class Terriglobia; order Terriglobales; family Acidobacteriaceae; genus Telmatobacter. The sequence continues at coordinate 200,526 of CAWGMW010000003.1, read as the reverse complement.
ATTTGTAGCAGATGCGGCGGCTGGCGGCGCAGCGGGCTTTTGCGTTGCAATCCAGGCGTCGATGCGCTGCTCGAGGACGTTGAGAGGTAAAGCGCCCGAGTCGATGACCTGATCGTGGAAGGCGCGAATGTCGAACTTGTCTCCCAGAGCCTTTTGTGCGCGATCGCGCAGCTCTAAAATCTTGAGCTGGCCGATCTTGTAGGCCAGCGCCTGGCTGGGCCAGGCAATGTAGCGGTCAACCTCCGCCTGCATGCTCGGCTCGTCAATGGCGGAGTGATCGCGGAAGTATTGAACCATCTGATCGCGGGTCCAGCCCTCGGAGTGCACGCCGGTGTCGACGACGAGGCGGATGGCGCGCCAGGTTTCGTTTTCCAGGCGGCCATAGTCGGAGTAAGGGTCCTGGTACAGGCCGATGTCCTTGCCCAGATGCTCGGAGTAAAAGGCCCAACCCTCGACGTAGGCCGTGTATTGCTCGAATTTGCGGAATTCAGGGACGCCGGTCAGCTCCTGCGCGATGGAGATCTGCAGATGATGGCCGGGAATGCCCTCGTGGTAGGCGATCGACTCCACGCTATAGAGGTTGCGGTCGGTCGCGTCGTACGTGTCCACAAACAAACGACCGGGGCGGGAGCCATCGGGCGTGCCCTCTTCGTAGTAAGCGGGTGGCGCGGTTTTGGCGGCGTAATCGGGAACCGTTGCCACCTCAAAGGGCGCTTTGGGCAGCGTGCCAAAGAGCTGCGGCAGCCGTGCCTGCATAGGTCCGAGGTAGCTCTTATAGGCCGCGATCAGCGCGTCGGCCGAGGCCGGGTGAAGCTTGGGGTTGGTCTTCAGGCTGGCGCGGAAACTGGCTAAATCCTTGAAGCCAAGCTTCTGCGCGATGGCCAGCATCGCAGCCTCGTCCTTGCCGACCTCGTCGAGGCCGATCTGGTGAATCTGAGCGGCGGTCAGGTCGGTTGTGGTGGTGCGCTTGATGAGGAATTGGTAGTACTTTGCTCCGTCGGGCAACGCATCGATGCCGGGTTTGTCGCGCCCGGCGGGAATGTAGCTGACCTCAAGGAAGCGAGCAAAACGGGTATAGGCCGGCAGCACCTCGTTCGCGATCGCGTCCAGTGTCTCAGTCCTGATGCGCGCCTGCTTCGCAGCCGGAATCGAGGCGGGGAAGTTTTTCAGGGGCATGGCCAGGGGCGAGTCCTCGGGCTTCTGGCTGGCCAGTTGCTTCACCTGTTCCAGAGCTTTTTCGAGCAAAAACTTGGGCGGCACGCGGTGATCTTCCATGCCGATGCTCATATTCGTAGTCACCTGTTCGAAGGCATGCGGCAGGGCGTGCAGCCGGGCGATCCAGTCGTCGTAATCCTTTACCGTGTTGAAGCTCAGCTCAGCCACCAGCCGCGGATATTGAGCATGGATGCCATCCATCTGGGTAAGGGGCATCTCCCACTCCTTGAACTCCGCAGCCTCCTGATCTTGCTCAAACTCGCGAATGAGCAAATCCTGGCTAATCTTCTCCTGGTCAGTAAAACCAGTTGGGTCGATGGCGGCCAAGCGGAGCAGGAATCGCTGCTCGCGGGCCAACTCGTCGTTGATGGCCTGGACAGAGTAGTCGCTGATCTGGTCGTTGTAGCGCAGATCACCGATGGTGGAGGCGAACTCGGGATTTGTCTTGAGCTGATCTTCCCAGTAGTCGTGGAACAGATCGTTGAGAGCCTTGCGCCGGTCGTCAAGCGACGCGAGAGCGGATGGCTGGCCAGCGGGAGCCTGCGCGCGGACGACGGGCGAAAGCGAGAAAAGCAAGAGCGAGGAGGCTGCGATTGTGCGGAAGCCAAATTGTTTCAATGGGGGTCCTTTAGGGGAAATTCGCCTATCTGACGAATTCTAGAGCAAGGGCGTGGCGCGTTGTCAGTGGAGATTTGACGGGGGCGGCGGGGAATTGTCGGCCCGGAGCCGGGGAAAGCGGTGAAAAAGGTCGGCTTATAAGCCCGGGCTTGAGCAGATTTTGGGGCAAATGCGCGAAACCTCGGCTTATAACGCCAGAGAATTCGTGAAATGGGGGGATGGAAGTGGGGGATACGCAGGCAAAGCTCGGCTCAGAACAGAAGTTGGAGGCGAAATAAATCTCGTTTGGCCCACATTGTGAACTCAAGTTTGCCGATAATTATGCCCATTTTCGGTACGCTGAATATAAATACCCTGAAAACCGTGAATCGAGGATCGTAAACCGTGGCGCTTGGGCCGTGGATGGCGGACTGCGCGCGATGGATCTGGGGCGGTGGTTTTGGGGTCAGGAAGGAGCGGGCGATGGTTGCGGCGGACAGAAGGATGTTGCGGAAGAAGCTGGACAAAGAGATGCGGTTTTACCGATTGGCGGGACGGGAAAAGAACCCGACGGACGGACTGTTGAGAGCGGTGCGGCAGTCGCTCAAGGTTCCACTGAAGGAGATCGCGGGGCTGATGGGGATCGGAGAGTCGAACGTGTTCGAGCTGGAGGAGCGGGAGGAGGCTGGGTCGATCACGCTGCGGTCGCTGGGGCGGATGGCGGAGGCGATGGGTTGCAAGGTGGTGTACGGGCTGGTTCCTTCGAACGGGAAGACCCTGGAGGATCTGTCGGAGGAGAGGCTGTGGAGGCATGTCTTAAGCACCGGAGTGAGCGGAGTCGGCGGCGCTGGCGGGGCTAGCGGAGTTGGTGAGACAGCGAGTCAGCGGGTCGGCGAGTCGCTGCGGCAGACCAAGGCGGCGGACGAGAAAGCGGCGTGAGGGGTGGTGCGATGGCAGAGATCAGGCAAATTAGCGAGAAGGGAAAACGGAGACGGCGCGGGGCGGCGAAGGATGTCAAGACGCGGAAAAGGAAGGTGAAGGGTTACGGGGTGGATCGGTTGCGGACGGCGGCGGAGCGGCGGATGGCCGAAAGCAGCGAGGCGCTGGCCGAATCGCTGATGTCGAAGGCGCTCCAAGGGAAGCTCGAAAGCGTGAAGATCCTGATAAAGCTGGCGGAGGAGGAGAAGGCGCGGAAAGAGGAAGAGAGAGAAGAAGCGGAACCTGGGCTTGCCGATCTGCTCATTGGCTCGAATATGCGTTTTGGGGAGGTGTGGGATGGGCATCGGTGGAGGCGGCTGGCGAAAGGGGCGATTCTGGAGGAGAGCGAGGAGGAGGGGGAGTTTGTCGGCGGCGACGGGGATGTTTTAGAGAAGGCGGCGTGAGGGGGCAGGGAATAGGGAGTAGCCAATTGGGGAATAGAAGAGCAGGGACGTAGGGACCAGGGACTAGAAAGGCAGCTTCTAGCTGCTAGCTTCTAGCTTTTGTTGCTGGCGGGCGGGGAGAGTTGATTCGGGGCTATAGTGGAACCTAGCCCCTTCCCTATTTGGACAGAATCAAGAGGCCCATGGCGCACGACGTCTTCATCAGCCACTCCGTGAAGGACAAGACGATTGCGGACGCGGTGTGCGCGACGCTGGAGGCGGAGGGAATCCGGTGCTGGATCGCTCCACGCGACGTAACGCCCGGAATGGAGTGGGGCGGGGCGATTATCGGGGCCATCAAGCAGGCGCGGATCATGGTGCTGGTGTTCACGGCCAATGCCAATGCCTCGCCGCAGATTCGGCGGGAAGTGGAACGCGCCATCAATCACGATGTTGTGATCCTGCCGTTTCGCGTGGAGAACGTAATCCCCGATGAGTCCCTGGAGTACTTCATCGGCAACCTGCACTGGCTGGATGCGCTGACGCCTCCTCTGGAGGCTCACCTCAAAAGCCTGGCGGGCACGCTCAAGGTGTTGCTGGCGCGGATGCAGCCCGCGGCGGCACTGCCGGTGCTGCAACCGGAGCCGCCAGTCGCTGCTGAGAAGCCAGATGCGCTTCTTCCGTCTTTAGCGACGGAATTGGCCGCTTGGACGGCAGAGCCTCTTCCGCCTGAGCCATTCGACGCGACGGCTGCATCGTCTCCCGCATTCGCCGTGTCCAGGCTCGATGAAGGGCCAAAGTCCGGCGCGGCCGCGGCAGAGGAGTTATCTCGGCAGCCGAGGCCAGCGGAGCCGGCGGAAGTGCAGCAGACGCCGCCGCCCGCTACTCCGCTGCGGCCTGCGGCTCTTTCGCCAGGGGCCAGCCCCGCAGAAGTGGTTCGCCCGTTTGCGATTGATGAAGCGCCGGTTTTTTCGGCGATAGAGACGGCTCCCGAAGAGGTGACAGCTGAGGCCGGAGATCAATACTGCGACTCGCCTGACGCGGCTGAATCGGCTGAACCTGCGGAGGGGCTCTTTAGAAGCAGCTTTCCGGAGTTGCGCTCCGGGAGCGCGACCGTTCACGCGCGCAAGCCTCGAAGAGTTCGCGTCTGGGTATTGAGCGGAGCGGTTGCGCTCGCGCTGCTGCTGGTGGTGTTGTTTGCGATTCGTTCTCGGACGGGTCCAAGTGCTTCGAGCTCGCCGCCGCAAGCCTCGCCGCCGACGACGGGCGGAGGGGGCGGCGGTTCGGGCGGTGGGCAGGGCAATGGCCCGGCTGCGCCGCAATCCCCTCAGCGGAGCGGGAATCCGTTTGTTGCACCGTCGCCGGCATCGACCCAGAGAACGATCGCTGACGCGCCCCACGGGGCGACGGTCCCGAAGCCGGAGGGAACTTCAGGCGGTTCTTCGAGCACGGCATCGTTAACACCGCAGGAACTTGCCGAAGAGGCGTACCCGCTTATCCAGCAGAAGCGCTACGCCGAGGCCAAGCCTCTGGCTGAGCTGGCATGCGACCGCGGGAACGCCGAAGGGTGCAACGATCTCGGCTGGCTCTACGATGGCGGCCACGGCGTTAGCCAGGACTACACGCAAGCGGCTTCCCTTTACAAGAAGTCGTGCGACGGCGGGCTCGTGCATGGGTGCGACAATCTCGGCGATCTTTACCGAGATGGCCACGGCGTTAGCCAGGACTACACGCAAGCGGCTTCCCTTCACAAGCAGGCGTGCGACGGCGGAGACGCGAGCGGGTGCAACGATCTCGGCTGGCTCTACGATGGCGGCCACGGCGTTAGCCAGGACTACACGCAAGCGGCTTCCCTTTACAAGAAGTCGTGCGACGGCGGGCTCGTGCATGGGTGCGACAATCTCGGCGATCTTTACCGAGATGGCCTCGGCGTTAGCCAGGACTACACGCAAGCGGCTTCCCTTTACAAGCAGGCGTGCGACGGCGGAGACGCGAGCGGGTGCAACGATCTCGGCTTGCTCTACGGGAATGGCCAAGTCGGTGCCCAAGATTACGCGCAGGCGCGTTCCCTCTTTCAGAAGTCGTGCGACGGCGGAAACGCGGATGGGTGCAGCAACCTCGGTTGGATGTATCAGAATGGCCGCGGTGTTGCCCGGGACTACACGCAAGCGGTCGCGCTCTTTAAGAAGGCCTGCGACGGTGGGAGCGCGATCGGTTGCGGTAACTTGGGGGAACTCTACGCGATAGGCCTTGGCGTTACCCATGACTCCGCGAAGGGGAGGTCTTTGCTGCAAAAGGGTTGCAGCGGGGGCAACCAATGGTCCTGCAACCAACTGAAGCGGCTCCAGTGATCGATGGAATCGAGCGCATTCGGGCCGGCGGAGTTCGCCCCGACGATGCGTGGAGCGCAGCAGGCGTTCGGTGCCTGTGGGATTACCGCTGACTGGTGGCTCGTGTGAACTGTGCGTCGGTTCGCGGAGGAGTTTCCGCGGGGCTAAGGCCCGCGATTATTTTTGAGAGCGGCTGCGGCACGAGTGAACTCGTGCCCTGATACAAAGCCGTGGGGTTGGGTTCGTGCTATCCCAGGTCCCAACCGCTGCGGCGGAGGGACCTGGGGCACCCATTCTTTGGTGGTCGGCGTAGGTTACGAAAAGCAAAAGCAGGTTCTTCGACTCCGCTTGCCCCATGGTCGCGCCGCGATCATGGGGCCTCAGGTCACCCCAGCGACGAAGACCTGTCGCCGGGGACCCCGACAGCGTGCTCCGCTCAGGATGACAAATCAGAGATGAGAAGTCAGAGATCGGAGAACGCGCCAGCGCGTTTTCAGAAATCGTGCGAACGGTCGATGTGCGCGGAGGCGGCGGAAGTCGGGTCGAGGGCCGGAGATTGGATGGTGCTGTCGGAGCCGGTGGCTTCGGTTTGAGCGCGGAGGCGGGCGACGGTTTGCCAGTTGTCCTTGCGCGGCTGAAGAGAGAACCACTGCGGGAGAGGCATGAGGAGGAAGCGGCTGAGAGCTTCGGCGTATGGCTCGTAGAGCGCGCGCATCTGGCGGAGGCGCTCGCGGGAAGGTTCGTCGTAGCAGAGCTCAATGCCGCTCGAAGAGAGCAGGTCGTAAAGCTCGTGGCAGCGTGCGGGCGGCAGGCGGTCTGGCGCATCGGTAATGGGACGGCGATTGAAGATTTGCGTGAGGTCGACCAGAGCGTGACGGGCCATGGCGAAGGTGAGCTGGGCCTGGCGAGCTTCAAGGCCGCGAACGCCGGCGATGAGCAGCGATGAGGTGTCGAGGATGGCGGTGAGGGCGCTGAGCCAGCTTTGGTTGTTGTGCTGGGAGCGGAAGTAGCAGAGCAGCGGGTAGGAGATGTGGCTCTCGAGGAGCTCGGCGGACCAGCGTTCCCATTCGACAAGGAGGGTGGAGAGCGACGCGGCGGCGCCGTCGTAGGAGTGGCGGCGCATAAGCTCGGCGGCGGTGGGCGGTGAGCCGGCGCGGGCGTCGAGGAGGGCGATCGAGACTTCGCGGCGCGAGAAGGCGCTGTAGAGGACGGGAAAATATCCCATGACGACGGCGAGGAAGCCGAGGCCGGTGCCGCTTTCGAGAATGAGGAGGGCACGCGCCCAGGGGCTGTGCGGCGTGACGTTGCCGAGACCGAGAGTGAAGATGGTGGTTCCGCTGACGTAGAGGTCGGAGTAGAAATTGGAAGGCTGAGAAGCGTCATTGAAGGGACTGCCGATGGCGTAGAAGATGAGAGCGAAACCAAGGACCATGGCGGCGGCCCAGACGACGAGCAGAAGAATGAGCGAGAGAGGACCGTAGTAGCCGAGAACGGTTTCGCGGCGGTGCGGATTGAGGAGGCGGCGAGCGAAGAAGCCCCAGGGATACCAGGTGGCGATGTAGAAGAGCCGGGTGAGACGGAAACGGCCGGTGGCGCGACGGGGAAGAATGATGGTCTGGAAGGCATCAAAGAGCACGATCGAGAGGCAGAGAATGCCGGTTACCAGAGCGAGGGTGCGCATGGGGACTCCGTGGGTGAGAGCGAAACCAGAGTAGGCGAGCCCTGTTGAGTTGTGTGCAAGGTCGCCGCTCCCTGGTGGTCGCGTCGACTTCATCTTAGTGCTTTCGGGACACAGCTACTCTGGTTCCGCTGGCTGCCGGAGTTGCGGGAACGGCGGCCGTTGCTTGGATTGTAGTGGACAGTGAACGGTCGACGGTGGGCGGTGAAGGGTGAACGGAGTTGGCGCGATAAGTGGGTGGGGTGAAACGCATTTCGACGAGCCGCAACTCACGAGTCGAGCGCCGACAAGAAAACTTTCCTGCGAATACGCTCGTCGATAAGCTGACGGGCCGTGGCGGTTCCGAGCAGGTTGGACCGCGGCCGCAGCCGGCAAAGAAAAAGCTTGCCTCAAGGGATCGCGGGTGGTTAGTGTTTGTGGAGCGGTATTCCCCCTAAGGACAATTGACAGCGGAGAGAGCGAAACGAAGCAAGCAATCGGGCTCCCTATTTCCGTGTATTGGAATCGATGACGGGTTGTGGGTGGGACTGTTGCGTGAGCGTTTTGGGGTTTAGCGATCGCGCCGAGATGGCGAGTGAGCGCGTTGGCGGAGTTGGAGACGGATCGAATTTGGGTGGAGGTTGAGTGATGAGAGCGATGACGCGAAGTGGATGGGCGGCGACGGCAGCGGCGCTGCTTTGCCTGGGCATGGCTGGGTGCGGGAACAACGTGAAGGGACATACGTACTCGGCTGCGGACGATTCGGTGACGATCGAGTTTCAATCCGGCGGGGCAGCGAGCGTTAGTTTTGGTCCGATAACGTCAACGTGCACATACACGCAAAGCGGCAAGCAGATCAACCTGACGTGCGGCGGCCAAACAGAGGTGTTGACGATGGCCGACGATGGGTCATTGAACGGGCCTGCGGATGGGCCGTTGGGGCATTTGACGAAGGCGAAGTAGAGCAGCGGAGTTAGCGGAGCTTGCGATTGGGCAAGACGACAGGGCGGCGAGCCGGCATGGCGGCGGGTTGTTCACCGGACGTTGAAGGCGGCCCGGGCATTGCGGCGAGAAATTGACACTTGGGCCTTATAGAACCCTTTACTTAAGGCGCGGAATGATGCTACTTTGTTCAGCATCCCCGCCCCCCTAGGAAGACAGGAGAAGAGCTATGCTTTGTCCACGCTGCGGCACGGAAAACACGGCTGGAAACAAGTTTTGCAAGAGCTGCGGGGCGACGCTGGAAGCGGCAAGTGGCGCGCAGAGCGCAGCAGCGGCAGCTCCTCCAGTGGCGCCGGCGGCAGGGGGATATGCCGTGCCGCCATCGCCGCAGCCGCCACCGGGGATGGTGCCGATGCTGTACCAGCCGTACCCGGGCGCACCGCAACAGGTGTATTACGTGCCCGCGCCAGGAAAGCACGTGAATGCCGGTATGGGAATGATGGAGGACCTGGGATCGAAGATCCGGGAACTGGCCTCGACGGACAAGCTGGAGGGATTCAGCTTCAAGGAACTTTTCAAAGAGACGTTTGCGAAGCGAGGGACAGAGGCGGTAGAAGATTACCTGAGCGCGGGCTCGCCGCGGACGACGCCGCCCCTGGAGATGGTGGACACAAACTGGCCCAAGCCGTGGATGTTCTTCCGCGTGCTGGCGGGCCTGGCCATCGCCTACGCGGCGGTTTACGCGCTGTTTCTCTACACCCTGAATGAAAAGGTCATGATCACGATCATCGTGCTGGCAACGTTTGCGGTGCCGTGCGCGACGCTGATGCTCATTTGGGAAATGAACACGCCGCGCAACGTTTCGATTGCCACGGTGATCTACCAATTCGTTGTGGCCGGTGGAATATCGGTGGTGCTCATAACGCTGTGGTACATGATTCCCATGTTCGACAACCTGCCAGGCATTGTGGAGGAGACTTCGAAGCTGCTGGCGGTAGTCATTATTACGTACGGCGCGCGCGGTGCGCGGTACCCGTACCAACTAAACGGAATCCTGTTTGGTGCAACAGTGGGTGCAGCTTATGCGTGCTCTGAGACGCTCGGATACGGGCTGGACGCCGTTTTGGAGTTCATACAAGGTGGCGGGTTGCAACAGGTTATCGCCGCAAATCCGCAGGGAGTGTCGTTAGCGGTAGTCCTGGAGACCCTGCTGAAACCGGTCTTGAGCGCATTGAACCTGCGCGCGATCCTTTCCCCGTTTTGCCACATCGTGTGGACGGGGATTGCGGCGGGGGCGTTCTGGCGGGTGAAGGGCGACAGACCGGCAAGCTTAAGCATGTTTCTGGATGGGCGATTCCTGCGGGCCTTCGCGATTCCGGTGGTGCTGCACTCGCTTTGGGACATACAGGTCGAGTTTCCGAATCTGTTCAATCCCCAAACCCAGGCCCAAGCCAATACCGACGCCAATATTATCGATGGCCTCATGGCTGTTCTTGGAGTGTTTGCGTGGTACGTGCTCTTCACGATGATCCAGCAGGGCCTGCACCAAGTGAGAGACATGCAGAAGGCGCAGCTGGAACACACAATGGAACACGTGCAGGCGACGCTTGGACTGGGAACGATGAGGCGGCCCATGGCGCCGGCGCCGGTGACGCCGGTGGCGTAGAGGCAGGGACCAGGGGAACAAGGGACCAGGGGAGCAAGGAACGAAGTTCGAGGAGAGAAAGAGTATGGCGGGATTCTGCAGCAAATGTGGCGCACAGTTGGAAGGCAACGAGCGTTTCTGCGTGAAGTGCGGGAACGATTTGACAGCGGCAGCGGCCCCGAGCGCATCAGCACCAGCTCCGGTGGCGCAACCGATAGCGCCGCCTCCGCAGGGCTATGCAGCGCCTCCTCCGGCAGGGTATGCGGCGCCTGTTCCACCTGGCTATGCTGCACCCCCACCCGCAGGGTATGGTGCGCCTGCTCCGACGCCATTTGTGGCTCCGGCTCCAGGGAGAGTTCCGATGTCTGTGGCGATGCCGCCGCCGGCGCCGGCGAAGAAGAGTGGAATGATGTGGGTGGCAATCGCTGTCGTCGCCGCTGGAGGGTACTACTACTACACGCACCACGAGCAAACTACGACACCGGCGGCGGCGCCTACGACGCAGCCGACGACCCCGACGAACGCGCCGCAGCCGGGCGGCGCACCGCCCCAGCCAGCAACGCCCGCGCAGCCGGGAGGTCCGGGGCCGGGTGGACCAAACGCGGCGCTGGTGCAGCAGCAGCAGTGGAGCAGCCAGGAGCAGCCGGCCAACGGCTATGTCCAGGTGCAGAACGGGAAATGGGTGAATGGGTCGACTGTCGCCATACAGTCGGCGGTGTTGGAGTGCGACCAATACAATGCGAGCCAAGCGGTCCTGGCGCAGAACCAAACCAACTTGACGCTAAGCAACCCGCCGCTTGTCCCCGGGAACAATGCTACCTTTAGCCCATTCAACGCGGGACAGATCGCGCAGGGCGTGAACACGGTGAACTGCGGCATTGTGTCCGTGACCCCAGCCCAATGAGGCGGGCGGCAGGACGACGCGCCTAGCAGCCAGAGAGAGGCGGCCGGCACATTCCGGGCGTGCTGATGATGCAGGCGGGATTGGGTTGGCTGGTGTTTTTCAACCCTGCAGTCGTGAAAAAGATGGGAGTCGGGATTGAACCCCTGGGCGTTGTGGCGGAGGGATGGCTGACGTTGTGGCTGTTGGCGATGGACGTGAACGTGGGGAATTGCCAAAAGTAAGCGAGGGCGAAGCAGATAGGCCGCTTGTGGGGCGCAGTGCAAGGGTCGAGTTTCTGGAAGCGGTGGAGAAGTAAACAGGGAACGATAGTCAAGGAGAAAGCAAATGGCAGCATTTTGCAGCAAGTGTGGCGCACCGTCAGGGGGTAATGAGCGATTCTGCGCGAAGTGCGGAAACGATCTGACAGCGCAAGCGGCGACTCCGGCAGCGGCAGCTCCTCCAGCGGGTCCGCCCCCGATTCCTCCAGCGCCAATTTATGCCGCAGCACCCCCGCAGCCGCCACCAGGGATGGTGCCGATGGTGTACCAGGCGTATCCGGGCGGACCGCAGCAGGTCTACTACGTACCGGCCGCGCAAGGAGCGCACGCGCGTGCGGGCGGGGGCGTCATGGAGGGACTGGAGTCGAAGATCCGGCAGCTGGCTTCGACAGACAAGCTGGAAGGATTCAGCTTGAAAGATCTTTTCAAAGAGACGTTCACGAAGCGCGGAGAGGATGCGATCGAAGACTACCTGAGTGTAGGCTCGCCGCGGACGACGCCACCGCTCGAGCTGGTCGATACGAACTGGCCCAAGCCGTGGATGTTCTTTCGCGTGCTGGCGGGCCTGGCCATTGCCTACGCGGTGGTCTACGCGTTGTTCCTGTACACCCTGAATGAAAAGGTCATGATCACGATCATCGTGCTGGCAACGTTCGCGGTGCCGGTGGCAACCATGACTCTGCTGTGGGAGATGAACGCGCCGCGAAACGTTTCGATTGCCAAGTTGATAGAGGTGTTCGTTGTCGGCGGCGGACTCTCGATCGTGTTCGCTACGCTTTGGTATTTGATTCCCATTTTCGGCAACTTACCAGGGATTGTTGAGGAGACATCGAAGTTGGTGGCGGTGATCCTGGTGACGTACAGCGTGCGCGGCGCACGCTACCCATATCAACTGAACGGAATCCTGTTTGGGGCGGCAGTGGGCGCGGGTTTTGCGTGCTCTGAGACGCTGGGCTACGGGCTGGACGTGGTTTTGCAGTTCATACAGGGAGGCGGGTTGCAACAAGTTCTTGCGGCAAATCCGCAGGGAGTGTCGCTGTCGGTGGTTCTGGAAACCCTGCTGAAACCCGTGGTGAGCGAGCTGAACATGCGTGCGCTCCTGTCCCCGTTTGGACACCCGATGTTTACGGCAATCTCCGCGGGCGCATTCTTTCGGGTGAAGGGGGACAGACCGTCAAGCGCAAGTATGCTGCTTGATGGCCGGTTCCTGCGTGCATTCCTGATTCCCGTGGTGTTGCACGAGGTTTGGGACTCGCCATTGGCCGCGGGCAGCAGCAACGCTATGGTCCAGTGGATTGGAGAGGGCGCCGTGGCCGTGATCGGATGGTACGTGATCTTCACCATGATCCAGCAGGGCCTGCACCAGGTAAGAGACATGCAGAAGGCGCAATTGGAACACACACTGCAACACGTGGAAGCGACGCTGGGATTAGGAACGGTAAGGCCGCCTATGAGTCCAGTGCCGGTGAGGCCGATGGCTTAGAGGCAGGGACCAAGCAACCAGGGAACAGGAAGCGAGATTCGAGAGGAGAGAGCGTATGGCGGGATTCTGCAGCAAATGTGGCGCACAGTTGGAAGGCAACGAGCGTTTCTGTGTGAAGTGCGGGAACGATGTGACGGCGGCAGCGGCACCGGGCGTATCAGCACCAGCTCCGGTGGCCCAGCCGATGGCACCTCCTCCACAGGGCTATGCGGCGCCTCCGCAGGCCGCGCCTGGTCAAATGCCCTTTGTTGCTCCAGGGCAAGTTCCGATGTCTGTTGCGATGCCGCAGGCTCCGGCGAAGAAGAGCGGAATGCTGTGGTTGGTCGCCATCGTCGTCGCAGGTGGAGGGTATTACTACTACACGCACCACCAGCCGACGACCACACCCGCGACGGCGCCAACGACGCAGCCGACGGCCCCGACGCCGGCGCCCGCGCCGCAGCCGGGCGGCGGGCCGGGCGGAGTTACTCCGCAGCCAGCAGCACCGGCGCAGCCGGGAGGCCCTGGGCCGGGCGGACCGAACGCGGCGCTGGTACAAGCGCAGCAGTGGAGCAGCCAGGAGCAGCCGGCCAACGGCAATGTTCAGGTGACGAACGGGAAATGGGTGAACGGGTCGAATGTCGCCATTCAGTCGGCGGTGCTGGAGTGCGACCAATACGATACGAACCAAGCGGTTCTGGCGCAGAATCAAACCAACCTGACGCTGAGCAACCCGCCGCTTGTGCCTGGGAACAACGCTACCTTCCAACCATTCAACGCGGGGCAGATCGTGCAGAACGTGAACAGCGTGAACTGCGGCATTGTGGCTGTGACCCCGGCCCAATGAGGCGTGCAGCGGGACTATGTGGCCTTGCAGCGCGGCGAAGTTCCGCCGCGCTTGCGAGGCGATAGCGCTGCCGGATAGGGTGCCGTGACCAAACAGGCGCGTGAGATGGAGCGAAGTCCGATGGCGCGACTGACAGGCGCCGTCTACCTTGCGTATTTTGCGACGACGATTTTCACGACGATCGCGCAGAGCCACATACCTGAAGCGGCCGGAAAAGCAGGCAATCTTCTGGCGTTCGTGCTCTATGCGATCACATCGCTGCTGTTCTATGACCTGTTCAAGCCGGTGGATTGGAAGCTCTCGCTTGTGGCGGCGCTGATGAGCCTTGCGGGATGCGTGGTTGGTTCGCTCGACGTCCTCCACCTGCCGACCTACCACGTGAAAGCGTTGTTCGTCTTCGGGCCATATTGCCTGTTGCTCGGAATCCTCATCCTAGGGTCGAAATTCCTGCCGCGGATTCTTGGCGCGCTCATGGTGCTGGCCGGAATGGGATGGCTGGCGTTCCTCATTCCCGCTGTCGCGAAACACATGGGAACGGCGATTGAAGTGCTGGGCGTGGCCGCGGAGGGATTGCTGATGCTGTGGCTGCTGGCGATGGGAGTGAACGTGAAGAAGTGGCAGAAGCAGGCCAGGGCCGCGGCCAAAGCGAATCGGTAGCTCAAGCCGATTTCCGCTTTCTTCCTAAGGATTTTGCGTGTCGTTTCCGGCGTGGGGCTGGTTTTGTCCGGCCGCGCTGACGGAGACCTGCGCGCGGGATTTGCGATAGACATTGGCGACGGCGAGGGTCCAGAGAGGGATGAGGTCGACACCGGGGACGAGCTTGGCGGCGAAGGAGGGCAGGAATTCCCAGTGCCAGCCGAGGAGGAAAGTGAGCAGGCCGCCGACGGAGAGATCGAGAATGTCGTCGACGGGGGACTCGGCGCCCTCAATGACCCAGGGAAGGACGGCGATTTGAAGGATGTCGGCGACGATCGCGAGGATCATGGCGATGCGCAGACGCGGACCGGCGGAGACTTTGACGGATTCGCGGTCGAAAGTTGATTGGTTAGCCATGGCCCTCATCACAAGATTAGCGCGTGGCGAGGTTACTCGTAGCGGAGAGCTTCGATGGGATCAAGGTTGGCGGCGCGAATGGCGGGGATCATGCCGCTGACGAGGCCGGTGATGACAAGAATCACAGTGGAGACGATAAGAGAGGAGGGTGTGATCATGAGGCGGATATCGGCGGCCTGGGCGTTCTTAGCGAGGGCGCTGTAGAAGGTGATGCGGCCCACCATGATGGAGACGAGGAAGGCGAGGGCAATGCCTCCGAGGCCACCCACGCCAGTGATGGCGAGAGCTTCAGCAAGAAACTGAAGGAGGATGTGGCGCTTGCGCGCGCCGAGAGCTTTCTCGACGCCGATTTCGCGAGTGCGCTGCTGCACGGAGACGAGCATGATGTTCATCAGCCCGATGCCGGCGATGCCGAGGGTAAGCGCGCCCACGAGAGAGAGAAGGACCTGCAAGGCGAAGGAAAGAATCTGGAATTGGTGAAGCTGGGTGCGCAGATTGGCGACGTGCAAGGCATCGTGGTCGCTGGGGCGGAAGTGGTGGGCGGCGCCGAGGGTCTCACGGATGGTTTTCTCGATCTGCTGGTAGTCGCCGTGATAGCCGATCCAAACACCGTCGAGGTATGTGGTGTCTTTGAGATCGCTCATGGTGTTGAAGGGAATATAGACGGTGCGATTGATGTCGTCGTTGGTCTCCTGCATTTTAGGCTGGAGAACGCCGACGATGGTGAAGCTGACGCCGTTTAGGCGAACGGAGTCACCGACCGCCCAGCCGCCGGAGAAGAGCTTGGTTTTGGCTTCAGAGCCGAGCACGCAAACGTGTGCGCGCTGCTCGTCCTCGGCGCCGGTGAAAAAGCGGCCCTGATCGGGAGCGAGCTTGACGATGTCGGCGTAGGAAGGGCGGGAGCCGACGACAGTCCAGGTGTAGGTGTGGAGATCGTTCTGCACGGTGGCAGTGTCATATTCCGCGGGCGAAATATGCGTGATTTCGGGCAGCACGGCACTGACGAGATCAACGTCGTCGAGTTTGAGGCGGACCTGGACGCCGGCCTTGTCTCCGCCGGCTTGCTGGCTGGTCTTGCCGGGGAAGAAGCCGATGGTGTTGGTGCCCCACTGGGCAAAGATGGCTTCAAAGGCGTGGGAGAAACCGTTGCCGTATGCGAGCAGGAGCACGACGGTGGCAATGCCCCAGGCCATGCCAATGGTAGTAATGGCGGTGCGGCGGCGATTGTAGAGCATCGCTTCCCAAGCCTGGGCGAGAATGTCTTTGAGCATAATGGTTCTCCGAGCTTTCAGCCTTCAGTTAGAAGCTCGCCTGTTAGTTCCGCGGCTCGTGCGGAAGGCTGGATTCTGCATTTTCACTCCCGGCGCAATGCTTCAATGGGGTCAAGGGCGGCGGCTTTGCTGGCAGGGTAGAGACCCGCGGCGATGCCGCAGAGAGTTAGCGTTACAAGGGCCAGCGCCGCGGACCATGGAACGATGCGCGGCGGATCGAAGCCGGGAAGCTTGTCAGTGAGCGCGACCTGCAACAGGGCCATTAGCGCCCAAGACACACCGATACCAATGAGGCCGCTGATGCCGGTGAGCAAGAGGCCCTCCCAGAAGAACTGGGCGATAATGCTGCGTTTGGTGGCGCCGACGGCTTTCATGACGCCGATTTCGCGGGTGCGCTCAGTGACCGAAACCAACATGATGTTGATGATGCCGACAGCTCCCAGAGCGAGCGTAACGACACCGACACTGCCGAGGAAGATGTCCATGGACGTGAAGATGACACCGATCAGATGGGACTCTGTGATGGTGTCCCACTCATTGAAGGCGTCGACAAGCGATGGATCGAAGTCGTGACGCCGGGCGATGACGCGATGCACGGCAATGTCGGCGGCGGTATTGTCGTTTTTGACGGTGGGGTTGTATTGGATCGAGGTGAGCGCGTCCTGGGGAATGTTGTCGCCCGTGAGGGGAAAATACTCCTGCATGGTGGAAACGGGGATGAATATTTTTTCGTCGTCATAGGTATTGTTGCCGCGGCCGACCTTGTCGGCAACGCCGATGACGGTGAAGTCGATTCCATTGATGGAAATGGTCTCGCCAATGGTGGGGCGGCCCTGAAAGAGCAGCGAGGCGGTCTTCTGGCCGAGCACGGCGACGCGGCGCGCCTGGCGATCATCTTCATCATCGAGATAGCGGCCGGCCGTAATGGGAAGGAAACGGACGACGGTGTAGTTGGCTTCAGTGCCGGAGAGGTGGCCGGAGGTGTTGCTCCACTGGCTGACCTCGTAAAGGTCGGAGCGCGCGAGCTCGCCGGTGACGGCGCGGAGCTCTGGCAGGCGGCGCATGGCGGCTTCGTCGCCGAGCGTGAGTTCGTAGGGGCGCATGCCCGTGTGCTGGTTGGCTATGGCGGGGATGGTGCCATTGAAGACCATCACGACGTCCTGACCGAATTGAGACAACTGCCGGTGCTGGCCTTCGCGAAAGCCTTCGCCGAGGCCCACGAGGACGAGCAGCGAGCCGACACCCCATGCGATACCGAACATGGTGAGGAAACTCCGCAGCTTGTTGGCCATAATGGCGCGGAAGACCTGTCCGAGAGTGTCAGAAAAGCTGCGCATGACAATAAGACGGTCCGAGGCCGGCTTGGATTGCTCCTTGTATGAACAATACGACGAAGGTATGGGCGAGGTTCCCGCGTAAGGGGATGGCCGCATGCATCGAAGGACGTTTTGGCCCCAGAGGGGTTCTGTTGGAACCAGTTCCGGGTGTTTTGCGTCACTGTGGAACCGTGATGCATTCACTTGCGTAGTACAGGCGAGCGGGTTACAACGGTGGTTAGTCACCGTCTCAATCTTTTTGAAGATTTTCTTGTTCCGGTAGCGTCCGCTGGGGGAGAAGCGTTCTCCAAGCGATTCTTTGGGGGGAATCTGTGGCAGCAGCGCGTAAGAATAGACGGCTTTGGATTGTTGTCGGTAGCCTGGCAGCCCTGGTGGTGATCGGTGCGGGTTTCGCTCTTGTCCGTCTCGCAAAGGGAGATCCGATCGACCCGAACCGGCTCGCCAAGGTGACGCGCGGCGACGTGGCGAAGTCAGTGGTGGCGACGGGCGACATCCAGCCCATCACGAAGGTCGAGGTCAAAGGCAAGGCGTCAGGGATTGTGGAAAAGCTCTTTGTGGACATTAACGACCGAGTGCAAAAGGGCCAGCAGCTGGCGCAACTGGATCAGCAGGAGATTTCGGCGCAGGTGGACGCGGCGCGAGCGCAACTGGCCAGCGCCGAGGCCAACGTGACCACGTACGAGGCCAACATCGAACAGGACAGGGTGACTGCAGCGGCTCCGGACCTGCCGATGTACAAGGCGACGCTGGACCGGAACCTGGAGATGAATAAGGACGGTATTGTGAGCCGTCAGACGCTGGACGACGCGAACCGCGACTACCTGGCAGAGCTGACGAAACGCGATTCGGCGAAGGCGCAGATTGGAGTGGACAGTGCCAAGCTGAAGCAAGCGCGGGCGCAGGTGATGGAGAGCCAGGCCAGCTTGCAACAACTGGAGGAGCAACTGTCTTATACGACGATTGTTGCGCCGATGGACGGCGTGATTCTGTCGCGCGACGTGGAGATTGGCGACGCGGTGAGCTCGATCCTGGTGCTGGGGTCGACGGCCACACTCATCATGACCGAGGGCGATACGTCAGAGGTGTACGTGCAGGGCAAGGTGGACGAGGCGGACATCGCGCACGTGTACATGGGGCAGCCCGCGCGCATCAAGGTGGAAAGCTTCCACGACCGGATGTTCTACGGCAAAGTGACGAAGATTGCGCCAATGGGAGTGGAGAAAGACAACGTGACGACGTTTGAGGTTCGGGTGTCGATCAACAATCCGGGCGGCGAGCTAAAGGCCAACATGACAGCAAACGCAGAGATTCTGCTGGACGAACACAAGGGCGTGCTGACCGTTCCGGAAGACGCGGTGGTTTACGACAACAAGCAGAATGCATTCGTCGAGATTCCCGACAGCCATCAGAAAGAAGGCTTTCGCAAGATTCCGGTGACGGTGGGGCTGTCGAACGGATCGGTGACGGAGATCGTGAGCGGGGTGAAGGAAGGCGAGCAGGTGGTGCTGCAGCAATAGCGGTGTGACGTCTGGTGCGGATCTGGCTGAGAATCTGAACGGAATCGACACACGAAGGACGAAAGAATCCCCGAGCAATCGTTGGCCGCAAGACGGCGCCCGACGCTCGGGGATTTTTGCGTTTAGCGGGCGAGGAAGTTTTCGTTGGCGAGGATGCGGTAGAGGGTGGAGCGGCTGATGGCGAGCTGTCGAGCGGTGCGGAGCTTGTTGCCGCGGTTGAGGTCGAGGACAAACTGGACATGATGGCGGATGACGGCGTCGAGGGAAAGGTCGGCGGCGCGGGCGGAGGATTGCGGGTCAAGCATGGGAGCTGGACCGGTGGACGGATTGGACCAGGGGTTGAACTGGGAATTGAGCAGGGAGTTGACCGGGGAGTTGGCGGCGAACGCTGCGTCGAATTGCGGATTGGCAGAAGGCGGCAGGCCGTCGGGAAGGGCGAGGTCAGAAGTACGGATGACGCCGTTGTCGGCCTGGAGGAGCGCGTTCTCGAGGATGCCGGCGAGCTCGCGCACGTTTCCGGGCCAGGAGTGCTGGAGGAGGCGGGCGAGCGTGCCGGGTCCAAGGGCGACAGGGCGCTGCTGATAACGGTTGCAGATGCGGTCGAGGAGAAACTGGGCGAGCGGAGCGATGTCTTCTCGGCGCTGGCGCAGCGGGGGAATGGCGAAGCGAATCGCAGTGAGGCGAAATGCGAGGTCGGGTAGAAGAAGTCCCTGACCGGCCATCTGGCGGAGCGAAGTTTGCGAAGAGGCGAGCAGAACGGCGCGGCCGGGCGGACGGTCCTGAAGGTTCTTAAGGACGCCGAGGAGCAGGCCCTGACCTGGAGGGGCAAGAAGGTCAACGCGATCGAGATAGGTGAAACCTGCGAGGGTGGAGGGATCGGCGTCGGTGGCCAGCCACTCGCGGGCGTCGCGGCGCTGAAAGGCGTTGGCGGCGAGTGGTGAGCGGCTGAAGAGATAGCGGGCGAGCGTATGCTTGCCGGCGCCGTGCTCACCCTCGATGGCGGCCACCTGCAAATGGGGCGCGGCCATTTCCGCTTGCATGAGGAGCTTGCGCCATGCGGCGCTTACGCCGACGACGTGGATGGTGGTAGCGGAGGAATCCAGCTCCACGAGCGTAAGGCCGGAGGCGGAGGGCTGCGAGGGAAATGGAACAGAGCTATGCATGGGTCTCAACCTGCCTCGACTCCGACGCAAAGGTGAACTGCCAAGCCATCACAGTTCTCATCGGCGTGGTGGTGGAAAACATGAATAAGGCGGGGAACGAGGGAGTGCAGGAGCGGAGCCTACAGGGGCGCGCCGCTTAACGAAGCGGTCGAGGTAACGTTGGCGATTGGCGGGAATTAGAGCTTGAGGCGGGACGTTGCCGGAGACTTGCCGCGAGTGCGCCGAGGCCCGCCAACAGGGCCAGGACAATGGTGGGATCTTCCGGCGAGTCGTCGCAGCCGGTTTGCGCGCGTAAGGGAAGCGCCATGGCGAGCATCAGGACGAAACCGATGCCAAGCAACATCTTTTTCAGATTCATGGCATCCTCGAATTTGCATTGGTCATATGGTTGAGAATCGTGCGCTGACAAGCGCGGCGGAGTCTGGCTGGGCGATGGTGCGCCCGGCCAATCCAAATCAGGGCTCGTTGACGGCGTGCGAGCCATAGGGGCTGAGGAGGTTAGCAACCTTAGGCGTGACAACCGGAGTGGCCGCACCAATGAACTCCACGATGCTGCCGGTGCTACCCAGGCTGTTCGCCACCCAGATATTGCCGGAGCCGTCGATGGCAAGATTGAGGGGCGAGTCAAATCCGGCATTTTGGAATCCATGCGTGCCGGAAATTGCCGAGCCGCTGGAGTTGAACTCGCTCAGATTGCCGGGAGCCACAGGGCTTGTCGTCCAGACATTGCCGGAGCCGTCAATAGCAATGTTCCACGGTAGATTGAGCCCGCCGCCCGTGTAGCCGTTGACGCCGGAGATGGGAGAGCCGCTGGAATTGAACTCACTGAGGCTATCGCCGGTAGAATTTGGTGCCCAGACATTGCCGGATGCATCGATGGCAATCCCGACGGGAGAATATAACCCTCCGCCGGTGTAGCCGCTGGCGCCGGAGAGGGGCGAGCCGCTGGAGTTGAACTCGCTGATGGAACTGTTGTTGATGTTGGCGATCCATACGTTGCCCGAAGTGTCGACAGCGATGCCTTCAGACGCGTCAAGACCACCGCCGGTGTAGCCACTGGCGCCGGAGACGGGCGAGCCGCTGGAATTGAACTCGCTGACCGCGCCAAGGTAACTGGAGATCCAAACATTACCCAAGGCGTCGATAGCCATGCTCTCTGGATAGGAATACCCGCCGCCGGTGTAGGGCGATGAGCCGGAGATCGGCGAACCGCTGGAATTGAACACACTGAGACCGACGCCTCCCACCCAAAGGTCGCCGGAAGGATCGAAGGCAATCAGGCCGGGGTATTGCGTTCCCCCGCCGGTGAAGCCGGAAGAACCAGACAGCACTGCGCCCGTGGGACTGAACTCGCTGATGTCGCTGGCCCAACCATTTGCTACCCACACATTGCCGGAGGCGTCGATGGCAACGTTACCCGAGCCGCCGAGCCCGCCGCCCGTGTAGAGAATGCTGATGGTGAAGTCGTTGGGCGCGTAAGGCAAGTCGGGTTGGAAGGGAGCATCGGCCATCAGCCAGTTATACAAGCTATCGACATTCCTGCCGGGCAGGTGCGCGATGTTGATGGCCGCCGTAGCAGTTTCAGTGGGCGCGAGTGTCGTAAGCGGATTCTTCGCGTTGTCTAGCAGCCCAATGCAAGTGGATGAAGAAGGCCCAGTCGAGTTGACGCACCCCGCGAGGAGGTCTGCGAGGGTGTTGATCTCGCTCTGTGGCGCGGTTCCGTTCCCTGCCGGCGTTGTCGCCAGCGCCACGCCTGTCTTTAGCGTCTCAAGGTTGGCCACTGCAGCAAACGCATTGGCGATGCCGGTCTGTGCCAGAGCGCTGCCTGAGCTCGACACATGGGTTGCGTCCGTTGCAAAGGCGGCGATAGCGTACGCGGTAGCGATCGTCGAAACCTCATTGATCGTGACAAATGTGGTGGAATTGAGCGAGCCGCACGATCCCAGCCCAGCCAGCAGCCCTGCGGCAGGGTTCACACCGGAACCGGGGTTGCCGCCGATTGCGTACAGGTAGACCTGCGAGTTTGCGGCGGGGCAAGTGTAATCGCCGGTGATCGTGAATGCGCCGTTCGAATCAGTGGTCACGTAATAGTTGCCATTGCTGTCCTCGCTAGTGCCGCCAGCGCCGGTAAGCATCGAAATTGACGCGTTGCTGCTCGAGGCTACAATACCGGGGCCGCCGTATCCGTTGGCGTTTACCTCGTACAGGTAAACATGGGCGCCCACGATCGGGTTCTGCCCTCCGTGCACCTTGCCTTGCAAGGTTGCACCTTCAACGGCGAGGTTTTGTGTTTTGGATCCGAACTGCGTGCCGGCACAGCCGGCGATGAAAGGCAAAAATGCGCACGACGAAGCGGCAACGGCCCAAGACCTAAGCACGGCGAAGACTCCTTTCACGCGATCGTGTGCCGATTTCCATGGCAAGCTTCGATCATGGTAGGGAAGCGTTGCCTGTATACCACAATCCCAACACGCGATCAACGAGAAAGGCGCAAGCCATTTCGGGTCAGTGGCTGCGATGAGACATAGGTCAGAGTAAGGTTTGCGCCCAACAGGTCAGTGGCAGCCGGTCATGGATTCAGTGGCGTAGATATGGATGGGGGGCGGGAGAGCGAGGTTGATCCGTGGTCAGCAATGATGACAAGTAGCGGGTGTGGAGCGCGTTATACTCAAGGGAATCCACGCAGAAGCGAAATCCAAAACCAGTTTTGCTCATTTGAAGAATCTGAGGGAACGGGAATGCCAGCGGAGTCTCCAGCCGAGGAGCGTTTGGGGTGCACCGATCGAGTGCAGGGGAGCGTTGTTGACGCCGAGGGATCGCGGACGGGGCGGGCAGACTGGCTGCGACGCTGGGGCACAGCTGTGTGGGTGCTCGCGATTATCGGCTTCGCGGCGCTTTACGCGTGGCACCTTAGGGCGGATTTTCCCAACGAATCGCCGTGGATGATGGACTGGGCGAAGTACACCGATGAGGGCTGGTACGGGGATGCCGCGGTGCGCGCGCACCTGTTTGGGAACTGGTATCTGGCGGGGGACTTCAATCCAGCAGTGATCCTTCCAGTGTGGCCCTTTGCGGAGTGGCTTCTCTATTTCTTTACCGGTGTAAGCGTGCAGGCGGCGCGCGGGCTGGCGGTGGGTTGCTTTTTCGCGAGCCTGGCGCTGAGCTACCTGTTGCTGCGCAGCCATGGACCGGTCTCCCACCCCGCGAATGAAGACCAATCCGCGGGGACCCCGGTCTGGATGGCGCTCTTAGGAGTGACGCTGGCGGTGACGAGTCCCTATGTTTACAGCTTCAGCCGGCTTGCGATTCTGGAGCCGTTACAGACGACGTTGTTGCTGGCGATCCTGAATGTTGCGGTGCGATTGTCGCGGATGAAGCGGCCAGTGCTTGTATCGGTGGGAATCGGGCTGCTGTTTGCGCTTGCGCTGCTGACGAAGACGACGGCTGCGTTTCTGGCACCGGCGGTTGGCTGGGCGATGCTGATGCCTCTTTGGCATGAGCGCCGGAAGGCGATCAAATGCGCGCTGGCGGCGGCGACGAGCGCGGAACTCGTGTATGTCGCGTGGCTGGGGATTGTTGTCCGGATGGGTTTGATGCCCGACTACCGATACTTCGTGGTGCAGAGTCACTTTGCGTTGCCGGATGGATATACCTGGCCGTTGGCGGCATTCTGGTGGTCGTTTCACGGGCTGCTTTGGATCGATCACAGCCTGGTGCTGCTGGCTGGAGCGTTAGTGCTGGGGGCTGCGCTGGCGCGGCGCGCCGAGTGGAGTAGAAGGCTGCGGGGCGATCCGGTGTTCGGAGCGGCGCTGCTGGGAGTCGCGGGAATGGTGCTGTTTATGACGGTGCAGAACCATCCCCAGCCGCGGTACATTCTGGCGGCCTCGTTCCTGATTTTTGGCGTAGTGGCGCTGGGGGCGAATGCGCTGGTGGCGCAGGGAGGTTGGACGCGAAGGGCCGGCTGGTGCGTGATTGCCGTGGCGGCGTGCGCGACCGTGGTTCACGCGGCGAAGACGATCGAGTACGCAACGCATCCCGAATACACGTGGGTAGGTGCGGCAGAAAAATTGACACAGTATATTGATACGCACCCGAACGGAAAGCGGGAGCTGGTGTCGGTGAGCGGCGACGAAATTACGCTGATGACCCATTTGCCGACGCTTTGCGACGAAATCAGTTTCGATGACCTGGGGGAAAAGCTGGCGCGCTACCAGCCGGGCTGGTACGCGTCGTGGAATGGGATCGATCCGGTGATTCTGTCGGAGCTGCACACTCATGAGAAGCTGGAACAGGTTGCGAGCTTTCCCGCGCTCGACGATCCGAATCGCAATGTGCTGGTGTTGTTCAAACTGCATCCACTGCCGGACGGGCAGGAACGGGACGAGGACGGCCCAGGAATGACGGCTCCTCTGCCCGGCGACGAGATCGACGTGCCGGTGGAGTAAGGGCAGGGACTGAGCCACCCCAGCGACGAGGACCTGTCGCCGGGGACCCCGGCAGGAACTCGGGACCAAGGGAACGGCAACCCGTCATCATCTGACAACTCAAAACCTATGGAGTGCTGGTGCGAAGAGGTGAGCCGGCGGCGGAGATTCCGTATCGTCGATCACTCTATGAGGGCCGGAACGGGACGAAATCAAGCTGGGAATGCAGCCTGGTGGCCCGTGACAGCAATCACTCGACAGCAGTGTATGCGGATGATAGCCTTCCGTTGGCAATTCCCCGGTGTTTGAGAGGTCGGATCCGGGGCCGTGATTGAGCGGTTCCAAAAAGCTTAGATTTGGGAGGATTTGTGACTGTCACAAGTTGGGTGGAGTTCTTTCTGGGCGTAAGCGGTTTTTCGCTCGTTGTGGCTGCGTTTTTTGCGCGGCAGGTTATCGGTTCTGAGTTTGGGACGGCAGATTTGCGGAGGATTTCCGTGGCCATCAAGAAAGGCGCAGAGATGTTTCTGAAGAGGCCCTACAGAACGATGGCGGCCCTGCTGGGCCTGCTGCTTCCGACGATCGCCTATGGGCAGACGGAACAGGCGGCCGGAGAAGCGAGCCTGAAGGTGCCGGATCTTTCGACCGTGGATTTTCTGGGCATGAACGGACATGCCCTGCTGACGATCGGACTGCTGTTCTGCGCGGGCGGCTTGTTGTTTGGCATGGTGATCTTTGTGCAGTTGAAGAACCTGCCGGTTCACCGCACGATGCGCGAGATGTCCGAACTGATCTATGAGACCTGCAAAACGTATCTGATCACGCAGGGCAGATTCATTCTTCTGCTCTGGGCATTTATCGCGGTTATTATCGCGCTGTACTTCGGCTATCTGGCGCCGGTGCCGGGAAAATCAATTGCGGTGACGCTGCCGATCATCTTGTTGTTTTCGCTGGTTGGCATCGCGGGCAGCTACGGCGTGGCATGGTTCGGAATTCGGGTTAACACATTTGCCAATAGCCGGACGGCATTCGCGGGATTGCGCGGCAAGCCGTATCCGTGTTTTGCGATTCCGCTGAAGGCCGGCATGAGCATCGGCATGATGCTGATTTCTGTAGAGCTGTTAATCATGCTGTTCATTCTGTTGTTCATCCCAGGTGATTATGCGGGGCCATGCTTCATTGGGTTCGCGATTGGCGAGAGCCTGGGCGCGGCTGCGCTGCGTATTGCCGGCGGCATCTTCACCAAGATTGCCGACATCGGCTCGGACCTGATGAAGATCGTGTTCAAGATCAAGGAAGACGATGCGCGCAACCCGGGCGTGATTGCCGACTGCACGGGCGACAATGCGGGCGACTCCGTGGGCCCGAGCGCCGACGGTTTTGAGACCTACGGCGTGACCGGCGTGGCCTTGATCACGTTCATCCTGCTGGCTGTGCCGAACCCCACGACGCAAGTGCAACTGCTGGTCTGGATTTTCGTGATGCGCGTGGCCATGCTGGTCTCCAGCTCGGCTGCTTACTTCCTGAATGGCGCAATCGCTCATGCGAAATATGGAAATGCAGACGAGATGGACTTCGAGACGCCATTGACCTCGCTGGTATGGATCACGTCCATCGTTTCCATCGCTCTGACCTACATCGTCACGTACCTGATGATCCCAACTCTGGGCGACGGAACGCTGTGGTGGAAACTGGCTTCTATCATCTCGTGCGGAACGCTGGCGGGCGCGATCATCCCCGAACTGGTGAAGGTCTTCACTTCAACCAAATCGAGCCACGTAAAAGAAGTAGTGAAATCGGCGCAGGAAGGCGGAGCTTCGCTGGGTATCCTGTCGGGATTCGTAGCCGGCAATTTTTCGGCTTACTGGCTGGGACTCAGCATGGTCGCTCTCATGAGTTTGGGGTATTACTTCAGCACGGGCCCGTCCATGTCGGTTTTGATGCTGGCCCCGGCCGTCTTCGCGTTTGGCCTCGTTGCTTTCGGATTCCTGGGCATGGGCCCGGTGACGATTGCCGTCGATTCCTATGGGCCGGTTACCGATAATGCGCAATCGATCTACGAGCTTTCGCTGATTGAGACTGTTCCCGGCATCGAAGCTGAGTTGAAGAAGGACTACAACATCGACGTGAAGTTTGAAAAGGCGAAAGACCTGCTGGAAGCCAACGATGGAGCCGGCAACACATTCAAGGCTTCGGCAAAACCGGTGCTGATCGGTACCGCCGTGGTGGGCGCAACCACGATGATTTTCTCGATCATCATGGCCCTGACCGGGGGACTGACGCATGACGTGCAGAGCCTCTCTCTGTTGCACGCGCCATTTCTGCTGGGGTTGATCACGGGCGGAGCAATGATCTACTGGTTCACAGGCGCTTCAACGCAGGCGGTGACCACCGGCGCTTACCGCGCGGTGGAGTTCATCAAGAAGCACATTAAACTCGAAAGCGCGGAGAAGGCGTCGGTCGCCGACAGCAAGAAAGTGGTGGAGATCTGCACGAAGTACGCGCAGAAGGGAATGTTCAACATCTTTCTCGCCGTCTTTTTCGCTACGCTTTCATTCGCGTTCGTTGAGCCGTTCTTCTTTATCGGCTACCTGATCTCGATTGCGGTCTTCGGCTTGTACCAGGCCATCTTCATGGCCAACGCCGGCGGCGCATGGGACAACGCGAAGAAGATTGTGGAGGTGGAACTGAAGCAGAAAGGGACGCCTCTGCACGACGCAACCGTGATCGGAGACACCGTCGGCGATCCGTTCAAGGACACGTCGTCGGTGGCATTGAACCCGGTAATCAAGTTCACGACCTTGTTCGGATTACTTGCTGTAGAGCTTGCGGTAACGCTCAGTTTGAACAGTCCGCTGCTGACACATGTGCTGGCCGTAGCGTTCTTCCTGGTGTCGGTATTCTTCGTGCATAAATCGTTCTATGGAATGAGGATTGACACGAAGGAAAGCAACTGATTTCCGATCTGCTTTTGCAGCCCTCTCCCTAAATTGGCCTCGCGTGCGAAAGTGCGCGAGGCCGATCTGCTTTGGGTGTGAGCGGAGAGGCGGCACGACGGGCGGGACGGCCCTGGCGGCTTGCGGCGCACAGAAAACCATTGTGAGCTGCGGGATGGCGAAGGTATGCTGCGTTCATGCAATGAAGAAGCTCTCTCTCACCTTCGACGACGGACCTTCTCCTCCTTGCACGGAGGCCATTCTCGCCGTTCTCTCCTACTACTCCGTGCCCGCCACTTTCTTCATGATTGGCGAGAGAATGTTGGCGCATGATTCCACCGTCAAGCGCGTGGAGCAGGCAGGTCACGTGATCGGGAACCATACCCGGACGCATCGGAATCTTCTCGGTGCAACCTTCGAGGACCTCGACCGCGAGATTAACCGCTGGGGACAATACTTTCGTCCGCCTGGCGGCCACTACGACGAGGGGGTGCTGGAGTACTTGAAGCACCATGACATCCAGCTTGCGATGTGGGATGCGGAGGGGCTGGACTGGAAACTCAGAACTGCCGACGAGATTGTGGCCCATCTCGCCACACGGATTGAAAGCCTCGAGGGTGAAAGCGCCATTGTCTTGCTGCACGACGGCGACTCGGAGAACCTCGA
The DNA here is from genome assembly GCA_963823805.1 of uncultured Acidobacteriaceae bacterium. Lineage (GTDB taxonomy): Bacteria > Acidobacteriota > Terriglobia > Terriglobales > Acidobacteriaceae > Telmatobacter. The sequence continues at coordinate 172,945 of CAWGMW010000003.1, read as the reverse complement.
AGGCAACCGCTGGGCGACAGTCGAAGCCACCGACCGCATCATCACCCGTTACCGCGCGCAGGGATTTGAGTTCGTACCGCTGAGCGAGATGACGCTGCCAAGGGAGCCGAGGAAGGTGTGGCAATGAGTTCATGGCGGAAATACGTGTCCGTGAAAGCTGACCGGCGCGGATAAAGTGCTGCGAGCGGCAACGCCGAGTCGAATTGCCCCCAATGTCCACAACTTGAACAGAACTGCCGCGGAAGTGCACCGGTTCTGCGCCTTGTGCCGTATGCCGGGTGAGGCTAGGGTTGAGGTTTGGGCCGAAATGTGGGATCGGGGCCCTGGACTGGCACGAGATGTGCCCCAGATTTGATGCAAATTTGACCGGGCAAACCCGCGCCGGGCAAGGCTGATTCGAAGTTTCCACAGGAGAATGGCGGTGTTTAAAGAGCTGGTGCTCGAAATGCTCACAAAATACAATATGTTGTGGTTTGTTCTTGACACGCACCACGGACAGCGGTAAGTTTTCATCTGCGGCTGTGAACGGGCTGTTAAAAAACACCGGCGCAAATCGAGCAATTCCCGAGTTCAGGTGCTCCATCCAGCGTCTCGCAAGCGGGTAGTCGCAACTGCGATTCCCAAGCAGCGGAGATGGCTCCAGGGTACGGCGACGAGGAAAGAGCTGGATGCGAACGTGGGCCGCGGATGAAGCAGGAATTCGCGGAAGTTTTATCCCCGTTTTCCGTTTGTTTCCAAAAAGTTGCGGGTTGTCCCGCGATCTGGCTGTGTGGCCAGGCATAGGGCTTTTTATCACCGATTTTGACCGATGGAGAGGATTCCGATGAACGAGGCTCACCTTCAGACTTCGACCGCTGCCTTCCAATCAACCCCCGGTACGCAGGGCCTGACCTTTTCCCGGCGTTTTTCGAAAGAGGGCGTCTCCCCCTACGACGAGATGCAGTGGGAGCGCCGGACGGCGTCCATCACCGACACCAAAGGGAATACGATCTTCGAGCAGAAGGACGTGGAAGTTCCCGAGGACTGGTCGATGACCGCCACGAACATCGTGGCCTCAAAGTACCTGCATGGGCAAATGGACACGCCGGAGCGGGAGACGGGCGTACGGCAACTGGTAGAGCGCGTGGCGGAGACGGTGCGCGACTGGGGCATGGCCGGAGGGTACTTTGCCACGACAGTGGACGCCGGGATCTTTCACGATGAGCTGGCGCACCTTCTGCTGACGCAGAAGGCGGCGTTTAACTCGCCGGTGTGGTTCAACGTGGGCTGCGACCGGCTGGAGCCGGAAGCGGACGGACAGAACTGGCATTGGGATCCGGTGACCGGGGGGGTACAGTACTCGGCGACGGGCTACAGGAACCCGCAGTGCTCGGCCTGCTTCATCAACGCGGTGGACGACTCTCTGGACTCGATTCTGACGCTGGCGAAGACGGAAGGAATGCTGTTCAAGTGGGGATCGGGCACGGGGACGAACCTGTCGTCGCTGCGCGGGTCGATGGAGCTGCTCTCGGGCGGCGGCCAGGCGAGCGGACCGCTGAGCTTCATGCGCGGGTTTGACGCATTCGCCGGAGTGATCAAGAGCGGGGGCAAGACGCGTCGCGCGGCAAAGATGGTGATCCTGAACGTGGACCACCCAGACATTGTGGAGTTTATTGAGTGCAAGTCAAAGGAAGAGGCGAAGGCCTTCACGCTGATCAAGGCGGGTTACGACGGAAGTGGGCCGGACTCGGAGGCATTTTCGTCCATCTTCTTCCAAAACGCGAACAATTCGGTTCGGGTCAGTGACGAGTTCATGCGCGCCTACGAGGCCGATGGAGAGTTCACCACATATACGGTGAAGGGCCGCCAGCCAGTGAAGACCCACAAGGCGCGCGAGATCATGGGCAAGATCGCCGAGTCGACGTGGCTGTGCGGCGATCCGGGGATGCAGTTCGACGACACCATTAACAAGTGGCACACGAGCAAGAACACAGCGCGGATCAACGCTTCAAATCCATGCAGTGAATACATGTTCCTGGACAACTCGGCGTGCAATTTGGCGAGCCTGAACCTGATGCGGTTTGTGACGCCAGCGGGGACGTTCGACATCGCGGCGTACCGGCACGCGATCAGCGTGCTGATCACGGCGATGGAGATCCTGGTGGACAACTCGGGTTATCCCACGGAGGCGATCGCGCGGAACTCTCACGACTATCGGCCGCTGGGGCTGGGCTACGCCAACCTGGGCGCGCTGCTGATGTCGTTCGGGCTGCCGTACGACTCGGAGGCGGGACGCGACCTGGCTGGAAGCATGACGGCGGTCATGACCGGGCAGGCGTATTTGCAGTCGGCGATCATTGCGGCACAGTGCCCGCCGCTGAGCTCGGCGACGCCGCTGACCGCGAGCGTGGAGCACCAGGGCGGAGCGTGCCCCGGCTATTACGTGAACCGCGAGCCGTTTCTTGACGTAGTGCGCATGCACCGCGCCGAAGTGAACAACATCGGCAAGTCGCGGCAGAGCGGCGAACCGTTCACGGTGCCGCAGCTCGACTCGCTGATCGACGCCAGCCGCGAGTGCTGGGACATGGCGCTGCTCTATGGCGAGCGCTATGGCTACCGCAACTCACAGACCACGGTGCTGGCGCCGACAGGAACGATCGGCTTCATGATGGATTGCGACACGACGGGCATCGAGCCGGACCTGGCGCTGGTGAAGTACAAGAAGCTGGTGGGCGGCGGCATGATCAAGATCGTGAACAACACGGTGCCGGCGGCGCTTTTCAAGCTTGGCTACGACAACGAAGAGGTAAACGCGATCGTCAGCTATATCGACGCGACGGGCACGATCGAGGGCGCGCCGGGGATCAAGCCGGAACACCTGGCGGTGTTCGATTGCAGCTTTAAGCCGGCGAAAGGCACGCGGTCGATCCACTACATGGGGCACATCAAAATGATGGCCGCGGCGCAGCCGTTCCTGTCGGGCGCGATCTCGAAGACAGTGAACTTGCCGCACGAGGCCACGGAGGAAGATGTGGCCGAGGCCTACGCGGAAAGCTGGCGGGAGGGCATCAAGGCGGTGGCGATTTACCGTGATGGATCGAAGGGCACACAGCCGCTGAACACGAGCATGGACGCGAAGAAGGAGCCATCGGCTCTGGATGCAGTGGGCGGCCGGCTGCTGAGCCATCTGGCGGCATCCCAAGCGGCGGCAGATGCGGACTTGAAGCTGCTGGAGGCGCATGGCGCTGACAAAGTAGAGGTGAGCGCGAAGCAACTGCACGCAGCGTCGCTGGCCTTCCAGAAGGCGCTCGAAGAGATTGCCGCGGCTGAGGCGGTACCGGTGTTGACGGCGACACCGACGCCTGCGTTCGACGCCGCCGAGGCGGCGAAGGAGACGCAGGACCTGAATGCGCCGCCGCGCGCGATACGCCACCGGCTGCAGGAGGAGCGGGCCTCGCTCACGCACAAGTTCTCCATCGCCGGACACGAAGGATACATCACCGTAGGAATGTATCCGAATGGCCAGCCAGGCGAGATCTTCATTCGCATGGCCAAAGAGGGCTCGACGGTGAGCGGGCTGATGGACGCGTTTGCGACGTTGGTTTCGCTGGCGCTGCAACATGGCGTTCCGCTGAAGGTGCTTTGCGAAAAGTTCGCGCACACGCGGTTTGAGCCTTCGGGCTGGACGGGGAACGAGCAGATTGGGTACGCAAAGAGCCTGATGGACTACATTTTCCGCTGGCTGAATTTGCGCTTCCTTTCGGGGCAGCAACTAACACTGTTCGCAGGGCTGTCGCCGGCGGCCCCGCAACTGCCCGCTTCGCCGAGCCTGCTGGCGGAGAGCGACCTGGATGAGGATGAGCCGGTCTCGAAGCAGAACCAGATGGCGCGACTGGTGGAGGAAGTGGCCAAGCGGTTGAACCAGGTGGCGACAGCGGGCGCACATTCGGGCGGCGGAATTGCACCGGAGCCACAGGCCGAGCCGGCCAGCGGCGCGCCACGGAGAATGACTGAAACTCAGGCACACTCAGCGCCGGCGGCAGGAGCTCCGCACGTGCCAAGCATGCAGGACCGCGGACTGTATCACGCGGCCGACGCCATGCGCGGCATGTACGATATGGGCGATGCGCCGAGTTGCGGGACGTGCGGAGCGATCATGGTGCGCAATGGGAGCTGCTATCGCTGCATGAGCTGCGGGTCGACGAGCGGGTGCAGCTGAGCGAAGCCGCGTTTAGTACGAAGCCAAGAACATTGAAGGCCAGGAGGTCATCTCCTGGCCTTTTTATTTTCTATTGCGATCGCGGCAGACGTGAATCGTGAGACTGATGCGATCAGGCGTTGCCAAAGACGGGAATGGATGCGCCGTGAATGACGCGCTCTTGTTCGCTGAAGAGGAAGGGCACGATTATTGCGATTTCTTGAGGCCTTGGCCAATTGGAGAAATCGGCGTTGGGCATGGCTTCGCGGTTGGCCTCGGTGTCAATGATGCTGGGCGGGAAGGGGTTAGCGCGAACGCGGGTTCCGATGAGGTCGGCAGCAACCGAGGCGATGAAGGTGGCGGCATCGCTCTCGAGCCGCAGGCCGTTGCGACGAGTTAGGCGAGCAGGTCCGGCATCGAATACGCGTGGTAGGATTTGCGGAGACTGCGAGGAGTTGATGCCGGAAGCTGCTCCGATCGAACTCCGAGACGCACCAGTGGTCCGGATCACGCGCCGGGAATGGATTGTCATTCTCCTTCTGGTTCTCTCGGTGGTCATCAACTACGTTGACCGAAGCAACCTGGGGCTGGCGATGCCGCTGCTGGAGCGGCAGTTTTCGTTTTCATCTCTGCGGGCGGGAGAGCTGCTGTCAGCGTTCTTCTGGACCTATGCTCTGGTGCAGCTCTTCGGGCTGGCGGGCGAGCTGACCGACCGATTCCCGGTGGGCTGGGTGCTCATGCTCGGGTACCTGCTGTGGTCGATAGCGACCGCGTTCATGGGTCTGACAACCAGCTATACGACGCTGTTCGCGCTGCAGCTTGTGCTGGGATTGGGCGAGTCGGTCGCGTATCCATGTTATTCGCGCATCTTTGCCGCGATGCCACAACAACACCGGGGGAGGGCAAACGCCTTCATCGATGCGGGAACCAAGCTTGGGCCGGCGGCGGGCGCGTTTGTGGGCGGTTTGGTGCTGGTGCACTGGGGATGGCGCATGCTGTTCGTGGTGTTCGGGGTGGTCGCGCTTGCATGGATGGTGCCGTGGTACTTCGCGATGCCGCGGGGCGGGCGGAGAGCGGAAGGGGCGGGCGGAGAACGAAGCGCAACAGGGCGGGACGTTGAAGCGAGCGCGGCGCTGGCCTCTGCGTCGGTTGGGGAGACTGGGACGACTGGATCTATCGCGAAGATGGTGCGTTTGCGCTGCGCGTGGGGAACGACGATTGGGCACTTCAGCGGCAACTACTTTTATTATTTCCTGCTTGCGTGGCTGCCAACTTACCTGGTACAGGAGGAGCATCTCTCGATTCGAAACATGTCGAGGCTGACCGCGGCCATCTTTCTGCTGATTGCCTGCACAACGCTTCTGGCTGGGTGGATCTCCGACCGGCTCATCGCGCGTGGCGCGTCGGCGACCACGGTGCGGCTCCGGCTGGTGGTGGGCGGGCAGGCCATGGCTTCGAGCTTGCTTGCGCTGACATTAATCCATGGACATCCACTGGTCGCGCTGGGATTGCTGGCGATCGCGTGCGTGGGCCACGGCGGATACGCGTCCAATCACTGGGCGATTGCGCAGACTCTTGCGGGTTCGGCGATGGCTGGTCGATGGTCGAGCCTGCAGAATGGCGTGGCGAATTTCGCGGGAATTGCAGCGCCATGGCTCGCCGGGCTGATTGTGCAGACGCGAGGGAGCGCGCGGCTGGCTTTCGTTGTGACAGGCGGAGTTGCGCTGGTTGGCGCGCTGTCGTGGGCATTGCTGGTGCGGCGCGTTGAGCCGGTGAATTGGGAAGCGGTGTAGGCTACCGAATCACTGCGCGGGCCTCAAGCTTGCGGATGGATTTGAGCATTTCGGCGAGGTTGGATTTGCCGATCTCACGCTCGAATTCGTTCTGCATGCGGTCGAGGGCGGAAATGACGCGCAGGGCGCATCGCTTGCCCTGCGGCTTGAGCGTGAGTAGATAGGCACGCGCATCCTGGGGATCGATTTTGCGTTGCAGGAGGCCTTTGGCCTCGAGCGATGAGATGCAGTGGCTGAGATTGCCACGCGTGGTGGCGAAGGTTTCGGCCAATTGCGAAGGCTTGACCTGGCGCGGCGCCTCGAAGAAGAGGGCGGCGAGAACAAGAGCTTCAAGGAAGCCAAGACTGTCGGCCGCAAGCACGCGCGAGGCGAGCGCCTCAAAGCGGCGCGCCGCGCGGTTGACCGCAAACATGGGACTCTCGCGGAGAAAGGCGTCGATGCGCATGGCGAATGGAGTTAGTTTAGCACCTCAACTATTCGCGATGATACAAAATCGTTATTGCGCAGTGCGGTCCTCGACGGCGATTCTCTAGCAAGGCGATTCCATGGGGCGAGCACAATTGAGACAAATCATCCGCGGTGCGGGGCTTTTGGTTTTAGCAGCAGGCCTGCAGGCTGCTGTCGCGCAGAATGCAACTCCTCCGCCGAATGCGCCGGTGAAGGGGAATTCCGAAACCATGGTCGTGCTGGGCACTGCGACGCCGGTGCCGCTGGCTGAGTCGCAGCGATCGGTGGAGATCCTGCCGGTAAAGGGGCAGTCGCTGGCCGCCGAGTCGCCGCAGGATTTCTTGCGCGAGGATTCTTCGGTGTTCCTCGAGGAGCGCGGCGCAGGCGGCGGGCAGGCAGACCTAGTGTTGCGCGGCGGCAGCTTTGAGCAGACGCTAGTGCTGCTGAACGGGTTCCGCATCAACGACGCGCAGACCTCACACCATAATCTCGATTTACCGGTTCCGCTGGAGGCTATGGACTCGATCCAAGTGCTGGAAGGCGCAGGATCGACCCTGCACGGTGTGGATGCGCTGAGCGGCGTGGTCGATTTCTTGACGGCTGCCCCTGATCACGACTCGCTTTTTCTGCGTGGCGGCGAGGGCAGCTTCGAGTCGAACGAGGAGACGCTGCTGGCGGGGGCGACGCGCGGGCGATGGAGCGGACGCGTCACCGCGGAGCGCAATTTTTCGACGGGATTCATGGCGGATCGAGATTACCGAAATGAAGATTCTTCTGCGGAAAGTTGGGTGGGGACGCGGCTGGGTGTGACCGACCTGATGTTTGCCGGGAGCGACCGGTCGTTTGGAGCGAATGAGTTTTATGGCGACTACCCTTCATGGGAGAGAACGAAGGGTTGGTTTGGCTCGGCGCGGCAGGAGTTGGGCAGTCAGACGCAGGCGGCGTTCGCCTACCGGCGACACACGGATGAGTTTGTGCTGTTCCGCGACGATCCGGCGATTTACGAGAACAACCATATTGATGGGTCGTGGCAGGGATCGCTGCGGCGGACGGAGAATCTGCCTGCGGGAACGCTGCTGCTGATGGGACTGGAAGCAGACGGAGATAGCATTCACAGCAATAATCTGGGCCTGCATGCGCGAAATCGGGGCGCGGGGTATTTGGATGTTGACTTGCGGCCAGCGAAGAAGCGGTGGAGCTTGTCGGTGGGGGCGCGCGAGGAGATTTTTTCAGGCGGGGCGCAGGCGGTTTTTTCACCGGAACTGGCGGGAAGTCTGCGTGTGGCGGGCAGCCTAAAGCTGCGCGCGACAGGAGGTTACGGATTTAGGATTCCGACGTACACGGATCTTTACTACTCCGATCCGTCGACGCTGGGAAACGCGAGTTTAAAACCGGAGTCGGCCTGGACCGGTGATGGAGGTGTGGATTGGACGCCGTCGGCGAAGGTCACGCTGTCAGCGACGGGATTCTATTCGCAGCAACACGACACGATCGACTATGTACAGAGCGCGACGCCGAATCCGTATCTTCCAGTGGGGTGTCCTGAGAATATTTGGTGCGCGGATAACTTGAACGGGCTGCATTTTGCCGGGGTTGAGGCGAGTTTTGCGTGGATTCCGAACAAGTCGCAGGCGGTGCGGATCGAGTGGACGGCTTTGCATGGAGCGCAGACCGCGCTGCACGGGCTTGAGTCGGAGTATGTGTTCAATTATCCGGTCGAGAATATTCACGCGTCATGGACCTGGGCGATGAGACACGACGTTGTTCTGACAAATGCAGTGCAGCTTGCCGAGCGGTATCAGCAGAGGGTCTATCCGGTCTGGAGCGCGACGTTGACGCGCGATGCCTGGAAGGTGCGGCCGTATCTGCGGCTCATGAATGCGAGTAACACGGGATACCAGGAGATCACCGGCGTGAATATGCCGCCCCGAACGATCATGGGCGGAGTAGCTGTGCAGGTGGGTAAATAGGAGCGGCGAGCCGAGAAATTTTCTTGCTCGGGGCGCGATTCTTTCTGGTAAATTGAGGGCGTACCTCGGCAGCCCGCGTCGCAAGTCTAGTCAGCGGGCTCTACCTGCTTTCTCCAGCTCTTGAGAGATTGCGGATGGAGGCGTTCAGGAGCACACCGGGAAGGTGTGCCCACGCGCATCGCATTCGCGGAATCCTTCCCTCGCCCCAAGACAATTCAACGCAGAGGAGATGAGCCATGAGCCAAGCAGAAAATCACCACAAGATCAACTACATTGAGTTCGCGGCGAAAGACGTGGCGCGAGCGAAGCAGTTTTATGCGGCCGTATTCGGTTGGAGCTTCCAGGATTGGGGGCCCGACTATATCAGCTTTGAAGCGACGCACGCAGGCGTTCACGGCGGGTTTCGCACAGCCAAGCCGGAAGAGACTCGGGGCGATGCGGCTCCTTTGGTCGTGCTTTACTCCGGGGATTTGAAGGCGACAGAGATGGCGATTTTGGCCGCAGGCGGGAATGTTGTGGTGCCGACGTTCGAATACCCCGGCGGACGACGGTTCCATTTTTCAGACGGGGTGGGGAACGTGCTGGCCGTTTGGTCGGAGTGACAGAAGGCAGGGGTCAGGTTTCAGGGATCAGAGTGCGCTCGTCTAGTGGCGGGCGCTGATCTCAGGCGATTCAGGAAATCTTAACTTTGAAAGGCCTTGGTGCGCTCAGGCCAGATTTTTCTGGAGAAATTCGAGGGAGCGCTGACGGGCTTCTTTGGCGGCGGCGGCGTTGTAGCTGGGACGCGGGTCGCAATTGAAGGCGTGGCCGGCGTAGTACCAGAAGATTTCAACTTCAGGGTGCGCGGAGTGGACCTTCTCAACCTCCGCGGCCGGAATGTGCGTGTCCTGACTCCCGAAGTGAAGCATGACAGGGCAGGTGGGTTCCTCCCCTGCGTAGTTACCGATGCGGCCACCGTAGTAGCCCACGGCAGCAGCCGGTTGAAGGCGCGTGGCGGAGAGCCAGGCGATGGTGCCACCGAGGCAATACCCGATGACGCCGACCTTTTTGCGCGTCGCGCCTGCGGCAAAATCGAGAGCCGCGGCAACGTCGACAATCGCCTTATCGACATCGAATTTTGGGAAAAGGCTCATCGCGGTTTGCATACTGGCAGGATCGTAGCCGAGCTCGATGCCCGGCTGGATGCGATCGAAGAGTGCGGGAGCGATGGCGAGGAAACCGTCGCGCGCCCATCCATCGGCGACGGAGCGGATGTGGGCATTGACGCCGAAGATTTCCTGCACAACGATCAACCCGGCAGTTGGCTGACCGACTGGACGAGCGATGTAGGCGCCGAAGGAGTGGCCGTCGGCGGCACGGAGAGTTACAGATTCACTCATGGAAGGAAGTCCTCAACGGCAAAACCGAAGTTTGGTTTTGCAGTGGCGATTCCAGTATCCACGCGACGAGGACAGGGATCAAGCGCGGCGGAAGTCTGCGCCGAGCTCCGGTTAGGGAAATCTCTCAGTTGACGCGCGGTGGCAGTTGGAGCGGCTTTCGGGGACCGAGATCCTCGCGCACCAGCGTGAGGCCCAGGAGCAAACGCTCAAAGCTCGAGGAAAGGCGCGCGAATAGCGGCGCTTCCTGCTCGTATTCGAAGAGATTGAACTGGCTGACGATGAAGTAGCTGCGCTTGCCGGCGCGAATGAGCTCTTCAATGCTGGGATAGTTGCAGCTGGGATGGTGGCGACGGTGACGGCGGCTGGAACCGGTGGCCTCGGGGTACATACCGGCGACAAAGAGCGCATAGTCGCCGATGTACTTGCGCAGCGCACGCTCGGCATCGAAGGACGCGGCAGTGCCGAGGATGGGATCGGCGGCGCGCTCCATTTCGTCAAGCTCCTGAATGGGGCGGCCCGCCTCATCGCGGATGCTGTAGAGCTTGTCAGCCTGGGAGAACTCGCAGAGGATGCGCGCAACATAGGCGGTCAGATCGGGATCGTGCAAACCGAGCTTGCCTTCATAGCTATTGCGCACGACCTGCTGGAAGAAGGGTTCGAGCGGATGAGGCTGGGCCTGCATACACACCTTCCAAGCGGAGCCGGAGAACAATCGACTCCGAAAGTCGAAGCGGCTGTGCGCGAGCAGCCGAGTTCGCCGCTTGTAGCCGCTGCTGTTCCACTTTGTGCTGCGCGGGGAAGGTGCCAGCGGCGGCCCAATTTACAGGTCTGTAACACTGAGCATATCGGAAGAGTTGCGTTTCGCAAGAGGGGGAACCAACTTTGTTGGCAATGACGAGGACCGATTGCGAATGGCGGAGGAAATGAAGGGGCAGCCGCTATAGGCTGCCCTTTTTGTGCAGGAATGGATTGAGGTGCCGTTAGGGCGGCGGTTAGACCGTGGCCGGCGTGCGCGATTCGAGTTCGGCGAGGCGTTTGGCGAGGAGGGTTTCGAGCTTGACCAGAGCGGCCGAGAAGCCTTCAATGCCCTCCTTGAGCTTGTCGTTGGCCATGCGGTCGGCCGCGTGCATGCGCTCGAATGCGGCCTTGTCGACAACGATTCTTTCGATCTGCAGGCTCTTTGCGTTTTCCGGATCGAGCTTGCGCGGAAGATCGCCCTCAGTGGCCGCGAGCTCGGCGAGCAGTTGCGGCGAGATGGTGAGCAGGTCGCAGCCGGCGAGCTCGGTGATTTCGCCGATATTGCGAAAGCTGGCCCCCATGACGACGGTTTTGTAGCCGAATTTCTTGAAGTAGTTGTAGATGCGTGTGACCGACTGCACGCCGGGGTCGTCGGCGCCCTGGTAGTCCTTGCCCGTGTCCTTCTTGTACCAGTCGAGGATGCGACCGACGAAGGGCGAGATGAGGGTGACGCCGGCGTCGGCGGCAGCGATGGCCTGATGGATACCAAAGAGAAGCGTGAGGTTGCAGTGGATTCCGTCTTTCTCGAGGACTTCGGCTGCGCGAATGCCTTCCCACGTGGAGGCGATCTTGATGAGCACGTGATTGCGGCCGATGCCGGCGGCGTCGTATTGCGCGATGATGGTGCGCGCCTGCTTGATGGTCGCCTCGGTATCGTAGGAGAGGCGCGCGTCCACTTCAGTGGAGACGCGACCGGGAACGATGGCGAGAATCTTTTTGCCGAAGGCGATGGCGAGGCGCTGAAAGGCGAGATTGGCGACGGCCTGATCGGTGGCGCCTTCGCCCAACTCTTTGCGCGCGTCCAGAATCACGCCGTCCACGATTGGCTGATACTGCGGCAACTGCGCGGCGGCGGTGATCAGCGAGGGGTTGGTGGTGGCGTCCTGAGGATGAAACTTCTCCATGGCCTCCATGTCGCCGGTATCGGCCACGACTACGGTGAACTGGCGCAACTGTTCAAGTAGGTTTGGCATGATTCCTCCTGCGGGGACTGCGGGATTTCGGGTGCGGGCGTCCTACGGCACCAGTGTACCCCTTCTTCTTTAAGATGCGCTGAAGGCGGGGTGGGTGACGATTATTCCGCTTCTACGGTGTTCGTGAGAACGCCGAGGCCAGGGATGGAAACTTCGACGCGATCGCCGGGCGAGAGCGGAGCGATGCCAGAAGGCGTTCCGGTGAGCAGCAGGTCGCCGGGCTCGAGCGTGAAGACCGATGTGATAAAGACGAGAAGCTCGGAGAGCGAAAAGATGAAGTCGAGCGTGGAGGCGTGCTGGCGGATTTCACCGTTGAGGCGCGTTTCGAGGTTGAGGCCAGCGTCCAGGTCGAGCTCATCGCTGACGATGGGGCCGATGGGGCAAAAGGTGTCGAAACCCTTGGCGCGCGTCCACTGGTCGTCGTTATTTTGCAGATCGCGAGCGGTGACATCGTTGGCCAGCGTGAAGCCGCGGACGACATCGCGCCATGGAGTGCCGGGCTTGAGGTTGCGCGCTCGGCGGCCGATGACGACAGCGAGCTCGCCTTCGAAGTCGACGCGCTCTGAGATCGCAGGCATGCGGATTACGCCGCCAGGCGTCAGCAGCGATGAAGGCGGCTTGAAGAAGATGAGGGGTTCCGTGGGCATCTCGTTGCCCAACTCGCGGACATGGGCGCGATAGTTACGGCCGACGCAGACGATTTTGGATGGCGTGACCGGTGGAAGCAGATGTGCGGCGCTCAAAGGCATGGGCGCGAAGTCAAAGTTTCCTGCATCGGTCTCTTCAAGCGCCAGGCGGTAGGCCAGATCCTCAGCCGGCGCGGGCAAAACATCCGCGATCCAAAACTCGCCGTTGCGGTCTTCTACCGATCCGTAGTGGGTTTGGCTGTTGAGTATGAAGCGGCAGTATTTCATGTGGGTGACTCCTTTTGGCTGCGAAGTGCTATGGGCCGGGCACGGTGTCGGAGGCTTCGGCAGAGCGCGCGCTTTCATGGCCGCCATGATCGATGGCGGTGACAACGTAGGCGTAGGTGTGGCCGGGCTGCACGCTGGGGTCATGATAACCGGGCCCGACGACGGGTTTCGCGGGAGAGATGCGCTGCCATGCGGAGGCTGAGCCTGATGGGTCGACATCACGGCGGTAAACGATGTAGCCAGCGAGATTGGCCTCCGCGTCGGGCAGCCAACTGAGGTCGATGGCGGGGCCGGCACCGTTTTCACCGGCGGTGGCCACCGCGGCGAGTCCCTGGGGTGCGCTGGGAGCAAACAAATTGACAGCGTCGATGCGCAGGGCAGGGGAGAGCGGCCCGGCGAGCTCAAGTGTTGAGCCGCCGACGGTAACGCGGGCGACGCGCTGGGCGCGGTACTCGTAGGTTTCGCCGAAGTGGATGCTGCTGTCGATACAGGTGTTGGGAACGCGATCTGAGTGAGCAGCGGCTTGAACAAGGAGCGTTTGTTCGAGTGGCTCGGCGGACTGCGCTAATGGGCCCTGATCCGATATCTTCACAGCCGGGGTGAGGAGCCTGCGCACGAGACGGACGGCGACAGGCGAAGATTCGGTTCCAGCCGGCGCCCAGCGCAACAACACGCCGTCTTTGCTCATCTCGGCGGTGAGGTTTTCGATTGCGGGTGGAGCCTCGCCGGCGAGGATCTCGGCGCCGTTCGAGAGTCCGGCGGAACGCGCCTTGCGATTGACGAGCTCGACAAAGTAGGTGATCGCGCGCGGCGGGCCGGAGGCGAGCAGGGCGGATAAAGTGTCAGTGAAGGTGGCACCTGCTCCGGGAGCGAGTGACAACGTGGCGCCTACCGAGCAGGGTACAGCGCTTGTCTCGTTGCGGCAGACGCGGGCGGTGATGTTGCCCTTGAGCAGGACTTTGTCAGTAGTTTTTGCAGGCATGGTCCAAGTGAGGACTACCTGCCCGCCGGTGCGCACGGCGGAGAGATCGTTGACAGGAATGGGAAGGTTCAACGAGGGCGGCTGAGGCGCGCCCGGCATCCCGCAGCCGGTGAAGGTTGACGCGACGGCCAGCGACGTGAGGAGTTGACCAAAAAGCGACGCGCGCCGCCAATGAGCGCGCTGATTTAAGACCAGTTGCATTGCGCTTTCAGTCTAATGGAGCGGGGCAGGCCGGCCCACGCGCACCGGCAGGGCAAGCCGCCGGAACGACGGAACGGGCGGCGGGGGGCTGTCGCACGTAGAATGAGCTTGCAACAAAGAGAAAGGGAAGCCGATGGCATTTTTTCGGGATTATCTACGGGAAAACAAGGTTCTGCACGACCCCAGATACGATGAGACCGACGAGGATTTTCTGGTGCAGGCCCTGTTGCAAGCGCGGATGAACCGGTCGAAGACTAACATCGTAATCAAAGCCGGGTTTTTCGGCAGAAGGGATTTGGAGCGCGAGCTGAAAACGCCGAAAGCGCAGGAAGCTTTGCACTTTGTGGCAGCGTTTCTTTGTTACATGGTCAGGACCCCGATCACATACGGTCGAGAGATGGAAGGATTCAAGATGTACTTTACCCCGGGTTTTGCGAAGGACAATTCGAAACACGAGCAACTTCGGCGGGGCTTGCGTGAAAGCTATTTTGACGCGACTCCGGAGAGCCTGGAAACGACCGAGACGCTGGACGCGTTGTTCGATATGGCAGAGCTGAAAAAGACGCCGGAATAGCCAGAGCGGGTCAGATATAGTTCGTGTCGAAATTCGCGACGCGCGGCGCGGATTAGATCCGGCGCAAATTGGCGAACTTTTCCATCAGCTTCTTCATTCCGTGACGGACGAAAAGCACGGTGAGCTTAGCGTCTTCACCGTCGCCTTCGCGCTGGAGCACTGTGCCCTCACCGTATTTTGAGTGCATCACGCGCTGGCCTTTTCTTAGGCCGGATGCGCCGTTGGTGGCGGGGATGTCCATGGTCGGACGGGCGAAGGAGCGTGAGCCGCTGGCGCCGGGTCTTCCGCCGAAAAAGCGAGCAATGTTGTCGAGGCTCTCCGAGCTTTTTCCTTTTGGAACGGATCCGTGGCCCGACTGAGAAGCCGGCGCGGCTGTTTGGGGAGTTTCCTGGCTCTCATCTTCGTAGTTGAAGTGCGAGCTGGAGGAGCCTGATGTGCTGCCATAACGGCGGCCTGTGCTGTAGGCGGGCGTTGACCAGGCCGGGGTTCGGCTGCCCAGATTTTCGATGAGCTGTGGGGGAACCTCTTCGAGGAAGCGCGAAGGGACACTGGCCTCGGGCACGTCCGCGCCGTAGCGGCGGCGGTAGTGGGCACGGGTGAGGATGAGCGTGTTCATGGCGCGCGTCATGCCGACGTAGCAGAGGCGGCGCTCTTCTTCGAGTTCTTCGGGGCTCGACAGGGTGCGCGAATGCGGGAAGAGACCTTCCTCAAGGCCGGCGAGAAAGACCAGCGGGAATTCGAGGCCCTTGGCAGCATGTAGAGTCATCAGCGTGACGCGGGAGTTGGGGTCGAACTGGTCTGTGTCGGATGCCAGAGCCGCGTGATCGAGGAAGTCGGCGAGGGTTTCGCCACGCTCCTCGGCGTCGTGCGCGGCGTTGGCCAGTTCCTTCAGGTTCTCAATCCGGCTGAAAGCTTCGGGCGTGCCTTCGGTTTCAAGGGCTTTGATGTAGCCGGAACGGTCGATGATGAAGCGAATGAGCTCGGGAAGCGTGGCGGAATCGCCGGAAGAGCGGAACCCGGAGTCTTCGCCGGACTTTGATTCGGGTTGGGCGGGCGCATTCACTTTTTCCTGCGCCGCGACTTCGCCGAAATCGAAACCGGTGTTGGCGTCCGCAGCGGATTCTGCGACGTCGGTGGTGAGCTTGCCGGCGAAGTCAGGGTCCATCATGGCCTGCGCGTCAAGAATGAGCTGACGGAAAGATTCGAGAGCCGCGAGCGCACGCGAGGGGACGAGGCGGTTGGCGACAGCCACGGCGACTGCGTCCCAGGTGGACTGGCCGGTTTCGAGAGCCAGCCGCTCCAGAGTCTCAAGCGTGGTTTTGCCAATGCCCCGAGCTGGCGTGTTGATGACGCGCTGCAGGGCCATCGAGTCATGGGGATTGCGCGCGAGGCGGAGATAGGCGAGGAGATCCTTGATCTCGGCGCGCTCGTAGAAGCTGAAGCCGCCGACCATGGTGTAGCTGATGTTGTAACGGCGCAGGGCTTCTTCAACGAGACGCGACTGCGAGTTGGTGCGATAGAGAACCGCGGCTCCGCCGTTTTGTGTTTTGGACGAGTCTTGTGCCTCGCGAAGGAACGCCTGAATCTTGTCGGCGATGAAGAGGGCCTCGTTTTCGCCGTCTGGCGCTTCGTAGTAGCCGATGAGCGAGCCGCCCTGGCGCTCAGTCCAGAGTTTTTTCCCCTTGCGGCGAATATTGTTGGCGACAACGGCCCCGGCCGCTTCAAGAATGACCTGCGTGGAGCGGTAGTTCTGCTCGAGGCGAACGATGCGGGCGTTGGGAAAATCCTTCTCGAATTCGAGGATGTTGCGGATGTCGGCTCCGCGCCATGAATAGATACTTTGGTCTTCGTCGCCGACCGCGCAAACGTTCTTGTGCTCGCCGGCCAGCAGTTTCATCAACTCGTACTGCGGGCGGTTGGTGTCCTGGTATTCGTCAACCAATACATATTGATAGCGGCGCTGGTAGCGCTCACGGACCTCGGCTGAGGATTTGAGCAGACGCACGGCTTCAAGCAGAAGGTCATCGAAGTCCATGGCGTTGTTCTTGCGCAGCTCGTCCTGGTAGGCCTTGAAGATGTGGGCGACCCGTTCGCTAGAGGGGTCTTTGGAGCCGAGGAAGTAATCCTGCGGATCGACCATGTGGTTTTTTGCCCAGGAAATGCGACTCAGGACGGTGCGCGGGGTGAGCTGTTTGGTGTCGAGCCCCATGCGCTTCATGATTTGCTTGACGAGGCCAGACTGATCGTTCTCATCGAAGATGGTGAAGGCGCGAGTGAGGCCCTTCCACCCCACGGACGTGGACCTGTCCGTGGGGACCCCGGGTCTCTTGTCGCCGACCTTCAGGGCTTCGATGTCACGGCGGAGAATGCGCACGCAAAACGAGTGAAAGGTGGAGATCAAGGGCTTGGCGAGTGTCGAGTGGCCGAGCAACTCCTTGACGCGCTCAGCCATTTCACCGGCAGCCTTGTTGGTGAAGGTGACGGCGAGGATGGAGTCGGGCGCGATGTTCTTCTCCTGGATGAGCCAGGCGATGCGGTGGGTAATGACGCGAGTCTTGCCGGAGCCAGCGCCGGCGAGGATGAGCAGGGGACCCTCAGGGGCCTCAACGGCAGCGCGTTGCTCGGGATTGAGATGGGCGAGAAAAGGGTGCAAGAGTGAGTCCTGTGGGGACAGGGTCCTGTGTCTAGTGTATCGTTCGGTCGAGGCTGGCAGTCCCAAGTCCTTTGGGCCGTTTGCATTTCCGCGGCCAATTCGCTACCATAAATGGATGCGCGCAGGGATTTGCCTGCGCTGTCAATAGCACCACGGCTTTTGGCTCCTGTCCGGAGGGGCGGCGTTTTGGAATGCTGCCCGGAAGGTTCGATGGAGTCCCGCCACAGGCGGGCTGGCAAAAGCGGTGGGAGACGAGGGAAGCATGTCAACTGGCAAGAATATTGCGAAGGCGCGCGCCGCTGTGAACAAACCGGCGTATCCGCTGCCTGAAGCAGTGAATCTCCTGAAGCAAGTGAAGTATGCGAAGTTCGACGAGACCGTCGATCTGACGATGCGTCTGGGCGTGGATACGCGCCATGCGGACCAGATGGTTCGCGGAACTGTTGTGCTGCCGCACGGGCTGGGCAAGACCAAGACCGTAGCCGTGATCGCGACCGGCGATCGGCAAAAGGAAGCCACCGAGGCCGGCGCAGACTTTGTGGGCGGCGAGGAGATGGTGGAGAAGATCCAGAAAGAAAACTGGACCGACTTTGACGCGCTGATTGCGACGCCAGACATGATGAAGGTTGTGGGCCGGCTGGGCAAAGTGCTGGGGCCAAAGGGGCTGATGCCAAATCCCAAGACCGGGACCGTAACCATGGACGTGGCTGCGGCGGTGAAGGAGATCAAGGCAGGCAAGGTGGAGTTTCGCGCCGACAAGACGAGCCTGGTGCACGTGCCCGTGGGCAAGCTGAGTTTCGAGCCGCAAAAGCTGATCGACAACGCGACTACGGTGATTACGTCGATTGTGCGAGCGAAGCCTTCGGCGGCGAAGGGAAGGTACATCAAGAGCGTCACACTGAGCTCGACGATGGGGCCTGGCGTTCCGCTGGATTCGGCTGTGGCCGATGCGGCGGTGAAGAAGTAAAGGCAGGGAGCAGGAAGATGGCGATTTCGAAAGCGAAAAAGGCGGAGAAGGTGAAGGTGCTGGCCACGGAGCTGGCTTCGTCGACCACCGCGATTGTGGGCACATTCAGCAAACTGACCGTGGCCAAGGATTATGAACTGCGCAAGGTGATCCGCGAAGCGGGCGGAAAATATCGCGTGGTGAAGAACAAGCTGGCCGCGATTTCCGGTTCGGGCACGCAGGTTGAAGAGGCGTTGAAGGGCCTGAAGGGCGTGAACTCGGTGGCGTTTACGGCGGGTGATCCCGTGGCGCTGGCCAAGGTGTTTGCCAAGTGGGCGGGCGAGAACGCAGCGGAATTCCATTTCAAGCTGGGCATCGTGGACGGCAAGCTGCTGAGCGTGGATGATGTGAAGGCGCTGGCGACCATGCCAGGCAAGGAAGAGATCTTCTCGAAGCTGCTCTATCTGATCAATGCGCCGGCGCAGCGGCTGGCTACAGTCATCAATGCCACTGGCCGCGATTTGGCCCTGGTGATTGGGCAAGGCGTGGAGAAAGAAAAGTTTGCGGGCGCCGCGTAGCGGCGCCGGTTCGTAGTTCGCAGTTCAAAGTCGGAGCTGTCCCGGAACAAGAAAGAACTGCGAACATCGAATTGAAATGAAGTTTTGGCTGGAGAGCAGGCAGGAAAGTGCGCGGTCTGGCGCATCGGAAACTTTCCCACTGAGTGGGGCAGCCTTTTGGACGAGAGTTTTTGGCTCGGCCGCAAATTCAACGTTTGAATGGAGAGAAACATGGCGGATATCGCGCAGTTGGAAGAACAAATCGTAAGCCTGAGCCTGTTGGAAGCGGCAGCTCTGGTGAAGAAGCTGGAAGAGAGGCTTGGCGTTTCGGCGGCAGCAGCAGCTCCGGTGATGGTTGCCGGCGGCGCGGCGGCAGGCGGAGCAGCCCCGGCGGTCGAAGAGAAGACCGAATTTCAGGTCATCCTGAAGGACGCTGGCGCCAATAAGATCAACACCATCAAGGCTGTACGCGAGGTCACGTCGCTGGGTCTGAAGGAAGCCAAGGACTTGGTGGATGGGGCTCCCAAGGCTATCAAGGAAAACGCGACCAAGGACGAGGCTGAGGCCATCAAGAAGAAGTTTGAAGGCGTCGCCACGGTCGAAATCAAGTAATCGGGTCAGGCAAACGGCACGAGACTTGCATGCGCCGCCGGGACGCGCTAAGATAGAGGGTGCACGTCTCGGCGGTTCCGCCCACTGTCTCCAGAGGGCGAAGCGGCAGGGTGGCGCGAAATGCGGAGCGTGGCGTTCACGCAAGCGTCCGCGACTCAGGGGCATCGATCTTTGAGGGCTGGCGTTGGAGTTAAGTTATTTTAGGTCAACGGTTTTCCCGAGTTCAGGCGGGGTAGCCGCTGACAATGGTCGGGCAGCGGGCAATTCGCGGCGGAAGCGGATTTTGCGATCGGCGAGGGCAATGGAAGAAAATTCGGAAGGGAGCACAGGCGTTGAGCTGCGCTCGTGAGGAATTGCGTCCTTACGGGCTTTTCGTGTCTCTCTGGGGTGCTGTCGAGGGAATTCCTTAAACTCCGGCAGCTTTACGCGCACAACTTCTCTTTACGGTTTGTCCCGTAATTTCGGGTCCAGCCGTTGTGCTCGCATCTTCCAATTGTGCGCAGTCTAGCGCACCTGCCCGAAGCACGGCAAGATTCACCAAGCGTTTTTGACCGAGCTCTCACAGAACCCGCCTGATCCGGGTTCTTTCCGGCAACGGGAATCAGTCTCCCGTTTGCCGCCAGCAGACGAGCGGGGCATTATTGCCCGTTCCTACGTATTTTCGACTTCTTGCGGCAACAAACCGGCGCCAATGAGACTCGGGCGCCGGGCCGGTGCGAACATCGCGCCGGAGCGACGAGGCTCAGGAGTGAACATGCCCAACGAGATGCGCGCGATTCGGAGCCGGCTCGATTTTTCAAAGATTCCCACTGCCACCCAGATTCCAAACCTGATTGAAGTGCAGCGCCGCAGCTACGAGCGGTTCCTTCAGATGGACAAGCTACCCAACGAGCGCGACGACTCAGGGCTGCAGTCGGTGTTTGTGTCGGTCTTTCCGATCACGGACTTTCGCGGTATCTCGCAGCTGGACTTCGTCGATTTTTCCATCGGCAACTGGGAGTGCAAGTGCGGGCACCTGAAGGGGCTGCACCACCTGCGCACGGCCTGCGTGCATTGCGGCGCCATGGTGATCACGGATCCGTTTATGTCGAGCGATGTGCTTTGCCAGAAGTGCGGCACCTACAACAAGAACACGCCCGACTTCTGTAACAAGTGCGGCGACCCGGTGAGCCTGCAGCTGAAGTACGACCAGCAGGAGTGCGAAGAGCGGGGAATGACGTTCTCGGCTCCTCTGAAAGTCACGGTGCGCCTGACCATCTACGACAAGGACCCGGAGACCGGCAACAAAACCATCCGCGATATTAAAGAACAAGAAGTGTTCTTCGGCGACATTCCGCTGATGACGCCGAACGGAACGTTCATTGTGAACGGCACGGAGAGAGTGATCGTTTCACAATTGCATCGGTCACCCGGTGTGTTTTTCGAGACGGCCAACAACCGCACGTACTTCCTGGGCAAGATCATTCCCTACCGCGGATCGTGGGTGGAGTTCGAGTACGACCAAAAGAACACGCTTTATGTTCGCATCGACCGCAAGCGCAAGTTCCTGGGAACGATCTTCCTTCGCGCGCTGGGCCTGCGCTCGAACGAGGAGATTCTGAAGACCTTCTACACTGTCGACCGGCTGCATGTTGCGGACGGCAAGCTGATGTGGGAAGTGCAGCAAGACGCAACCAAGGGCACTCACCTGGTGGGCGCCAAGCCGGCGCACGCCATCAAGCATGGCAGCGAGGAGATCGCGCACTCGGGACGCAAGATCACGCCGCATGCGCTCAAGGCTCTGCGCGCCGGAAACATCCAGAAGGTGGAAGTGGAAGCCGCCGAGCTGGATGGCGCGCTGACAGCGTCCGATGTGGTGGACACGAATACCGGCGAAGTGGTGGTGGAAGCCAACGTGGAACTGACGGCCGATCGCCTGCACAAGGTGATGGCATCGGGCGCCACGACCTTCGAGGTGTTCTTCCCCGACCGCGACGACGTGGGCAACATCATCTCCAACACGCTGAAGCGCGACTCGGTGCACAAGCCGGAAGAGGCGCTGATTGAGATCTACCGCAAGCTACGGCCGGGCGACCCGCCGACGCTGGACACGGCGACGGCGCTATTCGAAGGCATGTTCTTCGATCCGCGCAAGTACGATTTCTCGCGCGTGGGCAGGCTGAAGTTCAACATCAAGCTCTACGAGAACCAGGACGCGACGCATCTCGATCACCGGACACTGACCGCGGAGGATTTCTACGCGACCATTCGCTACTTGCTCAAGCTGCGCAAGAACATCGGCGTGGTGGACGACATCGATCACCTGGGCAACCGCCGCGTCCGCGCGGTGGGCGAGCTGATGGAGAACCAGTTCCGCATCGGACTGGTGCGCATGGAACGCGCGATCAAGGAAAAGATGAGCGTGTATCAGGAACTGAACACGGCCATGCCGCACGACCTGATCAACGCCAAGCCAGTGATGGCGGCAATCCGCGAATTCTTCGGTTCGTCGCAGCTATCGCAGTTCATGGACCAGACCAATCCGCTTTCGGAGATCACGCACAAGCGGCGGCTTTCGGCTCTCGGGCCGGGCGGACTGAGCCGCGAGCGCGCCGGGTTCGAGGTACGCGACGTTCACCCGACGCACTACGGCCGCATCTGCCCCATTGAGACGCCGGAAGGCCCGAACATCGGGCTGATCAGCTCGCTGAGCTGTTTCGCGCGCATCAACGAGTACGGGTTCATCGAGTCGCCTTACCGCAAGGTGAAGGACTCAAAGATTCTGGATTTCGTGGAGATCGTGAACGCCGGCGAAAGCGGCCTGCGCGTAGGCGACCACATTGAGAAGGCCGAGGCGCAGCGACTGAATGCGCAGTTGAAGAAGGCGGGCAAGCGCGCCATCGACTTTATTCCTTTCAGCTTCTACCTGTCTGCGTGGGAGGAGGACCGGCACACAATTGCGCAGGCCAACATAGAATTCAACGACAAGGGCGAGATCACCGAGGACCTGGTGAATGCGCGCCGGCAGGGGAACTTTGTGCTGGTGAACCGCACCGATGTCGATTACATCGACGTGAGCCCCAAGCAATTGGTGTCGGTGGCCGCGTCGCTGGTTCCGTTCCTGGAGCACGACGACGCCAACCGCGCGCTGATGGGCGCGAACATGCAGCGGCAGAGCGTTCCGCTGCTGGCAGCCGAGGCGCCACTGGTGGGAACCGGCATGGAAGGCGTGACCGCGCGCGACTCCGGCGCAGTCATTCTGGCCAAGCGCAACGGCATCGTGGATTCGGTGGACTCGGAGCGCATCATCGTGCGCGTCGAGGGCGAGCACCATCCCATGCAGCTTTCGCGCGAGGTGGGTTCCGACATTTATCAACTCATTAAGTTCAAGCGGTCGAACCAGAACACCTGCATCAATCAGAAGCCGGTGGTCCTGCAGGGCGACCGCGTGCTAAAGGGGCAGGTGATTGCTGACGGGCCGTGCACGGAACAAGGGGAGCTGGCGCTGGGCCGCAATGTGCTGGTGGCCTTCATGCCATGGCGCGGGTACAACTTTGAGGACGCGATCCTGATCAGCGAGCAACTGGTGCGCGAGGACTACTACACCTCGGTGCACATCGAGGAGTTCGAGATCGAGGCGCGCGACACCAAGCTTGGTCCGGAAGAGATCACGCGCGACATTCCCAACGTAAGCGAGCACGCTCTGCGCGATCTGGACGAGAGCGGAGTAATCCGCATCGGCGCACAGATCGGGCACGGCGACATCCTGGTGGGCAAAGTGACACCCAAAGGCGAGACGCAGCTTACGCCGGAAGAGAAACTGCTGCGCGCGATCTTCGGCGAGAAGGCCGGCGACGTGCGCGATGCTTCGCTGACCTGCCCTCCGGGAATCGAGGGCACGGTCGTGGACGTGCGCATTTTCAGCCGCAAGGGCCAGGAGAAGGACGAGCGCGCCAAGCTGATCGAGGCCGAGTACGTGGCCAAGCTGGAGAAGAACCTGGGCGACGAGATCCGCATTCTGACTGACGAGCGGTTGAAGCGTCTTGAAGCCATTCTGGGCGCCAAGGAGGTGCTGGCCGACCTGCACGACGAACGGACCAACAAGCGCCTGCTGACCAAGGGCCTGATCCTTGACCGAGACACCATCGAGCGCATCTCGACGAAGAACCTGAAGCGCATCCGCTATGCCGACAAGGATCCGCGGGTGAACGAGCAGATCGACGAAATCGAGGAGATGACGTTGCGGCAGATTGAAGTGCTGCGCAAGATCACCAACGAGAAGGTGGCCAAGCTGCAAAAGGGCGACGAGCTGCCTCCGGGTGTGATCAAGCTGGTGAAGGTTTACGTGGCCATGAAGCGCAAGTTGAGCGTGGGCGACAAGATGGCCGGCCGGCACGGGAACAAGGGCGTGATCTCGCGCATTCTTCCGGTGGAAGACATGCCGTATTTGCCCGATGGAACGCCGGTAGAGATTGTGCTGAACCCCCTGGGCGTGCCCTCTCGTATGAATGTGGGGCAGATTCTGGAAACTCACCTGGGGTGGGCGGCGCACGAGCTGGGTAAGAAAGTCGCCGAGCTGTTGAAGGCCAACTCCGGGGCCGAGTATGCGCGCGAGATGGCGAAGAAAGAGTTCGCCGGAACGGCGGTGCTGCGGCAGCTTCTGGAGCTGGACGACGAGATGCTGATCCGCGTGATGCAGGGCATGAGCAAGGGCATCTGGTTCGGAACGGCGGTGTTCGACGGCGCGCAAGAAAGCGAAATCAAGGCGCTGCTGGCATCGGCCGGCCTGCCTTCGTCGGGCAAGACCATGCTCTTCGACGGCCTGACGGGCGAGCAGTTCGAGCAGCCGGTGACGGTGGGCTACATTTACATGCTCAAGCTGTCGCACCTGGTCGACGACAAGATTCACGCGCGGTCGATCGGTCCGTACTCGCTGATCACGCAACAGCCGCTGGGCGGCAAGGCGCAGTTCGGCGGCCAGCGTTTCGGCGAAATGGAAGTATGGGCTCTGGAAGCATACGGCGCCGCGTACATTCTGCAGGAGCTGCTCACCGCAAAGTCCGACGACGTGTATGGCCGCACCAAACTCTACGAGGCCATCGTCAAGGGCGAAGCGGCGATCGAGCCGGGCGTGCCGGAGTCGTTTAATGTGTTAATCCGCGAGTTGCAGTCGCTGTGCCTGGACGTGGAATTGATTAAGCGCGCAGATCTCATTAAGAAGTTGCCCGCGCCGGATGTGGCGGCGGTGGCGGACTAAGTTTTCAGTAGTCAGTTGTCAGTCTTCAGTCTCGAACGGCTGCAAGTTTCACGGTGCAGCCCAACAGAAAGCTGATAACCGAAAACTGGCCACTGAATATCAGGGTCCTTCTTGAAAGCGGTAAACGCCGCTTCCCGGGAAGGAAGGATCCCAAAGGAATCCCGGGAAAAACGCAATACCGCGGCGGGCAAAAGAGAACTCGCCAGGGAGGGTCGCCTTGTTCCGTTCGAACCCGTTTGAGCTTACCAGCCCCATTACCGACTTCGACGCCATCCGCATCATGCTGGCTAGCCCAGAAAAGATCCGCAGCTGGTCGCACGGCGAAGTCACCAAGCCGGAGACCATCAACTACCGCACCTTCAAGCCGGAGCGCGACGGCCTGTTCTGCGCGCGCATCTTTGGCCCGGTGACGGACTGGGAGTGCCTGTGCGGCAAGTACAAGCGCATGAAGCACCGCGGCGTGATCTGCGACAAGTGCGGCGTTGAAGTGACGGTAAGCAAGGTGCGCCGCGAGAGGATGGGCCACATCGAGCTGGCTTCGCCCTGCTCGCACGTGTGGTTCTTCAAGGGCCTGCCGTCGCGTATCGGCCACCTTTTGGACATTTCACTGCGCGATCTCGAAGGCATTCTCTACTTTGAGTCGTACGTTGTGGTCGATCCGGGCGACGCGCCGGTGCGCGAGCGCGAGATTATCAAGGACGAGACCAAGTTCCGCGAGCTCGACCAGCAGTTCCGGCCCTCCGGCTTCAAGGCCATGATGGGCGCAGAGGCCATTAAGGAATTGCTCAAGCGCGTGAGCGTGGACGAGCTGGGAGTGGAACTGCGCGAGCGGATGAAGACTGAGACCTCGGCGCAGAAGAAGATCAAGTTCGCCAAGCGCCTGAAGGTGGTTGAGGCATTCCGCAAGTCGAGCAACAAACCGCAGTGGATGATTCTGGACGTGCTGCCGGTCATTCCCCCAGAGCTGCGCCCGCTGGTGCCGCTGGACGGCGGCCGTTTTGCTACGTCTGATTTGAACGATCTTTATCGCCGCGTGATCAACCGCAACAACCGGTTGAAGAAGCTGATGGACCTGCACGCACCGGAAGTGATTGTGCGCAATGAGAAGCGCATGCTGCAGGAAGCGGTGGACGCGCTCTTTGATAACGGCCGCCGCGGTCGCGTGCTGAGGGGCGCCAACAATCGCCCGCTCAAGTCGCTCTCAGACACGCTCAAGGGCAAGCAGGGCCGCTTCCGCCAGAACCTGCTGGGCAAGCGCGTGGACTATTCGGGCCGTTCAGTGATCGTAGTAGGTCCGGAGCTGAAGCTGCACCAGTGCGGCCTGCCCAAGAAGATGGCGCTCGAGCTGTTCAAGCCGTTCATCTATCACCGGCTGGAGCAGACCGGGCAGTGCACCACCATCAAGCAAGCGAAAGAGATGGTGGAGATGCAGGAGCCGGTGGTGTGGGACATCCTTGAGGAAGTCATCAAGGACCATCCTGTGCTGCTGAACCGCGCTCCGACGCTGCACCGCCTGGGCATTCAGGCGTTTGAGCCGGTGCTGGTGGAAGGCAAGGCGATCAAGATTCACCCGCTGGTCTGCACCGCATTCAACGCGGACTTTGACGGCGACCAGATGGCAGTGCACATTCCGCTTTCGCCCGAGGCGCAGATTGAAGCCAGCGTGCTGATGCTGGCCTCGCACAATATTCTCTCGCCCGCCAGCGGCCAGCCGATCACGGTGCCCACGCAGGATATGGTGCTGGGACTTTACTACCTGACCAAGGCCAAGAAGGGCGCAAAGGGCGAGGGCCGCGTTTTTTCGAACACCGACGAGATCCTAATGGCGCTCGAAGCCGGCGAGGTGGAGACGCTATCGCCCATCCGCGTGCGCTACACGGGCAAGGTTCTCGACATGGCCAATGCCTACGACGATCAGGACCTGACCCACACCGAACCGGTGGACTTCGACAAGGAGTATCTGGTGACGACGGTGGGCCGCGTGATCCTGAACGATGCGCTCCCTCCGGGCATGCCTTTCGTTAACGGACTGATGAAAAAGAAAGGCATCGGGCAGCTGGTGAACTACTGCAACCAAAACCTCGGGCTCGAGGTGACGGTAGGCATGCTTGACCGCATCAAGTCGCTGGGCTTCCACTTTGCCACGCGCTCCGGCCTTTCTGTGGGCCTGGACGACATGGTAATCCCGGCGAGCAAGTACACGACGGTCGACACTGCCGACAAGAAGGTGATCGAGGTCCAGAAGCAGTACATGGACGGCGCCATCACCAACGGCGAGCGATCGAACAAGGTGATTCAGATGTGGTCGGCGGTGACGGACCAGGTCGCCGACGAGATGTTTTCGAACATGAAGAAGGCGGACGACGAAGGGGCCATGAACCCGATTTACATCATGGCCGACTCAGGCGCCCGAGGATCGAAGCAGCAGATTCGCCAGCTGAGCGGCATGCGCGGACTGATGGCCAAGCCTTCGGGCGAAGTCATCGAGACGCCGATTACCGCCAACTTCCGCGAAGGCTTGACAGTGCTCGAATACTTCATCTCGACGCACGGAGCGCGCAAGGGCCTGGCCGACACGGCGCTGAAGACCGCCGACTCGGGCTACCTGACGCGGCGGCTCGTCGACGTGGCGCAGGACGTGATCGTGACCGAACCGGATTGCGGCACCCTCGAAGGCATCTACGTCGGCTCCATCGTTGAGTCGGGCGAGATCATCGAGCCATTGCGCGACCGCATTATCGGCCGCGTGTCGCTTGAACGGATCAAGGACTACGACGGCAATGTTGTAGTGGAAGTGAACCAGCCCATCGACGAGGACATTGCGTCGGCGATTCAGGGAGCGGGCGTGGAGCGGGTGAAGATCCGCTCAGTGCTCACTTGCGAATCGCGGCGCGGCGTTTGCGCACTGTGCTACGGGCGCAACCTGGGTTCCGGCCGGATGGTCGAGCTTGGCGAAACCTGCGGTGTGATTGCGGCGCAGTCGATCGGCGAACCGGGAACGCAGCTCACCATGCGTACCTTCCACGTGGGCGGCACTGCCAGCCGCGTGCAGGACAAATCGCGCCTGGACGCCAAGAACAACGGATTCGTGCGCTTCATCAACCTGAACACGGTGGAGAGCAAGGAAGGCGAGCTTGTGGCCATGAACCGCTCCGGCTCGCTGGCCATTGTGGATGAGCGCGGCCGTGAAAAGGAGCGGTACCAGGTGGTCTATGGCGCTCGCCTCCGGGTTCGCGAGGGCTCGGCAGTGAAATTGGGGCAACTGCTGGCCGAGTGGGATCCCTACACCTACGCCATTCTGACTGAGATCGGCGGACCGGTGCAGTTCAAGGACCTGCAGGAAGGCATCACGCTCAACGAGGAAGTGGACGAAGTGACAGGCCTTTCGCGCTGGGTGGTTGCCGACTCGCCCGACGAGAAGCGGCAGCCGGCCATTGCGATCAAGGGCGCCAAGAGCAGCAAGCGGTATCTGCTGCCGCGCGGCGCTCACCTGATGGTGCAGGACGGCGACAACGTGGGCCCGGGCGACGTACTGGCGAAGATTCCCAAGGAGAGCACGCGCACCAAGGACATCACGGGCGGTCTGCCGCGCGTTGTGGAGCTGTTTGAGGCGCGTAAGCCGCGCGAAACCGCAATCATTTCCGAAATCGACGGCGTGGTCAGGTTCGGCGAGGTCTCAAAGGGACAGCGCAAGATTTACGTGACGGCCGACAACGGCGACGAGAAGGAATACTCGGTTCCGCGGGGCATTCACGTAAACGTTCAAGAAGGCGAGCGGCTACGCGCAGGCGATCCTCTGATGGACGGCCCGCTGAATCCGCACGACATTCTTGCCGTGTTAGGCGAGAAGGAGCTGCAGGCTTACCTGGTGAACGAAATTCAGGAGGTCTACCGGCTCCAGGGTGTGGCGATCAGCGACAAGCACATCGAAGTGATCGTGCGGCAGATGCTGCGCTGGGTTCGAATCGACGAAGTGGGCGACACGAACTTCCTGCTCGAGCAGCAGGTGGACCGTTTCCGCTTCAGGGAAGAGAACGAGCGCGTGCTGCAGAACGGCGGCCGTCCGGCGATTGGACGCCCGCTGCTGCTGGGCATCACCAAGGCATCGCTCTCCACTGATAGCTTCATCTCGGCGGCCAGCTTCCAGGAGACAACACGCGTGCTTACCGAAGCCAGCATCAACGGCGCGGTGGACAATTTGCGCGGGTTGAAGGAGAACGTGATCGTGGGCCGTTTGATTCCCGCGGGCACGGGCCTGGAGTACTACCGCAACGTTCAGCTCTCACCGGAGCTCGAAGAGGCCGCGGCTCGCGTGCAGCAAGAAGTGCACGCCGAGATCGAAGCCGCCGAGCGCGAACTGGAACTCATGCGGCAGGAGGGCGAGGCCGAGGAGATGGCGGCGGAGTAAGGCTGGCCGTCCAGGCAACGGTTCCAAGAGCACGACTCAACCAGAAAGGCTCGGCGATAAAGCCGGGCCTTTCTTATGCTCATTTTTTTGAGGCGAGGTTTGCATCTTTGACGCCCGGGATCACTCGCCCGCTGCTGTTCCGGGATTGCTAAACGGCATACATCGCGGCGTCAGCCGCGCTGAGCAGGCTGTCGGCGGTTACGGCGTCCTCGGGGTAAAGAGCGAAGCCGACGCTGGCCGAGCCGTTCACCACATGTTCGCCCGCCGCGATGGGCACGTCGAAGCAATGTTCCAGGCGGTGCGCGATCTCCTCGAACGTCAGAGCGGCTGTGTACTACCGCAACCACTACAGTGAACTTGTTGCCGCCCAACCAAGCGAGCCTCTCACCCGGCCGCAGCCTACGCCGAGGTAATTTGGCCAGACGGCTGTGGCCACTCGCCCGAAGCGCAGAAGCAAAGCATCGTGAACAGGAGGACCACCCTTTTCATCGGCGCGGCTCAAGAGGGCTGGATGACTTGGGAACTTGCCCTATGAACTCTTATCGGCATGGGGTGGAGAACAATGAACGATGCGCGGGGAAATCTTGCCCAGCCAGAGAGTTGCGGAAGGGAACCGGGCTCCCTTAGGAATCGGCTTTTGGCGCCAGTTCGGCGTCCATCTGTTCTTCAACGGCGCCCGAGCTCTCCAACCGGCTGTACTTGGCCACGTACATGGCCGCGTCGGCAGCGCGAAGCAAGCTATCAGCGGAGTCGGCGTCTTCAGGATAAAGAGCAAATCCAAAGCTGGCCGAACCACGCAGAATATATCCTTCTCCGATAAACGGCTCATGGAAGCAGGCTTCCAGGCGCGCCATGATCTCTTCAACTTCGGCGCGGTTGCGCACCTCAGAAACCAGCACAGCGAACTCGTCACCGCCCAGCCTGGCCAGCACGTCGCCAGGTCGAAGTTGCCGTTTCATGCGCTGCGAAACTTCCTGCAGGTACATGTCTCCCACCAAGTGGCCGTGCAGGTCGTTCACCTGCTTGAATTCGTTCAGGTCGATATAGATCACGCCAAAGATTGTGGCGGTCTCGCGCGCGGAATGAATCATCGCGTCGAGAGTCTTTTCCATGGCGAAGCGATTCTGCACGTCTGTCAGGAGGTCAAACTCCGAGCGGTGTACGAGATCAGAGTAGAGGCGCGAAGTCTCGATGGCCAGTGTGGCCAACTCCGCCGCCATCGCCAGGGCGGCCATCTCCTCGGCGTCGCTTTCCTTGCGCACGTCGAAGGCGGCGAAGACCGAGCCCAGCGTCGAACCGGAACGGGAGGCGATAGGGTGCTCGATGGTACGCAGAGACGAAGACGGAAGCTCAACTGGGCGGTTTCCAAGCGTAGCGCCGTCTACTACCTGGCACCAACTGGGGGTGCCATTTAGCCGTACCGAAACCAACTCCGTGATCCGTTCCAGAATCTCCGCCAGGGGCTTGGAATGATTAATGGCCTCCAGGATCCGGGCGCGGCGCTGCTCGACGTAAGCGAGCGATCCGATGCGACGCCGGTTCCTTCTTTCCATCAACCATGCGCGAATGCCAAGGGCGATCACCGATCCAAGAAGAATAACGACAATGGTCAACAGATTGCGGACATTCAGCCACGACGGCCGGGCGACGACGACGATATCGTCAAAGTTGCGCATCAGGATACTGAAGGGCACTTCGCCGTTGAAGGGGTTCGCGTTTTCGAGCATACAGATGCCGGTAACGCGAATGCGCGCGCCAACAGGAATCTCCCGCATCGATGAAGGTGGCGCCGACTGCGACGTGCCGGGATGGCGGACGAAGGCGGAGAACAAGTGACCGCCGGAGTCGAGCACATACTCGTCCTGGGTTGCCTGCCGCACCTCGGCGACGACCTGACCCTCAACGGAAACAAGGTCGAAGACGTGGCTGCGACCGTCATTACCACCGCGGGCGAGCTGCAGCCAGGTTAAGAGCGCAGGAGACACTGGCGACTGCACCAAGCTGTCCCTTACCTCGCTACGGTTGAGCGTCAGGAAACCGTTCTCGACGGACGGGAATCCAATTGCGTCCGCGATATCGCCCACTTGCAGAGGATTCCAGCTGTCGGTGTTGATCCACAGGCTTTTGGGGCCGTCCTGGAGCACCAGCGCGGAGCCTGGCTGGGAATAGATAATCGTTCCTCGCACGCGCATTCGTTGCGAAGAATCGTTCGTGCGATAGCCAGTAATGATGCGGTCCATGGGCGTAACCGGCAGCGACCAGGGGTCGGAGCCAGCGGGTTTGATAATCTTCACGCCGTTTAGAGACTGAACGTGGAGCAGGACACCGGTCAGCTGCATCTTGTTGTCGAAGTGCCCCGAGATCGCGCCGGTGACCTGTACCTCGGCGTCGAGCATGCCTTTGAGTGCGCTTTCATCGTCGCTGTCGATGTTCGCGTCGATCATTCCGCCGGCCACGACCATGCGAAGATAGATGGCTGGCGTCGTCGATCGGCTGCTCGGCACCAGATCGGCGGAGCGAACTACGGCGCGCACCGAGACCAGCTTGCAATCTTCTTCGGCGCGGATCATCTGGTCGAAACTGGGCTGTACTGGTTTGGGCAACCGGCCGTGGCCTACGAAGGTGATTTCCTTGCTCACCACATAGGGCCGGAAACTTTCGTGCGTGGTTCCACGAATCAGGATGCGATCGCCGGGTACAAGCTTCAGGGCGGTGTTGGCATGCACATAAATCGCGTCATCGCCGTCTTGTACAAAAAGGTCCTTATCGTACCAGCGGTAGTAGGTGACGGTCGCTTCGAAAGCGACAGGCAGATGCTTGGCGGCCTCGTCGTTGGAGATGGTGGCCGCAGCGTGCAGCGCGATCGGAGGTGCGGTTGGGGTAGCCGGCGCGCCCGGGGCGGCCTTCGCAGCCGGTATGAATGCGAGGAACATGACAGCCGGGAAAACAAATCGATTCATCGGTACGTGCTTCACTTCGATTTCACGATCTTTCCGCGCTCACAGTCTCTTTCGGGGGTACTGATAGCCGGTTTATTCATCCGGTCGCGGCAGATGTGTCTGGGCGCCGCGCGAGCAGCAATCTGTTTTTGAAATGCCTTGGACCTATCTTACTTAGACTGAATCGGTTGGGAATAACACTTTCGGTGCGTTAACCCTCCGGTTTCCTCCCCTTCCTCCTGACGTCCCGGATTGGATTTCCGGCAGCAAAAATGTGCGCCGCCAAACAGCGAATTGAGGGTATTTGGTGAGTTGGCTGGGCGCGGGGTTCTACACTGAAAGCGCGCTGTTTTGACGGGCGAAAAGGTCGATTTGACGTAAACATGGCAAAGAAACTGCGGGTTGGCATTCTTTTTGGCGGGCGAAGCGGCGAACATGAGGTGTCGCTGTTGTCGGCGGCATCGGTTCTGGGCGCGATCGATCGCGAGAAATTCGACGTAACTCCCATTGGCATCACCAAGGAGGGCCGCTGGCTGGCGGCTGCCGATGCTCGCGGCCTGCTGAATGGCGATGCTGGAGCTGTCGCCCGGCACCTACGCGCTGGCGACCCCGAGACGACGCCCGGCGCCAAGCTGCTCCAGGAAGGGATTCCCACGCTGCTGGCGCCCGAGCCGGCATCTCAGGGCTCGGTCGAGAGAGCCATCGACGTTGTTTTTCCGGTGTTGCACGGAACCTTCGGCGAGGACGGCACCATTCAGGGGCTGTTTGAACTGGCGGGTATCGCCTATGTTGGTTCTGGCGTTCTGGGCTCGGCAGCGGGCATGGACAAGGACGTGATGAAACGACTGTTTGCCGAAGCCGGTCTGCCTATCGTCAAGCACGTCACGCTGCTCCGCGCGGACTGGGAGAAAGCGCCACGAAAGGCGATCGCGCGGGTGGAGCGAGCGCTCAAATACCCGGTTTTTGTGAAGCCGGCGAATCTCGGTTCATCCGTTGGTATCTCGAAGGCGCACGATCGCGCGGAGCTTTCGCCGGCGCTGGCGCTGGCGGCGAAGTACGACCGCAAGCTGATTGTGGAGCAGGGCGTTGGAGGGAAGGCGCGGCGCGGCGGCGTGCCGGCACGGGCCCGCGAGTTTGAGGTGGCCGTGCTTGGCAACGACTCGCCTAAGGCAAGCGTGGTCGGTGAGATCATTCCCGGCAAGGAGTTTTACGACTACGAGGCGAAGTATCTTTCGGAAGGTTCCGTGCCCGTGATTCCCGCGAAGATCTCGCGCGACCAGAGCAGAAAGATTCGTGAGATGGCCGTGGCGGCATTCAAGGCGTGCGATCTATCCGGCCTCGCCCGCGTGGACTTCCTGATGGATCCCCGCGGTAAGCAGCGCATCTTTGTGAACGAAGTAAACACGATGCCCGGCTTTACGCAGATCAGCATGTATCCCAAGCTGTGGGAGGCGTCAGGGCTCAACTACAAAGGGCTGATCACGCACCTGATTGAACTGGCGCTGGAACGGCAAGCAGAAAAGAACAAGACGACATACAGCAGAGAAGAGTGAGGGGTCGGGGAGTGGGGAACGGGGAACATCGAACAGGTTGGCGGTGTCTAATGGGATGGGCACCACTCCATACTCCCTATTTCCAGCGTTTCCGCCCAATTTTGATTTAGAGGAACGACTCCGATGACTTTGCTCGATGCTCCTCAGTTCGACGCCGCACGGTCCAAGCGCAAGAAACTGATCATCCAGTTGAGCGCAGCCGCGCTTCTGGCGCTGTTTTTGGTTTACTGGCTCGTCGCCAGCAGGCCTGTGGACTGGCCCTGGAACTGGAATCGTTATTTATTCGGACGGGCCGCGGTGAACAGATTTCTGGGCGCGCTCGAGGCCAACGACTTGAACAAAGCCTATGGCATCTGGTTGAACGACCCCAACTGGCAACAGCACCCGGCGCAGTACGCCACATACCCATTCGCGCGCTTCCAGGGGGATTGGGGGCCGGGCAGTCCTGACAACGAGTATGGCCCCATCCGCAGCCACAAAATTGCGCTGGCCGGCCGCTACGGCAATGGCCTGTTGGTCGCCGTGCTTATCAACGGCCGCAAGAGCGATGCGATCGACCTGGATTACGACCCGAAGACCGGCCAGTTGAGCTTTGCGCCGCCCGGAGTGAGCTTGTATCTAGGGCCGTAAGCAGGAGTGGCCTCTCAAACCTAGTTTTCCCGCAAGAATCGTCGAAAAAGATGGCAATCCTGAACCTCGGAATCAGTTGGCTTTCGCCCTAACGGTCAGGAATCTGAAGAGGAATCTCCAACGATCCGGCCCGGTCGGCATTGAGGTCGTGGACGCCGATGCGCAGATCGACCTGGCCACCCGGCATGTCGAAAGGAAGGCGCACGGAAATCCCCGAGGTCATGATTCGCTCAAACTGAGCGGCGTTGAGGCCCACCTGGAACGCGTGTGAATAGTCGCTCAGCTGCTGGCCATCGGTGTCGTATGCAATCAGGGTAAGTTCGATGACGGCCTTGCGGCTTCCGTCGGGGGCATTGTCGAGAGTCAAACTGTGTGCGTCGAGCGTCAGATCGAGAATGTACCGGTGGGCCTTGCCTTTGAATGAGGCCGACTTCTCTCCGGCCGGTCCGCTGGGAAGCGTTACGCCCTGGAACGCGGGATCGGAGGCGGGCAGGACGCGGGCCTTGATCAGGATTCCAGTGGCGGCTGGAGCTTCGTGGGCAAGAGCCGTCGCAAATACGCTGCTCTGCCCGCTGCCGGGGACGGAAGATTTCCCGGGCGCGTCGGCGTAGTAGCCGCGGCGGTAGGCCAACCTGAGACCATGGTCGTCGTCGAGCTGCACTTGAATTTTGCGGTATCGCCCGTCGAGCGCGGCATTCTTCGGCACATAAGCAACGGTGTAGTAACTTGAGCCGTTTTCGATGGCGCTGGCCAATGCCTTATCAAGGTCGTTGGTTTCGAGGTACACGCGGCCGCCCGTATCGTCGGCCAACTCCTGCATGGTGGCCTGGTTGTTGTAATGCTGCTCCCGCTCCTGGGCCCACTGCGCGCTTTGAGCCTCAGCTGCCGCGTGGGGATCATTGGGTATGGTGGGGTTGTTGGCTGCGCTAAACTCTTTGGGCGCCCACAGGCCGCTCGGATCCACGGGGTAGATGGCCACTCGCGCGGCGGTGAGCATATCGGCGGTATCCTGCACCTCCTCGCGAAAGCTCTCGGCATTGAGGAAGTCAGTGAGCGAAAGCGGAAACGCGCCGGAAAACCAGATGACGTTCTTGCGTCCCGAAATGCCCCCGAGATAGTTGGCTAATTGCTTCATGGCGTCGAGTGTGATGCGAATGCGCGCGTTCGCCTGGCCGGCGAACTGATTGGCCTGGAACCGTTGAAGAGCGGCGACGGCGTCCAGTGGTCCTGTAGTCGTGCCCCGATTGGTAACGGAGGGCGGTGGGGCGGGCCGCGCACTGATCGCCCCGTTCAGCTGGTTGTTGTAGAGAGCTGTGGATGAGGGCGTGTCCAGCAAGGGAGATTCCTGAGGGTTGGCCTTCGGCTTTTTGAGTAGGCTCACTAGGGCGGCAGGATCGTCGGTGAATTGGGTCACGATGCGTAGTTGTGTTCCGAGCGTGAAGATGGCGAGCATCGCGCCTGGCTTGACTGTGCTCAGGTAGTCGATCATCTTGCGTCGGACCTGCATTTGGTCGCCGTTGGGAGTGTTCAACGCGTCAAGCAGCAAAACGTTCACGGCACTCGACTCGGGATATGCGGGCAGATTGGTGTAGGTGTTTGGCGGCAGTGTCGCGGGCGCCAGAAATGCCGGCGGAGCGGGGGCGGGCTGGTGCTCGTCAAACGAGAAGATCGTTTGCGCGTTGCCGTCTTCGAAGACGTGAAAGCGGCTCCTGCCGAGGCCGTGCACAGGTTTGTCGTGGTCTGTGACGATAACGTCGACCAAAACAAGATTGGAATTGGCGTGGAGCGCGGGCGCATGCGCCACGGAGTTCTGGGAGTAAGCGCTGGGCAACGCGAGGAGCAGCGATCCGGAAAGGAAGAACGACGAGGATCGGTGAATGAAACGCATATGTAAGCCCCCTATCCGGCCGATTCGGGGAAGGGTGCGGCCATGCCTCCGACTGTGCCTATTCTGCGCTTCCCGGAGGGATCTGACGCGGGAAACTCGAATTAGCATCACGGTCCCACGCCAGCCCTCCATGTTAGTGCGCTACTTCTGTAAGAATCTCGGTGTTTTTGCTCATTTGCGCGGTCCGCTCAATCTTGTCCCAGTTGAAGGGCTTGCCGTCGATGGCGCGCTTGAGCGTTTTGAATAGAACCACCGAAAACACCTGCCGGTAAGCGAAGCGTTGCAGCCAGATGTGGAAGAGCAGCCAGCCGTCGCCCTTATTGGCGGGATGACGCCGCTCCAGGCTGAACGCAGCCGTCGAAGTGATGAAGTCGATGACCAGAAAGCCCAGGAAGTAGACGACCAGCTTTTCGAAGCTGGCCGCGGAGGCTGCTTCGGGGTGGTAATGGCGGTCGACGAGGAAGTTCACAATGCCCGCCACGAACATAATGTCGATGAAGGGCGAGACCAGCGGAAGGAACATCTGGAAGATGAGAATATTGGGCAACGCGAAGAGTCCCATGGCTTTGTTGCGAACGAAGGCAGCGCGATGCTTCCAAATGGCCTGCAAGGTTCCAAAGGACCAGCGGAAGCGCTGGAGCATCAGTCCTTTGGCGTTGACGGGCGCCTCAGTGTAAGCCAAAGCGCGGTCCTCATAGTCGACCTTCAGCCCCTGTTCGAGCAGGTTCATAGTGAGGTCGGCGTCCTCAGCCACGGTGTTCAAAGGATAGCCGCCGGCCGCCTTGACCGGCTCGGTGCGCCAAGCGCCAATGGCGCCCGGCACCACGGTGACGACGTGGAAGAGGTCGAGCGCACGGCGCTCGAAGTTTTGGCTGGTGATGTATTCGAGGGCCTGCCAGCGTGTCCAGAGATTGACGCGGTTGCCCACTTTGGCGTTGCCGGCGATGGCGCCGATTCTGGGATCCTCGAAATGAGGAATCAACTTGGAAATGGCATCGGCGGCGATCACGGTATCGGCGTCGATGCCGACAAAGATCTCCTCGTTCATGCGTTCGAGAGCGTAGTTGAGCGCCGCGGCCTTGCCTTCATTGCGCTTGGTAAGGACCTGGACATGGACTGCGGCGATCTCTTTGGCGAACGCTGTGGCGGCCACTTCGGCGGTGCGATCCTGCGAGCCGTCGTCGATCACGATGACGCGAAGGTTCCTGTAGTCGGAGTTGAGGACCGAGCGAATGGTGCGGACGATGACTGTCTCTTCGTTGTACGCAGGGATCAGGACAGCCACGCGAGGGTTGAAACCAGGCGAGGCGTCGCGACGCGGCTTGATGATTCGGTCGATGAGGGCGAAGAGTCCCACGATGATGAGGCGCGCACTCATCAGAACATCACCGACAAAGAAGACCATGACAATGAAGTTGCCGATCAGGTCCAATGCGGAGAAGGCGATGGAGTCAGGAATGGTGCGCATGCGCAGCCAGAAGTTGAGAGGAGGCATGACCTGAGCGGTGGTTTTTCCCATCAGCGCTGAAACAGGAACGATGGTGTAACCGTGAGCGCGGAGGGCGTCAATGAGCGGTCCCAGAGCGGCTACAGTGGCCGAGCGATCGCCACCGCCGTCATGCAGCAGGATGATGGAGCCGCGAAACTGCGGCTTGGTCTTCATGGTCTGCAACTGCGCGAGCACTGAACTGATGATTTCGGCGGGCGACTTGTGGGGATGCTCGTTCCAGTCGTCAGTGTCGATCTTGCTGCCGATGATGGTGAAGCCATCCTCCTGAATGCGCCAGACAGGAGCGGCCTGGTCGTCGGTGTCAGGCTCCTCGTCGATGTCGTAGGGTGGGCGGAAGTAGAGCGGCTGGATGCCAAGCTTGCTCTCAAAGAGGCGCTCGGTGAGATTGACCTCGAGGTCGAGCCGACCTGAGGGGATTTCGCTGATGTCGGGGTGGGTCCACGTGTGGTTGCCGATCTCATTGCCTTCGCGGACGATTCGCTGCATAAGGCCGATATTGTCAGAGGCTTCGGCGCCGATCAGCATGAAGGTTCCCGTAGCATGTTCTTGCTTCAGCACGTCAAGGATCTTCGGCGTCCACTTGGGGTCGGGTCCGTCGTCAAAAGATAGTGCAATCTCGTTGGGATGGTAGCCGTACTGCTCCACGGTGTAGGGATGCGGATAGACGTCCATATGCTCGTCGTCGATAAGCTTCTTACGCGGGTCTGTTTCGTCGGTATCGACTTCCACGGTGCGCTGGCCAGATTGAGGCAGGCCGGTGACACGCAGGATGTCTCCTTCGCCTTCGAGGTCCACATCGTGGCCCGGCTGCACCTTGCCCAGCGCTTCCAGGGCTGCAGGATCGCTGGGGTGGTCCCAGATGTTCCAAAGTGACGAGTCTTCTTCGCCGAGGCGCCACAGCGCGAAGGTTTGCAGACCGAGCTCGCGCGCGGCCCGCAACTCGTTCAGAACAGTGACCGCGTCAAGAAACCAGACCACGTGACGCTGATTATTGTCCTCGTCGATGTACTCGAAGTGAGGATTGAGGGTGTCGTAATCGAGATCGAGGTCGGCGTCGGCGTCGGAGGCACGCTCCCAGGTATCGGTTACGGACAGATCCTCTGTATCGAGGACTTGCGGCCTGGAATGGCGACTTTTTGGATTGGGAATTGAAAGCGTCCAGTCGTAGCCGTAGTTTCCGATTGCGCAAATGACTTTTTCCTTGGGCACAATTTTGAGGACGCGGACCAGATTGCCGATGAACCACTGCTGGCTGGCGATCGGTCCTGGATTGCTCGTGGTCTGGTGCTCGTCGTAGTTCATCAGGATAATGCCGTCGGAGGTGGCGGCGATGGACCTCAAGTCTTGGTCACTGGTGGCCACCGCCACGTTGACGTAGAGGCGAAGATTGCGCGGATGCATCTCGGCATAGAGCGCTTGAATAAAGCTGAGGTAGGCCTGCTCGTCAGCGTCGGGGAGGCTTTCGAAGTCAAGCGAAATGCCGTGATAGTCGGGGTAGGTTCCGAGGAAGCGCATGATTTGCTGGAGGAGCACTCCGCTCTTGCCAGGGTCGGTGAGCACATCTCCGACGCCCGTGTCCCACTCCTGGGTGTGCGGATTGAAGTTGTTGATGGCAGGAAAAACTTCAGTGTCTTCTTTGGCTTTCTGAATGACCTGCTTGACCTTGTCGAGGTAGTCAGGGTCGTGCACTGCGGCCCCTTGAATCACCGGATACTCGCTCAAATTGTCGCCGCTCATCATCATCAAAGTTCCGTTGGGCGAATCCACATGCAGCCACATGGGGAACAGCATGTCGATCTGGTGAATGTGTTCCTTGAGCGATGA
This sequence comes from uncultured Acidobacteriaceae bacterium, assembly GCA_963823805.1. Classification (GTDB taxonomy): domain Bacteria; phylum Acidobacteriota; class Terriglobia; order Terriglobales; family Acidobacteriaceae; genus Telmatobacter. The sequence goes on along the minus strand of CAWGMW010000003.1, from coordinate 133,761 downwards.
GTAGCTGGCCGCGTCGTCCTGGACGTAGTATGCGGCGCGCAAACCTTCACCTGTGTTGAGGGGAATTTCAGAGGGTTTGCGGCCCGTCTTGCGGCGCGTGGGACGCTGGTTCTTGCTTGTGCGTTCCAGGATGGATGGCCCAGGCAGGGCCCGATAATTGTGCTTCGGGTTGGGAAGCAGCAATTCGGGTAGCCGCTGGTTGCGTATAACGTTGAAGATGAACCCAGCGACGACGAGGGTCGAGACCACGGCCGTCGCATCGAGGATGCGGCGCAGGCGCTTCCAGCGCTTCCGTTCGGGGTCGAAAAAGATTTGTTGGTCCGGCATCTGTTGGTTTGTAGACAGCTCCGCAAAGTCAGCGCAAAAAAGGCAACCGCATCCCCCGAATGCGACGGCCTTGATGCTAAATAGACAAGGGCGCGGAATTCCTGGACGTGCTGAACGCTGTACATTAAAAATCGTATGGAAGCCGGCCATGAGAGTCAATTGACGGTGCAGAGTCATTTGGGCCAACGCGCGGGTGGAGCGCGTGCGTTGTTGTCCGTTGCGCCCGCTCTGGCCGCCGGCCTGGCTCTGCGACTGTGGATGCTCCGGAGTCTCTTTGAAGTCAATGGAGACTCGCTGATCTACGGGGGATTGGCCAAGAACCTGTTGCTGCACGGACGGTTTGACCTGACCCTGCCCAGTGGGGAGATGTACCCCACGCTGATCCGGCTGCCCGGCTATCCGATCTTTCTCGCCGCCTGCTTTCGCCTGTTCGGGATGGAGAACTACTATTCCGCGGCGTGCGTGCAGATCGGGTTGGACCTGCTGGGCTGCCTGTTGTTAGCTGGATTTGTCGGGCGGATCACGCCTCCCGCGGTGGGCCGGGGCGCAGCGCTGGCAACACTGTGGCTGGCAGCTCTTTGTCCGTTTACTGCTTGCTACACAGCAGAACCGCTAACCGAGACGCCAACGCTGTTCGTGCTGGTGCTCGCCATGTGGGCGATGGCGCGATTCCGTGACGAGCCGAGCTGGGCGAATGGCTTATGGTTTACCTCAGCCCTGACTTCCGCCACGCTGTTGCGGCCAGATGGCGCGCTGGCCGCAGTCGCGTTGGCGCCCGCATTGCTGATTGGGTTACGGCTCGGCGATGGCCCGGGGGAGATTCCGCTGCGCAAGCTGGTGCGCATGGGAGCGGTTTGCGTTTTGTTGGCGCTGGCACCGTTTGCCATTTGGACGGCGCGCAACTGGTGCGTCTTTCATGTTTTTGAGCCGCTGGCGCCGCGCCTTGCGACAGATCCCGGCGAAAGCTCCAACCCAGGATGGGAGCGTTGGGTGAAGAGCTGGTGCCTCGACTTCATTTCTACCTATGAGATTTACTGGAATGTGCCGGGGGATAAGCTGGACGTGAGCGAGCTGCCCAACCGGGCCTTCGACTCGCCTTCGCAGTACGCTGAGACGGCAGCGCTCGCCGCGGAATACAACAGCAACGGCATGGAACTTACCCCGGAGATCGATCTGCGCTTTGAACAACTGGCCGAGGAACGCATTGCCGCTCATCCGGCGCGCTCTTATCTATGGCTGCCGCTGGGCCGCTTAGCCGATATGTGGCTTCGCCCCCGCGTGGAAAACCTGCCCATCGACCTGGATTGGTGGGTCTACGCGTACCATCACGCGGAGACGGAGTTCAGCTGGGCCTACGCGGGGTTGAATGCACTTTACTTGCTGCTGGGAATCGCCGGCCTGTGTTTACGACCACGCTTCTGGATCGCGTTGCTGGCCTATATGCTGTTGCGCAGCGTACTGCTGTTGACTGTGGAGGCGCCGGAGACACGTTACACACTGGAGTGCTTTCCTATGCTTTTTGCGGGCGGCGGGATCGTTTTCTCGTGGCTGGTGCGGCGCTTTCACTGGCCGGCGTCGAAGCTGAAGGCGCCTTTGGGCAACGGCTGATTGACCTTAATGCCGGTGTAGTGGCAGACATAGGTTTGCCCTTCGCCTTCGTCATAGCTCTGTTTGAGGCTTACTGCGCGCGCGGTATCGAGCCAGACTGTGACTTTGGGAATATTCTTGCGGAAAGCCGGATCCTTGGCAACGAGTTCGAGCTTATCGGTCTTGATGCCGTCGATGGTCTCCGTGCCGAGGTACTTGATGTCCCATTTTTCCTGAAGCTCCTTCCCGCTGGCGCCGAAACCAAGCATCAGGTAACCCTGATACTTGCTGACATTGGTGTAAGTCTTGGCATCGCTGGCTTTGCCGGTGTCTGAAACCCTGAAGACGCCCCCGGAAAAGACATAGATCTTTCCGGTCGGCTGATTGTTGTGTTTTGCGAAGTGAGCGGCCATCTGGAAGTGACTGCCACTGCGTTCATAATAGGCAGTGCCGGTCATTACATCGGTATCGGGAATCGGGTCAGTCTGGACGGTGTCGAATTCGACATCGGCCGTCGTGGTATGAAAATCTTTGGCGGCGGCGTCGAGTTTTGCGAGGACGCTGGCAAGGTCGTCGGCACGCGCTGCTGGAACCGGCAGCAATACCGCGGAAAGAATGGCAAGTAAGACAGACTTCGATCGCAAATGCATAGGCTTCCTTACCCCATCTGATTCTCAGTCAGGCCCTAAGGATTCGCGAATTGCGATTAACGGTGCGCCCAGACCTTCCAGACAAGATTTCCCTGAGCGTCGGTTGCCGTCTCCCAATGTTCGACATAGACGTTGTCTCCGGTGACGGGCTCGACGGCTTTGCGCAACGCCCTCTTCACTTCAAAGTACGAAGCACCCGAGGGAATGTTCACATCGGAGGCCTGCACAGTGATGATGACGCCATGGCCGCTGCCGACAACCTGGAAAGGATGACCGGTGGCGGCAATTGACGATGGCTTCGCGCCGAAGTCCCACAAGTGCGGAGTGATGAAGATGAAGAGCAGAATCAGCGTGACCATGATGTCGTAATGAAACGACCCGCGGGAATAGGTCCAGTAGAAATAACTGCGCAGGATCTGCTTGAAGCCGCGTTTTGGTTGAGCGATTGCGCTGTTTGAAGAAGCCATCATGTCTCTTTAACGATTCTACCCATTCCACCCATGTATGGACGGAGGGATTCAGGAATGAGTACGGAACCGTCGGCTTGCTGGTAGTTTTCGAGGATCGCCAGCCAGGTGCGGCCGACGGCTAGGCCGCTGCCATTGATCGTGTGCACAAACTCGGGCTTGGCCTTTGCACCCTGCGCCGCAGACGGGCGGTAGCGGATGTTGGCGCGGCGCGCCTGGAAGGCGTCGAAGTTTGAGCAGGAAGAAATCTCGCGATAGAGATTCTGGCCGGGCAGCCAGACCTCGAGATCGTAGGTCTTTGCAGAGGTGAAGCCGGTGTCGCCAGTGCAAAGAAGAACGCGGCGATAAGGCAGGCCGAGCGCTTCGAGAATCTCTTCGGCGTCGCGGGTGAGGCGCTCGTGCTGCGCATCGGACTCCTCCGGCCGCGTGAATTTGACCAGCTCAACCTTCTGGAACTGGTGCTGGCGAATGATGCCACGCGTGTCCTTGCCGGCCGCGCCGGCCTCGGCGCGGAAGCACGGTGTGTAAGCGGTGAACGAGATGGGCAGGCGAGATTCATCGAGAATCTCGTCGCGATAGAGATTGGTGACGGGGACTTCGGCAGTGGGGATGAGCCAGTGGTCGCTGTCTTTGTAGTCACCCCGTGTGGCCGCTTCGGCGTCGGCATCGGAGCAGCGAAAGAGGTCTTCGGCGAATTTGGGCAACTGGCCGGTGCCGAAGAGCGATTTGGAGTTGACCATGAACGGCGGCAGCACTTCGGTGTAGCCGTGCTTGCGCGTGTGCGTGTCTAGCATGAAGCTGATGAGAGCGCGCTCAAGGCGCGCGCCAGCGCCCATGTAGACGGCAAAGCGCGCACCGCTCAGCTTGGCGGCACGTTCGAGATCGAGAATTCCGAGGGCTTCGCCGATCTCCCAGTGAGGCTTTGGCTGGAAATCGAATTGCTTCAGCTCGCCCCAGGCCTTGACGGTTTTGTTGTCGGCTTCGGACAGGCCGACGGGGACTTCGTCGCGGGTGAGGTTGGGAACTCGGGCGAGGGATTGACGCAATTGCTCGTCGAGCTCGGCGGCGGTTTTGTCTAACTCGTCGAGTTTTTCTTTGAGGGCGCGGGTCTCTTCCATGACGGTCGCGGCATCGTCGCTCTTGCCGGCCTTTTTGAGCGCGCCCACCTGCTGGCTCAGCTCGTTGCGGCGGGCCTTGCACTGCTCAGCGAGTGTGATGGCCTCGCGGCGGCTCTTATCGAGAGCGCGAAAATCGCCCAGGAGAGCGGCGGGATCGGCGCCGCGCGCGCGCAGCTTTTCTTCAACCAACTCCAGGTTGGCGCGAACGAACCCTAAGTCGAGCATTCCATTCCCAGTTTACTCGACGACCTACGACGCGGCCTGTTTGTTTGCCTGCGCCGGACCGGCTTCCGTCTGCTCCGTCCAGCCGGGCAGAGTCTGGTCGCCGGTGATGAGGCGTGCGCCACGCGTGAATGTGAAGTAGGTCCAGGCCCAGGCGGCCATGACGGAAAGCCGGTTGCGGAAGCCGATGAGAAAGAAGATGTGGACGGTGAGCCAGGTGAACCAGGCCGGAAAGCCGCTCATATGTGCCTTGAAGGGCCACTCCACATTGGCGACGGCAGACATGCGGCCTATGGTGGCCATGTCTCCTTTGTCGAAGTAGCGGAAAGGCGGGCGCGGTTTGCGGGCGAGGTCGGCGGAGATCATTTTGGCGACGTGATCGCCCATCTGCATGGCGGGCTGGGCCACGCCGGGAACCTGATGGCCGTCCTGCTCGAAGTGAGCCAGATCGCCGAGAACGAAGACCTGCGGCAAGCCGGGCGGATTGAGCGTGTCGTCGACGATGACGCAGCCGCGACGGTCAAGATTGACCCTTGGCGAGGCGCCGAGCAGTTTGCCGAGTGGCGAGGCCAGTACACCGGCGGCCCAGAGCGTAACGGCTGCGTCGATATGCAGGCCGTTGGCTTCGACCCATCCAGGGCCGACACCAGTCACCTGCGTTTTGGTGTGTACTTCGACGCTCAGCCGCTTGAGGGTGGCTTCAGCTTTGGCGGAGAGATCCTCTGGGTATGCGGCGAGCACGCGCGGCCCGCTGTCGAGGAGGAGCACGCGGCTCTTGGCGGGGTCAATGTGGCGGAAGTCCCGGCCGATGGTGAGCTGGGAAATGTCGCTGATGGCGCCGGCCAGCTCAACGCCGGTGGGACCGCCGCCGATGACGACGAAGTTGAGCGGAGGGTGCCAGCCCTGCTCAACCATCTGGCGCTCGGCCAGCTCGAAGGCTAGAAGGACGCGGCGGCGAATCTCAACGGCGTCTTCAATGGACTTGAGGCCGGGCGCAAGCGATGCCCATTGGTCGTGGCCGAAGTAGGAGTGAGTGGCGCCTGTAGCCAGAACGAGGTAGTCGTAGTCGAGGCTTGCGCCGCTGGCCATGGAGACTCGCTGCGCGGCGGCGTCGATGCCGACGACTTCATCCATGAGCACCTGGGTGTTGCGTTGATGGCGGAGGATGGAGCGGATGGGCTGAGCAATGTCAGCCGGGGAAAGCACCGCGAGCGCGACCTGGTAGAGCAGCGGCTGAAAGGTGTAATGATTGCTGCGATCGACTACCGTGACGTTGACCGGCAGGCGCGCGAGCCCCTTGGCGGCGTTAAGGCCGGCAAAGCCTGCGCCGACAATGACGACGCGGGGACGAGCCGGAGGCGTTGCGCCAGCGCCTGCGGAAGCGGCTTGATCCTCTTGTGCTGATTCGTCCACGGAACCCCTTTCCGCCGCAGATTCGGTTTCTATGCTTCTACATTAAGGATGCGCGAACGAGCGCGAAGGTGGCAGTGAATGATTGCGGATTCGGCCGGAACAACAACCTTCTGTTTGACGGTCGCGTCCGGCAGGCTCGCGGGGACATTGGGCCTGCTGTCGTACTGTAGCATCCAGCTATGATCGCGGGCGTTTCGTGGGAATGGTGGGTAGGTTTTCACGCCGTGGTGGCCGCGGTGCTGCTCGCGGACTCGCTTCTGCCCGGCCACCGGCGCGAGTCGCGACACGCGCAAACGTTCGTATGGATGGAAACAGCGGGACTAGCTCTGGCCGCGGCGGGATTTGCCTGCTGGATCGCCGTGGCGATGGGCCGGCAAACTGCGCTCGAGTTCGTGGCCGGATACACGATCGAGACTTCGCTGAGCATCGACAACCTGTTTGTCTTCCTGGTGCTCTTCGAGGGGTTCCGCATTAGTGCGCAACGCCAGCACACTGCGCTGCAGTGGGGCGTGTGGGGCGCGTTTGTGCTGCGTGCGATGTTCATTGCGGTGGGCGTCACGCTTTTGCGCAGGTTCGACTGGGTCACGTGGATCTTCGGGCTGATCCTGCTGTATGCGGCGTGGCGGCTAGTGCACGGAGGGTCGCCTCGCGCGGCGATTCCCGAGTGGATCGTGCGGCTGCAGCCGGCAAAGGGATCGCTGCTTCCCGTGATCGTTGCCGTCGAGTTGACCGATCTGCTGTTCGCCACGGATTCCATTCCTGCGGTGCTGTCGGTTACGCACAATCCGTTTGTCGCGTACACGTCGAACGTGGCGGCGATTCTGGGACTGCGCTCGCTCTATTTTGGGTTGGCGTCGATGCTCGAGCGCTTCAAGTATCTGCACTACGGGCTGGGCGCGCTGCTGGCCTTTGCGGCGCTGAAGATGATGGCGGCGCGTTGGGTCGAATTGCCGATTGCGGTTTCACTGGCGGTGATCGGAGCGATTCTGGCGGTGTGCGCGACAGCGTCGTGGAGGGCGGATGCAAAGTAGCAGGGACCAAGCCACCCCAGCGAGCAAAGGCCGCTTACCGGGGGCCCCGGTAGGAAGTGGGACGGGGTCGTGGATCGCGGGGGCCGCGCGGGGCCTGTTTGGGTTGATTTTGGGGTCGATTTGCGCATAAAAATCGATAAAAATCGCAAAAAATCGACACGGATTTTGATGGGTTTTCGTTGATGCTAAATAGGTTACGGGCGTTTTTGCGTTTTCAAAGTGTATAAAATCACTGCCTTTGCCTTTTGGGGCCTCGACCGAGGCAGCGGAGCTAGCGGAGTTGGGTGCGCTACCAGGGTATGTAGAGCTTTCCGTCCCGGGGCGGAAAATGGCGGCGATTTGGGGCGAGAAAGGGCCGCTTTGGGGCGGAAAAGGGGCGCTTTGGTGCACAAAATCGACCAAATTTGTCCACGATTTCGAGAGAGTTTTATTGATAGCACAAGAGTTAGCGTCGTTTCTTCGGGTTTTGTGGGTGTTTAATTTTTTTGTTTTATCCTTTTTGGCCCCAAGTGAGCTGCCAGGGTAGGCAGATCGGGCGCAGGCCGCGAGATCCCAGGTCCAGACGAAACCCGAATCAAGCATCGGCGAAGGAGTGGTGTGGCCGTGTTTTGAGGGCGTGCTCATAGTTTGAGGATGCGCCAAATGCGGGAATTAGTCGGCAAACTTTAGAAAAGAATTTCAGTCGTGCTTTCAGTGGGTTGCGAAGTTGCGGCGGTGGTGAGGGATTGACAGAAAGGCGGGGTACGGACCGGGGACATATCTGACACTGCGGCGAGGGCACGAGGACGTAAAAACGAGCTCGCGGCCCGGAAAACTGACGGATTTCATCGCGGGCTCAATCGAGCCTGAAGTCGACCTCAATGGTGATCATGACTGGAACCGGCGTTTTGCCGTCCTTCATCGCGGGCCTGAATTTGTACTGCCGAACTGCTTCGAGCGCCTTCAGATCCAAACCCATGCCAAGCGCACGCACTACGTGGATATTCTGCGGTTTCCCCTGCGCATCGACGATGAGCCCGATCAGGCAAATGCCTTGGTATTTGGCTCGCCTCGCCTCGTCCGAGTACTGTGCCGTGACGCGATGCCTGAGAACCGGGGCGCTGATACGGCCGCCGACTTTGTAAATGGGTTCGTTGGCCTGGGTCGGGGCCGTTGTGTCTGAAGGCGGAGTCGGCTGCTGGGGGGCGGCGAAGGGAACGGCCAGGAAGGCAAGGAGAGCGAAGGCGAATTCGCGACGCATAGGAGTTCTCCGGAGTTGGCGGAGAAAGTGTAGCACTGGATGCAGTAGGCGGTTTCCCGGGCCGCTCGGTCGTTTTTGGCGACCCCACGCCCGTCGATCCCAGCTGCTTCGCAGCCTTGCCCGATGTGCTCACGGCCCGGAAAACCCGCCAGATTTCAGCGCGAGGTCAATACAGCCGGAAGACGACTTCGATGGTGATGCTTACTGCCACGGGAGTACGGCCATCTTTCATTGCCGGTTTGAAGCGGTATTGGCGAACGGATTCGACCGCGTTTTCGTCTAGGGTCGGTTCCAGGCTCCTGACCACGTGCACGTTTTGCGGTATGCCGTGCGCATCGACAATAAGAGCGATCAGGCATGTCCCGTTGTAAATCCGTTCTTTTCGGGCAAAGTCGCTGCCCTTCATTTCGACGGAATTGAGAACGACGGGTGCACTGACGCGACCGCCGAAGTAAATCGGGGCGGGCACTGCGTCTCCGGTGGGGGGTAGAGGGCCATCGGAGGTGGCGAGCGTCCCGTCTTTTGACGGTGGCTGCTGGAGATCGATCTTCTGGTTGGGCAAGGACCGGAGTTGAAGGGAATAGACGCGATCGCCGTGTTTTTTCGTCTTCTCGATGCAGTTGTAGATCTTCAACTCAACAGCAATGGCGACGCTCACTGGTGCGCCGTTGTACGTGCCGGGCGTAAAGCGGTCGGTAGTCACGATGTCGATTGCTATTCTGTCGAGATTGGTACCGGCTGGTTGAGGGAGAGAGATGTCACGCGCGACACCCTTTGCGTCCACAACGGCCGAAACCACTTCGGTACGGTCGAATCTGTCGCAGTCACCGGTCGCTGCATTGATTAGCTTCATAGGAAGCAATCCGGGAGCAGTAACGCCGGGGCCGGCGTAGTAAACGGTCGGCGCGGCGGGTTGGGAATTTGCAGTTGGAGGCGGGGTTGGCAGTGAGGGCTGCTGGGGGGCGGCGAAGGGAGCGGCCAGGAAGGCAAGGAGAGCGAAGGCGAATTCGCGGCGCATAGGAGTTCTCCGGAGTTGGCGGAGAAAGTGTGGCACTGGATGCAGCGGGCCGTTTCGCGGGCCGCTCGGTCAGATTCGACGACCCCCCACCGCGTCGATCCCAGCTGCTGCGCAGCTTTGCCCGACGTGCTCGCGGCCCGGAAAACCTTGGAAGTGTGCAGTGCCCGGTTGTCCCAGTATGCAAGGAGCCAGGTGTATAAAGGCTTACGAATGCCCTCGGACGCAGAGAGAAAGCGCAGCTTTCCATTCGGTCGCACATGCGCTGTTGCCGCGCTATTTTTGTGTCCAGCGTTTGTCAATGCAGACGCTGGAATCCCGATGTTGCCGTTTGCGTATCCCGTGATTCTGGTTTTCCTGGCTCCGGTGATTGCGATTGAGGCGGTCTTCCTAAAGGTTCGACTGCACTCGAAGTGGGGGCCCACAATCGCTGCGGCATCAAAGGCGAATTTGATCACCATGCTTCTGGGCTTCCCACTCGCATGGCTGATCTTCCTTGTCGTGGAGATGATTTTGTATTCGGCCCTCATGTTTTCTGGGGTCGAGGATCATGTTCGTTGGACGCTCAATCCCCACGTTTCAGATTTCCTGATTGTCGTAACGAGCGCGGCCTGGATGGGACCAGTCGAAGAGAAATGGGCGGTTCCCGTCGCGTTCGTCGTCCTTCTGGTTCCGTCGTTCTTGCTTTCCGGCTATGTTGAATCGCGGCTCTTGGATACGAAACGGTGGCTTCAATACGGAAGTGCACGTGCTGTTTGGCAGGCGAATTTGATTTCCTATATCTTTTTGGCCGTAAGTGGCAGCTTCGCGCTTGAGAGATTCGTCGCACGGTTTTGAGATCGTGATTGGCTGGCCATTCGTTTCCCGATGGTTGGGCGCTCGGGCAAAAGGCAACCGCAGATCCTTCGACTCGTCCGCCCGCTGCGACGGGCGAACTCCGTCAGGATGACAGCGTCGACGTGAGAGCTCGTGGTATCCCAGGTCCCAAAAGCGGGACCTGGGGCGCCCATTGTAATGATTTTGCCGCGAAGATCGGAGATGTGCGGGCCGGGAGGCCCGCACGACAGCCGGGCAGGAGGCCGGTGCTACACGTGAGGGTCGTGCTGTCCCCGGTCCCTCTGCCGCGGCGGACGAGGGACCGGGGGCACCCAACGCCAGGGCAAACTAGAATGAAATCATTGTGCAGACGATACGGGTAGAGACGCCTTCGGCGAAGTACGACGTGATTGCGGGGAGCGGGTTGCTCCAAGAGCTGGCGCCGCGGATTGAGCGGGCGGTGGGACGGATCCCAAGACGGCTGTTTGTGGTGACGTTGCCGGAGATCTGGGCTTTGTGGGGCAAGAAGTTTCTGAAGTCTTTCGATGAGGCGCCGGTGACGCTGTTTCTGCCTCCCGGCGAACAGCACAAGACGATCAAGAGCGTGGAGCGGCTGCTGCGCGAGATGGTGCGTGCGGGGGGTGACCGGGGATCGCTGCTGATTGCTTTTGGCGGCGGGATTGTGGGCGACGTGGGCGGATTTGTGGCCGCGACGTTCATGCGCGGGATTAATTATGTGCAGGTTCCGACGACCTTTCTCGCACAGGTCGACTCGAGCGTGGGCGGCAAGGTGGGCGTGAACCTGCCCGAGGGCAAGAACCTGGTGGGGAATTTCTTGCAGCCGCGGGCGGTGTTTGCCGATATCGGCGTGCTGGGGACGCTGCCCGATCGCGAGCTGCGCGCGGGATTGATGGAAAGCGTGAAGGCGGGATTCATTCGCGACCGTGCGCTGGTGCGGTTTATGGAGGAGCACGCGGAGGAGATTCTGGCGCGAGAACCAAAAGCACTAGAACGGGTGATTGCGGCATCGATCCGGATGAAGGCTGAAGTGGTGCGGAAGGACGAGCGCGAGAGTGGATTGAGGATGATTCTGAACCTGGGGCACACCGTGGGACACGCGCTGGAGCAGGCGACGCGGTACAAGGCAATGCTGCACGGCGAGGCTGTGGCGTGGGGGATGGTGGCGTCGCTGGCCGTGGCGCGGAGACGGGGAACGATTACTGGTGGCCAGATGGAGCGGATGGAAAAGCTGATTTATCGTTATGGGCCACTGCCGAAGTTGAAAGTGACGGCGGCGAGAGTGATGGCGGCTACGGGACACGACAAGAAGAATGTGGGCGGGGTGAGACGGTTCGTGCTGCCGGTGGGGATTGGCGACGCGGGCGTGGTGGAGGATGTGACGGCACAGGAGTTGGAGGCGGCGGTGAAATATATGCTGGTGCGGGGAAGAACAGCTTTTGGTTGCAAGCTTCTAGCTGCTAGCTAAAGATGCGTGGGTTGAGAGTCGTGCTATCGCACCCTTGGCGCAAAGACTAGAACGCGCCAAGGATGGGGCACCCGCTCAGAGTTGTAATTCCCAGGTCCCCAAATGCGAGGGACCTGGGGCACCCATCGATCAGCGAGTTAGCGAGTTAGCGGGTTGGCGAGTTGGCGAAGGATGCGCGGGTTGAGGGGCGTGCTATCCCACCCTTGGCGCAAAGACTAGAACGCGCCAAGGATGGGGCACCCGCTCAGAGTTGTAATTCCCAGGTCCCCAAATGCGAGGGACCTGGGGCACCCAGGGTCCGGCGGGAGATTTGAATTTGCGTTGACAGTCTGAGTGGGGCAAAGGAGTTAGCATCCATCTATAGGTTGTAAGCGTGGGACGTAAGGGTTATGCGCGGCTTCCCCGGCCTCGGATCGAGAATTCCCCAAATCGAGCATTCCCCAATTTGAATGAACTCAGATTCTGATTTCCCGAAACCCGCACAAAGGGAGCGAGAATGAGCGATCAGCCTATGTACCGGTGGCTTGAGCAGCAGGGCGAGGCCTTTGGCGGGCCGGGCCTCGAGCCGCGCTGGACTTCGAGCGTGAAGGACGCGGTGGTGACGGCGTATTCGGGGTCGAGCCGGATCTGGTTCACGTGCTCGCACGGAGTTCTGAACGAGGTTTATTGCCCCACGATCGATCACCCACAGGTGCGGGACATGGAGTTCCTGCTGACCGACGGGGAGACGTTTGTGCACGAAGAGAAGCGCGACATGAAGACGAGCTTTTGGTACATCGATCCCGATGCGCTGGGGGTGCGTTATGTGAACCGCGATCCGGATGGGCGGTACAGCCTGACCAAGGAGATGATCTGCGACCCGCACCATGGAGTAGTGCTGCAGAGGGTGCGCCTGGAGGCGCGCGAGGACCTGATGCCGCGGCTGAAGTTGTATGCGCTGCTGGCGCCGCATCTGGATGGCGGCGGGGCGGGGAACTCGGCGCGGGCGATGGACGTGGCTGGGCACAATGTTCTGGTGGCGTGGAAGAACCAGTGGTCGCTGGCGATGACGGCGAGCTGCGGATTCACGCGGATGAGCTGCGGGTTTGTGGGCGCAAGCGACGGCTGGCAGGACCTGATGCAGAACCTAAAAATGAATTGGGAATTTGGGTCGGCGATGAACGGGAACGTGGCGGTGATGGGCGAGGTCGACCTGGGTTGCAGCGACGACCTGAGGAGCGGGATGGACGGCGCGGCCGGTCAAGTTGTGTCGAAGGACGAAGATGGAAGGGCGGTACGAGAGTTCACGCTGGCAATCGGGATTGGCGAAGGACACCATACGGCGTTGCAGAAGACGATGGGCGCGCTGTCAGTTCCGTTCGAGGAGCAGAAGAAGCGATTTGTCGAGCAGTGGAAGCGGGCAGCGCATCCGGACGAGCTGGCAGCGAAGGCGCAGGATGGGGGAAAACTGATGCGGGCCAGCCATGCGGTGCTGTTGGCGCACGAGGACAAGGCGTTCTCGGGAGCGTTTGTGGCGTCGGCATCGATTCCGTGGGGACAGACGAAGGGCGACGACGATCTGGGCGGGTATCACCTGGTGTGGACACGCGACATGGTGCAGACGGCGACGGCTCTGCTGGCATGCGGACGGGCGGAGACAGCGCGGCGTGCGCTGGTTTACCTGGCGTGCACGCAGCAGGTGGACGGGGGTTTTGCGCAGAATTTCTGGATCGACGGAAGGCCGTACTGGAGCGGAAAGCAGCTCGATGAGGTTGCGTTTCCTATCATCCTGGCGTGGCGGCTGTGGAAGGCCGGCGGGCTGGGCGAGTTGCACATGTTTCCGTTTGTGGAGCGGGCAGCGGGATGCCTGGTGCGCCAAGCGCCGATTACACACCAGGAGCGATGGGAGGAGAATGCGGGGTATTCGCCGTCGACGCTTGCGGCGGTGATTGGCGGGCTGATTTGCGCGGCGGAGATGGCGCGAGCGCATGAGTCGGTGGAGCTAGGCGAGTTTCTGGAGGAGTTTGCCGATTGGATCGAAAGGCATCTTGAGGACTGGACGGTGACGAACAATGGCGTGCTCGATCCGGAGGTGAAGCGGCACTATATGCGGATCAGGCCGCCGGAGTGCGGGGAAGCGTACGCGCACGAGAGCTGCGGGAAAGAAGTGATTCACTTATCGAACCGGCCGCCGGGAACGCGGACGGAGTTTGAGGCGCGGGAGATTATCGATGCGGGGTTCCTGGAACTGGTGCGGTACGGCGTGCGGCGGGCGGACGATCCGCTGATTGCGGATTCGCTGAAAGTTGTGGACACGGTGCTGAAGCGCCAGCTGCCGCAGGGACTGGGATGGTTGCGCTACAACTTTGACGGCTATGGGCAACGGCCAGATGGAGGGCCGTATGAGGGATGGGGCCAAGGGCGCGTGTGGCCGCTGTTGACGGGCGAGAGAGCGCATTGGGAGCTGGCGGCGGGCAAGGACATCAGTCAGCTGATCAACACGTATGAGGAATTCGCGAGCTGCGGGCAGTTATTGCCGGAGCAAGTGTGGGACGAGGCGGACCGGCCGGAGAAGAGCTTGAGGAAGGGACAGCCGGCGGGATCGGCCGTGCCGCTGGTGTGGGCGCATGCGGAGTATTTGAAACTGCTGCGCTCGGCCGTGGATGGCAAGGTTTTCGACAGAATCGATCCGGTGTATGAGCGGTATTGCGAGCCGGAGGGGCGGAAGAAGCGCCGGCGCGGCGTGGAGATCTATACCCGCATGCGGCCGATCCAGCGGATGGACGCGGGAAGCACGCTGCGGATTCTGGACCAGGGATTGTTTGAGGTGAAGTGGACCGACGACGAATGGAAGACGGTGAACAGGACCATGAGCCGGGGTTTGGGCAGCGCGGGATTCAGCGCCGATGTGACGCCCGCGGCGGGCAGCGGTGAGCTGGAATGGACGATGCACTGGACGGAGTCGGACACCTGGCTTGGATACAATGTGAAGGTCAAGGTGGACGCGCCTTTTTAGAGTGAATTAGCAGGTGCGCAGGGCACTTCAGGGAAAGGATTTTTAGGGACAATTATGGCTTCCAGCGTTGCGTCAGTCTCACTCGACCAGCTTTCGATCGATACATTGCGTTTGCTCGCCCTGGACACGGTGGAAAAGGCCAAGAGCGGCCATCCGGGCGCGCCGCTGGGGTGCGCGCCGATTTCGTATCTGTTGTTTCACAAGATTATGAAGCACAATCCGGCGCATTCGAAGTGGGCGGACAGGGACCGGTTTGTGCTGTCGAACGGGCATGCGTCGGCGCTGCTTTACGGGACGCTGTTTCTGACCGGCTACAAGCTGACGCTGGACGATTTAAAAAGCTTTCGGCAGTGGGGATCGATTACGCCGGGCCATCCGGAATACGGATTGACCGACGGCGTGGAGGCGACGACCGGGCCGCTGGGACAGGGATTCGGAATGGCCGTGGGTATGGCCATGGCGGAGAAGCATCTGGCAGCGACATACAACCGCTCGGGATTCAATGTGGTGGACCATCACACGTTTGCACTGTGCGGCGACGGCGATCTGATGGAGGGTCTATCGCACGAGGCGGCCTCGCTGGCCGGGACGCTGGGACTGGGCAAGCTTATCGTGTTGTATGACGACAATTTGATCTCGTTGGATGGGCCAACGAATTGGAGCTTCACGGAGAATGTGTACAAGCGCTTCGAGGCTTACAACTGGCATGTGCAGCGCGTGTTGGACGGCAACGATCTGGAGGGGATTGAAGCGGCGATTGCGGCGGCAAAGGCCGAGACAGGCAGGCCGTCGCTGATCGCGGTGCGGACGGTGATCGGGTACGGCAGCCCGAAAGCGGGAACGAACAAGGTACACGGCGAGGCGATGGGCCCGGCGGATACGGCGGCGACGAAGAAGTTTTTCGGGTTCCCGGAGGACCAGAGCTTCTACGTGCCTGAGGATGCGTTGGCCAACTGGCGCGAAGCGGGAAACCGCGGCGCGGGCCAAGAGGCGGAGTGGAACAAGCTCTTTGCCGGCTATAAGGCGGAGTTTCCCGAACTGGCGGCGGAGTTCGAGCGCACACAGGCGGGCAAACTGAAGGCCGGCTGGGAGACAGTGATTCCCAGCTTCCCGGTGGAGAAGCCGGTGGCTACGCGGAACGCGGGCCAGCAAGTGATGAACGCGATCTTCGACGTTGTGCCGGAGCTGTTTGGCGGGGCAGCGGATCTGACGGCTTCGACGAAAACGATTTTCAAGAATAGTCCGCACTTTGCCGAAGATCCGGCGGGTCGCAATGTGTTTTTTGGCGTGCGTGAACTGGCGATGTGCGCCGCAGTGAATGGAATGGCGGTTCATGGCGGGTTGCGGCCGTTCGGGTCGACGTTTTTTGTTTTTTCGGACTACGCCAAGCCGGCGCTGCGGATTGCAGCCATTATGGAGGCTCCGTCGCTCTTCGTGTTTACACACGACTCGGTCGGCGTGGGTGAGGATGGCCCGACGCACGAGCCCATCGAGCATCTGATGGCGCTGCGCGCGGTGCCGCACATGACGGACTTCCGCCCGGCCGATGGGAATGAGACAGCGGCGGTGTGGCGGCTGGCTCTGGAGCGCAGGGGGCCGTGCTTCTTTGCACTGACGCGACAGGATGTGCCGGTGATCGACGCGACCACGCACGATGTGGCTGGAGGCGTGAGCAAGGGAGCGTATGTGCTCGAAGACGTGGCGAACCCGCAGGTGACGATCATCGGGACCGGTTCAGAGGTTCAACTGGCGCTGGGCGCGGCCAAGCTGCTTGCGGCGGAGGGAATCAGGGCGCGCGTGGTCAGCTTTCCCAGCTGGAGAATCTTCGAGGAGCAATCGGCTGCGTACAAAGCCAGCGTTCTGCCGGCGGGCGTGCCCAAGTTGGCGGTTGAGGCGGGTGCGACGCTGGGTTGGTGGAAGTATGTGGGCAGCGACGGTGACGTTGTGGGACTGGACCGCTTTGGCTCTTCAGCGCCGGGACCGGTGGTGATGAAGGAGTTTGGGTTCACAGCGGAGAACGTGGCGGCGAGGGCGAAGAAATTGGTGAAGTAGCGAGTTGGCGAGTTGGCGAATTGCTCGCGTGGCAGAGCTGCCAGCGAGCGAACTTGCTGACTTGCTTTGTTGAAAGGTAAGGCACCGTGAAGTTAGTGATCAGTTCGGATCATGCGGGATTTGCTTTGAAGGAAGAAGTGCGCGCGAATCTGGCCGCGGCAGGGCACGAGGTGATCGACCTGGGTGCATTCAAATGCGAGCCAGAGGACGATTATCCCGACTTTGCGGAGAAGGTTGGCGAAGCGATCAAAACAGGTGTTGCGCCGCGCGGAGTTTTGATTTGCGGATCAGGCGTAGGCGTGTGCGTCGCGGCGAACAAGATTCCCGGGATCCGCGCAGGGATCTGCCACGACACTTATTCGGCGCACCAGGGTGTGGAGCACGACGACATGAATGTGCTGGTGCTGGGCGCGCGGATCATCGGATCGGCACTGGCGTTTGAGTTGGCGCACGCGTTCGTCGGCGCAAAGTTCCAGGGGCAGGAAAGTCGCTTCGAACGGCGGTTCAAGAAGGTGCTCGCCATCGAGGCGAAGTACGCGCGGTAGAAACCAGCGGAGCTCGCGGGGTTAGCGGAGTTAGGGAAAGCGAATCAGTGGGCCGCCGGCGTGCGATCCCACCCTAAAGCTCTCCGCGAAGCTGCGAGCTTTAGGATGGGGCACCCCAGCCTTCAAGATGACAAGTTGCTAGACGCGCGCAGCGCGGGAAAGAGTCGCCGATGCTCCCCTTCGACGTGATCCTGTTCGATGTGGGCGGGGTGCTGCTGACAAATGGATGGGATCACGGGGAGCGTGCGGCAGCGGTAGCGCACTTCGGCCTGGACGCGGCGGCCTTCGAGGCCAGGCACCTTGCCGCTTACGATGCGTGGGAACGGAGCGCAATCTCAGGCAAGACCTACCTGAACGAGACTGTTTTTTACGAGCCGCGCGAGTTTTCTCGCGGCGACTTTTTCGCCTTCATTCTGGCGCAGTCGAAGCTGCTGCCCGACGGGGCGCTTGAAATCATGAAGGAGCTTTCCGCATCGAACGATTACTTGCTGGGCGCGCTGAACAATGAAGCGCGGGAAACCAACGATTATCGATTTGGGAAATTTGAGCTGCGCCGATACTTCAAAGTGGCTCTGAGTTCGTGTTACGTGGGCCTGCGCAAGCCGGAGCCGGCGATCTACCGGCGGGCGCTGGACATTCTGGGTTGCGCACCGGAGAGAATGCTGTTTATCGATGACCGGCAGGAAAATGTGGACGGTGCGGCGGCAGCGCGGATCAAGACGATCCGGTTCACGGGCGCGGAAGCGCTGAAAGGCGAGCTCGAGAAGCTGGGAGTTTTTTAGCAAGTTCGCGTGCGCTGCGCGCACATTGGCAAGTTAGCAGGTCGGCGAGTTCGCAAGTGAGCGAGTGAGATTTGTCCAGTAGGGACTGGCGAGAGCCTCCGCAAGCGTTTAAAGCGGTTCCGCAGTGGTAAGGATGCGCTTCGTAACTCTTTGGACAGGTTGGTGTCTAATTCAACGAGGGATGGAGACACCGGTGCGTCGATTGATTTTCTTCCCGCTTGCGGGAGCTTTTGCCTGGGTTCTGGCGGGATCGCCAGTTGGCGCCGAGGCGCAGTCTGGCAACTTCGAGATCGTGCAGAACGGTCAGGCGGTGGGTTCGGCCAGTTTCCAGTTCACGGCGACGAAGGATGGGTACGATTCGACTTCGCTGGTGAAGGTGGCGATGCAGGGGCTTGACTACGCGCTCTCAAAGGATGAGAAGCTGGGCCAGGCGAATCAGCTGGAACACGTGCTGTTGAGCGCCACGGTGAACGGCGAGGCTGTAAACGTGGTGGCGGCGCCCGATTCGGCGCAGATTCTGCTGAATATCTCAGCGAGCGGCAGGAGTTCGACGACGCGGCTGGAGGCGCACCCCGGCGCAGTTTTTCTGGCCGACTTCGACCCAGGGGCGCTGGAGACGCTGCTGGCGCTTGCGGTGACACAGAACAATCGCGACCTTTGGGCGATTCTGCCGAAGAACACGGGCTCGATTGAACCGGTGCAATTGGCCACTTATCCGGATCAGGAGGGAACGCTCGATGGAAAGGCCATCACGGTGCACCATCTGGTTGCGACGATCGCCGGCGCCAACACGGAGCTGTTCTCCGGGCCGGAGAACCAACTGCTGCAGGCGGAGCTGCCGCAGGATGGGTTTGCGCTAGTCAGGAAGGGCTTTCTGCTGAAGCCCCCGGCCAAACCAATTGTGCCGCCAAGTGGCGTGGAGGCCGCGCCGACTGCGCCGACAGGCTAAGGCAGATCGCGCCGGCCGGGAAAACCCGAAAGAACGCCGGGCGCGTCTAATTATCAGACAAATCCGAATCCGCGAAGGCACTCGGAGAAGGCTGCGGATCGACGTACACTGGAGAAGCTCTCGATTGTCCGCACTCTCCCCTATGTACCGCACCGCATTCGCGGCGGTCGCGCTGGTCTTGCTCGCAACGGCCGGCGCGCAGAGCGCCCAGGCAACGCAATCGGCGAAGACGCACCGGAGACCTGCCGCGGCGGCGAATTCGCGCGCGGTCTATCGCCGTGCGCACTCGCATGGCGCTCATCAGACCTCGGTGGTCCACTCAAAAATTCAATCCGGCAGCCGCGCGAGTTTGAGCGCGGCGCGTAGTAGGCGCACCCCCGATGAGGTGGGGCGTTCAGCAGGGCTCGCGATTCGAAGACAACTTGCGCGCAGGCGGATTGGACTTCAAGCCACAGCGGTTCGGACACGGCGTGTACGCTACGCCCGGCGACCGAGGCTTGAACGAGCTGCACTGCGGCGGACGATGCGTGGGAGGGGCGACGATTCCGCCGAGATGGAATCCGCGCGACCCGTCCCGCCCCCAGATGTTGAAGACGATCAATCCAACGAAGCTCAACCAGATTCGGCCACGCCTCAGGCGCACGGACCAGAGACAAACAGTGCGGATGTAGAGACGCCGGCAGACGATCGGCAGGCGCCTATCGATTCCGCGCCAGAGAAAAGAGACAATGTGGCGACGCGTGACGACGACGAGGCCACAACGAAAGGTGTGAGCCAAAGCGACGAAACGGCGGATTCAGCAAACGAGAAATCGGAGAACGAAGAAGCGTCGCTTGTCATTCCGCGGGGCGGGATGCCGGCGCCGTTGAGAGGGTCGCTGGCATCACTCCAGCGGCAAAACGATCGGCTGGACGCGGAGGGGCTGGAGCGGATTGAGAACGAGGCCGATCTGGAAGCGCGCATTGCCGACAAGCTGCTGGTACCGATCCCGACGTTGAGCGCGCTGACCGTGAACGCGGAGCTTGAGGAGAATCACCGCTATTGCCGGCCGTGGACGGCGAAGTTCCTGGCCGATCTGGCGCGGGCGCATGAGGCGGCGTTCCACAGCCCGCTGGAAGTGAGCTCGGCGGTGCGGACGGTGGAGTATCAGAAGCGGTTGATGGAGACGAATGGGAACGCGGCGCCGGCGGAAGGCGACCTTGTGAGTCCGCATTTGACCGGGGCGACGATCGACATCGCGAAGAGCGGCCTGAGCCGGGGCGAGATTGCGTGGATGCGGCGACGGCTGGCTGGATTGCAAGCGGCAGGGAAGATCGATGTGGAAGAGGAGTTCAAGCAGGCTTGTTTTCACATCACGGTATACAAGAGCTATGCGCCGACGCGGAAGGCGGGCGAGGCGACGCCATTGAAGCCGGCCGCGCACAGCACGACACGCGGCACAGTGCGGCAGACGGCCGAGCAGGCCGATGAGGCGCAGGGAACATAGCGGCTTCGCCGCCTGGCCGCGCGAGCCATTTCTCAGAAAAATCATTCGATTCTTTACGCTTGTCGAGAGTACAATCGCGGGCAAATGCAGATTGCTCCCCGAAGGCAAGTTACAATCCTCGCGACCGATTGCGTGCGTGGGGGCTGGAGCCGGGCGCAGAGGGGCTGTTCTGAGCAGGGAGCAGCTGCGCGGGATTTGCGAAATTGCAGTCGAAAGGCGAAATCATGAGCGACATGGGAGTTCAGCCTGTGGCCGGGGGAACGCCGGAGGGCGCGGGATTAACGCAGTGGCAGCGCGTCGCGGACACATTCGCCGCGCCGTCGAAGACCTTTGAAGATATCAAGCGCGGGAACAGGAGTTGGTGGTTGCCGCTGATCATCGGCGCATTTTTCACCTACATCTTTTTCTTCGCCATGGTGCAGAGGATCGGGGTGCAGCAGGTAGTGGATAACCAGGTTCGGCTGGACCCGAAGGCGCAGGAACGGATGGCGAATGCTACTCCCGAACAGCGCGCGATGGGCGCCAAGATCGGGATCTATGCCACAGAGGGAGCATTTATCGGCGGGCCCGTGATCGCCATGGCGGTTGTAGCTGTCATGTCGCTCGTGCTGATGGCAACGATCAATTTTGGGTTTGGTGGCAGGGCAAAGTTCGGCGAAATCTTTGCCGTTAGTTACTACGCCTGGCTGCCGGAGATTTTTCGAGCGATTCTGGGGACAATTGTGATTTATTCGGGGATGGCGCCGGAGTCGTTCAACATCAAGAACTTTGCACCGACGAACCTGGGCGCATTTCTCGATCCGGCAGAGACGAACAAAGCGTTGTACACGCTGGCGACCTGGGTGGATGCGGTGACTATCTGGAGACTGGTATTACTCGGCATGGGCATCGCCATCGTAGCCGGGACTAAGCGCAGTTCGGGCTACATTGCGGTGTTTGGATGGTGGGTGCTGATGCTGCTGATCGCCGTGGGTTGGGCAGCAGCGATGGGATGAATCCTGCTTCGTTTTGAGGGCAAAGTTGCGCGGGTTCGCGCGCGAAGCCGCACTGCTACAATCGAAAGGGCTACTAACTGTACATGTTCAGGCACGATGAGCGGGCCGGTATGGCCCGAAGGTGTGCTTGCACGAGCCGAGCAGTGCACGAGCCGCTGAAGCAATGACCCTTCGCCTGTTCAATACCCTAACGGGACAACTGGATCCGCTGGAGCCTGCCGATGGCAAGGCGTTGCGGATGTACGCGTGCGGGCCGACGGTCTACGACTACGGGCACATCGGGAACTTCCGCACGTTCTTGCAGATTGACGTTCTTCGCCGCTTCCTGCTGCTGAGCGGGATGCGAGTTCGCCACGTGATGAACATTACGGATGTGGACGACAAGATCATCCGCAACTCGATCGAGGCGGGAATTCCGATCGGCGAGTACACGGCGCGCTATGTAGAGGCGTTCTTCGAGGATCTGGAAGCGCTGAGGATCCAGCGGCCGGAGCAGATTGCGCGTGCGACGGAACACATTCCGCAGATGGTGGCGCTGATCGAGAAGCTGACCGCGGCGAGAGCGGCGTACAAAACCGAGGACGGGTCATGGTATTTCAAGCTGACAGCTTTTCCTGAATACGGCAAGTTGAGCAAGAAAGATTTGAGCGGCATGGAAGACGGCGCGCGGGTGGACGTGGACGAGTACGAGAAGGACTCGGCGCGCGACTTTGCGCTGTGGAAGGCGGCCAAGCCGGGCGAGACTTTTTGGGAGACGCTGATCGGAAGCGGGAGGCCGGGGTGGCACATCGAGTGCTCGGCGATGGCGATGGAGTACCTGGGCGAGAGCCTGGATCTGCACGCGGGCGGCGAAGATCTGATGTTTCCGCATCACGAAAACGAGATTGCTCAGAGCGAGACCGCAACGCACAAAACCTTCGCGCGGCACTGGATGCATGTACGGTTTCTGCTGGTGGATGGGCGAAAGATGTCGAAGAGCGAGGGGAATTTCTATACTCCGCGCGACCTTCTGCTGAAGGGCTTCAAAGCGTCGGCGATCCGGCTGGCATTGATTGCGGTACCGTACCGCAGACAGTTCAACTTCACCTTCGACAGCCTTGCCGACGCTACTAACGCCATCGACCGGTTGCGGACGTTTAAGGCGCGGCTGACTGCGGGCAACTATGCTGTCGGCGAGAACTCCGCTATGCAGGAGGCCGCCAAGAAGGCAGGGAGCGATTTCAGGGATGCGCTCTCGGACGATTTGAACACTGCCGATGCACTGGCACCCGTCTTTGAGCTGGTCCGCGCGGGGAACACGGCCATTGACCAGGGGCAGTTTTTTTGTGGGGACCGCGAGGCGATTCTGCAAGTGCTGAAGGACTTCGACGCGGTGTTCGATGTGATGGAGGATCGTGACGCCGAGGCGACGAGACGCGCACTCGAATGGGCCAAGGAGACCGGCAGGATGGCGGATGTGGCGCCGGATTTGCTGGCCGCGCAATCGCTGACCGATGAGGCGATCGAGGGGCTGGTGGCGGAGCGTACCGCTGCCAAAAAAGCGCGCAACTTTGCCCGAGCGGACGAGATTCGCAACGAGTTGGCGGAGAAGGGCGTGGTCATCGAGGACTCGAAGGATGGCGTGCGCTGGAAGCGGAAGTGAAAGAAGCAGCCTTTAGCTATCAGCCCTTAGCTTTCAGCTCGATCTGTGGTGCGGTGGCCATCCTTCACGATCCGTAAACGTCGACTTGGCGTTTACCGGGATTAAAGGACCGCGCTGCACAACTAATGCAGCGCACCCCTTGCGCGGGATCGTATGATTGGTTCAGGTTTCGAAGCTGCAGGCTTCCCCGAAAGCCCCCCAAATTCAAAAAATGAGAAGGCACAACCCATGGACGCGAGCGATGTGCAGGACCTCAAAGAGAATATTCAGCAGGCAGCGAACGTAGAGCCGATGCGGCCTGTCGCCTTTACGATGAGCGTGCTGGCCGTGGTTTTGGCAATCACTACTGTGATGGGTGAGCGCACTCATGCCGATGCGATCATCAATCAGAACCTGGCCACCGATCAGTGGAACGATTATCAAGCGCACAAAATCCGAGCCAACGATGAGGAATTGGTGAACGGTCTGATGACTGTGGTGGCGATCAGCGACAAAGGGACCGCTCAAAAAGAAGAGAAAGCATTTACTGATCAAATCAAGAAATCTGCAAGCGAACAGAACCAATTGGAGACCGAGGCCAATGCGCTGCAAGCCAAAGTGAAGGTTGGCGAGGCGCAGTCGGATCGTTACGATCTAGGGGAAGTACTGTTGGAGATCGGCCTAGTGATCGTGTCGATCACGCTGCTGACCCGGAGCCGGGTCTACTGGCATCTGGGCCTTGTTATTTCGGCGCTGGGCGTAGTAGCGGCGGCCTCAGCTTTATTCATCAAGTAGGGACGGTTTGCCCGAGGACCCATTTGATGCAAGCCAGCCGGCTATAGACCGACCGGCAAACAGAGGCAACCGGATGCGAACTCTCGTTGCGGCTGCACTTGTCGCTTTTGGTTGGGCGCCGGTCTTTGCGCAAGTGCCGGAGCCCGCGGCGACACCCTCAAACCCCGCCTCGACCCTCGCGCCCTCAGCCAAGCAGGCGGCCGCGCCTTCCCACCAATTGACTCCCACGATGCCGCCTCAGGTCCAAAGGGACGATGTCGGCTTCAGCTACAGCCTGCCGGCGGATTGGGAGTTTGTGGCCCCGCCTCCTGCCCCAAAGGTGGTGACGCCGTACCCGACACTCGCCGCTCCCAGGAAAGGAGATGCGTGCGTGGACGTGGCGTTGACCGCCAGGCGCGGTACTCCAGCGTCGGCGGTCGTGGTGCTGGCGCTGCCTTTCGATTGCTACGGACAAGCCATGACGGCGAGCGATTTGGCGAGTTTAGGCGCCGGAGCTGCGGAGGGAATGAAGCAGTCGTTCGAGATCGCAGAGCCAGTGGAAGCAAACTACTCGCTCGGCAGCCACACGGTGTGGATTGAGCGCGCCAAAGGAACCCCTAAACATCGGGCCGAAAGCCCGTTCACCTTCGAGATTGCGTGCACGGTGCTCAAGAAGGGCGCTGCGTGCTGGATGACGATGGCCGCAGACGCAGCGAGCCTGAAGGCATTCGAGCAGGGCACGGTGTCGCTCGATGGTGATGCTCCGGCTGCGCTGGTTCCGGCATCTGCGTTTCTTCCCAGCAAACCGTAGGGCGTATCGACGCATACGGGCGACAGCGACAAGAGCCATTTTCCCTTAGCTCATCGTGATGCGTTCAGGGTGAGCGGTGGGCCCTGCTTTGCGGCTGGTTTCGAACTGCGAGGTTGTGAGAAGAAACACCGCAAGCAAGACGGCGGCCATGCCCGCGAATTCCTCGACCGACGGCCGCTCATGAAGCACCAGGATGCCGAGCAGCACCGCGACAACAGGGTTCACGTATGCATACGAGGCGACCTTGCCTACCGGCACATGTTCCAGAAGATAGATGTACCCGCTATAGCCCAGCAGCGATCCACAAGTGATGAGATAGGCTTGGGACCAAATCGCCGCGGCGTTCGCGTGGAACCGCGGCCATTGGCCGAGCAGCGTGCCCAGAACCGTGCTGCAAGCTCCGGCAGCGAGCATTTGCCATGCGGCTGCGACAAAGCTGTTGACGCGGAGGCGCGCGCGGCGGGAGACGACACTGCCCACGCTCCAACAAAGTGCTCCTGCCAACAGCGCGACAACGGCCCAAAGGCGGGCGTGGTCGCCGGCGAGGCCGTGACGAAGCGAGGGCCATAACAGAGCGACGAGCCCGGCCAAGCCGAGGGCCATGCCAACCCATCCGCGAGTTGGAAGCGGCTCGCCACCGGGCAGGAACATCTCAATGAGCGCGACATAGAGCGGGATGACTGCGTAAAGCAGCGAAGCGAGGCCGCTGGGGACCGCCTGCTCGGCGTAGACGAGGCCGACATTGCCTATGCTGAGAAGCAACAAACCGATGAGGGCAAGAAGGAGCATGTCTTTGGGCGGCCAGAGCAGGCGAAGGCGGCGCCAGCTGCACCAGGCCAGCAGGATTGTGCCTGCGATAAGGAATCGCGTTCCGGCGAGCAGCAGTGGGGGCATCTCGGAGACGCCGACGCGAATGGCGGTGTAGGTGGAACCCCAAAATATGTACACACTTGCAAAGGCAAGCACAATTCGGGCAGTGGATGCGGCAGCATGCTTTTCGGCATCGGGTTGGGGCGGAGTTGCGGACATGGAACTTGGTTCCATCGTAACCGCATTCAAATGCGAGAGCGCCGGCAGTGGGTCGGTTTAGAGAAGCATTCCCTCAGGGGCTAAAGCCCAAGATTGCTTTGCCCAGTTCATGTACGGGCTGAAGCCCGCACCCTTCAAACTGAGACACTACCCGGCGTGGCAGCGGCGACAGGCAGCGTGGTATCCTCAACTTTAGCGGAGAATCCATGCAGATGCGCGCCAACCGGGAGTTGCCGCAAGCACCAGCCACCAAGCGCTGGTCGCGGTCGTGCGCACAGCGCATGTGCCCGCGGAAACACCTGCGCGTGCTGCCCACCCGCACTCGACCTAGCCTCTTCGGCGGCGATTAGCAACCCTCCGCCGAAGATCCTCGCCTGCGATGGACCCGAATGAGAGCACTTCTCCTTCACATGTAGCCCTTGGAACTTCGGTGTGAGGTGGCGCTTCCTTGAGGGAACCGCCACCAGGACCTGGAAGTTTCGGGAAACAGCAGAAGGAGAAGTGCTGTAGGTCCGCAGAAATGAGCGATCCCCTTCGCTGGGATCCGTGGCCGCGCGGCATCCGAAGCGCCAAACTCGGAGCAAATAAGCGCCAGGCCGCCGCAACCGAATCTGCCGAGGAGAATTTGCGATGAATATGGATTCAATGAATAAGCAAGAGCTTCATGCGCAATTTGGACCGAAACTTATCTGTCCGCTGCCGGGACCGAAGGCGCGGGCGGTCGTTGAGGCCGATAGGCGCCTCGTCTCGCCGAGTTATACGCGCTCCTATCCGCTGGTTGCCAAGCGCGGCCGGGGAGTTCGCATAGAAGACCCGGATGGGAACGAGTTTCTCGATTTCGCGGCGGGAATCGCCGTGGTTTCGACTGGCCACTGTCATCCCGAAGTGGTGGCGGCGATCCAAAAGCAGGCGGCGGAACTGATCCACATTTCGGGCACCGATTTCTACGATGAGCATCTAACGGATCTTGCGGAGCAGTTGTCGGCTGTCGCGCCGATGCCTGGGCCGCACCGTTTCTTTTACGGCAATTCCGGAGCCGAAGCGATTGAGTGCGCGCTCAAGGTGGCGCGCTATCACACAGGACGCCAGCAGATCATCTCGTTTTTCGGCGCATTTCACGGACGCACGATGGGCGCGCTGTCGCTGACCGGCTCAAAGCCGCAGCAGAAGCGCAGGTTCTCTCCGCTAATGCCGGGCGTTACGCATGTGCGGTATCCCTACGTATATCGCGGATGCATAGGCGGGCCGGAGGAACAGGAGGCCTTCAGCCTGGATTGCGCGCGATACATCGAGGAGAAGCTGTTCAAGACGATCCTCCCGGCCGAAGAAGTTGCAGCGATCTTCGTGGAGCCAATCCAGGGCGAGGGCGGTTTTGTGCCGGCGCCGGCCAATTTCCTGCGCGAGCTACGGGCAGTCTGCGACCGGCATGGGATTTTATTGGTTTCGGACGAGATTCAAAGCGGCTGCGGGCGCACAGGAAAGTGGTGGGCCATCGAAGACTCGGGCGTGGAGCCGGACATTGTTTGCATCGCCAAGGGCATTGCGAGCGGGATGCCGCTGGGCATTTGCATGACGCGGGCAGAGATCATGGACTGGGCGCCGGGCTCGCACGCTTCGACATTTGGCGGCAATCCGGTATCGGTCGCGGCTGCTCTGGCGACGATGAAGATCATCGAGCGCGAGGGAATTGCGAACGCCGCGAGCGTAGGAGAGTTCATGCTGGAGCGCCTTCGCGGCTGGGTGAAGAGCCATCCACTGGTAGGCGACGTGCGCGGCCGGGGCCTGATGATCGGCATCGAGATCGTGAAGGACAAGGCGACTCGAGAGCCGGCGGTGGAGCTGCGCAATCGCATCGAGACTCTGGCCTTCGAGCGCGGCTTGGTGATGTTGGGCTGTGGCGAGACGTCGCTGCGGCTCTCGCCTCCGCTCATCGTGAGCAAAGAGGAGGCCACCGTCGCGCTCGACATTCTGGAAGATGCGTTAGCGACTGCGGAGAAGGAACACGAGCAGAGCGCGGTGGCAGCGGTGACGGCGTAAGCGCTTCCGTCTGTTCGCCCAGGTTGCCTTGCAGGCCGTGATGTCATTTTTGCGGAGCGATTTGCCTGTTCCCGGCATTCGGGCCCAGAATGGTTGCCAATGGAGCAAGTGGCACATGTGCGAACGGGAATCTTTGACCGAGTGCTGGCGGGCCTGGACTGGCTAGCCGCGCGGCGAGGCCGAACCGCAGCCACCCCGGCTCATTTGCGGACCGGAATCGAAGGTGAGGATGCGGCTTGTTCGTACTTGCGGCGCAAGGGCTACATTGTGGTGGCGCGCCGGTGGTCGGGCGGAAACCTGCGGGGCGACCTGGATTTGATCGCGTGGCAGGGACCGCTGCTTTGCATTGTCGAGGTGAAGACGCGCACAGCGCACGATATGGCGCCCGCCGAAGCCATGGTCGACACCCACAAGCGCAATGTGTTGCGACGGCTGGCGCGGCAATACGTGCGCCAGCTACCCGGTGAGGCGTTCCCAAACGTGCGCTTCGACGTGATCAGCGTGTATCTCTTGCCGAATGCGGCGCCCGAGTTCTTCCATTTCGAGAGTGCATTTGGTTGGAGAGAGCGGGCTTGGGAAGAGCGTTCAGGCTGGCGATGACCCGAAATGGGGACTCAACAACCCCCAACGTTGCAGGTTTCGATCCAACGATCTTCAGGGAGAGAACAAAAGCGTTCCTCTGAGAGGATATCTGATTGAAAAAAAGAATCTTAGATGTGAGTTTGCGATCCCTGGGGGATCCCTTCCCGGCCTGAATTGGGAGCTGCCGAGCGGGAGTACTGCGCACATTTGACATGTGTATGATTGGTCGTAGGCCATGGGTTCATGCCAGTATGTCTCCGCCGTGAAGGGTCGCGCTTTCTGGGCTGAGATGGGATCATTGCAGGCCGATGATCGAAGGAACGTGAGCAGCGACCGGCACCAGCGCAGCTTAGCTGTTGGTGACCCCTTTCTTGAGGAACGAAACGGGCCTGTGGGGTAAAGATCCGCCGCCATGCATAGATTCTTCCGTCGTATTGTCTCCCCTTTTCCGCAAATCAACAGCAGCAGGAGATGCCGCGTGGACGCGGTGCGAATTCTGCTTTGCATGTTACCGGCTGTTTGCGGAATAGCGGCCGCTCAAACCACGACAATCGGCGGCACGGTATACGACCCGAGAACGACGAATGCGCTTCCGCTGCCAAACGTGCTGGTGTATGCGACGACAAGTCCAGTTGCGGCGCTGCCTGCAGGGGTGCAATGCCTGACTTACCAGGCGCCCACCGGTGTGGTGAGCTACGCTTACACGGCCGTGGACGGGACGTTCACGCTCCCCAATATTCCCCAGAACACGACCTACACCCTGGTGATCCAGGCAGGCAAGTGGCGGCGCCAGTTTCCCAATGAAGAGGTTGGAACAGATCCGCTTACGGGTCTTGTCCTGAACATGCCGGCGAATCACACGGAAGGCGACATTCCCATGATTGCCATTGTTACGGGGAAGGTGGATGGCGTGGAGTGCGTGTTGCTTCACATGGGAATTGACCCTGCGGAGTTTACGGACGACACCGGCTCGGTGAACCCCAACGGGCGCATCCATCTTTACCAAGGCGGCGGAAACCCTGGAGCAGAGATCAGCGCGTCAACTCCAGTGGAGTCCACGTTGACAGGCAATCCGTCAACGCTGTCGGGATACGACATGGTGATGTTTCCCTGTCAAGGCGGAGAGTTCGTTCAGCCGTCAAGCTCTCTGGCCAACGTGGTGAACTACGCGAACGCGGGCGGGCGTTTATTCGCGACGCATTACAGCTATGTGTACCTCGATAGCGACGCGCCTGTGGACGCGCAGTTTGCGCCGGTTGCGAATTGGACCACGACAGAGGAGCAACAAATCAATTCAGGCACGGGAACGATAAGCACGAACTTCAGCGACGGAGCAACGCTGGCGCAATGGCTGCAGAATGCCGGCGCAACTGTGGCGGGTTCAATGAATCAGATCAATATCAGCACGCTGCGAACCGATGTGAGTGGAGTGATCGCGCCGACTCAGTCGTGGCTGACGTTGAACAGCGGAACGTACCCGGGGCAAAGCGGGAATCCGGTGATGCAGATGACGTTCAATACGCCCGTGGGAGCGCCGGCTGCGAGCCAGTGTGGGCGCGTGATGTTCAACGACTATCACGTGATCAACGTGTCGCAGGCCAGCGGCACCATCTTTCCCAACGAGTGCCCGGCTGAAACCGCGATGAGCGCGCAAGAGGAGATGCTGGAGTATGCACTCTTCGATCTATCAACCTTTGTGCAGCCTGTCGTGGTACCCACTCTAAACGTGACGTTCAATCCAAGCCCGCTGATTGTGAAGTCGGGCGACACGGCCGATCAGGTGACGGTGAGTGTAACGAACACGAGCGCGACGACCGAGACCGCGAGCTCGGCGATTCTTACGATCACAGTTCCACCGCAGGTTACGGTGACCGGGATGACCGATTCAACCGGCGGATGGACTTGCACGGTGAGCGCACTCACGTGTTCACGCAGCAGCAGCCTCGGGGCGAATGTGACCGACCCGGTGACTTTGACTCTGAACGTGGGGACATACACGACGTTGGCGGAATACGCAGGACAACTGACGGCGACGGTATCGAGCGTGACATTCTCGAGCAATGTCACAGCGCAGGACAAGGTGATCTTCCAGCAGGCGCCACAGATCAACTGGGCGACGCCGGCACCAATTGTCTATGGCACGCCGTTGAGCGCGACGCAATTGGACGCCAGCTCGGCTGTGGCCGGGAGCTTCACCTATTCGCCAATGGCAGGGACAGTGCTGGGAGTGGGGCAGCAGACGCTGAACGCGACGTTTACGCCGGCCGATACCACCGATTACACGACCTCCACCGCGACTGTGACGCTGAATGTGATACCGGCCATCCCGGTTATCGCGCTTTCACCGTCAGCCAATCCCGTCTTCGCGACCTACGCGGTGTCCTTCACGGCAAGCCTGCCGTCCTACGCGAGCACGCAGACCGGAACAATGACCTTTTACGATGGGGAAACAGCCATCGGCGCGGCCACAATTTCAGAAGGGTCGGCCACGATCACGACCACAGCGCTCGCAGCGGGAGAGCACGCCATCACGGCAGCCTATTCCGGCGATAGCAACTATGGGTCGGGGACCAGCGGCACGCTTACAGAGAACATTCAGGATTTCACGCTGACGTTCGCAGATGGGGCATCGAACACGGCCAGCGTTCCTGCGGGAGGCCGAGCGGAATATCAGCTGGTGATTACGCCGGTGGGCGGGGCGACATTGCCGGCGGGCGTGACTCTGGCAATTCCCAATGTCCCGGCTGGAATGGGCATAAACTTCACTCCGGTAACGCTGGCGGCAGGCTCCGGAACCACAACGGTCACGCTCGAAGTGACACTGCCGCAGGCGTCGGCGGTGGAGCGACCACGCGGGCCGCTCGGCGGAGTCGCACTACCGGTGGCGCTGGGCGTTATCCTGCTGCCGTTCGCGGGCTGGATGCGCAAGGGACGTGCAGGATTGATGAGATTAACCGTGCTCGCGGCGCTAAGCGCGGGCCTGGCACTGGGGATGATGGGCTGCGGAGCCAAGCTGTCCTCGGAGAACATTTCCCTCACCGTCACCGCAGCGTCGGGATCCCTGTCGCATTCCGTGAAGGCACAACTCACCGTGAAATAGGCATTGTCGCGCGACCTGGCTGACGGTTCCTGACGCCTTAGGTCGAGGACTCCGCGATCATTTTTCGCCATCGTTCAAGTCCGCAAGGATGCGCTATACTCCAGGGGCAGTGAGAAGCAGGAGGATTACGATGCGTTTACCTGCGATGACTCGAATTCTGGCGGGCGCGACAATCATGGCCGCGCTATGCGCGTCTGGCTCGGTGGCGGCTCAGTCCGGGGCGAATACCGTGCTGAAGCCGTCCGATCTGGAAAATCTGTTTCCGGCCACTGTGTACTACTGCGGGCAGAGCGCACCGGCGCAATTGCGCAACTCCGGCGGCGTGAAATTCGCCGACGGCCATTATGTGCTGGCGAGCCTAGTAGACACGAGCGGTTACTCGACGGGAGTGGCGGGGAAGTACCAGGGGTATTTGATCGCCGAGGTCCCGCTGAAGATTGAAGGGAAGCTTCTGCCTGCAGGAGCGTATGGCTTCGGCTTCCTTGACGGTGACCGGTTCGTGGTGACCGATCTCGGGGGCCATGACGTGCTTACGGCTCACACGGCGAAGGACAGCGCCAAGGCTCGGCCCCGACCCTTAGAGGTGACCGATGCTCCAGCCGGCGGGTTCCGCCTTTATGCCGGGCGGAGCTACGTGCACTTCGGCCGGTAAGGCGAATGGCTGTGGGCATCCGACAGCCGAATCTCCGCGACAAACATAGTTTGCGGGCCGTGACGAGCAGGACCCTGCTCCCGAAAATCACCCGGTACGCGTCAGTATTGTTACTCCTTAGCGGTGCGGCTGCTACTTCCGCGCTTGAGCCCTCAACATCGCTCGCCAATTATGGCCGGCAGGCTTGGGCCATGGAGAATGGCCTGCCTCAAAACACGGTCCAAGCGATGGCCCAAACGAAGGATGGGTTTCTCTGGTTGGGAACAGAGGCCGGTTTGGTGCGTTTTGACGGCGTTGAATTCCAGACCTACGACCGCAATTCCGTTCCTGCTTTGCCGGGCAGCGATATTCGTTCCCTGCTTGCAACTCCGGATGGGGCGCTATGGATTGGGACAAACGCGGGGCTAGTGCGCTGGGAGGACGGGACGGTCACGGTATTCACAACGCAAGATGGGCTGCTGGACAATGGAATCCTCGCGCTCAGCGAAGGGGCGGAAGGGTCGCTTTGGGTGTGGACGGAGCGCGGTCCAGCCCAGATGACGGCGGGGCGGTTTGTCCCCATAAGCACAGTAGAGGCCATTCCGTTTTCGTCGGGGCTTGAGAATCCGGGTACGGCCATCTTCGACAAGCAAATGCCAAATGGGACTGTTGTTTCGGGCAGCAGAAGCGACTTGAATCTTGTTCAGACGAAAAAGACTGCTGGTTCTTCCACGCTTCTGGCCGTTGGCAGAGAGCTACCGGGCAGCCGGATTCAGGCTGTCTTCGCCGATCGAGAAAACGCGCTTTGGGTTGGGACCAATGCAGGGCTGGTGCGATGGTTGAACGGTAAGGTCGATCGCTTTCCGATTACCGACCCTCTTTCGACCTCGTCGATTCTCGGGCTGATGGAGGACCGCGAAGGCGATTTATGGGTGGGGACCGAGACTGGAGGACTGGACGTCCTGCGCGATCAGCGATTCCGCACCCTCGACACACGTGTTGGGTTGACCTCGGACCGCATCACTACCGTGGTGGAAGACAGCACCGGAATGCTGTGGGCAGGGACGCAACGGGACGGTTTGAATGCGCTTCTCCGTGACGAAAGCGCGGCGGGGTGGCGTGCCGTGCGCAGTCTTTCAGTGAACAACGGGCTTGCCAGCAACGTAATTCTGTCGCTGGCCGAGGCGCCCAACGGAGATTTATGGGTTGGCACGCCGGACGGGCTGAACCGGATTCGAGGGAGCAAGGTCGATACGTTCACCTCGGCCGATGGTCTGCCTGACGATTTTGTGCGTTCGTTGTTAATCGACTCTGATGGGTCGCTTTGGATCGGCACCCGGCGCGGGCTGGCGCACTGGGAGGTGGGGAAGATTGGATTGAGCGGGTCAAGTGCCGGCGCTGGAATGGAGACCTACACGCGGGACAACGGACTGGGCAGCGACCTGGTGGGCGCGATGGCTCGCGACAGAAGGGGCGACCTGTGGGTAGCGACGCTGGCCGGGCTATCGCGGCTGCACGGCAAAACAATCTCAAACTTCACCACCACAGACGGGCTATCAAGCAATGTGATTACCGCTCTGCTGCCTCGCGCCGATGGGACTTTGCTGATTGGAACACAAGACCACGGTTGGGATGTGTGGGATGGCAGCAAATTCTCCAAGGCGATGCACAACGGCCTTGAGGATACGACTATTCACGCCATTCTGGACGATGGTGAGGGGCGTCTTTGGTTTGCAACGGGCGATGGGATCGCGCGCTGCGACTGCAACGAGATGGCCGGAATGGGTCCCGCCGGAAGTTGTTCGCACTGGATGGAGTTTGGGACCGCTGATGGGCTGCCCAGCCGGGAGACGGCGAACAACAGCCATCCTTCGGCGTGGCGCTCGCGTGACGGACGATTGTGGTTTGCCACGCAAAAAGGGCTGGTGGAAGTGGACCCGGCGCATTTTCCCGTGAACATCGTTCCGCCTCCGGTGTCTCTGGAGCGCTTCCAAGTGGACGATGTGGCGCAGCCAGTGCGTGGAGCGGACTCTCGGTTGAGAGTTGCGGCGGGTCACGTTCACTTTGAGTTCGATTACGCAGGGTTGAGCTTTGTGGCGCCGCAGAAGGTGCGCTACCGCTATATGCTGGAGGGCTTCGACCGCGGCTGGACCGATGCCGAAACGAGGCGGACCGCCTATTACACGAACATTCCGCCGGGGCGGTACACGTTCCGCGTGCAGGCGGCGAACAACGACGGGCTTTGGAACACGACCGGCACGGCGCTCAGCTTCGAGTTACGGCCGCACTTCTATCAGACCCTCTGGTTTTACGCATTGTTGCTTGCGGCCCTGGTGGGAACGGTCTTGCTGCTGTTCAAGCGGAGGCTGTACGTGGCCGAACGCGAGTTCAAGGCGGTGCTGGCTGAGCGCAGCCGGATTGCGCGCGAGATTCACGATACGCTTGCCCAGGGATACGTGGGCGTTTCGGTACAGCTGGAGGTTCTGGCGGAGCTTTTGCGCCAGCGAAAACTGGAGGATGCGGCCACACAACTCGACCAGTCACGCGACTATGTGCGCCACGGGTTGGCCGATGCGCGACAGTCGATCTGGGCTCTACGCACGCCGGACGCGAGCGAGACAACAATGCCGGTGAAGTTGCGTCGCATGGTGGAAGCGGCAGGGGGCGATGGGCTGACATCGCGGTTCAGCCTTTTTGGAGCGTATCGCCCGCTGCCGGCGGAGACTGAACGCGAGGTAGCGCGCGTCGCGCAGGAAGCGATTCATAATGTGAAGAAGCACGCCGGGGCCAATGAACTCTCAGTTCAGTTGGAATACGGACCGGAGGCGGTTGCGCTCGAGATCAGGGACGATGGACGCGGAGGCGCATTGGGGCAGACGACGGAGTCCTCGCAGGGACATTTTGGCTTGACGGGAATGAGAGAACGCGCAACAGCGATCGGCGCAACTCTGGAAGTGAGCAGTGCGCCGGGCGCGGGGACTACGATACGGTTGAATGTACCGGCGCGAGGCGATGTGCGGGAACAGGTGGAGGCGCAAAAGTGACCACGGAATCGATCCGAGTGCTGGTTGTCGAAGACCACAACGTGGTTCGCCAAGGGCTGGTGGCGCTGCTGAATGTGGCAGGCGGCCTGGAAGTGGTGGGCGAGGCCGCAGATGGCGTGGAAGCCATTGCGCAGCATCGCAAGCACAAGCCGGACGTCACGCTGATCGATCTGCGGATGCCAAGGATGAGCGGCGTTGACGTCATCGAGCGTATCCGCATGGAGACGCCTCAGGCGCGATTCATCGTGCTGACGACGTACGACGGTGATGAGGACATTTATCGCGCGCTGAAGGCCGGCGCACGGGCGTACCTGTTGAAGGGAATGACCAGCGAGGATCTTGTCAGCACAATTAGAACGGTGCATGCAGGGAAGTCACATATACCACCGGCGATTGCCGAGAGGCTCGCCGAGCGCATGGGCGCTCAAGATCTGACTCCGCGCGAGTTCGATGTGCTGGAGCAGATTGTGTTCGGCAAGAGCAATCGGGAAATTGCTGCCGAACTGGAGGTTTCAGAGGCGACGGTGAAGACGCACATCAACAGCCTGCTCGGCAAACTTGGAGTGACCGACAGGACGCAGGCGGCGACAGCAGCGATCCAACGGGGAATTGTTCCGCTGGAGTCGTTGAAGAAGCCGAAATTATGACGATGAAGACCTTGAGATGCGCGATTTTTTGCGGAATTATTCTGTCGTCGCCGGCGATGCAGGCGGCGGCGCAAAGGGCGGTTTGGCGGCAGGCCACGGCGGCCGAGCTGGCGGCGGTGCTGCCGTCGCGGGCGCAGGTGGAGAGTGAGCATATCGAGACGGAGATGCGCACCGCGTCGGGGATCGTGGATGAGCGCGGGCGCTTTATTGCGGGGGTGGTGTTGATTACGGCGGGCTATTCCGCGGAGGGCAAATACTCGCACTACCTGATCGTGCAAGCGCCGGTAGAGATCGGAGGCGTTACGCTGAAGCCGGGCGAATATGCCTTTGGATGGAGCCGGGAAGACGGCGGAGATACGCTGAGCGTTCACTTCAATCAGGCGGCGACTGGAGCGTTGGTGGGAACCACGGATGCGCACAGGATCGCCGGCTCAAGCCGGGTAGAGAGCCTGCGCATCTGGCCGCCGAGCGAAAAGGCGTTAATCCAGATTGGGCGGTTTGGGATTCCTTACAAGCTGGGCGACCAATAGCTGTGCGATCACGGGCTACGAAGGGAAGAGCTGCGAACGGAGCCCGTGCGTTCGCAATTGGTTTCTAATCGGTTGTTTTCCGGGCTGGGTCCATAGGCGCTCTCCACCTTTCGGTCGATACTGCCCTTGATTCGGCCCCGTATACTTGCTGCGATGTCTAAGCCGATCCGCGCTTCCCTCTTCTTTGTTCTGCTTGGCGGAGTCGTTTCGCTTGCTTCCGCGCAAATCACAAATTCTGCACCCGCCCCCTCAGGGCAACAGACTCAAACAACCCCCGAGACCGCACAGGCGCCATCATCGGGCGGAACGAGTAGCGGGCCACCGCGCCCGGCCCAATTCGACGAACAACACCGGCCTATCACTGCGGGCGGCTTTGTCGCGAGCGGGCCAGTGATCTTCGAGGACATATCGGAGAAGGCTGGACTGACCCATTGGACCCACAAGATGGGCACGAAGGAAAAGAAGTACATCATCGAGACCAACGGGTCGGGTGTGGGCCTGATCGACTACGACAACGACGGGTGGCTCGACATCTATGTAGTGAACGGCTCGACCTTCGATGCGCTGGACGGCAAAGAGACACCGCCCCATGCGGCGCTGTTCCACAACAACCACGACGGAACTTTTACGGACGTGGCAGCGAAGGCCGGCGTAACCAACGACCGATGGGGATTCGGCGTGGCCATCGCGGACTACGACAACGACGGATGGCCGGATATCTACGTGACCAACTGGGGCAAGAACCGGCTGTATCACAACAATCACGATGGAACTTTTACCGATGTTGCAGAAAAGGCGGGCGTGCAGTTGGGGAATTGGTCGACTGGCGCCACGTGGGGCGACTATGACGGCGATGGGCGCCTGGATTTGTTTGTGCCGGGATACGTCCATTTCGACCGCGACCATTTGCCGTCGGGCGGGGAGAACGGTGTGCCGGATACGTTCTGCACGTTTCGCGGCGTGCAAGTGAATTGCGGGCCCCGGGGGCTGAAAGGTGAGCCGGATCATCTGTTCCACAACAATGGCGACGGTACGTTTACCGATGTGAGCGAGAAGGCTGGTGTGGCTGACACGCCGGGCTATTACGGGCTGAGCTCGTTGTTTGTAGACATCAATAACGATGGCAAGGTGGATCTGCTGGTGGCAAACGACTCCACGCCAAACTATCTCTATATCAACAAAGGGGACGGGACCTTTGAGGACGACAGTTACTCGTCGGGTTACGCGCTGAACGAAGCCGGGCGAGAAACCGCGTCGATGGGCATTGCGGCTGGGGATTTTGAAAACAACGGCATGGAAGACATCTTCAACACGACTTTCTCCGATGATTACAAGGTGCTTTACCGCAACGACGGCGATGGGAACATGACGGATGTCAGCTACCAGATGGGAATCGCCGAGATTTCGGTGCCGTTTCTTGGCTGGGGCGATGCCTTCCTCGACTATGACAACGACGGCTGGAAGGATCTGATCATGTCCGATGGGCACGTTTATCCGCAGGTGGATCAGCACCCATGGGGCACAAGCTGGGCCCAGCGGCCGATGCTCTTTCACAACGTCGGCGGCAAAAAGTTCGAGGCTGTGCCAGCCGTAGAAGGTTCGGGGCTGGCCGACGTTATCGGCGGTCGCGGGATGGCTGTGGGCGATCTGTTCAATGACGGAAAGCTCGACGTGGTGATCAATGTGATGGACGGCCACCCGGTGCTGTTGCGAAATGTGAGCCCAGACCAAAATCATTGGTTGGAGTTGAAGCTTGTGGGCGGACCGAAGAGCCCGCGCGATGCAGTGGGCGCCACGGTGTATCTGACGGCCAACGGAATGAAGCAGCGCGAAGACGTGCTGAGCGGCGGCAGCTACGCCTCGACCAGCGACCCGAGGCCACATTTCGGGCTGGGCCAAGCGACCAAGGTCGACGACATCGAGGTGCACTGGCCCAGCGGCAAGGTAGAGCACTTCACCGTGCCGGGAGTGGATCGCATCGTGACAATTACCGAGGGGATGGGAAGCAGCATCCCGCCTGGGGGTGGGCCGCTGGCGGGGGGTTCCACTCACTAGGGTCTGCTAACGCCATCCACCCGAGGTAGTGTTAACAGGCCCTAGAAGATCAGTCGCGTGGTTATTGCGATCTCATGGTTGTAACTGTGAAAGTGGCTGGTCGCAATCTGGTCACCTGCGCCAACGCAGATTCCGAGGCGGCTCCCGGTTTCCTTGGGGTGGAACTTTCGAGCGAACAATAACCCTGGAGTGGCAAAGTTCTGAACCTTGCCATCGTTCGGTCCACCTTTGTAATAGGTCGCATTGAACTCAACTTCAGGCCAAAAATACTTCACAACGTGCGCCTGGAATGCGGTATTCCAAAGGATTGTCCGTCCCAGCTTCACAGTATCTGCAACGGGCATGCTTGCGCCTAGCGTACTCTGCACATCAAAGATCCCGATACCCTTGCCGACCCCCACATTCGGAGAGATCGTTGGATCGAGGACGCCGTTCTTATAGCTGCCGGTGGGAATTGTCGATGAGAGAAAGGCGCTTAGATCGTAATTGCCATGATTGGCGCTTCCGCTCAGGTAGCGGTACTTGAAGACGAAAGACAGATCGCCCGTGCCATTGATCACCGTGGGGACACTGTGGACTAGATAGGGCGGTAAATTGATGTCCAGCTCCGTACGCGCAAGCGGAATCAAATTGAGGCCTTTACCGCCGTCCAGGTTCCATGTTTCCGTATGGTTTGGAGCGGTCTGGCGGATGAAATCGGTCCGCGCCACCTGAATGAGGCCCACGTAAGTGGTGATTAGAGGCGGTGGCCACGCGGGCTGTACGGACTGCGTCGCGGTGGCGCGTCTCTCCCATTGGCTGAAGAATCCGTCCTGAGCCAGTAGGAATGGTGAAGATACAAGAAAGGTTAACAACAGAAGTGATGTGCGCTGCACTGTGACCTCACTGCCCGATCGGGGAAGAAGCTAATGGAGGATGACAGGCCGCAGCCGCAATGAACAACCAACTTTCGGTTGAGGCGGGGCCCCAACCAGCAGTAGAGGTGACTCCGTTTTCGGCCAGCCGGAAGGCTCGTTCGATTGGGTTCTCGCTCTCAACCTTTCGGTGGATGCCGGGCCGATCATCGATCCGTAAAATGAGGGGCGCGATGCTTCCCCGATCTTTCGCTAATCGAATTCTGCGCCTTGTCAGCAGTTTCTTGCTGATGAGCGCGATTGCCTGTGGCCTGATGGCATGGCGGACACGACCGGCCTATGCAGTCGACAACCCTGCAGCACAGCGCTCGCAATATTCGCGGAGCGTGTCGTCCTACTACAACTATCGCTTTGGCGCAGATAAGCCATTCCTACCCTCCAACGCCACCACCGATACCGGAGAGTTCATCGATCCCAAGAGCTTTCCCACGGCAAAGTACTGCGGGCATTGCCACCAGGCGGCGTATGCGCAATGGCGCCAGACTGCACACGCGAATTCCTTCCGGGCGCCCTGGTACATCAAGAACGTCAACATATTGATGAAGGGAAAAGGGATCGCGTACGCCCGACACTGCGAAGGCTGCCACAACCCCATAGCCCTGACATCCGGCGCGATGACTGAGAACTCGCCTGTGAATCGGAGGTTCGACGGGGACGGAATTACGTGCTCAGTCTGCCATTCAATCCAGAGGGTGGATACACGCGGGACCGGCAGCTACGTGATGGGAGTTCCGTCGGTGCTGGTGGATGCCGACGGCAAGCCAATCTACGGCGAAGTCCCGGATAAGGAGATCCTGTCTCATCTCGATCGCCACTCCAAGGCCGTGATGAAGGACTTCTATAGCACAAGCGAGTTTTGCGGCGCATGCCATAAGGCCGCATTGCCCAGGATGTTGAATGGCTACAAGTGGCAGCGCGCAATCTTTCTCTCCGACGAATGGCAGCAGGCCTCTTTCGCCAAACAATCACCGCTCCCGTTCTACGTGAAACCGCAGGTTTCCACATGCCAAACCTGCCACATGGCCGAGGAGACGATCGAGCAGCCCGATTATGGAACGGAACAAGGCAAGCTGATGTCGCACCGTTGGCTGGGCGCAAATACTGTGCTTTCGAAGTATTACGGCTACGATGAGCAACTGCAAAAGACCATTACCTTTCTGCAGACTGGGGTTCTCAACGTCGATCTTTTCGGAATCGAGCGCAATGGCGGCAAGCTGATAGCACCCCTCGGAACCGAGCCCATCGACATTGCCGATGGGGATGTTCTGACTGTTTCCGTGGTGATTCAGAACAAGGGAATTGGCCATACGCTCGTTCCCGAGCAGCGCGACTTCTACGAATGCTGGGTGGAGTTCCAAGCTAAGGATGCGGCAGGGAACGTGCTGATGGACTCCGGCGCAGTCGGGCCGGACGGTACGCTCGATCCCACTGCGCACAGCTTTACGAATCGGCTGGTGAACGTCCGCGGAACGCTGAACGATCTGCATCAGGTATGGGATACGCGGGTGATTGCCTTTAACAACACGATTCAGTCGGGCCGCTCGCAGATCGTGCGATATCAGTTCAAAGTGCCGGAGAATGCCGCCGGACCGATTACCATCACTGCGAAGGTCAACTATCGCCGCTTCAACCAGCACTTCATCGACTACGGCCTGGGCAGGCACTTCGATCTTCCCGAGGTTGAGATGACATCTCGCACGCGAACGCTGGCGATTGGCACCAATCCTGCCACTCCGCCCGATCCCGCGGACAACCCTGTGTGGATGCGATGGAATAACTACGGCATCGGATTGCTGGACGCGCAGCAGTACGCGGAGAGCGCGCGAGCATTCGAGCAAGTCGTAAAGTTGCGCCCGGATTATGCGGATGCCTATACCAATGTCGCTATCGCAGACTTCTCTTGGCAGCGCTACGACGACTCGCGGACCAATCTGGAGAAGGCGCTGCAACATGCTCCGCACAACGCACGCGCGCTTTACTATCTGGCATTGGTTGACCGCATTCAGGGGCACCCGGACGCCGCGATCGCCGATTTGCTCGACGTGATTACGCAGTTCCCACGGTCGCGCGACGCGCATCGAGAGTTAGGCTTCTCGTTCTATCAGCAGCACAAGTATCAGGAGGCGCGGACTGAGTACGAGACGGTGCAGTCGATCGATCCCGACGATTTGGCCGCGCATTACATTCTTTCGATCGTCTATCGCCGCCTGGGTTTGAAGGAGGATGCGGCGCGCGAGGCAGCTGCTTTTGCCGATCAGAAGGACGATCCGACCGCGAACAGCTATGCATTGGAGTTTCTCAGCAAGCATCCTGAGGTCACCTCGGAGAGCGTGCCCTGGCATATTCATAGCAATGTGACTGCGGACAGCAATACACATGGCGGCGGGACCGGTCAATGAGATTGCTGCTGTCCGTCGCTGCGTTTGCTCTGATGTTTTCTTCCTTCGCGATTGCTTCTTCCCGCAGCCAGAGAGTGCACGGCGCCGCAGTCTTCAGCAGGAGCGGATGCCAACATTGCCACAGCATTGGAGGAGTTGGCGGGCACAAAGGGCCCGATCTCTCCGGCGTGGGAAGAAGGAAATCAAAAGCCGCAATGCGGCAGCAAATCGTTTTTGGAAGTAAGGTGAT
The DNA here is from genome assembly GCA_963823805.1 of uncultured Acidobacteriaceae bacterium. Lineage (GTDB taxonomy): Bacteria > Acidobacteriota > Terriglobia > Terriglobales > Acidobacteriaceae > Telmatobacter. Next base: position 92,182 of record CAWGMW010000003.1, on the reverse strand, counting down.
GCCGGCTTTCGGAGACGATCTTGAGCCGGACGAGCTTAGAGATCTAATCGCCTATCTGCGATCGTGCCGCCAGAAACCGGCGAAGACCCTGCAAGTTTCCAATTCAAACTAGTCGCCGAGATCGGCCTGTTCACTTGAGGCAAGTGATCGCATTGCGCAGCGCGTGTGCTACATCTCGCTGCTGTCCGGCGGTGATTCGGTTATAGAATGGCAGCGCCAGTGTGCGACGGGCAATGGATTCAGTGAGAGATAGATGGCCAGCGCCGGCTCCGCTCGCGGCACGCCATGCAGGCTGCAGGTGAATGGGAGCGAAGTAGCGGCCCGTGGCGATGCCCTGCCGGACAAGTGCAGCCTGCACCTGCGCGCGGTCGACGCCTTCAGGCAGGCGGACGACATAGACAAACCAGCTGAGTTCGCAGCGCGGAAGCCGGAAAGGCGGACGCTCGAGACCGGGCACATCCGCGAGAAGGGCATCGTAACGCTCGGCCGCCTGGCGACGGAGAGTGAGGATTTCGTCGATTCGCTGCAACTGAGCGCGGCCAAGAGCGCAAGCCAACTCCGAAAGTCGATAGTTGTAGCCCGGCTCGGCGTGGTCGAGCCAATCGACATTTGGATCACGGCCTTGATTTCTGAGCCGATGCAGGCGCGCAGCTTGCGCCGGATCGCCAACCAATACTGCGCCACCCTCGCCTGTGGTGATCTGCTTGTTGGGGTAGAAACCGAGAACGGCGAGATCGCCAAAGCTGCCGGCGATGCGCCCGTCGAAGCGCGCACCGATGGCTTCGGATGCGTCTTCGATGAGGGCGAGTTGATGTCGTTGAGAAAGTTCCTTGAGTAAATCCATCTGCGCGGGGATGCCGAAGGTGTGAACCGCAAGAATGGCACGCGTGCGCGGAGAGATGGCGTGCTCTACGGCAGCGGGGTCAAGATTGAGCGTGACGGGATCGATCTCGACCAGAACAGGCGTGGCGTGAACCTGGAGTACTGCGTTGACCACGGCCACGAATGTAAAAGAAGGAAGAATGACCTCGTCGCCTTCGCCAACTCCAAGCGTGAGTAATGCGAGATGCAGACCGGCGGTGCCGGAACTAACGGCCACCGCGTGATCCATGCCGTGATAGGCGGCCAGTTCCGCTTCGAAGGCCGCGAGCTCCGGCCCCAGGCTGAGATACGGCGTGCGCAGGACGGCTGTGACTGCCGCGATCTCCGCCTCGGTAATGTCAGGCGCCGAGAGAGGAATGCGCGCGGTCATGAGCGTTCCAGTTGCGCTGAGTCGGCAGGTGACGGAAGCGGCGTGGGCTGCTTGACGAGCAAGCCCTCAAGCGGAACGGAGGCCAGCACGTGCGCAATGGTCTGAGCCGCGGTGCCGTCGCCATAGGGATTGGTCATACCGGCAAGACCCTCGCGGAAGGCAAGACTGAGAGCGCGATCGAGCGCGACACGGATGGCGGAAGTATCCGCAGGCACATCAATTACGTTGCGCGCGCGTTCACGGCCCTGCTGACGAATGCCAACGTTGACGACAGGCAAAGCGAAGGACGCCGCCTCCATGATGCCGCTGGAGGAGTTGCCTGCAAGCGCGTCGACCTGACGAAGCAGGCTCCAATATGTTACAGCGTCGAGATTGACGAAGACATGAGTGTGCGCGCGCGTTGCCGCAAGAGATCGGGCGCGGTCAATAAGCGCAAGGCCGCCCGCATCGGCATTTGGGTAAACGAAGACGATTTGACCGGGCGCATGGGTGAGCGCAGCGAAGAACGCATTCGCCTCGGCGTTGGTGTCGCGCAGGATGGTGACGGGATGCCAAGCGGCAACAAGCGTTGGCGGCACAAGCGAGAGGCCGAGGCGAGCCTCCAGAGCTGCGCGAGCGAGCAGCGTAGAACGGCGCAGGTGGTCAAGCGAGGGCGCTCCAGCGCAATGCACTCGCCAGGACTCTTCGCCCATTGCGATGACGCGAAGGCGAGCAGTTTCAGTCGAAGTGAAGTGGATGTGCGCGAGCTTGGTCAAAGCGTTGCGCACTGCATCGTCAATGGCTCCCTGGCTGACCTCGCCGCCTTCGATGTGGGCGATCGGAATGCGCAGAGCCAGAGCCGTCGAAGCAGGGGCCAGCATTTCGTAGCGATCGGCGATGAGCAGTAATAGATCAGGCCGCCACGCAGTGAGTGCATCGGCAAGGCCCAAAATGGCCAGGCCAATCGTCTTGGCCATTCCGGTGTCAGTGTCAGAGCTAAGCAGGCACTCGATGCGCGCCTGAATGGGAAAGCCGTCGTGCTCGATCTCCTGGAGTGTGTTTCCGAATTGAGGCGAGAGATGGGGCCCGAGAGCGAACACACCCAGCTCGATCTGAGGATTGCCGGCAAGCTCGCGAAGGGGCCAGTAGAGATGGCTGTAGTCGGCGCGCGAGGTGGTGACGACGCCAATGCGGCGCCGCGCGGCAGACTGCGAGGGAAATCCACGTCCATTCACTTGATTTTGGGGTGCAAGCACAGGAGAAGTATAAATTGAACACTCGACGATGCCTGCCTGCATTGCGTGCGAGTCGCTCTGCCGAAGGGCTTCAAGCTCGCGTACACTGGATGGTTCCGCGATGAGGGGGGAGTTGCATCCGTGAGTGTAAGAACGATGCGGGAAGCCGGGTTGTGCGCGGTTGCAGTTCTGGCGAGCATACCAGCGCTCTGCGCGCCACAGAAGCACTTTGACGCAGAGGCGATCCGGCTGAACAATCGCGGCGTGGCGCTGATGGGCCAGCAGTTCACCGAGCGTGCCGCGGAGAGCTTTGCCGAAGCATTCAAGATGGACCCGAGCCTGGCTCAGGCAGCTGTAAATGAAGGCATCGCGCTGTTGGCGCAGCAAAAGTTGGACGAAGCCAAGAAGGCGCTCAAGCAAGCCATTGCGCTTGACCCGTCGAGCGCCCAGGCTTGGTACAACCTGGGTTTGGCGCAGCATGGAGGCAATGAACTAACGGATGCGCTTGCCAGCTTTCAGGAGGCGGTGAAGCTCGATCCCCGGGACGCGGACTCGTGGTATTTCGAAGGCGCCTGCTACGAGGAGATGCGGCAGTTCGACAAGGCGATTGCAACCTTCAAGAAGACGCTGGAGATTAGTCCTCTGCACGCATCTGCGGAGTTCGGTCTGGCACGGTCGCTGCAACGCGCGGGCCACATAGCAGAGGCAAAGGAACATTTTGCCCGATTTCAACATTTGACGAGCACCAAGATTTCATCGGCGCTGGGGCTGTCTTATGGCGAGCAGGGGCATTATTCCACAGTGACGGCGATCAAAGAGCCGGAAGCTGTTGAACACGCAATGATTCCGGTCCGGCTTGTAGCGCAGCCAATGGTCGCGTCTGACTCCGGAAGCGCGCGGCCGTGGACTACGACCGGCGGGGCATGCATGATCGACACGATGGGCTCAGGGCAGATGGATTTGGTGCTGATGCAATCGGGCGCACAGGCCATACGCATCCTGCACAATCGCGGCGGCGGAAGCTTCGAAGAGCTGGATGCAGCAGCAATGGGGCTGGGTGCGAGCGGTCATGCAGCGGCATGCGCTGTTGGCGATTACGATGGCAATGGACTGAACGATCTGGCTGTGGCTCTGGAAGACCGAGTGCTTCTGTTTCACAATCTCGGTCACGGGCAATTCAAGGACGTTACGGCGCTATCGGGACTTTTGCCGCGCAACCGCCCAACGGGCATTACGTTTGTGGATTATGACCACGATGGCGATCTGGACCTGCTTCTGACTGGTGCGCCGTTGAAGCCGGGCGACGAGTCAAATGTTCTGTGGCGCAACAATGGCAACGGGACATTCACTGAGCAAACGGAGCCGACCGGGCTGGGTGGAAGCGGCAAGACTGCGGCAGCAATCCTGACCGATTTCAATAACGATCGCGCCGTGGACCTGGCGGTGACGGGCGATGGACCTTCGCCGCTGATCTACGTGAATCCGCGCGAAGGAAAGTATCCTACGCAGCCGCTGTACACGAATGTCAAGCTCCCGCCAACGGTTGGCATCGCGGTGCTCGACTACAACAAAGATGGCTGGATGGACATTGCGGTGACGCACGCCGGCGCACCGGGGCTCACGTTATGGCGAAACGTCGAGGGGCCGAATCACATCGGCCGGCGCTTTGAGCGTGTTGCATTGCCACTCAGAGACGCAGTGCGCGGGTGGGGTCTGACGCCTGTTGACATCGACAACGATGGCTGGATCGACCTGGCGGCGATTGTGGAGACGAAGGCCGGGCCGAGCGTGCGTGTCTTCCGCAACCGCGGCGACGGAAGTTTCGAGGACGTGAGTCATGCGCTGGGACTTGACGGTGTCCGACTCATAGCGCCGCGCGGACTGATTGCTGCCGATGTGGATGGCGACGGCGCTCCTGATCTGATCGTGACCCAGCAGAATGCGCCGCCTGTTCTACTGCGCAACGTAGGCGCAAACAAGAACCACTTTGTGCGCCTCGACTTGGCTGGCCTTGCGGACAACAAGACCGCCCTGGGAGTGAAGGTGGAGGTATTTGCCAACGGACTTTGGCAGAAGTGGGAGCTCGCGGGCGCGTCGGGCTACCAAACGCAGGCTCCGCCGCAGATTCTCGTAGGCCTCGGGCAGGCGCCGGGCATCGACTTGCTGAGAATACTTTGGCCCACTGGCGTGTTGCAGGACGAGATCGATCTGCCTCAGCAACGAGTGATCGCAATGAAAGAGGCGGACCGCCGCGGCAGCTCGTGTCCCGTGCTATTCGCGTGGGACGGGCATCGCTACAGATTCGTGACCGATGTGATCGGCGCAGCCGTTGTGGGCCACTGGTTCACGCCCACGCGGCACAACACGCCCAACCCTGGTGAATGGGTGAAGATTGACGGCGCGAATGCCGCGCTGGTAAACGGCAAGATCAGTGTGCGGTTTATGGAGCCGATGGAGGAAGTGAACTACATCGACCAATTGCGAATGGTCGCGATTGATCACCCGGAAGATGTGGAGGTGAATCCTGACGAGCGATTCCTCGACGATCCCCCCTTTGCTTCGGGCCGCGTGGTGGCGAGTGAAGGGGCGCGTTTGCCGACGGGCGCGTGGGATGGCGAAGGACATGATGTGCTTGACCGTCTGAGCAGGCGAGATCACGTGTTTGCCAGCGGATTCACATCGCTGCCTTACGACGGGTTTGCCGACCTGCATGCGCTGACACTGGATCTGGGTCAGATCAAACTGGACTCTCCGCTGCGGCTTCTGATGACCGGTTATGTGAACTATTTCAGTGCGACTTCGCTCTATGCCGCGTGGCAGGCGGGGTTGAAGGAGATTCCGCCATACGTGGAGGCGCAACTCACGGATGGCTCGTGGCAGCGAGTTCCGGGCGATGCGGGATTTCCGGCCGGGCTGGAGCGGACGATCGTGGTGGACCTGACGGGCAAGCTGCCGGCGGGAACGCGGCGCATTCGGCTGATGACGAATTTGCAGATCTACTGGGACCAGGTCTTGATCGATCAGAGCGTGGACGCGCAGACGCGGACTACGGAGATTCCGCTGGCCAGCGCAACGTTGCACTTCCGCGGCTACCCAAAGCAGATTGAGGGCGCGAGTCCGGGCGATTTGAACTACGATTACAATCTTGTGAGCCTGTCTGGGCCCTTTCAGCGTGAGCGTGGAAACTATACGCACTTTGGAGACGTGACCCCGCTACTCGAGACCATCGACGACAGGTTTGTTGTGTTTGGCAGCGGCGAGGAGATCGCGGCTGAATTCGACGCGGAGAAGCTGCCCGCTTTGCCCGCACATTGGAAACGCGATTACTTTTTTTACGCCAATGGGTTCGTGAAAGATATGGATTGGTGGGATGCGTCGCCATTCACAGTGGCGCAAATGCCATTCCATGGCATGAGCACGTATCCGTATCCGGCGAGCGAGAAGTATCCCGACGATGCTGCCTCGCTCGACTACCGATTGAATTGGAACGACCGGTTCGAATCCGGTGAGCCAGTGCGATCGTATCGATTCAACTATCAATTGTTGCCGTCGGCGCCACCGGAGATCGGAGAGCCGCAATTGCCACTTGGAACGCAGCCATGAACGATGTTGTGCTGGCCGCGGCGGCGAGTCAGCTTGTGCTGCTTCGCACCGGCGAGATTTCCGTGGCTGAGCTTGCCGAAGCTCATATCCAGCAGATCGAGCGATTAAATCCGGAATTGAACGCATTCGCCGACTTCGACCGAGAGCGTGTGCGCGCACAGGCCAGGCAGCTAGACGCGGTGCGAGAACCGCGCGGCGCTTTGCATGGTTTGCCGGTGACCATCAAGTCGTCCATCGCGACAGCGGGCTTCCGATGCGAGATTGGCAGCCTGCTCCACAAGGGCGAGGTTCCTGTTGAGGATGCCGTCGTGGTAGCTCGGCTGCGCGCAGCAGGAGCGTTAATTCTGGGCACGACCAACTGTCCGGAGTTCCTGATGGCGTATGAAACCGCGAACCTGCTTCATGGTCGCACGCGCAATCCCTGGGATCTTGGCCGCTCGCCGGGTGGATCGAGCGGCGGCGAATCGGCGGCCATCGCGGCGGGAATGTCCGCAGCGGGATTGGGCAGCGACAGCGGAGGGTCGGTGCGAGTGCCCGCACACTTCACCGGCATCTGCTCTCTGAAACCCACGCCAGGACGAATACCGGGGCGAGGGCATCTGCCGCCGTGCGTGGGGCCGATTTCGATTCTTGGCGCGATTGGACCGATGGCCCGCACAGTTGGCGACGTTGAACTGCTGTTTCAAGTTCTCAGCGGCCAGGATCCGCTTGATCCAGTAAGTCCACCGGTCGCGCTGAGAAACCCGAGCCCCAATGAATTGCGCGCGAAGGCGATTGGGTTCTTCGAAGACGATGGTCTTGTTCCGGTGACGCCTGAGACGGCTGCCGCGGTAAACAATGCGGCGCGAGCGTTGCATGAAGCAGGCTTCCGAGTGGAGCCGTTCCGCCCGCGGACCCTGGAGCAACTGCGCAAACTTTGGTGGAAGTTCTTTGTGCAGTGCGGGGCAATGTTCTATGAGCCGGAGATTCGCGGCAAGCGCGAGAAGCTCAGTCCCATCTTCAATGAGTTTTTGGAAATCGCGGAAGCTGCCGGGCCGCTCAGCGCGACGGAATTGCTCAACGCGTGGGCCGAATTAGACCTGCTGCGCGCGAAGACTCTGGCCGAGATGAGCGAACATCCGGTTTTGCTTTGCCCGGTGGCCAGCATTCCCGCGTTTCGCCACGACGAGCGTGTGTGGACCATCGACAGCAGATCCGTCGGGTACCTCGATGCCATGCGATACACCCAGTGGTTCAACGCGCTGGCTTGCCCGGCGGCAGTGATTCCTGTGGGTGCCTCACCCGAGTGCCTGCCGATCGGCGTGCAGATCGTAGCGCGGCCGTTCGAGGATGAGATCGCGCTGGGCGTCGCGGGGATTGTCGACGCGGCGTTTGGCTATCGTCCGCCGCCGATGGCGCGATCGTAATTCGAGTCACTCCATTCAAGTCTATTGAGCACAATCGGTTGCTAGCTCCACAGAATCCGGCATCGGATGCCCCGGCGTGCCTGCGCGTATCCACCTTTCGATTGAGGCGGATCCCCAGCGTTCAAAGTACACTTAGGCTTCCCTAAGAACTGGAGGCCGGATGGAGCGCTCAGGGTGCGCGAAAGCTGGCAGGAGCGTTTTGCCGAAGCCCCCGATGCACTGCTAGGCGCACGGCGCCAGCGGACGATTGTGCGGGTGCGCGATCGTGCTGTCGGTGGTGACGAGTTCATCACGATGGCGGGACCGTGCTCAGTGGAAACCGAGCACCAGCTGATGGACACCGCCTATCAAGTGCGTAGCGCAGGGGCGCATGTTCTGCGCGGTGGCGCGTTCAAGCCGCGAAGTTCTCCATATTCATTTCAAGGACTAGGCGTCGAAGGCCTGAGGCTGCTCGCCGCAGCGCGCGAGGAGACCGGGTTGGCCATCGTGACCGAAGTGATGTCGGAGCGCGATGTCTCGTTGGTCGCAGAATATGCCGATATCCTGCAGATCGGTTCTCGGAGCATGGAGAATTACACGCTGCTGGAAGCGGCAGCGCGATCAGGACGGCCGATTCTTCTGAAGCGCGGCATGATGGCGACAATTGCAGACGTTTTGCGCTCGGCGCAGGTGATTCTAAGTAACGGCAACCCCAACGTGATTCTGTGCGAGCGCGGCATTCGCACCTTTGAAACGGCGATGCGCAACACCTTCGATGCCGCCGGTATTGCGTTGCTGAAGCAGATCACACATCTGCCGGTGATTGCCGATCCCAGCCATGCGGCAGGACTTCGCGAACTGGTTCCGGCGCTGGCGCGCATCGGAATCGCCGCAGGTGCGGATGGCCTTCTGGTCGAAGTGCACCCCGATCCCGACAGAGCATGGAGCGACGGCGAGCAGTCGCTGGACTTTGAGGGGTTCGCTGCCATGATGGCAAAGCTCGAACCATGGATCGCACTGCGCGGGACGTCGACGCAGGAAGAGAAGCAGGAACAGAGCGAAAATGCCTGCGTCCGTCTCGCGGAGGCCGTGGCATGAGGTTGACCTTTGCGGCGCTGGTGGTTGCGGCGCCGGTTGCGTTGATACTTTGTCCAGTCTGTGGGCTCACGTATGATGCGGAGCGAGAGGTTTCTCCGGATTTTATTGTGACCTCTGCTCCCGCCTATGTACCGCTGGCAGAGTTGCGCGGACAGGAGCGATTTCCCGAAGGAGCGCAATTACTGGTTGTTCACGCCGGCAAGGCGGAGCCGCTGGTGACCGGCTTTGCAGCTTCAGCGGACGCGAACGTATCGTTCGATGGCCAGACAGTGTTGTTCGCAGGCAAGCGGTCTGCAGGCGATCCCTGGCAGATTTGGGAACTTGCCCTCAAGGATCACTCCGTGCGACAGGTGATGGCCACGGCGACGGATGCGGAGCGCCCCCTCTATCTGCCGGGCGGCCGGATGGTCTGGGCGCAGCGGACGGCAGCGGGATTCCAATTGCAGTCGGGCGAAGATGGGCACCCTACTCCCAAGTTCCTGAATCCGACGGCGGGGCCTGGGATGTTGCCGCTCACATACACGCGCGCAAGCACATTCCCCACGGACGTGCTGCGCGACGGACGGATTCTGTTTGAAGCGGGCTTCCCGCTCGGCAATGGGTCGACGCCGGAGTTGTTCCTGGTTTACGCCGACGGCTCAGGCGAAGAGTCGGTGCGCTGCGATCATGGGCGTGCGCGCTGGGGCGGAACGCAATTGGCATCGGGGGATGTTGTCTTTACACACGGAGCGTCGCTGGCTCGCTTCACCTCCGCGATGGCGCATGAAGTCCCAGTTCAAGCGCCGCGCGGCACTTATGCCGGCGCGATTGCCGAAACCGATTCGGGAGCCTGGTTGATGAGTGCGCGTGCGGCGACAGACGCGAGATATGCGATCAGGATGTGGATGCCGGGCGCATCGGAGATGCGCACTCTCTTGGCGATGGGAGGAGAGGACCTGGTCGAGCCGGTATTGATCACCCCGCGCGCGCGGCCCAATAGGCACCCATCGGGCCTGCACCCATGGGACTACGCGAACCTGCTCGCATTGGACGCGCGCGTTAGCCGCGACGGAGTTTTGAGAGGAAAGCCCGTCTCGGTGCGCCTGGAGGCGCAAGACGCCGCAGGGAGAGCAATTGCGATGGGAACGGCGCCGGTTGAGCAGGACGGGTCGTTCTTCGTGGAGGTACCGGTCGACAGACCGATCCGGCTTGAGCTGCTCGATTTCAAGGGCACGGTTCTCAAGCAGGAGCACGGATGGTTCTGGGCTCGCGGCGGCGAGCAGCGCATTTGTGTGGGCTGCCACGCGGGGCCGGAGCGCGCATCGGAGAATCGCGTGCCGGACGTGCTGATGCGAACTACCGAGCCAGTCGATTTGACCGGCGCCAAGGTTGTTGCGGCAGCGCCGGGAGGCAATTGATATGAAATTTGTTGTTCTTGTTGCACTTTTCGGCGCGGTCTCGATCACGGGGTTCGCCTGTGCGGCGCAAACAGCGCCAGCGGCGACCCAAGTGCCTCCACAAGCGGCGCCGGTCAGCGCGCCGACACCACTCGAGTCGGCTATTCGCTTTGAAGATGCCACGGATAAATCGGGTATTGATTTCACGCACAGCTTTGGGTCAGCCCAGCTGGGATCGTTGCTTGAAGGCACGGGGGCGGGCTGCGTCTGGTTCGACTACAACAACTCGGGGCGGCCTTCGCTATACGTGGTTAACGGCAGGTCGCTGGACGACTCGATGCACCCATATCCATTAAAAGAGAAGCCGAACCCTCCCGCGCACAATCATCTCTATCGCAACGACGGCAACGGCCATTTCACCGACGTGACCGAGAAATCGGGCCTGGACCCGGATATGTATTCGATCGGGGTGACGGCAGCGGACTACGACAACGACGGCTACGAAGACCTGCTGGTGACCGGATACGGAAAGGTCGTCCTCTATCACAACGACGGCAACGGCCACTTCACCGACGTGACCGAGAAGGCCGGCATCAAGGTCAACGGCTGGGCAATCAGTTCCACATGGCTCGACTACGACAGGGACGGTTGCGTTGACCTGTTTGTTGGGCGCTACGTCAAGTTCGATCCTAAATACCGCGCATTCTATGCGGCGGACAACTATCCTGGACCGCTCGATTACGCGGGTGAAACCAACATGCTGTTCCACAACAACTGCGACGGAACATTTACCGATGTGACGGACAAGTCTGGCATTGGCGCGTACGTCGGCCGCACCATGGGAGTAACGGCAGCGGACTTCGACAACGACGGATGGGACGACATCTATGTGGCCAACGATCGGACGGAAAACTTCCTCTTCCACAACAAACACGACGGAACTTTTGAGGAGATTGCGAACGAAACCGGGACGGCGTTCGGGCAAAATGGCGAAGCCACTTCATCGATGGGACCGGTAGCCGCCGACTTTGAGGGCAGGGGAGTGCTGGATCTCTGGGTGACCGATGGGAGCTACAACCGTTTCCTGCGAAACATCGGAGCACCGGAGAACGGTTCGGATATTGTGCAGCCAGGTTCTGCAAAGACCGAGTTTGAAGATGAGGGCGCGGCCAACGGCATCTCGCAGACGGACGCGCAATACGTAAGTTGGGGTTCGGGGGTATACGACTTTGACAACGACGGCCAGCTCGACATCCTCGTCTTCCACGGCGGGCTCATTCATTTAATTCCGCAGGAGCACACGCTGTTTCGCGGGCAGGGAAACGGCCAATTCAAGGACGTTTCGCGCCAGGCTGGTTCCGTGTTGAGCGACCGAACCGTGGCGCGGGGCGCCTGCTTTGCCGACTACGACAACGACGGCAAGGTGGACGCCTACGTGGTGAACCTCGGCGCTGAGGGAAAGCTACTGCACAACGTCTCCACCGGCACAGGCCACTGGATTGAAGTAAAGCTCGTGGGCACAAAGAGCAATCGCGACGGAATTGGCGCGCGGGTGGAGGTGAAGGCCGGAGACAGGAGATGGACGGCCGAGCGCGTGGCAAGTTCAGGTTATCTATCGCAAAACGACGGTCGCTTGCACTTCGGGCTAGGCGCGGCCGCCACGATCGACAAACTGATCGTTCACTGGCCCAGCGGACGCCAGCAGACAATCGACAAGGTCACTGTTGATCGCGTGCTCACCGTCGAAGAACCGAAATGAAGATGGGAAGGAAAGCGATGCGAGGCGCGGGAGCAGACATGGGAGCGAGCAGCCCGAGGAAGTTAAGGCTCGGAGTTGCTGCGCTCACTGCGGGAGCCGCGGCCTTGCTTGGTCTTGCGCTCAGCCCGGGTCTAGAGCGGCGAGTTTACGCAGGGTCAATGTCGGCAGCCTCGCAATCCCCGGCCGACGAACAAGAATACGCGTCGCCGCTGGAGATTCTGCTTTCATTCGACGGCACGCGGCTGTACGTGCTCTGCCAGCAGAGTGAGGATGTGCGCGTGCTCGACGCCAGTAGTTACGAAGTGATCGGAACGGTTACCGTCGGCCGCGTTCCGCGTGGGATGGCGCTCTCGCGCGCGGGCGATCGGCTTTTTGTTACGAACTCCTGGGATGACACGGTTTCAGTGATCGACACGCGCACGCTGACTGTCGCCGCGACGTGGAACGTGGGCTTAGAACCCTCCGGGGTGGTTGAGGACGCAGCGGGCAAGTACGTCTTTGTTGCCAATCGCATTTCCAGCGACATTGCCGTTCTGGATGCGCAGACGGGCGCTGAGGAGAAGCGTTTGCTAGCTGGGCGCGGCGCGAGTTATCTGACACTCTCGCCCGATGGCAAGCGGATTTACGGGACGCACATCTACCCCAATCTTTCTCCGCTGAGCACAGGCCTGGAAAACCGCACACCGCCCGAATCGGAAATCACCGTGATCGACACGCAAAGCGCGGAGGTGATTGACCGCATTCCGCTGCATTCGATTGCGGGCGTCTTTCACGTGGCCATTTCCGCCGACGGCCGCCTTGGCGCCGTAGCCGAGTTTCACCCGAAGAACCTAATCCCGTTGGCGCACCTGGAGCACGGCGGAGCGTTTGCCTACACGCTCACACTCTTCGGCTCGGGCGTAGGCAGGCCGGTGGAGATCCCCCTCGACGAACTGGACCGCTACGCTTCACAACCGTTCGGCGTGACCATTGCGCCCGACGGATCGCGTCTTTATGTCACTCTTGGCGGCTCGGAGAGCGTGCTGGCCGTGGATGTGTCGCGCCTTCTACATTACATTCACGCACACCCGCGACCCGGGTCAGGATCGTTCGCACAAGATCTCTCGGCCAGCGGGAACTATGTGACGGCACGAATTCCCGTGGGTCACAATCCGCGAGGGCTTGCGCTGAGCGGCGATGGCCGCAAGCTATTTGTGGCCAACCGGCTCGACGACACAATCAGCGTGATCGATACAAGCACCCTCCGCCTTGCCGCAACCATCGCGCTAGCCGGGCCGCAGACCGTCAGCGCGCTGCGCAAGGGCGAGCAGACATTCTATTCGGCGCACTATTCCTTTCAGGGCCAAATCAGTTGCTCCAGCTGCCACATCGATTCAACCTATGACGCTCTGACCTGGAACCTGGAGCCAAATGGCTTTGGCCGCGACATCGTTGCCAACCGCTTGCTCGAAGACATCAAGGACACTGCGCCCTACAAGTGGAACGGAGGAAATCCGAACTTGCCCACTGAGTGCGGCCCGCGCACGGAAAAATATTTCTGGCGCTCGGAAAACTACGGCGACCTTCAACTGGCAGATATCGCTCTCTACATTCGCAGTCTCCCCGCCCGGCCGAACCGCTGGCGCCTTCCGGGTAATGAACTCACGCCCGCGCAGGCGCGCGGCGAAACGATTTTCGAGCGCTCGGTGGACAATTTTGGCAAGCCGATTCCGCCGGCTAACCGCTGCTCTTACTGCCACAGCGGCTCGCTGGGAACGGATAACAAATCATTCGATGTCGGAACGAAGAAACCGAGTGACCATTCAGGAATGCTGGACACGCCGCAGCTGACGAACATTGCGCTCCCAGCGCCATATCTGCACGATGGTTCGGCGCGCACGCTCGAAGAGATCTGGACCATTTACAACCCGGAGGACAAGCACGGGCGCACCAACGACCTGACCAAAGACGAGCTAAACGACCTGATCGAATACCTGAGGACGCGATGACGAAGTTTGCCGATAAAAGATGGTTTGCGATGGCGCTACTGGCGGTCGCGCTTCTTGCGGCTGATGTGCGGTCCGGATTCGCGCAAGCACCCCAGCGTCATCATCACGGCGCGTCAACGGCGGTAACCGTTCCGCTCATGCCGCGCTTTCGTTTTGAAAACTACACAACCGCCAACGGCCTTCCCGACAATCACGTGTATGCGGTGCTCGTCGATGGTGACAGAATTTGGGCGGGAACGGACAACGGCCTTGGCTTATACGAAGACGGAAAGTGGAAGACCTATACGACAAAGGACGGCTTGGCGCATCGTGCAGTACTCTCACTGGCATTGGACAAACGCACGGGCGATGTGTGGGCCGGCACAATGGGCGGTTTGAGCCGGATCTCGGGCGGCCGCATTGTCAGCTATACGCAGTTGAACTCGGGGCTGAGCAACGACGTGGTGTACGGCGTTTCTGTGGAAGGCGAAAATGTGTGGGTATCTACAGCGGCCGGCGCCGGCCGGCTCAACCTCGACACCGGCGAGTGGTCACTCTATAACGAGCGCAACACGCCCATGCGCGAGATTTGGGCTTACGGGGTTTCCGCTACAGCGACCAAAGTCTACTTCGCCATTTGGGGTAGCGGCCTGCTCGAATTCAATCAGAAAACTGAACGCTGGGACCTATACGACGATCCAGACGGCGAAAACGAATTGGTGCTTTTCAAAGATCAGGGCCTGATTCACGACATAGTTTCTTCGGTAAGCTACGTTGACGGGATCGTATGGGCGTCGACGTATTTCGGCGACAGCCGATACGATGGCCGCTATTGGCACAATTTTCTGACAAAAGATAGCGGACTTCCCTCGAACTTCACCAATTTCGTGAAAGGCGTTGACGCCAATCATGCCTGGTTCTGCACCGATAAGGGACTGGCTTACTACGATGGCGCGAACTGGGCCGTCTATACGCGCTCGCTCAGCTCGCACAAGCCGGTGATGACGGTGCGCGACGCGAAGGGGAACGTCACGGAGATTCCCGTGGCCAGCGGGCCGGCGCACAACTACATTCTTGGCATCGACTTTCAGGGTGGCGATATATGGGTTGCCACGGCCGATGGGTTGAGCCATGGAGTTCTTCAACGATAAGAAAAGAGGAGCGAACGCCATGATCGCATTTGCTGAAATTCTGGAAACAATCGCGCACACACCAGTGAGGAAGCGCGCGATCACCAATCACGAGGTACTCAATGAAGCCCACGCTTACGCCAAACCTAGCTCGTTCTCGCGTGGGATGAGGATCGATCTGAACGGCTTGACGATTCTGCTTATCTCCGGCACTGCGTCGATCGACGAGAACGGTGAAAGCGTTCACATCGGCGACTTTCGCGGGCAGATGCGGCGCACGCTCGAGAACATCACCGGACTGCTGGCCAGCGAAGGCTGCACCTGGCACGATATCGTCCGCACTACTTGCTATCTGCGGGACATTGAGCGCGACTACGAGGCTTTCAACGAAGAGCGGACGGCATTTTTCAGCGAGCAGGGGCTCGACCCACTGCCCGCTTCGACCGGCATCCAGGCGATTCTGTGTCGGCCGGAGCTGCTCGTGGAGATAGAGGCGATTGCCATGTTTCGAACGGAAAAGGCTAACAGCGGCAAGGAGTAAGCTTCATGCGCCATGGAATTCTACAGATTGCGCTATGTACGCTGGCAGCGTGCGCCCCCGCGCCCCTTTTCGCGCAGAGTGGCGGCGTGTGCGAATGCGGCAAACATCCGCCGGGGCCGCCGCGCGACCGGACGGTGGCGCCATACGCAGGTGAGCCGCAGGATTTGAGGCCGTTCGCCAAGTTTGAAAAACCGTACTACGAGAACTATCTCGAACCAAATATCTACACTGGCGCCGGCCGCGATATTCCCGACCCGACGGACATCAGCGAAGTGAGAATCGGCTTTCTCGGCCCTGTAGAATCCAGCCCGGATCAAGTGGACGGTTTGCGCATGCTGCATGGAGCGCAATTGGCCGTGGAAGAGGCTAACGCGCGCGGCGGTTATGGCGGCAAGCCCTTCAAGCTGATCTTGCATAACGATTACAACAACTGGCAGGCCAATGCAGTTTACGGTACCGACCGCCCTACCAACTCGACTATCTGGGGCTCGGCTGCGGACGAAGCCGTGAAGATGATCTACGACGACCGGGACTGGGCGATCTTCGGGTCGATCAATTCCGAGTCGACCCATATCATTCTTCGAGTTGCTCTGAAAGCAGAGATTCCGATCGTCAATTCCGCTTCGACTGATCCCACGATTCCTGAAACGTATATTCCGTGGTACTTCACCGATCTGCAGGATGATCGCGTGCAAGCCTATGCCCTGGCTCGCCATATCTATACGGAGATTGGCCTCAAGCGGATTGCCCTGCTCAGGGTGAACAACCGCTATGGAAGAATGGGCGTTCCGAAGTTCCGAGGTGCGTCCGTCCGGCTAGGACACCCTGTGGTCATTGAGCAGAAATTCATGCCGGGCGACACGGACTTTTCGCGCGAGCTGCAGATCATCCATGACTCACGCGTCGATGGAATCGTGATATGGGCGGATGAAAGCGAAACGGCGGGTATCCTGAAGCAAATGCGCGCCATGGGAATGAAACAGCGCGTGTTCGGTTCTTATCGAACGCTGGGGCCCGATCTGCTGGCTCAAGCCGGCGCCGACGCCGATGGCTTCGAAGCCGTTTTTCCTTACGATCCGACACGGAAGGACCCGCGTTGGCTCGACTTCAATCTCCGCTTCGAGGTGCGCTTCCATGAGCAGCCGGAGCAATTTGCTTCGCTGGCCTATGACGCCATGAATGCGTTGCTCGACTCCATCTGCAAGGCCGGATTGAATCGCGCACGCATTCACGACGCGCTGGCGGACATCGAGGAATATGACGGCGTGACCGGGCACATGGTCTTCGATCCCAACCAGAAGAATGTCGCGCCGCTGTACCTGGGCACAGTTCACAATGGCGCGATTACTTACCGGGTTGCGACGCTGGAGAAGAAGCCGGCAGGGCAGGGCAGTGCTGAGGTGAAAGGGCCATCCGATACGCCAGGGACGCCGTATGCTCGCGTGGTAGAAGATGGGGTGAGCTTTACAGGTCCGCGATCTGCCGATCTCCCGGCGGGACCAGTGCGCGTGGTTCTTTTTGGCCCGGATGCTGCGGAGATTGCGCAGTCGCCGGAGGTTGTGGCAGCGCTGCACGCTGAAGTGCCGGCTGGCCGAGAGTGGGTGGTAACGCCAGTGGAGGGTAAGCAGAATTGGGGCACAGCCTCAACGCAATTAGTTCACGCCTTGATGGACGAACATGCCCTGGCGATCGTGGCGCTGGATCGGGACGCCGGCCACCTTTCGGAACAACTGGCATTGAAGTGCTTTGTCCCGGTGGTGGCTTTGAGTACGGACAAGTCGCTCACTTCAGCTAATGTTCCCTGGATTTTCCGGCTGCCGCCTGGGTCCACACCGGCCGAGGCACTTGGCTTGTTGCGTCAGGCTGCTGCGCGGGCGGGCGTCAACTCGGTCCGAGTCAGGGATGAACTGGCATCGGGGGATGCGATTGATGGAATGGCTTTTCTGCCGACAGGAGAGCCACGCGGGCAGTAACATGAGCTCATTTCCATAGTGAAAGCTTGAGGCAGAGTTGACGGTCCTCACGATTCAATGTAGCGGGTTGATGGAGTCAGACCCTGGAATCCAACGGCGCGGGTCGGACGGTTTGGAATGTGAGCTATTCTTTCATCGCTGAACGGGGGTCACTGAGAGGGCCAGTTAAATGTGGCCAGCAGCTTGCCGTCGGCGCCAACCAGTAGGATCGTTGCCCGACCGCTGGCCAGAGTTCCTGTGAACTCCCGACCACTGCGCACGTCCTTGAAATCCACATGCTCCCGATTTGACTCCGAAGTGATGACGTAGAGCGTGGCATTGGGATATTGGGTGGGGCAAATAAGAATTCCGGGATCGGTAAGATTTGTGGTGTAAACGGGCGATACGCCAGCGATTTTCAATGCGTACTTGTAGACATCGCCGACCGCCTCCAGGTTATCGTTGAGTTCCAATGGAAGCGCCGCGAAAAGAATCTTTCCCTTGCCGAGCGGTCTCTCCATCCAGTCTTCACCGCCGGACAGAATAGCGCGGCTCAACACGGTGGTTTTGTTGCCCGTGAAACTTAAGCTCTCATCGCCACCTGGAAAGTGAATCAAGTGGTCGCGGATGGTAAGCGCCTCGGTTTGATAGGGGATTCCGATGGCGTCCTGTCTTCCCGTGTCGTGAAGATGTGCATCCCCATCAAAGGGCCCGGTGACCAGCAGGACGGCACCCGCATTCACCCTGTCCTCGATAGCCTTCCAGGCGCTTTCAGTCAGTCCGAACGGCGACGGAAGAAGAATGAGCTTCGGTGTCCCAATCAGATCGGCTTGATATTCGCCAACGGCATAAGCCTCACTGCGGGCATAGCCGTAGAGTGCCCGGACCGCGTTCCGCTGGGCCTCGAGCGCCAGCGAGTTGTTGACCGACATTTGAAACGACTGGGGCAGGACAAGGGCAACCTGCGGCAGCACGAGTGCGGTGGCCAAGGGAGCGGCATTCTGCGCGAATGCACCCAGGTCGCGCATGCGATTCTCCCAAGCCTTCGCGGAGCCGTCGCTACGCTTCATTCCAAAGTCGACCTCACGGGCCCAATCCCATTGCATTGCGCCGCTGCTGCCAGCGGCGAATCCGAGGGCCCATTTGCGCTCGATCAATCCGAGGCCCGTGAATTCGTCGTAACGCCATGTACCGTCCGGCGCCCATACGGGTTGATAGCCGGTTTCCCCGGTAATGTTTGGAACGCCCACGCGCTTGGCCGCCACGGAGTCCCAAAGCAGCGCATCATCCTGCCAGTACGTGTGGTTGGTTGTGAAGGAGACGTCCGCGCCGCCGTAAAACTGATTGAGCACACGGTCGGTCACGCCGCCCTCGTCCTGCCCCACATCGATAAGCTGCTTGCTGCCGGTCGCGCGAATCAGCGAGACCGTCGAGTGTACCCAGTCGATAAACATATCCTGTGCGAAGAGGTTGTAATCGACAGCACGCACTTCGTTCGGATTCCCATAACGTGAGTACACCAAGTCGTTGGGAGCTGGAAGCGGCACCGTATCGAAGGTGCCGAGCTGCTCAGGAGTGATCCTCCAGGCGCTTGCAAGGGCGGCGAGATTACCGTCGTACCTTTGCCGCAGCCACTTGCGCCACGCCGCAATCTCGGTCGGGTCGCCATTCGGATAGTTGCCTTTAAAGATATGCCGCGGATTTGAAAAGCTCGGTTCGTTGATGAGGTCCCAGGAGAGCCAAGGCACATCTTTGAAGCGCTCGACTACCGAGCGCACGTATGCCTGTTGCGCTTGTAAGGCTCCGGGGTCGGTGTAAGGATTCGGCGGAGTGGCATCAGGATCGTCGCGGCCCACATAGCCCGAGTGAGGTGAGAATGCGAAGAAGGTGAAGTTCACGGCGATCCCGTGCCGCTGCGCACACAGGAGGAAGGCTTCAAGGTTGCGCAGAAAACGCTCATCGACTCCACCTGTGTTAGCTTCGATGAATTTGGCGTTCGGCATCCACACACCGGTACGGACAAAGCTCACGCCATGCCGCGACATTTCGTCGAAGTCTTTATCCCAGACCCAAGCGTTTCTTGGGCCCGAGAAGTCCGGCCCATTCTCTTCCGTCGTGAAGTAATTCGTTCCTACCGGGAAGAACGGAGCGCCGTCGCGAGAGAGAAAGTCGCCATGGACACCCAGAACCGGACCGGCATCCAACGCTTTCGTGTCCTCCACCCAAAAGCCGTTCTGATAGAACTCGCGCAGCCTGCCGCCCGAGCTATAAGCCGCGGAGACTTTGTAAAAGCCCGGGGGAAGCGCCTGATGAAATGGCGCCGGGATGTCGGCGATGCCTTGGTCCGGGATGGGCAGCGTGGCTGAATCTATCACCTCTTTATCGGAGCTGAGCGTGAGCTTGACCTCGCCGCCGGTCGAAGGGCCAAGCCGTTCCTGACGCGGGTTGCGAAGGTGAACCGTGATGAACGGAGGTTCGCCGGGCCGCAGTGTGGAGAACAAAGTTTCCACGGTAAAATCTGTGGCACCCTGGCTTGCGTAGATGGCGGACTGACGGATGAGCGCAATTCCGTCCTGACTCTGCCAATAGCTGGAATCCGGATCAAAATCGAGCGCCACTACGCGGCTGCCGCGCATTGGACCAAACCTGTGATCGGCCACAATTACAGGGGCGGCAACCGGCAACCCTGCGCCATCCACCATGTAGCCAAACCCGTCGAGCCGGCCTTCGACAGCGAAAAATCGGTGTGCGCGGATCTGCGGCGTCTCGGGCAGATCGTCTCCGGGTTTCCACGCGAAATGCGCGTCGCCGGGAACAGGAACTTCGTATGTATGACGGAAATCGATTACCCGGGAGTAAGTGTCCTGAGGAGCAGCTTCGGCAAATTTTCCGTCCGCTTCCGTCACCGGCACGCGCAGCGGCTGCCCACCGACGATGAGCAGATTGCCACCTTCGTGAAGGTAGTTCTCAATCGCCTTCCACGCGTCCGCCGGAACCGCCGAGCCGTAGGGAAGGACCAGCAGGTCCGCTCCTGACAGGGTTGCGGGCGCATTCAGGCCTTCCACATCCGCGAATTGCGCGTCCAGCCCATTGAGGGCCTGGAGCAACGAGGATTGCTCGATGGGCTGGCTGGCCACTGTGGGAAAACCCGGCTGCCAAAAGACGACGGTTTTTGCGAGCAGCGTTGGAGGTAGCAAGGCAGCAACAAGAACGGCGCAAGCAAACCGGCCAAAACAGGCCTTTGTCTGAGTTTCTTCCGTGAGACGATGGATTTTCATAAAAAGGCTCCATGCTTTCAACGCGGTGAGGAGTCCGGCAGGAGTGCCGGGCATGGTGGAGTGAGGATTTGAGATTCTTTGAGGGCCGGCGGGGCGCTGGATTCCAGCCTCGCGCTCCCCGTGGTATCGATCCCACAAAACATTAACAGACGTATTCCAGAGTTGCAACCAGGAAGAAAACCTGCACCTTAGACCTGCAAATATTGGAAAATTCTCTCGCAAGTCATTTGCCGGGAAAATCTCAGGGCCCGTGCTTTCTTTTGAAACCAATCCTGCACAAACCTTCGCCGTGGACAGCTCGAAGTCAGACAACCAAGGGCTCCTAGCTGATACGGCGAAGCCGTCTTTCCATTGCAATCATCTACGCTCTTTCATAGCTCCGCGAAGGACTCGATCATCAAATTACACCCATAGGTTGCGTCTGGCCAAGTTGGCGCGCGTTCTATCCCTGATTCCCGGCCCTTCGTACCGGTTCCAGAACACCGTAGGCCAGATTCCAGCCGGTGCAGAGATATTGAGTGCTCTCGTCTCTTGAGATCCCCTTTCCTGTGGCCAAAGCGAAGTGGAGCTCCGTTCGTCCCACAATTCCGAACGGTCATCACATAAATTCCAGAAACTCCGCAAGAGGAATCGTGCGTGCTTTCACGAGAGTGGCTGGTCATTCGCAACCGCTGCGCGCGGAGGCTGCTGCGAGGTCTCGATTGGTTATTCCAGAAGGCAACCAAAGCTTGAAATCGGGCCAAACAGGAGATCGTCTGGCGGCTTCCGGGCCGTATGACGGAGTAAATCCTCTTCCGAATGCAGTTGTGAACTGATCTGGCGAATTGGACTGCGCAACACAAATTCTTACGAGGGAATCCACATGCGAATTGTGAACAAGTTGGTCTTGGGTTGGGCGGCGTTCTCCTTTGCGATGTCAGCTTTCGGCCAGGGCATCACCACCGGCACTGTCTCTGGATCGGTTACCGACCCTTCCGGGGCCGTCGTTCCCGGCGCGCAGGTTCAATTAACCAGTGAGGCAAGCGGCCTCAAGCTAGTCGAAACGTCGAAAGGCGATGGCTCGTTCAAGTTCTTTACGGTTCCCATCGGAACTTACAGCGCGCAGATTAGTGCCGGCGGTTTCTCGAATGAGAACATTGCGAACATTCAGGTTGTCTCTGGAGCCACCACCAACTTGAACGACGTAAAGCTGCAGGTCGCCACTGCAGCCTCGCAGGTGGTCGAGGTCAACGGCTCCGCCGCCGCCTTGCTTGAGACAACCGATTCGCAGGTGACGACGATTTTCGATACCAATGCCGTGCAGAATCTGCCCCTGAACAATGGCTTCGATACCATAGTGGAGCTTATTCCAGGTGTGACCGGTGTTGGCGATGACAACTTTTCCAACTCCAACGGCGACGACTATTCGGTGAACGGTCAGAGCTCGCGTTACAACAACTACGAAATCGACGGCCAGTCGAACAACGACAACTCAGTCGGCGGAACGCTGGTGTTTTTTGGCAACCAGGACGCAATCGAGCAGCTCCAGGTGATTACCAACCAATACAGCGCACAGTATGGCCGCAACGCGGGCGCGGTAGAAAACTACATCACAGTATCCGGAACCAACTCGTTCCATGGCAGCGGCTTCGATCTTTATCAAAGCCAATTCATGAGTTCGCTGAGCAACGGCGAAAAGAACCCGCTCCTGATTGCAACCCCGGTACTTCCGCGCTACGTGGAGAATCGCCCCGGGGCAGCCATTGGCGGTCCGATTTTGAGGAATAAGCTCTTTTTCTTTTTCAGCACCTATTGGGACAGGGTGCGCACCGGTGTGGCGCCCTCCGAATCTTTCCCCTTTCTTACTCCCGTTCCCGGCGCCGCTGGCCTCGGCGCCATTCAATCTACATTTGCCAGCGACCCAGGCGCAGCCATGATCGGGGGCTTCGGCCCATATTCAATCGCGGCCGGCAATCCGCAGCCCATTCCGGTTCCGGCCGGCCTATGCCCCGCCGGAGACACCTATACGGGCGGTGGTGCCTGCCTGGAAAGTGTTACCGACGCCAATGGCGCCACCGCTAACATTCAAGTTGCTGGCGTTACACGGTCCATTGCCAGTCCCACCAACGACCAGGAGCAACTTGCTCGACTCGACTGGCAGCCCACCGAAAAGGATCGCTTCTTCTTACGATTCCTTTACCAGAAACAGCTTGCCTTGGGGCTGGCGGGCGCAGACGGGATTGGCGCCGGCGACTGGTTCAACGAACCGTCCGAGACATACGACATCGGAGCCGATTGGACTCATAGCTTCACTGCTAACTTCGTTGACCAGTTGCGCTATAGCTACCAGGATTCCAAAGTCGACTTCCAGGGTGGCCCATTTCCCAATTGCGTGGTCACGAATTTCGGCGCGTGTCCTGCAGAAGTGAACTTCACTGGAGGACTCGAGCAATCGAATTTCGGCGGAGATGCCGACTTCCCGCAAGGCGGCACGGTGAAGGTCACACAGGTACAGAACAACGCCACCTGGACTCATGGCCACCAAACGCTCCTCTTTGGCGGCGAATTCGATTACCAGAACTCGCCCGACACCGGCATCTTCTACTACAACGGCCAGCCCAACTACGCAACACTCAGCAACCTGCTGGGAGCGCAGGACGCTGAGCTTGTGGGTGAAGGCGCGCCGCCAGGCACGTCCAGCTTCGCTTATCTGGCGAACGGTGATCTGACTGTCCCTTTCACCGAACCAGACGTTGCCGCCTACTTCCAGGACGACTGGAAGGCTCTCCCCACGTTGACTCTGCACCTTGGCGTGCGCTGGGAGTTTTTTAGCGATGTGATCGATAAGCTGCACTCACAAACCGTCGCCCGCGAAAGCAACCCCGCCACCGCGTTTTGGGATCCTTCGCTGCCGCTCAGCGTTCGCACCGTGCCCTATGTCCCTCAAATTTATACGAACTTCGAGCCCCGGATCGGCTTTGCCTGGAATCCGGACTTCGACAAGAAACTGGCCGTCAGCTCCGGCTATGCCATCAATGCGAACCCCGCGTACTATAACCTTGCTCTGCTCGTCGCCGATGGAGCGCCGGTGACCAACGACGGCGCTTTCCTTTGTGGTTCCAATGCATGCCTCCCTTCAAACGGGTCAATCTTGAACACAGATTTTCGCACGCTCAACTTGCCTTCTTTACCAACCGGCGGAGACCCTGGCCAGGATGTTGTAGACTCCTTCCCGACCAATTTCCGTACGCCCTATGTGCAAACCTGGACCCTCGGAATCCAGCATCAGATAGGTAATGCTGCTGTCGGGGACGTGCGCTACGTCGGCTCCAAGACTACGGACGATTTTCAATCGATCGACGCCAATCCGTACCTGCTCCCCGTAGTCTCGGCCTTCCCCAAGTTCTATTCCGGCCTGTCGCTTTGCTCCAACCCTTCAGCCGACGGATACGGCCGCCCGAATTGTAACTACGAGGACCTTATTCAGACCAGTAACGGCGGTTGGGCTAACTACAACGCGCTCGAGTTGAACCTGACCACGCAAAACTACCACGGGCTCAATTCGACGGTTTCCTATACCTTCAGCAAGGCTATGAACAACGCCACCGACGGATTCCGCAGCACCGGGGCCGGGGGCAGCACGAACGCTTTTTCTCAGAACCCACTTGACCCCGGCGTTGCCGAGCGCGGGCTCAGCGGCAACGACTTCCCCAATACACTTGGCATTGGATTCACTTATAACGTTCCAAAATTCGTGAAAGGCGACACCCTGCTCGGTCGGTTCGCGAACGGCTTCCTGCTGAGTGGTATCTACCGCTATCGCAGCGGCCAAGTCTACACTCCATATCAACCTATCGATCTCGATGCGAACACAGGCGACACCAGCTTCTGCGATGGGGCTTTCAACCAGGACGTAACTGGAATTGATAGCTGCAGGTTGGTGGTTTCGAACGGGAACGCCCCGATCAATACGGTTGCCTACCTGAACCCGTATACCGGAGGTCAAGAGCCCTCGCCTGGCACGTCGACGATCAAGCCCGGGACTCCGCTTCCGGGAACGCCGGAGTATGTGGTCTATAACAGCGATGGGTTCAATGCCGATACCTCGACTTACCCCACAGGCGTCTACAGCCCTGGCACGCCCGTCAATCCTGCCAACACGCACTGGATCATCAACAATCAGGCCTACGCGCTTTCGGCGAATAATCCCTATCCGGGTTGGAGCAGAAGCTTGCTTCGCGGGCAGCCCTTCAGCGATTTCGATGCAACCGTTGTGAAAACCTTCTTCATCACTGAGCACGTGAACCTGCAACTGTCCATGGCAGCCTACAACGTGTTAAACCAGCAATTCCGCGGAGTCGGCGATGCCTTCGTGGGAGCCAGCAACTTCACCAGCAATGCTGAGAACACCTCGGGCAGTGTACCCGGCTCGACCTCGGGCAATCGATTCGTGATTCTGGGAGGCAAAGTCGTCTTCTGATTGCTCGACGCGCAATCTGGCTTTCAACCAACGGCGGCGTCCCCCCGGCGCCGCCATTTACACCGGCTCCTGAGTTACTGTTTCTCGAAGCTATTGCATTCAAGCGGCTCTTTTCCTGAAGAAAGAGTCACATTACACAATTTCGGAAGAGGCTACAAGAACTCAGGAACCGGTCTAAAACTCGTTGAGAGCATCGCTGCTGCCTGGCCTTGCGCCGCAGTGATTCACCATCCTGATTCCAATTAAATTTTTGTGACCAACGGCGTTTTCCCCGTGACCGATCGCCAAGGAATGGATTCGTGTAGGCCGATTGGCGGTGCGGGGCATCCCCGTAAACCATTCAAACCAAATAACATTCCGTCATAATGCAAGTCTAGGTCGTATCAGGAGCTTCTGATCGGCCAACTCAGCGGCCGTCCACGATTCACGATCTCACAACGGAGAAAACCAATGATGTTCTTCGAAAGCAGCCGTCATCGCGCATTCGCTGTTTCCGCTGCGGCTTGCTGTGTGTTGCTCGCCGCATCGTCGAAATTGATTGCCGGCGCCGAACCCGACGTTCCCTCAATCAAGGTTGTGCCCGAGCCGCGCTCTGTCGACGAAGAGATCAAGCTCGCGGGCGACTATCTCGCCGGCCGCGGCGTTGCGCAGGATTTCAAGCTGGCGGCTTATTGGTATGAGAAGGCGGCGGGAGCCGGAGATCCCCAGGCGGAACTGCAGACCGGCTACTTCTATGAATCCGGAGTCGGCGTTGCGAAAGACCCAGTGCGCGCCGTGCACTGGTATCAGCTTGCAGCCGCAGGGGGATCGGTTCGCGCCAAAGTAAATCTTGCTGGCGCATACCTTTGGGGTACCGGAGTTCCGAGAAACGAGAAAATGGCGCTTCAGCTTCTCAACGAGGCTGCCGCCAACGGCAGCGGGTTAGCGGCTTGCTACCTCGGTGACTTCTACGCCTTTGGGATTGGCGCTACCCGGAATCCGACTGTCGCCGAGCACTGGTATCGGAAAGGGGCAAGCTTACACGATCCCTTGGCAGAATTTGATCTGGCTATGCTTCTGTTCAACGGCGCAGATCACGCGCACGACTTCGGCGCTGCCGCTTCGTTGTTCCGCGAGTCTGCTGCGGCAGGCTATGTTCCTGCCATGCACAACCTGGGGCTGCTTCTGGTTCGCAATCCAGGCCTTGCCCAATCACCGGCCGAAGCAATGAGCCTTCTCAACGGCGCGGCAAACGCAGGGAATTGGAGGTCGTCCGTATTGCTTGGGGTGCTGGCACGAGACGGTAACGGTATGCCGTTCGACAACGGCGCCGCTTACTACCATTTCCGCGTTGCCGTTCTGCAGGGTGGAGACGAGGCCCGGAAGCTCGTTGAAAGCGACCTCAGGCTTCTTTCCGCAGCGATGGGTTCCGACCGCGCTCGGGCCATCGATACCGAGGCCGGAAATTGGTACCGGCAGCACCATTTCGTCCTAGAATTCGTCGATAAGCAAGGAGAGAATCAGGCTGGATTCCCCGCATTGGCACTGGCTGCTCCGGCAGCCGGGGAACATGCAGCGCAATTACTGGCCTCACCGCACGATTAATGGCGGCAGAACATCGCCGCCCGGCGACTCCCCCGCGGTTTCCTTTCGGCATTGCCATGCAAGCGCGCTCTTGCGCCCTTCCCCTGAATTTTTTCGCGGAATTGCAACGATTGAATGACGAATCGGTGACAATGCAACCAGTACGATTTCTTATTCTTGGGAGGCAAGTTCGTGTCTACACCCGGGACCATTGGGGCTGATTCTTCGGCCGGTGTCACAGCTCACAAGTCCTCTGAGCGTTCGCTCTGGACGCACCCGGTGATCTTTGTCGCGGTATTTACGTCGATCGGAATCCTTTTTGCGGCGCAGGAGTGGCTGCATCTTTTCCACTCCGGCTATCGCATCAGCGCTGCCATTGTCTTCGAGTCCTGGGGGGCGCAGTATCTTATTTGGGGAATCATCTCCTGGGTCCTCTGGCGGCTCTTTCGCCCCTTCATTCAACGGGCAAGTGCCGTCCAGATTCTGACCGTCGTATTTCCGGTGAGTCTCGCTACCTGCTTCATCCAGGAGATGATATGGGTGATTTTTTTTCCCGGCGTACCCGTCGACCGTGCCCGTATGCCCTATTGGCAGTGCGTCGCATTCAACTTCAGGGGCGACCTGGTTGAAAGCATGGTTATCTTCTGGGGGGCCTTCTTTTTCTTCCGCGGATTCGGGTATTACCAGCAGTTTCGCGAGAAAGAAACCGTCGCCGCTCAGCTTCAGGCGCAATTGGCCAACGCGCAAATCTCGGCGTTGCGGATGCAGTTAAATCCGCACTTCCTCTTCAATACCATGAACAGCATCTCCAGCCTGATGCGAAGCGACATTGACGCCGCCGACTCGATGCTGGAACAAATGAGCAGCCTGCTTCGTATGACACTGGAACGGCGAGACGTCCAGCTTATCCCCTTGCACGACGAAATCGAATTCATCGAAACCTACCTCGCCATGCAAGACCAGCGATACACAGGACGAGTCATTCGCACGCTTTCAGTCGATCCCGATCTGCACGACGCATTGGTACCTGCCATGATCCTGCAACCGATTGTCGAAAATGCCTACGTCCATGGCGTGTCGAAGCTCGACCGGGGAGGCGAGCTGACCATTGAGATTTCCAGTGACGCCGGCCGAGTGTGGGCCCGGGTCACCAATAGCGGGCGTGGGCTTGCAGCCGCCCGGAATGGTTCATATGCCGGCCATGGCGTCGGTTTGACCAACGTAAAGAATCGTCTGCACCTGCACTACGGGGAGGATTGTTTATTCTCGATCGTCGAGATCGATCCATCCCATGTGCAGGTCTCCATCGCATTTCCGCTGCAGCTTTCGCAAAGCGCTCTCGAAACCGTCACAAGGTTCGGTGTGTGATGATTCACGCAGTCATCGCAGATGACGAAGTCCTGGCCCGCCAGAAGCTGCGCCAGTTACTTCGCGACGAGAACGACATCGAGATCGTCGGCGAGTCGGCTACGTCGCTTGAAACCATCGAGCTGGTGCGCGCCGCCAATCCCGAGCTTCTCTTTCTCGATATTCAAATGGCCGGCATGGATGGATTCGATGTCGTCGGAGCCCTCGCCGGCCAGACCGAAGCTCCAGTGCCACGCATCATCTTCACCACGGCTTTCGACCAGTATGCAGTGCGCGCCTTCGAGGTAAATGCAGTCGATTATCTTCTGAAGCCATTTACGCGCGAGCGGCTTCACACGGCCATTC
This sequence comes from uncultured Acidobacteriaceae bacterium, assembly GCA_963823805.1. GTDB lineage: Bacteria > Acidobacteriota > Terriglobia > Terriglobales > Acidobacteriaceae > Telmatobacter. The sequence goes on along the minus strand of CAWGMW010000003.1, from coordinate 63,892 downwards.
AGCGCGTCCGCGAGCAGTCCGCCGTCCAGCAACAAAACCCCGGCCAAGGCAATGGCGCCGTCTCGGCTCTCAACCTTTACACGAATCGCATCGTCTTCAAATCTCGCGGACGCATTCTCTTTCTTCCTGTCTCCGACATTCGCTGGATCGGCGCCGAGGGGAACTACGTCCGCCTTTGTACTGCCACTGAGACGCACCTTCTGCGCGAGACCATGGCCCATCTGCAGGATCGGCTTGACCCGCGTGGATTTCTGCGCGTCCATCGTTCCTTCATCGTGAATCTGAAGTATGTGAAGGAAGTCCGCCGGGAGACGAATGGCGACTCAGTGGTGATCCTCGACAATGGCCAAAAAGTCGCAATGGGCCGCAGTTATCGCTCGTCGCTCGGTGATCGGCTTCAACGGTCATGAATCTTCCGTTTTTTGAAGAAGGCGACCGGTTTCTATGGATTGTTCATTGACTGGATTTGAATTCCAGCGTTAGATCCAGGCGGTTCGTCACGGCCGCAAAGCGGTCCATCCCTCGATCCCGGGATTGGAAGGTGCAGCCTGCGAATCTCCCGATCGCGGGGGTTACAGGAGGCGCAATTGTCCCTGGGTACAAGGCTGAACATGTGTTTCCTCCCGGCTGGATGCTGGTTGTCCCCTATGGCGCGGTGTCCATCACTCAGGCGGATCAATCGCGCAATTTGGACCGCTTCGTGCAGTTCTTGTCTCGTGAGGTCATCGTCGTGGTAGAGACAATGGAAGCTTCCCCAGAGCAGCCGGCGCAGGGAATTGATTACTCCGTCCTTCCGGCACCACGATTAGAACGGGCGATTGCCCTTTCGATCAGCGTCGATGCGGATGCGCGCCGCATCTCGCAAGCCTTGACTGAGCCTGAGTATCTTGAGGCATGGATCTCCATGCCCGATCAGACAGAAGGCTCGTCGATCGTCGCATCGAAAAGGGCAAACGGTTACGGGCTCGATCACTGGCGCGCCGGCCATGTCGTCACGAGCATCATCGGCTCTTTTCTCTCCTGCCACCAGCGCAAGATGCGCCTCTCCTGGCGCAACGTATGCAGGCCGAATCTTGCCGAGAGCCTGGTTGATTTTCGCATTCGGGGTAGCTTCGGCAGCAGTGTTCTCGAACTCCGCCAAACCGCATTCATCTCCGAAGACGACTATCTCTGGCATCAAACACTTTGGCAACGCTCGCTCGTGACGCTAGCCCTTATTCTGCGGTCGATGTGACTCCGGCAGCATTCCTATCCTTCGCTGAAGAGCTTCTGGAGTTTTGTTTTTCCCGGGTTGCGCGAGGACCGGGCGCGGATTCCGGAATAATGGCGCGATAACCCAAGCTGTTTACCGTAAACCGCCGACAAGATTACCCCAATTTACCCGTAAATCACTTGAACACCCACCGCTTCCGGCTCCACGCCCCGCCTGGTCCCGCCTTGTCAAGATCCATTTGATTTGTAGCCCACTCTTCGCGGTTGTGTCGAGCACCCATGGCTTCGAAGAAACACTTCGCTCTGCGCTCATAAGCGGTTTACCTTGCGATGCCGGCGCGCACCCGTAAATTTATCCATTCCTTACGTATTCAGTCTCATAAGGCCTCGGATTAAATACGCATGGTTTTTCGAGGCCCCGTGCAGAACGCATGAACCGGCCCGGCAAATTGAACAATAACAACCGGCGAAGGGCTGGAAAGACACAGCACCGCACGCAACGCGTAAATTTCTGGAGGATTGATCATGGCACTGAAAAAGATACTGGCCACCCTGGTTCTTGCGACATGCGGCCTGGCCGCACCTCTGTTGGCCCAGTCTGACCGCGCAACCATCCTGGGAACGGTCATGGACACTTCGTCGGCAGTGATGCCTGGGGTCAGGATTCAAGTGACCAACACAGGCACCAATGCCGTGCAATCTACCGTCACCAACGCCGAGGGCTTCTATCGCATCGATAATTTGCCCATCGGAAGTTACAACGTCGCCTTTTCCATGGGTGGATTCACCACGTTGGAACACAAGGGCGTGACCCTGCTCATCAGCCAGGCCGCCGAGATCGATGCCACTCTGCGGGTAGGTGGGACGACACAGACGGTGGAGGTGACGAGTGCGCCGCCGATTCTACAAACACAGGACGCCATTGTTTCGGCCAACCTGAACAGCGAGGCGGTAAGTGAATTGCCCTTGAATGTGCAGGGCAGCCGGAATCTCTCCAATTTCATCTTCGCCTACGTGCCCGGCGCGGAGGGTTCCGACTACAGCTCGCACATCGACGGCGGAATGGCCATGACCAAGGAAGTGCTGATCGACGGCACGTCGGCGGTTTCGCAACTGGGCGGCTACATCAGCGAGTCGCAGCCTCCGATGGAAGCGGTGCAGGAGTTTGAGGCTGACACCGCTGGCATCAGTGCCGACGCCGGGCGCAGCGGCGGCGGCGTTTTCCGCTACGAATTGAAGTCGGGAACCAACAAGATTCACGGATCGCTCTTCGGTTTCCTGCACTCAACCGATCTGGACGCAGTGAGCGCTTCCAATCATCTTTCGGCGATTACGGATCCAGCCAATGCTGGTTCCTATCTGAAAATCAGCGATTCGCTTTCCGATTGGGGCGGCAGCGAAGGCGGCGCCATCGTCAAGGACAAGCTGTTCTACTTTGCCGCTTTCGAACGCTACATGCAGTCGATGTGGAACGTGGGACCCAACTCCCGCACCGTGCCGACGGACGCCATGATGGGGCTGGATTCAAGCGGCGATGTAGCAGCGTACGCCGACCTGAGCCCGATGCTTTCACCAAGCGTGCCCGTGGATACCTATGGAGGTACGCCGGCGATCGACAACTGCGGCAATCCTGTTTACAAAGGAGCGATCATCGATCCGGCATCGACGGGCGTGATTCCGGTCCCCACCGCCAACACGCCGGCAGGATTCGGCTGCGTCTTCGTCAACAACCAAATCCCCACTGGACGAATCAGCAAGACGACGGCGCAGATCCTCCAGCTTTATCACGAGTACTACAAGCCCGAGTCGACGCTGACAGCCAACGACGCGGGCCCAGCCTACCAACCCGATCCCTGGTTCCACAATACGCAGACCAGTTTCAAGATGGACTATAACCTCAGAAGCAAACAGCATCTTGCCGGATCGTTCTACTGGGACGAGTATCCGCGCATCAACGCCGACCAGGGCGGCGTATGGTCAGCCACCGCGGCTGACGGCGGCCCGATGGCCAACTCCTACTGGCACAACACCACTGCGCCGGGCGCGCGCTTGAGCGACGCCATCACCATTTCGCCCAACCTGCTCAATACCGTCTACGGTACCTTCAATCGCTTCCGCAATCCCAGCATCGCGGTTTCGCAGGACGGCAAATGGGACAGCAAACTGCTGGGCTATGACGGCGCCGGCAACTTCCCGCTGATGTATTTCGACTCCGGCATGTACTTCGGCGGGGCGAACTATCAAAACGGTTGGAATTTCTCGCCGGTAGGCAGCCAGTACAACGACTACTACGCGGGAAACACCTTCATCTACAGCGACGAGCTGGATTGGAACCACGGCCGGAACAACATCAAGTTCGGCGTCGAGTTTCGCGCCATGCAGTTCAACTACACAACCGACGACAACACGTTCACCGGCGGCTATCCGATCATCTTCGATCCAACCAACACGGCCCCCGCTTGGTACGACATCAACGCCTACGACCAGGTCGGCAACGCCTTCGGCAGTTTCCTGCTGGGCAACGTCTACAACGCAGAAACCAACAACCCGGACAACGAATACGGCCGCCGCAAGGCCTTCTCGTGGTACGGCAGCGACGACATCCGGGTGAACTCGCGGCTGACGCTGAACGTGAGCCTGCGCTGGGACTTCAACAATCCCTACAAGGAGAAATACGGCCATTGGTCGAACTTTGTCCTCAACGCGCTGAATCCGGTCACCGGCGAGATGGGCGAATACCAGTACCTGACAAACGGCAGCCAGTCGTTTGAGAAGCGCCAGGATTACTTCAACTACTCGCCCCATATCGGCATCGCTTACAAACTAACCGACAGAACCGTGGCGCGGGCTAACTTCGGCGTGTTCTTCACGCCGCTCAACATGAACACGTGGGGCGGCGTGCCCTACCAGCAGGCGGGTGACGTGGGATTCCATCCTGTTACGCAGGAGGGCAACTTTGAATGGGATGGCGGTTACAACCCCACTTCGAGCGAGGTGAAGACTCCGGAGTACACGCAGGCCGACGTGGTGAGCGTGGATCCACGCTCACTCACGCCGGGCAACGTCCAGGAATATAGCGTCGGAGTGCAGCGCGAACTGGACAACCAGACCAAGCTGGACGTCAACTGGATCCAGAGCCACAGCTATCACCTGCAGAGCGGGATCTTCCAGACCAACCAGCCCACCTTCGCTAACTACCAGAATTACGTTGTAACGGGGCAGTTTCCTGCTTCCTACAACGGCTACTGGGGCGGCGCAGGCCCGGGGTGGGAGGGCTTGACTCCGTATCCGCAGGCTGAAGCCGGCTACGGACCTCTGCTGTCCGTCGGCGTGCCGCTGGGAAACGGCGATTACAAGAGCCTGCAGTTCAGCGTGACGCGCCGCGCCGCGCACGGGCTTTCGCTTATGGGCAGCTACAACTGGTCGCGCACCCACGGCGACATCGACTCCGATTTCCAGGAGCAGTGGGGCACCGGATCGCTCCAAAATATCTACGATCTGAAAGATGAAGCCAAAAACATCTCGGACTTCGATGAGACGCACATCGTCAAGGGATACATCATCTATAACCTGCCCTTCGGCCGCGGCAAGTGGCTGATGAGCAACGACAGTGGATTGGCCGATGCATTCATTGGCGGCTGGAGCCTCGACGGGGATTTCCACTACAACACAGGCACGCCGATCCAGGTTCACTCAACGAATTACTACCAGGGATTCAACTCGGTTTACGTGAACCTGGCGTCGGGCTGCAAGTTGACCACGGGCACGCGCAAGCTGTTTGAGCCCTTCCTGAATACGAGCTGCTTCCAAAATCCGAACCCCGGCGCGTTCGGCGGAGCCGCGCCTCAGTTGGGTAACGGTGGCAACTATCAGTCGCAAGTGCGCAACCCGGGGCTGGCCACCGAAGATCTCGGCCTGCATAAAGGCTTGGCACTTGGCCCGGGCGACCATCCTTACAACCTGACCATGCGCATCGAATTCTTCAACGTGTTCAACCGCGATGCGCTGGACGGTCCCGACACCAACATGGCCGATGGAACCTTCGGCCAGATCATCAGCTATGGAGGGGTCGGTGGGCGCGTTGGCCAATTCGGTGCGCGGTTGACATTCTGACGCCGATCACGGTTCCGGGCAGCGGATCTCCGCCTGCCCGGAGCTCCCGCTCTCGATGGCTGCCCGCCACCCGCGAAGATGGAATATAGATACATCAGCCCCAAAGAGGAGACCGCTATCATGTCGAATGTCGCCAGGTTCCAGCTCCGGTGCGCGCTGGCCGCTGGCATTCTTTTGGCGATTGGATGCGGCAGCGGCGGAGGCTCCACAACTGGCTCGTCCTCAACCCCGCAGGCAGCGGCGCCCATCATCGCAACCTCCGCGGCACTCAATGGGGCGGTCGTGGTGAGCCTGTCCTCCACCACCTCCGGCGCGACCATCCACTACTCCGTGGACGGAACCGCACCAACGACGTCTTCGCAAATCTACGAGGCGCCATTTCTGGTTGCGTCAAACCTGACTGTCAGCGCCATCGCTGCAGTTCCGGGTGACTCAAATAGCACGGTCACGTCGCAAAGCTTCGCGCCCAACATTCCTTCTGGCACGATGGTGTGGAGCGACGAGTTCTCGAATTCGACGGGCGCCAATGTCCAGCCCAATCCCGCAGTGTGGACCTACGACACCGGCGCAGGCGGATGGGGCAATGACGAACTGGAAGACTATTGCGGGTGGAACTCTTCTCTTTCGCCGTGCTCAACCTCTGCGCCTAACGTTTATGTGGGCACGGACGGCTATCTCCATATCGTGGCCGAACAGCCGTCGACGGGCGTTTACACATCGGCGAGGCTCAAGACCGAGGGCCTTTTCAGCTTTCAATACGGACGCATAGAATTCAGGGCGCAGGTGCCGGAGGCCCAGGGATTCTGGCCGGCAGCGTGGCTGATGGGCAACAATATCGCCACAGTAGATTGGCCGGCGTGCGGAGAGATGGATGTGCTGGAGCGGGTGGACGCAGCCGGTACACCCGATTGGAACCAGGGCTCGATTCACGGCGCCGGTTTTACCGGCGGCAACCTGGGCACTGTCTACGACTTTCCATCGGGCGAGACCGCCGCGGGTTGGCACACCTACGGCATGATCTGGAGCAAGGGCAGCGTGGCGTACTACGTTGACGATCCCACTCAGCCTTACATCGCCTATACGCCGTCGAGCATCAGCGGTCTGGCTGGTTCGGTGTGGCCGTTTGACTCGGGCCAGGCCAATTTCATCATCCTGAACCTGGCCGTCGGTGGCTCCTGGCCGGGATCGCCAAGCAACAGCACTCCATTTCCATCGCAAATGCTGGTAGATTACGTGCGAATTTATACCAACTGAGTTTTCGAACCATCGGGCTCCGGCTTCACGAGCATGAGTCCGCGCAGTGCAGATCTTCAGTTGAATCGTTCCGGGAATGAAGTGGCGTCACCGTTCGCCGGGGCGAAACAGAAGGAAAAGGAATCATGTCCCGATTGAAGTGCAGCCTTTTATGCACCGCGGCCCTATTGTGCTTCATCACCTTTGCAGCCGCGCAAAACAAAGACACCAAATCGACGCCGGCCGCCGATGGGCGAGCCAACGATCCGACTCTCGTGTGGAGCGACGAGTTTAACGGGCCGGAAGGCAGCAGCCCCGATCCCGCAAAATGGGTGGTGGTGGTCAACAACAATTCGATTTACGCCAATCGTGAACTCGAATACTATACCGATCGCCCGTCTAATGTTCACATTCACGATGGCTCACTGGTGATTACCGCCAGACAGGAAGCGTACGTGGGAAGCGACGGGCAGGCGCGCGCCTACACGTCGGGGCGCATTGAATCGCGAGGCCGCTTCGAGCTCAAATATGGGCGTATTGAAGCGCGCATCAAGCTGCCCAAGGGACAGGGAATCTGGCCGGCGTTCTGGATGCTCGGGACCGACTTCGACCAGATTGGCTGGCCGGCGTGCGGCGAGATCGACATTATGGAGAACGTAGGCTTTGAGCCGTCGAAGGTTCACGGGAGCCTGCACGGACCGGGCTACTCCGGAGGCAACCCTTTGACCGGCTTCTACGCGCTGCCCAACCAGGCGCAATTCAGCGACGACTACCATGTCTTCGCCATCGAGTGGGAGCCGAAGGTCATACGTTTCTACGTGGACGGCACTCTTTATGAGACACAGACGTCGGACAACGTTCCCACGGGCCATCAGTGGGTCTTCGATCACCCATTCTTCTTGGTGCTGAATCTGGCCATCGGAGGGTATTGGCCCGGCGATCCCGACGCGACCACTCAATTTCCACTTAGTATGTTGGTGGACTACGTTCGTGTCTACCGCACGAGCGACGAACGCGCCGCCAAAGGTGCTCCGTAAGGCAAACGCACCCGGCACTCCGCTGTAAATCATTGACCACATTAGCAATCCTCTCGCTTGGTCGCCATTTCACCGCTGGCCGGCGTGCTTTCCAGCCTTTGTTCCAACCTTTCATCGCGCTCCTCAAAATGCTATGATTCGAGCTTGTAAAAAATCTCAGGCTGAAAGTGGCACCCTCGGCTTAGGCAGGCTTTGTTGCAGGCAAGGCCGATTTTCTGATCGTTGCGCGTTGCCGGGATGGCACGGTGAACAAAAATGCAACCTGGCGCATCGTGGGAAGATGTTGAGAACCGTGATGTCTCTGCGTCTCCGGAACGGGAGCCCGCACCATCGGGCGCCGGCAATTTTCAAGAAGAGCGCGAGGAACTGGAGCGCGTTCTAAATCATCCTGAGATCAGCCGCTCCACCAGCCTGGTTCGCTTCCTCTCTTTCATCTGCAACAAATACTTCGAAGGTCAGACTGACGATATTCGCGAGTATTCGATCGCTGTTGAAGCCCTCGGGCGCAAGGAATCCAGCTTCGACTCTCATGTCGATCCCATCGTGCGCGTCACCGCACGTTCGCTGCGCAAAAAGCTCCGCACGCTCTACAAGACAGATTGGCGGGATCATCCCCTTCAGATCGTGCTGCCTCTGGGGCACTACGTTCCGGAGTTTGTGCGTCCCGGAATCGCTGGAGAGCAACCCACAGGGCCCGACTTCGCGGCTGGAGAACTGGCGGAAAATGAAAGCATGACCGCGGACGGAACTCCTGTGGCCGCGGTCCGGGCTCTGGAGCCCGCCTCCGCGCCGGGAAAAGTCCTGGGTTTGAATCGCCGTACGATTTCTACGATGCTGAAGTTCGCGCTCGGCGTCCTGATCGTCGCAGGCATTTTCTTTGCGGGATACTTTTCTGGCTCCCGCACCAGCCATGCCGGGCCAACTACCGTGCAGGCCTTCCAGTGGGGTGAACCGCAATGGAGCGATGAGTTCAACGGGACCGCGCAACAAATTCCCGATCCTGCCAAATGGACCTACGACACAGGAAGCCACGATGAGCTGGGAAACCGCGGGTGGGGCGACCGCGAAGTGATGACCTACTGCTCGCCACAAGGCGCCAATCCGCCGGGTTGCGATTCGCACCGCCCCAATGCCTTCCTCGACGGCAACGGCCACCTCGTTCTGCGCGCCCAACGCAACCCTGACGGCACCTGGACTTCGGCCCGCATCACCACCCGCGGCCTGAAGGAATTCCAATACGGACGCATTGAGGCGCGCTTGAAACTTCCGGTGGGAACCGGTTTGTGGCCTGCCTTCTGGATTCTTGGATCGAACTATCTCTCCACTGGCTGGCCGGCATCGGGCTCGGTGACCGTTGCGGAGAATGTATCTCTCACCGAGCGCTCCAACGGCCTTGGGCCCAACGTCGTCCGCGCCACGCTGCATGGTCCCCGCTACTTTGGCTTCAACGGCCTGTGGCATGATTTCAAGCTGCCCGACGGAGGACGCGTCGATGACGGGAGTTTTCACACATATGGCATCATCTGGTCCCCGGGCATGGTGCAGTTCTACGTCGACGACCCGGCCAACATCTTTTTTGTGCAGGACTCGAGCGATCTGCCCGAAGGCGGCGAGTGGGTCTTCGATCATCCCTTTTTCCTGGTGATGAATCTTGCTGTCGGCGGCGACTGGCCGGGCAATCCCGACGCCTCCACGCAGAGCCCCGCTGACATGGTCGTCGATTATGTGCGCGTCTACAAGATCCCCACCGTTTCCGCGCCTTCCATCCAATGGCAGCCCGTGCAAGTAAACGCCGGTTCTTCGGTGGCGAGCGTCATCACTTTGCACGCGCAAGACTACTCGGGTCGGGTTCACCTGGCTTGTTCCGTTGAGCCGGCAACCGCGTCCTGCGCATTGGCGACTTCGGTCGTCGATCTTTCCAGTACGCTTTCACAGGACGACAGTCTGACCATCTCCACCAGCTTGTTCACTGACAAGGGCCGTGTGGTTGCGCCTGCCGGCCTCTACAAAATCACTCTCACGGCCACCACAATCAGCGGCGACCATTCGCAGTTGACCGTACCGTTCGAAGTGAGAAATATCGATTGAGCCGAACCGCCCCTGATTCCTACTCCTCAATTGTGGTGGCCTTCGCCTACTGAAGGATGCAATAACACTCCAGCGCATCTGCTCAAACAGCAGAGGGGTAGGGACTCTTAAACTGATATAACCTCTTGAAATTACGGATCGTACTTGGGCCTCTGTTCAAGGCCGGGTGACAACTGTTTGCAGTTTTGTAACTGCGAATGCACCAGGAATCCACAACTCTCAACAATCTACCGAATAAAACGTGTCTCATAAAATATTGAAAATACTGGTCGGGGCGGAGGGATTCGAACCCCCGACCCTCTGCTCCCAAAGCAGATGCGCTACCAGACTGCGCTACGCCCCGATAACCTCCTTCGATTGTAACCCGCTTTTTCTTGGTTCTGGACCAGGTCCGTTATGGGTGCAGCAGCCACATCACCAACCACACCACCAGCACGACTGGAATGGCAAAAACCATGCCAAGTATGGCGGTCAGGACCAGGAGGAAAGCCCAGTCGCGCCAAGTGTGCCGCCGCGACTCGCCCAGGTGAAGGGTGAGCAAGCGATAGTTGCGCCGGTTCGCCTTCCACGCGATATCAAAGGCGTCGCCGAGGATCGGAATCGAGCCGACAAGCACGCCGATTCCGAGGTTCGCCGCCATGCGGACCAGCGTTACGTAGGGGACGCCGCGAATCCATGCGGCGAGCGGAATCACAAGCGAGGCGAGACCCGCGAGAACGTCACCGATGCCGGGAACCAGGCCGATGATCGCATCCAGGCCGAAGCGGATGTGGGTTCCGGGAATCGGGAAGGCCTCATCGAGAAGAATCTCGAGCTTGCGCAGTGTCTCGTCACGGAAGATCCACGCGCCACGATTCCAACGGTTTTGAGCGGCTGCGCTCGCCTGCGTAGCAGCGGTTGCGGAGGTCGCATCTGGTTCGCGCTGTGGCACTTTCGCTCCCCTCCGGCCGGTCTTTCGAGATCTGCTTCGATGCTACAATCGAAAGGGTAGACGGCGGCTATAGTTCAGCGGCAGAACGCCTGACTGTGGCTCAGGATGTCGTGGGTTCGATCCCCACTAGCCGCCCCAATGTCCCCCCCCGAGAAAGCCGCAGCGGAATCCGAGTAGATATACCCTGAAGGCTCGTCCGCCAAGTGGCCTTTTCCCCAAGAAAAGGCCACATTCAAGACACAATGACGGGCACGTTTACTCGGATTCCGCTCTAAATCACGGTCATGGTCCGACTTTCGCATTCAGGGGGTAGTTCTTGGTAACGCAAGCTGATACGCTGGTCGAGGCGCAAGTGTCGCTGCCAGCCTGGCTTACTTCGTTTGAGCCTCATCCCTGGCTCACGAGCGGTCATCTCCAAACCATCGTCGGCAACTTTCTCCCTCGCCCTGCCTTTGATTTACCTGATGTGGAGGAAACTGTTGAAGTCGACCCCGCCGATGGAAGCCGTGTCCTCTGCCACTGCCATTGGCAGCCTGAACCGGTCCGCGCGGCGCGGCTGACGGCCATCCTTGTACACGGGCTCAACGGCTCCTCCAACTCGCGCTATATTCGGGGTGTCGCGCAACGAGCCTGGGACGCAGGAATGAACGTCGTGCGCATGAACATGCGCAACTGCGGCGGCACGGATGCGCTTTCGCCTGCGCTCTTTCACTCCGGCCGCTCGGCCGATGTGGGCGCTGTGGTCCGGCACTTCACAGATCGTTTCGGCCTCGAGCGCGTGGCGCTAGTCGGCTACTCAATGGGCGGCAACATGGTTATCAAGCTCGCCGGCGAGTGGGGCGCGCGTCCGCCGCTCGTTTCTGTTGCCACGGTGTGTTCGGTCATCGATCTCGCCGCCTGTGCCAATGCGCTGCACGCGCCTTCCAACTTCATTTACGAGCGTCATTTTCTGCATGCATTGATGCAGCGCTTCCGCCACAAGGCGGAGCTTTTTCCGGGCATCTATCAAACCGCCGGCATCGGTCCGGTGCGCTCCATCCGCGAATTCGACCAGAAAATCGTCGCTCCCAATTGCGGCTTCCGCGATGCAGACGACTACTACCACCGCGCCGCCAGCGCGCGTGTCATCGACCGCATTGCTGTTCCCACGCTTGTCCTCCTGGCCGAGGACGATCCGTTCGTCCGTCTCACTCCCGAAACCCGCGAGCTGATCCTCGCCAATCCGCACATCGAATTCATTGAGCCGCGCCACGGCGGCCACTGCGCTTTCCTTAGCCGCAGTTCCGCTGACAGCGTCCATTGGGCCGAGGCCACCGTCGTCCGTTTCCTTGAATCTGTCACCGAAGAGACTTCTTGAACAAGCGCGCAGGCCTTCCAAATTAGTTTTCTGGCCGCCGATCCGTCTGCTACCTTGGAGCGGGGCAAAACAAACATCGTCGCGAAGGGAAAGACTGTGCATGGGTGACGGCCATGGATCTGATTGACCGGCTCGCGGAACACAAGACGCTGGGCACAGCGCCAAGGGAGGAACTTGCGTGGCTGGCGGCACACGGAACGCTGCGACATCTCAACGCGGGCGATGTGCTGTCTCACAAGGGCCAGCCGGTTGAGGGCCTCTACGTCGTCCTGTCTGGCCACGTTTCGCTGTCTGTCGATCGCGGATCCGGGCCGCAGAAGATGATTGAGTGGCGCACGGGCGAAGTGTCCGGAGTGCTGCCCTACTCGCGACTGACAACTCCGCCGGGAGACGCCATTGCAGAAGAGCCAACCGAGATTTTGGCGTTGCCCCGCAATGAACTTCAAGCGCTGACCCGCGAGTGCTTTGAAGTCACCATGATCCTGGTGCACACGATGCTCGATCGCGCGCGGCTTTTTACATCCGGCGATCTGCAGAACGAGAAGATGATCTCGTTGGGCAAACTCTCCGCAGGACTGGCTCACGAGCTGAATAATCCCGCTTCGGCGATTGAACGCTGCGCCGCGCTCCTTGAGGATCGGCTGGAAGACGCTGAAATGGCGACGCACGCATTGGGTGCGGCTCGGCTGAGCGATGCGCAACTAGCCGCTGTTGACGCGATTCGTAAGGCATGTCTTGCGAAAGCGCCTCAGGGAATCCGGTCGCCCATTCAACAGGCCGATCGGGAAGAAGAAATTGCCGATTGGCTCGCCGATCATGAGCTGGATACGGCCGGCGCAGAAGCGCTTGCCGACACACAGGTTACCTTCGAGGCGCTCGACCAGCTCGCGGCCACGGTGCAAGGGCTCACGCTCGAGGCGGTGTTGCGTTGGGCTGGGGCCGGCTGCGCGGTGCGCAATCTGGCCACAGAGATTCAGGAAGCTGCGATGCGTGTCTCCGGTCTGGTGCTTGCGATTAAGGGATTCACGCACATGGATCAGGCGATGGTGGCAGAGCCAGTGGAGCTTGCACCAAACCTCAGCAACACGGTCACCGTGCTCAAGGCCAAGGCGGGACAGAAATCGGCGGCAGTGACGATCGAGATCGAGCCCGGCTTGCCGCTCGTGCGCGGGTTCGCCGGCGAGTTGAATCAAATTTGGGGAAACCTGATCGATAATGCACTCGACGCGATTGAGGACGGCGGTCGCGTGGAAGTGAAAGCGAACCGCGAAGGTCAGCGGGTCTTGGTGCGCGTGGTCGACAACGGACCCGGCATTCCCGCGCCAATTCGCGAACGCATCTTCGACCCGTTTTTCACGACCAAGGCGATGGGCCAGGGAACCGGCCTCGGCCTCGATATTGTCCGGCGACTGGTTCGCCACAACGACGGTGTAATCGAGGTTGACTCGCAACCCGGCCGGACGGAATTTCGGGTCGCGCTGCCGATTGACGAATCGGCAACCAAAGGAATTGCACGATGAACAAGCCGGTTCTGCTCATTGTGGACGACGATCCGCAGGTGTTGGCAGCGGTGCGCCGCGATCTTCGCTCCCGATACCGCGAGGATTACACCGTGATGAGCGCCGCGTCGGGAGCAGACGCGCTTGATGCCATCCGCGAACTGAAGAGCCGTGGAGATTCGCTGGCCATGCTCATTTGCGATCAGCGCATGCCGGGCATGATGGGCAGCGAAGTGCTCGCAAAATCGCGCCCAATCTATCCGCTGGCGCGCAGAGTTCTGCTTACCGCGTACTCCGATATCGACGCGGCGGTGAAGGCGATCAACGAGGCGCACCTCGATCACTATCTTTCAAAGCCGTGGGATCCGCCCGAAGAACGGCTGTTCCCGGCGGTCGACGATTTGCTGGATGCGTGGCAGGCCGAGTCATTGCCTGAAGCGAAGGGACTGCGGCTTGTGGGCCATCAATGGTCTCCGCAATCCCACGCTATCAAGGATTTTCTGGCTAGCAACCTGATTCCCTATCGCTGGCTTGAGGTGACGCGCGATAGCGACGCGCTTGCGCTGCTCGAAGCATCGGGCGTAAGCGTTGAGGAACTGCCGGCGCTGTTCTTTGACGACGGGTCTCCGGTATTGCGCAATCCCGATCCGCGGCAAGTAGCCGAACGACTGGGCAAGCCGATGATCGCCGCCTTCGATGTGTACGATCTTGCAATCGTCGGAGCCGGCCCCGCCGGTCTTGGCGCGGCCGTGTACGGTGCGTCAGAAGGCCTGCGAACGATTCTGCTTGACCGGCATGCACCGGGCGGTCAAGCGGGGACAAGCTCGAGGATCGAGAACTACCTGGGATTCCCGGCGGGCGTCAGTGGCAGCGAGCTGACGCGTCGCGCGCTGTCTCAGGCGCAGCGGCTCGGCGCGGAGTTTTTGGTCCCGCTCGAGGTGACTGGAATGTCGATTGAGGGCGGGTACAAGCGCCTCACGCTTGGCGATGGCCGGCAAATCGTCGCACGTGCGTTATTGGCCTGCACCGGGATGTCCTATCGCGAACATCCCGCGCCAGGCATTGCGGAGCACACAGGCGCGGGCGTTTACTACGGCGCGGCAACCACTGAGGCGGCCGCATTCCGCGACCGGCGAGTGCTCGTTGTTGGCGGTGGAAACTCGGCTGGCCAGGGCGCCATCTATCTGGCGCGCTATGCAAAGGAAGTGGAAATTGTTGTGCGCCGCGATAGCTTGCACGACACCATGTCGCAGTATCTGATCGAGCAGATCGAGAAAACACCCAACATCCGCCTTCGCCCGCGCACTGAAGTCGAGCGCGTTGAAGGCGAGGGCCACGTTGAGAAGGTCGTACTCAAGTCCCTCGCAGATGGATCGACATGCGCCGAGCAAGCCGAAGCGCTGTTTATCTTCATTGGCACGCATCCCAGAAGCGGCTGGCTCCCTGCTGAGGTATTGCGTGACGCCAAGGGGTTTGTACTCACGGGCCGGGACGTGATGGCAGCTGAAGGGTACGCTCGCTTGTGGAAGGAGCAGCGCGATCCGCTCATTCTCGAGACCAGCGTTCCCGGCGTGTTCGCTGCGGGAGACCTTCGCGCCGGGGCCATGAATCGCGTGGCGTCTGCTGTCGGTGAGGGATCGATGGTGGTGCGGCTGGCTCACGAGTATCTGGCGCTCACATGAGCATCGGCACGCAAGAGGTTTCGGAGCGTCCAAAACCGCTGTCGTTGCAGGTTCGCCTGCCGGCACGCGACTGCTGCATGATCGACGAAAAAGCTACAATGAATACCGTGGGCGAGTAGCTCAATCGGATAGAGCACCGGCCTTCTAAGCCGGGGGTTGTGGGTTCGATTCCCGCCTCGCCTACCATTTTAGAATCAGCCATTGTAAAATCAGCAGGCCCAAGTTGTTTTCACCCCGCCGTCGTTAGCGATGTCTGGCCCTGTCGACGAGCAGAAACTGAAGGCAGTCCCCTCTTAGACAGGACCGCCTTCTCGTAAACCCGCCGAACCAACCTCACCTCTTCTGTAAGTTAAGGTATTCCGACAGGGAAGAGGCCCCCGACCGGTCCAGCAGCGTTCCCAGTGTTGCATCGGAGCGTATTCCCGGAGCAAAATCAGGGCCATATGTCTCCCGCAACGTTCCTACAAGGGTGTCACTCCGCTTGCGGCGGATCTCGCCGTCCTGATCCTGGCACCGGTCATCCAGCCCGGGACGGCACTCTTTCGCATTATCCGACATCGACTTCCTCCTTTCATACGAATCGGCCTTGTCGCCGAATGGACTAATACTACATCACTTCTATGAATTTAGTCCACTTGCATTTTGAATAAAATCAGTATATATTACACCATATGGAAGACAACGGAACAATTGAGAAGGATTTCTTCCAGTTGGCTCGGCTTGCTTCAGCGGGAAAAACCCAGGATGTTCAATTGCTCCTGCGCCGGCTGGCAAATCGATACCAAGGGAAAATGCCAGAGCTCGCAAAACAGCTAACCAACTTGGTGCGGGAGGTTCCCGGAGCGAAGTCTCTCCTTCGCGGTGCCCTTGTTGAGGGCATGCCGGTGGACCTGGACTCGAGGCTTCATCTTGCGCGAACCGAGTACCCCGTGCTCCTGGAAGTTGAGCCGATTTGGGCCAGCCATGTCAAAGAACAGATTGAGCAAATCGTATTGGAGCAAGAAGAAGAGGCAGCGCTGAACAAGGCCGATCTTCAGCCGACGAAGTCAGCGCTTTTCACAGGCCCTCCCGGGGTTGGAAAGACTCTGGCCGCCCGTTGGCTTGCTGCGAAGCTGGACCGACCTCTCATCGTGTTAGACCTTGCAGCCGTTATGAGCAGCTTCCTCGGAAGAACTGGCAATAATGTGCGCAACGTAATCGACTACGCCAAAGGGGTCCACTGTGTTTTCCTTTTAGACGAGTTTGATGCTATCGCAAAGCGGCGCGATGACGCGATCGAAATAGGTGAGTTGAAACGGCTGGTTACCGTTCTGCTTCAGGAGATCGATGATTGGCCGAGTTCGGGTTTGCTCATTGCTGCAACCAACCACAAGGAGCTCCTGGACCCGGCCGTCTGGCGGCGATTCGAAATGATCGTCGACTTTCCGATGCCCACTCTCGATGAAGTGAAGCAGACGATCGAACTGACCCTGAAGAACGATCCAGACGCGATGCATTGGTCCGACATGCTGGCGCGTGCGCTGGATGGGCTGTCGTATGCCGAGGTTGAACGGGAATTGATGCAAATTAGGAGACAGACTGTGCTGCAGCGGCAGCCAGCCTCTATACCCATCCGACGGACGGTGTTGGAAAGAATACGACATCTCGATCGCCAGGGACGCACTCAATTCGCGCTAAAGCTGCTGGAAGCCGGTTTGTCGCAGCGTGAAACACATGAGTGGACAGGCGTGAGCAGGGACACGATTCGCAAGGCGGCTCGAGAGGAAGGACAGGTGAGTTAGAACATGGCAGACCCAAAGAATTATCTGTTGGGATACGGCGAACGGCTCACCGCGGCCATCGACCCTCCGCGGCGGCGTCCCGAAAAGGCGAATGCGTACACTTTTGCAGAGTCGAAGGCCCGGCTCGCTCCGCGCATTCGGGAAGTAGCCACAGAGATCATGGAGTTGCCTGCCGCCGCCTGCCCTCATAACGAGTCGATTGCGGCCGTCACAATCCATCCCTCCTATTTGGCAAAGAGCTATTTCCCTAGAGGCCTGTTCGACACCATCGGCGTCGAAGCGGTGGGAAGCCGCCCTCGGCAAATCCTTCCTGAAAAGGGAGCCAAGAAGGGATCGAAGCAACAGGCTCGGGTTCCGGCGCCTACCGCGGAAATCTTCGTAATGGGCCGCCGTCAGAATTTTCAACGGTGGGCGCAGAGCGTTGCGGGATGGTCAGAGGGTTTTCAAGGGGCCGGCGAACTGGTTCGGGTCGAGGATGTTCACTTCATCGAGCCCGCAGAGCGCATCAGACCGATGCGTACCCGGAGCGGGAATCCCTTGCTGGAGGTCGTTCTGCATCGCAGTGATGATTACGTGCTGGAGGGATTCCGAGGATATCTGCGCGAGCTCGGAGTAAACGTCGATCTCGATCAGCGAATTACGGTGCGCGAGCTCTGCTTCCTGCCGGTGCGAGTGCCCGTGGAACAGCATGAAGCGATGGGTCGGTTTTCATTCCTGCGCGTTGCAAGAGAGATGCCGGAGCTGCGCCAACTGCGGCCCGTAGCGTGGTCAGGCGGACTGCGCTCCGCCGCGCCCTTTCGAATCCAAATGGAGGACGTGCCTCCCTTGAATCCGGAGCTGCGGGTCGCGGTGTTTGACGGGGGCGTCCCAAAAGACTGCATGCCACAAAGCCTAGTGCGGAGAAAGAAGGCTCCCGGTGCGATCGGCACGGCAGTGCCAGAAAGCCAGGCGCATGGTGTGGGTGTGACCTCGGCCATCTTGTACGGCTCATTGGTCCACGGGCAATCGCTGCCTCAGCCCTTTACTGCGGTAGACCACTACCGTGTGATCGATGCTGATACCGTCCACGACCCTCAAGGGCATTACTTCGATGTGCTCAACCGAATCATGAATGTTCTCAGGCAGGACAACTACCAGTTCGTCAACCTGAGCCTCGGCCCTGATCTTCCGATAGAGGATGAAGAGGTCCATGTGTGGACTGCCAGTCTCGACGAACATTTCTCTGACGGTCGAACGCTCGTCACCGTTGCGGCCGGCAACACAGGGGAGAATGATTGGGATGCAGGCAACGCCCGCATCCAGGCTCCGGCGGATGGAGTCAACGTGCTGCCGGTTGGTGCAACCGATGGCGCGGGTGAAAAATGGAGACGCGCCGCATACAGCTCGATCGGGCCGGGCCGAAGTCCGGGACTGGTGAAACCCGACGTATTGGCCTTTGGCGGCTCCGAGGCGCATCCATTCTGGATCCCCGACAGTCTGCAACAAGGCAAGACCGTGCCAAAACAGGGGACCAGCTTTGCCGCCCCTCTTGCCTTGCGCGCAGCAATTGCCGTTCGCACCCACCTCGGTCCTGTGATCAAGCCTTTGGCCTTGAAGGCCCTGCTGATCCATCACAGTGAGCCCCTGGCATTTGAGCAACGTGAGGTCGGCTGGGGGCGCGTTCCGACCGACTTCGAGCAGATGATCACCTGCCCTGATGGGACGGTCCATGTCCTCTATCAGGGAACTCTCGAGCCGGGCAAATACTTGCGGGCTCGTGTTCCCCTGCCTGCAACTGGTGTTGCCGGCGATGTCAAACTTCGAGCGACTTTCTGCTACGCCACGGAAACCGACCCGCAAGACCCAATCAATTACACCCGCGCCGGATTGGAAATCACATTCCGACCAGACAAGGCCAAGTTCAACAAGAAGGACAACGTGGTATCACAACAACCCGCGAGCAAGACATTCTTCTCGGTTGGCGGCTATCAAACGGAAGACGAGCTTCGCCGGGATGCCCACAAGTGGGAACCGTGCCTCAAGGCAACTAAAACGTTTCGCGGCACGACTCTCAATGACCCTACCTTTGACATTCATTACAATGCGCGCAAAGCCGGCGCCAACGATCTGCGTGCGCAATCGATCCCGTACGCGCTTGTGTTGACGATCCATGCGAAGCACGCAAAGGATCTCTATAACCGTGTTACCCAACGGTATCGCACCATCCTGCAACCGCTACAACCCGTGCTTCAGATTCCGGTCCGCAGTTCCTAACCGCTACGCACAAAGGCGCGGCCGGTGCCGCGTTCATCGTGAGCGCGCTGGTCCTCCTCCGAACGATCCGCTTGCCATCGCTGTTGGTTTGGGTGGGAGAAATCCTGTGCAGGTTAGTACCGTAAATTGTCTTCGAGGATTGGGACTGGTAGCGACCGGTCCCGGCAAACGTTAGGTTCCTATCGGGACTGCCGCGGCAGACGAGGCGAGGTTGTGGCCGGAGCATTCGTCCGGGGCAGTTTCGATAGGATCGTTTGAACTGAGCCGCAGGCGTTTGCGGCGGATGCGGTGATCTACCTATGTACTTTCAATGGCGCGGTCCCGCCGATCGTAGCTTTTGTGAGCACGGAACTGAGCCGGCCGAGCGGGGGCAACCGCTTCAATGAGTGGAGTTGAGTGCTGCGAGGAGGGCGCGAGTGCCGTATATGGGGTGTGTGAGCAGCTTGCGGGCATAGGACGGCGTTGCATGCGCGAGCGTGCCATGGGGCGACGGGGGTAGATGAATCGTGGGCCATGGATGTTTTATGAGCTGTCAATGCTGCGCCTCTGCGGGGTTGCGGGACCCTGGTCGGAGCGGAAGTAAAGTTGAGCGCCGGTGACCCGTTCAATGACCAACATAGTTCCGGTGCAAACCGGACAGCGCATCAGGTTGGCCGTCTCAGGGCGATCAGTGCCGGGTGCTGTGCCGAGCAGCTGGCGGCAGCAGGCGAGGGCGGTCTCCCTTCTTCGGTTGGCGAACAGTCCGAAGTGGCGAATGCGGACCAGCCCTTTGGGCAGGACGTGAAGAAGAAATCGGCGCAAGAACTCATCTGCTGAAACCGTCATGATCTTGTTCTTGCCGCCGTGCGCGTAGTCCCGCCAGCGGAATGACACGCGATCGTTCTCAAAGGCCACGAGTCGATGGTTGGAGATGGCAACGCGATGAGTGTAGCGAGCCAGATAGTTGAGGACATGTTCGGCGCCGCCGAAGGGCGGCTTGGCGTAGACGACCCAGTCCTTCTGGCCGAGTTGCCAGAGGAAGTGGCTGAATGCGCCAGGTGAAGCAAGCTGTAGCAGTGAACCGTGGAACTGCAGTCTATCCTGTTCAAACAACTCACGGAGTTGGTCGCAGAACTCGTCGCGGAAGACACGGCTGAGTCGCTTGACGGGCAGGAAGAATCGGCGCGGGGAATCTATCCATCCGGAACCATCGAGGGCGAGGCCGCCAGCGGGAACAATGTAGTGAACGTGGGGATGATGCTCAAGGTTCTGTCCCCACGTGTGGAGCACGCCGAGAAATCCGATATCGGCTCCCAGGTGTCTGGGATGGCGAGCCAGTTCGAGCATGGTCGCGGCGCTGGCGCGGTAGAGCAAATCATAGAGCAGCCGCTTGTTCTGGAGGACTAAGGCGGAGAGTTCGTGGGGCAGAGTGAAGACGATGTGGAAGTACGGTACAGGCAACAGTTCAGCCGAACGCGCGGCCAGCCACTTGGCGCGCACGTTGCCCTGGCACTTCGGGCAGTGCCGATTGCGGCATGAGTTATAAGAGGCGGTCAGATGGCCACAGCGGATGCACTTATCGCGATGACCGCCCAGTACCGCGGTGCGGCACCGGACGATGGCATCGAGTACCTTGCGATGCGCCCATGCAAGGTGAGACTTGTGCCCTTCCCAGAATCTGTTGCCCGCTGCGCGGACGATGTCAGCCACCTCGAGGGTGGGCCGGCTCACCGCTTCATCAACCTCCTGGACCGCTTCACTTCATCGAGGCTCGACACCTCGATGGCTTCGAGAGGACTGGCGATAGCCTGCAGGTGGCGGCGGGACAGATGCAGGTAGAGTGCCGTGTCGCCGATCTTGGCATGGCCAAGCAGAACCTGGATAGTGCGCAGGTCGGCGCCGGCTTCCAGCATGTGGGTCGCGAAGCTGTGTCGAAGCAAATGAGGTGCAACGCGCTTGCTGATGCCGGCGCGCTTACCAGCCTCGTTCACAGCCGCCCACGCAACCTTCGGGGTAATCGGCTTATCTGCGCGCCAGTTGTTCACAGTGCCTGGGAACAGGTAGGTCTTGGGCTTCATCCAGCGCCAGTACTCACGCAGAGTCTCCAACAGCTTGGGACTCAATAGAACATCGCGGTCGCGTCCGCCCTTGCCCTTGTGGATACGAATGACCATCCGTTCGCTGTCGACATCCGAGACCTTGAGATGGCACAGTTCCGAGCAGCGGATGCCGGTTGAGTACAGTGTCATCACCATGGTGCGGCGCATCAGGTTCTCTGCTGAATCAATCACCCGCTGAACCTCTTCGGGGCTGAGCACAACGGGAAGTTGCCTGGGACGCTTGGGAAATGGAATGTGCTCGGGGAGATACGGGCGTCGCAGCGTCTTGACGTAGAGAAATCGCAAAGCTGCGGTGCACAATGCAATCGTCCCTGCCTGGAGCTTGCGCTCTCGAAACAGATAGGCCTGATACTGCCGGATATGATCCGGTCCCAATCTGTCTGGCGAGCGGTGAAAATACCTGGAGAAGTCTTCTACCGCGTGTAGGTAGGTGCTGATCGTGTTCTGTGAGTAGTTGCGACGCTGGAGCTCGTCCAGCATCTTCTGCCGAAGATGGGTCACAAAAACCTCCTTGTGACCCAAAACTTAAATGGCCTGAAAGGCTGGCCGACCACCACCGCCGCAGCGTCCGCCGCGCCGCAGGCTTAGTTCAAACGCCAATCTCACCAGAAAGACCCCGCCGACCCGGAAATCCCCTCTCAGCCCACGGTTCCAGCTTTTCCGATCCCTGACCCCTGATCCCCGACCGCAAGGACCGCCGCGATCCCGCCCGCTCAGCCCCGCTAACCCCGTTGACCCCGCTGCATTTCCCTGTCAAGCCCTCCGCACGAAGATTTGCTGCCCCTCTGACCGGCCAACTCGCTGATTCCCTATTCACTTATTCACTCCTTAACTTTTTCCCCAAGTTTGCCGATCATTTCCCGCTTCCGGCGCATACTCAAACCATGAGCACGACCCCAAAACACGATCGCACCGCCTGTTCGCCGATGGCCCATTCAGGCCTTTTATGGGATGGGAACGCCGCGAGCTCCGGCGGATCCGCTCACCCCGGCGGCCCGTTTGAGGTCAAAAATCATAAAAGAAATGATTTTACACCCACAAAACCCGAAGCAACGACGTTAACTCCTTTATCATCAACAAATCCACCTCAAAATCCGTTGCGTTTTTTCGCGATTTTTTGCAATTTTTGTCGATTTTTGTTCGCAAAACGGCCCTTTTTTCGCCCCAAACCGCCCCTCTACGAGACCTTTGCTTCGCCGCCCGCGCGAATCTGCCATAGCTCATCGGCGGCGAGATCGCCGCTCCTTGAGCGATGCTGAAGCTGCTAAGCAGGGAGTGGAGAAATACCACCGGAGATGGAATCGGGCCCTCTGCGAGCGCTTTGGCGATCATGTCTGCATACAGTGGCAACAGCAAGAACAGAAATGGTGACACCTGAGTGGAACTGCGCGAGTCGTGCGTCGGGGGGATAGGGGGTCAAATATATTGCCCCCCATCCGCCTGGACCGTAGCGTAATGAAATTTCCGTGTCTCCAAAATCCGAAAATGGGTCTCTGAATCGAGAAGATGCGATCCCCTGCCATTGGTCATAGGGGTGGCCTGTGCTGCCGCACAGAGGCCACTTCAAGAGGCATATTAAGGGTCAGAGGTTCAAATCGTTGGCGTAGTAAAGCACGACGCGAACGGACCCCGCTGAAGATTGCGGCGATTACTCGGTCATGGGATCGCGAGACAATGGCCGACTTCTCGGTACTGATTTTTCCAGACGAGACTGGCCGGTTCCGAGTTGTTATCCAAGTAGTAACTTCCGGTTAGGCGGTAATCCACCAGGAGCAGCGCCGAGATCCCGGAAAACGGTCGCAAGAGGAGCCGCGGGCGGAGCTAACCGGTGGTATAGTGCGTCATAACCGCGTAGGCGTGGTGAAGGTTTTGTTCAAATCGGAGATTTGTTGTGCTGACGCCAGTGACGCCTGACAGGCTTCAAGCTGAAAAGGAAGAGTTGAGCTGGCTCCTGACCTCTGGGGCGCTAGGCCGATCCAGCAATCTCGCCCGGATGCTCACTTTCGTCTGCGAGAAACACTTTCAGGATCAGGATGATCAGGTCACGGAATACATGCTCGCCACCGAAGCGCTCGGGAGGCGCGAGAATTTCGACCCGCAGACCGACACCATAGTCCGGGTAACTGCCCATTCTCTTCGCAAGCGCCTGCAGGAAATCTACCAAGCTGAAGGAGTCAATCGGCCGGTCCAGATCCTCATCCCACTTGGCCGTTATGTGCCGTCCTTCTTCCATACGGGAACGGACCGCAACTCGGACGTGCGTGGCTCGCAGGAGTCGGACTCTTCAAGGTCGGAACAAGTTCTTCGATACGCCCATTTTGCTGCGCTCAAGCTGCTGCCAAAGCGACTTTCACAATGGCTAGTGGTCGCCGTATTCGTTGTCGCGGTTTCGCTGATCTGCGGCTTCATCCTCTTCGCGCACCGGAAATCAGCGAAGGCGGTCGTGGCTTCGCCCCCAGACCGGCCGGTGGCTCTGCCGCCACCGAACAACACAATCCGTGCCCTCATGGGAACCGGCCGCAAGGCGTATGTCGATCACTCGGGATATACCTGGACGCCGGGCAAATACTGCTCTACCGGCGACAACGTCACAGTGGCCGCCCAGAAAATCGTCGGGACAGAGGATCCCTACCTCTATTTCGGTGGCATTCGTGGAATCGCCAACTGCACGTTCCCCGTCAAACCGGGTGAGTACGAGGTTCACTTTTACTTTGCTGAGACCTCCGATCTCGAACCGGCGAGGAAGGCGGTTCTCCTCTCCATCAATGCGGGGAATGATATCCACTTCGATGTGGTCGACACGGCAGGCGGAGATGGCATTGCGACATCCTTCGTTCAAACAGGTATTCATCCCGAGAACGATGGCATGATCCAACTGCAGTACACCAGCGAAATTTCTTTGCTGGACGCGGTCGAGATCCTGCCTGCGGACTCCAAACTTCTGCTGCCGATTCGAATCGCTGCAGCTCCCCATTCAATCACAGACTCCGCCAATCAGCTTTGGATCTCCGATCGATACTACATCGGAGGTCGAAGAGGTCAGGTTCCCCCTTCACCGGAGACCACGAATCGCGGCATCTACAGTTACGATCGAATTGGGAGCTTTCGCTACGATATTCCTGTTGTTTCGCCAGGCAGCTATCGTGTCATGTTGTTTTTTTCTGAACCATGGTTCGGCAAGAAAGACTTAGTGAGTGGGGGGCCCGGAAGCCGAATCTTCGATGTAGCTTGCAACGGGAGCATGATTTTGAAGAACTTCGACATTATGGCGGAGGGAGGGACCAACCCCGTGGTAAAGACGTTCGAGAATATTCAGCCGAATGCGCAAGGTAGGATCGTGCTCTCGTTCCTGCCCGTGGTCAATTACCCGGAGGTCAACGCAATCGAAGTTCTTGCAGAGCCTTCGCACTGACAGAGCGATGGCCCGAGACTGATCTGGTCATTCACCCTTCTGATGGGGATCTCCGCAGTCTCGCGTGCGAGATCGCGGAGCCGCACAGTTCTCATCTAGTCCGGGGTTGAAAATCTATTGGGGCACTTACGGCATTCTTTGCGTATACAAACGCCCGAAGTCGGCAGGCAGTTCAGTTCTTTAGTCGGCCCTTCAACCCTCCCCTCAGACCCCTGCATTTCCCCCATTTCATACCCCTGCGTAGACCGTCGATGGGGTCTAGCCCCACCATCAATCCTGGCTTGAAAGCGGAAGACCGTGCTCCATTGGATTCGCTAACCTTATTATAACAATGCAGTTGCCGGATTTTTAACAATGTTAACAGCGCATAGGACCTGCCTATAGACCGTCGCAGAGCTCATGTTTTCAGTATTTTCAGGATGCAATTGGTTTTAACGTTGCCCCCGTCATTTTTCACTTCTGATTTACATGACAAATTCGACAAGAGCCTCTATGTTTCCTGTCGGCGATCCAAGTCCCAGATTCTCAATACTCAGAATCGCAGTGAATGGCCGTGACCTGAGCAGCGGAATGCACGTGAAGACGTTGGGTACCGAGACATTCAGGAAGAGGACGCACTCTGGAGGCAATATGAATGCACGCAATATGGCAAAATACTCGCGGCTATGCGCGAGCGCCCGATTCGTCGCGGCGCTCGTTTTCATAATCGCCGGCAGCATCGCCGTGTTTGGACAGCAGGTCACCGGAACCATCGTGGGCACCGTGAAGGATCCACAAGGCGCGGTGGTGAACACGGCCACTGTGAAGGCAACCAACCTGGATACCGGGTTTTCCAGGTCGGTGCCGGCAAACGGCTATGGGGAGTACCGCATCGATTACCTTCCCGTGGGCAGATACACCGTCGACGCGTCGGCGGCCGGCTTTGAACACTATGTGCAACAGAACGTCGCCCTCGACGTGGACCAGGAGTTGACGGTTGATATCACGTTGTCCGTGGGCGCGCAGACCCAGACTGTCACGGTCACTGAGGCTCCCCCGCTGATCAATACGTCGGACGCGGTAATAGGCAGGACGATTGAGGCGGACGAGATCATCGGGCTCCCTCTGGTCAATCGCAATATCTACTCCGAAATTTCAGTCACGCCGGGCGTGATGGCCAATAACCAAAGCTCCACCGCGAACCCCACCGGCTCGCCCAATATGACCGTTGGAATTGCGTCCACTGATGTCCAGGTTAACGGCGGGCTCGACGCCGGCAACGGAACCGTCGGCTTTTATCTGGATGGCGGCAACAACATCACCGGTATGCGCAACTACGGCAACCCGGCTCCCAACCCCGACGCAATCGAAGAGTTCCGCGTAGAGACCAGCGCATTCTCGGCGCAATACGGCCAATTCTCCGCCGCTGTGGTCTCGGTGATCACAAAGTCGGGAACAAATAAGTTCCATGGCTCGTTGTTTGAGTTCAACCGGAACACCGACTTCAATGCCTGGCAGTGGGGTGCGCCGAACCTTAAAGCGGGCAAGGCGCCTTACCACCGCAACCAATTTGGCGGAACCGTCGGCGGCCCTATCAAGCACGACAAGGCCTTCTTCTTCTTCAGCTATGCCGGTCTGCGCCAGGTCGCCGGAGCAGCGGTGACTGGTGCTATCGTGCCCACGGCTGCCGAGCGTCTGGGCGACTTTACCGCGGACACATCGATCAAGGTTTACAACCCGAAACCGGCCGGCGTGACCGCGGCCGTCTGGGACGTCCCCGCGAATCAGGTAATGGGAACAAACAGTAGCCCCAATTGCCAGGTTGCCACGTTGAATTGCATGTACACCACCGCAATCGCAAACCCCGCTAACCCGGGCTTCGACTACGCTTACCTGGACCCAACCGCTGCAAGTATCTTGAACGTAAAGAACACAATCGGTGTTTCCGTTCCGTTGCCCAACGGCAGCCTTCTTACAACCGGAGGCGGGAATTGGGTCGGCGTATACGTCACTCCGACAGTCTCAGACGAATACCTGGGAAAGTATGACGAGAACATCGGCGACAAGGACCATGTGGGAGTGACCTACTTTTTTATCAATACCGCGTCAACTCCCAGCGGAGGCGGCAACGTCAATTGGACCGGAGATCAGTCCAAAACGGTTCAGACGAATGCCAATATAAGCGAGGTTCACACCTTCAGCCCCAACACTGCCAATCAGGCCTGGCTAACCTTCACGCGGGCGCTGGGCGGACGCATTCTCATTCCTGTGACCGGCCCACAATCGCAAACCCTCGGCAGTTTCGGCTCGAACTTCCAAATTCAGGGACCGGCCAGCCTGCCCTATCTAACCATCAGTGGTGACTTCAACACGGGGAACCCGAATGCCGGCCCGGTCACCGGTTCCAACAACTATGAGTTACGCGACGTAGTCAGCATCACCAAGGGCAAACACAACCTTTCCCTTGGCGGTGAGTTCGCTCTCGACCAGACCATGTTCGTTGCCGATCTGAATAATTATGGAGACGTTGGCTTCGCTAGCTCCGCGCCCACCAGCACGGGTAATGCGCTTGCAGACTTTGTCGCCGGACAAACCAGCTCATTTGAGCAGGACACGCCTTATGTCACGCATCTGAGCACGTGGCACACCGCGGTGTTTGCGCAGGACAACTACCGGATCACACACCGTTTCACGGCCAACCTTGGACTCCGGTGGGACATCGATACGCCTCCCGTCGATGCCCATAACCGGACGGCGTCGTTTGTTCCCAACCAGCAATCCACTATCACTCCGTCAGCGCCGAAGGGCTTGTTGTTCGTGGGAGACGCTGGCGTCGGTCGCGGCATCATCAGCACGGAGTTCAGCCATATCTCTCCGCGCCTCGGTTTCGCATGGGATCCGTTTGGGGACGGCAAGACCTCGGTTCGCGCCGCAGCGGGCATCTTCTACGGAATTCCCGGCGGCAATGAGTGGAACCAGCCCGGCAACGGCGCGCCGTTCGCCTTACGCGAAAGCTTTGGCCCCACTCCATCCCTCACAAATATGTACGGTGGCGTCGCTTACGGTTTCCTCAACACCAGTCCCGGTGGAGGCATCTTCCCGTACACCTATACACCGGCCCATCCGATCTTCATCCCGTTTGCCGGCCCTGAGGCCATCGCAACGTATATGAAGTATCCTTCCGTTTACCAGTTCAACCTCAGCGTGCAGCGGCAATTGCCTGCCAGGATAACCCTGACGACAGCTTATGTAGGCACACTTGGCCGTAACCTGGCAACCTTCGTCGACGAGAACTACGCGCCGTATTCGACCGCTTTCGGTACGCCAAGCACTTCAGCAACCAGCATCGACGCCCGTCGTCAATACGATTCCGGTATTCCCGGCGCGGCCGGCACCCTGAGCGGGATTACCTACCTGATCCCAGGCCAGACCACCAATTACAATTCGCTTCAAGTCTCGGCGACCAAGACGATGTCAGGCGGTTTCACAGTTAGCGGTTTCTATGTCTGGAGCCGCGCGCTGGAAAGCGCAAACTTCGTGGAGAATGGATTGCAGGGCGCGCAGGATTTCGGCGTCGCTGGCAAGCCCTTCACTGCCTCCAATAATTCCATGGGCGCTCTTGGCGGCGGCCTTCAGGAAGAAAGAGGCCTTATGCCTGTCAACCATGACAGCACTGCGTCCATCTCCGGCCTGTGGAACATCGACTACGTCCACGGGAACAAGATCATCGAGGAAGTGGCCAACGGCTGGACGATCACTTCGGTCGCCTATTTCATCAGCGGCGCGCCGTTTTCGATGTCCACGGGATCCAACAATAACTTTGACAGTGCGAACGCAAACCGCCCCAACGCAGTTCCTGGCGTTAGCCCCATACTCAGCCCGCACCGCTGCCGTGTATGCGCTGCTTCTGCTAATGGCGTAACGACGGCGTGGTTCAACAAAGCGGCATTCACGCCCAACGGGCCTGGCTTGGGCATCGGACCAGGCGGTGCCGACGGCAACGTGGGACCATTCTCCCTGAACGGACCGGGCCTCAAGGATATGGATGCGGCCCTGTACCGCAACGTTAACTTCGAGCGGGGCGTGACGTTCCAGTTCCGCGCCGAATTCACCAACGTCATGAACTGGGTGAATCTCTCCAACCCGACATCATCTCTCTCGTCGGGCAACGACGGCAAGATCACCGGTGCGACGGGAACCCAGCGTGTAATTCAGTTGGGCGGGCGTTTGACTTTCTAGTTCTCCACTAGGTTGTACCACTTTCAATTTGCGCCTGCTCTTCGCGAGCGGGCGCAATCTCCCTTAAGTTCCATTGCGCCGATGTCAGGAACGATGGGAAACGGAAAGCGATATGATTCGACCGTCAAGAAGAGAGTTCTGTTCCATGGCAGCGGGCCTTGGGGCATCTGCGCTGATCTCACCGAACAGGCTCAAGACGCAAACTACCGCTCTTCAGGCTTCGCTCACCATAGACTCGGCAACCCGCCTTGCCAATGTTCCATCGGACTTTATGGGGCTGAGCTACGAGAGCGGGCAACTGGCCTATCCGGATTTCTTTTCGCCCCGGAATACAGCTCTGATTCAGATGTTTCGCACGTTGAGCCCATCGGGCGTGCTGCGACTCGGCGGCAACCTGAGTGAGTTCACAGTTTGGTCCGAAACGGAACCACCGACCCCACCGGAGGCGGGTGGACTCGTAGGACCCGATCCGGGCCATCGCGAGCCGCGTACGTTCACCATCACACCGCGCTCTATCCGCAACCTGCAAGGCTTTCTTACGGCGACCGGCTGGCGATGCATCTACGGCCTGAACCTTGGCGGAGGCTCAGTGGAGCAGGCTCTAGCTGAAGGCAGCTTTGTGGCTAAGACGCTCGGGAACCAACTGATGTTTGTGCAGTTCGGCAACGAGCCCGATCTCTTCAAGCATCGGGATCAGGAGAACAAGCCCTGGACCTTCGACGAGTATCTTGCCAAGTGGAATCTGTTCAGGGCGGCGTTTCATGAGAAGCTGCCTGAAGTTGCTGTGGCAGGACCGGACACGGCTTCCAACGAGGAGTGGGTCAAACAATTCACTGAGGATGTCCCCAAGAAGATCGTGCTCGCGACCAGCCATTACTATCCCCTTGGTCCGCCCACCGATCCAACGATGACAATTGAGATGCTCCTTCATCCCGTTGCGCGCTTCGATAGTTCCTGCCGGCAGGAAATCGAATCCGCCAAGGCTGCCGGTTTGCCGTTTCGTATGACGGAAGGAAACTCCTGTTACAACGCTGGAAAGCCAGGCGTCAGCGATACGTTTGCGTCCGCGCTTTGGGCCGCCGACTACTGCCTCCAGATGGCGTCTCTGGGCTGCGTGGGAGTCAATCTGCACGGGGGGGCGAACGGCTACTATTCGCCCATTGTTGGCTCCATTGGCGAAGGCTTCGCGGCCCGGCCGGAGTATTACGGCCTCATGCTGGCGCAACAGTTTGCGGGGCGTATCTTGTATGGGGCTACGCTGGATTCGCACGGGGCGAATGTTACAGCTTATGCAGCTGCGGCAGAAGATGCGACAGTCTTAGTGGCCGTGCTAAACAAGGATGGCCTCGATTTGGAGATGATGATCGCTGAGCCTCCCGCCGGATTCAAGCGGACTGCGGTTGCATTCCTTCAAGCCTCGGCCATCGATGCCAAAAATGGGGTCAGGTTGAATGGACACGCAGTAACGAGCGCTGAACAATTTCAAGCTTGGCTAGGCGAGCCGCTCAAGATTGATAGCGGCAAGTTGAGCGTTCGCATTCCAGCCTACTCCGCAGTGTTGATTCGGCTGGCATAGGAGGCTCTCCTATGGTCTAGGCAGCGTTTCCGATCAGTACTTATAACCCCGCAGGGTCCAGGATTGGGGTTGCGCCTGGATTGTCGCCTATCCGGACATTGATATGTAGTGACCGGTCAAGATGCGCTGGTCGTCTTTTCCGACCGAGGACAAGGTCAGCAGCAGCCGGTGCAGGTATAAGCGACGATTGATCAAGCTGATATTCGCGGGTCGAAACCGCATAATCATGATCCGTCGGGAGCTGCCTCTGACTACTGACGCGAGTCCGGCTGAGCCTGTCGCAAACGTCCGCCGAGGATTCTCCTTCGTGCTTGCTCCGGCTGCGGCTGACCCTGTCCTCGATTTGGATAACTTTGTTCATTGAAGGTTCTGTCTTTGTCTTTTCCTTCTTTGGAAAGTTCTTGCTTTTGTCCTTCGGTTCCGGTTATGCGGCCAGTTGCTGCTGGCACGCCGCTTCGGCCTTGATGCCGATGGCCCAGATGAAACCCAGCAGTTCTCGTCCGACTGCAGTCATGATCTTCCTCTGATCCTTGCCTGCCATGGTCAGCTTCATGTAGCGCTTGTGCAGGCGATTCTGTGCCTTCCAGGCTATTTCGGTGATCTCTGCCGGAACCCCTTGCTGTCGTTTGCGCAGCTTGGCCCCGACGCGGGGCAGGTGTCGGTAGCTCCACGCCGATTCCACCACGATGCGTCTGAGGTGCGCGTTGCCGGCCTTGGTAATGCCGCCTCTTCGAATGCGCTTGCCACTGGAGTCTTCGCTCGGGAATAGTCCGCAATAGCCCATCAGCTTCCGTGCACTCTCGAAGCGGGAGGAGATGTTGCCCAACTCGGCGGCGATTGTAACTGACGAAATATGTGCCACACCGCGCAGAGCCTGCAGACCCCGGATCACTTCCTGCATGGACTGTGGGGCCAGCTTCACCACTTCAAGGATGGCCTCTTCCAATCGCTTGACCCGTGCGCTCATGTGCTCGACTTCGTTCAGACAATCCACCAGGGTGGCTTGCTGCGCCGGCTGCGTATAGCGGATTTGCTCGAGCCAGGCCATGTAACGCTCTGTCCACGCCTTCAGTCCCAGCGTTGGACGTCGGCCCGTACGGAGAAGGAACTTGGTTAGACGATGCCGCGCACGCAACTGATCCTGCTTGGCCGCCTCCCGCTGCCGGACAAGATCGCGCAACGCCTCGGAGTCTTCATCGGGAACCCACACCGCAGTCAGATCTCCGGACCGGTGACTGCGGGCCAGCTTCAACGCGTCCCGCCGGTCCGTCTTCACGCGGTCTCCGGGCTTCTTCGGAACCAGGCTCGGCGCTACCACCGCGCACTCGACACCCAACTGCGTCAGCTGCCAGTACAGTACGAATCCTGTCGGCCCCGCTTCATAGCAGGCGCGCAGCTGCTCGGCAGGACCAAGCTTCTTGATGAACTTGCGGACCGAATCTTCACGGTTGGAAATCGTCCCCAGGCTGCACACCTCGCCGTCTGGCTCGGCTACTGCTACGGCTATCGTTTCGGCGTGGACATCTAAACCCAAAAATCGTAACTTCTCTCTCATGACCGGCTCCTCCGCTTGTGGCTCTGGACTGCGTTCTCAAAACAAACTCAGCCTAACCCACGACTAGCGCAGCGGGCCGGTCACTACATAATGACTACCCCGATTTTCAGGTTCTGTCGGGATTGCCGGTCATTCCGCTGAATCGGGTCAGCCTGTCTGTGTGATACTACGGCGCAGGTACCATGATGGGCCTAATGAGAAGCAGTCCAATGCGTAAGAGCGGGGCAGAACGCCGCATGCAAAAAGTGGCAGGAGCGAGGGCGCTGATCGTCGCGGTATGCGCGCTGATGATGACCGCTGCTGCGCTTTCCCAGACCAACCCCGATCAGTATCGGCAGCCTGCGATGCCCGCGAGCCTGCCAGATGCGCTGGTGTTTGCCAATGGTACGCCAGTTACCACGCAGGCCCAGTGGCCGAAGCGAAGGAACGAACTGCTGCAGCTCTTTACCGAACAAATGTATGGACGCATGCCGGGGCGTCCCGCGCAGATGCGCTTCCACGTGTATAACGTCGACCGGCACGCGATGGGTGGCAAGGCGACGCGCCAGCAGATTTCGATTCTGTTTCGCGGACAAAACGACGGTCCGCAAATGGACCTGCTGGTTTACGTGCCGAATCAGGTGAAGCGGCCGCCCGTCATCCTCGGATTCAATTTCTGGGGCAACGAAACAATCAACTCTGATCCGGGGATTCGCATTTCCGATCGATGGATTGAGTCCTCGAACAGTCCTTCCATGGACTTGTCGTGCGTCAAGAACAATCGAGCCACTGAGGCGTGCCGCGGCATCGACCAGGGGCGCTGGCCGGTGGAGAAGATTCTCGATGCCGGCTACGCCCTGGCCACCGTGTATCGCGGCGATCTGGACCCGGACCGCACAGACGGCTACGACGCCTGTCATTCGCAGGGCTGCTCCTATTTATCGTCATTCTGTTTCCTGTGATTTCGGTCAGCGATGACTTGAGCTCGATTCAGAATCCAGCGGAAGGAAAGACCTTCGAGCGTCGCAGCCGGTGCACGACCCGCCCCGACTTCGCTTTCACAATGATCGCAGCTCTCCGTGATTCGGTCGTTGCAGAGTTGAGCTGCGGCTTCCAGCGGCTCGGTCCCCCGCTTTATGCCCCCTGATCGCAGTCGACAACCCAGCCGTTGAACCCATTCAAAGCCGCCCGCCTCCTGCGGCCTGACCGCAGCTCCCTAAGGTTCCGTTCCTTTTCCTTCATGCCGCACCCATGCAATAGATGGCATAAAGGAAGGGTATAAGGCAGATGGTGCGCACCGGATCAACCTTCCGTTCGATTTGCAACTGCCTTTCAGTGTTGGCACAACAACTGGCGAATATTCGGGACGCCCTGCTCGTACGCCTTACTGCACCTGTGCGGCCTGCCGCGCTGAATGCGATTCAACAAAGGTTTGGGCAATGACTCCCAGGCAAAGTGACATTTCGGTTCTTTTCGCAACTCCACACGCGCTTACACGCGAGTTGCTGATGAAAGCCCTGAGCCGGCGCAAGCACTTTCATGTCGTCGCTACCCCCACAACCGCCGAGGACGCACTCGAAGCAGTGCGGTCTTCAAACGTGAATGTTGCCCTGATCAGAGTGAGTCTGGCAGAAGGGCCGTTGAGCGGATTTGGGCTATTGCGGAAGATTTGTGAAGAAGCGCCCAAGGTGAAGTCGATTATTTTATTCGAAACGAATGAGCGTCATCTGGTCGTGGACGCATTTCGGGCAGGTGCAAAGGGTGTCTTCTGCCTTTCGCAGGGCAATTTTAAGGCGCTATGCCGCTGCGTGGAGCAGGTCCAGGCGGGTCAGATCTGGGGGAATTGCACTGAGCTTTCGGAGGTAATCGAGGCGTTTTGCCAACTTGCGCCAATTCGCGTCGTTAACGCCGACGGGATGCAGCTGCTGACCAAGCGGGAAGAAGAAGTGGTACGTCTGGTGGCCGAGGGCCTGCAGAACCGGGAGATCGCCAAGGAACTTAACCTGAGCGAACACACGATCAAAAACTATTTGTTTCATATCTTCGAGAAGCTGGGCGTTTCGTCGCGCGTCGAGCTGGTTCTCTATGCCGTCAGCAGCGCCAAGCCCGGGCAGACTCCTGCTGTCCCGAGCGATTCGCAGGGAAAGAAACCGGCCGGCAGTGTGAACACCACGGGCAACGCGCCAAGGGTCGGGGATCAGATTCCAGGGTGCTAAGTCTCGCTCGATCACTGGACAAGAATCGATAGTTCAAATGCGCCGTCTCATGCTCCTGCGCAAGACGACCTGAATTTCTGGGTTTCTTGAGATGCGGCAGTCAATGAAGTGGCCGGAACTGGCGGAGTGACAGGTCGGCTTCAAAGCACTAGGCCAAGAAGCGGCCCGCCTGCCGCAACAGCGCCCCGCTGTGGCGCTCGTCCACTACCATTGAGAGGTTCATCATTCATTTTCCGCCGACGCGCTGTGGGGAAATCTAGCGCAGATTTGGACCAAAAATAGGCCAGAAAAACTGTGGGTGATTTTGGGGGGAGTGTGGGTGAATTTGGGGGGAGTCCCCACAGTAGACCACGGTAAGCAGTAGTAACAGAGGAATCGCTGAAACCCGCATGAACACTAGCTGAAAGTAAACAATGGGAAATAAAAGCAACGCAGAGAATTGTTCCCAGTTTAACCTTCTAAGCCGGGGGTTGTGGGTTCGATTCCCGCCTCGCCTACCACCTACGATTCATCGCCTCCCGCAGCGGATTAAACGGCTCGCCGTCGGTTTCCCGCACCCGCGGACAAAGTCGATCAAGGTCGCTAGCGATCGGAACCCACGGTTTTCAGTTGATTGCCCAAAGTTTCGAGAAATCGATTGATGAGCGCGACGCTGCGGCGTAATTCCGGTTGACGAAATTCACTGAGCAGCGCAAGGAGTCCAGGCGGCTCAATGACGGGTTTGCGTTCGCTACCCAGTGTCTCGCTCACTGCGACCCCGACGCACTTTAGCAGGTCGGGGTTGATGGAGCAGAGGATCTGGCCAAGGATGAGCAAATTGCGCAGCGCGCGCGCGCCATCCGGCGACCTGGCCGCATCGACAGCGTGGTCCAGAATCTCGTCGCTGGCGCTTAGAGTCCCGCGCAGCAGTTGAAGGATTCCGGATTGGCGCAACTGCTCAAGAAGGTCATAGGCGTCCAACAAGGCCTCTGCATGCTTCTCCGGAGCACCTTCAAGCCGTTCGAGAAGTTCCTTGCGCGGATCGCGCGGGGGCAGGTTAAGAGGGATCGGTTGGGCCATCGGCGTTCCTTCCATTATTTCATTCGGATTTGAATCAGACCGCCGGGCAGGCAGTAGTCGCTGCGTTTCCACTTGCGTTCGACTTCCACTCCCCGCTGCGGCGTGGGATGGCCAAAGCGCGAATTGCCGCGGGGAAGCGGCGATGCGCCGTGAGCATCAATAAGCTCCATGCGGACGCTTGCCTCTTTATATGCAGGGGTACTCGTCACCTTGTCGGTGTTGCTGCTGGTTAGCCGATTCACTGGCTGCTCCAGCGAATTCATTGGCATGTAGAGTTCATTGCCCGCTACGCGATCGGTGACCAGCGCACGTACGCGAACTCGGCCATACCGCGAGTCTAGTTCAACGAGACTTCCGCTCTGAATGCCGCGATCCTCGGCCAATTCCGGTGAAATCTCAACAAAGGTGGAAGGAACCTTCTCACGAATCCCTTCTGTTCGATAGGTCATGTTTCCTTCGTGAAAGTGCTCGAGCAACCGGCCGTTGTTCAGGTGCAAATCGTACGCAGCGTCTTGCTGGTCGCTCGGCTCCGTCCAGCCGAGTGGAAAGAATCTCGCTTTTCCGTCAGGCATGTTGAATTGCTTCGTGTAAAGCAGAGGCTGATCGGAGCCATCTACGGCGACCGGCCACTGCAGCGATTTGTAGCCCCTGAGGCGCTCATACGTAACGCCAGCCATGAGAGGCGTGAGCGAAGCGATTTCAGTATAGATTTCTGAGGGGTTAGCATAATTCCAATTCGCGCCGAGCCGATTGGCGATCTCCTGAATGATCAGCCAATCGGGCCGGCTGTCACCGAGCGGATCAAGGGCCTTGTAGAGTCGCTGAATGCGGCGTTCGGTGCTGGTGAACGTGCCTTCCTTTTCGAGGCTTGGGCTGGCAGGCAGAACGACATCAGCGTAGCGGCAGGTCTCAGTGAAGAAGATGTCCTGCATCACGAAGAAGTCCAGTTTTGAGAGCGCCTGGCTGACGTAGTTGGCGTTGGAGTCGACGATGCTCATCTCTTCGCCAAAGACGTACATGGCTTTCAAGCGGCCATCGATGATGGCGTCAATCATCTGGTGATTGTTGAAACCTGGCCTGGAGGGGAGCGAAACGTCCCAGGCGCGCTCAAACTTCTCGCGAATGGCGGGATCGTCGATGGGCTGATAGCCGGGGAAGAAATTCGGCATGGCGCCGTGATCGCTTGCGCCCTGGACGTTATTGTGGCCGCGCAGCGGATATGCGCCAGTTCCCGGGCGCATGTAATTGCCGGTCGCCAGCAGAAGATTGGAGATGGCTGTGGATGTATCGGAACCAGCAACGTGCTGCGTAACGCCCATTGCCCAGAGGATGCAGACGCGGCCAGCTTCGGCGATCATGCGCGCAACTTTAATCAGCGTCTCCTGTGGGAGACCACAACGTTCGCTGGCCATCGCGAGCGTGAAGGGTTCCAGACTCCCGATATATTCATCCGCGCCGTCGACCCATTGCTTGATGAAGGCGGTGTTGGCAAGACCATTGTCGAAGAGATAGCGCGAAACCGCCGAGAGCCAAATGAGATCGGTGCCGGGCCGGGGATGCAGAAAAAGGTCGGCGCGACGAGCCATTTCGTTCTCGCGCAAATCGGCGACGATAAGCTTTTGTCCGCGAAGCTTGTGGGCTCGCTTGACGCGTGTTGCGAGGACGGGATGACTTTCCGCGGTATTACTTCCGACGATGATGACGAGATCGGCTTGCTCGATGTCGCGGATCGATCCTGAGTCGCCGCCGTAGCCGACGGTTCGAAAAAGTCCGACGGTTGCCGGAGCCTGGCAGTATCGCGAGCAATTATCCATATTATTGGTGCCGATGACTGCTCGAGCGAGCTTCTGCATCAAATAGCTTTCTTCGTTGGTGCACTTCGACGAAGAGATGAAGCCGAGCGAATCGGGCCCGGTGGCGCCCTTGATTTCAATGAATCGCCGCGCAACGAGTGAGAGCGCCTCATCCCAAGTGGCTTTGCGAAACTTTCCGTTTTCTCGGATCAGCGGCGAAGTGAGCCGATCTTCGCTGTTCACAAATCCCCAGCCGAACTTGCCTTTGATGCAGGTGGAGACGCCATTCGCTGGTCCCTGAGCCGGCTCAACCTTCAGGATGTGCCGGTCGCGCGTCCAGATATCGAAGCTGCAGCCGACACCGCAGTAGGTGCACACGGTTTTGGTGCGTTTAGTTCGAGACGCACGCATCGATGCCTCGATTTCCGAGAGCGCGAGAATTGAGCCGTAGCCAGCCTCGGGCTCGATATCTTTCACAACCTCAATCATTCTTTCGCGCGCAACCTGAGGCAAGGCAGTGATATATCCTGCCTCGCCGAGCATGGAGTTCTCCATGAGCGCGTTGCAAGGACAAACGGTGACGCAGTGGCCGCAGGAGACGCAGCTCGATTCGCCGATGGCCGCTCCACCATCCCAAAGGACACGCGGGTGGTGGTCCTCCCAGCGAATGCTCAAGGTCTCGTTCACCTGCAGGTTTTGACAAGCTTCGACGCAGCGGCCGCAGAGAATGCACTGATCGGGATCGTAGCGATAGAAGGGGTTGGAGAAATCCTTCTCGTACGGCTTTGGAGCGTAGGGCGTCTCCTGGTGTTCGATGGCGAGGAGCTTTGTTGTGTTGTGCACTGTGCAATCGCCGTTGTTGTTATCACATACAGTACAGTAGAGCAGGTGATTACCGAGGATGCGATCGAAGGCTTCCCGTTGAGCGCTCGCGGCGCGTGGTGAGGATGTGACCACGATCATTCCGTCTGATGCGACTGTGGCGCATGCGCGGACCAGCTCGCCATCCACTTCAACCATGCAGGTATCGCAGGTTTGGATGGGACCGAGCTGAGGATGGTAGCAAACCTGGGGGATTTCCGTACCTGACCGATTTACGACATCGATCAGAGACTCGCCCGGCGCAAATGTGTGCACCTTGTTGTCGATTGTGACCCTCGCCATGGCCTGCGGATCCTCGTGGGTAGATGGGGAATCGAAATCCGGCTTAAGAATCGGTAGCCGGGGTGCCGCATCGATTATTGCATTATCACTCGCTAATCACGAGAGGGCGGCTATCTAATTTGATGCGGGAAACCTACCGAAGTTTGGCGCTGCATCAGACAGCGCGATTCACCGGAATAGATAACAAATCGCCGTCCACGTAGAAAGCCGATCAGCGTCAGGTTCAATTCGCGGGCCAACTGCACTGCCAGGCTCGAAGGAGCGGAGACTGAAGCCACAATGGGAACCCCCGCCGCGATCGCCTTCTGAATAATTTCGAAGCCACCACGTCCGCTGACCAAAAGGATATGAGTCGAAAGAGGAATCATGCCCTGGAGCAAGGCCCATCCTACAACTTTGTCGACTGCGTTGTGCCGCCCAATGTCCTCGCGGAGCGCAATCAACTCGCCCTCGGCGTTAAACAGCGCTGCGGCGTGCAATCCGCCGGTGCGCTCGAAGACTGACTGCCGGGCGCGCAGCTGGGCAGGCAGTGAACATAGGGTCTCCGCATCGATCTTAAGGCCCGAGCCGAGAGAACGTAGACCCTTCGTGCGCACTGCATCGATAGAAGACTTTCCACAGAGCCCGCAGCTTGAATTCGAGAAGAAATTGCGCTGCGGCGTTTCAGGTTTGCTTACGCCTTCGCGCAACTCGACGTCGATGGTGTTCCCGGCTTGCTCTTCCATGGATTCCTGACCGCGGAAGGAAAGAATCTGATCACGGCTCTCGATAAGGCCCTCGGTCCAAAGAAAACCGGCAGCCAGTTCCCGGTCGTGGCCGGGGGTCCGCATCGTAACCACCAGGGGCTCGCCGCACGTGAGGATCTGAAGCGGTTCTTCAGCGGCGAGATCGTCGCTGCCCGAGCGGATTTGACCGTTTTCCCATTCCGTTACCTGAGTGAGCTCGACGCTTCGGAGCGGCGTATCCACGGAATGACCTCCGCACAGCGCTCTGAGGGGCGAGAACGCTACAAGTAAGTATAGTGACTGCATTATGATTGGCTGGAATGGGCCTGTAGCTCAACGGTTAGAGCAGGGGACTCATAATCCCTTGGTTGGGGGTTCAAATCCCTCCGGGCCCACTTCGGAATCGGTCGTGTTCGCGCTAGCGATGGCACGCGGTGCGGTTAGACGAATGCCAGGTTCACGTTGTCGATGGCCTCGTCGATCTCCGCGGTGCTCTTGTAGCCGACCGTTACACAGTCCACGCCCGCGTTTCTGAAGGCGAATCGCATGGCCTGCTGGCGATCATCTCGGCCGGTGAAAGTGCCCTCGCCGACGAGCTTCATGCTGATGACGCCCATTCCTTCGTTGCGGGCTTGCTGGACGTGTGTAATGACTTCGCTGACATTGCCAGGAACGTCCGAATCGTCGTTCTCGTTGTCCATGCGGGTGCCCTTATGGTTCACGCGGATCATGGCGATTTCGAGCCACTTTGTAGCAGGCACCTGACGCAACGCAGGCAGCCCGTGCACTGAGGCGCCGTGAGTCCTGATCGTCTGGCGCGACTGTGCTTCCAGAATTGCGTCCTGCCATTGATGCGTCTGATTGGGCCAGTTGGGGCCGCGCTGCCAGTGGAGCAGCATGATGTCGAAGCAGTCGGTCTGGGAAGTGCGGCGGAGTTCGTCGAGTTTCTTCAGCGGATCGCCTTCATCTTCTGTCGTCACTTTGGACATCAATTGATAGCTGTCGCGGGGAAACGGCTTGAGTGCCTCGCCGAGCATCGCCGGCGTCGTATAGGATTCCGATGTTTCGAAGAAACGGATTCCGCGCTCATAGGCATACGCAACGAGCCTGCTGAACTCCTTTTGCCCAAGCGCGGATTGCACGTAGCCGTTTCTGCTGCCTGTTCCAAAGGCGAGGCGCGTGACTTTCACGCCTGATTTACCTAGCGTGACCAAATCAGACGCGGTCGCAGGCTCGGCATGCAAAGGCAGGTTGCCCATGCTGGCGATGGCACCGGCAGCAACACTCGTCTTGAGGAAATTTCGTCTGGAAATTGGCATCATGATTTTGCCCTCCCCCCCTGAAAAAAGGGGGTTGACCAGTTGGCCGAATAGTAACACAGGTCTGGAACACGAGGATCAATGGAGGCCGAATTGGTTTTCGCCCAATCCATTTAATTCGTTTATTTCTCGCCCTCTGCGACTGCGGCGGGCTTAGTTTCTCGACGCATACTCGTGATCGCGACAACGCTGGCCAGGACGAACAATCCGCCGACAACGGTGCGGATTCCTACCGGCTCACCGCCCAGCCAGTAGCCCAACACGACAGCCACCACGGGATTGACGTATGCATATGTTCCGACCCTGGTCGGCGATTCGTGGTGGAGCAGCCAAACGTATGCCGTGAATCCCGCAATGGAGCCGGCGAAGACAAGGTAGAGCAAGGCGACCCAAGCGGAACCGGAGACAGCAGACAGGTGAAGCCCTCGACCTTCGCCTCGCAATGCGGCGACTGCAGCCAGCATGATTCCGCCGGCGAGCATTTGCGCGCCCGAACTCATGACCTTGGACGAGGGAAGCGGCAACTTACGCGAGAGCGCCGAAGCCACCGACCAGCCGATTGCTCCGATGATGAGCGCGACGGCTCCGGCTTTGTCGATCGCAGCACCGCCGAGGTTGCCGAGCAAGTGCGACGGGCTCACTAGGACGGCGACGCCAGAAATTCCGGCAAAAAGCGCCACCGCCAGCCGAAGAGTGAGCTTCTGTGTTCGCAGAATCAGAATCTCGGACAATGCCATAAATCCCGGAATCGTGGCCAGGATGACGGCGGCAATGCCGGATGGAACGCGCTGCTCCGCCCAGAAGAGGAGCCCGTAGTCGACGACGAAGATGAGAAACGCAAGCAGGAACGCCGATAGCCACTGCCGAGCGGTTGGCCCGCGCTCGCGGTGTGCGAGAGCCCAAAGATAAACCAGCAGGCCGGCCGCGAGGAACCGCGTGGTGCAGAATAGAAACGGCGGTAGCTCGCTGACACCAACTCGGATAGCAAAGAAAGTCGATCCCCATACGAAATAGATAATCGCAAACGCCAGGAGGATCTTCCATCGTGCGGGTTTTGCGGCAGTTTCCATCGCAACCTCCTTTACGTGAGTTCGCCGGCGTCGATCCCCTGTGATTACCAACTGTGCAGCCACTCCGCATCGCGGCCGATGCGCACGGGTGCATGAAAGAGCTCGCTCAGGCGCGATTCGGTCAGCAGTTCCTCGCGCGGGCCGTCGGCGACGATGCGGCCGTCGCGCATGAGGATGATGCGCTCGATCTCTGGCAGAATGTCACCCAAATGATGAGTGACCATGACCAGGCCGGTGCCTTCACGAGCGAGGCCGCGCAGCGTTTCACGCAACTCGCGCTGAGCAGCCAGATCGAGAGCGTTGGAAGGCTCGTCCAGGAGGAGCTGCTGTGGGCGATGAA
The DNA here is from genome assembly GCA_963823805.1 of uncultured Acidobacteriaceae bacterium. Taxonomy (GTDB): domain Bacteria; phylum Acidobacteriota; class Terriglobia; order Terriglobales; family Acidobacteriaceae; genus Telmatobacter. Next base: position 22,181 of record CAWGMW010000003.1, on the reverse strand, counting down.
CGAGCGCGCGGGCAATCAGGATTCGGCGCTTCTCTCCGGCCGACATGGCGCCGATGAGTTGTTGGGAGAGATGCGTCGCTTCTATTCGCGCTAAAGCTTCACGTGCCCGCGCGCGCATTTCATCGGTTACATGCAGATTGGGCCAGAGAGTGGAGGCCGAAAAGAAGCCGGCAATCACCGCGTCGAGGCCGAACGTGACCGCCGTTCGCTCGCCGGGCAGGTCGCCGCCCATGGGCCCGGCGTTGACGATGCCGAAGTGGCGGCGCAGCTCGGTCAGGTCCCAACGCTCGCGGCCGAAGATGCGCACCTGCATGCCCGGTTGAACGATGGGATAGAGCTGGCACGTCATGGTGAGAATCAGCGTAGATTTGCCGCAGCCGTTCGGTCCGAGGATGGCCACGTGCTCGCCGGTGCGGATGCTGAGATTAACGTCATGCAGGACAACCCGATCTCCGCGTGCAACATTGACCGCGCGCATTTCGAGAAAGGTTTGCGAATTGATTTCGTTTTCACTCATGAATCGATGACTGTGCTCCCCTTACCTGCTAGATTAAATGGGGTTGACCGCATGAGCGATCTAACGAGCAGCGCAATCCCAAAAGGATTCCGATTTGGCGCAGTAAAGGCAGGCCTGAAGGCCAGCGGACGGCCCGACTTCGCCCTGATCGTTGCGGATGCTCCGGCCAGTGCTGCTGCCGAATTCACTTCGAACCGCGTGATCGCCGCGCCGCTGATTGTGGACAAGGAACACCTGAGCGCCACGGGCGGACGGGTCCGCGTTGCAGCCATCAACGCCGGCAATGCCAACTGCGCCGCGGGCGAGGCCGGCCTTCGCGCTGCGCGAGACACCTGCGCTGCCGTTGCGCGGACGTTCGGGTGCCGCGCGGAAGAGGTTTTCCCGTCGTCGACGGGGATCATCGGCGTTCCGCTGCCCGCGGAGAAGCTGATCGCTGCGCTGCCGGAACTAGCGGCGAGTCTCGGTTGCGAGACAAGTCATTTTTCGGAAGCAGCCCATGCGATTCTGACGACGGACCTGATTGAGAAAATCGCTTTCGCGCGGCTCGAATTAACTGGCAGCCACGGAGCCGCGCGGGAGGTGCGGATTGCCGCATTCGGCAAAGGCTCGGGCATGATTCATCCGCAGCTTGTGCCTCATGCGACGATGCTGGTTTACGTGCTGACCGACGCGGCGATCGAACCTGCCGTTCTTGACGGCTACCTTCGCGCGGCGGTCGAAGTGAGCTTCAATAGAATCTCGGTCGACGGCGACACATCGACGAACGACACAGTCCTGCTGCTCGCTTCCGGCGCGAGCGGCGTGAGGATCGGCGCGGGCGACGCGGCCTTTGCGGCCGCGCTCGGCGAGGTGTGCACATCGCTGGCGCGGCAGGTGGTGGCCGACGGCGAAGGCGCGACGCACGTAGTGGAACTGCGCATCAGCGGTGCGGCCAGCGACGCCGATGCGCTGAGGGTGGCCAAGGCCATCGCGCATTCTCCTCTTGTAAAGACGGCGTGGGCGGGCTGCGATCCGAACTGGGGCCGACTGGCGGCTGCGATCGGCAATTCCGCCGCGCAGGTCGATCCGGGGCGCATCGACATTCGCTTTGGCGAACTGCAGATTTGCCGAGACGGCGGACGAGCGGCGGAGTTTGACGAAGCCGCGGCGCACGCGTACATCAGCCAGCGCGAGTTCTCGATTTCGATTGAGCTGTACCAGGGGCAGGGTTCGTGCGTGTTCTGGACGACGGACCTCACAGCGCAATACATACACATCAACGCCGATTACTCGACGTGAAATAGCCGGTAGCCAATAGCCAGTAGCCGGCAGCTTTCAGCCTGAAGTTCCCTGTCTCAAGAGGTTGTTTGCCCCGGCCAGTTTTCAAGAACATTCCTCAGGGGCTAAAGCCCGCTCCTTTTTCTGCTTTGATCGGCACGACTGAAGTCGTGCCCTTTCAAAACATCATTTATGCAACCATCACCAAGATTAAGTGAAATTTGCTCCCGGCGCTTGTGCTTCGGCGTTGGCGTGAGGCCCAGGCCAATTTCCCGGCATGTCAGCGAGTCAGGAAGTTAGCGAGTTCGCAAATTCGCAAGTTGGAGAGTTCGCAAATTCGCAAGTTGGCGCCATCGGCTTCATTCCCTGAGCAAGCGTGCTACCTGGCGCATATCGCCTGCGTCCAGAGCGTTGCCGACGGACTCGAGGTATTGTGCGTCGGCGACCAGTTCTTCGGTGGTCTCGTTATCGAGGTTATCGTCGACGTCGTCCTCATCTTCCTGGTCGTCCCCGTCATCATCATCGTTTTGGCCGCCAGAGTCGCCGTTCGAGCTTTCCACTTTTTGTTCCTTATCGCCGCTTTTTTCTCTGTCTCCGTCCCCGTCTTCGGTGGCGGCCTTGGCACCGCAGTCAGCCTCCGCATTTTCGACCGCTGCGCCGCCGGCCTCTTCTTCAACCTGGTCCTGGCCGTCATCGTCTTCGTCATCCTCGAACTCATCTTCGAATTCGTGCGGATCGACGTAGTAGAGGGATTCGATGCAGGTTTTGGAGTCTTTGCAACCGTAACAGTCGTCCTCACGCACGCAGTAGATCTGGCTGGGAGCGAGTTCGTCGCCTTCGGACGACTTGGTGACGCACTCTACCGAGTATGGCTGCCATTCGTTACGGCCGGCGATGGCCAGGCTGGCGAGCTTCAATCCCCAGAAGAGCTGGGCCGACACCTTGACGTCGATGCGTCCGGCGATGAGGGCCTCGGAGATGCGGGCGACGGCGATGGGGATAGAGGCGAGGTCCTCAAGGACGGGCAGCTTCAACGGTTCGGATTCCAAGGGTCCAGACTCAGTACCGGCAACCGGGTTGTGAAACCTGGAGTGGAAGTAGCAGAAGTTGGCTCCAGCGAGGGCCCTGGATTTACAGGGCAGCCCGCTGGCCTTGATGTGTCGACATCCTTTGTACATTTGATAACTCCCCCCGGGGGGTCCCCGGTTTTGAGGTCAAGTGGTTTGTTTTCAATGGCTTGAGTGATTGATTAATTGCTGTAACCCATTGATTCCAAATGGGTTAGAATTCAAGTATGTCCTTCTAAAGGACTTACGGGCAAAAGCGGCAGAGCTAGCGGAGTTAGCAAGTCAGCAAGTTAGCGAGCCAGCCAGTCATCGTCCGTGCTATCCCAGTCCCCAGATTCGGGATCTGGGGCAGCCTGCAATTACACCGAAAAAACGGCGGGCGGCTCGGAGTATCGGTCATGGAGAAACTTCGCCCCAGCGACGAAGATCTGTTGCTCCACCCAAAAAGCCAAGAGCCGCCTTTTGGGGCCCGTTCGCAGGGGCCCCGAGGCCGACGCCCAGGAGTCGAGGCCAGCTCCCCAAAAGAGGAGACACGCACTGTTTTTTGATCTAGAGACAGCGTAGCGAAACGCGAGAATTAATCGGCAAACTTGGGGAAAAAAGTTAAGGAGTGAATAAGTGAATAAGAAATCAGTGGGTTGGCGGGTCAGAGCGGCAACAAATCTGAGTGTGGAGGGCTTGACAGAATAGATAGGGGTCGGGGATCAGGTGTCAGGGGTCAGAAAAGCAGGGACCATTCGACTTCGATCAGGGCATGCTTCGGGGCCAAGGGAACGGAGAAGCAGGGAGCAGCGAGTGGGAGCAGGAGCGAGGCAGGGGGATTGCAAGACGGGCCGGCCTTCTTCCATAAATCGCTATAAGCCAGCATCGATCTTTCTTCGGCGGCGGTCAGCGCTTACCGCGAGGGTCATACTGGAAGCACTGCTCGAACGGCACGCCGAGCGCGATGGCCACTTTGAAGGCAGTCTCAAGAGAAGGAGAATACTTGTCTTGTTCGATTGCAATGACCGTCTGCCGGGTGACGCCGACTCGATCGGCGAGCTCCTGCTGCGTCATCTCTCGCCGGGCGCGCAGTTTCCGAATCTGATTGCGTATAGCCGGCATCAGAGGGCTCTCCGGTAAGCCACAATCAGCGTGGCGGTCTTGGTGATATCCGCGATCACGAGCATGCCGAAAAAGACGCTCAGGAAATGAAGCCCCATCATCCGGTTGTCGAGCCGAAGATGGCCAATCATCGTGTGAAACCACAACAGGCAGAGTCCGATCACCATGAGCGAGGTGAGCACCAGGTAGCCGGCACGATAGCCTCGCAGCTCGATTAACCGATCGCGCTCGTCGGTTACACGGTTGCGCGTGAAGGCGGAAATGACCGATTGCAGGATGATCTGCAACACGATGATTGCGACGATCATGCCGGCAATATTGTTGATGAAGTTCTGCTGGTGCAGGAAGAAGTAAGGGCCGTATACAAGCAGTTCTACAGCAAGTGAGGCGTAGAGAGTCTTCTCCCGGTAAGAAAGGTTAGGCGCCATGGCAAATCACTCCCATGTCAAAAATATTTGACATCACATACCATAACGCCACATTGCCGGACGTGTCAAATATTTTTTACATCTCTATGGGAGGGGCCGCATCCGCGAACGTTCAGGGCGGTTGACCGGCGAGCGTGATTGGGGCCCCCGCCGCGGCCGGCGCTCCGCTCGGGATGATAGGGGTCAGGGAGGGTGGAGTTTCTTTCCAGCCTTCGCAAGAAAAGACCGAAGAGTGGGGACACATTTATTACTGGACTGCCGGGGCTGAAAAATTGCGAAGGCCGCCGGTTCACACTTATCCGGCGGCCCTGATGGAGGGGGAGGGGCGCGTTACTGGATGCGAATGACGGTGCGGATCTGAAACGTCGTGATGTTCGCGAGGACGTAGTAGCCATCGAGCATACGCCATTCGTAGCCCCTTGGCGGGGCGGTCAGGTGAAATTGGCGGTAGTCGATTACAAGGCCGCGATTCCAGTCATCCCGTTTGATAGGTGCGCCTTTCTTCCATTCCTTATGCTCGACGAAGGTGTGGTTGTCGTGATGGTCCTGGGCAAGGGCGACGCCGCCCATAAGACTTGTGGATAGGATCGCGAGCGCCAAAAAAGTGTGCAGGTTTTTCATCGAGAACACCTCATTGACTAGGATGCCGGCGGAACAGGGCGCGTTGTTCGTGTTTCGGCGCGACGGGCCGCCGAGGTTTCACCCATGACTACCCTCTTGCGCCGACCGCGTGGGGTGAGGGCGGGGAGGCAAATTTCTGCTGACGATGAACTATTTCGCGCGGGGGTGGGTGCGGTCGTAGACGGCGGTTAACTGCGCGGTGGTGAGCTGGGTGTAGCGCTGGGTGGTGGAGAGGCGCTCGTGGCCGAGCAGCTCCTGAATAGCGCGGAGGTCGGCGCCCTCTTCGAGCAGATGGGTTCCGAAGGCGTGGCGCAGAGTGTGCGGGTGGACGTCGGAGGGTAGACCGCGCAGAATGGCGATGTGCTTGACGATGCGGCCCACGCTGCGGGTGGTGAGGCGAGCCTGACTTCCATTCGCAAGACCGCGCAGTTGCAGATTGAGAAAGAGCGCCGGCGTGTTCAGCGGTTTTTTGCCGTCGTCGGCCAGCAGGCGGGCGGAGCGCTCGGTGATGTAAGCTCGGAGCGCTTCGGCGGCCGCGTCTCCCAACGGAACGTAGCGCTGTTTTTGCCCTTTGCCGCGGACGAGTATGGCCTCGTTGGCCCAGTGAATGTCGTCGAGATTGAGGGCCGTGAGCTCGGCGTTGCGGATGCCGCAGCCGTAAAGCATCTCCAGAATCGCCCTGTCGCGAGCAGGCCAGCTTGCGGCGTCGTCGAGCGCGGAATCGACCACGCGGTTCAACTGCTCAATGGAAGGCACGCGGGGCAGATGTTTGGGCAGGCGGGGCGTGGAGACGAGCGAGGCGGCGTTCTGCTCAATGTGGTGGTTGCGGGCGAGCCATTTGAACCAACTGCGGATGGAGGCGAGCGCACGGGCCGCAGAGGCTTTGGAGAGGCCGCGATCATAGAGAGTGCCGAGGAAGGCGCGAATGTGCGTGTGTTCGATGCGGTCGACGTTGAGGCGCGGATGGTGGCGGGAAAGCCAGGCTGCGAAGCCGTGCAGCTCACGGCGATAGGCGCGCAGAGTGTGCGCCGATGCGCCGCGCTCGGCGGAGAGCATCTGCAGGTACGCGTCGACCAGGCCGGGGATTTTGGAGGCGGCGGATGAGGCCGCTGGGCGTGAGGAAGCGGACGGCGAGGATCGGACCGGCGGAGCAGCGGTGGCGGTCATTGGGTTTCCTCGCCGGAGTTATGCGGCTCGGCTCGGGGCAGGACGAGACGAGGGCCGGGAAGTGCGGTGTCTGGAGTGGGTTCGGCGGTTCGCCGGGCTCCGCGCGGGTGGTGCATGCGATGCACGGCCTTGAGACGGCCGAGGGCAAGGTGCGTGTAGACCTGCGTGGTGGAGATGTCGGCATGGCCGAGCATCATTTGCACGCTGCGCAGGTCGGCGCCGTGCTCGATCATGTGCGTGGCGCAACTGTGGCGCAGCCCGTGCGGGCTTGTGAGGCGATTCGATCGCTTGACAAGGCTCCAGATCCATTGGCGCGTGAGCGGCATGCCGCGCAGAGACAGAAAAAGCCGCGATCGGTCCTTCCACCCCGCGGACGTGGACCTGTCCGCGGGCACCCCGGCTTGCGGAGTGGGCTTCTTCTGCCGAACCGAACTGATGCGCTCGAGGTGCGGCCTGCCCTCACGCAAATACTGTTCCAAAGCTTGAAGCGCGGAGCGCCCCAGAGGCACAATGCGCTCCTTGTCACCCTTGCCGCGAACTTGCACGCGGCCGGAGTCGAGGCCGAGGTCGCTGACAGAAAGCGACGTGACTTCCGAGACGCGCAGGCCGCCTGCATAAAGAAGCTCGAGAATGGCGCGGTCGCGCAGGGCCGTGGCTTTGGCCTGCGGATGCGAGGCAGCCATGGCGGCGCGTTCCAACATTTCGGTCACCTCAGGCTCGGCGAGGGACTTGGGCAGAACTTTCCACGCCTTGGGCGACTCGATGTTGACGGTCGGGTCGTGATGAATGCGGCGATCGAGAAGAAGCCATTTATAAAAGCCGCGCAAGCAGCTCAGCTTGCGCGCGGCGGAGCGGGAATCGATGTTGTGGGTGCGGAGGTGATCGAGAAAGGCGGAGACGTTGGCCTCGACGGCGGTGAGGAGGATGGCGTTGCGGTCTTCAAGGAGCTCAGAAAAGATGCGTAAATCGCTGAGGTAGGCCTCGCACGTTAGCGGGCGAAGTCCTTTTTCCACTCGAAGATAGGCGGCATAGTCGTTTAAGAGAGCGAGATTGTTTCGAGCTTTCACAGATTCGATTATGGGCGCGCTGAAGGAGCGCGGGGCTGGTGGATGGGATGCCGAACCTTGTTCGTCACGTTACCGAAGCGCACGCTTTTCGTCATGGGCAATCCGGGGAGCGCGGAATCTGAAGCCGACTTGTGATGTGCAATTGCGCTCAATTGACAGGTCCGAATCGCGATTATGCGCTGGTGCAGGGGTGTTTGCTATCGATCGGGCTGACGTACGTGCAGGTGAACTTTTGCACGGATGTGGTATACGCGTGGATCAATCCAAGAATGAGGCGGTCGGGCTCCGCGTCACTGCACCTTGAGCGCCACAATTTCCGGCTTCAGATGTCCGTCCGATTCAATCGTCAAGATTCCGATCGTGACGGGTAGTTCGAAGCGGCGGGGGCCGCAGGAGCCGGGATTGAAGTAGAGGACACCTTTCTTCGTGACGAAATTGGGGACGTGAGTGTGGCCGTGGAGGACGGCGGCGAACTTTGCTGCGGCGGGATCGAGGTGGAGTGTCTTGAGGTCGTGGAGCATGTAGATGTAGAGGCCGGCGCGAGGAGGGTTGTCGATGAGGACGACGTTGGTTTCGGGGAGCTTTGCGCAGGCTCCTTCGCGGTCGATATTGCCGCGGACGGCGGTGACGGGAGCGATTTTAGCAAGCTTGTCGAGAATTGAGGCTTTGCCGACGTCGCCGAGGTGAAGGATGCGGTCGACACCATGGAGCGCGGGAGCGACTTCAGGCCGAAGGAGGCCGTGGGTGTCAGAGATGATTCCGAGTTTCACGTTTTCAGAATAAGCTGCGCCGGCGGAGGTAGGCTGAGAGAAGGCGCACGCAAATCGAGATGAACGAATTGCCGGCAACCAAACACGCACAAACCCGAACCAACTGGCGGCGCGCGTTGGCTGCCTATACTGAGCCCCGCGTGCTCCAGGTGCTTGCGCTCGGCTTTTCGAGCGGCTTGCCGCTGTTGTTGACGTATTCAACTCTTCAAGCGTGGATGGCGACAGCCGGAGTGCGGCGCGCGGCCGTCGGCGCGATAGCCCTGGTGGGCACATCGTACGCATGCAAGTTTGTATGGGCGCCCATCATGGATCGGGTCCCCCCACCGCTGCCTTTGGGACGGCGGCGCGGTTGGGGAATCACCATCCAGATTCTCCTCATCGGCGCCATTCTTGCTCTGGGATCTTCGGATCCGAAGCATAACCTGCGTCTGATGGCGGTCTTCGCTGTGCTAGTTGCATTTCTTTCGGCGAGCCAGGACATTGTGATCGACGCCTGGCGCGTGGAGAGCACGACGGGCGATCAGCTGGCCCCCGCAGCAGCCATGATCCAAGCAGGCTACCGGGTTGGCATGCTGGTTTCCGGCGCCGGCAGCCTCTTGATCGCAGCCTATGCCGGGTGGTTCGCGGCCTATGCCACCATGGCGGCGCTCGTCGCAGCAGGACTCGTGGTGTTTTTGCTGGCTCCCGAACCGAAGGTACCACTGGAAACTTCGCATGCGGCGGAATCGGCCTGGCGTGCCGTGCGCCGCGCGATTTCGACGGCGGTGATCGTTCCCTTTCGCGATTTCATGCATCGGCCGCTTTGGCCCGTCATCCTCGTCGCCATCTTCGGATACAAGCTGGGCGAGGCGATGGCGGGAGTGATGTCGACGCCCCTCTACATAGCGCTTGGATTTTCTCTCCCTGAGATCGCTGCCGCATCGAAAGTGTTCGGATTTTTCTCCATTGTGGCGGGGGTGATGCTGGGCGGAGTCGTGACGACGCGGTACGGAATCCTCCGCTCGCTGATCCTTTGCGGGATATTGCAGTCGGCGGGGAACCTGTTTTTTGTCCTGCAGGCTGTGGGTGGACATCGCATCGGCTATCTTGCCTTATGTGTCACCGCCGAGAACATCACGGGCGGAATGGCAGGGACCGCGCTGATCACTTATATTTCGAGCCTATGCTCGCCCGCGTTCACGGCGACAGCGACTCAGTACGCACTGCTTTCCTCGATTACATTGCTCGGCCGCACCGTTGTGGCCTCCTCAGGGGGATGGTTGTCAGAGAAGATGGGCTGGGCATGGTTCTTCGCGATGACGAGCGTGGTGGGACTGCCGGCACTTCTTCTTTTCCCCTGGGTCGCACGGCGTAACGATCTGAACGAGGGAAAGCCCGCTCTCGATAGCGCGGGGGCCGAGCCGGAAGATCCGGTCCCGTCTTAGAAGTGTGATCGGCCGGCGCATTTCCATGCGGGATTTCGCGAACGTTGTCCCCGCAGAAAACAAAAACGTGCGGAGGGCTGGGCCAACAGACCAGCCTTTCGGGAAAGAATAGAGCGACATGCGCGCGAGCGCCGGGTCTAAGGCAGTATGAAGATCTTTTTGCGCACGTTTCTTCTCGCCGCGCTTCCAGCGCTGGTTGCGGCACAAATCGCGGCCCAGGGTTCGGATGCCGGCTCGGGCAATTTGCAGGCGGAGGCAGAAGAGATTCGTGCGATGGCAAACCAGGCGCGTGCACAGGCGGGAGTGGGCCGGCTGGAGTGGGATCAGGCGCTGGCGGCCGCGGCTTTGCAGCACTGCCTGCGCATGGCGGCGGAAGGGCCGATCTCGCACCAATACAGCGGCGAGCCGGACCTGAGCGCCCGCGCGGCGCAGGCGGGCGCGCACTTCAGCGTGATCGAGGAGAATGTGGCCATCGGGCCGTCGGCTGACGCGATCCACGAAGAGTGGATGGAGTCGCCGGGGCATCGCGCCAACCTGCTGAGCCCCGATGTGGACCATGTGGGCATAGCCGTTGTGGCTGCACGCGGAGTGTTGTATGCGGTGGCCGACTATTCGCGAGCGGTGGAACAATTGAGCGCCACGCAAGTGGAGGCGCAGGTAGTCACGCTGATTCGTGTGAGCGGCGTTTCGATTCTGCGCGACCCAAGCCTGGCGCGAGATGCGTGCGCTACCGATGAAGGAATGCCGCGGGCAGAGGGCGGGATGGCGGGCGGCGCGACGCCGCGTTTCGTGATGCGCTGGCAGGCCGGGGATTTGACGCAGTTGCCGCAGGCGCTGGTGGATAAGCTCGCGTCTGGGAATTACCGGCAGGCCGCGGTGGGCAGTTGCCCGGCGCAGTTGGCGGAGGGGGCGTTCTCGGCGTACCGCGTAGCGGTGATTCTGTATTAGCGAGTCAGCGGGTTCGCAAGTTGGCAAGTTGGCGGGTCAGCGAGTTAGCGAGGGCTCCGACGCGGGAGGAGTTCAGCCGAAGTCCTGATGGTTTTTCCAGAGCTCGGGCCAAGGCAGGCGCGGGGAGCCGCAGACAAAAATGTCGGGGTGATCGACGCTCTCTTCATTGCGGACGCCCTCGGAGTTGCCGTTGTGGGCAGCCCATCGGCAGCCAGTGAAGATCGAGTCGGCTTGCTTGCGCGTAAGGCCGAGGACGATGAGCGTGGTGGGCAGCGGCGTTGGATAGCCACGCAGGTACTCGGAGTTTGTGGTGCCGATGGGCTCAGGGAGCTCATAAGTGCGGCCGAGGATGTCAATGGCTCCGTACTCGCCGTAGTTACCGGTAGTGATGCCGAGGTGCGCCAGCTGATCGGGCGGGAGCGAATCGCGGATTTGAGCGACGGTGCGGACGAGGTCGTTCCAGCCGATTTCTTCGCGCAGGTCGTAGCTGTGGCTGAGCGCGTATTGCTTGAGCGGACCGTTCGATGCAAGCGGCAGAAGCAGCGCGCATGTGAAGGCCGAGACAAAAGCGAAGGTGGCGAAGTAGGCGCGCGCGACGGCGAACCGGCCCCAGCGCGGGAGAGCGCGCAGCCAGCGCTCGGCGAGGACGGCGCCCATGGCGAGGAGCATGGGATAGGCCGGGGCCATGTAATAGTGGCGGCCTTTGCTGGCCCAGAACAGAGCGAGCGGGATCAAGTACATCCAGGCCAACATGCGGTAGCGGCGATCGCGCAGGAAACCAAAGATGCCGGCGATCCAGAGCGGCGCTGCGGCGAGGTTGGCGCAGACGAAGAACTGGCCGGTGAGGAAGCCATGGGCGCGGCCCTCGCCGACGTCGCGCGCGTGAATGTGCTGAAGGAAGTGGTAGGAGACCCAGTTGTGGCGGGCGAGCCAGACGAGGTTGGGCAAAAAGATCAGGAGTGCGAGTGCAACGCCGGCCCAGAACCAGCCAGTCTTGAGGAAGCGGCGCGCGGGCGTGAGGACAAGGCCCGCCAGAATGCACGCGATATAGAAGACGATGGCGTACTTGGTGAGCAGGCCCAGGCCGATGACGGCTCCGATGGCCAGCCACCAGCGCGGGTTCTCCGACTTAAGGAGGCGGATCACGAAGTAGGCGATCAGCACCCACCAGAGGAGATCGAACGAAGTGTACTGAAACTCGTGGCCTTCAAAGAGTGGAACAGGAGAGAAGCCGACGGCGAGGGCTGCGGTGATTTGCGCAAAGCGCGCGCCGCCGAGCTCGCAAGCCATGAGGCCGGCGAGGACGACGACCGTGAACTGAGCGAGGACGGCGGAGAGACGCAGACCGACCATGGACACGCCGAAGAGAGCGAGGCCGATGCGCTCGATGAACGGAGTGAAAGGCGGGTAGGCGACGAATCCCCAGTCGAGATGGCGGGCGTCCGAGAGGAACTGGAGCTCGTCACGATGAAAGCCATAGCGATTGTTGGTAAAGAGATGAAGAAGCGCGACCGCGGCAGCGATGGCGAAGAGGATAGCTGCGTCGGCAGAGCAGATGCGATTGCGTTTGGGCTCAGCCATGGCGATGGAAGACAAAAAGCCTCCTCGGACTCCCTTGCGTCAGTTTACGCAGGCGCGACGCGGCTAGTTCCGTTGCGCTCGTTTGGTTGCGGAACGCGGACGGATGCCATGCCGGCGGCGGTTGCGCCCTGAATGCCCATGTCGGTGTCTTCAAAGACAAGGCAGTCTTTGGGCGCGATGCCAAGGCGGGCAGCGGCGGTGAGGAAGGCGTCGGGGGCGGGCTTGGAACGCGCGTAGTCCTCGGAGCCAACGAGGATCGGAAAACGGTCAAGCAGACCGACGGTAGTGAGCGATTTGACGATCGATTCGCGGGTGCTGCCGGAGACGACGGCAAATGGAATGCGGCCGTGCTGGGCTTCGATGTGCTCGAGCACCTCGGGCACAGGCTTGAGTTGCGGGAGAAGGGAGTAGTAGAGATTCTCCTTGCGCTCGGCCACGGCATCGACGGGCATGTTGAGGCCCTGCATCTGGTTCAACGCTGCGATGATCTCGACGGGTGGTTTGCCGCCCCAGGAATAGAAGAGATCCTCGTCGAGGGTGCAGCCCCACTCGCCGAGCGCCTGCTTCCAGGCGATGTAGTGGAGAGGCATGGAGTCGACGATGGTCCCGTCGCAGTCAAACAGATAGGCGCAAAAGGCGCCGGCGGGCAATTGAAGGGGCATTGGGCTCTGAGATTCTTCATGAATCTAGTTAGGGTTTGTGCTTTCCCACCCTAAACGCGCTCGCGTTTAGGATAGGGCAGCCATTTCCGTGGTGGGTTTAGTGCGCGGCGGCGGATTCCGGGACGAGCGCGGGTTGTGGTGGCCCGCCCTCGCCGGGCTTGGTTGGCTCCATTTGGAGCGCGTTATTGAAGCGGTTGAAGTAATTGAAGAGGCCGATGGCGCAGAGCAGCTCGACGATTTCGCCCTCGGAGTAGAAGCTGCGCAGCTCTTCAAACTGCTCGCCCGTGACGGCGTTGGCGTTGCGCGTGACGGTCTCGGCGAGGCGGAGCGCAGCCTTCTCGGCCGGCGTGAAGTCGTCGCGGCCGGACCATTCCGCGAGGTGCGAAAGCTGATCGTCGGTCCAGCCGAGGTTGCGGGCAAGGATGGTGTGGCTGGCGAGGCAATAGGGCGTCTCATTGACCTGGCTGGTGCGGACGATGATCAGCTCCTTCAGCCTGGTGGGAACCGTGCCGGTATTCAGCACCGCGGCAAAATGCGCCTGCATGGTGGCAAAGATCTCGGGCCGGTGAGCCATGACGCGAAACATGTTGGGCACGTTGCCGCGCAGGGCATAGGCCTTGTCGTAGAGCGCGGCGATATCGGGCGCCACCCCGCTGCGGTCGACACAGGAGATACGGGGCACAAGCGCCTCCTTTTGGTCCTTTCTTATGGTACCGTTTCCGACCGTTTTCGGCGGCGGTTCCAGAATGGGGACGTGACGCTGACGAAGGCGCAGGCGGGGCTTTTGACGGGGTCAATGAGGTTTGCTAACGTAAGAGAGGACAATCACCTGCCATACACTCCTCAGTAGCTCAATGGCAGAGCATTCGGCTGTTAACCGAAGGGTTGTAGGTTCGAGTCCTACCTGAGGAGCCAATAAAATCAAGCACTTGCAAGGCGTCCGGAACCCCAAAATCCCCAAATAATTGGCAATTGTGGTGGATTTTGTGCCGTAGCCATATCAACGTCCAGGCAGTACTGGTAGCATCCTGTCTCACCTCCTGCCGCAAGACGCTCCTCCCGCTCATCAAGCCTACCCTTTCCCGCAACAGCCTATCCGTGTCCCTTGCGGCTGCTCGACGGTAGTGCGTCCGCTTTGCGAACTCGCCTGATTTTTGATCGAAATCCGATTCCGGTGGAGACTGCTTCTCCAAGTGGCAGCCCGGCGGGCGATCGGATCAGGCAGCGCTTTGCCGGGCCTTACCCCCGCGATCGGGAGAAGGATGAGGCGAATTGATGCTTTTCAGACGGAGCAACATCTGGTGGTACGACTTCTCGTTTAGAAATCAACGAATTCGCGAATCGACCCACTCGCGTTCGAAAACCGTTGCCAGGGAGGCCGAACAGCAGAGACGGCGCGATCTCGAACGCGGTATCCACAACATCACCGAGGTCCAGCAGAACCGTATCCGTGCCCTGGCTGACATCGCTGAGCAGTATCTAGCCGATTACCGGCTGCGCTATCGCGGCGTCACCTTCGCTGAGTATGCGATCGGTCATGTCGTGCGCCTGCTCGGCGACAAACTCGTCGTTGATATCGATGATGCCGTGGTGCTCCAATACCAAACCGACCGTTTGAAGGAGTCTGCCGCCCCGAAGAGCATTAACGAGGAAGTCCGATTCCTGCTCACATTGCTTGGCGACTCGGGCGAGTTGATCCGTGTGCGCCTTCGGAAGAAGAAGAAACTCAAACTCCCCTCACGGCGAAAGATCGGTAAGGCCTATGAGCCTGAAGAGACGCATCGCCTGCGGGATCGGTCAAAGGACTCCCGCTCCCCGCATATTCAGCTCGCCTTGGCGCTGGCCATCAACGCGGGAATGCGCGACTCGGAGATCAAGGCGCTCAAGTGGAGCCAAATCCACCTCGACAAGCGGTTTGTGCAAGTCGGGGAAAGCAAGACTCCGGCTGGAGATGGGCGCACAATTCCCGTCAATTCTATGCTATACGAGGCGATTCTTGAGCACAGGACTTGGTATCTGAACAAGTTCAAAGAAGATCGGCCTGAGTGGTATGTGTTCCCATACGGCAAACCCTATCCGAAAGATCCCACCCGACACGTGACCACCCTGAAGACCGCTTGGAAGACCGTGCGCAAGAAAGCGAACGTCACTGGCAGGTGGCACGACCACCGCCACACGCTAATTACGCAGCTTGCTGAAAACGGCGCCGGTGAAGAGACGATCCGGCAGATTGTCGGACACGTCTCGAAGGAAGTGCTCAGAGATTACCTCCATGTCCGCATGAAGGCGAAGAGAGAAGCTTTGGAGTCGATTGTCGGATCAACGGAGGAATCTCAGAAGGGCGATTCCAGAGAGTAACCCAGGCATTCGCTTTTTCGAAGGCGGCAAATACGTGTGCGCTCGCAGAGAATCCTGAAATTCGGGAAGTCGCTGCAGCTCTTTGATTCTTGGCCGCTTCCTGCAATGCGGATTTTTGGTTCCAAGACTGAGAGCCTTCGAACTTGATCGAAATTTCGATCCCGATTAGCTTACGCAACATTCCGCGACGCTACCGGTGGTGCCGGTTGCGTCGCCCAGAGTTGGAGGTTTCAATGCAACCGTTATTCACAGAAGGTGAGGTTTCGGAACAACTCAAAGTAACCGTGGCATGTCTGAGGAAATGGCGCTTACTCGGAAAAGGGCCGAGATATGTCAAAGTCGGCAACCGGGTTCGATATGCGCCAGAAGATCTCACGGGATGGCTGGTTACTCAACCTGCTGGCGGCACGATCCCGATGGAGCGACTTCACGACAGCAAATTTAAGAGAATGGCTGTGTCTACCTGAGCGGAGACTCAGCATGGACGAATGGTCGGCGTACGAACGCTCTGGCAATGATCGACAATCACGATGCAATTGCTGGTGCGGCGCATTCCAATTTGACCGAGTTTTGCTTCCGGCACATCCTCCAACAGCGCAATACGAAGGAGACTGGCGGATGTTCGAGTCCTATGAGGATCTGACGAGTCGGCTCAAGGCAACCGGCTATTTCATTGATCCGGTGATGATCAAGGTCGTCTATTTGGCGGCGCGAATGCAGAAGCCGCTGCTGCTCGAAGGACCTGCAGGATCGGGCAAGACCCAGTTGGCCGTATCGGTTGCCAAGGCCGCCGGGACGCATATCGAACGGCTGCAGTGCTACCGCGGAGTGACCGAGGACCAGGCCATCGGGAAGTTCGACGAAGGATTGCAGCGGCTCTATATGGAGTTCGCGCGTGGTGAGCATGCGGACTGGCAGAGCGTACAGGCGAGCCTCAAAGGGCGCGACTTTTTCCGGGCAGGACCTTTGATGCGGGCGCTTGAATGCGACCGGCCGTGCGTTCTCCTTATCGACGAATTGGACAAGGTGGACGAGGGTTTCGAGGCGATGTTGCTTGAGATCCTCTCCGCCTGGCAGTTGTCGATTCCCGAGTTCGGCACGGTTGAAGCCAAGAGCATTCCCTTTGTCGTACTGACCAGCAACGAGGAACGCCGGTTGGGCGATCCCATCCGCCGGCGCAGCCTCTACGTGCGCGTCGAGCATCCTACGCCAGCCCGCGAAGCGGAGATCATCGCCAGCCGCACGCCCGACGCGGACGAGAGATTCCATCAAGAAATGGCGGGAATTGCGCTTTCGTTCCGCAATTATTCCCTCGAAAAGCCACCCTCGGTCTCGGAGATGATCGACTTCGCCAACGCACTTCGGTTGCTTGGCACGGATCACGTGACGGAAGACCTGCGCGACGTGCTGTTGCCGTTCCTGGCGAAGACGGAGAAAGACCGGCGTCACCTGCTCTTGCGCGAAGGGTTCAAGAGCCTGCTCGACGATGGCGCGCGGTTCGCCGCCAGGCTCACGATTCCGGAGGCGACGGAATGACGAAGAGAATCCTGCCTCTCGTTCTTCTGTTCTTTGCCACACTGCCCTGCGCTCGCGCGCAGCCAGACGCATCTCAAGCGGAAAGATGCGTGCGCCGGTACGCGGCCCACTATCGGGTTCCACCCGAATTGATCGCTGCGTTGATCGACATTGAGTCGCGCTGGAATCCACGCGCCGTCTCCGATAAAGGCGCGATGGGGCTGATGCAACTGATGCCGGCGACGGCGCGACGTTATGGCGCCATTCATCCATTCGACGTGGAAGAAAACATCGCGGCGGGTACACGTTATGTGACGGCGCTGATGTGGGAGTTTCATGGCGATATGAGGCTGGTGTCGGCGGCCTACTACGCAGGCGATCGCTGGATTGCAGAAAAGCGATTGAACTACAACAACCCGGATGTCGTGGCCTACGTCGAGGCCGTTCGGCTGAGATACACGATGCGCAAACGCGCGGCGAGTGAGCCGCGAAGGAGGTAGAAGCGATGAGGTATTTCAAGTTGCTTTCAGCAGCACTCTTCATTCCGCTGCAGCTATTCGCGGCGGATCATGCCGTTCCGGCGAGGGTCGCCACGCTCACGATTGATCCGAGGGAGGTGACGATCCTCAATCTGCGCCCGGAGTTCGAGTCGTCGATCCGGATGCCCGAGGAGGTCACTTCCGTGATCCTGGGCAGTCCGGGCGCATTCAAGGCCGAACACAACGAGGGCGAGCCGCAGTACGTCTACGTCAAACCCATCACCAAGGAACCGGCGCAATCGAATCTGCTGATCGCAACCAAGTCCGGCCAACATGTGACGATCGAGTTGATTAGTGCGGGTACAAACGCCGCAAGCGACACGCCACCGGTCGACTTCCTGATCGAATACCGCACGTCGCGCAGTTTTCTGGTTGCTGGCGATACGCCTGGACCGATAGCGCAGAAGACCACGGACAAAGGCCAGGAGCGGAAGATGAGTTCGCGTCCGGCCGGACTGACAACCAATTCAAGCAATGCGCCCAGATCGGCTCTCGACGAGGTGTTCGCGCAACAGGCGCAGATCAATGCTCCTGAGTGGACGAAGTGGGAGGGCCGCCAAATCGAAACATCGGTTGGCGGTGTCCGACAGTGGAAGAACGAGACGGTCGTTGCTTACTCGATCTTCAACAACTCGGACACCTCGGTCGAGATCGTGCCTCCACAGATTCAAATCGCCGGGCGCAAACCGGACAAAAAGAAGTCGAAGAAAAGCAAAGGCATTCTCTCCGACCAGATGGAGATTCGCGATTACAAGCTCAGCACGACGCGGCTCGAACCGGGGGCGCGCGCCGACGGCGTGGTCGTCTTCGACCGGCCCAATTTCAAAGAGTCCACCGAACAACTCTTTCTCCAGATAGCGCAAGCGGATCAGGTCGACCGGCCGATTCTGATCCGGCTTCCGTTCACTCCACCAATTTCATCTGACAACCAGTAGAAAGGGGCAATCGACTATGAGCATCAACGACAGCATCGAAAACAGCACTATTGGCTCGACTGCTCCGACTGAAGGCGCCGTGGAGCAGGGCGCATCTCATGGTGTCGGGATCGATCAAAAACAGCCTGCGAAAGGCTCGTCAGCATTTGCGACGCGGGCAAACAAAAGCAGCTCGGAAGGACTGAGCAAAGGAAAACTGCTTCTTCTTGGTGGCGGGCTTGCAGTCGCGGTTCTCTTCTTCATCATTACGGCAATTGCAGGCCATACGCCCAAGAAACAGATTTCGGCAATGCCACAGACTCCGCAACAGAAACAAGCCGAAGCGAAGCCGGCCAAAGGCAGCGTCACGCCTGTTATGGACACTGTGCGTACCGCCGCGCCGGACAATTCGGGCGGCCAGCTTGGCCCAAGCGACATCCGGCGGACACGCGCATTGACAGGTCAAACGGTAACAAAATCGAATTCAGATTCCACCAATCAGCCTGCTGCGGCAAAATCACGAGCCGGACGAACACTGGCCAGTGTGCCAACATTCGAAGAGACGCAACAGAAGTGGGAAGATCCCGCGCCTTATGGCGAAGCATCGAATCAACCCACTTCGCAGGGCCAGCAGCAAAACGCATTGAAGGATCCGTCGCTCGTCTTTGTGCGAAGCGTGACGCAGAATTCATCCGAGACGCTTTCAAAGACGAGTGCCAGTGACGATGTGACGCCGCAATTAGACCTCACACCTGGAACACGTATCGAGGCAAAGCTCGAAACGCAGATCTCAAGCGCGGTACTAACGCCGGTTGTGGCCGTGGTCGAGTACACCTATGCGATTGGCGACAGGATCGTCATACCCGCTGGTGCACGCGTTTATGGTTCGCTCCAGCAAGCCGATCGAAGCGGGCTGGTCAGCGTAAAGTTCGATGAGGTCGAATTGCTGGACGGCGCCAGAGAGAAGATCGAAGCCGTGGGCACAGGACTCGATCTCGGGCCAATCAAAGGCAGTGTCTACGAGAAAAACACCGGCAAGAACTTCCTGGTTCGAGCCGCCTCTGGCATTGGCTCCGTGCTTGCCGAGGTGGCCGGAAACAACTCGAGCGCAGCATTCTCAGAAGACGACATGCTGCGGGAGAGGCTGGCCGAGAATATTGGCACAGCGGGTGATACGGAGATGATGAGCCTGAACGCCAATAGCCGCGTTGTCGTGTCCGTGCCTGCCGATACGAAGATCTACATCGTCTTTACCAGGCACACCGAGAACACCGCAGAGGTTCACAAGGTCGCATCGGCCGTCCAATAAGATCCCAGTAGTCGCTACGAGCCCTGGCTTCGGCCAGGGCATTTTTATGGCTGAAAGATGACTATGAAGAACGAGGATAGTTTCGATTGTGCGTTGCCGAGTTGAGGAAAGATCGATCCCGTTGCCTCAATGTGCGTTTGAGGCAAATCGCTTCAAATTCCTCGTCGCGCATTTGAGGAATTGTCGATCCAGATGCCTCATTGTGCGTTTGAGGCAAATTGCGTGAAATTCCTCATCACGCATTTGAGGAATTATCGATCCCGTTGCCTCAATGTGCGTTTGAGGCATATTGCTTCAATTTCCTCAACACGCACTTGAGGCATTATCGATCCCAATGCCTCGTTGTGCGTTTGAGGCATATTCGCGGTGTGATCTTGTTCCGGCGGCTACGGACGAATTAGAGAATACTTGCCGCAGCGGCGGCACATGAAGGTCTGCGCCCAGTCTGAATGCAGATGCGAATAGATCTCGCGATTGTATCGGGCGACGCGACCAAGGTTCTGGAGCAACATCGCCAATGCGGCAAGGAATAAAAGAGGAAAGACCACTGCGAGAAACTCTTTAAGCACCAAAGCCTTGGGGTGAATGAATAGCGCACTGAATCCAACATACGTCCACATGGCGAAGAATACGACAACTGGTCCCCACAAGATAAAGGGGCGGAAATATCGCTTCGGCTCAGGAGGCGCAGCGGCTCGCGCGGAATAGGACTGGCTAACACCAGAGGTGAAGCGTCCAGAGAAGCTGCGAGTCCCCTGCTCGTGTAGCTGGGACAGAGCGACGATCTCGGAGCTACCGCACTGCTCGCACCGATATGCCATCTCTTGTCCAGTGGCCGCCATCGTTCTCTTCCTAATCTGGCCGCGACAGATCATCTGGCTGCGACAGATCCAGAATCCCTTCCATCAAGGATTCTAGCCCTTTGGCGAGTCGGGAACTATAGAAAACACGCGTTTCTTATCACTTCTCACCACTCTTCCTACGCACCTAGATATTGATGCGATCGGTGACGGGGATTCACGCGGCAATTTGACGGAATTTCGATTCGCACTCATTCTCTGGTTCGACACGGATGCCGAGAGCAACCGCGTCCAGGAGAGAAAACGTATGAGAACCGCATTGGCCTTCTGGCGGCGCGGACCTGCGGCCGCTACATCCACCACACTCGTACTCCACCGCCCGGCGGAGATTAACTGGCTGCACATCGCGCTGAAAATTGCTCTGAGCTTTATGCTCCTTGGCAATCTCATGGCGCCCTTCGCGGCCAGGGCTCAAAACCTCGGAACAAGCCCGCAGTTCGGCCAGGCCGTGCAGGGCCAGCAGGCGACTACAGTCGAGGGCACCGTCCTCAATATCGTCAACTGGGGCTGCAACGTAATCGCGCCGGTTATCGCCGTTGCCTGCCTTGGCGTTGCCGGTTGGCACTTCAAGAGCGGTCGCGGCTACATGGGCTGGGGAGTCACCGGCGTTGCCCTGATGGTGATCTCCGGGCTCGGGCGCATGGCCGAGGGCTTCATTACTCAAGCGCAAGGCATTCAGTAAGGAGAGCCGGATGCCTGTGCCGCAATTCCTTCTCGACCTGTTGCAATTGCTGTTCGATCTGGCGGTTCCCGCGGCGTTCTGCACTCTGGCCGTCGCGGGCGTCAGCCTTCGGCAGGAGGGTGGAATCAATTTCCACATCAACGGCCGGGCGGGCAAATGGATTCTTTGGACGGTTGTTCTTCTTACAATCCCACAGCTTCTCTCATGGATTGCAGCGCAGGGCATTCATGTTCCTTCGGCGAGCGGATCGGTTGGAACAAGCTGGCTCGCCAGTATGGAAACGGTCTTCAAGAACTTCGTGAACCAGATTGTTGTTGCACGGCTGGTTCCAGTGATCGCGGCGTACTTCGTGCTGAAAGCGACGCTCGACGTGGCAGGTGGAGAGAATCCGCTCTCCTCGATTCTCGCCGCGCTCTTCCTGATGTCGATCTCGGCGACGATCGAGTTGCTTCAAGGTTGGAACTCGGGCGGCGAATACGCGACGACCGACATGCTCACTTCCCTCTGGAACTACATTGCCGGCCAGATTATGCCGGCCGCGGCGGGATTGGCCTGTGTAGGCGCGGTCATCAATTATGTACGGCACAGGCCGTGGGTGCGGCTGATCTTTGCCGCCATTGCCTTTCTGAGTTTGAGTGGGCTGTTGGCGTTGTTCAAGGCCATGGCGGCTTGAGGAGATGCGATGAGTCTCGATGGTGCAATCACGAACCTCGCCTCTTGGGCCGGCAACGTGATGATGCCGACTATGGCTGGAGGATTCTTTGCAGCGGCGGTTTATCGCTTCAGCAAGGGAGGCCAGTTCGAGCAGTTGCTCTATGGCGGCTTCGCTTCGTTGATGTGTTCGGGAATGCTCCGCGCGTTGGAGGGATTTGTCCAGCACGCCGGGCCGACCAGCGCGGACGGTTTCTGGATGGCAACGATGAGCCTGGTCAACTGGGTCGCCAACGTGATTCTGCCTGTGTTCGCTCTGACCCAGCTTGCCGCAATGGCCTTGCACATGGGCGGCGTGGTCTCGGAGATCTATCCAGGCTCGACCTGGATCAGGAAGTTCGTGGCTGCAATCGCCGCGTTGATGGTTTCAGGAATGGTGCGATTGGCCGAATCGATGGTTACGCACGCGCATGGGATTTAAGGAGCTTGGCATGAGTCTCGATCTGACGCCCGTTCACCGCAATCTTCATACCAAGGTGACGTTTCTTGGACTGGAGTTCGAGGACTTGATTCTGGTGCTGGCGCTTGCCGCTCTGATGAATCTACTTGCGCACTTCGTAAGCGGCAATGCGCACGTCTTCGGGTTGCCGCTCAACATTTTTATGGAGTTCATCGTGCCGGCGCTGGCGGTGCCGTTTCTGATTCTTTTCAAGTACGGGCGCCCGCGTGGGTATCTCACC
>CAWGMW010000002.1:0-570000 GCA_963823805.1 uncultured Acidobacteriaceae bacterium | reverse complement strand
AGATTTCCGAATGGGGAAACCCTCCTGGGCAAAACCCAGGAACCTCCCGCTGAATACATAGGCGGGAAGGAGCGAACTCAGGGAAGTGAACCATCTCAGTACCTGAAGGAAAAGAAAGAAACCTCGATTCCGATAGTAGTGGCGAGCGAACTCGGAACAGCCCAAACCCGTAACATTTCGGTGTTTCGGGGGTTGTAGGGTCCGCAACAGTAGAGTTACCAATCTGGTTGCTAGCCGAATCCTCTGGAAAGGGGAGCCAAAGAGCGTGACAGGCGCGTAGGCGAAAGCAGTCCAGACTCGAAGCGGATACCTGAGTAAGGCGGGGCACGTGAAACCCTGCTTGAATCTACGGGGACCATCCCGTAAGGCTAAATACTAGTCTCTGACCGATAGTGAACCAGTACCGTGAGGGAAAGGCGAAAAGAACCCCGTCGAGGGGAGTGCAAAGTACCTGAAACCGTGTGCCTACAAGCAGTGGGAGGGCTATGCCCGCAAGGGAATGCCTGACCGCGTGCCTATTGCATAATGAGCCGGCTAGTTATTCTTGTCAGCAAGGTTAAGCGTAAGCGAGCCGCAGCGAAAGCGAGTCTGAACAGGGCGTTCAGTTGGCAGGAATAGACGCGAAGCGGGATGATCTACCCATGGCCAGGTTGAAGGTGGGGTAACACCCACTGGAGGACCGAACCGGTGTTTGTTGAAAAAAGCTCGGATGAGCTGTGGGTAGGGGTGAAAGGCTAATCAAATTCCGTGATAGCTCGTTCTCTCCGAAATAGCTTTAGGGCTAGCCTCGGATGAATTGCGTTGGTGGTAGAGAGATGGATGGACTAGGGGGCTTTCCGGCTTACTGAATCCAACCAAACTACGAATGCCAGCGACAACATATCCGGGAGTCAGACGGTGGGGGCTAAGCCTCATCGTCGAGAGGAAAACAGTCCAGACCGCCTGCTAAGGTCCCCAAGTTACGGTTAAGTGGGAAAGGAAGTCGGAACGCTCAGACAGCCAGGAGGTTGGCTTAGAAGCAGCCATCCTTTAAAGAAAGCGTAATAGCTCACTGGTCAAGCGGTCCGGTGCCGACAATACAACGGGGCTAAAACCGTACACCGAAGCAGCGGATGCGTGGCCAAAAGCCGCGCGTGGTAGGAGAGCATTCTCAACAGCAGTGAAGCCAGACTGAGAAGACTGGTGGAGCGTAGAGAAGAGACCCTGCCGGCATAAGTAGCGATAACGGAGGTGAGAACCCTCCGCGCCGAAAGTCTAAGGTTTCCTGAGGAAGGTTAATCCGCTCAGGGTTAGGCGGTCCCTAAGGCGAGGCCGAAAGGCGTAGCTGATGGACATCCGGTTAATATTCCGGACCTCCCAATGTTCGATATCACGATGGGGTAACGCAGAAGGATAAGCAGGCCGTCCTATGGCTATGACGGTCGATGCGCGTAAGCTGGCGCTGGCAGGCAAATCCACCAGAGCAACAGTGAGGCGCAAAGCAGGCCCGTATGGGATTCAGCTGCTGATTTCACGCTGCCGGGAAAAACCTCTAAGGAGAACAAAGGGAACCGTACCCCAAACCGACACAGGTAGACGAGGAGAATATCCAAAGGCGCTCGAGTGAAAGCTCGTTAAGGAACTCGGCAAATTGGCTCCGTAACTTCGGGAGAAGGAGCGCCCGCGTAAGCGGGCCGCAGTGAAGCGCGTACGGCGACTGTTTAACAAAAACACAGGTCTCTGCTAAGTCGAAAACGACGTATAGGGGCTGACGCCTGCCCGGTGCCGGAAGGTTAAAAGGAGAGGTTAGCGCAAGCGAAGCTTTGAATTGAAGCCCCGGTGAACGGCGGCCGTAACTATAACGGTCCTAAGGTAGCGAAATTCCTTGTCGGGTAAGTTCCGACCTGCACGAATGGCGTAACGATCGTACGACTGTCTTAACGAGTTGCTCGGCGAACTTGTAGTACCGGTGAAGATGCCGGTTACCCGCAGCTAGACGGAAAGACCCCGTGCACCTTTACTACACCTTAACTATGGGTTATGGCTCTCGCTGCGCAGGATAGGTGGGAGGCTTTGAGGCCAGATTCTCGGATTTGGCGGAGCCACCGGTGAGATACCACCCTGCGAGTGCTGTGACTCTAACCTCCTCCCGTGATCCGGGAGAGGGACATAGTTAGGCGGGTAGTTTGACTGGGGCGGTCGCCTCCTAAATTGTAACGGAGGCGCGCGAAGCTACTCTCAGGCTGTTTGGAAATCAGCCGTCGAGTGTAAAAGCATAAGAGTGGTTGACTGTGAGACCTACAAGTCGAGCAGGTACGAAAGTAGGCTTTAGTGATCCGGTGGTTCTGTATGGAAGGGCCATCGCTCAACGGATAAAAGGTACGCCGGGGATAACAGGCTGATCAATGCCAAGAGTTCATATCGACGCATTGGTTTGGCACCTCGATGTCGGCTCATCGCATCCTGGAGCTGTAGAAGGTTCCAAGGGTTAGGCTGTTCGCCTATTAAAGCGGTACGTGAGCTGGGTTCAGAACGTCGCGAGACAGTTCGGTCCCTATCTGCTGTGGGCGTAGGAGATTTGCGGGGGGCTGTCCTTAGTACGAGAGGACCGGGATGGACGAACCTCTTGTGTTCCAGTTGTCCTGCCAAGGGCACGGCTGGGTAGCGAAGTTCGGTTGTGATAACCGCTGAATGCATATAAGCGGGAAGCACGCCCCAAGATGAGATCTCCCTGAAGGGCCCAGGAAGACGACCTGGTTGATAGGCTGGGTGTGGAAGCGCAGTGATGCGTGAAGCTTACCAGTACTAATCGCCCGTTTGGCTTTACCATAGAATTAACTCCGCGCAGTATCAGCGGAGACGCTCTTCGGAGCCTTGTAACCCAATCTATTTTCGTTTTGATCTTGTTGGCGCCAGTTTGTTGTCCGTGTTCCTGACCGGCCCGGGAGAAACCATCCGGGACAAATCAGATGTCGCGGCCCACTGCGGGGAACCACCCGCCAAGCGCCACCCAAGTTGAGGCGTTTTCAAGGCGTGAGCCTTGAGCCGAAATCCTGAGCCCGCAACGGCGGACGAAGGATCTCTTAGCCTCTGACAATTTGCCGGTGACCATACTGCGAGGGATCACCCGTTCCCATCCCGAACACGGAAGTTAAGCCTCGCTGGGCCGATGGTACTGCACGGGCGACCGTGTGGGAGATTAGGTGATCGCCGGCAATTATTTCGAACGCAAAAAGCCATCCGCTTCGGCGGATGGCTTTTTTGTTGCCGCGGACTTCGCTACGAGTTATTCGACCGTCACTGATTTGGCCAGGTTGCGCGGCTGGTCGACGTCGCACCCGCGACGCACGGCAATGTAATACGCCAGCAACTGCAACGGAACAATCTCGATCAGAGGCGCCAGCAGTTCCGGTGCCGGGGGTATCGCGATCACGTGCTCGACAAGGCCGCCGATCGTCGTATCTCCCTCGGTCGCGATCGCGATCACACGTCCGCTACGCGCCGTCACTTCCTGAATGTTCGAGAGCGTTTTCTCATAGCGCAGCTTAGACGCGGGGTCGTCCTTGTCGCGCGTGGCCAACACGACAACCGGCAGCGTCTCGTCAATGAGGGCGTTGGGGCCGTGCTTCATCTCGCCGGCCGGGTAACCTTCGGCATGGATGTACGAGATCTCCTTCAGCTTGAGCGCGCCTTCGAGAGCAATCGGAAAGTGAATGCCGCGGCCCAGATAAAGGAAATCGCGCGCCGTGGAAAACTCTTTCGCCAAAGTCTCGCACTGCGCTGAGCAGCCGCGCAGCGCTTCCTCGATCTTCACCGGAAGGCGGCTGAGCTCTTCAATCAAAGCGATGGACTTCGCTTTGTCGAGATGCCCACGCAGCTGCCCCAGCTTCATCGCCAGCAGGAACAGCGCAACCAACTGCGACGTGAACGCCTTGGTTGAGGCGACGCCAATCTCCGGGCCGGCGTGGGTATAGATAGCGCCATGCGCCTCGCGGGCCACCATCGCGCCGACCACGTTGCAGATGGCCACGGTCTTCGAGCCGAGCGCCTTCATCTCGCGCTGCGCGGCCAGCGTGTCGGCGGTTTCACCGGACTGCGTGATGAGCAGCCCGAGCGTGTGCGGCCCGGCGATGGGATCGCGATAGCGATATTCGCTGGCGTAGTCCACGTCGACGGGCAGCCGAGCCAGGCGCTCGATCATGTACTTGCCGGTGAGACCGGCGTGCCAGCTCGTTCCGCAGGCGGCGATGCTGATGCTCGCTGCGCGTGCCAGCTCTTCGTCGGGGATATCCATCTCGCCGAGAAAGATTTTGCCCGAGTCGAGCGAGACGCGGCCGAGAGTGGTGTCAGTGACGGCGCGCGGCTGCTCCCAGATTTCCTTGAGCATGAAGTGCTTGTAGCCGCCTTTTTCCGCCTGGATCGGGTCCCACTGGATGCGCGTAAGCTCACGCTCGATGGCGTTGCCGTCAAAGTCAGTGAGCTTGACGCCCGCCGGAGTCAGAATCGCCATGTCGCCGTCGGCCAGGAAGTACACGTTTCGCGTGTGATGCAGAATTCCGGGAACGTCGCTCGCGACGAACGACTCTCCTTCGCCCACGCCGATAATGACCGGCGGGCCGAGGCGCGCGGCGACGATCTTGTCGGGCTCGGCTGAAGACAAAACGCCGAGAGCAAACGCGCCGGTAAGCCGCTTGACCGCGGTGCGCACGGCGGCTTCGAGCGGAGCCGGCTTTCCTGTGGCTTCAGCTTCCTTCTGCACTTGTTCGATCAAGTGCGCAATGATTTCGGTGTCAGTCTCGGTGACGAACTTGTGTCCTTGCGCTGTGAGCTCGCGCTTCAGGTCTAGATAATTCTCGACAATGCCGTTGTGCACCACGACGATGCGGCCGGTGCAGTCGCGGTGCGGATGCGCGTTCTCTTCCGTGGGCCGGCCATGCGTGGCCCAGCGCGTGTGGCCGATGCCGAAGGTGCCATCGAGCGGATGCTCGCGCAGCACGTCTTCAAGGTGTGACAGTTTGCCAGCGGCGCGGCGTAACTCAAGCTTCTCACTCCCGGGATGGCCCACGGCAATTCCGGCTGAGTCATAACCGCGGTATTCGAGACGCCTTAGCCCCTCGATGATGACAGGAACGACTTTCTTCTTGCCTACGTACCCAACAATCCCGCACATGGATTGATTTTATGCGACATCGCGGAAAAACGGCTGTGACATGAACGGGGGAGGGGGGAGCAAGGAAGGGGGCAGAGAAGCACGGGCCAGGGGTTAGTCTCCAGGTCTGTTAAACTGCGCGGCCTGCTGCTGCGCCGGACGCCCAAGCCCATTGGAAGTTGAATCCTCCCAGGTGGCCCGTGACGTCCACCACTTCTCCGATGAAGTAGAGCCCGGAAAGGTTACGGCATTCCATGGTCTGCGCCGACAGCGCGCTCGTGCTGACGCCGCCAGCCGTCACTTCCGCCTTGTCGTACCCTTCCGTGCCGCTGGGCGTGAACGCAAAGGAATGCAGGCGGCGCTCCAACTCATCGAGCGCGTGATTCGTCCAGCTCACGGGTGCATGCCCATCAAGCAGCCGGTCAACGAGGCGATCGGCCAACCGGGCGGGCAGATGGGCGCGTAGCGCCGCCCTCGCAACCGCCAGATCGCGTGGCCCGTTCTCAGTGCGCAACGGCGCGAGCAACTGCTGCTCGGGCGCCCAGTCGATGAGGATCGCTTCCGGCTTCTTCCAATAGGACGAGATTTGCAGGATGGCGGGACCGCTGAGGCCGCGATGGGTGAAGAGCATTTTCTCCTGGAAGCAACGTTTGCCGCAGGCCACAATCACCGGTGCGGAGACGCCGGCGAGACGAGCGAAATGCTCATGCTCTGCGCCGGAGAGCGTGAGCGGAACGAGCGCCGGACGGCAGGGTTCGATGGGAATCGAAAACTGGCGGGCAATGTCGTAGCCGAATCCTGTCGCACCCATCTTCGGAATGGACAGGCCGCCTGTGGCGACGATGAGCGCGTGCGCCGTGAAGACGTTGTCGTCGGCGATGAGACTGAACGCCCCGGAAGAATCGTCGCGGCGCACTTCGGAGACTGCCGTAGAGAGAAACACGCGCACGCCTGCATCGGCACATTCGCGCGTGAGCAGGTCGACAATCTGCTGCGCCGATCCGTCACAGAAAAGCTGACCCAGCGTCTTTTCGTGATAGGCGATTCGGTGCCTCTCGACGAGCTGGATAAAATCCGCGGGCGTGTAACGCGCCAGAGCCGATTTGGCGAAGTGGGGGTTAGCAGAGAGGAAATTGCCGGGCTGCGTGTGCAGGTTGGTGAAGTTGCAGCGTCCTCCGCCGGAGATGAGAATCTTTTTGCCCGGCCGCTCCGCGCGCTCGAGCACGGCGACACGGCGTCCGCGGCGGCCCGCTTCGATCGCGGCCATGAGGCCCGCAGCACCGCCGCCGAGGATGATGACATCGAAGGTGTGCTGATTCATTGCGCCAACTTCATTGATTAGAGCATCTGCGTGGCGCTCGACGCGCGATATTCGCTGCGGTGAAGGCCAGGGTGCGGGCTGTACAGGTGTCGCCGGAAACTGGGCGGATTGAATCTGTGCGAAGATGGTGGCATTGATCGCTCGTTCCCCTGCGAGGAGGTCCCCATGCGAACACGGAGGAACGGTGCTGCACGAGGCGTGTCGCGGGTGGTGTTATCGCTTGCGGCGCATGGATGCGTTCTGGCGTTGGTGCTCTGGATAGGAGTGCTGACGAGAGCCAGGGTGGTGGAGCGGGCCGACAGTGTGACGGTGGCCGGAGTCGAAGTGGCGGGCGGGGAACATGCCGTGGAGATTCCGCTGCCAACGAGGCTGACCGCGGCGGACACGAACAAGCCGGAGCGGTATGCGGACGCGGCAGTGCCGCCGACGCTGGCGATGAGACAGTTGCGCCCGCAGAGCGATGCGGGGGGCGGTGCGCCGCCCACACCGCACGCGGGCGAGGGGCGAGGCAACGCGGAGAATGGAAACGGGAGCGACAACGAAGATGCGAGGCCGGCTTTTCCAGTCTTCGCGCCGAAGCCGGCAGTGACCGATGGCGCGCTCTTGCCGGCGGCCGAAAAGAAGATTGTCGTCGACGTGAAGGTGGACGAAGTGGGCGCTGTGGTGAGCGAGACCCTGGTGAAGGGATTGGGGAATCGGCTGGACCAGATTGTTCTGGACACGGTGAAGACGTGGCGCTTTCAGCCGGCGACGGTGAACGGCAAGCCGGTGGCGACCGAGGCGGAGATCGTGTTCCCGTTCGACCTGCAGTATCCGGTGGACGAAGGCAGTGGCTAGTGATTAGTCATTCGTGGTTAGTAATCGTTTTGCCTAGGATGAGGCTTTGCCGGCCACGTGCCACAGGTTCTGCATTTGCTCGAGGGAACGGCCCTTGGTTTCCGGAACGACAGTCCCCATGAACACGGCAGCAAGAATGCCCATGACGCCATAGATCCAATATGCAAAGCCGTGGTTGAAGTGGGCGATCAGATAAGGATTCTTGTCGAGGATGGGGAAGGTCCAACTCACGAGATAGTTGGCGATCCACTGGGCGGCGACGGCGATTGCCATGGCCTTGCCGCGAATCTGGTTGGGGAAGATTTCGCTTAAGAGCACCCAGGTAACCGGTCCCCAGGAAACGGCGAAGCCGGCGGTGTAAACCAACATCGAAACGAGCGCGACCATGCCTTTGCCGCCTAGCCAGAAGTCGGTTCCTAGAGAAATCATGCTGACGGCCATGACCAGTGCGCCGATGATCTGGAGCGGCTTGCGGCCAAAATGATCGACGGAGAGAATGGCGACGACCGTGAAGATGAGGTTGACCGAGCCGACGATGATGGTTTGGAGCAGCGAGGCGTTAGTGGTCATGCCCATGCCCTTGAAGATGTCGGTGGCGTAGTAGAGCACGACATTGATGCCGACGAATTGCTGGAAGACCGAGAGCGTGATGCCGATGACGACGAGAAGTATGCCGAAGGAAAACAGCTTGCCGGAGTGATGCTCGCTGAGCGAGGCGCGGATTTCGGAGAGTTCCTTTTCCCCTTCTTCCGGCGTGACGAGTTTGGCAAGCACGGCGCGGGCGGCAGGCTCATTTCCCTTGAGCATGAGGTAACGCGGGGTTTCCGGCACGAGAAAGAGGAGAAGAAGAAAAAGTACCGCGGGAATGGTGCCGGAGAGGAACATGTAGCGCCATCCGATGGTGTTGAGCCAGGCATCGCCGCTGCCGGCTTTGGAGATTCCAAAGTTGACGAAGTAAATGACGAGCATACCGAAGATGATGGCGAACTGGTTCCACGCGACGAGATTGCCACGGACTTTGGGCGGGGCGATTTCCGCGATGTACATGGGCGACAACATGGAAGCCAGACCGACGCCGATGCCGCCGAGGATACGGTAGAAGACGAAATTCGCCATGAACCCCGTGCCGCCATGGCCGATGGGGGCGAAGGGGAATTCCGGCGCTGCGGCACCCAGAGCTGAGATGAGGAAGAGTACGGCAGCGATGATGAGCCCGCGTTTGCGGCCGACGTTGGTGCTGACCCAGCCGCCGACGAGACCGCCAATGATGCAGCCGATGAGCGCGCTGGAAACGACGAAGCCAAGCAGGGAGTTGGCGGCGTTGGCTTGTGCGGGATTGGCGAGATCGGCGAATCGGGGATTAATGAAATATGCTTTCAGACTGTCGACCGCGCCGTTGATGACGGCGGTGTCGTAGCCGAAGAGCAATCCGCCGAGCGTGGCGATGAGGGTGAGCAGAGCGACATAGGGATTCAAACGCGACATAGGATCCTTGGAGATTCCGGGTGAAGTGAGAGCGAGACGGTTTTCAGGGCATTGAAGCGCAGGCGAGCATGAGAGGGAAAAACCGGCCTCCTCGAGCTACGGTCGGACGAGGGGATAATTTCCGGCGCCGTTTACAAGGGCGTTGGATCGGCGGCCGATTTTCGCGGGGATAAGTCATTCGATTCCGCAACCTTGAGAATGAGGCCGGCCGGACTAAGTGCTTGCAGAAAGCGTAAATACAAACCACAGGAATGATAACCGATTGGATGGATTGCGAGGCGGGGAAAGGAATGCAGGGGCCAAGGGAGCGAACCGCCGCAACAGGGCGGATGGCGGCAGGGGAGGGGGTTTCAGCTAGCGAATGTGCCAGAGATTCCAGGTGGCGTAGATGCCCAGAGCGAATGCAAATTCGATGACGAAGGCCCAAGTGACGCCCGCGGCGACGTTCCTGAGATTCACGATCGCTTCGAGTGCCCATTCTGCCTGAGGCGCGTTGGAGACGACCGCGGGCGCGTATGGGGCGTCATAACCGGGCAAAGAGAGGGAAGACGCGGGGAGGGCGGGCGTGATCAGGGAAGACGAGGCGGTTGCAAGGTTCCAATTCTCGATCTGTGTAGTTGCCACTTGAGACCCTCCACCAGCGCAAATAAGTGATGCGCCGGAAAACCAGTCTTCCAATTGGCTTTAGAAGACAATCTTTCACCCCAAAAGGCAGCAATCAATCTGCCATAGATTTGACGACTCGGAAGAATTCTCTATCGTGCTGATAAGGATAAGGTTAAGCTGTGGAAAACGAAGAACTCGTCGTAGACGACGGTGGTTTAGGGCTGAGCGGGACCGTGTAATTAGGAACCAAGAATGTAAACTTTTCCAGAATTCCTGCCTGATTGAAATCCAAGGGGGACAAGCGCAAGGAGCCGGCCAGGAAGGGAAGGCGCATCTGACGGAGCGAAGCGCGAAGCATGGAGGAGCTTGCCGGGACAGAGACTACTCCTCGATGCGGTAGGTGTATTCCTCAATGACGGGATTGGTGAGAACTTCGCGAGCGATGCGCTCGACTTCGGCGCGAGCGGCATCGGAATGGAGACCGTCAGCAAGCGACAGCGCGAAGTACTTTCCCTGGCGCACTGCGGTAACATCGGCAAAACCGATCTTGCGGAGAGCGTTGTGAATGGTCTGGCCCTGCGGATCGAGGACCGATGTCTTCAGCGTGACATAGACATGCGCCTTCATGATCCCTGATTATAGAGGCAGGGACAGAGAACAGTTCTTATTGGTCTGTGTTCAGAAACGACCGGGACGAAGCGCAGAATCTGAGCTGAAAGGAAAGAGAGATTAGGATTGCGCGATTCCCCAGGGCCGCGCAACTGCCAAACTACCGGAAATCCCCAAGGAGAGTTAAAACGCAATGGTCAATTATCTGGAACTGCCCGTGGGCGACCGGGCGCCGGAGGTCTTTCGGGTGGTGATCGAGATTCCCCTCGACGGAACGCAAAAGTTCGAATACGACAAGCAACTGCACGTATTCAAGCTGGATCGAAACCTGCATTCACCGGTGCACTATCCGGGCGACTACGGATTTATTCCGTCGACACTGAGCGACGACGGTGATCCGCTGGACGTTCTGGTTCTGGTG
The DNA here is from genome assembly GCA_963823805.1 of uncultured Acidobacteriaceae bacterium. Lineage (GTDB taxonomy): Bacteria > Acidobacteriota > Terriglobia > Terriglobales > Acidobacteriaceae > Telmatobacter. The sequence continues at coordinate 559,593 of CAWGMW010000002.1, read as the reverse complement.
CCGGGGCCGAGTTTTCCGGGATGCGTGCAGGAGGTTCGGCCAATCGGCTTGCTGGAGATGCTGGATCAGGGTGTTCTGGACGAGAAGGTGCTGGCTGTGGGAAAGAACAACCCGCGGTTCGCGAACATCTGGAATTACACAGATATCTACCCGCACATGCTGAAAGAGATTACTCACTTCTTCTCCATTTACAAGGACCTTGAGGGGAAGCGTGTGGAGATGAAGGGATGGCGCGACGCTTCTTATGCCCGGGACCGCGTGTTGCATACAATCAAACAGTTTGAGTTGAACAAGGCGAAGCATCACGAGGGTAAGAAAAAAGTGGCAGTGTAGAAAGACGGGGACCCAGGAAACAAGGGACCGAGGGAACAGTGGACAGGACTCGCGGGGCGGGCACAGATAAAGATGCGCGCTACTCGGCTGCTGACGTGGCAGCCAGGGCGCGGCGACGGGCGAGCGGACGCGCGGTAAACCAGTAGAGCAGCGGCCCGAGCAGGGCAATCCCACAAGCAAAAAGAAGAGATGAGACGTTGGCGAAGGCGGTGCCCGGATCGCCGAGCTTCTCGCTGCGCGAGGCATAGAGCGCGTAGGCGATGAGGACGGTGGGGCCGACCGCGAGCAGGCAGGCGAAGGCAAAGTTGCCGGCGCGGAATGGGCGCAGAAGCTGCGGCTCGCGGATACGAAGCGCGATGAGGGCGACGAATTCGAGGATGAGGCTGGTGCCATAGAGAATGAGGTCGATGGAGATGAGGCGCTCAAAGGGAAGACTGATGGCGAGCGCCCAGGCGAGACCGCAAAAGAGCACGCTGACCCAGGGAACGCCGCGGCGGTTGCGGCGTTCGAAGATGCGCGGCAGCATGGCATCGGTGGCCATGGCGATGGGCAGGCGGGTGTAGCTCATCATGAGCGCGTTGAACATGCCGACGCCGCAGATGACTCCGCCGGCGACGACGGCCGTCGACAGGAAGGATCCGCCCAGCGCGCCGGCAGCTGTGGCCCACGAACCGGTGGTGAAGCCATCAGGAGAGAGGCCGCCGAGAGCCATTGCAGCGAGAGGTAGAACGTAAGTGATGACGGTAACGATGATGGCGCCGATGATGGCGCGCGGGTAATTGCGCTGAGGATTGTGGACGTCGCGTGCGATGGTGGAGGCATTGTCCCAGCCCATGTAGTTCCACAAACCGACGAGGATCGCAGTGGAGAGGCCGGCGTCGACGTCGGGTGAAGGGGCGGGACGGCCCCAGTGCATGGCGGGGTGCAGGGTAAGGCCGCGCCAGAAGCCGAGGACGACAAAAACGGCAAAGGGTGCGAGGAGCAGCACGGACATCCAGACCGAGTCTGTGCCAACGCGTGGCGCGCCGCGCAGGTTCCAGGCACAGCAGAGAACGACGACAGCCAGCGACCAGAAGTAGTCGCGAGGAGCGGTGGTGAGCGCGGGGCTGAATCTGCCCAGGTAGAGGACGAAGATTGAGGGGTAGAGCGCCATGTCAAAGATGCTCGCCGAGAGCGAGAGCCAGCTTTCCTGGTAGCCCCAAAAATCCCCAAGACCGCGGCGTACCCAAACGTAAAAGCCGCCTTCGTCAGGGATCGCAGCGGAGAGTTCGCCGATCATGAGCGCAGTTGGAAGGCTCCAGATCAATGGGAGAACAAGCAGGATGACGATAGCCCAGGCAAAGCCTGCGCCACCGAGAATGTCCTCCATGCCGTACGGGCCCCCCGACACCATAAAGAAGGTGGCGGCGATCAGCGGCAGAAGGAGCAGTTTCTTGGGCGAAGGGCTGAAGATGGCGCGCATACAAATGAATGTAATTGGGGGCGCAGGAAAGGGAAAGCCTGGCAAATGCGAGTTCCGGTATAATCCACTGAGGGCCGGAGAGATGGCCGAGTGGCTGAAGGCGGCGGTTTGCTAAACCGTTGTACGGTCAAAAGCTGTACCGGGGGTTCGAATCCCCCTCTCTCCGCCAGAAACACCTCTCCCAAGAACCTCTCTAAACAATCCATGAAATGACATAAGGCTTGGCAAATGCTGGGCTTTTCGAATATATGCGACCAGATGCAACCCATTGCGGCCATGTTTTCGTGGGTGTACTTTGATGAAGTTGATAGACACGACCTTCGTGCTCACCACCCAATTAATCGAATCCAAGTGTGCCAAACTTGACGTGGCGAATGCCCGCTGGGGCATACCGGAGGAGCGCGCGAAAATACTGACTCCGCGCAGTGTGCCGCTGGCAAGCCAGGCATTGGATGTGCTGGAGGTGTTGCGGGATTTGATAGAGAGCAAAGCACGGCTTTTCCCCGGCGACCAAAACATTGCGCTACCGATGAGCAACAACACCGTACTGGCGGCATCGGCCCATAGGGGTTTCAAAGTGAAAATGACTGGATATGGTTTTCGCGGACTGGCCTCCACCATTCCGCATAGCAAGGCTACGCGCATTGGGCTGTCAAGCAATTTGTACCGGCGTGAGTGTTGGTCTAGCGCGGCCGGGGAGCGAGATTCCGCGACGTTCCACTTTTAAATGTCCGGAGTGAAATTCCAAAACCTGATCGGCACGCGACCTATGTGCCTTTTGCTGTGCAAGGTATATACTTTTTGAGGGGTCCGCACACGTGGTCGTGCCGCCGCACGTCCATCGGGGTTTTCTTTTCGATAAGCCTCAGGCAGTTTCTGAAAACTCAACATGAGTGACTCCACGCGGTCTGATCAAAAGGCTTTCCCCAAGAAGCCCGGCTCTCCGGGCGTCGGAACTCCGTTCGCCGGTGAGAGTTCCTCAGGCGACATTTCGATTCCTTCAGAAACGACAGGCCAGCACGATGCCGATGCAACGATCGTCGACGCTGGGCCACGATTTGATCCTGAATCAAAGCAAGTAGACTCCGACGCTACGATTGTCGACGCGTCACCCCGACTTGACCCCGACGCCACTATTGTCGATCTCCAGGCGACATTGTTTGATGTCGGCGCTACGATCGCGCCGGGCGCACCGGCTCGACGAACGCCCCGGCAGCCATCGTCGCCCGACAGCGGGGCTTTATTACAGATTGGTGATCTGCTTGGCGGACGCTATGAAATTCTGCAACTGCTCGGCGAGGGCGGCATGGGTGCCGTCTACGAAGCTCGAGACGTTGAACTGGAGCGGGAGGTCGCGCTCAAAGTCATCCGGCCGGAGATGGCAGATCATCCTGAGATCCTGCAGCGCTTCAAACAGGAGCTGATCCTTGCGCGCCAGATCACGGACCGGAATGTCATCCGCATTTTCGATATCGGGGAAGCGGGAAAGATAAAGTTCATCACGATGGAGTATCTGGAGGGCGAGAATCTCCATCAGCTTCTGAAGCAACGCGGCAAACTGGAAGTCGCGGAAGCGATCGACATCATGGAACAGGCGGCAAGCGGCCTGGCTGCCGCTCACCGTGAAGGAATCATCCATCGCGACTTAAAGCCGGGCAACATCATGCGCGACAAAAACGGCCGCGTAGTGGTGATGGACTTTGGATTGGCCCGGACTTTTTCCGGCGATGGAATGACGCGCACCGGCGCCATGCTTGGAACGATCGAGTATATGTCTCCAGAGCAGGCGCAGGGCAAGGACGTGAAAGCCAGCTCGGATATCTTTACGTTTGGCCTGATCCTGTATGAATTGCTGGCCGGGGTCACACCGTTCCATGCGGAGAGCGCAATCGCGAGCTTGCTGATGCGGTCGCAACAACGCGCCGTACCGTTGGCGGACGTCGCCAAGAATGTCCCGGGCACGCTGAGCAACATCGTCAGCAAATGTCTTGAGACGGATCCCGCAAAGCGCTACCAGAGCGCGGAAGAGCTGGATGCGGATCTTCGCGCGTGGCAGGGCCGGGGCGGCAAATCCCGGGTTTCCGCTTCGTCGGCGCGGCTGCGCATGAATCGAATTCGGGAGCTTCCATGGCAACGTTTTGCAATTACGGGTGCTGTGATTTTGGCGGTCGCGGCGGGAATCTCGTGGTATGTGATCAAGAGGCAACTAGCCGCGAAATCGGGGACGCACGCCCCGATGTCGGTATTGGTGGCTGATTTTGAAAACCATACCGGCGACCCGGTCCTGGATGACACCCTGGAACCGATGCTCGGTGTGGCCCTGGAAGGCGCGAGTTTTATCAACGCCTACAGTCGCGGGGATGCGCGTAAGCTGGCGCAGAAACTCCCGAATCCGACCGATAAACTCGACGAGCAGTCAGCGCGGCTGGTCGCCGTAAGCCAAGGCGTCAACGCGGTGATTACGGGTGACATCAGTTTGCGCGGCGACCAGTATGATATTTCGGCGATCGCACTGGACGCCGTGAGCGGCAAGGAGATTGCAAAAGCGGAGATTACCGTCGCTAATAAGCAGGAGATTCTGCCCGACCTTCCGAAGCTGGCGGCGCCGATTCGCAAAGCCCTGGGCGACACCACTCCACCCTCGGTGCAGTTCGATCAGGTCAGCGGCGGTTTTACCGCAGCATCGCTGGAGGCCGTTCATCAGGACGCTCTCGGTGTTGATGAACAGTTCGCCGGCAACTTCCAGGAGGCATTCGATTCGTTCCAAAAGGCAGCGGAACTGGATCCGAAGTTTGCGCGGCCTTACACCGGCATGGCGGCCATGGCGCAGAACCTGGGAAGGCCTGACGATGCCGTGAAATATATGAAGCTGGCGATGCAGCACGAAGACAGCATGACCGAGCGGGAAAAATATCGCGACCGCGGGCTTTACTATCTCACCACGGGTGACTGGCAGAATTGTGTTCAGGAATATACGCAGCTCGTCACTCGCTATCCAGCCGATCGTGTCGGCCAGAACAACCTTGCCAGTTGCTATACGCAATTACGCAACGCGCCAAAAGCTCTGGAAGCGGCGAAACAAGCAGTTGAGATTGTCCCCAAGGGTGTGGGGCAGCAGCTGAACCTGGCGTTCATCAGCGTCTTCGCCGGCGATTTTGCCGCGGGCGAAACAGTGGCGCGCACCGCGCTCGAGATCAGTCCGTCGGCCGCGCAGGGATACCTGGTGCTCGCCGAAGCGCAGCTCGGGCAGGGAGAGATCGACAAGACGGCCGACTCGTACCATCAGCTTGAGAGGTTTGGCGCGCCGGACATATCGACCGCGAACGCTGGACTGGCCGATCTTGCTGCCTATCAGGGCAAGTATGCAGAGGCGGCGGCCATCCTCACGCAAGGAGCCAGCGCGGATCTGGCGGCAAAGATGACGGACAACGCCGCGAGGAAGTACGCGGCGCTGGCGAACATCGAGGAGTTGCAAGGACACAATGCGGCAGCGCTCTCTGACATGGACAAGGCGCTGGCGAACAGCCAGTCTACCCCGATTAAGTTCCTGGCAGCGATTACCTATGTCGATGCCGGAGAGCTTGCTAAAGCGCAAAAGCTCGCGACGGGCCTTTCATCCGATCTGACAAGCGAGCCGCAGGCTTATGGCAAGATCGTCGAGGGGATGATCGCACTGAAGCGAAAAGACGCCAACGAAGCAGTGAAGCAGATCACAGCCGCAAACAACCTGCTGGATACCTGGATCGGCCGCTTTGAACTGGGACGCGCTTACCTGGAGGCGGGAGCGCTCACCGAGGCAGACTCAGAGTTTGATCAATGTGTGCAGCGGCGAGGCGAAGCCATCGAACTATTTATGGATAATGTGCCGACTTATGCTTATTTTCCGCCGGTTTATTACTATGAGGGACTCGTGCGGGAAGGCATGAAAAGCGACGGGTTCGCGGACTTTTACAAGGACTATCTCGGCATCCGCGGACAGTCGACGGAAGATCCGCTGGTTCCCGAAATCCGCCGCCGAATCGGCCAATAAAACGGCGCCAGAATCGCAGACCAATCACCGAAAACGCGAGACGGATGCTGTTGTTGAAGCGATTAGCCCGCCTGATCGTAAGGCTGGAAATCGCGTGCGAAACGGTTTCATTGTTTCGCGGTTGCGGTTTTTGTAACCTGCGGTGCTGCCGCGTAATTGGAGTTGGCAGCTTGGTTGGCGATCACCGAGCACGTCCCCGTGCCGCTGGTCATCGTATAGGTTACGCCTGAATTACTGCACGCCCCGGAACTCGTAAAGGTGACCGCGTTTCCGCTGGCGCCGCCTGTGGCCGCCACTTTGAAGCTGCTGTTTAAGGCAGCCGTTGCTGGAGGGTTGGTAGTGAACGTGATCGTCTGCGCAACCAGAGTCGCGTTTACGGACTCGGTAACCTGCGGTGCCGCTGTGTAGTTAGAGTTGCCTGCCTGGCTGGCGATCACCGAGCACGTCCCTGTGCCGCTGGTCATCGTATAGGTTGCGCCTGAATTGCTGCACGCCCCGGAACTCGTGAAGGTTACCGCGTTCCCGCTGGCGCCGCCCGTGGCCGCCACTTTGAACGTGCTCTTGTAGGCTGCGCTCGCCGGAGGATTAGTGGTGAATGTGATCGCCTGCGCGACCGGAGTTGCGCTTACGGGCTGCGTGATTTGGGTGGCCGCCGCGTAGTTCGAGTCGCCTGCCTGGTTGGCGATCACCGAGCACGTCCCTGTACCGCTGGTCATCGTATAGGTTGCGCCCGAATTGCTGCACGCCCCGGAACTCGTGAAGGTCACCGCGTTTCCGCTGGCGCCGCCGGTGGCCGCCACTTTGAAGGTGCTCTTGTAGGCTGCACTCGCCGGAGGGCTGATGGTGAACACGATCGTCTGCGAGGCCAGAGTCGCGGTTACGGACTCGGTAACCTGCGGTGCCGCCGTGTAGTTCGAGTTGCCTGCCTGGTTGGCAATCACCGAGCACGTTCCCTTGCCGCTGGTCATCTTATAGGTTGCCGTGCCCGGTGTTGTGCCCGTGATGTTGCAAACACCGGAGCTGGTGAAGGTCACAGCGTTACCATTGGCCGCTGCCGGGTTCCCGCTGTAGGCCGATGCTGCCACCGTAAAGCTGGTGTTGTTGCCGGCGCTCGGCGGAGCGTTAGTGGTGAACGTGATTGTTTGTGCGGCCTGAGTCGCGTTTACGGTCTTCGTAACCTGCGGTGCTGCCGCGTAGCTAGAGTTGCCTGCCTGGTTGGCGATCACCGAGCACGTTCCCTTGCCGCTGGTCATGGTGTAGGTTGCTGTGCCCGGTGTTGTGCCCGTGATGCTGCATCCTCCGGAACTGGTGAAAATCACCGCATTCCCGCTTGCGCCGCCCGTGGCCGCTACCGTGAAGCTGCTGTTGTAGGCGGCGGTCGTTGGGACGCCAGTGAGCGTGATCGTCTGCGGCATCAGAATGGTGGCGTTTAGCGCGACGCCCTGCGGACTGCCCGGCGCGTTGTCCTGAACTTCCAACATCGCGGTCTGCGGTGTGTTGTAGTACGCGCCCGCAACGAAGGAGACCGTAATTGTGCAGGATTTCCCAGCAGCCAACGATGACAGGCAGAAATTCACCACAACGAACTCGTTAGAGTTACTTGCCTTTAGAAGTGAAACGATAGGCGTGCTGATGGTGGCGGCCGTGTCTCCGGTGTTGCTGACGGTAACAATCTGAGTCGTGATGCTTCCCACCGCCACCGCGCCGAAGTTGATCATCGATGGAGATACGGTGATCACTGGTGCCGCGTTAATCGTCAACGTGCCGTTCGCGTAGATGAAGGAGTAATTCGCCGCAGCCAACGTGCCGGTCGATACAGTAATCGGATAGCTGCCGGCACTGCTCCCTGTTGCAGCAGTCGTGGACAGTCCGGGAGCGCCACTCACCACCGAAGCCGTGTCCAATTGCCCAAGGCCGTTATTCACAAAGCCGCTGAGGGTGTATGTCACGCCCAGGCTTGGGGTCAACGCCGGAAGCGCCTGCCCATATTGGATGGTGAAGCTATTGGCCATCACCGTGAGAGGGGCCGGGAGGATGTTGAACGAGTGGGTCAGCGAGGCGGCGCTATAGGTGTTGGTTCCAACAGTTCCGGCCGGCGCCGAAGCCGTGATTTTGCACAGGCCGACGCCAGTTACGGCGCCGGTGGCCATGCCGGTCGTTGCACCCACTGTGCATGGCCCGGACGCTGTGAAGCTGACTGGCAGCGAGGCAGTGGCGCCCACCGAGAATGTGCTGCCATACTGCACATTCGGCAATGACGCGAAGCTGATCGTCTGCGCTTGAGTGGTGGAATTCGCCGGCAGGATTGTGAATGTTCCGGACACGGAATTCGCAGAGTTGTAATAGGGCGGATTGCCCGGCTGCGATAGGTTCGTGCCTGGCTGCGACGCAGTGATGGTGCAGTTTCCCGTGCTGTTGAGTGCCACGGTGGCCGAGGAAGCACCGCCGGTGCCATTCGATACGGGCCCGACCGACTCGCTGCCGGCGACGATGGAGCAGGATCCCGTCGCGCTGCTCGCGCTGAAGTTCACCTGCAACCCATTCGGAGCGTTGTTCGACTCGGCGGTCGCGTAGACGGTGAGTGGCGAAGTTGAAATCGAAACGGAACTCGGCAAGGTCGGCAAAGGTGGAGGGCCAAGGACGATGGTCTGGTCGTTCGTCATCACCGCCGGCGGCGAGGGAATACTCTGGCGTGCCGTCGGATCGATCGGTACCGGAAGCAGGCTGGTCGATATTGTGTAGGCGACCATGTGTGAAGTCAGATCCGGATTTGTGTCGGTAAATGTTGTCGCCGGTGGATTTCCGCCCACGCCGCTGACGCTGCCAATTACAAAAGGCGCGTAGAGTTCAGAACCGCGAGAGATCGTGTAGGTGGCAACGACGCCGAAGGTTGGAGCGGTCCAATTGACCACGACAGGCGTCCCCGGGGACGTCATCATCGGCGTCTCGGTTGGGGAAGACGGAGGGCGAACCACCGAATTGGCCGTAAGATAATCGACCTCGTTAGTGGTTGCGCCGCCGCTGCCCAGCGTCACGTTGCCGCCGCTGCCGAGCGCGATGTTGCCACCACTTCCCAGCGCAACTGTCCCACCGCTTCCCAGGGCTATAGTGCCGCCGCTACCCAGCGCGACGTTGCCTCCACTACCCAGCGCGACTGTCCCGCCGCTGCCCATCGCGATGACGCCGCCGCTGCCGAGCGTCACGTTCCCGCCACTGCCCAGCGTGACCGTGCCGCCGCTGCCTAGGGCAACGGTGCCGCCGCTGCTGCCAAATGTGTAACTACCGCCGGCGGAGATCGGAACTGGATTTCCGCCAGTTGGCGTGACTGTGCCACCGCTGCCGAGCGTGACGTTGCCGCCGCTTCCGAGTGCTATGGTCCCACCGCTACCCAGCGTCACCGTGCCGCCGGCACCCACTGTCGCCGTTCCACCACTGCCCAGGGTGACGGTTCCACCGCTGCCCAAAGACAAATCGCCGCCGCCGTCGCCCTGGGTCACGGTTCCACCACTGCCGAGTGTGACGTTGCCGCCACTGCCCATGGTGATCGTGCCGCCACTTCCCAGCGCGATGGTGCCCCCGCTACCCAGAGTGACGTTTCCGCCGCTGCCGAGGGCGATGGTGCCGCCACTGCCCATCGCAATGATGCCGCCGCTGCCGAGCGTGATGTTTCCACCACTTCCCAATGTGACTGTCCCGCCGCTGCCCATCGCAATGATGCCGCCGCTACCCAGGGTGACGTTGCCGCCACTGCCCAAAGTGACATTTCCGCCGCTCCCGAGCGTGATGGTCCCACCGAGGCTATCAATTGTGTAACTGCCGCCCGACGAGGGAATCGTGACGTTGCCGCCGCTGCCCAGTGCGATCGTGCCGCCGCTACCCAGGGTGACAGTGCCGCCGCTGCCGAGGATCACAGTTCCACCGCTGTCCAGAGTGATGGTGCCGCTGCTGCTGAGCGTGACGGTGCCGCCACTGCCCAACGAGACTGTGCCGCCGCTGCCTGGCGTTACCGTACCGCCGCTGCCCAGGGTGACATTTCCGCCACTGCCCAGGGTCACGTTTCCACCGCTGCCCAGCGTAATGGTGCCGCCGCTGCCCAGGGTGACATTTCCGCCACTGCCCAGCGTCATGTTGCCGCCGCTGCCCAGAGTCACGGTGCCGCCGCTGCCCAGGGTGACGTTTCCGCCCGCGCCGATGTTCAAAGGCGTTGACGTGGAACCAAACGAAAGCACGCTGGCCAGGGATGCGAACTCGCCACCGGTGGCGCCCACCTGGCGCAGGTCGATGTTGGCCACGTCGTTGTATCCGCGCAAAGTGGTATACGGCACGCCATCGAATGTTATGTTCTGACCACTTGACCACGCAGGGGCGATGGGCGCGATGGGCCCATCGACACGATAGCCCGTATCACCGGTGAGCGGCGTGCCGTCGCAATGCATCGTGGCGGCGCTGGCCGTCGAGCTGGGTGCGGTTGGGGTGTACCAGGCCGAGGTCGAAAACGTCGCGGGATTGCCGGCGGCGTCGGTAAGGCTCATCCCCGAAGTTAACGAACTATCGTTCAAGACGACGGGTGGTCCGCCCACCGGATCGACGTCAAGCTGCTGGTTTGAGAATGCAACGGCCGAATTCGGTCCAACCCCATCGAGTTGGAACAGATAGTTCATCACGCTCTGATAATTCGGCTTGCAATTCACATCGAAGGTCGGGATGTAGCTGCCCGCGCCGCCGTCATAATAGAGCCCCCCGTGGCTCAAGCCGAGCGTATGGCCGATCTCATGGAATAACGTGCCTGCGATTACGTTGGCGCGCTTGCTCATGTCCTGATTTGGCGCAGTCTCCCAAAGGCCCAGGGTAACGGCTGAATCGGAGCCGCCCAGATCGGAATAGCCGGAGATGCTTGTGACCGTGCCGGAAGTGAGGCCAATGACGGGTTCGGGTGGTGTATTGGTGGAATAGTTATAGCTCCAGTTGGCGACGCCAGGAGTCGAAACGGTGATTGTCGACGAATTGGCGCAGCCTGTCGTGTTGTACACCCCGTTGAGGCTTGGGTTACTCAGCACGCCGGAGATCGTGATCCGGCTTGGGCAATAGTTAATCCCGGTGCCTCGGTCGGTGGTGACGATGGTTGTTACGCCGCTGACAACGTTGATCGATACCAAGCTTCCGTAACGGCTGTTCCAGGCCGGGATCGCCAGTGAGTGGCCAAAGAGGACATAGTGATAGCTATCCTTCTGTCCGTATGGGAAACGAGGGCTGCAATCGCCACCCGCCGCGCAGGAAGCGAGATTGCGCGGCCACAGCTTGGAGAATTCCAGGCTGTTTTTCCAGCTGATGACGCCCGGCTGCACCGCTCCCTGCACGCTGGGGAATTGGCATAATTGCGGTGGAGTGGCCGAGGTGTTGTCGTAGCATGTGTCTTCGGGCACGGCATTGCCGATTTCGAGATGGAGATGGATGTTAATTGCGGCAAATGCATTCGTGACCATCGCCAGCGGATCGTTGCCCTGGGCATCGGGTGAGGGGAACAGATTCTCCTGGCTGGGATCGCACGAGCCATTGGACAGCACGGCGCCGCACATGTAATCGAGTTGAACGAACAGATCCTTTTCGCCTTGAGCCGCGCCCGGCAACGGTACCCACGATCCGGTTTTCACGTCGTAATAACCTGGCTGCCCTGCATAGAAATCGCCCCCCGCGGGGCCAGCTTTCCACGCGTCCAGAACCCCATCGCCATTGCTGTTGCTGACGGGCGTGCTGAGAATTACCGCAGCATAGGCGTTGCCGGCATTCAGCGGCGCACTGAATTGACTTGCATGTACGGCAAGCATGGCGGAACCGGAGCTGTTATTCCAACCTCCGCCGGGCACATCGAACAGGGTCGTACTCTCTCCCGAGCCGGCGGCGTCATAGAATCCCTGCATGTTCTGAGTCGTAGAGGTGGCTGGTATCGCCGAACCGTCGTAAATGACGACCGATTTGAGGGGGAAGTTCGGGGACAACACGCGATAGATGACGACGAGGCTCGCACCCTCGGCAAGCGGGAGCGCTGCTCCTCCGTCGGGCAGAGAGACGGTAAACGTGCCCGAGGCAAAGCGCACCCCATTCGTCCCCGCCGGGAAGTAAGTATTCACGTCGGCGCGATATACGCGCAGCGTCCCGCTAAACGAGCCGTCGGTATAGGGCAGGTCGCTCCCGATCTGCTGGCCGGTGATGGGATAGTTATCGAATGTTCCACTGCCGCCGGAAGGCGACAACAGCGGGTCTTCCAGCGTCTCCCAATACAGGAAAGCGTCAATGATGTCGGCGCCGTCGGGAACGCCCTGGCTCGCACTCGGACTGGTGGTGCTATCGGCGATGGTGATCGTTCCGGTCGCAATGCCGCCCACGCCGGTTCCTCGAAGCTGGGGAACGACTCCCGCGGAGGCAAAGTCACCGGTGACGAAATAGTTGTTCTCGAAAGAGAGAGGGTTTGGCGTCGTCGGTGGCGCCGGGCCAGTTGAGACGAGCAGCCGGACCTCGGATCCGAAACTGACTTGCGTTCGGGCGACGGGGTTCGAGGCTGAGACACTGCCGGACAGTACGACGCTGCTGGAAGCAGTGCTTACCGTTCCCAGCGACAAACCTGCACCGGTGATCGCCGTCGTCGCCGCCTCTTGCGTCAGCCCAACCACGTTGGGGACAGCTACGGCGACTGGCAGGCCATTGAGGCCACCGTTGCCGCTGAGATTGATGGTTTGGAGGACAACACTGGAAGAAAGGTTGAGTGTGTTGTCGCTGAAAGCCGCCGTACCCGCGAGATAGCCGGTGGTTTGCGGCGTGAAACTGAAGCTCTCGGAACAGCTCACGCCCGGCGCCAACGGGAAAATGGTTGAGCAATCGGGGCTTAAGTTCTGCGTGAAATTCCCGCCCAGGCTCAAAACAAGCGGTCCCGCTGGCGGGCCTGTTAGCGGTTGGTTGCCGACGTTTTGCACCGAAATTGATTGCGGGCTGTCGGTGCTCGTGCTGTATTGATTCGTGAGCGCAAAGCTCAACGAGGGCGGCTGCGAGCGGTTTACCTCAAACACTTCCCCGGAGCCCTGGTCTCCGATGAAAACATCGCCCGCTGCATCCACAGCGACTCCGCTCGGGTAATTCAGTCCGGTGGTGGGCACCGTGGACGGGTTGCCGTAAGTCCCGCTGCCAAGGTACGGAACCTCCACCACTCGAGCGTTTTGGGGATCGGCGATGAAGACATCGCCTGCTGCATCCACCGCTAGATCGTACGGCTGACTCAGCGGTTGACTCAGCCCGCTGGTGGGCACCGTGGTCTGGACGCCGCTGGGCGTAACCTCCACCACACGGTTGTTGATGCCGCCATCCGCGATGAAGACATCGCCAGATGCATCTACCGCCACGCCCCACGGTTGACTCAGACCGCTGACGGGTACTGTTGTCTGTGCGCCACCGGGCGTAACTTTTACCACCCGGTTGTTGCCTTGGTCCGCAATGAAGGCATCGCCCGCTCCATCCAGCGCTAATCCGATCGGGGAACTCAGTCCGGTTGCCACCGTGGTCTGGACCCCGCTGGGCGTGACTTTTACCGCCTTGCCGCCGTAGTAATCCACGATGAAGAGATCTCCCGCGCCATCCACTGCCACGCCGATTGGCCCAATCAGACCGCTGGTTGGTACCGTGGTCTGGACGCCACCGGGCGTGACCTTTTCTACATTGCGTGCCACGATGCCGTTGCCGTAACTCGCGACAAAAAGATTTCCCGCTCCATCAAGCGCTACACCGACGGGGTGATCCAAACCGCTGGCCGGCACCGTGGTCTGTGTGCCCGGAGCAAACGCCGCTTCCGGCGCCTGGCCAATGCCGTAGATCGGCGTGGTCGCCACCAGATTGCCACCGTTGTCGAAGACGCTCACCGCGCCCATGCGCAGTCCAGGCGCAAGCGGGGCGAAGTTAACGTTCACCGTGCAGGAACTGCCCTCAGCAGCGGTGCCGGTGCATGTGCCGCCGCTGGCGAGCGAGAAGTCGAGGCCGCTTGCTCCTTGCGTGACGACCTGTGTCACGCCAAAGTTTGTGGTCGCCGCTACGTAATCGCTCAGGGTGACTGTGCTGTTGCAGGGTGCAGGGGTGATTGCGTCCGCGGGGCAGACGTTGACGTTGCCGAAGCTTCCATATTCGAGCACCCGATTGTTCGAGTAGTCGGTCACGTAGAGATTGCCGCTTGGATCCAGAGCGACCGCCCAAGGTTGCGAGAAGCTGTCGGCGCTGATCCCGCCGTTGTTCGCGGTGCCCGAGGTAAAGCTGCTCAATTGCCCGTAGACCCGCGTCGCTGTGGTGCTGCCGAAGGGATAGAACAGCGCCCGGTTGTTCGAGCGGTCGACTACGTACAGATCGCCGCTCGAGTCCAGAGCGACGTACATAGGATTATTGAGACCCCCGGCGCCGGTGTTTGCGGAGCTGGAAGTGAAGCTGCCGCCCTGACCGTAAACCTGTGTCGCGACGGTGCTGTTGTAGGGGAAGACTAGCACCCGGTTGTTGTAGATGTCGGCCACGTAGAGATCACCGCTCGAGTCTAGGGCGACTCCCGTCGGTTGGTTCAGACTGTTCGCGCTCGGAACCCCACCCATGTTTGGGGAGTTGGTGGTGAAGCTGCCATTTTGCCCGTAGACCTGCGTTGCGGTGGTGCTGCCGGCGGGATAGAACAGCACGCGGTTGTTTTGGTAGTCGCCCACGTAGAGATTGCCGCTGCTATCCACAGCTAACCCGTAGGGTTCACCCAGGCTGTTGGCGCTGACCCCGCCATTGTTCCAGGTGTTGGTAGTGAAGGCGCCACCCTGCCCGTAGACTCGTGTAGCAGTTGTGCTGCCGGCGAGGTAGAACAGCACCCGATTGTTCGATTCGTCGGCCACATAGAGATTGCCGCTGCTATCCAGGGCAAGTCCCTGAGGGTCAGCCAGGCTGGTGGCGCTGACCCCGCCGCTGTTCGCGGTACCGGTCGTGAAGCTGCCGCCCTGCCCGTAGACCCGCGTTGGGGTGGTGCTGCCTGCGGGATAGAACAACACGCGATTGTTACCGCCGTCGGCCACGTAGAGATTGCCATTGGCGTCGGCGACGACCCCGCCGAGAGCCTGTAGGCTGTTGGCGCTGACTCCGCCGGTGTTCGCGGTACCGGTCGTGAAGCTGCCGCCCTGACCGTACACAATGCCCGCAGTGATGGGCTTCAGCATCCCCGACTGAGATGGCCCCGGCGCAACAAAACTTGCGCTCACTGCCAATGCCGCACTTACGGTCACGTTGCAGGTCGCGCTCGCTCCCGCGCTCGCGCAGGCGCCGCCCCAGCCCACGAATGTAGAGCTCCCTGTCGCGCTCGCCGTCAGTGTTACCTGGGCTCCACTCGGATCGATCTCTGAACACGTTCCCGTGACGCTTCCGCCTCCAATCGCGCAGCTAATCGCGGGAGAAGCCGAAGAATTTGATGTCACCGAGCCCAAGCCCGTGCCCACATCCGTCACGGTCAGGGCGTAGGCCAGCGAAAAGTTCGCGACGACGCTTGAATTTGAACCCAGCGTAAACGAGCAGCTGCCGGTGCCGCTGCAAGTTCCTCCGCTCCAGCCCGTAAATAGTGAGCCGGCTGCCGCCGTCTCCGTGCACGTGACTGTGGTTCCTGTCGGATAAGTTCCTGTCGAACAATTCGTGCCCGACAAGATGCCACTGCCGCTGCCGGCAGTGCTCGCAGCCAGCGAGTAGTTGACCGCCAAGCCGGTGCCGCTTAGAGCAACGGTCTGCGTAGCCGCGGGAGAGGGAGAAATAGCGTTAAGGTTATTGTCGGTAAGCACCAGGGATTCATTGAGGGTTCCCGCTGCAATTGGATCAAATGTGACGGAATAGACGCACGAGGCCCCCACTGCCAGCGTGCCCGGTGAGGACGATGATGCGGTTGTGAGCGGGCAATCGCCCTGGCCATTGCTGAATAGCGAGAAGTCGGCCCCGATGCTGGGATTGTTGTCCGAAAGTGGAACCGGGAAGCTGAGCATGGTGTTACCCGCGTTTTGCAGGGTTACCAGGTTCGCACCATCGGTGACGTCGCTTAGACCCACGGTCGTCGCCGTCGGGAAGTTCAACGATGGCGGCTGTGACCTGCTGATCTCGGCCACTTGGGTACCGTTTCTTTCGGGCAAGAAGACATCGCCCTTTGCATCTACCGCAACACCGTAAGCAAGAATATTGCTGATCGTAATCTGGCAGGCGCTGTTGTTGCTGCAACCGGCGGGAACCTCCACCTCGCCGAGAGTTTCATCTGCGACGAAGACATCGCCCGCTGCATCCACCGCCACAGCTTCCGGTTCAACCCATCCGGTGCCCACCGTAGTCTGGACGCCAGTGGGTGTAATCTCTACCACTTGCTTGAGGCCGAAATCGGCGACGAACAGATCGCCCGCTGCATTCACCGCCATACCGATCGGATTGGAAGTCGGCCCGGAACCAGTCGCCGGGTCATACACCACGGTCTGGGCGCCCCCATTGGCTGGAACTTCCACAACTTCATGCTCCCCGTAACTGCTGACGAACAGATCGCCCGCTCCATCCACCGCCACTCCCAACTGAGAGTTAAGTCCGAAGGCGTTGTCGATCTCACAGGCGTTGCTGGTGCAGCCAGCCGGAACCTCCACCACAAGATTCCGGTTATTGTCCGCGATGAAGAGATCGCCCGCTCCGTCCACCGCCAGACCCTGCGGGTACTCCAGGGTAAAGTTATATGAAGTCGCAGTGCCATTCGCCGGAACCTCCACAACCTTTCCGTTATATCCGTCGCCACCGTCCGCAATGAAGATGTCACCCGCCGCGTCCACTGCCACGCCATTCGGCAGGGTAAGAGAGTAGCTGCCGGTGTTCACCGTGGTCTGCGTACCCGGGCTGAAAGCAACTGCCGGCCCCTCGCCGATGCCGTAGATCGGCGTGGTCGCGAGCAGGTTGGCGGGGCTGCTGGTGTCGAAGAGTTCCACAGCGCCCGCGCGCAATCCAGGCGCGAGCGGCGCGAAGACGACATTCACTATGCAGGAACCGGCCGTGGAGAAGGTGCTGGTCGTGCAGTTATCGCTGCCGTACTGAAAGTCGAGGCCGGTTACGCCTTGCGTGACCACCTTAACTGAGCCAATGGTTGTATCCGCTGGAATGTTGAAGGTCACCGGCAGCGTATTGCTGCAGGGCCCGGGCGTGGTTGCTCCCGGCGTGCAGACGTTGATTTCGCCGAAACTTTGCGGCGAGAAGACCCAACTCAGGATGTCGTTGTTCTCAACACTGCCCCCGTCGCCCCCGTGAAGCCGACATAGGCCGCGTTGTTGGTCAAACCGATCGTGCCCATGGAGAACGGCACCCCTTTTGGAAACAGGTCAGTGCCATCCAGAATCACATCGAGGCAAGGCATGGAGGCGCTGAAACAGGCCGTTTGCGTGGATAACGGTTGCGTTGTGTAGGTAACCGTCACCGTGTGCACAGTGCCGTCGGCCAGACAGATGCCCGGCCCTTCACAGCCAAAGCCATTCGGTGAGCTGTCCGCGCCGCTGAGATCGTTCTCCGCGATCACGCAACCGCCGGCGCCGGTGTTGACGCAGTTCGCGCCTATCCCGTTGCTCGCAATGAAAACGCTATCCGGATTCGGGAGACTCGAAGATTCGTTGTTAAAAGTTTTGAACCCTACCGCCACGCTGTTTGTGATGCCGCCAGTGGCATTCACGCAAGCATCACCCGCACCCCCGAGATCGTCGCCGAAACCGAGGCCGCAGCCGTCCGAACCCGTCGGGCCCACAGTATTTGCTCCGGCAGCCGAATTCTGGATCACGAATGCGAAGCCATCGGCGGGGCTGCCGATGGCCCCGGTCAACTGAAACGTAAAGGTGGTCGAAAAGGAGCTGCCGACGGGCTGCGGGGTGGTGTACCACGCGTATCCCCTTTGCTGCTCGCTGTTTGGGGTAATCTGCAGCACGGTGCCTCCGTTTCCGGGCTGGAAGCTGGCATTGGTGGGGGTGGAGCTGGAGCCGTTGCCAAGCAGCGAAAAGCAACCTTGATTCGAAGAGAAATTCGGCGAGTAGCTGGGGGAAGCAGAGCAGATCTGCGCCCGGGAGACCGCGCTTCCGGCAATCAGAGTCAGGGCGACCAACGCCGCCGGCGTCATCCACCTCGCGCTTCCGAGCTTTATTGTCAGCGCCGCTCGAAAGCGGGCCACGCCTCGTGCCCACGCGCCGCCCCGCTGCGACGTTTCGATCAGGGGACCGCATTGCCCATCGCGGGAATTGATGGAAGTAATGGATGGGACTGCGAAACGCATTCTGGAAGCCGAGCCAGCGGACTGGGTCGTCATGTTCGAGATCTCCTGGGGAAATATAGGAGCTGCCGGTGAATGACCCGTACTCGGCCCCTCTAAGCGCAATGCTGCGCGAAGTAAATCACGTGCGCCCAAATGTTGTGCTCTGGAGCTGACTGACTTGAATCGATTTTTTTGTTTTTGCCTAGTTCAACAGGGAAGCATTTGCCGACGTGGTCGGGGGTACACGGTCAAATTGTGTGTCGATCAGGACGGCGTCTCTCGAGCAAAACCCCAAATGAGAGTTGAGAGCGTAGTGTAGCTCCTGAATGGCCATTTGAAAAGATGAAAGTTTGTTCATTCTGAAGGCGCAATGTCTGTGGTAACCGGAGTCGGTTACTGGCGCGACTCCGGCGGCATGCGTGCGGTGTCAATCCACGGGCCAATTCGACTGGAGCGAAGAGCGCGGCCTGTCCGCCTTCGCCGCAGCCTTGCGCCAATCATCGAATATCCTCGGTGGCCCGCGAGGCCGTCTGCAACGCCATGCTGCATGGGAATCCGGAACACGTGGGTGTGGCGCTCACTTACCAGGATCACGAGCTGGTCCTGGATCTAGACGATGACGGCTGCGACTTCATCGTTCGGCATTTGCCCAGCCAGAACAGACAAATTGAAAAGGGCGGTCAGCGCGGATCGACCGGCCGGCAGTCCGAGAATGCCACGCCTGGAAATTGTGATCACTTGGCTGCCGGTGCCGCCTTCTTGTGCTCCACGAAGGTGTGTGCTTGATGACAGCTCACACACGTCTTGCCATTCATGAATGGATCAGACTTCAGTTGTGCCACCTGATCGGTGTGACAGCTGTCGCATGTGCTTAACGCCGGCGTGCCCGCGAAGTCCTTTGCTGTTGTCTCGCCGTGGCAAATGGTGCATTCGACGCCGTTATCGGCATGGGGGCTGGCCTTCCATTGGTCATAAATCACCTTATGGCAGGTGGCACAGGTATCCCCGGCTGGAATCAGCCGATGCATCACATGCTTGGCTTGATCCTGCTGAGCCATGGAAGGCTGGACAGCAATAGCCAAAACGAGAAAAGCGAACAGGGTAAAACCGAACATGCGCGCACAGAAACGATTCACGGACAGACTCCTGAGTACGGTTATCGAGTATCGAGTCCGGCGATGGCTGCAATCAGTGATACACATCACGTCCCACGGGAATGGCGCCGGGCCAGGTCTCGCACTGCAGATTCAACCATGAACTAGGGGTGCCCCCGGGTCCCTCGTCCGCCGTGGCGGAGGGACCAGGGACAGCACGAACCAACTTAAACGAGTCTTGTATCAGGGCACGAGCGGGGCACCCGCCCAGTGAGTGGGTCGCATGCCGAAAGCATCGCAAAATGAATTTGGACTTCAGCCCCTGCGCGACACCCCCGGAACAGAGCCCGCTTGAGCGGACGCAAAGACGCTAGCCCCAGGCATCAGCCTGGGGTCGCAACTAACGCAGGGCTCGCATTGCAGGCAACCACCGGCGCACCGCCGACCGACTCAGGCTTTCGTGTAATCCATGCCGTCGAGATCGGCGATCAGCCCCGGTCCCGTTGGTTTCCAGTTCAGCTTCTGTTGCGTGATCGCGCTGGAGGACGGCATATCATGCCCGGCGAATTGGGCAAGCCAGCCGAAATGCGCCTTAGCCTCCTCAGGCTTGATGCTAACCACCGGAACATTCAGCCCACGGGCGTGTGCTTCGACAATAGCCTTCATTGATACGCCCTCCTCGTCGACCGCGTGATAGATTGCGCACGGCTCCGCCTTCTGAAAGGCCAGTCGATAGAGCCGCGCCACGTCGGAAACGTGCGCCGCCGGCCAACGATTGCTGCCGTCGCCGATGTACGCCGAGACGCCCTTCTGGCGCGCCACGGCGAGAAGATAGGGCAGCAGTCCCTGCTTGCGTGTGTCGTGAACCTGCGGCAACCTCACCACGGAAGCATTCACGCCGCGCGCCGTCAGCTCCTTAACCGCCGCTTCCGAAGCCGCCCGCAGATTCCATGAAGCGGTCGGGCCGTCCTCGGTCGATGGCTTGCCGTCGACATTGGCCGCGATCGCGGTACCGGAGGTGACAAGGAACGGCCGATTCGAGCCGATCAGCACCTCGCCGATCGCCTCGATCGCCTTGCGGTCGTTGTCAGCGTTCTTCTCAAACCGCGAAAAGTCGTGGTTGAAGGCCAGGTGAATAACGCCATCGGAGTCGGCTGCTCCCTGGCGGAGGCTCTCGAGGTCTTCAATGTTGCCGTGAAGCACCTCAGCCCCAGCCGCTCGCAGTTTTTCCGAGCCCTCTTCTGAACGCGTCAGCCCCAGCACTTGATGCCCCGCCCGCACTAACTCCGGAACAAGCGCCGAACCAATGAACCCCGGCGCCCCGGTCACAAAGATACGCATAATCATTTCTCCTTTAAGTCCTGGAACTGGTTGCATAAATCATGTTTTGAAAGGGCACGGCTTCAAAGCCTGCCCTGAGCGGAGTCGAAGGGTGCCGCCGGAGCCACGCAGAATTCGGGCTTTAGCCCCCGGGGGATGATTCGTCATTGATTGAGCAACATTGATGCAACCATTCCTACCGATTCACTGCCATCTCGCTCAGTTCCTCCGCGAAAGCTTCGCCCACCATCTCTTCGCTCTTCTTCCAGAGCGCCTTTGCTTTCTCAGGATTGAGCGCATAGCCACGCACACCCCTGCTGCTCACGCTCACTGGAGAGTCAGCAGGAATCAGCTCGCCGACCTGACAGTCTTCACAGTACTTGCCCCCGACTTCATCGGCGGACGCAACCACTCCGGCCCACACCGATGTTGCCGCACCCTGGGGAATCGACTTGAATTCAAAAGGCGACTCGCCTGCCGCGGCGCGTTGTTGCTGGATTTGCTCGAGCCATGCCTCGATAGCGCCCTCCGGCATATACCGTGCGAGCTCCGTCGCGATACCGCCAGGATGCACAGCCGTAGCGCGCACGCCGCGGTCGCGGTGCCGGCGGTCGAACTCGACTGCGAAAAGAATATTCGCGGTCTTCGAACGCCCATAAGCCACGAACGGCTCGTACGGCGTTGTCTCAAAGTTGGGATCGTTCAGGTCGACATCACTGAAACGATGACCTGAAGAGGAAAGGTTCACCAGCCGTCCGCCGTCCTTGATCAGCTTCGCGATCAGGTTCACAAAGACGAAGTGACCCAGGTGGTTGGTTCCGAACTGCGTCTCGAAGCCATCCTCTGTCTTGCCGAACGGGGTCGCCATCACGCCCGCATTCGCGATGATCACATCGAACAAGCGGCCATCGGCGATCAGCTTACCCGCCGCAGCGCGCACACTCTTCAGGCTGGCCAGGTCGAGCTCAACCAGCTCAAAGCTCGCGCCGGCCTTCGCCGCGGCCTTGCTCACTTCCGAGGTCGCCCGCCTCGCCTTCTCCAGATCGCGCGCCGCGCCTACAACATCCGCGCCGTGCGCCACCAGCGCACGCGCCGTTTCTACGCCGAGACCGGCCGAAACGCCCGTCACCAGGATCCGCTTGCCCTTCAGATCAACTCCTGCAAGCACCTCTTCCGTCGTGGTCTTCGCTCCAAATGTCGTCGCCATATTGCACTCTCCTCTCAAATTCCTTGACACGGGCCTTGGCCCGATAATAAAAGGGAGTCAGTCTCCGTTATGTACATGAGATTACCGGAGAGCGCCTCCGGTTTCAGAAAGTTTCATGAAAAAGTCGGCTGTCCCAAATATCGCCCGCAAGCCTCGCTCCGATGCGCAGCGCAACCGCGAGCGCATTCTCGAGGTCGCCAGGCAGGTTTTTACACGCCGCGGCGCCGACGCCAGCATGGACGAGATCGCGAAGCGCGCGAAGATCGGCCCCGGCACGCTTTACCGCCACTTTCCAACGCGCGATGAACTGCTGGCGACGGTCTACATCACCGAGGTCGAGAAGCTGGCGGCGGCGCAGAAAAAACTGTCTGCCGAACTGCCTCCCATCGAAGCTTTGCGATCATGGCTATTGGTCTTCATCGACTACATCGCCGCGAAAAAAATCATAGCCCCCGCATTGAACGCAATGACCGGCGGCCCTTCGCGGGTATTTCAGCAGTCCGCGCAGGTCATGGAAGAAGCTGCCAACGCACTGGCCCGCCGCGCTGTTGCCAGCGGCGATCTTCGCCCGGACGTTGATCTCGGAGATTTCATGCGCGCCATCTACGGCCTCTCCAGCGCCTGGAGCGCAAACGACTGGCCCGCGAAGGCGCGGAAATTCGTCGATATACTCTTGCTGGGCTCACGCCCCTGATAAACGTCCACGACGGTCCACCGTCCACCGCCTGCTGTCCTAAGCGGAGGGAGCCGGGGGTTTTAACCCCCGCACAACCCCGCCCAAATATCCCGAAAAACAAAGTACGGCCCAGCGAGCCATCCTCGCTGCGCCTCTCATCTTCCAGCCCCGACTGGACCATGAAGATCGCAGGCCCCTTGCCGAGTTTGCGCGACCAACCACGGGACACCAGCAGATCCTGCGGCGTCTCATGCTGGTTCATAGCAACCATTCTCCTACTAGGCTCGACCGCTAGCAATTACTGTTGCCTTGGCACATCCTGCCTCAGGTGCATACGGCCAGGAATCGGCTACGATTGTACCCGAGCAACTATCCAGGGTTGCGGAGACCTAACTTGTGCGGACCAGCGGCGGCGGGGGCCATCCGACCATGCATACGAGAACACACGAGCAGACAATCAACACTGCTCTCGGCGAGGTACTTCAGGGGCTCGGCCGCCAATGGACGCTTCGCTCCGAAGACGTAGGAAGGATATTCGAGGAGGGCGGGCGACCTGACATTCTCGTCGAGAAGGCAGACGGATGGCCCATCGTAATAGAGGCCGAGGTTGGCAATCACCACCAAGCCGAGCTTGAGGCTAAATCGCGCCTCGGCAATCGGTTGGTCTCCACTGGAAATCTAATTCATGCCTCGGTCGCGTTAGTATATCCGGAGCACTTGAGGGGACACCAAGGCGCGGCCTTGCGGTCAAGAATTCGAGAATCGCAACTCGAATACGCGCTTTTCACGGTCCAACCAGACGGCCAAACTGCGCGATTCCCCGCTGAGGGGTGGCTAAAAGGCGGAATTGCCGAATTGGCAATATTGTTGCACCGGTCGAGCATCCCGGCATGGCGTGTTGAGTCCCTCGCTGACGAATTGGAGCTCGGCGTGAACCGAGCGGCATCAATACTCGATGCAAGACACCCCCCCGGCAGCGCTTTAGGCACGGCGCTCGCCGAGGTTCTTCGCCAGCACGATGATCCAGCTGGACAAAGCCGACGAATGGCGATGACCGTCCTGGTCGACGCACTAGTGTTTCACGCCGCATTAGCCGAGGCCGGGTTGCAGGTCCAGGACCCCGCGTCGGGTCAGCGAGGCGTTTTGAGTCCCACCGAGTTTCGGCCATATGGTGTCTTCCGACCGTCCGCAATTGTCGACGAATGGCAAAAGATACTCGGGGTAAACTACTGGCCGATCTTTCATACAGCATCGTCGATCGTGCAATCCCTGCCGACCCAGACCGCAGCAGGTATTCTTGACCGCCTGTGGGAAACGGCTGAAAACCTCGTCGCTGGCGGAGTGACCCGGTCCCACGACCTCACAGGAGTCGTTTTTCAGCGGCTGATCGCCGACAGGAAATTCCTGGCGACCTATTACACCATGCCTTCGGGTGCCGCGCTCCTAGCAGGATTGGCAATCCCGCTAGACCATCCCCTTGTAGGGCGCGATTGGAGCGACGCAGCCGCGCTCGCAACGGCGCGCATTGGGGATTTCGCCTGCGGTACCGGTACGCTGCTCTCCACTGCGTACCAACGGATTGGGCTACTGCACGAGATCCACGGGGGAGATCCAAGGGCGCTGCACCCAACAATGATGCAGAGGGGATTGGTAGGCCTAGATGTCCTCACCGTCGCTGTCCACCTCACCGCAGCAATGTTGGCCGGGGCTCACCCAGATACGCCCTTCGAAGGCGAGTGCCTACTTACAATGCCATATGGGAGTCACGAGTGGGGCGTCTGCGTTGGGTCACTAGATCTACTTCAAGAACAACCCGCTTTCGACATTATCCAAGCGGCTGCCGAGACAGCAGGCGGAAGGGGCGCCGAGGAGGTCAGAGATCTCGTTTACCGCGTGGGCCACGGTCATTTCGATCTTGTGATCATGAATCCACCCTTCACTCGGCACGGTGCCCGCGAAGGGGACCGAACAGAAGTCCATAACCCTGCCTTTGCAGCTTTTGGCGCCTCGGTGGAAGAACAGGACAGACTCGCCCAACGGCTCAAGAACCTGTCGACCGGGGGTCGAGCACACGGGCACGCTGGACTGGCTTCCTATTTTGCCGACTTGGCGCACAGAAAACTTGCCATGGGGGGAACACTGGCGCTCGTTTTGCCGCTCTCGTCGATGAGCGGTATGTCTTGGGACGGCGTTCGCATGCAATGGAGATCGGACTACTCGTCCCTTATAGTCGTTACCATCGCGGAAAGGGCCTCTCACACCAGGTCCTTTTCCGCCGACACCGGCATGGCTGAGTGCTTGCTGGTGGCGCGAAAGACGCCACCTACCGGCGAGCCGCGAGCAACATTTGTAATTTTGTCAAGTCAGCCGAGAAACACTCTTGAAGGTGAACTCATCGCGCAAGCCATCACAGCCGCGATCTCCCGATCGGGCATACGGAGCTTAGAGGAAGGCCCATTCGGCGGCTCTCGTATTCTGATTGGCGAATCGGTCGTTGGCGAGGCACTTAATTGCCCGTTGCCTAATGACGGCGCTTGGCAGATGGTCGGAATTCAGGATATGAGCCTTGGGCAGACCGCGCACCAAATCACCCACGGGCGACTTTGGATAGATGGGATGGGCCCGGCGTCGTCGGCGGCGATCCCAATCTGCCCGATCGAGATCGCAATAGAGCGGATTGGCCCGCACGACCTTGATATAACGGGTGCGCAGGTTAAGAGTGACCGACTCCCACAGGGGCCCTTCGAGAAGTTGGATGGTTTGCCGCCGGGCGCGGCCTACCCGTGCCTCTGGAATCACGACAACCTCAGGGAGCGAACCCTCGTCGTGCAGCCAGACTCGCATTGCCAAATTCGCCAGGTCGACGGCGGGGTGCCCGCGGCCCTGCAAGCGCGAGCCGAGGCGCGCTGGGCAACAGCCGCTCGCGCCCATTACAATCGAGACCTCCAATTCAACTCGCAGTCCCTAATCGTGGCTATGACACCCGAACGAGCAATCGGCGGTCGGGCATGGCCCTCGGTGGTCTTCCAAAACACGAATCACGAGTTCGCATTTGCCCTGTGGTGCAATTCTACGCTGGGCCTTCTCTGCCACTGGTGGATGTCAAACAAGACGCAAAGCGGTCGTGGCACGACGACCGTAACGAGCATCCCGGCGATCTCGACTCTTAACGTGCTCGCGCTCTCCGGGGCACAGCACACTCGAGCGCGTAGAGTTTTTGAGCGGCTTTCGGATCGACGACTCCTTCCCTTTGACCAAATTGATGAAGACGAGGAACGTGCAGAGTTAGATCGTGGTCTACTCGTGGAGGTGCTTGAGCTAGACCCAGCACTTTGCGAAACTGACGGACCAATGGAACGGTTGCGACGCAAGCTCGCGGCAGAGCCACAAATCCACGCCGACAAGCTCACGCGCCTCGTCTTCACCTCGGAGGGCGAGACGAACATTCGCAGACCGATCGGAGGCTAAGGCGGCGGCGCTTCGCACAATCCCCATTCAACACTGACTAGCACCGTTGCGGCCACCAACCCTCCGCCTAATCCCCACCTTAAAACGACGCCCCCGGTGCCCGTGTCAAGCCAGAAAATTTCTAAGTGCCTGATTCTCCGCATCTTCCATTTGCCGATAATTACGCCGCCTTGGCGCACACTCGTTCCATGATCCGCTTCCATCCACAAACCCGCGACGGTCGCCAGCCATTTGCGGGTCGGAGCGCGCCCAGCTCCACACCGGTACCACGAGGCTGGAAGCTGGCAACTGGCGGCTGCCCCGGCCTGGCCCCAGCGGCACCCAATCTCCGGAAAATAAAGAAAAGAAAAAGTTTTGCGCCCTATTTGTGGTGCAAAGTTACGTTAACTCTTTTGTCATCAACAAAATCTTCCGAAAATCGTGGTCAAATTTGGTCGAATTTATGTGATTTTGTGAGCGAAAACAACCCAAAACCGCCCCTTTTCGCCCCTTTTTGAGGCCAAATTGCTCGCTCGTTGGGAATGAGTATGTAAGGTACGGGGCAGGTATGGACGAGGGTATGGGCCATCCCGTAGACCCTTTGTTATCAGGTATGGAGGTATGTCATACCGGGGGAGGGGGCGGGTAGTGACTAAAACGTAAACACCCGCCAGCTACCAGCAGCCGGCCGCGGTCCGCGACCCACGATCCACGATGAGGGTTCGCGGCTCTTAGGCCTCGAGCGTCACGAACTTCGCATTCTTTTGCGCCTTGAGCACCAGTTCCGCGGCGAGCAGCGCCTCGTCTGGGTTCTGCGCCGTGTGCGTGCGGTTCACAATGTCGGACACAAACTGGGGTCCAAAGGGCAGGGGCATGGTGCTGCAATCGATAAAGCGCGCCTGCTTGCTGTCCACGACGAACAGATTGTTGCCCTGGTGGCTGACGCCGACGTTGGTGTACTTGCGTACTTCCATGTAGCCATCGGTGCCAAGAATGAACAGCCTCCCGTCGCCCCAGGTTCCCAGGCCGTCTGGCGTGAACCAGTCGAGGCGCACATAACCGAAGCCGCGGTTGCCGCGAAGGACCATGTCGCCAAAGTCCTGGAAGCGCGGATGCTTGGGATGGCGCACATTCGCGATTTGCGATTCGACCACCTCCGCCGCGGTCGACCCTGTGTAGAACAGGAACTGATCGACCTGATGTGAGCCGATGTCGCACAGAATTCCGCCGTACTGATCGGGATTCCAGAACCAATCGGGCCGCGGATTTGCGCCGCCTGCATCACCGTTGCCGCCCTGGGAAATCTGGTGCGGCGCAATATTGATGGTCTGTATCACCTTGCCGATCGCGCCCTGCCGCACGAGTTCGCCCGCGTAGACAGCTGCCTTCACTTCAAGCAGCTCGCTGTACATGATCGCGTAGATGCGCTTGGTTTCGCCGATCGTCTTGCGCACCTCCGCCAATTGCTCGAGCGTCGTTAGCCCGGGCTTATCAGAGAGGACGTCTTTGCCGCGATTCATGGCGCGCACGGCGATTCCCGCGCGCTCGCTGGCGACCTGCGACGTGAGAACCAGTTGCACCGATGGATCGTCGATAATCTCGTCCTGCGTGGCGACTATTTTCACATCCGGAAACCGCTTGCGAAACTTTGCCAGCTTGTCGTCTTCGCCGCCCCACGCAGCCACCAGTTCGCCGCCGCCGCGCTGGACGGCGCCGATCATGCCATAGATATGGTCGTGACTCATGCCGCACACGGCAAACCGAATGTGATACTTCGGCGCGACTTCGGACTGCGCAGGTGCAACCGCATCTTCAACAATGGGCGCCGATCCGCCTCCCAAAGCCATCGCGCTCTCAGGCAATCCGGCCAACATTGCCGCTGACCCCAGCGAACCCAGCAGTCCAGCTTGCTTTAGGAATTCGCGCCGCTCGGTCAAATTCGTTGTCATCTCTCCTCCGCATTTCCAGATTGGGTGCTTGACCTTCCGCAGCTGTCGCTGCACTTGCGCTCATTGATCATAGTCGCCCCGATGGGCGAATGGGAACTGCTGAAGGAAGCGCAGAGGCTACGGCGTGACGCCTATTCTCGGGTAAAACTCGAACGACTTCCGCGAGGAGAAGAAATGACACGATAACGCCCTCTGCGAAAATAGACTTTCATGCTCTCGCTCCAACAATCCGGCAAGAGGTTTGGGCCGAGGGTCCTGTTTCTCGAGGCCGACTGGCTGATCCGCAACGACGAAAAGACGGCCTTGGTTGGCGCCAACGGCACGGGCAAGTCCACACTGATGAAGATTCTGGCCGGCCTGGAAACGCTGGACTACGGCTCGCTCGAAAAGACGCGCGGCATCAGCATCGGCTACCTTCCTCAGGAAGGATTGCAGCTTACCGGCAGAACGGTGTTCGAAGAATGCCTCACGGTTTTCGACGAGCTCCACGAGATGGAGCGCGAGATTGAGCAGCTAGCCGGACAACTCGGGGAGTTGGATCACAAAGGCGCGGAGTACGAATCCGCTGCCGAGCGCTACTCGTTGCTGCAAGATCGCTTTCACGCGCTCGACGGCTATGCACTCGACGCGCAAGTGGGCAGCGTGCTCACCGGCCTGGGATTCGGCAAGGAGGATTGGGCCCGGCAGACGGATGAGTTCAGCGGCGGATGGCAGATGCGCATTGCCTTGGCCAAACTGCTGCTGGCCAAGCCTAATCTATTGCTCCTCGATGAACCTACCAACCATCTCGATCTGGAAACGCGCAACTGGCTCGAGGACTATCTAAGGAGCTATCCATTCGGATACATCCTCATCTCGCACGACCGCTATTTTCTCGACGTCACCATCGACCGCACAGTGGAGATCTGGAACAAGCGCCTGACCATCTACCAGGGAAATTACACCAAATATCTGAAACAAAAGGATGAGCGGCGCGAACAGCTCATGGCGGCTTACCGCAACCAGAAGGAGCGCATCGAGCATCTTGAGGCCTTCATTAATCGGTTCAGGTATCAGGCCACAAAGGCAAAACAGGTGCAGTCGAGGATCAAAGAGCTTGAAAAGATCGCGCGGATTGAAGTACCTGAAAATGAGGCGGTCATTCATTTCAAGTTCCCGCAACCGCCGCCCTCGGGCCGCATCGTGGCAGAGGCCGAGGGGCTGGCGAAGAGCTACGGGCCGAAACAGGTGTTCAGCGGTGGACGTTTCACGATTGAACGCGGCGATCGCGTCGCGCTGGTGGGTGTGAATGGTGCGGGCAAATCCACGCTGATCAAACTGCTCACTGGCGAGGAAGCGCCCACCTCGGGCTCGATCCGCCTCGGCCACAACGTGATTGCCGAATACTTTGCACAGGATCAGTACAAGGTGCTCGACGCTGAAGCGCGCATGCTCGATGACATGAACCGGGCCGCCGTGCGCGTGCCTGAGGTGCAGCTGCGCTCGCTGCTGGGCTGCTTTCTTTTTTCGGGAGACGATGTTTTCAAGCCGCTGGGCGTGCTCTCCGGCGGCGAGCGCAACCGCTATGCGCTGGCACGGATTCTTGTCTCACCCGCAAACTTCCTGCTGCTCGACGAGCCAACCAATCACCTGGACATGCGCGCGAAGGACGTGCTGCTTGAAGCGCTGGCCAGCTACAGCGGCACGGTGATCTTCGTTTCCCACGACCGCTACTTCATCGATCGGCTGGCCACGAGGGTGCTCGAAATCGAAGGCGGTGCGGTGACGGCATACGAGGGCGACTATGAAGACTATCTTCGGCGCAAGTCCGCGCTGGCTGCGCCTGTGCCCGAGCAGGTGCCGGTCGCACAATTCGAAAAACCCACGTCGATTGGAGCTACGATTGTCATCGAGGGCGGCCCTGAGCCGTTCGACGGCGCGACTTCGTCACCGGCTCCACGGAGTCGACGCCTGAATCCCATCAAGCAAAAGCAGCTGCAGGACCGATGCGCCTTTCTTGAAGAGGAGATTCCGCGCATCGAAAGCGCCATCGCGCACTCTGAAGACCAATTGGCTGTCTATGTCTCTGCTGCGGAAACCCAACGCCTCACTGTGCTCGCCGCGGAACTTCGCGCGCAGCTCGTAGCGCTGATTGATGAGTGGGAGGAGTTGACGGCGCAGTTGGAAGGCGAGGCTACCTGATCGCGATACGATCCCCGAATCCTGTCGTGCATAATCGAAATACGATGGCTCTTTTGTGGAATCCCGAGAGCTGGTCACAGCGGCTGGCCGAGCTTGAGGCTCAAACCGGCGACCTGAAGGAGGCTCCGCTGCGCCGCGACGTGCGCTCGCTAGGCACGTTGCTGGGTGTGGTGCTGCGCGAGCAAGCCGGCGAGGAGCTTTTCGCTCAGGTTGAGGCGCTGCGGCAAGGCACCATCCGCCGCCGCGACGCCGACGCGCACGGAAAAGCCGAGGAGGCCGCTCGTCAGGACTCTGCCGCGATGGCTCTGGTGCACTCGCTGCCCGTGGAGCGCGCCATTCTGCTTACGCGTGCCTTTGCGTTTTACTTCGAGCTCATCAACCTGGCGGAGACCAATCATCGCAAGCGCCGCCGCGTTGCACTGCGCCTCAGCGGCCAAGCCGGCCGTCAGCGCGGATCGCTTGAAGGCACATTCTGCGAGATGCGCCGCGTGGGAATCGGCGCGGAGGAGGCGCTGAACTGGCTGCGCCGCGTACTGATTGTGCCAGTCTTTACCGCGCACCCCACGGAGGCTGCCCGGCGCACGGTGATGTTCAAGCGCCGGCGGATCGGCGAATTTCTTGAGGCGCTCGATCGTATTCCGCTGCCCGCTCAGGACATGGCGCGGCTCGAGGAGTTGGTGCTGGCCGAGATTACCGGCCTATGGCAGACCGACGAGGTACGTTCGCGCCGGCCCACCGTCTACGACGAAGTAAAGATGGGCCTCGACTACTACGACGTTTCCATCTTCGAAACGCTGCCGGAGCTCTATCGGGAGATTTCGGTGGCATTGATGGCGGCGTACGATTTCGAGATCGAGCCGTTGGAACTGCCACTGGTGTTGCGCTTCGGCTCGTGGATCGGCGGTGACCGCGACGGAAATCCCTTTGTCACACCCGAGGTGACGCGGGCGGCTCTGCAGCTCGCGCGCGGGCATTTGCTGCTTTATTACCAGCGCCAGCTCGACGACATCATCGACCTGCTGACGACAAGCGCGCAGCAGCAGCCGGTAAGTGATGCACTACTCGAGCGTCTGCGAGCTTACGTGGCGCAGGTGCATACGCCGGAGGCGCAGGTTTTCGGCTCGCAATATGAGTTCGAGTATTACCGCCGCTTCGTCATCTGCCTCAAGGCGCGCATCCAGCGCACGCTGGAACGGGCAAGCGAAATGCCGGGTATCGGCGGAGGGCTGCCTGTGACGCCTTACACGCTGGCGCGCGGCCACGACAAACTTACCCAGGCGCTGCCCGCCTACTGCTCGGTTCAGGACTTTATCGACGACCTGGAGACGCTGCGCGCATCGCTGGCCGACCATGAGGGCATCCGCATCGCGCGCACGCTCATTGATCCGCTCATCCTCCAGGTGCGTACATTCGGCCTGCATCTGCAGACGCTCGACATTCGCCAGCACGCGCGGATTCATGCTTCCGCGTTGCGCGAGGCCATCAGTGACACCATAGCGCCTGCGCTGCAAAACGGTCTCTCGCAGGAAACGGCGAGCGTGCTGGAGACTTTCCGTGTAGTAGCCGAAGTCAAAGGCGGATGCTCACCGGAAGCGGTTCGCCAATATGTAATCAGTGGCGCATCTTCGGTTGAGGATGTGTTGGCGGTGATTCGCCTGGCGCGATTGGGCGGCGTGACCGTAGAAGGCGCGGGCGAGGAGCCGGGCCGCGATCCCGGGTTGATGCCGGTGCCGCTGTTCGAGTCCATCGAAGATTTGCGCAATGCGCCGTCGATTTGCGGCGAGCTGTGGGGCCGGCCTGACTACCGCAGGCTCCTCGCATCCTGGGGCAATTGGCAGGAGATCATGCTTGGCTACTCCGACTCGAACAAGGACGGCGGCATGCTGACCTCGACGTGGGAGATCTTCCGGGCGCATCGCGATCTGCACGTGGTGGCGCGCGAGGCCGGCCTGAAGCTGCGCATCTTCCATGGCCGAGGTGGCACGGTGGGCCGCGGCGGAGGGCCAACGCATCGCGCCATCTTCGCCCAGCCCTTCGACTCCTTCGACGGGCAGTTGCGGATCACCGAGCAGGGCGAAGTGCTCAACTTCAAGTACGCCGACGAAGTGTTGGCCGAGCGCAATCTCGAGCTCATGATTGCAGCTTCGCTCGATGCGCTGGCGCGGCCCAATGCGCGCGACCCCGAAGGCCACTTCACCGGCGTACTCAAACCGGAGTGGGAAGCCGCGCTCGATGAGTTGTCGAGCCTGGCCTATGACTCGTACCGCAAGCACATTCTCGAAGACCCGGGCGTGATCACATACTTCGAGCAGAGCACGCCGGTTGGTGAGCTGGAGAACGCCAAGATTGGTTCGCGCCCCGCGCGCCGCAGCGATTCGCCCAAGCTTTCCGATTTGCGCGCCATACCCTGGGTCTTCGGCTGGACGCAATCGCGGCTGCTAGTGCCCGCGTGGTTTGGCGTGGGTTTTGCCATCGACGAGTATCTCGCCCGGCCAGGCGCGCCCCCAGGAGCGAGTCTTGCGCTGCTGCAAACCATGGCCAAGGAATTCCCGCTCTTCATCGATCTACTACGCAACGTGGAGATGGCTCTGGGCAAAGCCGACCTGGGTACGGCACGGCTCTATTCCACGCTGGTGGGCGATGCGAAGCTGCGCGAGCGGATTTATGACATGTTCGAAGCGGAGTTCCATCGCACTGTGCGTGCGGTTCTTGCCGTCACGCGCCAAAAGGAACTGCTGCAGAGCAACCAGGTGCTGGCTCATTCGATCAAGCTGCGCAATCCCTATGTCGATCCCATGCATTTGATCCAGGTGGATATGCTGCGGCGCAAGCGCGGCGGTGAGGACACGCCCGAAGTGAATCGCGCCATCGCTGCGACAATCAATGGGATCTCGGCCGGCCTGAGGAACACCGGCTGACGGAGAAGGGATCGCGATGATTCTGCACCAACCCAGAGTGCGGCCCGAACCGTGGAAGATCAGGACACGAAGCCTCTCCTCGAATTGGAAATGGGCGACTCCATTCGTCGCAATTGAGTGGATTGGGGATTGGATTGCGTTCCTTCTGAGCAATTGGTCGTTCCTCGAGGTTCTTGAATACCTGGGCACATTCTCCGTCCTGGTCGCTGTCATCTTTTACTTTTCCGAGTCAGGCGACCGGATCAAACAGCGGCATTATCAGGCGTGGCAGGTGATCAACACGGCACAAGGAAAGGGAGGCAGCGGCGGAAGGATCGAAGCGTTGCAGGAACTGAATGCGGACAATGTGCCGCTGGTTGGAGTCGATGTATCTTCGGCATTCCTTCAGGGCCTCGATCTGCATCGCGCAAATCTGATGCGTTCCGATTTCAGCGCTGCCGATGTCCGGAATAGCAATTTCACCTCGGTCGATTTCACACTTTCGAATCTGAACTCGGCGAATCTCCGAAATTCTCACATGGACCACGCCAAATGCGTTCAGGCGGATATGCGCAACAGCGACTTAACCGGCGCCAGCCTTACGGACGCAGACCTCACGGGAGCAGCTCTCGATGACTCGGACCTGACCGATGCGGATTTAAAGGACGTTGTGTGGCAACACATCAAGAGCGTGAAGGGAGCCAACATCGCGGCCGTGAGGAATGCGCCAGACGGCTTTGCCGCGTGGGCGATGAGTAATGGAGCGGTCGACCATCCCGACGGGAACGAGTGATCGATTCACTCCAAATGATCTGCTCAATTGCGGGATTAATGAAGGTTCTCTTGCGGCTGTTCAGAGCCAAAGCATCCCTATTTTGTGCAAACTGATTGGGGAGTAACAGGGAAATCGGGCATTCCGGCGTGTGGCTGCCGAGGACATTAGGTCTTGCCATATCCGGTCCGTTGGGTCTAGGCTATTTGTATGCATCGATGTCGCTAACACCGTCCTGGTGCCAGCTCCGATGCCCTCGTGCGCTCGATTGCGTTCGTTTTTCCCACTGACAAGCTGCACCGTTCCCTTAGAATCCGTTCCACAATCGATCCGGGCCTCAGGCCTTGGAAAAAGGAGATCATCATGGCGCGAATTGCCGCGAATGTTACTGAATTGATTGGCCGCACCCCCTTGGTGCGACTGAACCGTGTGGCAGCGGGATTGCCCGCTACCGTTGTCGCCAAGCTGGAAAGCCAGAACCCCGCCTCGAGCGTCAAGGACCGCATCGGCTTCGCCATGATCGACGCCGCCGAGAAGGCGGGCAAGATTGCACCCGGGAAGACAATCCTGATCGAGCCGACCAGCGGCAATACCGGCATCGCACTGGCGTTTGTGGCCGCAGTTAAGGGTTACAAGATCATCCTTACGATGCCCGAAACCATGAGTCTGGAGCGCCGTGTGACGCTACTCGCCTATGGCGCGGAGATCGTGCTCACGCCGGGTCCGAACGGTATGAAAGGCGCGATCGCCAAGGCCAACGAGATCCTGGAGAAGACGCCGAACGGATACGTCCTGCAGCAATTCGATAATCCAGCCAATCCGGCCATCCACCTGAAGACGACTGGCCCCGAAATATGGGATGACACCGACGGCAAAGTCGACATTCTTATCTCCGGCATCGGCACCGGCGGCACACTCACGGGAGTTTCGAACTACATCAAGCCGAAGAAGCCAACGTTCAAGGCCGTTGCCGTAGAGCCGACTGACAGCCCAGTGCTCTCCGGCGGCAAGCCCGGCCCGCACAAGATCCAGGGAATTGGCGCGGGATTTGTCCCCAGCATCCTCGATACCAAGCTCATCGATGAAGTAGTCCAGGTGACCAACGACGAGTCAGTGGAAATGGCGCGCCGATTGGCTAAGGAAGAGGGGCTCTTTGTCGGAATCAGCTCCGGCGCGGCAGCCGCCGCAGCGCTCAAAGTGGCCGCGAGGCCCGAGAATGCGGGCAAGCTGATCGTAGTTGTGCTGCCCGACTTCGGCGAGCGCTACCTCTCGAGCATCCTCTTTGAGCCGCTGCGTCAGCAGGCGTTGGCGTTGCAAGCCGAGCCGATTGCGGTGCCGGCGTAGGCAAGGCAGGGACGTAGGGACATAGGGACTTCGCAAATTTGCAAGCGCCCTTCTTGCTCCCGGTCGCTACGTCCCTTGATTGTTTGTCCCTTGAAAGTGATGTCCATCTTTGGCCGAATGCGCGATGAAATCGACTCCATTATGGAGCGCGATCCGGCTGCGCGCACCCGCTTGGAAGTTCTGCTCTGCTATCCAGGGCTTTGGGCGGTGTGGATTCATCGCGTGTCGCATTGGCTTTGGCGTCACCACTTTCGTCTCATCGCGCGCGTGCTTTCGCAGGTGGGCCGCTTCTATACCGGCGTCGACATCCATCCGGGCGCGCTGATCGGCCGGCGCTTGTTTATCGACCACGCGACGGGTGTGGTGATCGGCGAAACGGCCATCGTGGGCAGTGATGTGACTATTTACCAGGGCGTGACGTTGGGCGGCACCGGGAAGGGCCACGGCAAGCGCCATCCTACGATTTGCGATCGCGTCTTCATCGGCAATAACGCCAACATCCTGGGTGACCTGACCGTGGGTGAAAATTCACGCGTCGGTGCCGGCTCTGTCGTGCTCTCCGATGTGCCGCCGAATTCGACGGTCGTCGGCGTTCCCGCCCATATTGTCTACCGCAATGGCGAGCGAGTGCTCCTCACCGATCCGCATGACATCAAGGACCCGCTCTCCGACGCACTGATCGCGCTCTCGTCGCGCGTGGAGGAGTTGGAACAACGGCTTGGCGCAGAACCTTGCCCGCCCGATCCATTTGCAGCCGAAGAGGCGGAGCGCAGTGCCTATCGCGTCGAGCTCGAGCAGATGAAGGTGTACGTCACGATGGGTGAAGGTATCTGAAGGCCATCGGCGGCGCGTTGCAAGAGACAGCTTCGACCTCATATTCTTGTGGACGGGTGAAGTGAACGCTGCCGGGTTCCCTGGACGTTCTTTCTTTGCTCATCTCTGCTTCACAGGAACCGCTCCGGCTTGATGGCCTCCTCACTCTCGTTTACGGGATTCGTCTGGAAGAATCTGCGGCGTCGAAGGCTGAGAACTCTGCTGACTCTCGGCGGAATTAGCATGGCGGTAGGCGCATTCGTGGGCCTCGTGGGCTTCTCCAGGTCACTAGAACAGCAATGGATGCAGATCTACTCCAGCAGCCGGACCGACATTGCGGTCATCCACGGGACGTTTCTGAACACTTCCCTGGATGAATCGGCGACGGACAAGGTGAAATCTCTTCCTCTGGTAGCACAGGCCGCGCCCGCGATCTTCGACGAGATGGATCTGACCTCGGATGAGAATGCACTGGTTTACGGCTGGCTGGCCAGCGGATACCAACTTGATTCATTGCAGATTCTCTCAGGACGCCGGTATCGCGATGGCCAGCCGGAAGTGATGCTGGGCGATGTTCTGGCCCAGGAGTTGAAGAAGAGACCCGGCGACACACTTGAGATTCAGGGCACGACCTTCACAGTTACGGGTGTTTATCACGGGGCGTCGGCGCTGGAAGCCGACGCGGTGATCATGCCGCTCGATGAGTTGCAGCGGCTGAGCAGTGTGGAGGGCAAAGTGTCAACCATTGACGTGCGCCTGCGGCCGGCTCCTCGCGGCGAAGCGTGGGACCACTACATAAAGCGCGCGCAAGCGGAGATCGAGTCCGCATTGCCGGAGCTGCGCGCGGTTCCCGCAGCCGAGCGCGCTAGTGACAATCAATTCGTCAAGCTTGCCCAGGCCTCCGCTTGGGGAACGTCGACTCTTGCCCTGTTGATCGGAATTCTGGGTATCGCAAACACCATGGTGATGAGCGTCTTCGAGCGCACGCAAGAGATCGGTACGCTGCGGTCCATGGGATGGAAAAGATGGCAGGTACTCATGCTGATTGAGCTTGAGTCGGCCATACTGGGGCTCGGCGGTGGAGTGTTCGGCCTGCTGTTGGGGTGGATCGCGTTGCGTGTGCTCGCAAGCCTACCGCAGACGGCAAGCTTCGTTTCAGATTCCATTGAGTGGGCGCTGCTTGCGCAGGCGATGGTGATCGCAGTCCTGTCGGGGCTAATTGCCGGCGCTGTTCCAGCCTGGCGTGCAGGGCAGCTTTCCCCCGTGGATGCGCTTCGCCACGACTAGGTTTTCAAGTTCGTCGCGAACCGCTCGCGCAGAACACGGCGCATCAACTTGCCGTTGTGTGTCTGCGGCAGACTGCCGGTTTCCACAATCCAGATGCGGCGCGGTGCTTTGTAGGCGGCAAGGCGCTGGCGGCACCACGCCAGCAGCACATCTTCAGTGGCTGGAGCGCCGGGATGCAACTCGACGGCGGCAACCGGAACCTCGCCTTTCTCTGTGTGCGGTAAACCGAAGGCCACGGCTCGCACGACCTCGGGATGAGCCAGTACGGTTTCTTCCAGTTCGCGGACATAAACCGAGTAGCCGCCTGACTTGATAACGTCCTTGATGCGCCCTACGATCCGGATCAAACCGAGGTGGTTGCGCGTTGCCAGGTCGCCGGTGCGCAGCCACCCATCGTCCGTCAAAAGACCGCTGTTGCGGTCCTTGTCTTTCCAATAGTGCGGTGTAATGCCGCGACGACGAATCTGGCACTCGCCAGGTCTGCCTGCACGAACGCGCCGGCCGTTTTCATCAGCTATACGGACACGAAACGGCGGCACGGGAACGCAAAGTTGGCCGCTGCCTGGGAAGAGGGAAAGTTCGATGCCCATCATGGCGAGTCCGCCCAATTCCACCATGCCATACCCATTCAGGATGACTGGAGGAATGCGCCGGCCGCCCGGCAGCTTGATGAGTGCGCCGAATTCACGGAGGCGACCCCGAACTTCACCGGGCAAATAGTCGCTGGCCGAAAGCCACACGCGGATGCTCGCCAGCCGGCCGGGGTCGGGATTGCTGTTGACGAGCCTGGCAAGCATCGCGGGCACGCCAACAAAGGCGGTTACGCGGAATCGCTCGACCAAGTCGAGCGCGTTTTCGACGTTGAATCGCTCGAGAAGACATCCGCGGACTCCGGCCATCAATCCGTAAAGCGCAATGCTGACAGCCATGATGTGCGACCAGGGCAACGCGACGAGCGCAAGATCTTTGGAATTGAGAAAAAGCCCGGCAAACACCGTGGAGGCGCGCGCTCCAAGCAGAGCGCGGCTGGACAGAGCCGCTCCTTTCGGAAAGCCCGTAGTGCCGGACGTGTGGAAGACCGCAACTGTCGTCGCAGGATCGATCTCTGCGGGAGGAAGCGGCGGGCCGCAGTCGCCGACACGCACAAACCCGTCCATTGTCTCTGCTTCCTCGTCATCCTGGATCCAGATGCGAACATTCAGGGCGCTGCGCTCCAGGATTGTGCGGTCAAATACGCTTCTGTCAACGACCAGAACCTCTGTGCCGCTATCGGCGAGGATTCGTTGCACCTCACTGAGAGAGAGTTGCGGATTCAGCGGAACGGCAATTCCTCCCGCGCGGACGATGGCCAGGAACCAGTGAAAGCAGTTGCGGTTGTTGGTGCAATAAATGGCAACCGGCTCGCCGGGGCGCAGGCCGACGGAACGGCGCAGGAATGCATCGATCCGGCAAATTGCCGCATGGAGGCCCGAAAGATAGAAAGGCCCGTTCTCGCTAATCGAAACCTCGCAATCTCCATTCCGTCGCAGCAGTTCGTCCACCAGGTTGGCCACAGTGATACTGCGGTCACGGGCGAGCTGAATGCGGCCGAGAAGGGTCATTGTGCCGGAATCTCCTTGCGGCCCCAATTGCTGGCCACGCAGTAGTGAAGCAAGCGGTCAAGATACTCCATCACTGGCGGCGGAAAGATTCCCGCGGGGCCTAGCAGCCGCTCGGCATTGGTGGTTTCAAACTGCATGCGCATGGTGAAGTAATCGCGGTAGGCGCGGCCGTCAATCAGCACGCGCCGCTTTTTCCCCCACAGCGCAAGAGACAGCAATGGCCGTACCGCGGCGAAAAAGATCTTGGGATCGACATAGCGCGGCTCGCGAACATGGAAATACTCCGCCGCACGCCTGGCGATCTGCTCGATTGTGGCGCTGCCACGGGGCCCGGCGCATAAATGAACGGTAGTGCCCAAGGCGTTCTCGTCGAATGCGAGCTGAATGACGGCCCTTGCCACGTAATCCACGGGAACAATATCCAACACGGCATCGGGGTATCCCGGCACAGTCCGCCACAGTCTTCTCGAGTAGATCTTGAGCGGCCAGTACAGCATCTTAAAACTCGAAGTGACCCCCGTCCGCGAATCTCCGACGATGATGCTTGGACGCAAAATGACACCGGGGAGTGAGCCCAGCCTTGAACGCACCAACGCTTCAGCTTCGGCCTTGGTTTGCTCGTAGGTGTTGCGGAAATGCTGGCCCTCGTTGAGCTCGCTCTCGCGAACCAATCCTGTGCGCTCCCCCGCAACATACGCGGTGCCGACGTAGACAAAGCTTCTGAGAGAACGCATGGCCGCGGCAAAGTCCAGCATCTTCCGCGTACCGTCGACGTTCATGTGCCGAGCTTTTTCCAGCGAGTGATCGAAGCTCACCGTAGCCGCGCAATGAATCACGCGCGTCGCCTTCGCGGCCAGATCTCCCCAGGTCGAAGCGTCCAACCCGCAGTTGGGCTCGCTCACGTCTCCGGCATAAATCTGCACGCGCGACAATTCCCCCGAATGAATAATCGATTCGGCGCGTTGCGCAGGTGATTGACCCGGACGCGGGCGAATGAGGAGGGCAAGCCCGGCACGTGGCTCGCGCTGCAACAGCCCCCTGACCACTTGCGTGCCCAGAAAGCCCGTTGCGCCAGTCACCAGGATCAAGTCGTCTTGATTCATGAAGTGGACAGCATCCGTGCGCGGTCCAATTGCAGACCGGCGCAAAGGCACTGAGCGCGTCGGAAAGAAGGGGACCTAGAGCGATTATATTTGGAAACTGC
Organism: uncultured Acidobacteriaceae bacterium; assembly: GCA_963823805.1. Lineage (GTDB taxonomy): Bacteria > Acidobacteriota > Terriglobia > Terriglobales > Acidobacteriaceae > Telmatobacter. The sequence continues at coordinate 519,684 of CAWGMW010000002.1, read as the reverse complement.
CCAAGCGCGGATCTTACAGTCTCACTTTGTGCGGCCTGTCGATGACAATATGTTCATGCAGGCGCACTTCATGAGCCTCAATGAACATCGACTGACCGGTCGTCCTCGTATTCCATGATGTGGAAGTATCCCTCCCATCCGCTCCAAGAGGCGGGCGCGGGCAGCTTAGCCATCGGATCTTTCAGGTGATCGGCATAGGCCTGCACCAGCTCGCGCGTGCGATAAACTCCTGTCAGCCAGTCGCCGCGATACCAGTTCTTCCACTTGCCATACTCGGCAGCGTGCATGGATGCTTGAACTGTGTCGAGGGCGCGCAGTGCTTCGGCTGTCTCGCTCTGCGCCTTCGCCGTGTCGCCGGCGTTTGCATCTTTCACAGCGCTGGCCACCTCAAACAGCATGTGGTTGCTCTCACGGTTGATGGTGACCATGGTGAGGACGGCTTCCTGGTAATAGTTGCTGGACGCCGGATCGATAAGGCTTTTCGCCGCAACCGCTTCTTTCCAAACCGCGTCCCAGCGCGGCTGAGCATCAGCGCAATCCTTGATGTCGCGATCAATCAGGAGGGCGCGCACCTGCGGAGTCGATTCCGGCATCACGCGCGGCTGTGTCCACTTGGGCGACTGACTGGGAATCCCGACCACCTGGTGCTCAGAAAGCGTGTCCAGAATCAGCCGGCGTGCCTCGGAGTGATAGTGGTTATCGCCTTCATAGAGGGGAACACTGCTGCGCGGCATTGGGGGCGGTGCGTTGGCCGTCGAGGTCAGCCGCGGCGGTCCGAACGGCGGCCGCAACGAGGGCGCGACAAAGTAATCCTTATACATTTTGGTCAGCGCATCGGCGGAGCGTGGACCGAACTCGTCGGTAATCCAGCGTTGATAATACGCATTCTCCGCATCGCCGCCGGGTTCAGTTTCAGCGCCGCCAGCGTTTGCGGGAACTCCGTTTAGATTACCGGCCCAGGCCATATTCATCACCGCGCGCGTTGTCATCACGTAAGGCCGGATGTCGCTCGTGTTCACCAGGAAATACGAGGTCGCACCCGCCTTGATGTAGCGCCCGATCTCGGATTGGATTATTTTCACCGAGACCATCTCAGAGAGTTGATTCGCCTGGCCGTTCATCATGGCCACGTGAAAGTACATTCCCTGGCCTGGACCGACCTTGCCGCCGTCCTGCATGTCGCCGTAGCCAGTGTCGGCCCATACCAGCGACACTTCGGGTGGAATCTTCAGGTAACCCTCCTGCATGAGCCGCGCGCCCTCCTGCCACAGATCGGTGACAAACTGCGCATTGGGGTACTTCGCACGCACGATCTTCATCTGGTCTGCGATGGCCTCGCTGATTCGCTGGCCGAGAAGCGGATCGTTGTTTCGCACGCTCTCGTCAAGCGATGCATAGCTCGAATCCGATAGCCCGCGCAGGCCCACACTCCACAAAATCTCCTCGTCGGGCTTGTACAGGTTCACTGCATTAGTCCATGCTCGCTCCAGAATCTCTGGGTGCGTGGAGTAGTTGTAGGGCACATTCGCCGGCCAGCGCGCCACGTTCACCCCAAGCGGGATCGCGTGGTGTTGGTTGACTGTCAATCCGCGCTCCGAGGCCGCATGTACCTGGGCATCATCGGGAAAGATCCACGTTCCGGGCACCACCATGTTGCCCTTCAGGCGCAAGGTCGTTTCGAATACCATGTCCCAGGCTTTGAGCGAAATTCCCGTTTGGTCTCCCTTCGCCGGCCGGATCCACCCGCTCATCAAGTCTTCGTCGTTGGTGAAGAATCCGCGGTATTTGAAGACGGGACTGGGGTAGGTGCGGGCGAAATCGGCAGGCAACGCAATGGACGCACGCTTTGCGGGCTGTTTATCGGTCCACAAGTACATCGGGTCCACGCCGAGGATGCGCTGCGAGAACTCGAAGATTGCGTAGATGGTGCCACGCATGTCCGTGCCGGTGAGGCAAACGACGCGTTGGTGGGTTGGACCGGCTCCGGCTCCCGCGAGCGAGAATGCGAATGCCTCAGTGCCGCTGGCTGAAGTGCAGTCCACGCCGGCAGGCACGTTTTGATTCTGAGCGATGAGGATCGTGACAGGGCCGGCGTCGCTCAGACTCGCTACCAACTTCGGTTCCTGTCCGAAGACCTTGGCGAAGTCCTGACGCAGGTCATCGGTCGCGCGAAGGATGGGGCCCGGCTCTTGCGCGCTCTCCACAATCCCGATGGATGTGTTAATGCTGATGGGCTTCGTTTGCGCGGGCGCGACTGCCGCAGAGAGGCCGAGCGCCGCCAAGAGGGGAAGGGAGAAAGTAAAGGCTGGAACAACACGGGACAGCGACATTGGGGCCTCCTGGCGCAGAATCTTCGGGGCTTGCGATATTCTTCGCGTCACGAATTATACATACTGGAGTGTCCGGTTGTCGTTCAAGGCTGGTTCTCCGAGTCCGGGTGCTACAGTGGTGTGGTTTCCGCAATCTCTTCTGAGGGTCTCGCCTCTTGCCGGGTTCTCGCGCGTTGCTTGTCTCCCTTTTCGTTCTTACAAGCGCTGTTAGCGGCGCCGCGCAGGTCAAGGCCGCGACGGTGGAGGCCGCGCCCGTTCCCGATGAGATGAGCAACAGCTTTTTCGCGGTCACTGTGAACTACGAGCGGGTGGACGTGGCTCACGCCGCTTCAAACTACGAATTCGTCAGCTTTGACACGACCGGACCCGTAGAAGTTTCGATTACTGCCGCCGACCCGCACTTTTGGGATGGCGGCGTCGACATCGAGCCGTGGCGGCAGGGTCTGCGGGCCTCGCACCCGGCGGGCGAGCCGCAAACCATCCGCTTCCGCCTGTCCGGCCCGGCCAAGCTCGCCATCTCGCGGCCCGGCGACTTCCTGAATCTGGCGCGGATGCTGTTTCTTTTTGCCGGTTCGCCGCCTTCACCGCCGCCGAGCGGGCCAAACGTCACTATCGTGACGGCGGGCGTACACAACGGGAGCCTGAATCCCAAAAGCGGCGATACGATTTACCTTGAGCCGGGCGCATTCGTGTTTGGGAGCCTGAACCTTTGGCAGGTGGACAACGTAAAGGTGCTTGGCCGGGGAACGATTGTGTACGACGGCCCGCAGGACCCGAATGGCGACACGGGCTGGATGCAGAAGCCGGACTGGCACTGCATCGTCGCCTACCAAGCGCACAACGTGGAGATCGACGGCCTCACGTGCATCATCCGCTCGCGAACGTGGTCGATCCAGATGAAAGATTCGACCGGATTTCGCATTGACGATCTGAGGGTGATCGGCGGCAACCCTGGCAACGCCAACCAGGACGGCATGGATTGGCTGGGCGGCGGCGACACAGTGGTGAATCATTCCTTTTTCCGCGCGTCGGACGACGACCTGGCGGCGCTGGGCAATTGGGACGGCTATACGCAGGCCGCGATGACGACGCCCGGCGCCGACGTTGACAACATTCTCGTCGAGAACAGCGAGTTCTCCACCAGCATTTCAAATGTGGTGCGATTGGGATGGCCGCAAAAGATTTACAACCTGCACAACTTCACCCTGCGTGACTCCGACATTCTGCACGGTGGCATCGGGTCATGTGGACAAACGTTTGGCCTGCTCGGCTTCTGGGGCGCCAACGGCGCGAGCGGGGATCACTCCGGAGTGACGTTTGAAAACCTTTTGCTCGACAACTGGTATTCGCTCGTGCAGATGGAGCAGGAGCAGCCCAGCCTTCACGGATTCACCTTCCAAAACATCTGGGCGCTCGATCAACCGCCCCTCGCCGAGTCGACCATAACCGGCGACGTGAGCGAAGTGACCTTCGACAATGTGAAATACGGGCAGACGCTCGTCACCGGTGACGCGCAGGTGCCGTTGGTGGTTTCAGGCGGCGCGGCTCAGCCCGTGTATACGCCCGCACCCGCTCTGGCGGCGGCCTTCAGTGTCAATCCGCCGGTCTTCGCGCCGCGGGAGAAAGTTACGCTCACTGCCAAGGACGCGCCCGGCGCGCAGTACTCGTGGCTCTTCGGCGATGGAACCTCGGCGCGCGGTCGTCGCGTTGAGCATCGCTTTCCCGATGCGCTGGGGACCGAACTCGACGGCAGAAATGGATCGGGCCGATTTCGTGTGCTGTTGCACGTGACCGACAAGGCCGGCCATCAGGATTGGGCGGCGCAGGGAGTTGTGGCCGTCGAGCAATGGCACGACGCAGTGAAAGCGGCGAGCGCAATGGAGCCGGGCTTGAATTGGAAAATCTACTCGGGCGCGTGGACAGAGCTGCCCGATTTTTCCGCGCTTCAACCCGCATTCACCGGTCAGGCACCGAATCTCGCGGCCGGCGCGCAGGGATTCGCGAAATACGCAACGGTCTGGGACGGATGGATCAACATTCCTGCTGACGGTGGCTACACGTTCCATTTGATCGATCGCGACGGCGAGCGGCTGGTGATCGACGGAATGGAAATAGCGAAAACCGGACCGCCCTTCGGGCTTGTCTGCGGTGCGGCGGGCAATGCACTCCGCTACGACCGCGGCTCGCTGGGGCTGCGCGCAGGACTGCACGCGATCCACGTCGAAGCGCTAAATACCGCAAGTGAAGGCGCGCCGCGGCTGTTGTGGGAGGGGCCAAGCTTGCCGCTCGCGGATGTGCCCGCGGCTGTGTTCTCGCACAGGTCGCAATGAGTAGCTGGGAAAGCCCGCCTCCGTTTCCTAGGGTAATTGCGTTATATCCCAGCCGCCGCCGAGCGCGCGCACCAAGCTGACGCTGGCAGCGAACTGCCTGCTTTCGATATTGATGGCGGTCACCTGGTTCTGCAGCAGAGTCTGCTCGGCGGTGAGTACCTCGAGATAGCTGGTGGCGCCGCCTTTGTAGCGCTTGTTGGAGAGTTCGAAGGAGCGCTGCGCAGAGTCGACGGCACGCTGCTCCACGCTTGCCTCCTGCTCCAGAATGCGCAGTGCCGAGAGCTGGTCTTCCACGTCCTCGAACGCCTGGAAAACGGTATTGCGATAGCCGTCTGTCTGAGCCTCGTAGCTGTGGCGGGCCGCATCGGTGAGCGCGTGGCGCTGGCCCGCATCGAAGAGCAATTCCGTGGCCTGCGCGCCCAGGCTCCAAAGCGAACTCGGACCCTGAATCCACGTGCCTGGGTTTGTGCTTTCAAAGCCACCCGATCCGCCGAGCGTAATTGTCGGGTAGAAGGCGCTCACGGCGATGCCGATCTGGGCGTTGGCAGCGGCTGCGAGGCGCTCGGCCGCGGCGATGTCGGGACGGCGCTCGAGGAGCTGCGAGGGTATGCCAATTGGAACCTTCGGGAGCGCCAGGTCAAGCGGCGAAGGCGGAATGCTGAAGTCCGGCAGGTTGTCGTTGGCGAGAGTGCCAATGGCGTGCTCGTACTGCGCGCGGGCCACACCCAGGTCGACGAGTTGTGCGCGAACCGTTTCAAGCTGCGTCTGCGCCTCCACGACGTCCACCTCGGTGTCCACGCCGCCGGCAAAAAGCCGCTTCGTCAGGTCGAGCTGGTGCTCGAGATCGGTCACCGTGTCGGTCAGCATCTCGATCTGGGAATCGAGTCCGCGCAGAGCAAAATAGTCGGTGGCCATCTCCGCATGGAGCGTAAGAGCCACGTTGGCCTCGTCTGCAGCGCCGGCTTGCGCGTTCGCGCGCGCCTGTTCCACTGTACGGCGAATGCGGCCCCAGAAGTCCGGCTCCCAACTGGCCTGCCCGGCAATGACGAAGTCGCCGTAGGTAGTAGCACCGCCCGGGGTGGCCAGAGGACGGTTGGCCGAAACGCGGTCGCGGCTGATGGAGGGGCCGGCCGACAGCGTCGGATAAAGATTGGCGCGTGCAGCCCGGACCTGATCTTCCGCGGCCAGGTAGAGCTCCATTTGCTGGCGAAGCTGCACATTGCTGGAATCAATGCGTTCTTCTAGTTTGTTCAACTGCGGGTCCTGGTAGATCTCCCACCACTTGCCCTTCAACATTCCGTCGGAGGGGTTCGCCCGATGCCATTCGCCACCCTGTGGATTCGGCGGCGGAACGATTACGGCCGTCGCGCCGGATTCCTTATAAGCCGGCGGCGCGTTGTAGCCTGGGCGATTGTAGTTTGGGCCGACGGGCTTGCAGCCGGCGACAAGAATCAGCGTCAACGATGCGCAAACAAGACCAGCACGTACTGCGCGTTGCGATGACGCACGATTCCTTGGCGACGATTCCGCCATGGTCACAATCCTCCTGCGCCAAACGCATTACTCTGAGACGATTCCAAAGTCACCTTCTCCCCGTCGATCAGTGAGTCGGGCGGATCCTGGATCACTCTGTCGCGTGGATTGAGGCCGCTGACGATCTGCACAGTGGCGCCGTCGTCTTCGCCAATCAGCACAGAAATCAAGTGTGCGATGGTCCCATCGTTGCTCTGGGTCACAGTCGCCACCTGCATCCCTTGACGGCGGAATATGAGGGCCGACGTGGGCACGATAAAGGTGGAGCTTGCCGAAGGCGACTTGAAGTGCACTTGCGCGAGCGAACCAGCCAGCAGCTGGCCGGAGCGGTTGTCCACATCGACTTCCACCAGCAGCGTGCGGCTCACGGGATCGATGGCGTCGGCAGTGCGGACCAACGTGCCCTCAAAAGCTTTGCCGGGGTACTCGGGAAAGGTAAGGTCGACTTTCATTCCATGCTTCATGCTTTGCGAGAAAAGCTGCGGCACGTTGGTGTAGACGCGCAGAGTCTGGAGTGCCTGCATGTGAAACAGCTCAGTGCCGGAGCTCTGGCCGGAGCCAGAACTGATGAGTTGGCCGGTATCGACCTCGCGAGCCGTAACAACGCCATCGAATGGCGCATAGATTTTCTCGAACGATTGCATCTCGCGCAGGCGCTGCAGGTTGGCCTGGGCAGACTTGACCGCTGCCTCGGTGGCGGCGGCCTGGTTTACAAACGTGTCCGTGTCCTGTTGGGAGACGGCATCGGACTTGACCAATCCCGAGTACCGATCCGCCTGAATGCGCGCGTTGTTTGCGGTGGCCTGCGCCGTAGCCAGATCGGACTCGGCCTGTGCTACTTGTTTGTCCAGCTCGGGCGTGGAGATCACGGCCAGCAGTTCCCCCTTTTTCACTTTGGCGCCGATGTCCGCGTACCAGTGGTCCAGGTAGCCGTCGGTGCGGGCGTAGATGGGCGAGTCAGTGAACGCAGTCACGTTGCCGGGAAGCACCAGCGTTTCCACTGTTGCGCCGGGCTTCGCGAGCGCCACTGAGACCGTAGGCGCGGCATTGGCGTCGGTGCGCTGGGCAAGAACGGTGTCGGCATGCAATCGGCGAAGTATGCCCACGGCCGCGAACATCATCAGAATGAGCAGAACGATGGCCACGCCCACGATGGCCTTGCGCGGCGATAAAGGACTTGCTTCGGGAGCGGCTTCGTGGCTGACCGCGGCGGGTAGAGGACGTGGATTCGGGTCTTGAGTCATAAGCACCTACTCCGGTCTGGCGTCGAATTCATCGAATCGAGCGGAATCGGTTTCGTCGTCTCGCTCGCGCTTCCGCTCGATGCGGCCGTGAATGAAAGAAAAGAAGGCTGGCACAAAGAGCAGCGTAGCTACTGTGGCCAACAGCAGACCGCCGATGACAGCGCGGCCCAAAGGCGCGTTCTGCTCACCGCCGTCGCCCAGGCCCAGCGCCATGGGCACCATGCCGATGATCATGGCCAGCGCAGTCATCAGCACCGGGCGCAGGCGAACAAAGCCGGCGTTCAGCGCGGCGCGACGGGCATCGCCAACCAGGATTTCCATTTGCTCACGCGCGAAGCTCACCACCAGAATAGAGTTGGCGGTGGCCACGCCCATGCACATAATGGCTCCGGTGAGCGCAGGCACGCTGAGGCGCGTTCCGGTGAGGAAGAGAAACCATACGATTCCCGCCAGCGCGGCCGGCAGCGCCGAAATGATGAGAAACGGATCGAGCCACGATTGGAAATTCACCACGATGAGCAGGTAGACCAGCAGGATGGAGAAGGCCAAGCCGCTCAATAGTCCGAAATACGATCGGTACATCGTCTCGCTTTGGCCGCGCAGGATGAACTGCGAGCCGCGGGGCAAGTCTTTATGATGGGCGTCAACGATTTTTTGCATGGCTCGCGTCACGCTGCCCAAGTCGGTGCCTTCGACGTTGGTGTAAATATCAATCACCGGCTGCACGTCATAATGGCTGATCGTGCCCTGCTCTGCGCCGGGGACAATGGAGGCAAGATTGCTCAATACTTGTAGCGGTTTGGGCGCGCCCGGCGCAGCCGTCGTGGCGCCGGGAGTCTCGGCGGGGGCGACGCTTCCCAGCGGCGCAGCTCCCGGTGCGCCTGTCGAAGTGCTGGTGGAAGGTTGCGTCATGGCTGCGTTGGTGGCCGAACCCGTTATGGGCAAGCCTTCGAGTGCAGCCATGGTGTCCAGTCTGTACTGTGGCGCCTGAATGGCGATGTTGTAGCTGACTCCATTGCGAGGATCGAGATAGAAATTCGGACTGGTCTGGAAACTGCCGCTGAGCGCCACCAGCAGGCCTTGCGCCACGTTTTGCTGCGTCAGGCCCGTGCTCGCGGCGCGCGTGCGGTCGACATTCACCGTGAAGTTGGGATAGTTGAATGGCTGCTGGATGCGCGCGTCGGCAGCGCCGCGAACATACCGGATTTCGTTGAGCATGCGTTCGGCCAGCGCGCGATTGGCGTAGAGATTGGGGCCGACGATTTGAATGTCGATGGGCGACGACAGCCCAAAATCGAGAATCTGGGTGACGATGTCGACCGGCACAACGTAAAAGGTCACGCCCGGGTAATCGCGGGCCAGTACCTCGCGCAGACGCTCGATGTAGGCCTCGCTCGGATGATGGTCCTTGCTTAACTGCACTTGAATATCCGCATCCGACGGGCCCACAGGCGCCGATGTGGAGTAGGAGAGGTTCAGCGAAGAGTACGGCAGGCCGATGTTGTCGAGGATCGTGACGAGCTCATCGGACGGAATCTCCTGGCGGATGGTCGACTCAATGCGATCGCAGAGAGCAGCGGTCTCTTCGATGCGCGTGCCGCTGTGTGCGCGCACGTGAATCATGAACTGACCCGAGTCAACGGAAGGGAAGAAGTCTTGCCCAAGGAACGGCGTCAAACCCAGCGAGAGGAGGGCAAACGCCAAAAAGAAGATCAAGAAGGCGCCGGCGTGATCGACACAGAGAGTGAGCAGGCTCAGGTAGCCGTGGCGAAAACGGTCGAAGGCGTGCTCAAACGCGTGCTGGAAGCGCGTGAACGGGTTGCGGCTGGCTTGTTTTTTCGCCGTCTGCGCGTCGTCGTGCTCCTTCAGCAGGTACTTGGCCATGGTAGGCACGAGGGTGCGCGAAAGCAAGTAGCTTGCCAGCATGGCGAAGACGACCGCCTCTGCCATGGGAACAAACAAGTAGCGTGCGACACCGCTGAGCAGAAACATGGGCACAAATACGATGCAGATAGCGAGGGTGGAGACAAAAGCGGGAGTGGCGATTTGCGCAGAGCCTTCGAGGATAGCCTGCTCCAGCTCGCGTCCTGTCTCCAGAAAACGATTGATGTTCTCGATAGCGACGGTGGCATCGTCCACGAGGATGCCCACCGCCAGCGCCATGCCGCCCAGGGTCATGATGTTGATGGATTCGTTCAAAGCGCCGAGCACAATGAGTGAGCAGAGAATCGACAGTGGGATGGATACGGCGATAATGATCGTCGACCGCCAACTGCCCAGGAAGACCAGAATCATGGTTGCGGTGAGACAGGCCGCGATGATTGCCTCGCGCACCACGCCGCTGATCGCGCTGCGGACAAAGATCGACTGATCGGAGAGAGCAACGATTCTTAGTTGGGGAGGCAGTTGGCCCTTCAAGCTTGGGCTGGAGATGATGTCGCGAACGCTCTTGATGATGTCCAGGGTGGACGACGAGCCGGTCTTCATGACGTTCATCATGATGGCTCGGCGGCCGTCGACGCGCACAATGTTGGTCTGGGGCGGATTGCCGTCGCGCACGTGGGCCACGTCGCGGATATAGACCACCGCCCCATTCACCGTCTTGATGGGCATGTCGCCCAAAGCATCGAGAACCGAAGGCGCGGAGTTGGTCTCGACCTCGTACTCAAAGCGGTCGAGCTTGATGGTGCCGGAAGGCGCGATCACGTTTTGCGCCGTGATTGCGTTCACCACGTCAGAAGGCGAAAGTCCACGGGCCTCAAGTGCATTCAGATCGAGGTCGACCTCGATCTGGCGCTGCTTCCCTCCGTACGGATACGGCGTCTGGGCGCCTTCGACGGTGGCCAACTGGATACGGATGGTCTGCGTGGCGAGGTCATTCAACTCCGTTTCATTCAAGCCGGGCCCGGAGAGCCCCAGTTGGAGGACCGGAACGCTGGAAGCGTTGTACTGAATAATAAAAGGCGGCGTAGTCCCTGGCGGCAGGGAGCGCAACTGCACTTGGCTGATGGACGTCACCTGAGCCACGGCCTGGCCGATATTCACGTTTGGATGGAAGTAGATCTTGATGATCCCGACGCCCACCAGCGACTGCGACTCGATGTGGTCGATGTCGTTGACTGTGGTAGTCATGCCGCGCTCGGCGTTGGTCACAATGCGGTTGGCGATCTGATCCGCCGACAGACCGGCATAGTTCCAGACCACGGTGACAACCGGAATATCGATATTGGGAAAAATGTCCGTCGGCATCGTCTCGATGCTGTAGACGCCAAGGATCAAAATCAATAGCGCAAAGACGACAAAGGTATAAGGCCGCCGCAGCGCAAGCCGGACAATCCACATCATAAGGCTGGTATTCGCTCCTCGGCCCGCGTGTTGACGGCGTTTAAGCCAGACAATGGCTCGCCATCAACCGCAGCCGCAAACCGGGGCCGGTTTTGAGCTATGTTCCGGCGCGCGCCGGCTCCTCGGTACCGGGCCGGATGGCACCGAAGTGTAACTCCGGCCAAGCGTTTCACTGAACATACTATGGTAGCTGATTAACCAAGACGATGAGAATGTGCGCGGGAAACCCGTCGTTCGGATTGGGGCCCTCAGTCATAGGACGTCCGTGGGAGGGAAAAGATTCGGCTTTTGGAACCAGCCGCCCGACAGAGAGTGTCCTGAGCCCGCTCAGCGCGTCTAAGGGGCATAACGCCGAGTTCGAAAGAGCGAACAGGCACAGCAGTCCGCCTGGTTCCGGTAGACTTTGAGATGGATTTAAGAGAGGGATTCATCCCCGTCTCCGCCGGCGCGCGCGGCATGGAATCTGTAACAACAATCCAGTTGTGTGCCCGGAGTCGGCTCAAGGGGGATGCACCCTGGCGAAGAAGGGCCATCGTCAGGGGCTCTGGAGTTTCCACCTCTGCAACGAGGACCTGTTGCCGAGGCCCCGGAGTTTGGGAAGGGTGGGCGCGGTCCTGTAGAATCGATCTTTCCTGAAGGAACGATCAAAACCTCCGAGGAAGGGCCGGATTTTCAGCGAATGAGGGTGTGCAAATTCTTCCTGTGAACCCGAACAATGGTACGAAAGAGACTTTGTGCTCGCCGCAGGGCTCATACCCGGTGAAGATCAGGCACAGTTCCATCTCCGGTGCCGCATCCGCTGTCAAGCGCGCGGTGGGGGTCCTTATGCTGGTCGTCCTGGTGTCGACTGCGGGAGCAGTGTTCGCGCAAACACCCGACACAATCGATCAGATTCGGGTGATCGGCAACCGGCGCATCCCGAAGGAAACCATTCTCGCTCGCATGTTTACCCATCCGGGCGACACCTACGATCCCATTTCCATCGAGCGAGACTTCAACTCTCTCTGGAACACCGGCTACTTTGAGGATCTGCGCATCGAGCGCGAGGACTCAGAGCACGGCGTGATCCTCGACGTATTTGTCCGCGAGAAGCCCACGATTCGAGACATTATCTATAAGGGCAATAACTCGGTCACCAACTCCGACATCCTGGATGCCTTCAAAAAGGACAAGGTGGGCCTTTCGGTGGAGAGCCAGTATGATCCCACGCGGATCAAGCACGCCGAGAACGTCATCAAGGAACTCCTCGCCGAGCACGGTCACCAGTTCGCGACAGTGAAAACCGACGTCAAGACCGTTCCCCCAGCCTCAGTGCAAGTGACATTCAACATCAAGGAAGGCCCGGTGGTGAAGGTGGGCAAGATCAGCTTCGTGGGAAATGAGCATCTGAGCGCTCTCTACCTGCGGCGCTCAATGAAGAACCTCAAGCCTATCGGAATTCCGTATTCCATCATTTTCGAAGATCTCTTTCCCCAGACCTACGACTCCTCGAAGCTCGAGGAGGATACCGAGCGCGTGCGGCAGGCCTACCGCGACAAGGGCTACGCCAACGCCGCAGTGGAGCAGCCGAAGACCCAGATTCGCGACGAAGGCGGCCTCAACTGGTTCACATTCAGGCCGCGTACCGGAAAGCGCATCGACATCTCCATGACGATCGAAGAGGGTGGCCGGTACCGGCTGGGCACGATTACGTTCTCCGGCAACAAACAGATCAGCAACTTGAAAGCCCTGCGCGCCACCTTCCCCATCAAGGACGGCGACTTGTTCAGCGCAACCGAGATCAGCAAGGGTCTCGACAATCTGAAGAAGGCCTATGGAAGCCTGGGCTACATCAATTTCGGCGCCATTCCCAAGATTACATACGACGACCAGAAGAAGACCGTTTCGATGAACATCGACATCGACGAAGGAAAGCAGTTCTTTGTCTCGCGCATCGAGTTCACAGGCAACACCATTACCCGCGATAAGGTCATCCGCCGCGAGCTGCTGCTGGACGAAGGTTCGGTCTACAACTCGCAGCTGTGGGAGTACAGCTTGCTCCGCCTCAACCAGCTGGAATACTTCGATCCGCTAAAGGTCGATCAGGACTCCGAGGCACACCAGGATCCCGATAACGGCACGGTAGAGCTGCTGTTGAAGGTGCATGAGAAGGGCAAGAACTCGATTGGCCTCAATGGCGGCGTCAGCGGGTACTCCGGCGCGTTCCTCGGACTGAACTACTCGACTAACAACTTCCTTGGATTGGGTGAAACTCTAAGTCTCCAGGCGAACCTGGGCAGCATCAGCCGCACGTTCCTCTTCGGCTTTACGCAGCCGTACATTCGCAACCGCCCCATCAACCTGGGATTCCAGGTCTACAACAACAAACAGGACTACAACGCAGCCAAGAACTACCAGGCCACGACGGGCGCCGACCTTAACCTGTCCTCGGCGGAGAAGTCGCTGACGCAGAATTACAACGTGGGAAGCGATGGGCTCAACTTCTCCATCAGCTATCCGCTGAAGAGGCATGCGTTCCAGCGGGTAGGCATGACCTATGCGCTCACCAAGTCCACGATTACTGCCTTCAGCACTGCGTCGGCAACGTTTTTCCAGACCATTGCCTTCCGCTCCGGAGTGCAGGGATCGAACCCGCTAGCCGGCATCATCAACAGCAATATTTCGCTGACCTACACATACGACACGGTCAGTAATCCGCTACGCCCGCGCGTGGGCAAGCAATACACCGCGTTTGTGCAGGCCGCCGGCATCTGGGGCAGCGTCCGCTATGTGAACCCGGTGGTGGCGTACAAGCAATTCATTCCCATGCACTACCTGAAATTCTCAAGTGAGGGACACAACGTGCTGGCTCTGCGCGCGCAGCTGGCGTATATCTCCGGATACGGCGGCGACGTGGCTCCGCCGAACAACCGTCTCTACGCCGGAGGCGAGCAGGAGTTACGCGGCTTTGACGTGCGCGGCGCGACGCCGTACGGATATGTGCCTACGCGGGTCAACTTCCAGCTCACCAATCCCGACGGCAGTTGCGTCCCCCGCGACCCGACCAATCCGCAGGACAACCAGTGCATCCAGGTGCCGCTCCCGATTTACGGCATCGCCTCCATCGGCGGCGACACGAGTCTAACGACAAACGTGGAGTACCGTATCCCCGTGGTCGGCCCCTTCATGTTCTCGTTCTTCGACGACTTCGGCATCGACAGCGCGCTGAGTCACAGCCAGTTGACGCAAAGTCCGGAGGGCTTCGCCACCCTGACGGCTCCAATCTATGGCTGCCCGGTCTACAACAACGGATCGTGCCAGGGCGGGATCCCAGGATCCCAAGTCGGGTTCAGGAAGGATATCCGGCCGGTATCCGGCACGAACTTCGTTCCTCGGATGTCGCTCGGGACCGAGCTTTCAGTGATCATGCCGGTCATCAATGCCCCCTTCCGCCTCTACTACGCTTATAACCCGCTGCGGTTGTACGAGACGCCGTATTGCAACGAAGTGAATCTGGGCCAAAAGCAGTTGAGCTGCTCGGCAGAGTTGATCACGCGCGCCATGTTCCCACCGGGCGGCGCGGGCGATTACAGCTACGGGGAAGCCATCGAGGCCTACGGCGCGCAGAACATTTTCCGTGAGCCGCGCAAGACCTTCCGGTTGACCGTCTCGACGACGTTCTAGGATAGTTCCGATTAGCTGACGGCAGCGGAGTGGATCGTGAGTCGTGGGTTGTGGAGGCCGCGCGGGGCCTGTGTGGGTTGATTTTGGGGTCGATTTGCGAACAAAAATCGATAAAAATCGCAAAAAATCAACACGGATTTTGATGGATTTTCGTTGATGCTAAATAAGTTACGGGCATTTTTGCGTTTTCAAAGTGTATAAAATCACTCCTTTTGCCTTTTGGGGCCTCGATTGAGGCAGCGGAGCTAGCGGAGTTGGGTGCGCTACCAGGGTATGTAGAGCATTCCGTCCCGGTGCGGGAAAGAGTGGCGGTTTGGGGCGAAAGAAGGCTGATTTGGGCGTGGAATCGCACGAAAAATCGCAAAAAATCGCAAAAAATCGCTGTGAATTTTGAGGTCGATTTGCTGATTACAAGAGAGTTAATGTCGTTACTTCGGGTTTTGTGAGTGTCATTTTTTTTAGTTTCACTATTCTTGGCCTCAAGTGAGCTGCCGGGGTAAGCAGATCGGGCGTAGGCCGCCAGGTCCCAGGTCCAGACGAAACCCGAATCAAGCATCGGCGAAGGAGCGGTGTGGCCGTGTTTTGAGGGCGTGCTCATAGTTTGAGGATGCGCCAAATGCGGGAATTAATCGGCAAACTTCGGAAAAGAATTTCAGTCGTGCTTTCAGCGGGTTGCGAAGTTGCGGCGGTGGTGAGGTATTGACAGAAAGGCAGGGAACAGGGAATAGGGAATAGGGAAGGAACGATCGATCGGTTCTTACGCCCGCTGAAGCGGGCTGTGGGCGAAATCCCAGAATCTCCACAGGCTCACGCCTGGGGCTAGCGTCTTTTGCCCGCTGAGGCGGGCTGGGGGTGAGATTCCGGCTTAAGTCCCTAGCAATGTGCGAAAGCGCTGGCGTTCTTGTCGCTGCGCCGGCGCAAATGTGTGAGCGATGTTCGCTGCAGGCAGCGGGTTTGACGCTCCGAATTGAGGCACCTATAATCCCCTCTAGTTCCCGGCGATGAACCCGAGCGCAGGTGTTGTGAGCAGGATTTATGCCGGACGGGCCTGGATGGCATGGCAAGAGATGCTTTGGCCCGAAATCGCCGCGCCGATGGGAACGGCACACGGGGACTTCTAAGGAGAAATTGAATCGCATGAAGCGTCTGTCCATATCCGTACTTATGTTCGCCGCGGCATCTATCATTCCAGCCGCCGGCCAAACTACCGCCGCACCGCCGGCGCAAAAGCCCAGTACAACCCCTGTCGCGGGCCCAGCCAAGGTCGCGGTGATCGCTTTCCAGGCGGCGGTGAGCCAGACCAATGAGTTCCAGCGCGCCTTTGCCGACCTGCAGAAAAAGTACGACCCCAGGCGCCAGCAACTGAAGACCCTGAGCGACGAGGTCGACACACTGACAAAGCAGTTGCAGGATCAGGGTGCGCAGATGAGCGAAGACGATCGCATGAGCAAGACCCGCACCCTCGACGACAAGAAGAAGCAACTGGACCGCGATACCCAGGACGCGCAGAGCGACTTCCAGGGCGACATGCAGCAGCTGTTCAGCAATGAAGCTGCGAAGGTGGGCGCGCTGATGACCGACTACGCGGGGAAACACGGTTACACCCTGGTGCTTGACGAAGGCGACCAGCAGAACGCCACGGTGCTCTACGCCGTGTCATCGATCGACATCACCAAAGCAGTGATCGATGCGTACAACGAAAAGTCGGGTGTTCCGGCGCCTCCGGCGCAGGGAGATGCAGGTAGCCAGCCCGCCGTGGATGCGCCCCAGCCGCAGCCGGCGGCTACGCATTGAAGCAGGGATCAGAGAAGAGAGAGGTTCGACGCTTGTTTCGGGGCGAGCAGTTGCCTGTCGACCTGGCCCTGTATAATCCGGGTAGTCCCTGCTGACGTCTCCGTCCGCGTTTTTTTTCGACCCCTGCGCCGACCGGCGCGGAGTTCCCGTGGAAAAGCCGTGAGGTTAGTCAGATGAGTCAGGCATGGTTTTGCGTCTAAGCTGAAGTGCCGGCCCCAGGAATTCCGAAGGAGTTTTCAACCGAGATGAAACGTTCGCTTGCAGTAGTTTTCCTGCTGGCCTCAGGCCTGGTCCTGAGTGCCGCTGCCCAAACGCCGGCCGCGCCGGCCGAAACGGCACCACCCGCCGCTGCTCCCGCCGGCCCAGCCAAGATAGCAGTCATTGCCTGGGAGCTTGCAGTGGCACAAACCAACGAGGGGCAGCGCGACTTTGCCGATTTGCAGAAGAAGTATGCGCCCAAAGAAGCTACCCTCAAGTCCCTCAACGACGAGATCGAAACCCTGACCAAGCAATTGCAAGACCAGGGGTCGACCTTGAGCGATGTGGAACGCGCCAACCGCAGCAAGGCAATTGACGACAAAAAGAAGCAGCTGGACCGCGAGACCGAGGACCTGCGCAACGACGGCCAACAGGATATGCAGGACATGTTCAGCGGCCTCCAGGCGAAGGTCTACGACGTGATGCAGTCTTATGTCGAGCAGCAGGGATTTACGCTGGTTTTGGACATCTCACAACAGCAATCGCCTGTACTGTTTGCCAATGCAGGGATCAACATCACCAAACAGGTGATCGATGCGTACAACGTGAAATCGGGCGTACCTGCTCCGCCGGCGCAGCCCGCGGGGGCTGCACCCGAGGCGCCCAGGTCGAGGGGACTGACGCCGGCATCGCATCCTCCGGCCTCAGCGCCATCCAGCCACTGAGAAGCAGCGTTTTCTCAAGAATCAAGGGCCCCGGCGATCAGGGCCTTTGCTTTTGCCCTGGAGAGGGTCCGGTTGCGGAAAATTTTGTGGATATTTCCCGGAAAGCCACAGAAAAAGGGCTGATTTTTCCTCTTGTCAGCCGGAATCGAACTCTGATAGAAGTTCTAACCCTTTGCTTTTGAACGGAACTTTGCTGGAAAGCGTTCCTCGGGGAAGTTAACCGCCGTAAACTTCGGCTGTTGGGCGGTTCTGTCGGCTTTCCACAGTTGACCATGAATTTCCGGTGACAAAAAACATAGACGGGCCGGAGTTTGGCATCACTTTTGCTCCTCAATTCCAGGGTCTGTTCACACTACAGGTGTGGATGGCGTTCTGCCCCAGCGTGCAAAGACCGCACGCCGGGGACCCCAAGCGAGCGAAAATCGGGCCAGACGCGACGGAGTCCGAAGGCTGTGGCAGGTCCACCGTCGAGGACGACAACAATGTCTGGCCCGATTTTCTCCGCAACCCTTCGGGCCGGGGCCAATTATCCCGATTTCTTCGTCCCTTGTCGCTAGCAGACACCCGATATTCACCCCACGGACAAAGACCTGTCCGCGGGGACCCCGAGTATGCGTCGCTCCTCGCTCCTTGAACTCGGAAAAATTGGCACCCGGCGCCGCTACTCCTGTAGTGTCAACAGACCCTAGGTTTCTTCGCCGACGCGCAGGACAGCCAGGAAAGCCTCCTGCGGAATGTCCACCTTGCCGATGCGCTTCATACGCTTCTTGCCCTCTTTTTGCTTTTCCAGGAGCTTACGTTTGCGGGTGATGTCGCCGCCGTAGCACTTGGCGAGGACGTTCTTGCGCAGCGGGCTCACGGTTTCGCGGGAGATGACTTTGGCCCCAATCGCGGCCTGGATGGCCACTTCGAACTGCTGGCGCGGGATGAGCTCGCGCATCTTGGAGACCAAGGCCCGGCCGCGCTCGTAAGCGTGGTCGCGATGGACGATGATGGAGAGCGCGTCGACCGGTTCACCAGCAATGAGGATGTCGAGCTTGACCATGGGCGACTCCCATTCGCCGGCGAGCTGATAGTCGAGCGAAGCGTACCCGCGCGAGATGGACTTGAGGCGGTCGTAAAAGTCGAGCACAATTTCGTTCAGGGGAAGTTCGTACGTGAGCATGACTCGCGTGGGCGTGACGTATTCAAAGTTGAGTTGCTTGCCACGCTTTTCCTCAACGAGCTTGAAGATTCCGCCAACGTACTCTTCGTTGGTGAGGATTTTGGCCGTGATTATCGGCTCGCGAATGCTGGCGATGCTTTGCGGCTCGGGCCAGCGGGAGGGATTGTCGACCTCGATCTCTTTTCCGTCGGTCAGGGTGATGCGGTAGCGGACGCCCGGCGCGGTGGTAATCAGGTCGAGCTCGTACTCGCGCTCGAGGCGCTCCTGGATGATCTCCATGTGGAGCAGGCCGAGGAAGCCGCAGCGGAAGCCGAAGCCGAGGGCGACGGAGCTTTCCGGCTCGAAGAAAAAGGATGAATCGTTGAGGCGCAGCTTCTCCAAAGCGTCGCGCAGCAGCGTGTGCTCGTGTGCATCGACCGTGTAGAGGCCGGAAAAGACCATAGGTTTGATGTCTTCAAAGCCGGGTAGCGCGTGGGCCGCCGGATGAGCATCGTCTGTGACGGTGTCGCCGATTTTTGTGTCGCCGACGTTCTTGATGGTGGCCGCGAAGAATCCAACTTCGCCGGCAATCAGCTCGGCGATTTCGACGGGCTTGGGGCAAAGCACGCCCATGGACTCGATCTCGAACGATTTCGAGTTATACATCATGCGGATGCGCTGGCCTTTGCGCATGGATCCCTGCATCACGCGGACCAGCACGATGACACCGCGGTAGGCGTCGAACCATGAGTCGAAGATGAGGGCCTGCAGCGGCGCATCGGGATCGCCTGTGGGCGCTGGGAGCCGGTGGACAATGGCTTCGAGAACCTCGTCGACTCCCTGACCGGTTTTGGCGCTGACCGGAATTGCATCCGTCGCATCCAGGCCGACCGCTTTCTCGATGGCCTCCTGCGTGGCCAGGACGTCAGCCGAGGGCAGGTCGATCTTGTTGATGACGGGAATGATATCGAGGCCATGATGGATGGCAAGATAGGCGTTGGCGAGCGTTTGAGCCTCCACGCCCTGACTGGCGTCGACGACCAGAAGCGCGCCCTCGCACGACGCCAGCGAACGCGAGACCTCGTAGCTGAAGTCGACGTGGCCCGGCGTATCGATGAGGTTGAGCTGGTAGGTGTTGCCGTCATGCGCCTTGTACATCATGCGTACGGCGTGCGCTTTGATGGTGATGCCGCGCTCCCGCTCGAGGTCCATATCGTCGAGGATCTGGGCCTGCATCTCGCGCGCGGTCACTGAGCCAGTCAGCTCCAGCAGCCGGTCGCTGAGGGTCGACTTGCCGTGGTCGATGTGCGCGATGATGGCGAAGTTACGAAGGAAACGGGCGTCCATGGGAGGGCTTTCGGAGGGTTGGCTTTAAGAATACGATGCGCAAATTGCGGTGCTCGCGAAGAGATTGGCCCTCCATGGCATAGCTTATCATCGGCATAGTGCCCACTACGGTTTCACAGTCCCGCGGTTCATTGCTTCATTTCGGGCGCATGCGTTGGAGTGGATTGCCGGCGTCGCGGCTGATGGTGGGAGTTGCGGTTCTGGCTTTTTCGCTGGTCGGCTGCACGCCGACTGGAACCGCCGGATCCCCTGCACCGCAGCCGAAACAAGCCACCGCGCCCGCATTGCCTGCGGCTGCTCCGGCGGCGGCTGCCACTCCCGCGCCACCACCGCCGCCGACAGCCGAAGAGCAACGAGTTCGCGCGATCATCGCCCAGGTTGAAGCGGCCTACGCCCGGGGAGATGCTGACTACCAGAAGGGAATGCTCGCCGAAGCCAAGATCGAGTTCGACCGCGCGGTGGATCTTATGCTGTCGAGCGGAATCGACATCAAGGCCACTCCGCAGTTGCAGGACGAATTCGACAAGATTGTGGACCAGGTGAACGCGCTGGAGATGGAGGCACTGAAACAGGGCAACGGCTTTGTGCCTAAAGATGAGATCACGCCAGCCGAGGCAGCCAGCGACGTCACCTTCGCTGTCGATCCGAATCTTGTCGCCAAGGCTACGGCCGATCTGGCGACCACGAAGTCCGATCTTCCGCTGATGGTGAACGACTACGTGGCTACGTACATCAACTTTTTCGCCAACACGCAAAAGGGTCACAACACGCTGCTTCATTCATTCGAGCGCAGTGGCCACTACAAGACGATGATCCAACGGATTCTGGCCGAGGAAGGCGTGCCGCAGGACCTGATTTACCTTGCCGTGGCGGAATCGGGCTTTCAGCCGCAAGCCGTCAATCGCCGCTCCCGCGCCGGGGGCATGTGGCAGTTCATGCCCGGTCCGTATTATGGCCTCAAGCGCGACGCGTACGTGGATGAACGATTCGACCCCGAAAAATCCACACGCGCCTACGCCCGTTACATGAAGTTTCTGTATGACGAGCTCGGCGACTGGTATCTTGCAATGGCCGCCTACGACCATGGCGCCGGCAACATCCAGCACGAAGTAGCCAAGACCGGTTACGCCGACTTCTGGGAGCTTTACAAGCGCAACGAATTGCCACGCGAGACGAGCAACTATGTCCCCGAGATTCTGGCCGCCATCATTATCGCCAACCACCCGGATCAGTACGGCTTTAATGATGTGACTGTCGATCCGCCGATTCTGACCGACACGGTTACGATCAACTATTCGATCGACCTGCGCCTGGTTTCCGACCTCGTGGGCACCCCGGTGGATGAGGTGGAAGCCTTGAATCCCAGCCTGCTGCGCATGGTGACCCCGCCCGATGCCTCCTTTGACCTGCACCTGCCCGCGGGCACAGCCACGCTTTTTGATCAGCGCGTTGCCTTGATTCCGGAGGCGAGGCGGAATTCATGGCGATACCACCCGGTTGTTGCGGGAGACACGCTGGCCTCAGTGGCGCAGGATTACCGGGTGCCAGAGGCAGAGCTTGCATCTACCAATCAGCTGCACGAAGGTGACAGCGTCGCAGGCGTCGAGGCCCTCGTTGTGCCGGTTCCGCCCGCTGCCGAACCTTCGGCCAGGACCCGGCTCTACATAGTGCGCCGGGGCGACACGCTGGTCACGATCGCGGACCGATTCGGGGTCTCGTTGAGCCAGTTACGGCGCTGGAACGCAATACCGTCCGGCGTTCGGGTGGCAGCGGGACGTCGCCTGCACGTAGCTGAGCCAGCGCCCGTCAGCACGTCCACCCGGCATCGGCGGAGGGCAGCCGCCACGGAGTCAAGAATGGGGCCGGGGACTGGATCGGCCGCCCATTTGGGGTCCGCGGCCAAGCCTGGAGGTGCCTCATCGGCACAAAAGCCGGCAGGCAGTGCGCCCCCAAGGAGCCGCTCCCACTCGGCGAAGACCGGTTCAAGGGCGCGGAAGAGCACGGGCCACACGGCGAGTCACAAGTCGAATGGCCCGGCCAAGGCCTCACAGTAGAAAAAATCAACGTTAACCCCCATTCCACGCTTGTGTTCTGCTTGTGTTTGCTGGCAAGCTAAGGCTACAATCGCTTGCGCGAGCAAAACTGTTTGCCTGCTCTCGGAATAGCGAAACACAAAATGATCAGCGGCGATCCGCTGGAGGCAATGGGATGGACGAAGTTTTGAGAATGTACGCCATGAGTGACGGCGACCCCCTTGGGAAGCCGGGTGACCTGGACCCGGGTCAAGTTGAAGCTTTTGCTGAAGAGGAAGATGAGTTGGAAACCGCCGGCATCCTAACCTCCTCAGATGACGACGAAGTGATCGCCGAAGAGACGGTGATCGCAATTGTCGCGAAGCCCGCAGCCCCGCCCAAGCCCAAGAAGGCTGCGGCCAAGAAGGCCCCCGCCAAGAAGGCGGCGAAGAAGGCCGCCAAGAAGGCTCCAGCCAAGAAGAAGGCTGCCAAGAAGGTGGCAAAGAAAAAGGCTGCCAAGAAGGTGGCGAAGAAAAAGGCACCGGCGAAGAAAGCCGCCAAGAAGGTAGCCAAGAAGAAGGTTGCCAAGAAAGTGGCGAAGAAGAAAGGTCCGAGCAAGAAGGCGGCGAAGAAGGCCGCCAAGAAAGCCAAGAAGGCAGCGAAGAAGAAGAAGGGCAAGAAGTAACGCTAGCCTGCCTGCACCGGCGTTTACGTAAGCGCCGGCTGCGTTGCGGAGCGGAGACCTTGTTCTGTGAGTGCGGCCGCTTTTCGCCATCGGTCGTCAGGAAAATGAGAAGGCCTGGCAACACGCCGGGCCTTTTTGCGTCTGGAGCTGCCCCAATCTATTGCTGGAATCAGGCTGCCTGAAGCTGCTTGAAGTGGCCCTTTTGATGGCTCGCGTAGTCCTCGATGAGAAAGCGGAGCGAGACAGGTGCGTCCTCGCCAACAGTGCACATAACTCCAAGGCGGTCTTCGGGAATCCGATCCAAGGCGGCCATGAGGATCTCGTGCTCCGCCTGCCACCAGCGCAACAGCATTTCCCAAGGCTTGTCGCTGTATCCGTGCGCGGCCACCCACGCATCCTGTGAATATCCCGGACCGGCATACTGGCCGTCGATTGTGGCGCGGACGAATCGTTGGCGGTTGTTCGAGCATTTTCGGAATACACGCAGATTTCTCGAGTGCATTGGTAGGTGGCTTTTTCTTGAGAAAAAAGCCACTTTAGTGCGTGCTTTCGGTCTAGACCAATTCCGAAAATGCTATAGCCGCTGAGTCCAGGAGATGGCCCACAATCTGCTTTCGAGTCCATCCGCCTGCGCGCCAGGGAACACCGGCAAGCGCGGGCGGAAGCGCAAGGAGCGCAGCCTGCAGCTTCTCAAGCTCGGCGCGAAAGTCACGCGCAGTTTGTGTTGGCATAGTCGTGTCCTTTCTCCGTTCCGGAATGCACCGGAAGCGGCAGATGGCCGATGGATTTACCGGGCGAACAAGGCCCAGGACGGCTTAGGGAAGCGCCGCCAGTACATCCGAGGCCGCGGTATTCGGATTCACTTTGACCCAAACCTGGGCGATTTTCCCTTTGGGGTTGATGAGGAAAGTGTTGCGATTGGCCAGGACCGTGCCGTTAAACCCGCCGAGCGAACCGTAGGCGCTCACGACCGTGTGGTTCGTGTCAGAGAGCAGATGGAACGTGAGCCCATCCTTGGTGCAGAACTGCTGGTGGCTGTCGGTTGAATCCACGCTAACGCCGAGAATGACGGCGTTCTTCGCCTCGAACTGAGGCAGCGCGTCCTGAAACTTATGCGCCTCAATGGTGCAGCCAGTGGTCATGTCCCTGGGGTAGAAGTAGAGCACCACCCACTTGCCGCGAAAGCTGTGGAGCGAGATCTGCTCGCCGGTTTGCGACGGCAAAGTAAACTTGGGCGCAGTCTGGCCCACGGCGGGCATTGTGGCGTCGTCGGCACGGACGGTGACGAAGGGGAGCGCGGCGGCAATGGCCACTGCGAAAACGAGAAGAGACAGCTTTTTCACGAAAAACCTCCTGAGAGTCGGGGATTGAAGAGCGGGGAATAATGGCTGGCGGCCGAAAGCTTTCGCCGCTCCATCATTATCAGCGGCGCGCCGCCACAATGGCAATGCCCGCTTCACTGGCGCGCTTGAGCACCGCATCGCGATCGAAGAGGAGCGTGCGGCCGGCCTCGATGGAGAGGCAGCTTGCCCCGGCTTGTACCATTGTCTCGATGGTCGACTGGCCGATGACGGGCACGTCGAAACGCATGTCATGATTGGGCTTGGCAACTTTCACGACGGTGAGGCGGCGGGCAAGGAGCGAGGGTTCGGGTGGGGGATAGGATCCGGCGGCGCCGAACGCAGATTCATCGACTTCCGTTAATTCATTGAGGGAGCCCATCAGCCTTCCAGCGCGCTCGATGGTTGCGTCCGTGCCTTCCATGGCCTCGACTGCCACGCAGGCCTGCGCTGCAACAACGACGGTCTGCCCGATGTCGAAACCGGCGAGGGCCTGCGCCAGGCCCAGCCCGTACTCGATGTTGAGACATTCGTCCGCGTCAGGAGCGCGGCTGGTGAGCACGCCCTCCTCGGCCAAGAGAGGCTCAAGGAAGGTGGTGGAACTGATCAGCTCGATGCCTTCGTCACTGAGCACCTTGGCCACCGCGCCAAGCAGAGCGTCTGTTGAGCGCGTGCGCAGGTTGAGCAGGAGCTTGGCAAGTCGCCAGTCGGGCCGGATGCTACTGAAGATTTGCTTGTGTTTCACCTGGCCGGCCATCACGGCCTTTGCGACTCCGGCGTTCTGGAAGGTCTCGATCAGCCTGGACAATTCGCCCAGCGAGAGCCAATGCACGGTGACGCCAGAGTCCGCCTCGGCGCGTCGGTCTATTTCAGGGTCGGTTTCCTCTTTGATGGCGGCGACGACGACTTCGAGGCCCTCCGCCCGCGCCGCGTCGAGGAGAAGAAACGGAAAGCGGCCATTGCCGGCGATGAGGCCGAGTTTCATTGTTACTTGATCACCCCGCGCTTGGAGCGCTCGATGAAGCTGACCAGCAGGGCAACGTCGTCACCGTCAAGAGAACGCATTTTTTCGAGCGCCTGCGTGGTGTTCAGTTTCGCGGCAAGCAACATGCGGTATGCCTTCTGCAGTTTTTGCAGGCGCTCGTGGGTGAAGCCGCGGCGCTCGAGGCCGATTTTGTTGATGCCGAAGGCGCGATTCTCACGGCGCGATGAGGTGAGCGAGAACGGGAGCACGTCCTGCGTGACGATGGTGCCACCGCCGATAAACGAGTACGCTCCCAGAGTGCAGTGCTGGTGGACGGGACAAAAGGCACCGAGCGTTACATGGTCCTCAATGGTGACGTGGCCGGCGAGCGTGGCGTTGTTGGCCAGGATGCAGTGGCTTCCCACCTGGCTGTCGTGTCCGATGTGCACGTAAGCCATGAGAAGATTGCCCGAGCCGAGGCGCGTTACTCCTCCTCCGCCGGTGGTGCCGCGACTGATGGTGACACATTCACGAATCGTGTTGCCGTCGCCGATCTCGGTCTTTGTGGCCTCGCCGCTGTACTTTAGGTCCTGCGGCGCGAGGCCGATGGCGCCGAAGGGATAAAAAATATTGCGCGCGCCGACGCGCGTTTTGCCGTCGAGCACCACATGCGAGACGAGTGTGCACTCTTCGCCGAGCTCGACCTCGGGCCCGATGGTGCAATAGGGGCCGATGGTGCACGATTTCGGAATGCGCGCACCTTCGGCGACGATCGCGCTGGGGTGGATGCTCACGCAGGCTCCGCAGAGGGCGCTGTAGTTTCGGGCGGAGTGTCGCCGTGGGCGCGCTGCTCACGCTCCTTGGTGACCACCGCGCAGGTAAGGGTCGCTTCGCAAGCCACCTTGCCCTCGACTGTAGCGCTACCCTGGATGCGCCCTGCACGGCTCCTGAATGCCAGCACATTCACCTCGATCCGGACCTGATCGCCGGGAGTGATGGGCCGGCGGAACTTGGCCTTTTCAATGCCGGTGAAGACGGCTAGCTTGGTGTTGCGGTCGGCGATTTCCGACAGCATGATGAGCGCTCCGGCCTGTGCCATCGCCTCCACGACGAGCACGCCGGGCATGATGGGATAGCCGGGGAAGTGACCCTGGAAGAACGGCTCGTTCATGGTCACGTTCTTGATGGCGACAAGGCGCTTTTGCGGCTCGAACTCGAGCACGCGGTCGATCAGGAGGAAGGGGTAACGGTGGGGCAGGAAATCCATGATTTCCTGGATGGTGAACGTCATTCTGCGGCTCCTCGGAGCGGTTGTGTGGGCTGCTTTGCGCTCGTTCGGATTATAAATAGGCGCGCGCGGGAGCTTCCCGTGGGGCAGCCCTGCGCGATTCGGGACGCGAGCAGCTCTTCGGGCCCGCCGGGTTATAGTATCGCTAGCTGCTTTCCCCTCCCCGAAATCGATCGGACCGATATCCATGCCGCACGACGTCTTTATCAGTCATTCCGCGAAGGACAAGGTCACTGCCGATGCGGTCTGCGCGGTGCTGGAGCGAGAAGGCATCCGGTGCTGGATCGCCCCGCGCGACGTGCTTCCCAGCATGGAATGGGGCGAGGCCATTATCGACGCCATTGAAGAATGCCGGATGATGGTGCTGGTTTTCACGGCCAACGCGAATGCCTCGCCGCAGATTCGCAGAGAGGTGGAACGAGCCGTCAATCACGGGGTCGCCATCCTACCGGTGCGCATCGAGGATGTTCTTCCCGGCAAGGGGCTTGAGTACTTCATCGGCAACGTTCACTGGCTCGATGCTTTGACTCCGCCGCTGGAGACGCATCTCAAGGGTCTCGCGGGCACGATCAAAATTGTGCTGGCGCGCTCTGAGCCGGGTGCCTCGCCAAAGCCGCTCGACGAAGGGACACCACTGCCCGTCGGTGGTCGCCGCTCGGATGAGGGATCCCCGGAAAAGGGAAGTGGAAGTAGAGGAGGATCCGCCCAGCGCCTCTTCTTGGGCACTCAGGCGTGGAAATGGGCCGCTGGAGCTGTTGCGGCTCTGCTGTTGGCTGCGGCCTTTGTTGGGGTGCGTTTTGCCTCGCGTTCGGGCGCGGCAAATCCGCCCGTGGGCGCTGCGGCACCGCAAGACGCGCCGAATCCGGCTAACGCGCCACTGCCCGGGACTGGTCCCGCAGGGCCTGCAGCGTCGCCGTTGCTAGCTCCCGCGACAACGCCGGGTACTCCCAAAACTGCGAAGCCCGGCGCGAAGGCCCCTGGTCCGACTGCGGGCAATGCGACCTTGCAAGATGCGATGAGGACCCTTCAGGGCGAACTGAGCAGTATCGGGACCGTGAGCTTTACCGCCTTCAACCGGAACATGATCAACGGCAGCGCCAGCCAATACGCCGCTGTTAATCGAGTCAGTAACGTCGTGGCCGACCCCGCCCAATGCCGCGTCTCCTACAACTGGACTGTGTGGCGCAACGGCGCGGCCCAGCCGCTTTTCGAAAAAAGTTTCTCGTTCCTGTTGCATGACGTGACGAGCGTTGCCGTTGAGCCCGTTAGCCAGGTCAACACCGAGAGCAACGCTGCCGGCGGCCATTCCAACCTTGTCCAGACCTCGACCGCTCCACCGATGACGGCGCTCGTCGTACACATGTCGAGCCAGTGGAACTATTTTCCCTTCACGAACAGCGTCTCCGCTGAGCGCGCCGCCGGAACCATCAGCCAGGCCGTCAGACTCTGCGGCGGTCACCTCGCGAACTGATCGCTCGCGGCTACTTCTTGATCTTGCGGGCGACGGCGTCGGGATCCCAGAAATCCGCTTGCAGGTTCTGGTTGAAGCTCACGCGGTCCACGAAATACTGGCGAACGGGATCGCCGTTCTTGAGGCGCGTGATGGTGAAGGGAGTGGGGAAGCCGTTAATGGTGTGATAGTCGTCGTACTCTTCGGTGTCGGTGTTCTTGTCGTGATATTCGGGATCGCGCCACTGGAAGCTGCGCTGGAGCGGGAGATGCGTCTGGACGTCCATGAGAATGGTGATGGCTTCGTTCTGGGGCGAGATGAGCGTGACTTGCTCACCCAGATGCCGCTCAGACATGTGCTGGCCTTCGTAAAGCAGGATCGTACTCGGGTCCTTCATCCAGACCTTCACGGCCGTCTCGATCGAGTGGTCGCGGCGGCGCAGGTAGTCGTCCACGATGTCCTTGTCGAGGGGCTTTTTGCCGCGGTAAGTCACCTCCCAGCCCTGCCGGCCGACATAGAACTGCACGACGTTGCGATGGCTGGTGTATTCGATGCGGTCATGATCGGGCCACTGGTGAAACTCGAAGTACTCCGTGGTGCCGGGGTCGGGATTGCCCTGGAAAAACGCGGCGATGTGCCCATGCCGCTCCATGTTGGTGATGTTCAGCCACAGATCGCCGCCGAGCGCCTGCACCATGGCGTCGAGCGCGGCGCGCGCCTGCGCCGCATTCTTGGCGGCCTCCTGGTCGCCGGATTGCGCTTGCAACGCTCCCGGCGCAAACAGCAAAAAGAGGCCCAAGGCAACGGGCAAAAACTTCCGCATGAATCCTCCGTACTCGGGTCGCTGCATAGATAGAAAGACGCAGATCGGGCGCTGTGGGCGCTGGAATGCCAAGAAAAAAGGCGTTGAGCCCAAGCTAATGCATTGTCGATGGGGATGTCGAGGCAAGCCGCTGCGTCAAACCGAGCGAAGAACCCGCGCGGGCAGGAAGATGAGGGCGCTTACCAGGTCAAGCACACCACCTACGGCGATGCCTACCAAACGAAATGGCAGCAAGAGCAACCAGATGATTGGATAAAGCACCAGAGCCAGCAGCGCCAGGGGCCAACACAACACAAGGAGAATGCACCAGAGAAGAAATTTTGCCATAGGTGAGCGCCTCGATCGCGCAGGATGCTTCTTCATTTTTACGCAGCGGCTGCGCCACGAGTTCCGCTGGGATCACCGGGCTTTCTTATGGCGCGTGCGGGCGGAGCGAGAGGCCGCCGACGCCTTCGGAGGCTTGGATGGAGCCTTCGCCCTGGCGGCAAGAGCCTTCTTCCGCTCGCGAATTGCTTTGAGCCGGTCTTTTTCCGACAGAGCCAGGACGGCTTTGGTGCGAGCGGGGAGCTTATCGAAGATCAACGCATGCGCCCGTTTCAGCTCGTCCTCAATTTCCCGTGGCCGGAGAATCTCCCAGCGCTCCAATGAGACCCAGTGCGCCCGAGCCAGATGCGGCGAGGGAATGATCCCCTCGCGCTCCAGCAGCTCATGAAAGCGTTCAGCCCCGCAGTGGAACCAAAGCACGCCGATGCCCGTGCCATCGAGATCGGTCATGGCGAACATTTTTCCGCCGATGTCGCGATCGCCGGCCCAATACACAAGGTGATGGCCCCAGTTCAGCGTTTCCGTGACATGGGGCAGCGCCAGGCAGATTTCGCGAACGCGCTCGTTGTCCATTGCAATATTGTAGGGGGCAACAGTGCAGGACGATGATCGCGAGCTGCGTGCCGACAATTAGTGGCCGTGAAGCAGACGGTCGAAGCCCGGCCCCTGGAATTTGGCCTCGAAGTCTCTGAACCGCCGTTCCAGTTCCCACTGCGCCGCAGCCTTTTCGCTGCCGCGCAGGAACTGGTCGCACTGCGTCGGAACCTCGCCTGTGAAATCCGCCCGGCATGCGTCAACCAACTTGCTGAAGTCATCAGGCTTCGCCCACAAACTGGGCCCTGGCAGGAAGCTATGTTCCATTCCAGTGCGAGCCAGTTGCTTGAGGTCGCGGTAGGTGAGGCCGTAGTCGATGGCTGCACGCACATACTCATGCGTCAGGTCGATCCGACTCACTCCTTCGTCGTCAGTGGACAGGGCGACCGGGACATGCACCGCGCGATAAACAGGAAACGGATGCGCATCGCCCTCGACGCCGAGGATTCCCTCGTTTGAGCTCAGGTTAATTTCAACCATGATGTGGCGGGCGGCAAGCTCCGTGAGCAGATCGCGGGGCCGGTCTTCGTACATGACGTCGACACCGTGACCGATGCGCTCGGCGTCGCCGAGCTCAACCGCCTGCCGGATGTGAAAGCGCAGGCCTTCCGGTGGCACCATGCCCGGAGCGAGCTCTCCAGCATGCAACGAGATGTGCACGCCGGGATAGACAGAATGCAAGTAGCCAATCATTTTCATTTGCAGGGTGTAATCGCGCATGGCGATGTAGCCGTCTTCGGGTTGCACAAAGTTGATGCCCACCCAGGTGTCGTCGTTCGCCTGCATGCTTGCCTGCACGGTTTCGAAGCCGAGAAGCGCCTGCGCAAACACCTGCTCGGGAGCATTGGCGCGAAGAACTTGGTAGATGTAGCGAACCTCCACCTGGCACGCCGGCGTGGCCTGCTGAGTTCCACATTTTTCGATTTGTTTGCGTCCGGCTTCGGCCTGGCGTGCTTCATTCCGGTCGGCGGCTACCTCGTCGCGCAGCCCATTGTCCAGCAACTGCTGGCGGAACTGGGCGAAGGCCTCCGGGTCAGCCTGCGCCAGTTTCGCGTTCCAGCCGATTTGGTGTGCAATTTGCCTCGCGTGGCTGAAGGCCGGCGTTTCCATCAGTTCGAGATATTGGTTGTTCTCCGCCGCGGCTCGGCTCGCCACTTCGTCGACCCACTCGGCGGCATGCGTTTTGCCCAGTCCGTCAAAGCGGCCAAAGGTGGAGAAGAACTGGTCGTGCCCGCTCCAGCCCGGCGTCGCGACAAAGCTGCGCAGCGAGAACGAGTCAATGAGTTTGTCATAGAGCGCCTGATCGGCCGGAGTGAGATCGCCGGTGAATTCCTTCGCGGGGATCAGGTCCTTTCCCCGGCAGGGCGGCTTGGCAAAGCTCAGCGTGGTCTTGTCGACGCATAAGCCGTCCTCGCCTGCGTCGCGGATAAACGTCTCAGCATAGACCGCACCCGAGAGGTGAACGTGCAGGTCAGCCCCTTTGGGAAAATCGCTGAGAAACGCTCGCAGCGTCTCTGGCCCCTGGTGCAGGTTGGCCTCGTAGATGAGAGCGGTGCGCGTCTCGGCCCTGGAGGGCATGCCCTGCACGGCGGATCGCGATCCGCCGGGCATGGGGCCGCATCCAGCTAGCGCAGCGGCAACAAAAATGAAGGCGAACGAACGACATGATCGCGTCATGGTTGCCATCCAGTGTAGTACGCCGCGGGACCTGTGCGGGTCGCTGGTGATCGCGGCCAATTGTGGCTCATATCGCGCTTTCAGTGCTAGACTGTCACAGTTTTTAGATACCTTTGTGCCCATCACGATTCCCGAGCGTCGATGTCGATACTTCGATCCATCTTCGGAGGCCCAGAGCCCCAGCGGCGAAAGTGGGGAGAGCCTTGGCCAGACGAGGAAATCGAGCGATATCGCCGCACGTCAGGCGCATGGGGCGATCCCTTCGAGCCGTTCTGTCTTAACCCTGCCTGTAGGGCACCGCTTATGGATCGAGGGCAGCGTTGGGTTCAGCGGCCAACGATGGAATGCAGAGCGCGGTGCAAGCGGTGCAGGACCTTCTACACGGTTTCCGTCGATATCGCTCGCTTCGGCGTTGGCGGGCCGTACATGGACGTAGTCCACGTCGGCGGCCAGTACACGGATGAGGTCGGCGAGTTCGGAGGCGCCCGATTCT
Source organism: uncultured Acidobacteriaceae bacterium (assembly GCA_963823805.1). Lineage (GTDB taxonomy): Bacteria > Acidobacteriota > Terriglobia > Terriglobales > Acidobacteriaceae > Telmatobacter. The sequence goes on along the minus strand of CAWGMW010000002.1, from coordinate 488,381 downwards.
ACTCTTTCAATCGCAGGCCGGAACCGCCGCCCGAAGATGATCTGAGGCAAGACTTCATAGTTGGGTACATCGATCCCTCGACCAGCGTGCTTCGTGAGCAGATCTATCGAGCCAAAACTGCGAAGGAGGCCGCCGACTCGGTCAGTTGGGGAATCTCGGGTGAGCTGTATTCGAGCTTCGGGGTGGAAAAGGACGTACGGGTGGTTTGGGTGAAGGACAAGAACGGCGAGGAGAGGGACTTCAGGTCGAGCGCAGAGTAGCGGAGTTGGCTCACTCTAATTCGCATCCGACAGGTTGATATTCGGTCGGACCTCGGTCTGGCTGGGCGAATCTGGAATTGATATACTGTTCAGGTTGTTGCAGCGAACTGTTCGTGGACTTCGCCTACCTTTGCCGGCAACGCCCGGAAATCCGCGCAGGAATTGCAACGAAGTCTGCACTGAGGCCAGGTAGCTCAGTGGTAGAGCGCGGCCCTGAAAAGGCCGGCGTCGGCGGTTCAATCCCGTCCCTGGCCACCACATTCTTTTCGTTCCACATGCTCTTCAAGCCTTCGGCTACTCAGGAATTTGCAGTTGCGCGTCTCGACTGAGGCCAGGTAGCTCAGTGGTAGAGCGCGGCCCTGAAAATGGCCGACTGGTCGGCGGGGCAATTCCGTGAGGAGCCCGTCCCTGGCCACCATTCTTTTCGTTCCACATGCTCTTCAAGCCTTCGGCTGCGCAGGAATTTGCAGTTGCGCGTCTTGAGTGAGGCCAGGTAGCTCGGTGGTAGAGCGCGGCCCTGAAAAGGCCGGCGTCGGCGGGGCAATTCCGTCAGGGGCCCGTCCCTGGCCACCATTCTTTTCAAGAACTTAACGGAACCCAGTGAGTTGGCGTTTTTGACCGGGCTTGCACCCGCAGCCGTCGAAGCAATTACCACGGACGAAATCGGCTTGGGCCATGCGCTCTTGCTGGGTAAGTTGCAGCCAAAACAGCAGGAAGAAGCGTTGACCGCTTGCTGGCGGAAGAGCTATGCGGCAGCGGCAAGGCGAAGCGCATTAGTACTTTGTCACCGTTGAATCAACTTCGTCGGACCAGGCCAGGATACCGCCGGCTAGATTCACCACATTCGGATACCCTGACTGTTTCAAGAACTCCGCGATGCGCTGGCTGCGGCCGCCGGATTTGCACTGCACAATGATCTCGCGGCTGCGATCGATCTCAGAGAGTCTCTGCGGAACTTCGTTCTGCGGAATCAACTTGCCGCCGATATTTGCAATTTGATATTCGAACGGTTCTCGGACATCGAGAATGAAGAGGTTTTCACCGGCATCCATGCGCCTCTTCAGATCCTTCACGCTCAGTTGCGGGATTCCGTTCTTCACAGTCTTCGGCACGTCGTTCGCGGATTCGAGACCGCAGAACTGCTGGTAGTCAATCAGTTCGGTGACAGTCGGGTGAGTTCCGCATACTGGGCATTCAGGATTCTTGCGGAGCTTCAGCTCGCGAAAGCGCAGCTTGAGTGCATCCACAAGGAGCAAGCGGCCGATCAGCGGTTCGCCAATACCAAGAATGAGCTTGATTGTCTCGGTCGCCTGAATCACGCCGATAAGTCCGGGCAGAATTCCGAGAACTCCGCCTTCGGCGCAACTGGGCACAAGCCCCGGCGGCGGCGGCTCGGGATAAAGGCAGCGGTAGCAGGGGCCGTCCTTCGTGGCAAAGACGCTGGCTTGACCCTCAAAGCGGAAGATCGATCCATATGCATTTGGCTTGCCCAACAGCACGCATGCGTCATTCACCAGGTAGCGCGTGGGAAAGTTATCAGTGCCGTCGGCAACGACATCGTAGTCTTTGAGGATGTCCAGGGCGTTTGCGCTCGATAGAAGCGTGTCGTGCTTCTGAACGTTGAGCTCCGGATTGAGAGCCTTGAGCTTTTCCCCGGCCGAATCGAGTTTTTTGCGGCCGATATCCGCGGTCGAGTGAATGATCTGGCGCTGCAGGTTGCTGGCATCGACAACGTCGAAGTCCACGAGTCCCAGCGTTCCAACACCGGCCGCCGCCAGGTAGAGTGCGAGCGGCGAACCGAGTCCGCCGGTCCCAACGCAAAGCACGCGCGCGGCCTTCAGCTTACGCTGGCCTTCTACACCCACCTCGGGAAGCAACAGGTGGCGCGAATAGCGGGAGAGATCATCCTGAGTCAGTTCGGGTAACTCGATTGGTAAGTTGGCCGGATTCATGATTCCTCGTTCATAGAGATGATTCGCTCAGCCTCGGCGATTCGGGGCCGAATTTGCGTCCGTTAACGTGACTGGCGCCCTCCGGCAATCGAAGGAATGATGGAGAGTGTGTCAGCGGGCGAGACCTCCGTGGCTTCCTTCGCCGGCAGGTAGCGCACATCTTCGTCATTCAGGTAAATGTTCACAAAGGCGCGCACTTTGCCTTCGCTTGTAAACAAATGCTTGCGCAAGTCGGGATATGCCTGAGTCAGCTCATCGAGCGCGCCGGCGATGGTTACGGCATTCACTTCTACAGCATCCTTACCTGCCGCATAGGCGCGCAAGGGCGTGGGGATGAAAATGGTCATTCTCTTCAATTCCTCTCTCAAACTATTCGTCGACTTACCTCGAATTCCTATCCACGCTTTGCTAAATTGCCGAATCCCTCACCTCGATGGTTTCCAGTTCGAATCGCTTGTTCTCCTCGATGTCTCCGGCCAGCCGGAAGGAGTTGGTGACTGCGGCCTTGCCGTTCGCGACCGCGGTGATGACGTAAGAGCAACCCAGCCAGTGTGCTTCGGCAAGGTCCGTTTGGGACCATTGCGCGGGATGGTCCGGATGAGAGTGATAAAACCCGGCAATGCTCAGTCCCAGGCGCCGGGATTCCCGCTCGATCTTCACCAATTCTGGCGGGGAAATCTGATACCGATTGTGCGCCGAGTCAGTGCGCGTGTTGCCGGCCCTGATCGATGCTTCGATCCACCATCCATCAGGCGTCGAGCGGCCCAGCAATGCGCCGCAACATTCGTGCGGATAGGTCTCCTCGCCGTGCCCCCGCATCGCATCGTAAACCGCCCTGTTCAGCCGCAGTTCGCTCAATGTTCCTCCCAGAACCGCTCGCTCAGATACCGATCCGCTGAATCCGGAAGCACCGTAACGATCACCGCGGCCCGTCCACTTGCGGCCTCCTCGCGGGCAATCTCAACGCAGGCGACAACTGCCGCAGCGGCCGAGATACCCACCAGCAGGCCCCCCTCGCGGGCAAGCTGCTTCGCCATCGCGTATGCGGCTTCAGTTTCCACCGCCAACTTACGATCGGCAAGATGCGGATCGTAGATGGCCGGCACAATGGACGTAGCCATGTGCTTGAGGCCTTCGAGGCCGTGAAACGGCGAATCCGGCTGGAAGCTGATGCACTGAACGGCCGGATTCAGTTCCTTGAGTCTTCGACTGGCGCCCACGAATGTGCCGCTGGTCCCAAGGCCCGCAACAAAATGAGTCACGCGGCCCTCGGTCTGCCGCCAAATCTCGGTTCCGGTCCCATCATAGTGAGCCTTCCAGTTGGCGTCACTCGAGTATTGATCGACATAGCAAAAGCGCTCAGGGTCGTTTCCGGCCAACTCACGCGCGCGGCGAATGGCTCCATCGGAACCCTGATCGGGGTCAGTCCAATCCACCTGCGCTCCGTAGGCCTTGAGGATACGTTTTCGCTCCGGAGAAACATTGGAGGGCATCGCCAGCCGCACAGGAAACCCCTGCGCGGCGCCCAACATTGCAAGCGCGATCCCGGTATTGCCGCTGGTTGCATCGAGCAGCGTCTTCTCCGGTCCGAGTTTTCCTTCAGCCTGCGCCTTGCGCACCATAGCCCAGGCGGCACGATCCTTTACGCTGCCGCCGGGATTGAGCCATTCGGCCTTGGCCAGCAACACGACTCCCTCAAGACCACGAACGGCTTTGCCCAGGCGAAGAAGCGGAGTATTGCCGACCCGCGCAGTCACCGATAAGCCGAGTTCAACGTCCGCGCATTCTGTTCGCATCGATAACTGCCGTCGCTCTTCATTCATGAGGTTGTGGCCAATGGCACTTGACTGAAGCAAAGGATGAATCAGGTGCGAACGCGGGCCTGGTCGCCTTGAACGAGTATCCCGGTAAGTATTGATGAGCTTGAAGGATTAGCTGGAGAATTGTGTTCCTGCTATGGCGCTCAACTCCACGGGATAAGTCCGAAAGGAGCGACAACAACAGCATGGACACACACATTGCATAACGAAAGTATAGAAGAGCGTGGAAACCGGGTCAATTCCGCAACCCGGTACTCGGCAGCGAGCCGTTCGCTTGTTCTTCACGCAATTATCTAAACGAATTCGCGTTCCGCTTTAACCACTGCAAATCCCGCAGCCGAGGCAAACTCTCTTACCGCTCGGTGCAGCACGCCGTCGCAACCGAACCCACAACTTACAGACAGATCGTGGACTTGGCCATCAAACGGAAATAGCCCAAAACGCAGCCTGTTGCGCCTACCTGAGTCAGATGGATATTCAGTTCAGGAAATTACTGGCTGCGGTGGCGGGTTGCGGCAGTGCGAGGTGGTTGGGATCGCAGCTTCACAGGCTCGCGTACAATAAACCTATCCAGCCCGGGAGGCTGAAGCCCTGTGGCCGCGACTCTAACCCCTTTGCTTGCTTTGATCGGCCTGCCTGGGGGATTGCTGCGTTCGACCGGTGCTTATCTAGCTTTCGCACAGGAAAGCGCCTTCCACCACTACCTGAGAATGCAGTACGCAGACCAGACCTTCAAAGGGCTTTACCACTGGAATTTCTTTGACGCGGCGGTACTTCTGCCCTACTTCGCGGTGATGATTGTTCTTTCGCTCTACGGAGTCCACCGCTACACGTTGGCGTACCAGTACTTCAAGTACCGCAAGAATTACAACCCAAATCCTCCGCGGCACTTCGATGAGCTGCCGATGGTGACCGTCCAACTGCCCATCTTCAATGAGCAGTTCGTCATCGACCGCCTGATTGAGGCCATCTGTGCGATGGAGTATCCGCACGAAAAGCTTGAGATCCAGGTGCTCGACGACTCCACCGACGAAACCTGCGAGGTGGCCGCGGCCATTGTCGAGCGCTACGCCGCTCTCGGGCACAACATTGTTTATATCCATCGCACCAACCGGCACGGATTCAAGGCCGGAGCTCTTGACGCCGGACTCAAAGTGGCGAAGGGCGACTACATCGCCATCTTCGACGCCGATTTCGTTCCGCCACCCGACTGGCTGATGAAGGTGATCCATCATTTTGCAGAACCCCAGATCGGCATGGTGCAGACGCGCTGGACGTACCTGAACCGCGATTACAGCATCCTGACGCAGATCGAGGCGATTCTGCTGGACGGCCACTTTATTCTCGAACATGGCGCGCGCGCCCGCTCAGGAGAGTACTTCAACTTCAACGGCACGGCAGGCATGTGGCGGCGGCAGGCCATCTCCGATGGCGGCGGCTGGCAGCATGACACGCTGACCGAGGACACCGACCTGAGCTACCGGTCGCAGATGGCCGGCTGGAAGTTCAAATATTTGCCCGATGTGGAGTGTCCTTCGGAGCTGCCGATCGAAATGACGGCCTTCAAAACCCAGCAAGCGCGCTGGGCAAAGGGGCTTATCCAGACCAGCATCAAGATTCTGCCCAAGGTCTTCCGCTCCAACTCGCCGATGCGCAATAAGATCGAGGCTGTTTATCACCTGACCGCGAATCTCAGCTACCCGCTGATGGTCATCATGTCGGCGCTGCTGATTCCCGCAATGATCTGCCGGTTTTACCAGGGCTGGTTCCAGATGCTGCTGATTGACGTGCCTCTGTTCACCGCCTCAAGCTTTTCGATCGCCGTGTTCTATGTGATGAGCGAGCGCGAGATCTACCCCAAGACGTGGAAGAAGACGATTTACTATCTTCCCTTTCTGATGGCTCTGGGCATCGGACTCACGGTGACCAACACCAAGGCGGTAATGGAGGCGCTGTTCGGGATCAAGAGCGCGTTCGTGCGTACGCCGAAGTACCGCGTAGCGCAGAAAGGCGAAAAGTCTCAGGCCGCCAAGTACCGCAAGCGCCTGAAGCTGACGCCATGGATTGAGCTGCTGCTGGGTTGCTACTTCGCCGCGGCCATTTACTACACGTTTACCAACGACAACTTCTTCACCGCGCCGTTCCTGATTCTCTTTGTCGTCGGCTACTGGTACACGGGCCTGATGAGCCTGCTGCAGGGCCGTTTCGAGCGCTGGCGCACGGGCGTCAACACAGACGAATCCAGCCCCAAGCCTTTTCCGGTGGGCGTGTGATGCTCACTTCTTACGGGCGCGAGCACAATGGATCGTTCGAGAGAAGGTTACCTGCGTGCGGAGCGCTGGCACGGCGGCGTAGGCCCTGTGCTACATTTGCGCCATGATGTTGAAAGATTTGGCGATCGCTGCCATGTTGGTCTCCCTGGCGTTCGCGCCCTCGGCCAGTTCTGCGCAGACTAGCAATCCTGCCACATCGGCGCATCCGGCAGTGCCGCAGTCATCCGCTCCAAGAGCGGCCACTCCCGCCCCTTCGCCCGCCAACACGCCATCGGCTGCCAATCCCGTCCCGCAAACCGAGTGCCCGGGCGGCCCCTGCGATGCTGCTCCTCCAGCACACATCACGATTGCCACTCCGGCGCCCGCGCCCGCGCCGTGGCCATTGCAGGAGCGCATCAGTTGGGCGGCCAACCTAATCCTTGTTCTCATCGTATATGTGGGAGTCACGGTTGCGATTTCTGCGCTGCGCAAAATCGAGCGGCAGACACGCTTTGGCGAGACCGCCGCTCAGGCCGCTGCAGATAGCGCCAAGGCGGCACTGCTTCTCGCTCAAGCCCAGGAGCGGGCCGAGCGGCCCTGGATCATGGTTTCCGCCGAGCCCGATCCCGGCATCCGCGATTGCTTTTCCGTCGTGGCCACCAACCGCGGCCACAGCCCAACAAAGATTGTCTCTTTGGTTGACGCCATCGCCACCGCGACCGATGAATCGTTACTTCCCGCCACACCGGTCTTCCATACTGAACCGCGAACACCGCGCGATCCCATCTTCCTACTGCCTGGTGAATTCAGGCGGATCAAGTCCTTCCGCCGCGACGACATAAAAACAGTCTGCGGCTCCGCCGAAGAGCTGCATCGCGTGGAAGACTGGGAAGTTAAGATCTTTCTTTACGGCCGGATCGCCTACGCCGATCTTCGTGCCCCCGAGGAGGGTCAGGTTCACGAAACTTCCTGGTGCTGCTGGTACATTCACGGCCGCCAGAATAGCGGCATGGTTATGGCTGGCCCGCGGGAATACAACCTGCACACATAGAACCGCAAGTACGGCTGGCCGCTATGGCTTTGCATCGGCTTTATCGCCCCGTGCCGCCCACGGTCATTTTGTCCAGTTTGATTGTTGGCATGCCGACGCCCACCGGGACGCTCTGGCCATCCTTGCCGCAGGTCCCGATGCCTTCGTCGAGCCTCAAATCGTTGCCCACCATCGAGACGAACTTGAGCGCTTCCGGGCCGTTGCCGATGAGGGTTGCGTCGCGCACCGGCGCGGTCACCCTACCGTCTTCGATCAGGTAGGCCTCCGACGCCGAGAAGACAAATTTTCCGTTGGTGATGTCTACCTGCCCACCGCCGAAGTTCACGGCGTAGAGTCCCCGCTTGACGCTTCGCAGTATGTCTTCAGGCGCGTCATCACCGGCCAGCATGTAGGTGTTGGTCATGCGCGGCATGGGAATCGACTGGTAGCTTTCGCGCCGTCCCGATCCCGTGTTCGCCATACCCATGAGCCGAGCCGAGAGCTTGTCCGACAGATAGCCTTTGAGCACGCCGCCCTCGATGAGCACGGTTTCCTGCGTCGCAGATCCTTCGTCGTCGACATTTAGCGAGCCGCGGCGGCCGGCCATTTTGCCGTTGTCCACGACGGTCACTTTCGGGCTTGCCACGGGCTGACCGATCAGCCCAGCGAATGCCGAGGATTTCTTGCGGTTGAAGTCGGCCTCGAGTCCGTGACCCACTGCTTCGTGGAGGAGAATTCCGGGCCAGCCGGGGCCGAGCACGACTTCCATCTCGCCCGCGGGCGCCGGCACTGCACCCAGTTGCAGAATCGCGCCGCGCGCGGCCTCGCGAGCCAAATTCTCCGGGCTTTTGCTGCCTTCAAATTGGTCAAGCCCGGCGCGACCTCCGCCGCCTGCCGCGCCTTTGGTGGTGATCGCGCCATCCTTTGCGATGACCCACACATTGAGACGGCAAAGCGGCTGCGTGTCGCTGGCGAATGCACCGTCGGACGCAGCGATCAGGATGCGACGCAACTCCTCGCTGTAACCGGCGCGCACCTGCACAATGCGCGGATCGAAAGCTCGGGCAGCGCGGTCGGCGCGAAGAATGAGCTCAAGCCGGGTCGCCAGATCGACGTCGTAGCCGCCGAGCGGCACAGGATAGAGATCGGCGCCGCGCGTCTCAGTGAATCCCTGCACCGGCTGTTTCGCGGGACCCGAAGCAATCAGCGCCGCCGTTCGTGCCGCATGCAACAGGCGGTCCGCGCTCAAGTTGTCGGTATACGCATAGCCGGTTCGCTCGCCACTCAAGACGCGGATGCCGCATCCGGCGCTGGTACCCTGGCTGGCCGACTTCACAATCTGCTCGTCGACGCCCAGCGCGGTTGCCGCAACGGACTCGAAGTAAAGGTCAGCGTAGTCGCCACCGGCGCTCAGTGCTTCGCCCAGGCAGCGCTCCAATAGCCGCTCCGTTAGCCCGAATTTCTCAAAAAAGTACCGCCGATGGCTCAAAGTTGGGGAAGTTTCCGAATGCGTCATCGTAATCCAAGTGTACTCTGCCCGCGTCCATCACCTTGATGCGAACGCGCCTGGTCAATTGCCGCAAGCCACGCGGTTCTTTTCTGGGTACCTCGGTCACCGCCGAGCGTCCGCACGCAGTCGAAATCATGCTAGGATTCGAGCCATGAAGAAAACCCTTGCGGCAGTATTGCTCCTGATGACGTTCGCAAGTCCGGCGTTCGCTTACGGGCAGCACCATCATCATCACCATCATCATCATCACCATCACGCCTGAGCTCAGGTCGCCGCCTAAGGCAACCGGCCTGTCTCGCAACGGGTGTAGTGCGCCCGCTGCGAAAGCGCAGTTCCGCCGCGATGCCCAAGCATGGTAAGTTTTTGCCATGGCCGGTGAGGAAGACCTGCGATACCCAGTCGGGCGATTCCGTCCGCCGACTGAGAACACTCGAGCGGTGCGTGCAGCACACATCGAAACCCTGCGATTGCTTCCCGAGCGCCTTCGCTCGGCGGTGGCCGGGCTCAACGACTCTCAGCTCGATACTCCATATCGTGACGACGGCTGGACCGTGCGCCAGGTGGTTCATCACTTCGCCGACAGCCACGCGAACAGTTACGTCCGTTTCAAGCTTGCACTCACTGAGGATTGGCCGACGATCAAGCCGTACGACGAAGCCGCCTGGGCGCGGCTGCCCGATTCGAGACAGCCAATTGAGGCATCACTCGTTTTCATTGCCGGGTTACACCATCGCCTGGTTGCGCTCCTCGAATCCATGTCGGAAGAGGATTTTGAGCGCGGCTTTAATCATCCAGAGCGAGGCCGGATGACTCTGGCCACGAATCTCGCGATTTATGAATGGCATTCCCGCCACCACACGGCCCACATCACTGGCCTGCGCGCCCGACGGGGCTGGTGAGAAAGCCGATGGGCCCCGGCGATCACTCCAACCCCGGTGAACGGGCCCATCGACAAAAGCGTGTTGCCAGAGACGCAGGTGACGAACCAGCCTCGCCCACGCTGCTGGCGCAAACGATCGAATCCTATCTCGCCGATCATCCCGGGGCCGCGCTGCTCGAAGATGGCCGTGTCGTTTTCGACATGCGCACGGCGCACTACTCGGTCGGCGAGTCACATGGCCGCTGCCTGCTGCAGCTATGGAGCGACGAGCGCAACATTGTGCGCACGGTCGTCGATGTAAAAGAGCGCGCGCAGTGCCTGCGCCTTGTTACGCGGCGCATGGGCGCGGCCAAGCCGCAATCGCTCGAGCTTGCTTCCACCAGCGACCGCCGCACACCCACCGCCCGCGACACAGCGCGCCGCAGCTACCTGCGACTTCTGGAGCGCGTGCTTGCCCGGCAATACATCGGCGCCAAGGTCGACGGCCTGCGCACGGCCATGGATCTCGAGCACAGCTTCGGACCCGCCTATGTGCGCGGCCGCTTGCTCAAGGGCTCCGCGGCCGACGCGATCATCGGCGTCGGCGCTGCTGAATCCGCTTCGACGATCGACGGTGTTCTCACTCTGGGAATTCTATGGCTCGACTATTGCCGCCAACATGCCAGTGCGCGGCGCCATTTCGGCGGCCTTAAAGTCATTGTTCCTGCCGGAGCATGGCGCACCACGGCGGAACGCATGGCTTGGCTGAACCACGCCGCAGCTGATTTTGAACTGTTCACACTCGACGAGCGTAGTGAAGAACTTGCACAGATCGACTTCCGCGATACGGGCAACCTGGAGACGCGTCTTGTTCATGCGTTTTCGGCTTCAGCTGCGCTCGAGCGCTGCCAATCCGGAATCGACCGGCTTCTTGTGCTCGTCCCAGATGCCGCGCGCGAGCGCGTCGAGATCCGTCCCCACAGCGCGACGGAGGTCGGCCTTCTCCTGCATGGACTAGAGTTCGGCCGCGTGCGCCACGGCGCCTCGGCAGATTCCTTCGCGCGACAGGATGAAGTGACTTTCGGCGCCGGCGCAAACGAGACCCCGCTCAGCGCGGAGACCGAATCCCTTTGCCGCGATCTTCTTCAGCGCCTCTTCCTCAGCCGCCACGCCGACGGCGCGCACACCGATCCGCTTTTCCGCATGGCGCCCGAGCGCTGGCTTGAGTCGCGCCTGCGCGCGAGCCTGCCAGAGCTCGCGCCGGAACTGCGCGGCGACTTGCTCTACACCCAGGTGCCCGCGCTCTCATCCGGGGACCGCGGCATGCTCGACCTGCTCACGCTCGACCGCAATGGACGGCTAGTGATTTTGGAATTGAAGGCCGGCGAGGACTTGCATCTGCCGGTACAGGCGCTCGATTACTGGATTCGCGTGCGCGCCCTCAACGCCGATCGCCAGCTCACGCCGCCGGCTGCCGCGCCGCTCTCTGCATTCGAGCGCAACGGCTATTTCGCGGGTGCGGAGGTGTCGCCGCTGGCGCCGCGCCTCATTCTCGCTGCGCCGGCCCTGCGCATTCATCCCGCCAACGAACCGGTTCTGCGTTCTTTCTCCTCCGAGATCGAGTGGGAATTGATCGCCCTCGCGGAACACTGGCGCCGCGAGCTGAAAATCGTGTTCCGCAAACGCAGCCGGGAACGCGCGGAGTGTTGAGCAAAGCTTCTTATGTCTTTGGTGTCAATTGATCCTTAACAGCCGGCTCGTTGATTCGGAGTTCCCGGATCTCATCGAGGGCAGAAGTTAAAAGCCCAGCCCCCATCCCCTTGAAAGCGGGCGAGAGGCTGGGCCTTCCGAACAGTAAGTTATTGATAATATATCTCGTTAAAACTGAATGCGTTCACTGGCCTCGTCCCCCAAAACTGTTTACTGGTTCCCCTAAAGGTTCCACTGGCCCCAAATTTGATCTGTGATTCGCGGTCATCATGTTTTCTTTTTGTATTGGCCGCGCCGCGAAGGCAAGATTTGCAACTGGTCCAGAAAGCTGCCCGGCTTTTTTCCGTTGCCATTTTGTCCGGGCCGCGCTCGGCCATTCTCTTCTCCGCGGTACCCTCGACTCTTTGTGGGCAAGTCCTGCTTAGAGGGGCCGGAACTCGGCTGTGGCGGATCTTTCTTTGAGCCGTTATTCCCGCACATAGCTCCGTTCTCTGCTTCGGGCGCAAGTCCAGGCTCGGGAGCGGAATAGGAAGCTGACATCGCAGCGAGCAGATCCGTTTCCGGATCTGGTGGTGCTGACGAAACACCGTTCTGTGTGGAGTCAAACTGCGCAAACAGCGTTTCGAAAGGCGCAATTGCGCTCATCAGCACGTCGATGCCCGCGCTCGGTGGCAGGGGGCGCCTGGAGAGATCCAACCCCCTCAGTGCCTGGGTGAAGTTCATGCCTCTGAGCTCGCTCAAGCGAGGCAGCGTGAGACGCGCAGTCTCCGCCGGCGCTACTTGCGCCGAATCCCGTTCAGGTCCAGTTTCGTCTTCACTGGCGCGAGACGATTGCGATGCTGGGTGATGCGCGGATTCCGGCTCTAACATTGCGGCGAAACGCGAAGCTGTCTCGTCCCACGGCGACGAAGTCACCGGAAGCATTTGGTTCTGATGCATTTGGTCATGAAAGGTTTGGTCTGGGGGCTCCGGAACTGAATCCAGCGCGCATTCGGGTTCCCGGGGTGGGGCAGGCAGAGCGGGCATAGTTTTTTGCGTGACCACCGGGGCGTCAGTCTGAGCGGTTAATTCGAGTGGCGCAACGTCCATAGCGATGGCTGCAGGCGGATTTGCCGCCGGGCGATTGGGCATGGCAGCGTCGAGGTCAAGCGTGGCGCTGCCCTCTTCGATTGCTCGCTGAAGCGTCTGAAGCATTTGCCAGTCTGTGGACTGGCCCTGGGTGCGGAGATGGCGGTTCATCTCCTTGATCGAGCGGCGGAATGCAGCATCTGCGGTGGCCAATCGAACGCGGTTGAGCACGAATCCCACGGCCGGCGCCTTGATGCGCTGCAGAGTGCTGGCCACGGAACGCAACTGCGCGCGTGTGGTCACCCCAGCTTCGATCACTACGATGGCGCAGTCGGCGGAGCATACAAGATGCTCAGTTTCCTGAGAGGCAGTGAGAGGAGCGGAATCAGCGAGAACGATCTCGCGACGGACGGCATCCGCCTCCCCCTCATCGACCAACTTGCGAAGCGCCGCCAAGTCATCTTCCTTGAGAGCTGTTTCCTGCTGCCCGTCACCGGGCGCCAGCGGTGACATTTCCGGGACGCCGGCAATCACTGCCGATTCTCCGAGGTTTTCAAGCATCTCCTTCACTCGTGCGGCAACGGTCGTGACGCCGACACCTGGGCCGGTTCCCGTGAAGACACAGTGGCTGAGGTTGCGATCCTTGAAAGCTCGATCGATGCCCGATGCCAGCCGCAGAAAATACTCCTCGGCAACTTCGTTAGAGACTTCAGAAAAGTCCGGCAACTGCGCCATTGGAGCAAAGCCCAGCAAGTGCTCGACATCAGACGCGACATGGATGCGGGGGTCGACTTTATGTGCGATGACGGCGACCGCGGTTCCCAGGAAAATGAAACTGAGAAGGAGCACGATGGCATTGCGAAACACGCCGGAATCGGCGGAGTACCAGGGAATAAAGGCAGTGGCTGCGAATCTGGCAATCCCAGGGATGGCGCCGGGCGCCGGCCGATTCTCGTCGAATGTGACGTTGATATGGCTGCGAATCGCCGGCTGCAGATGGTTCACGCTCTGAGCTGAGCGAACGGACCAGGCATTGAGCAAATAAATGACAGCGAGGGCAAGCCCGACAAAGGCGAGTGAAAGCGCAAGACGTTGATGCACTTGCAGACTGCGGCGAATGTCGAGGTGGAGGGTCATCCGCTCTGCTTCATTGGTTCGATCGAATTGGGGAGCTGGAGCAAAACGAACGGAGGGGATGTCAGGCGGCCGGAGCGGGGCCGCAGAAGCGATTTGGTCGAAAGTCTGGCTCATAGAGCCGCTCCAAGATGGGTGAACGCAGAATCCGGCGGACCATTCTTAAATTCGACTCGCATCTCCTGCCTCTTCCCCAATCCGTCGATCAGCGGTGGCGATGAGTGACACATCCTTCAAAGTGGAGGCAAAAAGGCCGAATGTTTTGCAGATCCCGCATTCGCTTTCCCGCATAGCGAAGAACCACTACCGTTCCGCAGCAAGAACTGCGCCCAAGTGTTCAGTCTTTTCTCGTTTTCGCAGCCCGGTGAGAGGTCCATTCGTGCAGATTTCCGATGGAATTGAAGCTATCTTTTTGAACCATTTAGAACAATGCCGCAAAGGTGGGACTCGCGGAGGCTGGCGCTGCATCCTTAGACACGGCTTTGCCGGGTAAGTTGGTAACTGGAAACGATTACCTTGGTCTTTAATTTTTTTGCGATTGATTTTGAGTTCGGCGGGAAACGTGCTGATCGGTTGCGGACCGGAAGCGCCGCGATCAGAGTGAATCTCGAGAGGCAATCAGCGCGAGGAATTCTCTGCTCGATTTACGCGTCGCTCATCTCACGGCCCTTGGCCTCATGTCCCATCGCCGCCAAGGCGGCGAGCGACAGCGCTACCAGGAGCACGGTTATGGCGAGCACGGCTCGATAACTGCCCCAGCGTTCAGCCGCAAGGGCCTGGCCTTTGCCGTTCCACGAAGTGACGAGGCCGCCCAGTTGATAGGCCAATCCGGGTGCCGTGGCGCGGACCGGAGCCGGCGATAGCTCAGTGAGATAAGCCGGAACGACACCCCAGGCACCCTGCACCATGAACTGCATCAGCACGGCACCGGCGCCAAGCGTGACGGCGGAATGGCCATAGGCATAAAGAGGGATGACCGGAATTGCGAGCAACGCCGCAGTCACAATTGCACGCTTGCGGCCCCAGGTTTCAGAAAGCGTGCCGAAGACGATTCCACCCAAGATGGAGCCAAGCCCGTAGAGAACTCCAATGAAGCCGATGGTCTGAGGTGAGAGCCTCATCTGCACGGCCAGGAAGGTCGGATACACATCCTGGGTTCCATGCGAGAAGCTCATGAAAGCGGTCATCAAAACGATGAGGAATAGAAATGTGGGCAAGAAATGGAACAACTCGCGTGGCCATGTGGGCCCAGCGTGAACTGCGGACCGAGCAATCCGCTTTTTGGCTGCCGCGAGCCAAACCGGTGATTCATCGACGCGAGCCTGAACGTAAAACGCGAGGAGGGCGGGAGTCGACCCGAGGATGAACAATCCTCTCCAGCCGATGGCCGGCAGAGAGACACCGTGCCAATGGGAACCGGCAAACAAGAGCCCGAAGGCAGCCGAGGCGAGAATCGATCCGAATGCGTAACCTTCCTGAAGGATTCCGGAGAATGTGCCACGGCCATCCCTGGGCAAGGATTCAAACGCGAGAGCAGCGCCGACACCCCATTCGCCGCCCATGGCAATTCCGAACAATGCGCGGAGGACGAGCAGCGCATTGAGCGAAGGCGCAAATGCGCAGGCCAGCTCGATGACGGAGAAGCCGAGGATATTCGCCATCAGGATTGGGCGGCGACCATAGCGGTCGGCCAACATGCCGAAGAGCAGCGCGCCGACAGGACGGAAGGCCTGCGTGAGGAACACCGCTCCTAAAATTGCGGATGGCTGAGTGCGGAATTCGCCGGCAATCGCGTTGACGCAAAAGACGAGCAGAAAGAAATCAAGGCTATCGAGCGTCCAGCCGAGAAATGCGGCCAGAAAGACGTGGCGTTGTGAGCGTGTGAGTTGGCGGAACGGACCGAGAACGGACACAGGCGGGAGCATAACAGACCGACAGGTCGCTGCAAACCGGATTCCGGGTTCGGAGGCGGAGTGGCCTGGCATTCGATCGCTGGAACAGCCGAAACGCCGTAGCGGCGGAAAATATATGTTGCAACGACTATATTGACGAAAGCATCTTAAGGGAAAGTGCGCGCGCTTTGTCAATCCCCATCGGGCTCGAGGAGCCCCCGGATCGAAGGGAGCTTCAGCCTGTGAAACGATTGGTAATTATTGTTGGTTTTATGGCGCTCGCTGCGCCCCTTACGCTAGCGCAAAACACAACTTGGGTCTCAGACCCGAACCACAGCGAAGTTGATTTCGCAATCAGCCACATGAGCGTTTCAACCGTTCATGGCCGGTTCGGTAATGTAAACGCGACGATTCGACTCAACGAGGCGGACTTCACAATGTCCGGCGTGCAAGTCACCATCGGCGTCGATACTGTCGATACCGGCGTCCAAGCCAGAGATAAGGACGTAAAAGGCGCGGGCTTTTTCGACGTGGCCAACTTCCCAACAGCGACGTTCACGAGCACAAACGTGACCAAGAATGGAAACGACCTTTCCGTTGCGGGAAAACTGACTTTGCATGGCATAACCAACCCGGTGGTCCTGACGGTGGAGGGGCCGACGGTGCAGGTGACAGATCAGCGAGGCAAGGTGCATTGCGGTTTCTCCGCCACGGCTACGATCAATCGGATGGACTTTGGAATCGGCGCCAATGCTCCTGCTGCGATGCTCGGTGACGAAGTCAAGCTCACCATCGAGGTTGATGCTATCAAGCAATAAGACAAGACCTCGATGGGGTTCGCGCCCGGTGTCTCTACCGATTACGGGATCGGCGCAGCGGCGGGAAGGGAGGATTTCCGATGGCAAGCCTGAAGTCTGAAATCGCACAATCAACTCCGTTTTCCAGCGCGGAAGAAGAGGCGATTCTGAATCTGATCCGGACCTCCGATTGCCTGCAACACGCCTTTCAGCAAAGGATCCGAGGCTTTGGCCTGACGTCGACCCAGTACAACGTATTGCGTATCCTGCGCGGAGCGCAACCAGACGGGCTCACCTGCGCGGCCATCGGTGCGCGCATGATCGCGATGGAACCAGACATCACGCGATTGCTGGCACGAATGAAGCGCCTCAAGTTAATTCGCCAACACCGCGACCGGCACGATCGCCGCGTGGTTTGGACGCAAATCTCCGATGCGGGCCTGGATTTGTTGCACGCGATGGATCCTATGATTCAGCGCATCCCGGTTGAGCTGCTGGGACATATCGGGGGCGAGGAACTGGCGGAGATGACTCGGCTGCTGGAACTGGCGCGCCTGTTCTGCGGCGACGCACGCCAACAGCAATAGTGTTGCGACTCAGGGGATTTTGGGGGAACAGTGGAAGGAACGGTTCCCGGCTTTGCTACGAAGTGACAATCTTTTGAGCCACGGTCTCTTCATCCAGTTCCGATTGGATGATTTTGTTGTGCAGGCAATAAAGAGCCAGTTCCAGCCGGTCTGAAACTCCAAGCTTGTCGTAAATTTTGCGCAGGTAGTTCTTGATGACCTGCTCGGTGGTGCCCAACTGGAAGGCGATTTCCTTGTTCCGCTTGCCCTGGGTGATGCAGGTGATGATCGACATCTCTTTGGGCGAAAGGCGAGGCTGATTCCGCGGGCTGACGAGTGCAGCCGCCTGCGCGCGATAGGCATCGATGACCCAATTGACTGACTGATTATCGATCCAAGTTTCGCCAGCGGCGATTCGGCGGACGCAACGTACGAGCAAGTCGGGCGAAATCGAACGGGAGACGATGCCGCGAACGCCGCGCCTGTAGAGTTCCACCGTATGGTTTTCGTCAGATGAGACGGCTTGCACGATGAGTTTCACATCCGGGGCCATGCGCAAAAGCTCAGGAATCGCATTGGCGGTCCCGGCCAGCATGCCCCCCTCCAAAAGCACAATGTCGGTTGGGTAGCGCTCTATGGCCGCGCGCAGATTCTCCAGCGAATCGGCCTGAGCAACCACACGGATGTCATCTTCAAGAGCGAAGACCTTGCGAATCCCGACGCGGTAAATCGCCTGGGAATCCGCGAGAATTACGCGAATGGTCCCCGGCTTGACCGGAGTGTCAACACTGTCACCTTCAGGGTTATCGTCGAGGATTTCCATAATCAGCTGCTGTTAAGCCAACAGAGAACTCACTGCTCCGCAAACCGATAATCATCAATTGTGGCAGCGGCGAGGTGCTCATTGTGGCTTGTGGAGCAGCGTACCACACGCCCCGTGCAGTGGACCAGAACATCCTGAGGCGAGCCCAGAACAGCGTGGGGCATTCGCATGGAAAAGCGGACGTTGAGTCCGACCTGCAAATCTTCGTCAAGCGAAAAGAGAACCCCGCTTGCGGAGACGTTTCGAGTCAAACCAGCGATCTCATCTTCGCCCGTTGAGAGCACCACTGGCAAAGAAAGAGGAAATCGTACGGCGCAGCGAACTTCTTGCCGCCCTTGCGAGGTGGCTTGAACATCAGGCGGCATTGGTGTTTCTGGATTGGGAGCATTCATGGATCGTGCCCAAATGAGAATTGCTTAAGTGCAAATGTACCGAGTTTTGCTGATTTAGCCCACGGCACCAAAGTTTTCAGTCTGGTAACCGCAAACGACAGTTGCTATCGACAGGCGGTAACTCGCCGATCTTTGCATCTTCTCTGTGTGCCCTCCCAGTCTCTCGAGTCGAGAGGAAAAGTTCACTCCTGTCAAAGCATGGCAGCTTCTCGCGCTGACAGATTCTTTCGCCGTCCCCCATAGTCCGTTTTCACCGCGAGTAGGACAAAAGACCTGGGGGCTTACGGGGGAGCTCACGCTGCAAGGCGAAGATAAGAGGAAGTTTCTGGGTAAGTACCCACAATGTGGTTACCATTGATCCTCCAAAATAGGTACTTACGGAAGAATTTTTTTCTAATACCACTTTTGTTGTAGCGCCCCTACACAATTTGGGTTACTCTAACAAAGCAAAGTTCTAAGGCGGTTGTGTCTGCCGCCGGGGGATATTCCGATGAGTCCGCGTTCGTCGCAAGTCTTGAAATTCGGCGTTATTGTTCTGCTAGTCGTGTCTGTGTGCTCAGCCAGCGCGGTGCCCTATGGCCCTTTGCGGTTGCCGCCTCCGAGCATGGCAGCAGCGGTGCCCTATGGCCCATTGAGGCTGCCACCTCCGAGCATGGCAGCAGCGGTCCCATATGGTCCCTTGAGACTGCCACCTCCGAGCATGGCAGCAGCGGTCCCATATGGTCCCTTGAGACTGCCACCTCCGAGCATGGCGGCAGCGGTGCCCTACGGCCCGTTGCGGTTGCCACCTCCGAGCATGGCAGCAGCGGTGCCCTATGGCCCATTGAGGCTGCCACCGCCCAGCGTCGCTTAAGAAATTCTGTTAACCAGGCAGGGCCCACCTTTCATAGGTGGGCCTTTTTGCGTTTTCTCTGCTTCAGAGAAGCGAATAGACTGTTATCAAAAGGCGGCCCGCGTTGGGCATGCTAGTATCCGCAGATCGTTTCGCACGATGGGTTGGACCCAACGTCCATGAGTATCGATGACCTGATTTGGCTCGTAGCATCGTTAGTAGAGCTTGCCGTAATTGGAATGCTCATCTACAGGCGTGTCTGGCGGACGTTGCCCGTGTTTTTTTCGTATTGCGTCTGGGATCTGACGAGTAATCTCGCTATTTATATAGTCAGCCTGTATGATCCGCGCGCTGTTTATCATGCCTACTTCGCGCAGACGGCCCTAGATTCTGCACTGCTCTTTTGCGTTCTGGTTGAAATGGCCTGGTCTGTGCTCCGGCCGCTTCGAGCCTCTTTGCCGCGAAGTGCACTTGTGGTAGTGGGAATTCTGATTCTGGTGGCTGGCGTAGCAATTTGGCCATTCGCAGCCCTTCCTGGACTTGCTCATGCTACGTCGAAGGAAGGACTTCTCATCACTCAGTTGCAACAGACTTCAACGATTCTCCGAATTCTATTCTTCCTTTTGCTCGCCGGCGGCAGCCAGATGTTATCGATCGGGTGGCGCGATCGTGAGCTTCAGGTAGCAACTGGGCTGGGTCTCTATTCCATGGTCAGCCTTACGGTAGCCGTGCTCGATCTACACCAGACAACCGCGTCCCAGGTCGAGCACCTCAATCAAATTGCGACCGCCGGCTACATCTGTTGCCTGGTTTATTGGGTCTTCAGCTTCGCGCAGAAGGAAGCAGAGCGGAGGGAATTCACGCCGCAGATGCGGAGCTTCCTGTTGGCTGCTGCTGGCGCAGCGCGCAGCACGCGTGTTGCGATGACCGATTCGCGGACTGACAAGCCGTCGAAGCAGGAGTAAAACCGGCGAGCAAGGGCGACCGAAGCGCATCGTGCACACTGTCCCTGCGCGCCGTGTGCATTGACACGATGGTTGGCGACGGGTTTTAATTGAAACAGTGGTGAAGGAGTTCACCCTCAACCGCTGTCCTTTCCTTTAAGCCGGACAGATGATGACTCCTGACAGGGAATCCTGTTGCGGAGTCGTATCGCGGCGCGATCCCCGAGTACACACAATAAGGAGCGTTCGTCCATGGCGAATGCATGGGTTCTGTCTGCCCTCTGGGTGGGTCTTGCGCTTTTGGCAACATTGTTCGCGATTTGGTTTCGCGTCGCAACGGCGCTTTCCGAGATCATCGTCGGCACCGTGGCACAGCTCATTATTGGAGCATTCATGGGCTCTGGAGGGCTGCTCGCCAGCACTCAATGGATCACTTTTCTTGCCGGAACCGGCGCGATTGTTCTCACCTTCCTGGCCGGCGCCGAACTCGAACCAACGATCTTCAAAACCAAGTGGAAAGAGGCCATCCTGGTAGGGCTGGCCGGTTTTATTGGACCGTTTCTTGGGTGCACCCTGGTCGGACATTACATTCTTGGCTGGAGCATGCGCTCAAGCTGGCTGTGCGGGGTGGCGCTTTCGACGACTTCGGTAGCCGTTGTATATGCGGTCATGCTGGAACTCGGCCTAAACGTAACCGAGTTCGGCAAGGCCATCCTCGCAGCGTGCTTTGTGAACGACCTGGGAACCGTACTGGCTCTGGGTCTCATTTTCTCGCCCTTCAGCATCAAGACGGTCATCTTTGTTTGTGTCTGTACGGGCATGTTTGCGGTTCTTCCTTTTATCACCAAATGGTTCTTTGCGAAATACGGTGGGCGGGTCTCCGAACTTGAAACCAAGTACATTCTGTTCCTTCTTTTTGGGCTTGGAGGGCTGGCGGTTTGGGCAGGGAGCGAGGCCGTCTTGCCGGCGTACATGATCGGCTCGGTTTTGGCGGGAACCGTTGGCAAGGACCACGCGCTGGTCCGCCGCCTGCGGACACTCACCTTCGGCCTGCTGACGCCCTTCTACTTCATTCGCGCGGGCTCATTCGTCTCGGTCCCGGCGCTTATTGCGGCGCCTGCAACGCTGGTCATTCTGTTTCTCGCCAAAATGGCGACAAAGACCGCGTTCGTGTTTCCGACTGTCCGGGCCCATCGACATCAAGGGTCAGCCGGAGCCTATTACACTCTGATGATGTCGACCGGCCT
The DNA here is from genome assembly GCA_963823805.1 of uncultured Acidobacteriaceae bacterium. Classification (GTDB taxonomy): domain Bacteria; phylum Acidobacteriota; class Terriglobia; order Terriglobales; family Acidobacteriaceae; genus Telmatobacter. The sequence continues at coordinate 467,293 of CAWGMW010000002.1, read as the reverse complement.
GACTTTTGGAACCATCTCGGCGCTCTTCGGCCTCAATCATCAGATCATCACGCAGGCGCAGTATTCGTTCCTCGTGGGAGCGATCATTGCCAGTGCGGTTTTGCCTACGCTAGCAGCCAATACGTTCTTTCTGCCCAAACATCTGCTTCCCCACAAGATGGCGCATGGGAAGCCTCATGCTGCGCCTGCGCATCCGGCGATGGAAGAAGAAGGATAATCTGCGAGGTCGAACGCGGAGGCGATTGGCGGAGAGCGATAAGCTAAATGGGGGGTCAAGCATTGCAGAAATATCTGATGATTGCTGTGGGAGGAGCGCTGGGTTCTATGGCCCGGTATTGGGTTGGATCGACCATTTCGGGCCGCATGGGAGCCAGGTTTCCTTACGGCACGATGGTTATCAACATTACGGCTTGCGTCATAATCGGCTTTACGCTGACCTACTTTGGCAAGCGAGCCGACCTGAATCCGGCATGGCGGTTCCTTGTGCCCATCGGCTTCATCGGCGCCTACAGCACCTTCTCGACATACGAGTGGGAGACGCTTTCGACAATGCGATCGGGAGCTTTTCTGCTGGCGGCGCTCTACGCGGTGGGCAGCCTCATCCTGGGCCTTGCGGCCACATGGTGCGGAACGGCGCTGGCCGACCTGCTCTAGGGTGTATCGACCTGTACAGGCGGCAGGCAAGCCGAAGTTGCAAGTTCACCACAAAGGTGCTTCAATCGTTCGTTGTTCACTTGGAAGTGGAGGTTCGGCGCGCGTGCGGTGAGTGGAGCTGGACACTGAGCGCAGCGACTGAATCAAGGCACAAAAGCCAAGCGGAGAGAGAACGGATGTTGACGACGGGCAAGGCGGTTAAAGTCACGCTCTTCCTGAGCGATGGAGCCAAGCACCACCACGTCCCGGTCTACACCAGCATTCTGGACTTTCTTTTTCATAGCGGAATCGCGGGTGCAACGGTGGTGAAGGGAGTGGCGGGGTTTGGAGCCAGGCATCGCATCCATTCCGCGCACATCCTCGAGATCTCAGACCATCTTCCGATCAAGATCGAGTTCATTGAGACGCGCGAAAAGGTCGATGCGGTTTTGCCCGAACTGGAAAAGATGATCGGCTCCGGCCTGATTGAAGTGCAGGAGACCTCGATTATCGTTCCGCCTCACCAGTGATTTGATCGACCGTTGGCAAGCGGCAATCCCCCACCGGTCATCCCCCCAAAAACCAATCCGCAACATTCAGCCGGAAAATGCATCTAAATAAGTAGGCGCGGTGTGTCGCGCGGGAACGTTTGCGGCCTACGTCGAAATGCAGTGCAGGAACCATGAATCCTCAGAAATACGACGGATTGGGAAATTTCCTTTGCCAATCCGTCGCGAGAGATGGTGAATACGGAACGAGAGAGAACCAGTACCTCTTATCCCAAAGGGAGACCGATGCTCTCAAACTTTCGGAACCGCATTCTTTTATTTGTTCTTGTCCTGGTGGTGGCATCTTTCTGCGCGCCAGGGCACGCGCAATCAGCTCTGCTGATGGAGGAGCCGTACGGCTTTTTTGGAGCTCTGAACCCGACCGGGCATAACGCGATTTATTTCGAGCGAATCTGCGTCGAGACGCCGGTAAAGCTGCGCCGTTGCCAGCCGGGCGAGCTGGGCGCGGTGATTGCCCGCTATCAGGGCGTGGACGGGTACGACTGGGTCGCAATCCCTCTTATTCCTTATCTGTATTCGGTGGAGAACGCCGCCGACGTTCCCGCACATGTTGACCGCGGGATGGTGATCGAGTTGCGCAACAGGTATCGCGAGGAGCATCTGACGAGCCTGGGCACGAATTTGTCTGCGGGCAACCTGGTGCACGGCGGCTGGACGCAACTGCTGGGCGCAGCGTACGAGCGGCGGATTTACGCCTTTCGCTTCGAGACAAGTGCAGAGCAGGACGATGCGCTCATCGAAAAGCTGAACGCGGGACCGAATCGGACGAGATTCAATCTGCTCTTCAACAACTGCGCGGACTTTGCGCGGGTGATGCTAAACGACTACTTTCCGCGGACCTTCAGGCGCAGCATCTTTCCCGATGCCGGAATGACCACGCCGAAGCAAATCACGTATAAGCTGGTGCGCTTTGCGCGCAAGAATCCGGGTACGCAGCTTACGGTGTTTGAGATTCCGCAGATTCCGGGCTACCGGCATCGGAGCCACTCCGCCAAGACCGTCGACGAGTCGATTGTGACCACGATCTACGCGGTCCCGATTGCATTGGCCAACCCCTATCTCGCTGGCGGTCTGTTTGTGGACTACCTGGTAAGAGGCCGCTACCATCTGGTTCCCAAGAACCCGACGATTCTGGGACCGGACAATTTATCCGCGTTGACAGCGCCAAGCCCGACCCAAGAGAATTCGGCCATAGCAGGTTTACAGGCACCGAGCGCTCAAGCAAGCGGGTCAATCTCCGGAGCGGCGGGCTCGGGACCAACGGCCGCGGGAGCAACGCCAACAGCCGCGAGCGCCAATCAGGACCTGCGAGGAACGAGCGCTACAAATGAGTGAGCCGCAAAGTCTCAAGAACCATGGACGGTACGATCCGCCGTATCACTTCTTCCTGACCTTCATTTCGATCGCCAGCATCGTCATCGCCGTCATCTATTGCGTGCACCATTTCTGCTTCTATTCGGTGTGGCTGGTCGTGCTGTCGCTGGCATTCCTGGTTACGCTGTTCCGGTTGCGAACGTATCCGCTGAAGGTGCAGGACCGCGTGATCCGGCTCGAGGAGCGGCTGCGGCTGCAGGCGCTGGCTCCGGCGGAATGGCACTCGCAGATCTACCGGCTGACAGAAGACCAACTGATCGGGCTGCGCTTTGCAGCCGACGACGAAGTGGTCGAGCTGGCGAAGCAGGCGCTCGAACACAATCTGAGCCGGAAGCAGATCAAAGAGCGGATCAAGGACTGGCGCGCAGACACCTGGCGGGTGTGAGGGAGACAGGGGTCAGGGATAAGGGATCAGGGATCAGAAAAGCGGAGCCGCAGGATCTTGCAGCTTTCAGCCTTCGGCCATCAGCACAAGCTCAGGATTATTGCGGCGCGGAAGCGCGTTTGAGGGGCGATTTGGGGCCGTTTTGGGGCGGAAAAGAGCCGCTTTGGCTCACAAAATCGATGAAATTTGACGAAATTTGTCCACGGTTTTGAGCAGGTTTTGTTGATTATAAAAGAGTTAATGTCGAGTCTTCGGGTTTTATGGGTGTCGAAATTTTTCTTATTTAGCTTCCCCTCCAGAGAAGGCAGCGGGGCTAGCGGAGTTAGCGCGGTTGCCAGAGCTTGCGCGGGTCGCGCTGTGACTCTCGGTTCGAAATGTTCCGGAAGAATCCCCATACAACTTCAAGTGTAGAGATTTGCGGGAAATGATCGGCAAACTTTCGCGGGAAAATATTCGGCATGGAATCAGCGGGTTAGGTTGTGGCGGATGGGCTGTGCCACTTGACAGCGCGGCGGAGACGTTAGGGTGGCGGCGGGATGGTGAGGGGCCGACTTTCGTTACCTTTCGCGCGGCGTGGTGGAGGGGGGTGGCCACACGGTGCCTAAAAAATCGAACCTTGGATTGAAGTATCTTCGTTCTTCGCCTTTCCGCGGTGGGACTTAGTCGGCCCAAGGAGCTCTATCGTGTGCCCATCAATCTCGCTAATCTCATTGGCAACGAGCGCCCGACAGGCGCCGCGGGCCTTCCCCAGGTCTCCGGTCATTCTTGGGCCCCATTCTTGGACTACCCTTTTCGCCCTCTTTCCACATTCTGCGATTGCCAAATGTCGTGGATCCTTACTATCAAATTCGGGAATAGCGCACACCTCGAACGGCCGCCTATGGATGTCTCTCTTGCCGTGGTAGACGCCCTCAGTCTGGTACGGCTTGATTGCAAGGTTCACCACCGTGCTGTTCAAGATTCCCGACAGGTAATGTGCCTCGTCTTCCGAGTCAACGTATATCCGATAGGTCACCGACTCAGCCACAAAGCCCTGGACTGTGAGATCACATACCTCCTTGCACTGATCTGCATTGAGGTATGCGGCGCAGATATTGGTGCCCGACTTGTTGTACAGGACGACATGGGGCTCATCCGCGCATTGGGTAGTCAATTTATTTTGGAAATTTAGGTAGTTTTGGGCTGTCATCTTTGGGTCTTTAATGTTCTTGGAGAAGATTCTTTCGGCTCTTGCTACCCAATCCGATGCGGCGGGATACCCTTCGGCGAGTATTTCATCGCTCTGCATCATTATCATTCGCCCTTCCCTGAGCAGGACGGGCAGGACGGTCAGTCGAAGGGCTCTAACAAGGAAAGGCAAGATATCGTCCGATACTGCCGTGGAGAAAAGGAACTTGTTTTCTACGGGTCCGTCTACCCGTAACTTCCATTTCTCCTCTTTACAAAGGCGAAAGGCGTCCGCCGAAGTCTTCAGCAGCGGCCGGGTTGTGTTAAGCGCCGCGCGGGTATCAGGCTCTACAAACCATAGCGTATGTGGGTTTAGAGTGGCCCCTTGTAACGCCCTGTCATAGTAGGGTGATAAAGCTTCCCCGGTATGCAGGAAATCGTGAGTCGATTCTTCCGCGGATAATAGGTGCCGCGATTGTTCCAGCGTGAGGTTTTTCTTGGGAAGAACCCCAGACCATTTTCGCATCGGAATGTCGTGAACGGACGACGGCCCGTCCAAAACGACAACGCAGGACTTGACATTGAAGAAATGCTGGTTTTTGAGCCCAGTGACGGTCACTTTACTCAAATCATCTATGCGACTCAATCCTTCGCGCTGAAACCCGGCGTGCTGTTTTGCCGGGAGAATCGTGGTTTTCGGCATCACAAATGCAATCTTTCCTCCCTCTCTCAGAAACTCCTCCTTGCAGTGAACAAAAAAGAGAGTGGATGTATCCATTTGAGTAAAAAGCTTCCTGGGTGACCTCTCCAGGAGCTTATAGCCGAACGTCAATTCCTTGATTCTGCCCTTGTACGAATTCTCGGCAATATCACGAAATGAAAGCCAGGGAGGATTGCCTACGATGACATCGACCTTGGTGCGGCGAAGAAAGGCTGGTCTAAAAGCGTTCTTAAGAATAAACGCCCAGACTGTATCCCGACGCTGTTTGATCAGATCGACCATCAGAGAAAAGTTGAAATTCCAGAAGTTCTTTTCCTCTGCGGTCAAATGTTTGATTTTTGCCATGAATCCCTTTTGGGCTTGATCCGTCAGGGCGGTGGACGCTGTCCCCCGTTGAGCGAAAGCAGACATCTGGTCGATTATTTGATCGAGGTCTCTGTTGAGCTCCAGACTCCTGATTGGAATGGTGAAATCGCGGCCCAGCCCGTCCGGAACTGCCAGATAGCTCTTGCCCTTTTTCTCTACCGTTTGCAGGGTGTCCGCCATGTAGACCCTGATGGATACTTCATAGTCCCGTTTGGTCGATAGCTCCGGGGCAAGCGCGAGCAGCACGTTTGCTTTTGCCATTAAGACCGCGACAGGGTGTGACCTGCCCCCGATTTCTCATCCACTGATAACTGGAGTTTCCCGGTTTTGGTTTAGCTTCGAGATTAACTCGCAGCCGCCGTCGAGGCTGTGCGGATGTGGGAAGCGTTCTTTGCTTTCCACATCCGCATAGCCTGCATTTTGCCGGAACTCCTCCGGCGTTCTGTAGTCGAGCGAACTGTGCGGACGCTCGCAGTTGTACTCCTGCCGCCAGGTTGCCAGGGTACTCCTTACATCGTTCAGCGTGCGGAACCAGTGCGCGTTGAGGCACTCGTCGCGCAGCCTCCCGTGGAAGCTCTCGACGTGGCCATTCTGCATCGGCCTTCCCGGCTGGATGTGCACCAAGCCAACCTTCCAGTCCTCTGCCCAGCCCAGCATGCGTCGCGAGGTAAACTCCGGGCCGTTATCCGAGCGCAAGTTCTCCGGCCGGCCACGCTCTTCGATCAGCCGCTCCAGCACACGCGTCACGCGTCCGCTGCCCAGGCTGGTGTCGGCCTCAAGCGCCAAGCACTCACGCGTGTACGCATCAACCACGCTGAGGATGCGCACCATCCTCCCCGTCGCCAGGCCGTCGACGATGAAGTCCATCGCCCACTCCTGGTTGGGCCGGATCAGCCGCGGTTCCAGCGCACGATCCCGCACCAGACGCTTGCGCTTCCTGCGCCGAACCGACAGCCTCTCCTCCAGATACAGCCGGTAAACACGCTTCACGTTCACCTCGTGACCGCGACGGCTCAGCAGCGCATGCAGCCGTCGATAGCCATAACGCGGCTTCTGCCGAGCCAGTTTCACCAGCGCCTCGCGCAGTTCGATGTTGCGGTCCGCGCGAGGCTCATACCGGTAGCTCGACCGCTCCACCCCCAGCAGCTTGCAGGCCGTGCGTTCGCTCAACCGGAACTCCGCCGAGACGAACGCCACGTCTCCTCTTAGACCGGCAAGCTCCAGCCGTTTTTTCGGATCACTGCCTTCAGCGCTTCACCATGCAGGCTCAGCTCCGCCACCAGCAGCTTCAACCGGCGGTTCTCGTCCTCCATTGCCTTCAGCCGCTGCGCCTCGCTCACTTCCATGCCCCCAAACTTCGACTTCCAGCCATAGAACGTCGCCGCGCTGATCCCATGCTCCCGGCATAGGTCCGCCGTCTTCACCCCGGCCTCATGCTGCTTCAATATCCCGATGATCTGCTCTTCCGTGTACCGGCTCTTCTTCATCGCTCCGTCCTCCCGCTTAGATTACGAGAGAACTCCAGCTTCAACTGGTAGAGTTTTCCGGGGGCAGGTCAGGTGAACATCCAGTCCAATGATCGACTCCATCACAAATTGGACGAGTTCTCTGCCGCGCATTCCATTCCGGCGTAGTTGGCGGATCGCCGTGAATAGAAAGGTGCCCGAGCCGCAAGAGGGATCAAGTAGGCTCTCTCGGTCATAGTGGAGATCCTCAAGCATTAGTTCCGCCAGCCAATCTGGTGTATAAAATTCGCCTAAACCGCTTCTGTCACTCGGGTCGACGAGTTCCTGATAAAGCATCTTCAAGAGGTCTTCTTCGATTTTCTTCCAATCGAATTCACCGAGCCGCTTGAAAATGGCGTCGACTATTTCCAGAAAAGGGGCCTCCGCGGCGGTGTCGAGGCACCAACTGAAAAAGTCCGGTTCCGCCAGGTTGACGATGCCCTGGGATTTGAAGAACTCCCCGGTAAGCAGCTCGCGATAAAGAGAAGCGGTGCGGGTGTGCCTAGGGAAAAGCGCCATCGTCACAATTGCTCGAGAAAGGATTGCTAGATAGGTATGTTTTAGAAAAAGCTCGTCGTTTCCGATCGCGCTGCCGTAGACCTTTGATAGCAGCGCGTTCCACTCTCGAAGCTTCACCTCAACGGACGGGTCGCTTGCAACGGTGCCATAGGCGTCTCCGAGGAGTCGGGCGCTCCGCAGAAAAGAAATGCTATGAAGTCCAAAGCGCATAACTATGTCGTCGGAGGACGGCGGGATCTTCCGCCCGGCTGCCAATAACTCGTCGAGTTCAGAGTAGAGGGTCTGGGGGTTGTCGACTGATATCTCAAATCTTCTGACCTCTTTGGGCTGTCGGGTGGAGGGGTTATAGTCGTATATCTCGAATTTCAGTCCGTCGGTGACGGCGGCGACGTAGTCGCTGGGGGTAGGTCTCGATTCAAAGTACTTTTTCAGTTCCTGGAGGGCGTCTGGCCGCTCTCTTTCCAAGTCTATCTTTACTTCGAATATCACGAATTTGTAGAACGCGTCGATTCGGCCACGCACTTCCGCGACCTTGATCTTTTTCTCCAGCTCTATTTCGTCGACGCCTATGTCGAAGCTCTCCCTGAGAAATTCCATTAGCAGTGCGCGCCGATGGTCGTGGTGCGAATTCCGTTTGATGGCCTCGACGATTTGGGAGTAGTACGAGTCAAGCAGCGCTGCGAAGGTAGCTGGGAGACCGGAAAGGAGGGGGCTCATGGATTGTCCTTTTGGCTCTACAACCAAACCTGAAGGTTCTGAAAGCTCCATCAATTCTAATCGGTGGGTGTCCCTTCATCGGGTAAATACCTGAATACGCCGCAGTCTCCATCGCTGCTGTTGCGGGACAGCTCTCGTCAACGTTCGGGGTCCTCGAGTTTGTCCTTGACCATCTTCATGAATGCGGACATGGCGGGAGAGATCCATTTGTCTTTATGCGAGATGATGGGGTGGCGATGTACAGAAACTTCAAGTAATCACGGACCGAGAGGATAAGGGATTAAGAAAACAATGACTTAGAGCAGGGCGGGCCGCGCGGCCGGATCGGCGACCCCCGTCGGGACTCTACGAGACCCGCCCCGGTCGCCCCCCTCGGCTGCTTCGCAGCCTTTCCCGCAGTGCGCGCGGCCCGAAGTGCGGGCTGAGGCCGGCGCACATTCTTGCGCTGCTTGCGGCATGCGACCCACTCACTGGGTGGGTTCCCCGCTCATGCCCCGATGCAAGGCTTCTTCTCATGCTCCTTTGAATTCCGAGGTCATTCTTGGTTCTCGCGGGAGGGCGCTTGCGGGAAAGCGAGGCTGCCCGGGCCTGAAGGCCGGAGGGATTACTGCGCGGGAATTCAGGAGCCTGAGGGCTCCTGCTCCCTCCGGCGACACGAGTGCTCGTGGCCCGGTACGAGGCAAAGGCAACCACAGATCCTTCGCTGCGCTCAGGATGACAACTTCAAGGAAGCGAGTCAGCTCAACGCTCAGGGTCCTCGAGTTTGTCTTTGACCATCTTCATGAATGCGGCCATTGCGGGAGAGATCCATTTGTCTTTGTGCCAGATGATGCTGGCGGCAATGTCGAGAGATGGACCGGTCCAGTTGAGCGCTTTGAGATGATGCTGGCGCAGTTCGCGGGCAACGGCGATTGCCGGCAAGAGGCCCAGTCCCATGCCGAGAGAGATGCACTGCTTGATTGCCTCGACGCTGGAAAACTCCGTGATGTTGGCGGGGCGAATGTTGGCCAGGGCGAGAATGCGATCGAGTTTTTCCCGGTAGCTGCATCCCGATTCGGTCAGCAGCAGATTCTGTCCCACCAGATCGGAAGGCCTTACCGTGGGCTTGGAGGCAAGCGGATGGCTGGGGTCAGCCAGCAGGAAAACCTGCTCGGTGCGCAGGCGGACGGACTTGATGTTCAATGAAGGCTTGGAGTCCGCCATGGTGATGGCCATGTCGAGCTTGCCGGCTTCGAGCTCGATCGCAAACGCCGTGCCTATGTAGGGACTGAAGATGAGTTCGACGTGGGGAAAGTGGCGGCGGAAGGCGTGCAATACCTGGGGCAGGCGATAGGTGAGGACGCTCTCCGGAGCGCCGATGCGCAGCGGCCCGCTTGGTTCGGCGCCGGTCTCGATGGCGCGCTGACCCTGGTCCATGGCCGCGAGGGCCTGCGACGCGAAGGGCAGGAAGTTGCGGCCTGCGTCGGTGAGCGTAACGCGCCGGCCGAGGCGATCGAATAGCGGCGTACCGAGTTCTTCTTCGAGCGCCTTGATCTGCGCAGTCACGTTGGACTGCACTGTGTGCACCTTTTCAGCGGTGCGGGTGAAGCTCAACTCTTCAGCAAGAGTGCGAAAGATCTGAAGCTGCCGGACTTCCATACACGAATCTCCAATTGAGATGCAATATATCACATCAATCTATTGGACAGATAAACTGTCCTGCGCCAGACTGAAAAACAGGTCGCGGCCGGGCGGGAATCCCCGATATGCCCGGAGTGGACAGACGCTCTGCCGCGGAACAGCACTGGAGGGACTTATGAATCGCATCGCCGCAATCGCGCTCGTTGTAACAGCAACCTTGATGACTGCCGGAAGTGCAAGCGCACAGAGCCCTGTGCTCAAGGTCAACGTTCCATTCAACTTCACGGTCAACAGCACTTTTCTGCCGGCCGGGAACTATGCCGTCGGATTCGATTCCGTACATCCCAATGTGCTCGTCATTCAGGACCGGAGGAAGGGCGTAAGGGCCAGGGTATTTGTCCAGCGCGGTTCGATCGGCCGAGGGGAGCAGGACACGCTGATTTTCCATCGGTATGGCGATCAATACTTCCTGAGCGAAGCTCGCTTTGATTCCGCTTTGGATGGGTTTTTCTTGCCCGCCTCAAAGCTCGAGAATCAGGCTGGAAAAGTGGGCGGGAAAGAGGAGATGGCCTTGATAGCGGGTCATTGATCACAGTGGGGAACGCGCCGGGGATTCACCTACTGGGTGGGTCCCCGTTCATTCCCTTTCAAGACATGTGAAAACTGACACGCTGTCGTGTTTCGGCGAGATCCGGCCATAGCCAGGGATGGGAGGCCTTGATGTGACGAAGATGATCTCGTTGAAGCAGAGCGTTTCTGTTCAGAAGCAAGCTGAGGTTAGTGTTCCGGCGGCGGTCGATGCCCTGATTTGGCTTAAAACGCGCGTCGCAAAGAGCGCGGCCCCTTGCTTGATTTTCTGCATCGTATTTAATCTCGGGATCAATCCAGAGCGCGCCAATGCCGTTATCGCTCGATCCGGCGATTCACTTGCCCGGCCGCGATTTACGAGCGGCTGGGGATTTACAAACGACCGGGGATTTACGAGCGGCCGGCCCGAAAACCTCCCGGTACCAAGGGCATTCTTTTTAGACGGCGACAACGGAATCGTCGAGAATGCCGGTGTGGCGCTCTTTATGTCCGGCTTGAGTCCCTATCTGCCGCAAGGTTCCCCGCGGCAGTCAGGCCTGCCGGATCAACCTGCCAGCGCACTAGAATCCCGCGAATACCAGCAGGCCAGTGATCAGCGCCGGTTCCCGTTGTATCTTGAGGTTCTCGCAGGTGTCCTTGTTTGTGGCCTCATCTCCTGGGGTGACGTTATGTGGATGGGCAGACGATGAATTTCGAGTGCGCAGCGGATGAGAGAGGCGGAGGGCTATTTCCGCGGCGCGGCCCACTATTCTTCCGGCGGAGCCTGGGCGCCTGAATCGGCGGCATCGGAGGCAGAATCGGGGTCGAGTTCGTGTTCGTGGCGGTAGTGGTCGACGGACATTTTGCCATCCCACCAGGCCCAGTTCATGGGATAGACATCGGGATCGAAGAAGACCTGGTAGAAGTGCCAGACGAGGATAGCGAGAGTGGCGAGGATGGCCTCGTAGAAGTGGACGGCGGTGGCGACGTTGACCCACCAGCGGGCGAACAGGTCGCCGACCCAGACCTTGGCCCAGAGCATGATGCCGGTGAGGCCCATGAGGGCCGTTCCCCAGACGAGCGCCCAGTATTCGGCTTTCTCGGCGTAGTTGAAGCGGCCGAATTTCGGCTTCACTGCGCTGAGGCCGAGGTAATAGCGCATGGTGGCCCACGCGTCAAACGCGTCTTTGGGACGGGGCGCGATGTCGCGCAGCAGGCGGCGGCCGTCGCGCGCTGCGGCGAGATAGAAGACGTGATAGATGCCGGCGGCGATGAGAATAACTCCAGCGACGCGATGAATAATGCCGCGGAGATTTTCGCCCATGCCCAGGGTGTGGGCAAACCAGGTGTCGGGGAATTTGAGCGCAAAGCCGGTGATGACGAGAACGACGAAGCTGGACAGCAGGATGAGGTGCTGCCAGCGCTGATTGACCGTCATGCGCGTCATGAAGGGGTTCATCAGCCGGCGGCGGGCGACGGCCTTCGAGCGCCAGATGATGGCGTTGTGCAGGAACATGACGCCGATGACGAGGAGGATGAGGGGAATGTAAATCCAGCGGACCCAGCGCGTGGCGACAGAGTCGATGTCATTGGAGTTGGAGTCGGCGGAGCGCGAGCCAGACTGAAGATGGACGGGCGTGCGCGTGAATTTTTGCGTGACGCCTTTGTGGCACTGGCCGCAGGTGGCGTCGAGGTTGGCGCGATTGATGGTGGAGCGAGGATCGCTGGAGGGGAGAATGTTGTGCACGCCGTGGCAACTGGAACAGTTGGCAGCCACGACGGAACCACCTTCGGCAGCAAGGCCATGGTAGCTGTGGAAGTAGCTGGTGACGCGATTGCCGGGGACGCCGAACTCCTGCGAGAGACGAACGCCTTCGTGGCAACGGGCGCAGATGTCGCGCGAGACGTTTTGCTCGGCGACGGGCGAATTTGGATCGGTGTGCGGCTTGATGGAGTGAATGCCGTGGCAGTCGGTGCAGGTGGGCGCGAGCATGTTGCCACGCGCGATCGCCTGGCCGTGAATGCTGGCGGTGAAGGTGTTGGCTACATCGGTATGGCACTTGCCGCAGGTGGACGCGACGGCGACTTTTGAGATGGGCGACTTGGGGTCGCTGGCGGGAAGAATTTCGTGGACGCCGTGGCAATCGGTGCAGACGGCGGCTTTTTGCGAGCCGTTGGCTACGGCGCGGCCGTGGACGCTGGACTGATAGGAGAGGAAGGGCTGCGCGGTTTCGCCATTCGACTCCATGAGGAACTTTTGTCCGTGGCAGCGGCCGCAGGTGACTGGAATGTTGGCGTGATTGACGGGCGATTTGGGATCTTCGCCGGAGACGATCTGATGGACGTTGCCGTGGCAGTCCTGGCAGGTGGCGGGAACCTTGCCGGCGCTCGTGATTTGGGCGTGAATGCTATGCGCATAGGCTTCGTGCGCGTCGGCGTGGCACTGGTCGCAGGTGATTTTTTTCGGAGGCGTGTCGTGCGCGACGCTCTTGACGTTGGTGTGGCAATCGACGCATCGGAACATGGAGCCGTGAACGGAGTGCTTGAACTTGGATTGGTCGACGGCGATGCCGTGGCCGTCACTATCGGTCATGGTGGCGTCGGAGTGGCAGGTGAGGCAGTCCGAGTCCTTGAGCTTTTGCGCGGAGATTGGGGAGGAGGCCCAGGCAAAACAGAGAAAGATGAGCGTAAATGGCGCAAACCGACGAACAACGTCCACAGTTTGAGGAGACGCTTTGGGGAGAATTCGCGCCGTGATTGCAGTCACAAGAGCAGCTTCTAGTGAAAATACGCGGTCAGCGTGAGCACCAGCAGCGTAAGGCCGATGAAGATGGCGATGGAGCCGACGACTTTGGAGAAGTTGAGGAGCCAGAGGGGCGGCGCGATGCCGAGGCGGGATTCGGCTTTGCCTTCGGAAAGCATTCGCTGATACTCGAGCGGGCGCTTGTGCTTAAACTCGTCTTCGCTTTCGACGCCGGTGAAGATGACCATGTCCATGGGGAAACTGTCGGGGCGCAGATGCGTGTTGACGAAGTGAATCGCAAAGATAAACAGAATCGCCAGCAGTCCCTCTTCACTGTGGATGATCAATACGGCGTTCAGCGCCCATCCGGGGAGGAAGTGCGCGAAGAACGGCGCGAACCACATGGCGTAACCGGAGAAGCCGATAATGATCATTCCCCAGAACACCGCCCAGTAGTCGAACTTCTCCCAGTAGGCGTAGCGCTCGAATTGGGGCTTGGGACCGAGGCCGAGGAACCAGCGCATGTGGCCGAAGAGGTCCTTGACGTCCTTCCAGCTGGCGACCATGGAGGTTGAGCCCCAGAAGATTCCTTTTTCGCGGCGAAGGAGGCCGCGCTGGAAGACTTCTTTGACATGAATGAGGAAGGCGATGGTGAGGACGATAGCGCAGAGTTTATGGAAGAAGAGAATGGCGCCGAATCCGCCGACGCCTGAGGCGAACTTGCGCGCCCAGAAGCTATCGCTGAAGCGCATGACGAGGCCGGTGGCCGCAAGCCCGAGAAATGTGGTGAACAAAACCGCGTGCATGTAGCGCTGCTCGCGCGTAAAGCGCACGAAGAAGCGGCCGTTGGCGGCGGATTCCGTTGTCGCATTTGCCGTTTCCAACTCAGGCATTTTTTCCTCCATTGGCGGCACGGCTCTTTACCTGGGAATACCGCGAGCGGATCACCCACAAGATGGTGTGGATCATGAAAAAGATGAGCACTCCGGCCAGCAGCAGGTTCATGAACAGCCGAATGTAGTAAAGCGCCGGGCTGAGCTTGCGGTCGCGCGCGTTGGCGTGCGGCTGATACTTCACGAAGCTCGCATTGGCGCCGGCGTGGCAGCGGCCGCAGGTGGCGACCAAGTTGGCCTTGTTGATGGGCGATGCGGGATCGGAGGCGGGCCGCACGTCGTGGGCTCCGTGGCAATCCCAGCAGCGGGCGGTTTCAACGTAGCCGCCGAGCGAGCCCAACTGCGAGTGGAAGGTGTCGCGGTAAGTGGAGAACTTGTCTTTGTGGCAGTTGCCGCAGATGGGCGTGGACTGCATGCGGAAGGCCGATTCTGTGGGCTGCAGGATGGCGTGGGCGGTGTGGCAATCGCTGCAGACCGGAGCGCTGAGATTGCCGCTTGCGACAGCTTTGCCGTGCACGCCTTGCTCGTAGTCGGCTTCGATCTTGGCGTGGCAGGTGCCGCAGGTTTTGGGGATGTTGGATTTGTAGGTGGGGCTCTGCGGGTTGGTGTGGCTAAGGATGTTGTGCGAGCCATGACAGCTTTGGCAGTTGGCCGCGACGAGCAGGCCTTCCTTGCTGAGCGCGAAGCCGTGGATTGAATCCATGTAAAGCGGGTAGACGTTGGGCAGGCCGTGCTTCTTTGCGAGATCGGGGCTTCCGTGGCAGGTGCCGCAAGTCTTGGGAACGTTGAGCGGGTAGACATTCGATCGCGGGTCGTCTTTGGGGAAGATGTAGTGCGCGACGCCGTGGCAACTGGTGCAGGGATGGTCGGAGGCTGAGGCGTGGACGCTGCCGGAGACGCTCGAGGCTTGATCGGCGTGGCATGTCTTGCAATCGACGGGCGCGATTTTGTCGGGATGAGGATAGGCCTTGATGTCGGCGTGGCAGCTGGTGCACTGCAGGCTGCCGTGAATGCTTGAGCTGAATTCCTGGCCGTCGACGGCGATGCTGTGACCAGCGCTGTCGGTCATGGTGGAATCGCCGTGGCAGGTAAGGCAGTCAGCTTGCGCTCGAAGAACGACGGGCGCGAAAGCGAACGCGAGAACGGCGACGCCGGCTGCCAGGACAGTTTTTCGAACGCTCGATGGTGTTCGTTTCCGTGCGGCGTGATTCATCCTGCCGTCTTCTTTCCCCAGGCAAAAGAGGATTGACCGCGACTTTACCTGGTCTCGCGCACCCAAGTCCGCTGCGGGTGGGGATTAGAACATCCGCTGAGGGCCACACTTCAGAGATGCGCTTTTGAAAGCGATGCTGGCAGTGACAGGTGTCACAAGCGGGGCGATACAGATCACAGATGCAGCCTTCAGCTATCGGCTCTCACGCCGGGTGCGAGGCCGCCGGGGTGATGCGGGTCACATGCCGTCGAGAGCGCAGTCAAGGACAATAGTGGCGCTATCCAGAGGAGCCACTCCATGAGCACAGTTGCGGCGAGCACAGTTGCGGGCGCAGTTGCGATTCCTGAAACGAAGACGATGCTGACGCTTCCCGGGGATGCGGTGCGGCAGATTCAATGGCGGTTCGCGGACCGTTTCGATTTGCAGATGCTGGTTCAATCGGCGCGCGGCGTGGCGCGGGGAACGGTGGCGCGGATGGTGGCTGCAGGCGAGCGCAACACGCACGAATGGACGAAGGCGAAGGACGAGATGATGGACGCCTTTGACCGCGCGGGAATCACGGCGGCATTTATGGAGCCGGAGGAAGGTGGATTCATCGTTGGGCCGAAGAATCTGGCGCTAGGACTGGCGGCATTCGAGTTGGCGTGGGTAGATGGCGGCGCGGCGACGGCAAGTTTGGCGGGATTTCTGGCGCTTTCGCCGATCCACGAACGCGGCACGGCGGAACAAGTGACTCGCTACAAAAAACTAGCGGCTCCGCAGCAGCCGGGGCTGGCGTCGGATGTTGCCCGGAAGCCGTGGCGCGGAGCCTTCGCGCTGACCGAGCCTATTCCGTACGTTGGCGTTGATACGGGAATGCTGAACGGCAAGGTGCGCGTGGCGGAGTGGAAAGACGGCGAAGAGCCGTGGCTGCAGGTAGACAAGCGCGGCCGGTTCATCACGGGAATTGCATTTGCAAATTTTGTAACGGCGGCGGTGAACTCCGACGACGAGCGCATTAAGGGCAGCTGCGTGGTGATTCTGGAAGAGACGGATGAAGGAACGTTCGACCGCGGCACGGCGACGAAGAAGCTGGTGCACCAACTTTCATCGACGGGCGATCCGGTGTTCAATTTGAAAGTGCCGGCGAACCGGATTGTGGGCGGATACACGGTGAAAGACGGAGTGATTGTGCCGAACTTCAACCACAGCGAGATTATCGACGCGGTGTTCCGGCGGACGCGCGTGCCGGTGGGGTTGATGACGGCGGCCAAGCTGCTATCGGCGGCGGAGCCGGTGATTCGCTACCAGCGGCAAAGATTCCGCGGAGCCGAGGGCGCGAAGCAGGGATCGGTGCGCTATGAGCAGGGAATTCAACAGCGGGAGGACGCGCTGCACCGCCTGGTAGACGTGTGGGCGACGGGAGAAGCGGCGGCTTCGATGGGCTTTGCTGCGGCACGGCTGTTCGACGAATTGGATCCGTTGGAAAAGCAGAAGACAGCGCTGCTAAAGGAGCGCGGCATCAACGGCGGGCGCGCGGAGATGAAGGCGCTGAAAGAGAGCGAGGACCGCGCGATCGAGTTCGTGAAGCTGAAGGGCGACAGCGCACGGCGGGCGGAGTTGGAAGCTGACCCGCTGGTGCAGTATGTGCTGAAGGACGCAGAGGCGAATGTTCTTTGCCCGGCGACGAAGCTGTGGAACACCGGCCACGGCGCAAACATGATGCGCGAGGCCGTGAGCCTGATGGGCGGCTACGGCATCACTGAGGACTGTCCAGGCTTCCTTGCGAACAAGTGGATGGATGCGCAACTAGAGGCGACCTACGAAGGGCCGGAAGCTGTGCAGCGGCGCCAACTGACAGTAACGATGACCAGCGAGGTTTTCCTGGCGGAGTTTGCGGCGTGGACCGCGGAGATGCGGAAGATTGCGTCGACGCATCCCGGGACCGGCGCATGCACGCTGGCGTCGGCGATGAAGCTATGGGCGTGGACGCTGAATTATCTGCAGAGAGCCACCGATCCGGCGGGCGGCAAGCTGTATCACGGACAGCGGCAGGGCGTAACCTTTGCGCTCGCCGACGCGCTCAGCTGGCTGATGGCTTCGCGTTGCCAGATTCTCGACGTGCTTGAACTGGAGACGCGAGGAGCCCTGGACGCAGTGGCGGCTGAGGGTTTGGCGGGAACGGTGCAATTCCTGAGCGACCTGAGCCACACGCAGGCGGCGCAAGCGGCGGGCGAAGTTTCGCGCAATTGCGCAGAGCTGGTTTTTGGTTACAACCGCCATCCATCGTGGGATGAGGAGGAACATCGCAGTTGCTTCCTCGCGGCCGAACTTGAAGAGCTGGAAGAGACGATGCCCGGCATCATGGCAATGGCAGTCGATGTTCTGGACGCCGATGGAGGTCATCCGGCCAAGGCGGGACCGTGCGCGGGCTGCGCGGGATCGAGCGAGTTTCTGCGGCTGCAGAGCAAACTGACTACGTGCCTGACCGGCGCGCGGCTGGCCAAGGATCGCGCCGCGGAAACTGTGAGCAAGGTCATGATTCCCGAGGCGCTCGATTATCCCGCGGCAGGAGCTGCATGAGCTCGGCGCCACAACCAGCTGAGGTTGACCGGCCGACGATGGAGGCTGACATTGTCTGCGCTGGTTTTGGCCCGGCAACCGGCGGTTTCCTGACCACGCTGACACGAGCGTGGAGCGAGAACCCTGCCGATCCCGCGTTCGAAAGCAAAGTCGCGCCGGGAATGCCGCTGCAGGTGATGTGCTACGAGCGCGCCGACGATCTGGCTGCGGGCGTGAGCGGCGTGGTGACGCGCGGCGGGGGAATTCGCGCGAGCTTTTCAAAGCTCGATCCTGCAGAGATTCCGATGGCCGCGGCGGTGAAAGAGGAGCGGGTCTTCTATTTGCTCGATCCTGTTGGTGCCAGCAGGCGATCGTTCACGCTTCGCGCAGCCGATTTTTTCCTTGGTCTTGGACGAAAGTCGTCGGTAAAGGATTATGCATTCGAGCTTCCGTGGACACCGGACTTTTTGCATAAGCGCGGCGGAATGGTTCTCTCCATTGGCCAGTTCAACCAATGGGTGGGTGCGAAGCTGATGGTTGGCGGCCTGGCGCAGATCTGGCCGGGGACACCGGTGAGCGGCCCGATTTTCGACGGGAACAACGGCAAGGAGAAGAGAACCGTTTTTGGGCTTCGACTCGCCGATCAGGGAGTGGACAGGCACGGGGTTCCGACGGACGGCTACATGCCCGGCATGGATGTGCGCGCGAGGCTGACGGTTGTGGGCGATGGGCCTGTCGGCGCCGTGGGCCAGAAGCTGGATGAACGATTCGGTTTGCCGGCGGGGCATGCGCGGCGCGAGTGGGCGCTGGGCATGAAGATGGTGATCGAGCTGCCGGAGGACTCTGCGCTTGCGCCGGGAACAGTGTGGCACACGTTTGGATTTCCTGAGCCGGAGATCTTCGGCTTCCTTTACGCGCATCCGGAGCGGCTGGTTTCTGTTGGGATTTTCGTGCCGTCGTGGATGGGCAATCCGCAGCGTACGGCCTACCGGTACTTGCAGCATTACATTCAGCATCCGCTGCTCTGGCGTCATCTGCAGCATGGGACGCTGCGCTCGTGGGGAGCGAAGTCGCTCGAAGAGTCGGGCAAGCGCGGCGAGCCGTTTCTGACCGGCGATGGATTCGCGCGCATCGGCGAAGGCTCTGGCTCGACCAACATGTTGACCGGATCCGGCGTGAACGAGGCGTGGACCACGGGCGTGCAACTGGGCGAGGCCGTTCTGGAGCTGCTGCGCGCGGACAAGCCGTTCACGCAGGAGAACCTGGCGGCGACGTATGAAGCTCGCCGGCGCGCAAGTTGGGTGGAGCACGGAGCGCGCGAAGCCGAGAATGCGCGCGATGGCTTTCATCGCGGATTTATTCGCGGCATGGTCGGCATGGCGTTGGCGGGGCTCACTGGCGGCCGGCTTGCGCTACCAGCTCACATTCCGCCGGCGCCAAAGCAGATTCGCCCATTCGCGACCTTGATCGCGGGCGGCCTGTCGGTCGAACAAGCCGCAAAGGCAGCCCTCGACTGCGGACGGCCATTGCACGATGCGCTGATGAGCGCGCGCGGCTGGCCGGAGATTGCGTTCGATGGACGGCTTCTGGTGACGCACCAGGATGCACTGCTGATCGGCGGCAAGGTGCAGGCGATTCCGGGATTCGCGGACCACGTAGTGTTTCTCGACCGGCAGCGATGCATTGCGTGCCAGGAGAAGACCTGCATTGCCATGTGCTCTGGGCAGGCTCTCACGCTCGGCGATGATGGCGCGCCCGATTTCGAGCGCGAGAAGTGCGTGCATTGCGGGGCGTGCCTGTGGAACTGCGCGCAGTCGCCCGACGGCGAGCGGGGCAACATTGAGTTCGTGGCGGGTTCGGGTGGGTTGCATTCGGCGGAGAATTGAAAGCCAAGCTTCTAGCTACTAGCTTCTAGCTGCTAGCTACGTAGTGCGGACCGGCGCAAGAAGAGGCTAAGCAGTCGAAATTGGAGAGGGCCCGAGAATGGCGCAAGACTATCGTGATTTGGTCGTTTGGCAAAAAGCGATCGATTTGACTGTGTGCATCTACCAACTCACGCGAGCTTTTCCGAAGGACGAATTGTATGGTTTGGTTTCGCAGATGCGCCGAGCGAGCGTTTCCGTCGCGAGCAACATTGCAGAAGGGAGAGGTCGACTCAACCCTGCGGAATTCCGCCAATTCCTAGGGCTGGCGCAAGGATCGATCTACGAGCTTCAAACTCAACTTATCGTAGTCAAAAGGCTCGCCTTGGCGAGCGCGGGTGCACTCACCGAAGCTGGGCTCCTTAGCAACGAGGTGTCCAAAATGCTAGCGTCCTTCATTCACACTCTCAATTCAGCTGCTCGCAAGATGAAGCTAGATGCTAGGAGCTAGAGTCAATGAGTTTCCACATTGTCGTCTGCGCGGGGATTGTTCCTGATCCGTTGCAGACGCTGGAACCGACGACGGGGTCGAACGGTCCGGGAATCAAAAACGAAATGGTGTTGCCAGCTGTGCTTGATCCGTGGGCATCGAGCGCGCTCTATGAGGCGGCGAACCTGGTTGCGAAGTGCCCAGGCAGCCCGCAAAGCCCGAGCAAGGTCTGGCTGGTGAGCCTTGGGCCCAAGGCGAAGCTGCAGCAGGTGATGATGAGCGTGGCGCAGAAGGTAAGCTTCGAGCTGGTTCCGGTCGATGGGCCGATCGGTGGGTTCCCCGATGCGCAGGCGATGGCGGCGGTGCTGGCCGATGCGATTTCCGCGATCCCGGGGTTAGAGCGCGAACAGCTCCTGGTGTTTGGCGGATGGGAGTCGGCGACGCGGGGCGCAGGCGTGACGCTGCAGCTTGTGGGCGAACGGCTGGGGATCGCGGACCAGTTTCAGGGAGTGGACGCAATCGACATTCGCGAAGATGGATCCTTTGAGGTTCTAGAGCGCGTGGAAGGCGGAAAGCACCAGGTAAGCGTTTGCGTGGGAGCGCCCGCAGTGCTGGGATGGGCGACGGGAAACTTGGCCGAGCCGCGCAACAATCCGCAGGTGGGTATGGCGAATATGCGCACGATCATGCTCGCACTGCAGAAGGCAAGGACGGCGGCGCTTGAAGCGAATGGCTTGCGCTACGTTTCGGTGAGCCTGCCGAAGCAGCAACGGACCACGCGCGTAGAGAAGAACATGAGTGCGGAGGAGATTGCGCTGGAGCTGGTCGAATGGATCGGAGCGGAGTGATGGAATCGGTTCTCGTATTGACCCACGCGGATGACGGCAGCGCGGCGCTGAGCAAAGGGTCGCTCGAAGCGGTAACAGCGGGCAGGGAACTGGCTGAGCACCTGGGCGCGGAGCTAATGATTGGCATCGTCGCGAGGCACGCGACCGGCGCGGTGGCACAAATCTCTGGCGCGGCAAAGCGGGTGATGGCCGTGGTGGGCGAGGCGTTCGCGCAGGCGCGCTTTGCCAGCGATGCGGCGGCGTGCGAGGCGCTGTGCCGCGCGGCGCAGGCCACGATTGTGCTGGCTCCGCAAAGCGCGCGGTTTGCACGGGTGATGGCCGCGGTTGCGCACCGCGTGGGCGGCTTCATCGACACGCACATTACGGCAATGGGCGGCGCGACAAGTGTGGAAGCGACGCGGTGGTTCTACCGGCAGAGGATTGAAGCGGTGGTGAGCCGAGAGAAGCGGCCGTGGTTTCTGCTGTTGGACGCGGGGACACACTCAGCCTTTGCGGGCGATGCGTCGCAGGCGCAAATGGAAGAGATTGCCATCGCTGTGGATTTGCCGACGATGCACACGCAGGTGACGGGAACAAGAGCGCCGATGCATGGCGCGCAGACGATTCGGCCGGACTCGAAGTTGCTCTTTGTGGCTGGAGCGGGCTGGACGAAGAAGCAGCCGGACGGGCAGATTCACGTGGAGGAGGCGGGCGAGCTGATTCTGAGGTTCCTCGATGTGTCGGGCGCGTCGCTGGGCAGCAGCAAATCTCTTGTAGACCATGGCGGAGAGGGGAACTCGGTGCTCCCATTTCTGACGCACCTCAACCAGGTCGGACAGACTGGGTCGACGCCGCGACATGCAAAGGGGCTTTCGACCTGCTGCCACGGCGAGGAGCCGCATGTCGTTGGCTGGCGATTCGTCGGCGAACGGAGAGCTGTGTCGCTCGATCCGAACTGCGGATGGACGCGCGGGAAAGCCGACGTGGTGTACGTGGCGGACGCGTTCGAGGTGATGGCGAAAGTGAATGAGCTGCTGGAAATAGCAGGTTCCATCTCCCAGATTTCCTCTTCTGAACCATCTTCGCGGATTTGATGCAATGGCTTCCCAGCGAAGGGGCCAGTACACGTCCGGATGGGGCACCCGGCTATGAGAACGTCAGAGCTCCGAGGCGACCTGCTGAGCGAGGGTGCTTTCCATGGACTCAAGCGTGGCGATAGGCAGCTTGCTGTAGACGCTCGTCTTGAATGCGACGCTCCCTTTCTTGGTATAGAGCATGGCGATGGTGCTAGTGACGACGTAGTAGGCGTCGTCGCCGATGCCGCTGGCTGGCACGATTTGCATGGCTGGGCTAATGGGCGTTTTACCGGACTGGAAAGTGCTGACACTTTCGGTCATGAGAGTGACAATTTTGCCGGGCGCGGTCCAGGTGCAAGTGGCCTTGAAGGTGGGCGTGACCCAACCGCCGGGGCCAACTTGAGCGCCAACGGCGGCCGAGACCTGGGCCTGGGTGAGTAACGAGCAAGCGTCGGAGGAAGATTGGGCGAAAGCGGTGGAAACAGCTGCGGCAAGGAGGAGAAAGGCGGCTATAGTGGCGCCGAGGGTTTTGAGAGACATGGAGCGGCCTCCTTGGGAGAGTTTCGCGGGTAGTGTACTACCGATGGATTGCGGAGCGGATTGAAATTTCTTAGAGGCAGGAATGTGCGAGCAAGGATGCCTGCGGCCCGGGGGCCGGCACCGCACTTCCCCCTGATTCACAGGGGTCTG
This sequence comes from uncultured Acidobacteriaceae bacterium, assembly GCA_963823805.1. GTDB lineage: Bacteria > Acidobacteriota > Terriglobia > Terriglobales > Acidobacteriaceae > Telmatobacter. Next base: position 444,815 of record CAWGMW010000002.1, on the reverse strand, counting down.
ATTTCATTGTGTTACGTTGGAAATTTGGAGTGAAAAAGAGAGATATGGCAGCGATTACTGAGTTTATCAAGCATCATTACCGTCATTTCAATGCCGCGGCGCTGATCGATGCGGCCGAAGCGTACAACAAGCTGCTGGCAGATGGCGGCAAGATGTTTGTAACCATCGCCGGCGCGATGAGCACGGCTGAGCTTGGGCTGAGCCTCGCCGAGATGATCCGGCAGGACAAGATTCACGGGATCTGCTGCACGGGAGCGAATCTCGAAGAGGATGTGTTCAACCTGGTGGCGCACAACTTTTATGAGCGCGTGCCCGGCTACCGCGATCTGACGCCGGCCGACGAGGCGGCGCTGCTGGCGCGGCACATGAACCGCGTGACGGATACGTGCATTCCCGAGATGGAAGCGATGCGGCGAATCGAAAATGAGGTGCTGGCGGAGTGGGTGAAGGCGGACAAGGCCGGCGAGCGATGGTTTCCGCACCAGTTCATGTATAAGATTCTGCTGTCGGGCGTGCTCAAAAAGAGCTACCAGATCGATGCGAAAGACAGCTGGCTGCTGGCGGCGGCGGAGAAGAACCTGCCGATGTTTGTGCCGGGGTGGGAGGACGCGACGCTGGGGAACATGTACGCGGGGCACTGCATTACGGGCGACGTGAAGAAAGTGCACACGGTGCGGACGGGCATTGAGTACATGATGGAGCTGGCCGAGTGGTACACGGAGACGACGAAGAAGTCGCCGCTGGGGTTCTTCCAGATTGGAGGAGGGATCGCGGGTGACTTTCCGATTTGCGTGGTGCCGATGCTGCACCAGGATTTGCAGCGCGAGCATGTGCCGCTGTGGGCGTACTTCTGCCAGATTTCGGATTCGACGACCAGCTATGGATCGTACTCGGGCGCAGTGCCGAACGAGAAGATCACGTGGGGCAAGCTGGGGGAGAAGACGCCGAAGTTCATCATCGAGAGCGACGCGAGCATTGTGGCACCGTTGGTGTTTGCGTATGTCTTAGGATGGTGAGGAAGACAGCTATTAGCCGTTAGCTTTTAGCTCTTAGCTCGTGGTGGTGAGTTGGCGGTTTCGGGATCCCAGGTCCCCAAAAGCGAGGGACCTGGGGCACCCAAGGGTAGTGGTGAGTTAACAATGTTCGCAGGGGAAAGAGATCAGAGAACTGAGATCAGTGATGAGGATGCGGAAGTGGACGGTGCCTTGCGCCGCGGGAGGAATGCTGCTGGCGGTTTTCGTTGGCGGAGCGGTGAGGGCCAACGCGCAGGATCAGGGCGCGTGGCGTGCGGCGAGCACCAATGCGACAGCGATCACGAGCGACATTGCGATTGGCAAAGACAAGGTGTCGATCGATTTTCTGACGTATCCGCTGGCGCCGATCAGAACATTGAAGCCGGTGGAGGTGAGCGCGGTATTCGACGCGGATGTGAACGCGGGAATCAGCGGGATGCTTTACAGGCTGAGAGTGCCAGCAGGACAACGCTTTCTGCACAAGAACACTTTGTGCGGGAGCGAAGACACGCAGTGGATGGCGACGTACGTCACAGGGCACACGCTCGAGGTCGCGTTCTTCTCGGGAGACGATATGCCAGTGTTCACATTCGATGCGATTTCAAATTCAACGACGCAGTGCGGGACGTTTGCGTACTCGAGGTAACGATCAGGGGTCAGTGATCAGTTCGCGGTGCTGAGGCGAAGTTTCGCGGTATCCCAGGTCCGAAAATCCGGACCTGGGGCACCCAGGGGACCGAAAGGCAACCGCAGATCCTTCGCTCCGCTTGCCCCACTGACGTGGGGCCCCAAATGCGCTGCGCTCAGGATGACAATTCTAGCTCCGGTTCAGGCTTTCGGCTGCCCGTATTCGCGAGCGCGGACCACGGTAGCTCAGGATGACAAAGCCGACATGTGCGCTCGCGCTATCCCACCCAAGCGAAGCTTGGATGGGGCACCCATTTTTCGTGCGGGGTTGGGGGCGCGAGGAGCGATGTCCTAGTTGTCGGGCAGTACCGCGAAGGGGCCGTTGATCTCGCGTCCGCCGACGCCTTCAAACGCAGCCTGACCTAATCGAGGCAAGCCGATCTCCCACTTTGGCCCTTCGAGCTCCGGCATGGGGCGCGCCTGGAAAAGCTTCTTACACTGGTGAGCGGTCCACCGGGCCCATCGCTTCGACTTTTTCCGGCGAGCGCTGTCGGTGGAGATTCCTGTGCCTGCGTACATTTGCCGATAGAGCTTGGAGAGGAAGATGAAGCCGAGCCTGGCACGCAGAGTCGGTGTGCAGGCCGAGCGTTCCCAGATGGCTCCCCAGGTGTAGAAGCGGTCCCAGACTTTTTGCGTGCGCTCGCGAATCTCGTCGGAGCTCATGGTGGGATGCGGCGTAAACATTTTGGGACGCACTTCGGTGGGAATCATCCAGTAGCGCGTGATGGGCACATCGCCAACCATCATGGGATCGACGGCCTGTTCTTTTTCCCAGCGGCCGAAATCGACGGTGCCGGGAAACGGAGTCATCATGACAAATTGTGCGAATGTGACACCGGCCTTGATCGCCATCTCGACCGTAGCGGTGAAGGTAGCAGGCCGATCGGTGGGCAAGCCGAAGATGAACGAGCCAAGGACGTGAACGCCGTGCTGCTTGAAGGTCTGGAGTTGTTTGGCGAGGGCCTCGCCGGAGTAGTTCCAGTCCTTATAGACCGCCTTGAGTCCCTCGGGAGTGACCGCTTCAACGCCTACCAAGGCACCCTTGATGTTGGCCTTGCGCATGGCGTCAAGATAGCTGCCGTCTTCGCCCGCCTCCATGGTCATCTGCGTAAAGAACACCATGTCTTTGGGCAGCTTGGCCAACTCTTCCATCAACTGCAGGCGCTCATTGCGAATGGCGGTGAGCTCGTCGAGCTTGGCTGTGTTGCCCTGCTCGCGGGCCAGGCGTAGATCGGTAAAGGTGACGGGGTAGAAGTTGTCGTCGGCCAGGGCGATGAAACGGAATCCGAGGCGGCGCAGCGCGATGATTTCGTCGACGACATTCTGGAGCTTGCGTTGGCGGGGCTTTTGTCCATCGGTGCGCCAGACACTGCAGAAGGAACAATGCTTGGGGCAGCCGCGAATGGTTTGCACCGATGCCCACATGTATTTTTCGGGATCCATGAGGTCCCAGCGCGCGGACAGGAATTCGCCGCCTTCGATGCGGCCGCCCTCGTAAACTTTCTCGGGCTTGCCTGCGAGGCAATCGGTGACGACCTTGCCCCAGGCGAGATCGCCGTCGCCCTTTACAACGGCGTGGGCTTCTCCGCGTTCTAGGGCTTCGTCAGGAAAAAGGGTGGCGTGAATGCCGCCATAGACAACCCAGGCGCCCCGGCTTCGCGCCATGCGGCCGACTGCATACCCGCGCAGGGCGTTGCCGGTGTGCACACTGATGCCGACGATGTCGCCGGGCTCAATGGACTCGGGCACAATTTGCTCGAGCGACTCATCGACGAGAACGGGATCTCCGACAGAACCGGGAGTGGCGGCTGCAAGAACGAATAGCCAACGCGGCGTGATGACCGCGGTGCCGAAGGAATTATCGCTGGGATTTACGAGATGGACGCGCAATCGGTCCAACCTTTCGCCGTACTGGTGCGGTTGGCCTCACAGCGATTGCGGGGTTGCCGAAATGCGGGGGCGATGATGGGAAGCGGCATCCTCATTCAAACGATGCCGGGCTGAAGTTGCATTAAGGCCAAATTGCTTTGCGATCGTGCGTTTCTCGAGACCGGTGAATTGACCGAGCGAGTTCTTAACCAGCACAGCTGGCTACGCAAGTTCTTTCCGGACAATTACTTCCCGAGACAGCTTTGCCAATCTTACAGGTTTTGAGCGGAAGAAAGTGGTCAATATTGACCACTTTTGGCCAGAATGAACGAAAAGTCATGGAAAAGCAGAGGATTTGAGTGCCGCGGCGCCTTATCCGACACGAGAACACTCTTCAACCGGGATGGGGACCTGCTCGACGATCTCAAGGCCGAAGCCCTCGAGGGCGGGGATGTGCATGGGGGTGTTGGAGAGCAGGCGGATGCGCTGGATTCCCAAATCGGAGAGGATCTGGCCTCCCAAGCCGATAGCGCGGAGGATGCGGCCGGAGCGGGCCTGAGAGCCCTCGCGGGCGCGCAGCTCCTGATGGAGGATGAGGCGACCGGTTTCCTGCGACGAGGCAACGGCAGGGACAGCGGAGCCTTCGGGGTTGAAAGGAGCGGCGGGAGTGTGGTCGATGGCGAAACCGCGCGAGGTGTTGTGGAGGTATAGGAGGACGCCGCAACCTTCCTCGGCGATGATGCGCATGGACTGGTCGAGGATTTCACGACAGTGGCAGTCGGCGGCGAAGACGTTGCCGGCGGTGCAGCGGGTGTGGACGCGGACGAGGACGGGATGCGGGCAAATGGGGCGCGGCTCGGTCGGGGCGGTTAAAGCGGTTCCGTTGAGGGCGTTAAGCGCGTCCGGGATCGGCCCAGCGGGGCCTAAGTGGAGGGCGTGGCAATCGGGGCAGAGGTCGCCGCGAATGAGGGCGATGTGGCTTTCGCCGCCCTGGACCTGGCTCTCGTAGGCGATCATGCGGAACTCGCCGTAGCGCGTCTGGATGCGGGATTCACCGGCGCGGACGATGTAACGCTCGTTACGGAGGCGGTAGCGAATGAGCTCGGCGACGGTGATCATGCGGAGGCCGTGCTGGCGGCAGAAGGGGATGAGGTCAGGAATGCGGGCCATTTCGCCGTCGTCGCGCATGATTTCGCAGATGACTCCGGCGGGAGTGAGGCCGGCGAGGCGGGCGAGATCGACCGAGGCTTCGGTTTGACCGGCGCGCACGAGGACGCCGCCGCGGCGAGCGCGAAGCGGGAAGACGTGGCCGGGACGAACGAGGTCAGCGGAGGTGGCGGCGGGATCGATGGCGACGCGGATGGTGTGGGCTCGGTCGGCCGCCGAGATGCCCGTGGTGACGCCTTCGCGGGCCTCGATGGTCTCAGTGAAGGCGGTGCCAAAGCGGGAGGAGTTTTGTTGCGTCATGGGGAAGAGGCGCAGATGGTCGGCGCGCTCCTCAGTGAGGGTTAGGCAGATGAGGCCGCGGCCGTAACGGGCCATGAAGTTGATGGCCTCGGGGGTGACGTGCTCGGCAGCCAGGGTGAGATCGCCCTCGTTTTCGCGGTCCTCGTCATCGACCACAACGACCATGCGGCCGGCCTGAATTTCGGCCAAGGCACCGGGGACGTCGGTGAAGGGCGGCTCGGGGGTGCGGGAGGGCTGGGGCATGCGCTGCTTTATTTTCGCTGATTGGGGGAGGGAATGCCAGAAGCGTCGTGGCGGCCGATTAAGGTGCAGCTTCCGGTTTGCCGGTCACTCGCTCGCAACGCGGATGCGCAACGGGCTCACTTACAAGCCCTAATGTTCGTTAGCGCGCTTTTTCTGATCGACGATCAGCGCCTCGATAGCGTCTTTTCCGCGTGCGAAATCATTACGGTTTGCCTCACGAAATTGACCTGTGCGAAGAATCTCTAGAATGTGATCGTAGCGCGAAGCGTGGGCTCCCACCTTGTCCTTTATCTTCCCTAAACCGTCCAGATTCTCTTTGCTATGTTCCAGTAAATGAAGAAGACTGATTTCAATCAGATTGTCGTACGAAACTGAATACCATTTCGAGGAAGGCCAGCGTGACCAATCATCATTTATGCGCAACAAAAGGTTCTCTAGGAACGCCGGCCCCAGTATGACGCGCGATGATTTGGCAATCTCGGACTCGAGCCAGTGCGATTTGACAAGGGCGGGGCCGACTGTTTCGGATTCCGACCAGTAGATTTCGCCAAGTTCTATGGCGCCACGTAGTGTATAACCTTCCCGAATTGCCGCCGCCCAAGCCATTTGGACGCCTTGCGACACCACAGTCATTGCCTTCGTTACGTGGTTCAAGGCTCCAGCGGAAGGCAGAGCGTAACACACGACTATCGAATCGGAGACTGTATGGACACGCGCTTTGTGTACTTTGGGATCGAATGATGGCTTTCCGGGAGTATAGAAGGCCGTTCCCGCGTTGCGAATATCGGCTGCGGCTTCCTTAATGCGGAGGAGTCGTTCAAGAGGAGAATTATCCGGGTCGTTCCACGACGATAGCACGCTGGCAGAAAATCCGAGCAGATCAATAAATGCAACTAGAGCCCACCCCTTGAATGTCTTCGGATTGCCCTCTGCTTCGCTGTCTCCTCCATTAGGATCGTTGGGGAATCGATTAACGTCGTTTAGGCTCACTCGTCTCTTCTCCGGTTATTAATTCTAAACAGATGCGTATGTTTCGACGTAATTGATGGGCGCAAAAGTAGCAACGGACGTTTGTGGGAGGGTAGCGGGCGATTGGTCGGCGGTTCGGAGGCAGCACTACTCTCAGTTCGCGGACAACAAAAACGCCGCCCGAAGGCGGCGTCTTTGTTTGAGCTGGCGAAAGTGCTACAACGTCGATTCAATCTCAAATCCCCAGGCCTCGAGAAGGGCCTCAGGGATGTATTTGGAATTTTTGTTACGACGCGCCCACTCGCGGAGGCGAGTCGACCGGATGTACTGGTCCGGGGGCAGCTTGAACTCCTTGGTGATCTGCTCAAAAGACGTAACTGTGGGCACAACCGGGCCAATGGGCTCCGGCTTGCCCCAATTCGGATTTCCACGACGCTTTGCCATTGATTTGTTTGTCCTTATCCTTAGAAAGGAGTGTTCTTCTCGATTCAACCTCGGACGTGGCTGGGGATGCGAAAGGACCCGAGGAACGTACATTTCTATTCTAGGGATATTTTGTTCAAAAATCAATAGGAAAGAGCTTTTTGGCGCGAGGTAAGACGCGGACAGAATCACTTATACTCTATTGAAATAAAATGAGTTAGATAGATCGGCTTGAATTCCCACAGGAAGCGCGTGAATGGATGTGACGGGCGACGCTGGCAGCAATGTGGATGGAAGTGGCACGATAGTCCTATGAGGACGTTTTGGCGGGTAATTGCAGCGGGTTTGGTGCTTTTTGGAGGGGTGTCGATGAGCCGTGGCGTGGAGTTGACGGTGAGCCGCGATGCCCTGGAGCGGACGCTGAAACAGCAGCTCTTCAGCGGGCCGGACGGCCGGTACTACCTGAAGGGGAATGCGCACTCAGCGTGCTTTATTTCGACCGAGGATCCGCAGTTGAGATTCGAGCAGGACCGGATCGTGGTGCGGGTGAAGACGCGGGCGCGGTTGGGAGTGGGCGGCGCGTGCCTGGGAGTCACGGTGACACTACCGGCGGAAGTGTCTATGGAGCCGGATGCCGAGGGGGAGACGATCGGGTTTCGCGACGCGCAGCTGGACAAGGTGTCGGACCGGAAGGAGATCAACTTTGTGCTGGCGCCGTTTTTGCGGGGCCAGGTGCCGAAGAGCCTGAAGGTGAATGCGGCGGACCTTTTGCGAGCGGCACTGGCCGGGTCGACAGCCAGTTCGGGATACAAAGTGAGCCTGGAGAGGTTGAAGATTCTGTCGATCGAGATTGTGGGCGATAAGCTGGTGGTGGAAGCGGACGGCGACCTGAGCGTGGAGTGAGCGGTGCGAATGGCGGCAGCGGGTCAGTTTCGAAACGTTGTCTCAGGGGCTGAAGCCCCGATTCATTCGGCGTGAGTTGCGGCACGCGACCCACCCACTGGGTGGGTGCCCCGGTCGTGCCCTGACACTTCATGCTCCTCCGTGGTAATTCCTCCGTTCTTCCCATGGACTGAAGTCGTGCCCTTTCAAGGCGCCTCCCATCTGAGCCAATACCTGTTCCGGGCGAGGCCGTGAAACGCGCTGCGGGCCGCGTATGTTAGATTTTCAACCGGCGGACAAACGGGGTCGATCGCCCAGGCAAAACCGTTCGATTCACCGCGCTCGATCCACCACACTCCATCCACCGCAAAGGAACCCAAAGCCATGCAGCTGACCCGAAGAGATTTCACCCGATTCGGCGCGCTGGGCCTCGCGGCCCGCTTCGCGCCCGCGCTCAACGCCCAAAACCCGACGCGCAAGACCGGCTATGCGATCATCGGCATCGGCCGCATCGCTTACCACTTTATGGCCGGCGCACAGAACACCACGAATTCCAGTGTGACTGGCCTGGTGAGCGGCCACCGCGAGAAGGCGGACAAAGTCGCGGCGCAGTATGGCGTGCCTGCGGACTCCATATACAGCTACGAGAACTTCGACGAGATCGCGCACAACCCGAACATCGACGCCGTCTACGTGGCGCTGCCTAACTCGATGCACGCGGAGTACACTATTCGCGCGGCCAGAGCGGGCAAGCACGTGCTGTGCGAGAAACCGATGTGCACATCGGTCGCCGATGCCGAAGCGATGATCGCGGCCTGCAAGGCAGCCAACGTGAAGCTGATGATTGCGTACCGGTGCCACTACGAGCCGTTCCACCTGCGGGCGATCCAGATGATCCGCACCGGCAAGGTCGGCCAGGTACAGGAAATCTCCAGCTGCTTCGGCTTCAATATCGCGCCGGGCGAGTGGCGGCTTAACAAGAAACTGGCCGGCGGCGGCCCGCTCTACGACGTGGGCATCTATTCGCTGAATGCGACCCGCTATCTTACGGGCGAGGAGCCGGCAAAGATCACTGCAGTGGCGTCGACGATCGACCACGACGGCCGCTTCAACGAAGTGGAGGAAAACGTCGCGTGGACCACGCTCTTCCCGTCTGGAATTGTGGCGAGCTGCTCCACAAGCTACGGGGCCAACACGGGCGGCTACTTCAAGGTTTACGGATCCAAAGGCTGGCTCGCGCTCGATCCGGGCTTCAACTACGACGGGGTTCACATGTACGGCTTCGTGGACGGGCAAACGATTGACGAACTCAATCCCTCGCGCGACCCGTACCAGTTCACGGCTCAAGCCGACCACTTCTCACACTGCGTCCAGAACAATCTGGAGCCGAACACTCCGGGCGAGGAAGGGCTGAAGGATATGCGTTTGATTGCGGAAATCTACCGCTCCGCCGGCGTGGGCGCCTGAAGGAAATTGACATTGCGAGGTCTGACCTCGGCGTTAGAATCGAGATAAGGCGCAAATCTCGATTGTGTTTCAGTTTGGAGAGGCATTCCCTCAGGGGCTAAAGCCCATCGTCATTGTGCTGCGTTGATGGCAGTCGGGGCTGAAGCCCCGGCCTGCCCGTCGTGCCCTTTCAATGCGCATCCGGACTGACCCACTGTTCAAAATTTGCGGTGATAGAATCTTGATTTTGGAGAAAGTATGGCGGAAGCAGTGTGTGATATCGGCTTAATTGGCCTCGCAGTGATGGGACAGAATCTGGTCCTCAATATGAACGACCACGGCTTCAAAGTGGCCGTGTTTAACCGAACGGTTTCGAAGGTGGACGATTTTATAGCTAACGAAGCCAAGGGGACACAGGTGGTGGGCGCGCACTCCATCGAGGAACTGACGGGCCTGCTGAAGCGGCCGCGCCGAGTGATGTTGATGGTGAAGGCGGGCGATACCGTGGACCAGATGATCGAAGCCATCGTGCCGCACCTGGAGGCGGGCGACATCGTTATTGATGGCGGCAACTCCCTGTTCAGCGATTCGACGCGGCGCACGAAGGCGCTGGCGGAAAAGGGGATTTTGTTTATCGGGACCGGCGTTTCCGGCGGCGAAGAGGGCGCGCGGAACGGACCGTCGATCATGCCGGGAGGGAATCCGGCGGCGTGGCCGCACGTGAAGCCGATTTTCCAGGCGATCGCGGCGAAGGTGGAAGACGGGACGCCGTGCTGCGACTGGGTGGGAGAAGAAGGCGCGGGGCACTACGTGAAGATGGTGCACAACGGCATCGAATACGGCGACATGCAGTTGATTTGCGAGGCCTATGACCTGCTGAAGCGGGGGCTGGGACTGACGGCCGACGAACTGCACGATGTGTTCGCGGAGTGGAATAAGGGCGAGCTGGACAGCTACCTGATCGAGATTTCGAGCCAGATCTTCGCCAAGAAGGATGAAGACGGAACGCCGCTGGTGGACAAAATTCTGGACACGGCGGGGCAGAAGGGAACCGGCAAATGGACGGTGATCAGCGCGCTCGATACGGGACAGCCGGTGACGCTGATTGGAGAAAGCGTGTTTTCTCGCTGCCTGTCGGCGTTGAAAGAGGAACGCGTGGAAGCAGAGAAGGTTCTGCGCGGGCCGAGGTCCTTGCCGAAGGTGGGCGACCGGACAAAGTTCATCGAGGACGTACGCAGGGCGCTGTTCTGCTCGAAGATCATCAGCTATGCGCAGGGCTACATGCTGCTGAGGGCCGCGGCCAAGGAGTTTGGCTGGAACCTGAACATGGGCGGCATAGCGCTGATGTGGCGGGGCGGGTGCATCATCCGCAGCCAATTCCTGGGCAAGATCAAGGACGCGTTCAGGAAGAACAAGAAGCTCGACAATCTGCTGCTCGATAAATTTTTCTCGCGACTGGTAAACAAGTATCAGGCATCGTGGCGCAAAGCGGTGACGCACGCAGTGAAGCTGGGCGTGCCCACGCCGGCTTTCTCGACGGCGCTCGCGTTCTTTGACGGCTATCGCGCGGGGCGGCTGCCGGCGAACCTGCTGCAGGCGCAGAGAGACTTCTTTGGCGCGCACACATACGAGCGAGTGGATCAGCCGCGCGGCCAGTTCTTCCATACGAATTGGACGGGACACGGCGGAAGGGTTTCGTCGACGACGTACAACGCGTAGGAAGCAGCTGTTAGTTATTAGCCGTTAGCTTTTAGTTCATTGCGGTAAGTTGACGGCGGTGGTATCCCAGGTCCCCGAGTGCGAGGGATCTCCGCCCCACGGACCAAGACCTGTCCGCGGGGACCCCGGACCTGGGGCACCCGGTCGGGGGCAAAAAGCAGGCGGGTTGAAGAATGAGGCGGCGATTTCCGAAGTGGAGATCGCCGCTTTTGTTTTGCGTTAGAGTTTGATGCGGATCGAACGGCAGACTTTAGCGCAGGGATTCGATGGGTGCGGGGTCCATGTCGGCGTAGTCCTGATTTTCGCCGCCCATGCCCCAGCAGAAGCTGTAGGCTCGTGTGCCCACGCCGCAATGGATCGACCAGCCGGGAGAGATGACGATGTCCTTGTCGGCCATCACGATGTGCCGGGATTCAGTGGGCGGTCCCATGAAGTGCATGACGCGCGTATCGGCGGCGAGGTTGAAATACATGTAGATTTCGCTGCGGCGCATGTGCGTGTGAGGGGGCATGGTGTTCCAGTTGCTGCCGGGGGCAAGATGCGTGACGCCCATGACGAGCTGGCAACTTCGCGCTCCCTGGAGATGAATGTACTTGCAGATGGTGCGCTTGTTGCAGGTTTCGAAGCTGCCGAGTTCTGTGGGACTAGCGTCTGCCTTGCGGACGAGCGTGGTGGGGTACTCGGCGTGGGCGGGGTAGCTCAACAGGTAGAAAACGGCGGGCGCGGATTTGTCTTTTGAGGCGAAGGTGACCTGCTTGTTGCCGCGACCGATGTAGAGCACGTCGAGATTTTCGACTTCGTAGCTCTTGCCCTCGACGGCGACGATGCCAGCACCGCCAATGTTGAGCGCGCCCAACTCGCGGCGCTCGGTGAAGTAAGTCGCGCGCAGGTCGGGATCGGTGGGCAGCGCCAGGGCCGAGGCGACGGGAGCAGCGAAACCGACGACGGCGCGATCGAGGTCAACATAGCTGAGTTGAAGCTTGCCGGGTGAGAACAGGGCATCGAGCAGAAATATGTCGCGGAGTTCGTCGGTGGTCATGCGCGGGTAGCGCACGGGGTCAGCCATCAAAACGGTCTTCATTTTCACTTTCCTTGACCTCAATTCTACTGCTGTGGAAGTTGGGGCGGATTCCAGTTGTCGGCGCCGCGAAGAAAGACAGCAGGCTCATACTGCTTCAATTCATCGGGAGTAAGCAAGTGAGTGTGCGGATCGCAGCGTTGGGGAAACCGCAGCGGGATCCGCGCGTTTGGAGAGGACTGACCACTTGAACCATCCATGAAAAAGGACCGAGCGTTGAGCTGTCAAGGGATGCCTGGCGGCAGAAATGCTGCGCGCGCATTCGACATGGCTATGAGCCGGGTTAGTGTGGAACTTGCTCCAGGACCCAACGGACGAGCTCATTGCCGGCGGCGAAGTTGTCGTAGGTGGCGGGGAGCTTGCGGCCGTCGGTGTACTCGTTGTAAAGCCACGGATCGACCATGGCGTAGACGGTTCCCTTGCCGTATTTGGCGGTAGCCATGAAGATGTCGCCGCCTTCAGAGAGCGCCGCATGGGCTGAACCGCTGACGGAGATGGTGCAGACATCTTTTACGTAGATGATATGTGGGTGGTGGAAGATGGGGCCTTTGCCGTCAATGACGATCTTTCCCTGCTCCCAGTTGGTTCCGACGACATGCTTACGCAGGACACTGTTGAAGTGGATGCCAAATTCTTCGGAGACGACATTGAAGTGGTCGAGGTCGGCGTAGGAGGTATCGTTCTCCATGATCATGAGCACGCCGCCGGCTTTGACCCAATTCGCGATCTGGGCGGCATCTTCGACGTTGGCATAGTGCGGATGAGGGTTTTTGTCGAGGTTATCGGGCGAGACAATGACGTAAACCTGCGCATTGCGAAGGTTGGCGGTCGTAGGCTCAGCGTCGAGCTCGGCAGTGTTAACGCCGTAGTTGCGGAAGATGTGGCCGAAGAGCGAGTAGCCCGGTTCGTCCCAAGTGTTCCATTTGTAGTGGAAATAGACCTGTTGGCCGAATCCGTCGGCGCGCTGCTGTGAATTGAACCATCCGTCGACGAGGACGGTACGGCCGCGGCCGAGCTTCGCGTTCTGCGCGGTTTCGATCTCCGAGCTGGCGAGAAGAAAGGCACCGATACCTTTGGGATCGTTGGTGACGACTTTTTCGCCGATGTAGTAGGCGTAGGAGCCGTCGCGATAGGGATCGCCGCCGAGGCCCGCACCTTTGACGGTGCCGGAGAGAGAGACGTTGTCTCCGTCAACCTTGATGAAATGCGAGAGGATGCCTTGATAGCCGCGCTGGGCGTTGTCGAGGTAATGCTCAGGCAGATAGCCGCGGCGCACGCCTTTGGCGAGGGCATAGACAAACATACAGGCAGCGGAAGACTCGAAGTAGTTGTCTTTGGCTCCGGATTTATCGACGACCTGGTACCAAAGGCCGGTAGAGGGATCCTGATAGCGGGCGACGGCGGCGGCTTCACGTTGGAGGATGGCAAGGAGCTGCTGGCGACCGGGGTCTCTTTCGGGATAGTAGCCGAGCGTGTCGACCAGGGCCATCATGTACCAGCCAATGCCGCGGGCCCAGAATTCGGAGGAGTCACCGGTTTGCTTATTGGCCCAGCGCTCCTGCTTTGACTCATCCCAACCGTGGTAGAGAAGGCCGGTGCGGGGATCGCGCGTGTGCTGCTCCATGAGGACAAATTGATGAGTGATGTCGTTGAAGTCTGTGGGGTGATGGGAGATGGAGGCGTACTCGGCGCGGAAGGGCTCGGCCATGTAAAGGCCGTCGAGCCACATCTGATTTGGGTAGCGCTGCTTGTGCCAGAAGCCGCCTGAGGCGTTTCGTGGCTGGTGAGCGAGCTGATCATAGAGAAAGGTGGCGGCAGTGAGATAGCGCTGGTCGCGCGTGACTCCATAGAGGAGCAGAAGCTGGCGGCCGAGCAGGATGTTGTCGAGTTGATGCTCTTCCGGCTTAAGCGTGGGGATGGAACCATCTGGGGCGAGAAGGGCATCGACGGAGTTTTGGATGTAATGGAAGTAGCGGGGATCGGCGGTGTTCAGCCAAACAGAGTCCATTCCTTCGAGCAGCGTGCCGAGCCCGTAATTCCAGATATTGGGGACACTCGCTGGCTCGAAGCGGCCATCGGGCCAACGCGCGATGGCGGCATTGGCGGCGCGATTGGACCAGGGCAATGCATCGTTTGGAGTGTCGGCGCGCAGCCCGAGAGAGGCGGCAGTGGAAGTGAGTGCGAGACAACAGGCGAGAACGCGGAGGGTCTTCATAAGGATTCCGGTGCTGAAGGACGCAATGACAAAAATAGTTTACGCGGGACTAGCAGCCGCACGAAGCGCAACTATGCGGCTGACGCGGAGCGGGCATGCTTCCTTTTAAGTGCCCCAAGCGATTCTCTGCGGCCCGTGGGGCGCTCCATTCCCTGCGCGATTTGCGCCATACGCAAGTGCTTCTCCATGAGGTTGTGCGCTTCCCTGGCGTTGCGCGTGCGGATGGCGCGGTAGATCTCGCGGTGCATTTCCGCCGATTCACGCATATCAGTCGAGCGTTCGACGGTCTTACGGCGAGAGTCGTACAGGGCCGACGTGATGGTCTCAATGATGGCGGCCAGAATTGGATTCCCTGAGGCCTGAGAAACGATGCGGTGAAAGAGCAGATCGTGGATGAGATAGTCGGCCGGATTATCCATGGAGGCGAACATGTCGGCAACTTCATCGGCGAGTGCGGCGAATTGCTCCTGCTTGCCGCGCTCGGCGGCAAGAGCCGCGAGATGGCTTTCAAGGATGATGCGGGCTTCGAACATCTGCCAGGACTGAAAGCCATGCAGGGCGCCGATGAGGCTGAGCGAGGCGGTGCCGAATTGAGGAGGGCCGTCGGCGACGAATGTTCCGACACCATGGCGGATCTTCATGACGCCCATTGCCGCCATGTAACCGATGCCGGTGCGCAGGCTGGCGCGGCTGATTTTGAGTGATCGGGCGAACTCGCGTTCCGGTGGTATCTTATCGCCCGGCTGCAGGGTTCCGTTCTCAATAAGAGTACGGATGTGGTTAACCACTTGCATCGTACGGTGGGTATTTGGCTCTTCTTCTTTCACCCTGGGCATAAGTTGAGCTACCTTCTTGCGGCACTGAATATCAATGACAAAGCGAGATTAACACCGAATGGAGGATCTGGCTGGAGAAACATACAGTTGGCGGTGAAGGAAGCCAATGCAGGGGCGCAAGGCGGCGTAAATGTGTATACTGCCGGTCTGACCTCTCATTCCGGCAGTGGTCTACTGGGCCGGTGCGCGAGGCGATTAGAATGAAAGCCATGTTGCTGCACGAAGACCGATTGTTTCCCGCCGAAGCATGTGCCCGTAAGGCCGCACGATCCCTATACGAGCATGTTCGCGGGCTTCCGATCATCAGCCCCCACGGGCACACGCAGGCCGCGTGGTTCGCAGACAACGGTCCGTTTCCAGACCCGGCGACACTTTTTGTGCAACCAGACCATTATGTATTTCGCATGCTCTACAGCCAGGGCATCTCGATGGATGACCTGGGTATCGGCCAGCCGGTGGTTGAAGATCCGCGCAAGGTATGGCGGATTTTTGCAAAGAATTACTATCTTTTCCGGGGCACGCCCACCCGCATGTGGCTGGATTTTGCCTTTCAGGAGCTGTTCGGGATCAGAGAGCGGCTGAGCGAAAAGACGGCCGACCTGTCTTTCGACAGCATCGCGGAAAAACTGCGGACACCGGAGTTTCTGCCGCGGGCGCTCTACGAGAGGTTCAACATTGAGGTGCTTTCGACGACAGAGACCCCGCTGGATGGGTTGAAGGCTCACCAGGCGATTCGCGATTCGGGATGGAAGGCGCGGATTGTTCCGGCATTCCGACCCGATTCAGTGGTGGATCCGGAGTTCGTTGGGTTTACCGGGCTGGTGGCGAAGTTGGGTGAACTGCACGGCGAAGACAGCTCCACATGGAAGGGCTACCTGAACGCACTCAAGAAGGCACGGGCGCGATTCAAGGCGTTGGGATGCACGTCGACTGACCATGGACATCCAACGGCGCGGACGGCGGACCTGGCACAGAGCGAGGCGGCAGCGCTGTTCGCGAAGGTGATTGCGGGCAAAGCAGACGCAGGCGAGCAGGAGTTGTTCCGAGCGCAGATGCTGACAGAGATGGCGGGGATGAGCGTGGAGGATGGGCTGGTAATGCAGATTCATCCGGGGAGTGTTCGAAACCACAATCGCTTCGTTTATGAGCGATATGGCCGCGACATGGGCTGCGACATTCCGCGGCCAACGAATTATGTGGATGCACTGCGTCCACTGCTGGATCGCTTTGGCAACGAGCGCAACCTGACTATCATTTTGTTCACGCTGGACGAGACCACATACAGCCGCGAATTGGCGCCGCTGGCCGGGCATTATCCGTCCTTGCTCCTTGGGCCGCCGTGGTGGTTTCATGACAGCCCCGAGGGAATGATGCGATTCCGCGAGCAAGCCACGGAGACGGCCGGGTTCTACAACACGGTGGGATTTAACGACGACACGCGGGCATTTCTCTCGATTCCGGCGCGGCATGACGTGGCTCGCCGCGTGGATTGCGCGTTTCTGGGCAGGCTGGTAGCCGAACACCGTCTGGACGAAGATGAAGCGCACGAAGTGGCGCACGATTTGACCTACGGCCTGGTGAAAAAGGCGTACCGGCTGTAGTTCTTTATAGGCCTGGTGTCAGAGCGGCGTGGTCTCCCACCCTAGCCGGAAAAACAAATCCCGGCTAGGATGGGGCACCCAGGATCGAGCAAGGACGGAGTTTGCCGTATGAGCCTGTATTGTTCCGTTGGAAGCACCGAGACCGACCTCTCGGACAAGCAACTGAAAGAGCTGCTGGCGGAGAGCCTGACCAAGATGGGCAGGCGGACGAGCGTGCTGGCGGTACCGCCCGATCAAAGCCGCGAACACTCACGGGCCGGCGACCTGACGCGCTATGCGTGGGAGCACTATGGCGAGCGGCTGAAGGCCGTGCTGCCGGCGATTGGGACGCACACGCCGATGCGACCGGACCAGATTGCGCACATGTTCGGGAAAATGCCTCAGGAGCTATTCCGCGTTCACAATTGGCGGAACGACATTGAGACACTGGGCGAGCTGCCGGCGGAGTATATCCGGGAACAATCGGAAGGCAAACTGAATTACGCCTGGCCGGCGCAGGTGAACAAGCTGATTTCGCAGGGCGGGTTCGACCTGATTCTTTCTATTGGACAGGTGGTGCCGCATGAAGTGATCGGCATGGCAAATCACTCCAAGAACATTTTGATCGGGACAGGCGGCCGCGAAGGGATCAATCGCAGCCACTACCTGGGCGCTGTGTACGGAATGGAACGGATCATGGGGCGGGCCGAGAACCCGGTGCGCAACGTGCTCAACCGGGCGTGCGAGAAGTTCCTCCGGCATCTGCCGATCGTTTATGTGCAGACTGTGGTCGGACGCGGCAAGAACGGCGGGCTCGCGGTGCGCGGGCTGTTCATCGGCGACGATCTTGAGTGCTTCATGAAGGCGGCGGAGCTGAGCCTGAAGGTGAACTTCGAGATGCTGGACGAGCCAATCAAAAAAGCAGTTGTGTACCTGGATCCGAAGGAATTCCACAGTACGTGGATCGGCAACAAGGCGGTGTATCGCACGCGCATGGCACTGGCCGACGGGGCCGAGCTGATTATTCTGGCTCCGGGCGTGAAGGAGTTTGGTGAGGACAAAGGGATCGATGCGCTAATCCGCAAGTATGGCTATCGCGGAACGCCGGCCACGCTGAAAGCGGTGGAAGTGAATGCCGACCTGGCAGCGGACCTGAGCGCGGCAGCCCACTTGATTCACGCATCGTCGGACGGGCGGTTCACCATTCGCTGGTGCCCCGGCGAGCTGAGCCGGAAGGAAGTTGAAGGTGTGGGGTTCGAGTATGGTGATTTGAAAGCCGTTACGTCGCGCTACGATCCAGCAAAACTCCATCACGGATTCAACCAGGTGAATGGTGAGGAGATCTTCTTTGTGGCGAATCCTGGATTGGGACTCTGGGCGCACCGCAGCCGATTTGAGGGCGCCACCGCGCCCTCACTGGCGCACAGCCAGGCAGGATGAGCTGAGCACAGCCCCTGGAAATGCAACCGAGTTACAGAAATTGATTAACGGGACGGGTATGAAGACTGAAGGGTTGAAGCTGAACAAATACTCGGTTGGCACCGGTGACCGGTTTGCGCACCAGGCCAAGGCGCAGTTGCAGGCATGCGTAATTGCCTTGAACCATGGGCTTGAAGTGGTGCCCGTATGGAACAAGTCAAACCGTGAGCACATGATCATCGGCTCCGAGCCGACGAGCGTGCGCCAGGCAGCCGATGCCGCAGTGAAGGCGCTGGGGTGGAAGCTGCCGTACTACTGCGATGCAGACCACATTACTGCAGCCACTGTGGACCGTTTTCTTGCGCCATGCGATTTTTTCACGTTTGATGTGGCCGATTTCATCGGGCAGCCGGCACAGGCTGCGGACATCGAGAGCTTTGTGAAGCGGCATCCAGAGCTGCAAGGGAGCATTGAACTGGCCGGGGCAGATGAGGTCTTAGAGATTACGCCTGCGATTTTGAGGCAAACGGCGGAAAAGTTTTTGTCCGCGGTGAAGAAGGCCGGTGATGTTTACCGGCGGGTGCTGAGTGTGCGAGGCGCAGGGAACTTTATTCCCGAAGTTTCGATGGACGAGACCGATCGCGCGCAGAGCCCCGTGGAATTGCTGATTATTCTTGCGGCGATCGCCGACGAGGGCATTCCAGTGCAGACGATCGCGCCGAAGTTCAGCGGGCGGTTCAACAAAGGCGTGGATTATGTGGGGAACGTGGCGCAGTTCGAGCGCGAGATGGCGCTCGACGTTGCGGCTATTGCCTACGCAGCGAAGCAATATGGACTGCCGGGAAACCTGAAGTTGAGCGTCCACTCGGGCAGCGACAAAATTTCGATCTATCCGGCGATTCACGCGACGATGAAGCACCTCGACGTCGGGGTGCACCTTAAGACAGCCGGAACGACGTGGCTGGAGGAGTTGATCGGGCTGGCCGAGGCGGGCGGCGAAGGATTGGCGCTGGCCAAAGAAGTGTATGCCGAAGCGTTGGCGCATCGCGAGGAGCTGTGCGCGCCTTATGCCACGGTCATCGACATCGATCCGAAGAAGCTGCCGTCGACCGACGAGGTGCGGGGATGGACTTCAGAGCAGTACACTTCGGCCTTGCGGCATGTGGAATGTTCACCGGCTTACAACAGCAGCGTGCGGCAGTTGCTGCACGTAGGATTCAAGGTGGCCGCGAAGATGGGGCAGCGCTACCTGGCACTACTCGAAGCCAACGAAGCGGTGATTGCCAAAAATGTGACGGAAAATCTCTATGCCCGGCACATTGCGCCGGTATTCTTAGGTTCAGATTCTTGATGCGGGCGAGGACGTCCGCATGACGGCCGGTCTACCACCCCAGCAAGCAAAAAGCGGGCTTGCCGGGGATCCCGGTCTGGAGACCGGCGCTACAATTCCCCACGGAGATCGAATGAGAGATTCGCTATTCAGCCTTGAAGGCAAGGTTGCAGTTGTGACCGGAGGGACGTCCGGGATTGGGCGGGCCCTTAGCCTTGGTTTAGCCGATGCCGGCGCCGATGTGATTGCGACAGCACGCCGTAAAGAGCAGGTTGACGACACGGCCAAGGAAATTGAGGCGCGCGGGCGTAAGACCCTGCGCATGGCCTCGGACGTGGGCGACCGCAGCACGCTGGAGACGGTGCTAGCGGCGGCGCTGGAGCGGTTCAGCAAAGTGGACATCCTGGTGAATTGCGCGGGGATGATCAAACGAACACCAACCCTTGATTTGCCCGAAGCCGAATGGACGAACATCCTTAACACGAATTTGACGGGAACGCTGCGGGCTTGCCAGGTTTTCGGCAGGCACATGCTGGAGCGCGGTTACGGACGGATTGTCAACATTGCGTCGCTGAACAGTTTTGTGGCGTTAAGCGAAGTGGCGGCATACGCGGCGAGCAAGGCGGGAGTGGCGTCGCTGACGCGATCACTCGCAGTGGAGTGGTCAAAGAGGGGCGTGACGGTGAACGCCGTCGCGCCTGGAGTGTTCCGCACGGACTTGAATGCACAACTGCTGGACAGCACGCCGCGCGGGCAGGAACTGCTGATGCGGACGCCGATGGGGCGGTTCGGAAAAACAGAGGAGCTGATCGGGGCGACGGTTTATCTGGCATCCGACAGCGCTTCGTTTGTTACGGGACAGATCCTGGTGGTGGACGGGGGATTCCTGGCCAGCGGGGTGAATCAATAAGGCAGTTTTCAGTTTCTTAGTTCTTATATGAGAGGCTGCGTCCGCCACGGCGGACACATCCTTTTTTCGCATGCGTTGCGAATTACTGCAGCGTGACGTTGGCGCCGGCCATCTTGATAATCGCGTCGCCTTGCGCGGCTTCAATCTTCACGTTTTGGCCCGTCACGTTTGCGTAGCCGATGGACAATCCCTTTTCACCGCTGAGATTCACATTCTCCAAGACGATATTGGTGACCGGAGCTTCTGGCAGACCGACGATGGCACCGGCCATGGCAGCGCCGGTTGCGGTGACGTTTTGGATCACGATGTTGTGGAAGTGGGGCGTGAGGCGCGTGACGGGCGCGGGCTCCACGGCGCTTTCGGACGGAAGGATACGTGGATAGTACTCGCTGATTACGAGCGGGTTTTTGACGTCTTTCATGTCAATATCGCGGAAGACGAGGTTGCTGACATCGTTGCCGCGGTCGCGATTGGCCTTGACGCGGATGCCGTTGTCGGTGCCGTCGAAATGAATTCGCTCGGCGAGAATGTTGCGAGCGCCCCCTGCGATCTCGCTGCCAATAGAGAGGCCGTGACCGTGGAGAAACGTGCAGTCGGAGATGACGATGTCGCGGCTGGGATCGTCGCCGCCGGGCGAGTCGATGGCACCTGACTTGATGGCGATGTCGTCGTCGCCCGTGTCAGCGTAGAGATGATCGATGGTGACATTGGAGGAGGAAAAGGGATCGACAGCGTCGGTGTTCGGCGATGGATACGGCGCCAGAATGCGGACGTTGCGGATGAGCACGTCGTCGCAGTAGTAGGGAACGAGCTGCCAGAAGGGCGAGTTCTGGATGGTGACGCCTTGAACGCGCACATGCTTGCAGTGGTCGAAAACGACGAGGCGCGGGCGGGGATGAGAATTGCCCATGATACCCGCGTCGTGAACGGTGCGTGCCATCTGCCACCAGCTTTCGCCGTTGCCATCGATAGTGCCTTCGCCGGTGATGGCCACGTTCTCAGCATTGGTGGCGCTGACCAGGCCCTGGACTGCGGGAAGACGGAACTCGATCTTTGCCGGATAGTCAGCGTGATCGGGCGAGCCAAGAAGCGTGGCGCCTTCGTCGAGTTGGAGGGTGATGTTGCTCTTGAGCACAATGGGGGCGCTGAGATAGGTGCCCGCGGTCAGGCGAACGGTGCCGCCGCCTTTGGCCGCGCAGGCATCAATGGCTTTTTGGATTGCGGCGGTGTCCTTGGTGGTTCCGTCGGCTTTGGCGCCGAAGTCGCGTGGATTGCAGGTGGGGGCCGCGTGGAGCACAGCAGTGGACGCGGCGATGAAGGCCAGGGCGATGATCGGATTGATGAATCGACGGGTAACAGGATTTTTCAGCTGAGTCACTGAGCTGCCTCGGACGGATGAATTTCTTGCGCAAATCATCATAACCCATGAGAGTCCAGTGGTCCTACCACTGCTGGGTGCTGGGTGGGCCGCCGTGTGGACGGTGTCAGCTTGCAGCTTGCGGCGGGGCAATGGTGGCGTTGACTGGCAGGCGGATGATGAAGCGGGTGTCGCCGGGCTGGGATTGGACCTCAAGTTTTCCGGCAAACTTTTGCGTGACGATGCGGTGAACGATCTCGAGGCCGAGGCCCGTGCCGGAGCCCTCGGGCTTGGTGGTGAAGAATGGCTCGAAGATGTGAGGGAGAACGTCGGCCGGGATGCCTGAGCCATGATCGGCGATGGAAACGACGAGCCAATCGGGCTCAGACCATGTGGAGATTTCAAGCTTCGCACCCTGCGGAGAGGCATCGACCGCGTTATCGATGAGGTTGGTCCAGACCTGGCTTAAGGCTGAGCCGCGTGTACGAATGGTGGATGGCGAGGCGGCAAAGCGTTTTTCAACCTGAATCTCCTTGAGGCGGAGCTTGTGGCCGAGGATGGTGAGGGTGCTTTGCAGACTGT
The DNA here is from genome assembly GCA_963823805.1 of uncultured Acidobacteriaceae bacterium. Taxonomy (GTDB): domain Bacteria; phylum Acidobacteriota; class Terriglobia; order Terriglobales; family Acidobacteriaceae; genus Telmatobacter. The sequence goes on along the minus strand of CAWGMW010000002.1, from coordinate 422,790 downwards.
CGTGAACGTCAAGCTCCTTGTCAGGAGTGCGCTCGTCGTAGGCGAACTTTTTGACCGCGGTGACCAGCTCAGAGATGCGCGAGATACTTTCTTCGATAGCGCAGACGAGCGAGACACTGGAGACAAGCGCGCCGAACCAGTTGAGAGCATCAGAAAATGAGGCAGGATCGAAGTGTTCCTGGGCACAGGCGATTTCCTCGTGATCGATGCCCATGGAGACGAGGACAGGGCCGATGGTGAAAGCATTCTCGACTTTCGCGTTGGCGAGCCACTGGCTCATAGCTTCTTCCGCGTCGGCCTGCTCAATACTGCTCATGGCGGGAAGATTGCAGCCGCGAAGAGCGTGTTCGAGAAGATCTCTCATACACTGCAGCTGAGCGGGGGTCTTGGCCTTGCCACTGTTGCGCAGACTGAGCTGCTGAAGACGGAGGAGATTCTCGCGGAGTTGAGTGGCAGCGCGTTTGGCGGCCGAGCCGGGATTGTTGAGCTCGTGCATGAGGCCGGCTGCGAGAGTGCCGAGGGAGACGAGTTTCTCGCGATGCAGCGCCTCGACCTGGTAGGCCTGAAGGCGTACCGCGCTGTCGGCGAGGACGGTCTTACGAACCTCGGGGCAGCAGGCGAGAAGAGACCAGAAGTCCTGCTCGGAGAAGCGGAGAAGGACTGAATCCTGAGTAGCCGTGATGCGGAAAGTGGAATTCGGCTTGCCGGTGAGCAGAGGCACTTCGCCGAATGCTTCGCCGGCGCGGGCGATGCCAACCAGGGTCAGCGTGCCATCGGATTCCGTGCGCTCGGCGCGCGATTCACCCCGGAGCAAGAGCCAGTAATAATGCCACGGTTCGCCGGCTTCGACGAGCACGGTGCCGGCCTGGGCGGTGACGCGCTCGACGCGATCGACTCCAGCGATGGAATCAAACGGAGTGGAAGCGAAAATTCGCGTGTGCGGCAGAGCCGCGGCAAGATCCTTGAGATGGACCGGTTCGACGTGGATCGTTCGTGTGCTTTCGCTCATCTTGCTCATTGCACTCAAAGCAGAATCTAGAAGCCCGCCAAATACTGGTGCATAAACTGCACCGCGATTGAACCCTCACCGACCGCCGATGCGACACGCTTGACCGAGCCGGAGCGGACATCGCCGGCGACAAAGACGCCGGGAACGCTGCTCTCAAGCAGGAACGGGTCGCGCTTTTCGTTCCAGACCTCGGGAAGCTTACCGTCGCTGCGTAAATCAGGCCCGGCCAAGATAAACCCCTTTTCGTCACGCATGATGCACGACGGAAGCCACGCGGTGACGGGCGCGGCACCGATAAAGACAAAAAGCGAGGAGGCGGGCACCTGAACTTCGCCTGACCCGTTGCGCAGCCTGAGCTCGGTGAGGTGTTCATCGCCCGTGGCTTCAATAATCTGGGTGCGCGCCTCTATCACAATATTGGATGTACGAACGATCTCATCGATCAAGTATTTCGACATGGTGGCGGAAAGTCCTTCTCCGCGCACCAGCATGGTTACTTTGGTGGCATATTTAGCGAAGTGCAGGGCGGCCTGGCCGGCGGAGTTAGCGCCGCCAACGATAAAGACCTCTTCGCCCTTGCAGGCTAGCGCCTCGACGAGCGCGGCGCCGTAGTAGATGCCCCGGCCGGTCAGACGGTCGGCGCCGGGAATATCGAGTTTGCGGTATTGGACACCCGGGGCCAGAAGTACACAGTGGCTGGAGACTTCGCGGCCATCGGCAAGCTGGAGAAAGCGGTACTGGCCGTCAACACGCATGCCGGTGGCGCGCTGGGTGACAAATTCGGCGCCGAAGCGCGAAGCTTGGGCGTAGGCGCGGCGGCCGAGATCCGCGCCGGTAACGCCGGAGGGAAAGCCGAGATAGTTTTCGATGCGGGAGCTGGAACCGGCCTGCCCGCCCGGCGCTTCAGGCTCGATGACGACGGTGCGAAGGCCTTCACTGGCGCCATAAACGGCTGCGGCGAGGCCGGCCGGACCAGCGCCGACTACCACGATGTCGTAGAAATCCTGTGCGGCCTGAACTCGTAGACCCACACGGCCAGCGAGAGTTTCGAGATCGGGATCGATAAGGACTGAGCCGTCGGATAAGAGGACCACAGGGAGTTTTTCGGGATCGAGCCCTCGGTCTTTGAGAAGCGTGAGCGCTTCATCGCCGACGGAGACATCGATCCAGCGGTAGGGAACGTGATTGCGGGAGAGGAAGTTACGCAGGCGGTGATCGTTGAGCGACCATCGATGGCCTATCACGCGCAGTCCCTCGAATGGCGGGCTGAAGCTGGCCTGCCAGTCGTCGAGGAGGTCGTTGACGACGGGGTAGAGCTTCTCTTCCGGCGGGTCCCAGGGCTTGTTCAGGTAGTAGTGAATGCGGGCCGTGTTAATGGCACGGATGGCGGCCTCAGTGTCGGCATACGCGGTGAGGAGGATGCGGCGCGCGTCGGGATAGATGGTGCGTGCCCGTTCGAGCATCTCGACACCGCTCATTCCCGGCATGCGCTGGTCGCTAATCAATAGAGCCACGGGCTCATCGCGCGATTTGAGCTGGGCGAGAGTGTCGAGCGCAGCCGGGCCGCTGGCGGCACGCATGACGCGATAGGTGGCGCCGTACTGACGACGCAGATCCTGGACCACGGCTTCAAGCACGCTTACGTCGTCATCAACTGCAAGGAGGATCGGCCTCGCCATAAGGAGAGTTTAGAGCCTCCCGGTCCCAATTTAGTTAATGGTTTCCGCGACCCCGAAAAGAGGTTTTTGTACCCTATTTGGGTCCATAGGCTGTAATCTCTGACATAGACCCACGAAGGGCCGCGGATCTCAATGATGCCGGGTATTGCAATTTGGACCGGCAAGGGCCAAGAATGTAACAAATGCAGACATTGCCAAGACTTTGGTCATATTGCCGATAGGGACGAATAGGGTCGGCTAAGAGGGGCGACGGGTTTACGCGATGAACCTGTGAAGGTCGATGTGAGCGGCGGGGTTTCACTCAGAAGGGTGGGGGTAAGCAGGAAACACAATGAACAAGATCATACTGGCTGATTCGCAGGCGATCTTCCGGGCAGGTACCGCCAAGGTTCTGGCCATGGACGAGGACTTGCGCATTATCGCGCAATGTACCGATCTTGAACGGATGTACCATGCCGTTACCACGTTTCCGAACTCGATCGTGTTGTTTGCGGCTTCTTTACAACCCGATTTCACGCGACTGGGCATGCTGCTGGAGACGACGAACAGCCGCGGGATTGTGATCGCAGAGAACAATGACAATGCGGCCTCGTATATGCAGCAAGGTTTTCGAGGGGTCGTGTTCCGCAGCGTCACAGGACCTGCTTTGGTGGAATGCGTGCGCCGGGTTGCGGCCGGAGATTCGTGGCTGCCCACGCAGGCGGCGCCGCCAGAGGCGATCGAAGAAGACCTGGTAGGAGCGCGGGTGCGCGATCGGTTGACGCCCAAAGAGATGCGGATTGTCGCGCTCATCGTGCAGGGCTGCAAGAACCGCGAAATCGCCATCCGGCTAAAGACGACGGAACAGGTGATCAAGAATTATCTGCGGTCGATCTACGACAAGACCGGCGTAGGCGACCGACTGGAACTGGCCCTGTTCACCATCCATCATCGGGTGCTGGCAAAGGCGGCAGCCGAAGTGGGCAGCAAACTGGAAGCCGAGACCCAGGCGGCCAATCAGGCCGCGAACCAGACCGCTCCCGGTGCCGTAGCGTAAAGCCAAACACGAGCTGCAAGCCGCGGATCGAACCAAACTCAAAATCTGCAATGCTCCATCCGGCGATACCCGGCTGATGAAGGCATATGTGCGTCACGTGACGTGAATCAGGCTAAAGGCGAGAATCACCAGGACGATGAGGCTAACGACTGTGTACAGGCGGTCGCGCTCGAGAGCGAAGCCCACGACGGCCAGCGCTACACGCGCGACAGGTGTGGCGATGAGAAGCAGCAGGCCGAGTTGAATCAAGCCGAGGCTTTGAAAGTGAGCCGCAGAGCGGACGGTGCCGGAGAGCGTGAGGAGGTCTGGGCTACCGGGTACAAAGTTGCGATAGTCGACGTGGTCAGAGTGACTTTGAACGAGATAGAGGAGGCCTCCCAAGGAGACAGTGGCGGCGGCGACGAGAACCCCGGTTTGCAGAAGGCGGCCAATGATGGTTTCCAGGCGGCGATCATCCATGAGAGCTAGACCCTCCCCGTAATTCCGTTGACGATCATTTCGATGGCGAGAGCCAGAATCACGATAGCGAAGATGGCGCGCAGCGTGCGCACTCGAGCGTGCACGAGAACCTTGGCGCCTAGCAATGCGCCGGCAAGGACGCCGAGCATCACGGGCATGGCCACGCGCGGGTCAATGAATCCGCGGCTGAGGTAAATGCCGGCACTGGCGGCAGCGGTAACGCCAATCATGAAGTTGCTGGTGGTGGCCGAGACTTTGAAGGGGATATGCATGGCGCGGTCCATGGCGATGACTTTGACGGCTCCGGAACCGATGCCGAGCAGGCCAGACAGAGCGCCGGCGCCGAACATGAGGCCGAATCCGGCGGGGACGTTGCGCACGCCATATTCCTGGCGCTTGCCATCGACCGGGTAGGAGCTGCCGAGCCGCAGGCGGTTGGCGAGAGCATCGGAAACGGCCGGAGGATCGTTGCCCATGTTCCCCCTGAAAGACTGGACCGCGGCCTGAAGGAGGACTACGCCGAAGATGATGGCGAGAGCATGCGTGCCGACGCGGGCAGCGAGAAAGGCGCCGAGAATTGCGCCCAGAGTGGTGGCGATCTCAAGAAACATGCCGATGCGGATGTTGGAAAAGCCCTCGCGGACGTAGGCTGCCGCCGCGCCGGAAGAAGTGGCAATGACCGAGACGAGCGAGGCGCCGATGGCGTACTTGATGTTGACGCCGAGCGCAAGGGTGAGCGCGGGGACGACAATCACGCCGCCGCCAAGGCCGGTAAGCGCGCCAAGGAAGCCAGCAAGGAAAGAGACAATCCAGACCACGGCTGTAAAGTCCCAAGCTGTCATCGGGTCTCCATGGGCAATTGAGGCGGCGCGAGCGCCGTTTGTTGCGACGTTGGACGACATCCAGGTAAAGGGCGGCTAGAGCTTTTCAGCGACACTTTTGGCCTGGGTGAAGAGGTAAAGGTAATCGGGACCGCCAGCCTTGGAATCGGTTCCGCTCATGTTGAAGCCGCCGAAGGGATGTGCACCGACCATGGCGCCTGTGCACTTGCGATTGAGGTAGAGATTACCGACGTGGAAAGCACGGCGTGCGGCAACCCTTTTTGCGGGATCGCTCGTGTAAACGGAGCCGGTGAGGCCGTACTCAGTATTGTTGGCCACGCCGAGGCCCTCTTCGAAACTGGCGACTTTGATCACAGTCAGTACCGGGCCGAAGATTTCCTCCTGCGCGACCACTGCGTGGGGCGGAATTTCGGAGAAGATTGTCGGTTCGACGTAAAAGCCGCCATCGGCTGTGGCCGGTGCGCTCCCGCCAGCGATCAGCTTGCCTTCCTTCTTTCCGATATCGATGAACCGCAACATGGAGTCGAGAGACGCCTGGTTGACCACGGGGCCCATGTTGGGATTGGCAGCCGGATCTCCCATTGTGAGCGCTGCGACGCGTTCGCGGAGGCGTTCGACGAAGACGTCGTAGATGGGAGCTTCGATGATGGCGCGCGAGCATGCGGAGCACTTCTGGCCGCTGAAGCCGAAGGCCGAAGCGACGACGCCCTCGATGGCGGCGTCGAGATCAGCATCGGCGCAGACGAGGATCGAGTCCTTGCCTCCCATCTCGAGGATGGTGCGCTTGATCCAAATCTGGCCGGGTTGCGCGTGCGCGGCGCGTTCATGAATCTCGAGGCCGACGGCTTTGGAGCCGGTAAAGGCGATGAAGCGTGTTTTCGGGTGTTCAACGATGGCGTTGCCGAAAGAGGAGCCTGAACCGGGACAGAAGTTGACCACGCCATCCGGGAGGCCGGCTTGTTCGAGGACCTCGACAAAACGGGCGGCGATGGTGGGCGAATCGCTCGAAGGTTTGAGGATGACGGTGTTGCCGGCGACGATGGCGGCAGCGGTCATGCCGGCCATGATGGCGAAGGGGAAGTTCCAGGGCGAGATAACGGCGCCGACACCGAGCGGGATGTAGAGCAACTCGTTGCGCTCACCGGGATACTGGATGGGAGTGGTGGCAGCGGCGAGGCGCAGCGCCTCGCGAGCGTAGAACTCGAGGAAGTCGATGGTTTCGCCAACATCGGCGTCGGCCTCGGCCCAGTTCTTGCCGACCTCGTAGGTGAGCCAAGCCATGAACTCGAACTTGCGCCTGCGGATGATGTCGGCAGCGCCAAGGAGCAGCGAGACGCGCTCTTGCGTCGTTGTCCGGCTCCAGGACTCGTAGGCGCGGAGCGCGGCGGTCATTGCGGTTTCAACCTGCGCGGCACCAGCCTTCTGGTGGACGCCGACGATTTGCGACGGGCGCGCGGGATTGATGGAGTGAATTCTCTCCGCGGTTTTGAGCCGCTTGCCGCCGATGATCAGGCTGTATTCCACGCCCAGGTGAGAGGCGACGTGGTCAAGCGCACGGCTCATGGAACGCGCATTCTCAGGATCACGGAAGTCAGTAAAGGGCTCATTCGAAAACACGCCCTGAGGCGCACGTGGCTGGATGGTGGGAGAGACATCTGCAATAGCCATAACGGGTTTAGTTTAGTCCAGATGAGGGAAGACAGGAACGAATGTATTCTGGCCCGGGGTTGAGGTGAGGCAGGTTAGGCGCGGGTACTTTGCACGGGGGGAGGGAGCGGCGCTAATATAGCTGCACGAGCCGCGGCCCTCCTTTAGAAACGCGGTGGCGCGGTCCCAGCAAGCGCAGAAGTACGCTTCCCGCAAGGCGAAAATGACTTCCCATAAGGATCCACAAGCCGGAGAAATTGCCATGCCGGAGATGGAAAATTCCAAGACGAACGAGAGCAAAGCACAGCAGATCACGAGGCGCCGGTTCATTCTGGGCGTGATTGCGGGCGGCGCGGTGGTGGGCGCTGCCAGCTACAGGATTCTTTCGCCAGGCGGACGCGCGCACAGCGCAGGCGAGAGGCTGATCACGCTGAATGTGAATGGCACAGTGCGGCGCGTTGAAGTGATGAAGCAGGAGACGCTGGCATGGACGCTGCGTTACAAGCTGGGGCTGACGGGGACGAAGTTGGGCTGCGACCGAGCCGAATGCGGTGCGTGCACGGTGCTGATCGACGATGTGCCGCACTATAGCTGTTCGGTGCTGACGAATACCGTGCGCGGGAAGAGCGTTACGACGATTGAGGGATTGGCGGCGTCCGATGGGACGCTGCACCCGGTGCAAAAGGCTGTCGTGGATGAACAGGGATTCCAGTGCGCGTTTTGCATGTCAGGGTTCATCATGTCGGCCGTGGGATTCCTGAAGACGCATCCCGCTCCGACACGGACGGAGCTGGCGCACGGGATCAGCGGAAACCTGTGCCGGTGCCAGGACTACAACAAAATTCTGGATGCGATGATGCGCGGAGCGGAGTACATGCGCGACGGCGTGCCGGCGGCATCGCAGAGGAGGGCCTGAGCTATGGCGGACAAAGCACAGGCGAATGCAAAGAAGTCTGAAAGCGAGCAGCCGCTGCCGTTTGGCACCGGGTACAAGCTGATCGGCCAGAACTACGAGACACCCGACATGCTGGCGAAGGTGACGGGGCGGTCGAAGTATGCAGAGGATTTTCGCGCAGAAGGAATGCTGTTTTGCCGGCTGGTGCTGAGTCCGATGCCGCATGCGCGCGTGAAGAGTATCCGCGCGGAGAAAGCGCTGGCGATGCCGGGGGTGAAGGCGATTCTGACGCCGGCCGAGGTACCGGGCCATGCCGCATATATGAACGACAACGGAACCATGATCAAGGCGGACAAATGGGGCGAACTGGCGCTGGCAGATGAGCCGATGTACCAGGGCGAACCGATTCTGGCAGTGGCGGCGGTGGACGAACTGACGTGCGCGGAGGCGATCGAGAAGATCGAGATCGACATGGAGCCGCTGCCATTCGCGACAGACCCGTTGGAGAGCCTGCGCCCGGGCAGCTCCAATGCCCGCGAGGACGGAAATGTCTGGGTGAGACCGGCTTCGGGCCGCGGGCCAGAACAGCTAACCGAACTGAAGTGGACCGATGCGGACTTCGCGGCAGAGAAGGAAGGACGCTTGCCCATGGGCCATGCGCCCGACGAGTGGTCCTTTGGCGACGTGGAGGCCGGCTTCAGAAACGCCGCGCTCGTGCTCGACGAGACGTTCCAGACGCCGGACGTGAGCCATCAGTGCCTGGAGCCGCGAACAACGATGGCTTATTGGCAGAATGGCAAACTCTTCCTTTATACGGGCACGCAGAGCACCTTTCAAACAGTTGCTGCGATCGCGCGCTGGATGCACATGGACGAGGACAACATTGTCTTCGTCAGCGAATATACGGGCGGCGGATTTGGGAGCAAGATCACCGGCGCGCTGACCCTGGTGATTCCCGCGCTGCTGTCAAGAAAGCTGAACGCTCCGGTGATGATGCGCGTGAGCCGCCAGGAGGAGCACTTTATCGGGCGGGCACGGCCGGGGATTCGGGCCCGCACGAAGGTGGGTTTTGCGAAGGACGGCCGCATTACGGCGGTTGATATGTTCCTGGTGTCCGACGCGGGATCCTATGGCTCGAATGGAGACGGCGGCTCGTGCGGAAGCATTGCTTCGTTGCAGTATCAGCCGCCAGCCATGCGGTGGCGCAACGTGACGGTGGCGACGAATACGCCGCCACGTAGCGCTCAGAGCGCGCCAGGAGGCATGCAGGCCATCGCGATTATGGAGCCCATCCTGTCGAAAGCTGCGCGGCAACTGGGAGTGGACCAAGTTGCACTGCGGCGAATCAATTGTCCGGAGGGCAAGGCGGAATACGGACCGCCGAACAAGGATGGCAAGCGCGCGTACGTCACAAGCTGCTTCCAGAAGCAGGCTTTGGACCTGGGCGCCAAGCAGTTCAAATGGAATGAGCGGGTGGCGCGCCAGCCGAAGCAGATTGGCACTAAGGTGCGAGGGGTGGGCGTAGCGCTCACCGTCTTCCATGGCGGAAGCACCGGATTCGATGGCCTGATCGTCATCACTCCCCAAGGACGCGTTCAGATTCAATCCGGCATCGGAAACCTGGGAACCGAAGCAGTGATCGACGTGCATCGCGCAGCGGCCGAGGTTCTGAACATACCGTGGGACGCCTGCGATATCGTCTGGGGCGATACGTCGAAGCATTTTCCTTACACCTGCGACTCGGGCGGCAGCCAGACGGTTCACGCGATGACCCGGGCGGCGCACGCAGTGGGGCTCGAGTGCGTGCAGCGGCTCAAGGAAGTGGCGGCGAAGAAGCTGGGCGGACAGCCGGACGGATATGAAGTGGCAGACATGCGCGTCTCGCGCAAGGGCGGCGGAGCCGGGATGAGCTTCGCGGAAGCCGCCCAGCACGCCATCAAACTGGGTGGCATCTACGACGGGCACGACGTGAATCCCGACGTGAATAAAGCGACAAAGCAGTCGGCGGCCGCTTTGGCCGGTCAGGGCCTAGTGGCCTCGGCAAAAGACAAGTATCCGCACGACGGGGATTCGTATTCCTATCTTGCGTGCTTCGCCGAGGTGGAAGCAGATGTAGAGACTGGCAAGTACCAGATTGTCGACTATCTGGCCTACGCGGACGTGGGCACAGTGCTCCATCCTGCCGCGCTGGGCGGGCAGATTCTGGGCCGGTCGACCCTGGGCATAGGTCACGCCATCGGGCAGAAGTGGGTGATCGACCCGCAGTACGGCATCTCAATCGCCGAACGCTTTTACCAGAACAGGCCGCCGACGATTCTGGATGTGCCGGTAGACATGACGTGGAATGCACTGAACATACCCGATCCGGAGACGCCAGTGGGTGCCCGTGGTTGCGGGGAGCCGCCGGTGGGCGGTGGATGCGCTTCGATCCTGAACGCGCTTTCCGATGCGCTGGGAGACAACATATTCCAGCGGGCACCTGTGAACGCCGACACGATTCTGACGTCCTATGAAGCCGGGCGGCCGATGCAAAACCCTTTGCTAGCCCACATCTGAACCAGGGTGCGAAACGGAGAGAGCGATGGCGGTCATACGAGATGTGATGCCGGCTTTTGACCTGCTGCAGCCAGACTCTGCCGCAGATGCGCAAAAGCTGCTGGAACAGCACGGCGAAGATGCGTGGGTGATGGCCGGCGGCCTGGACAGCTTCGACTGGCTGAAGGACCGCATCAAGAAGCCGAAGGTGCTGGTGGACCTGAGCGGAGTGGAGGAGCTGAAGGGGATTCGCGCTACGAGCGACGGCGTGGAGATCGGCGCGATGACCACTTTAACAGAAATTGCGAATCATCCGGTGATTCAGAAGGACTATGGCGTGCTGGCGCAGGCCGTGGAACTGGTGGCATCGCCACAGATCCGCAACCAGGGAACGCTGGGCGGAAACGTGTCGCAGGACGCGCGGTGCTGGTACTACCGCGGCGGATGGCCGTGCTACCGCGCGGGCGGAAACATTTGTTACGCGGACACGCCGGTGGGACGCAACCGGGAGCACGCGATTTTCGGCGCCGATCGCTGCGTGGCTGTGCATCCGTCTGATTCGGCCCCGGCGCTGATTGTGCTGGATGCGAAGTTTGTGATGCAGACGCCGAAGGGCGAGAGGGTCGTGGATGCGGAGGATTATTTTGTCGGCCCTGAGCTGGACATCACGCGGCTGAACATTCTGAAACCGGGCGATTTGCTGACGGCGATTCGCATCCCGGCGACGTGGGCAGGGGCGAAGTTCTACTTCGAGAAGGTGCGCGACCGCAATGTGTGGGATTTCCCATTGATGAACGTGGCGTCGGCGATAAAGCTGTCGGGCGGCACGATCGACGATATCAGGATCGCGGTGAATGCCGTGGCGCCCAAGCCGATGCGATTGCGGGCGGCGGAAGATGCAGCGCGCGGCAGACAGGCAAATGCGGAAACAGGCGACATGGCCGGCAGGCTGGCGGTTGAGGGCGCGGTGCCGTTGCAATTCAATGGCTACAAGATTCCGCTGATGAGGAACCTGGTGAAACGCGCCATCGATGGTGCGCAGGAGGCGGCATGAAGTTCATCACCTGGGCGACAAGTCCGTGGGGACAATCGGTGCCGATCCATATTGCGTGGGGGCTGATCTGGGTGGCCGTGATCGCGGGACTGTTTTTCATGATCGTGCATTCGCTTTACCTGATTGTTGTGAAGCCGCCGAAGCGGTTTGCGGAGCGGGCGGCAGAAGCGGACGCGGCAGGGATTCCGGAGCGCGTGCCGAGACACTCGCTCGCGGCGCGGCTATTTCACTGGATCATGGCGGCGTCGATGTTCACGCTGCTGTTTACAGCGTTCTTGCCCAAGGTTGGGATCCAGTTCAACTGGGTGCTGTACCACTGGATCGCCGGATGCGTGCTGACGGTTTCGATTCTTTATCACGTCGTACATGCGTCGTTTTTTCTGGACTTCTGGTCGATCTGGCCGGATAAGACGGATTTGCGCGACGCGATGAGCCGGGTGCGGCGATTCTTTGGCAAGGAGGCACACAGCCCGAGCAAATTTGCGAAATATCCGCTTGAAAACAAGCTGTACCACGGGGCGATCATGCTGACGGGCCTGGCGGTGATGGCGACCGGTCTGTTCATGATGAAGCGCGTGCAGACGGGCATCTTTACACGGAATCCGTATCTTTTCAGCGATATGACGTGGGGCCTGATGTATGTGCTGCACGGACTGGCCGGAGTAGGGTTGATTGCGCTGGTGATGGTGCATGTGTACATGGGAATCAGGCCGGAAAAGCTGCCGATTACGAAGTCGATGATCTTCGGCTGGATGAGCAGGGACTTCTATTTGGAAGAGCACGACCCAGGTCGGTGGGCGGTGAAGGCGCCGGCGTCCAAGACGAAAGAGGGTTATGCAGCAAGCGATGGCGACTGAGATTGAACGGCAGTGCGAGACGATTGAGTCATGCTACGAGTTCACGCTTTCCTATGCCGCGCGGGGTTTGGCGGGTGACGATGAAAGCGACGCGGGCCGGCAGGTGCGCGAGCAGTTGACGCGGGCCGCGGAGGCGATGCGTGGGCTGGGACGGAGCTGCGCTGATGCGTTAGAGCGGGAGCAACTTGCACCGGCCGAAAAATACGAGGCGTTTTTCGAAGTGCTTAAGCGCGATGCCGAGGGCGCGATTGCGGCGGTGGAATTGGTGCTGGCGCAGGCGGCGATCCGATCGCAGCTGATCGATAATCTAAATGCCTCAATCCATCTGCGCGCGCTGCTGGCGGACTTGTTTCTGGTGACCGAGATTCTGGACGAGCGGAAGACGCGGGCCGATGCGAGGGCCGCGAACGGAAGCATTGTTCCGCGCTAAGAGCGCAGGCAAAGCGAATGTATTCTCCGCAAGTTCTCGAACATTTTGAACACCCGCGCAACGCGGGAACGATTGCTGACGCGGACGCCTCGGCGCGAATAGAGAATCCGGCCTGCGGCGATGTCTTGGAACTCACAGTAAAAGTGGCAGACGGACGAATCGCGGAGATCCGCTTCAAGGCAAAGGGATGCGTGGCCGCAATGGCGTGCGGATCGGCGGTTACGGAGCTTGTGAGCGGGAAGCCTGTGGCGGAGGCGAGAAAGCTCAACAGGGAGGAGCTGGTGCGAGCGGTCGGCGGGCTGCCCGCAGCGTCGACACACGCAAGCCACCTGGCGATTGACACGCTGGCGGCGGTGTTGAGAAAGATTCCGAGCTAGACTCAGGGCGCGGCCGGCGGAGCTTTTCCGGCGAGCGCTTCATAATCTTCCGGTGTGTTGAGGCCGGCCTTCTCGAGCGAATCAGGAACAGAGATGTAGACGACACGTTGTGCGTGTGCGTGCAAAACCTCGCGTGCATTGCCAGTGCCAGGCGCATCAAGAAAATGCGCAATCAATTCGCGGCTTACCAGCAGCGGGTGGCCGTGCTTGCCATTGTTCTCCGGGACGACGGCCCAGATGCCCTGCGCGAGGGCGCGCTGGAACGAAGCGCAGAGACGCTCGATCGAGTTGGCGCTTAGGGGCGGGCAATCGACCGGCGTGATTATCGCGGAATCGCAGCCTCGGGACAAAGCTTCACGCAAACCAACTTGCAAGGAACTGAATTGACCGCGCTCGGGATCGGGATTGCGGACCATGTATGCGCCGCAGGCGCCCGTGGCAATTCCGATGGGTTGAGCGTTGTTACCCGCAACGACGACGACCAAGCGCGTGACGGGCTCAAACGCGAGGATGGCCGCGGAGAGAAGCGTCGGACCAGGCGGCTGAGTTGTGCCGGGTGCGTGCGGAGGCCAGGGAAGCAGGGCCTTGTCTGCGCCCATCCGCGAAGACTCGCCAGCCGCGAGAATAAGGCCGCAGAGATTGGGGGCACCGGTCATAAAGAGAAGATAGCAGGGAGCAAATGAGCAGAGGCTATTTTTCCGCCGGGGCGGAGATGGGTTCGCCGGGCGCCGCGGATTCAGCTGTTGCCGCGGCGTGCCTGCCACTGTGGAACCAACTCATGTGGGGCAGAGGGCGCTCCGCGCGTCGGCGCACGGCAATTAACTCGGCGACGATGGAGACGGCGATTTCTTCGGGCGTGACAGCGCCAATGTCGAGTCCGACGGGGGAATGCACGCGGTCAAAGAGATCGGGGTTGAGGCCTTCACGAGTGAGCTCGCGAAATACGGTGATGGCTTTGCGTTTGGAGCCGACCATTCCGATGTAACGGGCGGGTGTTTGCACCGCCCAGCGCAGAACGCGCATGTCGTCGCGATGGCCGCGGGTGGCGATGACGATGCAAGAAGACTCGCGAGGCGCGAGGTCCTTGACCGCTTCATCGAAGTCCCTAGCGATAATCTGGAGCGCATTGGGAAAGCGCTCGGCGTTTGCGTAGGCATCGCGGTCGTCGGTAACGATGCAGTCAAAGCCCGCGTTTCGGGCGGCCTTGAAGAGCTCAAAGGCGACGTGGCCGGCGCCGAAAATAAATAGCAGCGGCACGGGCAATACGGGCTCGATGAAGATTTCGAGCGTGCCGCCGCAGACGAGTCCGGTGTCGTACTTGGGGTCCTGGTTGAGGTCGAAGGTGAGTGTTCGCGGCCTTTCCTGGGCGATGACCTCGCGCGCGGCCTGCCAGACTTCGGCTTCAACGCAGCCGCCGCCGATGGTTCCGGCAATGGAACCGTCATCGCGGATAAGCATTTTGGCGCTCTGAAACGAAGGAATGGAGCCGCGCGAGTTCACAATGGTAGCCACGGCTCCGCTGCGGCCTTCCCGTTGCAACTTCACGATCTCCTCATAGACATTCATCTCATTCGATTATTGGATTGGCTGAGAAGTAAGTCAATGTCAGACTTGTCGCCGGCTATGTAGCCGGGCAGCTTTCTTGTGAGCGAAGCCTTCAGAATGCTATTGCTGAATGGAAGCAATTCAATTAACTTCTAAGACTCACAGTTTATTTACTTTGGAGGTAGCAAGCTATGGCCCGAGTCGTTCGATGTTCCATCATTCAGGCGTCGAATGCAATGCCTGCGACCGATCCGCTGCCCGCGCAAAAGAAGGCAATGGTGGAGAAGCATGTAGGTTTGATCCGGCAAGCGGCAAAGCAGGGAGCGCAGATTGTGTGCCTGCAGGAGATTTTTAACGGGCCTTATTTTTGCGCCGAGCAGGAAACGAAATGGTACGAGATGACCGAAGCGGTTCCCGATGGGCCGACGGTGAGCCTGATGCGCGCGCTGGCGAAGGAACTGCACATCGCGCTGGTCGTGCCCGTGTATGAGGTGGAGCAGGAGGGCATTTTCTATAACACTGCGGCAATGATCGCGAGCGACGGGGCCTATCTGGGCAAGTACCGCAAGACGCATATTCCGCACGTGGCGCCGGGGTTCTGGGAGAAATTCTACTTCCGGCCGGGGAATCTAGGGTATCCGGTATTCGATTTGGGTTTTGCCAAAGTGGGCATCTATATCTGTTACGACAGGCACTTTCCCGAGGGCGCGCGCTGCCTTGGACTTAACGGCGCGGAGATCGTGTTCAATCCATCGGCGACCGTAGCGGGGTTGAGCGAGTATCTGTGGAAGCTGGAGCAGCCGGCTCACGCGGCGGCGAACGGGTACTTTATTGCGGCAATCAATCGTGTGGGAACCGAAGCGCCGTGGAACATTGGCGAGTTTTATGGAACGAGCTATTTTTGCAATCCGCGCGGAAAGATCATTGCGGAGGCCGGGCGCGACAAGGACGAGGTGCTGACCGCTGACCTGAATCTGGACGAGATTGCCGAAGTGCGGCGGACGTGGCAGTTTTATCGCGACCGCAGGCCCGATTTATACGGGCCGCTGGTGGCGTCGTAAAGCGGAGGCGATTGCTTGAGCACCGCAGCACTACCGCATGACGAAGAACTACGGGCGCGATTTGGCGAACTGAAGCCAGCGCTGACTGCGCAGGCCGCTGCGATTGAAGCGGACCGCTGCCTGAATTGCTTCGATGCGCCGTGCACGGCGGCGTGCCCCACGCATATCGATGTGCCCGGGTTCATCAAGCGCATTGCCTCGGGAAATTTGCGTGGCTCGGCGCAGCGAATTCTGGACGCAAATATTCTGGGAGCAAGCTGCGCACGAGTTTGTCCCGTGGACGTGCTGTGCGAGGGCGCGTGCGTGCTGACGCGGCAGAATCGGAAGCCGATCCAAATTGGGCAATTGCAGCGGCACGCAATGGATGCATTTTGGGCGTCGGGCCAAGCGGTGCCAGTAGCTGCACCGGGGACGCACAATCTGCGCGTGGCATGCATTGGCGGTGGGCCGGCGTCGCTGGCATGCGCGGCGGAGTTGTGCCGCCAGGGTGCATGGGCGACGGTGATCGAACGGCGTGAGTTGCCAGGCGGATTGAATACGTACGGCGTAGCGGAGTACAAGTTGCGCGCCGCTGACAGCGTGCACGAAGTGGAGATGATCCGGCGGCTGGGCGTGGAGTTCCGGTGCGGAGTGGACGTGGATTCGGCGGCGGCGCTGGAGGCTCTGGAAGCCGAGTTTGACTTTGTCTTTCTGGGGCTGGGCCTGGGTGCGATGCAGCGACTCAACATTCCCGGCGAAGAGGCGGACGCCGTGATGAACGCTTTGGAGCTGATTGCCGCATACAAGACGGGGCACCTGCGCGAGCTTCACGGGACTGTGGTTGTGGTGGGTGCGGGGAATACTGCTATTGACGCGGCCAATGCCGCGCGACGACTGGGCGCGGACACGGTCTACATGTTGTACCGGCGAAGCGAGAACGAAATGTCGGCTTTCGAATTCGAGTATGAGCACGCCAAGCAGGAGGGCGTGCAGTTTCTTTGGCGGAGGCAGCCGGTGGCGATTGGGCGGGATGAGCACGGTCGTCTGCTGCTGGAAACAGTTCAGGTGCGCGAGGCACGTGGAAAGCTCGAGGTGGTTCCGGACACGCAGGCGGCAATTGCGTGCGATCTAGTGGTGCCGGCGATCGGGCAATCGCCGCTGACGCAGCTTTTGCAGGAGCTGCGCAGTGTTGAAGTGCGCGATGGAAAGATTGTGGCTGATCGCGTTACGGGGCAGACGGGGAATTCGAGGTACTATGCCGGCGGCGATTGCGTGAACGGCGGGCGCGAGGTGGTAGATGCGGTTGCGGGGGGCAAACGCGCCGCGCTCGCGATGTTGAAAGAAGCGGAGGTGGCCCATGCCTGACATTGGCGTACGGAGTTTTGCAGGCAGCATCAACTCGCTGAATCCGTTCTGGCTGGCGTCGGCGCCACCGACGAATACGGGCGAGATGATTATGCGCGCGTTCGACGCGGGCTGGGGCGGCGCGGTTTGGAAGACCATCGGCGAGCCGATTACCAACGTGAGCTCGCGCTACTCGGCGACGGACTGGAACGGGCAGCGCATCATGGGGTTCAACAATATTGAGCTGATCAGCGACCGGACCGTGGAGCAGAATCTGCGCGAGATGACGGACGTGAAGAAGCGCTATCCCAAGAATGCGGTGATTGCGTCGTTGATGGTGGCGTCGACGCGGGAAGCATGGCACGAGATTGTGACGCGCACCGAGGATGCGGGAGCGGACGGGCTGGAGCTGAACTTCGGCTGCCCACACGGCATGAGCGAGCGAGGGATGGGCTCGGCGGTAGGACAGGTTCCGGAGTACGCCCAGATGATTACCGAGTGGGTGAAGGAAAAGGCACGCACGCCGGTGCTGGTAAAGCTGACGCCGAACATCAGCGATATCCGCACGGTGGCGCGGGCGGCTAAGCACGGAGGAGCGGATGGACTATCGGCCATCAATACGATCAATTCGATTACGGGGATTGATCTGGACACGCTTGTGCCGCGGCCAAATGTGGACGGGAAGAGCTCGCACGGCGGGTACTGCGGGCCGGCGGTGAAACCGATCGCACTGAACATGGTGCAGCAGATTCTGGCCGATCCGGAGTCGGCGCTGCCGCTTTCGGGAATCGGCGGAATCGGCACATGGCGTGATGCGGCGGAGTTTCTGCTGTTGGGATGCGGAACGGTGCAGGTGTGCACGACGGTGATGCACTACGGCTATCGGATTGTCGAGGATCTGGCTGAGGGCCTGGACAACTGGATGCGCGAGAAGGGGTTCAAAACGCTCGAAGACTTCCGCGGGTTGTCGTTGAATCGCGTGACCGAGTGGAAGCACCTGAACCTGAACTACAAGATTGTGGCACGCATTGACGAGCGGAAATGCATCGGATGCGATCTGTGCCATATTGCGTGCTGGGACGGCGCGCACCAGTGCATTCATTTAGATCGCGTGACCGGGCCGGTGGACGGGCACGTGGAGCTTCACCGAACGCCGTCGGCAAAGGAAGCGGAGAGCAGAGCGTCGATTGCTGAGACGCCCGTGACGCGCAAGGAACGCGCTGCGGCGTTTGCGCAAGGGCCCTACCCGACGCAGTTGGAGCGGATTCCACGAGTAGACGAGACGGAATGCGTGGGCTGCAACCTGTGTTCGCTGGTCTGCCCGGTTGATGGTTGCATCACCATGGTGCAGGTGGATACGGGCCTCAAGCCGGAGACTTGGGACGAACGCACGCGCGGCGCGGCGTGCGTGACGCAGACGCAGCAACCGTGACTTGAGCCGCAGCGTGACCGGTCTGCCCTTTCCGAGGTTGGCGATGGAGGGCGAGTGGCCACGGCGCCCGGTTTATGAAAGTTGGATGGGGTGAAAGCAATGCCTAAGGTTCTCATTCAAAACGGAACGATTGTGAATGCAGACGCCAGCGTGAAGGCGGATTTGCTGATCGATGGCGCGGTGATCAAGGAAGTGCGCTCGGGAATTCCGGCAAGCGCGGCGGACAAAGTGGTCGACGCGACGGGACTCTTGGTGCTGCCGGGCGGAATCGACGCGCATACGCACCTGGACATGCCATTTGGAGGGTCGAAGTCGGCGGACGATTTTGAGACGGGCACGCGCGCTGCGGCGATTGGCGGGACGACGACGATCGTGGATTTCGCCATCCAGGCACGCGGGACGAAGATGCGCACGGCGCTTGACACGTGGTGGAAGAAGGCCGAGGGGAAAGCATGCATCGACTACGGGCTGCACATGATCGTCACGGACCTTGGAGACGCGGGCCTGGAAGACATGGACGACATGGTTCGCGAGGGCGTGGCCAGCTTCAAGCTATTCATGGCGTATCCCAACGTGCTGATGGTGGACGACGCCACGATCTTCAAGGCGCTGCAGCAGACGGCGAAGAATGGGGCGCTGATCTGCATGCACGCGGAAAACGGATCGGTGATCGACGTGATCGTGGAACATGCGCTGGCCGAGGGGAAGACGGCGCCGGTTTACCACGCGTTGACGCGGCCAACGAAGGCCGAGGCCGAGGCGGTGCATCGCGCGATTGCGATGGCGGAGATGGCCGGCGTGCCGATTTATATTGTGCATCTTTCGAGCGAGGATGCGCTCAACCAAGTCCGCGAGGCACGCGACCGCGGTTTGCCGGCATTTGCCGAGACGTGCCCGCAGTATTTGCTGCTATCGATCGAAGACAACATGGACGGCAAGGGATGGGAGGGCGCGAAGTACGTGTTCACGCCGCCGCTACGCGAGCGCAAGAACCAGCCAAAGCTGTGGGAGGGTTTGCGCAAGGACAATTTACAGGTGGTGTCGACCGATCACTGCCCGTTTTGCTTCGAAGACCAAAAGGCGCTAGGCAAGGACGACTTCACGAAGATTCCGAATGGCGGGCCGGGGATTGAAAACCGGCTGCAACTGCTGCATCATCACGGCGTGGGGCAGGGGAATTTCTCGATTAATCGATTTGTGGAACTTGTGTCGACTGCGCCGGCGCGGATTTTCGGTATGTATCCGAAGAAGGGCGTTTTGGCCGCCGGAAGCGACGCGGACCTTGTGCTGTGGGATCCGGCAGAGGACTATACGATCAGTGCCAAGACGCACCACATGCGCGTGGATTATTCGATGTTCGAGGGATTCAAGGTCCGCGGAAATGCACGCGATGTGTATTCGCGCGGCGAGCTGATTGTGAGAGGCGGGAAGTTCATCGGCAAGCCGGGGCGAGGGAAGTATCTGCGGCGAGAGGCGCGTGGCGGAGCGTGGAAGTGAAGAAGCAGCTATCAGCTATTAGCTTCCAGCTTTTTCGTGCTTGGTTGAGGCTCGTTCTATCCCGCCGACGAGAAAGCAACCGCAGGTCCTTCGGCTTCGGTCGCTAGAGCGACCTCCGTTCAGGATGACAACTTCATAATTTGAACCTAACTTTGAAGCAGGTCTGCAACATCGCGGAAGAGGTCTCGTGAGTACCGTCGATCCATCACTATCGAATCGCGACCTGACGCCGACCACGCCCGCGCAGCGCACGTGGGGGTTCTACAACTACACGGCGCTGTGGTTCTCGATGTGCATGGAGATTACGACTTACCGGCTGGCGTCGGGGCTGATCGCGAAGGGGATGGATTGGAAGCAGGCGATTGGGACGGTGCTGCTGGGAAACCTGATTGTGCTCGTTCCTATGCTGCTAAACGCGCATGCCGGCGCGAAGTACGGGATTCCGTTTCCTGTGTTTCTGCGCGCCTCGTTTGGGGTGCGCGGGGCGAACCTGGCAGCGCTGTTGCGAGCGGTGGTGGCGTGCGGATGGTTCGGGATTCAATCGTGGATCGGCGGCAGCGCGATTGACGCGATGCTGATTGTGATCTGGCCGAACGCGGAGGGAAACCGCGGCATTTTGTGGGCGTGTTTTCTGGGCTTCTGGCTGCTGAACATGGCCGTGGTGTGGCGGGGCGTGGAGTCGATCCGGCGGTTGCAGGCGTTTGGCGCACCATTCATGTTCGTAATGGCAGTTGCGCTGTTGGTTTGGGTGCGGATGAAGGCGGGCAGCTTTGGCGCGATGCTGTCGACGCCGAGCCAGTTCCACTCGAGGAGCGAGTTTTTGAGCGTGTTTTTCCCGTCGCTAACGGCGATGGTGGGTTACTGGGCGACACTTGCGTTGAACATTCCTGATTTCACGCGTTACTCGAAGTCCCAGAGCGCGCAGTCGTGGGGACAGGCATTCGGGCTGCCGGTGGCGATGGTGCTGTACACATTTCTGGGGATCGCAGTGACGTCGGCATCGGTGGTGCTTTTCGGCAGGCCGATCTGGGATCCGGTGCAACTGATTGGAATGTTCCATCAGCCGGTAGTCGCGTTCGTGGCGCTAATTGCGGTGCTGGTTGCAACGTTGAACGTGAATATCGGAGCAAACGTTGTGTCGCCATCAAACGATTTTTCAAATCTGTGGCCCCGGCTGATCAGCTTCCGTACGGGCGGGCTTATTACCGGGTTTCTCGGCCTGGCGATGTGTCCGTGGAAACTACTGGCCACGCCCGACGCTTACATTTTTGGATGGCTCGTGGGCTACTCGGGACTACTGGGGCCGGTGGCCGGGATCATGGTGTGCGATTATTTCTTTATCCGCGGGACGGAGCTGGATGTGAACTCGCTCTATCATCGCGAAGGCGTGTACCACTACACGAAGGGAGTGAATCCGAGGGCGTTGATTGCACTGGCTCTCGGAGCGGGAATCGCACTTGTCGGCGTGTTCGTGAAGCCGCTGCACTTCCTCTACGATTACGCGTGGTTCGTGGGATTCTTTACGGCGGGCGCGACCTATGTGGCGATGATGAAGCTGGCTGCGCCGGCTGGCGCGGTGGAGAGCGCGGAGGAAGTGGCGTAAAGGAGCAGTTTCTAGCCTCTAGCTATTAGCCGTTAGCTTCATTTGAGTCGTGTTCCGGCTTGTGCTATCCCACCCTTGGCGCGATGAGAAGTCGCCAAGGATGGGGCACCCGCGTCGATGCGACACAGCGGGCAAAGATCGAACAGAGGTTCTAGGCATCAACCAGCGCGTCGGCGATGGCGAGGTGCTCGTCGAGGGCGGCGATACCGAGGTCCAGTTCTTCCTTCGTGACGATGAGCGGCGGGGCGATGACAAAATGGCTGACCCAGGCTTGAATGGACACGCCATGCGCCATCATCTTGGCAGCGATTTGATCGACCACGAGCGGCTTGCCTTCCACTTTGTCACGCATGGTATTGAATAGCTGCTTGGTTTTGCGATTCTTCACAATCTCGACAGCAAAGAACAGGCCGAGGCCGCGCACGTCGCCGACTGAGACGTGCTTTTCTTTGATTTGGAGCAGCTTTTCGCGAACATACGGTTCCAGCTCCGCGGCGCGCTCGACGAGCTTGAGGCGCTGCATCTCTTCGATGGTGGCGACAGCGGGACCGAGGGTGAGCGGGTGCGCCTCGTAAGTATGACCATGTGAAAAGTAGTGGTCCTCAAAGTAGTCGGCGATTTTGGTAGTGGTGGCGCAGAGGCCGAGGGGAACGTAGGCCGAGGTGATGCCCTTGGCGGTTACGAGGATGTCGGGCTTGACGTTCCAGTTATCGACAGAGAACCACTTGCCGGTGCGGCCCCATCCGGCCATGACTTCGTCGGCGATCATGAGGACGCCGTGCCGATCGCAGATCTCGCGAAGGCGCGGGAAGTACTCGGGCGGCGGAACGAGGACTCCGTTGGTGCCGACGACTGGCTCGAGAATGATGGCGGCGACGTCGCTTTCGTTTCGGATCATGTGCTCGATGTAGTCGGCGCAGGCGATGTTGCAGGTGGGGTAGGTGTGCTTGATGGGGCAGTCGTAGCAGTTGGTTTCGGGCGCGAAGACGACGCCTGCGCCTTTTCCCGCGGGCTCCATGGCCCAGCGGCGTGGATCGCCTGTAGCTGCGATGGAGCCCATGGTTGAACCGTGATAGGAGCGGTAGCGGGAGATGATCTTGGTTTTGCCCGTGTACATACGGGCAATTTTGAAGGCCGCCTCATTGGCTTCAGTGCCGCTGGTGGCGAAGAAGAATTTGTTTAGCCCTTCAGGGAGGACTTCGAGGAGCTTGGCGCTGAGGCGAGCGCGAGATGCGGTTGCGTATCCCGGAGCAACGTAGCAGAGCTCGCGGGCTTGCTCGGCGATAGCCTCGACAATGCGAGGATTTTTGTGGCCGAGGTTGACGCACATGAGCTGCGAGCTGAAATCGAGGTAACGCTTGCCCGTGCCGTCGATGAACCAGCAGCCTTCGGCGTCAGCGATGTAGAGCGGTTTCCAGGTTTTCTGGAAGCGCCACGTGCCGTAGTTGTTCTGGCGCGTGAGGTTGGAAATCTGCTCGGCGGTGAGTGCAGCGGGCGCGGAACTTTCAGTCATGATTGGCGACCTCCGAAACGGATGCAACCTATCCTAACATCCGGAACGTGCGGCGAATTCAGGGGAACCGCGTCGCACGACGAACTGACGAAGCGATGGATCAGGCCGCGCGATGCTCACTGATGATGCGGTGTTCCGGAGGTTGTGAGCATTTGAATCGAGCGAGACGATCAAGTCCACATTGCGGCTCACAGCAGGGCGAATTGCAGTCGAATTCTTAACATTGGCGTTGGCGAAAAAGGTTCCGGCTGCGCGATTCTCCGGCTTTTCACGGAGGGATCGCCGGAACTTCATTGCGAGGCCCTCATGATGCCCACAGGTCACGTTGCAAAAGCGGAGTTCTTCGGCTCCGGAGGTGATGCGATGCGTGTGCTCTGGGCGACGATGGTCGTGTTCACAGTGATGCAGGGCGTGAGCTGCGCCCATTGCGAGCCGCCGATGCCGGCGGGGCAGCTCGTCCGCGAGGTGGTCTACAACGAGCTGAACGACCACTCGCGGCACGGCTATTGGCGGTACTGGGTGGAGCGGCGGTCGCAGACGGGGACTCGGCTGGAGGAGCAGGTGGAAACCTCCGAGGGGCCCGTGGCACGGGTGGCGCTGAATAACGGACGCGCGCTGACACCTGAAGCAGAGCAGCAGGAAGAGGAGCGGCTGGAGAGGCTGATGACCTCGCGCGACGAACAGGCTCGACAACAGAGGCAGTATGACGAGGATGAGGAGCGGATCGGGCGGATTCTGGCTCTGCTGCCGACGGCGTTCGTTTACGAATACGACGGCGAGGAGAATGGGTGCTACCGGCTGCGGTTCCAGCCCAATCCCGAGGACGAAGCACACAGCATTGAGGCGCGAATCTTCCACGCCATGAGCGGGACGTTATGGGTGAATACACGATCGAAGCGGCTGGCGCGGCTGGAAGGCTACGTGGATGAGAATGTGGACTTTGGCTTCGGAATCCTGGGCAGACTGTATAAGGGCGGATGGTTCCGGCTGGTGCGCGAGCAGGTAAGCGCGACCGACTGGAAGACGGAATCGCTTGAGGTGCACATGAACGTCCGCGCGCTGCTGGTGAAGACATTTGCGCAAGAGACCAGCGAGGTGCGCGGCGGCTTCATGGCGGTTCCGGCGGGCATGAGCCTGAAACAGGGCCTGGCGCTTTTGAATGAAGACCGAGCCAGGAATGAGGGAGGGGACGGGAGCCAACAACGCCCGAACGGTGGGAACGGGCTGCTGGCCTCAACAGAGTCGACCTTTCACAGGTAGTGGAGCGCCTGGCGCAAGTGTCCGAAAATTGAACAAAAATGCCGCACGAAGATTAAAGACTTTTCCTTCCTTGTCGATAAAGAGCGACAGCAGCCGGGACGTGAAGATGGAGATTGCCCCTATTCCGGGAATTCGCGCTTTGCAAGCCGTGAGGGCGGCGCAGGCGGAGATTCGGCCGCCGTCCATCTTTGACATCGACGCCTCAGCAAGGCCGGGCGACGGTGGAGAGCAGCGGGGTGGAAGAAAAGCCGCCGGCGCGGAGGAGAGCGACGAAGGCGATCTGACGCTTGAGGACGAGACGGCTGCTGAAGCGGAGGCTCTCGAATCGGCGCCACCGAAGCAGGTCGATTATTTTGCGTGATTCAAGACGCGTGAATTAAGGCCAAATGAGATGAGTCCTGCGCATGGAATGAAGATTTCGATTCCCGTACGGTCTGCGGTTAAGGATCGACGCGTCAGGCGGTGACAGTCTCGCGCAGCTTGTGCTCCCCATAGAGAGAATCTGACGCTGGGGGAGCTTCTTCCTCGACGAGCCGCAAGAGCCTGTGGAGGTAGGCGCGGGAGATGGAAAGGCTGCGTGCCGCCAGGGTCTTGTTTCCGTTGTTCTCGCGAACGGCGGCGACGGCGAGACGGATCTTGTAGTCGCGGAGTTGGCGCTCGAAGGAGCCTGATGACTGATAGTCGGCGATGTCGACGATCTGGTCGAAGGCGGCTGCATCCTCTTCCGGTTCGTGATTCTTGAGGTTCAAGTCTTCGGCGCGGACCACGCGACCTGGAGCCAGGATAATAGCGCGCTGCATGACGTTTTCAAGCTCGCGCACATTGCCGGGCCAAGAGTAGTTTTGCAGCATTTCCATCGCCGCAGGTTCGATCGAGTCCATTGGCTTTTGGAAGACGTTCGAGTAGTGGCGCAGAAAATGGCCGGCGATGAGAGGAATATCCTCTGACCGCTCCTGGAGCTGCGGCGAATCGATGCGCATGACGTTGATGCGGTAGAAGAGGTCCTGGCGGAATTTGCCTTCGGCGACCAGCTTGCCGAGATCCTGGTGGGTGGCGAAGATCAGGCGCGCGCGCAGGGGGATGAGCTTGTTCGAGCCGAGGCGGCTGAATTCCATCTGCTGCAGAACGCGGAGCAGCTTGACCTGGGTGAAGACGCTTAGGTCGCCGATTTCATCGAGGAAAAGCGTGCCGTCCGCAGCCTGCTCGAAGTAGCCCTCGCGGGAACCGACGGTGCCCGTGAAGGCGCCTTTCTCATGGCCGAATAACTCGGCTTCAATGAGGGTTTCAGGAATGGCGCCACAGGAGACAGCTACGAAAGGCTTGTTGGCACGGCTGCCGAGATTGTGGATAGCGCGTGCAACGAGCTCCTTGCCGGTTCCGCTGTCGCCGGTGATCAGAACGGCGGCGTTGAGATTGGTTACGCTGCGCACCAACTGGTAGACGCGCTGCATCCCCGGGCTCGATCCGATGATGCGGTCACAATTGCCCGGTTCCTCGATGCGCTGCTGGACGCTGTGCAACTGCTGCTTGAGCGATGAGGTTTCGCAAGCCCGGACAAGCATGGTCTTTAAATCGCGAATCGATGGCGGGCGCCGGCAGAAACCAAATGCCCCGGAACGCACAAGTTCGAATGCGGTGGAACGCAGGCTGTCTTCGGCCATCAGGATGGACGGGACACTGGAAGCGATCATGCGCCGGGCAAATTCGAGGCGGGATTGCAAGGTGTCCTGGGAGGAGTAGAGGTCGAGGATCATGACATCGCAGACGGGCGGGGACGCGATAGCGTCCGTTCCATCTCCATCTGGCTGGAGCAGGACCTCGAAGTCCTTACCAAGGGCAGAAGAAAGAAGCGGGTGCAAAGTGCGGTCTTCCGAAAACAGTCCAATTCTGGTCATTGGCGGGCGATCTATGATCTCGCCGATAGCACGACGCCATTTAATAGGCTAGGGCGATGTGAGTTCATCATCGGCAAATGGCGACGAAGGGAACATTCCTCTTTCGTGCTACAAGGATGAGACCTTGGTAACGGTTCTGAAGCGGAACAGGGCAGATGTAGCCGAGCGGCGAAACCGTGGCGAAGAATCCAGCCAGCTATGGTCATGGAACAAGACGTGTTGTCGGCTAATAAATCCTATATATTCAGGCACTTCATGGTGCCGTCAAGCTTACGATCAGCCGCAGACCGTATTCGCAATCAAGTAAGAGGATCCGGCCGCAATTCGCCGGAGAGACAACGATTTTCGGGATGTAACCGGTTCGGTGCGCCGGGAGCTTGGAGCGTGCGAGCCCCGAGCTGTTAGGACACCAGCCCTTGTCTCAGAACGAGACACAAATTCCTGGCAGTTCTCTCACTGAGACTTTGGTTAGCAGATCAAATTTTACATAGGACAGGCTGAACGGACCTTCGTAACCAACTTCGTAATCTTCTGATTTAGCAGTGAGTTACGGGGGTTATGGAGGCGAGCGGAAGAGACCGCGAATGTGTATACGGATCACTCCAGAGAGAGCTTGGTGCGTAAACAATCGTGCACACCTGATGGGGCAAGTTGTACCCATCTGACTGAATCGATATGGCTTCGTGGCAATCGGAGTTTGGCGCGGGAATTGCTGTGGTGGAGTGTAGTCCTGGAAGGCCTTCAGGACAAGGAGCCCGTGTAATGCACTCGTTTGCCTGGTGGCCCACCGTCATCGTTCTGGGAGTGGCTACATTCACGGATCTTCGCAGCCGGCGGATTCCGAACTGGCTTGTGTTTCCTTTCTTTGGCTGCGGGCTCGTGGTTTCGGTGTGGCTGCATGGGTGGCAAGGCGCGCAGCAGAGCCTTTCAGGAGCGGGGCTTGGGCTGCTGATTTACGGATTTCTGTTCTGGATGGGAGGAATGGGCGCGGGCGATGTGAAACTTTGCGCTGCGATTGGAGCGTGGATTGGCCCATACCAGTTGATTTTGGCGCTGGTGATGACTGGCCTGGTGGGCGGAGTGATGGCGCTGGCGGTGGCGGCGTGGGGCGGATTCTTGAAGGAATTATTTCAACAGACCGGCGATCTGGTGTTCAGCGCGCAAGAACGCGGAGAAGCAGTCTTGAGCAATCCGCGGCGGCGCAAAATGCCTTATGCGCCGGCGATCGCGATTGGGACATTGATTTCGTTTTTCGCACGTTAAAGACGGAGCAAGGCAGTGTCGGGTTCGAAGCAAGGCAAATGTGAGCTTCCGGCTGACTGGGATGCTGTGCCAGCCAGTCAGCGCGCATATCACACAGCAAGGAGCGAAAGCAACGTGGCCACGAATCAGTCCCCATATTCGAGCAGCTCGTTTCCCGATTCGATCGGCGTTGAGGATCTCTCCATCGCGGTGATCAGCCTCAGCGAGGAGCATCGTTTGGACGCCATGCAGGCGATGAATGGATGCGCGGGCTCCTATGTCAGCGAGTTTTCAAGCTATATACCGGGAACAGGCGATCTTCCCGCGACGCTGGATGAGGACTACGACGTCATCGTCATCGATCTGGACGGCGACGCAGAGTCTGCCCTGGACCTGGTGGAGAGTATCGGGGCCAACGGCACGGCGACGGTGATGGTGTATTCGGAGAGCTCGGATCCGGAGTTGCTGGTACGCTGCATGCGCGCTGGTGCGCGCGAGTTCCTAACGCTTCCTTTTTCACCGGACGTGATGGCCGAGGCCCTGGTTCGTGCCGCAGCGCGCCGACCGGCGGTGCGGCCGTCAAAGAAGGCCACAGGAAAACTCTATGCTTTTATGGGCTCCAAGGGCGGGGCCGGGACAACCATGCTGGCCTGCAATTTTGCCGTAGCGCTTGCCAAGGAGTCCGGCGAGAAGACTCTGCTGATCGATCTCGACCTGCCGCTGGGCGATGCAGCCCTAAATATGGGAATCGCCGCGGAG
Organism: uncultured Acidobacteriaceae bacterium; assembly: GCA_963823805.1. Classification (GTDB taxonomy): domain Bacteria; phylum Acidobacteriota; class Terriglobia; order Terriglobales; family Acidobacteriaceae; genus Telmatobacter. The sequence continues at coordinate 394,840 of CAWGMW010000002.1, read as the reverse complement.
TTCTCGGCCATCGATGCCTTGCAGGAAGTGGATCGGTTGGACGCGAAGTTTCTGGAGCAGATTCTGGTAAAGCACAGCTCGGGCCTGTGGGTGCTGGCGGCGCCGGGACGGTTTGTCCAGTATCAGAGCGACAACGAGGGCATCAACCGACTCTTGTACGTTGCTCGACACCAATTCGACAACGTGGTCGTGGATCTGGGGTCGAGGCTGGAGCTGATGGGAACGACGGCCTATAAGGAAGCGACTACTGTGTACCTGGTGACGCAGGCAAGCATTCCGGAATTACGCAACTCCAACCGGCTCATCACGCAGTTCTTCTCCGGGCCATTGCCCAAGCTGGAAGTGGTGATCAACAGATTTTATTCGCGGGTGCTCGGGGTGTCGGAGGAGCACATCACCAAGGCGCTCACCCGGGCGGCGCATTGGAAGATCCCCAACGACTATGAGTCGGTGCGGAACATGCAGATCAGCGCCAAGCCGCTGGTGCTCACGGATTCTGCCATCTCCCGGCAAGTGCGGCAAATGGTGAGTTCGGTAACGGGGAAGAGCGAGACACCGGCCAAACGGAAAAAGGCATTCGGTCTCAATCTTTTCGGATGAAGGCAATAAGAGCAGAATTCCCTTACTGGAGCGAAGGTAAAAAGTGGAAATGCTCAACCTGGAATCGTACAAAGCGGAGATTCATCGGACGCTGATCTCAAAGCTGGATCTGGAAAAGCTGTCGCGTGTGAATTCGAGCCAGGCGCGGCAGGCGGTCTCAGGCCTGGTGAAAGAAATCATGTCGGACCAGCGCGTGCCGCTGAACTTCGACGAGCAAGAGAAGATCCACGCCGAGTTGCTGGATGAGGTGTTCGGGCTGGGGCCGCTGGAGCCACTGCTGAGGGATCCGAAGATCTCCGACATTTTGGTGAACGACAAGGACCACGTGTTTGTGGAAAAAGGCGGACTGCTGCAGAGGGTGGATACATCGTTTCGCGACGACCGGCACCTGATGCAGATCATCGACCGGATCGTTTCGCGCGTAGGCCGGAGAGTCGATGAGTCATCGCCGATGGTCGACGCGCGCCTGCCCGACGGCTCGCGCGTGAACGCAATCATCCCGCCGCTGGCGCTCGATGGTCCGTCAGTATCGATCCGGCGCTTCGGAACCGGACCGCTGGCCGCGAACCAACTGGTGCAGTTAAAGAGTATTTCGGCGGAGATGATGGAAGTGCTTTCGTCGGCAGTGCGGGCGCGCATCAGCCTTATCGTCTCAGGGGGCACGGGCGCCGGCAAGACGACATTCATGAATATCCTGTCGCAATACATTCCCAACAACGAGCGGCTGGTGACAATTGAGGATGCAGCCGAATTAAGGCTGGCGCAGGAGAACATCGTGCGCCTGGAGACGCGGCCGCCGAACATCGAGGGACAGGGCGCGATCCGGCAGAGGCAATTGCTGATCAACGCCCTGCGTATGCGGCCCGACCGGATCATCATCGGTGAGGTTCGCGGCGAGGAAGCGTTCGACATGCTGCAGGCCATGAATACCGGCCACGAGGGTTCAATGACCACGATTCACGCGAACACGCCGCGTGACGCGCTGTCGAGGCTGGAGTCGATGGTGGCTATGACCAACATGAACCTGCCGGAGAAATCCGTGCGGCAGCAAATGGCTTCGGCGCTCACGATCGTGGTGCAGGCCACCCGCATGAGCGACGGCACCCGCAAGATCACCAACATCTCCGAGATCACGGGTATGGAAGAGAACGTGATCAGCATGCAGGAGATTTTCACGTTTGAGAAGAAAGGCATCGGCCAGGACGGCCGCGTAATCGGCGTGTTCAAGCCCACACGCATCCGTCCCCGGTTCCTGGAGAGGCTGCGCGTTTCGGGCGTCATCCTGCCGCCCAGCCTATTCGAGCGGGAAACGCCGGTCAACTGAGAGGAAGGGAGGGAAGCGAGATGGGATTGATCATTGGTCTGGTCTTTGTGGGCGTATTTGCGCTAATCGCGCTGCCCTTGGCGGCAATGGGACCGTCCAGCAACGCCAAGCAGGCGCTTGCCACTCTGGACTCGGCGATTAAGGTCGACCGGCGGGAACTGCTTCCGCAGAAGCTGAATGTAAGAAAGAACGAGTTACTGAGCAGCATTCCCTGGCTAAACCAGAAGCTGCTGAACTTCGAACTAACGCCTTATCTGCGCAGAATGTTGAGCCAGGCCGATCTGGATTGGAGCGCGGGACGGCTCCTGCTGGTATGCGCCGCGGGTTTTGTTATCCCAACTTATGTGCTTCTGCAGGTTGCCGACAACGCCCTATTAGCATTCGCGGTGGGCACGGTGCTGGGCGCTCTGCCATATGGCTGGGTGCTCTTCAAGCGCCACAGGCGCTTCGGAGCATTCGAAAAGCACTTGCCTGAGGCACTGGACCTGATGGTCAGCGGGCTGCGCGCCGGACATAGTTTGCTTGCGGCGATGGCGTTGGTGGCGCGCGAGTGCCCGCCGCCGATTTGCGGCGAATTCAAGATTTGCTTCGAGGAACAGAACTACGGCCTGGAGATGAAGGCCGCACTTGAAAGCCTGATCACGCGAGTTCCGTTGCAGGACCTGAAGATCGTGACTACCGCGATCCTGATCCAGAAGGAGAGCGGAGGCAACCTGGCCGAGGTCCTGGACAAAACGGCGTATGTCATCCGGGAACGATTTCGGTTGAAGCGCCAGATCATGGTTCATACCGCGTCGGGGCGTCTTACGGGCTTGATTCTTACGCTTTTGCCGGTAGTGCTTGGTGTGGGAATTTATTTTATCGATCCGGGAATGATCAGCATCCTGTGGCATCGCCCCATTGGCATTAAGCTCATGTGGGCCGCCGCCGGCCTGATCGCGGTCGGCGGATTTGTGATTCACAAGATCGTCGACATCGACGTGTGAGGGAGAGCCATGACTTTTGCAATTCTGGCATTCGCGGCTGTGTTCGTGCTGATCGGTAGCATCGGTGTACTGATGTTCTATCGCGAGGCGGCGCTGGAGCGCATCAGCCAGGTGATCAACCCGCGGCGCAAGGAGAAGACGCTGGTCGAGACCTTCCAAAACACCGGATCTTCGATCGGCAACGTGGTCAAGCGATTCGAGAACCTGATGCCGAAGAGCGAGAAGGAAGTTTCCGTAATTCGGAAACGTCTTTCGCTGGCAGGCTATCGCAACGAGAACGCGATCAAAATCTTTTACGGCTGCAAGGTGCTGGTGCCGCTGCTGCTGGGAACGACTGCCGCAGTGAGCGGATTAGCGAATCTGGGTCCGTTCTTTGTATATGTGTTGGCGCTGGGCGGTGGATTCCTGGCACCGGACTTCTGGCTGGGCAAGCGCATCACGGCGCGGCAGAAGAAGCTGCAGCGTGGCTTGCCTGACGTTCTTGACCTTCTGGTGATTTGCATGGAGGCGGGTCTGAGCCTGGATCAGGCGACGGCGCGCAGCTCGGAAGAATTGAGCAGTTCGCAGCCAGAGATTTGCGATGAGTTGAAGGTAGTGGTGCTAGAACAGCGTGCCGGACGGGCGCGCTCGGACGCCTGGAAGAACATGGCGGAGCGCACCGGCGTTGAAAGTCTGCGCAATCTGGTGTCAATGCTGGTGCAGACGGAACAGTTTGGAACAAGTATCGCCAAAATGCTCCGCGTTCATTCGGACACGCTGCGCGTGCAGCGCGTGCAAATGGTCGAGGAGATGGCAGGGAAAACTTCAGTGAAGCTAGTGTTTCCGCTGGTGCTGTTCATTTTTCCTGCGTTATTTCTGGTTACACTGGGACCAGCCGCTATTGTGATGGCTGAGTCGTTCAGTTCAATAAGCAAATAACTGAGGCAGGAAGGGAAAAAATTGCATGGATAGCACCACGATTATCAGAGTTGTTGCCGGTGCTTTGGCGATCATCATTTTGGTGATTCTGATACAGCGCCGCCGGACGCGGGTGAAGTAGAAGCCGGAGCGCACGCATCCGTGGCTTGAATATAGATCGCATTTAGCCACGGTGAGGACGCGATGATTCCGTTGCCGAGGTGGGCTGCCGTGCGGACGGCAGACGCCTGAGTGAGCAGCCTGGGCAAGGGGAACAGGTGAAGTGTTCCCTTCGCAGGGCTGACTTTAGGCGAAGAGAAAGGTCGGAGCCGCACATGGAATTGATGGAAAAAGCCAATTCGGCGAATGGAACGCAGGGGAAAGAAGGAACTGCGGCGAAGCCGCCAGGGACCAGGACGATGGAATCGCAAACGTTTTGCGCTTACAACCAGACGCGGGAATGTTTCTTGGGTTTGAAGGTAAAGGCCGGCGACCTTTCGTTGAACCATGTGGCACAACCGATGCTAGAAAAGCCGATGAAGTCGGGCGAAGGTTTGTGGATGAAGCCCTTCAGGGGAATCGCGGCGACGGCGATGCCAGCGCCGCTGGATCTGATTTATCTGGACGAGGAGTGCCGGGTGATCGATTTGGCGGAATCGTTTCCGACCTTCCAGGTGAGCTCCTCGAGCCCGCAGCCGCAGAGTGTGCTGGCGCTGCCGGCGCACTCAATTTATTCGTCGCAGACACAATCGGGCGATCAGCTTGTGCTATGCGTCGCCGAGGAGATGGAACGGCAGTTGGAGAGGTTGACCAATATGCGCGAAGAAGTGGAAACCGCACCGGTGATTACGGGAGCGGCGCTGCTTCGCGAGAAGCCACTTTGGAGCGGGGGTCCAGGACTGCTGGAGCTCGAAGACCGCAATGGAAACGAAAAGCCGGAGGCTCTGCGGACGCACAGCATGGATCTGACGCCACCAAGCGTGAAGACGAAGAGTCAGTTGCGGACCTGGATTGAACGCTGGTGGTCGCCCGATCCGCGAAAGGCTCCTCGGGTCAAGGAGCCGGGTCTGGCTGCGTATTACTGGAATGGCGCGGCCCCGGTAGCGCACGGTGTGCGAGATATCAGTTCGTCGGGACTCTATGTGGTGACAGAGGAGCGGTGGTATCCGGGAACCTTGGTTCTGATGACGCTGCAGAGGACCGATCACGGCGAGGAGTATGCGGAGCGGTCAATCGCTGTGCAGTCGCGGGCCGTGCGCTGGGGTCCGGACGGCGTCGGGTTGCAGTTTATTCTCGCCGACGACCAAGACTTACGGCATGGAAAGACCACGATGATGGACGCGGCCAGCAGGGAGGAGTTCGAACTCTTTCTGGCGCAACTGGAGATGGAAAGATGATGGGCGCCATAAGGCGCGGAGAAGTCCCTGGGCGGGCACGGCCGAAATTCGATCTCAAGGCCTGCTGAGCCGGGAGGTGAAACGATGAAGATAGGAAAAGACCTAATGAGGATGGGCAATCTGTTTTCCGGGCGCGCGAAGCGCGTTTTTGGACGGCATGGCGAGGAGGGATCGGCCCTTGTCGAGTTCGCGTTGACGCTGCCGATGCTCTTTGGGCTCATATACCTGGGGGCTTCGCTAACGCTGGGCATGTACAAACTGCAACAGCTTCAGAATGCAACCTCAAACACCGCAATGGAGATTGGAGAAGATGTCGGCCTTTACCCCAATAACGACCCCTGCGCTTATGCCGCGAGCATGATGACCGAATCGCTGCCCACCTGGACGGCGGCGAATTTTAGCTACTCGCTCGTCGTATCAAACAAGAGCGGGGTCGAGTCCTCTCCTCACACCGGAAGCGGGAGTTCATTTTCCTGCGCTCTCGGGACTGGAACGATGGGGACGCCCTACCCATTGGTTTTCACCGTGAGCTACAGCTACACATGGTTTGGGATACCTGCGCTGCCGTTCTTCAATGCCGGCACCAGCACTGCGGGAACCTTGGTGGCGAGCCAGCCAGCGATGCAGATGTGAACGGAGAAAAGGACTATATGAGTCGGATTCTGTCTCGGCAAATACGCAGACTCCTGAGAAGTCAGCAAGGCCAATCCATCGTGATGGTAGCGATCACCGTCTCGGCATTATTGACCCTTGCGGTGAGCTCGGCTGAGGTAGGTCATGTTTACTATGCCTACCGCCAGCTGGTGACTTCGACGGACGCGGCCACTCTGGCTGGAGCGCAAGCCATGTCGGATGCGCTCACTAGTACGAGTTCGAGCGCGGCATATACAGCGGCAGTGGCGGCGGCTGTAGACCAATACAGCTCTATGACCGGAGAATTAAATGCCAGCAGCTTCCTGGCGAATGACTCCGTTGGAACGCCAAATCTCTATTGTGCGAACTCTATGACGGTTGCGCCATTCTACGTGGAATGCCAGACTCCCGCGGGGAGCACCACAGCTTACAACGCGATCACTGTGACGCAAACGGCGAAGGTGAACCTGTGGTTTGGAGGACTGATCGGCATGCCGTCGATGAACCTGTCGGCCACCGCGAGCGCAGCGATGAAGGGCGGACAAAACACACCGTACAATCTTGCTGTCATCATGGACACCACGGGTTCGATGGCCAACACCATACCGCACGATTCGGATTGCACCACGTCGCAGATTGTCTGCGCGGTTCAGGGACTCGAGGTGATGCTGGAAAACATGGATCCCTGCGCGCAGAACACAACCTGCACTTCAAGCACGCCCTTCGTGGACGACGTTGCCTTGTTCGTGTTCCCCGCGCCTAGCACGACATACAACGCAAACAACTATCATTCGGAATACTGCGGCTCCGGAGTCCACAGCGTGCCGTATAACTTTGTCAATGTGTCGACGAGTGCGGCTCCAGCGGGTCTTGATATGGAGTCGACCGGCACGGATGCGGGCGAGTACGAGATCATTCCATTCAACGACACGTATAAGACGAGCGATACATCGGGCCTTGCAGTTGCGTCGGCGTTGGCCGAGGCGGTAGGCGCCGGCTCGGGCTGCGCGGGCCTTTCAGCGCCGGGCGGGCAGGGAACCTACTATGCGCAAGTGATTAATTACGCGCAAGCGCAACTGGTGCAGCAGCAGATTGACTATCCCGCCTCACAAAACATCATGATCATCCTGAGTGACGGCGACGCGACCGCGTGCAATACGCAAACATCGACCGGCAACGATTGCACCAACGGGAACCCCAGCCAAATCATCGCGCAGAATTGCCCGGCGCTTACCTCGTCCGGCGGCTGCACCTCCACTACTGCCTCTACCGGAACCATCAGTTGCCCGACAGGGGGTTGCACCGGATCTCCCCTGAATGGTACAGGAACCTCCACCTCGAACCCCGAGGCCGGGACCGGGAACAATTGCACCGGTGGCTACCATTGCGCTGCGTATCCGTCAGCGCTGGGCGAGTGCGGGCAGGCTGTTTACGAAGCGCAACAGGCAACAGAGGCAGGGACAGTTGTCTACACGATTGGTTTCGGGTCGGAGACTACGGGGTGTACAACGGACCAAACGTATACCACAAGCTCCAGTTCCACATATGGCGCAGAGGCGTGGCCTAGCGGTCAAGCTTATTCCAAGACGCCCTGCAACGCGATTGCTGCAATGGCTTCTAACGTAAACACCTTTTTTTCGGACAACTCGGGCGGCTGCCCCGCGCTTTCCACTGAGAACCAGAGCTTCACGAGCCTGGCACAGATTTTTGAGGCGATCGTGACTGGTCTCGGCAAGCCGCGACTGATTCCCAACGGGACGACGTAAAGCATTTTCCTAAGCAAAAGAGATTTGGCTGAAGTTTCTGAGGGGTACGGGCGCAAAGCCTGTACCCTTTTTTGCACAAGCCAGCAGCCAAGACGAATGAGGAGCAGACAGCAGCGGGTAGAAGAAGAGCCGCATCTTTTTCCCTTTGTTCGTCCAAGTCGAACCCGCGATCACTTTAGTACCGTGGTCACCATCACCTAGCACTAAAGTGCAATTCTCCGATTACTGTCGAACCTAGATCATCACTAGAGGTGCCCAGTACCGCGGAAATTCGTTCTCCTGTACGACGGGGGAATGGGAGATGAACGAATCCGGCTAGTTCAAGGTTCAGGCTGCGAAGTGATGGCTCCCAGTACCGCAAAGCCAGCGTGATGGACCGGTTGGCGCTGCTGCAAAAAGCGGTCACTGCGAGAGAGGAAGGATTTGACCTATGGATATGAAACGGTTCGTAAATTCGCTGATGCGCCGGTTCCTGAAGAATCAGCGGGGCCAAGCGCTGGTGGCCGTGATGATCACGGCATCCACGATCATGGCTCTGGCCGCAGCTTCGGTGGAATCGGGGCATGTGTATTACGCGTATCAACAGCTTGTGGCGTCGACGAACTCGGCGGTCCTGGCCGGCGCGACAGAGATGCCGAACACAACCCTGGCGTCGCAGTATGTGACCACCTACAGCGCGCAGTCGAATGGCATGAACGCGAGTCCGATGTTGACGAATGTGACTGCGACTCCAGGGTTCCTCTGCCTGAATACTGTGACCAGCAGCCTGAATGTGCCGTGCCAGACATCATCGGGCGGCACGGGCGGTTACAACGCAATGTCGGTGACCCAGACCGCGACGATTCCCTTGTGGTTTGGTGGAATCGTCGGCATGAAGCAAATGAACGTGAAGTATACGGCTGAGGCGGCCACGGCGGGCGGGCAAAACAGCCCCTGGAACATTGCGGTGATTGTGGACACCACGGCGTCGATGAACGATGCGGATAGCGGCACCCAATGCAATGGAACGCAAATCACCTGCGCGCTGCTGGGCGTACAGGCGCTGCTGGGTGACTTGTATCCCTGCGGAATGGGCCAGACCTGCACGAACGCCGGAGCCACACCATTCGATAGCGTAAGCCTGTTCGTGTTCCCCGCAGTGACTGGTTCAACGGCATCGAAGGATTCCACTTGCCCGACCAGCAACCCGACGATCGTGGCGTACACGTTCCCCGACCCGCCCTCCAATACGACTTTGCCTTCGGCGGATACCTACCAGGTGGACGGCTTCGCGATCAATTACATGACGACCGATACGGCGACGAGCCTGAATCAGGCTGCGGGCGTCGTGATCGCGGCGGGAGACTCGGGAAAAAGCAACTGCACCGGGATCAAGGCGCCGGGCGGCGAGGGGACTTATTACGCGCAGGTGATTAACGCGGCGCAGGCAGCTCTGCTAACGGAGCAAACCAACAATCCGGGGTCGCAGAATGCGATCATTCTGCTAACCGACGGCGACGCAACGGCGTGTGCCTCGAACGCCAACACCACGGCCGGCGCGTGCAGTACAAGTAGCCAGCTGGTGGCGTCAGAGGGAACGCTGAACGGAACCGGCAATTCGACAACGAACCCAGCGAGAACCGCCAACGGAGTCTCGTATGGCTACAACAGTCCGACCTATCCTTCGGCGCTGGGCATGTGCGGCCAGGCGGTGCTGGCGGCACAGGCAGCTGCGAATAATGGGACGACGGTGTACACGATCGGTTACGGGGCCGAGACGTCGGGAGGGTGCCTATCGGATAAGACGTATAGCGCATCCGTTTCGACGAACGGGGGAAGCTGGGCTCCGGGTGACCAGCCCTGCAAGGCGATCGCGGCGATGGCCTCGGCCGCAGTGAATTTCTACTCCGATGACGGCGACGGTTGCCAGGCTACGGCGCCGGACAACCAGGGCCTCACCAAACTGACGGCAATCTTCCGCGCGATTACAAACCAAATGAGCTCGCCACGGCTGATCCCAAACGGCACTACATAGAATGTGGGCTTGACTTTACCCAGAGAATCCGGTAACAACGTCTGAGAAAACCGGGTAACGACGCGACTCGGCTGAACGAAGGGAGTTCCCCCCGTGCGTATTTCCTGGACGATTGTAGTGGCATCGTGTGTTCTCATCCTTTCCGGCTGTTCTGGAGTGCCGGGAGCAACGCCAACACAGACAGCGGCCGGCTCCGTTCCGGGAGCGGCGCTGCATGGCATGGTGCATGGCGGGCAGCAGCCTATCGTCGGCGCGCACGTCTACCTCTACGCGGCTAACACCACCCATTATGGCGATACGGCGGTTTCACTGCTGCAAAGCGGCGGCGGAACCAGCGTTGACGGCGACGGCAATTACTATTACGCGACGCAAGCCCAAGGCGCATTCAGCATCACCGGCGATTTCACCTGCCCCAGCGCGGGATCGCAGGTGTATTTGTATGCAGTGGGCGGCGATCCGGGTTTGGGGGACGGTGCGAATTCGGCCATCGGCCTGATGGCAGCCCTCGGGACGTGCGGTTCGCTCTCGTCAGCGCCCTATGTTGTGATCAACGAGATTTCGTCGATCACGACGGCGTATGCGATCGCCGGATTTGCGACGGACGCGACGCACGTGTCAAGCTCAAGCAACACTCTGGCCACGTCGACCGATGTCCCGAACGCATTTGCAACTGTGACCAATCTTGAATCGCTGGGCCGAGGCGTTGCGCTACCTGCGACCCCTAACGGCAACGGAATAGTACCCCAAGCCGAGATCGATTCACTGGCAGACATTCTGGCGGCATGCGTGAACTCTGCGGGACCGTCGTCGACACCATGCAACACGTTATTCAGCAACGCGATGAACGGGAATTCGCAGCCGGAGGAGACGGCGACTGCGGCGATTAACATCGCCCACAACCCCAGTGCGAACGTGACAACGTTGCTCGGACTGGTGCTGTCGAATCTGGCGTTCCAGCCGACGCTACTCTACGCACCGAACGACTTCACCATTGCGATCACGTACACGGGAGGAGGACTGGACGGAACAGGACTCGCCCCGCAGGGAGTTGCCATCGACGCTTCGGGCAACGTGTGGGTGCCGAACTACGACTCCAGTAGCTTGAGCGAATTCAATTCCAACGGTGTGCCAAGAACAGGCTCGCCGTACACTGCGGCCGGCCTGGACAACCCGACAAGCGTGGCTATTGACGTCAATGGGAACGCGTGGGTCGCAAACTATAACGGAGACGACATCAGCGAGATCAATTCGGTGGGGTCAAAGATATCCGGTCCTCCCGGATTCACGGGCGGCGGGCTGAACCAGCCCTACGGAATCGCGATTGACAGCACGACCAATTATGTATGGGTGGCGAACAATGGCGGCAACAGCCTGAGCGAATTCGAATCCAGCGGACCGGCCATCTCACCCTCCGGCGTCGGCTTTGGCGACCAGGTCTTGGCCGGCCCCGCAGGCATTGCCGCCGACACCGCGGGCGACGTATGGACAGCAGACTATCTCGGCGGCAATGGCGTTGCCGAAGCCGTGCCAAACAGCAGCCAGCCTGGTCAGCCTCCCAATGTGACTCTTTACACGGGCGGGGGACTGAACTCCCCTTTTGGCGTGGCTATTGATGCATCCGGCAACGTTTGGGCGACAAACCGAGGTGGCCCCGGCAGCCTTAGCGAATTCACGTCAACAGGGACGGCCGTCACGGGCACAGGTGGTTACAGCGGCGGAGGCCTCAGCAATCCCTATGGGATCGCCATCGACGGCGCAGGCAGTGTGTGGGCCGCGAACAATGGCGGCAACGCCGACAGTATCAGCGAATTCAGTTCGGGCGGAACCGCGATCTCCGGCGCCAATGGATACGTAAACGCGGGGATGACGGCACCGTACGCCATCGCTATCGACGGCTCAGGCAACGTGTGGGTGGCGAGCGGGGCCAACGGCACCGGCCCCTTGACGGAGTATGTGGGCGCAGCGACGCCGGTGGTAACGCCGCTCGCAGCAGGCTCGGCCTACCAGGAACTGGGGACGCGGCCGTAGGCGAGGCTTCTAGTCAGTCGTGGAATGCGGCGGGCGGCTTGGGCAGGATTACTCGAACTGCTCGGGGATAATCAAGAGCACTTCAACTTTGGCGGACTGGCCGTTCTGCATGGCGGGGCGGAACTGCCACTTCTCGAGCGCAGCGATCACGAACTGGGCCTGAGGAAAGGCTTGCGGGAATACGATACTCAGGGTTTCGAAGTGGCCGGATTGATTCACGAAGCCGTGAACCATAAGCGCGTCAGCATCGACGGAGCCGGGATCGAGATTGGGCCGCACGATGTCATAGGGCCAGGGCGCGTCAAGATGGGTAGCCGCGGCGCCTTCAGAGGCGTCGACCGTGCGAGGAAGAGAGTATTGCAACACCCAGCTGTGCGACAAGCCGACATGCAAGTAAACGGTGTACGCGATTCTTCCATTCCAGACGCCCGCTATTTCGGGGTACTGGTCGTCAAGCGAGTTTCCGACGATGATGGCACTGAAATGGCCATCTCTGGGGACGGTGAGAGTAGTTGTCGAAAGCTGATTGCCTGCAAGGCTGTCTGGGCCGCTGCCGTTTTCGGGTTCGGGACCCAGCTGGCCGCTGTTCGGAGCAGCTAAGCCCGGCCCGGACACCTTGAACGCCAGTCCTTGACCGGCACCGGAGCCTTGATTGTTCGGATTGCCGGCTGGACCCGGATTTGACCCTCCCTGTCCCGGCTTTGCGGAGGAGTTGGGATTTCCAGGCGAGGCTTCCTTCCCCTGACCTGCGAGAACTCCTGGCCCACGCACCACCACACTCTCATTCACGGGCGGCAAGGTTGCAATTCCTTCCTTCATGCGCAGGTTGGATAAAGACAGAATCGAGGCCGGAGTAGGTTGCGCCGTGGATTGCGAGGAGGTGACCGGTGGCAACTGCACCTGTTGCGGAACGTGCACGGCGACGGGGGAAGTGGTGCTCGGGGTGACGATCGGCCTTGGCGTGGGATGAAAGCTGGAAGCGATATTGACGTCGGCCAGTGTGAGCTCATCATTGGGTCGCTCGACCGAGGGCTTGACGTCGGACGACGTAGGCTTCTGCGGCAATGGCGGAGTGACCTTCTTGACCGTGACTTTGCTTGGCGACCAAATGACAACCTGAGGCACGGGAATCTGATCAGGGAGCTTGACAGGGTTTTCAATGTCGGGCTGGATGAGCGTCTGCGGGCCCGGAGAGGCTTGCGCAACCTCGTGGAGAGCAGGTTCGCTGGCTGAAGGTTTCCCCTTGGAAGCTGGGGCATGTGCGCCGGCGTTGGCGGCGCGAGCGGAAATGCGGGGAGGTGTACGCATATCGTCGGGAATATCGAGATCAAGCTCCCGTACGCGAAAGTGCTCCGTGGACACCCGGGCAAGCGGGGGCATGTAGGCGATGCTGAACCACGCCACGGCAATTGCAAACGTGTGAAGAACGATGGAAGCCCCAATCGAGGTTGGCCGGGGGCCTAAATCAGACTGCTCGGTGAAGAGAGTAACCGTATAAGAAGAGCTCATCAACGGTTGGATCCCCCGTTTGAGATTCTGGGCATAGGTGATGACTTTTGGAACGTGCGCACGAAGGAATTCTTCTGGGGAAATTCCCAAGTTGGCACGTGAAATACGTCGCGGCTATAACACGGAAGATGCAAACGCGACCTCCGATTGCCGAGTGAATTCACGGTAAACTTATCGTGGAACAGCCCCCTTAACGCGAGTGCGGCGAGATGGCGGGCGGATCCATGGCTGGAGTGAATTGCTACCCTTTTCAGAATCGCTCATCGAGAGGCTTTCCCCCATAGCACTTTTGATACCTCATCGATAGATAGCGGCGATTCTGATGCGATTTGTAAAGCTTTCAGGGACTACACTGAAACCGCACTGCGCGCCGAACTCGATCAATATGAATGGAGTGGGTGCGATTTGTGGTTATTTTCGGGAATCGTAAGCAGCGATGCGAGAGACAACCCGAGGCGGAACGGGAAGACGCAACGGGTGAGGGAAGCAAAGAAGGGCGGAGTTGGCGAGAGCCGGCTCCATCGGTGCAGGAATGAATCGAAGACTGATGACAATCCTTCTGGTTGCAATGGTGATTGCCGGCGGCTGCGCTTGGGTGGTTTATCGCCTTGTGAGCAAGGGGATGACGGCGTCGAAGCCGGTGTCAACGACGCGGGTGGTCGCGGCAGCGAAGGACATTCTTCTGGGCTCGGTGCTGACGAGTGCTGACCTGACCACGATGACGGTGGGGGGCACGCCGCCCAAGGGCGCGATTCTGAAACCTGAAGACGCGATCGGCCGCGGCGTGGTTACGTTTATCTCGCAGGGTGAGCCGATTCTGGACAGCCAACTGGCGGGTCTTGGCTCCGGCGGCGGGTTGGCGCCGACGATTCCGCAGGGCATGCGGGCCTGCGCGGTGCGAGTCGATGAAGTTGTGGGTGTCGCGGGTTTCGTAACTCCCGGGATGCGAGTAGACGTACTGGCTTCGGGCAACCCGCCTGGCGAGGGCGCCACAGAAGGGGTAGTGACGGAGACGATTCTGCAGAACATCCAGGTTCTCTCCGCCGGCACCGACATTCAAAGGGACGCCGAAGGCAAGCCGCAACAAGTGCAGGTGGTGAACCTGCTGGTGACGCCGGAGCAGGCCGAGCTGTTGAGCCTGGCGGCCAATTCGCTGAAGATTCAACTGGTGCTGCGCAATCCGCTGGATACACAAATGACAAAGATTGCGCCGACGGCCATGAGCAATCTCTTTGGCAACCAAGCTCCGCCAGCGACACATGAGCGAGCCGCGAGGGGCCCTGCCAGGCATGCGGAGAAACCCTATTCGATAGTCGTGATGAACGGCAACCATACCACGGACGAAAAGTTTGCTTCACCTGAGGGGCAGCATTGAGGACGAAGGCAGCGGTCACCATCGCATCTTGTAGCGCGCTGGCCCTGGCGCTCTTTGCCGGGCAGGCCGTCTGGGGTCAGAGCACGCCGGCTGCACAACCGCCGGCGGCAGAAGCCACCTACCAGGACTCCACGAACGAACTGGCAGTGACGGTAGGAAAGTCGGTGCTGGTAGACTGCGCGCAACCGATCCAACGCGTCGCGGTTGGGGTTGGCGACATAGCGGAAGCTACGGCCATCAGCCCTACAGAAATCATGGTGGACGGCAAAACTGCCGGCGAAACGAGCCTGATCATCTGGGACATTCACGGCGGACGCCAGTTCTTCAACGTGACAGTGCGGGCTCAGCCGACGGTAACGGGCGACAGTCTGGATGCCATCCGGCGCGAGTTGAGGGCGGAACTGCCGGGCCAGACGATCCGGGTGAGTTACAGCAACAACAACATTTTTCTACGGGGCACGGTGAGCGATCTGGTGAGCTCAACGCGCGCGGTACAGATTGCGTCTTCAGCGGGGAAAGTGGTGAACCTGCTGGATGTGGATGTGCCAAAGTCGGACCCGCAAATCCTGCTGAAAGTGCGTTTCGCCAGCGTGGACCGTAACCGGGCGCGGCAGCTTGGAATCAATCTGTTCAACCTTGGCCTGGGGAATGCCGTGGGCGGAGTGACCACCACGCAGTTTTCGCCGCCATCGATCACAAGCGGCAGCGGGGGAACCGGAACCGAAGGAATCTCCGGAGTCGGTGGGTCAGCGACGTTGTCCAATGAGTTCAACCTGCTTGCCTTCTTTCCGGGCCTGGGCGTGGGCGCGGACATATCGGCGCTGGAGAACAAGGGAGTGGTGCAGGTGCTGGCGGAGCCGAACGTGATGGCGACCAACGGCAAGGAAGCCAGCTTCCTGGCGGGCGGGGAGTTTCCTTATCCGGTGGCGCAGGGCTCAACTGGCGGCTTGTCGACGGTGACCATCGAGTTCAAGGAGTATGGCATCCGGCTGAACTTCATTCCCACCATCACGCCGCGCGGGACCATCCGGCTGCAAGTGGCGCCGGAAGTAAGCGCGCTGGACTACTCAAACGAGGTGGACATCTCAGGGTTTGAAGTGCCGGGAATCACGACGCGCAGGGTAAACACGGAAGTGGAACTGGCCGACGGTGAAAGCTTCATGATCGGCGGCCTGCTGGATAAGAGCACGAGCGACACCTTCGAGAAGATTCCGTTCATTGGGGACATTCCGATCATTGGCAAGTTGTTCCAATCTGAGCTGAAGACCAAGAACGACACCGAGCTGATCGTGATTGTGACACCGGAGGTCGTTGCGCCGTTTGCAGCGAACGCAACGCTGCCAGCGCTGAACTTTACGGTACCGTTCATACCGCCGAATTCGAACATCGCGATGCATCAGCCGGATGCGAAGACGCCGCAGAACACGCTGCCGCCGGCACCGGCGTCGCTACCCGTGGAGACGCTGATCGAAAGCATGAAGCCGGAGAAGCCGTTGATCATCGAGAACGCGACGGGTGGATTCGGCACGAGTGGAGGAGCGGCGATTAACTCGGGCGTCGGCGCGAGTGTGCCCACTGGGGCGCCAACTCCACAGCAATAGACGCCGCTGTGCGCGAACGCCAGGATCACTCTGAGGCGAGCGGATGAATCCCTTGCAAAGGATGGCCAAGGCCGTGGGGGAGTTTGTTTCGCCGCCCGCGCAAGCCGGGCCGCAGGGACCGCTGCTGGTGAGGAACGCGACGCGCGGGACAGTGCTGGCCACGCGGCTTGAAGCCGCACACACGGGACCGACTCGCAGGAAAGGATTGCTGGGCCGAGACGGCCTGGAGCGCGGCGAAGGACTGTGGATCGCGCCCTGCGAATCCGTACACACGTTCTTCATGCGATTTCCCATCGACCTGATTTACCTGGACCGCGAGCGCCGGATCAAGAAGGCGCGCAGCGCGGTTGGTCCATGGCGCCTGTCGGCGTGCCTGTCGGCGCACAGCATCCTGGAGCTTCCGGCCGGAACGATTCGCGAGACGCAGAGCGAGCGTGGAGACACGCTGGAGATTTTGACGGCGGAAGGCGAGCAGCGGAGCTAGCGGCGCTGGAAAAGAGGCCGACAGTGGGGTTCCGGCGGCGGCGGGGCGCTGAGGGTTGGGCGGACCGAGCCACCACCCGTCCGGCGCGCTGGACTGCGGAGCAGCCGGTGGCCGGTAGCCAGTAGCCGGTGGCGGACATAGGGAGCGGAGAGGCAGAAAGTAGGGGTTGGCCGGGAGGGGCGATTTGGGGTGGTTTTGGGGCCGTTTGGGTCGAAAAAGAGGCCATTCTGCTCATAAAATCGACCAAATTTGACCACGATTTTGAGGTAGCTTTGTTGATTCTAAATTAGTTAGCGTCGTTACTTCGGGTTTTGTGGGTGTAAATTTTTTTCTTTTGTTATTTTCGGCCACCGGCAGGGCGTCTGGGGCAGCGGAGCTAGAGGGGTTAGCGGCGCTAGTGATCCGATCGGTGGCCGGTGGACGGTGGCCCGTAGCTTGTGGATGAACGGCTCTGGTCTGCGCGGTTTTTGAGTAGAAGCGGATCATGGAACCATTGTGCGCCAAGTGGATTTAATTATCGGCAAATGGAAGATGCGGAGAATCAAGCACTTAGAGATTTTGTGGCTTGACACGGGGCGGGCAGCGTCTCGCGATTTCCATTTATGGGTTAAAGCCTAAGCCATCTTAGTTCTCGAGCCCACTGCAATGGTCATTGTTCGAGGAAACGGGATAGTCTCACCGCGATTTTTTCCTGCTTCTTCACCTCGCATTCCCAGATCACCATTACGCGCCACCCTAGTTTCCTGAGGGCGCTCCTGTTTTTGAGGTCGCGTTCCACATTCGACCGTCTTTTGTTGGTCCAGAACTCGGATCGGGTTGCGGGTTGGACTCTTCCAATTTAAAGGCGAGCGAACTCCGTGAAGCCGAGCTCTTGGTCGCTCCTATTTCCCCTCGATACCTACGCTTATCCGCAGGAGCAGATCCTTAATGTCTCTCTTTTGCGCGTCGTTAATTGGCAGTTCTGTCTTGGATACGCCGCAATACTCGTGCATATGCCAATCGAGATTAGGGTTGTACGGAAAATCTGTGAAGAACATTTCTGGAACTCCGAGCTCAGATGCGACGAAGGTTTCGTCGCCGCCGGTTAGCTGCAGCAGAATCCGACTGATGTCATCGATTGGCAGGTCGCTTTGATTCCCAAAGATTACGGAGTTGTATCTCTTGAAATTGCCGAAGTCGCGGTATCGATACTGGAACTCGACGTTCATGCCTCCTCCCTTCATCCACGAAATACACTTTCACGATGGCGCTTGAGAAACCCGGTGTCCGGGGAAAACTTCTTTGGAAGGTTTATCGGCCGTCCTTCGTAAATGCAGAAGGTGTTATTTACATAGGGATCAAGCTTCATCCTGCGGAGCCTAGCTGCGAGCATCACGCGAAGGTCTTCGGAAACCGCGATGAAACCGAGGTCAAAGGCGCGGTCGTGGACTGCTGAGAAGCAGAGGCCGTTCCTTGGGTTGAGCCGGTTGGCCTTGTCGTCTTTCCAAGGGATAATGTGGCTTGCAACGAGGAGCTCTGGAACCGGAAGTCCTGTTATGCAGCACTTGAACTCATAGGCGCTCAGGACGGCCCTTCGAAAAAAGCCCTGACCGATCCGTGCCATCACAACGGTGCTTCTCGTCTCTCCCACATAGGTCGCAGCGTCGGGTTCAGGCTCCTGCTCTCTTGGCTGCGCGTCTCCAATGCTCGATTCGACTTTGGCAATCTCCTTCGCGAGCCGCGGCCAGTCCGAGGTCATCTCATCCCAGATCGCCCGGTCCAATCGAGATACACCGCTCAGACCGCTGCGCCCGCTTGACCTGATTAGTGGATCGAGGCTGGCGAAATTCGTCAATTTCATCGCAAGCGCCGAGGGGGTCCGCTTAATGAGCTTGGCGTAACGAATGATTTCAGGGTTCCGCGCGTGCATTTTTCCGAATGGGATCTCGCAATAAAGCTTCATGGCGACAATCAACTGAGCCCGCGACCAACCTTCCTGCCTTGGCATATGTCGCTTCCTCCCCACTGCCGAAGTAATTTTATACGCACTACGGGTGTAGGCTCATCGGCAAATTTGCTGGGACGTTCGGCCACGCTGTCTTCGTACGTTTAAGCGCTCGGGTATCTGCCCATTTCGGGCATTCTTGGAACTTGTTACTGGACACGGCGGGTGGTTTGCGGCAGTCGGGGATGAATCCCCGACCTACCAGTCCGGCCCTGATACAAGGCGGCGGGGTTGGGTTGGTGGTATCCCACCCTTCGCCAGAAGAAAGCGAAGGATGGGGCACCCTCTTTATGAGTGGGTCAGTGCCCCAAAAAGCAACCGCAGATCCCCGTTCGACTCCGATCATCCGCCACGGCGGACGATCTTCGCTCAGGGCAGGCTTTCGGCTCCGTTGAAAGGCGCTTCGCTCAGGATGACAGATCTTAGGGAGCGCGGCTTCGCCGCGTACTTTATTTCCCGAAAATGGGCGGGCGGTTGCGGCAGTCGGGGATGAATCCCCGACCTACCAGTCCGGCTCTGATACAAGGCGGCGGGGTTGGGTTCGTTGTATCCCGGGTCCCTCCGCCACGGCGGACGAGGGACCCGGGGCACCCATTTCATTTGTGGCGGGGGAAGGTCGCGAAAAGCAACCGCAGGTTCCTGTTCGACTCCGATCATCCGCCACGGCGGGCGGTCTTCGCTCAGGGCAGGCATTCGGCGCCGCTGAAAAGCGCTTCGCTCAGGATGACGCTGGGAGTTAGTGATCATGCTATCCCACCCTTCGCCAGAAGAAAGCGAAGGATGGGGCACCCATTCTTTTGTGGTGGGGAAGATTACGAAAAGCAGCGACAGATCGCTCGATTCGCTGAAAAGCGCTTCGCTCAGGATGACACTGGGAGTTATTGATCATGCTATCCCACCCTTCGCCAGAAGAAAGCGAAGGATGGGGCACCCATTCTTTTGTGGTGGGGAAGATTACGAAAAGCAGCGACAGATCGCTCGATTCCGCTGAAAAGCGCTTCGCTCAGGATGACGCTGGGAGTTAGTGATCATGCTATCCCACCCTTCGCCAGAAGAAAGCGAAGGATGGGGCACCCATTCTTTTGTGGTGGGGAAGATTACGAAAAGCAACGACAGATCGCTCGATTCCGCTGAAAAGCGCTTCGCTCAGGATGACACGGCGTTGGGACGGGGCGGATTGCCGCGAGCGGGGATTGGGGCGCGGGTTCGCCGCGTACGTCAGATTCCGATGCGAGGGCGCGCTTCCGGTTTCCGGCTCTGACGCGGTCGACCACTTCGTGCAGGAATTCCTACCGGTCAGCTGAAGAGCGCGTCATCCCACGACTGCGGCTCGTCCCACATCGGTGTCGGTTCAAAATAACCCGTTCCAGGCTTGAGATGACGCTTAAGCTCGTCATCGTTCAGCGCAACTCCGAGGCCCGGGGTATCGGGTACGCGGATAAAACCTTTGTTGATGATCGGCTTTTCCAGCCCTGTGACGAGGTCCTGCCAGAAGGGCACATCGAGCGAATGGTTCTCCAGCGCGAGGAAGTTGCGCGTGGCCGCGGCGCAGTGAACGCTGGCCATGCAGCTTACAGGGGTTCCCGCAAAGTGCATGGCCATGGGCACACCATACCTGAAAGCCATATCGCCGATGTGGTGGGTTTGCAGGATTCCGCCTGAAGTTGCGAGATCGGGATGAATTTTGTCCACGACGTGCTCTCTGCATAGGGTCTCGAAATCCTCAACCTTGTAAATGTCCTCGCCGGTGAGGGTCGGCGTAGGGCTCTCCTGCGTAATCTCTTTGAGCAGATCGGTGTAGTACCACGGGATCACATCTTCGATCCACTCCAGGTTGAACTTCTCATAGGCCTTGCCGAGCCGGATCACCGATTTCACGCCGATGTGGCCCAAGTGATCCATCGAGAGCGGCATATCGTATCCAATGTTGTCGCGCACCGCAGCCACGTACTCGCACAGGCGGTCGATGCCCTTATCCGTCACCTCAGTGGCAATGAACAGATTCGGTTGCACGTGCTGCTCCCAATTGCTCAACCCCGAAGGCTGCATCACCGCGCCGGGAATTCCATCGAGTACGTTGATGCCCAGATCCATCTTCATCCAGGTCAGGCCCATTTCCTTGCGCGCTTTCGCGCGACGGCCATATTCAGCCGGATCCATGGATTCCGTCGTGTCCGCATAGATACGAATTTCGTCGCGCCATTTGCCGCCGAGCATCTGATACACAGGAATGTTGTAGACCTTGCCGGCGATGTCCCACAGCGCCATCTCCACCGCGCAGACTCCGCCGGCCTGGCGCGCATTCCCGCCAAACTGCGCGATCTTCTGAAACAAGTAGTCGATGCGCAGAGGATTCTCGCCGAGCAGCCGGCTTTTCAAAACCATGGCGTACTGCGGGCCAGCAATGTCACGCACTTCGCCCAAGCCGTAGACGCCTTGATCGGTGTCAATGCGAATCAGCACGCACGGGCTTGGTCCTGGCTTGACGATCACCGCATACCGCATGTCGGTGATCTTCAGGCTCGACGGACTGGAGGCAAGGTTCACGTTCTTAATCTCCGCCTGAGCCTCCGCGACGCGCCCAACAGCGCCGGCTGCCAGTAAGCTGAGCGATGACTTGAGAATGCTGCGGCGGTCGATGCGAAGTCGCTGCGTGTCGGACATTTCAGTCAATTCCTTTCATCGTGAGATTTTTTGAAGTCCGCTGATTGTCGAGCGAACCAGATGAACAGGTGTTGTGCGGTCTAAGGTTCCGGTGCGCCAGGGTTCTGCCGCTCCGGCTTCGGCTGTCTGGCCTTTGCAAGCAAAGCATCGAACTCGCTTCGCGGCATCTTCAACTTATCGGGATGCGCGTCGATCCAGTGTGCGAATGCGTCATACTTCGCCGGCGTCCATCCTCCCTCGAACTGCGCGCCGTTCTTGCCCGCACGATTCAACTCGAAATTGTATTCGTCGGTGAGCGCCGTAAACTCCGCAGCGCTGATGGCGTCTTCGGCCAGAATCGCGGGAATGAAAAGAACTCCCTCCGGCTTGGCCAGCACCAGGTCGCCCGGCAGCACGATGGCTCTTCCGATGCGAACCGGTACGTTGATCCCGGTCAGCTCCATGTCGGCCCAGGCAGAAGGATCGTATCCCCGATAGAATCCATTGAAATCCGGAATCTCCCGGTTTTCTTCCTGATCGCGGATTCCGGCATCGAAAACGAAGCCGGTGTGCGTATGCGCGGCGACTGCATTGCCCAGATTTGAGCCAATGAGTGTCCCTTCGATGATTTTGCCAAACCCGTCGGCAACGTACACGTCTCCAATCTGCAGCTCGTTGATCGGCCAGCTATTGGTCCCGCTTACGCGGCCTTCGGCATTTCCTTCGGCAAGAATGGCCCTTTGCATGTCGGGCCGGGTAGGCATGTATTGCGCGGTGAGTGCGCGTCCGGCGAAAGGCTTGTCGATATGCAGCGCCTGCCAGCCGCCCTCAAATTGGTTGCGGTACCCGTGGTCGCGCAAGTATTCCCATACGTCTTCAATGGTCATATCAAGCGCCCGTTTAAGCAGAGCATCAGGCAGCTTAGGCCGGCCATCTGGAAAACGATCGCCCCTCCACTCCGAGGTGTAGAAGAGAATTTGATCGCGCGTCATCTTCACCTGGGCAGGCAAAGGCAGAGCTACCAAGAGAGCGCAAATCGCCGCAGCCATTGCAATCGCTTTTTTCATAGAAGCATCCTTCTTTGGGCGCTGAATCCCCAGACGCATCATCGCCCCATCAGCTCTGTCTCGAATCCTGCGAACCGCATGTATAAACTGCGATTACGGAGCACAGCAATTGTAGAACCTGTTGCTCGCCAAGTTTCTATCCAACCCACGGAAGCCGGGCGCCGAAGCGCCGGCTCGAGACATTCTGCGACTGAGTGAGGGGAAAGCCTATTTTTCTCCCGCGAGTTTGCGCAGGCGAGCACTCACATTCCAAAACGCACGGCCGTCGTGGTATCCACCTTTCCAAATGGAGCCCTTGTCCTGTGTGACTGGCGTGCCGTCCGCCTGGGTGAGGTTATAGAGGCCGTGGTATTGGCTATCGATCGTGTGGTTCTTTATGAAGTTCCACTGTTCGACGAACCTAGCAAAGTAAATTGGCTCCTGCGCTCCGTATCGCTCATGCATCATCAGCAGCGCATTGAGCCCTTCCACCTGGACCCACCACTCCTTGAGCTCACTCTCCGACTTGCCCATGGTTGTGCCGTCCTGGAAAAAGCCGCCGTTGCGCGCGTCCCAACCGTAGGCAAGAGCGTGATCGACCAACATCCGTGCCATCCGTTCCGTTTTCACGCTGGCCCGGTGATGGAGGAGTTCGTCCGTTTCCAGCATTAGATAGGCGATCTCAACATCGTGGCCGAAGGAATCATGGTCGGGGATGGGCTGCCAGGCATTGGTGAAATAGAGATTCATGGCGCCGGGCTCGACACAGATTTTGTCGCGCACGATGATGAGCATTTCTTCAAGGCGTGCGCGCAGCGCCGGGTCAGGCCAGACGCGGTAAAGCTCCGTGAAGGCCTCGAGCAAATGAATGTGGGTGTTCATCGACTTGTAGCCGACAGGACCGATGGGCCCCAGGGCGATGCTTCCGTTGGGTACATTCGGCTGAATCGGCGTGCCGTCGCGGGCGAGCCACTCATAGTAGCCGCCATGCTCGGAGTCATGCGCGTGCTGGTCGGTCCAGAGAAAAGCCTTCTTCGCGAGCTCGAGCGCCTTGGGATCGGCTGTGGCCTGGTAGGCCGCGGCTAATCCATAGATGCAAAATGAAATGCCGTACAGATGTTTGCCGTCTTTGAATTCCGGAGTGGCGTGGCCGTCGTCATCGAGCAACCAGAAGAAACCGCCGTCCTGCTTGTCCCACATGACGTTTTCAAGATAGGAGACGCCGTGCTCGACGATGGGCAGAAACTCTGCTTTGAGCTCGGGGTCGCGCAGGACGACCTGAGCGGCGACCCAGGTCATACGTCCCTGGATGACAGAGGACTTGCCATCGCTGGGCTCCCACTGCCAGTCGCGGGTAAAGTGGGTATGGAACCCGCCATGTTCATGATCCACGGATCGGGGAAACCAGACGTTAATCACATCGGTGTCGAGCGCGTTCTGGACTTCGGCGGCCAGCTTGAGATAGTCCGCGCGTGTTGGCGGCGGGACGCCGGCCGGCTTGGAATCTGTGGGTTGTTGCGCGATGCACGAGGCAGAGGCTAAAAGCAGTGCGAGAAGGATGCATCGGATTTGCATTGGAAGCCCAATACGACAAGGTTGGCCTACGATCCTGGACACGCGCGCCTCTCCTAACCGAATCATTACGGACAGGGTAATGCTACACCGTCGTTTTCCCGGGGGTCACTCCGCAGCTAAGTGCAGGCCAAGGTTCGAGCCCGAGTCATCGAGACAGAGAAACTTATCGGTGGAGAACAGGCTGCGGCTCAAAGTTAAGCCCGGAAGAGAAAACACGGGGTTCTTTCGCCTGCTGACGCGGGCTTGTTCTCGCAAGAAGGCAGGGAGCGAGGGAGCGGGGAAGTGATAAAGGCACGACCGCTTTTTGGCGGATGAAGGCAAGTTTCCTGAGGCACGATGTTAGTGAAGCAGATTCACATCGCGCTAGATTCCACTTTCCACTCATTCTTGCCCGTGTAACCGCTAGGGTAACGTAGTGATATGGATCTTCCAAAGGCCGGACGGGACGGGACCATGGAGAGCTCTTCCGCGGCTGAGTTGCACGGGCCATTACGGAGAGTCTTTCATCGCATTTTCAGCCGGCATTTGATGAATGTGGCTCTACTGGTCCTGGCGGCGGCGACGTTCGCGGTTCCCATGAGCGACGTGAACCAGCTGACCAAGGATCCGGATCTTTGGTGGCATTTGGCCAATGCGCGCTTGCTGTGCACGACGCATCACTTCATCCACTTCGAGCCCTATTCCTTCACGGTTCAAGGAGAAAGGTGGGTCAATCCGGAATGGCTTTCAGAAACGCCCTACTGGATCGGCTATGAGTCGCTCGGACTCGTCGGGATTCAACTGGCCGCCCTCATTGGTTTCTGCATCAATCTGCTGCTGGTTTACTTTCGCAGCGATTCGAAGTCGTCGCATATTGGGGCCGCATTCTGGACGGCACTTCTGTGCTTATTCATGATGGCGATCAATGGAGGAGCGCGCACCATCGTGATCGCCTATCTTGCCATGAATGTGGAGATGGCTATTCTGGAAGGCGCGGAAAAAGGAAAGACGCGATGGTTATGGCTGCTGCCCCTGCTGTTTTGCCTGTGGATCAATCTCCATGGAAGTTGGATCATCGGGCTGGGCCTGCTAGCGCTCTACATTCTTTGCGGCCTTTTCAAATTGAACGTTGGCATGTTTGAACAGGCCGCGTTCAACCTCGCCGATCGCAAACGACTTCTTTGGGTCTTTCTGGCCAGTGTCGCGGTCCTCATGATCAACCCATATGGCTGGCGGCTGATCTGGAATCCGATCGACATGCTGCTGAACCAGAAATTGATGACTGCGATCACGGACGAATGGCAGCCGTTGAATCTGGCGACGACTACCGGCAAAGCGGCAGCGTTTTTCATCGGGTTGACGATTGTGGCCAATTTGGTGCGCGGACGCAAATGGAAACTTTACGAGCTGGCCTTTACGCTTTTTGCCTGGTATGTTGCCTTCGCTCATCAGCGATTCGTTTTTCTGGCCTGCATCGTCACTGCGCCGTGGCTTGCGGCCGACCTGGCACGAAGTTTTTTGGAGGGTCCCAGCAAGAAGACGATTCCCGCGTTGAACGCTCTGTTTGTTGCCGGCACCGTGTGTGCTCTGGTCTTCCTCTTTCCGTCGGAGAAAGCGCTTGAAAAAGACCTAGCGGCAGCCTATCCGTTCGAGTCCATTGCCCGGATCCAGCCAACCTGGAGAACGTTCAACGAGTACTCCCTTGGCGGGATGATGGACTTCAATTCGAAGCCGACATTCATCGATTCGCGCAACGACATCTTTGAACATCACGGCATTTTGCGGGAATACCTCGACATCGAGAATCTTCACCAACCCTTTCAACTGCTGGATGAGAACCGGATCGATCACGTCCTGATTCGCGAAAACGGCGCGCTTTCGTTTGCCCTGGAACACTCGCAGGATTGGCGCATCGAGATGCGAGAGGGTTCGGGCGACGATCAGTATGAACTATTCGCCAGAGCTGCCGGGACGGCCGCGAGCCCTCCGAGGTAGCGCCCGAGCAGGTCAGGCGCTGAGAAGCCGCAGGCGATTGAGCGCTTCAGTTCCGACGGACTCTGGAGCGCAAACTCGGTGCGATGGGGTTAGCAATTCTAGAGCGGTTCCGCAGTTGATGTAGCCGTTTCCGGTCCTAGAGTGGGGTGGATTCTTCTTGAGGAAGAATCCACTTGGCGTTCAAGGTTTCGGGACACAGTAACTGCGGAACCGCTGTAAGCCGGCCGATCCATGCTGTGAGTCACAAACAGGTTACCGTCCTGGAGGAATTCAACGGCGGCCTGCAACCGTGGCCGCGCATGTTCCCCCGCGCTCAAACAGGCAAACTCCCTTCCAGCACTGCGACTGCGTGAATCCGGAGGGGATGCCGGGCGCGTTACCCGGCGCAATCAAAGCGTTGAAGCCCGGGGCATCGTGCACGAGTTCCGCTGCACTTCCCACCTGAACAATCGGCACATTGCGATGAAGATGCGAGTATCCTCCCGACTCCGTCCAAATGCGTTCGTAGATTCCCACGCCGCATAAATTTGGTTCGTGGCTGAGACGATCGAAAGCGCCGACACCCCAGGAGGTCTTGTACCAATCCGCGCATTGCGCCGCCAGCATCGCCGAAGATGCGAGAAGGCACGTTACACCGATCGCAACGACCCATCGGGGATTGTCCAGGAACTTCGCTCCCCGCTTCCTGAATTCCGCCAGGAGGTCGACAACTCCCATTGCAGCCAAAGTGACGGCCGGCGCAAGAACCGGATAGATGAAGCGGACCTCCTTGTGAGGTATCACGCTGTGCGAAACGACGACGATGGCGCAAAAAATGGCCAGGAAAGGGCTCCGCCTGGAGCCATGAAAGAGAAACAGGACGGCCGGGCCAATCAATGCCAGAAGGACCAGCAGGTACCAGTACCACGGCTGAGTCGGGAACAGCTTGCCGGGCCCCTGCAGGTTAGCCCCAAAATAGCGGATGAAGGACTGCCAGGGATAAGACCAGGTGATCCAGTCAACGATTCCGAACAAGAGCACCGGAACCGATACTCCGGCAACCAAAGCGGGAGATCTCTGGCGCCACCGGGGATAACAAAAGTACACCAGCGCAAAGGCCAAGGCAGGCAGCAATTGGATCCGCAGACACGCGGCCAAGCCGCAGAGGAGCCCAGCAAGGAAGAACCGCTTTCGCTCGCCCAACTTCTGGCCGTATACGCCGAGGTACAACCCAGGCAGCATCACATGCGCGGCCACCACCTCATAGAATGCTTTGGGGGCGAAGTAAACGAGCTCAAAGTAAAAGGAGCAGGCCAGGGCCGCCACGATCGCCGCGGGCGTTCCGCTTGCGCGCTTCGCCCACGCGTATCCAAACCACACGGCGGTGAGCGAAATCAGGGACAGGAAAATCGCGATTCCCAGAAGATAGCCTGACGAATCCGGGCCCATCCACGTGGTGGCGCGCATGACTCCGGCCAGGACGGTAGGAAGCACCCATGAGCGGATCCCAAGCCCCCACTCCCAAGTGATCACGCCATACCCAAACACTAGCCTGTGCGCCGGCTCAAGTGTCTGAAAAATCTCATCGGCGTAAAAAATGTTGGGCGAGCCCAGCGCGAGGCCAATGCGCAACGCAAACGCGAAGCCGAGGAGCGCCGCCCAAGCCAAAATCTTCCTTTTCCCTATCATGGCCAGTACCTACAGACCACTTCCATGTCCTTGATCACCACCCGGGATTTCCTTTTTCAAGCATCGATTCCCGCAAATCTTAAGACTCCCAGGAGAATTGCAGGACGTGCCTGTTCCTCCCCGGCCAGAAGGCATCATGAGGCTGCGACGGCCGGCACCGCGGCGGCAGGGGCAGAGGCGCGGGCAAATAGATACCAGACGAGCCAGGCCGGCGCGACCCAAATATAGAGAGCCGAGTGTAGCCCGAAGGGGGAGATGATTTGAGTTTCGATGAGAACGTAGATGAGCGCGAGAAGAGAGAGCATGGTTTGCGAGGCGTCGCGCGAAACGGCGAAGAGGACTGCGGGAAGAGCGAGGGTTTGATCGAAGATCCAGCCGAAGGGTGCAACGAGGAGCGAGACGAGGAGGAGCGGGCTGCCGTGCTCGAGCCAATCCCAGGAGTTACGGCGAGGCCAGAAGTAAGTTAAGGCCCAGATGCAGCCGAGCAGGGCGGGGATGAAGGCGATCCACTCGGCGGAAGGATTGATTCGGTCGCGGAGGAGGTCACCGAGACACGGAGTGAACTCGCGGGTGATGACCGAAGTGCGCATGTACCACGAGTACTGGCTCCAAGCCGAGGGATCGATCCATGTTGTGACGATAGCTCCCACGGCGAAGGCCGCTGCGCTACCGGCGAGGATGCGATAGCTGCGGGAGACAAAGATCCAGACGAGAAGGATGAGGGCGAAGGGAAGCAAGAGATGCGGCTTGAGCGTGCACAACCAGAGCGCTGCGCCGGCGACGAAAGGGCGGGATTTGTGCAGGCGGAGAAAAGCGGCGAGGCCAAACAGAACGAGGATGGAAGTCTGGCCGAGGATGACGCAGAAGAGCGCGGGGGGAAAACAGTAGCCGAGCCAGGCAAGATGACTAGACGCTGGACCAGAAGAGTTCCACAAGATTCGGACGGAGGCGATGAGGAGAGCGAGCATGACGAGCGACCAGGGAAGAGCGGAGGCAGTGGGCGAGAAATAGCCGAGCGGGTAGGCAAGCGGCAAGGCCCAAGGCGTGTTGCGCATGTAGTATGCGCCGGGGCCGCGGAAACCGGCGGCGCGCTCGATGCGGTTGACGGCATCGGGGTCATAGGGATTGCCGTGCTGCACGAGTTGGCGGCCTGTGGCCCAGTAGACGATGAAGTCGCGCCGGGCAACGACGGCTGGATTGAAGGGCACGATGCTGAGAAAGAGTACGGTGAAGACGACCCCGAGCGCGCATGCGATGGCAATGAAGAGGGCAGTGAAGTCGCGCTGGCTGGCCACGGATGACGGACCTTTCTGCTGTCAATCATTGCAATTATAGGGGCGGCGCGTATGGCGTCCGCGAAGTAAGCAGCGCGATGAGCGCGGAACGCGAACCAAGGGGTTCAATAGTTGGCTCATGCGATGAGGATTGGCACAGGTCAGGGGGTCTGCGGTGCAACTCAGCGAGGAGCTGGGTCATGTGGTTTGTGCGGGCGAGGACGCCCGCACGACAGCCGGCCGGAGGCCGGCGCTACATTTTCATGCCGGCACTACAACTCTTCGGGGCGCGAGTCAGGCGGACGCGATGGGCGCGGGAGGTGGTTCTTTCGCGGCGGAGGCGCGGGCCAAGAGATACCAGATGAGCCAGGCGGGGGTGGTCCAAAGAAAGAGGGTGGAGGTGACCTTGACAAAGCAGATTTCAAGGTCGGTAGCAAGAATGAGCAGAGCAAGAAACGCGAGGAGCTTGCGAGAGCGGGTGGCATATGCGCCATCGAGGAGAGCGGGTATGGCAAGGCATTGGTCGTAGAGCCATGAGTACGGGGCGGCCAGAAGCGAGACGAGCATGAGCGGGCTTGAGCCGGAGAGCCAGTCCCAATGAGCACGGCGGCGCCAGAAGTAGACGAGCGCCCAGAGGCAGGCGAGGGCGACGGGAAGGTATTGGAGCCAGGTTGACCGAGGACGGATCCAGTGACGCAAGGCTCCGGCGAGGCAAGGAATGAACTGGTTCTCGACTGAGGGCGAGCGCATGAGGTGAATGTAATCGGGCCAAGCGGTGGGGTCGATGAGGTAAGCGGCGGCGGTGGTGATGGCGAGGGCGACGAAGAATCCGGCGAGGAGCTTGTAGCTGCGCGAGAGGACGATCCAGAGGGCAAGGGCGGCGGCGAAGGGAAGGAACAGGTGCGGCTTGAGAGCGCAGAGCCAGAGCACGGCTCCGGCGTTGAAGGGGTGGCAGCGATGGAAGCGCAGAAACAGGACCAGGCCGAGGAGGGCAAAGATGGAGGTCTGGCCCATGGTGAGGCAGATGATGGCGGGGGTAAAGGCGAAACCGAGCCAGTGGATGCGATTTGGTGGAGAGCCGTGGAGCTGATGAAGCATGCGGACGGAGATGAGCAGGCAAGCGAGAAGGAGCAGGGACCAGAGAACTCCGGCAAAGCGGAGGCCGAGAAGACCGAGGGGGTAGGCGATGGGTAGCGCCCATGGCGGGTTGCGCATGATGAGGACCGTGCGGGGGTCAAGACCGGCGGAGTGCTCGATGGCCCAGATGGCGTCGCGGTCGTAGGGATTGCGGTGGTGGACGAGCTGGCGACCGGTGGCCCAGTAGGAGAGGAAGTCACGGTTGGCCGCCAATTTGCCTGCAACGGGGCCAGCGAAGATGTAGAGGATGGTGACGGCAAAGGCCAAGCCGGCGACAGTGGCAATTGCGATTTCGGCAAAATCGCCACGCTGATGGGCTGGAGGAAGATCCAGCTTGGAGGGCATGGAGGCTATTTTAGAGCATTTTCGGAATACGCACAGACATCTTGAGTGCATTGACAGGTACAGGTGGCTTTTACTTCCACCCCACAGACGAGAACCTGTCTGTGGGGACTCCGGTTGAGGAAGAAGCCACTTGAAGGTGTGCTTTCGGTCTACAGCAATTGCGAAAATGCTGTACGGCAGCGGCTGGGGATGGCGATGAGGGTTGATTCATTGAAGGTTTCCAATGTCGCAGGAGATGAAGTTGGAGGAGGTGGAAAGAGGCGAAGGGAAGGCGGATTTGTTGTGGTGAAGATGGGATTTGGGAAGCAGTTGGCGGAGACAAGAGAGGGCTGAATGTATACAGAGCGGGTCGATGAGGGAGCGGTTGTAAACGTGGGTAGACAGTTCCGGTAGTCACTACCTCAAGAATCTCTTGTAAGGTGTTGATTTTAAATTAGTGAGCATGTCGTTCGAGAATGGCACGCCAGATGCACTCAAAAGGGTGCCCGGCTGAGGCTGGGACTTCTTAACTCTCGGAGAGAAGCACGATGAATAAGTTATATCTGACGCTTTATGTGAAGTGGCAGAACCTGATTTCCCGCGAGGAAGGTCAGGATCTGGTCGAGTACGCCCTTCTGGTTTCGCTGGTTGCTCTGGCGGCCATCACTGGCGTCGGCTACGTGGCTACGGCCGTGAACAAGGTGTTCAGCAACATCAGCGGATCATTGGCGTAATCGTTCAATTACAAAGTTCCAGCACCTCAGCCCCTTTCGTCGAGAAGGCGCGCCAACGGCAGGTTGCCGAACGCCCCTTTTCGAGCTAAGGACAACCGCTCGTAAAAGAGCAGCAAGCAACCGGGCAAGGCGAACAACCTGAGCACTCAGCCTTGTCCGCAAAGCCGCGAAAGATCGCGGCGGCCGCGCTCGCCGGCTCAGGCCGGAAAATCACAAAGGAGAAACAACAATGCGGAACTCACTTTTGAATATGTACGTGAAATTCCAGGGCCTGAAGAACGGCGAAGAAGGTCAGGACCTGGTTGAGTATGCGTTGCTCGTTGCCCTGATTGCACTGGTTTGCATTACGGGCGTTAGCAACGTCGCGACGGCCGTGAACACGGTCTTCAGCAACATCAGCGGCTCGCTGGCGTAAGCACGCCGGGAGTCAGATTTACCCAAGGGCCTCAGCACCTCAGTGGGAGGGTTACGTTCCGGGAACGAGCCGGAGCGCAGTCCTCCCACTGAGGTTTTTGCCGCATTCCTCTAGAAGCGAAAAGAAACCCGGAAGACGCATATATGGACAAATGCCGTTCGGCTTCACGGCTGTCAACGGTGTGTTCAAGAACGTCAGCTCTTGCCTCGCGAAGCGCCGGTGAAGGTTACGGGCACAGGAGCAATGGCCAGGCGGCAAGTTTCCTTGCCGATCGGCAAATCCGGAATTCAGCAGGTAAAAGGGCAGAGATGGGCCAGCGAAGTTTCTCCATTGCCGGTCTTGGCTCTCCCGCGATTTTCTATGCGCGGAGAGCGGAGAGAATGGCCGCTAAAATGAGACGAGATGCCGAGCATTGGGAATCTGCGCCGTAATGGCTTGATCTGGGTGCTTGTGTGCATCGGGATCTCGATCGTATGGGGCATTTCGATTGGGCGCGGCGGGAACGCATGGATCGATTTCCGGGCCGTGTACGCCGGCACTCGCTGCTTGATTCACGAGCACAATCCATACAAGGTAAGCGACCTCGAACGTGAATATCTCTCGGAAGACGGTCAACGTCCGCCGGACTCTCCGTACTATCTCCAGGCGATCGTACTCTACGTAAATGTGCCCACCACGTTTGTTATCGTGGCTCCATTTGCGTTGCTTTCATGGGGGCCGGCGCAAATCCTATGGATCCTGCTGACGGGGTGCGTTTTCAGTCTCGCCATTCTTCTGATGTGGAGCGCCGGCGCAAGCCACGCGCCGCAGGTTGCGACCTTTCTGGCCTGCGTGATTGCGATTAATTGCGCATCCATCTATGCAGCGGGCAATACCGCTGGAATCGTGGTGGGGCTTTGCGGAATCGCGGTGTGGTGTTTCCTGGAAAACCGGTTTGTGTGGATCGGAGTTCTGTGTCTTGGGCTCAGTCTTGCGGTCAAGCCTCATGACGCAGGTCTGGTCTGGCTCTATTTCCTATTGGCGGGCGGAGCCAATCGTAAGCGTGCATTGCAGAGCGCGGCGATTACGGCGGCCATCGGCCTGACGGCGGCGGTGTGGGTTTGGCATGTCGCTCCGCACTGGATACACGACTGGAATGCAAACCTCGCCACGATCTCGGCGCGCGGAGGGATCAACGAGCCAGGCCCCAGCTCTTTCTCGGGCCACTCCATCTATACGGTTGTCGATCTTCAGGCCGCGATCAGCATTTTCCACGACGACCCGCGTTTTTATAACATCGCCAGTTACTTGTTCTGCGGGACACTTTTGGTTGTGTGGTTAATCTGGACGATGCGGACGCGATTTTCGGTATTCAAGGCCTGGCTTGCACTGGCAGCCGTCACGGCTTTCACATTGCTGATTACCTATCACCGGCCATGGGATGCGAAGCTTGTGATGCTGGCTATTCCTCCATGTTGCATGCTGTGGGCGGGGCGTGGCCGACCTGGAAGGATTGCATTCTCGATCACGACCGTAGCAGCACTGTTCGCAGGGGATTTTCCGCTGGCGGTTTTCAAAACGATTGCCGATTCATTGCACGTAGGCACAGCGGGGTTCGGCAGGCAGCTGCTCACTCTGGTATTGATCCGGCCAGAGTCGGTTGCGTTGCTGGCGATGGGCATTTTCTTCTTGTGGACTTACTTGAGGGCGGACGCGGTTCCCGCCGAGAACGTCGAATTCAACCTGCAGAGATGAGGGGCGGGCAGAGTTAGAAAGCGCGGCCGGACAATTTCCGGATGTTAAAGGAGTCTACCCGCCCACAACGGGCCGGAACCGTTCGCAGGATGGTGTGAAATGCCGAAGATCGGGGAATTGCGCCGCAATGGCCTGGTCTGGGTGCTTGTGTGCATCGGGACCGCAATTCCGTGGGGCACGTCGATTGCGTACGGGGGGCGCGCCTGGATGGATTTCAGAAGTGTGTACGCCGGCGCGCGCTGTCTGATTCACGAGCACAATCCGTACAGCGTCGGCGATATGGAAGGCGAGTACCAGTCGGAGGATGGTCAGCGGCCTCCGGCCTCCCCGCTGCGCCTTCAGTCCATTACGCTGTATGTGAATTTGCCTACGACGCTCGTTTTCGTGGCCCCGTTCGCAATACTGCCGTGGCGGCCGGCGCATATTCTCTGGATGCTCGTCACCGGTGGCGTTCTCGCTCCAGCTATCCTCCTTATTTGGCACGAGGGCGCAAGATACGCGCCGCGCATCTCGACCTGGCTGGCCTGCATCGTTGCGCTCAATTGCGCAACCTTCTTCGCTGGGGGCAATACCGCAGGAATCGTGGTAGGGCTTTGCGGAATTGCTGTGTGGTGTTTTCTTCAGAACCGTTTGGTGTGGATCGGAGTTGTCTGTCTTGCACTCAGCCTCGCCGTTAAACCTCACGATGCTGGTTTTGTTTGGCTCTATTTTGTATTAGTGGGCGGAACTTATCGCAAACGGGCGCTCGAAAGCTTCGTTATTACGGCGGCCATGGGTGTGGCAGCGGTGGTTTGGGTTTCGCATGTTGCGCCGACCTGGATGCATGACTGGAGTGCCAATCTCGTCACAATCTCGGCCAGCGGCGGCGTTAACAACCCCGGCCCCAACTCTTTCTCGACTTTTGCCGGCAGTTCGATTGTTGACCTTCAGGCCGCGGTGAGTGTTTTCCGCGACGACCCACGATTTTATAACATCGCAAGTTACCTGATCTGCGGAGTGCTTTTGCTGGTTTGGTCGGTCTGGACGCTGCGAATGCGCTTTTCTGTCCGAGCGGCCTGGCTGGCGCAGGCAGCAGTTGTTCCTTTTACACTTCTGATCACCTACCACCGGCTTTGGGATGCCAAGCTTGTGATCCTCGCCATTCCGGCGTGCTGCCTGCTGTGGGCCGAGGGCGGCTCGCGCGCGAAAGCTGCGATTCTGATCACTTCAGTAGCGGCCCTCTTGACAGGTGATGCCACATTTTTGATTTTCGAGATGATCGTCGATCTCTTTCGCGTGAGCCCGGTCGGGATCCCAGGCCAGGTGGTTACCGTGGTCCTGAAAAGGCCGGCCACCCTTTCCCTCCTAGCGATGGGGGTTTTCTATCTTTGGGTGTATCTGCAACGTACCGATCCATGGAAGGCTGCCTCGACAGTCGATCGGCAAATAGAGAGTGCTTCAAGATAGCGGCATTGTTTGCCTGCGGAGATTAGAACCGGATCTTCTGCACCCGGGTTCGGCCAGGATGGTAGAAAATCGTCGCCGCATCTGCGAGAACTGCTGTTTGATTGCGAAGAATCTGGAAAGATGAACTCTTGTTCATTCATCAAATTTGCGCACACACCTGCGGGCGAGTTGCTCCGTCTATCCCCAAGTATGATTCGTGACGAATGTGCCGGCGCTATACTGGCCGCGATGCAGAGCCTTCCGAACTCGTTCCGGCTTGAACCTATGTTGCGCCGTTGCGGCGCGAGGCGTCTGGCCGCGGGATTGGTTCTGCTGAGCTGGACGATTCTGGCGGGGGGACTGGCGTGGGGCCAGCAAGATTCTGTTGGCGCGCAAATGACGGTGACGGTGGTCGACGAAAATGGCCATGCGGTGGAAGGCGCGCAGGCGACGATCACGGAGCCGGGAATCGCGCAGGCGCAACTTTGGACGGATTACGCGGGAAACTGCAGGTATACAGTGCGGCAACGGGAGCCGTACGAGATCGCCGTCGAAAAGGCCGGATTTTATAAATCCGAGAAAAACGGCGTTGATCCAAGCCAAATCAGCGTGAAGTTAGTGCTTGAGCACGAGCAGATTGTGCGCGAGCAGGTGAATGTGAGCGCGTCTGCTCCGGGCATCGATACGCAGCAGGTCGCGGACCAGAGCGCGATGAATACGCCGGAGATCGTGAACATTCCCTATCCTACTTCGCACGATATCCGCAACCTGCTGCCGTTCAATCCAGGCGTGGTGCCGGATGCGACCGAGCAAGTGCACGTGGCCGGATCGGAGACGTGGGAGACGCTGGACACGATAGATGGATTCGATATCCGCTCGCCGCTGAGCGGAACGCTGAGCCTGCGGGTGAGCGCGGATGCTGTGCGATCGATTGACGCGGAGACGACGCGCTATCCGGTGGAATTCGGGCGGGCGACGGGCGGCGTGATCGCGTTTTACACGGGGATGGGCGACAACAAGTTCCGCTTCAATGCGACGAATTTCATTCCTTCGTTTCGGGATTTGAATGGAATCCGATTCGACCAGTTTGTCCCGCGAATCACGTTCAGCGGGCCGCTAAAGCGCGATCGAGCCTGGTGGTACGACGGCGTGGAAATGGAGTGGGACAACATTTACATCTCCGAGTTGCCAGCGAACGCCAATACCGACGAGCTGGTGCGCGGGAGCAACCTGGCAAAGGTGCAGGCGAACGTGACTCAGGCGAACATTTTGACTGCGGGGCTGCTCTATAACAACTATCACTCGCCGTATGACGGCATTTCGTCGCTGACGCCGCAAGAGAGCACGGTGAAGCGCAACACGATTGCGTGGATGCCAACTGTGCGGGACCAGCAGAGCTTTGGCAAGGGCGCGTTGCTGGATTTGGGAGTGGCGTTTGTGAGTATACGCGACGGATACGAACCGCACGGAAGCGCGCCGTACGAGTACACGCCGGAGCAGACGGAAGGAAGCTATTTTGAGAATCTGAGCGGGAGATCGCAGCGGCTGGAGGGAACGGCGGCTTTATACCTGCCGCCGCGGCAGTTGATGGGGCGGCACGATGTGAAGGCGGGGCTGGACCTGGACCACATTGCCTACGACCAGAGACAGACTCGGACACCGGTGAGTTACCTTCGCGAGGACGGAACGCTGGAGCGGCAGAGCGTGTTTGCGGCGGCACCGGCGTTCACGATGCACAATGGGGAGATTGGCGCATACGTGCAGGATCGATGGCAACCGGCAAAGGGATGGCTTGTGGAACCGGGGCTGCGATTCGACTGGGACGAGATCGTGCGGAGGCCGCTGGTTGCGCCGCGGCTGGCAGCGGTGTATGCGCCGGGCGATAAGGACGCGACGAAGATTTCAGCCGGCATCGGGCTCTACTATGAGCACACACAGCTGGAAAACCTGGCGCAGACGTATGCGGGCATTCGCTACGATACGTATTACGAGGCGGACGGGATGACGCCAACGGGGCCGGCGGAGGAGTCGGCGTTTGCCGTGGATGAAGGCGCGCTTCGCGGACCACGCGCAGTGAACTGGAGCATAGGGGTGGAGCGGAAGCTGCCGTGGGCGATCTATGCGGGCGCGAATTTTCTGGAGAAGCAGACATCGGACGTTCTCTCCTTTGCGTTGACACCTCCGACGGCGCAGGCGGGGACTTATCTGCTGACGAACAACCGGCTCGACCGTTATCGCTCAGAGGAGTTCGATGCGCGAAAGTATTTCAAGAACGATTACACAGTTTATGTTTCGTACACGCACTCGTCGGCGCGCACCAACGCGGCGCTCGATTACCTGCCGACACCATCGCCGTTGGGGATGCAGCAGAGCGGGCCGCTGCCGTGGGACGTGCCGAACCGTGTGCTTTCGTGGGGATGGCTGCCGGTGCCGTTCGCGAGACTGAGGAAGCGCTGGGATTTTGTGTATCTGCTCGACGAGCATACTGGCTTTCCGTACACGGCGGTGAATGCGGCACAGCAGGTGGTTGGCGCAGCAGGAGGGCAAAGGTTTCCGGATTTTGTGAACTTCAGCCCGGGACTCGAGTGGAAGTTTCATTTTCGCGGGCAATATTGGGGATTGCGTGGGGTGCTGGAGAATGCGACCGACAGCGGAAATCCGGCAGAGGTGAACAACGTGGTGGACTCGCCTGAGTTTGGAACTTTCAGCGAAGCACAGGGGCGGGCATTCACGGCGCGAATCCGGCTGATTGGGACGAAGTGAGAAAGACAGGGAATAGGGAATAGGGAGTAGGGAATAGAAAAGCAAACATAATGGGTCTACGGGACTACGGGACTGCGGGGATTGAGGGACGAGGGAACGTCCTTATTGAACGGGTGGTGCGGATGCAGGATTTAGGGAAGATGCTGTTGGGGCTTGGGGTGCTGCTGGCGGTGATTGGAGCAGCGATCCTGGTGGCTGCGCGGTTCGGTGTTCCGCTGGGGCGCTTGCCGGGCGACATTTCGTACAAGGGCAAGAACTTTTCGTTCTACTTCCCGCTGGGGACGTCGATTCTGATCAGCGTTGTACTGTCAGCGATTTTGTATTTGATCTTGAGGCTGCGGCGGTAGGGGAGAATCCGCAATCGGGCGCAAACGCAAACATGCCGCCCAAAGGCGGCATGTTGAGAAAGAAAGAGCGATGGCTTGCAGCGCTAGATTCCGACGCCAAATTCACTGGCCTGCTGAGAGCCGGCGTTGGAGTAGAAGTCGTAGGGCGTGCGCTTCTTGAATCT
Source organism: uncultured Acidobacteriaceae bacterium (assembly GCA_963823805.1). Lineage (GTDB taxonomy): Bacteria > Acidobacteriota > Terriglobia > Terriglobales > Acidobacteriaceae > Telmatobacter. Next base: position 357,019 of record CAWGMW010000002.1, on the reverse strand, counting down.
GTAGCGGTTGCGGATCTCTGCGCCGACATAGATGCCGACCGCGGCGACGGCAATTCCGACAGAAAACCATGTAATGACACGGAGGGCAGTCGATCCGGTCTTTTCTTCCGGCTCGGAGGATTCTGGAACGAGCAATTCAGATTGAGGATCGGCGGACATCGAACTTAGCCTCCTACGCTTTCATGATAGCGCAGGTGGGGTGTGGCACTGGATGGGCGGGGTGCGGAAAACACGGAAGTAATCATGCGAAAGTGTTAATTTGGGCCAGCCAAACGGATTTTTCATTTTCGGGAAGAAAGCTGGCGCGGATTGAGTTGGCCGCCAACTGGCGGAGTTCGTCGCGTGTAAATCCTTGCTGGGTATGGGCGAGGAGGAACTCGCCGGCGAGATCGGAGCCGAAGAATGCGGGGTCGTCGGAGTTGATGGTGACGAGGAGGCCACGATCGAAGTAGCGGCGAAGGGGATGGGCGGCAAAGGAGGGGCAGACGCCGGTGCGGACGTTGGAAGTGGGGTTGAGCTCAAGGGCTGCGTTCCGCGCTTTCAGGTCTTGGAGCAGATTCTCGTCCCGGATAGCCGATAGGGCGTGGCCGATGCGTTCGGAGCCGATGGCGAGAGCCTCCCAGATGGCTTCGGGGCCGGTGGTCTCGCCGGCGTGGTTGGTGAGGCGCAGGCCAGCGGCCTGGGCGCGCGCATAGAGATGGCGGAACGGTTCGGAACCGGAGCGGCGCTCGTCTCCGCCAAGGCCGATGGCGACGATGGAGGGGTAGAATTCACGCAACTCGGCGGCTTTGCGGAAGACGCGGTCGGCTTCCTCGACGGTGAAGTGGCGCACGGCGTCGAAGATCCAATAGAGGGAGAGGCCCAGCTCGCGTGCGGCGCGATTGCGGGCGCGTTCCAGACCCTCAAAGATGGGCTCGAAGCAGCGTGGATCGAAGTTGCGCCACATATAGATGACGCCAACGGAGATGAAGACCTCGGCGTGAACCACTCCCTGAGCGGCGAGTTGCTCCATCATGCGCCAGGCGGCTAGCTCGTAGTCTTCGGGGTCGCGCAGGCGGCGGGTGACGGCCTTGAAGGACTCAATGAACTCAGTGAAATCAGTGAACTGGTAGAGTGCCTCGGCTTCGTGTGGCGTGAGGGGATGGGTATCGTGGTGGGCGCTTAACTCAACCAGTGTGGCGGGCGCAATTGTACCTTCAAGGTGCAGATGCAGCTCGGCCTTGGGCAGGCCGCGGATGAAGTCTTCCATTTCGGGCATCAACTCAAGTTTAGCGAAACAGGCCGGTGCTAGCGGGGCCGGGCGAACTCGGAGCGGTGACGGCTATAGAAGAAATAGATGAACAGGCCGATGACCAGCCAAATGAGGAAGCGATACCAGGTGATGATGGGCAGTCCGGCCATGAGCAGGAAGCAGAAGATGACGCTGAGAGCGGGAATGACGGGGCCGCCGGGAACGACGAAGCCGCGACGGCGATGAGGGTCACGGAAGCGAAGGACGATGACTCCGATGGAGACGAGGACGAAGGCGAAAAGCGTGCCGATGTTGGAGAGGTCGGCGAGGGTGCCGATATCGAAGAGGCCGGAGGGGATGGCGACGACAAAACCGGCGACCCAGGTGGAAAATGCCGGCGTGCGAAATAAGGGATGGACGTTCGAGAAGACTTTGGGTAGCAGGCCGTCGCGTGACATTGAAAACCAGACGCGCGACTGGCCGATCTGATAGACGAGGATGGAAGAGATCATGCCCATGAGCGCGCCAAGCAGGACGACGAGGCGGATCCAGTAGAGCGGATGGCCGCCGGGGAGGACGGAGAGCTTCTTGAGCGCGTTGACGACGGGAGCGGCGTCTCCGACCATTGACTGCCAGGGGACCAGTCCCGTTAAACAGACGGCGACGGCGACGTAGAGCACGGTGCAGACGACGAGCGTGGCGATGATGCCGATGGGAAGATCGCGCTGGGGATTGCGACACTCTTCGGCGGCAGTGGAGACGGAATCGAAGCCGATGTAAGTGAAGAAGATGATGGAGCCGCCGGTGAGCACACCCGACCATCCATTCGGCATGAAGGGGTGCCAGTTGCCGGGATGAATGAAGCCGATGACGGCGAAGACAAAGATGAGGATGGCGACGAGCTTGAACCCCACCATCATGTTGTTGGTGGAGGCGGACTCGCGAATGCCGCGCACCAGAACGACCGTAAGGATGAGGACAATGAGGAAGGCGGGAATATTGAAGCCGAAGTGCCAGCCGGGGTTGTAGAGGTTGTTGCCGGCAAGATCCTGGAGGCCGTCGGGAAGATAGGCGGGCGAGATCCATCGCGCGCTCGGATGGAGGCCGAACCAGTCGAGCAGGTCGACGACGTGAGCGGCGAAGCCGACGCTGACGCTCATGTTGGAGCCGGCATATTCGAGGATCAGATCCCAACCGATGATCCAGGCGATGAGCTCGCCGAGCGTCGCATAGGTATAGGTGTAGGCCGAGCCGGCTATGGGAATCATGGAGGCCAGCTCTGCGTAGCAAAGGCCAGTGAGAGCGCAGACGAAGGCCACAAGGATCATGGAGAGCGCAATGGCGGGACCAGCGCCGGGACGGCCGGCGAGCGCGGTGTGCGTGACGACGTAGTGGATCAGCGGCGTGTCGGTGATGGTGGCGTTGGGCAACTGCTCGCCGGAGATGGCGGTGCCGATGACGGTGAAGATGCCCGAGCCGATAACCGCGCCGATGCCAAGCGCGGTGAGCGACCAAGGCCCGAGGCTCTTCTTCAGCGCGTGTTCGGGTTCTTCCGAGTCGCTGATGAGCTTGTCAATCGACTTGCGGGCGAAGAACTGACTGGGCAGAGCAGGTCTCCTCGAAAGACAGCTTTCAGCTGTCAGCCATCAGCTTTCAGCATTTTCCTACGTTGGCAAAGGCGTTGGCCTGGACTCGGAGGCGCTGAAAGCTGGAGGCAGACGGCTGTTTGTTGTTACCGCTTCGACTGGCCGCGGACCATCTTCTTCACTTTTTTCTTGAGGGAGCCGCGAGGCGTGGTGCGCTTGGCCTTGGGAGCGGCTTTCTTGCGCGATGCGCGCTTGAGCTTCTTGCGTTCAGCCTTGTCTTTGATTTTTGTGGTGTCGGCCACGTTAACCTCTTTCCATCGAATGTGTTCAGAGAACCCTCAGTGCGGGCTTTCAAGAGATTTATGTTAACAGGCTGATCGTGTGCGGCGAAAGCGCGGCGGAAACCGCGATTGCAGCGTACAATGAAAGCAGACCCTTTCAGAGCAATTTCGATTACGTGTGGGGCCGAAACGCTTACGAAGATCGTCGTTCCCCGTTGATTCCACACCACCGATAAAAGCTGTCATTGGGGACCCAGGGTCGGCCGCGCCGGCCCAAATGTAACGGAGTCAGAACCACCATTTCCGAAACTGCCTGGCCTGCTCGGCTCCGGCTGACTGATCGCTTCTGACGAGCTTCGCACCTCCACGCAACAATCACCTTGTTCGTCGGAGTTTGTCATGCGTTCTGATCAGATCCACCGCGCGCTTGCGCAAGGAATGAATCGCTTTGAGGTCTGCAGGCTGGTTTCGAAGGGCGTTAGAGTTACGCACAAGACGGGGACGCGCTTCGAGGATTCCATCAACACTGTACTGCAGTACCTGGGGACGCACGATCTCCCCGCAGGGGGCCTGCATCCCGCCGTCAGCGCAGAGAGCCTGAAGCCCGCGGCGTAATTAAGACAGAGACCAGGGAATTGAGAATGCAAAAAGAGGGACGGCAGTTTTGCCGTCCCTCTCGTTTTTGGGTTCCGAACCTGTTCGCAGTTGCGAACGGTTTCAGGCTTGTTGCTTAGACAACCTGAACGTTCTCGGCCTGCCATCCCTTGGGGCCCTTGGTCACGTCGAACTGGACCTTCTGGCCTTCCTGCAAGGACCGGAAACCGGTCGACTTGATGGCGGTGTGATGGACGAAGACGTCCTCGCCGTTTTCACGGCTCAAAAATCCAAATCCCTTTGCGTCATTGAACCACTTCACTGTGCCTTGTTCCATTGTGTTGCTCCTCAAATTACTGAATTACCGCTGAATGCAATGTGGAGTGTTGCGTGTAGGCGGTAACCGGAACAGGCAAGAACTTCAAATCGAATTCTACGATTGCACATAGTGTAGCACGAAATGGGCTTGCGAACGGGAAAATCGCTGGGCCTGAAACGATTAAGGCGATTGATTTGAGCGGTTTAAGGGGTGCGCGCGCAGGGACACAGATGGCGGCGATGAAGGCACGGTACACTCAATGTCGCTAGGGGGGTCGCTAGAGGGGGTCGCCGGAGAGTGGCCGGAGAGGTGAAGCTTGAGCGGCGAGCACGAAAGGGTCAACGAGAGGGTTTTGGTCCTGAACCCCGGAACGACGTCGACGAAGTTCGGCATCTACACACGCGCGGGCGAGGAGATGGCGCGCAACATTCGCCACGGAGACGATGAGATCGAGAGGTTCCGCGGCAGGCCGATGCTGGACCGGTTGGAGTACCGCGCGGAACGGATCGAGGCGGCACTGTCCGAGGCGGGATTTAGTCCAAAGGGTCAAGGGACGGAGTCCTGGGCCGCGGTGGCCGGACGCGGCGGACTGCTGCCGCCGATGGAGTGCGGGACGTATCTTGTGGACGACACGATGATAGAGGAATTGCGGCGGGCGCGGCGCGGAGAACATGCGTCGAATCTGGGCGCGGTGCTGGCGCTGCGGTTTGCAACGGCGACCGGCGTGAAGGCGTACATTGTGGACCCGGTGACGGCAGATGAGCGGCAGGAGTGTGCGCGCCTGTCCGGTTCGCCGCTGGTGAAGCGGTCGTTTGTGGGGCACGCGCTGAACACCAAGGCCGTGGCCAGGCGCCATGCGCGAGGGCTGGGGCGGCGCTACGAGGAGATGCGGCTGATCGTGGTGCACATGGGCAGCGGGGTTACGGTGACGGCGCACCGCGGCGGGCGCATGATCGACAGCAACTCCATCGAGGAAGGCCCGTTCGGTCCGGATCGGACGGGATCGCTGCCGGTGCGGGAGCTGATCCGGCTGTGCTTTAGCGGGAAGATGACGGAAAAGGAACTGGATCGCCAGGTCTTCGGCGACGGCGGACTGTTTGCGTATCTCGGAACGCGCGACCTGATGGAAGTGGAGCGGCGCATGGATGAGGGCGACGCGCAGGCCGCGGCGGTCTTTGAGGCCATGGTCTATCAAATTGGAAAGGAGACGGGCGCGATGGCCGCGGTGCTCGAGGGCAAGGTCGATGCGGTCGTCCTCACCGGCGGCATGGCGCACTCGGAGCGACTGGTGGCGCAACTACGTGGCTACGGGGAGTGGGTCGCGCCGGTGGCTGTGTATCCCGGCGAGGACGAGTTGCGGGCGCTGGCCGAAGGCGTGTTCCGCGTGCTGGACGGTGAGGAAGAGGCGAAGCGAATCAAAGCCGAGATCTGAAAGCTGCTTTAGAATCTTGGAAAGAACCGGGGAAAATCGGAGTCAAGGATAGGTGATGGAGTGGCGGTTCTGGCGGTGCAGCAGATCCGGCGCATGCGGGGCGGCGCGCAGGGCCAGTTGATGCTGGGCGCGGACGGGCACGTGTACGTGGTGAAGTTCCAGAACAATCCGCAGCATACGCGCGTGCTGGCCAACGAGCTGATGGCCTCGCGGCTGGCGGCGGCGGCGGGACTGACGGTGCCCGAGACCGATCTTGTCGAGGTTTCGAGCTGGTTGATCGAGAATACGCCGGAGCTGGAGATCGACTTGGGGCGGACGCGGGCGCGCTGCCAGCCGGGATTGCAGTTCGGATCGCGTTTCGCCGGGGGCACCATGCCGGGCCAGGTGGTGGACTACCTGGCCGAAGAACAGATGGCCGAGTTGAAGAACCTGAGCGAGTTCGCCGGCATCCTGGCCCTGGATAAGTGGACGGGTAATGCCAACGGGCGGCAGGCGGTGTTCACGCGGCGGCAGCAGGAGAAGCGCTATAAAGCTGTCTTCATCGACTTCGGATACTGCTTTCACGCTGGAGAGTGGCGCTTTGAGGATGCGCCCCTTCGGGGCGTCTACTTTCGCAATGATGTTTATCGCGAGGTGAGAGGATGGGAGTCGTTTGAGCCCTGGCTGACGAGAATTGAAACCATGGCGGCGGAAACGGTGTGGGAAGCGGCCAACAACGTTCCCCCGGGATGGTATGGCGGCGACCAGGCGGAGATGGAGACGCTGGTAGAAAAGCTGCTCAAGCGGCGGAGCCGGATCCGGGAGCTGATTGAGGCGTTTGGGAACTCGGACAGGAGACCGTTTCCGAAATGGGGAGCGGGCGGTGGAGAAAGGGAGGAGGGGGCTTGGAAGGCGGGGCGATGGGGGGATACGATGAGGGTGAATTGAGGACAGCTGTGCGCTTTTAGTTATTAGCTTTCGGCTTGTTCGTGCGGAAAATGGGGCGGAGGATTTCAAGAAGAGCGGGATCGGCGCAGGAGTTACACGCTATGTGCCGTGGTTGAAAAGCTGGAAGCTGAAAGCCGATGGCCGATGGCCGATGGCTGACGGCTGAGAGCTGAAAGCTGAGGGCTACCGGCTCCCGGCTATGGGCTACGAACTTAGAGCTAAGAACTGAGAACTGAAGAAGCAATGACCAGCGAACGCCAGCGGCGGCGATGCGAGTTTCAACTGCTCCGGTATGTGCCGGACGCGGTGCGGAACGAGTACGTGCACATCGGTGTGATCCTGCGCGAGCAAGCCACGACGGATGACTCTGGGATGGTCGAAACCGGGAAGGTCGAGTTGCGATTCACGCGCGACTGGCGGCGGGTGAGGTGCCTCGATCCGGACGCCGATACGGCGCTGCTTGAAGGGATGGAAAGCGAGCTGCGGCGACGGCTTGAGGAGGATCCTGGAGGCCGCCTGATGCGGATTCTGGAGGAATCGCTCTCACTGAACGTGCAGATGACCGAGCCTAAGGCCTACTTGGCGGAAAGCGTTCCGGCGGGAATGGAAGAGCTGATGCGGCTCTACGTGGAGCCTCCGCCGCGGGAGCGAGCGTCGAGGCTGAGCGGGCGCGCGGCGATCCAGTCGCGCATGCGCTCGGAGTTCGAACATGCCGGTGTGTGGGATCTTCTGAGAAAGAGAATCGCCGCCTCGGAGTACACGCGGCCGGGCGATCCACTGCGCATCGACGTGGGCTACCGGCCCAACGGGGTGGTGCGGATGTTCCAGGCGGTGAGCCTCGATCCGGGGTTGGAGACGGCAAAGGTGCTGGCCTTTGCGGCAGCGGCGCTACGTGCCGGGGTGGAGCGCGTGGAGAAAGCGGAGCTCGAGTTGACGGCGGTGATCGAGCCGGCGGCGCGGGTGGGAGCGACCGAGGATGAGCCGGAGCGGCTGGAGCTCTATCGGTTTGGGGTCGAGACGATGGAGGAGCACCGGATTCGCGTGCTGACGACCTCCGATATGGGCCGCGTTGCCGAGACGGCCCGGCGCGAGCTGAACTTGTAAAGAGCTGGAGCGCGGAAAAGGGTCCGGAGCGAACACGCCGAGAGAGGCTCTAAGTTCATTTCTTTCAAAGCGTAAGACAGTTCTCAACTGACCCGAAAATATTTTTCTGAAGTTTGCCGATAATTTCCGGGCTTCGCGGTAGGATCAATCCTGTTGATCGATTTCAGGGGTATCGCGGCCGCTGCCGGGAGCGATTGAGTCAGGATTGGCTCAAGATTTGTTTCGGATTTGCTTCTGGCGGACGGCTGGCGAATCGCTGAATTGTCGAAAAAGGCATGGCCATGGGCCGTGCCTTTTTGTTTTTGAAGGCCCTTTAGTTCTTTGAAGGAAGGTGCGCGTGAAGGTAGGCGAGCAAATACGGGAGATGTGGCGGCAGGCCCGCCACGGCAGGCAAGCCGGGAATGGTGAGCGGTCCCGGCAGGTGGATCTCGATGCGGAGGCGGAGCGCAAGACGCTGGCGCTTCCCGCAATTCTGAGTCCGGTGCAGTTTCCTGGCAAACATCTGCCCAAGCCGACTCCGATCAACCTGCGCCGGTTTGCGGAGACACCGGTGGTGCGGCGGGCAATCAACGTGATCAAGGACCGCATCGCGGCGATGGACTGGCAGGTGCGTGTGCGGCGCGGCGTGAGGCCAGAGGATGTGGCCTTTGCGGCGCGCAAGCTGCGTGCCCTGCGGCGGGCGCTCGAAGAGCCGAACCCGGCCGACAGCTTCCGCACGCTGGTGGAGCAGGTGATTGAAGATGCGCTGACAGGCGGCTTCGGAGCGATCGAGATGGAGGCGACGGGCGATCCGGAGCGGCCGGCGATGCTGTGGCCGGTGGACGGAGCGTCGATCCGCATCAACGCCGGCTGGGATGGCGAAGAGGAAACGCCGCGCTACGCGCAGGCCGTGCCGGGACAACTGGAGTCGGGAGCTGTGGAGCTGCTCGACCGGCAGTTGATGTACATCCGGATGAACCCGCGCAGCTTTACCCCTTTCGGGTTGGGGCCGCTGGAAGTGGCGTTCGAGACGGTAAACCAATTCCTGAGCGCGAATTTGTTCGCGGGGAAACTGGCGGCGAACTCAGTGGCGCAATATGCACTGTGGCTAAACGAGGCCACGCCCGCACAGCACGACCGGCTGATCCGCTGGTGGCAGGACGAGATCGAAGGTACGGGGCGCGTGCCGCTGATTTCGACCGAGCAGAAGCCGGAGGTGCTGCGCTTCGCGCAGGGAACGGACGCGGACTTAAGGCTGGCATGGCAGGAGTTCCTGATCCGGATGGTGGCCAACGCGTTCGGACTTCCGCCGCTGATGCTGGGCCTGGAAGCGGACGTGAACCAATCGACGGCCTCGGAGATGGCCGACGAGGCTTTCCGCGGCGCGATCTCGCCGCTGGCTATGCTGGTGGCTGGGCACATCACACGCGATCTCTTCGCCAAGTGCATCGGCTGGCGGGAGTTCGAGTTTGTCTTCAATGAGCTGAGTGCGCGCGACGAGGAGACGGAACTGCAGGTGCAGGTTCAGTTGTTGCAGGCCGGCGTGCTCACGATCGACGAGGTGCGGGCGATGCGGGGCCTGGCTCCGCTGGGGCAGGAGAAGCAGCTTCTAGCCTCTAGCTCCTAGCCGCTAGCTCATCATGCGGCGTGAGGCTTGGAGATGAGGCGATTTCTTAAGCCAGGTAAGGAACCTGGGAATTGGGCGGCAGTAGAGAAAAGCTAGCAGCTAGTAGCTAGCAGCTGTGTTTCGTGGAGCGAGCATGCGACTGGAAGCGATGGCGGTAAAGATTCCTCATGTGGACAAGCACCCCAACCGGGTGCCCTTTGAGGGCGTGTTGACAGTGGTGAACGCGGCCAGCGACAGGGCGCCGGCTGGAGCGCGCGGGCACCGCGTGATGCTGACGCGCGAAGCGGCAGAGAAGGCGCTGGCCTCGCTGGTGGGCATGGCCGTGGATTACAGGCCGGGATGGGACGGCCACGATGCGCGGCGCAAGATCGGACTACTGACCGAAGCCGATGTGATCGGGTCGCGGCTGGTAGTGCGCGGTTACCTCTACGCGCGCGATTTTCCCGAGGTGGCGCAGGCGATCACGGCGCACGTCCCGGAATCGCTGGGCATGAGCTACGAGCTGGCCGATGCGCGCGTGGAGGATATGCGGGCCGAGATATGGAAGCTGACCCGAGTAACGTTTACAGGAGCGGCGATTCTGCTGCGAGACAAGGCAGCTTACCGGGCGACAAGTTTCCGCATGGCGAGTTAGCGAAAGAAAGCGGAGTTAGCGAAGTTTGCCATGGGGTAAGCCGGGCAATAACAAGTAAGTTAGCAAGTTCGTCAATCAGCAAGTAAGAAAGCGATCAAAGAGGCTCCGGGAACGGAGCCTTTTTGTTTGTCGGTGAACGGCCGTAGCGGGGAATTCGCGGAAACAAGAAAGGAAAAACATGGAACAAGCAGAAAAGAACATCGTGGAGCGGCTGGAAGCCGCAACCAGCGCGCTGGAAAAGACACTTAGTTGGCTGGAAGAGCGGCAGGGTGAGCTTTCCGGCGAGGTGGAGAGGATCTCGGCGACCGTGGAACAGAGCCGCCGCGAAACCGAGCTGGCGGAGAAGCTGGCCGCCGTGGAGCGCGAGCTGGCCGAAGTGAAAGCGGCTTCGACGCAGAACGCACTGAACCCGCTGCGCCGGACCATGCCCGCAGCCACCGCCGAGATGCTGGCCAAACATGGCATCGGCGATGGCCCGGTGGATGTGCGTTCGCTGGATGCGGCTTTGTCCGGACTGAGCCTGGAGCAGCGCATCGCAGTCAAGACGCAACTGCTGCGGGCCGGCGCAATCTCGTAAATGCAGTAATCAGTGGACAGTGGTCAGTGAACAGCAGTTTCTGCTGAGGCTGACATCTCTCGTCCGCCGTGCACTGTTCACCGACCACTGAGGCCGGGCACCTGTGTCCGGCTACCAAAGCACGGCCCCATGGAGGGGGTGGAGAGAAATTATGAACGCAACCTTTGCAGACATTCATGCGGCAGCCGACTACATCGGGCCGGGCGCAATCGAAGTTCCGCTGTATCAGACGGAGATCTTCGACATTTGCCGGCGGTCAAGCCCTTTTGGACAGCGCATCAAGCAGGTACCGGCAACCGGGCATCCGTCGCGCTTCTTTGAGGAGACGGCGATTCCCAATCCGGGGACAGCGGGCTTCGTGAATCCGCGCAGCATCAATCCCACGGTGGTGAGCCCGACGCGCGTCGAGCTGAGCGTGCCGCTGAAAGCGATTGTGGCGCAGATCAACTACAACCTCTTCGACATCGAGTTGGGCGACCAGCAGAAGCAGTTCGCCTATCTGCAGGCCAAGGACCTGGTGGATACGGTTAGCGGCGTGATGGTGGCGCACGACGTGGCTCTGTGGAACGGCAACGACACCAGCCTGAGCGCGCCGACGACCACACAATACATGGGCTGCGCGGGGCAGATCGCGGCTGGAGGCAACTCAGTGACCGTGACCACTTCAATGAAGATTGTGGACACGATCAAGACCACGGTGGCGCAGATGGTGGCCAACAACGGCTACCAGGTGCGGCCCACGGCGGTCTATGCCAACCCGGTGCTGCTGGACCTGATCGACCAGGAGATGAAGTCGGAGTACAACGTGGTGCTGAACACCGACCAGATCACCGGCGGCTTCCGCGTGAAGATGCTTTCGACGCAGGCCGGCGATCTGCCGTTGATTCCGGATTGGAGCCTGAGCTATACAGGCACGCCGGGAAGCGGCAGTGCCGTGCTTCCGGCCTACATCGTGACCGAGGATCTGATCGAGTATCACTGGCTGGGCGATCCCACGCCGCGCGTCTTCCAGCTCGGGCTGCCAAACTCGCTGACCCACCAGTATGTGGCGGTCAAGTTCGGCGCTCCGGTGGTGAAGGGCGCGAACTTCGCTCACTATCAGGTGCTGGTCGACCGGTAGAAAGAAACAGTTCATAGTTCGCAGTTCATAGTTTGCATTTCGCGGCCGCCGGGAAGAACGCCGGCAGCCGAGAGGCGCGGGCTGAGGGCTGCGAACTGCGAACTTTGAACGACGAACTGGAAATGGAAGGATGCGCGATGGCATATATCGAGCCAGCGGATTACACGAACTATGGATTGCCAGCCGGGACTACGGCGGACTGGATCACGGCCGCGACGGCCTTGATCAACAGTTACTGCAGGCGGCCCGATCTGAACGTGATTCAGTACACGGAGCGCTTGCGCGTAACGGCGGGGGCGCAGACGGTGCGGCTGAGCTATCTGCCTCTGGCGCCGCTGTCGCCGGCGACAACGCCGATGGTGAGCCTGGAAGGGCGCTACGCAAGGCCAAGGCGCGGGGAGATTCCGCAGGAGCCGCTGATTGAGATCGCATGGGCGTTTGCGCTGCCTGGGCAATGGACGTTGATCGATGCGACGCTGGTGGACTTCGACCCGAACACTGGGGAGCTGACGCTGCCGTGGAATGTTCTGGGACTGCCGTTCAACGAAGTGCAGGCGACGTACACGGCGGGCCTCGCGGCGATCGGCGATGACGTGAAGTCGGCGTGCGCGCAGATTGTGCGCAATGCGCAGGCGACGCCGGCGCTGAACGCGAGCATGAGCAGGATCGACACGATGCAAATTAAGTATTTTTCAAGTTCGCTGATCGACGAGACGGTGCAGACGTGGCTGAATCCGTACGTCGCGAACAGGCTGGGGTGAGCGATGAGCGATACGGCGCCGCGTAACCCGCGGGGCGCGCCGCAGATGCTGGCCGACGCGCTGCTGCGCAGCGCATCGGGTACGACGGCTCTTCTGCGCGTGACAGGCACGAATACGGATACGAGCATGTCGGAGGTCGGCCTGGTGGCGACCACGTTCGCCGATGTTCCGGTGAGCCCGGTGCTGATGCGCAAGCTGCGGCCACAATGGCAGGAAGGCGGCGAATCGAAATGGGAGCTGCTGGTGTCGGCTACGAGCGTGGAGCAACAGATCAACACTCTCGATTTGCCGTCGGCACAGTCTCTGTTCGCGATGACTTTGGCGGTTACCGTGGCGGGGCAAGACTATCTGATTGAGTCGATTGCTTCCAACGAGGCGTTTGGCCAGGTGTATCTCTACCGGCTGCTATTGCGCGAGGCGCGGCAACAGGCGGTGTAACCGCGTGAGGAGCATCCATGCAGAATGCGAAAGATTCTTTTTATATGGCGTTGCGCACGCGGCTGACCGAGATCAATCCGCAGCGGACGACACTGGTGCGTGGCACCGTAAGGCCGGGAATCCTGGTGGAGGAAGCAGAAGCTCCCTTCAGCCAGTTCCCGAGCGATGTGTTTGTGCTGCGCTGGCTAGGCCTGGCGGTTGATATGGATCTGGCATCGACGATGACAGGGGAGCAATGCGAAATCGTCTACCAGACGTGCGGCACGCAGAGCTTCGGCGGGCTGGACCGCGGCCGGGCTTTGAGCGCGATGGACGAGGAATTGATGGCGATGATTCAGCCTTTCCACACACCGAAGCTGAATTACGCCGCCACGCCGCCGGCCGCCATGCTGACGCAGGTTTTCTGGGATGAGCCGGTGTTTTCGCCCATCCTTAGCCAGCGCGACCGGCTGAGCCGTAGCGCGACAGTCCTGGTTTACAGCTACCAGGAGCAGGGGGAGTAAATGGCCGCAACTTGGTTTTCCGCTCCGGCGCCGGTGGCGCGAAGGGTGCGAGCTTTCTTTGCGCCGGTGAATCGCGCTGCGCAGACGCCCGTTCTCTTCGATCCGTCGGAACAGAGCCGGTTTAGTCTCGATGCCCCGCCCGTACCTTGGATCAGCCTGGGATGGGTGCAGGGCTTTGTGCGCAAGACGGCAAGTAAGTCAACGCCGCTGATGACCGGAATTCCCGCAGCACCACTCGAGCAGGTGCGCGAGACGCTCGAAGCGCAAGTAAGTCTTCAGTTTCTAAGTTGGACGAAGTTGACGATGGGCCTGGCTACCAGCTCGCAACATATTAACATCCTTGCGCCGGCGAATGGCGCGGCACCTGCAGCCGATGGAGCACAAGCACTGCCTGCAGTTACACCGCAAAGCGGTTCGACGAGCACATCGATCTTGCTGGCGCTTACGGACGCGGCTAAATTCACACCGGGTGCGATCGTTGCTGTCGATTTGGATTACGCCGGGCAGACCGGCTATGTGGGCACGCCGGTGGCCGGCGCGTACTTACGCCAGGCACTCACGGATGTGGACTACGTGCGACGCGTAACATTCAACGTCGCGCTGGTGTCGCAAGTGACTGCGACCGGGCTGACTCTGGCGGAGCCGCTGCCGGGAGGCGTTCCTGCGATGGGCGCAAAGGTGCAGACAGTGACCGGATTTGTTGATCGAGAAGGCGGAAGCTTTTACCAGGAGTGGTCAGGACTCTTTGTGATGGAAGGCAGCCAGGGAGAGAGAATTTTCTTCCACTATCCAAGACTGCAAGCTGTGGCCGGGGCGGAGGAAGCTGTTTCGCCGCTCAATCAAAAGAATCAGGGTGGGCATTCGCGCGTACTACTCAAGGGGCAGTTTCTGGCGTTGCCGGTGACGGATCCATTGGATGGAGAACGTGTGGTGTGCTACCGGAGCTTTCTCCCAGCGGCAAACGCGCTGGTGTGACACGCGATAAAGAGACCGAGTTACCAGACAGAGAGTTGCGATGAAGATAGAAATCCAAGCGCAAGATTACACGGCTGCTCTCGACACCCTGCATCCATTGACCATCGAGCGAAAACTGAACGCACCGTCTGTCTGCGAGTTATGGTTAAGCTTGCCGGCCAATGGCAGTCTTACGATGCCAGCGCGTTTTCAATCTGTTTCGATGAGCGGGGATGACGAGACAACCTACTTCACCGGCTACATTGCTGTATCTCCCTTGCCGGAGTATGCGGGAATGGGCCTTGAAGGGCCGCGCTACCGGCTGGCGATTCAGGCGGTGAGCGATGAAATTTTGTTGGACCAAGTGCTGATGCCGCCCAGCGCGGGATTAGCCAAGGAGGATGTGGGGACGTTGCTCGCTGCCCTTGTGGCTCATACTGGATCGACATCCCTGCGGACGTCTTCACTGAATACTCTGGTGGGGAACTTTACGCCGGAGCTGGGAGCAAATTGGAGCAAAAGCGCCGGGGAGGCAGCTGGCATGGCCCGCGCGGCATATCGCGCACTGAGCGGCGCAATCGCGCTGTCCGCGGTACAGACAACGGTGCACCCCCTAAACGAGACTGACGGCAGCCTGAACCTCAGTAACCTGGCATTTGCGTCAAGCGTTAAGCGTGCGCTGGCCAACGACGTGACCGTTTGCGGCGACAATGAGCCGGTAGCGTATGTTACGGAGTACTTTCTCGGCGACGGCGCAACAACGCAGTTCTATCTGACAGCTGACCCATACTTTCCCGCGACTTCAAAATCCACAATTATCAGCGAGCTTTTTAACGAGCCACAAATCAACGAGACGGTGTGGGAGTTTTCCCAGGGAACGGGCTACCTAGCGATTGGCGCGAACGGCCTGGCGATGAACGGCGGCAGCGGGATCGACGGGCAGACATTGCTGATGTGGATCGATCCCATCGAAATGGGTGGAACACTGCTGCTTGAAGCAGTGGGAGTGAAATTGTCTCCGGGCAGCACCGGCATCGTGGCGGGATTCTTTACCGACCTCCTGACAGCGGCGAATTGCACGGCGGGTTTTCAGGTTACGGCACAACAAGGCACCGGGGCCGTAACGTTGCAGCCAGTCGTGGGGGGTTCTCCCGCGGGAATCACGTTTGCATTGAATCCGGCCAACGAATACACGCTCCGTGTCCGCATCCACTGTCCGGAGTGTAATCGCGCGCAGGCGATTTATTACTCCTTTGGAGATCAGGGGCTTATCGCGGCCGGAGGTGAATGGGCCATCGCTTCTGGAAAGATCCAGATGGAGGTACAAGAATTTGTCAATGGAGTCGGCGCAACTCCCGTGACACTGTATGACGGGGCTGCTGCTTACCTGCCTGGTTCGTGCCAAGTGGTACCTGCCAGCAGCATCAATTTAATTGGAACGATTCGCGCCGTAAACCTGACGAACTTAGGTTCAGGCTGGGTTGAAAGCACGCCACCGGCGGGCGGACCGTACACGCGAAGAGTTGGCACAACCGCCGAAGCTGCGGAGTGCCATCTGGAACGCACCGGCAAGGTTACGTTCTACACCGGATACACGCCGGTCGCAGGTGAGCAGATTGCAGTGAGCTATCGAACGGTTGGGCGGGCGGTAGGCCGCGCAGTGAACTCTACCAGCCAACAGGCTTTGGCGCAGGCCGGCTCGCCGACTGTGGCTGCCTGGATTGGCTCAGTCATTCGTCCCCCGGCGCGCAGCTCCGCGGATTGCCGTAATGCCGCTCTGGTGATGGAGCAGGCAGCGGCCAGCGTGAGCGCGCTTTGGAGTGGAACGTACAAAGGGAACCGGACGAGCTTTGCAGCGGACGTGTGGCCCGGCGACGCGCTGCTGCTTAACGCGCCCTCGACAGATTTGAATGTGGAAGTTGTCGTACGTACGGTGAGAGTAACTTACAGCGCCAGTTACCCGGACCTAGTGACGTACGAGATCGCGTTTGCCAACGACTGGGCAGACGACTTAGCCATCAAGACGAGCACCGCGGTTCCGGCTGACACCTGGTTGCCAGCACTTATCGCGCCTTCAGTGCTGGCCAACCTTGCCGGTCTTACGGTAGCCGCGATGACCGGGAACACCGTGACGGTGAATACGGGAGTAACGCCGCCGAGCGGCGGTGGGTTCGAGATCCGGCTGCGTGATTTTGCTTTCATGCCCGGCGAGGATCCGACGCTGGTGATGCGCGGTTCCCAGTCGAGTCTAACGTTTTCACGCAATTCGGCCAGCGACCGGTTCTACATTCGTATGTACGATGGTTCAACGCCGCCAAATTATTCGGAGTTTTCGACGGCGCTTTTTTTCAATCTGCCGTTGAGCTCTTGAACGGAAGCGCGAGCAAAAATGGAATATTCAACGGAGTCCGGTGGATGCGCATGATGAATGAATTCGAGGCCCAGGTGCTGAGCGATCTGAGCGTGCTGAAATCGCAGATGACGGGACTGATGGGCGATGGGAACGGCGGCCGCCTGGCGGAACTTGAGAGGCGCATGGACCGGCACGAGCAGAACTGGCAGCGCGCCAAGGGATTTCTTGCGGCCGTGAGCGTTGTGTTCGCCGTGATTGAGGTGGCTGTTGAAGCGTGGCACCGGCACTAAACGAGTTACCCCGGATGAACCTTCGTATAATGACCCCATGAGCGAACCACCGCTGGTAGGCGTTGTAATGGGCAGCAAGAGCGACTACGAGGTGCTCTCGGCAGCTGTAGAGATTCTGCGCATGCTCAAAATTCCGCACGAAGCGCGTATCGTAAGCGCGCACCGCACGCCGGACTGGCTTTTCAAATACGCAGAGACGGCTCGCGAGCGCGGTCTGCGCGCAATTATCGCCGGAGCCGGCGGCGCGGCGCATCTGCCCGGCATGCTAGCGGCGAAAACGCTCGTCCCGGTGCTCGGAGTTCCAGTTCCCGCCACGCATCTGAATGGCCTCGATGCTTTGCTATCCATCGTGCAGATGCCTAAGGGTGTGCCCGTCGGAACATTGGCGATCGGCAAGGCCGGTGCGGCCAACGCTGCGCTGCTTGCCGCGGAGATTCTGGCCGCGACCGATACCGCTCTCTACGAGCGCCTCTCCGCGTGGCGCGCTGCACGCACTCAGGAAGTGCTCGACCAGAAGATAGGCGAGGAGCAGGCCGGGTGAGTTCCGCCTCCGGTTCAAAAGCAGAGCAGATCCTTCCCGGTAGCTCACTGGCCATTCTCGGCGGCGGCCAGTTGGGCCGCATGACAGCAATGGCGGCGCGCACAATGGGTTATCACGTACGCGTGATGGATCCCGAGGCGAAGTGTCCCGCGAGCTTCGTGGCGGATGAAACCATCGTGGGCCGCTGGGACGATGCGGACGCTGCGCGGCGACTGGCTGCGGGCGCGGACGCGGTGACACTGGAAATCGAGCAGATCGGCCTAGACGCGTTGCGCGAAGTTGCGAGCCTTGCGCCGTTGCGGCCCGGCGTGGAACCGATCCGCATCATTCAAGACAAGACACTGCAGAAAACGTGGCTCGCCGAAAATGGATTTCCGGTGGGGCCGTTTCGGGTCGTCCGCAGCGAAACGGAACTGCATGAGGCCGTGGCAGCGCTGGGCGGGCAAGTGTTCCTGAAGATCGGCCGCGGGGGCTACGATGGGCGCGGACAGGCGCGCATTGGCACTTCGTGCGGTTCTGGTCTTGGAGAAGTTTGGCGTCAACTTGGAGAGCGGCCAGCCGTGGCCGAGCAAGCCCTCGATCTTGAATGCGAGATCAGCGTAATGGCAGCGCGGAGCCCGTCGGGCGAGGTTCGCGTGTATCCCGCGGCGCGAAATCACCACGAGAATCAGATTCTGGCGTGGAGCGTTTTGCCCGCGGGTGTACCGTCCGAACTCGAATCGCGTGCTGAGTCCGTGGCCGCAGATCTGATCGCGAAGCTTGGGATCGAGGGCCTGCTCTGCGGGGAAATCTTTATCACGCGCAAGGGCGAGCTCTTCATCAACGAGCTCGCGCCTCGACCTCACAACAGCTATCACCAAAGCGAACGCGGCTGCGCGACCAGCCAGTTCGAACAGCTTGTGCGGGCGGTGTGCAATCTGCCGCTGGGGTCAACGGAACTGATCAGTCCTGCGGCAATCGTCAACTTGCTCGGCGAGGTATGGCTGAAGGGCGAGCCGAATTTCGCCGCGGCGCTTGCGATTCCCGGTGTGCGTTTGCATCTCTACGAGAAGCACACGCCCCGTGCTGGACGCAAGATGGGGCATCTGTCGGCAACAGGGCCGACGGCGGAAGAGGCACTTGAGCGCGTGATGGAAGCGAAGAAGAGGCTCTAGCGCTTGATCCGATAGAGGACGTGGCGGCGGAGGGGATGGCCTTCCGGCAAGCGTGGATGGTCGAAGTCGTCGCCAGGATCGTGCGTCATTCCGATCTTTTCCATTACGCGCCGCGAGCGCAGGTTTCCGGGAACCGTGAAGGACACGACGTTGTCGAGGCCCAAATCCTCGAAGCCGTAGCTGACCGCGGCTCGCGCGCCCTCGGTCGCCAATCCTCGGCCCCAGCAATGAGACGCGAGCCGCCAACCGATTTCGACCGCGGGCATGAAGGGCGCGTCGAAGGCGGGGACGAAGAGGCCGATGAAACCGGCGAATGAATGATTTTCAAGCAGCTCAACGGCAAACGGTCCAAAACCGTGGCGGTCGAAGTGGGCTTGGGCGCGGTCGGCGAGCGCGTCGGACTCCGAGGCTGACAGGGGCGCCGGCATGAATTCCATCACCCGTGGATCGGCGTTCATGGCTTGGAAGGGCAGGCGGTCGGAGTCGCGCCAGCGGCGCAGCAGAAGGCGATCCGTTGTGATCGAGTCGCGCATAAGCCGTTAGATTTGTTGCCGACCAAACGTTGTTCAGACCGACGCTGCTTGCTCGGCTCTTTCCCAGCGCTTGGGGCGGCGATTCTGCTGCAAAACCTTCTTGCGCAGGCGAAGCGACTTGGGTGTGACCTCGACGAACTCATCATCGGCGATGAACTCGATGGCCTGCTCGAGGTTCAGTGTCTTGTAAGGCACAAGGCGGATGGCATCATCGGCCGTGGAGGCGCGCATATTTGTCATCTTCTTTTCGCGGACCACGTTTACGTCCAGATCGTTGTCACGCGAGTGCTCGCCGACGATCATACCTTCGTACACTTCCACTCCCGCACCAACAAAGAGGATTCCGCGCTCCTGCAGGCCATTGAGCGCATAGGTTGTCGTCGGCCCCAGCCGATCGGCGATAAGCGCACCCGTGGGCCGCTGTGGAATCTCGCCTTGATACGGAATGTAGCCGTCGAACAGCGTGTTCATCACAATGGTTCCGCGAGTCTCAGTCAGCATCTCGCTGCGCAGGCCGATGAGCCCGCGACTGGGCACGCGAAACTCCAGACGCACGCGGCCTGAGCCGTGGTTGTGCATTTTGGTCATCTCACCCTTGCGCGGGCCGAGCTTTTCGATGACCGTGCCAGTGAATTGCTCGGGCACGTCGATCGTGAGGTGTTCGACCGGCTCCATGCGCACGCCGTCTACCATTTTCGTTACGATCTCCGGGCGGCCCGCCATCAGTTCGTAGCCCTCACGGCGCATCATCTCGATCAGGATGGCAAGTTGCAGCTCGCCGCGGCCCAGCACCTTGAAGCTGTCGGGTGAGCCGGTCTCTTCCACGCGAATCGATACATTAGTGAGCAGCTCTTTTTCCAAACGCTCGCGCAGGTTACGGCTGGTGACGTACTGGCCTTCGCGTCCGGCGAAGGGCGACGTATTCACACTGAACTGAATGGCAATCGTCGGTTCATCGATGACAATGAGCGGCAGGGGCGACGGATTCTCTACGCTTGTGATGGTCTCGCCGATGGTGATGCCTTCAATGCCGGCAACGGCTACGATGTCGCCCATCGTAGTTTCTTCGGTTTCAATGCGTTTGAGACCGGAAAATGTGAACAACTTAGTGATACGCGTTTTGTAGAGCGAGCCGTCACGGCGCGAGATGTTTGCTTCGTCGCCGGCGTGCAACGTGCCCTGAAAGACACGGCAGATGGCAATGCGACCGAGGTAATCGGAATAATCGAGATTGGCGACCAGAATCTGCAGGGCTCCGCCGGGATCGCCTGTGGCTTCGGGGATCGTATCCACGATGGCCCGGAACAGCGGCTGCAAATCCACGCCCGCTTTGGCCGGATCGGTAGTCGCTGTACCTTCCTTGGCGACGGCGTACAAGACCGGAAAGTCCAATTGCGATTCTTCCGCATCGAGGTCGATGAACAGATCGTAGATCTCATTCAGCACTTCCTGCGGGCGCGCGTCGGGCCGGTCGATCTTGTTGATGACCACAATGGGGGGCAACTTTGCCTCGAGCGCCTTCGACAGCACGTAGCGCGTCTGGGGCAGCGGGCCCTCGGCCGCATCGACCAGCAGCATCACGCCGTCGACCATTTTGAGCGCGCGCTCAACTTCGCCGCCAAAGTCGGCGTGGCCAGGCGTATCCACGATGTTAATTTTGCCGCCGCCGAAGTTGATGGCTGTGTTCTTGGCGAGAATGGTGATGCCGCGCTCGCGCTCCAACTCGTTTGAGTCCATCACGCGCTCGGCCACCTGCTCATTGGCGCGGAAGGTTCCCGCCTGACGCAGCATGCCGTCGACCAGCGTTGTTTTGCCGTGGTCAACATGGGCGATGATGGCGATATTGCGTATCGTCTGGCTCACAGATGCAGTTTGTCCTTCTCTCGGGTTCGGCCGCAGGGGCCCTCGGAGCGGTTAGGGGAGTGAAAGGTGAAAAATGGGAACATCCGCCGCACAGCGCGGCAGATTTTATTTTATCAGGCGAGCAACTGTCGGCCGATTCTGGCGGGGCGCAAACTGCATATTCGAGCGATCGTCGATTGCGGTCGGCAACCATTCAACTGGCATTCACAATTCGAGCGCCATTGGCCCGATACGATAAGTGGAGGCTAGTCCGCCGGTGCGATTAACAAGGCGCTGCTGCAGATTGCCCGCAAGAGAGTGACTTTACTTCAGATACGCATGCACAAGGTCGATGAGATCCTCAGCCAGTTCGGGTGCAATTTGCTCCTTGGCACCGTCAACCAAGTGGAAGCGGATGTGCGTTTCGAGCACATCGGCCATGAGGCTGTTGACGCCGCCGCGGACCGCGGCGAGCTGCATCAATTGACCGCCGCAACCTTCATCTGCTGCCAGCGAGCGTTCCACCGCGTCCAGTTGGCCGCGGAGTTTTTTCAACCGCTGAATGAGCTTGAGTTTCTCCCGTTCATGATTCGACATATTCCGGCTCCTTGCTTATACTATACCCATCCTGGGTATAGTATAAGCCAAGGGGGGGTATAGTCACCCTATTTCCACATTATGCCTCTCCGGAGCTCCAACCCGCTTTTGTGTGCGCTGCGCGTCATGACTGGCGTTTTTCTGCTCACCGCCGTAGTCGCTGCCGCACAGGTTCCGAGCGAGCTGCCGTCCGCGCCGGATCCGCAGATCGCTGCGGAGGGCGACGGGTCAATGCAGGCCGATCCTTTAGTCGCGTTTTCGCAGGCGGCGAACAGCTCTTCGGCATCCCCAAGCGACACTCCATCAGCCGACTCCGCGGGCCAGAAGGACGATCAACCGTCGACTACACTCACCATGGTGCCGCACTCCGAGAGTGCGCGGTGCTGGGTTTCGGGCCAGGCCAACAGCATCTTCCAGATGCATGGGCATTTCCGCTCGCCCTACGAGGGCGCAAATAGCCTCATCGACGATTTCGAGACGAAAGCTTCGGAGGTCGCGACGCTCTATCTCGGTTATCAATTGCGCCCGAACACTCGGTACAACACGGACCTAATCCTCGACCTTGAAAACGCAGGTGGGCGCGGCATTTCGCAGGCGCTGGGGTTGGCTGGCGAAACCAACGTTGATGTTGTTCGCGACCCTACTCTTGGAATTGGGCCATATCTCGCTCGCGGCGAGATTCACCAGATTGCGGGCCTAACCGATGAGATGACTGACCAGGACCGCGGGCCGTTCGCGCTGGCGAGCAAGGTTCCTACAAGGCGGTTCGAGATCCGTGTGGGAAAGATGAGCCTCGCAAACGTCTTCGACGTTAACTCCGTCGGCTCCGACAGCCACCTGCAATTCATTAACTGGACGATTGTCAACAATGGCGCGTGGGATTACGCGGCAGACACGCGCGGCTACACCTTTGCCGGGATTCTGGAGTACGACGACCGGATCTGGTCGGCGCGGTACGGAATCGCAGCGATGCCAACCGTTGCGAATGGTGTCAACCTCGACTGGGCATTCAGCCGCGCTAACGGCCAGAATTGGGAGTTCGAGCTGCGCAAAGGATTGTTCGCCGAGTGGCTCAATCCGAAGCGTGAGGGAGCGGTACGTGTGCTGAGCTTTGTAAATCACGCGCACATGGGCGACTACCGGGAATCGGTGCGGCAGTACCTCCACGGCCAGGTAGCCACGCCCGACATCATCAGCACTGAACGCTTTGGCGCGGTGAAATACGGCTTTGGCCTGAATACGGAGCAGGAAGTGACGGACAGCCTGCGGCTGTTTGCGCGTTTCGGCTGGAACGAGGATCAGCACGAGTCGTTCGTGTATACCGAGGTCGGACAGACGATCCTCTTTGGCGGCGACTACAGCGGCCAGAGCTGGCGGCGGAGCAACGACAAAGTGGGTGTCGCGTTTGTCTCCAACGCCATCAAACGCGATCACCAGAATTATCTTCGCTACGGAGGGTTGGGGTTTCTGCTGGGCGACGGCAACCTGACGTACGGGCGAGAGGACATCATGGAGTGGTATTACAACGCGCACATTTGGCATGGGCTCTATGGCATGATTGGCGGCACGCAGATCGCTCACCCGGGCTACAACACAGACCGCGGACCGGTCTATGTAACCACGGTGCGGGCGCACATCGACTTTTGAAGCGGCAGGCAGCAAGGAAGCGAGGGATCAAGGGAGCGAGAAAACGGGGAGGCGGGGGCGAGAGAATAGTGACAGAGTGAAGGAGTGAACGGCGGGAGGTCGCCGGATGCAAGCCACCGACTCACTTCCCCGGCTGGGTTTGGTGCTGCGTTTGCGGCTGGTCGGGCAGAGTGACGATGACTTCGCCGGGCTTGGCGTAGTGCAGCTTCTCACGGGCCTCGCGCTCAATCGCATCCGGGTTAGAATTCAGTTGCTCGATCTGCTGGCGCATTTGCGCATTTTCCTGCTGCAAGTCCTTGATCTCCTGCTGCAGGGCGCGGTCCTCGGCGCGTTTCTGTTGCCAAACCGACAAGCCATGGTTGCCGTAGATCACGTGCCAAGTGACCAGCAGAGCCAGAATAACGGCGACTCCCGTGCCCGCCGGACGCCAGAGGCGCTGCATCCATCCGAGCGCCCAAGTACGCAGCGAAACAGGCTTCTTGCCCGTTGGCGCCGCCTTCACGTGCATATTCTCTTCCGGCATTGGTTTCCAATCCGTGCTTGCTTTCCGCGACCAAACCTTAGCTCAGCACAAACTTCTCGGCCGCCGACCGCAACGCCTGCATATCGCGCTCGTTGCGCGTTTCGGTATAGGCTCGGACTACCGGTTCAGTTCCCGATAACCGGTAGCAAACCCACGAGCCATCGTCCAGAATCAGCTTGAGGCCGTCGGTCCTGACGACCTGGACAACCTTGCGTCCGCTCAACTCTTTCGGATCAGCCCTCAACTTCTCAGTGAACGCGGCTTTCTGCTCCGTGGTCAAGTGGAAGTTCTCGCGAACCGGGAAATAGGAACCAACCTTGGCAAAAAGCGCCTTCAATTGTGCACCAAGGCTGACGCCGCGTGTGGCCACCATCTCCGCCACAAGCAGGCCGGCAATCACGCCATCCTTTTCGGGCACGTGGCCACGGATGGTGAGGCCAGCGGACTCCTCGCCGCCGATGGCTATCTTGTCCTGATCGATCAGCGCTCCGATGTATTTGAAGCCGACCGGCGTTTCGTAGAGCGGGACTTTGTAATATTCGGCCAAGGCGTTGATCAGGTTGGTGGTCGCAACACTTTTAGCTACGCCGTTTTTCCAGCCGCGCGTTTCTACCAGATAATCGAAGAGCAATGCAATGACGTAATTCGGCTGAATAAACGTCCCATCTCCGTCAACGATTCCAAAGCGATCAGCGTCGCCATCGGTGGCGATCACGAGCGCCGCGCCGATCTCTTTCATTTTTTTCTTCGCGGCACCCAGCAGCTCGTCGGAGGGCTCCGGCGCGTGGCCGCCGAAGAGCACGTCGCGGTAGTCGTGGACGGTCTCGACGGTGACTCCGGCCTGGCGAAGAAGGTGGCATGGATAGCCGCGGCCGGCGCCCCAAAACGGATCGTAGACCACTTTGATGCCCGACTTGGCGATGGCATTCAGATCGACGAGCTCGGCCAGACGCTTGAGGAAGGTGGGCTTCACATCCGCGGTCTCGAATTGGTCCGTGGTTGAGCGGGGGCTGGGAATGCCGCCGCCTCCGCCGCTTGCAATTCTGTCGATCGCGGCTTCAATTTGTTGAGTGGCTTCGGGCAAAGCCGGCGCGCCGTCGGGCGTGGAGTATTTGATGCCGTTGTACTCGGGCGGATTGTGCGAGGCAGTGAAGTTGATGGAGCCCGAAGTCTTAAGGGTGCGCACGGCGTAGGCGATGGCTGGCGTGGGAGCGGCCTCGGGAATCACGATCGGCGTGACGCCCGCGCCTGCAAGCACATGCGCGGCCTCGGCCACAAAGCTTTCACCCAGGAAGCGCGGATCGCGCCCGACGAGCACGCGGTGCGGAGCCGGAAGCGTTCTTACGTACGCGGCGATTCCAGCTACCGCCCGCCGGATATTGGCCACCGTAAATTCGTCGGCCACAATCGCGCGCCATCCCGAAGTGCCAAATTTGATCGCTGTGGTCATCCATTTCCCCCGTGCGGCGGTCTTAAGCAGATTCAGAGTTCTCGTGCCTCTGCAGAAATCTTGCAGGGTGGCTTTTTCTTGGCGAAAAAGCCACTAAGGCGCGTCAACTTCACTCGCAGCAAATCTGAATCTGCTGTAGGTGGCCGCAAAGTTCATACTGCAACACCGGGCCCGGATCGGCAAGCCACACCGCAACTTTTAACCAGAGCTTGACCAAGAGGCAGCGACGCACTGCCTGGTCAATCCCACTCGATGATGTTCCTTTCTTCAGCTGAGCGGGGAAATTGTCGAGCGGAATTCTCGACTGGGCGTCTGTGTGCTTAGAAGATGTCCTGGCGAAAAAAGGGAAACCAGACCGCGTTGTTCTCAGGAACAACCTTGAGGAGGAGACTATGCAGTGGAACCGAATCGCGGCCCGTTCACACGGGTTGACTCCGGCGGCTGTCATGGCCGCTGTCGCGCTGGCGTTAGTATTGTTGCTGCCAAGCGCAGGCGCGCAAACCAAACCGGACGACACACAACCCAGCGATGCCAAGCCCGCGGCGCCGGCCGCTCCAGAAACAGTTCGGACGATTTTCCTGACCAATGCCTCTGAGCAAAACGACCTGAACGATATTCAAAATGACCTCCGCGTTGCGCTGCCGAGGGGCAGAATTTTTAGCGATCGGGCGCAAGACGCCATCACTGTGCGAGGAACTCCCGAAGACTTAGATACCGCGCAAAAACTTGTTGCGGATCTCGACCAGTCGCGGAAGCTCTATCGCCTGACCTACACGATCACCGATATCGACGGCGGCAAGCGAACCGGGTCGCAAAAATTCACACTGCTTGTAACTTCGGGTGAAAGGTCGACGTTCAAGCAAGGCAGCCGCGTACCCATTATGACCGGGACTTTCGAAGGCCAACCGGCAGGCACACAAATGCAATACCAGGACATCGGATTGAACATCGAAGCCCGAGTGAACGGGTCGCCGGACACGCTCACTTTGCAAACAAAGATCGAGCAATCCAGTCTTGCGGAGGAAAGGCCGGGAGCCGCTTCACAGGATCCTGTGGTTCGGCAGACCGTTCTTGATGAATCGTCAGTCCTGTCACAAGACAAGCCGCTGATTCTTGGGACGCTCGATCTTCCGGGGACTACGCGGAGCCAGGAGATTGAAGTGGTTGCGGAGCTCGTCCGCTAGCTTTTGCCAAATCTGTAATCGCCATGCCGGGCGGAACCGGATCGCACCCCGCGCTCCGCCTCGGCAAGGCTCCTCCGCGATCGAGAACTCGATTGCTACTTTTCGATGATTAACTACTCCGCCGGCCGGTTCCGGCGTAGAGTCTTGGCAGAATCGTTCTTATTGTGGAGGGGCTAAATGCTCGAATTTACTTCGTCCGCCCGGATCGTGTTGACCACCGTGGTGAGCCCCGAGGAGGGCGCGCGCCTGGGCCACACGCTCGTGGAGGAGCGCCTGGCAGCGTGCGCCACACTCCTTCCCCCGGTTCACTCGATCTACCGTTGGCAGGGCAAAATCGAGTCGTCGGCCGAGACCCTGCTTCTACTGAAGACAGCGAGCGAACAATTGCCCGCTTTGGAAACGCGGCTGCATGAGCTTCACAGCTACCAAACTCCAGAATTCCTTGTGCTTGGGATCGAGGCTGGCAGTCACACCTACCTGCGATGGCTGCGCGCCAGTCTGGATTTGCCGCAAGGTACCAAAGTATAAACGAACGTCATAGCCGTCAACCGACCCTCTGGTATTCTTGTTGGGGTCTCTCCTCATGCGTTGGCTCCTTATCGTTTTTCTCGTCTCGCTCGGAGCGCTGCTGGTTGCGGCCGCTGGGGCAGCCCGTCACGTTTGGCTGCATCGCGCGAAGCCGGGGAACAGTCCGTCCGCAGATATTGAGCCGGCCGAGGAGCCGGACCTCGAACTGAAGTCCTGATCATTTTGTAATGAGATGAATTGACCGGCGATTTCGCCGGAAGCAGTTAGTCAACGTGTGGTCATACACTGAATGCTGTTGCAAAATTGAAGAATGATTAAAGTTTAGTTGCCGAAAGGATTTCCCCCCGACGTGAGCACCAAGACCCCCGATCTCGCGAGTTCCAAGGGCCCGATAGAGATTTCCATTGCCCATAGCCCCGATTCCGACGACGCCTTCATGTTTTATGGCCTGGCAACCAACAAGGTAAGTGTGCCTGGCTACCGCTTCAGTCACACGCTCTGTGACATTGAGACGCTCAACCGCCGTGCCCGCGAAGAAGCCTTCTACGATGTAACGGCCATCAGCTTTCATGCCTATCCGTATTTGCAGGAGAACTACACGCTGATGGGCTGTGGCGGCAGCGTGGGCGAAGGTTATGGTCCGACGGTGGTGGCCAGCCGCATGCTCGATGTGAGCGATCTCGGGCGTATTCGCGTTGCGGTTCCGGGCACGCTGACCACGGCCTATCTTGCGCTCAAAATCCTCAACCCGGAGATTAAGACGGTTACCATACCATTCGACCGCATCATTCCTGAGATTCTGGCCGGCAATTACGATGCTGGACTCATCATTCACGAGGGGCAGCTGACTTATTCGACCAGTGGTCTTTTCAGGGTGATTGACCTTGGCGCGTGGTGGCGCGAAACGACGAACTTTGTATTGCCGCTCGGCGGCAATGCCATCCGCCGCTCGCTCGGCGCCAAAGCGCACAAGATCATCTCAAA
Source organism: uncultured Acidobacteriaceae bacterium (assembly GCA_963823805.1). GTDB lineage: Bacteria > Acidobacteriota > Terriglobia > Terriglobales > Acidobacteriaceae > Telmatobacter. The sequence goes on along the minus strand of CAWGMW010000002.1, from coordinate 329,326 downwards.
GGCGTTGCGCGACTCGATCCGGTATGCACTGGACCACCGCGAGCAGGCCCTCGAATACGCCATGCAGTTCGCCCGCGACCTGGACACAACGATGGCGAGCCAATTTGTGAGCATGTATGTGAATGAACGTACCCTCGATTATGGCGCCGATGGTCGGGAAGCGATCCGCAAGCTGCTGGCGATTGGCTACGAGCGCGGCATCATTCCCATTGCCCCGCAAGTCGACTTTGTGGATTAGTGCATTTTCAGGATGAGCAGCGCCGCTTCAGCTGCAGGCGACGGCGCTGCTCTCTTGTCTCGGAGCGGGCACAGTACCCTTAGGGCCCTCAATTCGCTCTAAGGTCATTGTGCCGGCCCAACAATCTCCGCGTGCTTTCTAAATATTCTCTAATCTTTGCCGATGCATCCAACAAGGAGCTTTGACCGGATGCCTTCGCACACGTCTCCCACTTTCCTCTTTGCGTCGCCGGATTCGGCTCTTCTTAGCGCCGTCGAGCCTTTGCTTTTATTCACAGGCGCACGGGTCGATGTGGTTTTGTCCGCTGAGGCCGCGCGTGCTTTCATCGCCAGCGGGAATCCGCCAAGCCTGCTCCTGCTCGATGCGAGCCTGCCCGACATGCCGATCGGCCAATTGCTCGCCGCGGCGCGGTCCCGTGTCGACGTGCCACGATTCCCGATTGTTTTGGTTGCAGATACGGTGACCCAGGAATGGATCGATCGCCTCGCGGATGGCACGGTTGACGATTTCATCCTGCGCTCGGCGGAACTCGCCTATTGGCAACTGCGGATTGACCTTGTGATGCGCGATCAGCGGATGGCACTGGAACTCGAAACTCTTCGGGATGCGGCCATTCGCAACGCTCAGTTTGACCGCCTTACCGGCGTTTACAATCGCGAGACGATGCTCGCCATGCTCTTCCGCGAGACCGACCGCGTGCAACGCATGGGTAGCTCGCTCTGCCTGGTGCTCTTCGATATCGACGACTTCGGCCACTGGAACTCGCGGCTGGGCGTGGACGCCTGCGACGAACTGCTTTGTCAGGTGGCCAGCCGCGCTGGCGCGCTTTTGCGCAGCTACGATCTGCTGGGGCGGCCCGGCATGGACGAGTTTCTGATCGCACTACCTGCGTGCAGCCCCGCCAGCGCCATGATTTTGGCTGAGCGTCTCCGCATGGATGTTTTTTCAGTGCCCTTCCGCGTGGCGGGCGAGGCAGTCAGGCTTTCCGCGTGTTTTGGTATTGCCAGCAGCCGTGGTCGGTCTCCGGTGGTGGTTCTGCGCGAGGCCGAGAAGGCTCTCGAATGGGCCAAGGCCGCCGGACCGGAGTCGATCCAGTGTTTTGGATGCCCACCCGAACCCGCCGCGTCGCCAGTGACTTTTCTCTCCGCGAGTTCCGGCGACGAGCTACTGGCGTGGTAGTGCAGTTTTCTCCGAGACCCACCTTTTTCGTCCTTTGCTGGGCAGCGGACGAAACGGCGCGGGAAATTCATGCATCAGACTATCCACTCACACAGCCGTCACGGCTACCGGTTCCAGGAATTCCTGAAACACCTCGTTTGAAAGGAGCCGTCCGCGCTCGGTGAGGCGAACGCGTGCGCCGTCAGCGACCAACAAGCCATCGTCGATTAGCCGCTCGACTGTTTCCATTGCCGGCGCGACCATCTTGGGACCGAATTCGCGTCTGAGCGCGTCGACGTCAACACCTTCATTCATGCGCAATCCGAGAAACCAAGCTTCCTCGTGCTGGCGCGCCGGCTGGAGCCATACGATCTCAGGGGCCGTTGGACCTGCAAGATACTGCCTCAGATCGTCGGTGGTCGTGGACCGCAGAACGTCGAGAGGTTCTGCCCGGCCACTGGCGCCGTTCCAAAATGCTGCTGCATGCAATGCCATGGACGACGCGTCCAAGCCGACGCCCAGATACGGCCGCCGCTGCCAATAGCGAAGATTGTGCCTCGCCGCGAATCCAGGGCGAGCGAAATTCGAGATTTCATACTGTTTGAGTCCGGCCGCCTCCAGTCGCTCGATCGCGCGCTCATACATTCGGGCGATCGTATCGTCGCCCGGAACCAGATCAGCTCGATAGCGCACTCCGCCCTTGAGCACTTCAAGGCCGAGGCGCGAATCTTCGTCCACCTCAAGGATGTACACGCTCGCGTGTGGAACGTCGGAATCCAAGAGAGCAGCCAGAGATTCTTCCCACGAGATCAATGTTTGTCCCGCCAGCCCTGCGATCAGATCCACATTCAGGTTCGCAACTCCGGCCGCGCGAAGACGCCAGAGATCAGCCACTACCGCCGCACGATCGTGAAGCCGGCCACAGGCACGAGCTTCGCTGTCGACGAACGATTGCACGCCGAGGCTCACGCGGTTGACACCGGCAGCGACAATCGCATTCAGCGTCGCGTCCGCAACCTGTCCGGGCGCGCACTCCATGGTGATCTCTACGTCGGCGTCGAGATCGAATTCCGCTCGCATCGCGCCAAAGAGCCGAGCCAGCAGATTCGGCTCGAGAAGCGACGGCGTTCCACCGCCCAGGTAGACCGTGTCCACGCGCCGCGGGAGCTCCGCTCCCATCTTTTTGGCCCAGGCTTCTGCCCCAGAAAGGTCCTCGATCAACCGCTCCACGTAAGGGGCGTGATCCGCCGCCGGATATACGCCCGATGCAAAGTTGCAATAGGTGCATTTCGACCGGCAAAAAGGGATGGAGACGTAAACTCCGAGCGCATTGGCGGTGCCGTCGGTCATAGGATGATTCTTTCACGCGCGTCTGTCGGCCGGCGGTCTTGGAAATCTCCACCGGGGCTCATGCAATGATGGATGGAGGGAGATCCGGATTTGAAAGCCTGGCCTGTCTTTGCCATCCTAGTCATCCAGGTCATCCTTCTTCTTGCCCATTGGTTTGTCTATTCCACCTGCATCGCCTTTTGGCCCGGACTCGCTCCCGCAGCGACCGCCGGTCTGCGCGTCGCGATGCTGGTTCTGGCCTTCAGCTTCGTCACCGCCACGCTACTCTCCTTTCGCTTTTTTAACGCGGGTGTCCGCCTGTTCTACTGGGCCGCGGCTGTTTGGCTAGGATTTCTCAACTTCTTTTTCTGGGCGTCGCTTTTAATTCGGCTGGTGTGGTTTGCGATGCGAATTGCTCACTTGGCGGCGAACTCCGCCGCAATCCGCGCGCCATTGGCAGCAGTGATCTATGCAATCGCCGCCCTGGCCGGAATCTACGGCCTCATCAGCGCCCGCATCGTTCGCGTTCGCCGAATTCCGGTGGAGATCGCTGATTTGCCCGCGTGCTGGCGCGGACGCAGCGCTGTTTTGATGAGCGATTTGCATCTCGGACCCATCAACGGCGTCCGCTTTTGCCGTCGTCTGGTCGCCGCAGCCTCGCGACTCCAACCCCACGCCGTCTTCATTCCCGGCGACCTCTTCGATGGCACGAAGGGCGATCTCGATCAATTGCTCGCGCCTTTCCACGCGCTCACGCCGCCGTTCGGAGTTTTCTTCTCAACTGGCAACCATGAGGAGTTTTCCTCGCCCGCGCCTTACATCGAGGCCATCAAGCGGGCGGGGATTCGCGTTCTGGCCAACGAGCAGGTTGTCGTTGACGGCCTCAGGATCGCCGGCGTGCTTTATCACGACTCGACTTCGCCGCTGCACATGAAAGCCGCTCTCAGCGGTATGCGCCCCAACGGATCCGAATCTGACCGCGCCCAGCCAGGCATTCTGCTGAATCATGCACCAACTCGCCTGCCCATTGTGGAGCAGGCTGGCTTCAGCCTGCAACTCTCCGGCCACACGCACGGCGGGCAATTCCTGCCTTTCACATGGATTACGCGCCGCGTCTATGGCCGCTTCACGCGTGGCTTGCATCGTTTTGGCTCACTCCAGGTGTACACCTCAACGGGCGCGGGAACCTGGGGCCCTCCGATGCGTGTCGGAAGCCGGCCGGAGATCGTTCTGCTCGAGTTCAGCTAAATGTTGGGAGGGCAACCCAAAGCATGGAGAGCACGGATTTGAACCCAGAATCCTCCGCACCGGGCCCGCCCGTTGTTCGTACCAGCCTTCATGGGCTCGGCCTGCTCATGAATCCGCGCCTTAACAAGGGCACAGCGTTTACCGAGGCGGAACGCGACGCATTCGATCTGCATGGCCTGCTGCCTCCTCACATCGGAACTCTCGAAAGCCAGAGCGAGCGCCGCAAGCGAGCGCTCGACTGCCAGCCCACAGCTTTTGACAGGTACAGTTTCATGCGTGACCTGCAGGACAACAATGAAACGCTATTCTACTCGCTTATAGCCCAACACACCGAGGAGTTGCTGCCCGTCGTCTATACGCCGGGGGTGGGGGAAGGTTGCCAGCGCTTCTCCGAGATCTGGCGAAAGCCGCGCGGCGTCTTCCTCAGTTATCCCGACAAGAACCGGATCGAACAGATTCTTTCGAGTTCGCGCTACGACGACGTGCGCTGCATCGTGGTCAGTGACGGAGAGCGCATTCTCGGCCTCGGCGATCAAGGCACCGGTGGCATGGGGATCCCAATCGGCAAAATGGCGCTCTATACCGCGCTGGGGGGGATTCCACCCGAGCATTGCCTGCCTGTGCTGCTCGACGTGGGCACCGACAACAAAAAGCTGCTTGGCGATCCGATTTACATCGGCTGGGAACACGAGCGCGTCCGCGGGCAGGAGTACGACGACTTTGTGGAAGCCTTTGTGACGGCCGTCGAGCGCCGCTGGCCGCACATTCTTCTGCAATGGGAAGACTTCGCTGGCACGAATGCGGCTCGCCTCCTGGAGCGCTATCGCGACCGGCTCTGTACTTTCAACGACGACATTCAGGGAACCGCGGCTGTGACGACTGCGACATTGCTGGCAGCCGTCTACGCCACCGGCACTCCGCTTCGGGAGCAGACCATCGCGATGTTCGGCACGGGATCGGCAGGCGCCGGCATTCTCGATCTTCTCATTGCCGAAATGAAGGAACAGGGACTGAGTGACAAGCAGGCGCGGAAGCGCTTCTACGCCTTCAACCACCTTGGCCTGCTCATCGAGGGCTGCCAGGGCGTGAAGCCAGGGCAGGAGGCATTCCTGCGTAATCGCGAAGACGTTGCCGGATGGAAGCTGTCAGCATCGGAGTCTGGCGCAATCTCACTGCTCGACGTGGTGCGCAACGCAGGCATTACGGTGCTGGCCGGCGTGAGCGCACAGCCTGGAGCGTTTACCGAGGAAATTGTGCGCGAGATGGCGCGCCACACTCCGCATCCGGTCATCTTTCCTCTGTCGAATCCCACTTCACAGGCCGAGGCGACGCCCTCCGATCTGCTCCGCTGGACCGATGGCCGAGCGCTGGTGGGTACGGGCAGTCCTTTTGCGCCGGTTGAAGTGAACGGCAAACTGGTCCGTATCGCGCAGGTCAACAACTCCTACATCTTTCCCGGCCTCGCGCTTGGCATTCTCGTTTCGCGCGCCACGCGCGTCACCGACGGCATGATTATGGCCGCCGCCAAAGCACTGGCATCGCTGTCGCCGGCACGCGCTGACAAAAGCGCTCCGCTATTGCCGCCCGTCGCAGATGCCCGCAGGACGAGCGCGGCAGTCGCCGAGGCAGTCTTTCTGGAAGCGATTGCGGATGGGGTTGCCGAACCGGCGGATGAAGACGCTGTCGCGGCAGATTTGCGTGCGTATATGTGGGAGCCGGTGTACCAGAACTACGAACGCATCAATTATGTGAAATGAGGGTGCGAGCTGAGGATTGCTATTCGCCGGCCGGCACTTCCTCCAGGAGCCGTTTCCACGTTTTCTGGTTTTTGCGGAAGCTCTTTTTCAGATCCTCGAGCGTCCGTTCGAAGTCCGAATTAGTGCGCAGGTTGTTCCACGCTGGATTCTTCTGGAACCAGGGATAGTTCTCATTGCCGAGATAAATGGCTCGCCGCAGCCAGTGCAGGGCTTCGCTGGAGTCGCCGTCGACTGCGAAGTAGGTGGCCAGGCGGTACGCCATTTCGCTGTCAGCCTCGGCGGCAGCCAGCGTGTCGTCCTTGAGCAGTGCGGCGCCGCGGTCGCGCGCGCCCGCCTGCACATAGCAGATGGCCAGCGTGGGCACAGCAATGCGCAGCGACGCATCGTCGGAGATCACGCCCTCCAGAGTCTCGATGGCCTTATCGATGTTTCCCAGGCGCATCTGCTGATAGCCAGAGGAAGTACGCAGCAGAGGGTGACGCGGCTCCAGCGCCAGGCCCTTTTCGAGCTCATCGCCAGCCAGCTCAATTTGGTTCTGGTAGTGGTACACGCGAGCGCGATGGTTGTAAAGAATCGCCGCGTTGGCCGGATTCAGCTTAAGCGCGCGGCTGAATTCACTCAGCGCCTCGTCGTACATGCCGTCGCCGCGGAGCGCGAGGCCGGCAACCATGTGCACATTCCAGTCGTTGGCAGCGCCGGCGAGCAGGTTGGCAATACCGTGTCGCGCCGACTCCTTTTCGCCGCGCGACAGCAACATGTAAATGCGGTAAAGATTCGTTTCCGTCGACGCCGGATCGAGCTTCAGGGCTTCTTCAAAGGCCCGGCGCGCGCGCATCACGTGAATCTGCCCCCCGAATCCGTGCCGCGCGTACTGCAGCTCAGCGATGCCCAATCCACTCCATCCCGCGGCGAATCTGGAGTCGGCCTCAGTGACGCGGGTGAACAATGCGTGGGCGCGATCCAGATCGGCGCGCGAACCGGTGCGCACCATGAACGAGCTAAGCAGCGCCCGCGCCTGCAAATATCTTTCGCTGACAGGCCCAGGCAGCGATCCGTCACGCGCCGCATTGCGTGCCGCGTCTGTACTTTGCCCGGCGCGCGACGCTTCGATTCCTTCCGCGGCCCCCATTCCCTGCAGGGTTGCAAATACCTCGTTTGAGATTTCCGACTGCACCGCGATCAGATCCAGTGACGCGACACGAATTGATCCGCCGGTACGTAGGCTCTGCGAGGCCACATCGAGCAATTGCCAGTTCAAGTCGAATCCGTTTTCCGAGCGCGCAAAGTTCCCGGCCAGGACAAACTTCACCAGCAGCTTCTGCCCCACAGCCAGGGGATCCATCTGCGCCCAGGGCCGCGCGCCGGCAAGCGGCATCAGCGTGCTCGATGGCCGCACTACCAGCGCCGGAATCCGGGCCAGACGGGCCGCAATCGCATCGGCAAGAGCATAGCCGTAAAGCGGCGCCGCTTCCGACGCGCCCAGGTTAGCAAAGGGCAATACCACCAGCGAATTCGGCGCCTTCTGCTCGCCAGCCGATTCGCGAAACCGCTCGGCCAGCATGGAAAGCAAACCTGTCGTGCGCTTCTCCGCCTCAACTGCCGTTGCCGGTAGATTGGCCGCCGCGTCGCCGGGAATGATCCCAGTCTCGATGCGCAGCGCTTTCATGATGGTCCTCAACCCCTCGCGCACCTCGGCCGCCGATGCCGTACGCGCGCCAGGATTCTTTTCGAGACAAGCGGCGATCACGCTCTTGAGCTCCGGAGAAATTTCCGGAACGATCGCGCTCAAGTCTTCCGGCTCGAGAAATTGAATGGCGCGAATGGCCTGCAGGTCCTCGGCGTCAGGGCGAGCGAAAGGGTGGCGTCCGCTCGCCAGCTCGTACAGAATCACGCCCAGCGCCCACACGTCTGATTGCACGCTCGAGTGTCCGGTGACGAACTGCTCCGGTGCCATGTAGCGGATGGTCCCGCCACGCGCCGTAAACGTTGGAGCGTCAGATTTGTTCTTGGCCAGAGCGGGTGTTGCCGGGTCGAAGCGCGCATCTTCGGGAGTGAGCCGTCGCGCCAGACCGAAGTCGAGAATCTTCACCAGGCCACCGTCGGTCAGCATCACGTTCTGCGGCTTCAAATCGCGATGAAAAATTCCCAGTGCGTGTGCCGCCTGCAATCCATCGGCAATCTGAATTCCCACCGAGAGTACAAGCTGCAAGCTGGCCTGCCCGGCCGCGATCAATTCGTCCAGCGGCTGGCCCGGCACAAATTGCATGGCGATGTATGCTTCCTCGCCGCTCTCACCCACTTCGTAAATCGCGCAGACATTCGGATGCTCGATCGCCGAGGCCAGTCGCGCTTCACGGAGCACCGTTGACCGCATTTGCTCAGCGGTCAGCAGACCCGTGTGAAGCATCTTAAGTACCACGGGCCGCTGCAGGAGTGTGTCGTTGGCCGCATACACAACGCCGCTGCCACCGGCGCCGAGACGCCGCAGGACTTCGTAATGGGCAATTGTCTTTCGCTTCATCGCTCAACTCAAGTCTAGAGGCGACCGCGTAAGGACCGTCTCAAGAAGAGGCTATCGCGGCATCGCCGTCTATCTGTTAACGTCGATGTGGACATGGACGGCAAGAGTGGATTTGCGGCAGAAAGCAACCGACGACGGGCGCATGAGTCGTCCGCGGCGCGGCTATTCCTCGCTTTTGCGCTCGCCATGCCGTTGTGTCCTCTGGTTGCGCAACAGGGCGCGGAGCCGCCGGTGCAGCAAACGACGCAGCAGCCGGGTACTGGCGCGGAACTCCACACCGGGACTAGCAGTGGACTTGATACCGATGCCCGCTTGCAGAACTTGCTCGCCGATCACCAATACCTTCGCATCCAGGCGCAGCTCAGCCAGTTGCCGCCGGCTCAGGCGCAGTTCTATCGCGGCATCTTGGCCAACCGCTCAAATCAGCTCGATCAATCAGTCCAAATCCTCGAGCCGCTCGTGGATCAGGTGACCGCGAGCGGAGATGCCGCCCGCGAGAAGCTGCTCCGCATGACGCTCGCTGAAGACTATCTTCGCCTTGGCGATTGGGCCAAGGCCAGCCAGGCCTACCAAACCCTCAGCGCGCGCCTCGGCGACAAGCTCACTTCCGGCGAACAGGATGAGATTGAGATGCCGCGGAAAATGCTGCCGCTGGCCAAGGACAATCCGCCCATTACGGCGGACCCCTGCGAACCATTCAGGCTCCAGGTCAGCAATGATCCGCTCGGCCTGGTCGATGTTCCCGTCTTTATCGACGCGCGCTCTCATAGCTGGATGCTCGATCCCACCGCACCCTTCAATCTCATTTCCCGCTCCATTGCGCGGGACGTCGGACTCACAATCTCAAAGGAATCCGCCACCATTCACACTCTTACCGGGCGCCCTATTCAAGTTCATGTCACCGTGATTCCACGCTTTACCATCGGGGGGCGCCTCACGCTGCACGATGTCACCGCAGTCGTCTTCGACGACGCGGATTACTCCTTCCCACACTCCGGCTATCGGGTCGAAGGCGTTCTCGGTTACCCCGCGGTCGCCGCCATGGGCCGGCTCACCGTTTCCGATTACACAATCCAGGTGGATCCCGCGAAAGAAATCGACCCGCAAGAGGATAGCGATCGCCTCAACATCGGCGCTCGCTTCTATCTCGACGGAGATCAGGTCATTGTCGCGCTCGGGCGGTCGCCCAACCCAACTCCTGATTTGTCTTCTCAAGGAATGACGGCGGACGGTCGCGGCGACTCTGGTGAAAACGAGGATCGGATGTTCGCCATCGACGCCGGTGGCCAACAAACGTTCCTAACCTCGCGCTGGTTCGACGAGCATGCCGCCGCGTTCAACGGCCAGAAGATGGAGCCCTTCTCGATCCCCGGCATGGATACAGGGCCTGAATCGGCCTATTTGGCTGAGAACGTCCCACTGGTGGTTGGCGATAAATCCATCGACCTCCACTACATTCCGGTCCTCACGCAGCCGTTTGGCTCAGCCGCCCGTGACGATGTTTATGGCGTACTCGGCATCGACGCCCTCGATCAGCTCAAAAGCTACACCTTTGACTACCGCACCATGCGCTTCAGCGCGACAGGCAATTGAAGGCGGCAAGTAATTCTCGGCCGGAGCGCTGATCGCTACTTCTTCTTCTCCAGCTTGATCTGGCCGCGCCGGCCCAGCATGAGAACCACAACCCCGAAGACGAACAGAACAAGTCCCCACCACAAATTGGCATCGATCCCCATGCTCTTCGCATACGCGTCTGGATTAGAGCGTGTGGCAAGGCCGAAGGCTGTCAGGATGGTTCCGATCAATGTGAACAGCATGCCCATCGAGATGCGTGGATCGTAAAACATCGTTCTCCCCTTCGGCTCAGATGAAGACCAGGCTCACTACAATCGCGGTCAACAGGATGGCTGCGGCCATCGCCTCGGCCCGCTTCCACCGTAATCCGTTCGCATGCGGCTTCGGCACCAGCGTGTAGACGATCCCCTTGAGCTCCTCTTCTCGCGCCGCCTTCGTGAACAGGCTGACCACCACCGTCACCAACAGACTTACAAGGAAGGCTAGCATCGCTGTTCCCAACCCCAGCGTCAGCTCACTCGCGGGATGGTGCAGCACCGCAATCCAGCCGCCGTGGATGCCTGGTTGCTCGCCACGGGGCAGCGAAAGCCCGTGATACAGAAGAGCTGCAACTGCTCCCGTAATCAATCCCGCGAATGCGCCGTGCCCGGTGGCACGTTTCCAGAAAGCTCCCAGCATCAGCACCGCAAAGAGCGGGGCATTCACGACCGCGAAGACCAGCAGCATTGCATCGAGCAAGTTGTTGAGACGGATTGCAGCACACGCGGAGCCGAAAGCGAGCAGCATGGCGCCCACCGCCGCCCACCGAGCCACAGCGAGCAGGCGCTTGTCGGCAGCGTTTTTGGCAAAGAACGCCTGAAAAATATCGCAGGCAAAGACCGTGCTGAACGAAGTAACTCCGGCGGCCACGCCGCCCATCAGGCAGGCGAGCAGAGCAGCCAGCCCCAGCCCGAGCAGGCCCGCGGGAAGAGAGTCGAGGAGCATGTTCGGGGTAGCCATCGCGTAGTCGAGTACAGCGTGGCCATCCGGGCTCACAACGGGCTTTCCGTCGGCGCCGGTTTTTGCGGGAACCAGACCCTGGCCTGCTTCCGCTGCCGGTGGTACGACCGTGATCTCGTGATAAATCACGCTGTTGTCGTTGTGGATCACGATTGAAGTGTGGGGAGTGGGCAAGCCGACTGCGATCAGCCCCGGCAGGATCAGCAGGACGACGACGAAAACGCGCAGGGCCGCGGCGATCAAGGGCGCCCGTCGCGCTGCCTCCACATTCTTTGCAGCCATCGCGACCTGCAAGAGCCTAAAGTCCGTGCACCATGCTCCGCCGCCCAGCACGAGCCCTGCGCCAATGAACATGACGACTTTGCCGGTTCCGATGGAGAGAGCGCCCGCGTAGCCAGCGCCGGACGACAAATGTGTCAGGTCGCGCAAGAAACCCGCCGGTACCGCGGCCTTCAAGCCGCTCCAGCCGCCGATTTTCTTTAGTCCAAGAAGCACCATCGGCAGCATTCCTGCAACGACGAGGCAAAACTGCAGCGCTTGGTTGTACATTGCTGCACCAAGCCCGCCAAGCAGAACATAGGCCAATACCAGAGCCGCAGGCAGCGCCATTGCAAGCAGAAGAATACCGCTGGGCGGCAGGCTCAGCGGGACGGCAACCTGATCCAGGACGTGCAGCGCTACGAAGACTCGCCCCATGGCGTAGAGAGCGATTCCGGCAGTGAATGCGGCCATCGTGGCAAACATGCAGGCGTTCAGAGCCCGCGTCTTCCGGTCGAAGCGCAGCCCGAGATACTCTGGAATCGACCGTGCCTCAAGTTCATCCTGTTTACCCGAGGATGCCGCCGCCCCTGAATTTGAACCGTAGAAGACTGGCATCAGGTAAAGGCCAGCGAAGAGCATCGCCGGAATCGAGCCGAGCGCGAAGAATCCCACGCTGGCCAGGCCGTATCGGGCTCCCGCCGCGCCCATGCCGAGCACTTCCTGCGAGCCCAGGCTTGCGCCCAACATCGCCAAACCGCACAGCCAGCCCGGCATCGCGCGCCCAGCCTGCATGAACTGCCGGCTACTCGTCATGGCCGGCTTGAGCGAGAACCCGGCGGTGAGAATGAAAAAGCCGTAGATCAGCAGGATCAACGAGTCGGTGGCAGCAAGATTCGGCACAAATCGTTCCTTCCATCCTGATGGTACAGAATCGACTTGGCCCGCCGCGGCGAACCAGACACCGGGCAAAGGCTCGCCAGCGCGAACCGCGCAGCCGACTGCGTAAGCGCAAGAAAAAGGCGGCAGGGGAATGATCCCTGCCGCCAGTTTCTTTCTTAACAGTTCTTGCGCTCTGTCTGAATCAGACCTATTCTCAGCCGTGCTCACGTGCTTATTTCGAAGGCTGTGCGCCAGCGCCGCGCCGTTATTGCTCCTGGCCTGTCCCCGGAGCTGGCACCGGAGTTGGCTGCGGAGCCGCATCTGGCGGTGGAGGAGGCGATTGCGGATGGTGGAACTGCCCGCCCGGCCCGCGGAATTGGTTACCCGGTCCGCCCATCCCCGGCCTTTGTCCATCGTGTCCCCACTGACCACGGTCATGCTCGCGCATTCCCTGGCGATCCATCCGGTTCTGGTGCATGGTCTGCAGTTGCTTCCACTGGTCCGGCTTCAACTGCATCCGAATGTCCAGCAGGAAACGCGCATTGGCCTTTTCCAAGTCAGCGCGCGCGCCCACGACTTTGTCGATCTGCGCTTCAATAGCAGCCCGTTCCGGAGTATCAGCCTTCATCAGCGGTCCGAGTGTCAACTCCGCCTTGCGCAAAGCGGCCTGCATGTCGATCAGCTTCATGCGATGGTCCTGCAGAATTCCATCCATTGCCTTGCGCTGGTCGTCAGTCAGGTTCAACTGCTTCACAACGTTCGGATTGTTCCAGAATCGCCCGTTTGCGAAGCCGAACGAACGTTCCATAGGAGGCCGATGCTGCCCGAAACCAGGTACCATGCCTGGTCCGCCGGGCCCTTGCGCGCACGCCCAACCTCCCGCCATCAATACTCCCGATACCGCCAAAACCAGTCGCACAATTTTCAACGTCTTCATCGATTTCCCCCTTGTGTCCCAAGGGACCCTTTCCCGCCTTCTGATGAGTTTCCTCTTGCCTTGTCTTGTGAGCAATTCAATTCGTACCGCTGCTATCCATCATTTGCGCCAGGGGCTCCATGGCCGCCGGAACCTGTCGCGACACATCGTTGTCTACCGTTGCCAGCAGATCCTCATCCTCACTGCCTGCTTTTTTCACGGCAGTTGGTTGCGGCTTGCCAGCGATTGTGGCCGCGACTGGCTCTTTGGCGGCCTTACGCTCCAGCGCAGCTTTTTGCTCTGCCGCCCTGATTGCAGCTTTCATTATTTCGATCCGGGCCGACTCTTGCCGCACATGACGTTCGTACAATCCACCCGCCAGGCTTCCGGCCGCCAGCACGCATCCCAGAGCCCAGGTCGCTGCCAAGCGCCAATTGTGCCGCGCCATTCTCGCCACTGTCCGGGGCTCGCTGTACGCCGCCTCGCTCCAGGCATTCACGCTGGCCTTGAAGTGCTTGAGCGCCCCCGCCACCATCGGATCGTCGATCTCTGCCGCCAATTTGTCTCTGCTGCTCATCGTGTACCCCTCAGCTCCGCGCGCACTCTCGCGAGCGCCCGCGATAAATGGGCCTTCACCGTGCCCTCGCTCAATCTTGTGGCCCGTGCAATCTCGCTCAACTCCCGATCCTCGACGTAGCGCAACAGGAATACCGTTCGCTGCCGCTCGCTTAGACCCTCCACTGCCTTCCAAACCTGCGCAACTTGTTCCCGCGCCAAGATCTGCTGCTCCGCGTTACGCTCGCCGTTCGGCAGCCAGTCGCTGGCCTCGTCCACGCCAATTGCGTTTGCCTGCGTATGCCGCCAGAACTGCAGGCGCCGGTTTCGCCAGTGGTCCTTCTGTAAATTGATGGCGATCCGCATCAGCCAGGTCATCGCACTTGAATCGCCGCGAAAGCGGTTCCAGTTCCGGTGCGCCTTCAGGAAACACTCCTGCGTCAGCGTCTCGGCGAGATCCACGTCCCGGAGCGATGCCAGAAGAAAGCGGAAGATCTGCGGCCGGTGGCTTTCAACGATGCTGGCAAAATCCTGCGCAGCAATCTCCTTCGCCGCTTCCACGGTCATCGGCTTTACGGCTGTTCCGGCTGCCATCAGTTTGGTAGACGTCCCCATGCGGGCCAAGTTTACAACCCTTCGTTCCATTTTCGCGCGAAAAGGCGACAAAACCGAGCCGAGGAATGGACACGGAAAGCCCGCAAATCCATTATTCTCATGAAGAATTTACAAGTGCTGGCATCCTGCCGCGCCTCGGTGCGCAACGGTATAATTCGTTGCGGCGGAGGGAGCCTTGAGCGGCGAACGATACTGGATGAGGCTGGAAGCTGAACGCCGAGAGCTATGATGCGATTGGAGAGAAAATGATTTCCCGCCGAAAATTTGTCAACGGACTTGCTGCGGGTGCAGCGGCCTCAACCTTTGCGTCATCGGCGAAGAGTTATGCGCAGATTCTCGGCGCCAACGATCGCCTGAACTTTGCCATCAATGGCCTTAACGGCCGAGGCCACGCACATCTTTCATCGCTGCGCGCCAACAGCAAAAGCGCTCGGGTTGTCTACATTTGCGACGTTGACTCGGGGATTCTTGCCAAGTTTGCAGCGGAAGCGGAACAAGAGCTCGGCTACGCGCCCAGGGCCGAGACCGATTTCCGCCACGCGCTGGAATCGAAGGACGTTGACGCCGTTACGGTTGCCACTCCAGATCACTGGCATACGCCGATGGCAGTGCTGGGGTTGAAGGCCGGTAAACACGTTTATGTTGAAAAACCTTCCAGTCAGAATCCGCGCGAGGGCGAGCTGCTTGTGGCAGCGCAGAAGAAATATGGAAGACTCGTTCAGGTCGGCGATCAGCAGCGATCCTCCGACTACACCATCCGCATGATCCAGAAGATTCATGATGGCCTGATCGGCGAGGCGTACATGGCCAAATCGTGGTACGCGAACACGCGCGGCTCCATGGGCATTGGCAAGCCGGCACCTGTGCCTGCGTCGCTTAACTGGGACCTGTGGCAGGGTCCCGCACCGCGCAGCGAGTACAAAGACAATATTCATCCTTACAACTGGCACTGGCTGCGGCGCTATGGCACGGGCGAGACTCTCAACAATGGAACTCACGAGGTTGATGTTTGCCGCTGGGCTCTGCAGGCGGAAATCCCTCACGCCGTGACCGCAAGCGGGGGGCGCTACCAGTTCAAAGATGACTGGCAATTCCCCGACACGACGATCACCAACTTTGAATACCCTGACAAGCTCATTTCGTGGGAGGGCCGCTCCTGCCAGGGTATGCGTCTCTACGATCGCGACCGGGGTTCGGTGATCATGGGCACCAAGGGCTCGGTGGTCATCGATCGCGACGGCTACGACGTTTTTGATTGGAAAGGGAAGCAGATCGACAGGTATCGCGTGGGCCACGTAACTTCCACTGGCGACTTGATCGGAGCCGATTCGATGACCGACGCTCACTTCGCCAACTTCATCGCGGCCATTCGGGGCAAGGAGAAGCTCAACTCTCCCGTCCCGGTCGCCAATGTCACTGTGACTATGCTCCTGCTCTCAAACATCGCATGGTTCGTCGATCGCTTGCTGCGCCTGGACACTGAAACCGCTCACATCATTGGCGATCCCGAGGCCATGAAGTACTGGGCCCGTACCTACGAAAGAGGCTGGGAAGTGACTGTCTAAGGAGAAACGAAGGTGACGCTCGAAACCGAACTCTCACCCGCCGCGCGAGCTGGAACCATCACCCTGGGAGGCGATTTAACTGTGAACCGCATGGGCTACGGCGCCATGCGCATTACGGGCCAGGGCATCTGGGGTCCGCCCGATGACGTTGACGCCGCACTCGCCACTCTGCGCCGAGCCGTCGAACTCGGCGTCAACTTCATCGACACTGCCGATTCCTATGGTCCCAACGTCTCAGAGGAACTGATCGCGGAAGCGCTCTGGCCGTATCCGGCCGGCCTCGTCATCGCCACGAAAGCCGGATGGACGCGCCATGGCCCTGGCGTATGGCAGCACAACGCCAGTCCCGCGCACATTCAGCAGGCTATCGAAGGCAGCCTCAAGCGCCTGCGCCTGGAGCGCATCGACGTTTACCAGCTTCATGTTCCCGATCCGGCCGTCTCCTTTGACGCCTCGATGCAAGCCCTCGCGCACCTGCAAGAGCAGGGCAAGATTCGCCACGTCGCCCTTTCCAACGTCACGCTCGAACACATCAAGCGTGCGCAGAAGATCGTTCCCATCGTCAGCGTGCAGAACCGCTACAGCTTTTCCGATCGCGAATGGGATTTCGTGGTCGATTACTGCGAAGCGAGCGGCATCGCCTTTCTGCCGTGGGGACCCATGGCGCAAGGCCGAAAGGCCAGCGAAGTGGTGGAAAAAATAGCTGCCGCACGGAATGTTTCTACGGGCGTGGTCTCGCTGGCATGGCTGCTGCGCCGGTCGCGCGTGATTTTGCCCATCCCCGGCACCAGCTCAGTGAAGCACCTTGAGGAGAACGTCGGCGCGGCTGCTATCCGACTTACCGACGCTGAATTCGCCGAACTCGGGGCAGTCGTTCCCAAGCCCTACTGGCTTCGCGGCTGAAGCCGGCGGGGCGTCACACAGTGGAAGCGAATTAGATAAATCTTCTCGCCTTTGCCGTGCTTGGCCACTTTCAGCAAGTCCAAAACGCCGAGAAATCCTGACACGCGCGCGAGCTCAGGAGTTATATCCGGGAACCCGATCGGCTCGATCGAGTCCACTTCAATCTCACCTTCCTCTACGTGATAGCGGCCGCCCAAGCACACACGCCGCTTCGTCCAAATTCGCACGCTGCAGGTTATCTTCCCGCGCCGGGCGCCTTCTCGAAGCCGCTTAGCGAACATCATGCCGCGAGTCTATCGAAGGCGCCCCAAACGAAATCGCTATCCACATCTCGTCCCCATTGCCATTCCGGCCTGAGCGCAGTGAAGGTGACGGCAAATCCGCAGTTCCCGTCCCGGTCCGCTGCTAAACTGACACAGTTAAACGTTTTCCGCTCTTCGCCATTTCAAGGGAACTGCCATGTTGCTCGAAGCTCTTCGCGAACGAGTGCTGCGCGCCAATCAGGAGATCGCCCGTCGCGGCCTCGCGCCCCACACATTCGGGAACGCCAGCGGTGTCGACCGCAGCGGCACCAAACCGCTCGTGGTCATCAAGCCCAGCGGCGTCGATTACGCCGCACTGACCCCGGCCGACCTAGTCGTCACCGATCTCGAAGGCAACAAAATTGAGGGCGCGCTGCGTCCGTCGAGCGATCTGGACACGCACACGATGCTCTACCGCGAATTTCCTGAGATCGGAGGCATCGTCCACACGCACTCCGAGTTCGCAACGGCCTGGGCTCAGGCCTGCCGCGCCATCCCCTGCTTCGGCACCACCCACGCTGATTATTTTCGCGGTCCGGTTCCCGTCACTGAGCTGCTCACCGCTGAAGAGGTTGCTTCAGGCTACGTTGCCAACACGGGCGCGGTTATCGTTCGCTGCATCCGCTCGGGTAAACTCGATCCGGTTGAAGTGCCCGGCGTGTTGGTGGCGGGCCACGCCCCTTTTGCTTGGGGCAGGAACCCCGCCGAGGCTGTCGAGCACGCCGACATCCTCGAGTACATCGCCCGGCTCGCCTTCCGCAGCGTGCTTCTGGGAGCGCCCGACGGCGGAATTCCCAGTCATGTCTCGGAATACCACCATCTTCGCAAACATGGCCCGAAAGCAACCTACGGACAGGGCTGACCCTGTGTTGGGATCCTCGTATTCTCGGACAGCCGACGGCGGTCCAGGCTCGAATTCATGTGCCGAAATCGACGAAAGGACCGCAAACAGTAACTCGTTTATTTTAAGATGTTTGCCCGATCACTTGCCGTGGGTCATTGGTCTACCATTTTCCATAGGTGGATCCTCTTCTGTGGAGGACTGCTCTTGTTTTTTGCACTTCCGGTGTGATCTACTTCACCTGAGGATGACGTTTGTCCCCATTGAGAAGTCCATATCACGTCTGTTCTCAGATGATTGGCGCACTGTTCTCGATCTTCCACTGCTTTTCCCTTGCGTGGCAACCGACGTGCTAGTAAAGCGATTAGTGTAGGAAACTCCCGCTCATGGAGACAAGCCTTCTCAACCGCATGCAGGCTACGCTGCTGGCCTTGGCTACGGCGGCGCTGTTCGTGTTGGCGGTGCTGAATCTCCTGGAGCAGCGCAAGTCTCCGCAGCTCGACGACGGCGTTTGGTGGGGCGAGGCCGCTGGCGGCTTGCAAGCGGAGAAAGTATTGCCCGATAAACCCGGGCAGCGCGCCGGGATCCAGGTGGGAGACCTGCTGACGGGTGTCAGCGAGTCCCCTACTGCAACTGTTACCCCAGTTACGGTAGTCGCCGATCTGGAACGCGTTCTCTATGCCACCGGGCCCTACGTTCAGGTCTACTACACCATCACGCGCGACGGCATTCCCCTCGAAGCGCCTATCAAGGTAATTCCAGAGCCGCTGGATAGCAGTCTCGATTTTGGCCTTCGCATCATCGGCCTTATTTATCTGATCATTGGCTTCTACGTACTGTTCCGCCGTTGGGGCGCGCCTCGCGCCACGCATTTTTACCTTTTCTGCCTGGTTTCGTTTGCGCTCTACGCGCTCAAATACACTACCAAGTTCGACACTCTCGACTGGGCCGTTTTCTGGACCAATGTCGTGGCCGAGGCGCTACAGCCCGCGCTCTTCCTCCATTTCGCGCTCAGCTTCCCTGAGGAGCGGTTCAAGAATCTCCGCCGCCGCTGGCTTCTGCCCCTGGTCTACGCACCCGGCGCGGGACTGCTAGGCCTGTGGCTCTGGTCCATCGGCACGCGCGAGGCCACCAAGCTTCTTCTCGATCGGCTCAACCAGATCGCAACCGCGTACGACGCCATCTTCTATGTAGCCGCCGCACTTCTCTTCTTGCGCAGCTACAGCCGTGCCACTACGCCGTTGCTGCGTCAGCAGTTGAAATGGCTCTACCGCGGTTCTTTTGGCGCTGTCCTGCCCTTCACGTTCTTTTACGCCGTCCCGTATCTGTTGCACCTGAACCCGCCGCAGTTGCTGACCAATCTCGCCGGCCTTTCATTGGTGTTTTTGCCGCTCACGTTTGCCTGGGCTATCGTTCGCTACCGGTTGATGGACACCGACCTGATCTTCAAACGCGGCGTCGCCTACACGCTGGCCACGGCTCTCATCCTCGGCGGATACTTCGGCATCATTGCGCTGATTACTGTCGTTGTTCACAATTCCATGCCGGAGGCAGTCAGTGCTTGGGGCTTAGCCGCCGCCATTCTGATCACCGCTGCCGTCTTTGACCCGCTCAAGCGGCGCATCCAGAACTGGGTTGACCGCGCCTTCGACCGCCATCGCTACGACTACCGCAGGGCGCTGGTCGAGTTCGGCCGCGGCCTCAGCTCCGAGACCGACCTCCAGGCGCTGCTCAACTCCATCGTCGAGCAGTTGCCGCGCACGCTCCTGGTCGCCCGCGTGGCCATCTTCCTGGTGCAGGACTCAGGCCGGTTGCGCATGGCCGCGTCGCACGGATTACCCGATGAAGTCAGCGCAGGGCAGAGCAATTTGGCCCTCGGCTTCCTCAGCTTCGACCGTGCCAAGGACCACTCGCACATTTTTTTTGAGAACGCACAAGCCGTGATGCATCTTCCTTCGGACGAGCAGCGCACCGCGGCTCTGCTGGACCTAAACTATTACTTGCCCTGCCGAGTGGCGCCGGGGCAACTGGAGAACGGTGAGGCCGCCAGCCGCACCATCGCCGTTATCGGGCTTGGCCGCACGCTTGGCGGCGACTTTCTTTCGAGCGAAGACGTTGAGCTTCTGGAATCGCTGGCCAGCTACATCGGCATCGCCCTCCAAAACGCGAGCCTATATGCACGCCTTGAAGAAAAGATCGTTGAGTTCGAGCGCCTCAAGGAGTTCAACGAGAACATCGTTGAATCCATAAACGTTGGCATCTTCGCCATCGACCTCAACGACCGCATCGAGAGCTGGAACGCGCAAATGGAGGCCATGTACGCTTTCAGCCGGGCCGAAGCTCTTGGCCGGGAACTGCGTTCAGTCTTCCCGTTGGAGTTCATTGAAGCTCTGGAGGGCTTTGGCAGCGATCCGGGAGTGCATCACCTCTACAAGTTCCGCCTCACCACGCGCGCCGGCGAACTGCGCACCGCCAACATCGCCATTGCGCCGCTGCTTTCGCGCGACTTCGTTCCCGTAGGCCGCATCGTTCTGGTTGACGACATTACTGAGCGAGTCACGCTGGAGATCCAGCTTGCTCAGGCTGACAAGCTGACGTCCATCGGCTTGCTGGCTGCCGGTGTTGCCCACGAGATCAACACTCCGCTCGCGGTCATTTCCTCCTACGCGCAGATGCTGGCCAAACAGTTGCGCGGCGACGCGCGCCTTAGCCCGGTGCTCGACAAGATCACGCAGCAGAGCTTCCGCGCCGCTGAAATCGCCAACGGCCTGCTCAACTTCTCGCGCACTTCCACCACTGAGTTCCGCAACACTGACCTGAACCAAGTGGTCCGCGACACGCTGTCGCTGCTCGAGCACCAGTTCAAGACCGCGCAGATTCTTGTCGATCTCGAACTCGCCGACGAACTGCCGCCGATCCACGGCAACCCCGGCAAACTACAGCAAGTCTTCCTTAATCTATTGCTGAATGCCAAGGACGCCATGCCCGGCGGGGGGCGACTGCGCATCGCCACGCTGGTTGACGGACACGTTGAAGCCGTCATCTCCGATTCTGGTTCCGGCATCGCGCCCGAACACCTCAAACGCATCTACGATCCATTCTTCACAACCAAGAACCTGCCTGGCGACCGGCGCGGCACCGGCCTCGGCCTCTCTGTTTCGTACGGCATCATTCAGGAACACGCCGGCAAAATCCACGTCGAAAGCGCAATCGGCGCCGGCACGACCTTTCACCTTGAGTTTCCGCTGTTAAGGAATTCCGTCCATGCCTGAGCCCACCGCTGAGGAAACAATACCCGTGAATGCGCCTGTCTCCGCGCCCGCGATTGAAGGCGGTTCACCCGCCGCCTCCATTCTCGTTGTCGACGACGAGGCCGGCATCCAAGAGTCGCTTGAGGTTCTGCTCTCTCTCGAAAACTACGCAGTCAAAACCGCGGCCAACGGCGAAGAAGGGCTGCGCATGCTCGATCAGTCAAGCTTCGACCTCGTCCTGCTCGACCTCGCGTTGCCCGGCCAGAGCGGCATCGAGCTTCTGCCGCAGTTCAAGGAGCGCCAACCCGATCTTCCAATTATCATGATCACCGCCTACGGCACAGTCGACAACGTCGTCGAGGCCATTCGCGCCGGCGCGGAGAATTTCATCCAGAAGCCCTGGGACAACGAGAAGCTACTTGCCGACATCCGCTCCGCAGTCGCACGCCACCGCGCCGAGGAAGAAAACCTTCAGCTCAAGCGCACCCTCAAACAACGCTACAATTTCGCCAACATCGTGGGCAAAAGCGAGTCCATGCTTCGCGTCTTTGATCTTGTCGCGCAGGTCGCTCCCAGCCGCTCCACGGTCCTGATTCAGGGCGAAAGCGGCACCGGCAAGGAGATTATCGCCAAGGCGATCCACGCCAACTCGCCGCGGCGCGACAAGCCATTCGTCCCTATTAACACGGGCGCAATGCCGTCTGAGCTCCTCGAGTCCACGCTTTTCGGGCACGTCAAGGGCGCATTCACTTCCGCGGTCGCCTCAAAGAAAGGCCTCTTCGAAGTCGCCAACGGCGGCACGCTCTTCCTCGACGAGATCGCGACCATGGGCCTCGACACGCAATCCAAGATCCTGCGGGTGCTGCAGGACAAGCGCTTCATGCATCTCGGAGGCATTCAGGAGCTTCAGGTGGACGTGCGCATCCTCGCCGCCACCAACGTCGATCTCCGGCAGGCGGTCCGCGATGGGCACTTCCGCGAGGATCTTTTCTACCGCCTCAACGTCATCACCGTTGACCTGCCACCGCTGCGCTCACGCCGCGAGGATATTCCGCTCCTGGCCCAGCACTTCCTCGATTTTTACGCCACGGAGAACAACTTCCCCCCGCGCAAACTTTCCACCGATGCCATGCGCGCTCTCATCGACTACGATTGGCCCGGCAATGTCCGCGAGCTTGAAAACGCCATCGAGCGCGGTGTGGTGCTCTCCTCCGGCCCGCTGATCGGCGCCGAGCTGCTCCCCGGACAGATCACAGGCCGCAGCTTTCAGGACGCGCTCCTCGAACACAACCCCAACTCTTCGCTCTTCGACATTCTTGAAGTGATCGAGCGCAGAATCATCATTGAAAAACTCGAGCGCTGCAACTGGAACCAGACAGAAGCCGCCGAGCAGTTCCGCATTCCGCTATCGACACTGAACCAGAAGATCAAGCGCCTCAACATCGAGATTCGCAAGCGGGGCAGGGAATAGAAAGACAGGGAACAGCCAGTAGGGGTAGGGGAAAGAAAATACCGCCTGGCAAACTTGCGGATTTGTCGACAAATGGTCACTGACGACTGACAACTAACCATTATGATGAGTTACTTCCTCTTCAAATCCGAACCCAGCGTCTATTGTTTCGACGATCTCCAGGGCGACGGCGAAACCGTTTGGGACGGCGTGACCAATCCCACCGCGGTCAAGAACCTGCGCGAGATGAAGCCCGGAACAAAGTGGATCTTTTACCATACCGGCGACGAACGCACCGCCGTCGGCACGGGCACGGTGCTGAGTGTCAACGCGGCTGACCCCAAGGTCCCCATCGTGCACGTAAAGGTCGGGAAACGCCTCAAGCACCCAAAGACGCTGGCCCAAATCAAGGCGGAAAAGCTCTTTGCGCGCTCGCCGCTCCTGCTCATCGGCCGCCTCTCGGTCGTTCCACTCACCAAAGAGCAGTGGGATTGGTTCTTGGAATAAAAGTGCTGGAAACGGGGAACCGCTACTCCCGGTCGTGCGCTAGCCAAGCCCTCGTGTTCAGCAACTGCCGCTGATCGAGTGCCCACACTTTGCCCGTCATCTCGTCCGGTGCACGGCCCTCGCGCGCCGACTTCTCAAACTCACTGGCCATGGCCTGCATCTTCGCGTCCAGATCGTCGAGAAAGTTCAGAACCAGCGCTTCCGGAATCATGGGCAGCTTGGGCGAACCGAACTCCAGCTTTCCGTGGTGCGACAGAATCATGTGCAGCACGAGCGTGCGCAGCCGGTCAGAGAACCCGGGCAGCCCGGCGATCGTCTTCTCAACCAGATCGACGCCCATCTGGATATGCCCCAACAACACACCCTCAACCGTGTAGTCGAATCCTGTGTCCCAGCTCAGCTCGCGGATCTTTCCGATGTCGTGCAGAATCACGCCCGTGACAAGCAAATCGCGGTCGAGCATCGGGTAGTGTGCAGCGACTCGATCGGCGAGGCCCAATAAACTCACAACGTGCTCCAGCAGGCCGCCAAGCCACGCATGATGCAGTTGCCGGGCTGCCGGCGCTTCGCGAAATGCCTGTGCGATAGGTGCGTCGGTAAGTAACGCCGCCAGCAGCCGCTTCAGATCGGGATTGATCACGCTCGCGGCGCTTGCCTCGAGCACCCGCCACAACTCGCCCACATCGCGGCTCGTCGCTGGCAGCATATCCATCTTGTCCGCCTCGCTGTCGAGCGCCTTGCGCAGCTGATCCACTTTCAACTGGGCGCGATCGTCATAGCGCGAAACGCTACCGCGCACCTTCACCATTTCGCCACGCTCAAAGTCTTTGGCGATCCGCGGGTCGCCCAGCTCCCACACGCGCGCTTCGATCTGCCCGGTCTTGTCGCCGAGCGTAAGGCTCAAATACGGTTTGTTTTGCTTGGTGGTCCGCTGCTGCTTGGCCAGCACGAGAAAGAAGCTGTCGAAGAGCTTACCCTCGTCGAAGCCCATCAAATCGCCGATATAGATGTCTTTCATTCTGCCGAGAAGATTAACGCAATTCTCTTGCTATGCCAAAGGCGCCGTTCAAATCGAACGAAACCAGTGCTGCTCCAAAAAGACTTCGGGCCTGGGATTTCGTTCCCAGGCCCACTCTATCGGATCGATTGAATCTCGAACTTACTGCGGCGTCGTTTGCTGCGGTTGAGGCTGGTCCGGATGGTCCGAGGGTGCAGGCGCTCCCGGCACGGGAGGGATGGGCGTTGGTTGCTGCGCCGGTTTCGGCTGCGTTTCTTCCTCGCTCTTTTTCTTGTTGGCGATTCGAGTCTTCCCCGCGGTCGCTGTCGATGCCTTTTTCTTCTTCTTCGATGTATCTCCTGACAGACCCAAAGGAGCTGACTGCGTCTGCTGGTCGGCTACTTCAGAGGCGTTGGGCGGTACGGGACCTGTTGAACCCGCCTGCCCGCCATTGCCTGTTGTCTTAGGTGTCTTAGCCTGTCGTGCGCGAGCGCTGAAGCGTGTCTTCTGCGTTGGCGCAGTCGGCTCCAGCGGATTCGCCGGCTGGTCGGTATTCGAGGCCGTCTCGGGCAGCGCGCCCGCATTCTCCGTGGCGGTGTTTGTCGTCGCGGAAGGCAGCGTTTCGCGCGGCGCCTGTCCAAAGCGGATTTTCTCTTTCTTGCCGGGCTTCTCGGTGGCTGCTTCTTCCTTCTTGCTCCGCTTCTTCCTTTTGTTCGACGCCCCAGTTGGCGCGGCTGCCGGTGGCGCCGGCGTTGTGCTGGTCAGCGCCTCGTTGGCCCCCTCGGCCGGTGGCGCAGCCGGACCCGATTTTTCTCGGAAGGTGCGGGTGCTCTCACGGAACCGGGTCCTCTCCACCTTAGCTTTCTTCTTCGGTGCCGGCGGTACATACGCGCTGAAGCTAATGCTTGAATGCAATTCGGCGGGTGTCGCGCCGGTGTCTACATAACCCTGCTTGATCTGAATGAATGCCTGATCTCTCATGTGGCTCAGATAATCGCGAATAGCCGGATCCATCAAGCTCATGTAATAAGCCTGCTCCACGTCCTCTTCCACGTCCTTGAATGGCCGCGGTCCTCCCGGCGTATGCTGTGAGACCTTTAGGATGATGTAGCCCTGCCGCGTGAGAATTGGATCGGTGTATTGGCCCGTTGCAAGATCGAATGTCTTGTCTTCAAGAACCTTGGGAAGCTGGCCCCGCTTGTACTGGCCCAGATCGCCGCCGGAGGCAGCCGTCGAACCGTCGCTGAAGCTCTTTGCCAACTGGGCGAAGTCTCCGCCGGCATGCAGCCGAGCCTCAATGTCATCCGCCTTTGCTTTGGCCGCCGCAACCTTCGCCGGATCGTCGGATCCGTCCGTACCCGTCGAAATCAGAATCTCGCCCAACCGCTCGCTCTCCGGCTGTATGTAGTCCTGTTTGTGCTCTTCGTAGTAACGCTCCACCTCGCCGGGTGTCATCTGAATATGCTCGCCAACTTCCTGCCGCATTACCTCCTGGGTGATGATCTGGTTGCGGATGTTGGCCTTGAAGTCCTCGAAGGACACGCCCTGCTCTCTGGCCGCCTTCTCCAGATCGTCAATCGAATCCAGGTTGTACTGCTTGCGGATCTCGTCCAGGCGCTTTACCAGTTCTGTTTCGCCTGTAATGTCGAGTTCCTTGCCCTTAGAGAGCCACAGTTGCTGGTCGATCAGATTGCGCAGCAAATCCTTGCGTTGGCCCGCCATCTCCTGCATCGATGCGCCGTGCTGCTTTCCGTCCTGGTCCAATTCGGCTTCTGCACGGTCGTAGTCTGACTTGGTGATGATCTGGTCGTTGACGCGGGCGATAATGTCCTCGACGGTCGTCCCGCCATAGGGGCTCTCCGGTTCGTTCGCCTGGCCGAGTGCCAGGCTGGGGCACACCAGCAGCACCGCGCCAAGTGCGAACGCCGCTAATCCGGAAAAATATCTAAAATTCATAGAATCAACGTCCGGCCGTGTGCCTGGCGCATGCTTTTCTGGTGCCTGCTGCATAGACGCAATTGTAAATGCCGGGAGAGCCGAAAGGGAAAGCGGATGCCCGGCCCAAGCCAGCGCACAACCCTTCCAATATGCCCCCCGCGCTCCAAACCACGGTAACCCGGCTACCCGCCAGCCAGGCCGCGCGTCAAATAAAGCGGTGTTATACTTTAGCCGAAGACGGCCCCGCGGCCTCAGTGCGAGCGGTTCTTCCATCTCCATGGCCTTGCCAATAACAGGCAAGGTCAATTTTTATCGAGCGGAAATTCGGCATTGATCCGATTCGCTCGCAGGCGATGGAAAGTCCGCCGGCTGGCGTCTGGCGCACGCGCCGTCTGGAGGTTGGGTTTGTCCATGAGTTCCCGTGCCCGCCGCGCGCTCTTCGCCGTGGTTGTTTTTTTCGCCGTGTGTGCCGTGGCTGGCACGGTACTTGAGCGCCGTGTCGGCGCCCAATCGTCGCAGGACGAGAGCCAGCTTCGCGACAGCCTCAAAGCGTTCACCGACGTCTATGCGATCGTGGAGCAGAACTATGCCGAGCCCCTCACGCCCGACAAGGCCGACGATGTCATCTACGACGGCGCCATCCCCGGAATGTTGCAGGTCCTTGACCCACACTCGCATTTCTACGATCCCAAGGCCTATGCCCGCCTGCGCGAGGATCAGCGCGGCCGCTACTACGGAGTGGGCATGGTCATCCAGCAGCAAAACGGCGACAACGGCAAGAGCAACGTCTACGTTGTCACTCCGTACGAGGACACGCCCTCGTTCCGTGCCGGCATTCACCCCGGTGACCAGATTGTCGCCGTTGACGGCAAATCCACCGATGGCTGGTCCTCCGATGAGGTCGCCAAAGCGCTGAAGGGACCCAAGGGCACGCACGTGCAGGTCACGATGGTCCGCTATGGCCAGGCCAAGCCGCTGGTCTTCGACCTTGTTCGCGACGAGATTCCGCATCCCTCCATCGATCTTAAATTCGAGATTCGACCCGGCATCGGCTACATTCATTTGACCCAGTTCCAGGAAACCACCGGCCAGGAGATGGACGACGCGATCGACGGCTTCGGCGACCTCAAGGGCCTGGTCCTGGATCTGCGCGATAATCCAGGTGGCCTCCTAAGCCAGGCAGTGGATGTCTGCGACCACCTGCTTGCCAAGGGCCAGACCATCGTCTCCCAGCGCGGCCGCGCCTACTCCGATCAGAACTACGTCGCGACGCACGGCAATGACGGCAAGACCTTTCCCATTGTGGTGCTGGTCAACCGCGACACTGCTTCTGCCGCCGAGATCGTCTCCGGCGCGCTGCAGGACCACGATCGCGCCCTCATTGTGGGCGAGACCACCTTCGGCAAGGGCCTGGTACAGACCGTCTACAACCTCAGTGAAGACTCCGGCCTCGCTCTCACCACCTACCACTACTACACGCCGTCGGGCCGCCTCATCCAGCGCAATTACGCGGGCGTATCGCTATACGACTACTACAACCACGCCGGTGACGGGCCCACATCCTCTGACTCATCCAGCCGCGAAGTCAAGCTGACCGACTCTGGCCGCACCGTATACGGCGGCGGCGGCATCACGCCCGACGAGAAAATCGAGCCGCCCACCACTAGCCGCTTCCAGGACGAACTGGTCTACAAAGACGTCTTTTTCCACTTCGCGCCGGTCTACGTGGCCACGCACACCGTCGACAAAAACTTCCAAGTCGACGACACTGTCCTCAACGACTTCAAGAAATTCCTCACCAGCCAAGACGTTGACTGGACCGACGGCGACATTGGTGATTCCTCCGACTGGATCAAGGCGCAGATCAAGAGGGACATCTTCACCATTCAGTTCGGCCAGCTAAGCGGCTTGCGCGTCATCGCCGATTATGACCCGATGGTCCAGAAGGCGCTTACCTACATGCCCGAAGCCCAGGCGCTTGAAGACAGCGCGCACAAAGTATTGGCGGAAAAGGCTCAAGCCCGCAACGAGCCAAGCCCGGGCGCCGCGTCCCAACCCTGAGTTCTCTTCGCGATTTCATGCAAAGGAAAAGGCCATCCAGTGGGATGGCCTTTTCCTATTGAGGTTGATCGCGAACTTCACACGAGGCAGATCGAGGGTCGTAGCTAGCCCACTGCGCCGGTAGAGCACCGCGCATACCGACGCCCTTTCAGAGCCGGCCATTTGGTCGCACCGCAAATCAGGCGCTTGCGCCGATCCCTACTTCGGCTGTGGCGGCGGCGTGAATATCTCGCGTTTGCGTCCTGGTTCTGGTTTCGGCTTCGGCTTGGGAGCCTTCTTGACTTCTTTCTTACCCCTGTCTTTGTTTCCCATGTTTGCAAGCATGACACAAAAGGTCCGCAGGTGAAAAGGGCCAAATCGCCAAACGTCGACTGCGTCATACTGTAGCAGCGCGTCGATTATCTTATGTCAAGCGGCGTCCGATTGGACATTGGTGGGTGCCGGCGCACCCGCAAGCGTCAAGAAGCGTTCCGGCCGGCAGCAGGCTCGGTCCAGTTGTACCCTATCGGCCATCATCTCCCGGTCGGCGTCGAACGACTCAAGCGTTGCGTCCAGAATAGCCGCCACCGCGGAGTCGGCAGGCCGCTCGATCCGATAATGCATCCACTTGCCCTCGCGCCGCGCGCGCACTACTCCCGCCTTGCGCAAATAGGCAAGATGCCGCGACACCTTGGGCTGGCTCTGCTTCAGGATTTCCACGAAGTAACACACGCACACCTCGCGGCCGTTCATCAGGTTCAGCAGGCGCAGCCGTGTGCGGTCGGCAAGTGCGGCAAAAAGATTTGCCAGGTCAGCTGATCTTGCGCTACGTCCCATCTCCACAAATATACGCCTTGACAAATATGAATACCAGCAATATATTTGCTTAGGCATATACGAATGGGGGAGGCGAATGGCAGTCCAGGCGGAAGTGAAGGAACAAGTCAGGAAGAAATACGGTGACGCCGCGCGCGCGGTGTCAGAGGCAGGCAGTTTGCAGGCCTGTTGTGATCCCGGCCTCCGCTGCTGCGACCCAATCACCACGAATCTTTACAGCGACAGTGAAAAGGGCCTCATCCCGGAGAAGGCTGTGCAGGCCTCGCTAGGCTGCGGCAATCCCACCGCACTCATTGAGTTGAAGCCCGGCGAAGTCGTCCTCGACCTCGGTTCCGGCGGCGGCATTGACGTGCTGCTTTCCGCGCGACGCGTGGCTCCCGGCGGCAAAGCCTACGGCCTTGACATGACCGACGAGATGCTTGCCCTTGCCCGTGAAAACCAGCGCAAGGCAGGTGTCGACAACGTTGAGTTTCTCAAAGGCGAGATCGAAAACATCCCACTAGCCGATAACTCGGTTGACGTCATCATCTCCAACTGCGTCATCAACCTCTCCGCCGACAAGGACCGCGTTTTGCGTGAGGCGTTTCGCGTGCTCAAGCCGGGCGGCCGCTTCGCCGTCTCCGACGTTGTCGTGCGCGGCCAGGTTCCAGACGCTGTGCGCCAGAGCATGTTGTTGTGGGTAGGCTGCATTGCGGGCGCTCTCGAAGAGCAGGACTATCGCGCGCGGCTTATCGCCGCCGGGTTTGTGGATGTCTCCTTCGAGCCCACTCGCATCTACAACGCCGAGGATGCGCGCCAGTCACTCGGCGAAGCGGGTGTCGACGTTGATGCGATCGCTCCCGAGGTCGATGGCAAATTCCTCAGCGCCTTTATCCGCGCCCTCAAACCTCAACCCAAATGCTGCGCATCTGGATGCTGCGGCGGAGCCGCGGCATAGGAGCCGAATCATGCCCAACCATTACAACGTTCTTTTTCTCTGCACCGGAAACTCCGCGCGGTCGATTCTGGCTGAGGCCATCTTGAATCGCAAGGGCAAAGGCATTTTTACTGCCTATAGTGCCGGAAGTCATCCGTCTGGCACGGTTCGGCCCGAAGCGCTAAGACAGCTTGACTTTGCGCACATACCGACGGCGGGTCTGCGCAGCAAATCCTGGGACGAGTTCTCCGCGCCCAGCGCGCCCAAAATGAACTTCGTCTTCACCGTCTGCGATAACGCGGCGAAGGAAGCCTGCCCTTTCTGGCCCGGCCAGCCCATGACCGCGCATTGGGGTGTGCCCGATCCCGCAGCGGCGACGGGAACGCCTGAGCAAATTGAACGAGCCTTTCGAGACGCCTTTTCCATCCTCGACCGGCGCATCAGTCTGCTGCTTGCGTTGCCGCTTGTGTCGCTCGATCAGCTCGCCATCCAACGCGAGATCGACAAGATCGGCCGTTCCTGACCGGCGGCTCGCGTCACAAGGCAGCGCGCAAATTTTTTCTTTGAGGATTGCTCATGAAGGTCACTGGCCGGCTTTCGTTTCTTGATCGCTATCTCACCGCCTGGATCTTCGCCGCCATGGTGGCCGGCGTGGCACTCGGATGGCTCGTCCCCGGCGTCGTTCCTTTTCTCGACCGCTTCAGCATCGGCACCACCTCCATCCCCATTGCGGTGGGCCTGATCGTAATGATGTACCCGCCCTTCACCAAGGTGCGGTACGACGAACTGCACGAAGTCTTTCGCAACAAGAAGGTGCTTGGTCTCTCTTTGCTTCAGAACTGGATCATTGGGCCTGTCCTCATGTTCGTTCTTGCCGTCGTGTTTCTGCGCGGATACCCGGAATACATGGCCGGCCTCATTATGATTGGTCTGGCCCGCTGCATCGCGATGGTCATCGTCTGGAACGAGCTAGCCAAAGGTGACACCGAATACGCCGCCGGCCTGGTGGCCTTCAATTCTCTCTTTCAGGTCTGCTTCTATTCGCTGTACGCCTGGGTCTTCATCACCGTTCTGCCGGTAAAACTCGGACTGCAGGGCGCAGTCGTCCATGTCTCCATTGGCCAAATCGCGCAGAGCGTCTTCATTTATCTGGGCATTCCGTGCCTCGCCGGATTCCTTACGCGCACAGCCCTTGTCCGAGCCAGAGGCCTAGCTTGGTACGAGCGCAACTTCGTCCCGCGAGTTAGCCCACTCACCCTTGTCGCCCTCCTCTTCACCATCGTGGTCATGTTCTCACTAAAAGGGAGCTATATTGTTCGCCTCCCACTCGATGTCCTGAGGATTGCCGCACCGCTTTTGGTCTATTTCGTGGTCATGTTCCTGGTCTCGTTTTATATGGGCCGTAAGCTTGGCGCGGACTACTCCAAAACCACGACGCTGGCCTTCACTGCAGCATCCAACAACTTCGAGCTGGCCATCGCTGTCGCCGTCTCCGTCTTCGGCATCAATTCTGGCGCCGCTTTTGCCGCAGTGATCGGGCCTCTGGTTGAAGTGCCCGTGATGATTGCTCTTGTCAACGTTGCACTCTTTTTTCAGCGCAGGTACTTTCCCGATCCTCAACCGGCGCAAGTCGCCTCTGTCTGCGTATCCGCCAGGAAGTAAGCACCCCTGGCCCGTTATTCTGAAAGCATAATGACTGACTCACCTAAGCGGCTTCGCCGCGTTGCCGTCTTCTGCGGATCAGCCATCGGAGACAACCCGGCTTTTCGCGCCGAGGCGACGGCTCTCGGCACGGCGATCGCCAAAGCCGGTCTTGGTTTGGTCTATGGCGGAGCGTGCCGCGGCCTGATGGGTGCAGTGGCCGATGCGGCGCTCGCAGCAGGCGGAGAAGTCATCGGCGTGCTGCCGGATGCTCTCAGTGGCCGCGAGATCGCGCACAAAAACCTAACCTCGCTCGAGCTTGTCTCCACCATGCACGAGCGCAAAGCCCGTATTCATGAGCTCTCCGACGCGATCCTGGTGTTGCCCGGTGGTTACGGCACCCTCGACGAGTTGTTTGAAGCGATCACCTGGGCTCAGATCGGCCTTCATGCGAAGCCATGCATCCTGATCAACACGCTCAATTATTGGAGCGGCCTGCTTGCCTTCCTCGACACGGCAGTGGCTGCCGGGTTCATCGAAGCTCGCAACCGGGAGCTCATCCGCGTTGCCGCCAATGCGGCCGAGGCAATTGCCTTGGCTATCCACCACGCGTGAGCCGCATATCATCGGCCGGGCTCAGCGTTATCATGCCGTTATGTCGACGAAACTTCGTTTTGGCGTCCTCAGCACCGCTAACATCGGCCTGAAAAAAGTGATCCCTGCGATGCAGGAGGGCGAGTTCACGACCGTTACCGCAATTGCCTCCCGCGATCTGACGAAGGCCCGCGAGGCATCCACGCAACTCGGCGTTCCCACGGCCTACGGCTCCTACGAGGAGCTGATCGCCGACCCGAACATCGACGCCATCTACAATCCGCTGCCCAACCAGCTCCACGTCCCGTGGACCCAAAAAGCCGCCGAAGCCGGCAAGCACGTGCTCTGCGAAAAACCGTTGAGCATGACACTGGCCGAGGCCAAGACGCTGCTCGACGTCCGCGCCCGCACCGGCGTCAAGATCTCGGAAGCCTTCATGATCCGCAGCGCGCCGCAGTGGCTGCGCGTGCGCCAACTCCTCGACGAAGGCCGCATCGGAGAAATCCGCGCCGTCAATGCGCACTTCAGTTACTTCAACGTGGACACGGCGAACATCCGCAACCAGATTGAGACAGGCGGCGGCGCCGCGTACGACATCGGCTGCTACTGCATTCAAGCGTCGCGCTTTGCTTTCGGCCAGGAGCCGCGGCGTGTGGTTGCGCTTGTCGATCGCGATCCGCAGATGGGCACCGACCGGCTGACCTCGGCAATGCTCGACTTCGGCTCCGGCCACGCGATTTTTACGTGCAGCACACAGCAGATCCCATTTCAGCGCGTCCAGATTCTGGGCACGCACGGCCGAATCGAAATTGAGATTCCGTTTAACGCGCCCATCGACCGCCCCACGCGGCTCTACATCGACGCGTCCGGCGATCTCAGCTTCAGTGGAATCACGATGGAATCTTTCCCTTCATCCGATCAGTACACGCTGCAGGGAGACGCCTTTGCCAGAGCCGTATTTGAGAACACCGAGGTTCCGGTGCCGCTGGAAGACTCAATCGCCAACATGGCGGTCATTGAGGCCATCCTCCGGTCGGGTAAATCGGGCCAGTGGGAAGCGGTGGAGGGGTAGCGGCGAACGCCTCTTTGCGCTGCGAGCCGGTGTTTACTATTTGATACCCCCCCCGGGGGGGGGGAGGCGCCATTTTTGGGGTCAAGTTCTTTGTTTTCAATGACTTGGATTAAGGATTAAGTCCGCTAAGCCTATGATTCCAAAGGGGTTAGAATCCAAGTATGGCCTTCTAAAGGACTTAAGGGCAATGCATTGGAGTTAGCGTTGCTAGCGGAGTTGCCAGGTCGGCAATCGGGCGAAATCGTCCCGTTTGGAGTTTGGCAAAAAATGGCGGCTGCTCGGGGAGTCAGTCATGCCCAACTTAGACGCCGAACCGCCGCCAGCTCTCAAAGAGAAGAGCGACGCCCTGTTTTTGCTACTTAGATAAAGCATAGCGAAATGGGCGAAATAATCGGCAAACTTCACAGAGAAAAGTGAACAGGGGTCAGTGATCAGAAAAGACGGGAGTTAGGGAGGAGTTGGCAGCGGTGAGAGTTGGCCTGGGGGCTTGACAACAAATGAGGGACGCGCCTGCGGTGAACGGGAGAGAGTTCGGGTAGTGAGGGCGCGGACGCCGCCATTACAGCCGGCCTGAGGCCGGCGTTACAAGGAAATGATTCTGAAGCGTTACACGGCGGCGCACTCCCGCAGATCGGAGCTCAGCGCATCGATGCGCCTGGGATCGCTGTCCCACGAAAACATAAAGCGTGCCGCGCCGCCAATGAAGGTGTAGAAGCTCCATCCTCGCGCACGAAGTTCAGTAAGAACCTTCTCCGGCGCCTCAACAAACACCGCGTTGGCTTCGACGGGCTGTGCGAGCTTCACGCCGGGAATCTCCGCAAGCTGCGACGCGAACTGCCGCGCGCAGCGGTTGGCGTGCTCGGCGTTTCGCAGCCATGCGCCGCCCTCCAGCATGCCGACCCAAGGCGCCGAAAGAAACCGCATCTTGGCCGCCAGTTGTCCCGCCTGTTTGCAGCGGTAGTCGAAGTCGGTTGCCAACACAGGATCAAAGAACAGGACAGCTTCTCCCATTGCCATGCCATTCTTGGCTCCGCCAAAGCACAGAACATCCACGCCGCTCTTCCAACTCATCTCCGCCGGCGAACAGCCCAGGCTGGCGCATGCGTTGGCAAAGCGCGCGCCGTCCATGTGCAGCGACAGCCCGCGCTTGCGACATTCCTCAGAGATCGCGCGCAATTCGGCGAGCGAGTAGACGCGCCCGGTTTCAGTGGATTGCGTGATCGACACGACGCGCGGCTTGGGATAGTGAATATCGCTGCGCTTCGTTGCCAGCTCACGAATCGCGCCGGGTGTAAGTTTTCCCTCCGGGCTCGCCGCCACGAGGAGTTTCGAACCGTTCGAGAAGAACTCCGGCGCGCCGCACTCGTCTGTCTCCACGTGCGCCTGGTCAGAGCAGATTACGCTGTGATAGGACTGGCAGAGCGATGCCAGCGCCAGCGAATTGGCGGCGGTGCCGTTGAAGACAAAGTAGACCTCGCAAGCCGTTTCAAACAGGTTCCGGAACGCGTCGGACGCTTTGGCCGTCCACGGATCGTCGCCATACGACGTCACGTGCCCGCGATTGGCGGCATCCGTGGCCATCCACGCCTCGGGGCAAATTCCCGCGTAGTTGTCGCTGGCAAACTGCTGCCGCAATTCATCGTTTTCCATTTCGGCCATGGCACAATCCTCGCCCACTGGGATGGATTTCGTCTCCTGCCTCAAGCAGCTGTTGCAGCCTCGAGTCGCCTATTCACCACAATTCCAGCCATAATCACGGCGAGAATGATGGCCGCGAAGACAAGCAACCAGCCCCAGTATTGGACGGGATGGCGCAGAACGCGGACAAAATGACGGCCATAGTGATCGGCGATGACGGCAATGAGCGTGTATCGCGCACCCCGGCAGACGGTCACCACAGTCAGAAACTTTCCAACGCGATAATTCGAAGCGCCTGCTGACGCGAAAAACAAGCTCGTAGGAAAGGGAAACGGAATCGCTGTTGAAGCGACGAGAGCGCCGGTACCCCATTTCTTGAACAATTGGAGCATTGAATCCACCCTCCGGCTGCCAAACTTGCTATGCAGGTACGCTGCACCGGCTTTTCTGGCGATTCTGAAGGTCAGGTAGGCTCCAACCACCGACCCTGCCGTGGCGAAAGCTGCATATTCGTACCACGGATTGCGTTGCTGGCCAGCGAGAATTGCGGTCAAAATGTCCGGCCCGCCAAATGTCGGCAGAGGAGAGCTATCAATGATGGCGACGAAGAAGAGGCCGAGTGCTCCCAGGTGGAGGAACATCGAAGTTACGCCATGGCTCTTAGGCTTTGGAGCACTTTGGATCAAGACGTTGAACATGATCGCACTATACCAACTCTAACGTGGAGACATACGGGCGAGCAGTGAGCTTTTTGCGTGAGGTTGCTTGTGCAGTTGGTGATGGTTTGGGAGCGCAAAACAGGCCCGCCCTGCCCTTCACGCCGACGGAGAAGGAATGATTGGGTTGGCATGAAAAGGATGAAATGAGCTAGCCGCAAGAGAAAAATTTGGAGGCGCGGGCCGGGATCGAACCGGCGCATAAAGGTTTTGCAGACCTCTCCCTTACCACTTGGGTACCGCGCCTTGGGCTGCCTGCCACACGGGTTGCGGATCTCTCATTCCACTCTTCGCCCGGTTTGCAAGAGCCGGAGAAATGCAGAATGGAGCGGGAGACGAGACTTGAACTCGCGACCCTCGCCTTGGCAAGGCGATGCTCTACCACTGAGCTACTCCCGCTTAGACCGGTTCCTGAGTTGATGTAGCCGTTTCAGAAGTCGTGCAAGGTGGCTCTTTCATGAGGAAAGAGCCACTTGAGTGCAATGGCTTCGGGATACAGAAACTCAGGAACCGGTGTAACGCAGTTTCGAGTATACCGGGCTGCCGAAACCGGGTCAAACCGGCTTGACCTGCTGAAAAGTGCTTTTCATCGATAGAGTTCCGGGATAGAGCTCCGGCGTCCCGCGCCGCAGAATCTTCGTCAAAGTTCGCGTCCCGGGAGCGTTTGACCCACCCCGCAAATTCCCGTAGACTTAGAGGTTGCGAGGGGTGCAGCTCGAACGAGTCAGGCTCGATTTGGCCTCTACCCCGCAACATTTTTCC
The DNA here is from genome assembly GCA_963823805.1 of uncultured Acidobacteriaceae bacterium. GTDB lineage: Bacteria > Acidobacteriota > Terriglobia > Terriglobales > Acidobacteriaceae > Telmatobacter. The sequence continues at coordinate 293,305 of CAWGMW010000002.1, read as the reverse complement.
TGAAGTCAGGACCAACCCTGCAATTCAGGCTTTGGAGATGGAAGCACAACCATGGCAAACCACGTATCGGCGCTCAAGCGCGCCCGCCAGACCGTAACCCGCACCGAAGTGAATCGCGCCAACCGCAGCCGCGTACGCTCGAGTTTGCGCTCGCTGCGCGAGGCACTCGCGAAGGGGGACGTGAAAGAAGCACAGGCGCAATACCGGGCCACGGTTTCTGCCCTCGACAAGAGCGTGCAAAAGGGCGTTCTGCACTCGAACACCGTTTCCCGTTACAAGAGCCGCTTGAACACGCGCCTCAAGGCGCTGGCAACCGCGGGAAAAAAGTAACCCTATACGCCGCCCACCTCGAATCCCAGCTTGCCTTCCGCCGATCGTGCGAATACCCCCTGTTCGCGCAAAGTGCAATCGGTATGATCAGAACCGGTACCGTGCGCTAAAGGAAGGGAAGCGGCCGATCTGATCCACTTTTGCGATGGGCAACCCCTGGGCGTTTGTGCAAGGCAGACCGGCGGTGCAATTCTGCAGCCACACGTAGCCAAGCAAGTTGCCGCGATTGAGGATATTCTCCGCGCCGCCTTGAATCACCAATTCTCCCTTTGCGATCCTGAATTGCCGCTCTAGTTCTACGTCCAACCGGTTGTAGACCGGCCCCCGCAGCGCGTTGATCCGGGTCAGATCGTAGATGCCTCGCATCTGAGCCAGCGAATCGGGCAAGTCGAAGGGGCAATATACGCGCCCGCTTGCGAACGACTCTTTGCTGTTGAGCGCGATTCCCAGCGGCAACCGAAAGCTGTTCACCGCGTTGATCATCACCGGCGTATCGTAGCTGCCGTTTCGCCGAATGCCGTCCAGAGCGCGGTACTCGGACTGCGAGCGCGAAGCCGACAGCATCAGGCTCGCGTGCTCACCCCAGTGACCTCGCAAGACCGCTTCCACGCCACGAGAGCTGGCCGTGCCAGAATCCGTGAGCGGCAGCCACACGAAGGACTGACCCAGCGTGTCGACCATGTTGAAGAGCATCAATTGCGGAAATTCCGTTGAGATAGGCTCGCGCCGGTACTGCTTGGAATACGCCGCGGCGTCCAGCGTGCCCCAGCGGCCCTGCCAAAGCCGCAATCCCGCCGTGGCCTGCCGCACCTCGATCGGGCGCAGTTGATGATTTGCGGGAAAGCTCAGCAGATCCATTGTCGGCGGAAGCTGAGCCGCCGCGTTCCACGAGGCGTTCAGGCTTTGGCGCTCGCTCAGCCTGTAGACAACCGAAACACGCGGCTCAAGCGCGTAGCTCCCATCCAGGGCGAAACCCTCGGCGCGCAAGCCCGCCATCAAATTCCATCGTTTGTCCATTGCGCTTTCGGCCTGAAAAAAACCCGCTTCCTGGCCGGCCGCGATATGGCGATGAAAGCTTACCGCGTCGGTGGCCGTTGTACTGGCCGAAAACGGCGAAAGCTGACCCTTGGGCTGGTCGACGGCGTCGTTCGGGATCATGAGCCCGCCGTCGGCTCCTGCCGAAAGTAACCATCCCCGCAAAGCGGCCCTCACCGTGAAGTTCACACGCGGCAGCCCGTTGTGCGAGCTCTCCATGTACGTCGGAGTCGTTGTGATCGGAGTGCAGGTCTTGATATTCCCTGACCAAACGTAGCCGTTCTGTTGCTGCTGGTTTATATCCTGCTGCGCGATTGAATACTGAGCCGTAAACTCCGAAGCGACCCGAGCGTCGAAGGCGTGCTTCCAGGTCAGCGCTCCAGTATCTCTCCATCCCCTGTATTGAGTTCGGTCGCTACTGGTCACCTCCCAGTCTCCGGCGCAAGGCGTCATCTTGATCGAATCGATGCCGCCAAGGCTGAGAATGGTCAAGCTGTCGCGGCTGCCCGGCGCCAGCTCCAGCCGAGTAAGAAGATTGCTGTAGATGGGAACGCCGTTGATTCCGATGTCGTTGGTGACGAGATTCAGAATGCTGCGATGAGCCGAAACCAAAAGCGTTCCGTTCTTCGGCAAAGAGCGCTGGTAAAGCCCGCCGGTGCCGGAAATGCCCAGCGACAGGCTCCGTTCCTCGGGCGCCTCGCCGAGTTGCCGAGTGCGCAACTCGATGAGAGATGAAAGGCGGCTGGAATAGGATGCGTCGACGACTCCCGGCCGCATCTCCATACTGCCAACGGCAGTCGAGTCGATCATCGAAGTGAATCCGCCCGTGGTCCCCGACAGCGCCAGGTGGCTGATGCCGGGAAACTCGACGCCGTCGATGACGAAGAGATTCTCTTCCGGATGACCATTCCGGACGAGCACATCGTTCGAAAGATCCGAACTCCACGCCACGCCAGGTAACGCCTGGATGTAGCGGGAAACATCGCCATAGCTTCCCGCTGCCGAACGGATTTCCTCACCCTCAATCTGCGGAACCGGCGCCAAAGCCGCATGCACGTCCTGCAAAGTGGCCTTCACTTCAAGTGTCGTGCTCGTGGCTGGAACAGCGGCTAGAGCCGCATGCTTTGGAACGGCTGGCGATTCCCGGGCGTCAACAACGCTGGTTGCAATCTGCATTGTCTGTTGTGCGCGCACAGGGGACGAGAATGCAACGAGACAAAGCGTCAATGCCGCCGCCACAGCTGCCTTTGGCATGGGATCTCCGGGATTGTGCGGCGGCAACCCTGACGCGCAGGTTGGAGGCGGGAGAGGAATACCGGATCCGCGAATTCGATCGCCGGGTTGCGCGAGCAACCTGCAATCCTTCGCGATTATGAGTGATCCTTAAGAATTCGAACATATATCGACCGTTCGCCTCAAAGTAATAGTGTGTATCGTTTCGCGACAGCCAGCGTAAAGCCGATGTTTCGGGTTTGGTTTAATCGCCGAGAGCGCGGCCGCCTCGGCGCTTGTCGCGAATTCTGCTTCGCAGCTCACGGGCTCTTGCGCAGCAACGGCTTGAGAACGGGAAAGAGTGTGCCGGCGATGATCGCGGAGCCTTTTGCGGTGGGATGGATGCCGTCGCTCTGAATGGTTCCGGGAACGTTGATCAGGTCCTTGTAGAGCATGGGCACGACCGCGATGTGGTACTTTGCCGCGAGATCGCGGAAAATTTTGTCGAACGACCGGATGTAGTCGGGTCCATAATCCGGCGGAAGCGTGATGCCGGCGAGCAGGATCTTCACGTGAGCCATCTCAAGGCCTGCGAGCACCTGGTCGAGATTGCTTCGCGTCTGGTCGACGGGCAGCCCGCGAAGCCCGTCGTTTCCGCCAAATTCCACGATCACGACGGCAGGGTGCAGGCGAAGCAGGTAAGGCAGGCCTTCGAGCGCATCCTTGGTCGTGGCGCCGCTTGTGCCCTGGTTGATGACTCTGTACGCGTAGCCCCGTGCATCGAGCAGCTTTTGCAGGGCGTCAGGATAGGCCTCGCCATCATGGAGGCCCAGTCCCGCGGTGATGCTGTCGCCATAGCAAACGAGAATTGGCCGACCGGGGATCGGCCGATCGGAATTTGGCGGACCGGCGGCAAAGAGCAGCCCTGCCGGCAACAACAGCAGGCAACATGCGACAAGAACCGATCGCCGAACGTCCACGTATCAAGTGTAGACGCGTGCGGGAGCGTGGCGACGCCGGAAGCTGCGATGACCGGCCATTTAAACTGCGTATGACGGGAGAGCGAGTTGATTCAAGTCAAAGGTGCGAAGAAATGGATCCAGAACGGCGCGCGGCGCGTGGAGATTCTGCAAGGCATATCCCTGGACATTCCCGCCGGACAGTTTGTCGCCATCGTGGGCGCGAGCGGAAGCGGCAAGAGCACGCTGCTGGGGCTGCTCGCCGGTCTCGATTCGCCTAGCGAAGGAGAGATCTGGCTCGACGGTGTGCCCATCCACAACCTGGCAGAGACTGCGTTGGCGTCGGTTCGAGGCCGCAAGATTGGCTTTGTCTTTCAGTCGTATCAGTTGATTCAAACGCTCACGGCTCTTGAAAACGTGCTGCTCCCTTACGAACTCAACCTGGAGGGCAGCGGCGTGGCGCAGGCTCGGCGCCTGCTCGACGAGGTCGGCCTGAAGGAGCGTGTGGACCACTATCCAGTGCAGCTCTCCGGCGGCGAGCAACAGCGCGTGGCGTTGGCGCGGGCCTTTGTGGTCGAGCCACCTATTGTGATGGCCGACGAGCCGACGGGAAATCTTGATTCAGCGAACGGCCGACTGGTGCTGGATCTGCTGCTGGAGAGGAACAAAAAGGCGGGAACGACGCTGGTGCTCGTCACGCACGACCCAGAAGTTGCCAGCCGCGCCGACCGCAGGATTGTGCTCAAGGACGGCCTCATCGTAGAGGACACCCTGCCTGGTCCTGCCGAATCCATCGTCCGGGAGCAAGAAAACAATCCAAAAGAGACGACAAATGGCTAAGCGCGCGTTAAGCTGGAAACGCGCCGCAGCCATCGGCTGGCGCGATTTGAAGTCCGCACCCGGCAAGTTCGGTTTTGTCGTGTTGTCGGTCGCCGTCGGCGTGGCGGCGCTGGTGGGTGTGCGCGGGCTCAGCGACAGCTTCCGCGAAACATTGAACACCGAGGCGCGCTCGCTTCTGGCAGGCGACTTAAGCGCGCGGCTGCTTCGTGCGCCCACAGCCGAGGAAGTCAGCAAGATCGCGGCAATTGAAGCGCAAAGCGGCGGCACAATTCGCTCCACGTGGGTCACTGAGACCGTCTCCATGGCATCGGTGTCGACGGATCCCGTGCCAATACTCGTCTCGCTCAAAGCTGTCGATCCGGCTGAGTATCCATTCTATGGAACTGCGGAACTGGATCCGGCGATGCCGTTGCGGCAAGCTTTGCAGGGCGACTCGGCCGTAGTGGCGGATGAGTTTCTCATTCGCCTCAATGCACACGTCGGCGACATGCTGCGCCTTGGCGGCAGGGACTTCCACATCTCCGCTGTGCTGAAACAGGAGCCCGATCGCATCACGGCGGGCATGGGCCTGGGGCCGCGCGTCATGATCTCGGAGGCGGCAATGGCGACGACCGGACTGCTGGCGCCGGGAAGCCGCGCCAGCCGGCGCTTGCTCGTCAAGCTCCCTGACGCGCCTCCGAAAGGCGTCACCGCGGATGCTGAAACCGCCGCGGTCCGCGGGCAACTGGAGGCGGCGCTGCCGGATGCGCAAGTGATGGACTACCGTGAGGGCAACCCCGCGCTTACGCGCGGCCTCGATAATGCGACATCCATCCTGAGCCTCATTTGTTTGGTTGCCATGGTTCTGGGCGCAATCGGCGTGGCGATGGCCATGCACGCGCATCTCGAGCAGCGCATGGACATGCTGGCCATTCTCAAAGCCATCGGCGCGGATTCTTCTGATCTTCTGCGCATCTTTCTCTTGCAGACGCTGGGTCTTGGTCTTGCCGGCGGGTTGCTGGGTGTAGCTGCGGGCGTGGCTGTGATGGCCGCGCTGCCGGCGGCCTTTGGCGAGTTGCTTCCCGTGCATGTGATTCTTCAATTTCCGTGGCAGTCGGCGCTGGCTGGATTAGGAACCGGGCTGCTGACGACGCTGCTCTTTTGTTTGCCGCCGCTGCTTGACGTGCGCGCCGTAAGGCCGGTGCTGGTGCTGCGCAGGCTCGTGGAGCAGGGACCGTCGAGCATCGGCGGTTGGTTTGCACAATGGTGGGCGCGCCGCCTGCAGCTCGGCATTGCGGCCGCAGTCATCGCCGCTTTGGCTGGAATCGCGTGGGCGCTGTCCGATTCGCCAAAGGTGGGCGCGACGTTTGATCTGATGTTCACCATCACACTGGTGGTTCTGCTGGTGCTGGCGGCCGCGGCGCTTTGGTTTCTCAGGTTCCTTCTGAACCGCACCCGCCTCCATCTGCCTTCCTCGCTACGCCATGGTCTTTCCAATCTCTATCGCCCCGGCAATCAATCCGCCGCGGTGCTGGCGGCGCTGGGAGCGGGAGTCATGCTGATTCTCTCGGTGTATCTCATGCAGAAGGATCTGTTAGTCGATCTGCGCGAAACCGCATCGCCGAGTCTACCCAATATCTTTCTCGTCGATGTGCAAAAAGGCGAAGTCGACGGCGTCAAAGCATTTTTCGCGCATCAGGCGGGCGTCAGCCAGCAACTGAGCATGATCCCTGTCGTGATCGGCCGGTTTGTTTCCATCAACGGCCAGCCGGTAGAGCAAATGAAAGGCCAGCACTATCCGATTCGCATGCTGGAAAGCGCCGAACTGACCTGGGCCGATGCGCCGCCCGAGGGCGACAAAGTGACCACGGGCGCGTGGTGGACCAATAGCAGCGCGGCCGAGATCGCGGTCAGCGACGGAGTGGCGCAGCGCCTGCACGTCGGCCTGGGTTCGGCCGTGGAGCTTGAGACCGGCGGAACAACGCGGACTCTCAAAGTCGCCGCAATCTATCGCGCTGATGGCCAGCACCTGGGAGCGCGCGTGCAATTTGTTCTGCCTTCCGGATTGATCTCTGACCAGCCGTCCACCTGGTACGGCGGGGTGCACATCGATCCGAAACAGGTGGCCGCAATGGAGCGCGCATTCTTTACGGCCTATCCAACCGTCACCGTCATCGATATCGCGGATGTCATGGAACGCATCGAGAGTGTCGTCGACCAGATTACGTTCGTCGTTCGCCTGCTGGCGGGCTTTTCGATTCTCGCAGGCCTCACGATCCTCGCCTCGAGCATTGCCAGCACTCGCTTTCGCCGCATGCAGGAAGCGGTCGTGCTCAAAACTCTGGGCGCGACACGGATGCGGATCGTGCGCACCTTCAGCGTGGAGTTCAGCGTTCTGGGGTTGCTGGCAGGCGCAGTCGGTGTTGTCTTCGCCAATTTGCTCACGCGCGTGCTTCTTCACCGGCTCGAGGTGGGATTTCACATCGCATGGGGCGCCACGCTGATCGCGCTCGTTGGAACAGCAGTGCTGGCTACGGCCACTGGCTGGATCGCAAGCTACCGTATTCTCGGCCTGAGGCCCCTTCAAGTCCTTCGCGAGGAATAGAAGAATCCGGTCATGGGAAGAGACGAGCAGACGGGTTGAGGCTGATCTTCCGCCACCGATTTCCATTGGCCGGCAAATTGACCGGGCTCGAGAATGTCCGTAACATGAAGAAGTTGGCTTTGCGCGCCCAGCTTTGGGAGCCCGGCCAATCGGCCGCAAGACGAGCCGTCACTCGCGCTTGTTGCCCCCTCGTTCAATGGTAGGACAGCTGACTCTGGATCAGCATATCGGGGTTCGAATCCCTGGGGGGCAGCCAATAGAATCAATTGGGCTGTTGACGCTGAGGGATCCGTCTCTTACGTGCCCGCGGCATGGGCGCAACGCTCGCCGACTCCGTTCGCAAACGGTAGCCACGGCTGCATCTCTACTACCTGCGCATCCTCCTGTTTCGCCGCGTCCTCGACCATATACCGCTTTCCGAGCTTGAACTCCCTGCAAATCGAATCCACCAGCGCCGCCATTCTCTCCCGGTACGCGCCGGAGACAAACGCGCTCGACCTGTAGCGCTGCTCGTATGCGGCGAGTTGGCCGGGAAAGTGCTCGCGCACAAACCGGAGAAATGTGGGCAGGGAACACGGCTTTAGAAACAGCGCTCCGGCCGCCAAAAAGCTCGCGCCCGCAGACGACGCGGCACGTGCCACTGCGCGGATCGAGCTCGCGCTGTCTGTGATTCCTGGCATCAGCGGCGAGCACATCACTCCGGCGCGCAGCCCAGCCTCGCGCAACTCCGCCACGGTCCTCATGCGCAGGTCGGGACGCGGCGCTCGCGGCTCCAGTTGCCGCGCCAGCTTTGCGTTCATCGTGGTTACAGTGATGTGCACAGTCAGCCGGTTGTTGCGCGCGACCTCCTTCAGCAGGTCTACATCGCGAACAACCAGCGCCGACTTGGTCACGATGCCAACGCGGAATCCGCTCTGCCGCGCAAACACCTCCAGCAGCGAGCGCGTGATCTTGAGCTTTCGCTCCAGCGGCTGGTACGGATCGGTTGCCGTCCCAATGGCGATCTCGGTTCCCGGCTTCAGACGTTTCAGCTCCTGCTCAAGCAGCCAGGCGGCATTTTGCTTGAAGTAGATCTTTCGCTCGAATTCGTCGGGCTTCATTTCAAGGAACTCGTGCGTGTAGCGGGCGTAGCAGTAGCGGCAGGCGAACTCGCAGCCGCGATAGGGGTTGATGGCGTGGCTGAAGGGCAAGCCGCGGTTCGAAGTCACTTTGTTCAGGATCGACCGGCTTGTGAGCGGCCGATATTCCGTGAGGCATCCGCTTAAGTCGAGCGGCGCCTCGGCGGCGGTTCGAGCGAGACCGGCTAGTGGGGAGGGCTGGAGGATGGGGAAGAGCGACTCAATTTTCGCCATATGTTCTCCTTATTCCGAGCCTACGTCAAGCCGCGGTGCGCGTCAAGGGGTCGCCGAAGCCGTCGAGCGCGGGGAGAGATGTGAGCTGGCAGGGTTAGCAGTCCGGGCGCGCTCCGCGTGGCGAATTGGGCCGGTTTCGAGGGTGAAAAGGGCCATTTTGCGCATAAAAATCGATAAAAAACGCAAAAAATCGTGACAGATTTTGTGCCATATTTGTTGATTCTAAAAATAGTTAGAGTTAAAAATCGCATTTTGAAGTGTATAAAATCATTTCTTTTATTAGTTTTGGCCCCAAGTGAGCTGCCAGGGTGGTCAGATCCGGCGAAGGTCGCGGCGTTTACAGCCCATAAAATGGCTGAATGGAGTAAGGGCGAGCGGGCGGTGGTGCCTGGTTTTGGGGCCTCGCTCATAGTTTGAGGATGCGCCAAATGGCGGAATTATCCGGCAAACTTCGGAATCAGAATTTCGCGAGTGTTTTCAGTGGTTTGGGTTCATTTGTGGCCGGCGCGGGACTTGACATGCGGTGGAGAGGTACGGCGCCGGGGGTTCTTTTACCCGTTGAAGCGGGCTGAAGCGCGGGCCGGCACGCGAGAGCAAGATCAGAGAAGTTCGGCCTCTTGATTCCACTGCCAATTGAGTTTGCCGCAATTCCGGCTTATGCTGCGTGTGTAAGTCTCGAATTTAAGACTCTTCCCCCAACGCATTTCTTAAAGATGATGGCGATTTGACACCGACTTGGTTGAGGTTAAGCCGCGCGCCAGGCGGTTGCCGCCCTAACCTTGCGCGAAGTCCAGGAGAGACATGCCCGTCCCCGGCATCAAGAGACGGTTCGGACCCTTTGAGCTCGATTCGCGTAGCGGGGAGCTGCGCACCAACGGCACGCGCATCAAGCTGCAAGGTCAGCCGATCAGCGTGCTCGAAATCCTGCTGGAGACACCCGGAGAGCTAGTAACGCGCGAACAAATCCGCCAGCGGATCTGGTCGTCGGACACGTTTGTCGATTTCGATCACAACCTGAACACAGCGATCAAGAAGCTTCGCCAGGCGCTCGGCGACGAGGCTGAAACGCCACGCTACATCGAAACGATTCCGAGGTACGGCTACAGATTTATCGGCCAGGTGGAGAAGGACGCGCCAACGGAATTGTCCGGCACGGGCGCGGACGCTGAAGTGGCGCTCTCCGGCGGCCCAGTCGCCGAAGCCAAACCCGCATCGCGCGTGCGGCGCGCGCTGCCGTGGGCACTGGGCGCCACCACAGTTCTCTTTGCTGCTGTCGCGGTCTGGCTCCTGCTGAAACCGGCGCCGCAACCAAACCTGATTCGCTTGTCCGTCCCCGCACCCGAAAACTCGGAGTTCATTGCCGGCGGCGAGATGAGCCTTTCGCCCGACGGCCGCACTCTGGCATTCGTCGCACTGGGCGGACAGGACAAGTCCCAGACTCTCTGGCTGCGTCCACTCGGCAGCCTCACCGCACAGTCAGTTCCGGGATCGGAGGGGGCCGAAGGACCGTTCTGGTCGCCGGACAGCCGGCAGGTCGGTTTTCATGCAAACGGAAAATTGGAAAAGGTCGATCTCTCGGGCGGTGCGCCACAGGCGCTTTGCGATTTGAACAACTTCGACGGCGCAACCTGGAACCGCGAGGGCGTCATTCTCTTCAGCACCGGCGGCAACCTGTACCGCGTACCCGATACGGGCGGCACACCCACGCTCGTGCTTGCCCCGGGTTTACCCCTCCAGGATGTTGCTTATTTGTTTCCGCAGTTTCTCCCCGACGGCCGGCACTTCATCTTTGAGACCAGCACATCTGCGCTCAGCGGCAAATTCGTCGCTGCTGGTTCGCTGGGCTCAAAGACGGTGGAGCGGCTGCAGCATGTGGAATCGGAGGCCTTTTTCACCCCGCCGGGCTTTCTGTTCTATATGGACCAGAGCACGCTCATGGCGCGGCCCTTTAACGCCAGGGCGCGGCACTTCACCGGTCCCGCCGTTCCGGTGGCCCAGAACCTCGGCCGGAACATGTACTCGACCTACGCATACTACTCCGTCTCGCCGGCAGGCGTTTTGGCTTACGAGACCGTCGACACGTCGTCGATGTTTGGGATAGCGGCCGAGAGGCAGATGGTTTGGTTTAACCGCGCGGGAGAGAAACAGGGCGCGGTTGGGCAGACCGGCATTTACACCGCCCCCGCGCTCTCGGCCGACGGGACCAGACTCGCTCTTGCGGTAGGGGAGTTCGGCAAGCGCGACATATGGATCTATGACCTGAAGCGCGGCCCCGCTTCGCGCCTTACATTCGGCCCCGGGGATAACACCAATACCGCCTGGTCGGCGGATGGAACCCGGATCGTGTTTTCGTCCAATCGCAGCGGGCAGTTCGACATCTACCAGAAATCCGCGGACGGGCTGGGGAGCGAGCAGCTCGTTTTTCAGTCCAAAGATCAACCCAAGCGCGTTGACGACATATCTTCGGATGGCCGTTATGCCATCTACGACACTGGGACGGGCCCAACGTCAACCGAGTTGTGGGGTTTGCCGCTTTTTGGCGACCGCAAGCCCTTCGCATTTGTTCGCGGCAGCTTCGGTACGCAAAGCGCGCAGTTTTCGCCCAACGCCCGCTTTGTGGCTTACACATCCAATGAAACTGGAAGAAACGAAATCTACGTTCAGACATTCCCGGGACAAACCGCAAAGTGGCAAGTCTCCGCGTTTGGCGGGGCGGAGCCGATGTGGAGCCGCGACGGCAAAGAACTCTTTTATCTCGATCTCGATGGAAAGCTAATGGCGGTGGACGTGAATACCAACGGGCCGGCATTCCAGGCCGCCGTTCCCAAGCTGCTATTTCAGACCCGGCTGGATGGAAACTATCGGGGCAGAAATATGTATGTGGTCTCGCCCGACGGCAAGCGCTTCCTTATGCTCGTACCAGCTGCCCAGGTCAAGCCCGAACCGATTACGGTGGTGGTCAACTGGCAGACGCTGTTGAAGAGCGGCGGCAAATGACCAGCAAGTTGCGCGCCTGAAATTGATTTTCGAATGGTCCGCAAAGAAAAGGCCCGGATTGCTCCGGGCCTCGAATGCGCGATTGCCGGCTTCCTTATTTTGCCGCGCGAAGAACCATTTCGGTGTTGGGGACTTTTTCGGCGAACTCGCGCTCGGTATTCGTGACGTACAACTCGTAACCGGTGTCACCGTTGCTGAACCACACCTGGGACAAGAAGTACTGCCGTCCATACCGGTGGAACCTGAGCTCCGCGTTCTGAGCCTCGTGAGACGACCGGTTCAAGCCCGGGGCAACGAACGTTGCGTTTGCAGAGTGATCGATGCCGCGAATCTGCACCGTTCCAGGAGCCGCGATGCCGATGCGGTAGTCGCCGGCGGGCAGTACCCGGGCATCGACTCTGAATTGGAATGGAACATGGATGGTGTAGGAGTTCTGTTGAGCAACTGCCGGTGCGGCCAGCACCAGCGCGACGACGACTGAGAGCAATCCTGCGAAATACATTGACTTTTTCATGACTAACCTCCGGGAGCAGCGCTCCGATGAATTTGTGTCTCGACTTTGCCCTGGGTTGGCCGTGGGCACAATGCATGGAGGGTGGTTTACCGGTGGATTCCGGGTTGGCGTTGTCTGGATTCGAGGTGAACGGCGGGTGTGCTGCTAAGTTGTTGACGGTGCGGATGATTGCGTGCAGCAGCTCCGTCCCGAAAGTTTGGGTTGGCCCATGGAGGGTCTTTTCACAGGCGGTCCCGAAGCCGCAAACTAGAATCGAAAAGCGAAGAGCTGCCGGTCGCCGGCTACCGGCTACTAGCTACAAAGCATTTTTCTTGGAGGTTCCATTGAGTAAATCGCAGGCAACGCGCATCACCTGGCTTGGACACGCCACCGTCCTTATTCAAACTCCACAGGGAACCAATATCCTGATCGATCCCTTCATCGCACACAATCCCAAGTACCCGCAGGGCTTCGGGCTGCCCGAGAAGATCCAATACGTCCTGCTCACGCACGGCCATGGCGACCACATCTCTGACGCCGCGCCCGTCGCCAAGAAGCACGGGTCCACCGTGGTGGCGATCTACGAGCTGGCCGACTACATCGCGGGCCAAGGTGTGAGCCAGACGATGGGAATGAATTTGGGCGGCTCCGTTGAGCTCGACGGCGTGACGGCGACCATGGTCGATGCGAAGCATTCCGCCGCGGCTGCCGACGAAAAGGGCACGCACTACGTGGGCGTCGCCACTGGCTTCGTCCTCGCCGTCGCCGGAGGTCCCGTGCTCTATCACGCGGGAGACACGTCCGTCTTTGGCGATATGCAACTGATTCGCGAGCTCTACCAGCCTCGTGTTGTCATGCTGCCGATCGGCGGCTTCTATACGATGGGACCGCAGCAAGCCGCGCTTGCCTGCCGCCTTCTGGAGCCCGAGACTGTTCTTCCCATCCACTTCGGAACGTTTCCTCCGCTCAAGGGCACCCCGGCGGAACTGGCGGCATTGGTCGCGCCCGGCGTAAAGGTAGTGCACTGGAAGCCCGGAGACGAAGTCGCGGTGTAGGGAAGGCGACGGCCTCAGTTTTTTCGTCTGAACCGCGCTAGCCAAGTTTGTTCAAAGTCGGGCCCAGCGGCGGCGCTAATCGCCAAACACGAATTGCTAATCCCTGGTAAATATCCTAATCACACAGAATGGCCTTGGACGTTGCGCGCGGCGGAAGCTTGCAGAAACGTGAGCAATCGCAAAGAAAATCACACAATGCTGTGGTAATAAACTGCGCTTTGGGCTATTATTCCAATCAGATAGTTGCACCGCTAATGGTGAAACTATTGCAGAAACAAAAGGGCTTAGAAGCGGATGGTTGCAGAGATTTGGGCGGAGAGAGTGGGATTTGAACCTGTAGCGCCGTGAACGCTAACCGTTGGAGCTTATAAGGCACCCCGCTAGGACCACGAAGCGGACTCTCTCTAAGAGGATGAATCGGATTAGGGGATTGATCTCCCCATCGATCATCACACCGTTCAGAGTGGCCTGAACGCAACGAGATAGGAATTTGGTATGGCAAGCCCGGCGCGGGCGCGTATTCGAAAGACAGGCTCTGTCAAGACAAAGCCTACTGCAATCTCGCGTGAAGAAGAAATACTCAGCGAGTTTGAGTCCTTTTTTGACCGCCGTATCAGAGCCATGAGTCCGAGCCAATTACGGCAGTACAAGAAACGCTCAGCGGCGATCCTGGAGGAGTCTAGGAGCCGCCGCGTGAACGAATCCGTTTCAGTTCGCGGAAAAGTCGAATCTTCTCTAAAAGCTCACGCGGGCTGATTCTTGGGTGCGCCGCCTTTATCTGAGCCACAAAAGCATCCTCGTCTCCAATGTCTGCGAAGTTCAGGACGTTTTCCTTGGACTGAGCGATTGCACGTTTCGCGTCTTCGTCAATATGATTGCGGATTCTGGGCTTCGCAATGTCAAATGCGCTTTTCTTTGCCATCGAGCAGGACCGTTATCCTCTTCTACATCATAATAGTAGAATACTTTCCGGCAGCGGATCGCGCAAAATTTGAGTCCATCGTTGGCAATCTGCTCAGGCGGATACAGGCCGTCCGGAGTCACCAAGAGACTGGCTCCAGTGACCGTTGCCTCGGATCGTTTCGGATTCTTGGCTCGCCGAATCTGAATTGAAACTCCGCCAAATGGTGTGGCCAGTGTTCACAGTTTTTACTGGTCACGCGTCTGCTTGATCGCGCGAGGCGATTGCACGATCTCGTCTGGGCCGTGCGAGTCCTGCATGCCGAGCTTCATGGGAACGCGCGATTTACCGGCGCTGCAATTGCGCAGGTCGCGCAGGATCTCCTGCTTCTCCCGCGCATAGTGGCTGGCCAGGCGCGTCAATGCGTAGGTGATGATGTCGCTGTGATGCAGATCCGCCGCCAAGGGATCGCGCCGCATGTTGAGCCATAAACGGTGGACGAGCTCCACGTCCTCAGGACCAAGCGCAGGCGCGTGCGGACCGATGTAGAACACCTTGGTCTCGCCGGATGCGCCGATCACGTAGAAGTTGAATTGTCTTTTCGGTTCGGGTAGCGCCTCCCAGGCCTGACCCATGTGGAACGCCTGGTCCTCGGCGGTCATCGAACTCGATTGCCCGGCAACCACCGACTCGACCTCGAGCGAATTTGCCGTCTGCACCAGCGCTGCAAACACATCGCCCGCCGGCACCACCAGCAGAGAAACTCTCTTGCCGAAACTCTCCGCTACCGAGACCGCCTTGGTGAAGAGCATCTGCTCGTGCTCGCTGAAACTCTGCTGCTCGGCGCTCAAATACTCCGGACCGCCCACGCCCATCAGGCGCACGCTCACCACCACCACGTCCCGATCCACAGTGCTCGTCCGCCCCAGCGTCCACTTCAACGCCAGCGGATTGGCCTCGTCGCGCATGGTCACGATCACGCCACCAGGCCGGATGGCGGTCGACTCGCGGCTGATCGTCTCCTGGTGCTCAAGCTGGAAGTGGTCCTTCATTTGCCGCGCGGTCAGCTCGTGCCGGCGCAGGTTCACGCGCTCTGAAATGGTGAAGATGATGAAGAACGCAATCGAAAACAAGATGCCGCTGATGGTGGCAACCGACTTGGTGAACAGGTTAACTGTGGCCACGGACAGCAGCACCATGAAGACCGACAGCAGGCCCAGCGGAATCTCAGTCTTGCCGATGCGGATATTGGGTGGAACCTTCCACCCGCGTTCGCCGTGGTACTTCCAGCGCAGCACCAGCATCGACAAGCCGTTGAAGGTGAACGACCAGATGACGCCGAAGGCATACGCCTCGCCCAGCATGATGATGTTGCCACGGCTCACGATAATCGTGAACATTTGCAGGACGAGGACCAGGTTGACGATGCGATAGCTGGTGCCGAAACGCGCATGCGGCTTGCGGAACCAGTCGGTGAGCACGCCATCCTCGGCAACGCGCATCAGCACGCCCGTCGAGCCGATGATCGATGTATTGATGGCGCCCGAAAGAATCAGGAATCCGACTACCACCACGAAGATGCGGAAGGCAATGCGCCAAAACATCGGTCCCGCCATATACATGGCCAGGCCGGCGATCAGGTTGTCCTGGTAGATGGTTGTCCGCGGACCGTTCGGAATCAGCATTGAAGCCAGCAGCGTGCCGCCGCCGGTGAAGATCAGGCTGTAGATGGCGATGACGATTGCCGCGCGCTTCAGATTCTTAAGCTTGGGATGCGCAATTTCGCGGTTGACCTGCGCCAGGCTTTCCTCGCCGCTCATGGCCAGAATGGAGTGACCGAAGGCCATGAGGATTCCAAAGAACCCGAAGATCGGCAATCCTCTTCCGCGCAGGAAGCCGAGCGCATCGTCACTGAAATGGAGGTGAGACGGGATGGGAGATGGAGGCAATTGCGCGCCGCGCAACCAGACCGTATATGTGCCCCAGACGAACAGGATGACCACCATGATCGTGGTGATCTGCATGACTCGCAGCGCCTTGTCGCTGGACTCTTCGATCCCCTTTATGTTCTGCCACCAGTAGTAGATCGTCACCACAGCGCCCAGCAGCGCCGAGGTGTAATCCATGTTGAACTGGATGGGTTGGCCGCTTGCGCTTATCAGAGCCGGCGGCAGCCAGTGGCTTTGGTTGGCCACCGTCAACAGCTCGTTGATCATGCCGGTGATGTATTGGCCGGCAGACACGCCGGAGATCGGCCCGGTAAGAATGTAGTCGAACATCAGCGCCGAAACGCTGAGCTTGGCGAATCCGCCTCCGAGTGCCTCTTTGACCACGCGGTAAACGCCGCCGCGAGTGAACATCGAACAGCTCTCGACGTACACCGCGCGCACCGCGAAGCTGAACAGCATGATGCCGAGAATGAACCAGGGAGCGGCGGCTCCCACTGCCTGTTCGGCGATGCCGCCGGCGTAGAAGGCCGAAGAGCCCAGGTCATTGAGAACGATGGCGGCCGCGCGCCAGAAGGAGATGAAAGTGAGCATCACCGAGGAGGCGACGATCAGCCTCACGCGGTCGTTTGGGGGAGCTACGGTCGTTCGGTTTGAGGCCATCGCGAAGGGTCCGGCGAGGCGCCGCCGGTGGTCAAAATCGTTTAAGCGAAACCACCGCTCTGCGACGAGTCTAATTTTCAATCAAAGCAGTGTCAACGACAAATAAATATCGCTTGATTCACGCCGCTCCGCCGGGCGCATTTCCGTTCTCTCGGGCAAACGCGAGCCGGGAACCAAGTCCCTGATTTCAGGCACTTATGCCCATCCCGAACGGCCGGAACGAGGAAGGTTGCAGGTTGGGTGCGATGGGATGATCCGTCGAACGGATGGCCGTGTCAGTGGCTCTTTGGCGCGAAACTAGTCTTTGCCGAAAAGTTCTTTCCCGTCTTCAAAGAAGCTGATCAGCACCACCACTGCCGACCCGATCATCCCGAAGAAGAACATCGCTTCCAGCAGCCGAATTGCAGCGATCGCCAGGATCATGTTGTCGATTCTAACCCAGTTCAATGTTTTACACTCGCCGGTGTATGCAATCGTCGTCTTCTTCCTGGGACTGGAAGCCGTGGGCGGCTGCGGGACTCTCCGCTGGCTTGCTCGAGTTGCCCTTCCCGTTTGCCGGACCAATGCCCCCTTGGCGCTCCGTCTTTGCCTGGTTTGCCCTGGTGCCGCTTCTCTGGGGTCTTCTCTCCGCTGCGAATTCCCGCCGCAAGCATCCTCTCCGCCGCGCGTTCTTCATCTCCTACCTGTGCGGCGTCCTGTGGTATGTGGGCAACTGCTATTGGATTCGCGACACCATGATGCACTACGGCGACATGCCGCCCCTGGCGCCGGAACTGCTCACTCTGGGATTCAGCCTCGTCCTCGGACTTTACTTCGGCCTCTTCGGCTTTGGTGTTTTGCTGGTCCGCCGCGCCACTGGATCCGTGCGCATGGCGCTGATTTTTGCGCCGTTCCTCTGGGCCGGCCTCGATCTCGCCGGCGCGCACATTACGAGCGTTCCCTGGGACCAACTCGGCTACTCGCAAATCGACAACGTGCTCGTCAACCAGCTTGCACCGTTCGCAGGCGTCTACGGCATTACCTTCGTTCTTGTCGCAGTGAACGCGCTCCTTGCCGGTGCTTTGCTGGTCGAGCGCGGCCAAAAAAGCCGCCTCGCAGGCCGCTGGGCATGGGCCGCATGCGGCGCAGTTCTGCTCATCTCCGGTTTCGCCGGAGTATTTGTTCCGCCTCCGATTCCCGACCCCACTGCTACTGCCGTTCTGATTCAGCCGAATCTCGATGTGGGCGCAGGCAACAACTGGCGGGGCGCGGAGTGGGATCGCCATATCGCGGAATTCACGCGCCTGGCCGGCGAAGAGTGCAAATCGTACATCGCCGGCATTCCGCAAACCGGCGCGCCAACGGGCGAAATCACCTGCCCGCCGTATCCCACGCATCCCGATCTCGTCGTCTGGCCGGAATCGCCCGCGCCATTTATTGAAGACGATCTCAGCTTCAAGCAGGCCATGCGTTCGATCGCTCTCACCACGCAGGCGCCGCTCGTGGTCGGCGGCATCGGCTCCGATTTCTCGCAGGAGGAAAATGCGTGGCACGAATACAACTCCGCCTTTATTTTCGACGCCAATGGCCAGATGGCCGGCCGCTACGACAAAATCCACCTCGTCCCCTTCGGCGAATACATTCCGTTCCAGAACCTGTTGACCTTTGCCCACAAACTCACCGGGCGCGTCGGCCTGTTCGACCGCGGCAGTGAGCACAAAGTTTTTCTGCTCGACACGCAAAACGGTGGACTTCATCGCTACGGCGTTTTCATTTGCTATGAAGCCGTTTTCGCCGATGAGGTCCGCCAGCTCGCGCGCAACGGCGCCGAAGTGCTGGTGAACATCAGCGACGACGGATGGTACGGCGACACCAGCGCACCGTGGCAGCACCTCAACATGGCTCGCATGCGCGCCGTCGAAAACCGCCGCTGGCTGCTGCGCGACACCAACACCGGGGTCACCGCGGCCATCGATCCTTACGGCCGCGTGCGCCAGAGCATTCCTCGCCACGAGGTCGACGCGCTGCCGGCCGAATTCAGCTTCCGCGACCGCATCACCTTCTATACCGCTCACGGCGACGTGTTTGCGTGGCTGTGTGGCGCATTGAGTTTGGGGATTGTGGTGTGGGCAGGAGGACGGCCTCTGCGCCAGAGGGCTGGACCGCGGAGGGAGCAGGAGCCTTGAGGCTCCTGACTGCAGGCATTCAATCATGGTGGCTTTAGCCGCGGGCCTTTCGTTTATGATCCCAGGATGCGATTCGCGCCTCAGGAAACCCGTACATATCTGGTGACTGCGGTGACGGCACAACGCCGCAGGCTCTTTCAGATCACAGCCACAGCGGAGCTGCTGGAGCGAACTATCCTCGACTATCACAGTCAGGGAAAATTTCTCTTGCACGCATTCGTCATCATGCCTGACCATTTTCACGCCTTGATCACACCCGAGCCAGAAGTGTCGCTGGAAAAAGCTGTGCAATTCATCAAGGGCGGCTTCTCCTTCCGTCTGAAGAGCAAGGTCGAAGTGTGGATGCGCAGCTTCAACGAGAGCCAGATCATGAGTGAAGAGAAGTTTGCCAATAGTGTGCGCTATATCGAAGACAACCCGGTACGGCGAGGGCTTGCGGCGACGCCGCAAGCATATCCCTTTAGCTCCGCCGCCCGTGGCGCTCAAGACCCCATGCCTCTCCACCTGCGGAGTCGTGCGGGCAGATGAGAAGAAGGCCCGGGCCTAAAGGCCGCGCATTGAGCAGCTCTCTTTTCAGGGGCCTGAAGGCCCCTGCTCCCTCCGGCGGCGTCAATGCTTTCTCGCGCTATGAGAACGGCAAGACCAAGCTGACTTTGGCACCGGTCAAGCTGCTCGAAGTGTTCGATCGTCGTTCCGATCTGCTCGATGAGATCAAGGTGAGGTAGCTGTGGATGGTGGCGTAACATGATGGCGCGTTCCCAGGTCCGAAAATCCGGACCTTGGGCACCCGCTTCGCTCATCTCCAATTTGTCGGACCCGTGTCACCAGCGGTAAAGTGATGCATGCAACATATCGTTGAAATAAATCTCATTAGCAATTCCTCCGCCAGTATTACGCCCGAGAAATTCGCGGCGCAGACCGTAGAAATAACTCATGAGCCAGATACGGTTCTTACTGGTGTTGATGGCCGCGTCAGCCGAGGCCGCCACCCATCGACAATTCGTTGGCTTGGTGGAACCGTAAGCGCTCTCCAAGGTATTACCAATGTTAGGATTGTCGACGGTCGTGGTACTGCACTGATCGATGGTGAATTAAACACCCACTATGGAGTGCCACGAGAGGTGGATGGATGGGTCATATTTGACGTCCTGAAGCCCGAATGACAGGCATTTGGTTAGGGCTCATGACATGATGGGGCGCCTACCCCTTCAACCCCGGCAGGACTGATCTCGAACAACATTTGCATCCTTCCTCAACCCCCGGCCAGGTCCACTTGCCATCTACAAATAACCCCTTGCTGATTTCATATTTCTGCCCGTTGGCTGAGCGGTGAGCGGCATCCTGTTGAGCGTCTGCGGCCAAAGAGTGACTTGGGTCTTTCATGCAAGGGGCGTTAGCATACATCCATATTGCATGAGCGATTCCAAGAGCGGACTGGCGCTCTCGATTGATCATTGCGGTCGCTTTGTTATTCAGGGACAGTGCGATTTCTGCCGCCCGTCCTTTGGTCACTCCTTTGACTTTCATCAGTGCTGTGCACAACGACTGCAAATCCCGACCTGCCGAGATGGAGCGTAATGCAGCCTCATAAATCTGCTTGGCGTGTTTCTTTTCAATATCGTCGAGCAGATTAACATTTTTTCGAAGATCTGCCTTGACATTCTTGCTCACTGTTGAAGGATCAAACTTAACTGCGGGCATAGCTTCCATGGCATAGCGCACACACGGAGAATAGTCTTTCTTAGCTTCCGTTGGCTTGGTTGATGTCTGCGAGAAGCGTCGGAGCCAAGACATGCCTACCTCCCGTGAAGCAACCCGTGGCGGGCTGGCCAGATCCGCATCTCTGAATCTGGGATGAATTCGCTTACACCCCGTGTCGAAGGCGGATGAAGCCGCCGAAACCAGTACGGTGATATTCTATAGCCAGTCAATAGAACGCAGATTTGCGCCTCAAATCAAAGCCAGGTCCTAAGAGCACAATGTCACTGAACGATCTCGAATTCGCCTACGCTCCCGTGCGCAATCAAGTGCGCGACCTGCGGGAGTATCTTTGACCCTGCCCGCATCCGCAGGGAACTCTCCGAAATAGAAAAGAAGCTATCCGATCCAGCGTTGTGGTCCGATCCCACAGCGTCGAAACCCCTCATGCGCGATCGCAAGCGGCTTGAAGGGCTGGTTCGCGACGACGACGAGCTCGTGCGCCGCACCGGCGACATCGAAGCCTACTTCGAACTGGCGCGCGAGGGCGAGGACGTTCTTCTGGATTTGGAGAAGAGCATCAAGGAGCTGGGAGCATTTGCCGAAGATCTCGAGGCGAGGACCATGCTTTCCGGCGAGGCCGACGGTCTTAATGCGATTGTGACCGTGCATCCCGGAGCCGGCGGCACCGAGAGCCAGGACTGGGCTGAGATGCTGCTCCGCATGTATCTGCGCTGGGCCGAGCAGCAGGGCTTCAAAACCGAGATGAACGACTACCAGGCCGGCGAAGAGGCGGGCATCAAGTCCGCTACATTCACCATCATCGGCGACTACGCCTTCGGCCAGCTCGCCGGCGAAAGCGGCGTGCACAGGCTCGTACGCATCTCTCCGTTCGACTCCGCCAAGCGCCGCCACACGTCTTTCGCATCCGTCTATGTTTCGCCGGAGATCGACGAGACGATTCATGTCGATTTGAAGCTCGAAGACCTGCGCGTCGACACGTACCGTTCCGGCGGCAAGGGCGGCCAGCACGTCAACACCACCGACTCCGCCGTGCGCATCACGCATATTCCCACGGGAATTGTAGTCCAGTGCCAGAACGAACGTTCGCAGCACAAGAACCGCGACAAGGCCATGAAGATGCTGCGGTCGCGCCTCTACGAATTTGAACTTGAAAAGAAGCGCGCCGTTTCGAAGAAGCTCGAAGACTCCAAGCTCGAAATCAACTTCGGCTCGCAGATTCGGTCATATGTGTTGCAGCCTTACCGCATTGCAAAGGATCACCGGACCAAAGTCGAAGTGGGCGATGTGGATAAAGTTCTCGACGGCTACCTTGAGCCGTTTCTGCGCGGATATCTGCTGGCAAAACGCCGCGGCACCGAGGTAACGACAGGCGCCGACGACGATTTGGACGAGTAATCAGGAGCAATACGCGCCGATCGCTGAAAGCTCTGAACTGCGAACTGTGAACTATGAACTACGAACTGTGAATTGATGAGCAACGACCCCGCAATCATCGACGAGATGTTCCGCAACACGAAGACCATCGCCGTCGTCGGCATGAGCGACAAGCCCTGGCGCGCCAGCCACAACATCGGCCGCTACCTCGCCGAGACTGGCTTTCGGGTCTACCCGGTCAATCCTGCGCTCGAGGAAGTCCTCGGCGGTCCGTGCTATGCCGACCTCGACGCCGCGCAGGCCGCCGCGCTTAAAGAAACAGGTTCGGGTCAGGCGGGGAGGGGAATCGACCTCGTTGACGTCTTTCGCGCCTCCGAGAATGTGCCGGCCATCGTCGACGACGTCATTCGCCTTGGCATTCCTTATCTGTGGCTGCAGGACGAAGTCGTCCACGAAGAAGCCATTGCCCGTGCCCGCGCGGCCGGCGTCAAATGCGTGCAGAACGACTGCATCTATCGCCGCCACGCGGCGATGGCCCAATAAACTGCGGCGAATCGCCGCCATTTCTGCGACCCTTGTCCGGTAAACTGAGTCCAAAGAACAGGTGCTAAGAATCAGAATTCAGCGTTTGCCTGCCATGCATCGTTTCCGCTTTATCTTCGGGTTGTCGTTCCTGTATTTCACGGCATCGACTGCGTTCGCGGCTTCCAGCTCTGCCGATGCCGCGCATCTCCACGTTCAATTGATTGTTCCCGCAGCGCAGCTCAATCTCGGCGCGAGTTCCAACGCGGGCCTCTATTTCAAGCTTGAGCCGGGCTGGCACGTCTACTGGCAGAATGCGGGCGACTCCGGTGAACCGCCGCGCCTTCAATGGAGTCTGCCCAAGGGGATCACTGCTGGTCCCATGCAGTTCCCCGCGCCAAGCCGCCTTCCGCTCGGCCCCTTCATGGATTTTGGCTATGAGAACGAAGTCCTCTTTCCGTTCAGCCTCGATGTGGCGAGCTCGGCCAAGCCGGGCCCGGTGGCTCTCGACGCGAAGGTCAACTGGCTTGTCTGCCGCGAGGTTTGCATGCCCGGTAAAGCGGAACTTGAAGTGGACCGCGTTATTCCGGCTACCACCGGACAAGGCGCAGAGCTTTCACCGGACAAAGAGATTTACGACCGCCTCGTCGGCCAACTTCCAAAATCGTTTCCTTCAACCGACACCGCCGTATTTCAGCCGACCGCAACAGGCTTTCGCCTCGCCGTCACCACCGGCCAGCGCGAAACGCAAGCTGCATTTTTCCCTGAAGACGAAAACATCCTCGACAATCCCGCGCCGCAGGTGCTCACGCCCACGCCGGAAGGTTTCTTTCTCGATGTCAAGAGGGACGCCAACCTGGCGGCAAATCCCGCCAAGCTGAACGGCGTTATCGAACTTTCAGGCGGAAGAAACTACGAGATCGAGGCACCGGCAGGCACAATTACTTCGGCAATCTCCGGACTTTTGCCCTGCGGGACAGGTGCGCTGGCAAAAAGCCAACTGACCCTGCTTCGCATCGTCGGCCTCGCCTTCCTCGGCGGTCTGTTGCTGAACCTTATGCCGTGCGTCTTTCCGGTGCTGTTCTTGAAAGGCCTGGCGTTGGTGAATTCCGGCAACGAAGAGAAGCACAAGCTCCGCGCTCACGGTTTCGTCTACGCTATCGGAATTCTCGTCTCGTTCTGGGCGCTCGTCGCCTTGCTGCTCGCCCTGCGCGCCGCGGGCGCCACGCTCGGCTGGGGCTTTCAGTTCCAGTCTCCGGTTTTCCTCTCCCTGATGGCTGGTCTGCTCTTCTTCCTCGGCCTCTCGCTCGCCGGCCAGTTCGAAATCGGCCTCACGCTGACCAGCGCGGGAGGCTCACTTGCGGCGAAACAGGGCTTTGCGGGCAGCTTCTTCACCGGCGTTCTCGCAGTTGTCGTTGCCACGCCCTGCACTGCGCCGTTTATGGGAGCGGCGATCGGCTACGCGCTCGCCCAACCCGCCGCAGTCACCTTCGCTGTGTTCACCTCGCTCGCTCTCGGTCTCGCCGCGCCGTATGTCGCGCTCACGCTTCAACCCGCATGGACCCGCATTCTGCCCAGGCCCGGCGTGTGGATGGACATTCTTAAGCAGGCGATTTCGGTTCCCATCTTTGGCACTGTCATCTGGCTTACATGGGTCGTTGCGCAAGCCTACGGAGCCAATTTGCTTGTTGCGCTGCTGGCAATCTTCCTGTTGCTCGCCATCGCGGGATGGTTCCTCGGCCGATGGCCAGCCCAGCGTTGGGCAACCACGGTCGCGGGACTCATCCTGGTTGCCGCGCTCGTCGCATGCATCACGGCGCCGAGGGGGCTCTCGGGCGGGCCATCTTCCGCGCCGACGTTGCCCTCGTCCGAAGGGCCCGCCGCACGCAGTGACACCTGGCAGCCCTGGTCCGCCGATGCAGTCCAGCACGCGCTAGCGGAAGGCCAACCCGTCTTTGTCGACTTCACCGCGAGCTGGTGCTTGAGCTGTCAGGTCAACGAGCGCGTTGCCCTCGACCGACCGGAGGTTGTGCAGGCGTTTGCCGCCGCGAACGTCGCTCTCTTCCGTGCCGACTGGACCCGCGCGGATCCCGCCATCACCCAGGCACTCACAGATCTCGGCCGCAGCGGCGTTCCTGTTTATGCGCTTTACACGCCGGGCCAAAGCGAGCCGCAACTCCTTCCGCAGGTGCTCACGCCGGGAATCGTTACAGACGCGCTTTCAAAGCTGCGGAAGAGCGCAGCCGGACAATTGGGCGCGGCGGCCGGAATCGCGGAGTTTTCCACTTTCTGCTATCATGATAGCACTGGAGGCAGAATGGCCCAGATTCTCATCCGCAAAGTCGACGAACGGGTCAAAGCCCGCCTGCAGCGCCGCGCCAAGCGCAACGGCCGCAGCATGGAGGCCGAAGTGCGCGAAATTGTGACCGACGCGCTCAAGCGAGAGGAGAAAACCCCTGAAGTTGGGTTCGGAACCGCGTCGGTGGCGCTCTTTAGCGGCAATGGCGTCTTTCTTGATAAACCGATTCGCGAGTGGCGCGGTTTTCCTCTCAAGCCGATCAACTTTGACGAATGATCATCCTCGACACGAACGTGGTTTCTGAATTCATGCTTCCAAGGCCGGACGCGCGCGTTACACGATGGCTCGATCAGCAGCCTCGTAGCTCGATCTGGACAACCTCCGTGACTGTTTTTGAGATTCGCTTCGGCCTGGAGACGATGCCCATAGGGAAGCGTCAGGCCAGACTTGCGGCCTTGTTCGAGCGCTGGTTAGTCGATGTTGCCGAGCAGCGGATCGCAATCTACGACGAGACGGCTGCAAGACGGGCGGCGGAACTCGCGGCAGAGCGTGAAAAACGGGGCCGTCCAGGCGAACTGCGCGACACCATGATCGCCGGCATCGTCCTCGCCTCCCACGCCACTCTGGCCACCCGCAACGTCAAGCACTTTCCCGACATCGCGAAGTCGGTCGTCAATCCGTGGGAAGCGTAGGGGCGGGCAATTGGGCTCGCATCTAGCCGCGCTTGCCCAACCTGATTCTGCGGATTTCCTCCAT
The DNA here is from genome assembly GCA_963823805.1 of uncultured Acidobacteriaceae bacterium. Taxonomy (GTDB): domain Bacteria; phylum Acidobacteriota; class Terriglobia; order Terriglobales; family Acidobacteriaceae; genus Telmatobacter. The sequence continues at coordinate 268,100 of CAWGMW010000002.1, read as the reverse complement.
GCGTGCCGCAAGCTGCTTTTCGCGTCCCTCCTGCGTGGGGTGGTAGTAGCTGCGGCCTTTCAGCGATTCCGGCAGGCAGTCCATATCGGCGACTTTGTCGTCCTCTTCATGGGCGTAGCGGTAGCCTTCGGCGTAGCCCAGGTCTTTCATCAGCCTCGCCGGCGCATTGCGCAGGTGCAGCGGCACCGGCTCCTGCCGCGTGTGCTCAATGTCGTCCTGCACCGCGCCGAGTGCCGTGTAGACCGCATTCGATTTCGGCGCCAGCGCCAGGTAGACCACTGCTTCGGCCAGCGCCAGATCGCCTTCGGGCGAGCCGAGAAAGTCGTAAGTTTCCTTCGCTGAAAGACACAGATGCAGCGCCTCCGGCGCGGCCAGCCCAATGTCCTCGACGGCCATGCGCACAATGCGCCGCGCGAGATAGAGCGGATCTTCGCCTCCGGCAAACATACGCCCCAGCCAGTAGAGCGCCGCATCAGGATCGGAGTTGCGCACGCTCTTGTGCAGCGCGGAGATCAGGTTGTAGTGCTCTTCGCCCGCTTTGTCGTACATCAGCACGCGCTTCTGTGCGGCTTCGGTCGCAACGGCCCTCGTAATGTGCTTGCTTCCGTCGGCGATGGCCAACTGCGCCGCCACTTCCAGCGTGTTGTATGCGTTGCGACAGTCGCCGCTCGAATAGCCGGCAATCAATTCGAGCGCATCGTCGTCCGCTGTCAGATCGAGCGCGCCCAACCCGCGCTCCTCATCGGCCAGCGCGCGCCGGAGCAGAGTCGCGACCTGCTCGTCTTTGAGCGGTTCGAGCACGTATACGCGGCAGCGCGAGAGCAGCGCCGAAATAATCTCGAACGAAGGATTCTCTGTCGTCGCGCCGATCAGCCGGATCGTGCCCCGCTCCACGTAGGGCAAGAATGCGTCCTGCTGCGCCTTGTTGAAGCGGTGAATCTCGTCGACGAAGAGAATGGTTCGCGAATTCAGTTGAGATGCCTTGGCCGCCGTGACCATCACCTGCTTGATCTCCTTGATGCCGCTGGTCACCGCGGAGAATTCAATGAAGCTAGCCTTCGTTGTCTCGGCAATGATCTTGGCCAGCGTGGTTTTGCCCACGCCCGGCGGACCCCAGAAGATCATCGAGCTGGCATCGTCGCGCTCGATCTGCACCCGCAACGGCTTTCCAGGGCCGACCAGATGCTCCTGCCCCAGCAATTCGTCCAGGCTGCGCGGCCGCATCCGCTCCGCCAGCGGCGCCCCCGTTCCACGGTTTGACTCTTTGGAGGAGAGTGGTGGCTCGGCGGAAGGCAACTCATCGAACAAGCTCATCGCCGCGCTCCCCGCTGCTTCGATGCAGCGTTGCCCGTTGTCGCTCGCTGTCGCGATGCTTCATACAGCAGCACGCTGGCTGCGACGGCCGCGTTCAAGCTCTCGACCGGGCCGGGGCAGGGAATTGCGATCGTGCCATCGACCTTGCGCACGATCTCATCCGGCACGCCATTACCCTCGTTGCCGATGACGAGAGCGACAGGGCCAGCCAACTCCGCGAGATCGGCCGACTTCGTTCCATTGGCCGTCGTCGCAAGCACCTTCACGCCCGCCTCGCGCAGCCGCGCAAAGCAATCCTCGAGGCTCGCCGCGAGGACCGGCATGCGAAACACGCTCCCCGCGGATGCGCGCACAGCCTTCGGATTCCACGCGCTCACGGTTCCCGGCAGGCTCACCACGCCCGTCGCGTCAAAGGCTTCAGCCGAACGCAGAATCGTACCGAGATTGCCGGGATCCTGAATTCCTGCCAGGACAAGAACCAGCGTTTTGTTTTGGTCTTGGTTGAGAACATGCGACCACGACCATTTCGGCGGCTCAACGAGCGCTGCAATCGATTGCGGCGTTTCGGTCGCCAGCGCCTGATCGAGCAGCTTCTTCGGCAGCTCGAGAACCTCGACGTCCCGCCTCACCTGAAGCTTATCCAGCAGCCGCTCCGAGGCGCGATCGGGACCTTGGGCCACAAAAACCGTCTTTACGCGCAAACCAGCGCGCAGCGCCTCCGCGAGCAGCTTCGGACTCTCAATGCCCACGAGCGCTTGAGCTCCGCGGCCCGGCGTGTTGAGCGCCTTCCGCAGTTCTTTCAAGCGCGCATTCTGACTGCTTTCTACAACGCGAACCGGCATCGATCGAGTTCCCCTAAGTGCTCAAGCCGATTCTAAGATCAGCTACTAGCCTCTAGCTACTAGCTTCCAGCTTTTCGTGCAGTTCGGATCGATGTGACGCGCGATCGCCCTTTTCGATGAAAGCGCAGGCAAACCACGCTAAACGAGCGGCTAGGAGCTAGAAGCTAGAGGCTAAAAGCTAGTAGTGCAACTTGCACCGGGGCTGGTGCTGTGATAGCTTCCGATTTTGTAGCCTCTTCTTTTATTCGGGAACCGAGGTAGGCCTCTTTGTCCGCGGAGATATTGCGCGTCCATCCCGATGAACCCCAACCGGACCGGATCGATTACATCGTCTCCTGCCTGCGCAAAGGGGGTGTCATCGCTCTGCCAACCGACACCTTCTACGGCCTGGCCGTGGACCCAGTGAACCTCTTCGCAGTCGAGCAGATTTACCAGATCAAGACTCGCCAGAAGCACAAACCGCTTTCGCTTTTGATCTCCGGCTTGTCCCAGGCATACGAGCTGGCGCGCGACACCGACCCCCAGCTCGACAAGCTCGCGGACCGTTTCTGGCCGGGACCGCTGACCATTATCGTTCGCGCTGGAACCAAGCTGCCTCTGCGCTCCACAGCGAACACTGGCAATGTCGCTCTGCGCGTGCCCGACGCCGCAATTCCCCGTGCAGTTGTGGAGCGTTTTGGTCTGCCCATCACAGCCACTTCGGCCAACCTGCAAGGCGCTTCGGAATGCACCAACGCCGGCTGCGTTCGTGACCAAATCGGCGAGCGCATTCCGCTCATTGTCGATGGTGGTCCGACAGGCCGCGCGCAGCCGACCACCATCGTCGATCTAACCCTCGGCCCCGGCCGCTGGGAGATCTTGCGCGAAGGCGCAATTTCAACTCACGAAATCGTGATGACCCTGCAGCGATAAGATGGTGCGCATGGGGCGCGAATCCAAGACGAAGCACCGTAATTGGGTCCTCCGCGTCGCACTTTTTCTTGTCCTCTGCCTGCTGGCCGCGGCCATTGGCTGGTGCCATTGGGTCTACGTGCAGATTGAGACCTACGCGCACCTGGATCAGGCTGCACCCGCCGATGCTATCGGGGTTCTCGGCGCGGCGGAGTATGACGGCCGTCCTTCGCCCGTCTATCGCGCACGGCTCGACCACGCGCTCGAGCTCTACCATCGCGGCATTGCCCCGCTTATCATCACACTCGGCGGTCCCGGCGGCGATCAGTTTACTGAGGGTTCAGTCGGTGAGGGATATCTGATCAACAAGGGCGTTCCGGAGCAGGCCATCATCGCCGAAACAGAAAGCCGCAACACTGAGGAGTCAGCCCGCCGCATTGCCGTCATCGCCCGTGTCAACGGGCTGCACCGGCTGGTTGTCGTCAGCGACGACACTCACATGTTCCGCATTCACGCCATCTGTGCTGCCGAAGGTCTTGACGTGCTCACTTCGCCGCGTCCACGTCCGGCCGTCGAGGACCGCACGCTCGAGACCGAGCGCATCGCCCACGAGATTCTCAGCTACACCTTATGGCGGCTCCATCTGCATTGACGCAGCGGAGCGAGCGGATTGCCACTTGGCAAGTTAGCCGCGCTGCGCGCGTGTTGGCGAGTTGGCAAGTCAGCGTGTTAGCGAGTCAGCAAATCAAATCGCTGGCGGACCAATGACAAAGGGGCCCTCTACCCGACTCCCGGACGAGGCAGGAACGCCAGCAAAAGAAGCGCAAACGCCGAGGCGCTTGCCGTCGACAGAAAGTTCACCGCGTCGTTGTTGAGCCACCCGCGCTTCTCCAGCGTTGCCCCCAGCAGGCTGTCGAAAAGAAGCCCGAACACCGCACCGGCGCAGCTCAGCTTGAAGAGAGTCCAATCACCGCGCATCGCCCAAGTTCCTGCGCCTGCCACGATGGCCGCTGCAATCAACCCGGCCAGCGTTCCGGCCACGCTCACTGCGCCGTCCGTGCCCGGTTCCACAGCTCGCAATGTCGTAATCATCCGCGGCCGGCCGCCCAACACCTGCCCGATCTCCGACGAAACGGTGTCTGCCGCGGCCTCAGCAAGCGCTGCCAAAGGCATCGCCAGCAGCAGAGCTCCCGCGTGGGCTGGGCGAGGAAGCCAGCGGCTGTCCAGCAACCAGACGTTCACAGGATCGCTGGCAACCAGCGCCGCCATGCCCAGATTCGCCGCAACCTGCGAAGCGGATCGTCCCCGACGGGCCTCTGCCGTTCCCAGCCGCTCCTTCCTGGCCCGTCCAATCCGCGTGGCGGCGAGGGCCAGCACTGAAACCGCCAGCGTAGGTAGCAGAGCAGTATGCCAGGGCTCGTACGGAAACTCGCCAGTCGAGAACATCAGGCTTGCGGTGATGAGTGCGCCGGTCGCCGCCGCTGCCAGCGTGGCCGATCGCAGCTTCCACACGATCAGCCCAAGCAACGCGCTCAAGCCGATGACCCAAACCACCACGGCAGTGGATTCCGATGCCCAGGCGAAGCACGCAAGCAGCACATCGGTGCCCGCGAACGGCAGTACCGCCAGCAACACGATCTTCGATTGCCACGCCAGCTCTTCCTGGGCCACGCCCCATCGTAGCCGGTGTCTGTCACCCAAGAAAGTGTTAACAGGCCCTACGTCTGAGATGACCAAATACTTTGGGCTTCGTCGCATACCGCAGGGAGTCTGGATGATCCGGTGCGCCCGCCCACTTGATTTACAATCACCAAGGAAGCAGGAAAGATTTCGAATGAGGCTTTTTACCATGAAGTCATGCCCGGCGCGTGTGTTCTTCGCGCAGGCAGCAGCCGCTCTAGCACTTACAGTTCTTCTCGGCGGCTGTGGCGATAATTACAGGCCGGTGGTCACACCGGTCGCCACCAATGGCCCGCCGGCGCAACCCGGCTCGTATACCGTTGTGGTTTCGACCACGGGCGCCTCAACTCCTGGGGTGGTCACCATCATCGATTATTCCGGTGACTCGATCCTGACCGAGGCGCAAATCGGACCCGGGCCAAGAGTCTTCACCTTGGACGAAGTTGGCGCCACGGGGTACACCATCAACAGCGACGGCACACTGTCCAACTTCGGCATCTCCCCCAGCTTGCAGGCGAAGCAGGTTTTAGAATCAACGCTGCCTCCCACCGCGCTGCCGGTCAATTTGTTTTCGCCGTCCAACGGACTTTGGGCCACGGATCTCAATGGCGACGTGGTTGATCTCTTTGCCGGATCGCCTCAGGCATTCAAACTCGCCATCCCGGTGGCCACGTCGGGGAGTCCAGCCACCATGCCCGTGTTCGTCGCCGGAACACCGAGTAATGCCGGCGAACGCGAATATGTGCTCAGCCAGGATGTCCCGGACACAGCGCCGTTGGCCTGCAATCTCTCGCCAACAACGGCTCCGACGGGCGTGGCTACGCCGATTGAAATCTCCAGCAACACCACCGATCCTGCCATTCCGGTCGGTAAATGTCCCGTGTACGCGGTGCAAACTCCAAACATTCAGCGCCTGTTTGTCCTCAACCGCGGAGACGACACGATCACTGTGATCGACACCAAGAACAATACCCCGGATGCGTGCACGCCATTTCAGAACCAGAGTGGCCAATGGATCACCTGCCATCCCACCATTCAGCTTCCCGCGGGGTCCGGACCCGTTGATGCCGAATACAATCAGGCGACCCAACAGCTTGTCGTCGCCAACTATGACGGTGGGACCGTCAGCGTGGTCAATGTCCCGCTGGATGAATACGGCAACGACTCGAATACCTATACAAATCCCAGCTGTACTGTAGGCGGTGTCACGAGCTACGCCAACTGCGGTGCCATCACCGGCGGTTTCGGTTCCGTGACCACGATTAAGGTGGGCAACACTGCCACTCCCAACCCGGCCAGCGTCACCGTTCTCGCCGACGGCAGTAAGGCCTACACGGCCAATCAGAACGACGACAGCGGCACAGGCAATGGAACCGTGACAGTGGTGAACCTTTACACATATACGGTGGAAAAGACCCTTACCGTCGTCGGTCATCCGCGCACCGTGCTTAACACGCAGAACTCCGAGTTCTCCAAGATCTACGTGGCGTCGCCGGACAGCCCCTTTATCACGATCATTGAATCGAGCCCGACCGTCACTGACCTGATCGACACCACGGTTCTGCTGGAGGGCACGCCAGTAGATATGCGCACCACCACCCAGACCGGCACGAGTGGCAATAACGACTACAGCAGCCGCGTTCCTGGCTACGGGCAGCCATGTGATCTGCCGGGTGCAGCGCGATTAACGTCTCTTGCAACCTGCCAGTCGATTCAGTAAGGCGCTGGGCGGCCGAATCTTTTGACAATCCGAAGGGCCTTTCCCATGTGGGAATGGCCCTTCGGCGCGTTGGGAGAAAGTTGTGTTGATGGCGAAAGATGCAAAAGTGAGAGTTGCGAAGGAGCGCCCGGCCCAAACACGCCCAGGAAAGACACGTCTTGACCAGTTACTCGTTGAGCGTGGCCTCGCCGCCAGCCGCGAACGTGCGCGATCGCTCATCCTTGCCGGCCGGGTGATGGTGCGCGAGCAAAAGATCGACAAGCCCGGCACATCGATCCCGATTGACTCTCCCATCAGGCTCCTGGGCGATGACCTTCCTTATGTCAGCCGCGGCGGATTAAAACTGGCCGCTGCTCTGGTCCAATGGCAAATCGGCGTCGACGGCCGCGCCTGCCTCGATGTTGGCGCATCGACCGGAGGATTCACGGACTGCCTATTGCAGCACGGCGCGGCGCATGTCACGGCCATTGACACCGGCTTCGGCCAAATCCACATGAAGTTGCGCAACGATCGGCGTGTCAGCCTGCTCGAGCGCACCAACGCTCGCTTGCTCAAGCCTGGGTCGCTGCAGACACTCAACCAAGACCAGAAAAAAACTCTTCTCGTCGTCGACGTTTCCTTCATCTCGGCGACTCTGGTGCTGCCGGCCGTGTTTGCCGCCGCTCCTTCGCTCGTCGAGGCGGTCATTCTGGTTAAGCCCCAGTTTGAGGCAGGCCGTGAACACGTCGGCAAAGGCGGCATTGTGCGCGATCCCGAGGCGCACCAGTCGGCCATCGACAAGGTCGCTGAGTGTGTCCGATCTCTCGGCTGGAGCGTCGTCGGAACCATTCCGTCGCCGATAACCGGAGTCGAGGGCAACCGGGAGTTTCTGCTCTACGCACGGCGGTGATTCTCGATCTCTGTGAAGCAGCCGAACCCGCGAAGAACGCGCCGGGCTTCATCCATTACACTTGGACGCATGACCACGGTTGCAATTGTTTGCAAGCCGAACAGGGAAGAGCTCAAGCAGCTCTTGCCGGACCTGATCGCGTGGCTGCGCAAGCACGACTACGCAGTGGTGCTGGACCGCGAAGGCGGCGCCTACACCGATGCTGCGCCGAGCGTCGATCGCGCGGAGTTGCCTTCACATTCGCCGGGTCTGGTCATTGTTTTGGGGGGCGATGGCACTTTGCTTGCCGCGGCGCGCATCTTCGCGACCGTTGGCACGCCCATCCTCAGCGTGAATCTCGGATTTCTCGGCTTCCTGACCGAAGTGCGTTTGGCCGACCTCTACGCCACTCTCGAGAACTGGTGCACGGGCTGCCATAGTCTCGACGAGCGCGCCATGCTCCATGCAGTTCTGTGGCGTGCGGGGGCGGAGCACTCAAGCTTCGAAGCGCTGAACGAAATTGTCGTTTCCAAGGGTGACATTGCCCGCATGGGCGAGTTCGCAGTGGAACTCGACGGCCGGAGCGTGGCCCGCTTTCGCGCCGACGGTATCATCGTTTCCACTCCCACGGGCTCAACCGCTTATACACTGGCCGCAAACGGCCCCATTCTTACGCCCGACGTGGACGCCATGGTGGTGACGCCCATCTGCCCTCACTTGCTCACGCTCCGGCCCATTGTTGTGCGCGGCGGCGCATCGCTCATGGTGCGCGTCGAGGGTGTTCCCAATGTCGCGCTGCTTACGATCGACGGCCAGCAGGGCGTTGAGCTTCGCCGCGGCGACGAGGTGCGTTGCTGCCGTTCGAATCACACCGTCAAGCTTGTCCGGCTTGGTGACGGGGGATTCTTCGATGTGTTGCGCAGCAAGCTGAGTTGGGGAGAGTTGTAGAAACGCAACGGCCACGCGCTCTATTGAGTCAGCGCCGCCAGCAGGACTTGCGCCTTGGCCGCCAGGGTGCGCGCGCCGTCCACGTCGCCCGATGCCAGCGCCGCCCTGGCTTGTTTCAGGAACTCCCGAATCTGGTCGGCAGTCTTCTGGTCGGAGTCGCTCAACGTACGGTTGATGCCATTGAGCCCGCGCTCAATGGATGCGAGGGACTGCTCTGTCTGCTGTCGATAACTCACAGGGTCGCCAGTAGAAAGTTGACCAATGGCGCTGACTTCGGGGCTGGGGATTCCGGCCTCCTCAGAAGGGGCCGCGATCTCTATTGGACTTGGCGGCCGCCTGTGGTGGATCAGCGGTTTTACTGTCTCGTCGTGGACCCTCATATTGACGAGATGCCTGCCGGGGATCAATCTCATCGATGGCGGCAGCTCGACGAACGCCAGATCCAGTGGCACGGAAGGCTCGATCAGCGGCGCCAGCATCGGCTGTGCCGGCTGACTCTTGTGAAGAAAGGGCATGTGGAAGCAGCCGGCCAGCAAGAGCGGCAGCAGCCATGCAGCACACTTGGCAGGTGACTTCATTCCCCCATCCCCTTTTCGACTTCAACAACCGCCGGCTGTAGATTCCGGCGTCCCCGTTCCGCGGCGGTAAGTGGAATTCGCAGCCTGAATTCCGTGCCCCGGCCTTGCCTCGATTGTACTTCTACACTCCCGTGGTGCAGCTGCAGGATGCGATAAGTCATTGCCAGCCCGATGCCGCTGCCCCCGATCTTGGTTGTAAAGTACAAATCAAAGATCTTGTCCCGGATTTCGTCAGGAATTCCGATGCCCTCATCGGCAACGCGAAGCACCGCCGAATACGTTGCCGGATGCGCGCCCCCGCCGGCTGTTCCGTTCGGCTGACCTGGCTGGGCCTGATTCACGCCATGATCCCTGTCTTCTTCGAGGGTCACTTCCAGCCGTCCGCCATTCGGCATGGCTTGTGCGCCATTCTGGATCACGTTTAGCGCCGCCTGCTTGAGCAAGTCGGCATCCACATTGGCGATCAGCGGCTCTGCCGGTATGCGGCTGATCAAGGTGACCCTGCGCATCGTCAGCTCGTCGGCAGCCAACGCCAGCACGTCGCCGATCACCGGGCGAAGGTCCTGCTCCCGCAGCTGCACTTCCACCGGCCGCGCGAAATCCACAAGCGTCTGGACTACGCGGTCCAGCCGCCGGATCTCCGCGTCGATCACCTCCAGGTGTCTGGTCGCCGGTCCGTTCGATTCGCCCAGCTTCGATTTCAAAAGCTCGAGATGCACGACGATCGCGTTGATCGGGTTCTTTACCTCGTGACCCACGCCCGAGGTGAGACGGCCGATCGCTGCCATGCGCCGCGAAAGCTCCAGCTCCGACTCAATCTCCGCCGCCGATTCCAGATCATGCAGCGTGACCAGAGCGCCCAGGCCCTTCTGCGTTTCGTCGTCGTTAATAAAGTTCACCGAAGCCTGGATGCGCCGCCCGCCTTCGGTGCGAATCTCTTCCTTCTCCATGTTCCGGCCGGATTCGATCGCCTCGCGCAGTGTTCGTCCCAGCACCTTTGAATCGTCCAGGAATTCGTTCGCATGCCGTCCGAGAATATTGTCGTGATCGATCTGCAGGAACCGCCGCGCCGCCTCTGAAACGAGCACCGCGCGCCTGTCCTCGGTAAAGAGCATGATTCCGTCCTGCAGATTGCCAAGAATCTGGTCAAGATTCTCCCGCAACGCGGAATAGACCTCCTCCACATTGCGCATGCGTTGCCCGATCTTCTCGATCTTGGTGGAGACCTGCGCCGCCACGTCCTGCTTCCTGGGCGCCTGATCTTCAACTGGCGCTCCTCCGGCTGCAGTCAGGCGGTCGAGCTGCCGACTGATCTCCGTCATGGGGCGCAGCGCCAGGTTGCTCAGCGAAAAAGCCGCCAGCAACGCCGCAATCAGGGCAAACCCCATCAGCCAGAACGCCTTGCGCAGCAGCGGCTCGTAAACGGCCCGCAGCAGCGATGTGTGAACCCCTACGTGGACCGATGCGAAGAGCTTGCCGTTATTCTCGAGCGGCGCAACGATATCCAGAACCTTGGGCTGGCCGAAGACCTGCATCATCATTCGCACGGGCCCTGCCTTGCGCAACTCGTCGTAGTTGGGGCGCGGGGGCAACTGCTTGCCTTCGTTGTCCGGGTTGGTGCTCAACAACACTAAGCCCTGGCTGTCGCCGATATTCACGTCGTACACGGTGGACGAGTAGCGGATGACCGAGACCAGCGCTGCCTGCAGGGACGGATCATTCTGCACCGTCTCTGCTACCAGTGCCCGCAACGCTCCCGGATCGTTCGAGGCCACCATGCGGTCCTTGAGCCCAGCCTCCAGCGCATTCTGCAATGCATACCGCACCTGGTCGGCCACCATCTGGTTGGTGTCATAAGTCTCCAGCACAGCCGCTTTTACCAGTTGGTGGACATACACCAGCGAGACCACCCCGGCGATCAGGAACACCAGAGCCGTAATGGCCAGCACGAGTTTGGTCTTCAGGCGCATGAACTAAACCACTCGACAGCAGGCCGGTTCAGAATTTCCTTGCGAGCAATTCAGATACGGTTTGCTGCAATCACTTGGTTCGACGTTGATTTGAGCGTATTGGGGATATAATCCGCACTTCAGGCACCGGAATCGCGACTTTTTCAGCTTTTGACTTCCTGATGTTCCCGTCCGTACTCCTTGAGCTTGTTGTGCAGGGTCTTCAGGCTCACTCCCAGAATCTCTGCCGCGCGTGTCTTGTTTTGCCCGGTGGCCTCGAGCGTGCGCAGGATCAGCAGACGCTCCGCCTCATCCACGGTCGCTCCCACGCGCACGGTGATCGCGCTGGCGTCAGCCGGAGCCGCCGCCGAATGGTCTTCGCCGAATCCCGACGGCAAGTGTCCGGCATCGAGCGGCGCGCCATCGGGGCAAAGAATCACCGCCCGCTCGATCGTGTTGCGCAGTTCGCGCGCGTTCCCCGGCCAACTGTAGGCCATCAGCCGGTCCAGCATGGACGGCGCCACGCCCGACACTTTGCGGCCGTGCTTCTGGTTCATCTCGCTCACCATGGTCTCCACCATGGGCGGCAAGTCTGCTAAATGTTCGCGCAGCGGAGGCATGGCGATATTGAATACGTTGAGCCGGTAATAGAGGTCGGCGCGCAAATGACCCTCTGCCACGGCTCGCTGCGGATCCCGATTCATCGCCGCCAGCACGCGCACGTCCGTATCTATCTCAGCGCGAGCGCCCAGCCGCCGGAACTTCCGCTCTTCCAGCACGCGCAGCAGCTTGGCTTGCGTCCCCGACGGCATCTCGCCAATCTCGTCCAGCAGCAGCGTTCCGCCCGCGGCCAACTCGAAGCAGCCGGCCCTTCGCTCGATCGCGCCTGTGAACGAGCCCTTTTCGTGGCCGAAGATTTCGCTCTCAATCAGGGTCTCTGGAATCGCCGCGCAGTTCACCGCTACAAACGGCCGCGCCTTGCGCGGGCTCAGGTCGTGCAGCGTGCGTGCCACCAGTTCCTTGCCCGTTCCGCTCTCGCCCGTGATGAGTACCGGCACATTCGACGGAGCAACCTGCTCGATCAGCGTGAAAATCTCACGCATCGCCCGCGAGCTGCCGACCATCTTGCCCAGCACGCCCGACTCCCGCAGCCGCCGCCTCGCCACCTCCAGCTCGATTGCCGTTTCTCGCTGTCGTGCGGCGTTGCCCAGAATCGTCTTCAACCGCGTGGCGTCCACCGGCTTTTGCAGAAAGTCGTACGCGCCCATCTTCATGGCGTCCACAGCCAACTGGATCGAGCCCATGGCCGTGAGCACCACCACCGCCATGTTGGCGCTGAGGCCCTCGGCGCCCTCGGCCAGCTTGGCTAACAGACCCAAGCCGTCCATCCGCGGCATCTTCAAGTCGGTCACCACAATGGCCGGATCCCAGGACTGTGCCTTCTCCCACGCCTCAACGCCGTCGCGCGCCGTCTCCGTCCGGTATCCCCATCCGGAGATCAGCTCCGCCAGGCCGGCCAGTGCGTTCGGTTCATCCTCGGCGATCAAAACCTTTACGACGTTCTGCATAGGGGCTTACCGTTCACCCCATTAGCTTACCTTTTCGCAGTCCCATCCGGCCATGAAGCGAGATTCCACGCGCATTACTTCGGTAGCCGGCATGGGCCGCGTCAACGGCTCGTTGTGAGTGGTCGCGGGTCAACGCGTCGCGTAGCCCGACTTTTCATTACGGAATGTGGCGGCGAAGAGAACGAAGACAGCGGCTGCAAAGACCGCGGGGCAGAGCCAGATGGCATGCCAGTTGTGCAGCCCGTTCGAGACGTAATGATCGGCGATGAGGCCGGCTGCCCAGAACCCTACCATCATGCCGACACCGTATGTAGCCAGAGTGATCATTCCCTGGGCCGCGCCTTTGCACTGCTCGCCAGCTTTGGAGTCGGTAAAGATCTGGCCTGAGACGAAGAAGAAGTCGTAGCAGACACCGTGCAGGGCGATGCCGATGAGCAGCATCCATACAAGCTGATGCGCGTTGCCGTAGGCGAATAGCACATAACGCACCGCCCAGGCAAGCATGCCGGCGAGGAGCGTGGTCTTCATGCCAAGGCGCAGCAGGAAGATGGGAATGAGCAGCATAAAGAGCACCTCGGACATCTGCCCGAGGGTCTGCTTTCCGGTGGCGTTGGCCACGTGGATTTCAGTAAGAAACTGATTGGCGTACTGGTAATAAAAAGCCAGGGGTATACAAATCAGGACCGAGGCAAGAAAGAAGATGAGAAAGTTGCGGTCTTTGAGCAGCGACAGCGCGTCGGCGCCCAGGATGTCGCGCAGAGCGACGCGCTCGCCACGCTTCCGGCGTGGCGGAGCCGCGGGAAGCGTAAAGCTGTAGAGGCCGAGCAGGAGCGAGGCTGCGGCGCACATGGAGAACGTGTTCTTCAGCATGCCGCCCGCCAGGGCCGTCGGTGAGTCCCAGGAGAAGACATAGCTGATCCCTAGGCCCGCCACGATCCAGCCAAGGGTCCCCCAGACGCGAATCTTTGAGAAGTCCCGCGAGGGATCGTCCATCTGCCGGAAGGAGATTGCGTTGACCAGCGCCAGCGTGGGCATGTAGAGGATCATGTAGCCGAGCAGGCAGGGATAGAACGCGCCGAAGGAAGGGGCGCGAGCGAGCAGAAACAGAAGCACGGCGCCGATGAGGTGGATGATGCCGAGGAGTCGCTCGGCGTTGAAGTATTTGTCGGCGATCAGTCCGATGATGAACGGTGCGACGATGGCGCCCCAGGACTGCGTCGAGTAAGCCATCGCGCTCTGGGACCCGCTGGCGGCGAGGTTCGCGGCGAGAAAGCTCCCCATGGTCACGAACCAGCCTCCCCAGATGAAGAATTCGAGAAACATCATGATTCCCAGCCGGAGCCGAACGCCAGTGTGCATAGAGTGATTTCCTTCAGGCGGGCGCCTGTTGCGATGGAAGTGGACCTTCTTGATTGCGGGTTGCGCGGGCACGATCCATAACCCAGCATTCGAAATCCCGGTCCCGCAACCCATCGAAGAGCTTACTATTGAGGCCGGCATCGCGCAAAGAAAGAAGGGCCCTCCAGCAGGCCGCTGTTCGGCACGCCCCACATTGATGCTGCGTCCGGCGTTCTATACTATCCGGCAGACCATGAATCCAGACCCACTTATCGGCCAGTCACTCCTGCACTACACCATTCTTCGCAAGCTGGGCTCAGGCGGCATGGGCGTGGTGTACGAAGCCCAGGACGCGCAGCTTGACCGTCACGTGGCGCTCAAGTTCCTGCCGCCGGAGATGGCCAGGGACAGCCAGTTGCTGGAGCGCTTTCAGCGCGAGGCGCGGGCTGCCTCGTCGCTGAATCACCCGAATATCTGCACGATCCACGCCATTGAGCGGCACGAACTGCGGTATTTCATTGTGATGGAGCTGCTCGAGGGCCAGACGCTGGCGGATAGGATGACGGGTCGGCCAATGGACGTGGATACGATCCTGCCGCTGGCCATCCAGATTGCCGATGCGCTGGAGTCGGCCCATGCCAAGGGCATCGTGCACCGGGACATCAAGCCGGCGAATCTGTTTTTGACCGAACGCGGGCAGCTGAAGATCCTGGACTTCGGGCTGGTGAAGATAGCACAGGGCCAGACGACGCAGGCGGCGGACGGGGATAGGACGCAGACAGCGGGGCAGGAGCTGACGTCACCAGGCTCAGCGGTGGGCACGATCTCCTATATGTCGCCGGAGCAGGCTCGCGGGCAGTTAGTAGATGCGCGCACCGACCTCTTTTCGACGGGCACGGTCCTCTACCAGATGGCCACCGGGAGTCTGCCCTTCCCGGGAGACACGACGGCGGTGATCTTCGACGCCATACTCAACCGCGAACCTCAACCGGCCGCGGAGATCAATCCGGCGTTGCCTGTCGAGTTTGTACGCATCCTCGAGAAGTGCCTGGAAAAGGACCGGACGCTGCGCTGCCAGACGGCGACGGAGCTGAAAACCGACCTGAGCCGGATGAAGCGGAATCTTGAATCGAGCAAGGGCCGCTCAAAGGCGAAGACCGATTCGGATTCGGGCACGCACAAGCAGGGGAAATCGGTCGCCGTCCTTTTCTTCGAGAATCTGAGCGGCGCCAAGGAAGACGAATACCTGCGCGATGGCATCACGGAAGATGTGATTACGGAGCTGTCGAAGATACGCGGGCTGAATATCTTTTCGCGCCCCACGGTGCTGGCCTTCAGGGACCAGGCCGTGACCCCGCAGCAGGTGGGGCAGAAGCTGGGCGCTGCATACGTGCTGACGGGTACGCTGCGCCGATCCGGCGCCCGGCTGCGCATCAACGCGCAACTGGTGGATGCGCGCACGGATTTTCCGTTGTGGTCGGAGCGCTTCGACCGCGAGATGAAGGACGTTTTCGAAGTGCAGGACGAGATGGCCCGCAAGATCGCCGAAGCGCTGCGGGTGACGCTTTCGCCGGAAGAGCTGGAAGCCCTTGCCGTTAAGCCTACCGAGAATCTGCAGGCCTACGACCTCTACCTGCGTGGCAAGCGCTACGCGCGAAGGCAGACGCGGCAGGACCTGGAGTTCGCGCTGCAGATGTTCGAAAACGGAGTCGCTATCGACCCCAACTTCGCGCTGGCATACGCCGCCTGCGCCAACGCCTGCGCGATGTTTTATTGCAACTACAGCCGCGATGAGGTGTGGGTGGAACGCGCACGCGAAGCTTCCGGCAAGGCTGTGGCCTTGCGCTGGGATTTACCCGAAGTGCAGGTGAGCCAGGCGTGGGTGCTGTATGCAGCCGCACTGCACGACGAAGCCGTGCGCATGGTGAAGAAGGCCATCGAACGGAAGCGCGACTGCGAGGGAGCGTATTACCTGCTGTGCCGGGCGCTGTTTGCCGCGGGACGCTACCAGGAGGTGCTGGACGTGGCGGAAGCCGCCATCGAGGCCAGCGGCGAGGACTACAACGTTTACGTGCCGATCGGGAACTCCATGCACGCACTGGGCAAGACAGAAGGCGCGCGCAACATGACCCACCGCCTGATCGCGGCACTTGAAAACCACCTGAAGCAGGTGCCGGAAGACGCGCGGGCACGCATTCTGCTGGGCGGGGAATATGCGCGGCTGGAGCGAACCGACGACGCCCTGCGCGAACTGAACCTGGCCGTGACCCTGCGCGCCAACGAGGCATCCATCCTGTACAACGCGGCCTGTCTGTACTGCGCTCTGCACAGAAAAGCGGAGGCTTTGGACACGTTGCATAAGGCCTGGGAAGCGGGATTTCGCGACGCGGCTTGGGCGCGCCGCGACCCGGATCTGTTGATCCTCCACGACGAGCCGGAGTTCAGCCGCCTGTATCCGGAACCTGCGGCATAAGCAACGGGGTAGTTTGACCCGCTGACCGCTCCGAGCCTCCGCCCGGCGAGCCGTATTGGGTCGCTGTGCTGAAAGGCCGTAACGCCAGAAATTCGCGTTTAAGAGCTTCATGTGTGTGTCCAACCCTGTGCCTGGGAACGGAGTATTGACCCGCGACTTGCGGCGTACCCGAGGCCCATTGCAAACGCGATCCATCACCGCCCCCCGCCGCTGCAGCGTTCTATACTCTCTTCTGTCTGTTTTTCAAATTGGAGTGATTGCATGTCTTCTTCAGCCGTCGCATTTGCGCACCAAAACCATGCCCGCTTTCTCGATGATTTGAAGGCCCTCCTGCGCATCCCCTCAGTCTCCACGCTTCCCGAGCACAAGGGCGATTGCCACAAAGCCGCCGAGACCCTGCTCTCCGAGCTGAAGCGCATCGGCATGGAGCACGGGAGCCTCATTGATACCGAAGGTCATCCCTTGGTTTATGCTGACTGGCTGCACGCTGCGGGAAAACCCACCGTGCTCGTCTACGGCCATTACGATGTCCAGCCGCCCGACCCGCTCGACGAGTGGCTCTCTCCGCCATTTGAGCCCACGGAGCGTAACGGCAACATCTACGCCCGTGGCGCGGTCGACGACAAAGGCCAGGTGGTCGCGCAGGTCAAGGCCCTCGAGTCGCTGCTCGCCGCCAACAACGCTCTGCCGCTCAACGTCCGCATCCTTTTCGAGGGCGACGAAGAAGTCGGAGGGGAGGGAATTGCTGCCTACGTCGCCTCCAAACCCGCAGATCTCAAAGCCGACTTTGCGCTGGTTTCCGACACGGAACTCTTCGCACCGGGTCTACCCACGCTCTGTGTCGGTGTGCGCGGCATGATTTACACCGAGATCGAAGTCCGCGGCGCCAAAACCGATCTTCATTCCGGCGTGTACGGCGGTGCGGCTCCCAATCCCTTTTTCTCGCTGGCACACATCATCGCCAAACTCAAGGACGAAAGTGGCCGCATTCTTATCCCCGGCTTCTTCGACGATGTTGTCTCGCCCAGCGCTGAAGAGCTCGCTGCCTGGCGCAAACTGCCCTTCAACGAAGAGGACTACCGCAAGGCGGAAGTCGGCTCAAAGCAGTTGGTGGGCGAGCCCGGTTACAGCATTCTCGAGCGCACCTGGGCGCGCCCCTCGCTCGATGTCCACGGCATTCCCGGCGGCTTTATCGGTGCTGGCGCCAAGACTGTCATCCCGGCCAAGGCGCAGGCCAAAATTTCCATGCGCCTGGTTCCCGACCAGACGCCTGCGAAGGCATTTGCGCTTTACAAAAGCTACGTGGAAAAAATCGCTCCCGCCAGCGTCGACGTCGATGTTCGCCTGATCCACTCTGGTGACGCTTGCCTGATCCCGGTCGACAACCCCTACATTCGGGCCGCTACTCGTGCCCTCCATGAGGTCTGGGGTAAGGACACGGTCTTCATTCGCTCCGGCGGCTCCATTCCCATCGTCGGCGACCTCGACCGTCACCTCGGACTGCCCAGCGTCATGATGGGCTTCGGCCTGCCTGACGACAATCTCCATGCTCCCAACGAGAAGTTCAATCTGAAGAACTTTGCTCTGGGCATCGAATCGCTGATCCGCTTCCTGGAGGAAGTGGGCCGCTGATCATGCTGGATGCGCCGCGCGATTCCGCCGCGATCTGCGATGCCGCGGGCTTTGTGCTCGCCGGCGGCCAGTCCAGCCGCATGGGCAGCGACAAGGCGCTGCTGGCATTTGCCGGCGAGCCGCTGATCGCGCACGCTGTTTCAACCTTGCGCGAAGCCGGACTTCCAGTCGCAATTGCAGGAGCCGCTTCATCGAATCGTGCCGCTCTCGTTGCGTATGCGCCGGTTGTCGATGACACCCAGCCCGGCCTGGGTCCGTTGTCTGGAATCTGCGCCGCTTTTGCTTCTACTTCCGCACGCTTTGCCGTCTTTCTGCCCGTCGATCTCCCACTGCTTCCGCCCTCGCTCATCGCAACCATGCTCCACCACGCGCGAATCACCGGCCACGCGGTCACTGTCGCTTCTGTCAGCGGCTTTATCCAGACCTTCCCCGCTGTTCTCGAACGATCCGTTCTTCCTGCACTCCAAAATGAATTGCACTCCGGACAACTTGGCTGCTTTTCCGCTTTCCGTTCCGCGGTCGATGGCCTGGGCCAACCCATCGCCAGCCTTGCCGTTGAGCTGCTCGCTCAACCCGGACAGGTCTCGCATCCTCTCGGCCTTCCTCCAGTGCGCTGGTTCCTCAACGTGAACACCCCTGAGGATCTTCGCCGCACCGAGGCGCTTTGAGCGGTTCCGCAGTTGCCATAGCCATTTCCGGCCTCATTGCAGGGTGGATTTTACTTCCACCCCACGGACGAAGACCTGTCTGCGGGGGCCCCGGTTAAGGAACAATCCACTTCACGTTCGCGGTTCCAAGATCCGTTCACAGCGGAACCGCTTCGGTCGCAGGCCGTCGCGTAAGCTTGATGCATGGCGCTGTTCGAATCCCACGCCGAACCCGACTCGTTCCAGCCGCTCGAAGCGGAGCTTGATGCGCTCGCCAAGCCCCAGGAAACTGCGCCCCAACCGGTCCCGGCCACAAAAGCTGACTCCGCGCAGCCCATCATCGTCTTTGACAACGTCTCTATCTCCTTCGACGGCCGCTCAGTGCTTGAGAACGTGAGTTATTTCGTGGGCCGCGGCCAGACCCTGTGCATCCTCGGTCGCAGCGGCGTCGGCAAGTCCGTTTCGTTGCGCATGCTCATGGGTTTTCTCAAACCCGACTCCGGATCGATCCAGGTCGAAGGGGAGGAGATCACCGGCCTGAGCGAGGAGGGTCTGCGCGCCGTACGCAAGCGCATCACCATGGTCTTTCAGAACGGCGCATTATTCGATTCGATGAGTGTGCGTGAAAACGTCGCCTTCCCCCTGCGCGAAAAAGGCGGCCTGGCCGAAGACCAGGTAAATCTAATCGTGGACCGGCTCATTGGCCTCGTCGGCACGGAAGATATGGTTGACTCTTTGCCGGCCAGCCTTTCAACGGGGCGCAAACGCGCCGTGGCCATGGCTCGTGCGCTGGCTGCTCAACCTGAAATCGTCCTTTATGACGAGCCCACCACTATGGTCGATCCCATCACTGCCCGTCGCCTTGGCGGCCTTATTCAGCGGCTCAAGCACCAGCTGGGATTCACCAGCATCGTGGTGACGCACGATACGCGCTTTGCCCGGGAACTCGCCGACACTGTTCTCTTTTTGCACCAGGGCCGGGCGCTATTCTTCGGTCCCCTTAGTGCCTTTCTTGAGTCAGACGATCCCAATATCCGCCAGTTCCTGGCCTTGGACGCATACGTATTACCATCAGATTAAAAGAGTTATGCTTTCACGCCCTGCCGCTGTAAAATGAGCTCACCGGTCAGTATGACCCTCCGGTACCCAATCGTTGCATTCGCCCGTAATCTGTCCGCAGTATGATTTCTCTTGCTAACCGTTTCCCCAATGGGTCAAGCTGGAGGCAAGCGATTGTACCTGAGATTGTGTCGAAATCGGCAGGAAGATCAGGCCACGGGACTCCCATCGTCCCTGAATAAGGAAAATCGCAATCGATGCTTTTATCTCACTGCACGCCATTCCTTAAAGAGCGCTAAGGCGCTCAATCAGGGCCTGACATCGGCGCCAATGTTTCCTCGGACCATCTTCTCTTCGTATCGGCAGACCGCCAGACAGAATGGCGGGATTGCCTTCTCGGTCACTAGCCGCAACTCCTTCTGTTCCACCGTGTCAGTCAATACAAGACCCGGACCCGAGACTCTGAGCACGAAACCGCTCGCGGATGATCGTGATTCAGTTGAACCTTGGCTTTCTCGCGTCGCACATCAACCCCAGCAGCCCGTAGTCCAGGCACTTCAGAAAGTTTGAGGTCTGCGTAGAACTTATGGCGAGTTCGGATTTCTGGCAAAAGCTGTCAACGTCCCTGGGCGAGTGGGACGCGGGAGCCGTAGGCAACTCCACGAGAGGTTCGCGGGGCACGGCGAAGATGTGGATGGTGACGGATGCGCTCACCGTCTTCCTGGCGGCCATGGGGGCTACACTCTATAAGTTCCACACCACCCCTGCGGAGGGCGCGCGGAACTTTTTCCGCGGCACGTTGTTCCACGGACTGTCGATTTGGATTCTGCTGGCTCTCTTATGCGGCTTCACCTTCGCGCTCATTGTCACCAGCAGGCGCTTGCATCTGTATACGCCCATGCACATGACCAACTTCCTCCATGAGCAGAGGATGAGCGCCCAGGCCTGCCTTACTTCCGGCCTCCTCCTCACCGGCGCGCTTTACCTAGTCAGGGCAGAAGGCATTCCACGCGGGATTGTGCTTGAGACGATCGGCCTCGTCACCATCGGGCTGGCCCTCCGCCGCTTCATCTATCGCATTCTGCTTTATCGCCGGTTCGATCACGGGCTCGACACCCGCAATGTGCTCATCGTGGGCACCGGCATCGAAGCACAAGCGCTCCGCCAGCACCTCGAGAAAATCCGCCACCTGGGCTACACGTTTAAGGGCTTTATTGAGCTGCCCGGTTGCAAACCTCACGAGTTGGAACCTTCTGACATCGTCGGCAATCTCGAGACTCTCTTTCAGCACGCCCGCAAGCAGTTCATCGACGAAATCTTCTTCACCACTCCATGCGAGCGCGGCATCGTCCAGAACGTGCTGGAGCAAGCCCGCGTACATGGAGTCGATCTTCGCGTGATCCCGGACCTCTATGACGGCCTGGCCTGGAACAGTCCCATCGAATACATCGGCCAGTTTCCTACTATTCCCCTGCACCGCGGCGCGGTACCGGAAATCGGCCTTATCTTCAAGCGCGTCTTTGACACCGTGTTCTCAACGTTAGCCCTTGTTTTCTTTTCGCCCGTCCTGCTGGCCATCGCCATTGCCATCAAGCTCGATTCGCCCGGTCCGGTCTTCTATACCTCGGAGCGCATCGGGAAGAAAGGCGCCGTATTTGGCTGCGTCAAATTTCGCACCATGGTTCGCGACGCCGACACGCGCCGCGCCGAGATCATGCACATGAACGAGCGCGACGACGTGCTCTTCAAGGTCTCCAACGACCCCCGCGTTACCCGCCTGGGCCGTTTCCTTCGCAAATATTCGATCGATGAGTTGCCCCAGTTCATCAACGTCCTGCGCGGCGAGATGAGCATCGTCGGCCCGCGTCCTCCGCTGGCCGGTGAGGTGCGCAAGTACGATCTGGACCACCTGCGCCGTCTTGACGTCACGCCTGGCATCACTGGCCTATGGCAGGTCCAGGGACGCCAGGACCCATCATTCGCCAGTTACGTCTCGCTTGACGTCACCTATATCGACAACTGGAGCATTTGGCTCGACTTCAAGATCATCATGCGCACAATCGCTGTGGTCTTTGCCGGCACCGGGACATAGAGCCTGTTACTAGCTTTCGCGGGGGCGGCGTTGCGGGCGAAAATCGGGCCAGACGAAGCCGAGCCCGAAGGCTTTGGCGGGTCCACTGCCGAGGGCGAGAATGAAGTATGGCCCGATTTGCGCCGCAACCCGTCGGGCTGGGGCCAATTCTCCTCATCTCTTCGTCGCTCGTCGCTAGCAGACACCCGGTATGCGTCGCTCCTCGCTCCTCGACCTGAGAACGACTGGCTCCCAGCGCCGCCCTCGGGAAAGCTAGTAACAGGCTCTAGCGTACCCGCGAACTTTAAGACACTCTAGACCAGACCGGTGCTCCGCTTGACCTCAACGTCCTGGTAATCGTGAACCGATTCTGCCGGCTTCCTGATTTCGGGCGTCGCTGGTGACGAGCTTGATTGCGGCTCGCGCTCCATTCGTGGTTCAGCATTCCGCCGGACCCGCAGATTGTTCACCGCGTACTCGACGTAGGGCGACTTCAGTTCCGGTTCCTTGCCCAGGAAACGGCAAGTCGCCGTCACCTGCTCAACGATGAAGGTGGGTTGGAATCCGGCCAGCTCCAGTTCTTTTTCCTTCGTGATCAGGTACACGATGAAATTGAAGACTTCCTCGCTGAGGGTCAGCTTGTGCCGCGCGCACTCCATTTGGAAGATGCGCCGGAACTGGTCCAGGCCCGGTGGGCCCACTTCGATCTTGTAAGGAAGACGGCGAAGAAATGCCGGATCCATCAGGTCTTCCGGATTCAGATTGGTGGCAAAGATCACGATTTCTTCAAACGGAATGCAGAAGCTGGCACCCGAGCGCAACTTCATGTAGTCGACGCGGCTTTCCATGGGCACGATCCAGCGGTTCAGCAGGTCTCTCGGGCTTACAAACTGCCGACCGAAGTCGTCGATGAGGAAGCAGCCGCCCAGCGCCTTCATGTGCAGCGGCGCTTCGTAGTAATGCCCTTTCTCGTCGTAGCGCAGGTCCAGCATGTCCAGGGTCAATTCGCCGCCGGCCACCACGAAGGGCCGCCGGCACGTAACCCAGCGCCGATCGTGCGTCTCACGGAGAAAACTCGCAAGCTCTTGACCGTCTTCTCTTCTTGCTTGAGGACCGGCCTCGACGTGGATCCGCGGATCGTAGAAGCGGATGATCTGGCCTTCAACGGTGATGGCGTAAGGCACATGGATCAAATCCTGAAAAACGCTGGCGAAACTGAGGGCTACTGAAGTCTTGCCATTTCCCGGCGGTCCGTAAAGCAGGATCGCCCGGCCGGAATTCAACGCCGGCCCCGCCTGCTCAACGATGGTCTCGTCGATCGTCAATTCCTTGATTGCCGTGTGCACTTGTTCCAACGTGACGCGCTCGTTGGTCGGCTTCTGCATATTCACCCGGTCAATGAATTCCTCAAGCGTCACCGGCGCGGGGCCAAGATATCCAGACCTCTGCAGCGCTTCGAGGGTCCACCGCTTGCCCTCGTCGGTCATCGCATAGCGCATGTCCAGCACGCTGTCCGAATTCATTGCGCCAAGCGTATAGAGCAACTGCCGCTCAATCGCGATCTTCGCCAGGTCCATCACAACGTGCTGAGGAAGTTTAATGGCATCCGAAATTTGTCCGATCTTTTCCAGTCGCCCGGAAAAAACCAGCTTCATGAACAGCGCCAGCAAATCGGTGTCATCGATGCCTGTGGCTTCAATGTCGGCGGGTTCCTGCGGAACGCGGCGGATGAACCGCTCGATGGTGTGCGCGTCGGTCGCCCCAATCGCAACCAGGTTGTCGCCCAGGTTTCCACCCTGCAACACCTTGCGCTCAAGGGCCGCACTGACGTCCTTCTCCGTGACAACCTTGGCACGGACCAGCAGTTCGCCCAATCTCAATTGCGGTTCGATGGCGTTCCCCCGACAAAGAATCTGTCTATAGCAGATTTCGTCGACCGCCCCACGCCGTGCCTTTAGGGATGGGTCATTTAGTTACGGCTTTGATTCTAGGCAGTGACTTTCGTGCAGATAAATCCCCCGTTTGGGGCCTATAGGGCTAGGTCGTTATTTTACAGTCACCTAGCCTTCTCAATATCTTATGGCCAGGGTCGAAATTGTGACCGAAAACGCCTGCGGAGGAAGTTTCCTCCCGCCTACCGTTTTGGGCTGGTTCTCTCCCGCGCGCTTTCCAAGCCTCTGCAATGGAAAGAGATCGGCCCGCGATCAACCCAGCGCACTTGTCCCGCCGTTTAAACTGGTACTGTGAAGATCGCTCTCGCCCAGATCGATCCGACGGTTGGGGACTTTACAGGCAATCTCGAGAAAATTCTGGCCGCGAGCCGTCGCGCCGCCGATTCTGGTGCGCGGCTTACCGTCTTTTCCGAGCTCGCCATCTGCGGCTATCCACCCGCCGATTTCGTCGAGAAACCCAGCTTCCTCGCACGCTGCCGCTCCGCCGTCAACGACCTCGCTGCCGCCACGCGCGAACTGCCCACCGCCGTCCTTGTCGGCGTCGCTCTGCCGGCTGGACACGAAGACGCCAAACCTGCGTTTAACGCTGCCGTCCTTGTCGACCGCGGCCGACTGCTCCTCGAACAACACAAGCGGCTCTTGCCCTTCTATGACGTTTTCGACGAGCAGCGCTACTTTTCCCCATCCGGGCTCCAAAAGGTTATCGAATTCGAGGGTCTTCGCCTCGCCGTCTCCATCTGCGAAGACGCCTGGAACGACAAGAATTTCTGGGGGCGCAGCCTCTACACCATCGATCCGATGGAAGAGCTCATGCGCCAGAGCCCATCGCTGCACATCAACCTCTCATCCTCGCCCTTCTGGCACCAGAAGCGCACCCTCCGCCGCGAGATGCTCGCAGCCATCGCCCGCCGAGACGGCATCCCGGTGCTGATGTGCAACCAGGTCGGCGGCGACGACAGCCTTATCTTCGACGGTTCCTCGCTGGCTCTCAATGAGCGCGGCGAGCTCATCGCGCAGGCCGCCTCGTTTCGTGAGGATCTGGTCGTCGTCGACCCGTTCAGCGCTCCACCGATTCCGCTTCCCGAAGACGACGAGACTGAGGCAGCATACCGCGCCCTCGTGCTTGGCACTCGCGACTACGTGCGCAAGTGCGGTTTCCGCAAGGTCATCATCGCGCTCAGCGGCGGCATCGACTCAGCCCTGGTGGCGGCCATCGCCACTGAGGCTCTTGGCTCCGAAAATGTAATCGGCATCGGCATGCCCAGCCCTTACTCCTCCTCAGGCTCCGTTGACGACAGCCGCAAGTTGGCCGCGAACCTCGGCATTCGCTTCGAGGCGATCTCAATCAGCGAGCTCTTCTCCGATTTCAATCGAGCGCTGGCTCCTCTCTTCACCGGATTGCCGCCCGACATCACCGAAGAAAACATTCAGCCTCGCATTCGTGGCACCATCCTCATGGCCCTCTCCAATAAACTCGGCGCCCTGGTGCTCACAACCGGCAACAAGTCCGAGATGGCGGTCGGCTATTGCACTCTTTACGGCGACATGGTGGGAGCTCTCGCGGTCATCGGCGATCTGGTCAAGACGCGGGTTTACGCCGTTTCCTATTGGCTCAACCGAGACCAGGAAACAATTCCCGCTGCCATCCTCTCCAAGCCTCCCTCGGCCGAACTGCGCCCCGGGCAGATGGACACCGACTCGCTGCCGCCCTACGAGGTACTCGATCCCATCGTCGAGGCCTACGTCGAGCGCTATGAGACGCCGGAATCGATCGCTCAGGAGCGCGGTTTTCCTCTCGATCTCGTCCAACAGGTGGTGCGCCTCATTGAGCGTTCCGAGTACAAGCGCCAGCAGGCCGCCCCGGTCCTGAAGGTGACCTCCAAGTCGTTTGGCATGGGCCGCAGGTTTCCCATCGCGGTCAAGATCCAGGGCTGACCAACTGCCCTTTACAAGGAAGCTGACCAGCGCCCCGTTATAAGCTAAGGAGAGGGAATATCCCCGTAAGCCAAGGAGAAAAGCTTGATCCGTCTGTCCTGCCGTTTTCTCGGCGCCGCTGCGCTGATCGCCTTATTCGTTCCCGCATTTCAAGCCGCCGCCCAGCAACATGTGCCGCCCGCGCCTGATACCACAAGTTCCGAACCCTCGGCCCCGACACAGCAGCCGGAGGCCACGCCGCCAGACCAGCAGCCTCAGACTGCGCCCTCCGCGCCGGCTCCGTCGGGTCCGCCTGTGTTTCCGAAGCCCGACCCGGCCAACTTCACTGCCGCCACCCCGACAAAGGAAGTCGTCGACGGCTTTCTTCAGGCCAATTGGGGCTTCGACCAGGACCGCATGTGGCAGGTCCAGGCAATTCTTAAAACACCAGCTGACGGGGTCAGCAAGGTTATCGTTCTTATCGGCGATAAGACCGGCAAGCAAAAACCCCAGGTGCTCTCCTTCTTTACCCTTCCCGACGGCAAGCACATCATCACCGGTGACGACATTATCGACTTCGGCGCGACGCCGTTCGCCGATGCCCGCCTGCAATTGCAGCAGCACGCGAACGGCCCCTATCGCGGATCAGCATCGAAGGATCTGGAACTGGTCGAGTTTGCCGATTTCCAGTGCCCGCACTGCAAAGAGGCGCAGGCCAACATCGACAAACTGGTTGCGGATTATCCCAAGGCGCGCATCGTCTTTCAGAACTTTCCCATTGCGTCTATCCATCCGCAGGCCACGAACGCGGCGGAATACGGCGTCTGCGTGACCAAGTTGGGTGGAAGCACGGCCTTCTTCCAGTTTGCAGCCGCAGTCTTCGACGGCCAGGATGGCCTCGCCACGGCTGATGGCGCTACCCTCACCCTCAACAGCGCCACCACCAAAGCAGGCCTCGACCCTGCCAAGGTTGCTGCCTGTGCGGCCACGCCTGAGGTTAAGGCCGACGTGGATGCATCAATCCGATTGGGAAAGGACCTGGGCATCGCCGAAGTGCCCACACTCCTGATTAATGGCCGCGCTATTAATCCCGCCGCCATTCCCTATGACCTGCTGAAGAGGATCATCGACTACCAGGCCAAGGTCGACGGCGTAACCCAATAACGAACTCGACAGGCCCAGTACTTCCTGCGCGGGTTGGCGCCGGGGTGCTGGGCCTTTCGCTTGTCGCGCATGTTATTTCGATGCGGTCAGCGTGCCCAGTGCGCAGCTCGCGCTCGTCGGAGTCAGAATGGGGTTTCCGTCGCTGTCGAGAGCGGTCATCAACTTTCCGTTAATGGTTGTCGAGCCCGCGCCGGTCAAAGTGCCGTCGATTTGAAGCGTGAGGCCGAAGGGTGCGCTTCCGTTTTTCACTCCGATCGTTGCGGCCCCACCCTGATTCGACACATCGTACTCCGCCAGCACATGCGCCTGGGCGCAATCAATCACGGCGTTCGCGTCCTGGAACTGGATCTTCAATCCTCCGGGACCAGCATATGTGCCAACCAAACGTGGTCCGGGATCCAGAAGAAACTGCTTGGGCGCGGAACTATCGGAGTTCCCGCCAAAGAGCGACCCCATCATGCTCAATGCACCTGAAAGATCAGCCATCAATCCCTGGTCGGGAGCGGTCGCCGGGCCAAGTGTGAGGGTGCCGACCTTGCAGCTCTCGGCGTCGGGACCATAGTTCGGTGTCCTTGTGCTAGCCCCGGTTCTCCGATTCGTCTCGACGAAATAACCGACAATCTTCTGTCCCGTAATTTGTTGTACTGCGGGAGCAGCAATCTTCCCATCCCCACCCAGAGTCACAAGCAACGGCTCCGGCTTATTGTCGATCTTAATCTGGTATTGGTTGCCCGACGGTTGAATCGCATAGCTGTGACCGCCCTGCACCATCTGGCCGCAGCCGGCGATGTCGACGCTGCCGTCGCTGAATGTAAAGTGCAGCCCGCTGCTTGCGTTGTACGTGCCGAACATGACAAGGCGTGCCGCACCAGCGCCAGTCAGCGGATCGGTGTTGAGGCCGATCAAACTCTTCATGCCCGCGCTCAATGCCGTACCCATGCACTGCGTCATAGTGCCGCCCAATTCCACGCAGCGCCGCGCCGCCAGTGTGCCTGGGTCGGTCGTCGTCGCCAACGGAGTCGTGCCCACCTGCTGCTGAGCCTGCATCTGATTATTGGCGGCCGTCCATATCTGCTGTACCGTCGGCATGGAAAAAGTACGAAACAGAGAAGCCGTAAAATCAGCTTGGCCAAGATAAGAATCCTGCGGATTTGTGGCCGACTTCGCGAAGTTGTTATACGCGTTGAAATAAGTGGTCAGGATGCGCACTTCGTCCGGTGTCATTTGATTTTGGGCCAGGCGCGGTCCCGCTAAAATCCCTATCATCTGTCCAAACTCGTGGAGCGCGCTCAACTGACGATTCGCCGTATCCTGCGCACTCGAGCCCTTCACTTGCGCCATGATTTGGTCTACTGTGGGGAACTCCTTCAGGTAAGGCGGATTAAAAGTCTGCTGCGTGCTGCCAGCAGGCTGAGAGGGCCCCGAGGCCGGAGCTCTCGGTGGCGCCGGGCTCGCCGGCGCGGCTGCAACGGTACATCCCTGCAGCAGGCCGGTCATCTGAGTCCAGAGGGTGACGGCGTCGGTCACATGGTTGCCATTCTTAAACTCGCTGTATTGGCACATTTGGTTAGTGCCCCACGGCTTGCACGTTGTCACGGTGTAGGACATTCCGTTGGCGCAAACGTAAGGCGAATTGAGCACCGGCGGCGCAGGGGCCTGAGCTGTAGCTGTGGCTGCGAGAAGGATCGTGAGTCCTGCGAGAACTGCGAAAGGCGAACCCAAAGCTCCTAGCCTGGGAAATCCTGCCAGAAAAACCCCGCTGAATCCCACGGTTCCTGCAATGCTTCTCCCGTACATCGATTCCCTCCAGTGAGGCCTGCATCATGGCGCAGGCACTCGATTCGTTTGGCGCGCAAATCCAACACCAAAAGCAGGAAACAAGTCCTGTTCAAATTCTTAAGAATGCGAATGAATGAGCAGGCAGGGGGTCCAGCTCGCAGAGGCCGATGCGTTTTGGTACCAACCCGCAGCCCTTCTGAAAAGACGGCTTGCAATCAGCTGAAAGTTCCAACGGCAGTTTAAATTGAGCCCGAACGGGTCGTGACTCAATGGCAACGATCCCGGATTCGCAACTACTGCGGTCCCCGCTCCACCCGGATCATTGCCGTATGCCCAGCCGCCTGCGGTCCACGGATCACGTGCGGCGTCATCACGATCACCAGCGTCGCGTAATTCTGTTGCGCATTCTTGCTGGTCACGTCGTTCAGCCCGGGAATCTCGCTGATTCCCGGAGTTCCACTAATCGCCTGGCTCTGCGTCTTGTCCACTTCCGTCGCAATCACTGCTGCCTCGCCCTCTTTCAACGTCACCACGCCGGAATACGCGCGGTTGTCCAGCACAGGATTCCCGTCGACAAAAGTTCCCGACAGCGCATCCAGCTTTAAATCGATGGCGAGCGCCACGTCGTCGTCGCGCAGAACTTTCGAATTCACCTTCAAGGTCAGGCCCAGGTCCTGATACTGCACCATGGGAATATTCGGCACTGCCGAGCCCAGCGACGAAAGCAGCGACGACAGGCCGCTCGAGCTCCCCGCGCCCGTCAATCCTGGAATGTTCGGAACGCTCGGCCCCGCGCTCCCGAAGGAAGAGGTCTGAATCGGGTACCTTTCGCCCTCCTTGATCGTTTCATCCTGCCCGTCCTCCATGCGAAGCTCAATCTGGTCGAGTTCCCGCGAGTCGGAGGTGTTCAGGCTCAGTTTGAACGTCGTTGCGCCGGGTACCAGTGCCGATTCCGTCAGTCCGCCGCCAAACAGGGCGAATCCGCTCGAGAGCAATGGGCTCGAAACCTGGCCCGACGCGATCAGAATGCCGAGGATGGCCAGCGGGTCGTTGCTCGCGGCTAGCCCCGACGAGATGATCTGCTGCACCAGGCTTGCATTCTGGCTCAACAAAGACTGCTCCTCGGCAAACACATTGAACGCCGAAAAGGTCGGCGGCAACTGCGCACCGGTGTTTAGCTGACTCGTGTGCGCTACCTGAATCATCTTCACATCGACCAAGACCTGGCTCTTTCCATCAAGCAGGCTCCTCATCGTCGCGTTGAATGCATCCAGCGTCGAAGCCGGCGCGCGAAGCGTGATGGTGTGCTCCGATTGCGAAACTTGAGCCTGCTTCGCCTCAAACACCTCCTTGGCCAGAGATTCAACCTCGGTCATTTCGTCTGCACTCAGTCCGGCCAGGTAAACGGTCTCTGTTTCCTCCGGGGTTAACCGTTCCCGGTTGCTGCGTGTATCGTCGGCTACCAGCGCGTGATGGGCATCGAGGGGCACGTAGAACGTATGCGTCGCCAATCCCAGGATGCGCATTGCATCCAGGAATCTCACGTCGTCCAAATCAAGCCGGACCTGAGTCGTCCGCACACTGTCGTCGAGCATCGCCGTCAATCCGTAGGCCTTGAACACCTGGTCGATCACCTGGCGCTCGTCAGCGTGCAGGTGGAAGCTCTGCGGCGCCGGCGCCGGCAAAAGCATCTCGGGGTTGGCGATCTCGCCCGAAGCCTGCCCATACAGTGGCTTGGGCAGGGCACGGACCGATTCATCGGCCATCTCATCCAGATGCTGGCTGACCTCGAAATTCGTGGGATCGAGCGCAAGTGCGCGCGCGAGGGCCGCGCGAGCGGCTGCCTCATTGTTTAGCAGCCGGTCCCTGGCTGCCTCCTGGATCAGCGCCGTCACCTCGTGGCTGCGGGCCACTCGTGCCGCCCGAGGGTAGTTGGTGTTCGTGGGATCGAGCTCCGCGGCGCGCTCAAATCCATGCATCGCCTCTTCAAACTGGCGGTCCATGAACTGCTTGCTCGATTCCAGATAAAGCTTCGCCGCGCGCCTCTGATCGCTGCTCCGTGGCGCTTTCGCCGGTTTGCCGGGCTGCGGGATCTGGCTCACCACCGGCGCTTCCTGCCCACCCGCAGCATCAGGAGAGTTTGTACCGCCGGACTCCTGTCCGGCTGTCGTGCGGGCCTCCTGGCCAGCACTTCCCGCTCCCGCCGTCGAGCTCTGCGCCGATGCCGGACTCGCAGTTTGCGCCGTAACCACTGCCACTGCGGCCGCCAAAAACAGCCCTGCGCCGCGCAGTTTCGCCGCCGCACCCGCACGCCCGCTCCGCGTCCCGGGCCGCTTCCACAAAGCGATCTTTGGCGAGAGAGTTCTCATCGAGTGCTCGGAGCCATCGCCATCAAATCCGCCAGCGACGAAACGCATGCCTCCGGTTGATAGCGAGCCAACTCCTCAAAGCTGTACTTGCCTGTAGCCACCGCAATCACAGAAAGAAAGTTGGCTCGCGCGGCTTCAATGTCTCGCGGCGTATCGCCCACCACGCAAATCCTGACCCCCGTTTCCCCTCCGGGTCCGGCCAGCTCACGCGCCTTCCGCGCCGCATGCCCAATCAGCTCCGGCCGCACCGGAAAATGGTCGCTGAATCCGCCAAAGCGGAACCACTCGCGCAATCCGGCCTTCTCAATCTTGATCCAGCCGATGGCCTCGAGGTTCCCCGAAGCCACCCCCAGCAGCGCGCCCTTCTTCGCCAGGTGCCGCAAAACCTCCTCGACCCCCGGTGTCAGCTCCGGGTCCAGCTCTTGCCGCCGCTCGGCAACACAATCCCGCATCGCCTCCAGAATGGCGTCGTAGTGCTCCTCCAGAACTTTGTCGGGAATCCCTGCCTGACGGCACGCCTCGCGCAGGATCGCCGTGTCCGTGCTTCCGTGGATCAGGACTCCGGCCAGCGTAATCTCGAATCCGGTGATCCGCTGCACGCTCGCGGCGACCGAATCGTAATGCACCCGGTCACGGCTGCGCATCAGCGTCCCGTCTATGTCGAACAGATACGCGTCCTGCTCGTCCCACACGAAATCAGGCTCGATCTCTACGCGGGCTTCGCTTTTCGGTTGTGATTTCTGCATGATTCGGACACGCGTGATCAGCCCTGGCGGTAGCCCTGCCGATACGCGCTGTATACAGGACGTTCGCTGCGCGGTGGACGCTTGAGTTCGGCGCGGACCTCGGCCAGGTCCAGCCCCAGCTCCGCCATCGCGCGGCTCAACGTGTTGCGATGCATGCCCAGTTCTTCCGCAGCCTTGCACTGGTTCCCCCGGTGTGCCACCAGCACCTCCCGCAAATAATGCTTCTTGAACTCGCGCACCGCCTCTTCGTAGCGGATTCCGCTCGAGTGCATTTGCGTCACCAGGCTCTCCAGTTCTCGTTTCACTCGTCCCTCTTGCCAATTACGAACAATCAGTCTGACCCGTCCCACGGCGTTCGTGCAGCACAATTTCTCAGGCCGTTTTCTTAGGCCGTCCCACGAGGGTGCATCCACCCCGGCGATTCGTGTTCCAAAAGCAAAAGGCCCTTGCGCACGCGATCGCCCAACTCGCCCGGGGTCACTTTCTCGCTCAGGTGAAGGGCCCCGAAGAACAGTTTCGGCAGCTTGGCCTCGGTCATCCATTCCTGCCCCGGATAAAACGCTACGATCACCAGGATGCTGATCATCACCAGCACCAACCCCTGACCAAATCCCAGTATCGCCCCCGCCAGGCCATCGAGGCATCCCAGCCCGATTTTTTGCACCATCCTCGCAATCGCGCCCCCCAGCATGTTCGCCAGCCCCATCACCAGCAAGGCAATCAGCAGGAACGCGATCGTGTTGGCCACCGCGTCCACCTTAACGATCGGCAGGAACAAAGGCCCCAGCCGCTGGTAGTTCCATGCCGCGAGCGCCAGCCCGAAAATCAGTCCCGCCAGCGAGCAAGCCGTGCGGAAGAAGCCCTGTGCAAGTCCGCCCACCGTCGCTGCCGCGAGCACTGCCAGAATGACCCAATCGAACCACGTCATATTTCGCTCCGCGCCCGCTTCAGCGGCCCGTCCACAAACCCTAACGCACTTCTCCATCTCTTGTACACCGGAGCCAATGCGCCAAAGTGGAGATGTCCTTTCGGGTCTGCGCCCATTGCAGGGGGCGACACGTCTCCCTCGTGGGAATGAATCAATCGCCGCACTGCATGAAAACAAGAATGGCGATCTTTGAAGGAGAAATGCCTTACGACCCCATCTCCCGTCCAGTCAATCGCCGGAAAGCTTCTAGATACTTGGCCCGTGTGCGCTCCACAACTTCCTCCGGCAATCCCGGAGCTGGAGCCTGTTTATTCCAGCGAATCTCTTCCAGGTAGTCACGTACGAACTGCTTGTCAAAGGATGGCTGCGCGCCCCCGGGCTTCCACAACTTTCCGTCCCAGAAACGCGATGAATCCGGAGTCAAGACCTCATCGGCAAGGATAACCCCTCCGGCGGTTTTGCCAAACTCAAATTTTGTGTCGGCCAGGATCAGCCCGCACGATTCGGCGTGCGCAGCTGCTTTCCGGTAAATCGCAAGCGTCAGCCGCCGCAATTCCGCCGCCTCATCTGCGCCCAAGAGTTCTTCCACCGCCGCATACGGGATATTCTCGTCGTGCTGCCCATCCTGGCTTTTCGTCGCCGGCGTAAAGATTGGCTCAGGGAGCCGCGACCCGTCCTCCAGACCGGGCGGAAGCTCAATCTCGCACACCGCATTCGACGCGCGATACTCCTTCCATCCCGATCCCGCCAGGTATCCCCGTGCCACGCATTCAACAGGGAACATCTCCGCCCGCTTCACCAGCATCGAGCGCCCTTCCAGTTGATCGATAAACGGTCGGAGTGCCTCCGGGTACTCCTCCACATTCGCGGTGATCACGTGATTCGGAACGAGATTCTCGAGCAGATCGAACCAGAACAGCGAAATCTGCGTCAGGATCTTGCCTTTGTCCGGGATCCCCGATCCCAGCACATGATCGAAAGCTGAAATTCGGTCCGTCGCCACCAGCAGCAGCGCGCCGTCCACCGCGTACAGGTCGCGCACCTTGCCGCGGCCCAGCAAGGGCGTGTCGCCAAGGTTGGTCGTGAGCAATGCTGCCATGGAGATTCTTCCTCGGGTAGGCTGAATGTCCGATTTTCGAGCGGCAGGCACGCTTTGTCAATCACACTGGCTTTTGCGCCCAAAGCAAACGATGATCTGTCTGCAACTTTTGTGTTTCCTGCCGCGGCTATCGCGCTGTTCCGGCCCCTTTTCAGACGAGATTCAACCATCAAACTTGACCTTTCTTCTTGACACAACCTGGTGTGACGGCCGTCACGGACCCCCCGCTCCTCTTGGGAGACACTGCATCTGTCAACAAGGTTCGGAGGGTGTGTAAGAAAACCCTCTTTGAGCCGGGCGACACGAGGCAGCAGTGGAAAGGGGAAGCCGCGGCTAGCTTCGTTTAATACAGGGATCGCCAGTAGCCGCGTACTACCGACCTCCAGTGCCGGCTACTGGTCCCCGTTTTTATCTTGTGTAATTAGCTCTACAAGCGCCTCCGAAGCGAAGTTTTCCTTCGGGGGCGATTTTTTGCCCGGGATCCAAAAGGCTCGCTCCGCTAACGCCGCTAACCTCGCTGGCCTTCAATGCGGCCTTCCCGGCAGTACAAAGTGTTCTTCGCAACGCGGCTCATAGTTGTCGCCCGCCATGATGATCGGGCTGGAGTACTCTGCAGGCTTTCCATCAAGGAGCCGCTGCGGATACAAGGCCTTCGCTCCGCAACTGCAATACGCCACCAACTCGGTCACGTTTCCCGCGTAAGTCCGCACCAGCCACGAAAGGTCGAGCATCTCGCCGAGCGGCATCCCGCGAAAATCCAGCTCCAGGCCCGAAACCATTACGTCGTAGCCCAGGTCGAGCAGCCGCTTGGTGAACTGAAATAGATCGCGAACGAATTGGCCCTCATCGAGGGCGATGCACTCAACGCGCTTGCCAATACGCTGCTCGGTGGCTTTAATCACCGGCAGCACGGTCCACGGATCGGCGGAAGGGAACTCGACCGCCTCCATCTTTCGGCAACCGTTGCCGTTGCGGCTTTCGACCAGCCCGGCAGCAGCCTTCGTGTCGGCGCTCGGTTTCAGCAGCATCACATGCTGCTTGGCGTACTCGCGGCGCGTCTCGATCCTGCGCAGCAACTCCGCGGTCTTGTTGCTCCGCATGGGCCCGATAATCATCTCCAGCTTGCCCGGCACGTTGTCCTCGGAACTGCTTGGATCCACCAGGAGCAAGGCTTGTAGCTCGCAGGCTGTAGCCATTAGCGAATCGCGGCTGGCCGCCAGCTACCAGCTACCGGCATCCGGCTGCTCTTCACGCCGTCGCCCGCTGCGCCTCGCGATGCTGCCCCAGCCGCACGCTCACCACCTTCGACACGCCGGGCTCCTGCATGGTCACGCCGTAGATCATATCGGCGGCCTGCATCATGCGTTTCGAGTGCGTCACGATCAGGAACTGCGTATCGCGGCTCAGCGAGTCGAGTAGGTCCGCAAACCGGCCCACGTTGGTTTCGTCCAGCGCCGCATCCACCTCGTCCAGCACGCAGAACGGGCTTGGCCGGAACTGGAAAATTCCCACCAGCAGCGCCAGTGCCGTCAGCGACTTTTCGCCGCCCGAAAGCAGCAGCACGTTCTGCAATTTCTTGCCTGGTGGCGAAACTACGATGTCCAGCCCGCTCTCCTCCAGGTTTCCTTCGTCGCTCACGCGCAAGAATGCCTGGCCGCCCTGAAAGAGCCGTGCAAAGACCTTTCCAAAATTCTCGTTGATGGCCGTCAGCGCTTCGTCGAACTTGGTCCGCGAAATCTGGTCGATCTCCTTGATCGTCTCCTGCGTATTCTCGATCGACTCGATCAGGTCCTGCCGTTGCGCCGTCAGGAAGCTATTGCGCTCCGCCGTCTCCTTGTATTCGTCGAGAGCCATCATGTTGACAGGGCCCATCTGTTCCAGCCGCTGGCGCAGACCACGGCAAGTCTCTTCCTCGGCGGCCAGTTCCTCGCCGGCCAGCCGGCCAATCTCCGTATCCGCGCGCAGCACCTGCGCCTCGACGTTCACCTCGGCAAGGCAGCTCGCTTCCAGGTGCTCCAGATCGGAGCGCAGCTTGGCCAGTGCGGCCGAATGTCCTGCGCGATCCTCGCGCAATTGGTCCACCGCTGACCTTTCGTTCTTCAATTGCGTTTCAAGCTCTGCCAATTGCAGGCGCAGGGCTTGTGCCTGTTCCGTAATTTGCTGCGCCGCGGCCAGCGCCTCCGCTCGCGCCGTTGTCAGCGCTGCATGACGCATCACCAGCTCGACATTCTCACTTACCCGCTGCTCGCGCTCCGCCGTTGCCGCGGTACGCTGCTGCTCGATCGTCTGCACGCGCCGGTCCAGATCTGCAAACAGCCGGTCGATGCGCTGGAACGCCGCTTCCGCACCGCGCCGCCGCTCTTCCAGACCTGCCAGCTCCGCGGTCATCTGCGCCGCTTCCTGCTGCAGCACCTCGCGCTTCTGCCGCAAAATCTCCAACTGCGCCAATTGAGTGTTCAGGTTGCTCTCGGTCTGCGTATGTTCGGTCTCAAGCCGCGCCGCCTCCGCGCGCTTTTCCGCGATCGACTGCCTCCTCGCCTCACGCGCATCCTTGTTGCGCGCCGCCTGTGCCTCCCACTCCTGCAAGCGCCGCTCGATGCGCTGCGCTTCGGCTTCCATCTGCTTCAGAGCCGCGCCCAAGTTAGCCGCCTCGCTCTCCGCGTGACGCCGCTCTTCCCCGCGCGCTTCAAGTTCCGCCGTCAGTCCCTCGATCGCGCGCGTCAGCGTTTCGGCTTCCTTCTCCGCCTCCGCCAACTCCTCTTCCAGCTTCGTCAGGCGGCCTTCCGTCTCGCGCAGCTCGCGCTTCAGCGCCAGCGGACCCTCGCTCGCAGGCTTGCCCCCCGTTACTGTGGAGCGATGAAAGCATTCGCCCTCCGGCGTCAGAAAATAGGCGTGCGTATAGCGCAACGCCAACTGTTGCGCCTCAACGGCGTTCTCCGCCAGATAGCCGTGACGCAGCTTGGGAAGGAGTGACTCCAGCGATCGTCCGAATCCGTTGAGCACTTTGATGGCATCGCGCAGCGGCGTCACGCTCGGCTCGTTCACCGGCCCCTCGCCTGTATCAAACAGCACGCCCTGTGCATCGGAATGCACGAGGAACGTGGCGCGTCCGTCGCTGGTCTTCAGCACGCGCACGCCCTCTTCGGCCGCGCCCCAGCTTTCCACAACCACGTAGTTCAACTCTTCGCGCAGGAACTCGTCCACCACGCCTTCGTGCTCGCCGCTCACCTCAACAAAGTCCGCGAGCGTACCCACCGGCGCTACTTGCGGTCCCAGCGCACCCGGCTTCAACAGCCGCCGCACCGTGTCTGTTGCATAGCCATGATTCCGGATCAGCGCGTTGAGCGAGTCGCGCCGTCCCGCTGCTGCTGCCTGGTCGCCGCGCAGTTGGTTCGCCAACGCCCGCCGTGCGCCTTCGTCCGTCCTTTTGGTTTGCGCAGTCTCGCGCAGCTTTGCAATCTCTTCTTCCAGCCGCTTCAGGGTAGCGTCAGCAGCGTCAAACCGCTGCCGCGACTCGCCAGTCTGCACGCCCAAATTTTCCTGCTCGTTGCGCGCCTGCCCCATTTCGCCTTCGAGCCGCTCCGCCTCGCGCTCCAGCGCAGCCAGGCTTTCTTCGCCTTGGACCATGGAATTCCGCGCATTGCCGGAAAGCGTCAGCAAGTGCATCGCATGACGCCGCGCACCTTCCAGATCGCGCTCCGCGGTGTAGACCTCCTCCGCCGCGGCGCGTGCTTCATGCTGCCGAGCCTCTACCTTCTCGTGGAACGCGTGCGCTTCGCCCGCCGCTGTCTCCAAAAAGCTCCGCTGCTGCGTACGCTCCTCTTCAATCCCGGCAATTTGCGTTCGTAACTGCTCCAGTTCCGCGCCGGACGCCGCAATCCGAGTGTCCAGCTCGCTCACGCGCTCCGTATTGCTACGCTCACGCGCCGTCGCTCGCTCCAGCTCCACCGCCGCGTCGCTCGCCTTCGTCCGCGCTGCCTCGCCCTCCCGGTCCAGCTCGTATCCGCGCTCGGTCAGCGTGTGCTGGCTCGCTTCGTGTTCTGCAATGGTCTCCGCCGAACTGTTGATGCGCTCCGTCAGCGCCGCAATCTCCTGCTCCAGCCGCGCCTGATCTGCATCCATCGCGGCCATGCGGCTCGCCAGCACTACGCGCAGCCTTCCGCGCAGCTCCTCGCGCACCGCAGCATATCGCTCCGCCTTGGCCGCCTGCCGCTTCAGGCTGTTCATCTGCCGCGTCACTTCTTCAAAAATGTCGTCCACGCGCGCCAGGTTCTGTTTCGCGCTCTCCAGCCGCAGTTCAGCCAGCCGCTTCTTCGTCTTGAAGCGCGTCACCCCCGCAGCTTCTTCCACAATCGCCCGCCGCTCGTACGGCTTAGAGCTGAGCAGTTGCCCAATGCGCTCCTGGCCGATGATGGCGTAGCTCTCCGGACCCAGGCCCGTGCCCATGAAGATGTCCTGAATGTCGCGCAGGCGGCACAGCTTGCCGTTCAGCAGGTACTCGCTTTCGCCTGTCCGGAACAGGCGCCTCGTGATCACCACTTCTCCCTTTTGCGGCGCGCTGCGGAACCGCCGCCGCCGAATCTTCAGCACGACCCCTTGCGACCCCTGCTGTGGGGCAGCGTTTTGGACCGAATCTGTGGCTTGACCCGCCTGACCGCCGTCAGCCCTTTCGCCGGCCTCTTCTTCAATCGTCTGCCCCGGCTGTTCATTGGCAATGATGTCTTCGGCCTCGGTCGCGCGCCGCTGCCGCACCTCGGCCTCATCCCAGTCTGCTGGCCCCTCATGATCGACTTCGACCTCCGGCGTCACCGGCACCGGTCCCTCGTAGGCCTCGGGATCGATCATCGTCAGCGTCACTTCCGCCATGCCCAGCGGCTTGCGTTCGCGGGTTCCCGCAAAAATCAGGTCCTGCATGTGGCTGCCGCGCAGGCTCTTCGCGCTCTGCTCGCCGAGTACCCAGCTCACTCCATCCAGAATGTTCGACTTCCCGCACCCATTCGGCCCCACCACCACGGCAATCCCCGTGCCTGCCACCGTCACTTCCGTGCGGTCGCAAAAGCTTTTGAATCCGAGGATGTGAATCTTCTTTAGTTTCAGCATGTTTACTCCGGCCCGATCCGGCCCGCGCCAGAACCGACGGGCCAGCCTAGAAACTTCTTTATGCGCTCGCCCACAGCCACGCACAACGCTGCCCACGCGGGCGATTCTGCCGCTTCATTTAAGACTCTACGGACGCAGAACCGAAGGGTCAACGCCGATCAAAGGTGCCAATGTGGATAAGAGGGCAGGAACTCGCGCATGCTAGCGATCTCCGATTGACAGTCCCTTTCTGCCGGTTGAAACTCAAGAAACCGGCCTCAATCTTTTTCTGAACGGACCCGCCATGAAAACGTCTCTTCGCATCGCATTCCTCGCTGTCCTCTTGCCGTTCGGTTTTTCGTTGGCAGCCCAGCAGCAACCCTCTCCCCTGGCTCCATACATCAAGGAAGACTCCTCGGTGCTGGTGCTTGAGCACGTCACTCTCATCGACGGCACCGGCGCTGCGCCGCAGCAGGACATGCGCATCGACATCGCGGGCAACAAAATCATCGCCGTTCAGCCCGCCAACCCATCCGTTCCCTATCCGCCGAGTGCGAAGATCCTCGATCTTACAGGCAAGACGGTCATCCCCGGCATCGTCGGCATGCACGAGCATCTGTTCTATCCGCTGCCCGAGCGCCCCGACGCAGGCAACGCGATATATGGCGAGATGGCCGATAGCGCGGCACGTCTTTATTTAGCTGGCGGAGTTACCACGGCGCGCACTGCCGGAAGTGTTGAACCCTACACCGACCTCGAGCTCAAGAAGCAGATTGACGCCGGGCTGATTCCCGGTCCAGATCTCGACGTTACCGGCCCGTATCTCGAAGGCAAGGGCACATTCGCTCTGCAAATGCATCAACTAGCCGACGCGGACGACGCCGGGCGCACCGTCGACTACTGGGCTCAAGAAGGCGTGACCTCCTTCAAGGCCTACAACTACATCACCTCGGATGAACTCAAAATGGCCATCCGCCATGCGCATTTCCACGGTCTCAAAATCACCGGTCATCTCTGCTCCATCGGATTCAAGGAAGCCGCCGACATGGGCATCGACAACCTCGAGCACGGAATCGTTGTCGACACGGAATTCTATCCCGGCAAGCAACCCGATGTTTGCCCCGATGCGAAGGCCGCGGAGAAAGACCTCGAGACGAACGTTGACATGGCGGGGCCTGACGTTACGGCAATGATTCTCGATCTCGTCGCGCATCACGTCGCCGTCACATCCACGCTGGCGATCCTCGAGACATTCATTCCAAATCGCCCTCCCTTGGTTTATGAGAACGGAGTACTGAAGACCCTCACACCGGATGCTGTCAGAAGCTATCTGGCGACGCGCGCACGACTGGCCGAGCAAGCCGCCAATCCCAACCCTTTGCAGCAAGGGGGCAATCCCAGGATTCTGAAGGTCGAAATGCAGTTTGAACGCGAATTCGTTTCCGCCGGCGGGCTTCTGATGGCTGGCTGCGATCCCACCGGTTACGGCGGCGTTGTTCCGGGCTTTGGCGATCAACGCAACATCGAGCTGCTCGTCGAAGCCGGTTTCACGCCGGTCCAGGCAATCCAGATCGCCACTTTGAACGGGGCGAAGTACATGGGCAAGGATGCGACGATTGGATCACTTGCTCCAGGCAAAGCAGCCGACCTCCTTGTGCTCGGCGCAAATCCCGCGGAGAACATCGCGAACATCGAGAAAGTCGAAACCGTCTTCAAGGACGGCGTGGGCTACGATCCCGCCAAGTTGATCCAGTCAGTCACAGGCCTGGTGGGCCTGCGCTAAGAATTCGCACCGAGACTGCTTGACCGAAATTTACACTTCGAGCGACCTTTTCACATTTGTTCCGGCCATCCACATTTGTTCGGGCCATCCCGGCAGAGCTAAACTGGACCCATCATCGCCTGCGGCTCGGCTTCGTTTGGTAGGCTTTTCTCCCACATCGCCGACGCCATAGATTTCGATAACAGGCCCTAAACCCCAAGGAGACGCCCCATGTCTGAACGCGAGACAAAGAACCCCGGACCGCCAATCGTCAACGATCAGAATGCCGAATTAGGTGAATCAAAGCCTGCGGAGGCGAAGTGCCCATTCTCGGGCAACATGCTCAAGCACACGACGGCAGGAGCCAAGGGCAACAACGACTGGTGGCCCGATCAGCTCAATCTGGGGATTCTGCATCAGCAGTCGTCGCTCTCCAATCCCATGGGCGAGGAGTTTAACTACCCCAAGGAATTCAAGACACTCGATCTCGACGCCGTAATCAAGGATCTCACTGCCCTGATGACGGATTCTCAGGATTGGTGGCCTGCCGACTTCGGCCACTACGGTCCGCTCTTCATCCGCATGGCCTGGCACTCCGCGGGCACCTACCGCATCCACGACGGACGCGGCGGCGGGGGCCGTGGATCGCAGCGATTCGCGCCGCTCAACAGTTGGCCCGACAACGTTAACCTCGACAAGGCGCGCCGCCTGCTATGGCCCATCAAGCAGAAGTACGGCCGCAAAATCTCCTGGGCAGACCTCATGATCCTCGCCGGCAACGTGGCCCTTGAGTCGATGGGCTTCAAGACCTTCGGCTTCGGCGGCGGACGCGCCGACATTTGGGAACCGGAGCAGGACGTTGATTGGGGTCCTGAGGCAACCTGGCTCGGCGACGAGCGTTACAGCGGCGACCGCGAACTGGCCAATCCTCTGGCTGCCGTTCAAATGGGTCTGATCTATGTAAACCCCGAAGGCCCCAACGGCAATCCGGACCCGATTGCCGCCGCGCGAGACATCCGCGAAACCTTTGCTCGCATGGCAATGAATGACGAGGAGACGGTCGCCCTGATCGCCGGCGGACACACTTTCGGCAAAACTCACGGAGCTGCCGATCCTTTGAAGTATGTCGATCGCGAACCTGAGGGAGCCGGCATTGAAGAGCAGGGCCTGGGCTGGAAGAACATGTTTGGCAGCGGCAATGGCGGCGCTACCATCGGCAGCGGCCTTGAAGTCATCTGGACCACAACGCCAACCAGATGGAGCAACAATTTCTTCATCAACCTCTTCGGCTACGAGTGGGAGCTGACCAAAAGCCCGGCGGGCGCGCACCAGTGGAAGCCCAAGGAAGGCGCTGGCGCGGGCACTGTTCCCGACGCGCACGATTCCTCCAAAACCCACCCGCCCACGATGCTCACCACCGATCTCTCGCTGCGCTTTGACCCCGCCTACGAAAAAATCTCGCGCCACTTCCTCGAGCATCCGGAGGAGTTTGCCGACGCCTTTGCCCGCGCCTGGTTCAAGCTCACGCACCGCGACATGGGTCCGCGCCCCCGCTACCTCGGCCCGCTGGTGCCAAAGGAAGAGCTGATCTGGCAGGACCCGGTTCCCGCCGTAGACCACGCGCTGATCGATGAGAAGGACGCGGATGCACTCAAGGCAAAGATTTTGGCGTCAGGGCTGTCG
Organism: uncultured Acidobacteriaceae bacterium; assembly: GCA_963823805.1. GTDB lineage: Bacteria > Acidobacteriota > Terriglobia > Terriglobales > Acidobacteriaceae > Telmatobacter. Next base: position 226,047 of record CAWGMW010000002.1, on the reverse strand, counting down.
ATTGCGGAGCTCGTAAGAACGGCCTGGGCGTCGGCAGCAACCTTTCGCGGCAGCGACAAGCGCGGCGGCGCCAACGGTGCGCGCATTCGTCTCGCCCCGCAAAAAGACTGGGAAGTGAACCAGCCTGCCGAACTGGCCAAGGTGCTGGCGAAGCTCGAAGCGATCCAAAAGGAGTTTAACGATGCGCACGCCGGCGGCAATGGAAAGTCGTCAGGCGGCAAGAAGGTCTCGCTTGCTGACCTGATTGTGCTGGCGGGTGACGCAGCCGTGGAAGCCGGCGCGAAGAAAGCCGGACACGGCGTGAAGATTCCGTTTGCGCCGGGCCGCACCGATGCTTCGCAGGCGCAGACCGATGCCGCATCGTTCGCAGTGCTCGAGCCGAAAGGCGACGGTTTCCGCAACTACGTCCGCAGGGGACTTGAGAGCTGCGCCGCCGAGTTGTTGCTCGACAAAGCGCAGCTGCTCACCCTCACCGCTCCCGAGATGACCGTCCTTATCGGAGGCATGAGAGTCCTTGGCGCAAACTTCGGCCAGTCCCAGTTCGGCGTCTTCACCAAGCGGCCCGGAGCGTTGACGAACGATTTCTTCGTCAATCTCCTCGACATGAATACGAAGTGGCAGAAGTCCGCCGCGTTAGAAGGCGTACTTGAAGGGCATGATCGCGCCAGTGGCGAGCTCAAGGGTACGGGCACCGTCGTGGATCTCGTCTTCGGTTCAAACTCCCAACTCCGCGCTCTCGCCGAGGTCTATGCAAGCAGCGATGCCGAGCGTTTGTTCGTGCACGACTTTGTCGCCGCCTGGACCAAGGTGATGAACCTCGATCGCTTCGACCTCGCCTGATCTCAAAGCGTATTTCCGCGCTGAAGGCCCATCCGTTTTGGATGGGTTTTCGCTTCTGCATCGCCATCGCATCGAGTGATAAAATCAATCAGTGCCGGGTCCTACGCGACGTAATCCCGCCAACCCCGCCAGGTCCGGAAGGAAGCAACGGTAACGGGCTCGTACGTGTGCAGTAGGTCACCCGGTACATTTTTGGGGTACGCATCATTCCTGACGCTTTTATGTGGCGAACCGGTTCCCCGCCGGAGTATGCGCCGCAAGGAGATTTGCTTTGAGCCTTACCGTTCGCCCCATCGTGGGCCGGCGCGCCAAAATTACGGCGCTCGGAACCTACGTTCCCCCCGATGTGATCACCAACAAAGACCTAGAAAAAATGGTGGAGACCAGCGACGAGTGGATTCTCACACGCACCGGAATCCGTGAGCGGCACAAACTGGCGCCGGGGCTTGGCGTAAGCGACATGTGCGTTGAGGCCGCAAAGAAAGTGCTGAAACAGCGCGGTATTGAGGCCAGCGAGATCGAGGCCATCCTCGTCGGTACGGTGACGCCCGACATGTTGTTTCCCTCCACGGCTTGCCTGGTGCAGGACAAGATCGGAGCGAAGGGCGCGTGGGGCTTTGATGTGTCGGCGGGCTGTTCGGGGTTTGTGTTCGCGCTGCAAGCCGGCGTCAAGCTTGTTGAAAGCGGTGCACACTCTAAAGTCCTCGTCATCGGCGCTGACGCGAACACACGCATGACCGACTACACTGATCGCGCCACTTGCGTGCTCTTCGGCGATGGCAGCGGCGCGGTCCTCGTTGAGCCATGTGAAGAAGGCGAGATCGGCTTCATCGACTTTGTGCATGAGGTGGACGGCTCCGGCGGAGTTTCGCTCAACCTCAAGGCCGGCGGCAGCCTCAATCCGCCCACGCACGAGACGATCGACAAGAAAATGCACTACATCTACCAGGACGGCCCCGCGGTATTTAAGTTCGCGGTACGCAAAATGGCCGAGACGACGGTGAAAGTGCTGGAGCGCAACGGCGTCACCGGCGCGGACCTGGGCTGCTTTATTCCTCATCAGGCCAACAAGCGCATCATTTTGGCGACGGCTGAGCGGCTCGATGTGCCGGAGGATCGCGTGATTATTAATATTGAGAAGTATGGCAACACTTCCTCGGGCACGATTCCACTGGCCATGGAGACAGCGATCGAGGAAGGCAAGCTCAAGAAGGGCGATCTGGTCCTGCTGGGAGCCATGGGCGCCGGGTTTACGGTCGGGGCGGCCCTGCTGCGATGGGAAATCTGAAAAGCTGCTTCTAGCTTCTAGCTCCTGGCTCGTTCCGACCGATCGATCTTGCGCGTGCTGAATTGGGTATTACTTCGATGAAATTGTCCAAAAGCCACCACTGCAGGCAGGAAAATCGAACAGTCAGGAGCTAGCAGCTAGAAGCTAGCGGCTCGTCCGTCATATACTGTGCTCCACAAACGCCGGATTCAAGAGCCGGCTGGACGATTCCAAGCGGAGGGCGACCATGGATCTGGCAATGACCGCTAGAAAAGGGAGAATCTCCAAAGCGTTGCGGGAGCAGGCCGAAGAAGGACTGGAGCGCATGGGCCGCATTCTCGGCCGAACCGCGCGCGCCAGCGTCACCTTTACCACCCAACGCCACATCCACATCGTCGAGCTGACCGTCCAGGCGCGGATGCAGAGATTTGCCGCCACCGGCAAAGCCGACACGCCGGTCGCGGCCCTGCGCGAAGCCATCGAGCACGCCGAAAATCAAGCCGGCCGCTACCGCGATCGCCGCCTGGTCAGCAAACGCCTGCCTAAGGACGAAAAGGTCCTCACCGCTCCTCCCGTCACGCGATCCAAAACGCGCGTTGAGCCGACTGGCGAGGAAACCAGATCGTCTCGTCTCGCAAGCAAGGCACGAGCGTCCATTGCGATCCACTCCTTTCCCGCCAATGCCGCGGTCGTCGAGCCGCACATCGTCAATAGCGCCGAAGCCATCGCACTCGGACCGATGACCATCGAGGAAGCCGTTAAAGACGCTGAATTCCGCGACCGCGATCTGCTCATCTTCCGCACCGTTTCGGGAGACACATTCGTCCTGCATCGCCGCCGCGACGGCCAGATGGAGCTGGTCGAAATTCCCTAGTTCGCGCGTTCGTTCGCGTTCGTTGTCCTTTTGCCTGCCGTTCTCTTTCGGCCGTTCTCGCGCAGCCTTTTTCTCATCGTTGTGCTGCGAATTTGTCCCAGCCGGGCGGTTGCCTTTCATTGCGATAGCGGATTCGCTCCGCCTGACGGGAAAAGTCGCGCAAACTGTGCATAGTGCTGGACTTTGGTTGCACCCGGTGACCGAATTTGGGTATGGTTGACCCGCTTCGCAGCGCATACGATTTGAAGCATGGCGACCTCCGCAGCACACACTCGGTCGATACAGAATCGGAGCCAGTGCAGGCGGATCATCAGGCAGGCTTCTGGGGGGCCATTGGGTTGAATCTCTACCAGAACGCGAACCCGGACGCGCAGCGTGAGGTCCTAGATGGACTGCCCGTCCTCGTGTTTCTGGAGCGCGGCGGAATCATCGTCTTCGCCAACGCTGAAGCGCGCCGCATGTTGGGCCTCACCGAAGGCGAGTGGACTCCACGCCCGGTCGAGGAGGTTTTATGGGGACTTTTCCCCGGCACGGCCGAGCCGCAGACTCCCTTAACCGGCACGCAGCATGGCAATCCATTTCATGCCACTCTTCCTGATGGCAAAGGCCACCTGATCCCCGTTGAAGGCACCTATAGCATTCTTCACCCCGAGCAGCGCGAGGCCGTCATCGTGGCCCATCCCAGCGATCGGGAGCGCGCTCCCAGGTCGCGGCTGATGGAGGACGTGCTGGCCAGCCTCCCTGAAGCCGTCGCCATCGAGTACCAGAATCACGTGCTCTACGCCAATCCGGCCTTTACGCGCATGTTTGGCTACACAGCTGAAGAGGCGGGTGGCGGCAGTCTGCGCGAGCTCATTGTGCCGGAGACCCGCCGCAACGAGAACGTTGCGCTGCTCAAAGCCGTCGACGACCATGGCTTTTCGACTGCGGAAACGGTGCGCAGCAATAAAGCCGGCGAACTCGTTGACGTGAGCATGCAGGTCGCTCCGCTGATCGTTGATGGCGGCAGGGTCGGCTACGTCTTCACCTTCCGCGACATCGGTGAGTACAAACAGGCCGAAGAGAGGTTACAGCACGACGCCATGCACGACGTGCTCACGGGTTTGCCCAACCGGGCGCTGTTTCTTGACCACGTCAACCTCACGCTCAACCGGCGCCTGCGCGATCCCGGCCAGAACTGCGGCGTCCTTTATGTTGACCTCGATGAGTTCAAGCAAGTCAACGACAGTCTCGGCCATGCCGCGGGTGACGCTCTTCTCATCGCCGTTGCCAGCCGCCTCCGCGCCTCCTTGCGTCCCCAGGACTCGGCCGCGCGCCTGGGCGGCGATGAGTTTGCGGTTCTGGTGGATAACATTGTCACCACGTACGATCTCGAAGTGGTGGCGGGCCGGATCCTGCGCGAGCTGGAGCGGTCGTTTGAGATTTTCGGCCGCGACGTCCACGCCGGCGCGAGCATCGGCGCTGCCATAGCCGGTCCCGACCACACCACCTCCGATTTTCTCGTTCGCGACGCGGACTTCGCTATGTACCGTGCCAAGCAGGCCGGGGGCGGACGTTTCGAAATCTTTGACAAACATCTCGAGCTCACCGTCACCAGCCAGCAGGAGCGGGATCGAGAGCTCCGGACCGCTGTCAACAAGCGGCAATTCGTCTATCAGGTTCAGCCGATCTACCGCCTCGTTGGCGGCTTGCTCGAAGGATTCGAGTCGTATCTCGGCCTGCGCCGCGCCGATGGCACCGTGGACAGCTATGGGGATCTGCTGGCCGCGGCAGAAGACAACACTCTTTCGATTCTGCTTGGCCGCGAGGCGCTCGATGCCGCCTGCGCGCAATTGCGCCTTTTAAGCGATCGCCTGCCCGAGCAGGAGTTGATCGTGACGGTGAATTTAACGCGCCGCCAACTCTACCATCCCGACCTCATCGCGCATTTGATGAAAGCTCTCGCAGCCAGTGGCGCAAACCCGTCGCGCCTCCTCTTCGAGGCGCCGGAGAGCGCGTTCAATGAGAACCCTGACGCTGCTGTCGCCATTTTGCAGCGCCTGGCGGACTGGCAGGTGCGCGTGGCCATCGACGACTTCGGCTCGAGCCTCGCGCCGCTGAATCATCTTGTTCACCTCCCGGTCAGCATGATCAAGCTCTCCCCCCGGCTCACGGCTGCCGCGCTCTCGTCGGGCCGCCAGCTCGCCGTCCTCGAGTCGCTCATTCGCCTCGGCAACACGCTTGGCTTGCAAATGGTCGCGCAGGGAATCGAAACCCCCGAGCAACTCGCGGCGCTTTCCCGCATGGGATGTGCTTTGGGTCAGGGCCCACTGTTGTCGCCACCCCTCGAAGCGGAACGGGCGCTCGCGCTAGCCGAGAACGGCTTGGGGGCATTCGCGCCGGGAATCTGATTTCTTCCGGTCGCCGCGCGTCCCCGCCATCTTGCCAGCAGCCTCGAATTCCGGTGTAGCATTGAAACCAATGACGCACCAGAAGCCATCGAGCCGATCGCCAAAATTGCGGCCAACAACTCGCGAGCCCAAGGCGGCAGGCAAACAGGCCAAGCAACTCATCATCCTCACCGGAATCTCCGGCGCCGGCAAAGCTTCGGCGCTCAAGGCCTTTGAGGATCTGGGATTCCACTGCGTCGACAATCTGCCCCTTGAATTGCTGCCTCAATTCGCCACTCTTGTCGGCAAATCAACAGAGGTTGAACGCGCCGCCATCGTCATGGACGTTCGCGAGGGCGCCACTCTCGACCGTCTCCCGGAAATTCTCAAGAGCATTAGAAGGCTGCTTCAAATTCGCGTCGTCTATCTCGACGCGCAGGACGCGGTGCTCGTGCGCCGCTACTCTGAGACGCGCCGCCCGCACCCTCTCGGCCAGTCGGAAACCGTCTGGCGCTCCATCGTCGAAGAACGTCAGCTCCTCGATCCCATTCGCAACGTCGCCGATACGCTCATTGACACCTCCAACTTCAACGTCCACGAGCTGCGCGCCGACATCCACGCCCGCTTCGGTCACGAGAAGCAAACCAAGCGCCTTCTCGTCTCCTGCCTCAGCTTTGGTTTCAAGAACGGCGTTCCACTCGACGCCGACATGGTCTTCGATGTGCGCTTCCTGCCCAATCCCCACTTCGTCCCCGAGTTTCGCAGGAAGACCGGCCTCGATCCCAAGGTCGCCGCCTATGTTCGCGGATTCCCGCAGTCGAAGGAGTTTCTCAATCGTGTAACCAAGCTCATGCTCTACTTGCTGCCGCATTACGTGAAAGAAGGCAAGAGCTATCTCACAGTCGCATTCGGTTGCACCGGCGGCCAGCACCGCAGCGTGATGATGGCCGAGGAGCTAGCCAGGCGTCTCCACAAAGCCGGCTACCAGGTCAAAGCCCTGCATCGCGACATCGTGCGCTGAGAGCTCACCTTCGCTCAAAAGCTCGTGTGAAACTCAGCGAACCGGCAGCCCGTCAAGCCACCGGCTCATCGCGTCCGCAGCTTCCTTGTTCACCTCGCCTGACGGATCCAGCCGGACAATCATCTTGTGCGCCGTGACCTTCTTGTAAGCCTCCGGCTCTCGCGTCGAGCCCGCCGCATCCGCGCGCTCAAACCACAGCAGCCGCACCCGCAGCATCCCCGCCGCCGCATCCAAATCGTAGCGGTCGCGCACCAGCAGCCGCGCGGGAACCAGCCGCGCTCGCGCGTCGTTGAAGATCGCTCCCGCCGGATCGTCGATCGGCGAATCGACAACTACACCTGCCAGCTCCGGATGTTTCGCTGCAACTTCAAGTGCCAGATCCGCGCCCAGTCCCGTCCCATCCAGCACAATCGCCCCGGCGTCAATCTGCCGCGTCCCGGTCAGATAATCCAGCGCCCATTCCGCATCCTGCCGCCAGTGCGCCTCGCTCGGCCTTGCGAACTGGCTCGCTCCATAGCCGCGATAGTCAAACGCCAGTACATTCACGCCCGCCGCGTGCAGCTGCGCCAGCGCGTCCACGGTGTCTCCTAAATTGCCATTCTGGCCGTGCAAGTAAATCACGGTGAACCGCGTCCGTCGAGCTCCCTGCGTCGCCGGAATCCACCAGCCCTTGAGCTGCGGCACGCCCGTGTCCGTCACCGCGAATGCAACCGGATCGAACGCCAACCCGGCGCTGGCTGGTGTTCTCGCGAGTGTCGCCACCGGATGGTAGAGCAGTTGCCAGCTCCCCTGCCAGAAAAGCAGGCACAATCCCAGCCAGCCGCAGAAGGCCGCGATCGCAATCGTACCGGACACCGCCACCAGCAGCCATCGCCCCGAGACAAGCTCCGGCTTTCCGCGGCCCTTTTTGTCGTTCGAGTGTTGCCTGCCACCGGCTTCTTCCTTGCCCCTGGCTGTCGGCTTTCGCGGCACAACGTGCAAATGTGTTTTCTTACGCGACATGATTGCGGTTCGCTGCTTTCTCCACTCCAACTTGCGGAATCACTTCCATCCTATCCGTCGCCGCCACAAACTGCGCCGCGCGCTCCGGTGTATATTTCTCCTTGGTGTGAACCAATCCATCTACGGGAAGCGATGCAAATGGCAACCGAGAATCACGAAGTCAAAATGCCTGCAGCGAATGAAATTCTCCTCATTACCAGCGGCGATCTCCGCCTCTCCGCCAACCAGGTCTGCTGGCCCGCGCAGCGCGGCATGGAACAACAACTAGCCGCGGCATTCGCTAAAAAAGGCGTCAAGCTCGTCCGTGCCCACGCCTACGACGAGAAACTGAAGCACGGTTTCATCTCATCGCAGCGCCAGGGCATGGATGTCTTCATGAAGATTCATCCCCAGGCTCGCCTCGTCTTCGCTACTGCCGCCTGGCAGTACAGCCATCATGTTCTCGCCGGCCTCCGTGCGCATCAGGGACCGATCCTCACCGTCGCTAACTGGTCGGGCCAATGGCCCGGACTCGTCGGCCTTCTCAATTTGAACGGCTCGCTGGTCAAGGCGGGCGAGCCTTTCTCCTCCATCTGGAGCAGGGACTTCACCGACGCCTATTTTCAAAACGCGCTCGACGAATGGCTTCGTGACGGCAAGATCACGCACGATCTTTCTCACGTCCACCCGCTCGACAAAAGCAAGCTGCCCGCCATAAGCGCGCAGTTGGGCGTTGAGCTCGCAAGAGAACTGAAACATCGCAAAGCCATCATGGGCGTCTTCGATGAAGGCTGCATGGGCATGTACAACGCGATCATCGACGACGAGCTGCTTAATCCAGCCGGAATCTTCAAGGAGCGGCTCAGTCAATCTGCTCTCGTCGCCAAGATGCGCACCGTCAGCGAAGCAGAAGCACAGGCCGTGTATCGCTGGCTCGTCGCCAAAGGCGTCAAATTCGCATTCGGCAAGGATGCTTCGACTGAGCTCACGCTCGATCAGGTGCTCGACCAGTGCAGGATGTACATCGCAGTCGTCCGCATCGCCTACGAATTCGGCTGCGACGCAGTCGGCATTCAATATCAGCAGGGACTCAAGGACATGGTGCCCGCGTCGGATCTTGCCGAAGGTTTGCTCAATAATTCCGACCGTCCTCCGGTTCACGCGGAGGGCACGACAAACGAGCTCTATGCCGGCAATCCACTCCCGCACTTCAACGAAGTCGACGAATGCACAGGCGTCGATGCTCTGGTCACCAATCTTTGCTGGAAGGCGCTCGGCCTCGACCCCTCGACCACCCTCCACGATGTCCGTTGGGGCGAGCACTACAAAGGACCGGGCTCAAGCGGTTCGGGCGAAATTGACGACTTCGTCTGGCTGCTCCAAATCTCCGGCGCCGCCCCGGCCAATCACTTCGTCGGCGGCTATGCGGGCGCCACGAGCGAGCGCCAGCCCGCCATGTACTTCCCCCTCGGCGGCGGATCTCTAAAAGGCGTTGGCAAGCCCGGCGAAATCGTCTGGAGCCGCGTCTTTGTCGAGGGTGGCGCTCTTCACGCCGACCTCGGCCGGGGCACGGTCGTCAGTCTGCCCGCCGCCGAAACCGAGCGCCGCTGGCGCGAAACTACCATCCAGTGGCCCATCGTCAACGCCATCCTGCACGGCGTCAGCCAGAATCAGATGATGGCCCGTCACCGCGCCAACCACTTGAACGTGGCCTATGCGTCTTCTGCTGAATCCGCCGACAAGGCCCTCGCAACCAAAGCCGCCATGTTCACCGAACTCGGCGTCCACGTCCATCTCTGCGGCGTTACCCAATAATTCTTCGGCTCTGCGCTTATGGCCTTTAGGCTCCGGTTCACACTTTCTTTGTCTTTCAAATTGCGGCCTGCTCTCAGCACTCCCGAGCTGAAGGCTGAGAGCTGAAAGCTGTATTAGTTCTGAATCTGTTCCGCCGCCATCTCTCTCGCCGACGGAATGATGCCCATCTCCCGGTAGATTGGCCGCACCACGCGCCGCAGCGCCGGCAGTCGCGTTACAAACCACGCCGCCCCAAGCACCACCACTACTCCGTTCAGAATGACCGTCCATTGCGCGCCCGCCAGCGGCGTTTTTCCCACGAACCACATCGGCATTGCCGGGATGGCATGGGCGAGCGTTCCTGCCAGCAGGCTGCCGAACGGCGCCATCCCCATGAAGGCCATGGTGTAATAGCTCATTACGCGCCCGCGCTTGTTCTCATCCGTCAGCGTCTGGATGATCGTATTGCTCGCCGCCATCCCCTGCATCATGCCCATGCCCGCGATGAGCACCATCAGCATCGACAGCCAGAAAACATGCGACAGCCCGAACCCGATCAATCCCGATCCAAACACAGCAGCCGCAACAGGAATCATGCGGATCAATCCGCGAACGCTCTTGCGCGCGGCCAGTGAAAGCGCGGAAATCAGCGCGCCCACGCCCATCGCTCCCATCAGGAACCCGAGTGTATGCGCTCCCCCATGCAGCACCTGCGCCGCAAATATCGGCATCAACACCACAAACGGCATGCCCATCAGGCTGACCACGGCAAACAGCGCAAGAATCGTTCGGATGGGCAGGAAACCTGCAACGTAACTCCATCCTTCCTTCAACTCCGTCAGCATCGATGTAGCCTTCCGGAGCACTGCCGTCGCATTCAGCTGCATCATCAAGAGCGACGCAATCACCGCAATGTAGCTGATTCCGTCGATCAGAAAGCACCATCCCTCGCTGGTCGCCGCGATCAACATTCCGGCCAGCGACGGCCCAATCAACCGCGCCACATTTACCATCGACGAATTGATCGCAATCGCGTTCCCAAGGTCGGCGCGGTCGCCCACCATCTCCACCATGAACGCCTGTCGTCCCGGCATGTCGAACGCATTGACGATGCCCAGTGTTACGCTCAGAGTGAGAATCAATCCAATGGTGATGTGTCCGGAGAACGTCAGCGCCGCCAGCAGAAACGACTGGATCATGGACAGCGTCTGAGTCCATACCAGCACTTGCCTGCGATTCAGCCGGTCCACCCAAACGCCGGCAAAAGGCGCGAAGAGAAACGTGGGAATCTGGCCCGCGAAGCTCACCGTACCCAGTAACAGCGCCGACCCCGTCAGCCGGTACACCAGCCACGACGTCGCAATGCGCGTCATCCACGTGCCGATCAGCGAGATCGTCTGGCCGCCGAAGAAAAGCCTGAAGTTGCGGTGCCGCAGAGCGCGCCACGCGTGCGATGCGCCGCTCAACGCGCGCGATCTTCCCTCCGCGTCTGGGCCATCCAGCGGCGTGCTCGGTTCAGGGCCTTGTCGCGACTCCCTTGATTCCGCATCGCTCACTCTTCCGCTGCCTTCGCCGCGATTGCTTCCGCTGCGGCAATGTTCTTCATCAATTCCGCGGGAACATTGTGGCGGTCGCGCAGATAATCCGCGGAGTTATAAGAAATCCAGACTTTTCCGGCTTGGTCTTCCCAGACGAGAATCTTGAGCGGCAGATCGATCGCGATGCTCGGGGCTGCCAGCATCACCGGCGTCCCCGCCTTCGGGCTGCCAAAGATCAGCAGCTTGGTGGGGCGCATCTTCATCCCTGCCTTTTCGGCTTCTCCGCTGTGATCGACGAGGGCAAATAAAGTCACGCCCTTCGCCTCGAGAATGCCGCGGACTCTCTTGACTGTCTCGTCTACCGAATGACGGCTTGGTATGTCGACAATTCCGCTCGCGCTCATATCCAAAATCATACGTGAGCCGTTCGCATTTCTCTCGACCGCAAATTGAAAGGCCCTCGCCGCGGCGAGAGGCCTTGTCTTTCGAGGGCCGGATTCAGCTCACGCGCTCGATCGTCACCGACTCCAGCACCACCGGCTTGTGCGGCTTGTCCTGCGCGTTCCGCGGGACCTTGGAGATTTTCGTCACCACGTCTTCGCCCTCTACCACTTCGCCAAAAATCGTGTGGTTTCCGGTGAGCCATGGAGTGGCAGCGACTGTAATAAAAAACTGGCTACCGTTCGTATTCGGGCCGGAGTTTGCCATCGCAAGCTTACCCGCCTTATCGAACTTGTGTGCCGAGCCCCTCGTCTCATCCTGAAAGCGGTAACCCGGCCCGCCCATTCCGGTGCCCGCCGGATCCCCGCCTTGAATCATGAAATCGGGAATCACGCGGTGAAAAATCGTACCGTTGAAAAGCTTGTCCTTTGACTTCGCGCGCGTCACTGGATGCGACCACTCCTTTGCGCCCTCGGCCAACTCGATAAAGTTCTTAACGGTAATAGGCGCATCGGCCTCGAAAAGCCGAACAGTAATCTTACCCTCGGTAGTCGTAAAGACAGCGTACGTTCCTGCTGCAAGTGCCATGCTTTCTCCTGTTTTTTCTGAAAACTGATGTCTGATCGCTAACCACCAACCACTAATTACTAACGACTGCCTTTACTGCGCCGCCGGCGGCATCGGCTCCCCTTCGCGCACGATGGTCACTTTCTTAAGCACCACCGGATCTCGCGGCCTGTCGTTCGAGTCGCGCTCCACGCGCGCAATGGCCTTCACCACCGCCACGCTCGCGTCGTCGCACTGCCCAAAGAGCGTGTAATGCTGATCGAGAAAATCCGTCGCCTGTTCGGTGATAAAGAACTGGCTCCCGTTCGTGTTTGGCCCGCTGTTTGCCATCGCCAGCCGTCCCGGCCGGTCGAAATTCAGGCCCGGATCGAACTCATCGTCGAACATGTATCCGGGATTGCCCATCCCCGTCCCCGTCGGATCGCCGCCCTGAATCATGAATTCCGGAATCACGCGATGAAAGATCGTCCCGTCGTAGTACGGCTTGTGATGCTCCACCTTCTTTGTCGCCGGATCGGTCCAGTCTTTCGTGCCCTCGGCCAGCCCGATAAAGTTGGCCACCGCTTTCGGCGCCTGCTTCTGATAGAACTGGCAGGTAATCCGGCCCATCGAAGTGTCCATCACCACAAATGGCCCGTTGGGAACCGTCGTGGCCTCCGCAGTCGCCTGCGGCGCATCGGGAACTGCCTGGCTCGCAGACGGGCTCGCGGGTGCGCCGGACTGTTTCGCAAAGACAATAAAGCCGGCGGTGGCAATGCCAGCCGCGGCCAGGGCAGAGAAGAGAAGCGTGCGCTGAATGTTCATGCCGCTCTTGAGGGTAAATCATGCGGCGTCGAGCGTGCCAGCCGTGACCGAACGCTCCGTGCCTTTTGGCGCGCCATCCTTCATGTTTGTAATCTAAGCCAGCCCGTTGGCTTGCTCCCTGTCTTTCTACTTCTAATCCCTATTCCCTACCGCCAACTCCCAACCCCTTTCCATCACATTGCATGAGGCCGCGGCAGTGGTATCATGGCGCGTCATTTTGAGCGGCTTGGAGGATGACTTGAACAAATCCATTCTTTTTGCAATCGCGGCATTGGCGCTCCTGGCAGGGTGCGGACCCCAGAACAACAACTCCGGCATCCCGGTTAGGCCTAAATTCTCGGGGCCTCCTTACCATCTCGCGTTAGCCGCGCCGCCCGCCAAGCCCAACAAGTCGGGCATCACCATTCCGCCCATCAAGTACACGGCCGATCCCAACGCGCCCCAGGACGCGCTTGACAAGAGAGCCATCCTCGTCGCGCGCATCGACACTTCGAGCCTCAAGAGCAAAGGCACGATGACGATGGATCAGATCATCATGGGCGCGGTCGATATCCCAGGCACGGACGGGGCGCTTCCCGCCGACTACATGGATGCTACCGACCAGAGTCTTGGCACGCTTCTTGAGGAGTACTGCGTGAAGGGGAAAGTGAAGATCACCGTTGCCCTCACCCGGTCGACACTGTCGAGCACAGCCGGAGATTCTGAAATCGACGATAAGCGCCTCACGGACTGGCTTCCGGTCGAGCTTGTCTTCAAGAACCCCCAACCCGGTTGTTAACGAAAGGCACTGTCAGGTTTAGGCGAGGGTGCGATCTTCAGAGTGGCCCAGCCCTCCACTGCGATCGGCTGGGCCCAAGAAATGCCCCGGAACGGCCCTAAAATGGGCTGTTTGAGCGATAAAATCGAACAAAAATCTACAAAAATCGCAACGGATTTTGACTAACTTTCGTTGATTATAAAAGAGTTATCTTCATTTTTTGACTTCCAAAGTGTATAAAATCACTCCCTCACCTGATCTCGCTCCTCTCAAGGCAGCGAACCCGGCAGGCAACGCTCATTCCTACCTTTGCGATCATGGCTACCTAAGACAAGTCTAGGGATTTAGCGGAAATAATCGGCAAACTTGGGCAAAGAATTCGGGAAGGAATAAACCGCTGGAAAGTGAGGGAGTTAGGAGCGAAGGGCGGTGCGGGTTGGCCGGCGGGGGGCTTGACACGGTTTTGGGGTGGGGTCAAGTAAAAAACCAGGGGAACGTTCCGTCTGTCCCCATGTTCCCCCAGGTTCCCAAGGGAACGTCCCGTGTGTCCCCAAGGTTCCAAGGTTCTAAACGGTGCTCGCCATCACATCTCGCACTCGCCGGCAGCGGTAGCGTCGGAAGCCAGGGCGCACGTCGCGAGGACACCATGGACGCTGCTACGGGCACTGCTTATGCGGTTTTCGCTTTCGTCATTGCGGTCGTCTATTTTCTCCCCGCGCTCCTTGCGAGCCACAGGGGCTGCAAGGCCACAGCCGCAATCGCCATCATCGATCTGTTTCTAGGCTGGACGTTCGTTGGCTGGGTGGCGGCGCTGGCATGGGCAGTGAGCGGGGAGAAACGGCCTCCCCGACCAGACGTGCCCACCATCACACCGGACACCAACCTGCAACGGTGACAAGTATCTAGGGGAACGAAATGTCAGACCTGATTCAACCTTGGCACATAATCGTCTTGGTTCTTCTCCTGGCCCTCTACTTTGCGCCTTCCATCGTCGCCACCCGCCGCAGTTGCAAGGCCACTGACGGCATCGTGATCGTCAACCTGTTCCTCGGCTGGACCTTCGTCGGCTGGGTGGTAGCCCTGGCATGGGCGGCGAGCGGCGAGACAAAGCCGAAAACAAAACTGGCGCTTTTTAATGTCTCCACTCCCCCAACCGATACGCCGCGCTACCGGCCGCTGACTGAAGATGAAAAACGGCTGGGCATGGTCGAGGTCCCCAGCGCAACCGTCCCCAGCGCCGCATCGGACACCCACCAGCAGCGGTAGCCTCAAGCCCGCGCGACGATCCCCCAGCGCCTGAAACGAGTCCCAGATTTGCGTTAGGGCGCGTCGCCGCGGACACCCGCAGCCCGAAGCATCAGGGAAACGTGATCGCCGGTCATTCCAGCGCGAGGTACTCGAACGCCTTCGAATACGTATTGCGCCAGATGGCATCCTGGGCGAGGGCCTTTAGCCGCCGCGACTGCGCGTCCTCGAGCACCTCGTCGAGCACCTCATGGCGCACAAATATCTGGTGCGACTTGCCAGGCTCGATTGACACAGGGCATCCGTCTTCAACGCCATGCAGCAACAGCAGACAGTGACACCACCCGACATTGCGAGGCACCCGCCCGGAACGGACGAAGCGCTCTAGCCTGCCCAGAAACGTCGCCCTCGCAAACGGATACAGAAGCGAAACGCGGATGATATGAACTGGCTGAGCGGAAACGTTCTGGACAGAGATGGTAACACCCGTTTTCGGTTCGCCCCCGACATGATCGAAAGCATGTACGAGCAGCACGCGTACTTGTGGCCGAGTGCGATAGTAGCCCCAGAAAGCGGTAGCCGTCGAGAGGCCAGCTCCGTAGATTGCTAGAATATCCGTCAATCCCATCTCTGCTCCGTTCGATTCGGCGGCCGTCCTCGGTACGTCTCCGCTGGTTTGAGGCGCAGCGTTGATCGTGCTCGCGGCGCGCCACACTTCGCCCCCGTCCGGCTGAGAATAGATAGCCATCATCCTACTATCTCGGGACGGCCGACACTTGCATGCGGTACGCGCAGCAGCACCGTCTCGCGCCGCGCTAAAGCCCTGCGCCACTCGCCGTGCCCGCGCGCCTTTTTTCAAATTCGATGCGTGGGTTGATGCGGGGTGGTTGTTGCCGGGTCTGAAGGCCCAGACTGTGATGGGTAGGCCTGTTCGGGGGCCTGAAGGCCGCTGCTCCCTCCGTGATTTCTTTGTGATGGCAGTTGTGGCGAGGTGCGGGCGCAGCCGTGCGCCGTCCCTACGGGACTCCGGAATCTTTAATGGGTCTCTTCCCCCGCGCTCAACCACCCCAAGAAACAAGAATTGTTTCTTGGCGGCCCCCGGTGAAGCGCGGGGCTAACAAACGCTACGCCTACGGCGCGAGTGCAGGGGGCCAGAGAGATTGGTGTCGGGGCCAGGGATTGGAGAGACTGGGGGGACCGGTCGAGGAGAGAGCCCGAAGCTGCTATTTCGCCTTCTTGCACCGTTCCATAATCTTTACGTGCAGCCGTTCGCTCACTTCGGTGGGGACTTCGTAAATCTCGTGGCACTGGAAGATCTCGATGGTCTTGCGAGTGGTATTCAGCACGACTTCGCAATGGCCGCACTTGCGCAGGTGAGCCTCAATCTCGGTGCGCGTCTCCGCGGCGATCGATTCGTCGAGCACATCGTCGAGGATTTGCAGGAACTCAGTGCAGGTCATGCTTCAGCTCCGTCTCCGCGTGGCGCGGCGCCCGCTTGCGCAATCGCCGGAGCCTTTCTTCCAAAGTAGCGTGTCAGCCGCTCGCGCAGTTGCAGCCGCGCCCGAAGCAGTCGCGACTTCACGGCGGGAACGCTTAATCCCAGCGTCTCGGCGGTCTCTTCCGTGGAGAGGCCTTCCACGTCGCGCAGCACAAATACCACGCGAAAGCCCTGCGGCAGGCCCTGAATCGTTTTCCTGAGAATCTCGGCCAGCTCGGCCTGGGTGTAGTTTTGCTCCGGATTCGGCGCCCAGTCGGCGAAGTCGCGAGGCACGCTTCCCTCGTCGGTCTGCACGTCCTCGTCCATCGAGACCAGTTTGCCCGTGCGGCGCTTGCGCAGCCGCATCAGGCTTTCGTTCACCGCGATTCGCACTAGCCATGTGTAGAACTTCGAGTTTCCTTGAAATTGATCGAGCTTTTCGTACGCCTTCAAAAAAGCATCCTGCATCACGTCTTCGGCATCTTCCCGGTTTTGCGTAATATGCTGCGCAATCCTGAAGATCTGGCGCTCGTACTTGCGAACCAGCGTGTCATACGCCGCCACATCGCCGGCGCGGACCTGCGCTACGAGGGCCACGTCGGGGTGCTGTTCGTCAATCAGTTGGATGGTTGACATGGGACTTAGTTCCAGAAAAATGCTGCGAAAGTTGCAGCCTGCTCCGCAGTCTGACGTTTCGCTGCTGGGAATCTCTACTGCCGGACCAGGATGAATGTTGCCGACTGGGAAGCGGGCCCGGCAAAAGATGAGTGTAACGGACGCAGGTCCATCGGACCAAACTGCACCGCGCTGGACACAAACTGATCCGCCCCGAGCAGATGGTTACGCAGGTGATTCCCCGCGCCGTTCGAATGCGTCCAATCCGGCATAGAGTGGAACTATGCCCTGCCTGCCTTCCCCATCGCTTGCCACACCGCCGGTTTTGCGGCCTACGCTCGCGGCCCTGGCTGCCCTGCTTTGGTGCCTCGCGGGCACGTCGCCCGCGCCGGCGCAATCCACTCCGGCTGCCGCAGCCGGCACGCATGGTCCCGCGCCTTTGTCGAATGCGCACGCTTCGCCCAGCGCCAAAGCCTCAACTGGCAGCGCCACCGCTGAAACTGCAAATCCCGAGCCAACGGCGAAGAAGACTGCCGCGAAGCACAAACCGGTCCGTCAGTCGAGCAGGGCAGCACGTCTGGCGCGGACAGCGCGGCTCAAGCTGGCGTTCGTCGCCTCAAAAGAGCTCCAGCCTATGGCCCAGCAACTGGCCACACTGCGCACGCCAGCGGCCTACGCTGGAGTCGCCGCCTACGCGCACAGCCACACTGGCGAAGCCGCCGCCGCAGCTTACCTCGCGCTTGGCCACGCCTACCTACTCGACAAGCGCTATGCCGAGGCCGAATCGGCTCTGGCCCAGGCCCGCCGCGCCGACGGAGAGCTTTCCGACTACGTGGATTTTCTCGACGCTCAGTCCAGCCATGCCGCCGGTGACGACTCCGCCGCGGAAGCCATCCTGCACGGATATGTTGCCCGCTACCCGGAAAGCATCTTCGACGACCAGGCGCCCGAGCTCGAAGCCGATGTCTTGTTGTCGATGAACAACTTGACTGCCGCGCGCCAGGTTCTGGCGGCGGCTGCAGGCACCGAAGCCGCGAACCGCCCCGGCTTCCAACTTGTCGAGGCCGAGGTGGAGCAGGCGCTGGGCCAGCAACAGGCAGCGGAGGCCGCCTTCAAGCGCGTCTTGCTGGAACATCCCTTGAGCCCGGAGGCGCAGACGGCGCGCGCCAAGCTTACCGAGACGGGGGCCGAGGCCTCGTTGACCGTCGCCGAATTGCGCAGCCTGGCTGAAGCCTATTACAACGCCGGCCACTACGACGAGGCCTCAGAGCAATTCCGTGTACTGGCGCGCGAGCCGGACCTGGATGCTGCTACCCGGGACAGTTTCGCCGTCGCCGAAGCGGCCTGCCAGTTGAAGTTGAAGCGGCTGACCGTATCGGAGGCCACAGGCTTGCCCGATACTCCCGACGAAAACGGCGCTCGCCGCCTCGACCTGCTGATGGAACTGGCCCGCGACCGCGATGATACCGATGGGCAGAAGCAGATCGTCTCCCAGATGGAGTCGCGATTTCCCCAAAGCCCATGGCTTGCCGAGGCGCTCTTTTCCAGCGGCAACATGTACCTGCTCAAGCGCGACTACCCCACCGCGATCCAGTACTACAGCGAGCTCTCCGCGCAGTTTCCCGGTGACAAGAACGCCGCGGCCGCGCACTGGCGTTCAGGCTGGCTGAGCTACCGGCTGGGTCTTTATCAGAATGCGGAGCGAATGTTTGATGAGCAGATTCGCAACTATCCGGCTGCCGTGGAAACGGTCTCAGCGCTCTACTGGCGCGGTCGCCTCTACGAGACACTGGACCACAATTCCGCGCTCGCCGCGGCGAGCTACCGCACCATCGTCCGCGCCTATCAGCACTTCTTCTATGCGCAGATGTCCCGGCAGCGGCTCGCGTCGATGGGCAGCACTCAGCCCATATCGCAACCGCAACTGGATCGATTCCAGCCCCTCCCCCTGCCGCATCTCGTGGACACCTTCCCCGAGGACAGTCCCCATTTGGCCAAGGCGCGCCTGCTGGCCAACGCAGGTTTGAACGAGTACATCGCGCAGGAGATCAAGGCCGATCCAGACTCCTCATCGTGGAGTGCGCTCGCCGAAGCGCAGATCTACTCCTCCTATGGCGAAGTCTTCCGCGCCGTTCGCTCGCTCAAGCGGGCGTTGCCCAGTTCGGCGTCGGCCTCCATCGAGTCCATACCTCTCGCCTATTGGCGGATCCTGTTTCCCGAGCCATGGTGGGACACGATCCAGGCCGAGTCGGCAAAGAATAATCTCGATCCCTACCTGGTGGCCTCGTTGATTCGCCAAGAGTCGGAGTTCGATCCCTCCGCGATCTCTCACGCCAACGCTTACGGCCTGATGCAATTGCTGCCCTCGGTGGGAAGAAAGATGGCCCACGAAGAGGGGATCGCTTCCTTCCAGACCTTTCAACTGCTGGACCCGGCCATGAACATCCGCCTGGGAACGCGCTATCTTCGGCAGATGCTCGACCATTTCGGCGGCGTGCAGGAGTATGCACTGGCCGCTTACAACGCAGGTGACAATCGCGTGGCCGACTGGCAGGCCGCCGGACCCTATTCGGGCATCGACGAGTTTGTCGAGTCCATTCCATTCACCGAGACGCGGGAATACGTCGAGGCCATTCTGCGCAACGAGGAGACCTACAAGGCGATTGACGATTTCGCCCGCTCCCACGCCGCCACGGCCGCGGCAGCTTCTCGATAGCCGAGTGCGGATTCCAGTTCAGGGGAATCCCACTTGCAACTGCCTGGCTTCGATTCGGATTGACTTCCTTGTTCCGCCCGGCAAAACTGTGCTAGACCGATTGCATCTAATTTTGTTAAGTGTTTCGCAGCCTGCTTTTCCATGAAGAACAGAGCCTGGCGGAAACAGGGTCAAGGCTCGGAACCATCAACCCCGGAGGGAACGATGGCAGCCGACTTGAGTTTTCTGGAAGAATGGATCCCCGAACGAATGGACCCAGGAACGATTTTCGTCCTGGAAAATCAGGCCAAGCTCGGCCAGGCCCAGAATCCCTATGTAGCCGTGATGTCGTGTCCGCGTTGCGGGACGCTGGGGCTGATCACCCGCCGCCAGCTTTGCGCAGGCGAGCCGATGATCTGCGGAGGCGAAGAATGCTCCGCGGAATACAGGCTGGATGGCGAAACCATCTGCTACAGATCGGTGCAGTAAGCGGCTCGTTCCTACCTCTAAAACCCACCCCTGGCACTCTACTGCTGTAGCGTGTAGTCCGCCTTGGTCGTCTTGGCGCCGGTTTGCGCCGGTGTGGGGAGTTGCGACCGGTCCCATCCTCCGCCGAGCGCTTGCACCAATTGCACCGCCGACGTCATTTCTTCTACCTGGAGCGCGTTGAGAGTTTCTTCGTTATCCAGCAACGTGGTCTGCGCAATCACAACATCGACATACGGATCGACCCCGGTGTTGTAGCGAACCAACTCCAGATTGAGATAGTCCTGCCCATCCTTTACCGCCTGCTGCTGGCGGAGAATCTGTTGCGAGTATGTTCGCGTAGCCACCATGTAGTCTTCCACCTGCTCGAAGGCCGTGAGCACGGTCTGCCGGTAAGTGGCCACATCGGCGTTGTACTGGGCAACGTATTGGTGCAGCTCCGCGCGATAGAGCCATCCGTCGAAGATGGTTTCGGAGACCGATGGGCCAATCGACCAGATGCGGCTAGGCCAATTAAACAGGCTTGTCAACGCGGAGCTCTGGAATCCACCATCTGCGCCGATCGTCACTTGCGGGAAAAACGCGCCGTAGCCGATTCCGATGACGGCGTTCTCCTCGGCGAGTGTGCGCTCGGCCGCGGCGATGTCGGGCCGCCGTTCTGCAAGCTGGGAGGGCACCCCGGTGGGAATGGAAGGCGGCTTATAGAGCATCGGCTTCACGGGAACGGAGAAATCGCTCGGAACCTTGCCCAGCAGCACCGCGATCGCGTGTTCATATTGCGCCCGCAGCAGGCCCACATTCGTCGCCGCCGCCTCTGCCGACTCTAGTGTCGTCTTGGCCTCGGCAACCGAGATGTAGTCGCCGACGCCGGTGTCGTATTGCGCTTGAGTGTAGTCCAGCGATTTCCGCTCGTCCGCCACGGTCTGATTCAGAATCTGCTGCAACATATCCTGGCCGCGAATCTCGAAGAAATACTCCGCGAGGCTGGCCTGTTCAGTGAGCTTCTCCGTTTGCAGATCGGCGGCGCTCACCTGCGACGCATACTCTGCTTCGTGAACTTCGTTGCGGATCTTGCCCCAGAAATCCGGCGTCCACGACACGTCAATTGGCGCATTCCATAGCGTTGACTGCTTGCCGACGTTGGCTTGGGTGGAGTTGTTCAAACTTCCGGAACTCTTCGACCGGCTCCACGACGGGTTTGCGGTGATCGTCGGCCAATACTGTGAGCGTGCCTCGGCAATCGTGGCGCGGGCCGCCATGTAATTCTCGAAGTACTCCTTCAGGTTCTGGTTGTTGATATTGAGCTGTTCTTCCAGAGCGTTCAGTTCCGGATCGCCAAAAACCTCCCACCAGTTGCCGCGGAGCATCGCATCCTGCGGGCTCGCCACCTTCCATCCATCGGTGTCCTTGAAGTTGACCGTGGACTCCTTGTAATTCGGCGCTGTAGCGGACGGTGGGGCGGGTGCGTGATACGGTGGGCCGACGCGGCAACCGCCAAGCAGCGCCAAGAAGCCCAGCGCGCTGGCGGTGAATAAGATCGGAAGTCGGTTTCTTCGTTCAAACATGGTCGATATCCTTCATTACGAGGCCGTTCCTTCTGCAGTTGCCGGAAGTACGTCGTGGGTCCGGCCCAGCGCGCGCAGGCGAAGACGGTCCATCATCAGGTAAACCACCGGAGTGGTGTAAAGCGTGAGCGCCTGACTCAAGAGCAACCCACCAACGATGGTGATGCCCAGCGGCTTGCGCAGTTCCGAGCCGGTGCCAGACCCGAAGGCCAATGGCAAGGCTCCACAAATGGCGCACATGGTGGTCATCATGATGGGGCGGAAGCGCAGCATGCACGCGTCAAAAATCGCCTCCCGCGTTGTCTTGCCTTCGGTGCGCTCGGCCTGCAGCGCGAAATCGATCATCATAATGGCGTTCTTCTTCACAATTCCGATCAGCAGAATAATTCCGATAATCGAGATCATGTTGAGATCGATGTGGAACAACATCAGGGCCAGCATTGCGCCGACGCTGGCCGATGGCAGCGTGGAAATAATCGTGAGCGGGTGAACGAGGCTCTCATAGAGAATGCCAAGCACGATGAAGACGGAAAGCAACGCGGTAACGGCCAGAATCGGCACCGTCGATATCGATTGCTGGTAGGCCTGAGCGGTTCCGGCAAAGAATCCACGAACCGTTCCAGGCATTCCCAGCTTCTCTTCCATCTGCGTCACCTCCCGCGTGGCATCGCTGAGCGCGACGCCGTTTTTCAAGTTGAAGGAGACGGTGGTTGATGGGAAAAGCCCGGTGTGAGCGACCTGCAGGGGCGTCGTATTCGTGCTTGGTTTCGCCAATGTGAGCAACGGAGAAACGGCGTTCAGCCCGGCGCCCTGCGAAGAACCCGGTGGCTTGAAGTAAATGTTATTCAGGCCCGACGGATCCTGCCAGTACTGCGGCGCCACTTCCATTACAACGTAATATTGGTTGAGTTGTGTGTAAATCACTGAAACTTCAGATTGGCAAAATGCGCTGCAAAGGGCACTGTCGAGCGATTGCGGGGTTTGCCCCAGGCGCGCTGCGGTGACCCGGTCGTAGTTGAGCATCTCCTGCAGGCCTCCGTTCTGCCAGTCGGTATTCACGTCCGTCAGGTCGGGAAGCTTTTGCATATTCTGGTAAAGAACCGGAGCCCAATGCGTAAGGTCATCGATGTTGTCGGATTGAATGGTGTATTGATAAAGCGCGGCGCTGCCGCGTCCCCCGATGCGCAGGTCCTGAGCAGCCTGCAGAACCGCCGAAGCGACCGGCAGGCGATTCATTTTGGGCCGCAGGCGGTTGATCACGTTCGCCGCCGAGGTCTGGCGCACCCCGCAATTGGGGCCTTCTTTGCATTGAGTGCTCAGGGGCTTGAGAGCCATGAACATGAAACCGGCGTTACCGCCGCCGGTGTAGGCCAGGACGTGGGCCACAGCGGGATCGGCTTTTACCACGTTTATCAGCGACACCATGGAGAAATTCATAAAGGGAAAGGAAGCGTCCTGTGGACCCTGCACCTGGCCCATAATGATGCCGGTGTCCTGTTGCGGGAAATAGCCCTTGGGGAGCCTGACGTATACCAGAACATTGAGCGCAATGGTGAGCAAAAGCACAACCAGCGTGAGGCCGGGATTGTCCAGGACCCACGCCAGTGATCGGCGGTAAACCCAGATCATGCCGTTGAAGCCTTTTTCGCTGGTTCGATAAAGCCAGTTGTGCTTCTCGCCCTCCTTGTGAGCTTTGAGCAGATGCGCGCACATGGTGGGCGTGGTGGTTAAGGAAATGATCATGGAGATGACGACGGCCGTGGAAAGCGTGACCGCGAATTCGCGGAACAGTCGTCCGATGATGCCGCCCATCATCAGGATCGGAATAAAAACGGCAATCAGCGACATGCTGATGGAAAAGACCGTAAACCCGATCTCCTTCGCGCCCTGTAATGCCGCGGCAACCGGGTCCATTCCAGCTTCGAGATGGCGAGTGATGTTCTCCATGACCACAATCGCGTCGTCCACCACGAATCCCGTGGCGACAACGATCGCCATCAGCGACAGGTTGTCGAGTGTGTAGCCGAGCAAATACATCACGGCGAATGTGCCGATGAGCGAGGTCGGCACGGCGACGCTGGGAATCAGAGTGGCACGCGGGCTGCGCAGAAACACGAAGACCACCAGGATGACGAGGCAGACCGATCCGACCAGGGTTTTCTCTACAGTGGTGACCGAGGCCCGGATGGTCACGGTTCTATCCACATCCACAGTGGTCTTGATGCCGGCCGGCAGCACCGCCTCAAGAAACGGCAATTGCGCCTTGACGCGATCGACGGTCTGAATAATGTTCGCGCCGGGCTGGCGGAAGACGGTGAGCACCACCCCTCTGGTGCCGTCGATGTATCCGGCGGTGCGGATGTTCTGCGTGGAGTCCACGACGTCGGCCACATCGGACAAACGGACAGCCTCTCCGTTGTGATAGCCGATGATCAGAGGCTTATAGTCGGCAGCCTCGGAGATTTGGTCGTTGGTGATAATGTCCTCGCTGATTCCGGCGTTGGAGAGCTGACCCCTCGGCGAATGCGAGTTTTGCAGGCTGAGCACCGATTGCACACTGCCGAGAGTGAGGCCGAAACTCTCCAGCTTGGTGGGGTTGACCTCGACGCGCACAGAAGGCGTACCTCCGCCTTGCACACCCACCTGCCCGACACCCTGAATCTGCGAGAGCTTCTGCTCCAGGATGGTGGAGGCAAGATCGTAGAGCTTTGTCACCTCGTATTTGTTGGAGGTGAGGCTGATGATCATGATGGGCGAATCGGCCGGATTGATCTTGCGGTAGGAAGGATTGGAAGGCAGATTCACCGGCAGATAGGTCCGCGCTGCGTTGATGGCCGCCTGCACGTCTCTGGCTGCGCCGTCGATGTTCCGGCTCAGATCGAACTGCATGGTTATGTTAGTCGACCCCAGCGAGCTCGACGAGGTCATCTCGGTGATGCCGGCAATGTGGCTGAACTGGCGCTCCAGCGGCGTGGCCACCGAGGCCGCCATAATCTGCGCGCTGGCGCCAGGCAGGCCCGCGGACACGCTGATGGTCGGAAAATCCACCTGCGGCAGCGGAGCCACCGGCAGCACCACGAACGCGATCGCTCCGGTGATGCCTACGGCGATGGTGAGCAGCGTGGTGCCCACCGGCCGGCGGATGAATGGCGCCGAAAGGTTCATGCGCTCTCCGCACCCGGCTGTCCGTCAACGGCCAAGGGCAATTTGGAAAGACGCCGGCCCTTGACGCGCTCGGCGAGCCGGTCGAAGAAGATGTAAATGACCGGCGTGGTGTAGAACGTGAGCAACTGGCTCAACAACAGCCCGCCGACCATGGCAATACCGAGCGGCCTGCGCAGCTCCGAGCCAAGGCCGCCTCCGACCGCCAGAGGGATGCCGGCGAGCAGCGCGGCCATCGTGGTCATCATGATCGGACGGAAACGCATCAGGCTGGCTTCGTAAACAGCTTCCGTCGAATCCTTGCCATGTTTGCGCTCTGCCTCCAGCGCGAAATCCACAATCAGAATGCCGTTTTTCTTCACGATCCCGATGAGCAGGATGATGCCGATAATTCCCACGACGTTAAGATCCTGGCGGAAAAGCATGAGCGCCAGCAGTGCGCCCACACCGGCCGAGGGAAGTGTGGAAATAATCGTTATTGGATGGATGAAGCTCTCATACAAGATGCCAAGCACGATGTAGACAGCGACCAGGGCGGCAAGAATCAGCAGCGGTTCGTTGGAGAGAGAATTGTGGAACGACGCTGCCGTGCCCTGGAAATCGGATTGCAGGCTGGCGGGAAACTTGAGGTTCTTCGCCACCTTGTCAATGTCGCTGATCGCCGTTCCCAATGAAGCGTTGGGCGCAAGATTAAACGAGACCGTCACCGAAGGAAACTGCCCCTGATGATTGATGGAAAGTGCCTCGGTGACGCTGGTCTCCTGCGTGAATGCGCTGAGCGGAATGGCGTTGGCGCCCGCTGCGGATGAGTTTGAATTCAGGGCGACTCCTGGCGCCGTGCCCCCCGCCAGAACCGTGGCCGGTGCGTTAACTGCCTGCGAGGAAGGCGTATAGCGCACTGAAGTCGTCAGCGCGTTCGATCCCGCCGATGACGAAGCGGACGAGGAATATGATGTGGCGGCGCCAGCGCCGGTCGCGCCCGACGACGCGTTCGACTGAATGTAGAGGTCGCTCAGCTTTTTGGGATCCAGTTGCCACTCGGGCTGGGTTTCCAGAATCACATGATATTGATTCAGCTGCGTATAGAGAGTGCTGATCTCGCGCTGCCCGTAAGCGTCGTAGAGCGTATTGTCGATGGTGGTCGGCGCAATGCCGAGCCGGGACGCCGTCACGCGATCGATTGCCAGTTGAATTGCGCGTGCACCGGTTTGCTGGTCCGTGGCTACATCTTCCAGCTCGGGTAGTTTCTTCAACTGCGCCACGAATTTGTCGCTCCACTCGTTCAACTCGTCGGTGTCGGGATCTTCGAGCGTGTACTGGTACTGCGTGCGGCTGACGCGGTCGTCCACCGTAATGTCCTGCACCGGCTGCATATAAAGGTGCATGCCGTGCACCTGACTCAAACTGGTCTGCAGCCGGCGGATGACGTCGGAGGCGCCTACGCGTTGATTGATGGGCTTCAGGTTGATCGAGATGCGGCCGCTGTTCAGGGTGGTATTGATGCCGTCCGCGCCTATAAACGAAGACAGGCTTTCGACTGCGGGGTCCTTCAGGATAATCTTCGCCAGTTCCTGCTGTTTCTCGCTCATGGCGTCGAAAGAGATGGATTGCGATGCCTGCGAGATGCCCTGAATCACGCCGGTATCCTGCACCGGGAAGAATCCCTTGGGAATTTCGATGTAAAGAACGACGGTCAAGATGAGTGTGGCCACCGCCACCAAAAGGGTGACGGTCTGATAACGCAATACCACGCGCAGCGTGCGGCCGTAGAAAACAATCAATCCGTCTACCGCTCGTTCCGAAGCTTGATGGAAGCGGCTCTCCTGGTCTTTGGGCTTGTGGCGCAGGATGCGCGAACACATCATGGGCGTCAACGTGAGCGAAACCACCGCCGAAATGACGATGGTGACCGCCAGCGTGACCGCGAACTCGCGGAACAGGCGTCCCACCACATCACCCATAAACAGCAGCGGGATGAGCACGGCGATCAGCGAAACGGTCAGCGATACGATGGTGAAACCGATCTGGCCCGCGCCGGTTAGCGCGGCTTCCATCGGCGGCATGCCTTCTTCCAGAAAGCGGGTGATGTTCTCGATCATCACGATGGCGTCGTCGACCACAAAACCGGTGGAGATGGTGAGCGCCATCAGCGAAAGATTATCCAGCGAGTAGCTGAGCAGGTACATCACCGCAAACGTGCCGATGAGCGAAACCGGGACGGCGATGCTAGGAATAATCGTGGCGCGAAGGCTGCGCAGAAAGAGAAAGATGACCATCACCACTAGAGCAACTGTCAGTAACAGCTCAAATTCAACGTCGTGCACTGAAGCCTGAATGCTGGTGGTCATGTCGGTCAGCGTCGCGACCTTGATCCCCGCGGGCAGGTTCGCCTCCAGTTGAGGCAGAATCTTCTGGATCGAGTTGACAACGGTGATGGTGTTGGCGCCGGGCTGCCGCTGGATATTGAGAATCACCGCCGGCGTCAGATTCATCCAGGCGGCCTGCTTGGTGTTCTCCACGCCATTGATCACGTTGGCAACGTCTTTGACGAAGACCGGCGCGCCATTGCTGTACGCCACGACAACATTGGCGTAGTCGTCGGCGCTTGAGATCTGGTCGTTGGCGTCGATCTGGTAATCCTGGCGCGGGCCGTCGAAGTTGCCCTTGGCAGAGTTGACGCTGGCTTGCGTCAAGGCCGTGCGCATATCCTCCATGTTCAAGCCGTGGGACGACAACGCAACTGGATTCACCTGAATGCGAACGGCCGGCTTCTGGCCGCCGCTGATTGAGACCAGCCCCACGCCGGCCAACTGCGAGAGCTTGGGCGCCAGGCGCGTGTCGACCATGTCCTCAACCTGCGAAAGCGGCAGGTTGTCGGAGGTGATGGCCAGTGTCAGCACCGGCGCGTCGGCGGGATTGGTCTTGGTGTATACGGGCGGGACCGGCAGATCGGAGGGAAGGAATGTCTGGCCTCCGTTGATTGCCGACTGCACCTCTTCCTCGCCGACGTCGAGCGAGAGCGAAAGGCTGAATTGCAAAACGATGACCGACACGCCGCCCGCGCTGGTCGAAGTCATTTGGCTCAGCCCCTGCATCTGGCCAAATTGGCGTTCCAGGGGCGCCGTGATGGTCGTCGCCACTACGTCCGGGCTGGCTCCGGGATAGAAAGTGACCACCTGAATTGTCGGGTAGTCCACCTGCGGCAGCGCCGACACAGGCAGCTGCGTAAAAGAAACCAGACCTGCCAGCAGAATTGCGGCCATCAGCAGCGAGGTAGCGACCGGCCGCAGGATGAATGGCCGAGATGGGCTCATGGAGCGGCCTCGGTGGTATCGGAAGATGTGGCTGGGATCGTAATCTTCGATAGCACGATGGGCGATCCATTCGTCAACTTTTGAAAGCTGCTGTTGGCCACCACGTCTCCCGGTTTGATGCCCGTCACCGCGGTGTTTCCCTGGTCCGAGATTCCCGACTTCACGGTCCGCATGACGGCCTTGTTGCTTTGGATGAGATAAACAAAGTCCGCAGCGCCATTGTGCTGAACTGCCGATGATGGAATCAGAGTCTGGTTGTCAAGCGTCTTCACGAGCAGGCGGGTATTGACAAACTGGTTGGGGAAGAGCATGCCATTCGAGTTGTCGAATTGCGCGCGCAGCTTCACAGTTCCGGTAACCGTGTCGATCAGGTTGTCGATGGTGATCAGTTTCCCTTTTGCCAGCAGTGTTTGCTGTGTGCGGTCATAGGCATCCACCTCGAGAGCCTTGCCGCTTCGCATCTGTTTCTGAACCTGAGGGAGGCTGTCCTCGGCCAGTGTGAAGATCACAGTGATGGGATGAATCTGCGCAACCACGACAAGCGGGGTACTGGAGTTGGCCGTCACCAGATTGCCGGGATCAACCTGACGCAAGCCCACCCGCCCGTCGATGGGGGACGTAATGTGACAGAAGGCCACCTGCACCTGGTCATATTGGACGGTGCCCTGGTCGTTTTGCACCGTGCCCTGATCCTGGAGCACGATCTTTTCCTGGTCCTCCAGCGTTTGGCGAGGAATGGCATTCTTGGCCCATGCGGACTGATAGCGCGTCAGATCCATCTGTGCTTCCCCCAGCAGGTTCTGGTCGCGGTTAAGGGTGCCCTGCGCCTGGGCAAGTTGCGCCTCATAGGGCCGGGAATCGATATCGATCAGCGGATCGCCCTTGCGAACATCCTGCCCCTCGCGGTAATGAACGGCAGTTATCACGCCCGTGACCTGCGCAGTAATGTTGTCGAGGTACGTCGGCGTCACCGTCCCGATAGCATCGAGATAAACGCCGATGCTGCCCTTGGTTGCGGTGGCAACCGTAACCGGCACTTGCGCGCCCGCAGCTCCGCCGCGCCCGCCCCCGGAAGTTGATGTGCTGGCAGTGTGCTGCTTCCACACCCACACAAACAGGAGCGCAAAAAGCACAAGAATAATCACCCAAATCCAAAGGTGGCGGCGTTTTTTTGTTGGTTCTGCGGGCGGTCGCCCAGAATCAAAATGTGAAACAGACAAGGGTTGGTCCATCGCCTTCTTCTTTTCTTATGTCCGGTTACGAGCATTCGGTTTGATAGGGACATTTTCTCATATTTGAACTGGAGGTCCGACGCACAAGCCACCCCGCTCGCGCGAAGACGCCTGCTAACTAGGATGCGTTCTCGCATGCATGGTTGTCGCTTAAATTCAGGGTGGGGCAGCGGCAATCGGTGTCAGGCGAGGCACAAATCAACGAGCCGCGCACAGGCACGTTATTGCACGGACGAATCAGACCGGCGAAAAGTTGCATGAATGGCCAAGGTGTGGCATGAACCTCCAGTTCCTGGCGGGTTCGACTCGCGGATTTGATGGCAAAGCGTTTATTGAGTTGCAGCGCATGCCGGCAGGGGGTCAATCAGCGAACCTCAAAGCGTCAGAGAAATCGCACCATCTTCAATGGCAAGTTCAAGGCCAGCGGTCTTTGCCGCTTCCTGTAAAGCCGCACCCAACATCACCACCGGATCGGGGCTCACGTCCAGGCGGCGCATCAGCCCTTCGCCTTTTTTCGCACCGGCAGAAAGTGTGATCTTCAAGCCGCGGCGCTTGCATCGCACCGCGGTGCCATCCTCGAGTTTGGCGTTCATGGGCTTGATGTAAGCGTCAATGTAGTGAACGCCGACGCCGGACTTATCTTCGGTCTGCGGCGGAAGCTTGCTCTCCGCAGCCGGATTTACATCACAAAGTTTGACTTTCACGTTGCGCTCCCACGGTTCGATTCTTAGGGGGTTCGATTCCTTTTGCTTCGAGAAATTCGTCCATGACTTTTCTGAATGCACGAATATGATCGGGCGTACTGCCGCAGCAGGCGCCGATGATGTTCGTGCCGGCCTCAAGCAGCGGCATTACACCCTTCACCATCTGCTCCGGCGTCTCGTCGTACACAATTTTCATATTCACCAGCCGGGGCTTTCCCCCGTTTGGCTGCACCATGACCGGCATTTTGGTCGCGCTCTTGTATCGTTCCACTGCCAGCAGCGCGTGCGGCATATCCATTCCCGTGCCGCAATTCAGCGCGACGATATGCGCGCCGTGCTCCTCCATGAATTCGGCGGCGCGTTCCGGCTCAATGCCCATCATGGTGCGGAAGGTCGAGCCGTCGAGCGTTACGTCATAGGCCATCGACCCGATGATGCACTTCGCGCCGGCATTCTGGGCGGACTCAATGCCGATCAGGAGTTCCTCCAGCAACGTCTGCGTCTCCACGATGATCGCGTCTGCGCCGCCCGCGACCAGTGCCGCAGCCTGCTCTTCGAAGGCGCTCCGAACCTGTGCTTCAGTGAAGTCGCCAAACGGCTCAAGCAAGCCCCCAAAGGGGCCAATGTCGCCGAGCACGTATCCTTCTTTGCTGCCGAATGCCTGCCGCGCGATCTCTACCGCTGCCTTGTTGACCTCGGTTACATGCTCCGATTCGCCGTGCCTGTTGAGCATGATGCGCGATCCGCCAAATGTATTCGTAATGATGCAGTCGGAGCCGGCTTCGGCATAGCGGCGCTGGATGGCGAGCACGCGCTCCGGGTGCGTCAGATTCCAGGCCTCGCCGCAATTGCCTTGTTCCAGGCCGGCAATCATCAACTGCGTACCCATCGCTCCGTCGCCGAGCAAAGGCCGCTCCATGGCCGCCTCGTGCAAAAGCTTCTTCATGAGGTCTCTGTCTCCTCGCTCAATTCCTTTTGTACCAGAGAGTAGTGGATGGTTTCGAGAACCAGGCCCCATTTGTGATTGCGGCTCGATGCTTCGCAATAGCAGCCTGCACCATTCGGCTCGCGCCGCCACTCCAGAACCGAATTCAGGCGTTTCCCAATCAGAGGCTTATCGTTTTCTATATCCGCCATCAGGGTTTCTGGATCTTCGACGTACTTGCACATCGCCATGTGGCCTGTATCGCCCGCGGCCGGTCCGCAACTCTGCTCCAGAATCGGGTATCCCTCGGCGCGCGGCCCCAGCTTCACGTTGTAGATGAAGGCCAGCGGACGTCCCATGTTCGTGCAAGTGGTCCCGTCATAGCGGAATGTGACGTGGATTGATCCATCCGGGCTGGACTTAATCGCAAGCCGCTCCTCGGACCATCGTTGCAAGGCTTTTCGGTTCACTCTGTACTGCGCGTCGGAATCGAGCACTTTCATTCGTACCGGGAGTGGTTCACCGGTAGGCTGCGGAGCTCGCTTGTAAGGCGCGCGCCTGTACTGGCATGGCCCAAACGAGCAGCTCTCGCAAGGAACAAGGTCGGTCAGCCGTTGCAGACGCTCCGCGTGACGTGTCACGCCGAAAACCGCAAGTTGGGCTTTCTTGGGGCGCAACATGCCGGAATCGAAGACATCCAGGCGGGAAGGGAACTGCTCGCTTCGCGTTTGCTTGATCAATTCCAGAAGGCGCGGCTGTTCCGCGACATCCCAGTCGGGATAGCCGGGGCTGGAGTGAGGCAGCACAGCCATTCCTCGCTGTTCGGCCCAGTCGCAGAGACGGGCTCCGGCAATTGTGGTCAGCTGCTCAACCACCGCCGAGGCAAACACCTCAAGGAAGAAGTATTCGTCAGGTTTGTCTTCACTCCAGCGCCGCCGCGCCTCTTCCTCGGCCTCCGGGCCCGCGCCCACGGCAACCAAAATCGCGCTATGTGCCCCGGCTTGCTCGAGCGCGCTGTGCAGGCGTTTGCTGTTGAAGGCCACGCCATCGATTCGGATTGCATCTCCCCGATCTGTACCTGCTTCGAATTCCACGCACTCGGCCTGCCGTGCATAAAACCACGGCCGGCCATTCTTCGAATACCAATCACGCGCCCATTCCGCCAGCTCCCGTGCGCGCCCTTCCAGCACCCAGCCGCGGGGATAACCGAGCAGCCGCGCATACTCCTGCGGCTGCACGTCCACGCCGGCAGGCGCGTCCGCCAACTCGATGGCTTCGGCTACCTGGCGCATGAAATCGGCTCCACAGCTTTAAACTGACAGCCTTCCACGAAGAAATCGAAGAAGTTCGGATGCGTCTCCAGCCGGCAGTGTTGCACTTTTCTCGCCAGCTCTTCCAGCTCCTGGCGTTTTGATTTCGACAGCAAGGCAATGGTCGCGCCTTCAATCGCCAGATTGCCGGCCCTGACGAACTTCTCCGGCGCGAGGTTGGGCACAAGCCCTATTCGCTTCGAGGCTTCCACGTTAATGTGCCGTCCAAAGCCGCCAGCAAGGTAAAACATGTCGACATCGTCGAAGTTGATGCCGTAGGTGTTGAAGACCACTTGAATCCCCGCCACATTGGCGCCCTTGGCCTGTGCCAACTCATTCACGTCGCTTTCGAGCAAGTAAACGTCGCCGTTCTGGCCATGGCAGAGATCGATGCGATGCAAGTCGTCTTCGAATCGGCCTCGCTCATTCATGCGGCCGGTGCGCAGCAACTCGCTCAGCAGATCAACCAGGCCAGATCCGCAAATGCCCTCCGGCGCACCGTCGCCGATTACGCGAATCTTGAAGTTTCCGTCGTCGCCGATTGCCACTTCCTCAATGGCGCCATCCAGAGCGGGCATGCCACAGGCAATGGCTCCGCCCTCGAAGGCCGGCCCCGCCGGGCACGACGCCGCGAGAATTCGATTCCTGTTTCCGACCACCAACTCGGTGTTGGTGCCGATGTCCATGATCGCGATCAGCCGCTCCTCATGCGCCAGATCCGCGGCCAGCATGCAAGCGGCGGCATCGGCTCCCACGTGGCCGCTGATGATGGGAGCGCCATACACGCGGGCTTTGGGGTGAATCGGCAAGAGGCTGCGCAGGCCACTCTCGACAAGGCTGGTGGTGTTGCGCTTGCCTTCGGCCAATTCAATCTCCGTGATCGACCGGTACGGAGTCTGGCCGATCGAATAAACGTTCTGCCGGAAGAAAAGATCGCGCATGGTGGAGTTGCCAACCACCACCATTTCGTAGATTGTCTTTGGATCGATGGGGAATTTTTCGATCGCGTGGCTCAGGTATCCGGCCAGGGTCCGCATCAACAATCTTCCCGGATGGCTCGTGTCGTAGGCTATTCGCGACATGATCTCTGAGCCGCCGAATCGCTGCGGGTTCTCAAAGGACGTATCTGCAATCAACTCGCCGCTTTCGAGATCCATCAGGCGCACCACAACGGTCGTCGTTCCCAGGTCCATGGCGATGCCGTGGATCGGCCCGGTGGATCGTTCGACTTCGATTCCATCAATGAGGATCCGGTCGCCGTCCCGCGTTACGGCAGGATCGAGCTCAAGCGCCTGACCGTTCCCAGGCATTCCGTATGCCTGGCGCTCGATCCGCATGTGTCCGCGGCGCATGGTGTGGCAGCGGACTTGGCCGCTCGAAACTTGGCCGGACGAGACATGGCCGCCGGGGCCGGTGACGAATGTCTGGCAGGAAAGACGAAAGTTTCCCTTCAGATGGCACTCTGCCTCGGTCATCGGGGACAGGGCCTCCATGCCTTCGACAACCTCGACCATGCACTCCTTGCATTTGCCTTGTTTGCGGCAAGATGTGGGAACGTCGATGCCCATAGCCTCGGCTTGATCGAAGAGAGAGAGTCCCGCCTGGGCCTCGGTCGATTGTCCGTTAATGATGAGCGTGATTGCCATCTTATGCAGATGCCTGGAGCGTGTTTCAGAATCCCGATTCTGTATCGGGGCATGACTTTAGTCGCCGCAGCGAGCGGGACAACTCCCTTTTTGATGAACGGGAGGAGCTTGAGGCTTCAGCCTCACGAATAAGGCTCACCATCCCTTCGCTTCGAGCTCCGCTTTCAGCGCCTCTGCCACTTCTTCCGCGGAACCCTCGCGCTCTTGTTCATCGCTCCACTTCCATTGAGCCAGGTAGTCGTCGGCATCCTGCAGCCCGCGCATCGCAGCCAGGCGATCGATGTGTTCCATGAATCGCCCATCCAACTGCACGGTCACATCGTCGATCCCGTCATCAACTTTGACTTGAGTCGGGACTTCCTGCCAATAGAGGATCTTGTAAGTGGCCATTTGTGTCACACGTGTCCCGACAGCCGCAGGAACAAATCCACGGCAGCCGAAGCATTGGCTCCGTATCCGTCGGCGCCAATTTCGTCGGCAAACATCTGGCTGATGGGGGCGCCGCCCACCGCGGTTTTGATCTCGGTATGGCCCGCCGCGTGGAAGCCCTCGATCACAGTCTTCATGTACATCATGGTCGTTGTCAGCAGTGCGCTCATGCCGACGATGTTCGGCTTGAATTTCTCGGCGGCGGCCATGAACTTGTCGACACTCTGATCCACGCCGATGTCGTGCACTTCGAATCCGGCACCCTCGGCCATCATGCCCACCAGGTTTTTGCCGATATCGTGCAAGTCGCCGCGGACTGTGCCCATCAGCAGCACGCCTTTTGGCTTCGTCCCGCCGTCCTTCGATGTCAGCAGAGGCTTCAGCACCGCCATGCCCGCCTTCATCGCTCGCGCCGCGATCAGAACCTCCGGCACATACAGCACGTTGTGCTTGAAGTCCTCGCCCACCACGCTCATACCGGCGATCAGTCCATCGGTCAGCACCTCCTGCGCGGAGCGTCCTTCGGCCAGAGCTTCTTTGGTAAGCCGCTCAACCTCGTTGGCGTTTCCTTCGTACAGGTGCTGATTCATCAAGGCATAATCGGGCATCGATTCGTTTCCTCAGCGAGCGCTCGCCACTGCTCCGGCGGCGCGTTTGGAGTTGAATTCTTCAAGTGCTTCAAGCATGGCCACAATATTTTCACGTGGCATTCCCGGGCTGGTGCCACCGCCGACGGACAATATGATTCCCTCGCCGCCGGAACCCTCCAGCACCTCGAGAGTCTCGTCTTTCACTTCATCAGGCGTTCCGCGAACGGCGACTTCCAGTGGGTTCACGTTGCCCATCAGGCACATCCGGTCGCCCACGCGCCTTTTCACCTCAGTGATGTGCCTCTGTTTGCCCCAGTTCAGCACGTTGAATCCTGTGTCGGGCAGGTGGTCAAGGCAGGCGTCCACTTCGGCGTCGTTGTGATACAGCTTTACCCAATCCTTGGGAAACGCATCGCAGATGCGCTTCAAATAAGGATGCGCGAACTCCAGGTAATGCTCCTCGTTCACGAATCCCACAATGTCGTCGAGGATGAAGATGCTCTCCACCGTATCGCCCATCACCTTCTGCTGTGCCTTCAACCAGTCGATGATCACCCGCGTGCACAGGTCGAGCAGTTTATGCGCGCCCTTGGGGTCTTCCACCAGATCGATCATGAATTCAGTCGTCCCGCGCACAAATCCAGCGGTGCACATCGGTCCGCGCGAGGTCACCATGGGCAGAATGTATCCCGCATCCAGAATCCGCTGCCGCGCCATCCCGATGCGGTGCAGGGTCAGGGCCGCAAACGCGTCGGCCTCCACCTCGTACTCGGGGAAGCGATCGATGTCTTCCAGCCTGAAAAGCATGTTGTACTCGCTGGGCGTATTGTCCTGCCAGAACTTGATTTTGGCTCCCAGCACCGAGGGCTCCGCTGCCATCCCGTATTCCATCCACCACGAGGGGATGAAGATGATGTCCGGGAATTCGCGCATGATCTTCAAATTCGACTGGAACCAGACCTCGGGATCCAGAAAATAGTCCAGGTGTTTGATTCCGAGGTATCCGGGAATCCATGGACTATCGATGATCAGCGCCATCGGGATCTTGTCGATCTTTTCGCGCCGCACCGCTTTCTTGAATGTTTCCCACTGTTCCGGTCGCATGCTTTTCCTCCCGATCACCTTCCGTGATCCAAACCCCCACCAGCTTTACACCCGAATGAGCGACCCCCTCGCCATCCGCCTTGCTCCGATGAAGGATTCATTTTATCGTGTTTTACAAAGTTCCGACCTCACGTTCGACCCGTGCAGATCACCCAGTCCGTACAAACCTAAGTGCAATTTTTCTTATCATCTAGGATTTTGTTCGACTGTCGTAATAATTACGGCTCAGGTCATCATAGTGCAAGCGCAACAGAACACACAAGAGAGATTGAAATTTGGCCTGATCCGCTGCCAGGCGGCCAATCTGCATTCTCATTCCTGAACGGGGATTTGTATGATGCAGGGATGTATTTGGGGAATTCAGCAAACGATCAATGGCGGAGAGACTGGGATTCGAACCCAGGTTAGAGTTTCCCCTAAACACGCTTTCCAAGCGTGCGCCTTCAGCCACTCGGCCATCTCTCCGATCGAGCTGTTTGACTGTTCGAGTTTACCATCTTCAAAACCCGTATGTTCTGTGCCGCCGCGCCCAATTTGCCCTTCGGGCTGCGCCATAGCGACGATTTCATGTAACCGTATACAGCCCTGTGCGCGTTGATTTATAGTGCCTTGTTGCCCGCCGCTTGTGGCGCTCACCGCGTCCACGGTGCAACTTCATCGGAATGAGGTTCTCTATGTCTCCTATCTCCCGCCGCGATCTGCTCTCATCCGGATTGGTGCTTTCAACCTCGTCTCTCCTGGCCCGCTCGGCGTGGGCACGCACCGCAGCTCTCCTGGGGGGGGGCCCCGAGGCCGCCTCCACAACTGCCCTTGCTCCGCGTGATCAATTGCTCTTCGACTTCGGCTGGAAATTCCAGTTCGGCAACGGCATTGACCCGGCCAGGGATCTCGGTTTCGGAAACAATCAGGGGGACTTCGCCAAGACCGGCGACTTCAGGTTTGCCCGGGTGGGTTACGACGACTCGAAGTGGCGCTCGCTGAACCTGCCCCACGACTGGGCGGTGGAGCTGCCGTTTGTGTGGGACGACACGCTGGCGCCGCATGGATACAAGCCGCTCGGCCGGCGCTATCCGGAGACCAGCGTCGGGTGGTACCGGCGCGAGTTCGATATTCCCGCGAGCGATGCCGGGCGCCGCATTGCGGTCGAATTCGACGGGGCATTCCGCGACGTGCTCGTCTTCGTAAACGGGTGCTTCATCGGCCGCAACGACAACGGCTACGCGCCCTTCCGTTTCGACATCACGGACTTTCTCGCCGTCGGCCAAAAGAACTGCATTGTGGCGCGCGTGGACGCGACCTTTGGCGACGGCTGGTTCTACGAGGGCGCCGGGATTTACCGGCACGTGTGGCTCAGCAAGACCGACCCGCTGCACCTGGGCAAGTGGGAGAGCTGGGTGCGCGCCGAGGTGAACGGCGACACTGCCGCTCTTTCGCTCGGCGCCATCGTCGCGAATAAAGGCAGGGATGGGGATTCAGCCGCAGTGAGTTGGCAGATTCTCGATTCAGCCGGAAAGACTGTAGCCGCGGCCGAAACTCCCGCGCAAGTGATCGATGTCGACGAGAAGGCGAGTTTTGCAGCATCGGCCAAGCTCGGGGATCCCGCGCTATGGTCGGTGGAAACGCCGAATCTCTACACAGCCGTCGTTACTGTCAAATCCGGCGACAAGGTCCGCGATGCCGAGCGCATCTCCTTTGGCGTGCGCACGGCCCGCTTCGATGCCGACCACGGCTTCTTCCTCAATGGCCAGTCGCTCAAGATTCAGGGCACCTGCAACCACCAGGATCACGCCGGAGTGGGCGCGGCGGTGCCTGACCGGCTGCAGGCCTTCCGCATCGCTGTCTTGCAGGGGATGGGCTGCAACGCCGTGCGCACCTCGCACAACATGCCCACGCCGGAGCTGGTTGAAGCCTGCGACCGTATGGGCATGATGATGATGTGCGAGACGCGGCAGATGAGCTCCAGCCCCGAGGGTCTGGCGCAGCTCGAAGTGATGGTCAAGCGTTACCGCAACTCGCCATCGATCATTATCTGGTCCATCGGCAATGAAGAGGGCCACCTGCAAAACGATCAGGCCGAAGAGGGCGCCAAGATTGCGGGTACGATGGTGCGCCACTGCCACGAACTCGATCCGACGCGCGTGGTGGGAGCGGCAGTGAACGGTAATAACGAGCAGGGCGATTCGGACGCGCTCGACATCGTCGGCTTCAACTACAACATGAAGTTTCCCGACGTTTTTCACAAGGAGCATCCCACGCGGCCCATCTACGGATCGGAGACGGCCAGCACCATCTCCCAGCGCGGTTGCTACCAGACCGATCCGCTGCGCAACACGCTGAGCGCCTACGACGTGAACCACACCGCGTGGAGCCAGCTTGCCGAGGAGTGGTGGACCTTCTACGCAACACGCGATTGGGAAGCGGGCGGCTTTGCATGGACGGGCTTCGACTATCGCGGCGAGCCGACGCCATACCTGTGGCCATCAATCAACTCGAACTTCGGCATCGTGGACATGTGCGGATTTCCCAAGGACAACTTTTTCTACTACAAGTCGTGGTGGACCAAAGAGCCGGTGCTGCACCTGTTTCCGCACTGGACGTGGGAAGGCAGGGAAGGCGAGGAGATCCCCGTTTGGGTGCACTCGAACCTCGATGAGGTTGAGCTTTTCTTGAACGGCAAGAGCCAGGGCCGGCAGAAGGTTGCGCGGCTCGGGCATCTTGAATGGAAGGTGCGTTACGAGGCAGGCGCGATCGAGGCGCAGGGCTGGAAGGACGGAAAACTCGTGCTGACCGAAAAGTGCGAGACAACCGGACCGATTGCGTCGCTGCGGCTCACGGCCGACCGCACGGCTATCAACGCCGATGGCGAGGACGTTGTTGTACTCACGGTCGACGCGCTAGACGGCGCGGGACGCGCACTGCCCACCGCGCAAAATCTGATCAACTTCAAAGTCGGCGGCGAAGGCGCGCTGATCGGCGTGGGCAACGGCGATCCCAACTGTCACGAGAGCGACAAGGAGCCGCGCCGCTCGCTGTTCCACGGACTCGCGCAGGTCATCGTGCAATCGACCAAAACGGCAGGCACGATCACGATTGAAGCCAGCACCATGGCCCGCGGCAGCACGGTCGCGCCGGCGAAAATTGAAATCACGACGAGGCAAGTGGAGCTGAAGCCGACAGTGGCGTAAAGACGGTGATTCGTGGTTAGTGAACAGTGATCCGAACGAGCGAGTGAAACTTCTCGCGACATTTTCCCGGATGAGTTTGCTCGTGACGCTCGATGCGGCCCGTCTTACGGTTTAGTCACGCCATTACTGCTGCCTGTCGCATGATCGCTGAGCGAAGTCACGTTCGCGGGCTTGTTCCATCGCGTGGCAGCCCAAACGTGGTAGCTGTTGAAGAGGAATTGGCCGCCGAGAATCAGCAGCCAGACGAAGAGCGCAAAGCGCAGAGGCCGGCGGGGAACGCGCTTGCTCAGAAGGGTTCCGCTAATGGCCCCGGCCACGCCGCCGATGATGAGTTGAAGAAGTAACTCAGGGTTAGAGGCATGCGTAAACCAGTGCGCGCCACTGCCGATGAGCGAAACCACAAAGCCGAAGACGATGTCGGTTCCCACCACTTGCGCGGGCGCCAGCGGCGTCAGGCTCAGCAGCGCAGCGCTGCCAAGCGCGCCCGCTCCGGCGGAAGAGAAACCCACCTCCGCGCCAACAGGGAACATGAGCCACGAGAGCAGCGGGCTGCGGTCGCGAACATCGAGATGATTCCGCATGGGGCGAAACGAGTAGAAAATCTGCCAGCTCGCGGTGGTGACCAGAATCCCGCCCAGGATCGCATTCAACAAGTTCGCCGATCCAGCGTTGATCAGATGCCTGAGGAAAAGGGATCCAACGAGAACGCCCGGCGCTCCACCAAGCACCATGTAGCCCAGCGTGCACCACGCCACGTTGCGCCGCGCAATCTGCGCAGGCACCAGTATCAACTTCACTGCCGTCGAAAACATCAGCCCGATTCCCACCGCGACCGGAGAAGGCACCCCGAGAAACAGAACCAGGACAGGCACAGTGACAGTGCCGGCGCCCACTCCCGTGAGTGCGATGAACAGTGCGATGAAGAATCCGATGATGTACTGCATCCGCTGTCCCTCAGTCTCCCTGCGTGCGCGTCACTTCGCCGGTGCCGCTTGAATGTGTATGCCGCACTCTACTTTGCGACCGGCCCAACGGCCTGACCGCGGGTCGTTGGGATCGAGCGGCAGCGAAGTGCATGGCTGGCACCCGATTGAGGTGTAGCCCTGCTCATAAAGCGGCAGCAACGGAATGCCAAGCTGCTCGCACGCATACCACACGTCGCGCGTCGTCCACTCAACCAGCGGCGCCAGCTTCAGCACCTGCCTGCCGCCTGGCAGCGAAAACATCGCTGACTCCTCAAGCGCGGCGCGGCTCCTTGCCTGCTCACGGCGCAGGCCGGTGAGCCACACGCGATACCCTGCCACCGCTTTGAAAAGCGGTTCGACTTTACGGAGCCCGCAGCAGCGGTCGGGCGCGGTCTGGTAGAGCAAACCGTGCTCTGCCTCCTGCTCGGCCACCGTTTTTTCCGGGAGCAGATTGATCAGGTTGAGATCCCATTCGCGTGCGATGCGGTCGCGATAAGCGTAGGTCTCAGCGAAGTGATAGCCGGTATCGAGAAAAAGAACAGGAATGCGCGGATCGAGCGCGATGGCAAGCCTGGTAAGCAGCACGTCTTCGGCCTGGAAGCTGCACGTGAGGCACACGTCTCCCTTTGCAGTGACTTCGCGCGCCAGCGTGGCTCGCACGGCGTCCAGCTTGGTGTTCACTTCAGCGGCAATTTCCGCAACGCTCATTACAAATCTGCCCCTTCTGAAGAAATGAAGATTCCCGCGCGCTGCAAAAGCTCGTGCACCGCTGCGACGGCGTGCATCCTGTTCCCGGCGTCGAGCGTGACCTCAAAACCGCCCGCGCTCGCAGTCAACGCGCCCTCATCGCCGGTGCGCGCCACAAGAGTGAGCAAGCCTGATTGAGTTTGCAGGTCGGTGACAATGTCGAGCAGTCCCAGATGCTGCAGAGACGCGCGCTGGCTGGGATCGATGCGGCAGGTGGCAGCGCCAATGGCAAACAGCGAGCGCTCGACGGCGTCAATTAACTCCGTAGGGCCAGCCAACTCCAGGACACCGCCGCGATGCCTCCAGCGCGCTTCACGCTCGCCTGCGGTTACGCGGCCCCATGCTGCGGCTCCGTCTTCCTCTTCCGCCACCGTCTTGCCTTGCGCCGCGATTACCATACCTGCCGCCACAGTCGCATTGGTTTCGGGATCGATGAGGATCAGCGCGCCTGTGCCGCGATTCTCGCGATAAAGATCGACTGCGATTGGCCGCAGCAGATGCAGCGAGACTGCGCCGATATCGTTCATACGCAGCGTGATCGCCGGCTCGTGCCGAAACGCGCCCAGATCGACGCGGTGATCGATGAGTGAAATAAATGCGGGTACAGTGTGGCTGGTGTGCTTGAGCAGATAACGGCGATTCAAATCCAGCGGACGCTGATCCATCCAAACCAGCGATGCCTTCACGCTGCTGGCCACCACGGGCACTGCTCCAATGCCGGCAATCAAGTCGCCCCGGCTGATGTCGAGCTCGCGATCGAGCACCAGCGTGACAGAAAGCGGCGCGGTCACCT
This sequence comes from uncultured Acidobacteriaceae bacterium, assembly GCA_963823805.1. Classification (GTDB taxonomy): domain Bacteria; phylum Acidobacteriota; class Terriglobia; order Terriglobales; family Acidobacteriaceae; genus Telmatobacter. The sequence continues at coordinate 184,605 of CAWGMW010000002.1, read as the reverse complement.
CTTCAGGCTCGCCGTCGAATGTGACGATGCGCTCGACTTTCGCGCTTCGTCCCGAGGGAAAGACCGCAATCTCACTTCCGCGGCGAATTGTTCCCGACGCAATCTGCCCGGCGAACCCGCGAAAGGCGTGATCGGGGCGCAACACTCGCTGCACGGGAAAGCGGAACGGGGCGCTCCTCGTCTCCAGCGCGGAGGGCAGCGCCTCGAGCAATTCCAGAAGTGACGGCCCCGCATACCACGGCATGGTTCCCGTTGCATGGACGACGTTGTCGCCTTTCAAAGCACTGACAGGGACGAAATGCACCTCGACGGGCGTTCCGGTGTCGGCCGCGATCTGATCAAGAACCGCCCTGAAGTCAGCCTCGATGGCACGGAATGCCGACTCGCCGTAGCCAATCAAATCCATCTTGTTGACTGCGACAATGACGTGCCGCACGCGGAGCAGAGAAGCGATGTAGGCGTGACGCCGCGACTGGATTTGAACGCCTTTGCTCGCGTCAATCAGTACAACGGCGGCGTCTGCGGTCGATGCGCCTGTGGCCATGTTGCGCGTGTACTGCTCGTGGCCGGGCGTATCGGCAATGATGAACTTACGCCGCGCTGTGGAGAAATAGCGATAAGCCACGTCGATGGTGATGCCCTGCTCACGTTCGGCACGCAGCCCGTCCGTCAGCAGCGCGAAATCGATCTGTCCCGGCGCAGTGGTGCCCTTGCCCTCAATCGACTTCAACTGGTCTTCGTAGACCGATTGTGTGTCGTAGAGCAGCCGCCCAATGAGAGTCGACTTGCCATCGTCCACGCTGCCCGCCGTGGAAAAGCGCAGCAAATCCTTCTCGCGCTCGGCGAGCAGGAATTCGTCGATGGAAAATGGAGGAGCGGTCACGGTTGCCATTTAGAAGTAGCCCTCCCGCTTCTTGATCTCCATCGAGCCTTCCTGGTCGTGATCGATCACCCGATTCGCCCTTTCCGAAGAGTGGAACCCGATCAGCTCCGCAATGATGGCGGGAAGGGTATCGGCGTCGGAGCGAATGGCGCCCGTGCACGGGCTGCATCCCAGCGAGCGCAGCCGGCTCTTCACCATTTGCGGCTTCTCGCCCGGTCGCGCCACAAAAGCCTGCTCGATGGGCAGCAGGGCGTCGCCTCGAACATACATCGGCCGCTCCTTGGCAAAGTAGAGATCGACAACGGGAATCTTTTCCTCGTGGATGTACTGCCAAACGTCCATCTCCGTCCAGTTCGAAAGAGGAAACACGCGGATGCTTTCGCCGGGATGGATGCGCGCGTTGTAGAGGTTCCAAAGCTCCGGACGCTGATTTTTCGGATCCCATTGTCCAGCCGCGTCGCGGAAGGAGTAGATCCGCTCCTTTGCCCGCGACTTCTCCTCGTCGCGGCGCGCGCCGCCAAACGCCGCATCGAATTTGTAGTGGCGCAGAGCGTCAAGCAGCGCCTGGGTTTTGAGCAGGCCGCAGCAACGCTTGGTGTCGAGCACGATGGGATTCGTTCCCGCTGCGATGGCTGGCTCATTGCGCCACACCAGCAGCTCCGCTCCCACTTGCCGCGCCATTTCGTCGCGGAAGGTGAGCATCTCGGAAAATTTGAATCCGGTATCGATGTGCAGCAGCGGGAAGGGAATCGGCCCGGGATAGAAGGCCTTTTGCGCCAGCCTCAACATCACCGAGGAGTCCTTGCCGATGGAGTAGAGCATCACCGGCCGCTCGAACTCCGATGCCACTTCGCGCAGAATATGAATGCTCTCCGCTTCAAGAAGGCGCAGATGGTTCAGCCGCGGGGATGGCCCAGTTGGCGTTGGCGGCGATGTTCGGACTGATTCACTTTCGGCGACCGGCATTCAAGACCTCTCAGTTTTATTGGGGACGCTGAAGACCGGTGCGCGCAAAGACAAACCCGGCATTCAGCAACGGGTGCGTCTTCTGGATCGATTGTGCAGGAGATCAGAGACTAGCGGGGACACCCGTCGAAGATGTTCGACAGGCGACAACAGGAACGGCTTGGTAAGGCGCAAACCATGTGTAAACAGATGGTAACAAAACCCGCTGCTCGAAACAAGAGCGGGGGTCTCGAAGGGGAAAAGTGCGCACATTTCGCGGGATTGACGTAGGATAGGGGCGGCTCATTTTCTCACCCTGAAGTGAACGCGCACGGCAGACCACCCGGTGGCAGCCCGGCGGCCACGACCCGCCGAAGCGGAGCGCTGATTGCGTTCGCGACCCTGGCGATGCTGGGCAACCTCATTTTCTGCCTCTGCCAGTCTGGCCTGCCCGGCCGCCACATCTTTGATTTTGGGCGACAGGTTCGCGCCGAGGCCATTCCAGCTGCTTTGCCCCGTTCCCGGGCGGCGCTGGTGTGGGGCGACCGGTTCGGCGACGGCACACCCGACTTTCTCCGCCTGACCGACCCGGCCGATCAGGCCGCCTTCCGCCGCTGGTTCACGCTCATCGCGGAGTACCAGGCGATCCGCCCCTCGGCCGAAGTCCCTTCCGAGATCGGCGACTGTGCCAGCCTGCTTCGCTACTCCTATCGCGAGGCGCTCAAACGCCACGATGAAAGCTGGTTCCAGACCAGCAGAATCGAGGTTTTGGCCCCGCCGGGCGAGATTCGCGAGTGGAGCTACCCCCGCACGCCGCTTGGCACGGCGCTCTTCCGTGTGCGGCCCGGCGTTTTTCAGCCGGATGATCTGACCAACGGTTCGTTCGCCCAATTCGCCGATGCCAAAACGCTGGTCGAGCGGAACGCGTACTTCGTCAGCCGCGATGTGGGCGCGGCGCAACCCGGCGACTTGCTCTTCTATCGTCAATTTGGCCAGTCTTCGCCGTGGCATTCGATGATCGTGATTCGATCCGGCGCCGCCGCCGAAGTCGTCTACGACACCGGGCCCGACCGCGGTCAGTCACCCCACGGACGAGGATCTGTCCGCGGGGACCCCGGCAAGCCCGGAGAAATTCGCCGCGTTCTCCTGTCCGAACTCCTTGACCATCCCCAGCCGCAATGGCGGCCGCTGGCCGGCAATCCCAACTTTCTCGGCGTCTATCGCTGGAACATTCTGCGAGGAACTCCATGAACTACCGCAAATCGACGTACCGGAAATCGACCCACCGGAAACCGACGCTTTCGAAGACAGTCTTGTCCGTTCTCCTTCTTTTTCTCGTGGCCGCAGGCGCGATCACCGCCAAAGCAAGCGACGCACCACGCTCCTTTTCGCTTTCCACCACACGGACATTCGCGCCGGGCGAGAGCGTCAAAATCCAGCTGATCGCTCACAACGTGCCCGAACTGGAGTTCCGCGTCTACAAGGTACGCGATGCGGAAAAGTTCTTCGCCGGCCTCAAGGATGCGCACAGCTTCGGCATCGAGAATTACGCGCCGGAGGAGCAAATCGATCAGGAGACTTTCGTCGAGCGTTTGCACGACTTCAAGGCCCATCTCTGGTTTGTCATGCGGCACTTCTTCCGCGGCCAATTTACCGACGAGGCTCGCGACAGCTTCCGCGAACAGCAAGGCAAGCTGGGCAAGCGCAGCCAGGTGGTGGGCGCTGCGCAGTTTGCGCAGATCCCGCTGCTCAACCCCAGCCAACTGGTGGCGCGCTGGAGGATTGAAACGCCACCTGCACTGGTCAGTGACACGCAGCAATTGCCCATCGACGGACTGGGTGCTGGAGTCTACCTGATCGAGGCCACCGACGGCACGTACAAGGCGTACACCGTCGCCATCGTCACCTCCATCGCAGTGGTGGAGCGGACAGAGGGCGCGCGGGCCGATCTCTACGTCGCCGATCGCAAATCCGGCGTCCCCATCGGCAGTGCGGATGTTGTGCTCTGGGCGAACGGGCAGCTCCAATCATCCGGCAAGACCGGCAGCGACGGCATGGCCTCGCTGACGATGACGATTCGCGGCGGCGTGCAGGGAGCTGAGCCGGAGAACGTTTGGATCCTGGCGCGTCTCGGAACGGATGCTGCGCTGGTTACGCCATGGGGCTACAACTTTCAGGACAATGGAACGCAATCCGAGCGCTCCTATCTCTATACAGATAGACCCGTCTACCGGCCGGGCGATACCGTGCACATCAAGGGCATCGTGCGCCAGGAACAGAACGACGCACTGGAGCTTCCTGGGCCGCAGACAGTCACGCTCACCGTCCGCGGTCCCGACAACAAAGAGGTCCTGAGAAAACAGTTGACCCTCTCGCCTCACGGAACGGCTGCTGTGGACCTCGACCTCGGATCCGATGCGGCGCTGGGCTACTACTACGTTGAGTTTGCCGAGCAAAACATCGGCGGCGCCGGGAGCTTCTACGTCGAGGATTACAAGAAGCCTGAGTACCAGGTGACTGTGAAGCCGGCCGTGACGCGCGTACTGCAAGGCAATTCGATTGAGGCCACGATAAACGCGCGCTACTTTTTCGGAGAGCCGGTTGCAGGCGCCAAGGTCACCTACGTCGTGCATACGTCCACTCATTATTGGTGGGATCAGGATGAGGAGGACGACAACGGCGCGGACGCGGACGCCAACAATTCGGACGATTCCGACGAGGCCGACGACACATACGACCAGACCGAGCAGCAGGAACACCAGGGCGTTCTCGACGCGAACGGTCAACTCACAGTCACGCTGCCCACTCGGATTGACCCCAAGCACACTGACCAGGACTATCGCATCGAAGCGCGCGTAACAGACGCGGCGAATCGCGAGGTCGCCGGCCACTCAAGCGTGTTAGCCACATACGGCTCGTTCCGCGTAAGCGTGGAACCCACAAACTACGTTGTCCAGGCCGGCCAGCCCGTGCGCGTCAAGGTGACCGCGCAGGATTACGACAACAAGCCGGTGCAGACCACGGTTCACATCGCTGCCGCGCTCGAGAAATGGGATTCCGTAACCCACGAGCGCAAGGACACCGCTGTCGCAAGCAAGGATGCCGTGACTGGCGCCGACGGAACGGTTCTCGTCGATTTGCCGATTAGCGGCAGTGGCGACTACGAGGTGAAGGCCACCGCCCAAACGCCGGAGAGCCGCACAGTCGAAGACTCCACATACGTTTGGGTTTGGAACGGTGCGGGCACGTGGTATCAAACCAACGCGCAGGCGCAGATTGTCGCTGACAAGAAATCCTACAGCGTGGGCGATACAGCGCACCTCTTGCTGGTCACAGGCATACCCGAATCGTGGGCTGTGGTGACCACCGAGGGCGACAGCGTGCAGTCGCGGCAACTCATCCACTTGACCGGCGCGAGCGCCGCGTTTGATGTTCCCATCACACAGAAAGCCCAGCCCAACCTTATCGTCACCGCTGTCATCGTCCACGACGATCAGTTGATGACAGCACAGAAGAGTCTCAAGGTTCCGCTTGTTGAGCGAACGCTCACCATCACGGCCACACCGAACAAGAGCCAATACGAGCCTGAAGAAGCAGCCACCTTCGACGTGCTTGCGGTCGATTCCGCGGGCAAGCCGGTCGAGACCGACCTGAGCTTTGGCGTTGTCGATGAGGCTCTCTATTCCGTGCGGCCCGACACGACGCCCGACATCGTCGGGTCGTTCTACCCGCAGAGATATGTCGACCTGGAGCCGCAGACCTCCTTCGACTTCTTCTTCTCCGGGCGGGCAGGCACCAAGAGCCCGCTGCTGGCTGACCTGGCCAACGGCCTCTACCATCCGCGCATGGCGCAAGTGAAACCAGGCTCCGACCTTGTTGTTCCCAAGGTACGCAAGGCTTTTCCCGATACGGCTTACTGGAACCCGAGCGTGCACACGGGCGCCGACGGGCACGCGCGCGTCGCCTTCAACTTCCCTGACGCCCTGACCACTTGGCGCACAACCATCCGCGCCATGACCGACGATGGCAAGGCCGGCAGCGTGGTTACGCGCGTGCTGGTGCGCAAAAACCTCATCGTGCGCCTGGCCTCGCCTCGATTCTTCCGCCAGGGCGATGAGACCGTGCTCCGCGTCATCGCGCACAATTATTTGGCGACGGCCAAAGACGTGACCTTTGCGCTCGACGTAAGCGGCGTGGACGTCGTCAGCGGCCAGACGCAGAAAGTCACCATCCCGGCCAACGCCGAGAGCTACGTGGATTGGCGCGTGAAGGCGCGCGTCATCGGCAACGCCGTTCTCACCGCCAAGGCGCTCACCAACGAGGAATCAGATGCGCTCGAAGTGACACTGCAGATTCTTCCCTATGGCGTCGAGCAGACCACCGCAGGCACAGGCGTGGTCTATTCGGGCGCGGGGCAAAACCAGTGGACATTCAACTATCCGGCCACATCGGATCCGGGCTCGCGCTCACTTACCGTCACGGTCACTCCATCCGTCGCCGGAACTGTTTTCGATGCGCTCGACTACCTCACGAGCTATCCATGGGGCTGCACCGAGCAAACCATGTCGAGCTTCCTGCCCGACCTGATTGTGGCCCAGGCTGTCGACAAGCTGCATCTGAAGTCGCCGATTGATCGAAAGACACTCAACGACGAGGTCAGCGCCGGGCTGGAGCGGCTCTCGAGCTATCAGCACGACGATGGCGGTTGGGGCTGGTGGCAGGACGATCCCAGCCTCGTCTTCATGACGGCATACGTTGTGAGTGGATTGGGCCAGGCCAAAGCGGCCGGCTACACAATCGACGACGACCGGCTTAACAACGCGCGCAACTGGCTGGTGTCGACGCTGGCTGCGCATCCCGACATGGTACCCGACTTGCGCGCCTATACGGTCTATGCACTAGCCACTACGGGCGGCGCGCCAGAGGACGCGCTCGACAAAGCGTGGGACGGCAAGGACAAACTCAGTGACGAGGGGATTGCACTGATCGGATTGGCTCTCGATGCGGCAGGCGATGCGCGAGCGCACCAGGCTGCCGTGCTTCTCGAAAAAAAGGCCCACATGACTGACGTCGACGCCCATTGGGAGGGCAACTACGACGGCATGATGGATTTCTGGGATGACGTCTCGCCGGAAACCACTTCATTCGCGATCAAGCTGCTGATCCGCCAGGATCGCTCCAGCAGCCTGATGCCCAAAGCCGCGCGCTGGCTCGCCGAACACCGCGATGGCGACTACTGGTACTCCACCAAGCAGACCTCGATGGTGATTCAGGGGCTCACCGATTACCTTGCCCTGAGCGGCGAGCTCGCCAACACTTCCGACGTAGAGGTTCTCGTGAATGGCACAAGCGTAGGCAAACGACACTTTGGCGCCGACGATGCCTTCGCCGCGCCGTGGCAGATTAAGGTTCCCGCGGCGCAAGCCACAAGTGGCGGCCTGGTCACCATCCGCAAGAGCGGCAACGGCATTACCTACTGGTCCGCCGCGAACAGCTGGTACTCCGCCGATCGCAAATCCTTCCAGCAGGGTCAGCTCGCGCTCAACATTACGCGCGACTATTACCTGTTGCAGAAGCGCCAGGACAAGCCAACCGATCCCATCACCTACGATTTGGTCCCGCTCCAAGGGCCGGTCCATATTGGCGACATCATTGCCGTCAAGCTGGCGATTAACGGGACAAATTGGAAGTACCTTCTCGCCGAAGATCCAATTCCTGCTGGAACCGAATTCCTCTCCAATCCCGGCCTTTACACGGTGAACAATAAGCCGTCCTGGTGGACCGAATGGTGGGCCAACTGGTTTACGCGCGAGGAATTCCGCGACGACCGCGCGGCGTTCTTCAACAGAGAGTTCGGACCGAGGAGCGAGTACTTTTACCTGCTCAAGGCTGACAATTCCGGCAACTTCCAGATCAGCCCCGCGCAGGCCGGGCCCATGTACCAATCAAACGTCCAGACCACCACCGATCCCGCAACGCTGGAGGTGCAGCCGTGAGCGATGTCGCCGCCAACCCCTTGAATGATCTGTTTCACCGCCTCCGCTCGAGCGTCGCATGGGTCGCGGCCCAGTTCTGGGCCACGTTCATGCTCGCTCTCGCCGGTGCAGCCTGGACGCGCCTGCCCGATCGTTATGGATGGCAAGTGGTGCTTTCCTTGCTGGTGCCGCTGGTGCTGCTTGCCGCGGCTTTGCTGCTCCAGGCCGGAACCATGCGCAAGCTTCTCCACGATGAGCATCGGCGCGTGAAACTGGGCCTCGGCGTGCTCACACTTCTGGTCTGGGTTGCAGTTGTCTGGGCCACGTGGGCACTCCTCGACTGGTGCGATAATCAGATTCCCGAGTGGGCAGGTTACCTGAATTCGCGTGCCTCGGCTAACCTGCGAGCCACGCTCCTCACCTACGACCATATTCAGTCGTGGCTCACTTTCGTCGAATGGATCTTCCGCTGGATTGCGGTGCCGGCAAAGGTGATTCCCTGGGCGACGGCCTCGGCTCAGTGGGGCTGGCGATTGCCGATACGAAAGATCATCCGTCTCCTGTTCAATTGGCGCTGGTGGTTGGCGGTGGTCATTGCTGCCCTGGTCGCTGTCGAGTGGCCCAGCCATTTCTTCTCGGGCGAGCCGCAAGGAACGGTATCGCACCAGGTCTGGTCCGTCATCTTCAAACTGGCGGGAACTTATTTGCTGGCGATTGTTTGTTGGGTTCTGCTGTTGGCGTGGTGCGCAGTGTTGTTGAGCCGTGGCGCGCCCCCCGCGGAGAAGCCTGCGGACGATTCGCTCGTGCCCGCTCCCGTTGGCACAAGCCCGCTGGGCGAAGACTCCGTGCGGTTACCGCTGCCCGAGGGTGACGACGACTCCGGTGGGAACGCCTGACCTGAGCCACTCGAGCACCAGCGCGCGCCCATAACGCGCGAGAATTTGCGCTGCGTACCACTCGGCTGCTCGATGCGCGGCTGCCGATTCCGCTTCGGTTACCGCGTGCGCCAACGCATTGTCGTCTTCGCGGGGAGTAAGCGAGGGCGCGGCTCCTGATCGTGCGGCGCTTGGCAGACCTGCCGCGCCGTTCGCATTGCTCCAAACTTCCACCAGCCCCTCGCGCAGCCAAAGCGGAGCGCGCGGTCCTGCCTGCTGCTCCACCAGCGCATGCAGAAACTCGTGGCGCATTGTTTCCGCCAAAAGCCGCCGCGCAGCCAGTGTTCGGAGCGGCTGCGTTCCGATCCAATCCCCTTCAGTGAATGCCGCAATCCAGCCGGGTGCGAGCGTGGCCTCGCGAAAGGCCGGCGTGCTGGCGAAGGCGCGCACCGTGAATGGAGCCGTTGCATTCAAACCCGATCGCTCGGTCGCCTCCGCGCGCGCCCGCCTTAGATCCGGCAAATACGTTGCGTCGCTAGCTTCAAGAGATTCGAGAACAAATCCGTCACCCGCAAACTTACTCCATTCACGCCCGGTCGCTTCGTCGGCTACTCGCGTCCCCGGAAAATACTGCGCCAGAATTTCCTGCACAGAGCGTCCCTGCAGCGCCATCGCCGCAGCTCCCTTCTGGCATAGGCCTACGCCGTGGCCCCATCCGCGCCCATGGAACGCGAATCCATCGCCCACGCGGCTCACCTCAAACCAGGTGCTGGGAATCTTGTTCCATCCCAGCGACTCACCCACAGCCAGCCGGAATTCATCGGCGCTGATCTCAGCTCCGTCGATCTTGATCGTTACAGCGCGGCCCGACTCGCCACGTTGCGCGACAGTAATGTTGTGCCAGCCGGGAGCGGCGAGCCCATGCTTCCCCAGGGCAGCCGTCAGTTCAGCGCGCGAGATCTCCGACGCCCATTCTTTGCCGCCACCCGCGGCGCAGAATCGATCGGGCTGCGACGGCAGATAGGAAACCGGCGTCGCGTGAGGCCAAATCTCTGCCGGCGAAGCGGTGTACCCGCCGCAGTCCTTCCCAAAGTAGGCCAGCGCACGCTGCTCGTGAAACCAAAGCGTCTCGCCGCCCGTCTCCAGCGTGGCCGCGTGCGCTTGAGCCCCGCGCTCGCCGCTAGCGCCCCAATGTAAAAGCTGGCAATGAGTCGAGTCGCATAAGTCGTAGTCCCTGTGCCCGTGCGCCTCGTGCAGCGCAAAACTTCGCACCACAATCGCCACCGCCTTCAGCGACTCCGCGCTGTCCGCTGCGCCGCTTTCGCTCGCGACCACCCGCTCCACATAACTCTCAACGGGCAGGGTCACAACGATGACGAGCGCACCGGCGCGCGCCGTGATCGCAACAGGATCATGCAGCGCAACGGTCTCGCCATGCGCAGTGAGCGTCACCGGGTCGGTAATCAAAGCGCGGGACACATTGCTCTTTCTGCCCGCCGCCGTCAAAGTCAGCGCGTCTCCTTCCGCGCGAATCGTCGCCGGTTGTGTCAATGTAGTCGCAGCGCACCCAGCGCAGCTTCGCAACGCGATCATGTGATTTGGCTGGCCAGGCGTGATCACTATTTCGCGGTCATGCCACAACGTCCACATTCCAACACGTAGCGTTCCTCGCGCAGCCGACGGAGTTTCTCGCGGGGCTGCAATTGCGGAGTTCGCAGAGGCCTGCTGCGCCGGCTCCATGCCGGACCGGATCACGCCGAACCCGGCCACCCCGGCTGCCGCCAGCAGGCTCACGAGCAATCGCGCCATCCACTGTCGATTCACGGCCGGTCGGGTCACGGGCGGTCGAGTCACGGGCGCTCCAATGGCGCGCTGGCCAGAATTTCTCCGGCCACATGCGCCGCATCCGCGCCCCGGCCCGCAGGCAGATACACAACAATCACCACTTTGGGTTTCTGCGCGGGGGCCAGGCCTGCAAACCAGCCGTGCGCTTGGCTGGATGCCACGCCCTCCGCCGTTCCCGTCTTGCCCATCACAGCGACGCCACCCAAGCTCGCCTGTCCGGCCATGCCGAAGCTGGCCGAGTCCTCGAGTCCAGTTCGCACCACTTGCGCAGCATCGGAATCTGGATGCGCGGCCAGTTCCATTGCCAGCCAGCGATAAGCTGCGGCCAGCTCCAAAGGAGTGACGCGCACGTCCTCCACTCCCAGCAGCGTCAACTGCTCCGCATCAACGGAATCCGGCTCGCGATAGTCAGCGGTCGCTTCATTTCTCGCGAGGCCTGTCATTCCGAGTAAGCCTGTAGGCCATAGCAGCAACCCCAATTCACCTGTGTGCAGAGTTCGCGCCACGGCGGCAAAGTAGGTGTTGCACGACCATGTCAGCGCCTCGCGAGCATCGAAAGGCGGAGCGAGCGGATGCGTGCACGCCAGCCGATGGCCAGCAACCACGAGTTGCCGGTTACAGGCAACGCGGCTCGCGGGATTCCACCGGCCCGCGCTCACCAGACCATACAGAACCAACGGCTTCAGCGTTGATCCCGGCGCGGCGAGCGTTCGTGCCGCATCCTGCAAACGATGCGCCGCCAGCAAACGTCCGCTGGCGATGTCGAGGACGACAATTCGTGCTTCAGGAGCCTCGCGTGCCGCGCGCTCAACTGCACCTTGCCACGCCGGAGCGCCTGTTTGGCAAAAGGCGCACATCGTTCCGCACGTCAATGCAAAGCCAACGAACCCTGGGATTCTGCGCACAGGAGAAGTATCAACGATGCACGCCCGGAATTGACAATTCGCAGGCCAAATCGAGCCTCGCATCCAGGCGTTCTGCCATGCCGCTGGGCAGCGCTCGCGTCAACCTCAACTGCCACGAACTGTTGTCGCATCGGCTGTGTGCAGGCGTGGTTCGTTGTGCCGATATGACGCTTCATGACGCTAAAGTTTTCATTTGTTCGGCAAAGGTAACCAGCTTCAACATCACCGAAGCGACGTTGACAGCTGTCGCATAACAATCCACGATTCATAATACGTTGCTCAAATTAGGGGCCGCGTTGTTAGCTTATCCGTAAATTTCAAATACGAGAGAGGACAAAATGAATAACCTATTCCTGAAGCTGTATATCAATTTCCAGAATCTTGCGAAATACGAACACGGCCAGGATCTGGTCGAATATGCGCTGCTCGTCGCCTTGGTTTCACTGGCGGCCATCACTGGCGTGGGTTACGTGGCTACGGCCGTGAACACAGTGTTCAGCAACATTAGCGGCTCGTTGGGGTAATTTCAGAGCGAGTGTCCATCAGGAATTACGGAAGGGGGTTCGGGGGCTAACTCCCCCGGGCCCAACAACGCGTTCGCAAGACAGCGGCTCCACATAAGGACGCTCCCACTCATGCGCGTCACCGGATCTGCGGCGCAGCGACTTGATATATACTTCTTCACGTTGGCTCTGCCCCGCCCGGCGGGAGTAGTTCAGTGGCAGAACGTCAGCTTCCCAAGCTGAATGTCGCCGGTTCGATCCCGGTCTCCCGCTCCACAAAAATCAGCGGTTTACCCACGCCGGCCTCATTCTGTGCTCCGTTCGCGCTCCGATTACACGATTCCAAGTCGTTTCTGTAACTGGCTCCCTATCGAAAGCCCATTTCTGAATGGAGACGGCGTGCATGCATTCTGGCTGGCATCGAGGCCACGTCAGAGCTGATCGGCAACCAGCGACGCGACAATTACGCACACGGTTTCAGCTCAAGGAAGGCGGGGCGAGCGGCGCACGCTGGATGTTTGGCGGTAAGCCCATACGCCAACGATGATTCCAACCAGGATGACAATGTAGTAAGGGATATGAACGATTGTCGCCAACAAAGTGAGCCCGACGAGGGGTAACCACGGCGCACTCGATCGCCACGCGGTCAAGCGTGACCTTGTCTCGAGGACTTCCAGAATGAACAAGAATGTGAAGAATGTAATGATTCCACTGCACAACGATCCCATATGGACTTGCCATCCGGGGAGCTTGCTTATGTGACGCTCCGACAAATCCATAACGTCTGGAAGTGTGCTCTCGACGGCAATGAAGGCACACGCACCCGCGAACACTGCCATAAACAGTGTTGTCAGGATGTCATCGTACTCGTAGCTTGACCGCCTCTTGCGTTTCCCCACCCGAATCTCCAGCAAATGGATCAACTTATTAGTTTCTGATCGTCAGGACTGGACATGCAGCATCCACGATGATCCGGAAGGCCCCAGACGTTCTCATCTCCATGCCGATATGCGAAGTCTTCCGAATGCCGAGTACCAAGAGTTCGATTGAATGCTCTCTGATGTGTTCGAGGATCTTGTTGTGCGCCCCGCCGACCGCCACATAGGTTCTTGGATCGCAGAATTCCCTTGCAGATTGCGGCACGATGGAGTCAAGAACGCCAAAGAAGCGGGTCTGAAGATCGGCTACTCGATCAGGATGTTCAATGGCGTCGTCCTGAATCACGTTGAGGACATCAATCTTTGCCCCGAAAACCTCCGCCAATGTGACCGCATACGTTGCCGCATTGGCCGCCGCCTCAGTAAAGTCAGTTGCAAAAAGAATCCTCTCGAACGGAAATGTTTGTGAGGTCGCGGGCTGTACGTGAGGTCCAACGGTAAGCACGGGCCAGCGAGTGGACCTCAGGATCTTCTCCGCGGTCGAGCCAATGATTCCCCGCTCAAATCTGCCTCTGCCGTGAGTTCCCAGAACGACCATGGACGGCTCAAGCCTGTCCGCCAGCTCTGGAATCACATCCTCCGGAGCCCCATCCAAGAGAGTCGGAATGATTTCGATTGAATTTGCTCCCAGGAGGTCTGCCTCTCCCCAAAGACGATGCGTCAAATTCTGTCTCTGCTGGCTTAATCGTCTGTCACCGGTTTCAACTTCCAATGCGGCTTGCTCCAGCGTGAAAGCATGAGTCACTAGCAGCCTGGCTGAGAAATAGACAGCCATGCGCGCGGCGTAGAGGCCGGCGTTTTTGGAGCCGAAAGAGAAATCTGTCGCATAGATAACTGTCCTCAAGTTCAATTCGGGTCTGTCGCCAATCACTGGCATAGTGGCAATCTCCTCGAAAAAGGCTCAACATTCGCAAGGCTATTGGCCCGTCTGGAACCGTACTACCGCGAGCGCTGTTTGATAGGCATAGCGGGCATTCGCATAGGCGATCTCAGCCTGCGTTTGTGCAAGTTGCGCCTGGGTCAGCTCCACGATCCCGCTCAAGCCGATCTGGTATCTTGCTTGCGATAGATCGAGAGCCATGTTCGACTCGTTCAGCATTTCGTGCGTGACGCCGATGCGCTGAAACGCATTCTGCGCATTCAGAACCGCGGTGCGCAGATCGCGCGCAATCACGTCGCGCAGGTTCCTCACTTGCTCCCCAGCCGCGTTGGCGCGCAGCTTTGCCTCCTGTGCGCGGGCGTTGTATAGAAACCCGTTGAAGACCGGAATATTAATGTTTGCGCCAGCGGCGCCATACCATGAAGATTGAATTTGATCCGCGCGCACCGGTGTGCCACCCACCGCGGCCAGCGCCGAAACAGTCGGCATCCACAAATCGCGTTCGGCGGTGCTGAACTGGCGGGCAGCAGTGTAGTTGTCGTTGAGCGCCGCGAGATCGGGACGCGCCGCAAAAGCCGCTTGCAGCAAGGCTTCGGCATCCTGAGGCGCAGGCTCGGGGTTTGCCGTTGTCTCATCGACGAGGGTGTATTGCTCGTCTTGTTCGGAGCCCAACACGGTGTTAAGGCTCGCCATGGCGTCGGCGGCATCATTCTGGGCGTCAAGCAAAAGCAGTCTAGCCTGTGAGAGTTGCACGTTCGCAAAGCTTAGATCGAGATCCGACCGCAGCTTTGCCTTGGTGAGAGCGCCAACCTGGTCCACGGTTGCCTGGCGCTGGCTTACTGTTTCTTGCGCAACCGTCAACACTGCCTGGCTCGTCAAGGCCTGATAGAAAGCCTGATCCACTGTCAGCGTGATGTCGAGTTCCGTGGCACGCACATTTTCGAGTTGCGCCTTTGCGTTCGATTGCGCGCTTCGCACTAAATTGTGCGTGCGCCCGAAGTCGGTGATCAGTTGGCTTACGGTCAAACCGCCCGCAGCGCGGTCGTAGACCGATGGATTATTCAGCAGGCCTGCAGTGATGCGGCTGTTTTCGTGCGCGCCGACGGCCGTCAGATCACCCCGCGAGGTGGGCAGTTCGGCAGAACGCACTTCACGCGTCACCTGCGCCTGGGCCAGCGCAATAAGCCGCGCCACGCTGACGTTTGGATTGTGCGTGATCGCAATGCGCTCCGCGTCTGCGAGTGTCAGCTTCGGTCCCGAGGGTGCGGCGGTTCCGGCTGGCGCTTGTGCCGCCGGAAGCTGCAGGGAGGTCATTGGCGCTACGGATGCCGGCACCTGTTGCGAGCGCATTGCGCACGGCAACAAAGCCGCCAGAGAGAGCGCGCACGCAGCAGGAATCAATCTTGTGTTACTGAGTTCAGTCATGTCTATTCCTCCGCGGCTACAGTCTCGGCTTCTTCTCGTCCATGGATCACCAGGTAAACCGCTGGAACCAGGAACATGGTGACAACAACAGATAACGCCAATCCGCCGATGATGGCCCGCGCCAGCGGCGCGTACTGCTCGCTGCCGGGTTCCAGGCCGAGCGCAAGTGGAATCATGCCCAGAAGCGTCGCCAACGAGGTCATCAAAATAGGGCGTAGGCGAACTCTGCAGGCCTCTACTGTGGCGACAACCAGCGGCATTCCCTGCTTGCGTAGTGTTCCCGTGAACTCCACGATCAGAATGCTGTTCGACACCACAATACCGGCCATCATGATCACTCCCATCAGCGACATGATGTTGAGCGTGCTGCCGGTGACGAGCAGGATCAGGACCACCCCCGCCAGGCCCGGCGGAATCGCCAGCAGAATGATGAAGGGATCGACGAACGACTTAAACTGCGCCATCAGGATCAAATAGACCAGCAGCACGGCGATAATGAGCCCGAAGCTGAAGTCGCCAAAGGCCTCGTTCATGCTGATCACGGCTCCGCGCACACCGATCACCGTGTTGCGGTCGTGCTTGGTTTCGGCCAGGATCCGGTTAATCCTCGCTCCCACGCCCTGAAGTGCCTCGCTCTTGGTGGCCACATAAATGTCGATCACGCGACGAATCTGATAGTGATCGACCTCGGTCGGTGTGTTGATCTGCTGGATATCGGCCACCGCGCCCAAGGGCACGTAGCCTGCTGCGTGATCGCTGCGCATCAATTCTGATGACGCCGGATCAGCCCCCTCGCTTTCCTGCATGGGGGTGTAGCCCGCAGGCCGCACGCCGCGTAGCGGGATGTTCTTCATGTCCTCGAGCGACATGTTATTGATCCATTGGTCGGCGTATTGCACGGTGACCATGTAGTTGTTGCCGGTGCGCGGATCGATCCAGTAACTCGGCGCTATCATGCCGTCGGAGGTAAGAGCCGTGATCACGTTGTCGACCACATCCCGGGTTGATAAGCCGATCAGGCTGGCGCGCTCGCGGTCGATATTCAGCGCCAAACCGGGGTAGTCGACGCTTTGCGGGATATACACACTGCTCACATTGGGAACGGACCTGACTTTCGCAGCCAGTTGGCTGGCCAGATCGTAAGCGGAGTCCATGTCGTTCGATTTGATCTGAATGTCGATGGGCGCCGGAAGTCCCTGGTTGATGACGCCGGCGATCAGACCGCCGGCCTGGAAGTAAGTGGAAAGCTCGGGCATCTGGCGCGAAACCTCAGCCTGCACACGGCGCATGTACTCGTAGCTGCTGGTGCTGTGATCCTCCTTGAGGCTGGTCTGCACGAAGGCCGTGTCCATTGACGCGTTGGTGGTGTAGATTGCCGAAAGATCGGGGTAGACGCCGATGTTGGAGACGATCATATCCAAATCTTTTGGTGGCACCACGCTGCGGATGATGTCTTCGACCTTTGCGATATAGTTGTTGCTCACTTCCAGTCGCGTGCCGCTGGGCATGCGCACGTTAATGATGAACTGGCCTGGATCGGTGCGCGGAAAGTAGCTGCGGCCCAGGAATGGAAATGTCGCGGCAAGCAGGAGCACCGTCCCCGACGAGATTATCAGTGTCGTGAGGCCGGGCCGTCGTATCGCGCGCACGGCAGTTCCCAGATACAAGTTCAGCAACGACTGAAACTTCTCATTGAACTCCCGGTCGAAACGCGTGAAGATGTTTTGCCTCGGGCTCTCCCCGTGCTCACCCTCGTCCTTTGGCCGGATGAACTTGGCGCAGTAGAGAGGCACCACGGTCATCGCGAAGAAAAAGGACGCGAAGATCGAAAACACCACCCCCAGAGCCAGCGGCGTAAAGATGTACTTGCTGACACCGCTGAATGTTGTGACGGGGAAAAAGACGATAGCGGTCGTGAAGGTGGCGGCCAGTACCGCCATGGAAACCTCGGTGCCTCCTTCTTCAGCGGCGACTTGAGGCGATTTGCCCAGTTCCATGTGCCGGAAGATGTTCTCGAGCACAATCACGCCGTTATCGATCAGGCGCGAGAAGACGAGCGCCAGCCCGCCCAGAATCATGGTGTTAATGGAGCCGCCCATGTAGTTGACGATCACCAGGCATACCAGCATCGAGAGCGGAACCACGAGCAGTACGGCGACGGTGGCGCGCGGGCTGCCCAGAAACACCAAAATCATTACTCCGGTCATGACCAGCCCGATCACCGCCTCGCGCGTGACGTTGGCAATGGCCAGCTTGACGAAAACCGATTGATCGAAGACCACTGCGGTCTTGAGGTTGCTGGGAATATCAACGAGTCTCTTGACCGCAGTCTTGATGCCGTTGACGATATCGATGGTGTTGCTGTCCCCGCCCTGCTTGAAAATAGGCACATAGACGGACCGCTGGCCGTCGATGCGCACGATGTTGTACTGCAAGGCCCCGGCATCGACTGCCTTTCCCACGTCGCCCACCAGCACCGACGAGTTGCCCACCGACTTGAGCGGCATGTCGTTCATCGCGTTCGCGTCGGGGAACTGGCTGTTGGCGTAAATGTTGAAGTCTTTGGAGCCGATCCGCACGTCGCCTGCCGGCAGTATCAGGTTGGAGTTGTTTACCGCGGTGACGACATCGTTCAGGCTCATATTGCGCGCTTCGAGCTTGAGCGGATCGATGTAAATCTGAATCTGCCGATAGGTTCCGCCGTAGGGCTGCGGAACTGAGGCTCCTTGCACGTTGGAGATTTGATTGCGCACCTGGAACTGCGCCAGGTCCTTGAGGCGAGTCTCGCTCAGTCCTTCGCCCTTCAGTGTCACCAGGCAGACCGGTTGCGTTGAAGCGGTCATGCCCAGCACCACGGGAGGCAATGTGCCGGGCGGCAAACGGCGCAGGTCTGCCATGGCCAGGTTGGCGATGTTGCCCAGTGCCGCATTGGGATCGGTGCCCGGCTTGAAGTAGATCTTGATGATGCTCACGCCTGTGAGCGAGCGCGACTCGCTATGATCCACGTTGGCGGCCAGCGTGAAAAAGCGCTCGAAGGTGTTGGTGATGTCGGCTTCGATCTGCTCCGGCGGCATGCCGCTGTAGAACGTAGCCACTACCACCACGGGCATATCGATCGGCGGGAAGAGGTCGACCGGCATTCGCGCCATGGAGACCGCACCCACCAGTGTCACCGCCAGGCAGAGCATGAGAATGAAATAGGGAAAACGCAGCGTGAACCTTGGCATGATTGGATTCCTCAGTTGCCTCCGGCTTTCAGGTCGATCATTCCGCCCGATTCCTGCACCGTCTCCGAAGCGGGCGAGGCAGATAGCAGGGGGCTCACTTCTTCACCTTCCTGGTACTTATCCTGCCCCCCCACGACCACCCGGTCACCGGGCTTGAGCCCGCTGGCGATCTCGGCGAGTCTCGATCCTTGCAGTCCAACGGCGACATTGCGTATGTGAATGCAATTGTTGTCATCGAGAACGTAAACCGTTTCCTGTTGCCCATTCAGCACCAGCGCTTCAACGGGAATCGTCACCACGCCTGTCACATGCCCCAATTGCAAAAGCGTATTGGCGTACATCCCCGGCGCAATGGACAAATCCTTGTTCTCCACATCCACTTCGGTCTCCATAGTCCTGGTTTCGAAATTCACCTCGCGCGTAAAGCGCACGATCTTTCCCGTGAAGGAGCGGTCGATCGCATCCACGCGGACCTGCAACTGGTCGCCGGCATGAACGTACTTCACGTCGTCCTCGGGCACAGGGATGCGCAGACGGAGAAGATCGCTCTGGGAAATGCGGACGATGGGAAGCGCCTGGTCGTTCGAATTGGTTCCGCCTTGGATGAGAGCGCCAGTATCTGCGTAGCGCCAGATCACAACTCCGTTCAGGGGAGCCGTCACGTCGGTGTAGTTTTCCAGCGCCTCGATGCGCTGATTGTCAGCCTGCGCAGCGCCTGCGTGTTCCTGCGCCGCCGCCATCGCTGCTTTAGCCGCGTCTACCTGAGCTTCCGAGGACAGATCCTTGGCCTGGGCATCGTCCAGTTCCTGTTGCGCAATCAACCCCGGCCTTCCCTCAGCCGCCTGCTTCAGCCGTTCCGAAGCGGCGTGCAGTGCCGCATGTTCCGCCTCGGCACGATTGATTTCGTGCTGGGCCTGCGCGATCTCTTCTTTGCTCTGCTGGAGTTGAAACACAGTTTGCTGCAACTCTGCCTTCAGCTCCGGCACTTCCAGGACCGCCAAAGTCTGGCCCTGATGAACAACGTCGCCGATATCCACATTGATACGCGACATGTAGCCGCTGACCTTTGGGTGCACATCTACTACCTGGTACGGCTGGAACTGACCCGCCAGCGTGAGCACATGGGAAATATCGCCCCGCTGCGCTGTGGCCACCTTTGCCGATGGAGGGGTTGCGGCTCTCACTTCTGATTTGCTATCCGCAGTGTGACAGGCAACCAGATTGGTCACCACCGGAAACGCCAATCCTATGGCGAGAATCAAAGAGGGCTGCTTTCGCATGTTCGATTGCACCTCGTAAAAGAAATCCTGTGAATGTCATGGGTAAGATAACGTGACGCGTTTGCCGGTGAAGAATTCGAAACGCGACGCTTCGCCCATTGGCAAGGGATAAACTGCGTCAATCTTATGCGGAGAGGAACAATCAGGCGAGAATAGGCGGGGGGCGAACCAGGAAAATATTGAATAGACCGCGACGAAGACGACAAGCACTACTCATGCGCCATTCTCTTTGGCCTGGTGCTTGAGGGTTCAATATGCTGAGGGCCAGCAACAGAACAAAGAAGACAACAGTAGGAACGGTATAGCCGATCCTGGTGGAGGTTTTCGCTCGAACCAACAGCGGGCTTTCCGCGACCCCGGATTGCTCATTTCTGGATAGGAGCTTGGCCTGCGGAATTCGATGAGAAGCAGCCTGAGGCGGATCGTAAAGGGAAAGCTTATATTGCAGACCCCATGCAAAGACGCAGATCGCCAACATCAGGGACGCGAGGGTCCCCACGAGATTGAATAACCGAGTTGCACTCCAACGATGCACTTTCACCTGAATATAGATCGAAGTCTAACCCATTCGGCTGACGCAACCTACGACCCCGCCGGCCCAGTGAGACCCCCAAGCTCTTTGACGGCACAATCGAGCAAATAGGTTGCTCAACCATGCTCTGATTCGTCCAGATTTAAATCTCTCAAGATTTTTCTCGACAGCAAATCCATCTCTTCTCCTCCTACCGCCAAAAACCTTCAGCCGCCACAGCCCTTACAACTCCGCCAGTTTCCGCGCACGTTTGAAGACTTTGAGCAGCATCGCCCGCGTGAGTTTGCCCGTGTTCGTATTTTGCAGCGACGGGTGATAGCTGGCGATCGCGATCAGGCCGCCCGGCAGCTTGTGCTCGGCTCCGTGCGCAAAAGCAAACCCTGCGCGCGTTTTCATCATTCCCGTTCTGACCGCGTGCCCCAGTAAACCATCGAACGCGATGCGCCCCAAACAGACCACCACGCGCAATTCCGTGAGCAGCTTCATCTCCTGGTCAAGCCAAGGCGCGCAGTTGCGCAGCTCTTCGGGTGTAGGCTTGTTGCCCGGCGGCGCGCACCGCGCTGCAGCCGTGATCCAAAGTCCGCTCAACTTCATCCCATCGTCACGCGAAACCGCTCTGGACTGCGAGGCAAACCCCGCCTGGTGCAGCACGGGATACAGAAACTCGCCCGATCCATCGCCGGTGAACGGTCGCCCCGTGCGATTCGATCCATGCGCTCCCGGCGCCAGGCCCAGCGCCATCACGCGCGCTTTCGGGTCGCCAAACGAGGGCACCGGCCGCCCCCAGTACTCCCAATCCGCATAGGCCCGCCGCCGCTTGAGCGCCACCTCAGCGCAATGCGCGCGCAATCGCGGACAAAGCTCGCACGCAACGATCCGCGCATTCAACGCACCAAGAGTGGCGGCCTCGCCCATGAGGAGATTCTACGGCGCGGAGGCAGGCGCTTATGGCAAACTTGCTGCAGAGGAATTCGCACGATGAAACATGCAAGGCTCTTGCTTCTCGCCGGCGATTTTGTTGAGGACTACGAGATTATGGTTCCTTTTCAGGCGCTGCAAATGGTCGGCCACACTGTCGACGCCGTCTGCCCGGGCAAGAAAAAGGGCGATCAGATTCGGACCGCGATCCACGACTTCGAAGGCGATCAAACCTACACCGAAAAGCGCGGCCACAACTTCACCCTCAACGCCACCTTTGACGAGATCGACCCCTCGCATTACGACGGCCTCGTCATTCCCGGCGGCCGCGCTCCGGAGTACCTCCGCCTCAACCCCAAAGTTCTCGACCTCATTCGCTGCTTTGCCAAGGCCAACAAGCCCATCGCCGCGCTCTGCCACGGTCCGCAACTGCTCGCCGCCGCAGGCGTAATCAAGGGCCGCAAGATCAACGCGTATCCTGCCTGCGCTCCTGAGGTCGAGCTCGCCGGAGGAACCTACGTCTCCGTCGATATGACGGACGCCGTCGTCGACGGCAATCTCGTCACTGGCCCGGCCTGGCCCGCACATCCCGTCTGGCTTGCCCGGTTTCTTAAGGTTCTCGAGGTTCGCCCAGCCGTCTGATCGTCACTTCGATTCGCATCAATTGCTTCAGCCGCAGCGGCGCGAGCACCGCCAGTTCACGCTCCATCTGTCCGCTGCGCAGCCTGTGCCATACTGAATCTGTCTTCGCCTCCCCCAGCAGTTGGACTCACTCCGCATGCCCGCCGAAGCCAACCCGGAGTTCTTGCGCCGCGCCATTGCGCTGGCCACGCGGAACGTTCTCACCGCAACGGGTGGCCCGTTTGGTGCGGTCGTGGTGCGCGACGGCAAAATTGTGGGTGAAGGCGCCAACTCCGTCACTTCGACCAACGATCCCACAGCGCACGGCGAGGTCAACGCCATCCGTGCCGCAGCGAAGGCTCTGGGAACTTTCTCGCTCGCGGGCTGCGTGCTCTACACCAGTTGCGAGCCCTGCCCCATGTGCCTCTCCGCTGCCTACTGGGCGCGCCTCGACGCCGTCTACTACGGAGCCAGCGCCGCCGACGCAGCTCGCGCGGGCTTCGACGATGCCTTTCTCTATGCCGAGCTCCGCAAGGACACGGGCCAGCGCAAACTCAACGCAACGCAACTGCTCGCAGACGAAGCCTGGGCCAGCTTTGCCGCCTGGATTGCCGCTCCAAACAAGGTCGAGTACTGACGGCGCACTGGTATCAGTGTGGCGCCCGTCCTTGACCCCGCGCCGCCACCTTGCGTATGCTGCGAGCGTTTACCCATGGCGCAAGGCATCTGAACAAACGCCGCAAGGGGAGAGCCCGTATGAGCACCGCTGCCACGGCCGCAACTCCCCCTCCCAAAATCGAATACAAGCCGCTCCTGGTTCGCCGCGCTGCCGTTCTCGGCGCGGGAACCATGGGTGCCCGCATCGCCGCTCATCTGGCCAACGCCGGAATCCCCGTTCTTCTGCTCGATCTTCCCGCGAAGCCTGCGACCGCGGAACGTGCGCTCGCTCTCACGGCTCTCGATGCGTTATCAAAGTCCAAACCCGCGGCCTTCTTTGAGCCATCGCGCGCTGCGCTCATCACTCCCGGTACATTCGACGACGACCTGGCCAAACTTGCGCAGTGCGACTGGATCATCGAAGCGGTCGCCGAGAACCTTGAGATCAAAACGGCGCTCCTCACGCGCGTCCTTCCCCATCTCGCCGCCCACGCGCTACTGACCACCAACACCTCCGGCCTGCCCATCGCGCGCATCGCTGCCGCGATTCCCGAGGTCCGCTGCCGCTTTTTCGGCACGCACTTCTTCAATCCACCGCGCTACATGCGTCTCCTGGAGGTCATCCCCACCGCCGATTCCGATCCCGCCGCAGTCTCCGCGTTTTCCGCTTTCGCCGATCTTCACCTCGGCAAGCAGGTCGTCTTCGCGCACGACACGCCCAACTTCATCGCCAATCGCATCGGCATCGCTGTCATGTTCAATGCCGCCAATCTCATGCTCGAGCAGGGTCTTTCCATCGAGGAAGTCGACGCTCTCACTGGCCCAGCGCTCGGCTGGCCGCGCACCGGAACCTTTCGCCTCGCCGACCTCGTCGGCATCGACATCCTCGCCCACGTTGCCGCCAACTTTCCGCAAGGCGTCACCGGCGGCAGGTTTTCCGCAGTCCTCGATGAGCTTCTCAAGCGCGGGTGGCTCGGCGATAAATCCGGACAGGGTTTCTACAAGAAGACCCGCGCTGCCGACGGCAAAGACGAACGCCTCGTCTTCGATCTCTCCACCTTCGAATACCGCCCTTCCGCGAAGCCCGCTCTTGCCTCGCTCGAAATGGCAAAGAACGCCGCCACCCTCTCCGAGCGCCTGCGCCTGCTGCTCGCGAACAACCCTGCAAAAGACAAAGCTGCGGCCTTTCTCTGGCCCTTTCTTTCTTCGCTCTGGAACTTTGCTGCCGATCGCATCGGCGAGGTCGCCGATGACGCGCCTTCGATCGATGAAGCCATGCGCGCCGGCTTCAACTGGGAGCTCGGGCCCTTTGAAATGTGGGATGCAGCCGGAGTGGCCGAGACCGTCGCCCGGATGAAGACTCTCGGCCTTTCCGTCAACGCTCCCGTCGAGGCTCTTCTCGCAGCGTCGCGCACCACCTGGTACTCGTCGGACCGCGACGCCAGCTTCCAGCCGGCGACGCACCAGCTCATTCCCATCCCAGCTGTCCCCGGACACGCCCGCGTCGCCGATTTCCGCCGTTCGTGCGCTCCCATCCGCTCCAACTCCGGCGCATCGCTCGTCGATCTCGGCGACGGCATCGCCTGCATCGAGCTGCACTCGCTCAAGAACGCCATTGGCGGCGACGTTCTCTCTCTGATCTCCGCTGTTCTCAACCCCGCTTCCGAAGCAGTTCGCGATTTCGAGGCGTTCGTCATCTCCGGCGACCGCGACAACTTTTCCGTCGGCGCCAACCTCATGCAACTGCTGCTGACGGCGCAGGAGGGCGAGTGGGACCAGCTCGCACGGGTGATTCACAGCTTCCAGCAGATGACCGCGGCCATCAAATTCTGTCCGCGCCCCGTCATCGCCGCGCCGTTCGGCCTTACTCTCGGCGGCGGCGCCGAAATATGCCTCCACGCCGCGCGCCGTCAGCCTCACGCTGAAACCTACATGGGCCTTGTCGAAGCCGGCGTTGGCCTCATCCCCGCCGGTGGAGGGACCAAAGAAATGTTGCTGCGCGCTTTCGACGCGGCTGCTGCGCTCGCCCCGCCTGAGCCTCGCGACCCGCCGTCGCGCTTCGCCCAGTCCGCTGAAGTCGCCACGGCACTCAAGCGCGCGCTCGAAACCATCGCCATGGCCAAAGCCTCTACGTCCGCCATTGACGCCCGCTCTCTCGGCCTGCTCGCTTCCGCCGATCGCATCACCATGAACCGCGAGCGCCTGCTGCTCGAAGCCAAGGCGCAGGCCGCAGCCCTTGCCGAGTCCGGCTACGCTGCGCCCCAGCCGCGGACGCAGATCCCCGCTCCCGGTGTCGCCGCGCTCGCCACGCTCGAAACCGGCATCTATATGATGGGCGAAGCTGGCTACGCCTCAGAGCACGACCAGAAGGTGGCTCGCTGGGTCGCGTACATTCTTGCCGGCGGCCGCGTCACACCCGGCTCTCTCGTCAGCGAGCAGTATTTTCTCGATCTCGAACGCGAGGCATTTCTCTCGCTCTGCGGCGAGCGCAAGACGCAGGAGCGCATCGCCTTCACCCTCAAAACCGGCAAGCCGCTGCGTAACTGATTCGCATCGGGCGGAAAGATTTGCGCTCCTGCTTCCCTCGGCATAGAGTGCTCGTGAGAGTTTTCGATGGTTCGCGCGTTAGTCAAATCGGGGCTTTTGTTTGTTCAGCTGCTTCTTCTTTGCTGTCCCTCGAAGCTCCTGTCGCAGGATTCGATTTCTACGCCTTTCAATACATCCGGCTCGGTCGTGATCGACGGCCAACCAACCCCCTACCTCATTCGTCATCTGCCCGTGAGCTCGTTTCCCGAGCTGCCGGCCGCCATTCAAGAGCAGCTCAACCTCCGCGGCTGTCTCATTCCACAAACCTACGAAGCCCACCGCCCAGAAAACGTCATCCACGCCAGCCTTGAACGTCCAGGCTCCTCCGATTGGGCCGTCCTCTGCTCTGTTCGGGGCACTGTTTCTCTGCTTGTTTTTTTTGGCAGCGATTCCAGCCGACCTACTACTCTTTCCTCGGCCCCCGAGACCGAGCGCCTGCAAACCCACGATCCCAGCGGCACCCTGGGCTTCAATTGGGGTATCGACCCCGCGTCACCGCAGCAGGTCCACGAGGCGCAGGCAGGCATGGACCCGCGCCCCCCGTTCCTAAGTCACGATGCCCTCGCCGATACGCTCGTCGATCGCCGCACCGTCTACCACTTCTATCTCAAGAGCGCTTGGATTGTGTTGGAGATGCAGGACTGAAAGCCGATGCCGGACCCCCTCGCCATAGAATCGTGAAGGAGTAGCGCCTGATGCCTGAAGCTGTCATCGTCGCCGCCGTTCGCACGCCCGTTGGCCGCGCTCCCAAAGGCGCGCTCGCCACCACGCGCCCCGACGATCTGGCCGCAACTGCGTTGGGCGGAGTCTTGGACAAGATCCCGGCCTTAGAAAAGGCCGCCATCGACGACGTCATCCTCGGCTGCGCGCAGCCTGAAGGCGAGCAGGGCTGGAATATCGCGCGCATGGCCGCCCTCCGCGCCGGCCTTCCCGTCGAAATTCCCGGCGCAACCGTCAATCGCCTTTGCGCGTCCGGCCTCGAGGCCATCGCGATCGCCGATCACCGCATCCGCTCCGGCGCCGTGCAAGTCATCTTGGCCGGCGGCGCAGAATCCATGAGCCTCATACCCATGGGCGGCAACAAGCCCAGCCCCAATCCCTGGCTCGCCTCCAACTATCCCGCGTCCATGCTCACCATGGGCCTTACCGCGGAGCGCGTCGCCCGACATTACTCCGTTTCGCGCGAGGATCAGGACGAATTTGCCCTCCGTAGCCACCAAAAGGCAGTCGCCGCGCAGGCCGCTGACCGCTTCGCGGATGAATTGGTTCCTGTCAAAGTCACGACCGCGACACCGGACGTTCCGCCGAAGAAGCCTCACGTCCAGGAAAAGGAGTTTTCAGCCGACGAAGGTCCTCGTGCGGACACTTCCGCCGCGGCGCTCGCCGCGCTCAAGCCAGTCTTTCATGCGCAGGGAACCGTTACAGCAGGCAATTCCTCGCAAACCTCCGATGGAGCCGCCGCCACGGTCCTCATGGATGCTGCCCGCGCGCGAGAGCTTGGCATTCAGCCGCTCGCCCGCCTCGTCTCTTACGCGGTCACCGGTTGTTTGCCAGAGGAGATGGGCATCGGCCCCATCACCGCAATTCCCAAAGCTCTTCGCCTCGCCGGCCTGACCCTTGCCGACATCGACCTCATCGAGTTGAATGAGGCCTTCGCTTCGCAGGTCCTGGCTATCATCCGAACGCTCTCGCTCGACCCCGCCCGCATCAACGTTAACGGCGGCGCCATCGCGCTCGGCCACCCGCTCGGCTGCACCGGCGCCAAACTGACCGCGACACTTCTCCAAGAGATGAAACGCCGGAAGGCGCACTACGGTATGGTCACGATGTGCGTCGGCGGCGGCATGGGCGCTGCCGGCATCTTCGAGCTCCTCAATTGATCCGCAGGCGCTCCCATCTCCGTTCTGCGCGTCTTCGGATCCAACTCACGACTCTCTAGTTCTTGAAGAACTCCCCGTGCCCGCCGTTTGCCCACGGATCGTAGTGCAGGGCGAAGTTGGCGCGCTGTTGCGTGCTGGGATGGTCGCCGAGCCAGAATTCGATGAACGGATTCGGGTTCGGATCCTCCAGCCAGGATCGGCCCATCGCGTTGAATGCCGCGACTGCGGTTTTCTGCGGATCGGGCACAATGCCGTGAATCGCCTCCTGCCCGTACACATCCGCCTGGTGCTCGAAATAGCGGCTGACAGCATTCGTGGCCGGCTGCAAAAGAAAACTCGCAATCGAAATTGAAAACAGCAGCACCACAAATCCGGTCCGCGACGAAAGCGGAGCGGTCTCTACGGATGGGTGGTTCGAAGAGCCGGGGTCCGGGGGGTGAAGCTCACTCGCGCCCCAGCGCGCTCCAAATCGCCGCACCAGCCACGCTGCAAACGCCGCGCAGGCCCAGTACAGAAAAAACAGGCCAGCGGCCGACAATGCAAATCCTTTGGGAATGTGATGCAGCACATAGTGCCCGCTTTCATGCCCAAGAACGAACAGCACTTCGTCGTCCGGCAGTTGGTCCGTCGCCGTATCCCAAATCACCAATCGCTTTGTAGCGCCCATCCCCGCCACAAACGCGTTGATCCCCGTGTATTTTGCGCTGGCCTTCAGCAGAACCATGCGCTCCGGTGGAATGTCGATTCCCGTCCGCGCGACCACCGTCTCGAGTTTCGCCACCAGGGCTGCGTGATTCTGTGCGAGCGGCTCCTGCTTGAAGAAAAGCGGCACAACCAGCGGCTCAACAAAAGTGAGGAACGCCGCAATGGGCAAGGTCACTAACCAGGCCCCAAGCCAGTAGCGCCTGGGCCAACGCCGCACGATCCAGTTGAACAGCAGCAGGATCGGAATCCCGATCGCGAGCGTCAATCCCAGCGTCTTGCCCACGTCGCCAAGCCAGCTTCCCCACCCCTGCACGCTGATTCCGTAAGAGCGCTCGTAGTGCGCGCCGATCCAGTCAAGTGGCAGCCCGGCCAGGGTCGCGATCATCAGGTACGCCGCGAAGAAAATCGCTCCCTGAACCCAGCGCCGGCCGGAAATGCGCTCCGCCCATCGCTCCAGGCCCGCCAGTGCGCGCGTCGCAAGGAGCAGCCAGAGAAAAACAATGCCCCAGACCGATCCGGTTATGTCCAATATGTCGCGAATGCGGCTGATGGCGATCGCCTTAGCCATTTTGTCCGGCGGCAGAGTGTACGCCTGCTGCGGATTCGCTTGCGACGGCGCGGCAACGGCCACCGGCGCCAGTGCTGGCTGTGTGGCAGCGTTCTGCGCGGCCAGCACCGGCGGAAGACTCCCGGCCGGCAACGCAACCAAGCAGACCAACAGGCGAAAGCGGCGTCTAAACCTCAATCCCATTCTCCTTTTGCCCGCCCATTCTGCGAGAATCGAACAAACAGATGCTTTCGCCAAAATATCGAGCTCTCACGCCCAACCATTCTAAAGGCCGATCACGGCGCCGGATCGTTTCACTCCTCCGCTGCGCGCCCGTAGCAGCCATGTTTTCACTGCCTGGCCTCCCATTCGCGGTTCACGCCCAGCAGCCTGTCCCCGTCGTTCTCGACGCCATGACCGCCGAGCTTCATCGCGCCTTCACTTCGCTGGGCAAATCGAGCGGCACTCCATTGTCTATGCCGGCCGCGGATGCGACATCGGCCACTCCCAGCGACAAGCAGTTGCCGCCCTACTTCCTCAGCTACACGGTTCGCGACACAAACTTCGTCTCCATTCGCGCGCTCTACGGCGGGCTTGCCGAAAGTTCCGCGGACCGCACGCGCTCAGCCGACGTACAGGTGCGGGTGGGCGATCCCAAGCTCGACAACACCCACGGCACGCATCGTGGCTCGGCCGTCAACAGCCTCCAGCTCCCGCTCGGGGACGACCGCGAGTCCCTTGCGCGTTCCCTCTGGCTGGCCACCAATACCGGCTACGGCAGCGCGCTCGACAACTATCTTCGCGTCCAGACCGAAGCCGAGGTCCGCGCCAAAGAAGAAGACACCTCGCCCGATTTCAGCCAGCAGGCTCCGCAGAAGCACATCGGCACAATCGCTCCGAGCATCGTCATCGACCGCACCGCATGGGAGCAGCGGGTGAGGGAACTGTCGCGCATCTTCCGCGACTATCCCGACGTGTACCAAAACATGGTCTTTCTTACCGTGCAGAACGAGACCGACTACTTTGTTTCTTCCGAGGGGTCGCAAATCGTCACGCCGCACGTGCAGGCGCGGATCGTCGCCGTCGCCGTCACCCGCGCCGACGATGGCATGGACCTCTTCCGCGAGCAGACCTTTGAGGCCCCGACCGCCGACGGCCTTCCCACACAAGCCGTTCTCGCATCAGCCATGCGCGACCTGGGCAAGAGCCTGGAGGCGCTGCGCAAAGCTCCGGTCACCGAGCCCTTCGACGGCCCCGCCATTCTCTCTGGCCGCGCCGCCGCGGTTTTCTTCCACGAAGTGCTCGGCCATCGCCTCGAGGGCCAGCGCCAGCGCGGCGACGAGGAGGGCCAGACCTTTACCAAGGACGTTGGCAAACCGATTCTTCCTGACTTCCTCTCCGTCGCCGACGACCCCACGGTCGACACTTTCGGCGACACCTGGCTCAGCGGCAGCTACCAATACGATGACGAAGGACAGCAAGCCGAGCGCGTCGACCTCATTCAGGACGGCGTGCTCAAAACCTTCCTGATGTCGCGGCTGCCCATCGCCAGCTTCGGAGCCTCCAACGGTCACGGCCGCGCTGAATCCGGCCACGTGCCCACCGGCCGCCAGGGCAACCTCATCGTCACTTCCACCAAAAGCGTTCCAGACTCCGAGCTGCGCAAAGAGTTGATCGACGAAGCCAAGAAACAGGGCAAGCCCTACGGCCTTTACTTTGAGGACATCTCATCCGGCTTTGCCGTTACGCAACGCTCTTCGCCGCAGGCCTTTCAGGTCATTCCTCTTGTTGTCTGGCGCGTCTATGTCGATGGCCGTCCCGACGAGCTCGTGCGCGGCGTCAGCATCGTCGGCACGCCGCTCGCCGCCATGAAAAGCATCATCGCCACCGGCGACAAGAGCGAAGTCTTTAACGGCGAGTGCGGCGCGGAGTCGGGCACCATCCCTGTCAGCGCCGTCGCTCCCGCCATGCTCCTCAGCGGCATCGAGACGCAGCGACAGCCGCAAGGCACCGCGCGCCCGCCGATTCTGCCCATCCCCGGCGCGGAGACGCAAGCGCCCGAAACGAAGGGGGCCCAATGAACCCGCTCCGCTCAAATTGTGCGTCCGTCTGCGTCGCGTTGCTCGCTCTCTTTTTGAGCGTTCCACAAATGTGTTCTGCCCAGCCCACTCGTGCCGACGCCGAAAAAGATCCCGTCCTCAAAGCCATGCTCACGGAACTTGACCGCAGCATGAGCCAGCTCCAGTTGCAGGGCTTCGCCAAGCCCTTCTTCATTCAGTACCGCATTGAAGAGGTCGACGATTTTCAGACCTCGGCCGAATTCGGCTCGAGTGAAGGCTCTGACCACGCCCGCCAGCGCGTTGCGCGCGTCACGGTGCGCGTTGGCGATTACAAGACTGATAGCTCCGGCGCTCGCGGCGACGGAGCACTCGAAATTGCCGTCCTCGACGACGATCCAATCGCCCTTCGCACCACTCTATGGGCCGGCACCGACCAGGCTTACAAAAACGCGCTATCGGCTTACGCGCAAAAGCAGGCCGAGTTGAAGCAGGTGCAAACTCCGCCGCAGGCCGACGACTTCAGCCAGGAGAAGCCCATCATCTCGCTCGCCGATCCGATCGCACTTCACGTCGACGAGAGTTCCTGGGTCGATCGCATCGCCCACGCCAGCGGCCTCTATCAAACCGATGCTTCGGTAAGCGCGAACGAGCGCGACATTCAATACTCCTCGAGCAGTTTTCGTGCCCGCGCCACCACCACCTGGCTCGTCACCAGCGAGGGCGCGATCGTCCGCAAATCCTCCGTCGAATATCAGGAATCTTTCGCCGCGGGCACGCAGGCTCCCGATGGCATGCGCCTCGACCGTTCCTATGGCTCCTCGGGAACATCGCTCGCCGACCTCGACTCGGAGGCCGTCTTCAACCAGCACGCAGTCGACGAGCTGGCGTCGCTTGCCGAGCTGCGCAAGGCGCCGCTCGTCGAAGAGGAGTACCACGGCCCGCTGCTCTTCTCTGCTGACGCCGCTGCCGACACGCTGCGCTCGCTCCTCGCCTCCTCGGTCACTGCCACGCGCCCCGCTCTCGGCACCGAGGCGCGCACCAACGGCCCGTTCGCTTCCAGCTACCACGCGCGCGTCCTGCCCGACTTCATGAGCGTCGTTGACGATCCCGGCTTGAAGACCTTCGACGGCAAAGGCCTGCTCGGCACCTACGAAGTCGACGATGAAGGCGTTCCCGCCCAGGCCGTCAAGCTTGTCGACGCCGGGCGCCTCGACAATTACCTCATCGGCCGCCAGCCCGTCCGCGACTTTCCCCTGTCCAATGGCCACGGCCGCGCGGGCATCACCGGTCCCGCGCGTCCCTCAATCGGCGTCCTCAAAATCACCGCCGACGATGGGCTCTCAAGCGGCGAGCTCAACCAGAAGCTTTTGGATATGGCGAAGGATCGCGGTCTGGCCAGCGTTTATTTCGTGCAAACCATGGGCGGCGATCGCTCGCCTCGGCTGCTCTACCGCGTTAGCCCCGATGGCAAGCGCGAGCTGGTGCGCGGCGCCGAGCTCTCCGACATTGACGAGCGCGCTCTCCGCTCCAGCATTGAAGCCGCAGGCAGCGATCTCTGGGTTGCTAACTTTTTCGGGGACCCGGCCACGACCGTTCTCGCTCCGGCGCTGCTCTTTGACGATGCCACCGTGCGCCGCGCCAACGCCAAAAACGACAAGCTGCCCTTTTATCCTCCGCCGGACTAGGGATCTCGCTCAAGTCGGGTCGGCCTCGGCAGAACTGGCTCGCAACCGTCCATTTCCTCCCCGTGCATCTCACCCTGTGAACTTTCCAGCACCTCGGTCGCCCGTTTCCGCATCCATCTTTATGGGTGGGTTCCCGCCCGGCCGCTGATTTTAATCAACAAACAGTTCATCCGGGCCCAACCCGCAAAGTACAATCCGAACGAAGGAGACTTTCCCCAATGGCATACGAGTTACCACCGCTTCCCTATGATTACTCGGCGCTTGAGCCGTTCATCGACGTCGAAACCATGAAGCTGCACCACGACAAGCATCACCAGACCTACATCACCAACGTGAACAACGCGCTGGCCAGTCATCCCACGCTCGCCGCCAAATCAGTCGACGACCTCATCAGCGATCTCAATGCGGTTCCTGAAGACATTCGCGGCGTGGTGCGCAACAACGGCGGAGGCCACTCCAACCACTCGATGTTCTGGACCATCATGGGCCCAGCCAACTCGGCCGGGATCGGCGGCAGTCCCTCCGGCGAAATCGCCAAGCAGATCACTGCCGACTTCGGCGACTTCGAAGCCTTCAAGAAGACGTTCAACGAGACCACAGCCAAGCAATTCGGCTCCGGCTGGGGCTGGCTCGTCTTCACCGGCGGCAAGCTCAAGATCATCACCAGCGCGAATCAGGATTCGCCGCTCTCGCAGGGGCTTTATCCCATCCTGGGCAACGATGTCTGGGAGCACGCGTACTACCTCAAATACCAGAACCGCCGCCCCGACTACCTTGCGGCCTGGTGGAACGTCGTCAATTGGGCCGAAATCAACAAGCGCTTCGCCAAATCCAAGAAGTAAACTGAGCCATCAGCTTTCAGCCGTCAGCTCTCAGCTTCTCAAGTGCAACCGCCCAACGCTTCTTCCCGCACGATGAGCTGAAAGCTGATAGCTGATGGCTGAGAACTGTCTTTCCAAGCCGGAGGTTTTTTAGAGAATGGCCACCATGCAAATGACAGTGCGCCCCGAGGATCTGTCTCAACTCCCAAAGGGCGGTGAGCGCATCCCCGACCCGGGAATCCTCGTCATCTTTGGCGCCTCCGGCGACCTCACCAAGCGCAAGCTGCTTCCTGCGCTCTTTCATCTCTGGCAAAGCAACCTGTTACCCCAGAAGTTCGCCATTGTCGGTGTCGCGCGCCGCCCGCTCGGCGACGAATTCGCCGCCGATATGCGCTCCGGCATCGTCGAGTTTGGCGGCGCCGACGCCAAAGATTCCAAGCTCGATGGTTTCGTCTCCAATATCAGCTATTATCCCCTCAACTTCGACGACCCGGCCAACTATGCAGGCCTGAAAACTGAGCTCGATCGCATTGCCACGGTGAAGGGAATCGGCCCGGATCGCCTCTTCTACCTAGCCACCGCGCCCGAGTTCTTCACCGGCATCATTGAGAATCTCGGCGCGCAGAATATGGCGCAGCCTGAAAAAGGCCGCGTCGCCATCGTCATTGAAAAGCCCTTCGGTCACGACCTCGACTCGGCCCGCGAGCTCAACCACCAGGTCAACGCCGTCTTCCACGAGAACCAGGTCTTCCGCATCGATCACTATCTCGGTAAGGAGACCGTCCAGAATCTCCTCGTCTTCCGCTTCGCGAACGGCATATTTGAGCCGATCTGGAAACGCAACTACATTGACCACGTTCAGATCACCGTCGCCGAAACACTCGGCGTCGAGGGCCGCGGTCCGTTTTACGAGAAGGCCGGCGCTCTGCGCGACGTGGTCCAGAACCACATGATGGAGCTGCTGGCGCTCGTGGCGCTCGAGCCGCCTTCCAGCTTCGAATCCGAAAGCGTGCGCCGCGAGAAACTCAAGGTCTGGCAGGCCATCCCTTCCATCCCCATCCTCAACACCGTCCGCGGGCAGTACGGCCCCGGAATCGTCGCCGGCGAGCACGTTGTCGGCTACCGCGACGAGGACCGCGTCAATCCCGAATCAGGCACCGAGACCTACGCTGCGCTCCGCCTCACCGTCGAAAACTGGCGCTGGGCCGGCGTCCCTTTCTTTCTTCGCGCCGGCAAGCGGATGAAGAAGCACGCCACCGAGATCAGCATCCAGTTCAAGCAGCCGCCGCTGCTCATCTTCAACCGCATGGCGCTCTCCGGCCCGTGTTCCGACATTCAGCCCAACCTGCTTACCATCCGCATCCAGCCCGACGAAGGCATCTCCCTGCGCTTCGGCGCCAAAGTGCCCACCACACCCCAGATGACCGTCTGCCCCGTCAACATGGATTTCGACTACGAAGCCGCCTTCGGCAAGTCCAGCGCCAACGGCTATGAGCGATTGCTCCTCGACGCCATGCTTGGCGACCAGACCCTTTTCGCGCACCGGGAAGGCGTTGAGACCACGTGGGCGCTCTGCACGCCCATTCTCCAGGCCTGGGCGGCCAAAAAACCGCAGGTCTTTCCAAATTACTTCGCCGGCTCCTGGGGCCCCGAGTGCTCCGACCACCTGCTCGAAAGCACAGGCCACGCTTGGCGCAACGACCTCGGCCGGAACGCATAAAGAGCACGCAAGAGCACGCCGGGAACCGGGATTAAAGCTCTCGCACTGGCTTGCAAACCGCGCTAACTCCGCTTCTTCGTCCCCTCATCCATCGCCTCATTGGCCAGCCGGTCTGCTTCCTTGTTCCCGCCGCGCAGTGTATGCCGCATCTCGAACCCCCCCAGCTTGAGCGCCAGCCGTTGCGCCTCCTCCCAGAGTGGCCGCAGCCCCGGACTCTTAACCTTGTAGCGGCCCTTCATCTGCCGCACCATCAGTTCTGAATCCGAAACCACCCGCAGCCGCCCCGCCCCGGTCGCAAGGGCCCATTCCAGCACCGCCAGCAGCCCCTTGTACTCGGCGAAATTATTGGTCTGGCGGCCCAGGTACTCGCTCAGCCGCGCCACCACCCGACCTTCCGGGTCCTCGATCACCGCCCCATAACCGGCCGGTCCCGGATTGCCCCGCGACCCCCCGTCGCAGTGCGCGACATACCATCCGCTGGGGGTGACAGCCCCATCCGGCTCATTTTCAAACAGGTTTCCGCTCATCAATTCACAGTGTATCGGCAGCCGCCAACCCCACCCGGTCGGCTCGTCGCTTGACCCCCGCTTCCCCTGCCTGCCATCCAGGACGCCAAACCGCTCTAACCCCCGGCAATCTGCTTACAATTGCCCCGTATCTACGTCTACCCCAACAGCAAAGTCTGCATCTTCCGCGACCGGAGAAGAGATGGCTACGGATGCGATCGGTGTTTCCATGACCCCGTCGATGAGTCTCGCCCAGGCGGCCAGCACTTTAGCTTGGCCTGCAGGTGGGAGGGTACAATCCACTCCAGACGTGGCTGCTTCCAGAGCAATGGGCGGAGCAAGGCGCCAGAACCCCGGCCAGGATGACGCGAGCCGGGCGCAGAGCCGCGCGCAAAACCGCGCTCTCGAGATGGACCTGATCCGCGAGGCCCAGGCCGGATCCCGCGTTGCATTCGATTCTCTCGTCCGCCAGTACGAGCACCAGGTTCTGCGCCTGGCCCTCCATCTCACGGGTTCCGAGCACGACGCCGAGGACATCTATCAGGAGGCATTCCTCAAGGCCTACCGCTATATCGGTAATTTCCGCTTTGAATGTTCCTTTTACACCTGGATCTATCGCATCGTTACCAACCTCTGCCTGGATCAGTTGCGCCGCCGCAAGACGCGCCGCGAGGATCATGCAGTCGTTGTCGACCGCGCCGGGGAAGAGATTGATATTCTGGCCTCCGTCTCTGACAACCGGTCTTTTTCCAATCCCGCTCGCGAGCTCGATCGCAAGCTGCTGGGCCTGAAGATTCAGGCGGCCTTGGCCAAACTCACGCCGCGCGAACGCATGGTTTTTGAGCTGAAGCACTACCAGGGCCTTCGCCTTCGCACCATTGGCGAAATGTTGAACACCACGGAAGAAACCGCCAAGAACACCCTCTTCCGCGCAACCAAAAAGTTGCGTGCACAACTGGCGGACTTGAGGTAGTTGTTAGACATTTGCTCCCAGTGTGGTTTTTGGGGGAGAGAAATACGAGACTCGTCCGTTCAATGCGATGAGCCGTCAAAAGAGACGATAAGCTCGGCCAGCGCATGGCGAGCTGACAGCTGATAGCGAAAAGCTAATCGCTGCTTTAGAGGCTTAAAGGACGTAACCATGAATTGCGAACTTGCACACGAACAAATAGTCGCTGCGGCGTATGGCGAGCTACCCGACGATCAGATCCACCAGCTCGAGAGGCATGTGATTGCCTGCACCGAATGTCAAAAGGAGCGCGAGCAGGTTCTGGCGATCAAGCTGCTGGCCGATGCGGATCCTGTGGTGGAGCCCGATCCGAATCTCATTGCCCGCGCTCACATTCGCCTCGACGAGGTGCTCGACACGCTGCCGCCTATGCGTTGGTTTGAGGTTCTGGGCCAGCGCATCATGAAGAACTTCGCCAGCCTTCAGGCAGCGCCCGTTGCGGCACTGCTTTTGCTCGTGGCTGGAGCAGGCGCTGGAACGCTCGGCGGCTTCGAGTACGCGCAGAACCGCGCCGCACACGCCGCCACAGTGGCCCAGTCCACAACGCCCGCCGGAGCGCAGGTACTTCCCGCGGCGGCCCTGCCCGAGCTGGCCAATGTGGCCGGCATCTCCGGTATTGTTCGCCAGCCCAACAGCGAAATCGTCGACGTCAGCTACAACCAGATCGTTCCGCGCCAGATTGAGGGCTCGCTTGACGATCCCGGCATCCGCCAGTTGCTGATGCTGGCCTCTGAGGATTCCGCCTCGCCCGGTGTCCGCGACGATTCCGTGGCTCTGCTCGCCGCCGAGTGCCGCGCTGGCCACAGTTGCCAGCCCTCCGGCATCCGCGATGCGCTCATGTACGCTCTGCGCTACGACCGCAGTGCCAAAGTCCGCCAGAAGGCGCTTCAGGGCCTGGAGCCTTACGTTGCCGATGATGTGCGCGTTCGCGACGCTGTTCTTGAAGCAGTTTTAAACGACAACGATCCGGCCATCCGGACCGCTGCCATTGGTTTGTTGGAGCCTGTCGACGCCGACACCAGCGTCCGGCAGGTGCTCTATTCGGTCTCCAATACGGACCAGAGTCCCCAGATCCGGAACGTTTCCCGGCAAGTCTTGAGCCGGGTTCCGCAATTCCAGTAACTGTGCAAACCCCTCCGGCCACTGCGCCGTCTTGATGAGCGCGGACCGGTCGACGAAACATGATGGAGAGATCGCAATGAATCACCTTTCGAGGCCAACTCGTACTTCGCATACGAGCCTTGCATTGGCAGGGCTCGCGGTCGCAGCCTGCCTGCTATTTGCATGCCGCCCGGGTCAAGCTCAGGCGGGGCAGCTGGCGCCTTTCATTGAGGACACCAGCCCACTGCTAGCCCACACCGCCGTTCCCGGCTACCTCGGCGTGGATGTTACCGATGTCGACGCCGACAAGGCGCAGGCGCTCAAGCTCAAGGATGTCCACGGCGCCGTCATCACCCTCATCGATCACGACGCGCCCGCCGGCCAAGTCGGACTCAAGGTCAACGATGTCGTTATTGCCATCGATGGCCAGAACGTCGCCGATGCCGATGCGTTGCGGCGCATGCTCCGCGATACTCCACCGGGCCGAAAGATCAGCCTCGAAATCAGCCGCGATGGCAACATTCAGACGATGGCTGTGCAGCTGGTCGATCGCAAGGCCATGGAACACGAGATCTGGACCCGCCTCGACATCGATGTCGATGGCATCGCGCCTGTTACGCCGCCCACCATGGGTATCAGCGGCTCTGACGCGCCTATTTCGAACGGCTTTCACATGTCTCTCTTCACCAGCACCCTCAACGTGGGAGCGCTGGTTGAGCCGCTGACTTCGCAGATGGCCGATTACCTCGGCGTTCAGGGCGGCCTCATGGTCAAGCAGGTGGCGCGCAAGAGCGAAGCCGCTGCAGCGGGATTCAAAGCATTCGACGTCATCCTCAAGGTCGGAGCCGATCCCATCACCACATCCGCCGACTGGGACCGCAATCTCCGCTCCAACAAGGGCAAGCCAGTCCAGGTGACCATTCTGCGCGATAGAAAGCAGCAGACACTCACCCTCCAGGTAGACTCCAAGCATCGCAGCGCCGTCAGCGCCCCGGCCGTCTTCGAGCGGCAATTGTCGAACGACGGACCCGTGTAGCTCTTCCGTCTGCGATTGATGATCAAATTCGCATTCAACCGGGCGCCGAGTTAACCTTAGGCGCCCGTTGTGTCTCGCGCCGTAAACTAAATTCCATGGAAGTTCTCTACGGCCTGCATCCGGTCTCTGAAGCTCTCAAGGCCGGCCGCCGCCGCTTCGACCACGTCCTCGTTGCCCGCGAGCGCCACGATGACCGCGTCAACCGACTCATCGCCCAATGCCGCGACGCAGGCATCCGCGTCCTTGAAGGGCCTCGCGAGCAACTCACTGTCGCCGCAAAGACTTCTGACCACCAGGGTGTCGTTGCGCTCGTCCACCCGCAGGAACTTCTTTCCCTCGAAGATCTGTTCGATCCCGACCCCGCCTCAAGCAAAACCTCTGCTCGATTTCTGCTTGCGCTGGATGGAGTTGAAGATCCGCAGAACCTCGGAGCACTTCTTCGCGTCGCCGATGGCGCCGGTGTCGATGGCGTGCTCCTCACCGAGCGCCGTTCCGCTCCACTCAGCCCCGTAGCGGTGAAAGCCAGCGCTGGAGCCGTCGAGCACGTCCGCATCGCCCGTGTCGTCAACCTCGTTCGCTCGCTCGAAGAGCTCAAGCGTCGCAACCTCTGGATCGTAGGACTCGACGAACGCGGCTCCACTCCCTACGACGAATTCGATTTCACCGGCGATCTCGTCATCGTCCTCGGCCGCGAAGGCGCCGGGCTTCACGATCTCGTCCGCCGTACCTGCGATCATCTGCTGAACATCCCCATGGCGGGCGGCGTCAGCTCCCTCAACGTCTCCGCCGCCGGAGCCGCTGTCCTCTTCGAAGCCGCTCGCCAGCGTCGCGCCGCTGCCAATTCTCCCGCCACGCTGATCCAAAACTCTGTCCCACGCAGTGGTGCCCCACGCAAGGGTGCTAAATCAAAGGCGCAGAAAGGCCTCGGCTCATGAAGTTCCCTTCCGTCGGCGCTGCGCGTCTTCTCTCCGTCGCCCTCTGTACCGCCATCGTCCCCGCACTCTCCCAGACCACGCCCACCGCGCCCTCGTCGACCCAGGACCAGCAGCCCCACGGTCAGGTCATCTTTTCCCGCTCCACCGACGACAGCGGCCAGACCACCACCACCGCGGGCCCTGCCGCGCCGAAGACCGCAGGCCAGCCCGTCTCCGCGCCCGTCGCCACCGACGCCGAACGCGAAGCTCTCACCTTCACCGCCTTCGACATGGATGTGCATCTCCGTCCTGTCGCGCAGCAGATCGCTGTCCGCGCACTCCTCACGGTGCGCAACGACGGCCACGCCCCGCTCGCGCATATCCCGCTGCAAATTTCTTCTTCGCTCGACTGGGAAACCATTCGCCTTTCCGGTCGCGACGTCGCCTTCACCGTCGCCACTCTCAACTCCGATGTCGACCACACCGGCCAGCTTCACGAAGCCGCCATCGCCCTCGCCGCTCCGCTTGCATCCGGCGCAACGCTCCAGCTTGACGTCACCTACTCCGGATCAATCCCGCAATCCGCCCAGCGCCTTATCACCATCGGAACGCCTGACGACGCGGCTCTCCACACTGACTGGGACTCCATCGCAATCGACTTCACCGGGCTGCGCGGATTTGGCAACGTCGTCTGGTATCCCGTCTCCAGCGTTCCCGTTATTCTCGGTGACGGCGCCCGCGTCTTCGACGAGATGGGAGAGCACAAGCTCCGCATTGCCGGCGCGCGTTTCCGCCTCCGCCTCACCGATGAATTTCCCCATGGCCAGGCGCCCACCATCGCCCTCATCAACGGCAATCGTGTTCCGCTCACGCTTACCGAGCCCTCAACCGCTGGACCTGAAGTCGCCGGCATCGCTTCCGCCAGTCTCGACTCCGCTTCCCTCGGCTATGAAGCTCCTAGCCTCTTCCTCGCCGTCCGCACCGCGCACCAGGCTACGAACACCACGCTCTACACGATCCCCGATGACGACTCTGCCGTGGAGGGCTGGGCCTCGGCTGCCGCCTTCGTCACGCCCTTCCTGCAAAGTTGGCTGGGCCAGACGCCGCGCTCTCAGCTCACTATTCTCGATCTCCCCGACCCCGACGACGCGCCCTTTGAAACCGGACCGCTGCTCGTCACTGCCATTCGCCAGGCCACGCCCGACGAGCTCGATGGCGTCTTCGCTCACGCGCTGACCCACGCGTGGATGTCTTCTCCTCGCGCATGGCTCAGCGAGGGAGTCGCCCATTTCATGGGATCACTCTGGATCGAGAAACAGCAGGGCCGCCAGAAGGCGCTCGAATCGCTCGAATCCGGCCGCACCGCGCTCGCTCTCGCCGAGCCCGCCAGCCCCGGTGAAAGCTCCGGCCAGCCTCTCGCGCAGGCGATCTCACCCGTCTACTACCGCACCAAGGCCACGTATGTCTTCTGGATGCTCCGCGATCTTGCCGGCGATGCCGCGCTCTCTGCCGCTCTCCGCGCCTACTCGCCCGCCGAAGACGCCGCGCATGGCCTGAACCCGACGGCAGGCTCAGACTACTTCGAGAAGCTCATCGAGCAGGCCGGTCTGCGCCGCGATCTCTCCTGGTTCTTCTCCGACTGGGTCGACGCCGACAAGGGCCTTCCCGACATCGCCATCGACCGCGTATTTCCCTCGCACACCGAGGGCGACAGTTGGCTTGTTGCCGTTAACCTCACCAACTCCGGCTACGCCGCCGCCGAAATCCCCGTCACCGTGAGCAATGCTGCCGCCTCCGTCACCCAGCGCGTCGTCGTTCCCGCGCGCGGCAAGGCCACGCAACGCATCCTGCTGCAAGGCCAACCCACACAGGTCCAGGCCAACGACGGCACCGTTCCTGAAACCGAGGCCAGCATCCACATCCGCAGCCTCGATGGCGGCGACAATAGCGGCTCTTCCTCGTCCCAGCCCGCCCCGGTTCAGCAATAAACAGGCGCGCCTAACTCCCTATTGGCTACTCTCTAGTTTTTGTCATTTGCATTCCGCGCCTTCACCTTGAACCACACCGGCGACCCCTTGAACCCAAACGCTTCGCGAATCTGGTTCTCTAAAAATCGCTCGAACGCAAAGTGCAGCTTGATGTTGCGATCCGTAAACAGCACAAATGTCGGCGGAGCCACCGCCGCCTGCGTCATATAAAAAATCCTGATTCTTTTTGCCATCGGCACCGGCGCCCGCTGAAAGTCGATCTTCTCCAGGAACCGGTTCATCGCGCCCGTCGAAACGCGCTTGCGCCGCTCTTTGGCCACCGTTACCACCTCGCGCAGCACGCGCGTCATGCCTTTCCGCTCCGGCCCGATTGCTTCCAGCGCCGATAAGAAAATCACCGGCGCATAATCCAGATATTTCAGAGCCCCGCGCACCTGCTTTTCAAAAACCTCCCGGTCTGCGGGCTTTTTCCCGTCACTCCGGCGAGTCGTCACCAGGTCCCACTTGTTCACGATGATGATCACACTGCGCCCGCTCTCGTGCGCGTATCCTCCGATCTTCGCGTCGCTCGCCGTCACGCCCTCCGTCGCGTCGATCAACACCAGCGCCACGTCCGCCGCCTCCAGATGCCGCCGCGCCATCACCACGCTCATCTTCTCGGCCATCAACTTCGTCTTGCCCTTTCGCCTGATTCCCGCCGTATCCACAAACCGCAGCGTCTGCCCCTCAAACTCCACCAATTCGTCCACCGCGTCGCGCGTCGTTCCCGCAATTGGCGACACAATCGACCTCGTTGTTCCAGTCAGCGCGTTCAACAGCGTGCTCTTGCCCACGTTTGGCCGTCCGATAATCGCTACAGCCGTCTCGCGCTGCTCAAACTCGCCGTGCGTGCGGATCTTTTTTTCGCCCTTTTCATCGGCCGGTTCTGGCGCGGCCTCCTCGATCTCTTCTTCCTCATCTGCCGGATCTGGAATGGCCTCCGCAATTGCGTCCAGCAGGTCGCCCACGCCCTGCCCGTGCTCCGAACTCACGGCAAATACATCGCGAATCCCCAGCCTGCGAAAGTTC
The DNA here is from genome assembly GCA_963823805.1 of uncultured Acidobacteriaceae bacterium. Classification (GTDB taxonomy): domain Bacteria; phylum Acidobacteriota; class Terriglobia; order Terriglobales; family Acidobacteriaceae; genus Telmatobacter. Next base: position 142,570 of record CAWGMW010000002.1, on the reverse strand, counting down.
TCCGCCTCCGCTGCCAGCCCTTCGCTCTCCACCTTATTCACGGCCAGAAACAGCGGCTTGCCTCCGCGCTTCAGCAAGAGCGCCAGATCGTAGTCGGGCCTCGCCAACTCCGTGCGCGCGTCCACCACCATCACGAGTGCGTTCGCTTCTTCAAGGGCCACTCTTGCCTGCGCAAAAATCTCCGTCGCCATCAGCTCCGGATCGTCGGGCACAATCCCGCCCGTATCCACCAGCCGGTAATGCCGCCCTTGCCACTCGTACTCGCCGTAGATGCGGTCACGCGTGATCCCCGGCTCGTCGCCCACAATCGATCGGCGGCTTCCCGTCATCCGGTTGAACAGCGTGCTCTTGCCCACGTTGGGCCGACCCACAATCGCCACCAGGGGGAGCTTCGCGGCCCCAGTCTTCGCCGGCACAACCGATCTGCGATAAGTGGGCAAGACAGTCTCCAGCAGCGAAACAGTCGAAGACGCGCTGCTTCATCAGTGTACTGTCCGGTTGGACCTTGAGCATTCCGCCGCGCTTTGCCTTGCAATGCGGAGCCCACAACGGATCTGTTTGTGAGCGTCTTCTTATCCCCGTGCGTTATTTGCGGCCCACAAATTGCCCCCTCAACACCGGGAGGACGCCATGCACATCCACCCTTCCGCCATTGGCCTGCACCCCATCAACATTTCCGCTGCCGGCAACGAACGTGCCGCCGCCGCCCAACGCGCTGCCGACGTCCGCAAGCGCCTCCTGAAAGCGGCACAAAGCGATGCTCCAAACGCAACACCCGAAGAGAATCTGCTCATCGGCCAGTGGCTCGACAGCCGCCACAGCCAGGTCTTGCCCGGCGATTCATACCACGCCGCATCGGAAGGCGAAGACCCCGACTTTGCCTGACCCTCGAGCCTCAACGCACTCGCTCTTTGCCTTTCCAATCTCCACCGGCTACTCTCCACTCCCTGCTTCTCTATGATGGATGCAGAGCCTTCATGCCCTCCTCCGACACCTCAACTCGCGCCCTGCCCACTCTCCACGAGTTCTTCTCTCCCGGCGGAATCCTCGCACGCTCTCCGCTTCCGTTCGAATACCGCCCCGGCCAGTTCGAAATGGCCAAAGCCGTCGAGCGCGCCCTCGTCGAGCGCCGCCATCTCATCGTCGAAGCCGGCACTGGCACCGGCAAGACTCTTGCCTATCTCTTGCCCGCGCTCCGCACCGGCCAGCGCGTCATCGTCTCCACCGGAACAAAGGCCCTCCAGGACCAGCTTTTCTTCCGCGACGTCCCTTTCCTCGAAACCCTTCTCGGCGAACTGCGCGTCTGCTACATGAAGGGCCGCGCCAACTACCTTTGCCGCCGCAAGCTCTTCGCCCTCCGAGACCAGCCCATTTTGTCCGGCCTCGACGAAATCGACGAGTACCGCCAGATTGCCGAGTGGGAGCGCATCACCGAAACCGGCGACCGCGCCGAGCTCTCCGCCCTGCCCGAATCCTCCGCCCTCTGGCACAAGCTCGACGCCCGCTCCGACGCCTGCCTCGGCTCCACTTGCCCCGACTATCGCCGCTGCTTCATCACCGAGATGCGCCGCCGCGCGCTTGAGTCCGACCTCATCATCGTCAACCACCACCTCTTCTTTGCCGACACCGCCGTCCGTCTCGCCGCCGGTAATGCGCCCGACGCCGGCATTCTCCCCGAATCCGCAGCCGTCATCTTCGACGAGGCGCACGAACTCGAAGAAGTCGCCTCGCAATATTTCGGCCGCTCGCTCTCCAACCTCCGATTCGAGGATCTCGCTCGCGACACAGACGTTCTCCTCCGCGGCAACTCCGGCGCCACGCAGATTCCCGCGCTCACCCAGCAGCTCCGCGAGCGCGCACGCCTCTTCTTCGCCGCCCTCCCCATGCCCGCCGACGGCCGCCATCCCTTCACCAACCGCGAAGAGTTTCTCGAGTCCTCCGGCGACCTCTATCTGGCCGTCCGCTCCACGCTCTCGCTCATCGAATCCGAGCTTGATCGCATCCCCGATCTCGACGAAGCCCCCGGCCTCAAAAACCGCGCCGCCACTCTCCGCGCCGATCTCGAATTCATGCTTGAGTCCACTGCCACCAACATGGTCTTCTGGCTTGAGCGGCGCGCCGCATTCGGCACATCAGAGCTCCAAAAGTCTGCCCCACGCAGTGGTGCCCGCAGTGGTGCCGTACGCAGTACCCTTCAGGCCACGCCCATCGACGTCTCCGAGCTTCTTCGCGATCTCGTCTTCGACCAGATCCCCACCGTCGTTCTCACCTCCGCCACCCTCACTGTCCAGGGAGGCTTTGAGCACCTCCGCCGCCGTCTCGGCCTCGTCGACACGCGCGAACTCGTTGTCCCTTCCCACTTCCAATACGGTAAGCAGGCTCTCCTTTATCTCCCGCCCTCTATGCCCGACCCCCGCGAACCCGAATTCGTCGCCGCAGCCGCCACAACCATCGAGCGCGTTCTGCGCATCACCCGCGGCCGCGCCTTTTGCCTTTTCACCAGCTACGGCCAGATGCGCGCCCTCTACGAGCGCCTTCTTCCCGTCCTCGATTTCCCGCTTCTCCTCCACGGCACCGCGCCACGCAAGGCTCTCCTCGAGGAATTCCGCGCGACTCCCAACTCAGTTCTCTTCGGCACCTCCAGCTTCTGGCAAGGCGTCGACGTTCAAGGCGAAGCCCTGAGTTGCGTCATTATCGATCGCCTCCCATTCGCTGTCCCATCCGACCCTGTCGTCCAGGCCCGCATGCGCGCCATCGAGGAATCCGGGGGGCGCCCTTTCTTCGACTACCAGGTCCCCGAGGCCGTTCTCACGCTTAAGCAGGGATTCGGCCGCCTCATCCGTTCCCTCGAAGACCGCGGCGTCCTTGTCCTCCTCGATCCGCGCATTACTCGCCAGCGCTACGGCCAGATCTTTCTCGAATCCCTCCCGCCGTACCGCATCACCAACACCATCACTGACGTCGAAGCGTTCTTCGCACCCAAGCCCGCTTGAGTAGGCGCAACTCTGCGGCCCCTCGGAATAGGCCTGGGTCAAAAGCTGCATACGTTTCCCGGCCCGCTCGTAAGGGCTAAGAATCAGAGCTCGACTACTTGAGTTTTAGGGTTTGCTTCAGATGTTTTCCGCTTCGTCAACCGTCGCGGCGATCGGAATCACCTTGTCCATCTTTGTGATGCGGAAAACCTCGCGTACCTTTGGGCTCAATCCGGCGACGATGAACCTCAAGCCTTGCTTTTGGCAGCGAACGTAGTGTGTCGCGATGATGCCCAGGCCGGAGGAATCCATAAATGGGCAGGCGGACAGGTCGAGGATGTTTAGCTTCGGTGGTTCCTCTCCCGGCGCTGGTTCCAATCCGAGAATCCTGTTCAATTCCCCCGGCGGCAGAGAGCTGTAAGCGTCGCGAATCGTAAAGGGTCCGCAGAAACAGAGAATCACAGTGCCCGGCGATTTGCCCGGCCTGCGCTGGATGCTGAAGGGGCCGCTGTTCCACGTCTGCCATCCGGATGTCGCCATTACAAGCTCCTGATTACACGCTGCTGAAGCGCTTCGTACAACGCTGCCAGCTCGCGAATCGCCCGCAGCTGGAGCAGCCTTTGTTCACGGTTGCGCCACTCTGATTGTCGGTATCCCCGGGGAATTCATCGGCTGGCGCCGAATACTCGAATTCTCATCGACTCCAGCACCGAATTGCAAGAGCAATTCATGAATTGCGACGAAAAAGTGCAGCGGGCCGCCCGGACTTGCGGCGCTTTTGGCGAGAACCACCCGCCTCTGAGCGCAGCACGATGCCGGGAGCTATAACTTAGCAGCTAGAAGCTGCCCGTCGCTTTTCCACCTAGCGCCTCAAACAGCGTCGCCGAGTCCGTCAGCCGGCTTGCCGCGGCATTCTCGCGGTCGAGCGCCGTCTGCAGCTCTTGCCGCTCTGCGTCCAGCAGGCTCATCTCGCTGATCCCGCCGGCCTCATAGCGCTTCGCCGCAATTCCGTACGCGCCTTGCGACTCCCCGTCCGCCGCGCTTCGCGCCTTCAGCGCCTCCGCATCGCGCTCCGTCGCATACAGTGCATCGGCCACTTCGCGAAAACTCTCGAGCACAGTCGCGCGATACGCGCTCGCTGCCTCGTCGTAAGCATCTTCCGCCTTGCGCTTCTCCGCTTGCAACGCCCCTCCGTTGAAGATCGGCGCCGCCAGCGATGCGCCCACATTCCACACGTCGCCGCCCGAGTCGAATCGCGTGCCCAAACCGCCTCCGCCTCCGGTCAACACAATCTGCGGAAACTCGTTCGCGGTCGCCACGCCCACATTCGCGCTCGCCTCATGCAGCAGCGCCTCAGCTGCACGAATGTCCGGCCGCTGCCGCACCAACTCCGACGGCACCGTCAACGGCAGCTCCTCAGGCAGGTGAAGCGCGTCGAGCGAAATCCCCGCCACCTTCGCCTCCGCCGGGCTCAGTCCCATCAGCGCCGCCAGTTGATCATCGATCGTGTCCAGTTGCAATTCGAGCGGCGGAATCGCCGCCTCGGTTTGAGCCACCAACGTTCTCTGGCTGCGCACATCCGATTCCGAAGCCCCGCCCGCACGCTCGCGTTCCTCCGTAATCTTCAGTTCCTTATGCTCCACCGCCAGCAGCTGCCGTGTGACTTCGATTTCCTTCCGCACCTCCGCTTGCCTGATCGCCGCTGCCACCACGTTGCCAGCCAGCATCAGCCTCGCACCTTCGAGCTGCCACGCCTCATAATCCCGCTGCGCCTTCAGCCCCTCAATCGCCCGCCGATTCGCTCCGAAAACATCGAGCGCATATGAAACCGCCACCGATCCGTTCAGCAGCGTGAACGGAGACGGATTAGGGAAGGGAACTCCCAGTGCTGCCAGGTTCAGTTGTTCTTCGGTCACGGACGCATTTCCCGTCACCGCCGGATACTTCGTCGAGCCCGTTCGCGCATTTACTTCTTCCTGCGCCTGCTTCAGCCTTGCCGTTGCCTGCTCCAGAGTTGGGCTGCTTTTCAGCGCCTGCTCGACCATCAGATTCAATTCGGGTGATTGAAAGGCGGTCCACCAGTCGACTGGAATTGCCGTGGATTGATTGAAGTGCTGCGCGTTGCCGGCGGGGCCTTCGCTGCTCGCAGTCTCAGCCGGCAGCGGTTGCGGAGTATAGGCAGTCACGGTTGGCGGCGCAGGCGCGCGATACCGCGGTCCCACCGTGCAGCCCGCGATCAGTCCGAGCCCAGCCACTCCGATCATCGACTTCCAATTCGTTAGTCGCTGCATCGCCTCGCCTTCCTTAGTCCAATGTTCTCCGGTAGGTGGCAACAGCCACGCACATTACCACCGCGGTGAACACCATCATGGGCCACACGCTGGGCCACGAATCCGCCCACCCGTTGCCCTTCAGCAGAATTCCGCGCACCAGCCGGTTGAAATACGTCAGCGGCAGCAGATTTCCAATGACCTGCGCCCATCCCGGCATCCCCTTGAACGGAAACATGAATCCCGACAGAATAATGTTGGGCAGAAAGTAAAAGATCGCCAGCTGCACTGCCTGCAGCTGATTCCGCGCCATTGACGAAAACGTAATTCCCACAGTCAGATTCGCCGCAATAAAAAGCAGCGCTGAAAGATAAACGGCGAAAACGTTGCCGAAGAACGGCACGAAGAACACATAGCGCGCGGCCGCAAGAATAATCGAAGCCTGCAGGAGCCCAATGCCAATGTAGGGGACGAGCTTTCCCGTCATCACCTCCAGCGGCGTCGACGGCATCGCCAGCAGATTCTCCATCGTGCCGCGTTCGCGCTCGCGCGTCACCGCCAGCCCAGTCATCATCACCATGGTCAGAGTCAGCACCATTCCCATCAGACCCGGCACAACGTTGTACTGCGTAATCTCATCGGGGTTGTAGAGCGGATGCACGTCCACGCCGAACGGCGCCGGACCGCCCTGCATATTCGCCAGCGGCCCGGTCAGCTCTCGCTGGATCACCGATTGCGTAATGCCGTCCACTGCGGCCAGCGCGCTTCCCGTCGTGGTCGGGTCGGTCGCGTCGGCCTCGATCAGGATCGACGGCCGCTCGCGCCGCAGCACCTGCCGCGTGAATCCCGCGGGAATATTCACCACAAACAAAAGCTGTCCCCGCGCCAGTGCCTCGCGCCCCGCTTCCTCGTTCGGCAGGCGCTCCACAATCTTGAAGTACGACGAGTTCTGCATTGACTCGATAAAATCGCGCGTCACGTCGCTGTCGTCCGCGCTGATAATTCCCGTGTCCAGGTGCCGCGGAATCGTGTTGATGGCAAAACCGAAAAGCGCCATCTGCATGATCGGAATGCCCACGATCATGGCGAACGTCAGGCGGTCGCGCTTCAGTTGCGTGAACTCCTTCAGCACGACGGCCCACCATCGCGCCCCTGAGAATCCTTGCCGCCCGTTCACGCGTTGCCCCCGGTCTTTTGCTCCGAACGGCTCATCAAATAAATGAACACATCTTCGAGGCTCGTCTCGATGCGCTCCACGCGCCGTCCGCTACGCCCAACCGTCCCTTTAATATCCCGTTCGAGCAGCTCGTCGTTCGTCCCGCTCACGTGCAGAACCTCGCCAAACGTCACCGTCTGCGCCACGCTTACTTTCTTTCGTAGTTCTGCCTGCAGCTCCGCCAGGTGGTCTCCGTGAATAGCCCATGTGCTCAGGTGTTGCCCTTCGATGATTTCCTCGGCCGTGCCCTGCGCCAGCAAGGTTCCGTATGAAATGTAGGCCAGCTTGTGGCAACGCACTGCCTCATCCATATAGTGCGTGCTCACCAGCACCGAGATTCCCTTGGCCGCGAGCGCCTGAAGTTCATCCCAGAAGTCGCGCCGCGCTCTCGGATCGACGCCCGCCGTCGGCTCGTCGAGCAGCAGCAGTTGCGGCTGATGCAGCATGCACGCCGCCAGCGCCATGCGCTGCTTCCATCCTCCCGACAACTCGCCCGCAAGCTGATGCGCCCGTTCCGTCAGCCCGAGATCCGCAAGGCTTTTCTGGACCGTCTTTTTGCGATCGCGAAGCTGATAGATCCTCGCGACAAACTCCAGATTCTCGGCGATGGTCAGGTCCTCCCAGAAAGAAAACCGCTGCGTCATGTATCCCACGCGCCGCTTGATCTCCGCGCTCTCTTTCCGAATGTCCAGGCCCAGGCATGCGCCCGATCCTGAGTCAGGCTTTAGCAGTCCGCACATCATTCGGATCGTTGTCGTCTTGCCGCTTCCATTGGGCCCCAGGAAGCCGAAGATCTCGCCCCGCCGCACGCACAGCGACACATCCTTCACCACGTGCTTGCCGTCGAAGTGCTTGTTCAACCCCTCTACATCGATGGCGTTTTCGAATTGCGCGGCCGCCGTCACTGGACCGTCACCTCCACCGGCTGGCCCGGATGCAGCGTGGCCGCGGTCTGCACCGAGGGATTCGCGATCACCATGTACACCAGCTTCGACCGATTTTCGTTGCTGTAAATCACCGGCGGCGTGTACTCGCTCTGCGGCGACACGAAACTGATCGTCGCCGCAACATCGCTGGCGCACCCATCGCACGCCACGCGCACGCTGCCTCCAACGCGCAGCCCGCCCACAACCGTCTCTGGCACGAAAAATCGAATCTCCAGATTCTCCGGCGGCAGCAGTTGCACCACCGGATTTCCCGCCGCAACCCACTCGCCCTGCCGGTAGAGCGTGTCGAACACCAGCCCGCTGCGCGGCGAGGCTATCTGCTTCTGCTTCAGGCGCCACTGGGCGTCGGCCAGCGACGCGCGATCCGCCGCCACCTGATTCACCTGCGCCTTGATCTGCTGCTCCCGCGCCGGCAGCGCATCCACGGCCAGGTCTGCTTCCAGTTCGCGCACCTTTGCCGCGCTCGTCTCTGCCGCAGCCTGCGCATTGATCAGCTCCGTCTGCGCGATGCCTCCCGCCTTGAACTGCGCCTCATCGCTGGCCAGAATCTCGTCCGCCTGCTTCTTGTCCGCAGCCGCCTGCGCCAGTTGCGCGCGCGTCACGTCGACTTCCGCCGGCCGCTTGCCCGTCTCCAGATCGTTCAGCCGCGATTCGGAGCTCCGCAGCACTTGCTCGGCCGTCCGTTCTTCCGACGCTTCCGGCTCATCGTCCAGCGCAAACAGTGCGTGACCGGCCGCCACCGTATCGCCGCGCGCCACGTTCACTTGGTCCAGCCTCCCGCTCTGCGGAGAAGCCACGTAAACAAACTTGCCCTCGATGTAGCCCTGGTACGTGTTCGTGGGCTTCTGCGCGCAGCCCGCCATCAGCACAAGCGCCGTTCCCAGAACCGCGCCAGCCACAGTCTTCTCTCGGAGAACATGCATCTCCCCCTCCATACTCACTTACGCCTCGATCCTGCCTTGCGTTTCATCCGCCCGCCAGACTGAGTGTCCCCGTCCGGCTGCAATCCATGAATCAGCAGCCCCGTGATGTGCCGGCTCAGCGCTTCGCGGTTCGGAGCTTTCCGCCCGAAGACCTCTGCCCACAGTTTGATCGTTGCCATGTGCATCATCACCAGCCCGATCAGCGAGAAAACAATCAACCCCGGATCGATCTCCCGATTCGCCGTTCCGGCGGCTTGCGCCTTGGCCACGCTCTGGCTCAGAATCCCGATCTTCTCGAACGGCAGGTGACGCAGCACTCTTCCGCGCAACAGCCCGCCTTCGTTCAGCACTTCGCGCATCCATGTCGATGGCACCCATGGCATCTTCTCGATTCCGGCAAGCATCCGGTCCACGACTCCGCGTACGATTTCCGCCGGACCCTCGCCCGCTGCCACTGGGCCCCACACCCCTGCGATCAACGGAGACAGCCGCTCCTCGACCACCGCATCCAGCAGTTGTTCCCGGTCCCTGAAGTAGTAGTGCAGCATCGCCGGAGTCAGATCCGCCTGTTCGGCGATCATGGCAAACGTCGTCGCCGCCACTCCCTGCTTCGCAAAAAGCTCGGTGGCCGCCTCGAGCAGCTTCTCGCGCGCGTACAGCCCCGAGTGGGAAGTGGGCCTCCCCGGCCCTCGCGAGGATTTGTGCCGCTCAGTCGATGGCGAAGATTTGATTCCGCCGCGCCGGCGCCCGGATTCAATCCGCCGCGCGGCTGGCCCGGATGGGCGAATCAAGCGCGACCAGGACGCTTCAGCTTCCAGCGCGCCCTTCGCAAATTTCGATTGTCCAGGACCTTGCGTCAATCATCCCTCCGTTCAAGCATCGAGGTTTTTTGAATATCCCGCTTTTCGTTCCGGTCCCTGTTGAGTCTCTCGGCGCATAATTAAATAATGAATGAATTAAATAATGAAATCGCGCCCATTGTCAAATCTCATTCCATGCAAATCCCGCGTCCAGCACTTCCCCGTGGTGATTGTTTGAAGCCTTCCCGGAAATCCAGGCATCTGGCCGTCGGATGTACGATTGGTATGCCCCATTTCCCGAGGTCGATCGATGACGAATGCCATGCGCCTGTTTCTTGTGTTGATTGAGCCCTTCGTGTTTCCACTCGCTTACGCGCAGCAGCAGCTCGTCATGTTCAGCATGGACAGGACGCCTGTTCACTGCCAGCTGTTTATTGCCAACGGTGACGGCACCGGTGAGCGCGCCCTTTTGCCGTCCTCGGGGATGGACTACTCTCCTTCGATCTCCGCGGACGGGCGGTGGATCGTCTTCACCTCTCAGCGCGAGGGACCGGCGAATCTCTATCGCGTGCGCCCTGACGGCACCGGACTGGAGCGGCTCACAGACGATCCGGCCTTCGACGACCAGGCTGCGTTCTCGCCCGATGGCAAGTCTTTGGCCTTCGTTTCGACCCGTGGAATGGGACGGGCACGGATCTGGATTATGGATTTGGTCTCGCGTCGCGCCCGTCTTCTCACTCCAGGCGAAGGAGGCGACTTCCGCCCCGCGTGGTCGCCTGACGGCCGCTGGATTGCGTTCTCCTCCGATCGTGGAAGCCGCGCAGGCCATGTTCCCGGGAGCTTCGAAAAGATGCAATCGCTGGCGATATACGTGATTCATCCCAACGGCTCAGGACTGCGTCAGGTCACACGAGGCCGCGGCGTCGCAGGTTCGCCCCGCTGGTCGGCAGATGGTAAACGAATCTTCTATTACGAAACCAACGGGGTCGGCGCGTACTACGCTGAGATTGGCGACGCGGAGAGAGGGCGCACCGAGATCGTCTCTGTCGATGTCTCAACCGGCGAGTTCAAGCAGTACACATCCGGCGACGGCGTACGAGTCAGTCCACAACCCCTGCCGGACGATTCGCTGGGATACCTTGTCAACGTGAAGGGTTCTCGTGTGATCCGGGTACAGCATGCTGATGGCACGTTTGTCGACAGTAAACCGGGCTCGATCCAGGGGCCTTCGTGGACGGCGGATGGAAAGGTTGTGGTGTACGCGAAATACTCCGATCCGAGCCCCGAGGTCCTACCTGCATATTCAAAGGACAAAAACTTCCGGCTGCTCGCGCTGTCCAATATGTTTTTTCCCGCCAAATCCCCCAAGAGCGACGTTTTCGCGGTATCGATTCACTTTTCAACGATTGGCTTGATGAAGAACGACGGAAGCGGCCTGCGGATCCTGTTCGAAAACAAGAACGGCCTTGCCCTGGCTCCGGCGTGGTCGCCCGACGGTAGTCTTATTGCCTTTTCAAAGGGCATTTACTTTCCCGGCCCGAACCACCCCACCGGGCAGGTCGATCTGATGAATAGCGATGGGACCGGGCTCAGGGACATCACCCCCGTGGGCAGCAACAGCGGATTCCCTTCATGGTCGCCCGATGGTCAGAAGATTGCCTATGAACAGGATGGGCACCTGGTGATCCAAACCCTGGCGACGGGCGCATGTGTGAACCTGACGAATCCCGGAGGGCAGCGCGACAACTTCCCTCGGTGGTCGCCAAAGGGGGACTGGATTGCTTTTACCAGCAACCGCGAGGCTGACCAGGAGTACCGCATCTATCTCGTCCGGCCCGATGGAAGCGGCCTGCACATGCTGACTCGCTCGCCGGGCGATGCGCATGCGAGTTGGTCGCCGGAAGGAACCCAGTTGATCTTCGCCAGTGCACAGATGGGCTTCAAGGATGAACGCGCCGTTGGAATGGATCATCAGCCGTATGGCGAGATTTTCACGGTCCGCGCGGATGGGACCGGGCTTCGACAGCTTACAGATGACAAGTTTGAAGAGGGTGCACCGGCATGGTTCAACCTGGCCAGGTAGATGCTTCTTCCTCAGCGATTTGCGGCCAGACCTTAGCGAACCAGTGGGCTCTCCCAAACCGGCCGAAGCACGCCAACAAAGGCAGCTGCCAGAAGCTAACGGCTAAAGGCTAGAAGCTGTCTCTCATTCCATCCACAGCGCGCTCGTAATAATCCGCGGATAATACCGGCTCGCCTTGCCCTCGCCCGACACAATCTGGTCGCAACAAGCCCAGTACGAGCTGCCCTCCGTCTGCCACTTCACATGCGCCGCGTCGGCTTTGCGGAAAACCTCAACCACCTTCGGATCTTCATCCAGGTGGAACACCCTCCGCGTCACGTGCATGAAGATCGAAATCTTGCTCATCCACGAGTTGTTGCTTGTCGACGACAGCTTGATTCCGTCGTCGGCAAACAAATTTCGCCGCTCCGCATCCAGCAGCAGCTTCCGCGTGTGCTCCTTCAGCGCGTCGTACATGCGCTTCTCTTCCGCGCTCGCGAAAACCTGCTCCAGCGTCACGCCGGCAAATCCCGTCTTCACAAAGTACAGCGGATACGCGCAGCCCTCAATCGCCGGCAAAATCCGCGAAGCATACCCGGGGTTCCCCTTTTCGAAGATCGCCGGCAGCACTCCGTCCACCGCCTGATCGGCAACCACGCCGGCCACCTTTACCGCCAGGTCCATCGACCGCTTTTCGTCCGCAGCCGCGCCCAATTCCCGGAACAGCAACGCCAGCGTGCGGTAGCTCGCCCAACTCTTCACCGCGATGTACACGTTGTTCCGCGTCTGCGCCAGCGAGTGGTCAAGCGAATCGTACGTCGTAATCTCCTGCCCGCCCGCGGTCCGCGTGCTGTCGTACTGCGCAAACCCCACGTCCCCGCCGCGATTGATCATGCTCTCAAGGCACTGCTCCACTACGCCGCGATTCCGCTTCAGCCACTCCACGTCGCGCGTTTTCGCCACGTAGCACCCGGCCACCAGAATCCAGTTGCAAAGCTGCTCCTGCGTCATGTAGCTGAAGCATCCCGTCAGATTCGCCAGCTCATAGCTGCTCCGCCCCTTCGGCGAAAAATTATTATGCGCGCCCATATCATGGCAAAAGCTCAGCCCGCCCGGTTTCGTGTCGTACGGCCGCGTCAATTGCGCCTCGTCTGGAGCCGGCGGAGCCTGCGACGGATCCACCTGCCCCAGCGGCGCCGCCATCGCAATCTCCGTCTTGTACACCTTCACTTCATCCGTGTAGCTGTAGCGCCGCACAAATGTATCCAGCAAATTCCGCACCAGCCATGGATTGTGGTCGAGCTCCCAGAACACATGATCCGCCGCCAGGTCCAGCGTGTTCATCATGCAGTACTCGCCCTCGTTCACCACCCACAGTGGCTGACCATCCACATCCAGCAACTGCGTGCTCCCGTAGTAGCTGTGCGTTGCGTGCGCAATCATGAATCGCTGATCGTCCGACAGCTTCGCCGCGTCCAGCTTTGCGTCCAGCGCCTCGGCCCGCGCTGCCATCTCGTCCGCGCCGTCCAGCGCCGTCTTCAGCACATCGCCCAGGCTCTTGAAATACCGCGCATACAAATACTTTCCGTCCAGCCCATTCGTCTGCGCGCCCTCCAGGTACGAGCCCAGCGCGATCGTCAATCCATACTTCTTTCCCGCGGGCACTTCGAATCCGAATCCCGGGCACGACCCCAGTAGGTGCACGGGGTTATGCCGCTCGCGAACCCCGTCGCTCGCTGACCACCGCATGAACTCGAACGGCTCCGTCTCCGCCGCCGTCTTTTTCCCCGTCGTCCAGTCCCACAGCTCCGCCGCTCCGCCAGCTTCGCGCCTGAAGGCAAAACCCAGCCGCCCCGCTCCCAAATCGTCTTCCAGAATCCGCTCGCCCGGTCGTGCGTGATTCAGCGCGAACATCGCCGTCCTGGTCTCCGTGCCCTTGGTGTTGTCCAGCACCAGCCGCGCCACCACCGCGGGCAGCAGCCCCTGGCGCATCCGGTCTGCGTTGTCCTGGTCAGGATCGGGAATCGACCCAAACGGCGAGTACACCGTAAACGTCAGCCCATCCGCGCGCCACTCGTCCGTCGCCCACCCATACGACCGCGCAATCTCTTCTGTCTTGAACGGCTCCGCATCCGGCTTTACGTTCTGTTCTGACGGCCCGGCCTGCTCCACCAAAAACGCATCCGCCGCACGGTTCACCGCTCCCACATAAAACGGCAGGCACTTCAGCGTCGCGCCCGAGTACCGATCGCCGTCCTTGAAGCCGACAAAGACCTCCTGATCTCCCGGCTGACCGATCTGCAAGCCAATCCCGCCGCGAGTGCCGTAGTTGCCGCATGTAAAGCTCATGAATGCGCCCATCGGCGAGTGTTGCGCGTTAAAGCTCAACTGGTATGGAATCGGTCCGCGTTTGGTCACAGCTTGCCTCGGCTAAAACGATTTTTTCACGCTAACCCAGAATAGTAACCCATCGCCGCAAGCCCTCGCCGAATGCTCCTAGTGGCACGCTCCCTTTGCGCATCGTCCGCCGACCCCGCCCCACCCTCAGCGCACAATCGTGCGACCCATCGGCAGATTCCGCATCTGACGTTTAGAGGACAGCGAGAATGTTTCTGGTCACAGGCATTACCGGCAAGGTAGGCGGAGCAGCGGCACGGCATCTTCTCAACAAAGGCAAGCAGGTGCGGGCGCTCGTGCGCGACCCGGCAAAGGCTGCCGCATGGACCGCGAAGGGCGTCGAACTGGTCGAGGGCGACTGGGCCGACCCAGTGGCGATGACGAAGGCGCTCGACGGAGTTGAGGCTGCGTACCTGATGATGCCGCCCATCCAGACGCCTTCGCGCGACTTCCGCGAGGCCAAGGCCGTCATTGCCAGTTACAAACAAGCTCTGGTCAAGTCTGCGCCGCCCAAACTTGTCGTGCTGTCGTCCATGGGCTCGGAGAAGTCTTCCGGGCTGGGGCTTATTACTGCAACTCATTTGATTGAGCAAGCTCTCGGCAACGAGCCCTTCCCCGTGGCATTCGTGCGGGCCGGGTCATTCTTTGAAAACTACCTGTACGGCCTTCAGGCGGCGCAAGGCGGCACTCTGCCCATCTTTTACGCGCCAACGGATCGCAAGCTGCCCATGATTGCAACCGAGGACATTGGCGCCGAGATTGCCAAACTGCTCACGACCGAGTGGACCGGAAAGCGCATCATCGAGCTCGGCTCCATGGTGAGCGCCGATGATCTTGCGGCCGCACTGGGCCAGGCGCTCGGCCGCGACGTCAAGGCGCAGGCCATTCCGCGCCAGGCCTGGGCCGGCGCGCTCGAACAAATGGGATTTCCTGCGGGGGGCACGTGGGCCTTTGAAGAGATGGTCGACGGCGTGAACTCTGGTTGGATCGGGCTGGGCGTCGAGGGCACGGAACGAATCGAAGGCACGACCAGCGCCCGGGACGTATTCGCCGCCGCAGCCAGCCACGCCAGGTAATCCGTCGCGGTCTCGCCGCGAAGTCCGCGGAGGGGCGGCGAATCCGGCATTCGCACGCTCGGAGACAATCAGGCCTCGGCGAATTGGCCTAGTTCTGGTGCTCGGAGCTTCCAACAAGAAGTTCGAACTCCGGGTCGCCGTGGAGACAAGCCAGATCAGGATCGCGAGACATCCACGCAACGTTGTGGTAACCGTGTTCTCTGGCCTTTTTTAGCATCGCCAGCGCCTCCTGTTTCCGTGAAAGGAGGGCGTAGACACAGGCGGCATTAAACAGGATGTTAGAGTCGTCGGGGCGCAAGACAATGGCTCGCTTAAGTTCCACAATCGCTCGGTCCACTTCTCCAGACCCAACGTAATTCGAGGCCAGCAGGATCCGTGCGCGGACGTTTTCAGGCACCATCTCCAATTGTTGTTCAAGAACGCGCGTATGGCGTTGTCGAATCTTGCTGGCGGCTTCGGTCTGTCCAAGGTTTTCCAGGGCATTCTCAATGGGAATGTACAGGTTGTAATCGTCGCCGTTTGCTTCCAGCGCGCGCTCCATCAGAGCACCAGCCTCCTGGAAGCGGCCTGAAGCAAAATAGGACCGTGCCAGAACGTTATAAGCGCCAGGGCAGCCCGCTTTGCGCTCAATGGCCATTCGAGCGTACTCGATCGCTTCCCCATATTTCTTTTGCGCGTAAAAGAGCAATCCCCGGGCAACCAGCACTTCCGCGAGATTAGGATCCAGTTTCAAAGCCCGCTCGCATGCGGCCAGTCCTTTATCGATCCAACGAGGTTCAGGATCATGCCACCCATGAATCATTGCGCAGGCATGTGCGATGCCCGCATGAGCTGAGGCAAAATTTGGGTCGAGCATGATGGCAAGATCGAACATCTGCAGCGCGAATTCCAGATCAGGCCGGGTCTCGCGGCGAGCGTAGCTGCGCCCTCGCAGATAGGCGTCGTACGCCTGCGTATTCTCGGTCGGCTTGCGAGCAATAGCTTTTTCTTCCTGCGGCGAGAGAGTAATGCGAAGGGCCTGCGTGATGCTGCGGGCGATCTCGTCCTGTACCTCGAAAACATCCTTTAATTCCCGGTCGAATCGTTCGGCCCACGCAGAGTGGCCGCTGTGCGTCTCCACCAGTTGCGCGGTGATGCGCAGCCGGCTGCCGGCGCGGCGCAGGCTCCCGCCCAACACATAGGTGGCGCTTAGCTCGTGTCCCACCTGGGGACCGGTGACAGCCTTGTCGCGGTACGCAAGCACGGCGGCGCGCGGGAAGACGCGCAGCTCCTCGATCTTGGAGAGCTCAGTGATGACGTCCTCGGTCATGCCGTCCCGTAGGTATTCATCTTCTTTGTCGCCGCTCAGATTTTCGAAATAGAGCACCGCGACCGATTTCTCCGCAATCGGCGCTGCCTTGGATGCGGTCGCAGCCGCACCGCCCTTTTGCGACCCTTGCCTCTCTGCCGAATCGTAGTCGCGCTTCAGGCGCTTCAGGTCGGCTTTCATCTCCGTTGCTGTTTGATAGCGGAGATCGCGATCCTTCTCGAGCGCTTTGCTGATGATTTCTTCCAGCTTCGGTGGCAGGGCAGGGTTCAGGCGGGTCGGAGGAGTTGGCACCCGATCGAGGATCGCCTGGAAGATCACGCCGGCAGATTCGCCTCGAAACGGCAGCGTGCCCGTCGCCATTTCATACAGCACGACGCCGAAGCTGAACAAATCGCTGCGCCCGTCCAGATCTTTGGCGCGCACCTGCTCCGGAGACATGTAGGCAACCGTGCCGAGCGTGGAACCGGGACTGGTGAGATGTTCCGCATCCACCGACGCCGTTTGCGTGTCCAGAGCGGCATCGTTGCCGGAAGAACCGGCTGCAACCATCACCTTTGCCAGGCCGAAGTCCAGAATCTTGGCATGTCCGCGCTTGCTCACAAAGATGTTGGCAGGCTTGATGTCGCGGTGGACGATGTTTTCCGAGTGGGCTGCGTCGAGCGCGTCGGCAATCTCGATGGCCAGCGACAGAATCAGCTCCGTCTCCATCGGCCGCCCGCCGATGCGGTGCTTCAGCGTCGTCCCGTCCAGAAACTCCATGGCGATGAAGGCTTCGCCGTGCTGGTCGTCGATTTCGTGGATGGTGCAGATGGTGGGATGGTTCAGTGCCGAGGCAGCCTTGGCTTCGCGCTGAAAACGGCTGAGCGCCTGCGGGTCCTTGGCAACGTCGTCGGGCAGGAACTTGAGAGCCACAAAGCGGCTGAGCTTCACATCCTCGGCCTTATAGACCACACCCATCCCGCCGCCGCCCAGTTTCTCGACGATGCGGTAATGCGAGATGGTTTGGCCGATCACTGAAGCGAATTCTACGTGTGCGTCGCGGGTAGGTCAATGAAAGGCATGGAGTTGGCGGTGTTGGCTGAGCTGCGATCCGGGTGTCCGGCGGATCGGAGACGATCCGGTTCGGCGCGCTCTCCTTGCGGTCGCGCGCCGAAAAAGCCGCAAACGAGAGTTGCCTTGTTGAAGGGTATGGGCTTCAGCCCGTACATCAATCCACTTATCGAATTTCAAAACAACGAGCGCGGCGAAGCCGCGCGCAAACCTGACCCCAAAACTCGACCTACATCCCACCGCCCGCAGCGGCCAGCATAGCCAGAAATCGGTCAGAAAACTGGTTTCCCGGGACTCATCCAAAATGGGGGTAGTCATTATGTAGTGACCGGCCCGCTGCGCTAGTCGTGGGTTAGGCTGAGTTTGTTTTGAGAACGCAGTCCAGAGCCACAAGCGGAGGAGCCGGTCATGAGAGAGAAGTTACGATTTTTGGGTTTAGATGTCCACGCCGAAACGATAGCCGTAGCAGTAGCCGAGCCAGACGGCGAGGTGTGCAGCCTGGGGACGATTTCCAACCGTGAAGATTCGGTCCGCAAGTTCATCAAGAAGCTTGGTCCTGCCGAGCAGCTGCGCGCCTGCTATGAAGCGGGGCCGACAGGATTCGTACTGTACTGGCAGCTGACGCAGTTGGGTGTCGAGTGCGCGGTGGTAGCGCCGAGCCTGGTTCCGAAGAAGCCCGGAGACCGCGTGAAGACGGACCGGCGGGACGCGTTGAAGCTGGCCCGCAGTCACCGGTCCGGAGATCTGACTGCGGTGTGGGTTCCCGATGAAGACTCCGAGGCGTTGCGCGATCTTGTCCGGCAGCGGGAGGCGGCCAAGCAGGATCAGTTGCGTGCGCGGCATCGTCTAACCAAGTTCCTTCTCCGTACGGGCCGACGTCCAACGCTGGGACTGAAGGCGTGGACAGAGCGTTACATGGCCTGGCTCGAGCAAATCCGCTATACGCAGCCGGCGCAGCAAGCCACCCTGGTGGATTGTCTGAACGAAGTCGAGCACATGAGCGCACGGGTCAAGCGATTGGAAGAGGCCATCCTTGAAGTGGTGAAGCTGGCCCCACAGTCCATGCAGGAAGTGATCCGGGGTCTGCAGGCTCTGCGCGGTGTGGCACATATTTCGTCAGTTACAATCGCCGCCGAGTTGGGCAACATCTCCTCCCGCTTCGAGAGTGCACGGAAGCTGATGGGCTATTGCGGACTATTCCCGAGCGAAGACTCCAGTGGCAAGCGCATTCGAAGAGGCGGCATTACCAAGGCCGGCAACGCGCACCTCAGACGCATCGTGGTGGAATCGGCGTGGAGCTACCGACACCTGCCCCGCGTCGGGGCCAAGCTGCGCAAACGACAGCAAGGGGTTCCGGCAGAGATCACCGAAATAGCCTGGAAGGCACAGAATCGCCTGCACAAGCGCTACATGAAGCTGACCATGGCAGGCAAGGATCAGAGGAAGATCATGACTGCAGTCGGACGAGAACTGCTGGGTTTCATCTGGGCCATCGGCATCAAGGCCGAAGCGGCGTGCCAGCAGCAACTGGCCGCATAACCGGAACCGAAGGACAAAAGCAAGAACTTTCCAAAGAAGGAAAAGACAAAGACAGAACCTTCAATGAACAAAGTTATCCAAATCGAGGACAGGGTCAGCCGCAGCCGGAGCAAGCACGAAGGAGAATCCTCGGCGGACGTTTGCGACAGGCTCAGCCGGACTCGCGTCAGTAGTCAGAGGCAGCTCCCGACGGATCATGATTATGCGGTTTCGACCCGCGAATATCAGCTTGATCAATCGTCGCTTATACCTGCACCGGCTGCTGCTGACCTTGTCCTCGGTCGGAAAAGACGACCAGCGCATCTTGACCGGTCACTACATATCAATGTCCGGATAGGCGACAATCCAGGCGCTACGCCGTTCCAGAACCCTGCGGCGGTTCCCATTACTAAACCATCGCAATCGCGACAGCAGGAGTAGTGGCGCTGCTTGCCAATTCTGACCGGACCCTCTCCAATCCGCGAAACAAGGGACTACGGTAATCGCGTCAGAGAAGACCGGGACGATGACGCGCAACGAAAATCACGGTTCGGGTTGACTGAGGGCTTCGATTTCCGCGCTGCTCAGGGTGCGGCGATAAATTCTCACGTCCCTGACGTTGCCCTTGAAGAAGATGCCGTCGTCGTGCTGCGCGCCGATGAGCAGGGGACCGGAACTGCCGGTCCACGGAGCCAGGTTGTGGATGATTTTCACTTCATGACCGTCGACAAACAGGCGCAGTTCCCCCAGCGTTTGATCAAAGACAGCGGCGATGTGAATCCATCGATTCACAGGGAGGCCATTGCCGGCGACCCAATAATCGTTCCATCGCGTGCCATAGGTGGTGGCGCCCCATTGGGTCGTGGGATTCGGGCCGAAACCGAGGCGCCATTGCGACGCTCCGCGATCGCGGCGGCTCACTTGAGCGACCCAGGCAGAGTAGGCCGCCGGGTTCGCGGCGCGAATCCAGACGCTGACCGAGAGGGATCCGGCAGTACTGTAATCGCCGTCGTTGGGAACCTCAATAAAATCGCCCTGACCGCCGAAGCGATATCCGCGACCATCAGGGACAGAGTCAGCGCCGTGCACGATGGCAACCTTCTGCGGGTGGCAGAGGTCAACGGCGGTGCCGTTGAGCGGGAGATGTGCAATGAGTCCTGCGTCGAGCTCAACGGATTGAGAGTAGTTGTTGCCTGCGAGACCGTTTAGCGCGAAACCGGTAAGTTTGCGCAGCCTGGCTACGTCATCCTGCCTGCCCTGCGAATCCAACCATGCAAGAACATTCTGCCGTTCGACGGAATCGAAGCGGAAATCGGCGGCGAATTCGGCCTGTAGGCTTTGCCACATCGCATTCAGGCTGGCTGTGTCTTTCGACGCCAGGGCATCGAGCAAGGGACGAGCAATCGAAAACTCCGGCAAGGGATCGTCGTTGAACGCGGAACCAAAGCGGCGAACCCACGCATGACGTTGCCGTTGCGCCTCGCTCAGATAACGTGCCGGGCCATAGGCGACCGGGGTGTCGGGCTGGCCAAGAGCCTCGAGGGCACTATAAAAGGCGCGCATTCCCACGGAGCCGTGGGTCTCGCTGGGAAACACCTGGTAGTGAAATTCAACATTGGCGTTAGAGGCTGCTTCAAATGTCTTCGCATAACGCAACGAGCCGACGGCGATATCCGTTTCCTCGTCTCCTCCCGCGCCAACGAATACGAACCGAGAGGTCGCGGTGGGTTGCGCGAGTGCGCGGTCGAGAAGGGCCACGAAGTGATCGTCTAGTCCCCAGCTGGGGCTGAGAGCGATGGTTGCCTGAAAGACCTCAGGGCGGCGAATGAAGGCGTAGAGCGAGAACATGCCGCCATTCGAGTGACCGGCCAGGATGTGATAGTTCCCGACAGGGTATTCGGCAGCGATGTGAGGAAGGAGTTCGTCGGCGATAAAGGACAGGAAGCGGTCCGAGGGGCCGGGCGCGAATTCGTCACCATCGAGTGTTGGAGTGAGATCGCGCCCACGGTCGGTGTTGACGATACCCGCGATCAACATCGGCGGCAGGCGGCCCGAGTAGACAAGATGATCGACGACCGCCGTGACGGTTCGGAAGGTCATCTCGGCGTCGAGCAGGACCAAGACGGGAGCCCCCGGATGAAAGTTCGGCGACTCAGCGATCAAAATGTCGCGATTCTCTGAGAGACACTTGGAGGCCAGCGTCTCCTGTTTGCCGATGGTAAGGTTGATGTCTCGCGCGGAAGCGCATTGCGGGATAGCGCAAAGAGCGAGAATTGGGACAAAACTCAGCCAACCCGCGTTCATCAGACCTCGATCCTTTATGGTTGTGGATTCGATGAGATCCCTGGGGTCAAATGGTCAGAGCAAGTGGAAGTTTGGGCACGAAGAATACATCTCGGTATTGAAGAAAGTGTCCGATCAAGAGGATAAATCATCAACGCACTCATCGATGCCGATTACCCCCGAAACTCGGCTCTCTCGAACCTAATCGGAGCCTTCAGGGCGGTTTCGGGCGTATAACCGGCTACTCGGAGGTTACTCGCGTTTTGGACTAGGAGTACGGGGGGATCGCCCACATTGCCAAAACGCACGACCCCGCCGCGTAACCCCGCCAACTCCGCTAACCTCTCTGTTTTCCTGTCAACCTCCTCACCCGCCTCATCCACCGTCAACCCACTCATTCCAAGGCGATTATATTTTTTCCGAAGTTTGCCGGTTATTTCTGCCGTTTCGCTAGACTAGGTTCTAGTTGGGTAGAAATGGATGGGTGGGCGGTTCCGAGGGGTGCCGGCTTCGGGGTCGCGAAGCGAGGGGGCGACAGGTCCTCGTCGCTGGGGTGATCGAAGGGGATTACGGCAGCCCTCGAATCGCCCCTCTTTTTTTGACCCGCCCATCCCTTTTTCTGGGAGAGGTTTCTCTCTGTCACAGGAGAAGTTCTCACCGACTCAAATGAGAAATTTCTCTCTGTCTTACGCACCAGAAACAGTGCAAATCCGCAAAAAACGGGCCGTAACCCCTGATCCTGGACGACTTTACGAAATAAGTCCTTTGGAATCAAAGACATGGCGGAAGTGATCGACGGTACAAGTGACTGAAAACAAATCTCTTGACCCCGAAAAGGGGTGGGGGTGGGGGGGAGTATATCGAGAAAGTAAACACCTTGCCAGCCGCCGGCTACGATCCAGCCGCACGAAGCTTTCAATCGCTTTGCATTTCCAGTCTCTAATCCCTGGTCCCTGTTCTTTTGACCCCTGCCGCGCTTTTGCATCTCTGACCCCTGATCACGTCTTACGGTGTCTTACAGCGTCAACCCGCGCGTCTTACATGTCTCACGCGCTTCTCAAGGCCCGCCCGACGGTTTGTACCTCTGTTTGAAAGGTACGGGCTTCAGCCCGTACATAAGCCAAGAGAGTTGGATGTGGGCTTTAGCCCCCGAGGGAAAGTTCCTTCAAGCTGAACCACTGCCGCCATACGCCGTTCTTCGACACCTCCCGTGCCGGACCATAAAATGAAGTTTGGAGATCAGGGGTCCGGAAGTGAAGGGTGCAGCAGTGAACAGCGGAAAGAAGAAGAGCGGCAGCGCCCGAGCCGGGCGAAGCGCCCGAACCGGCCGAGCCGCCCAAGCCGGCCGCAAGCCGGCCGCAAAGCGCAAGGCTGAAGACGCGATCTTTTCTTCCCCTGAAGCTCGGGAAATCAAGAAGGAAATTTGCGCCGCCGGCCGCAAGCTGTGGATGCGCCAGTATGTCGATGGCAACGGCGGCAACATCTCCTACCGCATCGGGCCGAACGCGGTCCTCTGCACGCCCTCGCTGGTGAGCAAATACGATCTGACTCCCCAGGACATTTGCCTCACCGATCTCGACGGCAACCAGTTGGCCGGAAGCAAGCCGCGCTCGAGCGAGCTGCTGCTGCATCTGGAGATCTACAAAGCCGTGCCGCAGGCGAAGGCTGTCTTGCACTGCCATCCTCCGCACGCCACGGCCTACGCGATTACCGGCTGCCTGCCGCCCAGCCTGATCATTCCCGAGTTCGAGGTGATTGTGGGCAGCGTCGCGGTGGCGCCCTACGAAACGCCGGGCACCAAGGCATTTGCCGAAACGGTTCTGCCCTACGTGAAGAATCACAACACCATGCTCCTGGCCAATCACGGCATCGTGTGCTGGGCGGATACGGTGACGCACGCTGAGTGGTGCGCCGAGGTCCTCGACACCTATTGTTGGACGCTGATGCTGGCCGCGCAGTTGGGCGCTCCCATTCTGCGCATCTCCGAGGAGCGCGGCGCTGACTTGCGCGCCTTGAGAAAGAAACTTGGCCTGCCGGAGTTTCCTTTGGATATGCCGTCTGTGAATCAGGCCAAACTTGAAAACCAAAGCCCGATCGCGCTGCAGCCAAACGCGCCGCGCAAATGATGGGCGCGCATCGTTCGGGTTGAGCCGCTGAGGGAGTCAGGATGCAGATCGACGCGAACGATGTTCTGCTCGTCATCGACGTGCAGAATGATTTTTGCCCTGGCGGCGCGCTTGCCGTTCCGCGTGGCGACGAGGTGATCGCGCCCATCCATCGCGTCGCGCCGCACTTTGAGCACATCATCTTGACTCAAGACTGGCACCCTTCCAATCATTTTTCATTCGCCGCGTCTCATCCCGGCAAGCAGGCTTACGATTCGATTGAGCTGAGTTACGGCCCGCAGACTCTCTGGCCGTCGCATTGCGCTCAGGGCACGCGCGGCGCGGAGTTCCACCCGGCGCTCGGGCTCACGCAGGCCGAGCTGATCTTGCGCAAAGGCTTCCGCCCGCGGATCGATTCGTACTCCGCTTTCTTTGAAAATGACCGCACGACGCCGACGGGTTTGGCCGGATTTCTGAAGGAGCGCGGGCTCGCGCGCGTGTTTCTCGCCGGTCTCGCCTACGACTATTGCGTTGGCTATTCGGCGCTCGATGCGCGGCGGTTGGGCTTGCCTGCGTTTGTGCTGCGCGATGCCTGCCGCGCTATCGATCTCAACGGGTCGGTGGCCGCGATCGAGGCCGAGTTCGCAAAAGCGGGAGTCGCCCTCATCGACTCCGCCGAGCTTTCCGCGTGAACCTGAGCACCGTAGAATCGCAGCAGGCCGAGCCAATCTCTCGCCGATCGAATCTCACGCCAAACCGCGCATGTCCCGCAACTTCTACATTCTCGCCGCTACGCTTGGGTTCTTCGCCCTAATCTCCGGGGCCATGACGCTGGTGCCGTCGAGCTTTCAGCCCGGCCTGCCCGCGAACGGTTCGCTGTGGCGCACGATGTCGCTGCTGCTGCTGCTCGCCGCGCTCGCTTCGGCTCTGATCGGAGTGCTGAGTAATCTCTTTGAACAAGTCGACCGCCGCAGCGAGGAAGCGCGCCGCGCGGCGCGAAACCAGCGGCGCGGCAATCGCAAGCCCTGATTGGGCCGGTCAAATTAGAATGAGAAAGTGCGGGGCGAATCCCCGTGCAGGATCGAGCAGGCGCAAATGTACGAAGTCACCGTCGATGCGGATTTCTCCTCCGGCCACTATCTCCGCAACTACAAAGGCAAGTGCGAGAACCCGCATGGCCACAATTACAAAGTCCGCGTGACGCTGGCCGGCGCCACGCTCGACGAGGCCGGTTTGCTGCTCGACTTCAAGCTGCTCAAGCAGGTGCTCCGGCCCGTCATTGATCGCCTCGACCACCAGATGCTCAACGATCTGGAGCCATTCACGACGCTCAATCCCTCGGCCGAAAACATCGCGAAGTATTTTTACGATGAAACGAATCGCCAGCTTGCCGGAATGACTGCAGGCCGCGTGCGCGTGAAGGACTGCACCATCTGGGAGACTGACATCACCACGGCGACGTACTTCGAATAGCGCCGGCTCTCTGCGCCTTCGCCGCCCGTCAGTTCATCTGGCTCGACTTGGACTGCAGATATTTATTGAAGGGAATTTCAAAATAGAAGAGCTCTTTGCCGTCCGCGTCGCGCAGATCGTGGAGATAGAGCTTCGCGCCTGCCAGCGGGTTCCTCAACCCTGAAACGTCGTAAAACAGAAAGCCGGCGCGCGTTGTATGCGGTTCCACCGCGAGGGCCGAGTATTCAAAAGTATTAAAGTCGTCCTCAATCTCCTTGATGCTGCCCTTTGGTTTTACGTGAATCGGCGGCAGCGGCGCGGGCAGGGGAATCTTGGATCCTTGCCGCTCCTTTTGTGTCATCATCCGCTCCACATCGTCGGGCTCGGCGGCGCGAATCCGGTCGCCGTCCGCCGTCTCAAATAGAATCCGCGCATCGACCAGCGAAATGGGCCGATCGCCCTGGTTGGTCACGATGAGACGAATCGGCATCACGTCGTGGCCAAGGTAGTCGACGCGAAAGATGGATTCCTTTTCTCTCGTATCGTAGGGCTCGGCGGCGATGGCCACGTGCTCATCGGGGTGTACTTCGACAGCCGGGAATGAAGTCGCCGGCTGGACCGGCGGCGGCGTGCGGTCGCTCGCCGTCAGCGGCAAGGCGAACCAGAGCAACAGCAACGGGATTCCCCGCAAAGTTTTCATCGCGGTCAACTGTATCATTCCAGGATCAGACGCTCTACGATTAGACCTGCGGAAGACTGGTTCGTTTACGGATGATTCTCTTTTTCTATAACCTTGCCTTGTTCGTGGCTCTCGTTGCCGGCGCGCCCTGGTGGCTGTGGCGCATGGCCACCACGCACAAATACCGCGAAGGGCTCTTCGAGCGTCTGGGCCGCGTTCCACGGGGACTCATCTCAACGTCCGCTCCAGCTGGCGAGCGCCCGCTCATCTGGCTACACGCTGTCTCTGTCGGCGAAGTTCTCGCCGTCACGCGCCTGGTCAGGACGCTCGAATCCGCTCTGCCTGGCGCCTCGATTGTTGTCTCCACCACAACGCGCACCGGCCGGGCGCTGGCCAGCGAGCGCTTTGAATCGAATCGCGTTTTCTATTGCCCGCTCGACCTGCCCTGGGCGGTCCAAGCCTATCTCAACGCGCTCCAGCCGCGCATGCTCTTGCTGGCGGAAACCGAGTTCTGGCCCAATCTTCTTCACGGCTGCTTTCGTCGCGGCATTCCCGTTGTCGTGGTCAACGCCCGCATCTCCGGCCGCTCCTGGCCGCGCTACCTAAAGCTGCGCCGTTTCTGGCGGACGCTGCTCTCGCGTCTTAGCCGCGTGCTTGCTCAAAGCCAAATCGACGCGGACCGCCTGCTCGCGCTCGGCTGCCTTCCCGATCGCGTCTCGGTCGCCGGAAATCTCAAATTCGATGTGCGTGTCCCTCAGGAATCCGAAGCCACCCGTTTGTTGAAGGCGCTGTCCGCCGGCGTACGGATCGTCGTAGCCGGCAGCACGCTCGAGGGCGAGGAATCCGTGCTCCTTGAAGCATGGCCATGCCTCCTTGCCGCCGACCCGCAACTTGTTCTCGTCCTTGCCCCGCGCCATCCTGAGCGCTTCAGCGCGGTCGCGGCGCTCATCGAGAAATCCGGAGTCGAGTGGCGGAAGCGCTCCGATTGGCCCCTAGAGCTATCCGATGCTCCGCTCGCTTCCACCGGCGCGGTCGGTCCCGGCACGGTCGTCCTGCTCGACACCATCGGAGAGTTGGCTTCCATTTATTCGCTGGCCTCCGTTGCCTTTGTCGGTGGCAGCCTGGTTCCCGCGGGCGGCCACAACCCCCTAGAGCCGGCCCGGTTTGGCGTTCCCATCGTCATGGGCCCGCACTACGCTAATTTCGTTGCTATTGTTGAAAGCCTGCGCGACAACGACGCGGTTCGCATTGCGACTAAGGAAGATTTGGTCTCGACCCTCGTTGAGCTTCTTCGCGACCGCGTAGCCGCCGAAGCCATGGGCGCGCGCGCCAGGGAAGTCTTCAATCGCCAGGCCGGCGCCACGGACCGGTGCGTCGCAGCGATTCGCGAGTTGCTCAACTCGACCTCCAGCGGGGAGCGTGCTTCGTGAAGTCCACCCCTGCCGCACGTCCGCTGCTTTGGCCGCTCGTGCCCACCTACCGTCTCGGCCTCGGGCTGCGCGAATTGCAATTGCGCACGGGCCTCAAGCGGGTTCACCGTCTTCGCTGGCCTGTCGTCAGCATCGGCAATCTCTCCGCTGGCGGGGCAGGGAAGACTCCGCTCACGATCGCGCTGGCTAAAGCTCTCACCGCGCGCGGACTGCACGTCGATGTTCTTTCGCGCGGCTACGGCCGGCGATCGGCGCTTCCACTTTTGGTTAACCCCAACGGGACAGCACAAGAGTTTGGCGACGAGCCGCTGCTCATCGCGCGCGAAGCACAGGTTCCCGTCTACGTCGCCGCCGAGCGATACGATGCTGGTTTGCTTGCCGAGCGCTCCGCGCCTTCATCATCCGGCGTTCATCTGCTCGACGATGGCTTCCAGCATCGCCAGCTTGCGCGCGACATCGACATTCTGCTCCTCAGCCGCCGCGACTTGACCGACCATCTCCTCCCCGCAGGAAATCTTCGCGAGGGATTGCGTGCGGCGGCGCGGGCGCGAGTCATTGCGGTGCCGGCAGACGAACCCGATTTGCAAGCTGAAATCAAAGTGCGTGGCTGGAGGCCCCAGGTCTGGCGCATGCGTCGCCAGATGGAAGTCCCGCACGTCGACGGTCCTGTCTTAGCTTTTTGCGGCATCGCGCGGCCGGACCAGTTCTTTCAGGGCCTCAAATCCGCAGGCGTGGAGCTCGCCGCGCGGGCCGGGTTCGCCGACCACCACAACTACACAGCATCCGATCTCGCCCGCCTCGCATCCGAAGCCAGAGCCGTCAGAGCCGCATCGCTGCTGACCACGGAAAAGGATCGCGTACGCATCGGCGCGCTCGCAGCGTCAATGCCCGCATCACTTCCGCTCCAAACAGTCAAGCTCCGTTTGCAGATTGACGACGAGCCCGCCGCGATCGATTGGCTAATCGATCACCTGCACGGTCCGCGATAGCTCCGAGTCTCTGCGCCTAGCCCAGTCGATAGCCGCGAAAACCCCTGAACGACCGGATAGCAAGCACAATGAACGCAACCAGCACGACGAGCTGTGTCGCTCCGAAGGCAGGCGACGATTGCGTGGGAGCGATGGCCTTGAGAGCCGGCACCTTGGCAAAAAGCTGCGCGAAGAGCACGAATACGTTGAAGTAGAGCGCGAGAGAAGCGCTGATGATGTAGGTTCCGCGCCAGCCGCCGCCAAGTTTGCCACCGTACAGCGCGATTGCAGCCAGCAACAGGACAATCATCGACAGAATGCCGAGAACGATTGCTGGTGTAACGCCGTGAAACGGAAACAAGAATCCGGTGATGCTGGTGAGCGCGGTCGTGGCGAGGAAGAATCCAGTCAAGCCTGAAAGCTTATTGGCGGTCAGCGCGAAAATGGCGATGAGGCCAGCGGCGATCCCTGCGAGGCTCAGAATCACGTGCAGAATTGTGAACACCTGAATGCTCATACCGAGGATCATGGGGCTCCTCCATTGGGGAATGTTTTCGGGAGAGTCCGGACATCCGGAGAGCTTCGATGGTAATGCGGAACCACGGGTGTGGCAATGGGGAGGAAACGATTTTCCTGGGCGCCCGCCCTACAGCCGCTCTTCCACCGGAATCCACGGCGAGGGATACACCGGCCCAATGTACTCGGCGCGGGGGCGGATCAGCCGGTTGTCGTCGAGCTGCTCGATCACGTGCGCGGACCAGCCGGAGATGCGGCTCAACGCGAAGATCGGCGTATAGAGATCGATATCGATGCCTAGTGTCGCGTATGTCGATGCCGAATAGAAATCCACGTTGGCGTTCAGCTTCTTATCCTGATTGATGTAAAGCTCGATCGCCCGCGACATTTCAAACCACTTGGGCTGGCCCGCATCCTTGCCCAGTTGTTCGCTCATCTTGCGCAGGTGCGTGGCCCGCGGGTCTTCCGTCTTGTACACGCGATGCCCGAAGCCGGAGATCTTCTGCTTCGCGGCGAGCATGTTCTTCACGTACTCCACCGGATCGGCGCCTTGCTTGTCGATGGTCAGCAGAAGCCGCATCACGCCCTCGTTGGCGCCGCCGTGCAACGGGCCCTTCAGCGCGCCAATGGCGCCGGTAATTGCGGAATGGATGTCGGAGAGTGTTGCGGCGATGACGCGGGCGGCAAAGGTGGAGGCGTTCAGTTCGTGGTCGGCATGAAGAATAAGAGCGATATCCAAAGTTCGAGTGGCCGTTTCTGAAGGCTTTTCCCCGTTCAGCATCCACAAAAAGTTTCCTGCGTGCGAAAGCGAGCGGTCAGGCGGAACAATCTCCTTGCCCTTGCGCAGCCGGTCATAAATCGCCACGATCATCGCGATCTGCGCGGTCAGGTTGTAGGCCTTGCGCACGTTTGCGTCGTGGGAGTTGTCTTTCTCGTCGGCATCGTAAAAGCTCAGCGCCGAAACCGTAGTGCGCAGCACCTCCATCGGCGTGGCCGAGGTGGGAAAGCTGCGCATCAAATCGATGACGCGCTGATCGAGCGACCGCGCCAGCGTCAGTTGCGACTGGAACTCGCGCAAAGCCAGCTCGTTGGGCAGGATTCCGTTCCACAGCAGGCAGGTGGTTTCTTCAAAGGTGGAGTGCTCGGCCAGCTCGTGAATGTCGATGCCACGATAGGACAGGATGCCCGCTTCGCCGTCGATCCAGCAAATGCCGGAGTTGGCGGCGACAATTCCTTCCAGGCCTTTTCCTGCGACAGCAGTCGGCATAGCCTTTGCTTCTCCCCTTGTTTCGATGGCAGTTTGGCTCTTGCGGCGGAGTTCCGGCCGCAACAAACCGCACCCGGCGCCAAAATATGCAGTAAGGATGTTTATAACGTAGCCGTTCCGTCCTTGTCACGGAGGGTGGGACGGCTAGTTGCACTGGCGACCGTTCCTGGCCGATTCATGCGCAAGACCCGCTCATCCGCCACTCCTTCGATTTATCCTGTAGATTCAGCGAGCAGGCAGACTGGGATTCCCGGCTTTTACCCGGACGCCCGAGTCGGTAAGATTGTGAATCATGGGGATTTCCGGATCGACTGAGACAAATTCTCCTCGCTGCGGCGTCTAAACGGAAAGGATGCCGCCTCTACGCCAGGCTGGGCCTGCTCCAAAATGCCCGCCTATGCATGAAAGGGAACGAATGAGCGAAATTGAAGAAGCCCCCCGAACTTACTCCGGCGCGCTGTTGGCCGCGATCGCCATCGCGGTGCTGGCTGCTATCGGAAGCCTGATTTGGTGCTTCACGCTGAATACCCGGCTGACCACCGCGCAGGCGGAGCTGGCCGACGCCAAGCAGCAGGACACGCAACTTGCCGCCAGTTTGCGCGAGACCGATGCCCGCCTGAAGGTCGCCACCGATGAGCTGGGTAAATCCGTCGGCCTTACGCAAAAGGAACTCGACGAGCGCGCCCAGGCAATCATCACCAAGGAACAAGACCTTGAGACCGCCGAACAACAGACCGCGCAGCAGGTAAACAACGTTTCCACCGACCTTACCAGCGTGAAGACGGATGTGGGCGGCGTGAAGACCGACCTGAGCAAGACCCAGGGCGACCTGGCCAACACTCAAGGCGAACTCGAGTCCGTGAAGGGCGATTTGACCAGCACCAACAGCGTCATCGCCCGCAATCACGATGAGCTCGTTGTGCTCGAGCACAAGGGCGACCGCAATTTCTATGAGTTCTCTCTCGACAAGGGCCAGAGAAAGCCGGTGGGCACGGTCTCGCTGGAATTGAAGAGGACCGACGCCAAGCACAGCAAGTTCACCCTCGACATCTTTGCGGACGACAAGGTGTACGAGAAGAAAGACCGCAACGTGAACGAGCCGCTGCAGTTCTATAGCGGCAAGGATCAGGCGCTCTACGAGATCGTAGTCAACAACATCAATTCACGGAATGAGATTGCCGGCTATCTCTCCACGCCCAAGAGCGCGCCAGTTCCGCCTACTGTTCAGTGATAGGAACCTTGGGCGCAACCGTAAGGCTGGGCTGGTAGCGGAAATTGAAGGTGTAGTCCAGCTTGCTGCGCGAGTCCCAATCCGTCTGAGTCATCTTGAACGCTGAAACGAATGTCCCTTCGACTGTCTGTCCTGGGTCGATGGTGGTGTCGAGCGGCGAAATGGGCGCATTGTGCGGCACGGGAATATTCGGATAGGCGACAAAAATCCGCTCGTAGTCGCCCGTGTTGGCGGCATAGCTGGAGTGGATCCCGTCAGCGAGCGTGGCATTAGTGAGCACGTTGGCAAGATACAGCGGGTGATCGGTGTTGTTGTGCAGCTTCACTTCGGTGAAGACCATCACCTGGTCCACTTCTTCCTTGGGCATTGGCGCACCGCTGGCGTCGAGACCGGATGTCTCAGTGTGCTGCGGATGCGCCCAAACAGCCACGATCTCTCCCGTGGCGATGGGCGGCTTTTGTTCCATGAGGACATAAGCCCCAATGGCCAGGCTTACCACGACGGTCGCGATGATCGCGGCCCACACCACGTGGCTGGAACCTTTGGTAAGTTCTTCTCCCAGCGCGGCGTCGTCCACTTCCGTCTCTTCCTGCTGTAGTAAGCTCATGGCGACCTCACCCTCTTTGCGGCCTTACCCTCGTTGGGCCTAATCTTATCCCCAATCGATCACAACAAGCCAAGGAATCCCTTGTGGCGACCCAATCCCATTGTGCTCGAAGGTGGTGACCATTGGGGGACTCGGCCCAAACCTCATGAGTTTCGCGGTCGGCAGGCTCAGGGCCTTGCCCGCAACCCCGCCAGAAACCCCTTTGCTTCCTTCGTGTTCAGCACATCCTCCTTGGTAAGCCAGGCGCGCCGCAGCTGCTTTGTTCCGTACACCATCTTGCCCAGGTTGCGGCTATCGTGCGAGTCAGAGGACATTACGATGTGGCAGCCCAGTTCCTTGGCCAGCCGCAGGTCGTGATCGTTCAGGTCCAGCCGCTCCGGCGCGGCATTATGTTCCATCGCCACGCCCAGCTCCGCCGCGCGCTTCAGCACCACGGCCAGATCCAGCGCGAACGGCTCCCGGCGCAGCAACAGCCGGCCCGTCGGGTGGCCCAGAATTCGCACATTCGGATTTTCAATCGCCTTCAGCACCCGTGCCGTCATCTCTTCGCGGCCCTGCTCAAAGCGTGTGTGCACGCTGGCAATCACCACATCCATCTGCGCGAGCACTTCGTCGTCCAGGTCGAGCGCGCCATCGGCCAGAATGTCCACCTCGATGCCGGTGAACACGCGAATCTTTCCCTGCATCTGCTTGTCCACCGCGTGCACCTGCTTGATCTGCTCGAGAACCCGCTTCTCATCCATTCCATTCGTCATGGCCAGGTTCTTCGAGTGGTCGGTGATCGCAATGTATTTGTACCCGCAAGCCAGCGCCGCCTCTGCCATCTCGCGGATCGAGTTGCGCCCATCGCTGGCGGTCGTGTGCGTGTGCACGTCGCCGCGAATGTCGCTGAGCGAGACCACGCGGGGCAGATCGTGCTCGGCGGCCGCGTCAATCTCGCCCAGGTTCTCGCGCATCTCCGGCGGCATCCAGTCCATTCCGAGTGCGGCGTAAATCTCCTCCTCAGTCTTGGCCGCAACGGTCGAGCCGTCGTCCAGCCGCGCCAGCGCCCACTCACTCAGCGTGTAGCCCATCTTAAGAGCCCGCTGCCGCAGCGTCACATTGTGCGCCTTTGAGCCGGTAAAATACTGCAACGCTGCGCCATAGCTGGCCTCCGGCAGCAGCCGCACGTCTACTTGCAGCCCCTGGTCCACATGAAAGCTCACCTTGTTCTCGCCCTTTGCGATCATGTCCTGAATGCCGGGGTAAGCAGCCACGTACTCGACTGCGGGGCCGGTTTTCTCCGGCATACAAGCTGGTCCGGTTGCCAAAAGGTCCAGGTCGCCGATGGTCTCGCGTCCCCGGCGCAGCGAGCCTGCCGGCGTCACCCTCTTAATCCCTTTGAATTTAAGCAGATAGGCCGCAATCCGCCCCGCTGCCTCTTCGGCCACGTCGATCCGGAACCGCCCGACGCTCCGCCGGTAATCTTCGATTCCCTTCTGCAGCTTCTCGATCTGCTTGTCGCCCATTCGCGGCAGGCCCTTCAGCCGCTCTGCCGCAATCGCCTCGGCGAGCTGGCCGATGCTGCCGATCTTGGCTGCGTCCCAAAGCAGTGCCACGGTCTTGGGCCCCATGCCCGGCAATTTGAGCAGTTCCAGCACGCCCGCACCGTACTTGGCCAGCAACTGGTCCCGCTGGGGTAGCGATCCCGTCGCGGCAATCGACTGAAGATGCGCGGCCATGCTCTTGCCGATCCCGTCGATTTCGAGCAGCCGCGCCGTATCGTTTGCCGCCTCCACCAGGTCAACGGTGGTTTGCTCAGCGGCCTCCGCGGCGCGACGGTAGCTCCGGATGCGAAAGCTGTCCGCGCCGTCGATCTCCATCAAGTCGGCCGTCTCTTCAAGCAGGCGCGCCATAGTCTTGTTATCCATCGTGCGGCCCTCTGTACGAAGTATGGAACAACGGCGTCAATATGCGCATCAACATACGCATTCTGGGGGGTCAATCCACTCGCGCAAATTCACGAGCTCATTGCGAACCGCGCCTGAGCAGGGAGGGCTCCCTGACTGGATTTAGGTTTGGAAATGTGATGATTGAGTGACTGCTGGGCACAACTCACCGCTACCGCCGGGCGGCGGTCTTGCGGGAACGCCCGGGGCCCTACTTCCGCCTAGGCGGCGGTGTGGGCGCTTGCACTATCCCGATTGCGGACTACGGCATCCGCCTGCGGGCCTTTCTGGCCTTCAACAATATCGAACTCGACTTCATCGCCTTCTTTGAGCGTTTTGTACCCATCCAATTGAATCGCCGAGTAGTGGACGAATACATCTGGCCCGTCTTCGCGTCCGATGAATCCGTAGCCCTTGGCGTTGTTGAACCACTTGACCTTTCCCTTGTACTGAGCCACAGGTTCCTGCCTTCCTTTTCACGTTCCTGCTTTTTTCCTGGACACAGCGGAAATTCAGGGGGAATTCCCGCCGATATTTGTTAAGACGCCGAAAGTTCGTGAAAGGTTGATGCAATTCGGTCAGATTCCACAAAGTGAAACCCGCTCCGCCGTCCGCGTGCGCACAATCGACACGGACGCCTGTGGAAAAATCCCTGAGTTTCTCGGGGCTATTTCTTGCGGTGTCCGTCCTTGATTCGCGCGTATAAAAGCACGCTGCTCAGCGTTTTGCCGTCCAGAATCGCGCCCTTTTCGATCAATTTCAGCAGTTCAGAGAGCTTGACCAGCCTCAGTTCGATCTGCTCGTCTTCCTCCGGGTGCGCCGCGCCCGGCTCAAGCCCTTCAGCCAGGAAAACCTTCATCGATTCGCCCAGAAAGCCGGGGCTGGCATAGTACTCCACCAACGGCCGCCACTTCTTCGCCCGGTACCCGGTCTCCTCGGCCAGCTCCCGTTTGGCTCCTTCCAGCGGATCCTCTCCCGGTTCAATCTTGCCCGCCGGCAGCTCCCACAGGTATTGCTGCGCTGCGTGCCTGTACTGGCGCTCCATCACGATCCATGGATCCTTCTTGCTCTTCGAGTTGTCGATCGCCAGAATCACCACGCTTCCGTTGTGGCGGATCACGTCGCGCTCGTTCCGGCGCCCTCCCGGCTCAATCAGCTTGTCGTGCAGCACCTTAAATTGAGAACACTGAAACACGAGCTCCGAACTGATGATCGTGGCGCGTTCAATTTTTGCGCCCGCCTTTCCCGCCTTCCCCTTCTTGATCTTTTTCGCCTTCACAGTCGTTTTCTTCGGCATTTCATCCCCTCTTTGTCAACAGCGCTGATCGCACTCAATTCATCACGAGTATACGCACTGTCCTGTTTCAGCTTTGCCATTTCTGGCCATTCCTGCATCGCCCCGGCCCGCCGTGGCATCCTTAACCAAGCAACAAATTTCCAGTTCTTGGCAGCGCATCCAGTTCCTGCCCGACCACGAGAAAAGAGTGACCGAATCCTTGAAAGCCGATTGTTATCCAGTAACCGTAATGCCGGGCCAGTCCCGCCTCTTTCTCGACTTTTGCGCCGGGGCACTTCGTGCCGTTTTGCCTTTGGACCAGGTCACGCAGGCACCTCCGCCGCGCCCCGCGCATTGGCCGGAAATGGTTCGACTCCTCGCCTCTGAGAACACATCCGACGCCGCCAAGCCTGCTCTCGGTGCTCTCGCGCAAGGCGCCGGGGCCGTCCTCACCGGCCAGCAGGTCGGTCTCTTCGGCGGCCCGCTCTACTCGCCATTCAAAGCTGCCACCGCCATCGCTCGCGCGCGCAAGGCTACAGCAGCCGGCCATCCGCACGTGGCGGTCTTCTGGGTTGCGAGCGAGGACCACGATTTCGCCGAGGTCGATCACGTCACTTTTCCCGCCGGCCGCGAGCTGGCCACACTGACTTACGGCAATGCGCCCGGAGTCGCGATACCTGCCGGCCGCATCGTCTTCGACGATTCGATCACTGCACTCGTCGAGCGCGCCGCCGAGCTTCTCGGTCCCTCTGACGCCACCGACGCTCTCATCGCTGCCTACAAGCCCGGCCGCACTTTCGCGCAAGCCTTTGGAGATTTCTACTCGGCCATCTTCGCCGCCCAAGGGCTTCTCGTCGTCGACGCTGCCGGCCGCGACTTCCATCGTCTTGGCGCGCCTGTTCTGCGCGCCGCCATTGAGCGCGCCGACGAGTTTCACTCAGCGCTTATCGAGCGCGGCAAGGCTCTTGAAGCCGCCGGCTATCACACCCAAGTTGCCGTCGCTCCACAGTCCAGCGTGCTCTTTCTCATCGACGACAAGAACGGAGCACGCACCGCGCTTCGCCGCGTCGCGCCCACGCCGGCCGAGCCGAACGGCCTTTGGAACGCCGGCGAGCAGACTTACTCCACATCCGATCTCGTTGGAATCCTCGATTCCGAGCCGGAGCGCATCTCGCCCGCGGCACTTCTTCGCCCCGTCTTTCAGGATTTCTTGTTTTCGACCACAGCGCAGGTCGGCGGTCCCGCCGAAATCGCCTATCTGGCGCAGTCCACCGTTCTCTTCGAGCGAATTCTCGGCCGCCAGACGCCTCCCATCGCGCGCTTTTCCGCCACACTCATCGAGCCCTCTATTGCCGAGCTTCTCCGCCGCCATGAGCTCTCGCTTGAGCAGGTCTTCGCGGAAGAAAATGCCTCCACGCTTGCCCTGCGCCTCGCCGCCCGCTCCATGCCCATTGAGACAAAACAGAAACTGGCTGCCGCCGGCAACGCCCTCGATGCCGAGCTGGGCACACTCGTCGAATGGCTGCAATCGCAGGACAAGGGTCTGGGCCAGTCAGCCGACACCGCCGCCGGAAAGATTCGCTACCAGATGAATCGCCTGCGCACCCTCGCCGCCAACTTCCAGCTCCAGCGCGAAACCACTCTCACGCGGCACGCCAACTCCATCTTCAACGCCCTCTATCCAGGAGGCGTGCTGCAGGAGCGCGTCCACGGCGGAGCGTACTACTTCGCGCGCTACGGGCTCACGCTCGCCGAAACTCTCTCTGAGCGGGCCGGCAGTCTCTGCCCTGGCCACGCCGCACTCTGGCTTTAAGAATCAAGGAACAGGGATCAGAACGACAGGGACGAAGGACCAAGGGGACAAGGAGCAAGCGCCGTCTTTGACTCGTGAACCCTAAAACCTGACTCCCGGTTCTATAATCCTCGCGAATCGCAACGAGGCTCCCATGAAGCAGTTCTTCGCATTCCTCATCGCTGCCCCCGTCCTGGCATTGGCGGCCATCCCCGCGGCTCGCGCGCAACTGGCCAACTGCGCCACACCCGGCACCGACAACAATTTCCTCGGGATCCAGACCATCCGGCTCTGGCCGGGCACGCCGCCGGGAGACAAGACGCCGGGAGTTGGGACAACGCCCGCAACCAAAAGCGAACCCTGCAGCGACATTCCTGCGCTCACTGTCATGGGGCCGCGCGAAGGAACCGGCAACGGCTCCGCAGTCATCATCTTTCCCGGTGGTGCTTACCTTCATCTTGCCGGCGATCTCGAGGGCCGCGAAGTTGCCGACTGGTTCACCGCGCGCGGCTTCCACGCCTTCATCCTCAGCTACAGGCTCGGCTCAAACGGCTACCTGCTGCCGGTCCCGCTCATCGACGCGCGACGCGCCATCCAGACCGTCCGCGCGCGCGCAACGGACTACCACATCAACCCCAATCGAATTGTCGTCATCGGCTTTTCCGCCGGTGGCCACCTCGCCGCGCTTGCCGGAACTCAATTTGTGCCCGGCAGCCCCGACGCCGAGGACCCCATCGATCGGGCCTCGAGCCGTCCCGACTACCTCGTCCTCGGCTATCCCTGGCTCGACGCCATCACCAAGGACACAACGTACCTGAGCTACTGCAAAATCCTTAACCTGATGGACCAGTGCGACGCGCTGCGCGCGAAGTACGATCCAATACTTTTTGTCACGAGGGATACGCCTCCGACGTTCATCTACCAGACTTTTGCCGACAAGACTGTGTCTCCGGCCGCAAGCATCGATTTCTATCAGGCGCTCCTGAAGGCCGGAGTTCCTTCTGAGCTGCACGTCTTCGCCAATGGTGCCCACGGCTCGGGCCTGGGCAAAGGCGACCCCTCGCTCGACCAGTGGCCCGGTCTACTCGAGAACTGGCTTCGCGCGCAAGGGCTTCTGACCGTCGACAATTCCGCGGTCGGAGCAAAGCCGTAGGAACTGGCGACTGGAAGCTGAAGGCCTGGATTTCGGGGCGAACATCATTGCCGGGGATGAGTCCCCAGCCAACCTGCGAGCCGTTCAGATCGAAAAAAGCTGCCCAAAAATTAGAAGCGGGCCTCCGGCCTCGGGAGTGGAAGGATATCCCGAAACCGGCTGCCCGCTGGACCCTGGTCCGGGTCTAGGTGGTAGTTCCAGTCTAGGCTCGTTTTGGGCAATAGCAAGCCCTTTTTTCTGTGAAATTCCCGATTCGTGACTGGTGTCACAGAACGCGGTCCTGACGCCCCTCTTCGCGTTGACTTGAGGGCTTGCCCCTGATACAAAAAAGGGTTCCACATGCGAAAATTGACAGTGAAGAGGCGCAGGGCTCCAGTACCTCCATGCAAGACATCCTTCAGGCAATCGAAAAGTATCTGATTGGCGCCATCCCGACGGCAGCGCTGTTCATCGTGCTGGTCATCGCCTATCAGTTTCTGGTACAGGGACCGCTGACGGCGGTGCTGGCCAAGCGCCGCGCCTTGACGGAAGGGGCCATGGAAGACGCCCGCAAAGCGATTGCCGAAGCTGAATCCAAGACCGCCGAGTACGCCGAACGCCTCCGCCTGGCCCGCGCCGACGCCTACAAGCTTCGCGAGCAGCGCATGAAGCAATGGACCGCCGAGCGCGACACCGCCCTTGACGCCGCCCGCAAAGCAGCCGGCGAAAAAGTGCGTCAGGCCAAAGCCGAATTTGACACCGAAGCCGATTCGGCCCGCAAGGTGATCCAGTCCGCAACCGCCGATCTGGCTGGCCTGGCTGTCCGCGCCGTGATGCCCGCCGCTGCCGGGGGTTCCCGTTGAGACACAGCCTTCCCAGGATTCGCCCTTTCACCCATCTCATCCGCACCTTACTCGCTGTGGCGATCGCTGCATCGGTGACCGTCGCGCCCTACCGCCTCTCCGCGCAAGCGGCGCCGCAACCCGCTCCGGCAACGAATTCCGGGTCGGTGGGGGCCAACTCCCAGGGCATTACTCCGGCAACCAGCGAGACTCCCAAGTCCGAGGAAGCGCAGGAACAAGCCTTTCTGCACTCGCCCATCGTGCAATCGGTCGCTCACATCCTTCACCTCAAGCTCGATACAACGATCTACCTTCTGCTCGGGATTAACTTCGCCATCATCTTCTTCGCCATTGTGATCCCGCTGGGCAAGGTCATGCCAAAAATCGTTCGCAAGCGCTCCCAGACCCTGAGCCACGATCTTGAGACCGCGCGCCAAGCCACTGCCGACGCACAGTCCCGCCTCAGCGCTGTCGAGGCCAAGCTTGCTGGGCTGGGCGACGAGATGCAGAAGTTCCGCGCCCAGATCGAGCAGGACAGTCTTGAAGACGAAAAGCGCATTAAGGCCGCCCTCGGCGAAGAAGGCGCCCGCATCGTGGCCGCAGCCGAGCAGGAAATCAGCGTGGCCGCCGCCCAGGTCCGGCGCGGCCTGCGCGACTTCGCCGCCAATCTCGCCATCGATCAGGCTTCACGGCAACTGGCAATGACGCCGGAGACCGACCGCGCTCTTATCGCCGAGTTTGTTGCCGGCGTTTCCGCTGACGCTTCGGGCAAAGGAGGCCAGAACTAGATGCCTGCCTTTGTTGCCCGCTACGCCAGCGCCTTTGCCGATGTGGTTACGGATGCCAAACTAGATGCCGCCGCCATCGACCGCCAATTCTCCGATTTTCTCGCGACCTGGGAAGGTAGCGTCGAGTTGCGCACTTTCTTCGTAAATCCGGCCGTCCCCGCGTCGCAAAAAGTCGAAATTGTGGATAAGCTGAAGGCCAAACTCGGCATGCAAAAGGAGCTGCGTAACCTGCTTGCCGTGCTCATCTCCAACAATCGCATCGGTCACGTCGTCGAGGTAGCAGCGGCGTATCGCCGTATTTTGCAGCAGCAGTCGGGAGTCCGCCCTGCCCAAATAGTCACCGCGCGCGAGTTGAGTGCCGATGAACGCGGCGTGCTGGTCGCGGAGCTGGCCAAGCTTGCCGGCGCAAAAATCGACCCAAGTTTCAAGCTCGACACGACCATTCTTGGCGGCGCCGTGGTGCGCATCGGCTCCACGGTTTACGACGGCAGCGTACGCGGCCGGCTCGACCGCCTGAAAGAAGCATTGACAGCCGGCTGAACCCGGAATTTCGCATTCTCGTAACTGCGAACTAAGAACTCCGAACTAAGAACTGCAAGGAACTTGCCCAATGGCTCAAATCAAGGCAGACGAAATCACACAACTTCTTCGCGCGCAGATCGCGAACTACGACTCCAAGGTCCAGGTCGACGAAGTCGGCACCATCACCTCGCTTGGTGACGGCATCGCCCGCATTCACGGCCTCGACAAAGTCATGGCCGGCGAGCTGCTCAGCTTTCCGCACGACATCGCCGGCCTCGCCCTCTCGCTTGAAGAGGACCAGGTGGGTTCGGTGGTCCTCGGCGATTACACCGAGCTCAAGGAAGGCGAAGAGGTCAAGCGCACCGGCAAAATTCTCTCCGTCCCCGTCGGCGCCGCCATGATCGGCCGCGTGGTGAACGCATTGGGCGCGCCCATCGATGACAAGGGCCCGATTGCCACCACCGAATTCCTTCCCATCGAGCGCCTCGCCCCCGGCATCATCGACCGCCAGCCCGTGCGCGAGCCTATGGCCACCGGCCTCAAAGCCATTGACGCCATGATTCCCATCGGCCGCGGCCAGCGCGAGCTCATCATTGGCGACCGCCAGACCGGCAAGACCGCCGTCCTGCTCGACACCATCATCAACAACGCCAAGAACGACCTGATCTGCATCTACTGCGCCATCGGCCAGAAGCGCTCCTCGATCGCGCAGGTGGTGCAGACGCTCACCGAGCATGGCGCCATGGGCCACACCATAGTCGTCGCCGCTTCCGCTTCCGAGCCCGCTCCGCTGCTTTATCTCGCGCCCTACGCCGCAACCGCCATGGGCGAGTACTTCCGCGACAGCGGCAAGCATGCGCTGGTCATGTACGACGATCTCTCCAAGCACGCTATGGCCTATCGCGAGATCTCGCTACTGCTGCGCCGTCCGCCGGGCCGCGAAGCCTATCCCGGTGACGTCTTCTATCTCCACTCCCGCTTGCTTGAGCGCTCCTCCAAAATGAGCAAGGAGCGCGGTGGTGGTTCGCTCACGGCTCTGCCGGTTATCGAGACCCAGGCCGGCGACGTCTCCGCATACATTCCAACCAACGTCATCTCCATCACCGATGGCCAGATCTTTCTGGAAACCGATCTGTTCAACTCCGGCGTCCGTCCCGCCGTCAACGTCGGCCTCTCAGTTTCGCGTGTCGGCTTCTCGGCTGCCATCAAGGCCGTCAAGCAGGTCGGGTCGACACTGAAGCTGGACCTGGCGCAATATCGCGAGCTCGCCGCCTTCGCGCAGTTCGGTTCCGACCTCGATCCGCTCACGCAAAAACAGTTGGCCCGCGGCGTCCGCCTCACGGAACTCCTCAAGCAGCCGCAGTTCCACCCGCTCACCTGGCAGCAGCAGATGGTGGTCCTGTTCGCAGGCACGCAGGGCTTTCTCGACGATTTCCAGGTCTCTGACATTCGCGCCTTCGAGGAGGGCCTCTATAAGTACTTCGACGACTCGCAAAAGGCGCTTGTCGCCGACATCACCGAAAAGAAGTCGCTCGACGACGACCTGCGCAGCCGCCTGCACGCGGCCCTCAAGGAGTATTCGGCAAACTTCAAGGCGGAACTGCCTGGCAGAGAGATGCTAAAGAAACTTGAGTCTTAATCATTACGGCCACTCTGTGGGATAACTGAGAGTGGAAGCATTAGTTACTTGTTCAGCCTTACTTGGAGCGAATTCTAACCCGAGCTAAACGCAATGGCGAATGTCTTAGACTTGCGGCGTCGCATCCGCAGCGTGAAAAACACGCGGCAGATCACCAAGGCCATGAAGATGGTCTCAGCGGCCAAGCTGCGCCGCGCGCAGGAGCGTGCTCTTGCCGCCCGGCCTTACGCCCGCATGATCGTCAGCGTCCTTGAGTCGCTCCGCCGCCGCGCCGAACTTTTCGACGAGAAAACCGGGAATATTTCCAGCCAGCTCTTCCTCACCCGGCCCGAGAAGCGCGTTCTGCTGGTCGTCGTCTCGGGCGACAAGGGTTTTGCCGGCGCATTCAACGCCAATATCCTCAAGACCGCTTATCAGTTCATCAACGGCAACCCCGATAAGGAAATCGATATCGAGGCGATCGGCCGCAAGGGCCGCGACCAGTTGCGCCGCCGCTATCCCACCGCGACATACACCGAGCAGACCGACGAAAGCGGCAATGTTAAGCGCGTCCGTGTCGGCAAGTCGGTCGGGGAGAAATTCCTCAACAAGTTGCAAGACGCCCCTTCTCCGCGAGTTGAGCTCACCGGCGACCATCCCGGCTTGTTGCTCAAGCTCGAGCCTTCACGCGTCCTCGCACTGGCGCACAACATCATCTCCCGCTACGTCCACGAGGAGATCGACGCCGCCTACATCGTCTACAACGAATTCAAGTCGGTCATCGCGCAGCGCCTCGTGGTCGAGCGCGTGCTCCCGCTCCTCGATCTTGAGAACCCGCAGATCACCGGCGCCGTCGAGCCTTCCGCTGAAGAGAAGGAGCGCCAGGCCGAGGCTGCTCTCTCCGCGGGCATCGACATTGAGGCTGCCGACACCAGCGAAGCCGACGAAGAGGCCAAAAAGTTCGGCACCTCCAACGTCGATTACATCTACGAGCAGCCCGCCGAGGAGCTCTTCGCCGGCCTGCTGCCGCAGTACATCTTTTCCGTGCTCTTCCACGCCATGACCGAG
Organism: uncultured Acidobacteriaceae bacterium; assembly: GCA_963823805.1. Classification (GTDB taxonomy): domain Bacteria; phylum Acidobacteriota; class Terriglobia; order Terriglobales; family Acidobacteriaceae; genus Telmatobacter. Next base: position 100,526 of record CAWGMW010000002.1, on the reverse strand, counting down.
TCGGTTGCCGCCGAACACGCGGCCCGCATGACGGCGATGGATTCGGCAACCAACAACGCCTCCGACATGATCGACGCCCTCACGCTGCACATGAACCGCGTGCGCCAGGCCGCCATCACCAAGGAGATCATCGAAATCGTTTCCGGCGCAGTTGCGCTGTAAAAGCAGCTTCTAGCTGCTAGCTTCTAGCCTTTAGCTCTTCGTGCCGGGTCGCACACAGGCGAAGAGAGCAGAGTTGAGGTTGAGAAGGAAAAAGCTAGAAGCTAGGAGCTAGAGGCTAGGAGCTTCAAACAATGGCAGAAAACATCGGCAAAGTCATCCAGGTCTCCGGCCCCGCCGTAGACGTTCAATTTGAAGAAGCCACCATGCCGCCTATCTATCAGGCGCTTCGCGTCACCAGCGACGGCTTCACGGTCCCCACGCCCATCAACGTGATTCTCGAAGTGCAGCAGCACCTCGGCGAAGGCCGCGTCCGCACTGTGGCCATGGAAGCCACTGACGGCATGGTTCGCGGCATGAACGCCATCGACCTCGGCGGGCCCATTCGCATGCCCGTGGGCAAAGAGACGCTGGGCCGCGTGCTCAACGTCATCGGCGAGCCGGTCGACAATCTTGGCCCCATCGGCGAAAAGACGCGCATGCCCATCCATCGCCCCGCTCCGCTCTTTGACGAGCAGTCCACGAGCGAGGAAATGTTCGAGACCGGCATTAAGGTCATCGATCTCATCCAGCCCTTTTTGAAGGGCGGCAAAATCGGGCTCTTCGGCGGCGCCGGCGTCGGCAAGACTGTCGTCATCATGGAACTTATCAATAACGTCGCCAAGAATCACGGCGGATTCTCCGTCTTTGGCGGCGTCGGCGAGCGCACCCGCGAGGGCAACGACCTGTGGCTTGAAATGACCGAGTCCGGCGTCATCAAGCCGGGCCATTGGCAGGACTCGAAATGCGCCCTCGTTTACGGACAGATGACCGAGCCGCCCGGAGCACGCCTGCGCGTCGCGCTCAGCGCGCTCACCGTCGCCGAGTACTTTCGCGACGTTGAAGGCGCAGACACGCTTCTCTTCATTGACAACATCTTCCGCTTTACCCAGGCCGGCTCTGAGGTTTCCACGCTCCTCGGCCGCATGCCCTCTGCCGTCGGCTACCAGCCCAACCTCGCCACGGAAATGGGCGAGCTGCAGGAGCGCATCACCTCCACCAGCAAAGGTTCGGTCACTTCGGTCCAGGCCGTCTACGTCCCGGCTGATGATTTAACAGACCCCGCGCCGGCCACCACCTTCGCTCACCTCGACGCCACCACCGTGCTCAGCCGTCCGCTGTCCGAGCTGGGCATTTATCCCGCGGTCGATCCGCTCGCATCCACCTCGCGCATTCTCACCGCGCGCGTCGTCGGCGACGAACACTACGACGTGGCGCAAGGCGTCAAGCGCATCCTCCAGCGATACAAGGATCTCCAGGACATCATCGCCATTCTCGGCATCGACGAACTCTCTGAAGACGACAAGCTCACCGTGGCCCGCGCGCGCAAGGTGCAGAAATTCCTCTCGCAGCCCTTCCACGTGGCCGAGCAGTTCACGGGCATTCCCGGCGCTTACGTCAAGATCGCCGATACCGTCCGCGCCTTCAAGGAGATCATCGAGGGCAAGCACGACGATGTGCCTGAGCAGGCGTTTTATATGAAGGGTGGCATCGAGGAAGTTCTCGAAACCGCCGAGAAACTGAAGGCAACGGTGTAGGAACGGTAGCCGTTAGCCCTTAGCTATTAGCCATTAGTTCGTATTCACAACATGAAGCTAACAGCTAATAGCTAAAAGCTAAAGGCTTGGAGCTTTTCCAAATGGCAGATGAGTCAAATCAACTCCGCGTCCGTCTCGTCACTCCCGAGCGCACTCTCTTTGAGCATGCGGCCACAGCGGTCGAGCTACCGTCGAAGTCCGGCTACATGGAAGTGCTCCTTGGCCACGCTCCGCTCGTTGCCGAGCTGGGCGCAGGAGACGTGATCGTGCATTGCGCTCCGGAGAGCGATTCAGAACGTCGGCAAGTGCGGTCCGACGGGCGAATCCCGCTACAACGTGAGTTGGGGATTCGTTGAAGTCCTGCCCAACCGCGTCACCATCCTCGCCTCCGATGCGCTCAAGCCCGAGGAGATTGACGTCCAGCGCGCCCAGCAGCAACTCGACCGCGGGCAGAAAATGTGGAATGAAGCGGGCGAAAGCGAAGAAGCCTACGACGAGGCCCTCCGCGTTATCTCCGAAGCCGAAGCCAAGATGGCCTCCGCCGCCGAAGTGACCAAAACGCACTAAGCCGTGGGTATCGAATTGGTTCTGAAGGTGATATACAACCGGGGCAATATTTTGAAGGAAGCGGATCGGCCTGGCAGGAGCTCTCAAAGAAGCAGTTGCCAATCAGAATGCGGACGCTTTGCCACCGCACAAATCTACCGCATGACGGAAAGCCTTTATGAACCGCTGGGCGTACTCAGGATTCACAGCGATACCCTCTTGCGGATACCCAAGTTCATGCTCAGTCACCGACAAATCTTCGCCATTGACCTTCGTGTGGGAAGTCACCTTGTTGCTGTCATTAGTTGTTCTCAGAGTTACGAAGATGTACGGATGGTCCTTAACCTCGTAAGTGGAATAATTCACCAAATCCGGATTCTTGACGGTCGTTATGTCGGTGTCATGAATGAGGTCGCCAGCTTTAATGCTGGTTGGGTCGATGTCGGCAAGGCTTACAAATTCATAAAACCGAATACTTGTTGGGTCCACCTGCTCCGTTACTGTGAAAGTAACATAGCAAGGGTCACCGCCCTTTGAATTATCAAAATCGATACCCTGAAATCCCTTGTAAACGATATGTGAGCCTTCACCAAACGTCTGTTCTATCCACTTCTCCGTTGCAGCTAAAGAAGGCGCGGAATTTTTGCCTGTGTCTCCGCTTTGGGTCAACTGGCAGAACCCCACGCTCGAAACGCCTGCGATGGTGCAAGTGAGCAGTAAAGTGCGAATAACAAGACTGGCTATATTCCTCACAGTGACTCCATTTCTTCTTCGTCAAAGTATTACGCGCCGTTGTACGTAATTATCGAAGAACCGATTGTCTTTCCTGACCCATCCAGCTGCCTCTCAATCATCTTGCCGCATTTGGGGCACCGGAACTCCTCGCGATCGCCGACCTTGCCAACCGGGCCATCGTTATTCGAGTGCGCGCAGCCGGTATCATCTGGACTCCGCTTGCGTTGCGTCACACAGAACATGGTGTTTCCCTCTTCCCCAGAGCCAGTTTAATGCTCTAAAAATACGCTTACCGACAGAATAGGATTGCCCGGGAGGTGCGTCTAGCGGAAACCGGATGCTGCCAATTACTTTTGTGGGATGAGTTTAGGAATTGAGAACTGCCAACTTGCTAACTCGCTGACTTGCTCTCCCTGCGCCCCACCCGCTAAAGTTTCAGCCGAGGCTTCTCCCGCGCCCGAATCCTGGGTGCCCCATCCTTAGTGCGTCTTTTTTCTTGCGCCAGGGGTGGGATAGCACTCCCAACGCTCTCCACTAAAGGATCCTGCATGTCTTCTACGCCCGCTTCCGTCGCCAACCGCGATATCGACTCCACGCTGCGCGAGAACCGCGTCTTTCCCCCTCCGCCGGAGTTCAGCGCCAAGGCCCACATCAAAAGCCTCGCCGAATACGAAGCGCTCTACAAGCAATCCATCGACGATCCCGAAGAATTCTGGGCCGGCGTTGCGAAGGAACTGCACTGGTTCAAGCCCTGGGACAAAGTCCTCGAGTGGAACCTGCCCTGGGCTAAGTGGTTTGTCGGCGGCAGGCTCAACCTCAGCTACAACTGTATTGACCGCCATGCTCTCGGCGAGCGCGCCCAGAAAACCGCCCTCATCTGGGAGGGTGAGCCCGGCGAGATTCGCCGCCTCACTTACGCTGAGCTTCACGCCGAAGTCCAGAAGTTCGCCAACGCCCTCAAGTCTCTTGGTATTCAGAAAGGCGATCGCGTCGCCATTTACATGGGCATGACGCCCGAGCTCGCCATCGCTCTGCTCGCCTGCGCGCGCATCGGCGCCGTACATTCCGTCATCTTCGGTGGGTTCGCTGCCAACGCCATCGCTGATCGCGTCGCGGACTGCGGCTGCGTCGCCATCCTCACACAGGACACCAGCTACCGCCGCGGCAACGAAATCAAGCTCAAGGCCACCGTCGATGAGGCCATGCCCGCTTGCCCCACCGTCAAGCACGTCGTGGTCTACAAGCGCACCGGCTCGCCAGTCACCATGGTTGCCGGCCGCGATCATTGGTGGCACGATCTCGTCGCCAAAGCCGAGCCCACCTGTCCTGCCGAGCCGATGGATTCCGAAGATCCGCTCTACATCCTTTACACGTCCGGATCAACCGGCAAGCCCAAGGGCCTGCTCCACACTACCGGCGGCTACGCGGTCCAAACCTATCTCACCTCGAAATACGTCTTCGATCTCCGCGACGACGACATCTATTGGTGTACCGCAGACATCGGCTGGGTCACCGGCCACTCCTACGTTGTCTACGGCCCGCTGCAGAACGGCGCTACTGTCCTCATGTACGAAGGCGCTCCCAACTTTCCCGACTTTTCGCGCTTCTGGAAGATCGTCGACGACCATCGCGTCACCGTCTTCTACACCGCGCCCACCGCCATCCGCGCCTTCATCAAGTGGGGCCACGAATTCGTCGACAAATTTAAGCTCGACTCGCTCCGTCTCCTCGGCACCGTCGGCGAGCCCATCAACCCTGAAGCATGGATGTGGTATCGCGAGAAGATCGGCCGCAACCGCTGCCCCATCGTCGACACGTGGTGGCAAACTGAGACCGGCGCAATCATGATCGCGCCCATCCCCGGCGCCGTCCCCACCAAGCCCGGCTCGGCCACGCGCCCCTTCTTCGGCATCCAGCCTGAAGTCGTCACTAAGCCCGACGCCAACGGCCACTTTGAAACTGTCCCCGCCGGCTCGGGCGGTCTGCTCATCGTCCGCAAGCCCTGGCCCTCGATGGCCCGGACTATCTACGGTGACGATGAGCGCTTCCAGAAGACCTATTGGTCTGATGTTCCCGGCTGCTACTTCACCGGCGACGGAGCACGACAGGACGCCGACGGCTACTTCTGGCTCATGGGCCGCGTGGACGATGTCATCAACGTCTCCGGCCATCGCCTGGGCACCATGGAAGTCGAGTCCGCTCTCGTCGCGCATCCTAAAGTCGCTGAAGCCGCGGTCGTCGGCCGCCCCGACGATCTCAAAGGCCAGGCCATCGCCGCCTTCGTTACGCTCGAGTCCGGCAACCAACCTACAAACGAGCTTAAGGACGAGCTGCGCAAGTGGGTCACAAAGGAGATCGGCGCGCTTGCGCGGCCAGATGACATCCGCTTCACTGAGGCCCTGCCAAAAACCCGCAGCGGCAAAATCATGCGCCGCCTTCTTCGTGACCTCGCCACGCACGGCGAAATCAAGGGCGACGTCACCACGCTTGAGGACTTCACCGTCATCGCCAAGCTGCGCGAAGCGGAAGAGGGCTAGGACCGCCTCAGTGTCTGCCGGTGGCGTAACCTGCGGGTTGGCGAATACAGTCTCGGAGATCAGGTCGCCTATACTTTTCGACAAATGAAGAGCGGAAACATGGAGTTGCGGAATACCATCGTCGTGTTGGCCTCCGGGGTGCTCTTAGGAGTTGTTGCGCAAGCAGCTGCGCAAGAATCTCCGTCGCAATCTGCACCGACGAACGGCCTCGTGCAGCAGACGGGGATTCCCCAATTACAGTCTCCGACCGGGCAGTTCGGTATAGGGCGTGTTGGCTACGAGTGGATTGATGGATCGCGCCCCGACGGCCATTCGGCCGACACTCAGGCCCATCGCGACTTGATGGTCTATCTCTGGTACCCCACGCAGAAGGGAAGGGAAGGACAGCCAGGAGAGTACCTGCCCGGCGCGAAACAGATGGACGAAGACGCCGCTGTCCTCCCGGCGATGCAGGAAGAGTTTGAAGGCAGTTGGCCGTTGATCGTTTCAGGGGCAATCCCTTCTCTCGCGGTCGAGAATGCGCCCGTCGTGAGATCTCGCGAGAAGTTTCCCGTGGTAGTTCTGGCTCATGGCGCTGGAGGAACATCTTTCGAGTACACCTCGCTGATCGGAAACCTTGTGAGCCACGGATACGTCGTCGCTGCCATCGAAAATACCTACGCGGCGCCGGCAGTGGCGTTTCCGGACGGACGAATTATCCCGTCGTACCGCGAGCCAGAGCAGCCCAACCTCTCGCCCGATCAGCGCTTCCAGCGCATGATGAAGAGTGCGGGGCAACAGATCGACACGGGCGCACGGGACATCGTGTTCGTGTTGGACCAACTCACCAAGCTCGACGGCGGAACCGAAAAGACATTTGTTCTCAGCAAGAGGCTCGACCTGAAACTTGTCGCGTCGATGGGACATTCGACAGGCGGAGCGGAAGCAACCCTCGCTTGCCAGATGGATGCCCGATTCAAAGCCTGCCTAAGCCTTGACGGTCAGATGCCACCCGTTGCGGCGTTTCCGGAGGATCCTGATGGAAAGTGGTTCACCCAGCCTGTTCTTCTTCTCGAAGTCGATCACAACGGCGGCCGTTGGATGGGTTTCGACGCGGCGCAGAACAATGTGTTCCTCAAGAAGAAGGAAGATCAGCTGAACCGCTGCCCTGCAGGTAGCTATGACGTGGTACTGAAATCGCCGGGGCTGGTTCACGGAAGCTTCAGCGACTATCCACTTCTCGCGGCAATGGGCCGCTCGGCGGAAACGAAAGACGCCCTTCACAACTTGAGCCTGACAGAGTCGTACATCGCAGCTTTTCTCGATCAGACCCTTTATCAGAAAAGTTCGCCGCTGCTCGACGCTGCATCGAATCATCCCGAAGCGGTCGTGAAACTGTACGGTCATTGATCTTGGTGGTCCGAGGGCCGGCCTGTTTTTCGATCGTTGCCAAATCACCGGCCTTCCGGACAGAGCCCGCGCTCTCGCGCCCTGGGCTCCCGCTCCGCTTGCCTCTCTATACTGGAAAGGGACCGGCAGAGCGCCCTCTGCGCTCGTTGCCTCATCCAACTTTCAATTTGGGGAATTCATGGCCGCACTGATTGAAGCAATCACCGTAAAACGCAAAATGGTCTTCGAGCTTGAAGGCATTCCGTATTACTGCCTTGAAGCTGAAATCTCCACGCCCACAGCCCGCGGCGGCCAGACCCTGGTCCGGCTGAAGATGCGCAACCTGCTCACGCGCGCTGTCTTCGACAAGACTTTCAAAGCCGGCGAAAAATTCAAGGAGCCGGACCTCGAAATTGTCGAAGCCTCCTACCTCTACAGCGATGGCGAAGGTTCGTATTTTCTCGATCAGGAGAGCTTCGATACGCACACGCTCTCGCCGAGCATGGTCGGCGACGCGTTGGAATTCCTGGTCGAGGGCGCGCTGATTCGGTTAAACAAGTTTAACGGCAATCCCATTGGCCTGGAGTTGCCCGCCCAAGTTGAGCTGAAAGTTGCGTACACCGAACCCGGAGCGCGCGGCAACACATCGGGCGACGTCACCAAGCACGCCCGCCTCGAGACTGGCCTGGAGATCAAGGTTCCTCTGTTCATTCAAGAGGGCGAGAAGGTCAGAGTCTACACAGAAACCAGGGAGTTCGCCGGCCGGGCCTGAGCGAGCTTCGAGAGTGCCGCCGGAGAAGACGACAAACCGGGTTGACACGCCATACGGACGCTCCTAATCTCAAGTCATGGCAGTGCAGCTCAAACCCGAGCAGGAAGCCCAGCTCTCTCAGATAGCCGACAAGACTGGCAGGAGCGCAGACGAACTCGCGCGCGAGGCCGTGGACCGCTACCTCGCCGAAGAAGCTCGCTTCCATGCCGCGGTTCAAGCCGGGCAGGATGCCGCGGCGCGCGGTGAATTTGTCTCTGCATCTGAAGTTTGGGCAAACATAGAGAGAGAACTCGAAGCCTGAGTTCGATGGACGCCGGGTTCGATGCAAGTACGATGGACGGCTCCCGCCGCACAGGATCTCCAGGAAATCGTTCGCTACATCCGGAAAGACAATCCTTCCGCTGCGCGTGCAGTGGCAAAGAGGCTTTTTGACGCAGCCAACGGCCTCGATGTTCTTCCAATGCTCGGCCGTATGGGACGAATCGCAGGCACCTGAGAGTTGATCCTGCCGCCGCTCCCGTACATCATCGTGTATCAGGTGCAAGACACAGTAATCTACATTCTGCGGATCTACCACGGCGCGAGAAACTGGCCTGGCTCCACGGCATAATCTTCCCGTCTATATCCTGGCCGTGGGCTGTTAACAGGCAACCGAATCCCTCGATTCGCCATCCGTTCCTGAAAAGCCGCTTTTGCGGAAGAAAGGATCGCCATGCTCATCCCCCATCGGGCTTTGCGACTCGGTTTTGCGCTCGCGACAGCGTCCGTTCTGCTCGGCCTTCCATCGCTGGTGCACGCGGCCAACACAGGCGACATCTCTCTCGGCTACACCCGCACGGGGAACGATACGTTTTACCCCAATGTTGGCGGCCTCAATGGCTGGGACATCGACGGCCAGATCCGCTGGAAGTCCGTTCTCGGTGTCGAGGGTGACGTGGCTCACTACGGCCTGGGCGCAGATTCCGGCATTCCGCGCACAACCACAGTTCTCTTTGGACCCAAAGCCTCGGTCGGCGCGGCCGGCTTCAAATTCTTCGGGCACTTCCTCATCGGCGGCGAACACTCGGCCAACAGTGGAGGCCCGACTCCCGTCTCCCATGGCTCATTCGCCTATGCATTGGGCGCTGGCGCGGATGTCCCAATCGCGCCGCTCTTTGCATGGCGCTTTCAAGTCGATCGCTTCACCGCGCCTTTGATTGCGCCAGCCGGTGGCATTCCAGTCCGCTTCACAACCGGCATCGTCTTCCGCTTTTGAGGATTTGCCAATTACTCCAGTTTTTTCTGCCGCCTGACCTGGATCGCCGAATCGCATTCATCTTCCGGTCGGCTCAGGCACCGCCGCTTGAGCGCCCAATTTCGAAGCTGAGAGCTGAAGGCTAAGAGCTAACAGCTGTCGTTGGTAATCCCGTCCCCCATTTTTCGCGTCCAATCTCGTTGTGAATACCGCGGTCGAAGTACGCTACCGTTGCCCGTGCTGCGGATACAAGACTCTCGAAGCACCCGAAGCACTCAAGCTTTGTCCGGTTTGCTGGTGGGAGGACGACGGTCAGGAAGACGATGACGCCTCCGAAGTTCGCCTCACCGTCAACGGTCAGCTCAGCCTCGAGCAAGCGCGAATCAACTACTCTCAATGCGGCGCGGCTCATCCGCGTTTCCTGCCCTATGTTCGCAAGCCCCAGCCGACCGAAAAGTAACGTGTCTTTCCCGGTGCCCACGGCCTTTTTTCCCCTTCCCGCCGGTTTGACCCACCCTCCAAACCCCCGTACGATAAAGACAGTGAATTCCCGGCCCAACGGTGCTCGATTGCGTTCAGCGTCAGCTCGTGGCCGCAAGATCGGCGCACGCGCCCGGAAGGTACAATCTTGAGTTCCAGCGGCACCCTCGAAAACAAACCGGAAACGGCTGACTCCACGCAAGAACACGATCACGCCGAAGCTGCTCACGACCACGAGCACGGCCCTGTTCTTAATCCCGATTGCACGCGCGAGCTGGTCATCGACGTGTCCGCCGACGATGTCGCCGCGACTTCGCGCAAAGTCGCCGCCAACTATCGCAAATACGCCAAAATTCCCGGTTTCCGTCCAGGCAAAGTGCCTGAGAACGTCATCCGCCGCCGCTTCGCTGCCGAAATTCGCAAAGAAGTCATCGACACGCTGCTCCCCGAGCGCTTCAACAAGGCGGTCAATGAACAGAACCTGCGTCCCGTCGGCCAGCCGAAGGTTACCGAGCTCACGCTCGAAGACGGAGCCCCGCTCCACGCCAAGGCCATCTTTGAAATCCTTCCCGCCTTCTCCATCGAGGGTTACAAAGACGTCAAGGTCGACAAACCCTCCGTCGAGATTACCGAGGAAGAATTTCAGCACGAGCTTGAGCACCTTCGCGATTCCCGCGCCACCATCGAGCCGGTCGAAGAAGATCGCGCTCTGCAGGATGGCGATTGGGCTGAGATCAGCTACAAAGGCCAGATCCAAAGCGACCCGCCCGCAAGCGCGACCGAAGGCGCGGCCGAGCCGCAGCCTGTCGATGCTCAGCCCGCGGAGGCCCAACCGATTAGCGGCGAAAACACCTTGGTCGAAATTGGCGGCAAAGAAACCGTTGAAGCCTTCACCAACTCGCTTCGCGGCGCAAAGCCCGGCCAGGAACTCAAGCTTGAAGTCATCTATCCCGCCGACTATGCCGAGACAAAGCTCGCCGGCAAGACTGTCGCCTACGACGTCGAGGTCAAAGCCATCAAGAAGCGCACGCTGCCCGAGCTGAACGACGAATTCGCCAAAGAGCTCGGTAGCTACGAAAAGTATGCCGCGCTTGAGGCAAGCGTCCGCGAGTATATCGCCAGCCGCAAGCGCCGCAGCGTCGAGTCCGAAACCAAGGACCGCCTGTTCGCCGCGATGACCGAGCGCTTCACATTTCCCGTTCCCGAGTCGCTTGTGCAGGACCAGATTGACACTCGTCTCGATCGTGGCCTGCGCGCCCTCGCCGCACAGGGCATGCAGGCCGAGCAGATGCGCAAGCTCGACTTCACCCGCCTGCGCGCCGCTCAGCGTGAAAGCGCGCTGGCCGAAGTCAAAACGAACATCCTCCTCGACCGCATTGCCGGTGAGGAAAACATTACGGTTAGCGACGAGGAAATGGACAAAGAATTGCAAATCGCAGCAATCCAGTCCCGCGAGCCTATCGATGCCCTGAAAGTTCGATTGACCCAGGACGGCGGGCTGCCCAGAATCAGGGAGCAGCTCAGACGAGAAAAAACTGCGTCCGTTTTGTACGAACGCTTACCCGCATAACCCGAAGCAGGCCATCTGGGCCACGACGTTGAAGGCCTGGAGAACATCACTGATAGAGCACGAACGAGCTGAAAGCTGAAAGCTGGAGGCTAGGAGCTGGCACTTCATGGCATTAGTTCCCATGGTGGTTGAGCAGACGAGCCGGGGCGAGCGCGCCTACGACATCTTCTCCCGTCTGCTGCGCGACAACATTATCTTTCTTGGTACCCCCATTGACGACCAGATCGCGAATCTCATCGTCGCCCAGATGCTCTTTCTTCAGGGCGAGGACCCTGAAAAAGACGTCTCTCTCTACATCAATTCCCCGGGCGGTTCCATCACCGCCGGTCTCGCTATTTACGACACGATGCAGTTCATCAAGAACAACGTTGTCACCTACTGCATTGGCCAGGCCGCCAGCATGGGCGCGTTCCTTTTGCTGGCTGGAAATAAGGGAAAACGCTTTGCCCTGCCCAATTCGCGCATTCTCATCCATCAGCCATCGATGGGCGGTTTGAGCGGACAGGCAACCGACATCGACATTCATGCGCGCGAGATTCTGCGCATCCGTGAAATCACCAATAACCTCATCGCCCGCCACACCGGGCAGCCCCTCGAGCGCATCGAGCGCGACGTTGAGCGGGACTTCATCATGAACGCGCAACAGGCCAAGGAATACGGAATCGTGGACGAAATCATCGACCGGCCTCGTACGTAGCCGGATTTCAGGAATTGGACTAAACTCTTTCTGGGGGAGCCATAACCATGAAGACGCGCACAGGGCCGGAGGAAGCGCTACGCTGCTCGTTCTGCCATAAGTCGCAGGACGCGGTAGCCAAGCTGATCTCGTCGCCCAGCGATTATCCACGCGCCTATATCTGCGACGAGTGCGTTGCCGTGTGCAACTCGATCCTCGACGACGATCGCAGCGGCGAAGTTCCCGCCACCACCGCGGGCCATCTCCCCAAGCCAACCGAGGTCAAGAGCTTCCTTGACGATTACGTCATCGGCCAGGACCAGACCAAGAAGAAACTTGCTGTCGCGGTCTACAACCACTACAAGCGCATCCAGATGAACAAGGCCCGCAACAACGAAGTTGAGCTGGCCAAGTCCAACATCCTTCTCATCGGTCCCACCGGCTCGGGCAAGACTCTTCTCGCCCACACTCTGGCCAAGATGCTCGACGTTCCTTTCGCCATTGTTGATGCCACCACGCTCACTGAGGCCGGCTATGTCGGCGAGGATGTCGAGAACATCATCCTCAAGCTTCTCCAGGCCGCCGACGGCGACGTCACTCGCGCCCAGCAGGGCATCATCTATATCGACGAGATCGACAAGATCGGCCGCAAGGACGAGAACCCCTCCATCACCCGCGATGTCTCCGGTGAAGGCGTGCAGCAGGCCCTGCTCAAGATTCTCGAGGGCACCGTTGCCAACGTGCCTCCGCAGGGCGGCCGCAAGCATCCGCACCAGGAGTTCACTGCGGTCGACACCACCAACATCCTCTTCATCTGCGGCGGTGCATTTGTCGGCCTCGAGCGCGTCGTAGGCCGTCGCATTGGCAAAAAGGCTCTCGGCTTCCGCACCGTCGACGCCGATGCCGATCAGGCCACCACGCGCTCCCATCGCGATACCGAGCTGCTCCGAAAGACCGAGCCGCAGGATCTCATCAAGTACGGGCTCATTCCCGAGTTTGTCGGCCGCTTGCCCGTCATGGGCATCCTCGACGAGCTCGATGAAGTCGCGCTCATTGAGATTCTCACCAAGCCGCGCAACGCAATCCTCAAGCAGTACCAGCGCCTCTTTGAGTACGAAAACGTCCGGCTGCACTTTACCCAGGATGCCGCCTGTGCCGTTGCTCGCGAAGCCATGGCTCGCAAAGTCGGCGCTCGCGGACTGCGCATGATTCTCGAAGAGCTCATGCTCGACCTCATGTACCATCTGCCCTCGAACAAGCGCGTCCGCGATCTCGAGATCACAAAGGACATGGTCGAGCGCCGCGATCTCTCCCTCTGCCTGCTCGAAAAAGCCGGCTGAAGCAAGCAAGTTGTCAGCTTTTGCAAGAGCGCCCCGGATTGCAACCCGGGGCGTTCCTGTTTGTGGCGCAAGCTTTCGGTTGCTGGGCCGCAGTTCTGAGCCCCCAGCGCCGCGCCGCGAGACTCTTTGCAGGACTACTCAAACAAATTGCTTTACGCCGAACCTGCTTGACGGTAGCATTCCATCAAGCTTCGAGCGTCTGCGCTTCCCTGGCCTCCTCAATTCTGCCAGCAGAGGATCTCCGAGCCGATTCCCCTGAACTGTTTCTCCTCGACCAAAGGAACCGATGATCGACACCGAGGTTCAGCAGCATTTCCTTGAAGCCGAACACGAAGTCGAGCTGCATAGCGGCGAACTCCGCAAGGAGCTGCGCCTGGGCGACATCGTCCTCTCGCAACTCACCTACATCGTTGGCCTTACGTGGCTGGGCACCGCGGGCAGGCTCGGTCCTGGGCAGTTCATGTATTGGATTCCCGCCGTTTTCCTCTTCTACATTCCCACCGGCATCGTCGTCGTCCATCTCAACAACGAAATGCCGCTCGAAGGCGGCCTCTACCAATGGTCTAAGCTCCGTTTCGGAGAGCTGATCGGCTTTCTCGTCGCTCTAAACACCTGGGCTTCGATAGTCCTTCTGCTGTCCTCGCTGATCTCGATGATCACCGACAGTGCGGCCTATGCGGCCGGACCTTCCGGCGCGTGGATCGCCAATAACCACATCGTCAATTCGGCCTTCGCAGCGTTGGTCCTCGGCGGCCTGATGTTTCTCGCCAGCCGGGGGCTGAGTCTCGCCAAGTTGCTTCACAACTCCGGCGGCTTCATGCTCCTTCTTGTGTTTGTCGGGTTGCTTGCATTCGCTCTGCCGCGCTGGATCCACGGCAACGCCGCTACCGCTCCCGTTTCCTTCGTCATTCCCGCCGTCAACCTGCTCAATCTCAACATCGCTGGCAAAATGGCATTCGGCGCATTCTGCGGGCTTGAGGGCTGCTCGGTGTTCTCGGGGGAAGTCCGCGATCCGCAGGTAGCGCGCACGCTGCGCCGTGCCATCTGGATCGCCGGGCCGCTGATCGCATGCATCTACATTCTGGGCACCTGCTGCGTGCTCGCCTTCACGCGCCCGGCCGAATTGGATCTGGTCTCTCCGGCAATGCAGGCGCTCAGCCGTGGTTCGGCAGGTACATCGTTGGAGCTGATCGTTCCCGCAGTTGCTGCCGTGCTCCTCGTCTGGTCATTCTGCGCAAGCGCAAGCATCTATAACAACGCCGCGGTTCGGCTTCCCATGGTTGCCGGTTGGGACCACCTATTGCCCGCATGGCTGAGCCGGCTGCATCCGCGCTTCAAGACGCCCACCGGCTCCATCATCACGGTCGGCGCCGCAACTTTTGTCCTGACGATCCTCGTCAACTCGGGCGTGGGCGAGCAGGAGGGGTTCCAGATTCTGCTGAATGGCGCAATCATCTTCTGGGCGCTGACCAATATGGTCATGTTTGCCATTCCACTGTTCGCTCCCGGAGAGAAGCCCTCGCTCGGAGTTCGCGCCGCGGCACTTTCAGCGCTGGGTATGACGCTGCTCTTCGCCATTCTGGCCATCTTTCCCATCATTGACGTCAAAGACCCTGCGTCCTTCGCCCTGAAGGTTGCCGTTCTCATTGTGGGGGTCAATGGAGCCGGTGCGTGGTATTTCTATCGCGCCAGCCGCCGTCGCAGCATCACAGCCGTTGTGGTGTGAGCCGCCGCCTGCTTGCCAGCATTCACGCGCTTCCAATCGCGACCGCATTAGACGTACGCCCCCTCCTCGCGGACCCACGATTTCTCGCATTGTTCAAAGCTCTTCAACCGATCGATTGACCCCCGTGCTCGCGCTCGAAACTTTCCCTCCCGCAAGCGTGTCTACACACGCATTGGCCGATATGCACCATCAAGGCCAAAAGGGAGAGAGACAAATGAACGCAACCAAAGCAACCATCATTCTGGGCGCGCTGCTTTCAGCGAGCATCGTGTTCGCGCAGGCGCCAAACTCGAGCCAGGCACCCGCTGCAAATTCGGCGCAAGCCGCACCAGCGCAGCACCGCAACTTTGACCCCAGCCAGTTCGCCGCGCATCTCGGCAAGCGCCTGGGCTTGAGCAGCGATCAGGTAGCGCAGATCACGCCCATCCTCACGGCTCGCCAACAGCAGATGCAGACTCTGCGCGCCGACACCTCGCTCAGCGTGCAGGATCGCCACACCAAAGCGCATGCCATCATGCAGGATACGAACAGCAAGATTGAAGCCGTCCTGACTGATCCGCAGAAGCAGCAGTTTGAGCAGATGCTTGCCCAACGCCGTGCGCGCCACAACCGCCAGCCGCAATCCTCGCAGCCCCAGGCGTAAGCCCAAGGGTCGGGATTGGCTGAAACCCAGGTCTCGAATTCGAGACCTGGGAACGCGGCCTTCCCGCCACTGACTCTCGGCTTCGAACCCTCTACTGCACGACCTCGTCTTTTTCAATGACAAGCGTCGTATTCACGAGCCGCATGTCAATCGGCAGGCCGCCTACCGACGAAGCCACGGTGCGAACGAGTGTTTCAAATTCACTCACGTCAGTGGCATTGTTCCAGGCGCCGTCCTGAACCGCGAACGAGATCGTTGTGCTGCTCGCCGTTTTATTCAGCAGCACCATTGCACCGTTATCCTGGAAATATCCCGCGGTCTTCAGAGCGTTGCCCAGCGCCGTGGCGTCATTATTCGTTGCTGTCCCGGAGAACACGACCTTATCCTTGGTCCCGATCGTCACCACACTCTGGGGTGAGCTCATTTGCGACATGATTCTCTGCAGTTCTCCGGTGTAGTAGAGGTAACCGAACACCGCACATCCAAGAACCAACATCGTCAGCAGGGCAACTCCGACTGCGCGCCACCTGGAGTAGAGTTGCCCGCCCCACGCGACGTGCGTATCGATTGCATTGCCTTGCAACTCCCTCGCGGCCAGGCCAGTGCACACAAGCAGCACAATGGACGCAACCGTCGGGCTATAGGTCGTTCTCAATCCCATCAGGATCAGGCCCGCGGACGCCGCCGCTCCCACGACGAGCGCGAGAACGCCGTTGTTGCCCTGACCCAGCTTGCGGTAATTCGAAGCGATGAGCACGGTCCCGGCAAGGGGGCTGCCTAAGAAGGTCGCCAGGGCTACGGCCCAGACGTTGTACAAACGGTAGGCGGGGGGCGCGTATTGAGGGTATTGGGGGTAGCCCCCAACTTGAGGATAGACAGTCGACATAGTTTCCTCGATCCAGGGAAGTAGTGGTGCTGAAAGACTAATGCCTCCACGAGCCTCGCGCCAGACAAAACTGCATGGCATTCTGTGAAAAATCTCTGGTCCCCGCCGGCTCATTCCTCAATCGTCGATTTCTCTCGAACCCGGTTTCTTCTCCCCCGGCGCCCGGGAATATGATGGACTCACCAGGTTCAATCGGGAGGAAGTATGAACGATCAAAAGCAGATTTCCACGCGCGGGCAAGGACGCCGCGAGTTTTTGAAAACCGGCGGCGCAGTAACCGCCGCGCTGTTGGCGCAGACCGCGATGGCAGAGACGCCGAAGGCGCTGCCAGCTCTTCCCTCGAACCCAGTCACACCCAACGCCATGCCCACGCGCAACCTGGGCAAAACGGGCTACAAAGTTGGGATTTTTTCGCTCGGCGGCCAGGCGGCCCTCGAGCGGTCGAACAACTTTGACGTTGCCGTGCCCATCATCGAGCGCGCCCTCGACCTGGGCGTCAACTACATCGACACTTCTTCCATCTACGGCGGGCCTGACCGCTGGAGCGAGCAATACGTGGGCAAGGTCATGGCTCACCGGCGCAACCTGGCCTTCCTCGCCACCAAAACCAAGGAGCGCACACGCGACGGCTCGCTGCGCATGATCGAGAAATCGCTCGAACTGCTCCAGACCGACCATGTCGACCTGTGGCAGTTGCACGACATTGGCACCATGACCGATATAAACGATGTCTTCGCCAAGGACGGCGCCATGGAAGCGCTTCTCGAAATGAGAGACCAGAAGGTCGTTCGCTTCCTCGGCCTCACCGGCCACTACCGCCCCGACGCGCTCATCGAAGGCATTCAGCGCTATCCGTTCGACACGATTCTGATGGCCATGAACGCCGCCGATCCGCACTTCTACAGCTTCAACTCGGCGCTCTTGCCGTTGGCCGTCGAGCGCCAGATGGGCATTATCGGCATGAAGGTTCCCGCCCGCGGCCGTCTGCTGTCAACCTGGACACCACAGCCGTTGTCTGTGCAGGCGCACATGTGGGAGGGGATGGTTCCGGCGCCGACCTCAGGCACGCTCACCATGCGCCAAGCCATGTATTACACGCTCTCGCGCCCCGTGAGCACCGTCATCATCGGTTGCGATTCCATCGCGCAGCTCGAGGAGAACGTGAATCTCGCCCGCGAGTTTACACCGCTCAGCGATGCCCAGGCCACCGCATTAGTGGCGAGTGCTGAGCCCGTGGCCAAGCCGTCGCTGTTCTTCCGCTTCTACGAACGGCCGTAGCCGAGCGGCTACAAATGATTGATCAACGACGCGATGCAGGCTGCGCCGAATCCGTTATCGATGTTCACCACCGAGACATTCGGCGCGCAGGTGTTCAACATTCCCAGCAGCGCGGCTATACCGCCGAGCGACGCTCCATAGCCCACGCTCGTCGGCACTGCGATCACCGGCGCATGTACCAGGCCGCCCACCACCGTCGGTAGAGCGCCCTCCATGCCGGCGCAAACCACGAGCACGCGCGCTGACTGCAGAGTCTTTTGTTGCGCCAGCAGCCGATGGATGCCGGCCACTCCCACATCGGCCACCAGTTCCACCGTGTTGCCCATCAGCCGCGCTGTCACCGCAGCTTCTTCGGCCACTGGCAAGTCGCTCGTTCCGGCGCACACCACGCCCACGGTTCCCTTGCCGGCAGGCGCTTCCGTCTGCTTCAAAGTGATGGCCCGCGCCGCTTCGTGAAACTCCGCTCGCGGCTCCGCCCCGTGCACCGCCTCAAACACCTGGCGCGAAGCGCGCGTTGCCAGCACGTTGCCGCCTGCCTTGACCATCCGCTCGAAGATCGCGGCTACTTGTGCTGGTGTCTTGCTCTCCGCGAAGATCACCTCCGGCATACCGGTGCGCAGCGCGCGATGATGATCGAGCTTGGCGAACCCCAGATCCTCGAATGGCAAGTTGCGAAGGCGCTCCAGCGCTTCAGCCACACTGGCTGACCCGGAATGCACTTCGTTCAACAGCGCTTCAATCTGCGATCGATCCATCAGGGTCTCTTCTCCGCCTGTTTTTCAGTTGCCAGCTCAGTCTCCGCATAGGCCCGCATCGCCTCCTGCATCACCCGCTTGAGCGGGACCCCTTGCTGGCGCGCAATATTGCGGCACACCTCATACTCCGGCGAAGCGTTGGCCACTTCGCCCGTGGGCCAGCGCGCAACCTTGATCCGCACCTTGCCCCACTCCGTATTCACTTCCAAAAACTCGCGCGCCAGCGCCATCTTATTTTCCAGCCGCCAGCGCAGGCCAATGGTTGTGGTCTCTCGCAGCAACAGATCGCGCAGCGCAGGCATCGCCTCGGGACTCGAGAGCACCGTGATTTGCACGCCCGTCCGCCCCTTCTTCATCTGCACCGGCAACCTGTAAACATCCCACGCGCCCGCCTCCATCAGCAGTTCGCTCACATAAGCCATCAACTGCGGAGTCGCGTCGTCAACCACGGTCTCAATCACGGCGATCGGCTCCGTGCTCTCGGCTCCCTCCTCGGCCTCACCCACCAGAAGCCGCAGCAGATTCGGCTCGCCCGGCGTGTCGCGCCCTCCAGCTCCATAGCCGCGCGCTTCCACGCGCATCGCGGGCAGCGTCCCGTATGTCACGTCCAGCATGCGCAGCACGGCAGCGCCGGTTGGCGTCACGCGCTCCATCGGCGTGCCCGCAGCGTAAACGGGCGCATCGCCCAGCAATGCCAGTGTTGCCGGCGCGGGCACAGGCAGCGTCCCGTGCGCGCACTTCACCGTTCCACTTCCTACATTCAAGGTCGAAGCCATCCACGCGCCGACGCCCAGCGCCTCGCATCCCGCCGCCGCGCACACGATGTCGACAATCGTGTCAACCGCGCCAACTTCATGGAAGTGGACCTTATCGATCGGGATGGAATGGATTGCAGCCTCAGCCTCGCCGAGCAACTGGAAGGCGCGAGCCGAGTGCTGCTTCACTGAGTCCTTGAGGGGCGCATCCTGAATGATCTTGAGGATTGTCTTGAGCGACCGATGCGGCGCGTGCTCGTGGCTATGCTGCGCCGAATCCGCCGCATGAGTATCCTGCGCCGTATGATTGTGGTGCTCGTGCGCCGTATGCGCGTGGTCATCGTGATCGTGATGGTCGTGTCCGTGGTCGTGCTGGTTTTCCGGTCCCTTGGTCCCTGCCGGGGCCCCCGGCGGGTGATTTGTGCCCGCTGGGGTGGCTTGGTCCCTGCCGGGGCCCCCATCGAGCGATTCTTGCTCGACGGGGTGGCTCGGTCCCTGTTGTTCCGTTACCACGTCCACTTTCACCGCCGCCAGTCCGCCGCGGCTCACCTTGCGCATCTCCAGGCGCGCGCCCACTTTCAGGGCCGCCGCAGTTTCGGCAAGCGCATTGAAAGGCACGCCCGCATCCACCAGCGCGCCCAGCAGCATGTCCCCGCTGATCCCGGAAAAGCACTCCAGATAGCCGATTTTCATCGCCCTGTGATTCTAAATTGTTTCAGGCCCGGGGCGCGGTTCAGCTTGGTTGGGTTTTGAAAGGGCACGACTTTAGTCGTGCCGCAAATTGTGCCAAATGAATCGGGGCTTTAGCCCCTGAGGGAGGGCTTTTCCAAGCTGAACCGCTTCCGGGATTTGAGAAGATTTCACGCGCCCCGCCGCGCCAGCACTTCGACGGGCAGAACCGCATTCATTGAACCCGATCGAAACCCCGTGCAGTCGAGCGTGACATATTTGAATCCCGCCTGTTTCAACGCCGAGGTGATCGCGTCCATCATCTCCATCGTCAACGCGCGCGGCAGCTCGTTGCGCGCAATCTCCACGCGCGCCAGCTCGCCGTGGTGGCGCACGCGCAGCTCGCGAAAGCCCAACTGCCGCAGGCTCTCTTCGCCGCGCTCCACCTGCTCCAGGACCTCGCGCGTCACGGTGCGGCCATACTCTACGCGCGACGACAGGCACGGCGCTGCCGGACGATCCCACACCGGGTATCCCGCCGCCTTGGCCAGCGCGCGCACTTCCAGCTTCGTCAGTCCGGCCTCGGCAAGCGGCGCTAAAACCGTGTGCTGCTCCGCGGCGCGCTGCCCGGGGCGAAAATCGCGCGTGTCGTCGGCGTTCATCCCGTAGGCGATGTTCGCAAAACCCAGCTTCGCGCCCAGCTTCCCCATCACTTGAAACAGCTCATCTTTGCAGTGGAAGCAACGGTTCGCGTCGTTCCGCGCATACGCCTCGCGGTCCAGCTCCTCGGTCTCGACCACCTGCAGCGGCATTCCAATCGATTGGGCAAAGGCCTTGGCTTGCTCCATGTCGCGCCGCGCCAGCGAGGCCGAATCGGCCAGCACCGCCAGCATGCGCTCGCCCAGCACGCGATAGGCCGTTGCCGCCAGAAACGCCGAATCTACGCCGCCCGAGTAGGCCACCATCAGGCCGGGGAGCTGTTCCAGCCGGCTCTCCAGCGTGCGCAGCTTCTCCTGGGCTTCCGGAGCCACGCCAACGCTTATCCGCTCTTCCGCAGACCCCAAATCCTTCGCTTGTGCGCCCGCCGTCATGCAACCGATTATACCTTCGGCCATTTTCGCCCTTTCCCGGTAGTGGCGCCGTTTCCGGTTTGCCGGTAATACATCCGGGACCGAATCTGATCGGTGATGTTCTGATCCTCTGGCGTTCAGTTCCCCCCTGCTTTGAGCGCGGCGAGAAAGTCTTTGATGTCCTTTTCGACCTCTTGCTCGTTCGAGACAAACACGTAGTGATCCGCATTTGGAAGGATGATCACTTTTGCGGAACGTCAGCTTCTCAAATGCTTTGGCCTGCGCAGCTGATTTTGCCTGATCAAGCGCAATGAACTCGGCCTTCTTGTCTTCAGGCATGGGTGGCAGACGCGAGGTGTTGTGAGGGCTGGCAAAAATTGCCAGGATAGGCACCTGAATGTTCGTATATTTCTGCTCGCCATTGACGATCGCAGCCGCCGCATCCGCAAATGGTGGCTCAGGCCTTGCCCCGGGGTTAGGAGGAGGCGGCATCAATTCGGCCATCTTCTGGTGGCTTTCAAGATCCTTTTGCAGTTGCGAAAGATCTGCAAGCGTCGTGGCAATGATCTCCTTCTGATCGATTTCTGGCCGCTCCGTGAGAAAAGTGTTCAGGTCGCTCTGCAATTCCTCGGCATCTAAGCGACTGTCTCCCGAATCGGTCGAATAGAGCGCGTATGGGTAGCCGGCGTCCAGATAGATCAGCCCGGCAACCCTGTCCGGATATCGGCTTCCGATCAAACTCAACTCCTCACCCGCGATCGAGTGCCCAATGAACACGGGCTTCTTCAGTCCAAGGGCATCCATTACTTTTAGAACATCGTTTCCAAGCTGATCTGCGCTGTAGTTTGAGCCATTGGGAACCGGCGAGCTCGACGCGCCAAAACCGCGCCGCGTGATCCCATACGCGTGGTAGTGTGGCACGAATTTCGGCGCAAAGTTGTCGAAAACATGGGCCGTGTTTCCCAATCCGGCAAGGAAAACCAGTGGCGGACCGCTCCCGCCCCAGTCAACGACCTCGAGAGAAACACCGGGGGCAACGGTGATCAAGCGCGTCGTCGATTTAGTCAGCCACGACGTTGCTTCCGTTGCGCGCTCAAAGTTGAGGGGAAGTGGTCGGCCCTGAGTCCAGGTTCCATCGATCCTGCTCCCGTCGGCGCTCAACTTTCCGTGATAACTCCCCTGGATCATCGCAATCGAGAAATCCAATTCTCCATGAGTCATGGAGATGGTCGTAACTGGGATATGGTCCGGGCTCTGATCGATCGAGAACGTCATACGCCTGCAGTTTGCCGGAGTTCCCGACAGAGACGTTGAGGACCACGCGAAGCGGATGGGGTGACTGCAACGTCCCCTGCCATTGCCCGACGATGCTCTGGGTGTGGGTAATGTTCTGGGCATGAATGTTGAGGGCGGCTGATTGCGACAGGAACAGCAGGGAAAGAGCGAGTTTGCCGCGAAGCATCGTGCCTCCTAACAGAACTCTGTAAATCGGGGACGGTCAAGCAACTTACATGAGAATATTACGTTGCTTCCGGGGCTATCGTCGGCATTACGGAGACTGCACCGCTACCTTCCGGCCGGGCTCTTTGCTTTAGCCGTGCCGCCGGCCTCGCGTTTGACGCCCCCGGCTGTGGGCAATAGCTTGGAAGAGAGCGAACCAGCGCCCTTTTTGCTTTCCTGGAACGAGGAGATTCGATGCGGCAAAGGCTTCTTCCCAGTTTTTGTACAGGCTTTTTGGTTGTTGCGTTGCTGTTCGCAGTGTCTGCGGCGTCGGCCCAGGATCTGCAGAGCTTTGAAAAGCGGATTACTGTCAAAGTGCTTCCCAATGGGCTCACGCTGGTCCTCTGCGAGCGTCATGATGCGCCGGTCTTCAGCTACACCACGTTCGTCGACGCCGGCGACGTGAACGACCCCTCCGGCGAAAGCGGCCTGGCGCACATGTTCGAGCATCTCGCCTTCAAGGGCACAACCCAGATCGGCACCACCGATTACGCCGCTGAAAAAGTCGCTCTCGATAAAGTTGAAGCGGCCAACGATGCCTACGAGGCTGAGTACCTGAAGCCAGTCGGGCGCAGCGAGCAGAAACTCGATGAACTGCATAAGGCGTTTCTTGCCGCGCAGGCTGAAGCTGAGAAGTTCGTCATTCCCAATCAATTCACTGAGGTTGCGGAGGCGAACGGCGCGCATGATTTGAACGCGGAAACTGGCCTGGATGACACGCAGTATTTCTGGTCGATGCCGGAGAACCGTCTCGAGCTTTGGGCCTGGATGGAGTCGAGCCGCCTGGCCGATATTGTTCCGCGCGAGTTCTACAAGGAGCGTGACGTCGTGATGGAAGAACGCCGCATGCGCGTGGACTCCGACCCCATCGGGCGCCTTGAAGAGCAGTTCTTTGCCACGGCTTATGTCGCGCACAACTATGGCCGCAGCGACATCGGCTGGCCCAGTGAGGTTAGCCAGATCACTGCAACCGAGGCCATGGCCTTCCATAAGAAATTCTACGTCGGCGGAAATATTGTCATCGCCATCGTGGGCGACGTGGATCCCAAGGCTGATTTGCCCATGCTGGAAAAGTATTTCAGCCGCGTTCCCGCCGGCCCCAAGCCGGAAGACATGACAACCGTCGAGCCGAAACAGTTTGCCGAGAAGTCCGTCATCATTCGCGAGCAGACGCAGCCAGTCTATCTTGAGGGCTATCACCGGCCCAGCTATCGCGACCCCGATGACGCTGTCTACGACGCGATCAGCGACATCCTGTCGAATGGGCGCGTCTCGCGGCTCTACCGCAGTCTCGTGGAGCAGCAGCAGATTGCGGCCGAGGCCATCGGCGAAAGCCCGGTGCCCGGAGAAAAGTACCCAAGCCTGTTCATGTTCGGAGCGATTCCTCTCCCCGGACACACTCCGGCGGAGATGCGCGACGCCATTCACAAGGAGATTGAAAGGCTGAAGACCACCGACGTCACCGACGCTGAGCTCGAAATGTACAAGACTAGGACTCGCGCCGATCTCCTGCGCGGCCTTGACGACAACCAGGGCCTCGCCAACTCGCTCGCCGAGTACCTGACGCGATACGGCGACTGGCGCGAGCTCTTTCTGCAGCTCGACGCCGTGAACAAAGTCACCAAGGCCGACATTCGACGTGTCGCAAACAAGGTTTTTGTCGCCTCAAATCGAACCAGCGCCGAGATCGATACGGAACCCGCTGCTGGACCTCCGAAACAAGATGGCCCCGCGAAATCGGGTGGAGGCGCGCAATGAACCGATACGCCTTAAGCCTGAGTTCACGATTCCTGTTAGTCGCGGCGATCTTCGCCGTCCTCACGCTGCCGCCGTCGATGTCTTCCCAGCAATCCAAGCCTTGGGAAAACATTCCCATTTCGCCACTCCACGCTTTCCATCCGCAGCAGCCCAAACGTATCGAGCTGAAAAACGGCATCGTGATTTTCTTGCAGGAAGATCACGAGCTGCCCTTCATCTACGGCTCGGTGCTGATTCACGGCGGGTCGCG
Organism: uncultured Acidobacteriaceae bacterium; assembly: GCA_963823805.1. Taxonomy (GTDB): domain Bacteria; phylum Acidobacteriota; class Terriglobia; order Terriglobales; family Acidobacteriaceae; genus Telmatobacter. The sequence continues at coordinate 76,242 of CAWGMW010000002.1, read as the reverse complement.
CGATGAGGATCCCTCCAAAGCCGGGTTGGCCGGCCTCTACTGGCAGGCATGGCGCACCAGCGGCACCGCCAGCATGGACGGCGACGCCATGGATGATCTGCTCGAAGCCAAAGCCGCGCACATCGAAACCGAGGGCGACGACGATTCCACTGCGCTTTCCTGGGATTCGCTGAAGGGCGACAACGATCAGGTCTTTTCGCTGGCCATGGACCTGCTCTTCCATCCCAAATTCAGCGCGGAGAAGCTCCAGCTGGCGCAGGAGCAGGAGGCCACCTCAATCGTTCGCCGCAATGACGACGAGGACGAGGTCGCCGGCCGCGAGTCGGCGAAGCTGGTCTACGGTGCGAACAGCCCCTACACGCGTCAACCCGAGCTGGCCACCATCGCCTCAGTCACCGTCTCCGATCTGCAGGCATGGCACGACCGCACCCTCAAGGGACCGCTCATCGTCGGCATCTACGGCGACTTCGATTCCAAGGCCATGGAGGCCAAGGTGCGCGCGGCCTTCGAAGGCCTCCCGCCCGTTACTCCGGATCCGCCTCGCCACGATGAGTTCACCGGGCCCAAGCCTGGTGTCTACTTCATCGACAAGGAAGATGTAAATCAGTCCAACGTGCAGATCGTCGCTCTCGGCGTCGTCCGCCACAATCCCGATGCCGCCACGCTCGATGTCATGAACGAAATCCTCGGCGGGGGCTTTGGCAGCCGGCTCTTCATTAAAGTCCGCACCCAGCTCGGACTGGCCTACGAGGTTGGCGGCGGATTCTCGCTGCCTTACGACCACCCAGGCGCCTTTCAGGTCGAAGCTCTCACCAGAAGTCCAAAAACCGTGGACGCAACCAAAGCGGCGCTGAGCGAGATCGCCGGTCTGAACTCCACGCCCTTCACCCAGGCCGAGCTCCAACGGGCCAAGGACGACATCGTTAACTCTTTCATTTTCGACTACGACACGAAAGATAAGATTCTGGACGAAAGCGAGAAGCTGGAATTTTATGGCTATCCCGCCGACTATCTTGAGACCTACCACGCGGCTCTGGAGAAGGTCACCCTCGCCGATCTCACTGCCGCAGCCAAAAAGTACATCCACCCTGAAAAGCTTGCAGTATTAGTGGTGGGCAACGGGCCGGAAATCAAGCCGGGTCTCGACGCGCTCGGTATGGGCACTCCGCAACGCATCGACATCACCATCCCGCAACCCGGTGGCCCGGCGCCGCAGGCCGGCGCAGCGCAGTAAGAACCGGCCCATCGCTTCACCCATCCGCCCCTGATAGAGCCCAGCGCAACACGCCGAAAGAAAATGATGTGGAGAAAGTGAAATGACGACCAGCTCAAACCCACCGGCAAACGCGACAGCAAATACGTCTGACCCGCACTCGCAGCTCGCCGCGCGTCAACATGCCGCGGCCGCGCGGCTCATCGCCGCCGGAGTCACCATCGACCGTCCTGAAACCTGCGTCATCGATCCTGATGTTGAAGTCGCGCCCGGCACGGTCCCCGGCACGGTCATTGAACCATTCGTGCAACTGCTCGGCCGCACGCGCGTCGGCGCCAACTGCCGCATCCGTTCCTTCTCCGTCATCGAAAACTGCACCCTCGGCAATGGCGTGCAGATCCTTCAAAGCTGCGTCCTCGAGGATTCCGCAATCGCCGATGGCGCGCGCATCGGGCCGTTCACCCACCTGCGCCCCGGCAATGAGGTCGGCGAAAATGCTCACGTCGGCAACTTCGTCGAGATGAAAAAGTCGCGCCTCGGCAAGGGAGCCAAAGCCAACCATCTCACTTACCTCGGCGACGCCGAAATCGGCGAAGGCTCCAACATCGGCGCCGGAACCATCACCTGCAACTACGACGGCGTCAACAAGCATGTCACGCGCATCGGCAAAGCCGCGTTCGTCGGCAGCGACAGCACACTTGTAGCGCCCGTCACTGTGGGCGACGGAGCCTACATCGGCGCGGGTTCCTGCATCACCAAAGACGTCCCTGCCGACGCCCTCGCCGTCAGCCGCGCCAAACAGGTCAACATCGAAGGCTGGGCCACGACCCGCCGCGTCAAACGCAACGCGAAGAAATCCTGACGCTCCGGGTCGCCGCTTCCTGCGCCCCGATTGGACATTCCCCACCAAGGCCATTGATGCTACAGGTTCGTCTCAACCCGGTGCCACGTTCGGGTGATTGAGACGACATTGTGCGGATGGTACTCTCACGAAAAGACTTCCCTCCCTCCGCTTTCTTAGTCTTGCGGCGGCCGGGGAGCCAGGACGTTATCTTGTTAATTTTGTGGACCTTTTCAGCCGGCGGCAGCGTCCAAAGTAGCGAGGCCTCGGCGGTGCGATTAACCAGGGCCTTGGATCGTTTCACAAAGTTGGTAGGACCGCAGAGATTCCATGGCGAGCGCGCCGCGTAACCGGCTTCGAAGGGGACAAAGCCCGCCGCCGGAATTGAAATTTGAAAGGCGCATGAACGGAACATGCGCGCCGTCTGGGCGATCGAGATTCATCAGGCTGAATGGGTCGCGCGGGCATAATGAGAGGGAGACTGCTGTTTGGCGTTAACTTTGGCAGATGTGAAGGCGATGGGCACAGCGAAGAGCCCGCGAAACGAAGGCGACGCCCGTGCGCGTAAGCCGGCGCGCGTTCTCGTCGTTGACGATGAAGCTCCCGTCCGCACCATGATTGCCGCCGCCCTCGAACGCCAGGGTTATACGGTTGAGCAGGCCTGCGACGGCCGCGATGCACTCGATGCACTCGAGATGAACACCTTCAATCTCGTGCTCACTGACATCGTCATGAACGATCTCAACGGCATCGCTCTCCTTGAGCGTATCCACGCCCTGCAGCCCAATCTTCCTGTCGTCATGGTCACTGCCGTTCACGACATCAGCGTGGCCATCGACTCCATGCGCTGCGGAGCCTACGACTATCTCCTCAAGCCCTTTGAGCGCGAGCAGTTGTTGAACACCGTCGAGCGCGCTCTCAGTCATCGCCAGGCGCTTGAAGAAACCCAGAACTACCACCAGAGCCTCGAGGAAATGGTTCGCGCCCGCACTGAGATGCTGCGCCACGCCATGGAAGATCTCGAGCACTCCTACGACGTCACGCTCGAGGCCTTGGGCGACGCCCTCGACTTGAAGGATTCCGAAACTGAAGGCCACTCCAAGCGAGTCACCGCTTATGCCATCGCGCTCGCCCGCGCCATGGGCATTCCGCCCGAAGAAATCAAGATCATCGCGCGCGGAGCTTTCCTGCACGACATCGGCAAGATGGCCATTCCCGATGAAATCCTCCGCAAGCCCGGCAAGCTCACCGAAGAGGAGCAGGCCCTCATGCGCGAGCACTGCGCCCGCGGCTACAACATGCTGCGCAAAATCCCCTTTCTCGCCGGAGCCGCCGAAATCGTCTTCTGCCACCAGGAGCACTTCGACGGCAACGGCTACCCCAATCGCCTCGCCGGCCGCGAAATTCCCATCGGCGCGCGTATCTTTGCCGTGGCCGACACTCTCGACGCCATCACGAGTGACCGCCCCTACCGCAAGGCTCGCGGCTTTGATGCCGCGCGTCAGGAAATCCTTCACTGCTCGGGAACGCAATTCGATCCCGCCGTCGTCGAGGTCTTCCTCAAGATTCCCAATGAGCTTTGGCAGGAGCTCCGCTCCGAAATCAGCGGCCAGCACATGCGCTTCTCCACCTTCGAACTGGCCCGCACCCAGGCCGCCTCGTAATACCACCCCGCTCAATAATCTGACTTTGAAGGACTACGACTTCAGTCGTGCCTTGATCTGACTGCCGTTCACCGTCCACCGTTTTCGGGCGTAGAATACTGCCATGAAGTTCCGGGTCGCAATCGCCGTGATCGCGCTTGGCATTCCCGCCACTGCGCAACATGGCGGCGCGCACGCCGGATCTTTCGGCAATCGGGGATTCTCGGGGCCTTCCGGCTTTTCCTCGCATCCCGCGTTCTCTGAGTCGTCCAGCTTTGCCCGCCCTGCGCAGCCGGCTCGCTACGGCTCCCAATACCGCCCCATGCCCGGCGCGGGATTTCGAACCATCGGCCCCCAGCGCTTCTCGAGTCTAAGAAACTACCCGGGCATCAGGAACTACTCAAGCCTGAGAACTCCCTATAACGGAAGCCGATTTGTAGCAGCCCGTCCTTCATATGATCCAAGGGCTGCCGGCCTCGCTCACGCCTCGAATTCGGATCGCGCCCGCTTCGACGCGCGCCGTCGCCAGTTCCAAAGCTGGGCTGTCAACACCTATCCATACTGGCCCTCATATGGGTATGGATACGGGTACCCCTACCTGCTCGATCCCAACGCTTACAATCTCGGCCTCTACGATTGGAGTGATTCCCATTACTCCGAACCCGACAGCTACGCGCCCGGTAGCGATGATTCTGACCAAAATGGCCCGGCGCCGCTTTATCCAGCCCCGTATCCAGACCAAGGCCCCTCGTATTCAAACGCCCCGCCCAGCGAGCAACTCGCAGCGCCGGCCGCGCCTTCCGCGCCCGGGCAGCTTCTAACGGTGATCTTCAAGAGCGGTCGCGCTCCAATCGAGGTCGAGAACTACATGATGACCGCAAAGGTCCTCACCGATCTTGATTCCGAGCACTACGAACAGATTCCCCTGGATCAAATCGACCTGGCCGCAACCAAGCGCTTCAACACGTTCGCCGGTGTGGACTTTCAGGTTCCAGCCCCTTCGCGCGATTGAACATGCAAGCCAACTTCACTTGTATGCTGTCATCCTGAACGGGTCGGGCCGCGCTTTGCGCGGCCCGACAATCCGTGCCGTGTCATCCTGAGCGGAGCGCGTTTGGGGCCCCGTGATCGCGGCGTGATCATGGGCAAGCGGAGCCGAAGGATCTGCTCTTGCCTCACGTAACCTTCACCCGCCATAAGACCCGAATGCTACACCGCGCTTCGCGCTCTTTTCGTAGAATTCTCACTAGGAGCCGTTCCCATGCCCATCCTTTCCCCTGATGCCGCCCAGTCCCGCTTGGCCCAACTCCCCGGCTGGCAAATCGAATCGGGCGAGCTCGTCCGGACCTTCCAATTCAAGGATTTTGTCGCTGCCCTCGAATTCGCGAATCGCGTCGGCGAGCTCGCCGAGCAGGCCGGCCACCACCCCGACATCGACATCCGTTACAACCGCGTCCGCCTCGCTCTCGTCACCCACTCAGCCGGCGGCCTCACGGAGAAGGACTTCGACCTCGCCACCCAGGTTCAGAGCTTGGCTCCGTAGCACCTCCCGCCCATGCACGACGCTTCGGGAGTGCCTGACTATAATCCAGCCCAGAGGTCAATCGATGAAGAGCATCACGCTTTACAAATACGACGGCCAGGTTTTCCGCACGTTCACCGAAATCTTCTCCGTGGCGACAGAAAACGGTGTCTTGACGTTTCGCTGGATGCGGAAGCCGGGGGACCAGGGTACTGCCGCGAGGGTCATGACAACTCTCCCCTTCTATGTTGAAGACGATCTGGAGTCCTGACCAGGCTGTGTGCGCGCATCCCCGCGACACTGGAAACCTGCCCCATGAGGGCGGGTTTTCTATTCGCGCCTTACTCGATCGCGAAACACCGCCCCGCATCGACATCCGCTAGCGCCGCATCCTACTGTCGCTCCCGTCTCCCAGCGGCAGTCTCCCGGCACGAATCTCATGCCTGACCCATTCCCGGGCTGAATCTTCGTCGGGGAAGTCGTTTACAAGTTCATCTTGAACGCCGGCAGGCATGATCCGGGCAATCTCCACCCGCCCCGATTGAGGATTGTAGTTTAGGTAGAATTTGAGGGGCACTCCGTCCGCCAGCAACTCCTCACAATGAGGACCGGCTCCCGGCCGGTCCTTTCGACCTGCTGAGTCCGTCATGGGGAAACCTCCCTGATGCGTGACAATAGACCCAAATCAGGGTGATATAGCTCACACGGAAGTCGTAGAACCGGCGGCTCGCTTTGTCAATGCCGCCTCCTGGCAGGCGACGCGCCGTTCTCGGCAAAAACCAGCTTCCGGTGCCGGCCAATTCTGGGCGGCTTGCTAGGGCCGCTCCCAACCCCGCGAGTGAGAGCAGCGCTACATACCCCGCGAAGTTGCGGAGGCGGTTCAAGTCAGAGTCATCGGATACCCGGAGCGAGACCGGAATTGCACGAGCCATATCGAGAGACAAAACCTCAGCACTCGGATGGGAATGCGGAGAAAGACGCGACTAACTAACGCATTTTCAAAGAAGTGGAAGAATCTGGAGGCGGCTAATTCCTTATGGTTTGCCTACTATATTTTCTGCCAGATTCACAGGTCGCTGGGTGTGACCCCTGCCATGAAGCCCCGTCTGACTGATCGTAAGTGGAAAGTGGACGAACTTTGTCTTGGAACTGTATAATCCGGCCTCTACCGCTACCTCTCCCCAGAAGGTGTGATGTTTTAAGATGAAGCCGTGGCCGATTATCAGACTGACCGCAACTCACTGCCTGCAAGCTCTGGTGGTGAGCGGAATCTTTGGCGCGACGTTCTATCTTATGAGGCGCTTCTGCCCGGATTCATCGGTGGTTTGGTGGTTTGGGAATATTGACTTGATGTTACAAGTCATCGTGGCAGTTGTTTTGGCGTTAGCGTTCCTTAACGCTCTGCTGCGTATCCTAGCCGACCTCGTGATTACTACTTGGAGAGGGTTTCCTAATGGCGACCGGCATTTCCTTTTGGTCTGAATTCCGTCGTGCAGCGTTTCAGTGGCTGAGTGTCGCCGTCGCTGCCGTCGTTTCTGGCGTCGTGCTAAGCGAGCTTTTGCTCCACGGGTGGACGCGAAGCAATGCACTTGTGGCTGCTCTGGTCGTAGGTGTCGTCGCGGCATTGCTTCCTATCGTCGCGATTGGGCTCTCATTCTGGCGTAGGAGCAGCATCCCAATTAAGGAGCCGGTCGCGGTATCCGCCATGAACATTAGCGGCGACCTGTCAATCTACACCTTCCAGCCCGACGATCAAGCAAATGCATTTTCGTCCAACCAGATCGCCGTTGGACACTGAACGGCTAAGGCAATGCCATTCAAGCAATTTGATTACTGCATAATTTGCGACGGCTTCCGACAGGAGATCGGCGGAAAGCTCATAGTCTTGGGCTTCTATAATCTCGCTCCGCACGCTGACATCAGTATCGCGAATCAGGCGGTACCAGTATCACTCGCGTTCCTGGCTGGTTTCCCTCCAGCAGAGGACGCTTCTAGCGTGTCGTATATGTATTCCATTGAAATTACGGGGCCGAGCCCAGAAAACAAGCAAATTACCCACACGCCGACCGCAGCCTTAAATGTATCCCCGGTCGCCCGAGGATTTATTGGACACAATTTTGCAATCGCCCCCCCCTACAAGTTTGGCCTTTACACGATCCAAATCACGGTCAATGATCGTGTGGCGCTGGAAACCACCTTCCGGTTGCGGCAAGCCAGCGCCTCTGACCTCGCAGCGCTGGGAATAATGCCACCCACGAGCGGGCGCCCAAACTAGCAACGCAGAGTTAGGGCACCACCCCCACCTTGGCGGCGGTGTCTGAAATCTGCGTTGAGGTCGAATCGAGAGATTCTGCGGGAAGCGCCAGAGGCGGGCTAGCGTTTCTAATCCGCTCTTGCCAGCTCGTCGATTCGTGCCTTGGTCACAAGAATCGACGCATTGCAGCTGTCAATACAAGCGCGCGCTTTAGCGACTGCGAGGTTGATCTCAGCGGAACCTCCATACTCCAGGGAAAGTGCCTTTGTTTCGTCGATGACCTTCTGCGCGTCTTCCCGCAACAGCTCCCAAAGGCGAATTGCCCTTTCCAGATCGTGAATGGCTTTCACACTTCTTTGGAGTTCTTCGGTCATGCGAAGAGGTCCACCAGAGTTCGATGGCGGACGACGCGTTCTACTATAGCGGAAAATCGGCCAAGCGAATAATGGTCCGCCACCCGATCGCAGGTAGTGTCCTAAATGTGCGTTGCTCGCTTCCAAGCGCCCAAACGCACGAAAGCCTCTCGTTTCCGAGAGGCTCCTCGTCTCTTGCCAGCCCCCGCTATAGCTACGCCAACGAGCCGCTGATGTTGCTGAATACAGTGTTGACCCCCGTGGCTACGTATCCAACACCCGAGATGCAAACGAGCGCGATCAGAGCAACCAGCAGTGAATACTCAACCAGGTCCTGACCTTCTTCGCCGTTCTTCAGGCTCTGGAATTTTGCAAACAGCTTCAGATACAGGTTAGTCATTTTCGTCCCTCCGGTAACATTGAAACCCGTTACCGTTGCCGACTCAATGGCACTTCTGGGGTATTCGTTTCCGCGTCTGCCCAGGCTTGTCTGGTTTCAAACCGCAACACCTGGGTAGTGTGAATTCGCTCCGCAATTCGGGATTTGGATGGCTTCCTCCCATTTTGTGGGACTCAACCAGTTGGATCGCAATGCATCTTGGCCTCGAACAATCTCTGGGCCGGCCTCAGGGGGAAGGGAAGCGCACTCAGTTTCGGCTTCGCAGATTACTCGACAATTGGCGCCCGGAGTAGTCGAAAACATCGTGTTCTAAAGGTCTTCTTCCTATTGCGGCTGAACTGCAGCCTTCCGGAATTCAAATTCTTGTCTCGAAGAATCTAGGTCGAGTCGTCCTTTTTCAGGCCTCAGTTAGATGCGGATGGGCGAATTTGGTTGACCAAGTCACCTCAAAATAAATTTTGAATTTTGTATTTGCAATTACCTCGATCTATGCTATCGTGTATTTATTCCGGTTGCGGAGGTGATATACCACTCCTCCAAAGCTGGAAGTAGTTTGCGTCACTGGCCTCCCGGCACGAACAGCTAGACCGTTCGTGCCGTCTTTTTTTGCGCTCCAGTTCTCCTATTCACCACTCCGTGCCTTCTTGGTCCCTTGTTCCCTCGGTCCTTGTTCTCTGTTTTTTCCTGTCAAGACCCAGGCCTCCCAGAGTCATCCCCTCAAACCCCCGTAACTCGTTGATTTGTCATTTACTTCGTCGGCTCTTCAATTTTTTTCTAAAGTTTGCCGGTTATTTCCGCGCTCTCGCTACACTTGTCTTAGATCGGCCGAGCCAGCTGCGGGAGCATGCTGTTGCGTGGCCCGCTGATTCGCCGCGTTGGAGCGAGCAGAAAAAACAAAAACATTTACACCCACAAAACCCGAAGTAACGGATGGAACTCTTTTGTAATCAACAAATCGATCCGAAAACCATGGACAAAATTGGTCGATTTTGTGCACCAAAACGGCCTTTTTCAGCACCAAAAGGCCCCTTTTTCGACCCCAGAACGCCCTTTTCAGCAGGCCTTTGCGCGTCGTCGCTCCGCAAGCGCAGGTGACGACGCTCACTCGCCCGCATCATCCAGTCTGCGTATCATGAATCTCAGAGGCACGCGATGAAGCATCTCTTCAAGAACCGCTGGATCTGGACGCTGGCTGTCTTCGCGCTCACGGTGGCCAGCTATGCGCAGTGGTCCAATCCCGCTGACGACGTTCCCGCCTATCACCCTTCAGCGCCACTCAATATTCATGCCTTGCCCGCCATTCTTCACGGCGATCAGTTGACTGGCCCGAACTTCCGCTATCACTGGCAGGTGCGTGCGTATCAACTGGCGGCGCAGATCCCCGCCGTCATCTATCAGCTCCCGTGCAACTGCCGCTGCGATCGCGCTCTCGGCCACACCAGCCTGCACAGTTGCTACGAAACCACGCACTCCACCGAGTGCTCCACCTGCGCCCAGGAAGGCTTCTACGCCTACTACAAAACCAAGGCTGGCTGGACGCCCGCGCAGATTCGCGCCGGCATCGCCCGCCACGACTACGAATCCATCGACCTCGACAAGCAGTAGGCTCGTGCCGTCGTCCTCGTGACGTTGCGAATCTTCAATTCGGCGTAAAATAAGAGATGCAGCACGAGCCGGTTGCTTCCGGTTCGCTTCCGCTTCAAATGGGGGCGTCACGGTTTCGACGGGATCGATTGCGGCATGGGAGGCATGTCGGGGTGTGGGCACCCGTAATCGCCTGCAAAACTAAAGTTGCCAACGATAATCTGGCACTTGCAGCTTAATTAACTAAGCTGCCGTCTTCCACGGCTTCGCCTATGGGCTGTGAGCGGACGTCATTCAGTAGGCTGGCGCGAACGGCTCGGTCCGTGTCGTTTTGCGCGAGATCATCGGACTAGTTCTCGTCGCATCTTGTCCGTTCTTAAGCGCCGTGAGCGAATCCAATCGAATCGGACACAGCATGGACTCTCCCGGCTGACAGCGATTTCGGACGCGGGTTCGACTCCCGCCGCCTCCACCATACTTAAGTTTTTTATTTTCAGTAGCTTACCAATCAGGGCCAAAAGTGGGCGCGTTTTTGTGACCGTTTTGTACCCGTTTTGTACAGGGAAAAAAGCTGCGCCCGATTTTTTGACCCATTTCAGCGTTCGGGCAAAACTCCAGCTGAAGATGGGAGGCCCTATGGATTCGTTCGTCTTTACCCGTCACTCTTCCGACTGCAAATTCAAACGCGACCGGTTCTGCAACCGCTGCAACTGCCCCAAGTGGGTCGAAGGCAGGTTCAACCATGACTTTCGCAAGAGTGCCAAGACCAGGGTTGGGGCGAGGCCGAACAGTTCCGCGAAAAACTTGAAGAGGCGCTCTCAAAGGCCTGCCGCCTTTCGGCACCGCGGTGGCGACCGGTTCGGGGCCAACCGCAATCACCCACTCCGGCCGATCTCCCCGCCGGCGCCCCGGACCGGAGTCCCTGAACCACGCGGACCCAAACCGCGGCCAAGGGTTACGGTGGCGAAGGCAGTGGAAGCATACCTGGCCGATGCCCTCAGCCGCAGCGTCAAATCCTGACCCTCAAGAAACTCGAAACCATTTTCCGGAAACAGTTCCTTGCCTGGACGAGGGTTCAGGGGATCGAATACCTCGATGAGCTCGATCTTGACGCTCTGCTCGACTTCCGCAGCACCTGGGAAGACGGTCCCCTCGCCAAGGCAAAAAAGCAGAGCCGCGTCATTGGGTTCTTTTGGGCCTGCTTACGCCGCAACTACGTCACCCAGAATCCCGCCCTGTCTCAGGAAAATAAAGATCTGCAGGTCCCGACCGACTACTTCCCGCGCGACGAGTTCGAGAGGATCATCGCTGCCACCCAAATTCGCGGCGGCGCTCGCGGCGGCTGAGATGTGAAGGCACACCCGACCAGACTTCGTACCTTGACCCTACTGATGCGCTGGAGCGGGCTCCGCATCCGCGACGCGGTGACGCTTGAACGGCATCGTCTGGATGGCGACAGCCTCCTGCTCTATCAGGCCAAGACCGGGACACCGGTCTATGTGCCGCTTCCCGCCGCATGTCGTCGAGGCGCTGGAAGACATTCCACCCGGCCCCAAGCCGAATCCACGCTACTTCTTCTGGAGCGGCAATGGAGATCCGAAAAGCGCTGTTGCCGATTGGCAACGGAGTTATCGCCGTCTCTTCAAATCGGCAGATATCAGAACAGCCGACGGCGAAAGAAAGCGATGCCATCCCCACATGTTCCGCGACACGTTTGCGGTGGAGATGCTGCTCGCCGGCGTACCCATCGATCAGGTTTCGCTCTTGCTCGGCCACGCTTCGGTGAAGATCACGGAAAAGCGACTACGCTCCTTTCGTGAAAGCACGACAGGTCCAGTTGCAGGAGAGCGTACGCAATGCCTGGAACGCCGCCACAGGGAACGAGCCGCAAAATGCACCGCCGACTTCGGCCGCTTCGGTGAACAAGCGCGCCGGATGGCAGTTGATTCGTTCGGGAGAGAAAGCGAAGGCAACGGCATGAGGACTACTGAATCGACGGCCCGGAATACCGCGCCATATAGCTTTGAGCACGCGCATGCACCTGGTCCCAGTGTTCGTCGAGAGTCTGGAAGAAGACTTCCGGCATGCGATCGTTAATCACTCGGGTTCGAAGCCAGAATCGAAAGAACATTGCCTCCATCATATCGTCGGGAACCTGTGCTGCGTTGCAGTACGAGATTGCGGTTTGAAGATGCTCGAAAGCGGGTCCCACTTCCCACTCAGCTTCCCCCTTCGAGGCAGGCGGGCGACCCAGCCACGTTTCTGGAGCGGATCGCGCAGCCTCGATGCGGGCCATGTGCTTGTCGAATGCCGTGCTCCGGGTAGGGCTTGGCAGATCATCGTAGATCAGCTCCAGAAGGGCAAGAATTTCCTTCATCTCCGTGCCGAAGGTCCGGCGCAGCCTTTCAGCTTCATCTGTAGGAACACGCATGCGGCGGAAGCAATAGGTTTGCCATGCATTGAGGGACGCACCTTCCATGGCGAAAGAGCTGACTTCCTCATCGAGCGCATTCAGTACGGCGACACCCAACTCGGATGCCGCGAAGCGCCGTTTCTCGGACAGGTCTGTGCGGCCCCGCTCGTGATAGAGCGAGTAGCAAAGATCGATCGCACGGCTGTCCGAGTCGGCCCGCCGGCGATACGCGCGAAGCGTTCGCTTCCACTCGCGTATTTGGGCGGAGGATAGCCGGTCACGGTTGTCCTCGGTAACGAGTAGGCCGGTTTTCGTGAATGCGTACATCAGGTCAGGGCTCACTTGGGCCTGGCGAAAGACGAGCCTGAGCTCATCCGTAAGTCCCTGGCTGAGAGCCTCGGCCTCGGCAGCTGAAATAGCGACCTCAGTTCCGCCTGCGCCTTCCGGGTTGGAGATGAGGTGGGCTCTCTCTTTCCCTCGCATGCGCCGGTGATGCCCGTTCGTCATCGCCTGCTCCAACTTTCATTCTACGGTCCGACCAGACCGCTCTCGACTTGTTCGCCCAAAGGAATTTTGACCGAGCCCTGTACCTGAGCTACCAATAATTCGCCTGCATTTGGCAGTTCGAATGTTTCTGAATCACGAACTATCGAACATCAACCTTGAACAAGGAATTGCCTCATGGAACTTCAACACGAGCTTGCATCGAGTACTTCGGGCGAACGGTCGACGAATGCCGCTGTTTCGGACCTGGAGCGCCATTTCACCGTGGCTGAATTGTCAAAGCGCTGGTTCTTCAGCAAAAACACGATTCGGCGCCTCTTCAGCCAAGAGCCGGGAGTGGTTAGGGTTGCACGTCCGCAGACCCGGTCGAAAAGAGGGTATACCTCCATGCGGATTCCCGAGCGGATCGCTGAGCGGGTACACCGGCGATTGCAAGGGCTCTCTTAAAAAGACCAACTTGCAACTCGTATCGAGCTGGTCGGAAGCCACATGAGGTCGCGGATTTGACCGAGTTTTGAGATCGCCTCATGCTGGCTCTGCATTCGAGGAGGCCCAAGTGACGAAGCGACCCAGGTTTCTCATCATCGCGGTATTGCTAACGTTTCTCGACTTGGCGGTGGTTGTTTGTTACGGCTGGCCGGTTTGGACGGCATGGTCAGGTGACCCTTGGAGCCGCGGGATTTTGGTCCTACTGGCGGCGTTGGGGGCTACCTCGCTGGCAAATGTTTGGGCTCAAGTGGTCCCTGCACAAGACATCTTGCTTGGCGGCCGGAGCGCCGACAGTGAGCAAATCGCGGTGCCAATTCCAGTACAAGTGCAAGGACAAGCGCGATGTTTGATTCAATCGAAGATCTCGCAAGCAAACTTGCAGCCACCGGCTACTTCATCGACCCGGTGATGACCCAGGTTGTATTTCTGGCGGCCAAGCTGCAGAAGCCGCTGCTGCTCGAAGGACCCGCAGGCTCTGGCAAAACGCAATTAGCGGTCTCGGTTGCCGTAGCCGCGAAAACACACGTCGAGCGGCTCCAGTGCTATCGCGGCGTGACCGAGGACAAAGCGATCGGCCGCTTCGACGAGGGCCTGCAGCGGCTTTATATGGAGTTCTCGAAGGGCCAGCACGAAAACTGGCAGAGCGTCCAGGAGAACCTCAAGGGGCGGGACTTCTTCCGTCCCGGTCCCCTGATGCGGGCGCTCGAATGCGAGCGGCCCTGTGTGCTGCTCATTGACGAATTAGATAAAGTCGACGATGGTTTCGAAGCCATGCTGCTGGAAATCCTTTCCGCATGGCAACTTTCGATTCCGGAATTCGGCACGGTTGCGGCGAAGAGCATACCGTTTGTCGTGCTCACCAGCAACGAGGAGCGCCGCTTGGGAGATCCCGATCCGCCGGCGCAGCCTCTATGTGCGTGTCGAGCACCCGACGCCGGAACGCGAAGCGGAGATCATCGCCAGCCGCACTCCGAAGGCCGATCGAGAAGCTTCCATCGCGAGATGGCCGGGATCGCGCTCTCGTTCCGCAATTACTCGCTCGAAAAACCGCCATCTGTCTCCGAAATGATCGATTTCGCCAACGCTCTGCAGTTGCTCGGAACAGACCACGTCACCGCTGAGTTGCGCGATGTTCTTTTGCCCTTCCTTGCCAAGACCGAAAAAGACCGCAGGCACCTCCTGCTCCGCGAAGGATTCAAGAGCCTGCTCGACGACGGCGCACGATTCGCGCAAGGTCTTGCGCTTCACGGAGGGACAAGTTCATGAAGCAGATGGCTGCTCCTGCTTTTGTTCGCGTTTCCCCGGTTCGGCTTTGGACAGGCCGATCCGGCGCCGGCGGCTGGCCTTGGTTCGCCAATATGCGGCGCACTATCGCGTGCCTCCGGAGTTAATCGCCGCGTTGATCGACGTTGAGTCGCGATGGAATCCAAGGGCAGTTTCAGATAAGGGGGCGATGGGGTTAATGCAACTCATGCCGGCGACTGCCAAACGATTCGGCGCCTTCGACCCGTTCAATACCGAACAGAACATCGCGGCAGGCACGCGTTACGTGACGGCTCTGATGTGGGAGTTCCACGGCGATCTGCGTCTGGTGACCGCAGCCTACTATGCGGGCGACCGCGGCATCGCACGTGAGCGACTGGATTATCGCAATCCGGATGTTGTGGCCTATGTGCAGGCGGTCCGAAGGCAATACGTGCTTCGCAAGTATCCGGCCGTGAGGCCGTCGAGGAGGTCAACCCCATGAAACTTCGCTGGCTCATCCCGATTGCGGTTCTGATTCCGCTGCGAATAAGCGCAGCCGACACGCCTGTAGGGGCGCGTGTCGCCACCATTACTATCAATCCTCGCGAGGTGACGGTCCTTCATCTGCGGCCGGAGTTTGAGTCGACGATCCGCATGCCGGAAGAGATCACCTCCGTCATTCTCGGCAGCCCTGGCGAGTTTAAGGCCGAGCACAGCGAGGGAGAACCGGAGTACGTCTACGTGAAGCCCATCACCAAAGAGCCCGCACAGTCGAATCTGCTCATTGCGACAAGATCGGGTCAGCACGTGACGCTGGAGCTGGTTAGCGATGGCGCCGGTGTTACGAACCAATCCCAGCCGGTTGACTTCCTGATCGAGTACAGGGCCTCGCGGAGCTTCCTGATTGCTGATGATTCCCCCACCCCGGCGATGCCAAGTCGACCCGGCAAGCAACCGGATCATGACCCGGGTGCCGGGGATGCGAGCTCAGGTTTCGTTCCGCTTTCGAGTCTCGACGAGGAGTTCAGGCAGCAACAAAAAATCAATGCTCCCAAATGGACGAAGTGGCAGGACAAGCAGATCGAGACATCGATCGGGGACATGCGGCAGCTAGAGCAACGAGATCGGTGATCTCCTACTCCATCCTGAACAGCTCGAATGAACCAGTCGAGATCGTTCCGCCTCAGATCCAGATCACCGGACGCCAGGCGACAAAGAAGAAAAAGAAGGAAGGCAAAGGCATCATCTCGGACCAGTTGGAGATCCGCGACTACAGATTGAGCACGACCCGGCTTGAGCCAGGAGAGCGCGCTGACGGCGTGGTTGTGTTCGATCGGCCGAATTTCAAGGAATCGACGGAAAAGCTGTTCTTGCAAATCGCGCAGGCAGACCAGGTAGATCGTCCCGTCCTGATCCGACTGCCATTCACCCCACCCATCTCGGGCGATGGCAAGTAGAGAGGAGAAGTGAAAGGTTATGAGTGTCACCGACAACAACGGGAATGGAAGCGGCGGCTTGCCGACTTCAGTAGTGGATCCCGCAGGGCCGATCGTTGAAGCTCCCTCGACGCAGGGTCTCAATAGCAACCAGGAGCCCGCTCCGAAGTTCGCGACCCGAGCTGACGTCAAGGGAGTCGAAGGAATCAGCAAGAGCAAGCTGATTCTTCTTGGCAGCGGACTGGCCGTTGCGGTCCTCTTCTTCGTCTTTACGGCTATCGTCGGCAAATCGCCGAGGAAGCCGGCTCCAGTGAAACAGGGGTCTCAGTATCAGCAAGCAAAACAAGAGCAAGCGACTCCCTCCAAAAGCAGCGTGACGCCGCTGATGGACACCCCACGTACGCCAGCGCCGGACAACACGACCGGTCAACTTGGGCCAAGCGACATTCGGCGCACACGCACGCTGAATGGTGGCGAAACCACCAAGCCATTCGCCGGCAAGCCTGCCGTCGCTAGTTCTCTGGGAGCAGTGCCTTCCTTCGCAGACACACAGCAGAAGTGGGAAGATCCGGCTCCCTACGGCGGGGCTCCGCCGGCAGAGACACCGCAAACGCAGCAGAACAGTTTGAAGGAGCCATCGCTCATCTTCGTGCGGAGCCTGGCACAAAACCAAGCCGGCGCCGCACCCAAGGTCAATGGTGATGACGATGGCACACCACGATTAGAACTCACACCGGGAACGCGCATTCAAGCGAAGCTTGAAACCCAGATATCGAGTGCAGTGCAGGCTCCTGTGGTAGCAGTGGTCGAATACACATACGCCATCGGCGACAGAATCATTGTTCCCGCCGGGGCGCGTGTGTACGGCCAACTCCAGCAGGCCGATCGAAGCGGGCTTGTCAGCGTGAAATTCGACGAGATCGAATTGCTCGACGGCGCGCGGGAGAAGATCGATGCCGTGGGCACGGGGCTCGATCTCGGGCCAATCAAGGGAAATGTCTACGGCAAGAACACGGGCAAGAACTTCTTTGTGCGTGCAGCATCCGGCCTCGGTTCAGTGCTTGCGGAAGTGGCCGGCAACAATTCCGAGCGCCGCGTTCTCAGAAGATGACATGCTGCGGGAGCGGCTGGCCGAAAACATTGGTACTGCAGGCGACTCCGAAGTGATGAATCTCGATGCGAACAGCCGCGTCGTCGTTTCCGTCCCCGCGGACACGAAGATCTACGTAGTCTTTACCAAGCACGAACAGACCCCTTCCGAGCTTCAAAAGGTAGCTCCCACGGCTCAGTAGAGCAGCCACATCTTCTCTCTTCTTTTCGCCCTGGCTCAATCCGCCAGGGCGTTCTTTTGTTAGGCCTTGCTTCGTCATTCCTACCCAGTTCGGAGTCTTCAGCCTTTCGCATTCAATGATGCTAAGGTGCTGCGGTCATTCGTAAAAGTGCGAGCTGAAATGGGCAAAGATCGATCCGGTTGACTCATCGTGCAGTTGAGCAATGTTCGCTCCCGTTGCCCCAAAGTGCGGTTGAGTAAAGGTCGGTCCGGTTGACCCAGAGTGTAGTTGAGTCATCTTCGCTCCCGATTGCTCAATTCGGAAATGAGCAAAGATCGCTCCCGATGCCCCAAAGTGCGGTTGAGCAAAGGTCGGTCCGGTTGACCCAATGTGCGGTTGAGTCAACTTCGGTCCCGATTGCTCAATTCGGAAATGAGCAAAGATCGATCCCGATGCCCCAAAGTGCGGATGGGCAATTATCGGTCCCGGTGACTGACTGTGCGGTTGGGCCGAAATCTGGTAAACGACTTCAGCGGCTCGACCGATTCACATGGCGATGCCATGCCCGGCAAGCTAAGGTTTGCGGATCAACTCGCAACAGCGTTTTTGGGGCAGATCTAGGAAGGAATGATTAGAGAGCGTCCGCAACGCCTGCAGATGTAGGTGTGCTCCCAATTCGAGTAGAGGCTCGGATAAACTTCCCGGTTATAGCGGGCGATGCTGCGGAAACGCAGGAGCATTCCCCCTAGGCACGCCACGCCGAGAAGCAGCAAAACGGCGACGGCGTTCTCCAGCGATGCCCGAGAAGTCGGATGATCCAAAATCCTGCCAAGGCCCGCGAAACCCCAAAAGAACGTGAAGCATGTTGGTATTCCCCAAAGCAGGAGAGGCCGTCCGTACCCGCGAGGATCGGGCGGCGCTGCGGCTTGTGCAGAGTAGGATTGGCTCGTGCCGGAATGGAAGGGCCCTGAATAACTGCGCGTTCCCTGTTCGTAGAGAAGCGGAGCGGCCACGATATTCGTGGTCCCGCACTGGTCGCACTGATACGGATTCAGCCGCGATGTGGATGCCATTCCGTTGTCCCTGGCCTGGCGACAGCTTGCGACACCGGGCTCCTCGATTGAAATTCTAGCTCGATTTTTTCCATTCCGGCCAATTTGCGAATTCGGCACCGGACCGCGCCAGCACGCAACGGGCCGCCGAACCCGCTCATGCGCCGAGAGATAGTGTTGTTTCCCATCTCGGTCCGCGCCCGCCAATTTGACTGAGTTTCGATCGAGACGCAATCTCCTGCTCGACACGGATGCCCCGAGCAGCCGGGTCCAGGAGAGAAAAACCGTATGAGAACCGCACTCACCTTCTGGCGGCGCTCCCCAGTGTCCGCCCCGACATCCCCCCGCACTCTTCATCGCCCCGATGAAGTCAATTGGATGCACATCGCCATGAAGTTTGCATTGGGGCTTATCTTCATTGGCAATCTCGCGGCGCCGTTCATGGCGAGAGCCCAGAACCTCGGCACCTCCCCTCAATTCGGCCAAGCCGTGCAAGGCCAGCAAGCAACAACCGTCGAAGGCACCGTCCTCAACATTGTGAACTGGAGCTGCAACGTCATCGCTCCAGTCGTTCGCGGTCGCCTGCCTGGGCGTCGCCGGGCTGGCACTTCAAGTGCGGGCCGCGGTTATCTCGGCTGGGGCGTCACCGGCGTGTCTCTGATGGTGATTTCCGGTCTCGGACGCATGGCGGAGGGTTTCATCACACAAGCACAAGGCATTCAGTAACCAAGACAGAGATCCATGCAGACGCCACAGTTCCTTCTCGACCTTCTCCAACTGCTGCTCGACCTCGCGGCGCCGGCGGCGTTCTGCACGTTGGCCGCCGCGGGAGTGAGCCTGCGGCACGAAGGCGGGATCAACTTCCACGTGAATGGCCGCACCGGCAAGTGGATTATGTGGACCGTCGTGCTATTGACATTGCCGGAACTGCTGTCGTGGATCGCGGCACAAGGAATCAATATTCCCTCTGGCAGCGGATCGGTGGGTACGAGCTGGCTCGCCAGCATGGAGACAGTCTTCAAAAACTTCGTCAGCCAGATCGTCGTCGCCAAGCTGGTCCCCGTTTTGGCAGCTTACTTCGTCCTGAAGGCCACGCTCGATGGAGCCACAGGAGAGAACCCGCTCGGATCGGTCGTCGCGGCTCTGTTCCTGATGTCACTATCGGCAACCATGCAGCTCTTTCAGGGATGGAACTCGGGAGGCGAGTACGCAATGACCGACATGCTCACCTCCCTCTGGAATTACATTGTGGGTCAAATCATGCCGGCCGCGGCGGGACTGGCGTGTGTCGGAGCAGTCATCAACTTCGTCCGGCACAGACCCTGGACCAGGCTGGTCTTCGCCGCGATTTCTTTCCTCTGTGTGAGCGGCCTTCTTTCGCTTTTCAAGGCGATGGCGGCTTAAGGAGCAATGTATGAGCCTCGATGGCGCCATCACGAATCTTGCATCCTGGGCCGGAAATACCATGATGCCCACCATGGCCGGCATGTTCTTTGCCGGAGCGGTTTACCGCTACAGCAAGAGCGCCCCTTTCGAGAACCTTCTTTACGGGGGTTTTGCCTCGCTGCTGTGCTCAGGAATGTTGAGGGCCCTCGAAGGTTTCGTGCAGCACGCGGGCGCGACAAGCGCCGACGCATTCTGGATGGCAACCATGAGTCTGGTGAACTGGACGGCCAACGTGATCCTGCCCATGTTCGCGCTCACGCAGTTGGCGGCGATGGCACTGCACATGGGAGGCGTGGTTTCGGAGATCTACCCAGGCTCAACGTGGATCAGGAAACTCATAGCGGCCTTCGGCGCCCTCATGGTCTCCGGAATGATGCGCTTGGCCGAATCGATGGTCACGCAAGCGCATGGGGTGGGAGGGTAAGCGAATGAGTCTCGATCTTACGCCGGTGCATCGCAACCTTCACACCAAGGTGACGTTCCTTGGTCTTGAGTTCGAGGACCTGATTCTGGTGCTCGCTTTGGCAGCGCTGATGAATCTCCTTGCCCACTTCGTGAGCGGCAACGCGCATGTGTTCGGGATTCCGCTCAACATCTTCATGGAGTTCGTCGTACCGGCGCTAGCCGTGCCGTTCCTGATCCTTTTCAAATATGGCAGGCCGCGCGGCTATCTCACCGACCTCGTCCGCTCCTTCTTTGCTCCGAAATCCTGGTGCGCGCTTGAGCGAGATTCGGAACTGACGCAACCTTATGTGGTCGACGAGGAGAGCTGAGTCTATGCAGGCATCGATCAGAACACAGAAGAACGGAACGGTCGTTGCTGTTTTAGACGCGGAAGCCGCACGCGTCGCGTTCGCAAGTGTGATCTTCGCGGCGCGCATTCATGAAGAGATTGTTCCACTGGCGCGGATCGTGGAGCAGCAATTGCAGATTGAAGGTGCGGGAACTCTGAGCGGGGAGGTTGGCTATGCCGGTCACTCAAGCAGAACACGATAGAAGGCTCAAAGCGCCCGCGGTCTGCGAGTTGTTGCCTTTGCGTGATCTTCCTCTCGGCGACAACATCATAGTCCGCACCAACGGAGCATTCGTCGCGGGATATGAGCTCAAGGGCATCCTCGCTTACTTCGCCACTGACGACGACCGCAACCAGAACAAGTCGATGCTCGAAGTGCTGTTCCGCAGCGTTCCCGACGTCAGCATGCGCATTCAGTTTCGCTATGAGATCTCTGAGCGCCTCGGCGATCTTCTCGAAAGTTACGTTCACGAGCAGCGCACCGAGCAGTCGGAGGTGATGGCCCTCGATACGCATAGGCTCCGGATGTGGCGTCAAAAGGAAGGCAGCGGATACTTCTTTGAGAACCGCCTTCATGTCTACTTCATCTGGGACCCGCGGATCCACGCGAAGCTCTACCACTCCGTTCAGCAGAAGCGCAGTGCAAACGGATTCACACTAAGCCAAAGGAAGGCCATTCAGCGTACCCGCAAGGAGCATGAATCCTTTCTCGCCGAGTTTGAATCCATCCTCCGGGGCATCGAGGGGTCGATGGAGGCGGCCGGCCTCGGGCCCCGGAGGCTCTCGACACAGGATCTCTTCGAAGAGGTGAAACACGCGCAGCATCCGATCAGGCGCGATCGGCGGCCGTATGTTCCTGGAGAGGAGATGATCGAGTACCGCAGCGCGCGGGAACAGGCGACCGAGGCAAGCATCCTCAACGAAACCGAAACGTACCTCAACATCGATGGGTATCTCTACGCGGTCGTGAGCCTCAAGGAACTGCCGGATGCCACCTTTCCGGGGATGCTCAAGAACTTCTCGACTCTTGGCTTTCCGGTCGTCATCAGCGGTCAAGTGGTCATCCCGGACCAGGTGAAGGTGCTTAAGAGCTACAAGAAGCGCCTGCAAAAGATGACGGCCGCGCAGAAGGACGCGAACGGGAACTTCAAGTCCAACCCCGAGGCCGAGGTCGCGCAGGCGCAGCTCATTCAGGTCCAGCGCGACATCATTTCTTCGTCGCTAAAAACTGCAAAGCTCAGCCTCTCTGTTGTAGTCCGAACGTCTCAACCGGCGATCACGCTTCGCGATCTCGAAAAGTCGGAACGCGAACTCGCGAATCGTACGCAAGAGGTTCTGAACGCGTTCACCCACATGAATGGCGCGAAGGCGGTTGCGGAGACGATCGCCAAGCGACGCATCTTTCTTGGGACGTTGCCGGGGATGGCCGAGGCGGACAAACGGGACCAGGACATGCTCTCATCCAACGTCGCCGATCTTGTACCTGTAGAGATGCCCTGGACCGGCACGCGTAGGAGTCCTCTGATTCTCTTCGAGACTCCCTATCGCCAGCTCATTCCGTTCTCCATGTTTGATCCCGATCTCTCGGACGCGAACGGCCTCCTGATGGCAAAGAGTGGCGGCGGGAAGACGCTTGCCGCACAGCAGATGCTGTTGATGGCGGCGCGCGCAAATCCACTCATCTCCATCCTTGAGCGGGGTGACTCTTATCAGCCACTGGTCGAGTTGATGGGCGGGGAGATGATCGAGATGTCGCTCGACAGCGACCAGACGATCAATCCCTGGGACTTGCCGCGGGGCGAGGACCGGCCCTCCAATGACCAGATTTCGTTTCTCAAGAACCTCACCCGGCACATGCTGGGCGAGAACACGCCGCCTGATCTCGACATCGACCTGCTCGACAGCGTTCTACTTGAAGCAATCGCCTCAACGTACAAACGGTGCAGCGCCAAAACCTCGAACCCGATTCCGCTCTTCGGCGACCTGGCTGCGGAACTGGCGCATTGGCAGGACCGGGACCGCAACCAGAAGATCAACGCGATGGCGCAGATGGCCTCGACCAAACTGCGCGCCTGGGTCGATGAAGGCCCGTACGCGCGGCTCTTCGATCGCCCCACCACTATCGAGCTGAACAATCCGTGGCTTTACTTCAATGTCGAGAAGCTGAAGGACGATCCGCGCCTCGAACGCGCGATGAGCCTACTGATAGCGCACACGGCAACCCATCGCGCATCGGGAATGACCGGGCAGCCGAGCATTGTTCTGCTCGACGAGTGCTGGGCGCTTCTTGAATCGCCGATCCTGGCCAGAGTTGTGGTCCAGCTCTTCCGCACTGCGCGCAAGCGCAACGCGAGCGTTTGGGGCATCAGCCAGACGCCGGAAGACTTCGTCGGCACCCCCGATAAGCCCAACGAGCACGGCGCCGGCATCGTGAAGAACGCAACCACGAAGATCATCGGCAAGCAGCCGGGCGATATGACCGCGCTCCGGGAGCATGTTCACCTGAACGAGACGGCGCTGAACCAGATTAAGACCTTCGCTCACCCAAAGAAGGGTCACAGCGCCGAGTTCCTGATTGCGATTGGAGAGAAGGCCGAATCCACCCACGCGATAAGGATTGTTCCGAGCCCCGTGGACTACTGGATCACGACGACTTATGCGAGGGAGAGGTCGTTTCGCAAGTGGTGGCTGCGCCAGCATCGGCAACTGCCGCTGATCCAGGTATACGAGGAGCTAGCCGCCAAATATCCGCGCGGACTGGCTGAACTGGCGCCCTTACCGGTCGAACTGTCCGGAGAGATGCAGGAGGCAATGAGCCAATGAATGAAAAGCCTGAACTCGAACCCGAACTGCTCCTGAACGGCGAACCGTATCCTGCCCCGGAGAGCCGCCGTGCGCCGAGCTTCCGCGCTCGCTGGAACAGGAGACTGCTTGTCGGCATTCTCCTAATGGAGATGTGCTTCGTTCTTCCGAAGTACGCGCACGGGCAATTCCTGAGTATCTTCGACTCGATCTTCAGCTCGATTCAGAACGACATCGGCAGCTCGCTCAGCTCGATCAATCAGGTCATTCAACAGACGCAGAAGCTCTATCAGACGACCTTAGCGCCGCTGGCGGCCCTCAATCAGGCGCGCGGATTTGTCGTGAATTCGATCAACAGCTTTCGTGGTCAAATGAACCAAATCTTCAACACGCCCTTCACAAGCGCGGTGACTCCCGGGCCGCAACAGTTCGAGAGCATCTTGCACAGCCGGTTGTCGTCTGAGATTCCTGCCCTGCAGACGAGCTTTACTTCGAACTATGGGGCGATCCCGCAGGTCAACACAGCCTCGCCGCAGGACCGCGTGATGATGGACGTGGACGACGCACTGGGACAAGAGAACCTGAAGACCACGCTCATCGCTGACCAGGGCGCGGACGTCATCCTCCAGACAGCCAACCAGATGGAGAATCAGGTTGCGGTCAGTACGCCCGGCTCCAATCCTTTTCTCACCGCGCAGGCGCAGGTCGCAAATCTTCGCTGCCAGGCATACGTCCAGAAGATGCTTGCGGCGGAGCTGCGGCAGGAGGCGGGCCGCATCGCGCACGACAACGTCCTCATCAAGCGCCGGACAGCGGCGACCGGGGGAATCAACAGTTTGATCACGGGAGCGCTGACGGCGCGATAGAGAGGTTTCGATGACCGATCCAAAGAACAATCCGAACAAACAGCGCAGGTCCTTCTTCTGGCAGCGCAAACCCATTCTCATGCCGGAATCGGCGAAGCTCGTGAATCCGGTTGAAGGGAGCCCGAGGAAAGCGCATCCCTGGCACCGCCCGACCCTGTTGAAAGCGGCGGTGGTCGTGCTCGCTGTACTTGCCATTCTCCCGACACGGGCAAACGGGCAATTCGGCATCGACACGGCTGCGATTCTGGCGGCGCTCTCGAAGATGCAGTCGCTGATGAACACCTTCATCGCCACGCCGCTCAGGACGATCAATCAGTACGAACAGAGCGTGGCGAAGTACGAGCAAGAGGTGATGTACCCGCTCGTCGCGATCAATCAGGCGAAGTCGTCGGTGATGCAGTTCGAGAACCAGTTCAACCAGGTCAGCGGCATGTTCCGTGTGAACGTCTCAAGCGCTACGCTTCCGCAGTCGCAAAACCTCGAGTCGCTGCTGTTGTCGCGCAACGCTGCAAATGTGCCGGTCTTATCGAGTCAGTTTCAAAACGTCTACGGCGTTGTGATGGCGCAGAATGCAGCGTCGCCGCAGACGAGGACGATGACCGATATGACAGACGCCGAGGCTCAAGACGCTATGAAGCGTGCGATTGAGATCGACGCGCTCTCGGACGCAGAGTTGAACGAGGCGAACCAGATGGGCCAGCAGATCTCCGAGGCTGCGCCCGGCAGCGCTCCGATTCTTGAAGCCGAGGCCGACGTATGGGTGGTGCGCGCCAATGCCTACACGCAGGCAGCACTTGCGGAACTGATGAGAACGCGTGGCATCGATCTCGCGAATCAAAGTGCAATCACGAAGCTGGCGACCGCGGACAACACCACGAACAACGGCCTCATCAACGGAGCACTGACCAACAGGTAACAGACATGCTCTACGCCCACTTCCATCCCGAGGTCATGCTCGCGTTTTTTCAATCGACGCAGCTGAGTCTGTTCGAGCGGTTCGAAACGCAAGCAATGTCTGGTATCGATTCAACTGGCATTACCGCCGGGATGCAGAACGTGGCGTATGTTGTCCTAGTTGTCGGGTTCCTGTGGCAAGTCTATCAGTCAGCCTTGCATGGAGGGGATGTTCGGGGGCTGGGTACGAGCCTCATCAAGTATGTGGCGACAGCGGTTGTCGTGATGAACTACGGAACCGTGTTCACAACGGTGAATCAGGGCTTTGTGAATGCCGGCAATTGGATCAATAACGCCGCGGGAGTCGGTAGTCTCTTCGAAAACTGGAAGAGCGATTTGATGACGCAATTCAACCAAGTTGGCTTTCAAAAACTGTGGGGAATCATCACCGGAGATATTCCTGGGCTATTAGACGCCCTTCTGATTCTTGTCGCCTATCTCCTCTATCCAATCGTTATTGTCGTCTTCGGTTTTTTCTATATCTTCTACGGCAGCATTCTCTACATCTTTGGACCGATCGTAATCGCTCTCATGCCATTGGGTGCAGCCAATCGCATCGCCAAGGCCTATGTCGAAAATATCTTCATTTGGAATGCGTGGCCCATCCTCTATGGAGGCTTTGGGGCGCTGCTAAGCGCGGTTCAAATGGGCCAAATTGGTCAGATGCTCAGTCAGAACAATTTCCTTGGCGGCCTGGGCAACCTCGAAGGCTCAATTCTGATCGGCATTGTGAGTATTGTTTACTCGCTTGCGATCGCAGTCATTCCATTC
Source organism: uncultured Acidobacteriaceae bacterium (assembly GCA_963823805.1). GTDB lineage: Bacteria > Acidobacteriota > Terriglobia > Terriglobales > Acidobacteriaceae > Telmatobacter. The sequence continues at coordinate 50,390 of CAWGMW010000002.1, read as the reverse complement.
ATTGCCAAGCGCATCGTCAGCGGCGACGTGGGGAGCACCGCGGTTGCGATGGTGGGCACGGCGGTCACGGCATTGACTGCGGGCGCGGCAGGTTTTGAAGGAGCGGCAGCCGGCGTGGCGGCAGCGCGCGGGAGTTCCGCAGGCGCAGCCTCAGCCGGGGGCTCTGCCGGTACAGCGACGGCGGGAGCCGCGCGAGCGCTCTCAACCGCCGGAGGAGGAAACCAGCCCGCGCCGCCGCAGCCGGCGCCCATCGCCGCATCTTCTGCCGCCAAGGGACTCTCGCTCGGTGACGGCGTTCCCACACTCGAAGGTCACGCCGAGCAGATTCGCAGTTCGATCAGCGACGTGATGGGGGTGGACGAACCCAGCGACGAAAACAGTGGAGCAATCAGTGTCCCGACGCAGGATTCCGCGGTCTCACAGGTTCAGTCCAGCGGAGGAAGTCGGAAATCCGGGGCCATTAACAAATCGGCGGCGCCAATGCGAAGAGGACCGACTGTACACCGGTACAACCTGGGGACTTGGACTGCGTACCATGCCGCCCGGATAGCAGCGAAAAGCGTCGTAAGCGCCACAAGCCATAAGGAGTAGGAGGACGGATGAAAACCAGCACAGCTACAGCGGACGAAGCGGCCCTGGCGAGGCCGAAGTATTACGAAATGGATGGGGCCCTTCGCGCTAATGCGAACCGTGCCTGGCTGCTCGCCTTCCTGACCATTCCGATTGCTCTATCGGCGATCGGATTTGCAATCTTTGTGCGCATGCAACCGCCGACTGTCATTCGCATCGGTCCCAACGGCGATGCTTCCGTGCTGGGTAAGCCCGCGAAGGGCGCTGTATCCGATCTTGCCACCGGCGGGACCGATCAATTCCTCGATGAGGCCTTCGTGAAGCGCTTCCTGACGAGTTACCTCAATTACTCGCCATCCGATGTGGACGACCACTGGGCCGGCAGCCTCAATATGATGACGCGCAATTTGCGCGCCTTCACGCTGAAGGCGATGAGCGACGACGACACTCGCGGCAAGATCGACGACGGCCAGATTCAGTCTGTCTTCCATCTTCGCGAGATTGACACAGTACCTGGTGAGCCGCTCGCCTATCTCGTCTACGGCGTGAAGGACGTTCACCACCTGTCGAATGGAACCGAGATCAACAGACCACTTCGTCAACGAATACCGCATTCGGCTTATTCGCGGACCGCCGATCCGATGTAAATCCGGACGGGCTTGTGGATTGCCGAGTACAGTGAGCGCCCAATCGATGGCGAGCGGCATGAACCAGATTCTTAACACGCCCGACCTGATTCCGGGCGGGGACGACACAACAAAGCAGGGAGGCCGATGATGGAAACCGTACTCGCGAAAGTGGCGGAGATGCAAGCGCCGGCAGGACAGGCGGAACCGCAGCGCCGCCGCAGGACCGCGCCAGCAGAGCGAGGAGGTCGCCCGCTACTTTCTTGCAAAAGATGGCTCATCCATCGACAAGCCTGAGCTTGGTGCCGAGGTGGCGAGCGAAGGCGAGGCTCTGATCAAAGCATTTCAGTCGAAGAACGGCGTGATCTACACCGTTCTTGCCTATAAGGCGGAAGCGGAGATACAGGGAGGATCTCCGACATTGGTCAAGCGGCCCCTGCGCAAGTAGGGCGCTGACATCAGTAGCAGCGGTCAGCACGGATTCAAAGAGGAGACAAACCTGAAACATGGCTTATGTCGCCTCCATTGACGCCTTATCGCTCAAGCGATGAGGAATTCCGCTGACCCGGTTTGCACTCTCGAAGCCTGGTTCGGCTAACACCCACCCCTAACCCGGGCGGCCAGGCGAGGAGAATGAGGACCGGCAATCAGCCACCTCTTATCACTTCGTCTTGAAGCGCCAGACAAGTGAGGAGAACATGACAGCGAACAGGACACAAAACGCGGCACTCGATCAACAGCTCATTCTTGAACTGAGGATCGATGCGTCCGGTGAAGTGACCCGCAAGCCAACCAAGCTCGGACGGAAGGATACGCTCGAGGGAAAGCTCCTCGGGCAGCTCTATCCCGGCATCCGAGTGGCTCGTGTCAGTGTGCCGTATGAGTTGACGCCGTATGAGCAGTCTGTGGTCGAAAACCGCATGGCGAGCCTTCATTATGGCGGGGTCGAATACAAGCTGGTGGGCGCAAGCGGCTCGGCGAAGGATGGCAAGTTCTACTTCGTCGACCAGGCGCACGCCGGTCCGATTGCTGAGCGCTTTCAGCATTGGCCCGAGGCGGCGATCGTGTACTTTGCGATCCTCGTCTCCGACTGCAAGCTGATGGTCGAGGAACCCGACCTCCGCATCGCTGTGGTCAAGGATCATGTCCTTGGCACCAACGATTGCCGTGGCTGGGTGCGTGAATCCCTCTACCGGAAGCTCAAGATCGGCACGAATCGTTTTTGCCAGTTTCGGCTGGCATTTGACGCGAGCGAACCGAAGCAGGCGAAAGGCGCATTGAAGGCGATGAGCGATCGTGTGGCCGACAGGCTCGCGGTCGATGTCATTCTGCCTGAGAGCGCCTGCAAACCGGCCTTGAAGGGAGGAGTTCGATTTCTTCCCCATCTGGGCACATCGGGCCGCATGTTTACGGGTCCGGCGATTCTCGGGATTAAGCAGATCTCCCGTCAATCGGAGTTTGGGTCAAGCTACACCTTGATCGAACATGCTTCGGAAGAGGCGCTGCAGTTTGAATTGAAGCTGTGGGCGCTCCAACGAATCAAGACAATGCGGAAGGCATGGGACGAAGGCGACTACCAGGCGCTGTTCGAAGTAATCGGCAAGTCCGAGGTTACGACGATCGACGATGGCGTCGACTTCGATCCCGACTCACTGGAGCGAGAGGACGATCAGGCTTCAGAAGGATGTGACCCGGCGGAGGCGGTTCTGTTGGCGGACCGTAGCGGAAATGCAATCAAGATTCCCTACGTCTTCAACCAATTGAACCGCAAGCTCGCCCGCTGGGCATTTCGTGCCTGCACGAGCGCGGATCTGAAGCTGCCATCGTTCGCTCTAGCGGATGACGGTGTCCTGATCGAACATCGGGGAAAGGTTCTCTCGGCGTCCGACTGGATACCCGAAGACAGCTCGATCACATCGTTGACGGCTGAGAAGGGCCTTTGCGTCCGGTACCCGATTCGGATGCAGGAGGATCTTCTGCCCATCCGTCATCTCACCAACGAAGAGCTTGTTCCGGCGCTCAAACAGGCGCTGGGAACAGCCGACCTCGATGAAACGCTGGTCGCAACCATTCTTGAACGGCAACTCCGGATGGAGGGGACTTACATCCTCCATTCGAAGACTGCGAGCAAGAACGGCGGCGACTTCGACTTCGACACCATATGCGTGATGCCATCCGATCAGTTCCCGAAGTTCGTTGCGGGAAGGATCGCGTATGGGCAAAAGTTCCGGCAGGAAAAGACGAAGCATCAGAAAGCCAAGTCTCCCTGGTGGAATGCATGCCCGGTTGCCATGAAGGCGCGGGGAAATCGGATCGGTTCGATCACCGACCTGAAGACTTCGTGCATTGCGGCGGGACGGCCTGACTTGGCCTACAAGCTCGTCGAGCAACTGCAGAACGCACTCGATTCCCTCAAACACAGGGTCGAGATCGATGAGTCCGTTGTAAGTGAGATCAGGAAGGAGGTAGCTCCGGCGCCCTGGCTCCGCCACAAGCGGGAGCGCAGAGTGTCGGACCTGCCGGCCCATCTTGAAATCGCGGATACGGACAAGGTTGGAAGGCTCTATAACCTCCTGCGCAAGGAACTCGGCTTTCTTCCCGACGAAACCGGCAACGGCTTCGAAGAGAAGATGGGGATCGAAGACTTCCGCGGACTCTTCTCGGGCGAGCACGTAACTCGGGAGATGTTCGAGGAATGCCAGTTGGTCAATTCGATCTACGGCGACATCGCAAGCCGGATTGTTCAGCGCGAGGAAGAAGTCAAGCAGCAATTGAAAGACGCTCAGGCGCAATGGGAAACCGTGCGCCAGAGCGAAGACAAGGAACAGAGAAGGTCTGCTGTGCTTGCGCGGAACAGGGCGCAGGCAGCTCTCTGGGAACACGAGCAGGACGCAAGGGATCAATTCAGCTCCCTGCATCTGTTCATTCACTACTGGGCGCAAGGCAAGCAGGAGAACCGGCGGGCATGGGCGCAGGCGATGAATGCTGTCGTTACTGGCGGCACAGGTTCCGGCGCGGTCCTCTTCCAGTCGTTTCCGCAGGAGGTGGTCGATGCCTTCGCGGAGGTGACTGGCGGCCAACGGGTTCGGGTTCGAATGCCGAAGACCGTCAATGGCTATGCGTGGTTTGACGATGAGCGGCGAGCATTCCTCGTCGAACGAATCGCCAATCCCGAAGGCCCGGAATGCGAAAAGAGAGTCTTCCTCTTTCAGTACAAGGGGAAGCGCGATCTGCTCTTCGAAAACACAAGTGCTCCCGTTCCCCTGGGGCACTCCTAGCCGGCGAAGGAGAAGACTGAGCCTCTGGCTCGGCTTCTCCTTTCCGTTTTTTGGACGATCGTTGCGCCCAAGGAGGCCGCTATGAAGACGTTCATCATCATCTCGGTTGTTCTCGCGGCCGCCGCAGCCGGGGCGCAGACGACCACACAGAGCCAGATTCGCCACGTCGAAACATCGCTCAACCATCTCACAGTTCTCGAATTTGGCGAGACGGTCACGACACTTGCTATCGGCGATCCGGACAGCTTTCAGGTGGAGCGCCATGACGACAAGGTCTTCGTGAAGCCTCTCCAGCCGGGGGCATCGACGAACCTCTTTGTCTGGACTGCAACGCGGGAGTTGAATTACGAGCTCGATCCGGCTGGCCAGCTTGCCGCAATGGACGTCCTGGTCCGCGCGGAGCCTGCGCCCAAGCCCCGCACCAGCGCACTCGCCTCTGCCGAGCCATCGGATGCCGAGATTCGCAAGATCGCGTCATTGGTCCTTACGCAGGCGATGATGGGGTCCGAAGACATCGCTCACGATTCGGTCAAGCCTGCCCCGAACCGCGTGGAGGTTAGTCTGGAGCAGGTCTTTCGCGCGAAGGACCGGATATACATTCGCTATTCGGTCGCCAACCAAACCGACGCTCCGTTCCGGGTGACAACGCCGGATGCGTGTCTTCCGCTCCCGACCGTGCAGTCTGTCTCTCTCGTGAGTCTGAGGGATCACCAATTGGCGCCGCAGACCTTTGCCGCTTTCAAGGCAAAACCCGGTTCCAACCTCGCTGTCATGCAAGCGGAGTCAGCCCATCGCGACCTTTTACCTGGGGAGAAGACAACAGGCGTCATCAGCATTGAAAGCTCGGCGGGCAATGCGCCGCAGATTTATCAGCTGAGCTTCGGCGCCGACCAGAGCGGACCACTGAAGGTTGAGGCGGTCCTGTAGTCATGTGCGCGCAGAGTTATGTCTCGGCTGAAGAAGTGCGTCAGGCGCTCAGGCAAATCTATCGCAACGACTCCGAAACAAATCTTCAGAATGCCCTTGCTCAGTCCTTGGCGGACGAGCTCAAACCTGTCAACGAAAAGGGCCGCTGGAAGCCCAGCCCGTTGCTCGTTCTCGTATTCGTCCTGCTTTGCGCCCTGACCGGAGTCTTTCTTTACTTTTCGATCGGAGTGCGCCCGTGAGTCCGTACTATGACCAGCCCGGATGGAGACAGCGTGGACCGGAGGATGCCGCCGGCGTCCTGGTGCTGTTCGCTTGCGCAGTGCTTGCGTTTGCCTGGTACGTTGCCGTTTCGCGTCTCCATTTGCGTAACTCACAGTGCCTTGAAATCTTCCTCGACTGCTCGATTCTCGTGTTCAGTGGAGGTCTCATCGCCGCACAACTGGTCGGCCGGAGGAAGAAGAGAGAGGAGAATTGGCCGCACCCGGCAATCCTCGTTCCGGCGTCGAAGGATGCGGCGATTGTTAGGAACGCCAACCGGAACGGTTCCACGCTGCTCGGATACAACGTCCATGGAGAGCCCTGGCTCTGGCCGGATCTGGTACGCATGAAGCACGGCGTCATCGTCGGCGGAACCGGCGCGGGCAAGTCCACATTCCTCGAAAACATCATCGCGCAGGACGTAACCCGTCGATTCGGCGCGCGCCCGATGCCGATGATTATCTTCGACGGCAAGGGAGAACGGGAGTTCCTCGACCGCCTGTTGCCGCACATCGAAGCCGCTGGTCGCTTGCAGGATTTACGGGTAATCGATCCCACCCACCCCACTGAGTCGGCCCGGTACAACCCCTTCTATGCCATCGACGACGCCTATCAGGAGCATGTGAATTTCATCTTTCGGTCATTCGGCCTGCGTGAAGACTTCTTCAAGGGTCATCAGGAGGCGTATCTCTCGGACCTTGTGCGCATCCTTCAGTACACCGGCAGGCTCTTCAACGTCTACGACGTGCTGGTGATGGCGCTCGATGAGGAGGTGCTGGCGGAACAGATCGGTGTTGCTAAGGCCCGTCTCGCCTCGGTGCCAGGCATTTCCATGCAGAAGCGTTTGAACTTCGAGATGTCGGTGAAGATGCTGCAACGGTCATTGGCGGACCGCGAGCGTGTCGAGAAGATACAGGGGCTTCTGAACGAACTTCTGAGCTTCCTTGAGGATGAGTTGTCGGTCGTAACCGGCTCGTACCAGGACCTTCTCACGCTCGACGATGTGCTTGAAAACGGCCTGATCCTGTTCGTTTCGCTCAACGCCAACCGCAATCAGCGCGCTGTCGAAGCCCTGGGAAAGATCCTCCTACAGAACATTCAGCTGATGGTTGGCAAGCGCTATGCGCAGCCGGCGAGCGACCGGGACGCGGATGAACCGATGCTCTCGGTCATCCTGGACGAGTTCGCGCCGTTTGCCTATCCGGCGTTTACGCAGGTGCTCCAGACCGCGCGCGGCGCCAGGGTCTCGTTCCTTTTCTCCTTCCAAAGCATGCCTCAGCTGCAACGCGTGAGCCAGGCGTTCGCGGACGAGGTCTCGTCGGCGCCCGGAACGAAGATGATCATGAACGTGTCGGAGGAGAACACGGCGCAATGGTTTCTGAAGGCATCGGCCAGAATTGCGACAAAGCGGCGCAGCCTGTCGGTACGCCGCACCGGAATCCTCTCGACGAAATACACCGAGACGGGCACGGGAAGCGAAAGCGACATCAAGGAGACTCGCGCCCGCGAGGACCACATTAAGAACCTCCCGGTTGGCCAGATGGAGATTCTGATGGTGGACAACCGGGAGGGCACCCGTTACTCCCATCTGCATGTCCGCCGCGCTCCACGATTCGAGATTGAGGGACTTCAACCGGCGCTCTATCCCAAGATGCACAGTTATCTCGACCCGAAAATCGGCGTCAATCTGCGTTTCAAAGAAACCGAGAATCGGAAACAACGGCGCCGGAGGGCGGCAGGATTGTTCCTCGGTGGGGTCAATGGAGAGTGACGATGCGATCACCACTCATCATTCGGACGGTCGTCTTTGCTATCTCACTCTGGTGCGTCTACGGGCTATCTTTCGCTCAGACCGTGAATCGTACGGATTCAGTAGCCGCGCAGCCCGCGGCGAAACGCCAGGGGTTCTTTGACTATGCGTTAGGTAAGATCAATCCTCGCGACAAGGATTATGGCGCGGCGATGCAGTCTGGTAGAGCTGCTCTCGTCGAAGACTCCATCGACGATCTTTATTTCTGGTCGAATGTAGTTACGCTACTTTTGCTCTGCGGGATAGTCGCCGTTGTCTTTCTTCAGTGGCGCGCGGCCGACAAGCGCGAAGTCATCGCTTCGTTCCTGATCGCGCAATTATGGAATGGCCGCGTCAGTGACCGGATCGAGATTGAACGTCGCACGGAACAGTTCAATCGACTGGTCGAAACCCATAATGCCGAGGCCGAGCGTGCGCTCTCTGCGAAGCCACAGCCCACCTCCGGCGAGGAACAGGCCGACTCCGAGCTCAAACGAACCGTCGAAGGCCTCGACAAGAGGACAGCGAAAGTGAATGCTGCGGACCGCAACAGCGGTGAGAATCGGCCTGCGAGCATCGCAGTCCAGGCTCAAAGCGCGGGAGCAACTGCTGCCGGCTTGCAGCAGAGAAATATGATTCTGGAACGCCAGGCTGAAGCAATGAGAAATACAGAGGCCAATCTGCGGCGCCGGCTCAATGACACGATGGCTCAACTCGACCAGGAACGGAATCGAAACCAGACCCTCAAGGGCGCGTAGGAGACGCACGGATGGACCGCAAACCACAACTCAAATCGCCGACGGACTTCGCCCATCCGGACGAATGGCGGCAGTACGTCCGGCAAACCGTCTCCCCGGACGAGGTCGGTTACACACTTGCATTCGGCCGGACAATCATGTTTGCGCGTTTCTATGAAGCACGAAATCAACCGTTCCCCGACCGGTTTTTGAGCGAGATGGCGGCTATCGGCCAGCTTCACGATCCCGAAAGGACGGAGGCGTTGGAGGCATTGAACGACCGAATCTTCGCCGACATGACGCAGTTTCTGTTGGCTGCTGCACGGTCGGAAGTCTCCGAGAGAGTAGAGATCGCCACTCCCGTCTCGCCCCGTGAACTCATCGACGAACTGGCTGCATACCTGACTAAGGAGAACCCGTACTATGCGCTCTGGATTCGATACACGTCGCCAGTGTCGGAGCCCAATAGCGAGCTTGCCTGGGAGGAGTTTGTTGCGCAGGAGCTTGGCGACGGGACAAACGAGGAGATTGAATTTGCGCTTTTGGTCGGCCAGTTAGGCAAGTTGCTTACTTATTTCCGGCACCGAAACCTTGCTTTGCCTCCCCATTTCTCCGGACGGGTTTGGTTCCTGCACTATCTGCCTGGAGCGGAGCGCATTGCGCATGCGCGCGCCCTTGTGCAGGAACTGGCTGAGGCAACGGGGTCATGCACGTGCGCATAATCAACTTCGGAACGAACTGGTGGGCCATGCACTCACGCAACCTCGACGATCCCTTTTGCTTCCGCCGTTCGGCCGCGTGGTTCAACTCGGCGGGACTCAAGTACGGCCGCAGGTTGCGACTGTGCTGGGTGTATCCCGGTCAGATCCGGTTCAACCTGAACAGCGGTTTTCAGCCGGAGCATCCGCTGCGGTCCATGGGGAGGACATTCCTGTGCAGCGGTCCAAACCATTTGGGCGGTCGCACGCACCTTCTATTTGTCCGCCTGGCCGGTGAATCCGCACCAGATCGGTATCTGGTGACGATGAACGAGGCATCGAACGGACGGCTTTCGTTCACGTCTCCCGCATGGAAATCTGCCGGTGTTCAGCCGATTTCGGTCAGCCTCCGGGGTCTCCGGTATGAAGCGATGCTTCTCATGGGACGGCAAGACTGGGTGGAAACCGACGTTGGCCGGTGGTCAATATCCGAGGACGATCGACGACTTGTTCTCGCAGGAACAGGTGCGGAATGAGATACCGGAAGGGGTACATTGCACTTTCAGACAGCCGGGATGTGCCGGTCTTGTTGTTGATTCGCAATGCTCGAGCGATCACATTCGACCAGGTATGCGCACTGGCCGCGATCGAAGGTAGCGAATCAAGCCGGCGCTCAGTGTACTGGAGGCTGTCGCGACTGGAGGGCTGTGAGCTGATCCGGCGCATGACTTACGACCGCTTCTTCTCGCAGCCGATCTTCGCCATCACGCCACTTGGGCTCCAATTCCTCGAGTTCCGCGGCCACTCGTTGCTGTCACTGCCGTCGACGGCAAAGTCGATCATCCGGAAATCCCAGATTCTCCATTCGGTCGAATTGGCCGGCATCCGTGTCGCGTTGGCTCAAAAAGGGCTCCTGAAATCCTGGAAGTGGGAGCTGGAGATCGTATCGAGAAACCTGGCTTACGGAACCGGAAAGATGAAAGACTTCGACGCATTGGCCGAGATCGTTGTCGACGCAGAAACCAAATGCGTCGCAATCGAATTCGAAAGAACGCTTAAAGGCTCTGGGCGATATGAGGAATTGCGCAGCATCTTCAGAGCGGACCGGACCGCCGACCGGGTTCTCTACCTTACACCAAATGCCGAGATTCTCTATATCCTGGCGCTCGAAATGCGCGACGTTGGAAAGCGGATCGGCTTCGTTCTGAGCGAGACACTTCGGAGTGAACTGCTGGACGCCAGCATCCTCACGAATTCTCCGGCCAACGACGTGTTGTCGTTCCGTCAGTTTCTCTTGCAATGACATTTCCTTCCGATTGACCGTCTATTGCGCCTCGGACGTATCCAAATGGCACCCATTGCCTTCCGATTTCCTTCCTGGCGCCATCCCCTCGCCTTCCCGATCACTTCCCAATACGCAGATTTGCATGGCCAAAACGTCTCGGAAATGTGACAGATGCGTTCTGACTATCCCCTTGTTTTTCGTTGCGTTGGTTTGTGGGTTCGGATGGGTGGTTTTTGGGTCCTGTGTTCAGACGAAGCTTGACGCGGGGCTTGGTCAAGCAGCTGAAAAAGGACTGCAGGTTTTAGGTGTCCGTGCGCAGCGTCGCTCATGGCGTACTTCGATTCGTCTTCTGCCAATCGATGCGCCAGCGGCCGTTGGATATTGGTACCCAGAACAAGTACTTTTGTGGCGTACCGCGTGCATGATGGTAGAGCACTGCCGTTCTCTCGTAGAAGCCGCGAGTATGCCACGAATCCGCGAATCCGAACTTTTTGTAGTCGAGATGATGGCAGAATTCGTGACAGAGCGTACTCAGGAACGTGCCGTAAGAGGTGACGTCCTTGCGCACAGCCGTCCGCATCCACACCCGAATCAAAATGGCCTCCGGGTCGTAGTCACCGAACAGCTCGGTCGTCCACTGTTCGCGAACTCGCAGGGGTCTCGCGGCAAGTACCCGGACGCCGCAGTCCGGAACCTGGTAGAACTCCGATGCAAACTTCAGGAACTCGGCACAGGCCCGGCGCAGGTTTCGAATCTGGTCGGATTTCATCGCAGACTCGATGGCCTTAGCGATGTCGGACAAGCGTGCGTCCTCTGGCAGATCGAGTGTCGTGGTCCGATCGCTTTCGCCCTGACCGGCCCAATCATGTGCCGCATCGCGGCCATCGATCCGGCGCTTGAAGCGTTCTATCTCTCACTCGTCGCCGGGTGGTTCTGGTCTTTGTCCTGGATGTGGTCGCTCACCTTCCAGGTTCGGAGCCGCCGGTAAACAACCTCAACCCCGCCCAAACCGAATCCGAAAGAAAGGAGTGTCGCGCCATGCAACCCAGCTTAGGAAAGATGTCCGCATACAAGATTCTGAACTGGCAGGACCGAGCCGCCAGTTCCATTGAACAAACCGTTGCAGCCTTCCTCGAAATTGGGGAAGCGATCGCCACGCGGTGGATCCAAACCGCCAAAGGTGTTCTGCTCTTGCAGTTGGTTCCTGGTGACGATGCATCCGGAGCAATCTACGTCTTCGATCGTCGCTGCGACCAGTGGTACATGTTGTCGTTCGAAGAGTGCGAAGACCAATTCACCTCGGAGAAGTTTGACCGCGCGTTCTCCGAGTACGAGCTGTTCCGCCTGGTAGAGCAGCCTGGCCTGCTGCTCTCCGAGTTCCAACCGGCCACCGCTTAGCCCACCTCGCAACACCCCCCACAACCAATTCCACCCGAACTCAAGAAGGAGCCGTCATGCGTCTGTCCGCAAGCCGTATCCGCTCGATCAACCGCGCAATCGCCAGGGTCCAGTCGTCCGCCTGGTCCGCGCCAGACCGAAACCGCCGCCCATCCCTGGCCAACCCATCACTCGCCGCCTCCGTGAACGCGGCCGAATTTGTGAAGGTCGTTGTGGTCCCAAGGAGCGCCACACTGTAGCTCCGGCAACTGGAGTGGGCGAGCAAACGCACAAGTTGGGCGTGCTTTGCTCGCCGCTTTCCGGAGATTTGACCGAGTTCCGAAGCCGAGATACAACCACACAGCGGATGAAGGAGGCGGGACGCCATGTATGCCAAATTCTGTGTAAGCCGGGAAGCGGCAAACAGCTTCATGCGACTGTTCGTGAACCGGCGGGCCTACGCAGTTCAGGCTGAGCGGCCCCTGCCGAACGGCTCCGTTCCCTATTACCCAGCAAGGGATTGGAAGACCAAGGAGCCCAAACCGCTGGACGAGGGCGTGGTGCGGATGCACCTCAACGGTGACATCACCGTCAGCCTATATGCGATCAATCCCGAGACCCAGCGCTCGAAGTGGGTGGCGATTGATGCCGATTTCGATGGCTCGCTGGGGTCGCTATTTCAATTGCAATGGGAGTTGAAGCAGGACGGAGTGGACGCTGCCCTGGAACAATCGCGCCGCGGCGGGCATCTCTGGATCTTCGGCTCCGAGCCGCTGCTGGCGTCCGAGTGCCGCATCTATGTCTACAATCTCGCTCTCCGACTCGGCATCCCGGTCAAAGGCGGCGGTCTCAAGGAAGGGATCGAGGTATTTCCACGCCAGGACCGGCTCGAAGATGGAGAACTGGGAAATGCAATCCGCGCACCGATCGGCGTGCACCGGAAGACGAATCGGCGCTACTGGTTTTACGAAGCCGAGCCCACTCCGGAAGCGCAGCTTGCCTACCTCGACGGGTTGAAGAAGCTGACCGAGGCGGAACTCAGAACCTTTATTGAAGGAATGAGCCTGCCCGAAGCGTACCGGCCGGTCGTCGCGGCGCCGTACATTCCGCCCGCCTCTTCCTCGCAGTACCCGGAGTTCCGAATCCTGGACTATGTTCGCACCACGCGCAAAGACAGCCGGAACTGGTGGGCAAGGTGCCCGTCCTGCGCGAGAACCGGGCGCGACCGCACCGGCGACAACCTTGCTATCCAGATCAAGAACCCGCGCTTCTACAAATGCTGGGCCGGCTGCACGAAAGAGGAGATTCGGACAGCGCTTGGCCAACCGGTCCGCACGCGCGCGGCGGTTTAGGGAGTGAGTATGAAGGCCGTTCCCGGAAAACGGAAGTCCGAATCCGCCTCATTGCGCCGTGCTCTTCACGGACTCGCGCTTCCAGCCAGTGTGCTCAGGGCGCTCCAGAAGCGAGGCATCTATTGCACCCCCGGAGTCTCAGTGGAACACCAGCACCTCGCGAAGCGCTACGTGCTACGCGGCGTGGAGTCCGGCGGCGCGGTCTCCGATATGGGCAGGGTGTGCGCTTTCGTTTCTCCTGATGGCGAACCATTGCCGTGGTTGCATTCGCTCGACTCGATTGCCGTGAATGGCCGTCATGCAATCTTTCTTGCCGAGAGCCTGGCGCGCGTCGAGATCCTGCGCACCGTGAGGACATGCGAGCTGGCGATTACGCTCCACACTTTGTCTCATGTGCCGGGCCGGAATCGACCGGAGGTTGCTTCGACGCTGCTCTTTCGGGGGCTGGATGGTGTTCTCCCCCTCGATCTCTGGAAGGACGAACACCGCATGCTCCGGGGAAAGTTGACACCGATCTTCTATAGCCGCGGTGGAGAGGTGCTGCATCTGCCGCAGCGGTTTGAAGAGACGATCAAAAAAGTGACGTCAGCGGTTTGCTGCGTTGGCTGCAAGCATTCGCATGCCGGAGTGCCGCCAGTCGCCGGAGGATTGAGACCATGACACATCCCATCAAAGCTGCGATTACAGTCGGTGAGCCGAATTGGGCTCCGCTTGAGCTGGTCCTTCCGGCTTGCGAGCTCGAAAACTTCATGTACATGGGTCGAGCTGGGGAGGTCGAGTTGTACAAGCACTGGCTCACGCGCCGCTATCTCAACATCAGTGCGAACGGCCAGCGGTTCTACCGCTATTCCGACGGAACGTATGTCGAGGTCTCCAAAGCTGAGGCTCTCGACCATGTACGCAACCGAGACCACTAGGAAAGGAAAAACCACCATGGCAAAGAGCGTCAACAGGACATTTCTGCTCGGGCACGTTGGCAAGAATCCCGAGGTCGGAACGACACCGGGCGGCACGCTCGCCGTCAACTTTTCTCTCGCAACCACCGACCGGGAGAAGGATCGTCAGGGCAATTGGTCCGACAGGACCGAGTGGCACAACCTGGTCGCTTACGGCCGGACCGCGGAGATCGTGCGCGATTACGTGAGCAAGGGCACGCAACTTTTCATCCAGGGCAAGATCCAGACGCGCTCCTGGGATGACAAGGAATCCGGGCAGAAGCGGTACTGGACGGAGATATTCGTTCATGATCTGACGCTGCTGGGCGGCGGCCGTGGGGAGAATGGCGGCTCCACTCACAGCAATGGTCGGGACGATTCCCGGAGGAGTTCTCGTGGATCGGGCTACCAGGGGCAAGGGATGGAAGGGCAGTACGCCGACGAAGAATTGAACCCGGATGAAATTCCGTTCTAAACCGTGATCTGCAGGAAGTGTTCACTTTCCTGTTGTGTCATCTGTTGATGAGGGCTTCTGTCATCCAGTCCGGTTGTGTGCGCAAGTCGCGTAGACCGTAGGCCGGAGCAACTTGCACACACAACCGGGGCGACCGCCGGAGGCCATCATTCCGCCCGGAAGCCCGCGCTACATCGTATCGAGTTATCCCTGATCCGGCATCACTGGAGCGGGGATTCGCCGTGTGTCCAGTTTTCGCCGGAACATCATTGCTCTTAATGCATTTCGTAGACACGGGTCTATCAGCTATGGACGGCCCTCCGCGCGCCGGGCGATCCCCAGCAACTGCTTGCGCTGCATAATGAAATGCGCCATGGCACCGGTGGGTACGGCGAGCCATTCGGGCAGTCCGTAAGGGCGATAGCCGGGCGCAACGCGTCCGCGCACTATCAGACGCGTTTGGCCTGGCTGGGGTTGTTCAAGAACAAACGCCCAAGAGGTTTGATACTTGCCGCTGGGCAATCGCCAGGAAAGAACGAGGCTGCGTTCGGGCTCGAACTGCGTGACAAGAAACACGTCGGTAACGCCAGGGAGCGCGGGAAAGACGCTTCCCACATGGATGTTCTGGTCGGCGGGCAGGATGCGTTCAGCGCTGTGATGGCCTCCGTTATCGATGAAGTCGTAGGCGTACCATCCGGCGCGGCCAGAGCCCATCTGGACTAGCCACGGCCAAACATCGCGAGGAGGCCGATGGATGGTGATAGCGTGATTAACCGTGCCGATAGGCTGTGGAATCAGGCCGTCACCAGCGAGGGCACAGATCCTCTCGCCTGGAGTTGCGCGGACTTGCATAGTGGAGTAAATCACGAATGCTGCGAGCGCCCCCGGTATTACCAATGATCCGAGCAACACCTTCTTATTCATGATCATTTCAGCCTTGCCTGCTAGGCGTAACCCCTGCGTAGCATCGTTTGCAGTGTATTACCAAGTCGCTGAAAAGTCTGTGATGACTCGAAGGCGCCTCCCGACGCCCAATCAACAGCAACAATGAAACTGAACACCAAGTGGGCTGCACGCTGCCTCAACTATTTGTTCTCTTGTAATTAGCAATCTGAACACAGCGAAAACCGCGTAAAACCGTTCTAATCCGTGGTTTCTTCATGAACGTGAACCAGGGCGCTCTTCGGGGCGCCTTAATTTTTGAGGAGCAAAAGCGATGGCAACCAATGAAGCAAAGACTGGTCCGGATACCGACGCTCTGTTCACGCAGTTGGCAGAACCGTTTGGCTTTTCGGAGATTAAATGGCGCGTGACTCACACGAGCCACGATGGCACCCGCGGCGCGGTGATCGCATTCGCGGATCCGCGCGCCTACACAGACCGTCTCAACCAGCTCTTCACCCCGAGCGGCTGGACCAGGAACTACGACGTCACCACGGTAACGGCGGTGAGCCGGCAGAAGCGGGACAAGATCATCCAAACCGGCAAAGTTTTGGTTACGTGCACCCTCACGATCGCACGGCTTGGGACTCACTCAGGAAGCGGGGAGCAGTGGGCAGATGAACAGAACGCGATGACATCGGCGGAAGCCCAGGCATTTAAGCGAGCGGCCAGCTGCTTCGGCCTGGGCCGTTATCTCTACAACCTACCAGAGACCTGGGTCGATCTCGATGTGCAGGGTAAGCCGACCAGGCTTCCCGCACTTCCCAACTGGGCGCTTCCGAAGGCAAATTCGGCGACCGGAAAGATCAACCCGGCCTGTGGGCCACGGCCTCCGGAAGTGCAACGTGGACCCATCGATCAGAGAATCACGGGCAAGATCGAAGGCTTTCGGCGCATCCTCGGCGATCCAATTTACGGAGAGATACTGTGGCGTGTCGCGCGAACGCAGAAGGCTAACGCCATCCCCAACGCACAGCTACAGACAAATGTCGCAGAGGCGATGGAACGTGCCGCACGGGGAATCCGCAAGGTGCACTCACTGGCCGAGTCGATTGGCGATACGCAATTCGTCTCCGTGCTCGATCGGTTGCATATCGCGTCGATGACGACAATCAGCAATCTCGAAGCACTCAGGCATCTGGTTTCGGAACTCGAAGGACAGGCCGGGCAACCTGCCGCCTGAACGGCGAGGAGTCGTGCAGTACCCCCGCCCTTTCGGCGCGGAGGCGTCACACGCACGGCGCAGATGATACGTCGTGCTCCGTAACCTATCTCGGCCCCTTCCCGGCGAGCTGTCTGCCTCGATAACTGCAAAACGTTGCACACGCTGCGAATCATCCGATTGACGGATGAGTCGTGGCGCCAATGGAGCTTTGAATGGGAGCTGAAGAAAAGCGTTCTCAAACATTCGTTGAACGGGTCTTGGTTCTGCTTGGAGAACGCTTTCCATGGTTGGGATCAGGACAAGATGAACCGGTCAGCGGAGCGGATACGGTCGATGAACTCGCCGACCTGTACAAGTCGCTTATCGAGCAACGCAACAAAGCGCGTCGCGACAACGGTGATTCACGAGCATAACAGGCATCGGTCGATACCCGGAGGATCTATGTGTAATGTGCGGATGATTCGAACGGAGCCCGGTCTTGTATCGATTCCCTTGGAGAAGGCCGTCTATTGTGAGAACTGCACGATGATCTCGTCTTCCGCCCGACGCCGCTGCGGGTTATGCGGGTCAGAACAGATCGTCCGATTGGCTCATCTGATCCCAGAGCCGTGCGACCCAGGTCCGGATCCAGCTCTCTCCTTGGCCGCGTAGCGAGCAGTCCGCGGCGAGCCTCGATCCAATGGTCGGCGCTTTAATGAAGCCAGAATCCTTCCCGAATACATGGGCGTATCGCGGGACTGATCCTACGATTGCAGCATTAGCCGCTGCCATTGAAGGCTAAGAACTCTCCGAGCAATTCCGCCGTACTCTGCGGTCGAAATCATAGCCGCCAACAGGTATGTAACTGCACTGATTCCGATTTAGGAAATGTCGGACTAAGACGTAGCGTCTCGTTCGCTACCGGCGACAGCATCTTCGTGTCCCGCAGGTCGTCCCGAACCTCGATTTCCTATTGTCTGCGTGACAAGCTTCTCGATCCGCTCGACTTCGCTGCGCCGGAGTCTAGCAGTACTTCTCCACTGCTCCATCTGCTCGCTGTCAGCAGAGAATTCCGGAGACATTTCCATCCACCTTTGCGCGTTCTGGCGGGCAGCCCCGAGCGCGGAAATCAGTGCATCGAGATGTCTTTCTTTGCGTGCCGTCATGAAGCGTTCCCCGATTGCAGTGCTGAAGGCAGGCCCGTATCGCCTGTCTCATTTACATTCCGTTCTCTCCGGCGAATCAAACCTCGTTCACTGGATGTAGGCTTAGCGTCATGCTTGTAACTCCTCGGCAGATTGCAGCGACGATATAGGCTCGGTCAAATTCCGAATTCTTGCCAGTAGGTCTGATGGGTGCACCGGTTTCAAGAGTATTTCGAAGTCATGTCCGTTTACCCGGGCGGTGGCAAGCATATCGGCAGTGGCGGCTTGGCCGGAGAACAGCAGCACTTTGCAATTCGGGCAATGCTCTCGCACTTGAATAGCCAGTTCGATCCCGGAAAGCAGCGGCATCACTACGTCGGAAATCAGAAGATCGGGCGCTTCAAGCCGAGCAGCTTGCAATGCATCGAGAGGCTTGGTGAAGGATCTGGCGTGAAAGCCGCCCTGAAGGCGCAAAATCATTGCCAGGGTCGACGCGATGACATCCTCATCATCAACAACAAAGACACGCGGCTGTTTGCATGTTTGGGACACGATGTTCCCCTTTCTGAAAAATGGAGGAACCCATCACCCTCTGCATAAAAGCTGGAAGGCCTCCCCCCATCGTATTCAAATCCGACAACAGTCAGAGTTACGTTTCCGTTGGTTTGCCCGGCGAGTTGGCTAATGCCTACCTGTTGACCACCGGCAATTTCAAGACCATCCGGAGTGGGCGGCGGCGAATCGAAACGCATGTCAACTGCTCACAGTGCGGGAGCGACACAACTGTTCCGTTCAAGCCGACGCAAGGCAGACCTGTCCTGTGCGCAACTTGCTTCAGCCATAGGGCAAAAGTTCTCGAAAGTCCGATTCCGCAACGCGAATCGATTGGCTAATCACGATTCGCAAGTAGCCACCTAACACGAAAGCCTCCCGTTCCCGAGAGACTTTGTGAATGAGTGGAAGGGGCAGCCCGTAAATAGACCGTAGTCGTCCAGATATTCGATGTCAAGCGGTGTGCACTCTAAATATTTGTTGCCCTGTGATTCGAAATATCTGTTGCCCTGTGATTCGCATCACGTCGCCCGCGCCTGAAAGGGAGTGAGAATACTCCCTACCGATTACCCCGAGGGCCCTGTCTAGAGTCGACGGCAAAACAGAGAGAGACGGTCCACCGTGAAGAACTCATTTACAGCAGATCGCAAGCTTATTGCAGCCCTTGAGAAGCGATCCACACGCGTTGTTTTCAGTAGTGGCTACACTCTTTTCCATCAAGGGGAATCCCCAAAGGGTCTCTATATCCTCTGTGGCGGCGAAGCATCGCTCGTGATGAAATCGACAGCCGGAACTGTGTTGATGACCCTTCAAGTCCCGGCCGGCTCTGTTCTGGGACTCCCCGGAATCGTGGCAAACGAGTCCTACACGTTTTCCGCATCCGCCTGCCCTGGGTCCGAGGTCCGATTCGTGAGTCGCCAAGACTTCGAAGACCTGATTCGAGACGAGCCAAGCCTTTACCCATCGGTACTCGAAGTGCTCGCGGCAGAAGTGCGATCTGCGCGCCTTGCACTCTCTGGACTTTTGGGAAAGCTAGGCGCCCGAGAAGCCAGAGTCTGAATCTCGAACTCGTGAGTCGGCCAGCGTCCGGAAATCGTTGTTTGATTAATTCGGAAATGGCTGGTAATTTGCATTCAGATTAGTCCTCCAAGTCGCTATCGCGCTAGCAATCGCTGCTCGTGGCTGTCAGAAGAAAAAAACTTCATTCCAACAAGTGAGGTGACCCTATGAGAAGCGCGGCGCGCCTCAAGATGGGCTACTATCCGCTGCCTGAAAGTGAAGGAGTAAAACTTCGCTCACTGCTCTCGTTCGCTGGACTGGCCTCGGTGATCGACCCTTGCGTAGGACAAGGAATTGCCCTGCAGCTTGTAACGAGCGGCGCTCCCGTCCGGCACTATGGCATCGAACTTGATGCCCAAAGGGCTCGCATCTCCAGTTCAAATGGCATCGAGACCATCCAGGGCAATGCCTTCGATGCAATCGCGCAGCCAGAATCCTTTTCGATGCTGTATCTGAATCCGCCCTATGACTCGGAGATAGGCTCCATCGCCAATCGGCGCATGGAGGCTGTATTTCTGGAACATACCTACCGCTGGCTGGCAATGGAAGGCGTTCTCATCCTGGTGATCCCGTTCGAGCGCTTGCACGACTGCGTCGGCATCCTGAGTTCCCATTTCGCCAGTCTCGCCGTCTTTCGCACGATCGATCCCGATTCGGTCCAGTACCGGCAAATCGCCGTGCTTGGCCTGCGGCGCGACGTCAGGGGAGCAGCCGTTGAGAGCAACAAGCGGCAACTCTTAAGCGTCGGCCTGTATGGCAGTTTTCAGGCATTGCCTGAGTTGCAGCCAGGCGCGTGTCCGCCCTATTTCGTCCCTTCGTCTGGGGAGGCGGAGCTGAGCTATCGCGGCCTTCCCTACGACTTGTTGGAAGACCTGCTACCGCAATCGGGCGCGTGGAAGCAGACGGCGCCGCTCCTGATGCCGCACGAAGACGTTGCCACCGGCCGGCCCATCACGCCGCTGCATGGCGGCCATGTTGGGCTTCTGTGCACCGCGGGCCTCTTGAACGGCGTCTTCGGCCAGGGAGACGACCGGCACATAGCCCGCTGGCGCTCTGTCAAGCATGTGACGACGTTTGTGGAACAGGACGGAGACACCGAGATCATCCACCATCGAGAGCGGTGGACCAACGAGTTGTACCTGGTCTATGCCGATGGCCGAACCCTCAAGCTCACTGAAACGCCGGCGAAGAAGGAGGACGAGACCGATGGAGAATGCACATCTTCGGCTCGGGCTGCTTGAGTACGTGCGCATCACGGAAAAGGCCTCCACCCGCATCCGCCTCCGAGTCGATCGTTATATCGGAGAAGATCGGCAGGCACATCTTTTGAGCGTGTTTGGCAACGACTCGGATGTCGGCGCGATTACGGCGGCAGTTCACGAGAAGGCCGCATTCAGCGTGACCTTTCCGGACGGCACGACAAAAGACGTGACCCTCGGCGAACATGCCTCCTGCTACAAAGGAGCTGTCACTCTGCCGGGCCGAAAACATCCTGTACGTCATCTGCTGGCGGTGTCCCAGTATCTTCACACCAACGGGACCGCGGGGCAGACGATCCTGTTGCGATACCGGCGCGAGGAGGCGTGGGCTATGCTGGTGAGCTTCCTTGGGCTGCCAGCCGATCCGACGTGGGCAGACCACATCCTTGGGATCGTCGAGGAAAAGAAGAAGATCGAGGAGATCGATGGCATCGGTTGCCAGCCGGTCCTGATCTCCGCGACGACCGAGGAAGTGCTTGAGTGGATCGGGGATGGCCTCCGTTCGGGGAGACTTACATTCCCGGACCATGATGGGCTGATCATCTGGCCGCGAATCGTGATTGCGACGATGTTGGGCCAGTGCGCAACGATTTGAATGGTCGGAGCCCTCAATTCTTACTGGAAAGCCCATCGGTACCCGCTGGCAGAGAGTTTCACTCCACAGTTGGAACTGCAACAAGACGCAGTGGCCAGGCGTGTTGTTGACCATGGCGCTAATATGGTCTAATATCTAGATGGTAATGGAGGGCCTATGCCACAGCCAGCACTGAAACTGAAGCAGGCCAGCGCGGTTCTGAAAGTTGAGCCGAAAGAGTTGCAAAACCTGGTGCAATTTGAAGTGGTCAAGCCGAAGTGGGTGGATGGCGCTTATCTCTTTGACAGAGAGACGCTTCTCACAGCGAAGGTTGCGTTGCGCCTGAAGGAGTCCCTGGGAACACACGCCAATGTTCTCTCCAGGCTCATCGCTGTTTTTCGCGCCTCCGAAAAGAGGCTTCGTAAGGAAAACCCGGAGTACGTGGTCTTTACCTGCCGCTTTTCGGCTACCGAGGAGCCGATCAAGCTGGGCGTTCCCTTTCGATCGCTCGGGGAGCAAATCGAGCAGGGTATGAGCCGGGCAGAACTCTACCGCGACCTGCCGCGCGGGCGGAAACGGCCCGGATGGAAGAAGGAGTTCCTCGATTCGCTTTCCGATGCGGCCCAGGATTTAGGGGAGATTTCGGAAGAGGAAATCCAACGCACGATCCGCAGCTATCGCGCTGAAAGGCGCCAGCCGGAGATTACCGTTGCGGCCGAAGTCTAAAAAGCGAAAGCAACGCGCCGTGGTGGACACAAACGTTGTCGTGGCGGGCATCTCCGGCTTCCGGGAACAATACGTTCCAGGCCGAGTTCCGAGCGCCGACCTACTCCACCGCTGGGCCGGTGAGGAACACTTTGTTTGGCTGTATTCGGAGGATGTTCTTGCTGAGTACAAGGAAGTCCTGAAGCGATTGCACGTTCGATCCGCCGCAATCGGGACGCTTATCAATATCATCCGAGAGCTAGGTGAACCTGTCGAGATCCGCTACTCGGACGAAATATCACCCGACCCCAAGGACGATGCATTCTGTCTTTGCGCCGAGGCGGGACGGGCGGACATCATCTTCACACTCAACCCCAGGGACTTCCCGCAGGACCGGTTGAAGGCGAAGGTAATCGAGCCCCATCCCTCGCCAGGCCGTCATAGTCGCTGAGGTTTGCCCCAAGGCAGCGAATCATCTGACACCCGCCAGTCCTCCCCTCGAAAAACTCATCCCATACAGCACTGACGAGGTTTCTCTATGGAGACGACCTTCCAATATCTACGTCAATTTGGGCCCCTGCTCGCCGAACGCATCCTTGAAACCTATCCGCCAATGCAGAGCACGAAAGACCCTGTTGCGCCGCGCATTGCGACGCTTCTACGGAAAGCTCTCCCGGCTCAGGCGCTCGCTATCACCGGCACCGCGAAGTATTTGCGCCGGGCCAAAGCTGCGCGGATCGTCGCCGAATGCGGAGCTGGCAAGACCTACATGGCTTTGGGCGCAATCCATGTGCTGGCGGATGGGCGGCCCAGCACCACGCTGGTGATGTGCCCATCGCATATCACGCACAAGTGGGCGCGCGAAGTCTTGCTGACGATCCCGCGCGCCCGCGCCTTCCTCATCGAGGACATGCGCAATGGCGGCGATCCCAGCCGGCCGCACGGCATCTGCGAGGTGAAGCTGAGCAAAGGCAAGACGGTTTACGAGGGCAAGCGCCTCAGCCTGCCCGAGATGCGACGCATGGGCCGCAAGGAGTGGCGGAAGCGCTTTCCTGGTCCGACTTTCTTTATCACGGGCAAGGACAAAGGCAAGCTGGGTTACTTCTGGGAGCACGTCTATCTCAAGGCAAAGTCCGGTCCGAATCTCGGTGGCGTCGTCAATCCGGATTCCGGCGTTGCGATTCTCGACTCCGAGATGCAGAAGCTGACCGCGCTCGACTTCACCGACAAGCTCAAGGTCTCGGAGGCACTGACCACGCCTCGCGGAGGCACCACACGCTATTCCGCGCTGTGGCAGGCTGACCGGTCGCGCATTCAACGGATGGCGCCAATCGAGTATGTTGGGCGCTACATGCGCGGGTGGTTCGACTTTGCCATCGCCGACGAACTCCACCAACTCGCCGGCGACACGGCGCAAGGCAACGGACTTGGCGTTCTGGGACGCGCGGCGCAGAGATTGATCGCGCTTACTGGAACGCTGATGGGCGGCTACGCAGACGACCTGTTCAACATCTTCTATCGGATGGAGCCTCACGCCATGGTGCGCGAGGGCTTCGCCTACGGAGGACAAGGCCGGCGGGACTTCCAGGAGCAGTACGGCGTTCTCGAAACCATCGAGAAGGTGGAAGAGGCGGACAACGCTTGCTCAAGGGCAACGAAGAAGACGGTCCGGGTTCTGCGCAAACCCGGAGCCTCGCCGATGCTCTTCGGCAAGTTCCTGATGACCACGACTGCGTTTCTCTCGCTTGAGGACATTTCGGACAATCTGCCGCGATACGACGAGAGCGTTATTTCGGTCGATATGGACGACGCGCTGCAGCAGGCTTACGAGAAGCTGGAGGAGGATATCCGCTCAGCGATGAAAGCGCATCGCGGCAACAAGAGCCTGATGAGCATCCTGCTCAACACGCTCCTGCTCTATCCCGATCATCCCTACGACTTCGATCAGATCTGGGCGCGGGCCTTCGATCCGCAAACGAAAGAGTATGTGAAGTTCCTGGTGACTGAACCGGAGAACCTCACGCGCGAGGCTCTTTACGCGAAGGAGCGTGCCCTGATCGCCGACGTCAAAGAGGAACTGCGTCAGGGTCGGCGCTGCCAGGTCTATGCGACCTACACGGGCGAGAAGGACGTCACGTCGCGATTGGAGGCTGTGCTGCGGCAGGAGGGCATCCGTGTCGCCGTCCTGCGTTCGTCCGTTGCCACCGATAAACGAGAGGACTGGTACGACCGGCAGTTGAAGGCTGGCGTGGAGGTAGTCATCTGCCATCCCAAGCTGGTCGAGACGGGATTGGACCTGCTGGCGTTTCCGACGCTCTACTTCTACGAGACCGGGTACTCATTGCATACCTTGCGTCAGGCGAGTCGAAGATCGTGGCGCATCGGGCAGAGGTTCCCTGTACGGGTGAAGTTCGTCACTTACTCGGGGACGATGCAGGAGACCTGCCTTCGCCTGATGGGGAAGAAGATGCTGGTCGCGCTCATGATGGAAGGCAAGTTCTCGGGCGAAGGCCTCCAGGCGCTCGACACCGACGAAGATCTGATGAGCGCAATGGCGCGGGAACTCGTCGAAAAGGCCGGTGTCGGAGAATCCGCCGACGCCGTGTGGCGTGACCTCGGCCACGAACGCGAGAAAGTGCTACCGCGCACAGCTGCGGTGGAAGCTGAATCCGAAGAGGAGTCCGACCTGGCGCCCGACCTGCCGGGCCTGATCGCCGCAGAGCCGGCACCGACGCCATTCGGCATCCACCTTATCGAACCGAACCTGCCTTCAAAGAAGCGGAAGAAGGCCGCGCTTTGGCCGACGGCCAGCGAAACCAATGTGCAGCTCAGTCTCTTCGATTGAGCCGGCACGCTTTCAACTTGAGGGGTGACATCATGAGCGAGGAACGGGAGAAGGTTCGTTGCCGCAGTTGCGAACTCGTCCAGTGGAGCGATCGAGCCAATTGTCGGCGTTGTGGCAACGCTCTGCCTGAGCCGATCGTGAGGATTGTTGAGCGCGTAGTGGAGAAGGTCGTGATTCGGCAGGACCCGCAATGCCTTCAGAAGCTCGAACAGGCCTCCAGATTGATCTCCACGGCAACGGAGCGGTTGACGCAGCAGTGCGTGGAGTCAGTAGCTCCAATCGTCTTAGCGAATCTTCCAGAGACGGCAGCCTTTCCGACAATGGCTGAAATGGAGCGGACGATCATCTTGGCCGCGTACGAGAGGTCGAATCGCAAGCCGCTGGAAGCGGCCAGGCTGCTGGGAATTGGCAAGACTACTGTCTATCGCAAGCTCAGAGAGATGGGCGAAGCGGCAGCATGACGGCGACAGAGCCATCAATCTCCCCTGGAACCGCTGGTCTTCAGCATGTACGGGTGATAGCGTATCCATTGGGAGAATGTTCCAGCGAGACCGTTGCGGTCTCAACCAGGGCAAGGAAGAGGGTCGGCTGCGGCTGGCCCTTTTCTCTTGTGTGGAGATCACCATGCTCAAAGGGCCATTTCTCCCATCGGATTTCACAGCGACGAAGTTCTCAACGGCTGCGGACAAGGCTGAGTTCGGGAATACTTTGCTGCGCTTTATCGAATCGGAGTGGGCGTCGGCACTCTTCACAAAGAGCTTCTACAACCGCCTCTCCATGTGCTTCGGGCACATTGCGCATTACTGTCGCTCACAATTCTACGAGGAGTGGTTTTCATCTCTTGCCGCTCAGGTGCGGTTCCTGAAACACGCACTGCGATTCCCCTGCTACGGAGATCCGGAATACACGTTTTCCGATGTCGAGAGGGCGATCCAGCGAGAAATAGTCAACCGCAACTACCTTGCACGGTATGAACTGCGCCTGGCGGAAGAGCAACAGGCAACCGATCTTGCATTGCTCAGGCAATTGGAAAGCAAGTACAGGACGCCGGTGGGGGAGCGGGATCAGGAACTCCAGCTTGCTGTTCCAGCAGTCGATCAGACTCCTGTCACGCCTGTTCAGGGCTCGTTGTTCTGAAGCCGTCTCGAACTCCAGCCGTGCACCTTCCGGTTCATTTGACCGGATTTCTGTCTGGGGGTACAAACCCTTCAATGACGCGGCGGGACGAACGGAGCAAGTTTCCCTGCCACCGCAGGAGGCCAGAGATGGAAACCTTGGAACCGACGCCCCGAGAGTGCGGCGCAAAAGATTCGAAATCGTCCGACCCGGCCAGCGGTGATGATCGGACCAAGCTGACAGAGGGAGCGCCACTAACTGCGTCTGATCTCCTGGGTCCGCCCGCGGCGAATCGTCACCGGTTGCAGAATGAGCGTTCGGCGATCACGCATCACTTCGCCTTCGGAGGGCATGAAGGCTATCTGACGGTTGGGTTCTACCCGAACGGTCAGCCGGGCGAGATCTTCATTCGCATGGCGAAGGCCGGATCAACCATTGCCGGGCTGATGGAGTGCTTCGGCACCGTGGTTTCGGTCAGCCTTCAGCACGGAGTGCCATTGAAAGTGCTCTGCGACAAGCTATCGCATACACGGTTTGAGCCCTCTGGCTGGACCGGCAACGCGGAGATCGGGTACGCAAAGTCCATCATGGATTACCTTTTCCGCTGGATGGAGCTGCGGTTCCTGTCCGGAAAACAACTCTCGCTCTTCGGCCAATGCAACGGCGAGATCAGCGCTGGTGGAGAGCTGACACCCGGCTCAGTCGACGACTCACAGTTCCTCTATGACATTGGCGACGCTCCGCCCTGTGTCGCCTGTGGCGGGTTGATGAGACCCAATGGAACTTGCTATACGTGCATCAATTGCGGTCAAACCAGCGGTTGCTCGTGAATGTCTGGGTTGCAACTGACTCCGCATGAGGGTCCTGTGAGTTGGCAGTGCTGGAAATGCGCCTCGGGCTGTTGGCAACAGTTGACGCCCGAATTTTTGAATACTTGGCGACATATCGGTACTGATCTGATCACTCAGGAGAATCGAGAGCCTTCCCCGGTCCCCAAATGCGAGCGAGGGACAGGGGGCACCCTCGTTGTGGTTTGTAAGGTGAGCGGGACCGGAGCCACCAGCCCACAGGTAAAATGGCTTCAAGGGATATTAAGACGGCACGTGGTAGGAGTAGACTGCTGTCAACCGGCAACGGCAAGAGGAGAACACTAATCATGCTCAAATTTTTGCTCAGTCCCGGCACCAGCAGTGTGCTACGGTCGCGGGGCGAACCGTCCTTCACAACGGCGGGAGAGCGGTAAAGACTGAGCCGCCGTTCGTTTATTTGCTAAGCGGTGAGCGGACGCGCCTCCGCAGACACGTGGTGCGAAAGAGTCGATTTGTCGGCTTCGACGGCGACCGCAGATTGGAGCGTCTGCCGAGGGCTGCTCTCCGTTGGGCGGTCTTGGACTACTCTCAACGTCGAGTGACCGAGGGGCTGGTCAGTGGGTGGAGAATATACTGGAGGACTCAATGCACATCACCAGCAGCCTCGGTATTAACAGTGTCGCCCTTGGCATCGATGTGAAGGAACTACCGGAAATAGACCCAAAAGCTGCACCAGTGAGGAGTGGTGAGCATTACGTGTATGTTCACCGTGACAGCAACGGCAAAATCAATTATGTGGGCAAAGGGATTGACCAACGTGCGTGGTCTACAGACCGCCACCCTGTATGGCCGCTGGCTCGAATAGCTGCAAGCGCAGCTTAGAATCTAGTTCGTGGCTGCTTGTCGAGTATCCCCAACTTCATCGAAATTTCGTAGAGTTCGTCTACATGCTTCTTCAGTGGTGCCCAACCCTTTTTGCTCCGCTCCCTGAGTTCGTGGGCTATTCGCTCAACATCGAGATGTAGTTGGCAGAGTTCAGAAAATGGAGATTTGACCGGCTCAGGTTTTTTCATTCCACCATGGTACGTCGCTCCGCCGCTATTTTTGCCAAGTGTTTTGCTACCCGCAAAAGAAAGCCGGGGAGCGAAACCTCAGCTTCTCCACATTTGTCAATCGTCTTAAATCGCCGTTTCCTTGAGAGTCACTGTCACATCTCCAGTGGACACATCGTCACTGTTTGGCCTGTTCCAGTTCCGCGCTCAGGTGAACCGTGCCGCCTGTGACATTGAGCGTCCTGCTCCAGTCGATAAAGCCCTTCTTCTTGACGGCGATTTGGTGACTCCCAGCGGCTACTGCCACGGTGGACGGCGTGTTGCCAACAAACGCACCATCAATCTCAATGTCTGCGCCGGGAACACTTGACTCGATATTAAGGTCTGCTGTTAAACCAGCAGCGGAAGCGGCGGGAAGATAAGGGGAAACCGAAGTGCGCGACAACAGGTAGTCAACATGCACTCGCATTAGGTGGGCTTTTCTTGGCGGGTCAGCTAAGCGAACAACCTCAAGCCACACAGGCCTATTGAAGACAATATCTACAAACATGTCCTTGGCCTTTTCGACGTCTCCATTCGTGGCTGACAAGCACTTCGGCCAGTGTTCTTGCAGGTCCTTCTTTCGCTCTCGTAAATGAATTTCATCCTTAATAAACTTCGCAGACTGGACGTTTGGAAATTTCTCTAAGAAAGACCAGACCATGTGCGAATCCTCCTCAATTCTCGGTTTACAGTTGCGGTTGAGGTTAGAGCGGTAACTCAATCGCTAAGGCCGTCTATCCTCTTTTGGATGATTTCGGTGTGTTTCTTGGCTTGTTGGAGAGCGATGTCCTTCACATCTCCGGCGTCATAGTGACTCATTGTCACACCGGCTTTGCCCAAGGCGGCAATTAGCACACTCTGGTTTGCTTGGAGTTCTTGGATTTCAGCAAGAAGCCCAGAACAGATGTCTTGTACGGTCGTAGTCTTCATCGTGTCCTCCAGAAGCTGAAACTGGTTTCCGACTAGCGTGATGTCCTATTCGTGCATTGCTGTTCAGAATTTGACCAAGAGTAGACCGCCCGTATCTTCCTCCAACTCGCTTCCGTGGATGACTGCGAGGACTGCTTCAGTGAATTCAACATATTGCGAACTTCCAACGATGGAGCCGGGGAAGAGATGACCAGCATAGAAAGTATTCGAGTCTAACGGTGGAAAGGCATCGCGGTCGATGTCCTTGTTCGGCCCCACGTTGGTAGTTGCTTGAAAGAATTCTCCAGTCTTCTTAACTTTCGTTTTGATGGACATTCCGCATTTCCTCTCGCCCGGATTATAGGTCGTCCCGCTTAAAATGCAACGATGACCGCGAAATTGACGGCTCCCAAGCCACTAGATAAGTCACCAGCCGCGACGACCTGATTGTGTGACGTTTCAGATGGCAAGGCATCGGGATATGTCGCACGAAGCATGTAGTCGGCACAATGCGACGTGTCCGGTCTGCGGTCACTAGCTTCCATCAAACTCAATAGAAGCTTGCCATCGCTGCATCCCAGCCTTCGTTTTGAATTGTAGTCAAGGTCAGAAAATTAGCATCATAGGTTCCTTGAGTCGTGACGATTTTGTCTTCCACGCAAAAATAGTTGGAGGAACAAAAGCGAGGGTTGAACCCTGAGCCCGCTGCCAAGTTCACGTCAGCAACGGCGACACCCAAAATCAGTTCGTTTGCGTGGTTTGTCGCGACACTGCCGGAACTCACAGTCATGCCACTGGTGCCGCCAGTGGTGCTTGTAACATCGAAATTCCCAACATTTGAATATTCGAGGATTGCCATCGCGAACTGGTCCGCATTTGCATAGCTAACTGTGACTGTGACTGAAAGAGTGTTGGCACCAGTCACGTTTGGTGCGGCATAAATCCAACCTGCCCAGTCATTACTGTCAATAGAAGATGTCTGCACTATAGGAACGTAGGCATTGCCAGCGGAATCCGTGACAGATACGATACTTGAACCCGGTGCGAAGTTCCACCAAAAGGCCACTGCAACTAAGTCTCCGCTCTTTACAGGGCTCGTGAACGTTGCAGTATATTTTGACGCCGGATTGTTCACAGTGCTTTGCGACGTAAAGTTGGATGACTGAACAAAACTAATATTGCCTGAAGACGAGGACCCCGATGCCTTGTTTGCAATGAAAACATTGCCCGAAGTGGCGGATGACATACCCGCGAGAAGTTGACGTGTGACTCCATCTGACAATAAGTAGTCTACTGCCACACCAGTTTGCGTTTGGTTCGGCAGTAAGCATGGACTGCCCCCATACTTGATGGTGAAGTCAAAAAAGTTGCTCCCGGACGAATCAGGTGTCACTGTTCCAGAAAAAGTGCAACCCTGACTTGAACCTGTAAATGTTCCGCTTGCCGCAACTGTCACTTCTGCTGCCGCATTTCCGAAGAGATAGCCAGTCCACGTGCCGGTAATATTTGAGAGCAGCGCAGGTGTGCCAAATGTGTATACGCTGTTTGCAAGTGGAGTGCCGCTGAAAGTCACATTCGCGTTACCAGTCTCCGATACGGTGCCGCTGATACTCGAACCAACCACATAAGTTGCGCTAACGGAACCCGTATAGGTAGCGCCCGTGTAGTAGTAATCCGTCACAGTGGCCGTGTACTTGCCATTGGTGTATGTCCCTTGTCCGGTAATCATCCCTTGCACTGTAAATACGTTGCCGCTACTCGTGCCGTAGAGAGCATAGAAAGTGCTATTTGGCAGGATGATGCTCTCGAACGTTTCCCCGGTAGAGGTTGCGCCCGAGTACACGCCTTGCGGGGAGCCTTGTGTCACCGGGGGTGGCGTGGTTCCTCCACCACCACTGCTGCCGCTTCCTCCGCAGCCAACTAGGTTCATCACCGCAAAGATGAGTACGAAGAACATTTTGCGCGTCATGTGAGGCCTTTCATCAAACTTGCTTTCGGGCTGCATGTTTGCGGAAATGGACGGCTCCTCGTGGAAGCCCGTCTACCACTCCTGAGCAACAGTGGCCGGGGAATCCCAGGGTTTTGTTGTTCTAAACATCATAACCCCAGCAGAATGTGCTTTCGCGAAAAGGTTGCGGGTGCCCACGGTCCCTCGCTTTTGGGGACCGTGGAGACCACCATCTCAACCGGCCGGGATTTATCGCGATCGGTCCCCTTAAACGCCGTTGTGGCCAGGATGGAATCTAGATTTACGCAAAATCGCCAACCCGCGCGTTGACCGCCAATCCGGCGACTGGCCATTTTGGCTGGAACGCCTACCTTTGAGTATGACCGCCTCTGCAATTGGTCCGCAACGGTTGATCGAACGCAGGACTGCGCCTCAACTGCACCCCACACTCCCCATTCCACCTCTAACTCAAATGCGCCAAGGAGATCTTGATTTATGAGCAGCCTGAAAGTGGAAGCCCTGCATCGCGAGTTCTTCTACAACGGAACCCGCATCCCCGATCCCGCTCCCAACTTGACTGTCGAACAGGTGCGAGAATTACTAACGCCGTCCCACCCCGAAATTGCTACGGCGACACTGGCGGGGCCGGAGGACACTGGAGACGCCCTTCGTTATACGTTCAGCCGGGCCATCGGCAGCAAGGGCTGATCCTGAGACTCCGAGCAGTGTCCGGTTGCGATCTTCTCCCGCGCCCCTGTTCGGCGCCTGCTTTGCATGGGAGTTGGTTGCTACCCGAATCATCGAAACAAGGCGGCACATCATGAAGAAGACGAAAGCCGATCAGGCCGACCTTCTCGCGGAACTCCGTCGGCTTGAGTGCAAGCCGCCCAAAAGAGCCGACAGGCTCGTCGCGAGGCATCTGAAATGCGAAGAGTCACAAAGCCTGGCGCACGCCGTCGCGGAAGCGGCCAGGAGATCGTCGTCCGGCACGATGCCCGTTCTCGAAGCCCCGAGCGAACTGCTGCCGCCGCTGATATAGCACTGCTGGGCCAGGGTTGCGGTGAAACCCTTCCGTCCCTCCGCCGCATCCCCACAAGCTATCGCCTGGAGACAAACGGCGAGCGCCTGTACCGCCTGTGCCTGGCGCTGGTGGAACGGAATCTAGCAGACGCAAAGCTCTGGCAAAAAAGCGGCAACGTCGCTGTGGTCTTCGCGCGAAGCGCCATCCAGCAGCTGATTGAAGAGTTCTCCGGCGGCGCGCTCACAGACAAGATCGACTATTGCTTCGAAGTCAGGGACGACCTCGGGACAGGATATTGGCGAGGCGGAGCTCTTGGCGAAGGCAAGCTGATGGCCGCGTTCGAACTCCAGGCCTGCGGCTATCTCAAAATCGGAGCTGCGCTGGAGGCGCTCGAAGAGCAGGAGCGATTCCTCGGAGCGGCGTTCTACTACCTTTTGCGGGGATCGCTCTACCGCTGGATTCGCATCTATGACCACACCGACGCCGAGTGTTACAACGAACAACTGCACGAGTGGATGGAGCAGGACGAACCCGAGAGCCGGGATGCCTACGAGTTCCCGGCGGTCGATGGGGCGATCCCGGAACCCGTTCGGACCGCGAAGGACTGGACATATCCCAGCGCGCGCAGGCTGCTGCGAAGGCATCTTCAGGGGCCGCATTCCGTGTGGATTCAGACGCTACTGACGCTTCATCGGCTGTCGCGGTTGAAGGGCCAGGTCATGCGCTTCGAAGGGGAATACGACGACCCGCCGGTGCCGAGCCTTTTGCTGGTCTTCCGTGAGAACGACGCGATTCAGGCGTGCTTCGATCACGAGTCGGAACGCTACAACGAGACCACCAATGAGCCGTCCTGCGCAGTCTGCTTTCGGCCGGAAGTCGGCGAAGAAGTCGACACAGCAATTCGCACGATGGCGATCTTTCTCAGGGTCAACATGGAGCTTGCCAGCCTGATTGCGCTGTTGAACGATTTGAAGGAGGAGACTCATGCAGGTCAACATGAGCATCGGACAGAACCATCACTTCGCGCTGCGTGAAGCCCTGCTGATTTACCGATCGACGGAAAACCAGAACGGCAGTTTCGGAAATTCCTTCATCACCCTCCATGAAGTGAACGCAGACAATCGCGCCAAGCAACCAACACTCGGTCCGGCAAGGACGCTCACCATCGAGTTTGTGCAATCGCTGGTTCAAGCCCTGGGAGGCCGGGTGCAGGCGGAGTTTCTGCCTGCGAGCGTGATCGCGCGCACCGAGCGGCTGATCGCCTGGTGGACGCCGCCACAGGAACGCCCGATGTTCTTCGGAACGACGCAAGGCGACATGGCCGGAATGAATGGCGCGATCTTCCCGCAGCCGGCTCTGGTCTGGATGGCGATGGATTATTCACTTTCGATCAGGGCGTTGAAGGAGAACCGCCGCCCCGCGGCCGATACCAAGCTTTGTGTGGCGCCCTACTGGAATGTGTACGACACAGGGAGCGTCTGCCTTGGATCGATGCGGGCGCCCGATGCTTCCACCGTCGCCTCCATCCCCCAATGGGAACAGAGCTTCTATGAAAGCGAGTTTACGCACGGCAACGTGGGGAGGCTTACGCGCCATCCAGGCGGCTTCGAGGGACTTTGGAAGGAACTCGCCGGCCAAGAGGAGTTTCCAATCGACTCGCTGATCGAGTTGCCTGAAACGGTTGCGGAGTTCTTGTCTGGAAAGAGGCGCGGTCATGATCACTGAACACGCTCTTCCGAAATCATTGTCCCGCAGGGGGCAGCCGCTCCGTGTGTTGATTGTCGGTGCCGGAGGCAACGGCAGCGCGGTGTTGCTGGGCCTGCCCTATCTCCATCAGGCGATGAAGGTGTGGGGCCATGCCGGAGGTCTCCACGTCATGCTAGTGGACGGCGATCTCGTCTCAGAAACCAACTGCGTCCGTCAGCCGTTTGCGTCCGCCGATGTAGGACTGAATAAGGCCGTTGTGCTGATCAACCGCGTCAATCTTTTCTGGGGCCTCCGGTGGCAAGCGCACCCGGAACACTTTCACAAGGATTCCCTGAGAACCAATTCGGCGGGTCCTCACCTGATTATTGGTTGTGTCGATACGCGGGCGGCGCGGCAGGCGATCGTCTCCGCTGTTACCGGGGTGAATGACAGCACTGTCTACTGGCTCGACCTCGGCAACAACGCGAGCAGCGGCCAGTTTGTGCTCGGCCAGCCGTTGAACGCCGCAAACCATCGCAGCGCAGTCCGGCTGAGAACCGTCGCGGAACTCTATCCGGAGATTGCTGATACAGAAACAGGCGAGGACCCGCTGCCCAGTTGCAGCGCGGCGGAGGCACTCGAACGGCAGGAGCCTTTCATCAATCAGGTGTTGGCTACAAGTGCGCTGGCAATGCTGGCGCGGCTCTTTCGCTATGGCACGCTCACTCATCACGGAGCCTTCTACAACGCTTCAACTGGTCGCATGAGTGTATTGGGGGTCGATCCAGATCTTTGGAAAAAGATCCAGAAGCGTACTCGCAAACATTCGCCGGCCAGACAAAGAAAGCAATAGGAATCCAATCAAAAGTTTCATTTTCACAGGAAGGTGAATCCATGTTCAAAGAACTGGGTCCGCTGCTTCGGCAGAGGACCGTCGTCATGATTCTTACGCGTTTGGAAGACGAAACCATCCGCGTCAACGTCATTCCCCGCAAGCTCAACGAAAGCGAAAACGATGCGCTCACCACTCCGCTCAGCGTGGCTGGGACGGCGGAAGAATTGGACGCCGAACTGCCCTCCGCGCTGGTCCAGTTTGTTGGAGCCCACCTCGAACTGAAGAACACGCTCGAATCCGCCAAGGACCAGATGGCGGCGGCAGCGAAGGCCGCGAAGGCGGAGGCCCGCTCGAAAGTGGCGTCGAAGACTGAGCAGGTCCGAACCGAGCCTGCGGGGGCTGAGACAAAGAAGCCAGCGGACATGGCGCCCAAGCCTGCCGAGCCCAGAAAACAGGAGCCGGCACGCAATGCCAGCCTCTTTGACATTGGACCGGCGCTAGCGTCAGCTCCCTTGTCCGCGCCGGATGCGGACGATGAAGAGGAGATTCTTACCGAAGCCGGTGACGATGAGCCAGCGGACGAGCCCGATGACCTGGATGAGGCCGCCTAAGCGGCCCATCGGGCCCTTGAGCCCTAGCCCGCTTCGATAGAATGGTAGGGACTCATCCCAGTAACTATGATCGGATCGCAAATCAAGCGTTTTCTGGCACCTAAACAGCTACCCAGCGCTCAACTTCGATTGGCGATCTCCTGATTCCGGAATTTTCAACGCCATGGCAATGACACTCAATCCCGACAAGGCCCTGATTTTCCGGATCGTTCACCGAGACAATCTCCCGTGGATTCTCGATCACGGCCTGCACGCCAGCAATAGTGAGATTTTCGATCCAACTTACCGCAACATTGGCAACGTCGATCTGATTGGGAAGCGGAATCACCGGAGGGTCAGGGTTGGTCACGGAGGTACTCTGAGCGACTATGTGCCCTTTTATTTCACTCCGTTTTCGATCATGATGTACAACATTCACACGGGGTACAATGTCCCGCATTTACCGAATGAGGAGATCCTGATCCTAGTCTCGTCGCTGGTCAGGATAGCGGAACTTCAAATTCCGTTCGTGTTTACTGACCAACACGCGTATCCCGCGATGGCAAATTACTACACCGACCTGGGTGACTTGGGCGAAATAGATTGGGCCCTGTTGAACCGAAGGGATTTCCAGCACGATCCGGACGACCCCGCCAAGAAGGAGCGATACCAGGCGGAGGCTCTCATCTGGAAGCACGTTCCGCTTGAAGCCCTTCTCGGGATCTGTAGCTGTAATTCAGCTGTTGATGCGGACGTAAAGGCCGAGCTTGCAAAAAGGAACCTCGACGTACAATCGAGTGTGCAGAGGAATTGGTACTTCTGATGATGAAATTCACCCAAGGTAATCTTCTCGACGCTCCTGCCGAGGCGCTGGTAAATACCGTGAATACGGTCGGCGTGATGGGCAAAGGAATCGCTCTGATGTTCAAAGAGGCATTCCCAGCAAACTTCCGCGCCTATGAGGATGCCTGCAAACAGAAGGAAATCAAGGTCGGCAAGATGTTCGTGACGGAGAACCGGACCTTCTCCGGACCGCGCTGGATTATCAACTTCCCCACGAAGAAGCACTGGCGGCAACCGTCCAAGCTGGAGTGGATCATCGAAGGGCTGGGAGATCTTCGCAAGTTCGTCCAGGAACATCAGATCCGTTCGATTGCCCTACCGCCGCTCGGAGCGGGAAATGGGGGGCTCGATTGGAGCGAGGTGCGACCTGAAGTGGAACGCATCCTTGGCGCCCTCGAAGGGGTGGACATCCTTGTCTTCGAACCGACCGCGAAATATCAGAACGTCGCCAAGCGGACCGGTGTGGAACAGCTGACTCCGGCGAGAGCGCTCATGGCGGAGATGATCCGACGTTATTGGGTCCTCGGAATTGAATGCACCTATCTGGAGGTGCAGAAACTGGGATGGTTTCTTGAGCGATCGATCCACGCACTCGGGATCGACGACCCGCTCAATTTCCAATTCAAAGCCGACAAGTACGGTCCTTTCTCGGACCGCCTACGGCACATGCTCGACGCTCTTGACGGGACCTATCTGCACTGCGACAAGCGGCTCAGCGACGCGGGACCATCGGATACGATCTGGTTCGACGAAGCGCATCGACGGCATGTGGATCTGTATCTCCAACAGGAGACTTCGGCCCCCCTCAGAGAAGTTCTCGACTTGACGGCGAAGCGCATCGACGGCTTCGAATCGCCGCTGGGTATGGAACTTCTCGCAACGGTAGATTGGCTGATCGAGAAGGAGCACCGGGAATCGACCATTGCCGGGATTCGCACCGGTTTGCGAGAGTGGCCAGCTGGACAAGTTGCTGCCGAGCGCAAACTGCGCTTGTTCAACGATCGACTCATCGGTTTGGCGATCGATCAATTGGCGACGCCTGTCAGCAGCTAGATTCCGGCAGATGTCCGCATCGTCTCGTCTTGCTATCGAGTGAGTGAGTGAGTTCAACAATGGAATCTCTACCTAGCGGTTCAGATTTCCGCATCGCCTACTGGCCGGAGAAACTGGTCATCGGGAGGTTGAGCTTGTCGAAGAGAATTTTGTTGCGCTTCTTCGCATCGCGAAGAAGCTTGGTATAGGAGATCACCTCTACATACGCGGAGAGGGATGGGTTATACCCGAAGTATCCCAGGTTGTCCGGCGTACGGATGAGCCCCTTGTCCTCCGCAATGATCTCCACCTCGCGCTTGGTATCGCAAATGACGTAAGCGTAAGCCGGAATTTTTTCGGACTGCACCTTGATCTCAATACCACGGCAATCCTTAAAGTGCCCACCCTTTATTTCCCTGATCAAGCGATAGACCTGCTCGATCGGGTCCTCATTCCGGTAGTTGCTGCGATCGGGCTTCTTGAACTCGACGATGACGAGCGAATTGAGTACGGCTTCATCTTCCGCAAACGTCAAGGCCCGGTCGAACAGCATAAGATCCGGCCGCGATAAGGACTCATTGCCAAGGACATTGGCCGTGTGGAGGGGCAAGTCTGAAGCCAGGTAGCCATGGTAGGCCAGCCGCTCGTCGATAATCCACAGATTCTGTTGTTCGTAGGGAACATCATCTGATGCTGCCCGCATCGGATAGATGATTCTGTGAATAATCTCTTCCAGCGGATATTTTCCCGTCTCAGGATTGACTTGAAGGCTCTTCTCCAGGAACTCCAGGATGACCCTTCGATGAGCGACATATTGGGCGAGAGAGGATTTTCCGATCTCGTTGGCTCGCTCGATAAATGCCGCAACCTTCGCTTCGTACTCCTCCGGCTTTAACGATTCCTTGTCGCTCTCAGCCAACAACTTTCCGCTTTCCTGCTTCAACTCTCTCTGGCGTTGATGGAGTTGCTCGTGCAACGCGATCTCCAAGGCCAGGCCCTTCGTCGCAGGAGCTATCTTATCGATGAACTGTGGCAGGTAGCGAACCAGAGGGCGGTACTCAGGAGCCTCCTGGGCAATGTACGTGGTGATGCGTTCCTGCTTCTCCTTATTGATCTCTTCGAGGAATGGGGCCAGATCCTTTCTTACACTCTCGACTGCATCGGACCGAATGTCACGGATCGTAATCTCGCCCACAACGCTATCGTCGTCGTCGCCAGAGGGAATGGAGAAATCAGTGCGCTCTCCGTTCGCAGTCTTGTCGAGGTAATCACCCTCGATAAAGCCCAGATAGACAAAAGGGCCTATGGTGTCAGTGAGCCTGCTCTGAAGATTCGGTATCACTTTGTCGATCTTTTCTGTTCGAACCTCCCGAGAGTTTGCAGCGTACATCAGACGATGCAGGTTCTCGTAGGGAGAGTACAAGCGAAGGCCACGCATCCTGAACATGTGATCCTTCACCTGGAAGGTGTGATCTGTCGCTCCGGCTGCGAAAGTTTCCGCAAACGTTTTATTAAGGTCGATAAAGTCGATCTCATCCCTGAGCGTCACCGACGGAGCTTTCGGATCAATAAAGAAGGGCAGGCAATGCTCCATCAGGCGCCGGGAAATTACTGCGAGGCTCCGCGGACATGTCTCCTTGTAGGGGTCCAACATGCCGATGAGTCGAAGTATTGTGGTCGGTTCCAGCGCAGAGGAAGGCTCCGGAGTCGGCGGCTGATCCGCCTCTGACGTAAACGTGAATTTTTGCTGCCACATCTTGCCGTCTTCGAGATAGTGACTCTCGATCTCTGCAGCCCGGAACGCCTTCAGCCACAGAAACCTGCCAAGGCCCTTGCCTCCTTTTCCGGCTTTATAGCGTGTATCAGACGTAAAGAACGAATCGATGTTCCTCGCATTGAAACCGACGCCGTTGTCCGTCACAACGAACGCGTGAATCGCTCCGGTCCCCTCGACATCGTGAAGCGTTGGTTCCCGGACCGCGAAGATGTCGATGTGGGGAATCTCAGATATCGATGGCAATTCTTCCAGCGCCTGCAGTGAGTTAACGACCGCCTCAAAGACCGGCAAGAGGGGCTTTGACCGTGGCAGTACTGTGTTTCGCACTTTTCCCGCGATGTCTACCTTCATTGCTGAGGCTCCGAGGCTTCAAGAAAGTTTAGCATAACCGTTCGCCTATTGTTCGCCAGCCATCCCCAAAGCGCTCTCTCTGATTGGGCGACCTTCTCCGTTTATTTCCAACTACCTCATTTCCAAATGACTAAGGACTATCAATGAAACCATCGAAACTCTTTGAGGCGCTTCACGCGCTGATCGGCGAACGTGTGCCCCTGCACATCTGGGGCGCATGCGGAGTCGGAAAGTCGCAGATCGTTGCTCAGGTCGCCGACGATCTCGACTACGACTTTCTCGACGTGCGGGCCGTGCAGCTTGACCCGGTCGATCTCCGGGGTCTGCCGCGGATTTCCGGAGACCAGACCGAGTGGGTGCCACCCAAGTTTCTCCCCACCACAGGCAAAGGCATCCTCTTTCTCGATGAGCTGACCTCTGCGCCGCAGATGACCCAGGCGGGCTGCTACCAGCTGGTATTGGACAGGAAGCTCGGCGAGTATGTGTTGCCCGATGGCTGGGCTGTCATCGCAGCCGGGAATCCGGCATCGGAGCGCGGCGTTCACTTCGTCATGCCGAGGCCGCTTCGCAACCGGTTCGTGCATCTGGACCTTGAACCGGATCTCGACGACTGGTGCAGGTGGGCGGTGAAGGCTCAGGTCCGTCCCGAGATCATCGCCTTCCTCCGCTTCAAGCCTGAGCTTCTGCATACGGCGGACGCGACGTCAGACGCTAACGCGTGGCCCACTCCGCGTTCCTGGGAGATGGCCTCACAGGTGCTTTGCGGCATTGCCCGTCGTCAGAAGACGCAGTTTCTCTCGGGGGCCAGCGAGTTTGAGGCGCAGCTCCTGGATGGAACGGTGGGGCCGGCAGCGGCTTCGGAACTTGTCGCTTTCATCCGCCTGTTTCGCCAATTGCCTTCGATCGACGAAATCCTTTTGAACCCCACGACGGCGCCGCTTCCCACGGAGCCTTCCGCGCAAATCGCCATTGCTACAGCCCTGGGAAGGGCCATGAGCGACACCTCGATAGGGAGAGGAATCGCGTATCTCGATCGGATGCCAACTGAAATGCGGGTGATGGCAATGCGCGACGCGGCGGCGCGGGACACCGCCATAACCCACACTCCGGAGTTTGTTCGCTTCGGTGTGGAATGCCGGGAGGTCATTCAATGATTACAGAAAAGGCAATGCTCGCCGCCGTCCACATCAGCATCTGGACGGCCGTCAAACACGATCGCAAGGTCAGCCGCGATGTCGCGGATCAACATGGCGCGCATCAGGGCGCGGGCCGCTATACCAAGCAGCTTCTGCGCGGAGCGGACAAACTGGAAGTGCTACGCACGCTGGCCGGGCAGATCCGGCAGTATTTCTACAAAATCACGCTGCCGTGGTCGGACGAAGGG
Organism: uncultured Acidobacteriaceae bacterium; assembly: GCA_963823805.1. Taxonomy (GTDB): domain Bacteria; phylum Acidobacteriota; class Terriglobia; order Terriglobales; family Acidobacteriaceae; genus Telmatobacter. Next base: position 10,484 of record CAWGMW010000002.1, on the reverse strand, counting down.
TTTCGGCTTCTGCCATCCAACTTCTACTTCGATCTCATGGCGCGGATGCGCGAGTTCGAGGCCGGATTTGAACAGGGCGTCGAGAGCTTTCTCGGCGTCTATCCCCAGTACATCGAGCAGGTGAGGCCGGAGTTGAACGGGCTCTTTCGCGAGGAAGACTATCCGTCTGCGGACAAGCTGCGGAAGAAGTTCGGCGTCAAGCTCGAAGTTCTGCCCATTCCGTCTGGCGCCGACTTCCGTGTGCAGATGTCAGCCGAGGAGCAGGCACGGGTGGCGCGAGAGATCGACTTGAACGTCCGCGAATCGCTGATGCGCGGGACCGAAGACCTCTGGAAGCGGCTCCGGGAAGTGGTCGCCCACATGGTCGACCGGCTGAACGAGCCGGAGTCGCGCTTCCACGGTTCCTTGGTCACCAATGTTCTGGACCTGGTGGAGATCCTGCCGCGGCTTAACGTCAATGGCGACGCGGACCTCAACCGCTTCGCGGAGCAAGTCAAAGAGCAGCTGTGCAACTACTCCGCTCAGGACCTCAAGAAGCATGACCTGCTGCGCGTCACGACGGCCGCCGACGCCGCCAACATCGTCGCCGAAATGGATGGCCTGTTGCGCAGCCGCGAAACGGCAGAACCTGCTGAGACCCCGAGCGCCGACGACATCTTCGCCCGCATGTCCGCGTACATGGAGGCACCCGCGGCATGAGAAATGATGTGACTTGATGCATATGATGGCAGCGTTCTGACGCATATGGTGTCAGTTCCTCTCCACTAAACCCTTTGAAACCGCTGCACCTTTGGCGCCCTGCAAGACCGTTATGAACCATAAGTTGTCAGTGAGGCAGAAATATGGGCATAAAGCGACAGTAATGCGGAGCGCCCAGCCTGGCGGTTAGAAGTTCCATACGGTGATGAGCGCTATCCCGTATGTAGCGGTAACGTAGCACCAGAGCAAAGCAAACGCTACATGCATGAATGTGCGAAACCGGTCGCCTCGCCAGATGGCAGAGTCGTAGGCGAAGAACTGAGCGAGCAAGCGACACAACCAGAACGTCGTCATTGCAGCGAGGAGCCCACGGTTTAACGCAGCGGGCCGGAGGAGTGCATCGGAATACACGAACGACACCGCGCCAGCCAGCACGACGCCTAACGCAATGAAGAAGCTGTGCACGAAGAAGACTCGGCGCGTCAGCAGGGAGACGGCTGCCAACTCCTGTTCCCATCCGAAGTACCGATTGAAGAAGGCGTGGCTCACTCCGAGCAACACCAGTATAATGCCGACAATCTGCAGATGAATGGAGAGAGTCATGTGGCCTTCCGCAAGTTGTAGACATGAACAAACGGTGTCATCGAAAACTCCGATCGTATCGTGAGCCCGGCTTCGAAAGCTGCCTTTCGCCACGCACGTTGAGAGAAGAAGTGCAGGAATCCCGGACCGAAGGCGGCAAAATTCCACAAATCCCGGGAGTGTTCCATCAGAATTAAGTTGCCGCCTGGAACCAGAATGCGCGCGATTTCTCTAAACAAACTCACACGTTGATCGTGGCGGCGCAACTCGTGCGCGGCGAAGATCGAGAATGCCGCATCGAACGAACCAGAGTTGAATGCCAGAGCATCGTAACGCGCCGCCACGGACGGGATTGGGCTGTGTTTGAGCCGCCGGGCTAGGCGGATCGAGGCTTCGGTCATGACCTGAGGATCGTAGATGTCTACGACCTGAATTACCGCCTCCGGAAATATTGCCGCCAGTAAACCGCTGGTTTCGTCGAAACCGCAGTGGATGTTGATCCATCTCCGCGGCGCTCTCGGGAGGATGCGCGAAATCCACTTCAGGTCGTATAGGGGAAAGCGGTCATATATATAGTGCGATACGATCAGCGAGGACGCGAGCCAGAACGTCGCCGGCACGGCGGCTAGCAGAAGCGCAACGCGCGAGATGGGATGCAGATACGGCAGAGCGAGGATTGCCACGCCGACTCCCATCGCAGCGCCGAAGTAGGACCGCCAGTTGAACTGTAATATCTGGACCAAGCCTTGATACGGCTTCCGAGTGGGGATTGAATTCATGAGAGCCGCCTCCCACGCTGCCATTGATAGGGCACATCCTGCACATGAAAAGCATTCGCCAGAATAGGCTTGGCATGGCAGAACGGTTCCTGATCCAGAAATGTATTGCATAGCACTTCCACCGCTACGGGTTGCGGATTCCAGCTCTGCCTCGCCGCGAGAATGCCAATGATGGAATGCGTTGCCTCTTCGTAGTCGAAGGTGTAAGGCAGCGGGCCCGCAAATCGCCGCGCTTCCGCCAGAGTGCTGAATGGAGAGGCGCATGGCAGGGACGCTGGATTGTCAGTCAACCGCGCCAGCACTTCGAGGTCTGCTTCCGCGCGCGGAGTCCGAATTGTCCAATGGATTTCACGGCCGCGCTCCTCCAAGGTTGCCTCGCAGAGGTGGTAGTTGTAGTGGGTCAGCAAATTCCCGGCGCGTACCATCCAAGGATGGTCCGTGTCGCTTCGCAAAATCCGCAATCCGCGCTTCGACTGCGCGCTGCCAGCAAGCCTCGTGAAAATTCTGTAGCCGCTCAGAAAGAAACTGCAGCCCATTGCCGCGGGTAGAAAAGCGGGCCGCAGATTCCTCGTTTGCACGAGGGCAACGGCGAGAAATGCGAACCCGCGATAGGTATCGAGCACCAGGCCGGCTGGCAGCAAAGGCTGGAGAATCTCCGGCGGAAAAGCGTATGTCAATACCAGAGAGTGAAGGAAGAACGCCGAAACCGGAATCGGATGACGCTTCAGCAGATGGAGCATGGTTTGCCGCCTTCGATTCGATTCACTTCTACAACGCCCCAGAGCAACGAGCGATCCAGGGCGGCCCGGTTTGCGGTTGTGTTGTCGCCTGGTTCCGCAAAGCTGCGAGTGACAACCACTGCGCCAGGAGCCGCGGCGTGTTCCATTGCAGCACGCAACCGCCGCATATAGCCTGAGGGTGCTCCGTCCCCAATGTTGGACAGCGCAAACGCATCGAAATTTGCCGGCAAGCAGCCTTCAAGGAACTCTGCCGCGTCGGCGCAGACGAAGTTGATCGGAGATTCAGGTACACCGGGTTCAACCGGGGGCGTCCCTAACAGCAACAACGCTGCGTACGGATTGTGTTTGTTCAAATGGCTGCCCCAACCGCGGCGGAGGCGATGACGAAGTTGCTTCCCAAAGTCCCGGGGCAGCGATTCAAGGAAAGGGCCGGAGTAGCACAGTCCAAGAAGATGCGGAGAAAGCAGTGCATCCAGGGCCACACGCCAAATGCGTGTGTCTAACCGTTGATCCCAGTATTCGAGTTGCTCAGCGGGGTCGGATAGGTTGAGGAAATCCGCCAGTTGTCTGCGGCTCCATCCTACCAGTGTTCCGAATGCGCGCTCGCACATCATCAGTCGCTCCACCGCCCCCATGCGCAGCGGTTCGCCCGCGGCTCGTGACCGGGCGTAAGCAAGTTGCACTGCGTTGATGTCCACAGCTGTCACGTCATGCCCCGCGGCGGCGAGGGCGAGCGCCGTGCATCCCGCACCGGCGATGCAAAAGACACGGCTGCGCGGCTTGAATGCACGCAGCTCGATGCTCGAATCCTCGTACGTTGTGCCGAAGGTCAACCCTCGTTGTCGCGCCCTGAAAGGCCCGTGCCGCCATGGTGTTGAGGTGGGTTCAAGCGTTCGCATCGTGAAGACGATCCTCCGTCGCAACCCAAATAAGCACCAGGAAAGCGAAGTTTTGCAGGATCATGCCGGGGGGATCTGGAATCAGACGCCAAGCCCAAATCAAGCCGCCCGCATTCATGGCGACAAGCAACACGGTCTGCACCATCGCCGCCTGCCGCATCCTGTGTCCCGATAAAACCCAAGTCGCGATGACGCATTCGACTAAACCCAGCGCGATCAGTGCGGCTCGGCTTCCCGCTGGACCGATGAACGGCACGGATGAGATCACCGCCGCATGCCTCGGAACGCCGCCCAAAACCTTGCACCAAAGACCTTCGTAGAGCCAAACCAGCGCAATGGAGAGGCGAATCAATTTGCGATCGGGCATCGTATTGTTACCCATGCTCATTCCCTCCCTCCGCCAGCACGATCAGTTCCACGATTTTCAACCGCAGCGGCTTCAGCAGCGCGAAACGCGCCACTTTCAGCCCGCTAACCATCAGCGCCAAACTCTTTTCGAGTAACTGTTTAGTTCTCCGTTGGTCCGGCGACCGATCGTAGATCCAGTAGAGGATCAGCCCCATCTGATAGAGCCAAAGGATCTGCGGCAGGTAGGGGGCAAGATCCCCCGGCACCCGCACCTCACCCGATTTGGCTTCAATCGCACGCGCAAAGTACACCTGGTCGCGCTCACGGATCTGCCGCGTGGCCTCGCTGAAAGGCGACAAGCGATTCTGCGGGTCGGCAGCGTGCCGGAACAGGGCTCCAAGGAAGGACCGGTTCGGAGTGAAGTATTCGAACTTCACGTTCATGATCGCCGCAATGCGCCCCTCAAAGCTGTCTGCACCAGCCAGAGCAGCCTCCATTCTGGGCGTCATTGCCTCAATGGCCTGTTCATAAAAGGCCATCACCAGATCTTCCTTCGACTCGAAGTAGTAGTAAGCCGACCCCAGTGAGACACCCGCTTCCGCGGCAATCCCACGCATGGTAGTTTGCTCAAATCCTTGCCGGCGGAACAGGTCCAGTGCCATGTCCACGATCCGAGCTCGGGTCGCTTCTGCTTTCTTGGTAGAAATCGTCATTGGAGATGTTTTGAACACGTTCAATACTTAGAGTGACGCATGCCGGCAGCGCTGTCAACGGTTTTTTGGACATGTTCAATTTGCGGGTGCCGCGGCCCTGAATAAAAACTCCAACAAACTCAACAAGGCCCATCTATGCTTCAACTTACACGTGAAACACCAACGTCGCTTCGCATTCAGAAGGCGCGCACCGCTCTGGTGCTCGACCACCCCTTTTTCGGCTCGCTGCTGTTTCGATTGAAAGGTTGCGAGTGCCGGTCGATTCAAACGATGGCCACCGACGGCTTGTCGCTCTACTACAACCCTGACTTCGTTGAAACGCTCAATGCGGCGACCCTGGCCGGAACCCTGGCTCATGAGGTCATGCATCCGGCTCTGCACCATCATGTACGGCGCTCGGGGCGCGATCCAAAACGATGGAATATCGCATGTGATTTCGCCATCAACCCTTTGCTTGTTGACGCAGGACTCAACCTGCCCGAGGGAGTCCTTCTCGATGACCGCTTCCGCGGAATGAGTGCAGAGCAGATCTATAATTTCCTTCATTCGGAATCGGAAACAGAGCAAGACTCCGGCAAAGAGGGTGAAGACGACGAGTCCGGAGGAGAGGAATCGAAAGACGAGACGTCCCCTGGCGGAAATTCAAACGATCCTTCCGCTCCCGTTACCGAAGGCGGAATTGGCCAGATCCTCGATGCGCCACCGCCGGACGAGGAAACCTCAACCATTGAAGAACAGGCGCGGGAGTGGGATGTTGCGGTCAACCAGGCCACAACGGTTGCCCGGCAGGCGGGCAAGGTTCCGGCTGGTCTCAACCGGACCCTGGAAGGGGCGGCAAAGGCTTCGGTCGACTGGCGGGAGATGCTACGCCGGCTCTGGTCGGATACGATACCGGCCGACTATAGCTGGATGCGCCCCAACCGCCGTCATGTATGGGCAGGCGTCTACCTGCCGGGAGTAACACGCGAGGGCGTGGGTGAGGTAGCGATCGCCGTTGACTGCTCAGGTTCCGTGAATGCGCGTCAACTCGCGCTCTTTGAGGCCGAGGTGCGTTCGATTCTGGAAGGCCAGCGGCCGGAACTTGTCCATGTTTTGTACTTCGATTCGGAGGTGCAGAAGGTGGAGACGTATGCGTCCGGTCAGCCGGTCCACCTCAATCCCGTCGGGGGCGGGGGAACCGAATTTGGCCCGTGCTTTGATTGGCTCGATGAGCACGGGATTCAGCCGCAGACCCTCGTCTTTCTGACGGATCTGTATGGGTCGTTCCCGCCGTCGGCTCCCGCCTATCCCGTTCTATGGGCTTCGACCGGAGGCCAGAAGGCCCCTTTCGGCGCGGTCATTCCGATGCGGGCTGCCTAGTCCAATGGACCGAGAGCTTGCCGTGCGTCCCAGCGGCAAAGGCAAATCACGATCTCTCCCCAGTCTTTCGATGAACGCCCCAAATGGTTTTCGGGAAGGAGGCTCTCTGTGGATCAGACTTATCGCATTTTCACGGATGGCTCCGCGATTGGCAATCCTGGCCCCGGCGGATGGGGCGTTGTCGCAATCCAGGGAAAGGAACGCCGGGAGATGTCGGGCGCCCATCCCTGGACGACCATCTCCGAGATGGAACTTGTCGCGGCGCTTCAGGCTCTTCGGTCGTTGAAAGACCCAGCGCGGATCGAGTTGCATTCCGATTCGGAATACCTGATCTATGGAATGCGCGCCTTCGTCTTCCGCTGGCAGCGCCATGGCTGGCGGAACCGTCGCGGGACCCAGTTGCAGCACCGCGAGCTTTGGGCGGAGCTGATCGAGTTGAATACACGGCGTTCTATCCGATGGAAGTGGATCAAGGGGCACAACGGGCATCCCGAGCAGAACCGCGCTGACACGCTGGCGTATCAGGCCGCTCGCGCTCTCTGGGTGCGAGAGAAGGCGGCAGCCTAACGTCGGCAGACAGCGCGGATTGCTCTTAAAGGGAGAGATGGCGATGGCCTCGATTGCAGAAGCGAACTCGTTGTTTGAGATCGATATGGAACTCGATGGACTGCTGGAAGAGATTGAGGAGCAGGTCGAGTCGCAAGGACAGACCTCGGAAGACTTGGTGGCCCGATTCCACCAATTCTGCGAGGCGCACGGCGAGAAGGTCGATCGGATCGGCCGCTTCGTGCGCATGATGGAGGCCCGTGAACAGTTCTGCCGCAGCGAATCAGCGCGTCTGGCCGACCGGGCCCGCGCGGTAGCGGGAAGGGTAGAGCGTACCAAGAACATGGTGCTCTACTACCTGCTCAGCCGGGATCTCAAGAAGATCGAGGGCTACCAATTCACGTTGCGCGTGCAGAAGAACAGCCAGGATTCCGTGCGGATCACCGACGAGGGGGCGCTGCCGAAGTCATACTGCAAGATTGACGCTCGGATCGACGGAGTTCTTTGGGAGACAGTTCTCTCACTTCTCCCAGACGAGCTTTCGAAATCCTTGGAGTCGTCGGTTCAGGAGACGCGACCAAATGCTGACACGATCAAAGCGGCTGCGATGCGTAATGAACAAGTGCCTGGTGCCGAAGTACGGCGAGGATCACATCTGAGAGTGGCTTGAAAATAGCTTGGGACATCGCCTCTCAACAGCGCTTAATGTCTCTGAATTCCCGTCAATAACACGCCTCTCAATTCCCAATGGAACCTGATCTCCACGGCATCGTGTATGCCGCCTGTGGGCCGGATGCAGGCCCATGCCCGAGAAACGTTTTTTTCCGGGCACCGGCTTGAGTTGGTCCTGGCCGACGTTTCAGAACTGATCCTTGGCCAAGTTCATAAACAGCAAAACCGAAGGCAGTTTCCCATCAAAGTCGAATTGGTTTTTTCAGAACTCCTTGCTGAGAAGTTGATCGCAAGGGCACTTGTCCGACAAGCCGACCACTCGTCCACGTGGAATGCGGCGGTCGTCCTTATTGGCGGGCGTACAGAGCGAAGCCAATGATTGCGCCCAAGAGGAAAAGCGCTACAGATGCATAGATCAATCCCATGGGCCATTGAAGTGGCGTGCGACGCCAAAGATAGCGAAAACTACGAAGCGTTCAGGCGAGGAGACGACCGTCTAGCTTGGTCCCGCAACGAGCCGGCGATCACTTGTAATGGCCCTTGGTCTTCGCCCTCGCAGCTACACTTATCCAGCGGCAAAAAATCGCAACCACTCGCTTGAAAGAGACGGAGAGAATTAGCCATGAAGAAAAACCCAAACTCCCACGAACACATTCTGCGACTCTTGTCCTTATCCATCTTCGTTGCCAGCTTCCCATTTCTTGCTGCACGGGCGAACGGTCAGCCCGGAGTTTCGGCACCGCTTCAAATTGGTGGTGAGGCCCCGGTCACTCTCCATCGCGCAGCGACGAGCCACGGCACAAGGCCCGAGTTTCTCTCTCTCACCTTCCTACCCGGCCTCGGCATGAACGTCTTTCAGATCACCGCCAACATCCCGAGCAAGGGAGAGATCTCCCTCCTTGCCTCACCCACGCTCGAAGAGCTGGTCAGCCGCCTCAATGACGCAGCCGGAAGGTCCAGCGGCTTCGGTGCGAGTTTTGGCACAGCCTTTCTAATTCCCTTTCCCAACCGAATCTTCGGGCAGCGATCCGCCGACGGATCCTCCGTCATCACGGAGTGGCATGGGCATACACTCGCACTTCCTGCAAATCCACAGGTCCGAGCTCCTTCGGCGCCGCCTTCGCAAACGGGCGTCGTCATGCACGGCCTGATCTCCAATGATCAAGCGCAAGATGTGCACATCGAAAAAACAGTCGACGGTCAGACCGCGTCGGCTGTCATCCATGCTGGCAGTTTCGATGGCATCTGGCTCTCCGAAACCGATCTGCATTTCACATTTGCACTCACAGGCGATGTGATCGACGAGAAGGTCACAGCGAGGAACATCGGTCACGAAGATGAGCCCATCGCCATCGGCGCACACCCTTACTTCACCATTCCCAGCCAGGACCGCGCCCAGGCTCAGATTCATATTCCCGCCGAGACGATGGCGGTCATCACCAGCTATCAGGAGGAACGCCCGACGGGAGCGCTCAAGCCTGTGGGCGGAACTCTCTACGACTATCGGGCTCCGGATGGGGTCGCGCTCGACGATCGCACGATGGAAAAGCACGGTATCCATCGCGGCCAACTGAATCCGCTCGACCGGCTGGCTTATGTGGGGCGGTATGGCATGGGCGCTCTCAGTTACGAGCCGGAACAAGGTTTCGAATGTCCCGATGATGCTCCGTTGGCGCTCGACAAACTCGCTGAGAAATCAGCCGCCGCGCTGGCCGGAGAAAACGAAGAGGCACTCGAGGAGTTGCTGCGGCTCAATGGTTCCTCTTCGGGTGCCAGGCCCAAGATCGTGGCACAAGTGAGCGCCGACAAGAAAAGGATCATTCACGGCCAGCAGGAATTGCAACCCGGCTTCGCGCACTGGATGGTCAAGTTTCCGTCTTCCCAGGACGCGCGAGAAGTGGGAGCTGTCGAATACGCCTATAGCCTCATGGCAAAGGATGCAGGCGTGGAGATGCCTGAAACCCATCTTTTCTCGACGAAAAGGAACAAATACTTCGGCACGAAACGCTTTGACCGGGAAGGCGATGCCCGCATCCATATGCATAGCCTTGGCGGCCTGATCCATAGCGATCATCGCAGTCCCAGCCTCGACTACGATATGGTTCTGCGCGTGACCCTTGGGTTGACCAGGAATATCCAGGATGCCGAAAAGGCCTATGCGTTGGCCTGCTTCAACGTCCTTGCTCATAATCGCGACGACCACGTGAAGAATTTTTCGTTCCTTCTGAACGCGAGAAACGAGTGGATTTTCGCGCCCGCCTACGACCTGGTGTTCTCCTATGGCCCGGGCGGCGAGCAAAGCATGCTGGTCATGGGCGAGGGAAGAAATCCAGGAACAGCCCAACTGCAGGCGTTGGGCAAACAGCATGGGATAAAGAACGCACCGGAAATTCTGGCGAAAGTAAGAAAGGCCATGGCGAACTGGCCTCGCTATGCCGAACTGGCAAGCTTATCGCGAAAATCCGCCCAGGAGATCGCCGGCAAGATCAAATTGCAGTGATCTTCTTCATTCTTTCTGTCCAGGCCACGGTCGGATCTTCGGCGCTCTGGTGTCAGCTGTTGCTAACAGTCCAAAGCGCTCATCTAGTCATCCAATCCAGGTTTTGGGATGGAGATTCGGTAGCCGCCGAAGTTCGTTGCAACGAACCGTCCTCGCGATACCAAGATGGACTTCCTGATCACCGCTAATCCGTAAGCACTTTCCGGCCTTCTGGAAGAATACGAAGATCGTCACGCCGCGTGAATTTGTCAGCCTGGTTGCGCCGCATCTCATTCACTGATCCAGTTCCCTGCACACGGCCCACGCCCCACAGCCAAACATCTCAAGTGGCGAAGTGAGTCCGCGCGGAACGTCGCGCTTCCGAACATTTGCGCTACCGAACCCAAATGAACGCTTGGTTGATTCGGGTTTTACTGATCGACACGCTCACTGCGAGCGTAGATTTGGTGATCGGATTTACGCCGGCTTGTTGATCGCATTCCATCACAGTTTCTTCGCACATCCCATGGGGGTGTCAGAGTTGGGGCGCGATGTCGAATCTCGATGTTCACCATGGAGAATCGCGCAGCCAGTCGAGGGATGATGCAGAGCAAAACCTCATCACGCTTTGCACTCGATGCCACGCAATCGTGCATCGGGGAACGGAT